>JACKCF010000009.1 GCA_020634165.1 Anaerolineaceae bacterium | reverse complement strand
GCTTCCATCGTTTCTTCGGTATCCATTGTTTCTTGGGCCAAACATTCATCGACGTATTCGCCATCGTCGTCCTGTGCCCAGACAACAACGGAGAATAGCAGCGACAAGAGGAGTACCAACGGTAACACAGTCTTGAATTTCATATGTGCCTCGCCTTGCATATTGGAATGGTCAGACGGCCCCTATTTGAACACATTCACGCGATTTTCGCTTTAACCAATTTGGTTCACAATCCGACGATTATTCTCGTGCAGTTGTTACATACGCAGGGGCGTTTGTTACGATAAGGAAGGATAGACTGAAATCCTTAGCAGGGAATTGCCAGCGTAAAACGCAGTGAGTTAATAAACAAAAAAAGACCGCCTAAATTGGCAGTCTCTTTTGTTGCGGGGAGGACAGGATTCGAACCTGCGGCCGGGGGATTAGCCCGGCAACCGCTTAGCAGGCGGCCCCAATCGTCCACTCTGGCACCTCCCCAATATGAAGTTATGAAGGTTTATGCGGAGAGGACAGGATTCGAACCTGCGGTACCCTTGCGGGCACGACGGTTTTCAAGACCGTTGCCTTCAACCACTCGGCCACCTCTCCAAGCCGAGGTCCGGCCACCGAGGACGTATCCTAGCATATAGCACTATCTTGAGTCAATGCTTATGTAGCCGAATGCCGACGACAATCACTCAAAACAACATGAGTTGTTGTGGTGGTCGTTTGCCACCTAACAGGACATAAGGCATCATCTGCTCAGGATTACGAATACCGAGCCGACCAAGTTGGCCCATATCGCGCAAACGACGTTCTCGTCGAGCTTTCAGGATGGCTTCAGCAGCTTTGGACCCAATGCCAGGAACACGCATCAGTTCAGTGCGATCAGCCGTCATCAGATCAATCGGATTTTGCCGCAAGTGAATATCAGCCCACGCGCGTTTAGGATCAACATCTGTGCGCAGGTTGCCATCACCAAGGAAGGGCAGGTCTTCGACATCCCAGGCATAGTCTCTTAGCAAAAAACTCGATTGATAGAGGCGGTGTTGGCGCGGCCTCGATGCAGCAGGCAAATTGTCAAAAGGTGTATCGACAATCGGGCTAAACGCTGAATAGTAGGCGCGGGCCAGTCCAAGTTTCTGGTAAAGATTCTCACTGAGGCTCAGAAGTTCCAGGTCGGTATCACCGACAGCACCTACAACAAACTGGGTTACGATACTTGCGCGGATTCGGTCATATCGTTGCCTGATCTCATGGGCATTCTGTAGCTGTATTAGTAGCTCTTGCATAAAGCCCTTCTTGGGGGCTAATGCTTCAAGGCGCTCTTCAGTTGGTCCCTCCAGATTGATCGAAACGCGATCAGCAAGTTGCATCGCCCGCAGAAGTTGGTCGTATTCCGCCCCTGGCATAATTTTGAGATGTACATAGCCTGTGTAGTTGTATTTCTTTCGCAGGATTTCGGCTGTATCAATGATTTTGTCCTGGGACGTTATGCCACCCTTGATAATACCCGATGATAGGAACAACCCGTCCACTTGCTTGGCTTGTTGCATCGTTACCGTCGCATGGGCGATTTCGTCTGGCGTTAACGTGACGCGCTGTGTCTTGCCACGCCCCGCCCGGAAAGGGCAGTAATTGCAGTTGCGTTCGCACGCGCTGGTGATCATGGTCTTAAGCACAGGTTTGGAGCCGCGTGGCGTCTGTACATGAGAGATGCAATCTGCGAAGTCAAATGCTGTACGCTTTTGTTTAAGGTCACTGTGTTGCACTTCCTGGAAAGGAGCGTCGCCAGCGGGTTCAAAGAGCGTGACATCACCCATTTTTGTGAGTTTTTCAAATATGGTCGCTGTGTTCCTGATTGGCATTGTCAAACCCCATATTTGCACTCATCTTGTACGATACGCCAATTTTAGAACAAATGGTCGATTATTACAAGGCGGCAATTGTCGAGTCCTGCTGTGGCTACTATACTGAAAGCAGTAGACCATCACAGAAAGCGTGCCTGCATTGGAACTCATTATCGGCATTTTCTATCTAGCACTTCTGGTCTTCCTTGCACCAACCTCAAGGACCAAGGATGAACAGTCTCCCTGGTTCCACGTGATGATAATTGGTCTGCCTGTTCTGATGATCTTTTTGGGTACCAATGTGTTATTGGCCGCTGTCGCGCCGTCACAGCTCAACTATAACATTACACGTGTAGAAGCGATGGCGTACGCAATATTCGCTGTGATCTTTGCGGGTATTGCCTGGTATGTGATCCACAAGCGATCACTCCGTGGTTGGCTTTCTCGCTTCCTCTTTCGCGGTGGATCATACGACCCAGACCGACCGATTCACACTGTCGCAGTCGTCGTTGCGCTTTTTATGATCGTTTACACAGGCGCCTCGTATATTCTGCTGGGGGGGCTTGATGGCATCGCGGAAGCACTAGCAGAGTCTCAACCGGGACTCGTGGATATTGGCAGTGTCGCGTTGCGCTTTGTCGTGGCCGCATTTATCGGTGTTGGCATATTTCTCTACCGTGACATCAACACAACTCTGGATCGCCTGGGACTGAGCCAACCGACGCTGAAACAGATAATGTTAGGGCTTGGGGTTGGGTTTGTGGCATTTGGCCTGATGGTGATTGCAAGTATCGTTTGGACGATGTTGTCGTCACCGGAAAGTATCAGCAGCGTCAATGATACCTCCACGCAACTGATTGCCGCCTACGGTGATACCCTGCTGATGGCATTTCTATTCGCATTTTTGTCTGGTTTTAGTGAGGAACTCCTTTTCAGGGGCGCGGTCCAGCCAGTTTTTGGTCTGGTACCAACATCGGTTTTGTTTGCATTAATGCATGTGCAGTACTGGTTTACACCAGCCATCCTCATCATATTCCTGGTTGGGATGTTATTCGCATGGTTGCGCCGCCGCTATTCCACCACGGCAGCAATAACCGCGCATGTGTTGTATAATTTCCTTCCCTTTATACTGATTAATGTTCTGAATACGACAGTCTGAGAACTGGTGATGCGACGACTCGTTTTTCCTGTTTTGATGGTTATACTTCTTTTCACGTCGACGACAGCGATGTTGGCTCAATCGGATGCTACGCCTGCGTCGATTCGCGAACGTGTTATCATCTCGTTCCCACAAGGTATCTATTTTGAGCTTTTCATCCCGGGCACCTTAAGCACAATCGATGAGCTGATACTCACCATCCAGATAGATAACCAGCGTGCACAGACAATTGTTTTCGGTCGAGATCAACAGATTGATCGACGTGGTGAAGATCGTTACGCAGGATATAACCTAAGTTTTACAGAGGAAAATGCTCCTGCTCTGTTTGATGTGATTAGTTACACGTGGCAGGGAACGGTTGGCGATCAGGAAATAGCCTTCTCTGGTGATGAGCTATATGCGGATCGTATCGTCGATTGGACAACAGCATCCAGCAATAACGGCAGCATCAATCTGGCGTCAGACCGTCGTATTGGTGTTGCTTCAGAAATACTCTCTCGCTATGACGACATTATTGTGCTGATGCAGGAAAAGACCCAACGTTCTCCTCGGTTATCTCTGGCCTTCTATACGGAAGATCATCTGCCACAATGTCCTGTTGATAGCAATGGCGAACCGATTATCGAAACAGTTGTTGACTACGTGTTGGTGACAGTGCCATGTGACGTTGATCTGATTGACGACATTCTGTCCGCAAGCGACTATGACTTCATCCTGGTAGAAAACGACAGAAACGGGCAGATAGACTTGATGGGGCCGCTGGTTGATGTCCATTATCTTCCGCTTTGGGAAGGTGTCAGTGTTCCCGACTGGTTCCGTTACGGACTCCAGACATTTTTTGAACCACGTGGAGATGCAGGTAATCTCAGTATTGCCCAGCAGGCCGTCCGTAGTGGCACAACATTCCGGCCTTCAGAGATGAACTCGTTTCCGGTTGGTGCAACTATCCTCCATGATGAATGGCTTGCCCAGGCACACGGAATGGTCCTTTATCTGGCATCACATTATGGCGTCGATCAGGTTTTCAATTTTGCGCGATCAATAGGCCAATATCAAAGTTTCCAGGAAGCGTATGAAGACACATTTAGTGATGAATATGCTGCCCTTATCCCTGATTGGGAGATTTGGCTATTCTCCGAAGCTGCCGAACTTGCTTTTGGCTATACGCCATATTTGGAGTCAACACCGACGCTACAGCCAACACCAACCATAACGCCCAGCCATGTCGTGCCAACGCCAACAATGACCGCAACGGCAACACCGTTCATGACAGACACACCACGCCCCACTCGCACGCTGCGCCCACCAACTGCCACCTTGACGCCGCTGCCTGCGGAGGGGTTTGTCGTTCGCCCGACGGCCACAAACACGCCAACACCGGAACCTTCAGTGTTGCCGATTGAACCCATGATTCCGGGCCTATCGAACCTGCAATTGGCGATTTTGTGCGGGGGTGGCTTTATAGCACTGCTGTTCATAGCCATCGCGCTTGCGTCTCGTGGACAGTCGAACACCTGATAATGCGAAAACAGCAAACAGGACTAAGATGAATAACATCCTTCAATATGAACTTCCCGCGTTGACCGAATTGATGGCATCCTGGGGAGAGCCGCGCTTTCGGGTCAAGCAGGTCTGGGATTGGCTCTACGACAAGTGTGTCATGTCCTTTGACGAAATGACCAATCTGCCGCAATCGCTGCGAGATCGTCTGAACCAGGAAATGGTCATCGGGACACTCGAACAGGTTATCGAGCAATCAAGCCATGATGGCACAACCAAGCGCCTCTATCGCCTGGACGATGGCCAACTAATCGAATCTGTGCTGATGCCTTATGATGACCACCGACGCACTGCCTGTATCTCATCACAGGCTGGTTGTGCGATGGGATGTGTCTTCTGTGCGACAGGGCAGATGGGTTTTGCTCGCAACTTGACCAGCACTGAGATATTCGAGCAGGCCTATCGTTTTGCCCAGCTACTCGCCCAGGAAGGCGAACGCCTCAGCAATATCGTGCTGATGGGAATGGGAGAACCGTTCCATAATTATGATGCCGTCATGGAAGCGATCCATCGACTGATGGATGATTTAGGGATTGGCGCTCGACACATTACTGTCAGCACTGTGGGATTGGTTCCGCAGATACGACGTTTTGCCGACGAGGGGGTGCAGGTATCGTTGGCTATCAGCCTGCACAAAGCCACCGATGCCGAACGCACCCCTTTGATGCCAGTCAATAAGCGCTGGAACATTGTGGAACTGATTGACGCCTGCCATGAATATGTCGCCAAGACGAATCGCCGTGTCACTTTTGAGTGGGCAGCCATCTCTGGTGAAAATGACACGCCGGACGAAGCTCGCAAACTGGGTACGCTGCTCCAGGGCCTTAACTGCCATGTAAATATCATTCCCCTGAATCCCACTGGTGGATATGCGGGACGGCCCGCCGACCCAGAAGCGATCCGCCAATTTATCGACATCCTTGAGATGTACGGAGTCAGTGCGACGGTGCGTGTGCGTCGCGGTATCGATATTGACGCAGGTTGTGGTCAACTCAAGTCCAAGGTCATTGCGCCTCAGGACATTTCCTAACCAGCCCAACTGATCAAAACCAGGCTAAAACAGGGGTACACATCCCTGTTTTTTATTTTTGGCTCCCTGATTTTTATAGTGTCTAGCAGATTTTATTCGCTTTTTATGAAGCGCCTGATTTTCCTCCCAAAATCTGCTTTACACTGATAGTAGACAGGCTGAATTCTTGTCACATTGGGAGGAGGGGAATCGAATGAACATGACATTCCTACGCAACAGATTTACAGTTTTCGCCCTTATTGCTGCGATTATGTTTGGCAGTGTAGGGAATACAGGCGCTTTTTTGGAGACAATTGGTGATTTCCTGAGCCTGGGCGCCAATACAGTGCGCGAAATTCAGGAAGCGATCACTCTGGCCAGTTCAGAAGTCGCCAATACATTGAATACCATTGACGGTACCGTTCGTGATCTGATGGATGAACTGGAAGAAAAATACCAGGATAACCTCAACATCACGATTGATAGCCTCGACGCTGCCACGCGCAATAAGCTGCTCGAGGTTGAAAGCCTGATGCTATCGGTCAATGACATTCTGAAAGACGATGTTCGATTTATCAGCAATGAAGCCAAGAACTTGCTGGCAGATGCTGCTCTGCAAATTCGTCAGCTTTCTGATGACATCAAATCGGATTTACAGGATGTCATTATTGTAGCAGGCGAAACAGGCGCTTTCCTTATCGACAAAGCAACCGAGAACATCATCACCATTGCGAGCGTTGTTCTATTGGCCCTCGGTGCGATCATCTTTGTATGGTTGCTTTTCCGCAGCAGCCGGGGATTGACTGGCTTTGCCGCTATCCTGGCCTATGTCCTGGTGATAGCCTACATCGGCTTCTTTGGAGCCTTATTATTGGTGCCGCAATTCCGTACCTTCGTCATCTCGTCGACTGGCATCGGCCTCAAGGAACGCCTTGAAGTCGTCACTGAACAACCCGACATTTTCACGATTCGCCCGACTGAAATCATCGTTGGTGAGACCGAAGAAATCGATATTTGGGGAAGTTCCCTTTTGCCAAATGGCGAACAGCCTACTGTAACCATTGGTAATCGCAGTTTCCCGTTCACGGCAACTGATGACCGCATTGTGGTCGATGTGAGCAGCATAATTGCTCAGGGTGATGCGGACGAGACACCGATAGCTCGGTTTGGTCGCATCCGTGATGTGGCTGGTGAAATGTCAGATATTACAATCAGCCGCGACCTACTTGAGACCATCATTGATACGCGCACACCAACCCTTGACGATGACACCGCCACAATTGAACCGATGCCTATTTTTGTCGATCCAGGCATTCTTCAGGAAATCGGTATCGAGCTTCAACCCGATAGGGGCATTATTGGTATAGGCATAGTGCCGGATATCCGTGACATTCTGTCGGTTATCCCAGAAGGCACGGCTGTGCTCAAGCTCGACTATGAAACCTTTGAAGACCTCACAGCACTTGTTCGGGTGACGGTTCCGCCCCCACCGCTTTCGCCGCCTGATTTGCAGATTTCCAGCTTTACAATCAATCCCTCATCCCCAACCGAGGATGACAATGCTCAGGCACGCATCACCATTCGTAATGCTGGCGAACAGGAAGCGACTAACTTCAATGTTGTCTGGCGACCAAATTCGTCAGTACAGCCGCGTACACAAAACATCGGCAGCTTGGCTGGTGGTGCCAGCCAGACCTTTACATTCAACTTTGCCTATCCAAGCTCAGGCATCTTTACCTCAGTCGCCGAAATCGACACACTCAACCGTGTTGCGGAGAGCAATGAAGGTAACAATAGCAGCACACGCAGCGTGACCGTCCAGGCACCTGCCCCGCGTCGTGTAGAAGTGACCGTGCAATTCACCAGTGTGGCTATCCACGATGATGCTGAAACGGGTGAAGGCGAATTGGTGTTGGAGTTCAACGTGAATGGTGCTACTGCTCGTTTCCCCAATAGTGGTACCAAGGGCATCAACAGCAATAAGACCTACAGTTTTACACGCACATTGCGGGTAACGCTTGTTGAGGGACAAAGCCTGAATGTGTTCGTCAATGGTCGTGAGGAAGATAGCGGCTTCAACGGCGCGGATGATGCAATGGGCACAGTCAACGTGACATACTCAACCGGGCAGAACTGGGGTGCAGGTGCCCACAGCAATCGCAGTACCTGCCCGGATGGCTGCTATACCATCTTCTACAACATCTCAGTTCGCGACCTGCCATAGACCTGTAGCAACAGACATTCCGTATCTCTTGAACGGCGCACCTCATCAGGTGCGCCGTTTTGTATGGCTTGGATGCAGTCCATCGCTTTGGTGAATCGTACGCGCTGCGGTATTTTTAGATCGTTGCCATACAGGGTCCTATTAGGCGTGAGGATGAAAAATGAAATATGCACGTTTAGGCGCAACCGGCCTGACTGTCTCCCGTATTTGTCTGGGGATGATGAGCTACGGTAGCCACGATTGGCGTGAATGGGTACTGGACTACGATGAAGGGTATCCGATTGTTAAACGCGCAATCGAGCTGGGTATCAATTTCTTTGATACAGCCGATGTTTATTCCACGGGTATGAGTGAAGAAGTCACTGGCAAATATTTAAAAGAGTTCTTCAACAGTCGTGATGAGTACGTGGTCGCGACGAAGGTGTTTGGCAAAATGGGGGATGCCCCCAATATGCAGGGCCTGTCTCGTAAGCATATTATGGATTCAGTAGATGCGTCCTTGCGTCGGCTGAAAGTGGACTACATCGATCTATACCAGATACATCGTTGGGATTACAACACGCCTATATTAGAAACAATGGAAGCCCTGCACGATGTTGTGAAGTCTGGTAAAGTTCGCTATATCGGGGCGAGCAGTATGTGGGCCTGGCAATTCAGCAAAGCACAGTACGTATCCTGTATGCACAACTGGACGCGCTTTGTCTCTATGCAAAATCATTACAGCCTGGTGTATCGTGAAGAAGAGCGCGAAATGAACCCGCTGTGCGAGGATATGGGCGTCGGCCTGATTCCCTGGTCGCCGCTGGCACGTGGTTTTCTTGCGGGCAACTTCAGCCGTGTGGAAGGTGCCAAGACGATCCGTGCCAAGACGGACCAATTTGTGCTCGATTGGCGCGATGTTGATTTTGATGTGCGTGACCGCGTCGCTGAACTGGCGGAACGTCATGGTGTGACACCCGCACAGATTGCATTAGCCTGGTTATTACAGCGGCCAGCCGTTACCAGCCCAATTGTTGGTGCGACCAAGTTGCATCATATTGAACAGGCCGTTGCAGCACCAGATATCGCTCTGACGGAAGACGAAGTGGACTATATAGAGGAACCCTATATGCCACGGCCAATACACGGGCACAATTAGGACCAGACATCGAAGGTGAACACATGGAAGTTGCGGTAAAGGTGAGGGCAGTTATCGTTCAGAACAACCAGGTGCTCCTGGTGGAGTTCGATGACGAAACCGGATTGCACTACAATCTGCCTGGGGGCACAGTCGAAGTCAATGAATTCCTTGAGGATGCACTCGTCAGAGAAGTGCAGGAAGAAACGAAAGCGCTGGTGTTTATCGAGCGCTTGATGCTCACCCATGATTACATCCCGGCCATATCACCTGATGCCTATGGCGAAACCCGTATCCTGACGCTTGTGTATCAATGTTCTTTGCTGCCCAATAGCCCGACTCCTGCCATGCCAGACTATCCTGACGAGAATCAGACAGCCGTGCGCTGGATTGATGTCGATAAACTGCATACCGTCTGGCTGCTGCCAGAGATCGTTGATGATATCTGGGCGGCTCTCCGCTGACCTCCAGCGAGCACATTTGAAGGCGTCACTGATGTGGCGCCTTTTTTGGTTATAGCGCGGCAATTTCGTCGGGATGCACAATCGTGCGCATGCTCGTCACAGGCTTGTTGCCAAGGATATCCTCAATAGCTTGTTCGATTTCTGCCGTCAGATTGATCTGAAGTGCTTCCAGATTTGACAGCACATGCTCAGGTTTGGTGGCACCTGTAATTACGCTGTCAACATTGTGGTGCTTTAATGCCCAGGCCAGAGCAAGAGCGGCTGGCTTGACTTCAAGCATATTCGCTAGCTGGCTGATTTTTCTTGCGCGCTCCAGCCGATATTCTGAAAAGCCTTCCTGGATGAACCCCTCGCTATGGGTAGCAGCGCGGCTATCACCAGGGATACCTTTGTCGTACTTGCCAGTAAGAAGTCCACCTGCGAGTGGCGACCACACCACCAATCCAATGCCATGTTTGCCTAGCGTTTCTTCCAGACCGCCTTCGACCGCATGACGGTCGAGCATGTTATAAAGAGGTTGCTCAATCACGGGTCGATAAGCATTGAATTTATCCGCTGCATCAATAGCGTCTTCAATCTGGCTCCCTGTCCACATACTGGTGCCCCAGTACAAAATTTTCCCCTGCCGAATCAAATCCTCTATAGCACGCACCGTTTCATCAACGCGCGTATGAATGTCATAGCGATGGCAAAAGAAAATATCGACATAGTCAGTGCCCAGCCGCTTTAGCGATTTTTCCACCGATTGCATGATATTCTTTCGAGAAAGCCCCTGATCGTTGATATCATCACTCATTGGGAAGAAAGCTTTGGTACTGATCACCAGCTTGGTACGGTCGTAATCGCGAATGACTTCGCCAACCAGTTCCTCCGCTCCCCCGCGTGAATAAGCATTCGCGACATCGATGAAGTTAATGCCATTATCAATTGCTGTTCGGAGGCAGGCCCTGGACCGATCATCACTGACTTCCGAGCTGCCATATGTGAGCCAGGCACCAATGGATATCGCACTGACCTGCATACCTGTTGTTCCTAAACGTCTGTATTCCATGAACAATCTCCGATTTTTATTTGGGAATGCTATAAGTCTATTATAGCCGCTAATCGTTGGGTTCTGTTCCCATCTGGGTATGGATACGTTTACGAGGCTTTAACCGCCGATGGTTTCCTGATACAGGTGCGGTACAATGGAACTTACAAAATTACCTTACGCTGAAAGTTGAACACGTTTGGCAAATCAGATTAAGATCGCACCATCCATCCTTGCTGCGGATTTTACGAAGCTGGGTGAACAAATTGCGCAGGCAGAGCAGGCGGGTGCCGACTGGCTCCATTTCGATGTAATGGATGGTCGCTTTGTGCCGAACATCAGCATGGGGCTGCCTGTTTTGCGCTCCATAAAGCGTGTTGCTACCGTGCCGATTGATGTGCATCTGATGATTGTTGAGCCTGAACGTTACGTGGCTGAGTTCGCTAAGGCGGGTGCATCCAGCATCAGCGTACATATCGAAGCTTCACCACATTTGCATCGTACCTTGACGCTGATTAAAGATTCTGGCTGCCGGGTAGGGGTCGCCATCAATCCACATACGCCTGCCTCATTCCTAAGCGAAATTTTGCACCTTCTGGATATCATTAATGTGATGACGGTCAACCCCGGTTTCGGTGGTCAATCGTTTCTGGAGTTCACTACGAGCAAAATCAGTGAACTGCGCTCAATGGCGAGTTCTATCGGTAAGGATATTGATATTGAAGTCGACGGTGGCATTAACGTGACAACGGCCCCGATTGCCGTTGAAGCGGGTGCGAACGTGCTTATTGCAGGGACGACCATTTTCAGCCACGAGCAGAGCATCAAACAAGGCATTGATGAATTACGGGCTGCTGCGACCCGATAAGTAGTCCAGGGCATAGTAACTATTTCGGCTGTGGTTGGTTTTAAAAGACAGAGATTAAGTGGTGGTGTGGGTCAGCAGGTATGATCAAATCCCATAGGGTGATGTACATTGATGGGCACGAATTACGCCGTCTGTTCATGGGCGGCGTGGATTGGCTGTCCAGGCACGTTGATACCATTAATAATCTGAACGTGTTCCCTGTCCCGGATGGTGATACCGGCACCAATATGCTGCTCACGGTTAAAAAAGCACAGTCATTTATAGAAAATCTCGGTGACGATCATATTGGTCGTTTAAGTGAATCCCTCGCCACAGGTGCACGATATGGCGCACGCGGCAATTCGGGTACGATTTTGTCAATGTTGCTGCGTGGATTCTCGCAAGGTCTGGCATCTTGCGAAGTGATGGATGCCCAGGCTTTAGCGATTGCTTGCCAACATGCCGTTGAGTATGCCTATGATACGGTCCGATCTGTGATGACCCCACAGGAAGGCACTATACTGACCGTCGCACGTGCAACAGCCGAAGCCGTCGTTTCTGCTGTGGAATCTGAATCTAATCTCGTTCGCCTCCTTGACAGAATGGTTCAGGCAGCAACCATATCGTTGCAGGAAACACCCGAATTGTTACCTGTGCTGAAAGACGCAGGTGTTGTCGATTCCGGTGGAGCAGGGCTGTTGGCACTCTTGGAAGGCTTCCAGCGAGTGGTGCTTGAAGATACTACGCTGCCGAGTGCTTTTGATGCATTTTCGCAGACGACACAGACTGGCTCAACTATAGAAGTTGCGAAGCAGCCTTCTGCTGACGTTCTACAACCGGAAGACCCAGAAGGATATGGTTACGATGTGCAGTTCTTGATGCTAGGCGATGATCTGGACATCAGGCAAGTTCAGCACGACATCAGCGCAATGGGATGGTCCCCTCTGGTCGATGGCGATAGCCGGATGATTAAGGTTCATATCCATGTGCATAATCCGGCCTTGCCTCTGGATTACGCGATTCGTTCCGGCGCTGAACTGGACGATATTGTCGTGGAAAATATGCAGCGGCAGTTTGAGTCATTTGTGAGCGTCCCACAGCCGAATCCCAATGGTCACGTATCAAGCAATCTGGTCGATGATATTGCTGTAGTGGCCGTCGTTCGTGGGGAAGGTTTGCGTAACCTGTTCACCGAATATGGGGTGACGGCTATTGTTGAGGGTGGCCAGACCATGAACCCCAGCACAGGTGATTTTCTGGATGTGATAAATGCCTTGCCTAATCGCCGAGTGATTATTCTGCCTAACAACAAAAATGTTGTTTTAACGGCGCGCGACGCTGCCGAAATGAGCGATAGAGTCGTTGAAGTGGTACCAACACGGTCCATTCCACAGGGTTTGGCAGCGTTGCTGGCTTTTGGTGATGTTCAGGAGTCACCGCTTGATGAGATTGTAGACGCAATGCAGTCTGCGGCGGCATTCGTCATCACAATGGAAGTCACAAAGTCTACCCGTAGTGTGGAAAAACTCGGCGATATTTCTGTAGAAGATGGCGATTATATTGTGCTGGCGAATGATAAGGCGGTTGCTTCCTCGCCGCAGATGACTGATGCGATTCTCTCAGGTTTTGCCGCGCTTGAATTGGATGGCCGCGAGCTTGTGACGGTATACTATGGTGAGGAGATCAGCCTGCAAGCAGCCGAGTCCTTAATAGAGCGTTTGCAAGTGATTTCTCCCAAACTACAATTTGAAGCGGTCAGTGGTGGCCAACCCTTGTATCCATTCCTGTTGAGTATTGAGTGATGCCCACGTACTATATTGTTGCGGATAGCAGCGCGCGCTTCAGTTATCCACAGATGATCGCGCAGTATCCTGTGGCGATTGTCCCGTGCAAAGTACAGTTTAATGGCGAAACCTATCGCGAAGGTATTGACCTCCAAACAGAGGAACTGCTTTCTCGCATGGCGAATTACAACTATGTTGATGTGAAGGTGGATCCGCCGGAGATTTCGGAGTTTATCGAAATATATCTTCAACTCGCTCGACGTGCAGATGGCATTATTTCACTGCATCCATCAAGAGAGGTTTCGCAAAGCTGGTATCGTGCCCAGCAGGCTGCCCATCAGGCCAATATTCAATGCCCGATTGAAATCGTAGATACTCGTACGCTTTGTGCTGGTTATGGCATGTTGGTCAAACTTGCGGCTGTAGCTGCGAGCAAGGCCAGCGACTTTGATGAATTGGTCACTGTTACGCGCGATGCCATTGACCGCATCTATGCCATGTATTACGTTGATGGACTGGAATATTTACGCCGAAGTGGCCTGCTGACGGATTCTCGCGCTGTATTGGGATCGTTGCTCGGCATTAAGGCCATTATCAATATTGAAGATGGTCAGGTCATCGTCACGGAAAAATCCGAGTCGATGTCTAATGCGCCCGATGGTCTGTTGAATTTCATCATGGAATTTGAACAGGTTGATGATGCCATGATATTGCAGCATCGTTCGCAGATTTTTGAACCCACGCGCGTACTGCAAGACCGCCTCACGTTAGAATTCCCTGGGCAGCATTTTCCATTTGGCGTATACAGCGCGCTTATGGCATCCTTAATTGGGCCAAAAGCATTTGGCGTTGCTGTTATGGAAAGTGAACTCGCATTTGAAGATGATGACGATGACACGTATTAAGATTGTCGTTGATAGCGTCGCCGATATTCCCCAGGAACTGCGCCAGAAATGGGACATTGGTTTGATCCCAACCTATGTCAATTATGGCGGCCAGAGTTACGCTGATGACGGGATTGAGTTGGATCGCACAGCATTTTATAATGCGATGCCGACCATGACGGAATTCCCGACAACATCCGCGCCTGCGCTTGCACTGGCAGAAGACATCTTGCGCGAGAGTTTACAGGGTTACGATCATATCGTCGCGATCCATGTGCCGGAAAAATACAGCACAACGATCAATGTAACGCGCATTGCAGCCCAGCAGTTGCCACCGGATAGCATCACCATCATTGATGGTCATTCCTTAACAGCCGGATTGGGGTTGCTTGGGTTAATGGCTGCCGAAAAGGCATCTGAAACGAGTGATGTCCAGCAAGTGGTCGATCTTGTCGAGCGCGTTCGTGATCAGATCATCATTTATGCGGCGATTGCTACCATGACCTATATTCGCCGCAGTGGTCGCGTTAACAATGTGGTGGCGGCAGTGGGGTCCCTGTTGCAGATTAAGCCCTTACTTCATGTTCATAGTGGCGAAATTGGGGTACTGCATCGCATTCGTACCTTTGGCCGCACTGTCGACAAAATCAAGGAATTGGTACACGAACATACGCCGCTTGAGCGTTTGATCGTACTGCATATTCAAAACGAAGAAGGGGCACAGCAGCTTAAAGCTGACTTGCAACCCCTGATGGATCGGGATTTACCCATCATGGAAGTTGGACCGACATTGGGCACTTTAGTCGGCCCAGGTTCGCTGGGTGTTCTGATTCTGCCACGTATCGACTAATATAGGCATCTCAATCTGTTACTAAGCGCTTTGGAAAGAATCTCTACATGGCATTTGCCTTAGAAACACTCGTCAAAATCCTGAGAACAGAACGCGATCAGAATTGCCAGAACACAGCGGTAGCTGATGGCCTTGGTAGCTACATCAGAGGCTGGGTTGAGCTGGCAAAGCAGCAGGCTCGCCGCCCTGAGCAATACGCGATGGCTGTTGAGGTCGGTGACGTACTGGCTAATTATGACGCAATTGATGATGACACTGTGCGTCTGGAGAAGGTCAACTATGTTCTGGATCGTCTGCACTTCCGTAAGCCGCTGCCAGCCGAGTATGAGAAATACCTTGAAGAAGCAGCAGGTGTTCTGGGGGCTAGTGGTTCGCCATCACCTCAGCCCAAAAGTGCAGATGATAATCGTCGAAGGGAAGATAATAAGCAAAGCACCCGACCGCCGGAATCGCCGAAACGCAGTGAACCCGCGCGTTCAGAGGAACCCGTCCAGGCTAAGTCAATCCAGGAGGATGAACCTGAATTAGAGTCGGTGCCTCAGGTTGATGTTGATGTGTCCTCGCTGCCTAAGTTAGCTCGGCCACCACGCCGCCCCCGCGAGAACGCATCATTTGAAGGTATGATTGAACAACTCAAATCGCTAGAAAATCCGGTGACCATTGTCAAAGGCATAGGTCCCAGCAAAGCCAAAATCTTTGAAAAGCTGGATATTCATACAATCCGTGACATGCTTTATTACATGCCGCGTCGGTATGATGACTACACTCAGTTGAGCTATATCAGTCGCCTACAACCTGGCGAGGTCGCGACAGTCATAGGGTCTGTTGTTCACAAGCAGGTGCGCTTGGCTGCTGGTGGTCGCAAGGATTTCTTTACTGTCATTGACGATGGCACGGCTAAGTTGAGCGTAACATTTTTTGGTCAGGATTTTCTGATACGCAGCATTCGCCAGGGCCAGCAGATTGTGCTCAGTGGCAAAGTGAGCGCTTTTCGCAATACTTTGCAGATGACCAATCCCGAATGGGAATCCGTTGACAGTGACAATCTGCATACGATTGGCATCGTGCCCGTCTATCCACTGGCGGAAGGCGTCAAAGGTCGCAGCTTTCGCAGAGACATGAAACGTGTCATCGATGAATGGGCGGATCGCGTACCTGACTATATCCCTGAAGCGACTTTGGAGCGTGCTGAACTCAGCGACATAGGTTGGGCTTTGGCGAATATTCACTTCCCTGAAGGCTACGATCATCTGAATCATGCCCAGCGACGCTTGGTGTTTGATGAACTGCTTTTACTGCAACTGGCAGTTTTGCGTAATCGTCGTGACTGGCAATCTGTACCTGGGCAGGCTCTGACTGTAACCGATGACTTCATTGAAGAGTTCATCAGTTCAGTTTTTCCCTATGAACTCACGGGTGCGCAGCGACGCTCTGTTGACGATATCCGGCGCGATGTGACGCAGTCTGTTCCGATGAATCGCCTGATTCAGGGTGATGTGGGTAGTGGCAAGACGGCTGTCGCGATGGTTACGATGGCAATGGCCTTGGCCAATGGCAAGCAGGCGGCCCTGATGGCGCCTACAAGCATTTTGGCTGAACAGCACTATCGTGGCATGTCGGATGCTTTCCAGCGTATGCCCGGAGACCAAAAGCCTGTTATTGCCTTGCTGACCGGTTCGCTCTCACAATCCGAACGCGAATCTATATATCGCGGCCTCGCAGATGGCTCAATTGATATTGTCATTGGTACGCATGCCCTCATACAATCCGGTGTGGAATTCCATGACCTCGCCATTGCGGTTGTTGATGAACAGCATCGTTTTGGCGTCGAGCAGCGTGGCGCGCTGCGCGGTAAGGGAACCAATCCGCATATGCTGGTGATGACGGCCACGCCCATTCCGCGAACACTGGCACTGACGCTTTATGCAGACCTTGACCTGTCTATCATTGATGAGAAACCGCCTGGTCGCCAACCAGTCCAGACAAAAGTCTTATATCCTGTCGCGCGTGAACGTACCTACCAATTCATTGAAAAACAGATCGAACAGGGTAGGCAGGCATTCATCATCCATCCACTGGTAGAGGCGTCCGATAAAATCGAAGCCCGCAGCGCTGTAGAAGCCTACGATGAGCTGAAAAAAGTCTTCTATAAGTATAGCGTTTGCTTGCTGCACGGTCGCATGTCCCCCACGGAAAAAGATGACATCATGGCGGCCTTTGCCAATCATGAATACGACATTATGGTGACGACCAGTGTGGCCGAAGTCGGCGTTGATGTGCCCAATGCCAGTGTCATCTTGATAGAAGGTGCCAATCGTTTCGGTTTGGCGCAGTTGCACCAGTTCCGGGGGCGTGTTGGTCGTGGCGAACATCAGTCATTCTGCTTGTTGATTGCTGATAGTGAAACACCAGAATCCCAGGAACGTCTGGCTGCTATGGAAACAACAACAGATGGTTTCTTACTGGCAGAAATTGACTGGAAACAGCGTGGCGCTGGTGATCTGCTAGGTACTCGTCAGAGTGGTCAGCAGGCATTGCAGCTTGCAGAAGCCATGACACCCGATTTGGTCGTGTTAGCCCAGCAGGAGGCCCGGACCATATACGAAGAAGATCCCTACCTGCAAAACGAGCAGCATCGCTTGCTGGCTAAACAGATTGGCATCCTTTATAACGACGAGGGTGACATATCATAACCAGGTTTAGGCTCAGTTTGGGTTAACTCTGGGATATCGGTCCTGGTTTTTGGGAAAAACCGCAATTTTGTTGGCGGTTTTTCATTGTTCATAATAGAATTACTCATAAGAAACCCTGGAGTCGCCAATGCGTCGCGTCGCCGTCTATCCAGCATCATTGGACCCGATACACTTCGGACACATAGATGTAGCAACACGAGCACTGCATATCTTTGATGAGGTGATCGTATCTGTCTACAGTACGCCGAAAAAGAATGTTCTGTTTCCGATTGAACAGCGTGTTGAATTGGCGGAAAAATGCTTTCAGGCGTATAACAATATCAGTGTCGCGTCGTTTTCTGGGCTGGCTGTAGATTTTGTGAATTCAGTCGGCGCAATCGCGATCATACGCGGCCTGCGTGTCTTTGGGGATTTCGAGTTTGAGTTCCGCATGGGGATGGCCAATAAGAAATTGGCTCCGAATGTTGAGACTGTGGCAATACTGGCTTCGGAACAGTATATGCATATCAGCTCAAGCACCGTGCGCGAAATTGCGGAGCTAGGCGGAGACGTAACATCTTTTGTCCCGCTGCACGTTGTGGAAGCTTTGCGGGTACGTTTTGCCTAAATCCTTTGTTTATGCTATGTTATGACATTAATTCCGATTTGTGGGATGCAGTGTCTGTGATAATTTAGAATAATGTGGGTTGCGTGAGCAAGTTAGCGGAGGGAACCGATGGATATTCAGCATCTTGTCGATCGTCTTGAAGATTTGATCGATGAAGGTCGCCATATTTTTGGCACCAAATTCACCGTAGTAGATGAAGAACGCGCGTTGGAATTGATCGACCAAATGCGTATTTCCATCCCGGAAGAAATTGAAAAAGCAGCACGGATTTTGTCTCAGCGAGATCGCATCCTGGCGGAAGCACACGAAGAGGCGGGCCGTGTTGTTCAACAACATCGTGAAAAAGCCGAGAAGATGCTCGATCAGGATGCGACCGTACAGGCCGCAAGTTCCCGTGCTGAACAGATTAAAGAGCAGGCTCGTCGTGAAGCAGCTCGTATCACTGATGAAGCGGACCAGTACGTTATGCAGATGCTGTCCCGCCTTGAAGAACAACTTAACCGTAATCTGGGCGAAGTCCGTAATGGCATTATGGTCTTGCAGGAGCCGAATCATAGCGCTGTCGCTGCCACCCAGCCACAGTCGGTTCAGGTAACGGAAGTTGTTTCTGAAGTTGTCGAAATCGAAGACAACGCATAAGACCACGCAAGTCACTCACAGTTGAATTTCCAGGAAGGTACAGTCTAACTGTGCCTTCTTTTGCGTTCGGCTGGTTTTGGGCTAATTTTCAGTAAGAACGTTTGCTCAAAATTGAGCATCATGCTACCTTCAGAGTATGTGTTTATGCTCTGACTACGGATAGTCAATGCGGCTTATCTACATTGTATTTGGTTGGATCACAGGTATCCTGATTGCAGCCGCAATCCCGACACTGCCTGCCATTTTCTGGCTGATCTCGATTACGGTTACGGCCTTCGTCACCGTGCTGATGTGGCGGCATCGCTATCGGCTGATGTGGGTAGTGCTGTTAGCCTTTGCCTTGGGTGGCTATCGCATGCAGCTTGTTCCACGGCCGGGGACGGTTGCCTATTTCAATGACGGCCTCCAGGCTGTGCAGGTCGAAGGACTCGTGGTTGGCGAACCACGTTTTCGTGATAATCGCACTGATATGCGCGTCGAAGCCGAATCACTCTTCAATGGCCAGAATACGTTTCGCGTGACGGGTCTACTATTGGCGACAGTCGATGGCCGTTTTGACATCGCCTATGGGGATCGCGTGCGTCTGAGCGGCTATCTAACAACGCCGGCACGCTATGACACATTTTCTTACGCTGACTATCTTGCTCGGAGCAGTGTTTTCAGTGTGATGCAGGATGCTCGCCTTGAAATCGTCGGTCACGGCGAAGGCGCATCGCTCCTATCAGCGATATTGACGCTCAAGGATACAGCCCGCCTGCGAATCGATGCGGCGCTGCCAGACCCATCTGCTGCCTTGCTCAAGGGTATCCTCCTGGGTGATGAGAGTGGCATAGACCCCCAGTTACGGGATGATTTCTCTATAGCAGGCGCATCTCATGTGATTGCCATCAGCGGTTTCAATATGGTCATTGTCAGCGGTATTGTCATGCAGTTGATGGGGCAGCTAACGAGCCGACGCTGGCTTGCCGGGACGCTGGGTATTCTCGTATTGGTGGCCTACACAATATTTGTCGGTGCGAATGCAGCCGTAGTGCGTGCTGCCATCATGAGCAGTTTGTTGATTATCGCACCTCTGCTCCGACGAAAAACCTATGTGCCTGCCTCACTGGCCTTCGTCATTCTATTAATGACGGTGATCAACCCGCTGACGGTTTGGGACATTGGCTTCCAACTCAGTGCAGCAGCCGTACTTGGACTTGCCTTGTTCGCTGATCCGCTTCAGACGCGCTTTGATAGCCTTGTGGGACGCATTTTCCCATCGAACGCAGCGACATTGTTGGCACGCACCCTGCGCGATCCGCTCATCGTTACCCTGGCAGTACAGATCACGACACTTCCCATCACCATACTGTACTTCCAGCAAATTTCCCTGGTGATGTTCATCGTCAATTTGCTGATTGTGCCTGTACAAACAGCCTTACTCATTGTGGGTGGTCTGGCGCTGATTATTGCGCTGGCTGCGCCGATTATTGCGTTGCCGTTCTTCTGGATTTGCGGGTTGCTACTTGGCTGGACCATTGGGATTGTCCGCCTATTTGCCAACTGGCCCGGAGCCGCATTGCCACTCTATGTCGATCCGCGACTGATCGTCGGTTACTTCTTTATCGTAGTAGGGGGAGCGCTCATAGTGTCTGCCAAGCCTTTGTGGAGTGTCCGATTAGCCGCTTTTCTTAGACGACGCATTGTCCTGAATACGCTAATTTGGGGTAGCCTGGGCGCAATTTGCCTGATGGTTGCAGTGATGATTAGCCGACCAGATGGCAGGTTTCACCTCTGGATGCTCGATGTGGGGCATAGCAATGCCATCCTCATGCAAACGCCTTCTGGGGCACAAATCCTGGTTGATGGCGGCTCACAGCCTTCGAGATTATTGACCGCACTAGGTGACCGGATGCCATTTTATGATCGCGAAATCGAATTGTTAGTGGTTTCGCATCCCGACGGAAACGATGTTGGTGCGTTGCCGTCTGTCATGCGTCGATATCAGGTAGGGGCGATCTTGACCAATGGCCATCCGATTGTCAGTGAAGTGCAGCAGGAAATTGTTGACCTAGCGGAGGATGTCCCCGTTGTTCCAGCTATTGCTGGCTATACGGTCTCTTTTGCAGATGGTGTTTTGATTGAAGTCCTGCATCCATCGGAGCCGCCGCAAGCCGGCGACCTTTATAATGATGACTCACTTGTGTTGCGACTCAGTTATAACGAGTTATCACTGCTGCTGACGAATGACATCAGCGCGTCTGGTCAAGGCGTTTTGCTGGAGCGTGGTCAGTGGCCAGCCGCAGCAGTGATGATTGTGCCTAACCATGCGCGAATTGGCGCGATAGCTGATGATTTCCTTGAAGCAGTGAATCCACAATTAGCACTCATGCAGATTGAACGTGCTAATCGCTGGGGAGACCCGGATGGAGGTTCGTTGGCGCAGCTAGAGGATATACCACTATATAGTACAGACAGCTTTGGTCCCATTCACCTGATAAGCGATGGGACCACCATCTGGATTAATCAGGATTGAAGCTGAGTGCTTTCAACTAGTAGACAACATTCGGTGCTACGAAGGCGAATACAGCGTAGACCACACCGAAAACGCCTGCCAGAACAGCCAGTGGGACAGACATCCGGCCTTTACGGCCTGTAATACGGATAGCACCCGCAGCCAGGAATGGTACGATACCCATAATCACGTGGGTCATCATTGTTCCGAAACCGAGGTCATCGAAACCATCCACAGGGATGACGGACCCATTGCTGCCACGCATGAGGTCCACAACACAGGCAAACAATACAACGACAATCATATAATTAGCGCGATCATTCTTCTCTGGTGTGATGACCAGAACCAGAAAATTCATGATCAGCAGCAAGTAGACGAACCAATCACCCAACGATTCCGGGCGCAAGGCATTGCCGATTTGTCCGAGCAGTTCTTCCATAATCGCGGCTCCAACGCAAGATTTACGGTAACATCGCTGTATTATATCATCATAAATACAATCCAAACGGGAAGAAATTGTCAAAAGCGGCAAATCGCAGAATGGCTTATGACGGGATGCTACGTCAAACAATCGACAAAACACGAAATTACATACGAGACCATTGGCAGGAATTTTGGTCGCAGCGGAGTGAAGCAACACAGTTGCTGCCGAGCTATATCTGGCGTGCGATCCGCAACTACCTGCGTGGTGGATCACGTCAGGCGGCTGCGCTGGCATACTATGCCATCTTCTCAGTTTTCCCGCTGGTATTGTTATTAGCAATATGGATCGGCAGTTTAGTCGGGCCAGCCGTTGCCCAGGAACAAATCGCCAATGGGCTTGGGCTTTTTCTACCAGCATCGACCGTCAGCAATATTCAAAGTACGGTTGGTGCCGCAGTCAAACAAAGCACAGAGTTCAGCGTGGTGGCTGTTGTCGGCCTGATCTGGTCGGCTACGGGCCTTTTTTCAAATATTACTCTGGCGCTGGATACGATCTTTGCTGTTCCTGCCATCCGTAGTATCTGGCGTATGCGATTGCTGGCTTTGGTTATGGGGTTGACGCTGGTAGTGCTTGTACTGGCCTCATTCGTGACGTCAGGTGTACTGCGGCTTTTAGAAGCGCTTTCTCTTGAATTAAACGTCTGGCTTACAATCGGATCATGGTTCTTACCATTTGGCCTGAACCTTGTGATTTTTGCCTTGTTGTTCCGCTATGTACCTGCTAGGCGTGTTCATTGGGATGCGGTTTGGCCAGCGGCTGTGTTTGGCGCAACAGGCTGGGAGATCGCAAAAGCTCTGTTTGAATGGTACCTCGGCAATCTGAGCAGTTTTTCTGTTATCTATGGCGGTATCGCTGTGGGTATTGTTTTGCTTTTCTGGGCATTTCTTATCGCCTCCATCTTCCTGATCAGCGCGGAACTCTGTGCCAGGTTGAACGAATGGCTGATTGAGATTCATTGGAATCAGAACAGGCGCCAGCCTGAAGTCATTTCTATACCCCCCTCAAAGAATCCGGCCTTGCTTGAATCTAGTGATTCATCTTGATTCTAGAATGGAAAAGGGCACCGTAGTGCCCTTGTTCGTTCGTTTTACTCGGCAGCGAGTTGTTTGCCGAAGTAGATCATTCCGCGGCCAACTGCCTTGCGCAAGCCATTGCGTCCATTGATCTGAGCGATTTCGCGGCCTGCGCGTTCTTTCTCAGCACGTATTTCCATGTAGCGCAGCCGAGCGCGATGTTCCTCTAGGTTCGTGTAGAACATGTTGATGTCTCCGTTGTTGATGCCTTGATTGCAATGTTTAGGTGGTGCGACGGCGCAAACGTAGTTGACGACGTTCTGCGGGCGCATGCGAATTCTGACTTGCCAGGCTGTTCATCAGCCGTTCGAGAAGATTCGGCAGGGCACTGACGTATTTTTCACTGCGATGTGACTCATACGCCAGACGATGCTGATTGGCCTTGCGTTCATTCTCTCGCTGATACTGCTTGGTCAATTCGTACTGATATTGTTTAGCACCAGTATTCATGAGTTTGTCTCCAGATAATCTGACTTGCGCCAGAGTCGAGTTTTGTTGCTGGTAACGAGCCTTTTTTGCTCTGCTCGTTGTACGGAGGCTGCTACTCAGGGTCGGTGACTCAACCTAATGAAAAACAGCCGACAGTTATGAGGCGGCTGTATCTTCGTACATTTGCTGTGAATGGATTTCGATGGGGTAGGTACTTATTCAACAGCCGCGAACATTCCCGTGGCTGTAGAGGATTTAACGCTTACTCAACAAGCCATCGGGCACATTGTTGCTAGATATTCAATTGTTCCAAACTTATCTACACAATTCAGCAACATGTGCGGTGCTCCTTTCAAGCACGCGAATATGGCTAAGACATAATTATCATATCATAGGTCATAAATCGCTGTCAAGAGGTCCTGGGGTGTGATATAGGGGTTTTATCGTTTTTTTAATGTTTTAAAGGGTCACAAGGGTCAATCCTGTATCAGCTACAAACTGAAGTTGGACTGAATTTTTGAACGGGACATAGCTAAAATGTTAAACGTGTTGTAGACTTCCTGTCTAGCTGAACGGCTTGCAAATATGTGTAACTCTACATGACTGACGATTACGATTTTATACAGTTCGACCCTGATAGTGACGACATTGTAGATAGAGAAGTCGTTGAACATACGATTCCGTCTACTGATCGCAGTATAGCCCGTCGCGTGACCCTACAGGTGCTTTACGAGATTGATGCTGCAAACCATCTCCCTGGCGAAGTCCTTCAGAACATGCTGACCCACGAAGAAGAAGTTCGTAAGGTCCGTAGCTACGTTCGTCGGCTGGTGACGGGCATTCTAGACAACCGCGAAGCGATGGATGCCGTCTTACAGACTTACGCTCCTGAATTTCCATTACAGCAGATTGCAATCGTTGACCGCAACATCCTGCGGATTGCGCTCTTTGAGATGGCCATTGGTACACGTACCCCCATTGGGGTTGCTATCGACGAAGCTGTGGAGTTAGCCAAGCTCTTTGGTGCCGATGGCTCTGCAAGATTCGTAAATGGCGTACTGGGTACCATTGCGCAGAACATTGATGACCTTCGCCAAGGATTTGTAGCTTCTGATGCCGAAATCTTCGTGGAAGACGACCTGTCTGACGAAGACGATACAGAACAGCTTGATGGTGAGCCGGCGACAGAACCCCCAAGCTCATCCTAAAAAAACCAAATCAAAAAGAGCGCCCAATGACGGACGCTCTTTTTCGTTGAATTGATTGCACTTAGGCTGTGGCCTGTACAGAAGTGTAGTGTTCTTCGTCGGCTTCCCGCCGATTGATGATCTTCTCCAATTCAACAGCGAACAAGACCGTTGATGCCAGGATCAGACTGACGAGCAGTTCAGGCCCAGCTAGTGGGGCAGTATGGAAAGCAGACTGTAGGAACGGCACATAAAGTACAGCCAATTGCAGCAGGAATGTACTCACCACCGCGCCAAGCAGCAGGTTATTCTTGCCAAATCCCTTGCGGAAGAACGAGATGCGGTCTCCGGCATGGATGCCCATCACTTCAAACATCTGCGTAAAGGCCAGGATAGTGAAGGCTATCGACCTAGGAATGCGTTCTGCCTGTCCGATGATACCTTCTTCGGCACCATGTTCAAGCATTGCAATATGCGCGCCTTCGCCCTCACCAAAGAACGCTGCGCGTTCTTCTTCAGGGAGATTGTCCCAATCTTCAGGCAGTTGGACATCAGGAAGAATCTCATTGAGATCAGCTTCGTTTAACGTTGCATATTCTTCCAGCAAGACAGCTTGACGTTGGCTTTCTGAGAGATCATCCCAATTAAGAGGGACCAACTCTGCATCAACCAGATCGGTAAGATCATCGTACGTGAATTTTTCGATTCCCAGGGTCGGGCTAAAGGCTTCCATACCATAGTGTGTATGGCCCCAGATGTAGCCCCACAACGTCACAATCGCGATCAGAATACCAATCATAATGATATGGCGCCCAATACCCCCGGCAAAGATGCTTTCGTCTTTGGGGCGGGGTTTGCGGCGCATAACGCCTTCTTCTGCGGCCTCGAATCCCAGTGCAATGGCTGGCAAACCGTCTGTAACGAGGTTAATCCACAGAATCTGAATCGCGATCAATGGAACTCGCAGGTTCATCAGTAGGGCAACAAACATGACGAGAATCTCGCCAACATTGGAACTAAGCAGATACTTGATGAACTTACGTATGTTGTCGTAAATAGCGCGACCTTCTTCGATGGCAGAGACGATAGATGCGAAGTTATCGTCTGTCAGTACCATTTCGGCAGCACCCTTGCTGACCTCCGTGCCAGTGATGCCCATCGCTACACCAATATCAGCCTGCTTCAGTGCTGGCGCATCGTTGACGCCATCGCCGGTCATCGCAGCGATTTCACCGTTATCCTGTAGCAGCTTGACGATCTTGAGCTTGTGTGCGGGTGATACGCGGGCGAAGCACGAAGTTTGTTTCAGGGCAGCGACGATTTCTTGGTCGCTCATCTTATCCAATTGCTGTCCCGTGATTGCATGCTGATCTTCGCTCAGGATGCCCAGATCGCGGGCGATAGCTTCACCCGTAAGGGCGTGATCACCTGTGATCATGATCGTCCGTATACCAGCATTCTTAGCAACGCGAACAGCTTCTTTAGCTTCTGGCCGTGACGGATCAAGGATGCCAACCAGACCAAGCAGGATCAGTTCGCGCTCGATGTCTTCATCAAGAACTTCGCCTGGATGATCTTGATGATCTCGGTAGGCCACGCCCAACACTCGTAAGCCTTCACTGGCCATCTCATCAATTTCCGCATGCCAGCGTTCGCGTCGTTCTTGTGTCAGCGGGCGTGGCCCACTTGGCAGATGCTCTTGGGTTGCCCAAGCAATCAGACGATCAGGCGCACCTTTGGTAATCGAAATGAAATTCATGTTATCGAACAGCGTATCTTCACCGACCACCTCGTGGACGGTTGTCATGGCTTTGCGCTCGCTACTGAAAGGCAGTTCCGCGACACGCGGCAGATGCTGCTCAAGATTCTCGCGTGTCCAGCCGACTTTACGAGCCGCCACAAGCAGCGCGCCTTCTGTTGTATCTCCGACAACATTGACGCTGCCACTGTCGATAGGCTCCAGGAAGGCATTGGTTGATAGCGCCATCGCCTTCAGGAAACGACCGACTGCCTGATCTTGCGTTGGATCGAGCAGATCGCCATCTTCTTCGACAAATGCACCCTCTGGTGAATATCCGATGCCGCTGACATTGACATCATCGCGCCCAGGCAGGGCCAGGAATGTCGCTGTCATTTCGTTCTTGGTCAATGTGCCCGTCTTGTCGGAGCAAATGACTGTAACGGAACCCAGTGTTTCAACTGCTGGCAAGCGGCGTATCAATGCGTGACGCTTGACCATTCTGCTGGCACCCAGGGAAAGGCCAATAGTGACCAGGGCCGGCAAACCTTCAGGCACAGCAGCGACCGCCAGCGAAACTGCGATCAGGAACATCTGGTCCGGGGCGATACCCTGTACAGCAACACCGACAATAAAGACGATAATAACGACGATGAGCGCTCCTGCTGCCAGCACTTTACCCAGTTGGTCCAGCCGACGTTGTAGCGGTGTTTCTCCTTCTTCAACGCCCATCAGCATACCCGCGATCTTACCGATTTCGGTACGCAGGGCAGTCTCAGTGACCAACATAATCCCGCGACCATATGTCACGGATGTGCCCATATAGGCCGTATTGGCTCGGTCACCGAGCGGCGGCTCGCCTTCGCTTTTCAGCGCTGCCGTGAACTTGTCCACAGGGACAGACTCACCCGTTAGAGCCGCTTCTTCGATTCTGAGGTTGATGCTGCCAATGAGGCGGCCATCTGCTGGAACACGGTCCCCTTCTTCTAGCAGCACGATGTCACCAGGGACCAACTCTTCAGCGCTGATCTGGCGCACTTCATTGTCGCGCCTGACACGTACCATCGGCACCTGCATGGCGCTTAGTGCAGCCAGCGCCTGTTCTGCCTGATACTCCTGATAAATGCCTAGTGCCGCGTTTAGTGCAACGATGATAAGAATTACCACAACATCGGTTGTTTCGCCCAGCAACGCAGAAATCACTGCGGCAATGATCAGGATGATGACCATAAGATCAGTGAATTGACCAGATATGAGCTGGAACCAGTTGATGCCTTCATCACGGGGGAGTTCATTAGGGCCATACTGCTCGCGGCGTTTGGCCGCTTCTGCGCTCGACAACCCCGTCTCGCGGTCAACGTTGAGCTGCTCAAGCGCTTCAATTGCTTCTAAACGATAGTATTGATCCATACCTACTTCCTTAGTGGTCGTTCGCGATTAAACAATCCAGCCCTAGATGGTCTAGATCGTACCATCAGCTCGATACATTTATTCAGACATGGGAAAAAAGCTCGTAGGCTAACCGATTATAGTTCAAATGCAGGGCAATTGCCTGCTGATCACTATAGATACTGATTAGAAACTGGACACAGTGGTAAATAGAATTCTGTTAAGTGCCGGAGGTCTTGCATTGTGTCCAATTTATACAAACGATACGCCGACAAAGCCATTCATTGAACCCCTAATAATTGGGGGTATGTGACAAACAACACAATGAATCGTAGGAAATAAAAAAGGCCGTCCCGTATTGGACGGCCTTTTCAATGGTCTAGCTAGACTAATTTATTCTTCTGGGACGTACAGACCCAGAGCATATTCAGCAGTAGGGTTGCCGAAGCTGAAGGAGAAAAGCGGTTCTTCAACAGCGATGACATACAGGTCGCCACCTGGGATAACGCCCATTGTGCCACGTGTTACCAGGCCACCACCCATAGCCGCAACAGCGGAAAGACGACCAGGGGTAGCACTTTCATCAACCAGATTAATGCTGACCTGTGGCGCGTAGTCACCCTGACGAGCGAATGACAGCATGAAGTCATCGGCACCATCGTACACATAATAGTGAATGGTTTCGCTGTCGATGGTGTTGTTGACAGGCTCGCCTAAGGCAATGGGTGTTGGGTTGCGTAGCGTCAATGTGTATTCACCAACACTGTCGCCGTCAGCATCGTCACGGCGGCTGGCGATGATAGAATAAGTTCCATCTTCCGGCAGTTGGGTGACAACCGTCGTGTCGCCGTAACCATCATAACGGAGCAGTTCCTCACCATTCAACTGAATGATGATGGCAGGGTTGTCGTAGTCAGCCAGGATATCGACTGGGAAAAGGTCGACGATGATTACTTCGCCACCAATGCCAACGTACTCATAGCTTACTGCATAGGTGTCATTGGTGATTTCACCTTCGACGGTATCACCGGGTTTTAAAGAATCTTGAGCGCTGGCCGTAAAAGCACTGCCAACGAGTGCGACCAGCGCTAAGAGCATTACGACAACTTTTTTCATTTTGCTTCCTCTCAGGGATTGTGTAGATAATGTGAGTGAGTCACGATAATCACTATAGCCTCAGTTTAGTGATTTGTTCAATTAAATCTACAAAAAAGAAATAAAAAACCTGGCGTAGGCCAGGTTTTGAAATTAATGGTGGAGTCGATTAACGGAAGCTAGCCATGACTTCGGCCAACTTTTCAGCAGATGGCCGCATTGCTGCTTCAGAAATTGTCGCGAGCGGAGCCTCGATGAGATTCTCGTTCTCCTGCACAGTTGGGCGCGGCTCTTCATAGTAAATCAGGCCCGTCAGGAACAACTGCTCACGCTGGGCTTCTTCCAGGACAGAAATGGCCTGCATGCGATTACGTGGATCGTGATCGCGGTCGAGCTTCTTAAGACGCACGATGGTACCATCGTGCATGTCAACCTCGATGATCTCGCCTTCTGCGTAATCACCTATTGTGATTTCTTCCTTGCCCTCCACATAGTCGGGCGCAAGCACTTGAATCTCGTGCAGGGGGATTTCGTGCTCTTTACCGTATGAGTAGCTCTTGGTGGAAGAATCATTGTTGTTAAAAGTCACGCATGGGCTGATGATATCGAGGATGGCAGTGCCTTTATGCGCAATAGCCGCTTGCAACAACGATTGCACCTGTTTGGCGTCACCACTAAAGCTGCGTGCCACAAAGGTTGCCCCTGAGATGATGGCTTCTAGCGCCAGATCAATCGCAGGCAGATCATTACGACCATAGTATTTCAGTTCCTGGCCTTCGTCAGCTGTAGCACTGAACTGACCCTTGGTGAGACCATAGACGCCGTTGTTTTCGATGATGTAAACGAACGGAACGTTGCGGCGAATCACATGTTTGAACTGGCCCATGCCGATGCTGCCCGTGTCACCATCGCCACTGACAGCGACTGCCTTCAGTTCACGATTGGCAAGCAGCGCACCCGTTGCTACGGATGGCATACGTCCATGCAGCGCGTTAAAGCCATGTGACCGACCCAGGAAGTAGGCCGGAGTCTTGCTGGAGCAGCCAATGCCACTCATTTTGATGACTTTATGCTGTTCCAGACCCAGGTCATAAGCGGTACTGATGATCTGATTGCTGATCGAATCGTGACCACAACCAGGGCACAGCGTACTCTTACGACCTTTGTAATCGTTACGGCTTAAACCGAGAGTGTTTTCTTTGGCCATGATTATTTTCCTTCGTGTTCAAGTATGCTGTTGACAACCCAGCGTGCGGCCATTGGCAGGCCATCGCCCAGCGTAAGTGATTTGACATTTGCCATGTGTTCAGCGAAGTCAATACGCATGATCTGGTTCAACTGGCCATCGAAGTTGTTCTCGACAACATAGATGCGCTCATGTTTCTTTACAAATTCCAGCACGCTGTCAGCGAGCGGTAGGGCACGGACGCGCATGCAGTTAGTCTCGACGCCTTCGCGAGCCAGCCAATCACGTGCTTCAATAATCGCCGGTTCGTTTGTGCCGAATGAGATGATGCCGATAGACTTGCTGCTGTCATAATCCTCAATAGGTTGCGGCAGCAACTTGCGTCCAGTTTCTTCCTTCACCTTGATGCGATGCATATTTTCCAGCCACGTTTCACTGTTTTCGCTGTAGACAGCCATTTCGTCGTGACCGGTACCGCGTGTAAAGTAAGCAGCCATCGGATGATCTGTGCCCGGAATAGTACGGTAGCCAACGCCATCACCATCGACATCCCAGTAACGGCCCCACTTGCCATGATCGGCGATAAACTGCTGCAACTGTTCGGCGTCCAGGACCTTGCCACGCTGGATGGGTTGGTCTGGGTATTCGAAAGGTTCGGACATCCAGTTGTTCATCCCCAGGTCAAGGTCGCTGATAACGAAAATTGGGGACTGTAGCTGTTCCGCCAGATCCAGCGCGCGCCAACCAAATTCAAATGCTTCTTCAGGTGATGCTGGGAGCAGGCAGAACTGGCGTGTATCACCATGGCCAAGATAGTGCGTGAAAAGAATGTCACCCTGGCTGGTTCGCGTTGGCAGACCCGTGCTGGGACCCATACGGGTAATATCCCAGATCACACATGGAATTTCGGCAAAATAAGCCAGACCAGCAAACTCAGACATCAGACTGATGCCAGGCCCACTTGTCGCTGTCATTGACCGTGCTCCTGCGAAACCGGCGCCAATAATCATACCAGCGGCGGCTAGCTCGTCCTCTGCCTGCACAACCGCAATAGTCGATTTACCAGTTTCCGGGTCCTTGCGCAGATGCTTGTAGGAAATGATCGTATCAACAAGGCTGGTCGACGGCGTAATCGGATACCATGCAACAACATGGACACCGCCAAAGATGGCACCAAGGGCACCTGCTTCGTTACCTGTGATGAGAATTTTGCCCTTTGTCAGGTCCATCTTCTCAAAACGGAATGGGTCGACTTTCTCGACATTGTCTTTGAAGTAATCATAGGCCAGTTGGATGACGGCGAAGTTCATCATGGCTGGCTTTTCCTTGCCACCGAAGTTTTTGACAAGGCTGGTTCGGATCATATCCAGCGGAATGTCGAATAGCTGGGCGACCACACCGACATATGTCATGTTTTCGACGCGCTTCGCAAAGGCACTCGGTACGTCCGCCTGATCCATCAAATCTTTGACGGGAACGGTATAGACCGTGATGTCATCGCGCTTGGGCGCGATTTTGGCTACATCATCACGGATGATGCAGACACCACCGGGCGGCAGGGCAGCGACGTCTTCGGCGACCGTTGCGCCATTGTATGCAACAACAATTTCTGTCGTTGCACGACGAGCTGTGTAACCGTCTTTGCTCGCACGGATTGTATACCATGTCGGCAGACCCTTGATGTTCGATGGGAACAGGTTCTTGCCATTGACCGGAATTCCCATGTCAAAGAGCGTTTGTACGAGCACATTGTTTGATGTTTGGCTGCCAGAGCCGTTGGACGTGGCAACCGAAAATGCGAAGTCATTAACGACTGGTTCGCTGCTTACAGATGCTTGTTCACTCGTAGGAGCTTGGAATGCACACATAATTATGGCGACGCTGTTAGCCGCGTCACGCTCCTTTCTGCTGATGACCTATCAGAAGTTAGATAAACGGGACATTCGTAAAAAGTCTATTTCGGGGCACTCTCCTTATTAATTATGGGATGCTGGTAGCGACGTAGTTGCGTGTGTTTGATGAAGTACTCAAGGGCAGCATCAAAATTGCCAGCGACAATAGCATCAAGGATATTTTCGTGGTGCTGCCAAACTTCCAGAAGGTAGGAGTATTCTGCATACTGGTTCGATGCTACCACATCGTAAACATCCCAGTACGCCTCAAGAATGCCAATGACGAAAGGATTATCCAATTTCTTGAACATCGTCAGGTGGAATTTACGGTGTTCAGCAAAGGGAATATGGATTGGGTGTGAATTAAGTTGGCGATGCGCGTTCTCGATCATTTCGCGCATTGTGCACAATTCCTGCTCAGTCAGCGTTTCACAGGCGCGCTGCCAAAAAGTGACTTCGATCCCAATTCGCAGATCATTCAGTTGCTCAAAGCTCTCAGGGTTTTGCCCCAGCGCATAGAGGGCGGCTAGGCGAACAGGTTGAGCGAAATTCAGGGGTTTAAGCTGGGTACCTGTCCGTGAACGTACATCCACGATGCCAAGGGCACGCGCAACTTCAAGTTGTTCACGTATTTTGCTTGTGCTAACACCCAGATATTCCCGACTGGCCAACTCTTTTATCGTGGGGAGCGTTTCGCCAGGTTCGTAACCCGCCGACAGGATATGATTCAAAAATTCAGAGCCGAGATCTATTCGTACCATTAATCAGATAAATCTGTTTTATGCTATTAGTTAGCAAATTATATCATCAAACCAATAGACCATCTATGTACATTTCGCTTAGATTTATATGAGTAGCGGCCGGTTTGTCAGGCAAACAAACAGGGAACAGCACAGGCTGTCCCCCATAAGAAGCGATTTGCTGATGACGATAACTAATTGATTCGCGTCACCGTTCCGGTCAAAACCCACTGAACGTAAGTACCGTTACCACCAATCGCAGTAATAACGACACTGCCATTGTTGGAGTCAAAGGTTACTTCCTTGTCGATGATCGTCTGGCCACAGGTGTAGGTCTGGCCGTTGGTGAAGAATTGGACCTGATCGGTGTTCGTTCCGAAGCAGCTCACTGCCACAATCAACCTTGCCCGGCCACCAGAGAAGGCAACATTCGGATTCATTCCTCGGACATCATACACCACACGATCCTCAACATCCCCACCAGGGTAGGAGACAAACTCTGTAATGGATGACGTCGTATCGAGCTGCATGTTGAAAGCGTATGACCTCTGATCCTCAGGCGCTTCCTGAGGCGCTGGCGGCGTTGTTGGCGTGTAAGATGGCGTGTAGGTAGCGGTCGGTGCCTGGGTCGTTGGTGTATAGGATGGCGTGTAAGTTGCAGTCGGGTTCACCTGCTGTTGAGTGGTCGGCGTATACGATGGTGTATAGGTCGCAGTCGGGTTCACCTGCTGTTGCTGTTGAGCTGTTGGTGTATACGTCGCAGTCGCATTAACCTGTTGCTGCTGCTGAGCAGTCGGCGTAAAGGTAGCAGTCGATGAAACGCCTGGTTGCTGTGTTGGGGTCGGGCTTGAGCTTGAATCAGATGTTGATTCCTCACTCGAGCTACTGGAATCCTCAGGCGTAACTTCTTCGGTGACTTCAGGCTCAACGACAGTGTTATCACCGCTACTGTCAGGCGTACTCACATCGGATGAAGGTGCACTTGGGCCAGTTCCCAGGCTTAATGACACCTCGCCGTCGGTACCTGTTGTAGAATTCACAATGATCTTGAAGGTACCATTACTTGCAGGGAGCGTAATAAAAGCGGGCTGAACATCGCTGCCAGAGAAGACAGCGAGGGTGGCACCTGCTTCATTCTGTAATAATGCCGAGAATGAAAATTGTGGCGTAACAGTGCTGAGTGTCGCGACCTGAGAATTGTCAGGGTTACCCACGATGTTGAAGACGGTATTGCCAGTGGCCACAATGGGGCTGCTTGTCGTCGTATCTGGGTCGACAGTAGACTCTGCTGACATCGGGCTGCCATCCAGACGGATTGCATAGTCACCGACCACGCCATTAGAAGCGGCCACGATCACAGTATAAATACCGTCACTGGGTAGCTGGGCACTCAAGCGTGCTGAAGAACTACCCACACTGAATGGATCGACGGCACTGTTTGCCAATTGCTGCTGGGTTGGACTGTTTAAGCTGATTGAGGGCTGCATTCCAGGTGTAAGACCCAGAACAAGGATGGAGACCAGATCATTCGCCTGGCCCTGAAAAGCGTAAAAGGCGAGTGGTGCTTGAGCGCTAAAAGTGCCAGTGGCGCCGCTACCGTAGACCAGCGTTGTCTGCGCTGATGCAGGGAACATCATAGCAAACATGGCCACGACGGCAGCAACTAACGTCAATAGCTTGGCTCGTCGAATCATAAAACCCCCTCTTAAATTGTGATCTTATATGTGCCGGAAACGATATTGCAATATTGTGCAATAAGTCTAGTGTAACGAGAAACGTGTCAATCACAATCAAATTTGATAAGTTTTTTTCAAGTGGGCCAGTATTTTGTGGGTACGTCTGGTGGTTAGGGGGTCATTATGGCAAAATAGCTCTTCTTATATCGTTTCGACTAAATTACTGAGTGTTTTGCCAGGATGGATACCGAATGCCCAAGTTCGAGCCTTTAAAGTTGCCAGGTGCGTTTCTGATTACCTTAGAACCAGTAGGGGACAATCGGGGTTACTTCGTAGAAACGTATCGCCAGGATCTGTTCGCGGAACATGGATTGGCGACAAATTGGGTGCAGGAGAACCAATCCTTATCCAGTCAGAAGGGCACAGTCCGGGGCTTGCACTTCCAGAGACCACCTCATACGGAAGCAAAGTTGGTTCGGGTCCTACAGGGTATTGCGCTGGATGTGATCGTAGACTTGCGCGTGGATTCACCCACGTATGGCCAGTACGAAGCCATCGAACTCAGCGAAAGCAATCATCGATTGCTGTATATTCCCAAGGGGTTCGGCCATGGCTTTTGTACCCTGTCAGAGAATATGGTGATCTCGTATAAGGTCGATGCCTATTATGCTCCAGGGGCCGCCTCTGGCATTCTGTGGAATGATCCAGATGTTGCAATTGATTGGCCCGTAACTCATCCAATCATGTCCGAGCGTGACAAGGGCCTTGGCACACTGGCCGAGTTTGAATCACCCTTTTCGATGCCCTAGTGTAGGCCTGTTAGAACTAAAATAGACGCCTTGCAATCGGTATCGTCGATTCAATCTTATTGACAATAAACTCAAAATCCTCTTTTTTGTGCTGGAAGTCCAGATCGTCTATCGACAGCCTTAGAACCGGACAGATCGTCCAGTCTGCGATCCAGCTTTCATAAAGCACATTGAGTTGTTCCAGATAGCTGCGCGCAATATCCTGCTCGAACTCTCGCCCGCGCTTTTTGATGTGCGATTTCAACGTATCCACACTGGCCTGCAAATAGATTAGCAAGTCGGGGGGGGGCAAAAATGAAGCAATCGCCAGATACAGTCGTCGGTAGGCGTCATAGTCACGGTGCGACATATGCCCTCGGTTGAACAAATTACAGGCGAAGATTTCCGCGTCTTCATATACGGTTCTATCCTGCACGACACTACCCGGATGATCGTATAACAGTCGATGATGTTCCAACCGCTTCCCCAGGAAAAAAACCTGCGAGTGAAAACTCCACCGCTCCATATCGTTGTAGAAGTCGGCAAGGTAAGGGTTCTCAGCATTTGCTTCGTAAAACGGTTCCCAGCCATAGTGGCTGGCCAGCATTCGGGTGAGGGTGCTTTTACCAACGCCAATATTGCCTGCAATACCAACAAAGAGATTCTGGCTCATGAGGATAAAACTCTGACTATATGCGCGACACAGGATGATTCAATCTAAAATAATCATAGTGTAAAACGAGGGACGCGCAACTAAAGATAGTGTAATTTATCCGGCAACTGCCGTCAGAACCAGTTCAATCTCATCGAGCAGAACCAGGTTGCCGGTCTCATCTTTATAACTGAGGGTCAGGGTCACTGGACCAGTGGTATCTTCTGTGGGTAGGTCAACTTGCCAGGGAATTTCATCGAGCGAATTCGGATAGTCAATCGCAAGGGTTGCCAGACTGATTTCGTCCCCGCCCATGGTAAGGGTGATAGTGATCTCACCAGTGCTCAACCCGGATACCACCCCAAATACAGGAATCTGCTCTCCACCGCCTGTATCCCCATTCGTGGGCTGTAAGATCAAACCATAGATGCCATCAGGACGATTGACCTCCGGCGACAACACCGCAGAGGCAAGATCAAGTTCAGCGGAGGTTTGGCCGTCGGAGAGTGATGCAACAATGGTTATTTCGGTTGGGTCGCCAGTGTATGAATGGGGCAGTTGCACATCCCAGTGCCCGTCTGTTGGCTGAACATTGCCATCGGCAATCACATCACCATTGGCGGTAATCACCTGGATTAGAAAACCATCTTCCATGCTCGCATTGCTGGTTCCGGCCACAAAGATAGTATTCGCATAGATGATGGTTCCGATACGTGGCAAGTCAATGGTTACAAAAGTATCAAACTGACTTGTTGGTGCAACAGCGGGGGGCGTTGGTGTACAGGCTGAGGCTATTGCTAAGATCACAGCGAAAAAAGCGAGTCGCAACAAGTTATGAGTCCTTGGCCAGTGTTTGATCTTCAATAAACTTTGCTGCAAAGCGGATTTTCTTGATCGTATTCTCGTTGGACTGAAGCGCAATTTCGAGGATCGTCTTTATTTCTTCGAGATCGATATCCTCTTCATTTTCAATCATATTGACGAGCATCGTAATCGAGCTGTGAACGACACCAGCAGAGCTTACAGCATCATATTGCCACTGCTTTACAAAACGATCAAAACTGATGTCCTTGTATTTTTCTTTCAGAGTTTCATCGAGCTGGTCTGACATGGTAAACCCCAACATGAAATCCTGCATTATCATACCATAGGACGGCGCATATCCCTGATGACCTTTGTACTGATACGTTTCGCAGGAATGACGTCGCCAGTCACTAACTACGCAGCTTTTTCAGCTTCCGTGCGGCCTCTTCTAAAATCTCATCTCGCTTACAGAACGTGAAGCGTACATGGTTGTGTGCAATGTATTTGTGCTCTGGGCAGAAGAATGCCGATGGGGGAATACAGGCCACCTCAGCTTCAGTTATCAGGTGCTTCGTAAAAGCGACATCGTCGCCCTCGAACAAGTCGCTGAAATCAGCCATGATGTAAAATGCACCCTCTGGCTCAGAAATCTTGAAGCCAGCCTCATTGAGGGCCTCTGAGAGTAGTGCCCTCTTGTGCGTATACATGGCCTGGTATTCATCATAATATGCTTGGCCAAGTTCCATTGCCCGGACGATGCCCCATTGCCCCGGATGATTAACGGCGAAGCTGATATTCTGGCGGATGCGCCACGCCCCTGTAACCAGCTCAGGGTGGCCCATGACCCAACCGACTTTCCAGCCAGTTACACTGAAGGTTTTAGCCGCGCTGCTGACGGTTAGCGTGCGCTCAAACATGCCGGGCAAAGTGGAAATGGGAATGTGTTTTGCAGTGCCATAGGTAAGATGCTCATATACCTCATCTGCAATGACGATGACATCGTGCTTCTGGCATAATTCGGCAATCAGAGAAAGCTCATCCATGTCAAACACGCGACCTGTCGGATTATGTGGCGTATTCAAAATGATGGCACGAGTCTTATCATTAAAAGCGGCCCGTAGTTCATCTTCATCAATTCGCCATTCTGGTGGCCGCATGGGTACGAAAACGGGTTTGGCATCAGCCCACTCTACGGCAGGCAGGTAAATGTCAAAATACGGCTCTATCAGGATGACCTCATCGCCTGGATTGACGACGCCGAGCACAGCCGAATAAATGCCTTCAGAAGCCCCAGCAGAAGCGATTACGCCAGTTTGCCAGTCAATCGGCAGCCCATAGTGATCCTGAGCATGTTTTGCGACGGCTTGCTTAAATTCAGGGATACCAACTCCAGGCGGATATTGATTACCCTTACCGGTGCGGATCGCATCTATGGCGGCTTCCAGCATCACCTGCGGACCATCGAAGTCAGGACGTCCCTGGCTGAGATTAAGCGCATTGTATTCTTGAGCTAAGGTGTTAATCTCTGAAAAAATAGTCGTACCAAATGGCGCGACACGGTCGGCATAAGTTGGCATTGAATGCGACTCCTGTTACGATAATAGCTGTATTGTAACAAGGGTTGTCACCTGTTGGCATTAGCCTGTGATGTCCAATTTTGATGTATGGGTACAGACATCGCAATGTAGTATGGCCAGCAGGTTGATTTGCGACCTGACGACCTAGCTTGCGTATTACTTAATGATGATGGACAAACAATATAAGTGAGGTGCGATTGTGAACACCCACGATCTGGAAAACCCGCAAGAAACCCCCGAAGAAGTTCAGGATGACAATACACCTGACCTTGCATCTGATGGCTCTGTTTCGGAGACCATAGCAGAAAATAGCGATGTAGAATCAACTCCTCCTCCGATATCTCAGATTCCAGTAGAGTCGGAAAATGTGGAACCTGAAGAAACGCCTGCCAGCCAGTTTCCTCCTGGTCATCTGGATATTGCTTCCAAAGTGCGTGAGCCGAATGAGCAGGAAAAAATCGTCGGCACAATTCTCGATGAGTTTGAAAAAATCGACGAAGTCGCAGGCGAGACAGGCTTCAAGTTAGAAGCAGCCATTGCCAAGGAAGAAATTCTTCACGGTGATGCTGCTGATAACATGCCTACATCGGAGACCACATCCGATAAGCCTGTATGGAAAACTGAGGCAGAACAGCGATGCGAGGCGCAGCAGGCCCGTAAGCAGCAGATGCTCGAAGATCGTCGCAGGTTGGACGAGGAGCGTCGCCAGAAACAAGAAGCTTTTAAAGCCAGAATGAAGGCTGATCGCGAAGTTTATGAGTCCGAAATGCTCCAGGAGAAAGCGGACCAGAAGGCGCAGATGATTTCTGAACGCGAAGCCGCTGATGCTCGCTTACGGGCTGAGCGTGAAGCCAAGCGCCGCGCTCGTGAACTTTATGAAGCGCAACAGCGTGGCGAGGTTCTTCCAGAGCCAGAGCAAAGTTCGACCAACGAAATAGCGAGCGCGCCAACCTCTGCTGTTATAGAGCCGGAAACTGAGCAACAGGAACTGCCACCACCAATAGAATCACCGCGTGTCGATGATCCGGCGGAACGTGAACGCGAAGCCATGAACCGCCTTGGCAAGCCCACTGGCGATGATGAGGAAACAGAGTAGAACAAAAAAGGCACTTTCAAAATAGAAGTGCCTTTTTACTTGGTTGCTTTCGGTCAGTGATTACTGCTTGATGAAGCCGCGCAGCACGGTCTGAAGAATACCACCATTCTTGTAGTATTCGACCTCGACCGGGCTATCCGCACGCACGATAGTCTTGAATGTCTTGACCGAACCGTCTTCACTGGTGGCTTTGACCTCAAGCGCCTGCAATGGCTTAAGATCTTCTGGCACGACGATGTCAAATTTCTCATGACCCGTCAGGCCCAGGCTCTTCCAGCTTTGGCCATCTTCAAAGACCAGTGGCAGAATGCCCATCATCACCAGGTTGCTGCGGTGAATACGTTCGTAGCTTTCTGCGATCACCGCGCGGACGCCAAGTAGGAAGGTGCCTTTTGCGGCCCAGTCGCGGCTGGAACCCATGCCGTAGTCTTTGCCTGCCATGATAATCAGATCGGTACCGTCCGCCTGATATTTCATGGAAGCATCGTAAATGGTCATCTCGGCCATTTCCGGCAGATAGTACGTAATGCCGCCCTCGCTACCAGGCACGAGTAGATTACGCAGACGAACATTGGCAAACGTGCCGCGCGTCATCACTTGGTCATTACCACGTCGCGCACCATAGCTATTGAACAGACGACGCTCAATGCCCTTGTCAGTTAGATAGTCCCCGGCGGGGCTGTTTGCTGCGATGGGCCCGGCAGGTGAAATATGATCGGTTGTGATGCTGTCGCCACCAAGGACCAGCACGCGCGCATCTTTGATTGGTTGCATTGCTTCTGGCTCTAATGGCATATCTACGAAGAAGGGCGGTTCCTGCACATAGGTGCTCGTGGAATCCCACTCGTAGACAGCTTCGTTGGTGCTCTTAATGGCGTTCCAGGCTTCGTTGCCGTCATATACGTTGCCATACTGCTCAAGGAACATATCCGCTGTCAGTGAGCTTGAAACGACGTCCATGACTTCTTGCTGGCTTGGCCAGATATCCCGCAGGTAAACGGGTTCGCCATCTTTGCCGATGCCGAGAGGTTCGGTATTCAGATCAATGTCGACGGTACCAGCCAGGGCATAGGCGACGACTAGCGGCGGTGATGCCAGATAGTTTGCGCGGACATCTGGGCTGATGCGGCCACCGAAGTTGCGATTGCCACTCAGGACGCTGGTTGCGACCAGATCAGCGCTGTGGACGGCTTCGCGCACAGGCTCTGGGACTGGACCGCTGTTGCCGATACAGGTCGTGCAGCCATAGCCAACAGTATAGAAGCCAAGCTCTTCGAGATAGGATGTCAGGCCAGCTTTGTTGTAATACTCAGTCACCACCTTTGACCCAGGGGCCAGGCTCGTCTTGACATAGGGCTTACGTGTCAGACCTTTTTCGACGGCATTTTTCGCTAGCAGACCAGCAGCAACCATTACCGAGGGATTACTGGTGTTCGTGCAGCTTGTGATGGCAGCAATGATAACTGCGCCATGTGTCATTTCCGCACTGCTGCCATTGTCTTTATAGACAGCCTTGTTGTCGAGCTGATCATCTGGAATTTCCAGGCCCTGTGGACCAACAGGTGCCCGCAGCGTCTTGTGGAAAGTATCCTTCATGTCGCGCAGCAAGATGCGGTCTTGTGGACGCAGTGGACCCGCCATGCTCGGTTCAACAGTGCTCAGGTCGAGTTCCAGCGTGTCGATGTATTCTGGATCAGGTGTTGCATTGGTACGGAACAGACCCTGTTCCGTGTAATAGCGGCGAACAAGCTCGATGAGTGCTTCGTCACGGCCCGTACGACGCATGTAGTTGAGTGTTTCCTCATCAACCGGGAAGAAGCCCATCGTCGCGCCATATTCTGGGGCCATATTGGCCAACGTAGCCCGGTCAGGCAGCGTCATGTTGCTTAAGCCAGTGCCGAAGAATTCTACGAATTTGCCGACTACACCCTTCTTGCGCAGCATCTGTGTGACAGTGAGCACGAGGTCGGTTGCAGTAGCGCCTTCTGGCAGGCTGCCAACCATCTTAAAGCCGATAACTTCCGGCATCAGCATGTAAATCGGCTGGCCGAGCATTGCGGCTTCAGCTTCGATACCACCCACGCCCCAGCCGAGCACACCCAGACCATTAATCATAGTGGTGTGGCTGTCGGTGCCAACGAGTGTATCAGGCAGCGCGACTTTGCCCTCACCATTTGGATCGTCAAAAAGCTGCACGCCTTTTGCCAGGAATTCCAGATTAACCTGATGGACAATGCCTGTCGCGGGCGGCACGACCTTAAAATTATCAAACGCTTTCTGGCCCCAATGCAGGAACTGATAGCGCTCTTCATTGCGCTCAAACTCAAACTGGCTGTTGAGCAGGATCGCATCGTCACGGCCAAAGACATCAACCTGAACAGAGTGGTCGATGACCATATCGACTGGAATAATCGGATTGACCTTTGCGGGGTCGCCACCCATGCGCAGCATCGCGCTGCGTAATGCGGCCAGGTCTACCACTGCTGGCACACCTGTGAAGTCCTGCATGACCACGCGGGCCGGCTTGAACGGAATCTCGACGGCCTCGTAGTTTTCTTTGCTCCAATTGGCGATGTTGCGAACATCATCTTCCGTAACCTGGATGCCGTCCAGATTGCGCAGGGCATTTTCCAACAGAATTTTGATGCTGAAAGGCAGCTTTTCGATATTGCCGATGCCTTGCTTGCTCAGGGCATCAAGCCGATACATGGCAGCAGAACCGTTTCCGGTGTCAAATGTGCTGCGTGCACCAAAGGGGTCATTACTCATAATCAGTCCTTTTTGATCCAGATACATGCGAAAATGGCCTACAGAAGTTGCTTTGCCATTGGCTGATGAATAGATTGGGTATCAAGATATGCTGTCTTGGCACCTGATTGTACCGAAAGTCGCCTCATTATGTGAGGTATTATTGCGAACCATTTGCACCAACTAGCCTTTACGGCCTGCAATGATGATATAGCGATGCTGGAACGATGCATCTGGCTGGTCAAAATTGAGTGGCTCGAACCATTCTGCAACGCCTTCTGGGGCGTCATGGATCATTCGCACCAGTTCATTAACGACTTCTTCAGAGCAATCCTGTGTCTGTACCCACTCATGGAACGACTTCCGCTTCGCAATGGCTTCAAGATTGAAGACGGTCAAACCTGCGTTCTCAAACATGATTTGCCACTCACTGCGGTTATAGACGCGGTCATGGCTTGGATCACGCAGCGTTTCAAACTGGTCGATATAGCGCGCATCATGGTCTGCATCTGGCACCAGTTGATCCTGCATCAGGAAAACATGGCCTGGTTTGACGACTCGTGCGGCCTCGCTGACAAATTTCTGCACATTTGGGAAGTGATGGGGAGCAATGCGGCAAGTCACCAGGTCAAATGTATTGTCCTCAAACGGCAGATTTTCGGCATCGGCTTCTTTGAATGTGACATTTTTGACGCCTTGCTTTTCCATGCTGGCCCGCGCGGCAGCCAGCATATCTGGAGAGATATCGCTCGCCACAACTTCCTGAACATGGGCTGCAAATGTACGCGCGGTGTGTCCGCCGCCCGTAGCGATGTCCAGAACCTTCCATTCGGGCTGCGGATCAGCGATTTCAACAAGTTTTTCCAGATCACTGCCTTTGGAGTGGGTCTTGCTGGTTACATAACCTTCTGCAAATTGGCTAAAACGACTCTTTGATAATGCTTTCTTGTCAGTCATAAGTGATGTCCTTTCTTATCGGATAGTCTAAGAATACGACAATTGTATATATAAATTCCAGTGATTATACTTAGATTGATTATAAATATATTTTATGGACATTTGAATGGAACTGAGCCAGTTAGAAGCCTTTGAACGGGTCGCACGCGAGGGTAGCTTTACACGCGCCGCCGATGCACTTGGATTGACGCAACCTGCCGTTAGCACCCGCGTCAGCACATTGGAATCTGAGCTAAACGGATCACTCTTTGATCGATCAGGGCGGCAGTTGGTATTGTCACCTCTCGGCGAGCGATTCCTGCCTTATGCCCAGCGCATGCTGGCGGTGATGACTGAAAGCCTCAATATGGTCAGGAACTTTCACAGCAATCGGCTAGGAGAAATACGTATGGCCGCGCCAACGCCCTTGCTGCTTAGTTTCTTGATGGAGACCCTGGCAGCTTTTCGTTCGGCTCATCCGACGATTGACGTACTAATCCGTGAGCGCAACAAAACCGCGATTTATGATCTTCTTCTGGATCATACACTGACTCTCGGTTTCGTGAACGGTCCCGTGTTCGATAAACGTTTCCATCATCTGGCCACATTTCGTGATCCGATTTTACCTGTTGTGGGGGCAAAACATCCTTTGGCAGCTTTGGGACGCTCTGTCGCCATCGAGGAAATTTACACGTACACGATCTATCGTGTTTCGATGTTCCCCCACATGACAGCCTTTATGGATGATCTGGTTGAGCATGCCCGTATGGGGAGTGGTGGGGCGGTTATAGCGCTGCCAATGGTGATGGCGAGGGAGTTGGTCATGACTGGCGAAGGCGTCACGTTTTTACCCCAGAGTTATATCAAGCAGCCCATTGAGCGTGGTTTATTAACCCCGTTGTCTATCGACAATATGCCGGAGCTTTACAGTGAACCCATCCTGATTGCGGCAAAAAGTCGTAAACTTGATGCGGTTCATACGCTGTTTTGCGAGATATTAGTCAAGTCTTGGCGCCATCTGCTCGTCAAGACCGTTGTTTGAAGACTTGTAGACAGGTAAACTCTTGCTTTAGTTGACCAGTTGTTGCTTGGACGGAGTAACCCGATATGGCCAAGAATAGAACTCAACGTGTGCGTCAAGCGCGCGAAAAACAGCGTCGTCGCAATCAGCAGCGGAACATCGCCATAGGTGTGGCGCTTGTTGCTGTCATTGTATTGATGCTGTTGATTGTTTCAAACACGCCCACCGAAGCCCCAATTCCTGAAGGTGTGGCGGAGCGGTATGAAGATGTTCAGCAGGGCACTTCAGAAGAGGGTTACCCCATGCTTGGTGATCCAGATGCGCCTGTGAGCATTATTGAATATTCTAGCTTCTCTTGCCCGCACTGTGCGGAAGTTCATGATACAGCCTTCCCTGGTATCCTGGATCGTGTCCGCGAGGGGAAGGTATCCTTTACCTACATTCCGCTGCCCGTTGCGGGTCGTAATGTAGAGGGTGCCAACCGCGCTGCTATGTGCATGCAGGAACAGGGCTTATTCTGGGAATATCACGATACGCTCTTTAACTGGGGTGAAACATTTGGCAACTCACCATTCACCCAGAACCGTCTGACAGCCGGTGCTGAGGCTTTAGGTGCGAATACGGATGCTTTCAATAGTTGTGTATCCGGTGGTGAAACCCAATTCCTGCTTGATACAGCCAATAGCGATGCTGCCCAGGATGGCATTCAGTCAACACCGACCTTCAAGGTCAATGGTGCGCTTGTGGAGGACATTACGGCAGCAGGCATTCTGGATGCGATTGATACGGCCTACGCGCCTTTCGCTGACCAGGGAACTGAGCCTGACACAGAACCTACCGCGGAAGATGGTGATGCGACACCGGTAGAAGTAGAACCGACAGCCGAGGAAGCAGAGCCAACGGCTGAAGATGCAGAGCCGACAGCCGAGGATGCTGAACCCACCGCCGAAGAAGCCCAACCAACAGCCGAAGCAACGGAGAGTTCAGGCTAATCAATAAGTATGATGGAAAGAAAAAGGGCGCTGTGTGCGCCCTTTTTAGTACCTAGTCATGTTTCGTAAGCATTGGCCCCAGATTGCGACCCCCAAGCAAGTGCATATGAATGTGGAAAACTTCCTGGCCGCCATCCTTATTGCAGTTGACCATCAGCCGATAGCCACTGGCTGCGATACCATTTTCCTCAGCGATCTTCGCTGCCGCTGTAAAGAGCCTGCCGAGCGCAACTTCGTCTTCTTCAGTCACATCGTTGACGGTAGCGATTTCTTTTTTGGGTACTATCAGTACATGCACCGGAGCCTGTGGACTGATGTCTCTGAAGGCAATTACAAGATCATCTTCATAGACAATATCGCTCGGAATCTCACGATTGATAATTTTGGTGAAAATGCTTGCCATTATCTGTGCTCCTCAGCTACATGACCATACCGCCATCGACAACCAGGACCTGACCTGTGATATACGCTGCATCATCACTGGCCAGGAAGGCAACTGCTTTAGCGACATCCTCCGGCAGGCCCATCCTCCCAAGCGGAATATGACTAATGGCCGTTTCTTTGATCTCGTCCGAAAGTTCAGAGGTCATATCAGTGCCGATAAAACCAGGAGCGACCGCGTTGACGGTAACGCCGCGCGGGGCGATTTCCTTGGCCAGTGCCTTCGTCAGGCCGATAAGACCGGCTTTGCTAGCCGCATAATTGGTTTGGCCACCGTTACCAGCAATGCCTACCACACTGCTGATGTTGATGATCCGACCGCTGCGCTGTTTCATCATCGTACGGCTGGCTGCCTTACTACACAACCATGCACTCCTCAGATTTGTATCAATGACTTTATCAAAATCATCCGGCTTTAGCATCATGATGACGTTATCACGGGTGACACCGGCATTGTTTACCAAAATATCGAGCTGGCCATATGTCTTAGTGACTTGCTTGAACATCTCGATGACCTGGTCGGCATCGCTGACATCACACTGGAATGGCATACCATCACCACCAGCGGCCTTGATTTCAGCAATGACAGCTTCTGCCGCATCAGCGCTCTGGTTATAGTTAACGACAACTGTTGCGCCATGCTTGCCGAGTTCCAGAGCGATAGCGCGGCCAATGCCTCGGCTGCCGCCCGTTACTATCGCAATTTTGCCCTCGAATTGGCCCATCTTCTCCCCCTCAATATGGTGCCACATCCAGTATGCGGCACTTTCTTGGCTAATAAGTGCTGACTACTATAACACGCGACTTAGCTTAGGCTACGATTGTGGGCCTAACCAGCCAATAAGCGTCATTGAGCCACGCAGGTCCACGCTCAGGTTGACCTGACCGAACCCATTTGGTGTGGCGCTGTAAACGTCAACCCGTCCATCGACATTGGGATTTACGCCCGTGAATGCCAGGAACTGCCCGTCAGGTGAATAGAGTGGATCGCACATTGTGGGTGGCGGACTGCCACTTGCTACAAAATCGAAGCTGGCATCGGCCACGCGCACACCATATGGGCATTGACCGCGAATCCCACCTATCGCGATGCGGTCCCCGGTAACGGACCAGTCTGCCAGCATACCAAAGCGTGGGAACTCAAAATCACCCTGACGTGAGCGGATAAGTTGGCCACCTGCCGTCATCATGACCACTTCAATGTCACTTCCTGTCACCTTTTGTAGCAGGACAGCACTACCATCAGGAGACCAGGTATCATTGAGATAGAGCGTATCTTCATCACCCGGTAGGGCAACGCGCTGAACGTTATCAACCTGGACATTGGCTATCCACAGATTGCGGTGCGGATTCAATAAATCAAGCTGATTGCCGCCAGCCAGCACCAATTGCCGTCGATTGATCCATCTGGGTGGTTCGGTTACAGTGATATCGGCTAGCCGCTCGATGGTTTCTGCCTCAGTATCGTAGATATAGACCATACCACCTGTTGGCGGCGGCGTTGTCAGGGCGTCACAACCACCTTCAGTTGCTGGTACCCAGGATGGGCAGGTGTCTCGATCTGAGACAAAGGCCAGATAGCGGCCATCAGGTGACCAGGCAGGCCACCAATCGTACGCACCGGATTGTGTGACATTGATACGGGAACTGCCGTCACGAGCATAAAGATAAACGTCAAGCGCATAGCCAGTTTGTAATGCGATTGCCATTGTTTCGCCATCCGGCGACCACGCGGGTGTACTGACAAAGCCACGCTGCACCATCGACCGGATGGGAACCAGGCGCCCTGTGAAAGCTGTGGTTGAGGTCGTATCCAGAATGTATAAACCAGGTGCGGCACCAAGCGGCTGGAAGTAAGCAATTGTCCGGCCATCAGGGGCCGGATAAATCTGATTGCCTGTGTTGACATCCAGTTCAAGCAGTTCAACCCGACTATTGGGTGCACCGGGTGCCACTGCATACAGGATCATCGTCGTATTCTCGACTTCGGCCGTTGCAATGTTCGTAATGCTCTGCTGATCGTTACTATTGGTAAACAGAATCAGCGGCGAGTCAATGCCATCTGCGATACTTTGCGGTAGGGTCGTTTCGCCCCATTCATCTAGCCGGAACTGGATTTCAGGTAGTGGCGTAATCGTCGCTGTCGGTGTTTCACTTGGGATAGGTGTAACAGACGGTGTAAGTGTTTCCGTCGGGGTTTCGCTTGGCGTAAGGGTAGGTGCTTCGGTCGCTGTTGCTGTCGACGTAGGCGTTTCCGAAGGTTCCAGGGTCGCTGTCAGGGTTGCCGTCGCTGTATTAGTCGCTGTCGGTGGCGCAGAAAAAGCGTCGCACGCAGTCAACACCACCAGCAAGATGATAAATGCAAAGCGCAAAGGTCTTATCATAGTTATTTCTAGTCTAGGTTAATCCACTTATTGTGCGATTTCTGATCGCCATGTGGCGTATAGGGTACCATGTCGCTGACCGAACCCCAACGCTGTAACTAGGTGTTTAGGCTACGATCAGTCGTTTTTCAGGAATCAGCCTCTGTTTGAGAAGCATCATCTTCACGTCGCAACACATAGTAGGAACCGCGCTTTTGGCCCATCTTCACCAGAATATCTTTATTGACGAGATCAACCAGATCACGGCGGATGGTCTCAGGATGCACATCTGGGAAGAGTTGCTGCAAATCGCTGTTGGTGATGCGCGTGTTGCTGGTTTTGTGTAGATACTTCAGCGTCGATTCCTGACGTGGATTGATCGCATGACCACGATATGTGCCGTCGAAAACCACGTCATCAGACTTGGTAGGCGCCGGGTCTTCAGATTCAGCGTCACCTTCAGCTTCGACGCGATTTTGCAGCGTGACAGTGAAACCCCCGTTGCGCTCATTAAACATGGGTTCGGAAAGATTTTGCTGTTTCATCAGTTCAATTACGCGGTCAACACCATAGCCAAGGCGCTCGATGAAGTGCATATCAGCCAGCACTTGCACAATAATCGGATTGCGAGAAAACCGCTCATCCTTGAGATTAGCCAGCGTCATCGGTCCGGGTAATCTGCCGGGACTGTGCACTTCCATGCGATTGCCATAAATAAACAGCCGGATTGTGTCGCCGGCAATGCTGTAGTCGCGATGAGCAACGGCATTAACAACCAACTCACGTGCGGCTTCCAGGGGATATTCATAAGTTTCTGAACGCGCCATCGTATCGGAAAGCGTCACATCCTTGCGCAGGTGATCAATCAGGAAGGTCTCAGCGCGTTTGATCTGGTCAATGAGCGTTCCGCCGATGTCCTGACGATTGTGCTTGTCAGTCATGGTATCTCCGGCAAAGCGCACCGCAGCAATCTCAGCGCAGCGTATAAAATGCTGGGGTGCTTTCCCAAAGAGAAGGATTCCCGCGTTGGTGGGGCGGTGTTCGCCACCAGACTGGGTCAGGCAGCCGCGCTGGATCATAATTGTTTTTTCGTCACTGTTACCAGTGCCGCGCAAGTTTTTGACGTAATCTCGGATTTTGTCCCAATCCAGATCATCCAGGGTCGCCGTCGGATGAACTTGCGTTTCATAGCTTAACTCCCCGCGCTCCAGCATCAGCCGACGCAATTCCTGGGGAGAGAGCGGCAGGTTATTTGTCTGCTCGCGTTTGAGGTAGCGGCCTTCATAAGCATAAACGCTTGGCATGCCTGCCGGAATCAGTGCGACGACAACCTGTTTTTCTTTGAGTGTCGCAGATTGGGGAACGGGAATAATCAGCGGCGGTGTAATATCCAATGCAGCCTGGATGAGCCGATCAACGGCGTCATCAACTGTGTCAATCCCATTGAGGGTGCCATCTTCTGACACGCCCAACATGATTTGACCGCCAGCCGTATTAGCCATTGCCACCATTCGCTCAGCGATGATGGCTTCTGTCGCTTTTTCAGGCAACCAGTCAAATCGCTCAGATCGACCTTGTTCATAGAGGCTTTGTATTTCGTTCCCACTAACCATGTTGCTAGCTCACCGATAGATTAAAGGACTAAGTCCCTTCGGATTCCCTATTTACTCATTATTCTGATCTTCGTCGTTTCCACTACCAGAATTCTGATTTTCAATGTCGCGCTGACGTTGTTCCGGCGCATCCAGAAGCACAAGATCCAGAACATCCTGCATATGCTCAACAAAATGTATATTCAAATCCTTGAGTGCTTGCTTCGGGATATCTGGCAGGTCCTTCTTATTGTCGGCTGGGAGAATCACATTCGGAATGCGATTCCGGCGTGCGGCAAGTACTTTTTCCTTGATGCCCCCCACAGGCAGGACATGCCCACGCAGCGTGATTTCTCCTGTCATACAGAAATCATGGCGCACTTTGCGCTCTGTAAATGCGGAAATGATTGCAACGGCCAATGTGATGCCTGCGCTTGGACCATCTTTTGGAACAGCACCCTCTGGCATGTGGATGTGAATATCGTAATTGTCGAAGTCATCATGTGGAACGTCCCATTCGCTGGCACGTGACCGCATGTAACTCAGGGCCGTTTGCGCAGATTCCTGTAGCACATCACCTAGCTGGCCCGTGAGCGTCAATGAGCCTTTGCCCGGCAGTAAAGATACTTCTATCAATTGGAAATCCCCGCCGTGACTTGTCCATACCAGTCCGGTTGAGAGTCCAATCAGATCTTCTTTATTGATGCGGGCATCAAGAATCGGCGGCGGACCCAGGTATTTCTCAACGAGTTGAGCAGTAATCCGCTTGGGATACTTGCGCTTAGTCGCGACCAGCCGCGTGATCTTGCGGCAGACATTGCCAATCTCGCGTTCGAGATTGCGCACACCGGCTTCCAGCGTATAGTGATGGATAATCGTCATCAAAGCATCGTTCTGGAACTGAATACCATATTTCGTGATGCCGTTGGCGACCAATTGCTTTGGTATCAGGAACCGCTTGGCGATTTCCAATTTCTCTTCTTCGGTATATGCCCGGAACTCAATCACTTCCATGCGGTCTTCAAGTGCTTCCGGCAGGGGATACAGATCGTTTGCCGTCGTGATGAAGAACACCTTGGACAGATCATATGGAACTTCAAGATAGTGATCGCTGAATTCATTATTCTGCTCTGGGTCGAGTACTTCCAACAGGGCAGATGCCGGATCACCTCGGTAGTCAGTACTCAGTTTGTCGATTTCATCCAGCATAAAGACCGGATTATTGGTTCCGGCGCGTTTCATCGTCTGGATGATGCGCCCTGGCAATGCGCCAATATACGTGCGCCGATGCCCACGAATTTCAGCCTCATCGCGCACTCCACCCAGTGAAATACGCACAAACTCACGGCCAAGCGCTTTGGCAATGCTGCGCCCCAGCGATGTCTTGCCAACACCTGGCGGCCCAACAAAGCACAAAATGGGCGTGTTCATTTTTTCTTTGGCCATCTTGCGTACAGCAATGTGCTCGACGATGCGGTCCTTGACCTTATCGAGGCCAAAGTGTGCTTCTTCCAATACTTTTTCCGCATGGTTCAAATTGAGGTTATCGCGCGTGTTAGATTGCCAGGGCAGGTCTGCCAGCCATTCGACATAGCTGCGAATCACGCTGGCTTCTGGCGCAATGGAGGGCATCGTCGCAAGTCGCTTGAGTTCGGTGAGTGCCTTATCCTGAACTTCCTGTGGCATATTGGCGGCCAGTACGCTGTGATGTAACTGCTCGATATCTGCCTGTGCGTATTCTTCATCGCCCAATTCGCTCTGAATAACACGCATCTGTTCACGCAGATAGGCTTCCCGCTGAATACGCGCCATCTCGCCGTGTACAGCACTATTCACCTCTTCGCGCACTTCCTGGACGCTAATCTGATTGGCCAGTAGCTGGATGAGGCGTTCGTAGCGGGCTGCTAAATTATCCAGCTCAAGTAATTCCTGACGCTCATCTACAGTGATATCCAGGGTCGAGCCGACGAGATCACACAGCTCAGACGGATCGTCAATCTGTTCGATCAGGTCGCCAACTTCATCCGAAATGAACATATTCAGCGATGCGAGCTGGTCGAACATCTCTAGAGCGGTGTCAACAATATTGGAAAGTTCCTCTTCATCGACGGTGCAGGCATCAGCCACAATCTGCGCCCGTGCAACCAGATATGGCTCCGTCTGGACCATCTCTAAAATCCGGACACGCTGACGCCCCTGTGCAAGTGTATTCGGGATCAAAGCTCTCAGTTGGCGTAGTGGCATCGGCTGAACAGCAATTTCAGTACCAATATCATGGAACTGATGAATGAGGTCTGCGTCGCTATCATGACGCCGCGCAAGCACGCTGATAAGTGTGGTGTTGTTATCCAGTGAATACTGAATCGCCGCTTGTCCGCGTTCTCCCTGCGGTGTAAGCGGTATGAGTGTATTTGGGAAGACGACCTGCGACGATAGCACCACGACTGGCAATTCGATGAAGCCATTGTCATCGGGTGTCGCGTCAGGAATCTGGTCAAACTGTATAATGGTTGAACTCACCAATGGGTCCTCAGAAAATGGGTTGGGATCAGGAATAATGTGGTGTCGTGACGGTGTAATAAAGCAGTTTACCTGAGCCATGCTCTTGATGTAAACCGTTAGCCCCTTCCTCATATGGATTTCTTGCGTAGGGTAAACGTGCAGGGTGATTGTTAACTTGGTCTTGCTGGCTTTTCGGCGCTTCTGTATAGTCGTCGCGCATCGAATGAATGACTAGACCACTATTTGAATGAGTGGCCCATTCGAGATTGGAAAATTCATGCGTATACCCATATTCTGGACGATCATCGCCGCAGTTATCGGTGTCGTTCTCGTTGGCATTGTTGGCGTGTCTCTAATCCAGCCAGATCAGCCGCTGGTGACAGCCGCCGGATTTGATCGCGATGAGATCACGCCTAACGCTGATGGCGAAAATGATGTGGCGAATTTCACTTATGACCTTACCCGTAATGCGACGGTCAGCATTCTTTTGCAGGATGCCGACGGCACAACATATACATTCAGGGACTCCCAGGAACGCATTCCGCAAAGCTACACAGTGCAATTCGGTGGTGTAGTCGATGGCTTCGTTTTGCCGGATGAAGTCCTTGGCGGTACTGTCGAGCGTCGTCTGCTCCCGGATGGTGATTACACCTGGGAACTGGTCGCGGAGGCATCTGACGGCGAGATCGTTACATTCGATGGGTCACTCGCAGTACGGGATGCAGATGTGCCGCTGCCAGACATCGTGACCTTTACTGTCAGCAACCCTGTATTCACACCTAATCAGGATGGTCGTACCGACCGTGTTGAAATCAATGTTTACGTAGCAAAGGCCGATGCTGAGGTGAGTGTGGTTCTCATTGGTGAAGATGGCCAGGAAATACCAATCTCGTCCCGTAAAGAAGGTAACACAAGCGGTGATGAACAGCGGCATCCCTTTGACTATGAAGGAGGCATTGACCTCAATGCCGAGCCGCCACCAGATGGTACCTATATCATTCGTGCGACTGCAACGGATGACGAAGGCCAACGGGTATCAGCAACCAGTGAACTGACTATTCAAGACGGTGGTAAACCCTTTGCTGAAATTGTTGCGCAGGCTGTGGGTGTTGATGTCGTTTTCGTTACCATGCCCTATGATGAACGCTTCTTCAGTGATGCAGAGCACATGGGTGATCTCGTAGAAATGCCCGACGATCCAGCGGCCTTTGCTGCCACTGACATCACCATGAATGTCGGCGACATGCTTGTCTTTATGCTGACAGTCGAAAACTACTCTGATGTGCCGATTCGCACGACTTGGCCCCCGCCAGGGACGGTCTATCAGCAGGATCAGCGTCCTGCTGCGATGGGGCAGAATGACTCTCCAGGTGCCTGGCGTATCGGCATTGAATGTGATGCGTCCAAGTCCAGTTATCCATATCGATGGGCGATTGGCACTGAGGATGTGCTGATTACGGAAGTGGTTAGTGAGGATGAGGTGTACTATTATCTGCCACCCAATACGCGGTCGGTTGTGTGGGGTGCGATTCGCTTCACGGAGATTGACGCCACTCGCAATCCTCAAACATGTTATGCGGGTCTCATCCATGAGGATGTCGCTTTGTCAGAACGTAACAGCCGGGTAGGGCCGCGCAGCGTCGAATTGGTCGAGATTGAATCCACATCGGGCGAATAAGTGTAATCTTCAGGATAATAAACCGTGTCGTATGCTATGCTACGGATGCATGTATTTATGCCAGCCCTCTGGCGATTATGCATAAGGTGAAACGCGATGTCTAAACGCTGGCAAATCATTCTGGCGACACTTCTTGTGATTCTGGCAGTATCAGCCTGTGGGCCTTCTGGTCCTCGGTCGACACCGCGTCCAACCCAGACACCGTTTTCGACCCCCTTGCCCTGGATCAGCACACCAGTTCCGGCTGGCTCCGCTGGGAATCCTGTGCGGATGGCACTTATTCCGGCTGAAGAACTTAGCTCGGAGCAGGTCTCCGAATTTGAATCGCTTTTTGCTTCTTCGGGCGTAGCTGTGCAACTGATAATCTCTGAAACAGAAGCGGAAGTTATGGGCCTGCTGTGCGCTAATACAACTGCTGAAAACGCCGTCGTCGCATGGCTGGATGGCATGGGCTACATTTCGGCATACGGTCGCTTGTGCGGGCAGGCGCAGTTGGTGCTGACATCCTCTGATGACGATATGGAATTGGGTGAACGGGTTGATCTCTTAATCCGCCCGGAGTTAGGGACACAGCAGGTCAACGCCGCAGAGGGCCGTACATTTTGTCGCATCGGCTATCAGGATGTTTACAGTTGGTTGATTCCGCAGCTATGGTTTGCTCAGGTGGATTTCGACATCGCCGAAATTGGCACTATCGAAGATGTAGAAGACTATCAGGCCATTGCCGATGGCGTGATTGCCGATGAGTGCGATCTGGGAGCAGTACCAGGTTCCGTCATAGATTCCCTGGAAGAAGAAGATGGTTTTGTGGTGGCAAAGACCAGCCCAATATTGCCCTATAGTGTACTGGTTGTTCCTCCAGGCTTGCCGCAGGATCATGCCGAAGCCATCAGCCAGGTCTTACTTGATGCTGCTCAATCCAGTGAAAACGACGCGCTTTTTTCTGATATTTTTGGCGATTATAGCATTCAGACAGTTGATTCTGACCTCATTAGCGACCTGCATGATTTTGTTGATGACTCAGAATTTGAGTTCGTGCAAGTGGATCGTTGATGCTGGACCTGGCAATCATCATCGTTTCCTGGAATACCCGTGACCTGACGTTACAAACGATTGCGTCACTCATAGCTGATCTAAAGACAGCACAGCTTGCTTATCATATCGTTGTTGTAGATAACGCATCCGAAGATGATTCTGTCTCGGCAATTCGAGCACACTTTCCTGCGGTAGACGTACAGGTAAGTGAGAAAAATCTGGGCTTTGGTGGTGCCAATAATCTGGCAATGCGTTACCTGGGTTTTAATGGCGATCATGCGAGTGTAGAAACGCCAAAAGCAGTCTACCTGCTTAATTCAGATACCATCACCCAACTTGGTGCGACTGAAGCACTCTATTCAGCATTGTTTTCTGCGCCGGATGTCGGCCTTGTGGGGGCACGCTTGACGTATGGTGATGGTCAATTTCAAGAATCAGCCTTCGCGTTCCCAGGGCTGCGCCAGCTATGGGCTGAACTCTTCTGGATACCAGGTCGTTTGCGTTTAGGAAGCTTCAACGGTCGTTACTCTCAGTCACTTTTTGAGCAGCCTCAACCTTTTGAAGTTGATTTCACGCTTGGCGCAACCATGATGCTCCGGTCTGAAGTCATTCAAGAGACGAGCATGTTTGACGAGAACTTCTTCATGTATTGCGAAGAAATTGACTGGGCATGGCGCATCAAGGAAGCAGGGTGGCGAGTACTCTGTGTACCACAGGCTCATGTGGTGCATTTGGCAGGTCAGAGCACGGGTCAGGTCAAGCCACGCAGTATCATCAATCTCTGGCAGAGTCGTCTGCGTTTGGCAGATAAACACTATCCACGCTGGAAATACTGGTTGGCGCGGCAGATCATTGCTTTTGGGATGCGCCGCAAGTTAACGGCCCTCCAGCATGAGGCATCCACATCGGCGGAGATCATTGCCGCATATGAGAAAGTCATTCACATGGCAGTGGATGGTTCATATGCCTAGCTTAATTGCCGTTGTCCTCACCTACAACGAAGAGAAGCACATCCAGGGCTGTTTGCAGACGCTGCAATTTGCTGATGACCGTCTGGTATTCGATTCGTTTAGCACAGATGATACGGTCGCTCTCGCAACTGCGATAGGCGTACAAGTGGTACAGCATGAATTCGATGACTATGCCAGCCAGCGTAATGCAGCGCTTGAGGCCGTTAAAGACAAGTATGATTGGGTGCTATTTGTTGATGCTGATGAGCGGGTAACGCCAGCTCTGGCAGAAGAAGTGCGCCGTGTCATAGAGTTGCCTGAGAACGTTGCCTGGGGTATTCCACGTCATAATTACTTGTTCCGCAAACTAACGCTTGGTGCAGGCTGGTATCCTGACTATCAAACACGATTGCTGCGTGTGGACCGTGTTCATTACGATGAATCACGTAAAGTGCATGAACTTGTCATCTGTGATGGCCCGTCAGGGCGGCTCCAGAATCACTTCATCCACTATAACTACCGCAGCCTTAATCAATTTATGCAGAAGCAGCGCCAGTATTCCAGCTATGACGCGCGAATTTTAGCTGACCAGGGTATACGCCCTAAGCCACAGAACTATATTCTTCAGCCGTTGCGTCAATTTCGCTGGCGTTATGTTGAGCTTGGTGGCTATAAAGAAGGTTGGCACGGCCTTCGCTTAAGTCTGCTGATGGCCTACTATGAATTCGTTAAATATCTCAAGCTCCGGCAATTCAGTAGAACTTAGCAGAAAAAGAAACAGGGTGGCCATTTGGCCACCCTGCATTGTTGTCACAGTTAGCTACTCCAGTTCGAGTGCGAGGATGCCATAACCGCCGTTTTTGCGTTTGTACACAACATTGGCGGCGTTCTCATCGATATTGAAGAACATGAAGAAGGTATGACCGAGCAATTCCATCTGTTCAATCGCTTCTGATTCATTCATCGCACGGGCTGGAACATTCTTGCGACGAATGATTTCAGGCTCGGAGCTTTCGCTTTCAGGCTCTACACTTTCAGGTAGTTCTTCTGCAATTTCCAATTCTTCCAGGGTCGCGACATAGGCTTCCCGCCGCTTATTTTCCCGCTTGCCTTTAAAGCGGCGGATGCGCCGATACATCTTATCCACGGCATGGTTTACGGCCATGCGGATGCTGTCACGATCTTCTTTTTCAAGTCTTTCTTCTGAACGTAGGATAGCGCCACGCTGATGCTTTACCGTAATCTGCGCGACCACCATATCAGGCCCACGGTTATTGTTCTTGTGGGACAGGTCAATGTGGACCGAAGTGATATTGGGCAAATAACGCTCAAGTTTATCCACCTTGTTGAGGACAAATTCTTCCAACGACTCGGATACCTGAATACCGTCACCCCGTATTGTAACGTTCATTGAATCCTCCAATGGAAATAATGTGGAAACTAAATTGGATTAATACTCAGCGACAGTGATCGTCGCCGCATAAACACTGGGAATACCTGCGTTCTTGAGGGCAGTGGCGCATGCTACGAGGGTTGCGCCAGTAGTGCGGACATCATCGATAAGAAGAGCTGACTTTGTGTTGCTAGGAACTGTAGCCACAAATGCTCCTTCGACATTGGCGAGGCGCTCATTTCGATTGAGACCGACCTGTGAAGGGGTATTACGCTCACGGTGGAGCGCATCCACAGTTGGGATGCCAGTCTGTGCGGAAAGCGCCTCCGCAATTAACTTAGCTTGATTATACCCTCGATTTTGCAATCGCGTACTATGTAATGGCACGGGTATTATCATGTCAATTGTCCAGGGTTGCTGGCTAATGACATGATCCAGCCGACTGGCCAACGGTAAGGCCAATAATTGCACATTGTTATACTTCAACGCCTGGACAGCATGTTGCAGCAAATCCGTATGCCAGCCAGTGCCTACTGTACCCGTGATGGCGTCCAAATCTCCGCCAATTTGAGAAATCGGCAGTTGGCCAAGCTCATCAAGGCAGGCATCACACCAGGATGTATCAACCCGTCCGCAACGTAAACATGTCGGTGGAAAGACCAGATCCAACAATCCATGGTAGATCTGTTTCCAGCTAAAAGCATGCTTGAGATAAGTGTACGAAAAAAGCCCAGATGATGTCTGGGCCTCTTCTTGCAATGGTGACATTGATAAACCCAGTATCGGTCCTACAATGAAATATTGGCATCCATAATCTGCAACAGGGCCGGCCCAAGCAGGACAACCCACATCGATGGGAAAATGAGCAGCACCATCGGGAACATCATTTTTACAGGGGCCTGATGAGCTTTCTCCTGTGCGCGTTGGCGCCGCTTGACACGCATCTGATCCGACTGCACGCGGAGAATCTTACCCATACTCACACCGAGTTGTTCAGCTTGAATAATGGCTGCAACAAAAGAGTTCACATCGGGGATATCCATACGGTCGGACATATCCTTGAGTGCGACCTTACGTTGCTTACCTAGCTGGATTTCACGCAGTACGCGGCCAAATGCGAGCGCGAGTTCGTTGTCCCATTTTTCATAGACTTTACCCATCGCCTGGTCAAAGCCAAGACCCGCTTCAACACAGATGACCAACAGGTCGAGGGCATCGGGTAATGCCCGCTGGATCGCATCTTGGCGGCGACCAATCTTGCTGCGTAGTAGCAAAACCGGTAGGTAAAAACCCAAAGCGGCACCGCCAAGTGTCCATGCAAGGCCCTGTGTGATGTCCGATCTCAAGAGCGAAAAACCGACGATCAGCCCAACGACACCGAGCACGATTGTGAAAATGATGCGCTGTAGAAAGAACTGCGTCGGGTCAGTTGTAAGACCAGCTTGCTCCAACTGGCGACGCATAGACTCGAGCTGCCGCTGCGGAGTAACTTTTGAAAGGACATTCGCAATGGAGTTAAAAAACGGGATAAAAACACGATCTTTGAAGCCGACAGAGAGTTCAACCTCTTCTAGGGAGTCAACTTCAATATCGTTGATCCCGTAATGCTCCAGGCGTTCCTGCAACGGATCGCGGCCACTATCGTCGCGCAGTCCGATATATAGCATGACACCAATGATGAACAAAACCGCCATCGCAATAATCAAGGGCAAATAGGGTTGAAGGGCTTCCATGGTGACCTTCCTGTCTACGACTTGGCTTACACCGCAATGTGTACGTTAAATATCAATGTCTACGATCTTCTGGATAAGGGCACCACCCATACCAATCAGTGCGAGGCCCAATCCAACCATTGGCCAACCGCATTCACGATTTGTGAACATACGGCCCATGTACTCTTGGTTGACGCCCATGAGCAGCAGAGCAACAGCAATTGGCAAACCACTGATCACGTAACCCGTGATACGACCCTGTGACGTCAGAACGCGGATTTCACCTTTAAGCTTGATGCGCTCACGAATGGTGCCAGAGATGACTTCGAGAATTTCTGCCAGGTTACCACCGACTTCGCGCTGGATATTCACGGCAGTAACGACGAGGTCAAGGTCGGGGCTGTCAAGTCGTTCCAGCATGTGATCGAGTGCATCCGGCATATCAATGCCGATCTGTACTTCCTGTACAACGCGCTGGAATTCGCTCTGCGTAGGTTCTGGGGCATCCTGTGCAATCGCTTCCATTGATTGCAAAACACTATAACCAGACCGCAGGGCATTGACCCATAGACCAAGCGTATCAGGTAGTTGTGTTTCAAAGGCAATCAGGCGTTTATTGATTGCACGACCAACATAGATGCGCGGGAAGAAAAATCCGACAGCAGCACCCACAAGTGCCATCGCAACGGTGCCAGGGAACAGGATCAGATAAAAGATCGCAAACCCGGCGGCGACTGAAGCGACCTGTGCGACAGCATATTCAGCAACCGTCAGCTTAATATCTGCACGGGCAAGCCGCCGTCGTGCATTTTTGCCGAACTTTCGTTCAGACAAGTAGTCATTTATAGGCTCAAGGAGCTTTCGACCTTCGTCGATGCCGGAATCGGCACCTTCTCCCTCGCCATTTTCATATTCAGGGAAATCATTCAATTCTGAATCGATTTGCCCTAGGCGGGCTTCAACCAGATCTTCACGTCGGCTGGTAATCGCGCCGAAAATGATAATGCCTATGGCGATTGCCCCGGCAACCCCTAAAATCAGTAATTGCTCAGGTCCTAACATGTAGTCACGCCTCTCCGATTCCGGGCAGTTTCAAACATTTATTCTGTTGGGCACGAATGCCACACATGCTGTGTGATCTAGCGGCGTCCTACACCAAATACAGTTGGTGGTAGGGTGATACCCGCATCTTCGATCCGGTCAATAAATTTAGGACGAATACCTGTTGGGCGAATGCGACCAACAATACGGCCCTCTTCATAACCGGTCTGTTCAAACTCAAATATGCCAGACATGGTGATCATTTCACCTTCCATGCCCTGCACTTCAGAGATTTCCATAATCTTACGGGTGCCGTCACGTAAACGCGACTGTTGCACAATACAGTCAACAGCACTGGCAATCTGTTCACGGATCGCGCGCGTCGGCAGGTCCATACCAGCCATCAAGCACATAACTTCCAGACGTGCGACGCTATCGCGTGGGGAGTTCGCATGGAGCGTCGTCAGGGAGCCATCGTGACCCGTATTCATTGCCTGGAGCATGTCCAAAGCTTCACCGCTACGGCATTCCCCAACAACAATGCGCTCAGGACGCATACGCAAACAGTTGACAACAAGATCGCGAATTTCAATCGCGCCTTTGCCTTCAATATTGGCAGGGCGGCTTTCCAGCGGAACGACATGTTCCTGCTGAAGCTGCAATTCGGCTGCGTTTTCTACTGTAATGATGCGCTCATCGTTAGGGATGAAGCTTGACAGCACATTGAGGAGCGTCGTCTTGCCAGAACCCGTACCACCGGAGACGACCATATTTAGGCTACTGATAACGCATGCACGCAAAAAATGCGCGATTTCTGCCGTCATCGACCCGAAGTTAATGAGGTCCTGAACAGTGTAGGGTGTTTTGGAGAATTTACGAATTGTAATCGTTGGGCCGCACAGAGCAATCGGACGAATAACCACATTCACACGAGAACCATCTGGGAGACGAGCATCCACCAGCGGCTGGCTTTCATCAACACGACGACCCAGCGGAGCAACGATACGATCAATCACGCGCATAACGTGGTCATCATCGTCGAAGCTGACACCTGCAAGTGTCACGCGGCCCTTGCGTTCAACGAACACGTTCTTTGGTCCATTGACCATGATTTCTGTAACAGTATCATCTGAAAGCAATGCTTCTAGTGGACCAAATCCGAGAATATCGGCGATGATAGTCTTAAAAAGCCGTTCGCGCTCAGATTTTGCAATGACGATATTTTCTTCTGCCAGAATATTATTGAATAATTCCTGAATCTGGCGCCGAATTTCGTCTTTGCGAGAAATATCCAGGGAAGGATCTAGCTCGGAAAGCAATTTATTCTGGATACGGGTCTTAAGATCAGCGTAGCCTTCTTGCCCGCCCGGCGTTGGCTTGCGATTCGTGGGTGTGCGATTAGTATTACCGCCACCCTGTGACTGCTCGCCATCGCCTTTTGAACCACCTTTTTCAATGCGTCGTAATAATGACATCACCTGACTCCATTAAACTGCTGGCGTATGGTCGGCGGATTTAAGTCTGAATATTCGGTCGGCCCAGGGACCACAATAGGGTAGTTCCTAGCTCTTACCAAACGAAAACAGCCCGCGCCGTTCTTTCGATTTTGAAGTGTCTTCTTTCTCAACAAGTGTACCCATCATACTGCCATAGAGCGTATCCGACAACTCCAGCAGCCGTTTGACGATAGGCTTGTTGGGATCGCGCATAGCGATAACCGGAACGCCCTTGTTGATTGCATTCAGGATGAAATACTCTTCAGTAAGCGGAATAGCCGCTGTGACTTCCATCTTCAGATAGTTGGAAATACGATCTGGAGTCGGGTGCGCCCGTTGCTGCCGCGATGGATTCTCGATAGCCTTGTTCACCACCAGGGCGACTTTCTCTCTGTCAACCTGGCTCTTTTCCAGCAGGTCGAGCACCAGCTTAACGTTCTTAATGGCTGGTAGAGTTGGCGTTACCACAATCAGAATCTTGCTGGCCATTTCTAGTAATCCGGCAACAACTGCATCGATGTTGTGGCTTGTGTCCACCACGACAAAGTCATAGTAGTAGCGGATTTGTTCAATAATTGCCGTGACCGCATCTGGATTCAGCTCACGTATGTCAGCACCAACATTGGGCAAGGGTGGGCTTAACAGAACGCGAATGCCACTGTTGTGTGTAGCCACAACACTGTCGAAGTACTCAGCATCAAGATCGTCTGTCTTGTCAGCCAATTCCGCAATTGTTGATTGTGATCTGAGGTCCAGGAATGTGCCAATATCCCCAAATTCGAGATCAGCATCAACAACTAAGGTTTTAACGTCTTCCTTCATAAGGCCCGATGCCAGGTTTGTCGCGATGGTGGTACAACCCGTACCACCAGCAGGGCTGTATACCACGATGACATGGCCAGCACGGGTACCATCATCCGGGCGCTTCTCGTCAGATGGGTCCATCAGCATCGCCGACGGGTCATTCATCCGACGGAAACGGTCACGAATGGGGGCATATTGCTCATACACATTGCGGATTGTGCTATATAGCTGATCTGTGCTAGGTGGCTTACTAAGGAAGAATCGCGCGCCAGCGAGCATTGCACGTTGCATATAGTCAGGGTCATCCTGAACGGACATCATGATGACCCCGACAAATGGTAGCGCTTTGGTGATACGACTGGCAGCTTCCAGACCGTCCATATCGGGCATGTTAATGTCCATGATCACGATATCGGGCTGCACTTCCTGTGCTAAAGCAACCCCTTGGCGTCCATCAGCGGCCGTGCCAACGACCTTGAAATCTTGTTCGAAGGACAGAAGGCGTTGGATACCATCACGCGCATCCTGTATGTCGTCTACAAGTATTATCGTGATGGTATCGTTGCCATCATCTTGTCGCTTCATTGTCCTACACCTATCTTACGGGTTCTCTTGTGGTTGACTGGTAGTTGTATTGAGCTGAATGCGCGTACCAACTTCCAACTGACGGATGCTGCGGATGGCTGGTTCGATGCTGTATGGCAGACGATCCGGCAACGTAATGCGGAAACGGTTGAGAATGTAATCAAGTGTGACCGGATCAGTCTCAGTAAGTGAGGTGCTGGATGCCGAACGTAGGGCGAATGTAATCGGGACACCGGCTTCAACGTACCATGTCAGAACAACGGCTTCCTGTGGTGATACAGCCAATGCAATGATATCAGGACGTGGCACTTCAGTTGGCGGGAGCGGCGTGCCTTCTTCTGTACGGCGAGTGGTACCTTCCGTAGATGCTTCTTCCTCTGCCTGAGGCAGAGGGGTGGGTGTCGGAGCAATGAACAGACGACCATCTGCTGGGAAGTCGCCAACATTCACAACGAGAGCGTTCTGAATGGTACGTTGTGTTGTCAGGCGAGGGCGTTGTGGTTCCGATGGACGAATCATGACTGCTTGGGTGCCTAGATTCGGGATGATACGAGTGTCGAAGCGACCACCTATTGGTTCGGAGAAGGTGAGTATGTTATCCGGGTCTAGGTACATGAACGAAAATTCGTTAGGTTCCTGTGATTGGAACTGATCGTCAACATCAATGAAGAGCAGGGAAACCATGATGTCCACACGGTCACCTGGCTGAATCGCATATGCTACGCTCGTCAGGCGATCCATCGGTACAGCGACCAGAACGCGGTTTGAGGGCAGTACGGCTGCCGCATCGGAACCAACACTACCGCTGTTGGCCAGTGCAACCAGGTCATCAACGACCTTGCCCTGAATAATGATTTCTTCGCGTGCGATATCTGTGCGTGCGATCTTGCCAATGACATCTTCAGCAACTGAGAAGGCGCTGAAAGGTGCAAATTGCTCAGGAATCTGGACCGTTGCGACCATATTTTCAGCAATTGGCAGACCACGCGGGATATCCTGAACAGCAATTACGACTTCTACGACCTGAATGGGTTCTGCTGTTGGCTCAGGTGTAGAACGTGATGTTGTCGTTTCACGGGTTGGTTGCGCTGCGGTTGTTGCAGACGGCGTTGAACCCGCAGGTGTCTCACCTGAGTTGTTCTGGAGCAGTAGGGCTGCTATTACCGCAACCACAATGATGATTATGGCGATGAGCAGGAACAGCCGAGTCCTTGAATTCATGTTTCTCTCCGTATTGGAATTGATCGCCCCCACATGAGCGACAAATCGCCGTTAATTACTTCAGTCAATAATATAATGAAACCACACAATGCGATATTAAGGTTGAGGTTCATTTTAAGTGTAATGCAATGCGATTAATTGTCAAACGTACCTTGGTAGTGTCTGACTATTACGGAATTTGTAAGGAGATTGCCCATATTGTTTTAGGAATCCGTAAAAAAGAATAAAGACATGCCAGCCTCAATTTGGACATGTCTTTATCATCTTTTTACACCGTCGGGACGGAACCTAGGACATGTTTGCGATGGGTTCCCCAGCCGGAATTTCCATACGCACCACCGTGCCATCGACCTCAGAACTTTGTACGTGGATAACGCCGCCGACAAGTTCCAACTTATCTTGCAGCATATTCAAGCCCTTGATGCGTGCATCGTGAGCTTGTTCGGCTAATACAGAATCTTGCAGCACAGAGGCATCGAAACCATTACCGTCGTCTTCAACACTCATCTTGACCTTATCGCCAGACATGTCGAGTTTAACCTCAATGCGATTAGGCGCACCATAATCACGTGCCATACT
>JACKCF010000008.1 GCA_020634165.1 Anaerolineaceae bacterium | reverse complement strand
AGCCTTCGCGCTCAATGGTAGCGCCGTCGATGCCGCGCGCGACCAATACCCGCAGGCGATTGGCGCTTTCGTCATGCACCATCAAAAAGCCACGTTCTGCACGTGTTACCTGCATGACGGCATCAATCGCATTATTCAACGATTGGTTAAACTCCAGGCTGGAATTTATCCACTGGGCAATCTGATAAAGCGTCCGCAGGTGCGACTCAGTTAGTTCTTCTGGGAAGTTCTCAGGGGTCACGAAGGCTGTCCCGGCTTGTGAAAGGTTTTTGAACGTTTTCTGGATGACACATAACGCATTATAGCATCAACCGATCATTAGAGCGAAACGAGTACTGTTACTTGTCAAGTCGCCGAGCCAGCTATAATCGTGCTACTATCACCGAGCCAGAATTTACGCATTTATATAATGGAAAGCCCATCCTTATGAAATTCGACGTTACGATTTTCCCAGATGACTTAAATGAAGCTGCGAATATCGCTCGCCAGGTTGAAGATTATGGATTTGATGGCCTTTGGACTGCTGAGACGATGCACAATCCCTTCCTGCCACTGACGCACGCCGCCAGCGCGACCAAACACATCAACCTGGGCACAGGCATTGCGGTAGCATTCCCGCGCAGCCCAATGGTAACGGCCCAGATTGCCTGGGACCTCGCTGCACAATCTCACGGGCGATTTATCCTCGGACTGGGGACGCAGATAAAAGTACACATCGTCAAGCGGTTCAGTGCTCAGTGGGATGATAAGCCTGTTTCGCAGTTGAGAGATTATATTGCCGCCATGCGAAAGATATGGCAGGCATTCCAGAGTGAGAGCGGGCTGCGGTATCGAGGTAAGCATTATGGATTTGGTGTGCTCCCGCCATTTTTCAATCCTGGGCCAATCGAACACCCCGATATTCCCGTCTATATCGCGGGGGTTGGTCCAGCGCTGTGCCATCTCGGTGGAGAAAGCGCCAATGGATTCCATGTGCATTCGTTCCACACGCCTGACTATTTGCGACAGGTTATTCGACCAGCCATTGCAGAGGGTGCCGAAAAGGCCGGAAGATCACCAGAGGACATCACATTATCCTGTGCGGTATTTGTTGTGACTGGGCGCAATGACGAGGAAGTTCAGCGCAACACCATCGAGATTAAGTCACAAATTGCCTTCTATGCCAGCACACCCAGCTATCGCCGCGTCCTCGAGGTGCATGGTTGGGGCGACTTCGGCGATGCCATGAACCGACTTACTAAAGAAGGAAAATGGAACGAGATGTGGCAACATGTCCCTGACGAAATCCTGAACACATTTGCGGTTGTCGCATCGCCAGAGGACCTACCCTATGCCGTCAGAGAACGGTATAACAATTTACTGGATCGTGTCGGCTATTATTTTCCATTCGCACCGGAAGATGAAACCAAACGCATCATATGGGAACACGCCAGCAAAGCGATGACCACTTAGCTTTCTATTACCACATTCTGAAAGGCAAACCATGACTACTGCACAACAATATGCCCTTAAACACGCCAACCGATTCCGCAGTGAGCTGCATGAATTATTGCGAATCCCCAGCGTGAGTACTGATAAAGATTACGCCGCTGAATGCAAAAAAGCGGCAGAATGGACCGCCAATCAACTAGCAAGTATTGGCTTAAGTGCTGAGGTTATTCCAACTGGTCGGCATCCGCTGGTTTATGCTGAATGGATGGGCGCAGGTCCAGATGAACCTACTGTGCTGATCTATGGCCACTATGATGTACAGCCGGCAAGCAAAGAAGATGGCTGGGATACGGAACCGTTTGAGCCAGTTGAACGTGACGGCAAAATCTGGGGACGGGGCACCACCGACGATAAGGGCCAGTTCTTCGCCCACGTCAAAGCGGTAGAAAGCCTGCTCCAGGCTGAGGGCAGGCTACCCGTCAATGTCAAGTTCATCATTGAGGGTGAAGAAGAAAGCGGCGGTGAAAGCATCGCCAAATTCGTGCACGATCATCCTGATCGACTGGCGGCGGATGTCTGTGTCATCAGCGATGGCAGCATGGCCAATAAAGGAATCCCTGTCATTGTCTATGCTCTGCGCGGCATCACAGCATTTGAAGTTACCGTATATGGCCCCAAGCAAGACCTTCACAGCGGGATGTTCGGGGGAACGGTTCACAATCCTGCCCAGGCCCTAGCGGAGATCATCAGCAAACTCCATAAGGAAGATGGTACCGTCGCTGTCCCTGGATTTTATGATGATGTGCGCATACTTGGTGACAATGAACGTACTGAATTAGAGAAAGTGCCTTATACACGCCAAGCCTGGGAAGCAGATACGGGTGCACCGGAACCCTGGGGCGAATCTGACTATACGATACAGGAGCGCATCGGCGCGCGGCCAACATTGGAAATCAATGGTATGGCCAGCGGCTATTGGGGAAATGGCGTCAAAGCAATTGTGCCTGAAAAGGCCTGGGCAAAGATTAGCTGTCGCCTGGTTGCCGATCAAGATCCGGCGACGATTTCCAAGCTATGCCAGGATTACATCATGGCCATTGCTCCGACAACCGTTCGTGTAGAAATCAAGCAGTTTGCCGTTGGCACTTCCAGCCCACAGGTCGATATTGATACACCAATGATGCAGGCAGCGATCCGTGCTTATGAAAAAGGATGGGGAGCCGCGCCTGTCTTCAAGCGCGAAGGTGGGAGCTTACCGATTGTTGGCGACTTCCAGAAAGTGCTGCAAATTCCAGTGATTTTGATGGGCTTTGGTCTGAATACGGATGGTCTGCACGGCCCAAATGAGCATATGCATATCGATATGTTCCACAAAGGGATCGACACATCTATTGTATTTTTGAATGAGGTTGCGGCACTTTAGCCAGATCGTAACCTGGATTTAAGCAACTTCGTATAGACTTGTAAAGGCAATTAACGAGGGAGGCATGTCATGCAAATCACCTGCCCAAATTGTGGTCAGATGATCACATCGGAACATATCAACATCCAGAAGATGGCAGCAGTTTGCCCGACATGCCACCACGTTTTCCCATTTGACCTGCCAACCGCAAAAACCAAGCGCCGAAAAGTCAAGCAGCCTGAAGGGTTGATGCTTCGAGATGAAGATCATGCCCTTACGATGTCATTCAGGACCAATTGGCGGCTGGAGCGCAATGAGAATTTCGTGGGAACGATGATCGGTGGCGGCATGATGTCGCTTGTGACGGTACTGCTAACCAACGAGTATCTTGAAAGTGGCGATGTACCCTTCATCCTGCCGATTTTCCTGGGTGTTTTTGCGATGGTGATGCTTTATGGCGCTGCCGTGATCGCTTACAACAAAACGCATATCACTATGACAGACTATGAGGCCACCATCAGCCGCGGGCCGCTGCCAGAATTCACACGTTCGCGTAAAGTAGACTTAGCGGGTGTCGTCAGTATCGGCTATGAGGAAACGGCTGTTTCTAAGAAGGAAGCCTACGACACACCGCGCTATCGCGTGTGGGCAGAGATGGCAGACGGAAGCCGTAGAACTATCATCAATGATCTGGTTGAAGACTATGCAGCGTTTGTCGCACAACGGATGCAGGAACGCCTCGACTATGATCTTGATTCGATTGCAAATGAGAATGAAGCTCTCAATATTGGCCGACTCATCGAAGCCGAAGAAGAAGACATACAGGCGTCGGAACTCAACGGCAGCCGCAGTCAGAGCCATAGAAGTCCAATGCCTTAACCTCCATTGCGAAAAGTCGACGAACGGTCTAACATCGAACCTGGCAGACCTACTTTGCAACTCTACTCACCATCTAGGGATAACCTCGTGGATATGATCGACTTACGTAGTGATACGGTAACACATCCGACGCCTGCCATGCGCGAAGCCATGGCTAATGTGATTGTCGGTGATGATGTCTATGGCGAAGATCCAACAGTCAATAAATTGGAACAAGATGCAGCCGATGTCTTTGGTAAGGAAGCCGGGCTTTTCGTTGCCAGTGGTACACAGGGCAACCTCGTTTCTTTGATGACGCATTGCCAGCGCGGTGATGAAATCATCGTTGGTGACCAAGCCCATATCTTCAAATACGAACAGGGGGGTTCCGCTTCTCTGGGAGGCATCATGCCCCACATCATCCCTGTGCAACCCGATGGCACCCTTGCATTTGAGGACATTGAACACGCCATTCGCGGCAATAATATCCATTTTCCACGAACACGTTTGGTTGCTATCGAAAATACGCAGGGCACCCTCGGAGGGCTACCTCTTTCGCCGCAATATATGCAGGATATCGCTGATCTGGCACATAAGCATGGGCTGATCTTGCATGTCGATGGTGCGCGCATCTTCAATGCGTCCACCCATTTCAATGTCCCTGTTGCCGACATGGTAACAGACGCGGACAGCGTCACATTCTGCCTGTCCAAGGGATTGTGTGCGCCGGTCGGATCTATCATTGTCGGCAGCAAAGAATTCATCGCAGAGGCACGCCGCGTACGGAAAGTCCTGGGTGGAGGCATGCGCCAGGTAGGTGTTCTGGCAGCCGCAGGTTTGATCGCCTTGCATGATATGACCAAGCGCTTACAAGTTGACCACGACAATGCTCATTATCTTGCCGAGAGCCTGAGTGAAGTCCCTGGCGTGGATGTGATGAGCAGTGCGACAAATTTCGTCTTCTTCCTGCTGAAAGAGGATGCAAAACTATCTCCAGCAGAATTCGTCACCGAGATGAAATCACGTAAGATCATCCTCAGTCCCTACCCTGGTTTTGAACGAAAATTCCGGTGTGTGATGCATTACTGGATTGACCGCGAACGCATCGATACGGTTGTAACCAATATGAAGGCCATTTTGTCGTGAGTGATCGTTACGATCCCGATTATTCGTATGAGCCAAATGAGGACGACGATAGCAGCTATTATGGATCGTCTGATTCTGAACCTTATGCGGATTACAGCAGCTACACCGAGGCTGATTATAATGATTCGCCGTTCAGTAACTATAGCATGGCACCCGTCGTTGATGAGCAAACCTCTTTTGACGAACACGGACAGCCTCTGCTCGGCGCTGACGCGCTGCCCCAGGAAGCTGATGCTCCCCAGCCTCTTTATCGTGGTGGAACAGGCGATCCGGCATTCGGGTTACTTCTGGCAGGCGCCGTCGCAATCGGCCTGATGCCGATGCTACCTGCTAATGCGGACCTACGTTATACCCTCAGTTGGGGTGTCCTGGGGGCTGTTGGTGTGATGGCCTGGCTTTTTGGCAATAGTGAGCGCATCGGCCAGGAACGATTAGAAAGTCTTGGCTGGGGTATTGGTTTTGCGCTGCTGGTCGGCGGACCCTTTACTGTATTTGGCTGGGATGTCCTGGGGCGAGCAGTGCCGCTTGCTTTCCCAGGCATGGCTGCTGGAACCCTACTGGCTTACCTGGTATTCGTCATGCCAATGGGAGAAACGTTGTTCTTCCGGGGGGTATTCCAGGAAACACTCGATTTCTGGGTCGTAGGTATCATGGCAGGCGTTTGGAATCTGCTCCTGATTTTCCCAGTTATGTGGGGCGATATTCAGGCCAACCCGGCGGTAGGTATTATCTTCGCGATAGGCCTATTCGCTATGTCGATGCTGTATAGCTACGTTCGCGAACGCAACGGTCTTGCGGCGGCATGGATCTGCCAGATAGCGTTGAATCTCATCATGCTATTCCTGCCAGTGATTGGTCGATAGCGGGCATTCGTTTCACTATGCGAAAAGACAGATATTTTCGCGAAAATCAGGCAAAACAGGCTTAATATATCAACTTTATCCCTGGGATATCCCAAGAGTGCCTTGCAGCAAATACGGCATCTAGCGGTTGATTCGACTGATAAATCGCTCGGTAATGAGCGTGTTTCGATGGCGCAATAAACGACTAATTTCCTCAAGTGGCACACCGGCATGCCACATCCCTGCAACAGCGGATCGGCGTAAATCATCAGGCGTGACGTGGCCTTCACCTGCATGTTCCGCAGCATCACGAATAATCAGCCAGATACCATCAGGAGAAAGGCCATCTTTCGCAATACGACCGCCCTTCCAGATGCGTCTAATGAGTGGACTGCTTGGTGTTGGCTCTTTGGTTTCGTTTGTGATTGCACGGCGCCAGCGGTCGATAATCGATAGCACATTCCTGGGAACAGGCACCGTATCCGGACCGATTTGCAGAACCACGTTGCCATCGACAACCGTCAGATCGCCCCATTTTGCCGATGATAATTCTTCCCGGCGCAGGGCCATCGTACATAACATGGTAGCCACGACCGCATTACGAGCAATCTGATTATCGCTGGAACCAATTTCCCGTGCAGACTGCATGAGCTGCTTCAATTCCTCAGCATTCAGAAGGCGCTCAGGAATCTGTTTTTTAGCAACAGCGGGCACACTTACAGCACGAACTTCTGAGGCGGCTTCCTGAGACAAAATACCATCCTGCGCCATCAATTCCGCCAACGTTACGACGGCTGCACGCGCCTGGTCCAGGCTTTGGCGGCTGCTGCCCTTCGCGGCTAAATCCTCAAGCCAACTTGCCAACTTCCTGGATGTGAGATGGCGCTGAAGCGTCTTCACTGGCAGCTTTTCCATCCGCTTAATGCGATAGTCGCCAGTTGTCGCCTTCATGTCTGCTCGATCAACAAGGTACTGATCAACCCAACGAAAATAGGCACGCTGCGTGTTTTCACTCTGGGTACGTATGGGCAGTGCGGCTGTAAAGTCGAAGTGCTGCATTTCGCTCCTGGGTGTGGCTTTAGTGGATCATAAGACCCATTATAGCAAAACGATGTCCGCAATTCGGGACCCACTTTATTAAGGCTTCTGGAAGTAATAAGAAAAGAAAACGAGCGTGCCTGAGCACACTCGTCTTTGCATGTTTCGTGACCATTCCGCTTAAGAAGTTGATGTAAGCGTCGTGTCCTGCTGGCTGAGGAAGCTAATGGCATCTTCTAGATTGCTGCAAATGTGGTAGCGTGCCTGCTTGGCGTGGCCCGTTAGCTTACGCACCCACCGATTGAAGCGACCCGAAGACGGGTCAATGATGACTGTCCAGCCAGCATAAGGGTAGGCAAGCAATGTCTGCTGGACAGCAGCGATATTGGTCTCTTCAATCAGAGAATGGTCATCGGGGTTGGCTCGCTTGGATGTATCGATGATAGCGTGGACGAATGGCTCCTGCCCTTTGATGCTCATCAACTGAACCATTGTCTCGCCACCGTCACGCAAATCTTCGACGGAAACTGAACCTGCGTATTCGGTAACGATGACACGTCCGGGAATTTGCCAGTAAATTTTGTTGAGCATATTGTACGCCAACTCCGCAACTGCCTATATGCTCATTGTATGTCAAGTTTATTGTTTAATAATTAAGATAGTTTGGTCTATAAATTTTTAATTAACTAATTCATCTGGCAGAAGGCAAAGAAAAAGCTCGCCTGAGCGAGCCTTTTCATTTCAAAGTCATGTCATCTTAATCGTCAAGATATTCAAATGGGTCTGGTTTGGGAGCAGGTTTGTAGAGCATGGTTGCCACGAAAACCATCACCACGCCAGAAACAAAGCCACCAATATGCGCCCAATGTGCCGTCGATGTACTGACGCCAAGCCAGCCAATCCCCTGTAAAAAGTCCATGATGAACCAGTAGCCGAGGAATAAGACAGCCGGCAACTTAACCTGCCAGAAGAATGGCTGGAAGAAGCCGATCAACGTCTTGACGCGCGCCGTAGGATAGAGCAACAGGAATCCACCCATCACACCTGCAATGGCACCGCTGGCGCCGATGACAATCTTAAGGTCATTTGCTGTGCGACAAACAACACCACCAAACATCACATGGCCAATTGTCGCGAAGGACCCGGCAGCGATGTAGAAAGCCAAATACTTCCAACTGCCGAAATAAGCTTCTACGCGCCGTCCAAATATCCAGAGGTAAAACATATTGCCGATGAGATGCAACAAACTTCCATGCAGGAACATCGTGCGGAAGCTATCGACAAATAAGTTTGGCAGCGGATCAATCCCGACACGACACACGTTGAAGGCAATTTCGCCCAATGTCGCCTGAAAGACAATCACGCCTTTTGACTGTACAGACAGCTCCCAGATGAATACGATGATGTTGACAATAATCAACACATATGTCACATATGATTTGCTTTTATCTTTGCCGACGACCCCGATTGGCAGCATAACAGCACCTTTTGTTTAGCAAACAACTGCTTTTACGACGATTTTGTTACTCATCCAGTTCCGGGAATGGGCTGGCTGCGGGTAGTGGCTTGAACATCGTCACCACGAACAAGATCAAAGCGCCACCGATAAAGCCGCCGACGTGCGCCCAATGTGCTGTGTTGGTTCCCGACCCAAAAATCGCCATGAAGACATCATTCAATACCCAGAAAACGAGGAACCAGCCAGCAGACACATATGCAACCTTGTAAGGAATCATCACGCCACGCAGCACACGGATAAATGGAATGTTGAACATCATCAGTGTACGAACTTTGGCATTCGGGTTCAGGAGCAGGAACGCCCCCATCACACCAGCAATGGCTCCACTGGCACCAATAAGCAGTGATTGACCCTCAACCAACGTTGGTGAGCAAACAAAGCTGCCCAGCAAAATCTGCGAGAAACTGGCGACGTATCCGGCAACTATATAAAACGCAAAGAAAGCGCGATGTCCAAGATACATTTCAACATGTGGGCCAAAGATCCATAGGAACACCATGTTAAAGACTACATGCGGGATATTCCCGTGCAGAAAGAGGCTAAAAAGGCCATTGCGCACAACGGTCCCAACTGGTGCAACACCAACGCTGCACATGTCGAGAGCATTGCTATACAGAAAACCCAGGTAATTATCCATACCCTGCGTCTGCACAACCATCTGATACACAAATACAACCAGATTGATAACAATCAGGAAAAAGGTGATGTATGGACGATATTTGTTGCGTCCGAGAGTTCCAATTGGGAGCATGGTTTGGTTACACCTTAAAAGCTCGTTGTCCTATGATTATCTAGTCTTCATCCAAAGTTGGGAATGGATTGGCCTTCGGTGCAGCTTTGAACATGGTCACGACAAAAAAGATAATGAAACCTGCCAGGAAGCCACCGATTTCATCCCAAAAAGGCGCCAAATTGCCCGACAATGGACCGCCATCATCCATGAGGAAGGCTGCGCCAATAAAGATAAATATGTACAGGAATGCGGGAATGTTGAAGCCTCGTCCCAGCATCGGAATAAATGCCTCAATTCGACGCAACGGATACAGGAAAAGGAATCCACCCAGAATACCCGCAATCGCACCGCTGGAACCGGCTAGGGCAGCACAGTCGCCACCACTGAACAAGACACTGGCAAGATGGCCGCCAAAGCCTACGGCCAGGTAGAAGGCGACAAAACGTTTATGTCCCAGGAACTGCTCAACAGCCGGGCCAAAAACCCACAGAAACAGCATGTTGGTAATGAGTTCTAAAAATGACAGATGCAGGAACAAACTGCGAATGCCATCAACGATTATTTCTGTCAGGGGAACCTGGCCAACGTGGCACGTCACAAGTGTGTAATGATCGTACAACTGCTCGATCGACACACCATTACTTGCAGTAATAACGACTTCCCAGATAAAAAACAGGAGGCTGAGGCTGAGGATACCGAATGTTGCATAAGGGCGGAACTGACTGCGCCCGACAATGCGAAATGGCCTGATTGCCATACCCTTTTACCCTCTTACTACAACAATAGATCACATCAACATTAGCATACTATCAATATGAGAATCAACCAACGCATTGCAAACTGTTGGTTACAATACGTGCTTGTTCATATCAATATATTTACGCGAAAGCCAATAACATGGTATCAAAAGCCCAGAATCTAAGAACGTTTATGTTGATGATTCACCTGCTTGCGACCAGCGTCGTGGCATTGTTGGCACAAGATACTCCCCTCAGTTTAACAGTACTAGACGAGTATAGTATACCGAGCAGCACAACCCGCGAAGGAATCCTGTTCGGCGGCATTTCTGGCATTTCCTACGACAGCGAGAGTAATCTTTACTATGCCATCAGCGACGACCGTGCAGAAAGAGGTCCCCTTCGATTCTATACACTATCCATTACGATAGACGAAGCCAGCATTCAAGCAGTCGAGATCATGGATATGATCACACTAATGGATGTTGATAATTCAGAATTCGGCGCCAATGCTGCCGACCCGGAAGCCATCCGCTTCTTACCCAACAGCCAGACTATTCTGTGGGCCAGCGAGAAGGACCGCCGAGGGAATACGCCACTCCTACGAGAAGCATCTCTTGATGGCAATTTCGTGCGTGATTATACGATTCCAGATATTTTTGTCCGATCGGGTGGAAATCACGGTATTCAGGAGAACAGTGCATTTGAGGCAATGGATGTCTCACCGGATGAAAGCACGATCATCATCGGCACAGAATCTGCGCTTATGCAAGATGGCGAGCCATCGACAATTGATACAGGCAGTCCCTCACGCATCTGGCTAATTGACCGAGAAACAGACGAAACTATCGCTCAGTATGTTTATCCATTGGAGGCTATTCCGGTGGAAGCAACATTGCCACCCTACTCGGAAGACAATGGTCTTTCTGAACTGGTTTATGTTGACGAAACTCATTTTATTGCTATTGAACGCAGCTTCGCGTTGGGTTATGGCAACACGATCAATATTTACCTGGCAAATCTAGCAGGTGCGACGGATGTGCAGGCATTCGATAGCATTGAGGGCATGGATTTCGTCGCTATCACCAAAACACACTTGCTGACGCTCAATGAAGAGACGGACGGCATCGACGTGGATAATATTGAAGGTGCAACCTGGGGGCCAACAATTGACGGTCAGCGTACCCTCTTGCTAATCAGCGACAACAACTTTAACCCTGTAGCGCAACCCTATACAGAGATTATTCTGCTAGCAGTCGATTGATAGAGACAAAAAAGGGCACAGTCGGTGTGCCCTTTTTATCGAATTTTGCCCTATTAGCGTTCGCTAACGGGTTTCCACGTCAGGTCGAACGGGCCAATGTAGTTGGCTTTCGGGCGAATCAAACGGCCCTGCATCTGATCAACAATATGAGCCGTCCAGCCAGCCATACGTGACATCACAAACAGCGGGGTGAACATATCAATATCGAGATTGAGTGTGTAAAGCACAATCGCGCTGTAGTAGTCCACATTGGGGAACAGCTTACGCTCAATGAAGTACTCATCGGCACGGGCAGCTTCTTCCAATTTGACCGCAATATCAAACCATTTACTGTTGCCACTGCTATCTGCCAGACGTTCGCCATGTTCCTTGAGAACGGCTGCACGCGGATCAGGCGCTTTGTAAACGCGATGGCCGATACCCATGATACGGCGGTCGCCTTCTTTGATATTGGTCTTGAACCAACCTGCGACATTTTCCGGCTCACCAATTTCCAGGAACATCTTCATAGCTTCGGCGTTGGCACCACCGTGCGACGGGCCTTTCAGGGCGCCAATGGCGCCGACAACTGCACTGTGCATATCGGAGCCGGTTGCGGTAATCACGCGGCTGGCAAATGTACTTGCGTTCATGCCATGTTCAGCAAGCAGCACAAGGTAAACATCAACAGCAGCACTCGCTGTTTCATCGGGTTCCTCGCCTGTCATCATATACATGAAGTTCGCTGCCAACCCAAGGTCCGAGCGTGGCGCAACAGGTTCCAAGCCCTTGCTGATGCGAACCCAGGCCGCACAGATGGTCGTTACCTGACCCGTCAGGCGGATTGCCTTGGTGCGGGCGACATCTTTATCTGTCAGATTTTCCGCATCTGGATCATATGCAGACAGCATAGAGGTTGCTGTGCGGACAACTGCCATAGCCGGGGTCGACTTAGGCAAGACTTTCATCATATCCAGTACAGGGTCTGGAACAACAGCTTGGCTAGCGATCTGGGAACGTACCTCTTCAAGCTCGCTGGCGTTCGGCAACCGTGTGTTATGCAATAAAAAGAAGACTTCTTCAAAAGAGCTGTGAGCGGCCAGGTCTTCGATGCTATAGCCAGCATAAATCAGCTTGCCATTTTCACCGTCGACCTTACTGGTCTGGACATCCGCGACAACGATACCCTCAAGACCACCTTTGTTAGACATTGAATACTCCTCGAGTGTAAGTATGAAAATTGTTAAACGCCTCAGTTGCCTCTGCAGGTGCCCCAAAACACGCTACAGGCAACAAATAAGGTCAAGTCTGATAGAAATTGCCAGATTGAGATATGTTTTGATAGTTCAGTATAGCACCCTGGCGATTTCCCTTCAATGAGATTGGACTACCTTATATAGACGTCATTCAAACTAGTGACATTACGCATGGCTTATTGTCCCAGCTATTGCAATATCCTTAGATTTTGGTGACACCTAAGCCTAATTGCTTGACATTCGCTAGTGCTCATGTTAGCTTATCCGACCATGAACAGAGAACGTATTTGTCAACGCATGATGAAGACCTGTCCAACCTGTTGTTGTCTCAACTCATGTCCAATTCGTGTCGGCTGTTCTGCGCTGTAAGAACTTTCCATGTAAAGCGCGTCCATAGAGTGAACATCGCCAGCCGACAGGCTGGTTTTTTTGTTGTATTGGCTAACCCATGCAAGAAACAGAGTCGCTATGAAAATTGAACTGAGCAAAGCATTGCAGCAAAAGATATTCAAGCAGATGGAAGGCACCTTCCCGAATGAAGGTGGCGGATTCCTGTTAGGAACCCGATCTGGGAATACTGTTTCCATCATTGATGTGATCCAGATCGAAAACATCTTTGAATCCGAGGAGCAATATCACCGGTATGCCATGTCACCTAAGAATTGGGCAGATATGGAAGATACTGCTGACGAGCGTGGTATGACATTGGTCGGCTATTATCACAGCCATCCAGATTCACCGGCAATCCCATCGGAATATGATCGCGTTCATGCCCTACCTAACTTCGTGTACATTATCTCTTCGGTGATGGCTGGTGAAGCTGTAGAGATGTTCGTATGGCTGCTGCGCGATGATCGCAGTGCATTTGATCAACTTGAGCTTGACCTTCAGGCATAAGTTATCAACCCAGTAATTCATTAGAATTTGGTAATATCACGTAAGTAATACGTGGAACACAACTTCAGAATCATCTAGACTCTATAGGAGCAACAACAATGGCAAGTATCAAAATCCCGACTCCCCTGCGTGTATACACAGACAACGAGGCTCAAGTCTCGGTCAGTGGGGCTACAGTAGGCGATGCCTTGAGCGATCTGGTCGGCCAGTATCCTGATTTGAAGCAGCATTTGTTCCAGGATGATAAGCTGCGCAGCTTTGTAAATGTGTTTATCGATGATGAAGATATTCGCTTTCTGGATGGCACAGATACAGAAATTGAGGCAGATGCGAGCCTGCGCATTATCCCGAGTATTGCCGGGGGCTAGCTAAATGCTCATCCGTCGGGCTGTTATGGATGATGCTCCTGCAATTGCGAGGGTCCAGGTCGACACCTGGCGAACAGCCTATGCAGGCATCATGCCTGATAGCGTACTCGATGGAATGCAATACAAAACACGTGCGGCGCAATGGCATCAAAACATGAGCAGCGAACGCACATTTCATGAAGTGGCACTATTCAACGAAAAAATCGTTGGTTTTGCAGCCAGTGGACCTGAACGCGATCAGGTTGATCGTTATGACTGTGAAATATATGCCCTGTATGTTCTTCAGGTGCATCAGGGAAAAGGAATTGGTAAGGCACTTGTTCAATCGGCGATGAAGGAGCTAAAAGATCGTGGCTTTAAAACGATGTTGATTTGGGTATTAGAAGCCAACCACTCCGCCCGTGCTTTTTACGAGCGAATGGGTGGCGTTCAAATTGAGAACACACTGATTTTACGCGTTGGCGGCACTGAATTGACGGAAATTGCCTACGGCTACAACCTCAGTGATCTGGTGCCATAAGTAACCCAAACGTCCATCATCAATTTACAAATGTGGGATTGTAAAGATGACAACATCGACAAAGCTCGACCAAAATGGCCTCAGAACAGGCCAAGCAATTACCATCACCGCCCTGCTGCTGGCTTTCCTGTTTGAAAGCTGGCTGCTGGTCGCTCTCGTCGCAATCAGCCAGCTACTCGGCGGACTCGGAGTATCTTTTGCACCATATCGCCTGATCTACAAGCATATCGTGCTGCCTACAGGTCTTGTCAAACCAAAGATCGAGCCAGATCGTCCAGAACCCCATCGCTTTGCAATGCTGATCGGCGCTGTGTTTAACTTCAGCGCCACACTTGCCCTATTTGCTGGTGTTCCGCTGCTTGCATGGGTGCTGGTCTGGATTGTGATTGCTCTAGCGAACCTCAATTTCTGGCTAAATTTCTGCCTCGGCTGCTGGATGTACTACCAGTTCAACCGACTGGGCATCCCAGGTTTTGATGCGGCACCGATTCAGGAGCGTGTATCATGATTGAACGATTCGCATTGATGCTGGTTCTCCTGGCGGTCGGCTATGTAGCTTTCTGGCTATTCAAACGTCATAATCTGCAACAAGCAAGCGAACAGGCTATACAAGACCCGCTGCTGATGGATGCGCCTATCAATCGCGCGACCATCGTGTACTTTACAACACCGGGCTGCATCCCTTGCCAAACACAGCAACAGCCTGCTCTGTCACGGCTGCAAGCTGCCATCGGTGATACCATCAATATTATCAAGGTCGATGCCAGCCAGGACCCGGAAGCCGCCCAACGCTGGGGCGTCATGAGTGCGCCGACAACGTTTGTGCTCGACAGTACTGGCAAGGCGCTGGCCGTTAATTACGGCTTTGCCGACGAAAACAAATTACGGCAGCAGCTTGACATTGCCGTATAATCTGCCCCCATCTGAGGGCAAACACGCTAATTGAGAGGGAACATTCCACATGCAAGCATTGATCGACAGACAAACAGAACTGTCGCACGACGAAGTGAGGCGCTATAGCCGCCACATCATCATGCCGGAAGTCGGCATTCATGGGCAGGAGAAGCTAAAAGCCGCCAGCGTACTGCTTATCGGCACTGGCGGCCTGGGCAGCCCAACAGCCCTATATCTGGCGGCTGCCGGCATTGGGCGCATGGGTTTGGTTGACTATGATGTCGTCGATGAGAGTAACCTACAGCGACAGGTCATTCATGGGACCAGCACGGTCGGTATCCGTAAGGTTGACAGTGCTGAAAAGCGCCTACGTGACCTGAATCCTGATATTCAGATTGATAAGTACAATGTCCCGCTCACATCGGAAAACGCGGTGGAGCTATTTGAGCCATACGATGTCATCATCGATGGCACGGACAACTTCCCAACGCGCTACCTGGTTAACGATGCCTGCGTTAAGCTCGGCAAGCCGAATGTCTATGGCAGTATCTTCCGCTTTGAAGGCCAGTTGAGCGTGTTTTACGCAGAAGAAGGCCCTTGCTACCGCTGCATGTTCCCAGAACCGCCCCCACCTGGGTTGGTCCCAAGTTGTGCAGAAGGCGGCGTTCTGGGCATTTTGCCAGGTACAATTGGCACAATGCAGGCCACAGAAGCTATCAAGCTCATCCTGGGCATTGGTGAACCGATGATTGGCCGCATGCTGCTTTACGATGCGCTCAACATGGAATTCAATACGATCAAAGTGCGCAAAGACCCGCATTGCCCTGTTTGCAGCATTCCAGCCAACGATGTCGAGTTGATTGACTATGAGCAGTTCTGCGGTATGCCTGCCCATGATCACAGTTCGTTCACGACTGCCGATGAAACCGAATACGCAGGTATGAATGAAATCAGTGTGTCAGAACTCAAGGCCCAGCTAGATGCTGGCGAAGATATTCTAGTGCTGGATGTGCGCGAACCTCATGAGTGGGAAATCGCAGCCATAGATGGCACCCTGCGTATTCCCAAAGGTGACATCCAGGCCGCCAAGAACGCGGTCATCGCAGGACGGAAATTGGCGGACGAAACGGTGCTCGCGCAGATTTCAAAGGATAAGCCGCTCATGATTCACTGCCGCAGCGGTAAACGCAGTGCGGATACGATCAACTTCCTGCGGGAAATCGGCTACGATAACGAGAAGATGTTCAATGTGGTTGGCGGCATCCTGGCCTGGGCCGATGAGATCGACCCCAGCCTGCCAAAGTACTAGCGTCAATTCTAGAGACTGTGTATCGAAAGAGGGCTGTATGGCCCTCTTTTTATTTGTGAGAGGGAAACAAAAAAGCACAGCAAATGCCGCGCCATCTATTGTCTTTGGGAGATGAGTTCCGCTTAATGGTAAATCTCAGGCATAGGCTCAACAACCTGATCGACGACCTTGAACCCGCGCTTCTGGTAATTGGCTAAGGCATGTGGGCCATCGAGATTGCAGGTATGCAGCCAAACTTTGTTCGCCCCAAGCTTCCAGGCTTCGTCGATGCCATAGCTCAACAAGTGTTTGCCCAGGCCACGACCAAAGAACTGCTCACGAAGGCCGAAGTAAGCAATCTCAACATTGCTGCCATGATTCATCAGTTCGACATAACCCGCCGGAGTACCATCAACATACAGCACATAAACGTGGGTGTGCGAACCAGCCAGGATTTCATGAATTTGTTCACGAGGTACAACCAGGCGATCACGCCAGCACCACTTTTCACCAACTGCGCGATACATAAACAGATAGAAATCAACATCAGCCGTTTCCATCTTCTCAATACGAACATCACCACGTGGCACAAATGACGGTGCAAATTCACGCGGGTTGGTCATTTCGAGATAGGTGGTGACAAGTGTTGGTTGGGGTTCTAAGGCTGGAACGGCCATTTATACTACCTAGTTGGGTTGTTTCATCCATTTCCAACGAAGGATTGCTTCGCTATTATTAAGATTAGACAGAAGTGACTATCAGCGGCATAGCAGATGGTGACAAAAAAGCAGGCTTATTTGTGGCGATTTTCAACAAAATCACCAAAAAGCATTAATTTCAAAAGGATTCGATATGGACTTTGCACTGAATGACGAACAAGTTGCTGCTCAAAAGATGGTGCGCGATTATGTTCAGAAGGAAGTTCTGCCGACTATTGGCGAATGGGACCGTAAGCAGGAGATGGACCCGGCTGTATTACCACGTATGGCCGAGTTAGGCATTCTTGGCATAAGCTTACCCGTTCGCTATGGCGGCCAGGGCTTTGACTACATCACACTCGGACTGGTATGCGAAGAGCTTGAACGCGGCGACACCACCCTGCGCGTTGTGATGTCTGTTCATCATGGCCTGAACAGCATGGCGCTGTTGCAATGGGGCACCGAAGAGCAGAAACAGCGTTTTCTGGTGCCACAGGCGATGGGCGAGCAATACGGCGCTTTTGGCCTGACTGAACCAGGTGCAGGCAGCGACGTCTCTGCTATGTCGGCTACGGCGATCAAAAAGGGCGACAAGTACATCCTCAACGGTGAGAAAATGTGGATCAGTCTGGCGACCAAAGCGCATAATTTCCTGGTGGTTGCCAAACATGACCCACATGCAGAGCCAGCACACAAAGGTATGAGCGCGTTCATCGTCACCAGTGATATGCCTGGTGTGACTACAGGTGATCTTCACGGCAAATTAGGTGTCCGTGCAGGCTCAACCGGATGGGTCAAATTTGAGGATGTTGAAGTACCCGAAGCCAATCGTCTGGGCGAAGAAGGCGAAGGCTTTAAGATCGCTATGAGCTGCCTGGATAATGGCCGTTATACCGTGGGTGCCGGTGCCACTGGTCTGATCCGTGCCTGCCTTGAAGACAGCGTCAAATATGCGGAAGAGCGCGAAACGTTTGGTAGGCCGATTGCACAGCATCAGCTTATCAAACAGAAAATCGCCCACATGCGCCTGTGGTACGACACTGCGCAAATGATGATGTACAAAGTTGGCTGGATGAAGAACGAGGGGTTACGTAACACTCGCGATACCAGCATCTTTAAGTGGTATGCAACTGATCAGAGCGTCAAAGCCGCCCTGGAAGCGGTTCAGCTACATGGGGCTTATGGTTTCAGCGATGAGTACGCCGTTGAGCGCTATCTGCGTAACAGCAAGGGCGCGGTCATCTATGAAGGCACCAGCGAAATTCATCAGTTGATGCAGGCTGATTACGAGATGGGCTATCGCAAAGATCGGCCATTGCGCTGTGAGCTACCTGCTTATGATCCCGATTTTTGGCAGGAAGAGCCTGAACCACAGGCTGGCGACTAAACAGTAACTACATTCAGAAAGCAAAGGCGGAGCATATGCTTCGCCTTTTTAGATGATCCGATGGTCGACTTCCGCAACTTCCTGGGATGAATTTCGATATTACATATGTTCATGGGTTGTGCATTGAACGACTTGGTGAAATTGCCGATTTCATACTGCACCTGGCTGCTATCTGGTAAAATACCGAGTATTGCTGACAAAAACACTTTCCAATAAGACGGATGGAGACCATCATGGCCGTGCCCCATTCATTTCGTGTCAGTGGCGAGATTCTGGCAAAAGGCATCAGTGAGCAAGATTTTGTCACACAGTATGGTGAACAAAGTTCGTGTGAGTGGGCTGATGGATGCGCCATCAAGCTGCCAGACGACGACCAGCACTGCCAGGATGTGAGTGGTTTTTTGTCGGCCCTGTTTACAAATTACTTCGCCGCAAGCGATCAATCGGGTACAGTAGCTGAAAATCCGCTGCTGAAAACACTGATGGGCCTACGCCGTCCTGACATCCTGGTGCAAACGCCAGCTCTAGATACGTTCCCTATTGAAAAAGCATCCCTTATTGTCGAAATCAGCACACCTGACAGCCACAGGCGTGACCGTGTTGAGAAATTTCTGGCGTATGAGGCCAGCAGAATCCTTGAATACTGGCTGATCGATATGGCTGTTGAAGAAGCACTTTTCTATCAGTTAAATACAGATGGTTTTTACGAGCTGGCCGAACTTGATGAAGCTTATCTTTATCACTCTGTTGCCCTTCCCCGACTGCAAATCAGCCCGGAGATTTTCTGGCACGACAAACTGCCGGATGCTGATGAAGTCATCGATCTGGCGAAGGCGATGCTGCGTTAGGGAGTTACAGTCAATTCAAACTCAACCTGAATTTCAGAGAAGACATTGCCTACGGCTGGTCCCATCAGGCTAAGTAAGACAATCGCAAACAAGATGACAGCTATCAACATCAGGACGCATTTTAGGGCAACTTGCCGATTGGACTTACGTTTTGCCTTGCGCTTGGGTTTGTTCATCCATCTTTTCCTTAAGCACAAAAACGCCTCTCACAGTATATCCATCGCCTGAATAGGGGTCTGAATAATGCGTATCATTTTCCTGGGCGATAGCCTCACCTGGGGCGGCTACGGTGGTAATTTTGTCGATGTCATCGCCCAACTTATGCCTGAACACGACATCATCAATGCGGGTGTTGGCGGCGATACAGCCATCAACATCGAGCGGCGACTCGAAGATGAAATCGAAAAACACCAGCCCGACGCTGCATACGTGATGGTCGGCGGTAATGATGCCGTCAGTTTTACGATGCCAAAGACGCGCAACTACTACAAACATGCCAAGAAGATCAAACCTGATGGCATTGTGACACCAGAGCAACATGCGCAGACAATCCATACTATTTTGCTAGGACTCCTGGGGCAGCGTATTCACACGGGTCTGGGCCTTTCACCAACGGAATATAATATCGAACTCGCTCGTACCCGGCAGCAATATGCGCAGGCAGCGAAAAAAGTCGCTGACGAATTGCGCGTTCCCGTGCTCGATTTGTTCGATGAGTTTGCACCGAAAAATCCAATTGAGCGTGAACCTGTTGATATGTCATTCATACAGACAATTGGCCAGCGCAGTGAATCCGGTTGGAACGATTACGAAAAAGAGCGTCAACAATGGGGCTATACCTATACATTTGATGGCATGCACCTCATGCCAGCGACCGCCCAACTATACGGCGAACGTATTGCGGCATTTTTGAGAGAACACGTTTTGTAATCAACAGTTCAGCGTATAATGTGCGGTATGAACAACGAATCCGGTGACATGCTTACTGACGAACAGCGTTCGCTGGCAACGCGCTGTTTGTGGTCCCTACAGGAAGCAGATATATCGGTTGAGGGTCTCATTCTGACACATGTACGGGGCATCGCCCTGACATCAACCATGCACCAGACAGCCAGCACATCACGGCTGACCGCCGTCGCAGTGGCCATGTTCCTCCTTGGAGAGCATACATCAGAAGCCTGGGGCAATGGTGAATCTCTGGAGGTCCATGTGCGCGTCCAGCTTGACCCTAACAATCCAGATTCAATGGCCATGCGCTATGTTTCCATGCGACCGGTCGGTCCCTGGGCGATTTTGTTAGCTGTACACAGCGGCAGCAAATTATCCATCAACCTGGAAGCTGATCTCAATACGGCTGCCCGCTATCTTGAAGCGGTTCTGGATAATCAACCGCTTCCACCCCTCATCTGGGAATCTATTTAGTCAGTCGCAACTTCGGGCTTTTTTTTGCGTATAGGTGATTGTGAAACGCAAATCAAAAGGGTAAAGACAAACAATGGGCTGTTTCCGTGCACTACTCTGCATCATTCTCCCGCCGTTGGCGGTCATTGATCGCGGCTGCGGCACTTTCATCATCGTCCTGGCTTTGACAATGGCCGGATGGGTACCGGGTGCTATCGCCGCCCTGCTGCTCAATTTCATGGCGGAGCAAGAGAAAGCAAAGCGCCATTACGACTAACAAGCAGCGCCGCCATTTTGGCGGCGTTTTTATTTACGCTAGCCCTCACAAAAGTAAATCGCTATAGTTGCCCAGACTATTCCTAATCGACTGAGCGCTATGAAACGCATCAAACGCTTTATCGGCAGCCTCAAATCAACTGAACAATACATCCAGCAGATCAAGACGAGCCACAACGGCGCGGCACTGGATGCCCTGTATTTTTTGCAGGAACGCGGCATCTTAAAGGATGGCAGTCTGCGTCATACGAACCTACAACGTGCTAAACTGGCAACGGCTAAACTTGCGACAGGTGATTTCGTCGGCGTTGATCTGAGCCATGCGGATTTGAGCCGAGCATACTTTTACAATGCGAATCTGAGCCAAGCAAATCTGGAACATGCCAAGCTTGTAGAAGCTAATCTTCGCGAAGCCAAACTCAGCTACGCGAACCTCAGCCACGCCGAGATGACATTATGCAATCTAGCCCGTACAGACCTCAGTAGTGCCAATCTGGAAAATGCCAATTTAACAGGGGCAAACCTCTGGAACACCAACATATCAGGTGCCAATCTCAGCGGGGCATCTCTCAATGGCGCGAATACAGACGGCGTAATGTGTGATACATCGACCATACTGCCAGACGGCACACCCTGGTCTGAAGGTATTGACTGGACGAAGTTCACGCAGCTAGCTGAATAAGCGTCATGTTTCCATGAGCCACCATTAGAATTCAGCCCAAAACCGTCTACAATGAGAGACATTCCACAGCAGGCACTATGCCTTGCTGATTAGTATTCTTTTCAAGAGGAGGTCCTACTTTGCGCATTGTTTCATTTACCCGCAGCACACCCGATACCGCTGCCAATGTCGAGGTCGACGGCAGTGGGAAGGTTGTGTGGGATGGCGCTAATATCGTCAATCCCTGGGATGAATATGCACTGGAAGAAGCCATCGCCCGCGCGAAAGAGACAGGTGGACAGGCAACAGTTATAGCTGTAGGTGAAGAAGCCCACGAGGAAGCGCTTAAGCACAGTCTGGCAATGGGCATGAACGAAGCCGTCCGCGTGTATGAAGATGGTGTTAACAGCAGCGACAGCCTAACCTGGGCAACGCTGGCCGCAGCAGCCGTTGAAAAAGTTGGCGAGGTAAAACTCGTGATCTGCGGCAAAGAAAGTATCGATGTTCAGACGGACCAGCACATTTACCAGACAGCCCGCAAGCTCGGTTGGATAATGCTGAGTAATGTCAGCAAAATCCTGGACTTAAGCGACAGCAGTATCAAAGTCGAGCGGACAACTGACACAGGCGTTCAGCAAGTGACTGCGCAGCTTCCAGCAGTTATCACGGTGTTGAAAGGCATCAACGAGCCGCGCTATCCGTCGTTTATTGGCATTCGCAAAGCATCTAAGGCGGCGATTCCCGTCTGGCGTTCATCTGACCTGGGCGTCACACTGCCCCAATCTGCAACAGAAGTCATGGCTTTCGAGAATCTACCTGCACGCGACATGACCACAGAAATCATTGAGGGCGGCAGCATCGAAGAAAAAGCCACCAAGCTGGTTGATCGCCTGTTAGAGGAGAAGGTGCTATGAGCGTATTCGCCTGGATTGAAACAACACACGGTTCGGCAACACCTTCTAGCTGGGAGGCACTGGGCGCTGCGAAAACACTCGCTGGTCAGCTCGGCACAGATGTCACTGCAGTGGTATTTGGCACGAATGCTCATGCTATCGCCACAGAAGCGGGCGAATACGGCGCAACCAATGCAATCGTCTGTGAAGATGCTTCACTGGCTATATTCCAGTTAGAACCATACGCCGCCCTGTTGAGCAAACTCGTCGGCGACAATAACCCGCAGGCTGTGATCGCAGTCGCCAGTATCAATGGACGCGAATTGATGGCTGCCTCTGCGGCTGATACCAACAGCGCCATGATTAACGAGGTGCTGGAAATTGAGGTTGATGGTGGCGCAGTCGTCGCAACCAAACCCGCTTATGCTGGCAAGGTCCGCAGCAAGATCAAGGCAACGACGGCAACTGTGTTCCTGGCACTGCGTGGACGCGCCTTCCCCGCTGCTGAAAAAGGCACCGGATCAGCCAACATCACAGCGGTGGACGCGGTTCCTGTAGCCGATAATCTGACCGTTACTATCGAAGCCGTCGAGGCTGAGGCAAATGTCATCAACCTGACTGATGCTGCGGTTGTCATCAGCGGAGGGCGTGGTATGGCAAACAATCCGGCTTCACCCCCTGGTGGAGTAGATGACGCAACGATATGGAAAGCACAGGATGGTTTTGCCAACGTCATTCAGCCGCTGGCAGATGTGCTTGGAGCCGCAGTCGGTGCCAGCCGAGCCGCAGTCGATGCTGGTTTCATCGGCTACGAGGCGCAGGTTGGGCAGACGGGCAAAGTTGTGAACCCTGATCTGTACATTGCAGCCGGTATCAGCGGCGCGATTCAGCATCAGGCTGGCATGCGAGGCAGCAAGGTAATTGTCGCCGTCAACAAAGATGCCGATGCGCCCATCTTTAAGCTAGCTAAATATGGCGTCGTGGAAGACCTTTACGACTTCCTCCCAACCCTGACAGCCGAACTTAAAAAGCGTCTTGGCAAATAGTCCATAGGGGCAAAAAGGGCATGGCAAGCGCTGTGCCCTCCTGACTCTTATCGAAATCTATAGAATTTCTTCCCTGTTTTGCCCTAAATTTGTTATACTCCACCGAATTAAGTTTCTATAGTCGTTTGCACACTGATTCCAACACCTAATGTTGTTCTTCTGATTTAGAGCCTTTGTACAAATACCATGTAACTTAATAGCCCAAAGCGTGAGCGAATTCGGCTGACGCATTTTCGACAACAGGTAGAAGATGGAACTTGCGCTTGTCGTTGCGGTGCCATTTATATTGGCACTTCTGATTGCCATAACACCACTTAATCGGCTCCTGACGAAAGATGGACGAGCCTGGGTTGCGGCCCTTACGATGGCTGTCTTATTCGCTATCCTGCTCGGATACTTCCCCTATGTTCAGGCGGTCGATCACCAGGGCCAGACGCTATCCTTCATCACGGAGTGGGTACCCGAATTTGGGCTGACGCTTTCCTGGTACCTCGACGGCCTTTCGCTGATGTTCGGCCTGATTGTAACTGGCGTAGGCGCTGCTATCTTCCTGTACGCAGGCTATTATTTTGATGACGAAGCTGAGCAAAGCCGCTTTTTAATGTGGATGTCAGCATTCGCTGGCGCCATGCTGGGTTTGGTCCTGTCAGGTAATTTGATTACCCTGTTCATCATGTGGGAACTGACCAGCGTGACATCGTTCATGCTGATCGGGTTTAAAGGTGCCAAAAGCAAGGAAGCCCGGTTTGGCGCCCAGCAGGCGTTCATAGTAACAGGTGGTGGCGCGCTGGCTCTCATCCTCGGTTTTGTGATCCTGGGAGCGGCGGCTGGCCAGATGATTGGTCAGGCACCCATTTATGAGATCAGCCAGATCGTCAATCTGAACCTAAGTGAACATCCCTATTACACGGCGATTGCTGTACTCATCATGATTGGTGCATTCAGCAAGAGCGCACAGTTTCCGTTCCATTTCTGGCTCCCAGGGGCGATGGAAGCGCCTACACCAGCCAGCGCTTATCTGCACTCTGCGACGATGGTGAAAGCAGGTATTTATCTGCTAGCCCGTTTGTATCCACCGATGCACGAAGGCGCTCTCTGGACAAATGCGCTTGTCTTTTTCGGCCTGACGACGATGCTGTTGGGGGCTTTTTTTGCTCTTACCAAGCGTGACCTCAAAGCACTGCTGGCCTATTCGACAGTGAGCAAACTGGGTGCCATTGTGGCCCTCATCGGATTACCTGAATACGAAGGACTCAAGGCAGCGTTCATAGGCATCCTGGCACATGCCCTTTACAAAGCAGCCCTCTTCCTGGTAGCTGGTACAATTGACCACAACACAGGCACACGGATCATCGACAGACTGGGTGGTTTGCGACGTTATATGCCAGGTATGATGGTCGTTGCAGTCGTGTCTGCCCTATCGATGGCAGGGCTATTCCCGCTATTTGGTTTTGCCGCTAAAGAGTTCCTGATCGATGCTTTTGTCGAAGCACACTTTATTGGTGCCACCCTTGCGCTAGCCGTTGTGGTTTTGGCATCGGTGTTTACAGTTACCGCCGCGCTGATTGTGACCTGGGATGTCTTCTTTAAGCAGCCGACTGAGGAAATCCATTACCATCAATCCTCGCCGATACTGACGGCAGCACCTGGCTTACTGGCTGTCGGAACAGCTACATTTGGCTTCCTAATTTCTGTGATTATTTATCCGCTACTGGATGCGGCGATTCCTAAAGAATTCAAACTTTACCTGATTGCGCCTGATTTTTATAACCATCTCGCATTCTGGCTAAGTACGGGAGCGATTGCATCTGGTTTGTTGCTGTTCCTCGTTCGCAGATGGTGGCTACCCATTTTTGATCTGAAGTTTATTCCAAGTGGGCGTCAGGCCTATAGTGGTTTCATCAACCTGATTGACTGGATCGGTATTCAGGCAACGCGCGTCCAGAGTGGCTATGTACGCTACTATCTGGTAACAATTCTAGGTGTGGTTGCCTTTGTGATCCTCAGCAGCGGCCAGCTCTCCGATATGGCGCGCGGCGATCAGGTTGATTGGGCTTCGCAGGTTGTCGATGGGACGACCGTGCTACGCGCATCCTTGTTGATTCTGACCATCGCCGCAGCCTTCCTGGCGACACGCGCAAGGAGACATATCACGGCGGCATTGGCGCTTGGCGTCATGGGTTATGCCGTTTCCGGTATTTTCCTGATGGAGCATGCGCCTGATGTGTCACTCGTAAACCTGCTGGTAGAAACACTGACATCGGTGCTTATCATCCTGATGTTGGGCCGCCTCAGTGAGCGTCAGCGGCGGCAGGTCATGGAACGACTGTGGCAGGGCCGCAGTATGGTCGGCGGCGTCAATATTGGCATTTTCAGGGACATTCTGATTGCTTCGGCAGTTGGCATCAGCGTGTTCATTTTCGCTCTCACAGCGCTGGTCAACCGACCTGAGCCAGCAGAAGTCGCACAAGAGGACTTCTGCATTCTGGATGGTGTGTTCATCCCGCGTGACCCTGAAACAGTTCGGTCGTCGATTGTTCGCTATCACCTTTGCAACAGTTATGAAGAAGTCGGCTCAATTGACGTCGTTGGTGCTATTGTTTCTGATTTCCGCGGCATGGACACTGTCATTGAGATTGTCGTGTTCTCGGTAGCTGCCCTGGGGGTACTAACCTTACTCTCGCGTGGGATTGACAGCAATGGACAGCCTTTTGTTCCAGATGAAAATATGGTGCCGGATCAAGGTGAGTATACACACGAAGTGCTCCAGGAAATCCGTACACCAGAGAATCTGAATACTCCACTCACACGTATGGTCTCGCGCCTGGTGCTGCCGGCTGGTTTCTTACTGGCCCTGACGCATATCATCAACGGCAGCAGCTCACCAGGTGATGGCTTTACGGCAGGCGCGATTGCTGGCCTAGTGACCGCCGTCTGGTTCGTCATCTTTGGCTATGACGAAGCCCGCCAGCGATTAGGGGCTTTCTCCCCGACCCGATTGCTGAGAATTGGCCTTTTGCTCGTCGCAATTAATGCATTGCTGCCAATTTTACTTGACCCGGCCAATGGCGCCTTTGTCGGCTATGTCAACTACGGCAAACTACTGCACATCGACGAATTCCTGGCTTCATTCAACCTGAAGTTTACCAGCACGTTATTGTTTGAGATTGGCGTTGCTTTGACCGTGTTTGGCGGTTTTAGCATCATCATGGAATATACAGCCCATCCGCAAAGCGCCGCCGCAGTCCAGGCGCCAAGTACGCAAACATCACTGCCAGAAGTAGAAAGCTAAAGCGAAAATGACTGATTTTCTATTCGCACTCGCAGTCGGGGTCCTGTTCGCAATTGGTGTTTTTCAGCTTTTGCGGCGCGATCTGATAAAAGCTGCTATGGGTTTTTCCATGTTGTTCACAGCGATCAATCTATTCATTCTGGCGACAGGCGCATATACAGGTGATGTGCCGCCTTACACTACCAACGTAGAAGCGGGTCGTGCGGTCAGCGATCCCCTGGTGCAGGCGCTTATCTTGACGGCGGTCGTTGTGAGCTTCGGCAGCTATGCGCTTTTACTCGGACTGATCAACATTGCATCACGGCGCTACGGGAGCGTCGATTCTGATGATATTAGCGATCTGAAACGATAGTAAATTTTCCGTAGGAACTGAGCTAGTTATGGGAAACAATCCCCTCGTTATTGCCATCGTATTTGTCCCGTTTTTTACCGGGATTATTGCTTTGCTGTTCTCCCAAACGGAGAAAGACAAAACGCAGCGCTATATCAGCCTCGCGGGTGGCATTATTACGACTGCGATTAGCGTGATGCTATTGCTTCAGGTTCTAGAAACAGGACCGCAAACCTATCAACTCGGTGGTGTCGAACCACCCTTCGGCATTATTTTCGTGGCTGATAATTTGTCGGCACTTTTCGGCCTGATGGCAAGTACTGTGTTGATGATGGGCATTCTGTATTCTGTTAGCTGCCACGATAAATGCATATCGTATCCGGCATTTATGCCGCTGTTTATGTTCATGGAGACAGGCCTCAATGGGTCACTGATGACGGGTGACCTGTTCACATTCTTTGTCTTTATGGAACTTATGGTGCTGTCGTCGGTATCCCTAGTTGCGATTTCTGATGATCGCTACGGCCCTGAAGCTGCCCTGAAATACATCCTGATTAGCGGCATGGGCAGTCTGTTTCTGCTGTTTGGCATTGCGGCGATGTATGCCACATTCGGTACGCTCAATCTGGCGGATATGGGCCAACAGCTAGCCTCAGGCGAGCGGCCACTCCTGGCGCAGAGTGCAGGTATCATGCTCACTGCGGCCTTCCTATTGAAAAGCGCGGTGTTCCCGTTCCACTTCTGGCAGCCGGATTTCCACACCACCGCCCCAACCCCGCTCAGTGCAATGCTATCCTCGGTAGTGGTGAAGGTAGGTATCTATGGCATCATTCGGTTAGTCACGTTGCTGTTCGCGGAAGAAGCACAACAAATCCAGCAGCTTTTGGTGATCCTGGGCATCATCGGTATCTTCTTCGGCAGCTTCAGTGCGCTACGGACGTATAACGGCAAGCGTATGCTGGCTTATTCAACGATTGGTCAGGTGGGTTTCATTCTGCTGTGCATCGGATGGGGAACGCCGCTCGCACTGACTGCTGCGATTATCTATGCCTTCAACCATGCGTTTATTAAATCATCCTTACTGATGCTGATGGGAGCTGTCGCCAGCCGCCTCAAGCCTAAATCAGCCGAGTTCAGTTATATCAATGGCCTTGGCGGCAAATTACCCTGGATGATCGGTGCGCTCTGGTTTGTGGGCGGTATGTCACTCGCAGGCGTCCCTCCCATGAACGGCTTCATCAGCAAGTTTGCCGTCGCTCGCAGTGGTGTCGCAGACAGCCAATGGCTGCCTGTGATATTGGCTGTTGCTAGTGGCGTTCTCACGTTGACGTATATGTTCCGAACCTGGCAAAACGTATTCCAGGCGAAAGCCGAGCCTGAGGAAGTGCGTGTCAAAGTCAAACCTGTGGGCGATAGTTATCTTGCCCCGGCATTACTGCTCGCGATCTGCCTGTTTCTGGGGCTATATGCACGGCCTTTGGTGGATGTTGCCAGCGCGACCGTCGCTCAACTGAGAGACCCATCAATTTATATTAGCGTCGTAGGTCTGTTTGGGGGATAAGATGACAGAAACCACGCCAACCAAACGCAGGCCTCGCTTTTCGACTATGATCGTCATGGCGACACTCGCGGCACTAGTATGGATTATCCTGAGTGGCGACGTCAGCATACAGAACCTAATCCTGGGCTTTTTATTCGGTTTGGTGGTGAACTTCGTCATCCGACAAAATACGAACTTGCCAACAAGTGATGAAGAACTAAACATCAGCAAGCTGCCGTCCCAGATCGCTGCCTTTCTGGTCTACATCATCAAACTTGAGTACGATATTCTGCGCTCAGGGATTGATGTGGCTCAACGGGTTCTGAGTCCTAGTATGTCAATTGATCCGGGTATTTACGTCATTCGCGTTCATGATCCGGCTGAACGCAGCCTGGTCGAAGGTATCACTGCACACGGTATTTCCATTACACCAGGTTCGCTAGTCATCGATTTCGATGAGGCGCGCGATATCGTCATTGTGCATGTACTTGATCGCAAAAAGTGGACAGTCGAATCACTGGATGCTGAACAGCTTGATCGCGTCCGGCTGATTCACCGCATGCTTGGTGATCGTGAACCCGATAAAGTTGCGTATGATCCGGCGGAGTACCTATAAAGTCATGTTGTCAATTTGCTATAGGCCGAGGTCCTTATGAACAGTCCGCTTGTTTCCGACATTTTGAATCTGGCACTGATTGTCATGGTGCTGCTGTTACCACTGACGTTCGTGCGGGTTTTGATCGGCAATAAGGAGCACAAAGCACGCCGCTCCGCTGACCGCCTGCTGGCAGTTGACCTCATGACAACCCTATTGGTTGGCATTATCGTGCTGCTGGCATTATTTGAAGAATCACCCAAGACAATCGATCTGGGCATTGCGCTGACGGCCCTGGCGTTCGCTGGTACGCTGGCGACAGCCCGCTATATCTCCGAAGGACGTGTTTTCTAAATGGACCTTGCGTTTATTAACGGTATCCGAGAAGCCATAGGCACCGGATTTGTCATCTTCGGAGTCGTATTCAGTGTGTTGGGTGTGCTTGGCATTCTGCGATTGCCAGATACCTATAGTCGGCTACATGCATCCGGCAAAGTTGGCACACTCGGCGTTGTTGGTATCTGCATCGGGGCAGCGATCCTGATGCCGAGCGCAGCGCTGAAGGTCCTTGCTCTCAGCCTGTTTCTCATCCTGACGGGACCCGTATCTTCGCACGCGATAGCTGCGGGGCTACATCGACACGAGGTACGTATTCTGCTTGCCAATCCTGAGCACCCCGCTGCCCAAAAAATTCGCAGGTTTCTGGATGAGCAGATCAGTGATCGCTACTCGTACTCGGTATACATCGATAGTGAATATGAACCACTGTCTATCCTCACGAGCGTGAATCCTAACCTGTGTATCGGCGAAGCGGAGACGCTTACAAACCTCATCGACATGCTGCCTCAACGTGCTAACAAGCCGCTGCCCGTCTTTATTGTGCTGTGCGATGATGAAATTCCACGAAAGCTGACTGGACGTGCACATATCACCCAGGTGAACTGCAACTCACGAATGGGCCGAGAAGAAATCAAAACACTCCTTGTTGAGAATCTGGCAAAAGCATCAACCATATTCCAGGATGATATGCCTTCCAACCTAGATTAGAATCAAAAAACGGGCAGCCCTATTCCGAGCCACCCGTTTTATTGTTGTTATGTTGCCTTAGTCGGTATTGGAAAGATCCATCGTAACTTCTATGACTGTATCATCCTCTGATGTGACCTCAAAACCAAGCTGATTTGCCAGGTTCAGCATGCTCTGATTTTCCTTGAGCACGCTACCAGAAATCACAGCTACATGTTCTGCACGACCAATTTCTATCAGGCGTACCAGCAATTCACGACCGAGGCCAAGACCCTGGTACTTGTCGCTGATGATAATGCCAAACCGAGCCGAGAATTTATCGTAGGAACGGCTCAGGCGAGCGACACCCGCAATTTCAGGCTCACCGGTCTTGGTATTGGGTGTCTCTGCCACCAGAACCATCTCACGGTCATAGTCAATGAACACAATCCGCGAAAGCCGTTCATGTGAGACGCGCTGGCGCAGGTTCAACGGCGTAAAATAGCGTAACTGAACGGTACGTTCTGAGAGTGTCTCATGGAAGTGAACCATCTTCGGCTCATCTTCTGGCCGTACTGGACGAATGTGGAAGTCAGTACCTTCCTCACTTTCCCAGTTGCTGATGTACTGGACCGGATACGGGCGAATAGCCGGAACTGGCAGGTCTTCCTCTTTTGTCTGTGGCGGGTGCAGAACCACGCGGGCATCAAGCGCCAGAACATGGGTTGGTGAGGCCAAAAGCGGGTTGATGTCGATTTCAGAGATCCAGGGCTGCTCTGCGACCAATTGACTGAAGCGAACCAGTAAATCAAGCAGTGCATCCATATCTACAGGCGGACGGCCACGTACACCGAGGAGTGCTTTGAAAATCTTGGTTTGTTCGACCATACGGCGTGCTAATGTTGTCGTCAATGGTGGCAGGCCCAGCGAACGGTCTTTGAAGACTTCTACCAACGAACCACCCGTACCGAACAGCAGCACAGGGCCGAACTGCGGATCGACACTGCTGCCGATAATCAGTTCGTAACCATCACCGAAGTCAATCATGGGCTGAATGGATACCCCGTTAAAGTGCTCGGCACCGCGTGCACGGGTCACACCTTCGCGAATACGGTCGAAGGCGTTGCGAACTTCAGTGCCGTTGCGCAGGTTAAGCTGAACGCCACCCACATCCATCTTGTGGGTGATCGTTTCACTATTGAGCTTGAGCACGACCGGATAGCCCATTTCATCAGCGAATGCAACCGCTTCTTCTACATCTTCGGTGATCTTCATGGGCGTCGTTGGGACCTGATACGCCGCTAACAACTGCTTGGATTCCGATTCGGTCAGAATTGTACGGCCTTCTGAGCGTACGTTTTCGATCAGTTGCTTAACAAGTTCACGATCAATGTCGTCGTCATCCTGCGCCAACGGAATGGGTGTTTCATAGAGCGCACGCAGGTTGTAGCTATAGCGCCACATATTGTTAAACAACCGCATGGCTGTATCGGGATAGGCAAAAGTCGGGATGTTGGCACGGTTGAGGATACGTTCACCTGCATGAATAGACGCGCCACCCATCCAGCTCGCTAACACTGGCTTGCCCTCAATCTGAGAATAGGGGCGCAAAGCCTCTGCCGTCTGTGTGGGGTCGGTCATATCCTGCGGTGTCAGAATCACCAGCAGACCGTCGCTGTTTGGGTCACGTGCGGCCGTTTCCAGCGTCTGAGCATAACGTTCCGGTGTCGCATCACCCAGAATATCAATCGGGTTATTATGGCTCCATGCACCTGGCAAGAACTCATTGAGTTCTGCCATTGTCTCGCTGCTAATCTTGGTGAGCTGACCGCCACCATTAATGAGTGCGTCAGTTGCCAGCACACCAGGGCCACCCGCGTTCGTCACAATCGTCAGGCGATTGCCCTTTGGCAGCGGCTGCTTGGCCAATACCTCTGCCGTGTGGAAAACATCGGAGATGCTGTTGACACGCAAAATACCTGACCGGCGGAAGGCGGCATCGAGCACCTCATCGCTACCCGTTAATGAGCCTGTATGGGATGCAGCAGCAGCGGCAGCTTCGTCTGTACGCCCTGCCTTGATGATGATGATCGGCTTCTTCAGCGCGACTTCACGCGCGGCGGAAAGGAAAGCGCGGGCTTCGCCGACGGATTCCATGTAGATAACGATACTTTCAGTCTGGGGGTCTTCGCCGAGGTAGTAGATGAGATCACCCCAACTGACATCGAGCATAGAGCCAATGGAGATAAACGCGCTAAAACCAACGTTTTCCTCAAAACTCCAGTCGAGGACTGCGGTACAAATAGCACCAGACTGGCTGACAAAAGCGACGTTCCCTGGGCGAGCCATACCGCCTGCAAAGGTGGCATTCATGCCGAAAAATGGCAGCATCACACCCAGGCAGTTCGGGCCGATGATGCGCATTTTGCCATCAGCAATTTCCAGAATCCGGCGTTCCAGTTCGGCGCCTTCTTCGCCAATTTCCTTGAAGCCAGCAGAGATGATGATACAGCCCTCAACACCTTTTTCGACACACTGTTCCACAACAGCGGGCACCGTCGGCGCAGGTGTGACGATGATCGCCAGATCAATGGATACTGGAATGTCAAGGATGGAGGGATACGCCTGAATACCCAGTACGTTAGGACGTTTGGGATTTACAGGGAAGATGGTCCCGCCGAAAGGGTTTGTAATCAGGTTTTTGATGATGGTACGCCCAACGCTACCTTCTTTTTCCGTCGCACCGATAACGGCGACATTGTTTGGCTTGAAGATTTTATCGAGCGAGGGAGCTCTGCGAGTTGTTTTCTCGGCGGACATGCGCTGCCTTTCTGTGGTCAATAGCCTAGGTCTTACATTATAGGCCAGCGGGACTGCTGGCACCTGAATTGCATTATATCGTGCTTTGGTTAAGATTGTGCAAGGAATCACAAGCGCCTGAAAATTGGTTCACTCGTCATCCGATAACGATGACATTTTGCGACTTCCTTTTACACATCATACAACAACAAAAAAGGTGGAGGTCAAGCCTCCACCCTATTCTGTGCAATTGCTAAGCTAGATCAATATATGTCAGGCTTAGTAGTCGAACGGATAGCCGTCCCAACCTTCGCTCTGGGCGTAAATGTGCGTCCGAACGGTGTCGTAGTAGAACTGACCACGACGCCAGCGAGTCACATCACAACCGTCCATATCGAAGATCATGATTTCGCGTTTGCCATCAGCCGGAACACCCATGATCTGGAATTCACCCGTGTTCAGGCGCAGGACATCGATACCGTTGAAGGTGGCAATCAGTGTGTTGCTTGCCGGGATACCGACTGCGGCGATCTGTTCGTTAGTCACGACGAATGAACCACCCGTTTCAGAGTAGATGACGATACCAATTTCACGGCAGTAAGCATTCAGTGATACACCTGGATCGGGCGCGATACGATCATCAGGAATATACGGAACGTATGGCTCTTCAGTCGGTTCTACCGTTGGTTCCTCGGTCGGTTCTTCGGTCGGTTCACCTGTTGGTTCCTCAGTCGGCTCTACCGTTGGTTCCTCAGTTGGTGTTTCCGTTGGTGTCTCGGTCGGCTCAACAGTGGGTTCCTCAGTCGGAGTTTCCGTCGGGATCTCAGTTGGTGTTTCCGTCGGAGTCTCGGTCGGAGTTTCCGTCGGGGTCTCGGTCGGGGTTTCCGTTGGTGTTTCCGTCGGAGTCTCAGTTGGAGTTTCCGTCGGAGTCTCAGTTGGAGTTTCCGTCGGTGTCTCGGTCGGGGTTTCCGTTGGTGTCTCAGTCGGAGTTTCCGTCGGTGTCTCGGTTGCGCCTGAGCAATTCATTACGCCAGATGCTTGGAAGAATTCCTGCTGAACTGGCAATCCATTACCAGCATTGCTAAACCAGGTAAATGCAATTGTGATACCGTCACCAGTTGCAGCAGTTGTGTATGCCTTTGAACCTGCACCGGCTGGAATCGGGCTAGCTGACAGCGGACGGGTACCAGTTTCTGTATACAGGTTGATGTTGTTAGTTGTGTCGACTATTTCGTATGTATATGCTTCTTGGCCGGTGCCAGTATTATCACGATCCGGCTGATATGTGAAAGCAGAATAGTCAAAGTGATCGCAGTAAAACGTGATACTAAGGCCAGTAATGGTATATGCCGATGCCAACTGGGCAAAAACCAATGCTCCGATGACAACTAGAAATGTGGTTAAAGTAATAGTTCGTCTCTTCATTGTGTCCCATAACCTTTCGCTCGCTATGTAGTCAAGGACCTGGCACATGTAATGTTGGCGTCGAATGTCCTGACACTTTCCTACCATTGCAGAATACAGAGGCGAACTTGCTTAGACCTTTCATATTATTTTGGCCGCGTAAATGCCCTAAACAGGCATATCTTATGGAGAAATAAATATAAGCAAGGTCACAAGTATCCGAAACGCTTCGGATACAGCCTGTTTCTAACAAGTGAAATTACGAACTGCCACAAATCCGAGAGTCTAGCATTCATGGGGCTAAAATCGAACTAAATGGTAGTGCAAGGTGCTATCTTCACCTTTCATCAATGCTGTTAGGTCGACTAAGACAAACAAAAACGAGGAGCTTTTTGCCCCTCGCTAATGATTAAACAGATTTTCTGTTTGTAGGTAGTTTCTATTACGAGCGACCTAACAAACGAAACACAGGATTGCTACGGCTTTGCGCGTGATCAATCAGGGTGACCAGCACAAAACCAATGATTCCCAGAACAATCACCATTGCGATCATGCCACCATCCAGCTCAATGGATGACCAGATTTGCTGGCCGTCAACTTCAGTCACTGCATTCAGCATACGATGGACGATCAGCCGCAGTGAGCCTGCCATGAAGCCGACCAGCACAGCAATCGTGACATTTTCATAGTGCTTGAGCAGCCAGCTCAGGATACGGGAGAAGATCACGATACCAAGCACTGCCCCCAGGCCCACCGAGATGATGCTGACCAAATCACGGTCTTTGACAGCACCCAGTACGAAATCATATTGACCGAGGATCAAAAGGATGAAAGAACCGCTGATGCCAGGCAGGATCATTGCGCAGATAGCAATCATACCGCTGACAAAGAGAACGGGTGGCGTGTGGCCAAATTGATCGCCGAGGCTATCCATACCGACGATGACAAATGCAACAACTGCCCCAAGAATTAATGCGACGACCGCCCCAACGGACCATTTGACCTTGGCACCTACAGCGATAATCGACGCCACAATCAGGCCGGCAAAGAAAGCAAACACCAACGTCGGCGACGAATCAAGAGCGCCTTCCAATAATGCTGCCAGGGTAAAGACAGCCGTCAGAATACCCATACCCAAAGCAATCAAAAAGCGAATCGGAATGTGATCGTTCAATAGTTCGCCAAACTTCATGCCGACTGCCAGCTTCACGGCCTGGAGGTTGAAGGATTTGATCGCATCAATCAAGGTTTCATAAATGCCAAGGATGAAAGCCATTGTACCGCCGGAAACACCTGGCACAACATCGGCAGCACCCATCGCGAAGCCACTGAAAAACAGACGCACATATTCCCAGAGCGTCTTGGGTTTGGAAAGATCACGCATTATATGTTCATCATGTTGCGTTGTGCTCATCGTGCTCCCTATCCTCAGCCATAAGCAGAGTTCATTTACTAAAATGTTTTATCAAGCGGAATGGACTACGGCGGCATATCATGCCCAAGGGGACCGACTGCGTCAATCCTCAACCCATGCCAAGCATTACACTATACTACCGAGGTTTGGTCCAGTTCATGATTAACAAGCATTGCTGGAAAAAAAGAAGCACATCGGGATTGATGTGCTCCAGGCGTGAGTGTTGTTCGCAAGGGTGGGGATTCTTGCGGCTTTAAATGTTCAGAGAGAACATTTATTCTATATCCGTAGTTTAGCACGCGCGTTCTATGCTGTCAAGGAAATTAGCGAGATTTAATGCAGTTCCCCACCAACCTTAATCAGTTGCCTTTGACTAGCTGTTTGAAGTCATAGATACCGTCGCGTTTTTCCCACGCGATCCCATCCTGGTTGATGAAGAGATTGCCTTCACGGCGCAGAGGGCCACCTGTCAGTGGACAAGCGAAAATATCATGCAAATCGATTTGCAGATTATCTTCCTGGGAGCCACCAGCGACGTTACGGGTAAAGACGCTGGGCGTCACCACCCACTTGGTCTTTTGCATGAGGCCATCCATGCTGGCGAGAATGCCATCGGGGATAAGGGACTTCACCGCACCGATGCGAAACCACGAAACGGGAACATATTCCCGTGTGCTAAAGCCCACTGAATGCAGCTCGCGCAGAATATAGGAGGGGTGGAAGTCATAATTGAGTTCAACGAACTCGACTGGCTCCAGCGTATTTGGATTCCACTTCTGGAGGCCAACGGCATAACGCAGAATCGACTTGAGATTGCGCTTATTGGCGTATTCCAAAATAAAGGTACCACTATCCCCCATCAGCCGCCGAATGCTTGCCAAGACGCTCGGCACATCTTCAAAGTGGTGCAAAACGCGGATCATGGTTGCACAGTCAAATGTTGCTGGCTTAAAAGGCATATGGTAAGCATCGGCAGCTACATAGACATATCCATCATCACCTAGCTGCTCGCGTGCATATTGTAGTTGGGAGAAGGAATAATCCAGCAGGACGACCTGATCGAACATTTTGTATTCCTGGGTGAGTCGCCCGAATCCAGCGCCAATTTCCAAGAGGCGATGACCCTGATTTGGCAACATACGGTGCAATACCTGCCGCTCGACCGTATCTTCGTAGTTGCGTCCCTGCCCTTCCCAGAACCGTGTCCGATAATCGGACCCTTCATAATCACATATGCGCGGCTGCTCCGCCATGCAGTTAACTCCGTGACTTATTGACTGTATATATTGGGTTCTCGCTATTGTGACCGACAGATGCACACAGTCAACTACTGATTTCCTCCAGATGGTGTAACAATGCCCAATTCGCCTTCACTATCGTCACCATTAGGGTCTTCCACACGAGGATGCTGCTGCGTCTGCAAATAATAGTCAGACATTGAGCCATCATACGTATAATTCGGAACACCTTCTGTCTGCAACTGCTGTAAAGCTTGTTGATTCAGCATGAGTGGATTGGTGCCGTTGACGTAATACTCAGGACGCCACTGCTCATCCAAAGCTGGCAAAGCCCCAGGCGGCACGATGCCCGTTTCCAGACGTACGTGGCCGGGCGGTGGCGCGATATCCAGCAAGTCATAGTTGACGCCCGCCGTGATGGAGAAGCCTGGCCAAGGATCGTACTCCTGATAAACCACCTCTTCCTGGCCATCACCATTGAAGTCACCACGTACAGGCCGCTCGCCATTGAGCAGATCAACATCATAGGAAGGATCGCTGGTATCGCCACGAATAGCGGCACCCAGGCGATAGCCTGCGTCGTAGAAGTCGCTCGGCAAATCCCATACCAATGCGGACAGCGGCCCAACTGTATTTTCCAGCGCAGCAATTGGATCACGAAGCTGCGTTTCTGCGAGCGGGATGACCGCACGGACATCGAGCGCCACATCGAGGTCTTCATCGACAGGCACATTCAGATCGAGGGCGACAGGTAGTTGCAAACCTTGGGGCAATGTCAGGCGGACCTGAGCCGCAACGCCATAGGCATTAATTCCCGGAAGGTCAATATTCGCCGTGACATTCAAGGCAACGGGTTCGGTCAGAACGACTGTTGTATCCTGTTGCAGAGGGATGTTGAGTCGAACCGGAATGTTGTCCCGTACGGGAATGGTCCAGTCGATGGTTGACTCCGCCAGACCACGTGATGTCGCGTGGAGACCAGTCAGAAGCGGCTCGGCGATGTCATTCTTGATATTGAACAGAAGGGCGCCTGCTGCCACCAGGACGACAACCAGCACGATGTTGACTATGAACGAGAAAATAATCATGAAGCGCCAGATAAACTTACCAAACGCGCGCAGCATAATGTGGGCCTCCCGGCGGGATGTTGCAGACAATACTTGCAGTATACACTACGCTTATTATGTGCGTGTATAAACGATTTTATAACCTTTGTGAACTAACTAATATAAAAGGCACAGCGGATTTGCTGTGCCTTTTTACCTGTCATTGAATCAGACTACAGACCAGATTCCTGACGCAGAATGTCGGCCTTGTCTGTTTGTTCCCACGGAACGTTCAAGTCATCGCGACCAAAGTGACCAAATGAGGCAACCTGACGGAACTGCGGGGTACGCATCTTCAGATCACGGATGATGGCTGCCGGACGCATATCGAAGTGCTTACGAATGAGTTCTTCGATCTTTTCGTCACTGATTTTGCCCGTGCCAAAGGTTTCGACAGCCAGCGATGTCGGCTGCGCAACACCAATCGCGTAAGAAAGCTGTAGCTCAAACCGATCAGCGAGACCAGCAGCAACGACGTTCTTGGCAATGTAACGCGCCATATAAGCTGCGCTGCGGTCAACCTTAGTACCATCCTTACCGGAGAAGGCCCCCCCACCATGACGCGCCACACCGCCGTAAGTGTCCACGATGATCTTGCGGCCCGTCAGGCCAGCATCGCCCAAGGGGCCACCCACAACAAAGCGCCCAGTCGGGTTGACAAAGAAGCGCGTCTTGTCATCAATCAGATCAACGGGAACGACCTTGTTAATCACATCCTCAATGACAACCTCACGAATCTCCTCCTGGGAGACGGTTGGCGCGTGCTGTGTTGAAATAACGACGGTATCAACGCGAACCGGTTTACCTTCGTGATATTCAACAGTTACCTGGCTCTTTGCATCAGGGCGCAACCATTCGATCTCACCTGTCCGGCGGGCCTTTGACAAACGGCGTACCAGTTGATGTGAAAGCGAAGCTGTCAGCGGCATCAATTCCGGTGTTTCGTTGCAGGCAAAACCGATCATCATACCCTGGTCGCCTGCACCAATAGCTTCGATTTCTTCGTCGCTCATGCCGCCTTCGCGTGCTTCGAGCGCCTTATCCACACCCTGGGCAATATCAGCCGACTGTTCCTTGATCGAAACCAACACACCGCAGGTATCAGCATCAAAACCGTACTTGGCGCGGGTGTAACCGATGTCGCGGATAGTTTCGCGGACGATCTTCTCAATATCGACATAGGCCGTCGTTGAAATTTCACCCATGACGACCACCAGGCCAGTGGTCGTAGCAGTTTCGCATGCGACGCGAGCCATGGGGTCCTGTTCGAGGATTGCGTCCAGAATGGCGTCGCTGATCTGGTCACACATTTTGTCAGGATGACCTTCGGAAACCGACTCCGAAGTGAAGAAGTAACGCGGACTCGTCATAAAAGTCGTAGGCATGAGTGTTCCTTTCCTCTTGTGCCTTTCTAGCGCCGTCGCAGTTTGTCAGGGTTGGCTACTTCGCCGACGGCAGGAATAAAAAAACGCCTTGCTGGCAGCAGGCGTAAAGATCAACAGATCACCGTCCTCATCTGCCAGCGCTTAAAACGCTGTCGGAATTGGCACCTTCCCGGCGCTCCGGGGGTTGCCGTGGGGTCTAAGAGCCGGTCTCTCGCCCACTCAGGATGAGTGCAAAAGCACCATTCGTATTTTGACTTTTTCGTCAACAAATACCATGCTAGCACAGCCTGTATCGGGATGCAATGAAGATCGACATTACTACACTGCCACTACACTTCCTCCGCACCGCTTTTTATACTGTTGATACGATTTACACATTGCAGACGCCTAACTTGCTCGTCTGCCGAATGTCAGACTTACAGGTAATCCTATGAGCCATTCCATTGTTATTGCCGCATTCTACAAATTTGTTCCCCTTCCAGACTTTCGTGAGATACAAAAGCCATTACATGCCATTTGCGAAGAACATCATATGAAGGGTACGATCCTGCTGGCTGCGGAAGGCATCAACGGGACGATTGCAGGTACACGACAGGATATGGACGCTGTTCTCGCCTACATTCGGAGTGATGAGCGGCTAGCTGATTTGCTGCACAAAGAAAGTTATGCTGACAGTCAGCCATTCCGCAAAATGAAAGTGCGCCTCAAACGGGAAATCGTCACCATCGGCGAAGATGTCAACCCCAACGAGATAGTCGGCACATATGTCGATCCTCATAAATGGAATGACCTGATTGCCGACCCGAACGTTATCCTGATCGATACGCGCAACAGTTATGAGTATGAGGTCGGCACATTTAAAGGAGCGATAGACCCACTAACGAATAGCTTCGGTGACTTCCCGGCATATGTTCGTGAGCAACTCGCTGACCAAAAAGACAAGAAAATCGCGATGTTCTGTACCGGTGGCATCCGCTGTGAAAAAGCAACTTCGCTGCTGCTCAGAGAAGGGTTCCAGAATGTTTACCATCTGCATGGCGGCATCCTGAACTATCTGGAGAAAGTCCCACAGGCGCAATCGATGTGGGAAGGCGATTGCTTCGTGTTTGACGAGCGCATCACCGTTACCCACGATCTTGAACCGGGCAACGTTCAGTTCTGCCGGGGCTGCAATCGCGTCGTGCCATCAGGTGAAGACATATGTCCGCACTGCCATCAACCCCTTGCAGAGGGCGAGCTTCCCTCAGAAGCATAATTTTCCGCTTATCGCTAGTAAGAAGCTAACGCATGTGTTCGTCCATATGTTCGGGCACGTGCGTTGGCAACCTCGTGACCTAAAGCCCAATTAGATAGCATGGTTCAACAACAAAACACAAATTAACCCGTCTCTTTGACCTAACTCAAATAACACTCATGATGGTATGCGAAAGTAGTCATCGAGACTGAAATACTGGTTTTCTGTTGAACGATCGTACTGAATATAAGTTGGTTACGTTAATGGACACGAACTCACGTGTAGGTGTCGCACAAAGCGTTTTTGTCCCTGTGACCACTGATGTTCAACCGAAAGGTGCGATTCGCTTCGTACCCTGAAATACAAGCATTAGTGAGAGGGAACCTTTCAATGAAGAACACAACTCATAATCACCGAAGTAATGGCCATAACGGAGCACTCCACAGTAATGGCAGCAAAGCCGAAAGCAATGGTACGGCTGCATTATCTGAGCCGCTGAGGTTTGTGCCTGTCGACAGCCCGAATGAGACGAACAACCCAGGTGGCGTTATCGTAAGCGGCTCTGAACTGCTCGCGTTAGAAACACCTAACCATGTTGATGAATATGGCCCCAGCTTTGTCGAGGCTTACCCTTCAACAGAGATCGTGACGGGCGAGCCTGAACAATATGAAAAGATCGAGAAAGCCGTCTATGCTTTGCTGGATGCTTTCAATGTCAATTGGGAGGACCCTAATTATACGGATACCCCCAAGCGAGTTGCCAAAGCCTACATGGATTACTGGGCGAATGGCTATGCGCGTGATGCTGAAGACGAAGTAACTGTTTTCCCCAATTCCAGTGGCAGCGGTGACCTTGTTCTGGTGAAAGACATGAAGTTATATAGCCTGTGCAGCCATCATCTGGCACCGTTTACAGGTTATGGCGCCATCGCCTATATGCCGAATGAACATCTGCTGGGCCTGAGTAAGCTTGGACGCATTCTGGATATTTATTCGCGCCGCTTCCAACTTCAGGAGCGAATCGGTGCCCAAACCGCCGATAAGATCATGCAACTGCTGCGTCCAAAAGGCGTGATGGTTGTGCTCTATGATGTAGAGCATATGTGCATGTCATCACGCGGCGTCAAACTGCATGAAGCCAGCACAACGACTGTCGCCACACGCGGTATATTCAAGGAGGACTCGCAGCTTCGAGCCGAGGTCATGTCGCTTATTCGTTAGTACAGTCTTCGAGAAGTAAAAAGCCGCCCCACAACGGGGTGGCTTTTTTATTCTGCCTCATCAGGGAATAGGCACCCAATAGCCCTCCCGATACCAGGCCATCAGTTGGTCTGGTGAACAATCTTTTGCAGTCACTTGACCTCGTATCGCGCACCTGACAAGCTGCGCATCGTCGTTATAAGTGCCCAGGAAATCGTGATAGATGCTGTCGCCAGTCACTACACACCAAGGGGCCAATCTGAACGCGACAGTCCCTGGGTCCAAGTGGTAATGCACATAGGGCATTGGCCCCAGCTTACGCGCATTCAAAATAACATCGGCATAGGTTCTCACCATATCATCCTGCTTGAAGTTTTCATGCAGCCAGTGCATGGTGTCATCAGATGTGCGCTGCCTGTTTTGCAGGATATCGGCGGCCAGCCGTGCCGCTTCTTCTGCGTCTCCATAATTGACTTTCGCCACCAGATTATCCGGCAGCATATCGCGATAGGGACCGACGCTGGCAACAATAACAGGCGTTCCGCATGCGAGCGATTCATAGGGCGTGTTACCAAATGTCTCGACGTAATTCCCCAAGGCAAATGTTACTGCACCGAGGCTAAAATACTGTGGCATATCGCTATCGCTGATCCAATCATGGAAAACAAAGTAATCTGTCAAGCCATGCTGGGCGATTTCTTCCTGCAATGAGCGATAATACGCCAGCACATGATCCGCAAGCCCGGTATCAATCCACTGTGGAACCAACACACGAATATCGTGCAGGCCATATTGATGTACTAATCGATCCGCTACGGCAATCGTCTGACGGATACCTTTAGCATCATCAGGACGATGAGGATACAGGATATATTGATAGCGCTGTGGCTCAAGCTTCAAGCGATCTGCGAGATCGTCGAAGGAACACGGGCGGTATTCTAAAAAATCCAGGCCGTTATGAATGACGTGCATTCGATTCTTAAGCTCCGGGAAGAAGCGTCCAACAGTCGCCAGCCAGCTATCAACCGTGTGCTGCGACGGCACAACTAAACCATCACCCTGAAACAGAAACCCGCTTTGCAATGTCTCGCTGAACAAGATGCTGCGCAGTGAAATAATTGCAGGCGTATCCTGATAGACATACGGGAATATCAGGCCACCATCGTGGCTGTAAAATACGTCAGCCCTATCAAGATAGTCGCCAACGTCCTGTATGGCTGACGCGATATTATAGACCTCCGTCGCGTACGGCTCTGGAAATGGCTGCTTGAATCGAAAAATTGGTACGATTTCAAGGTTCGGATGCCAGTGAAACGGCATATTGGCATCCGAACGGCGCGTGCAGAGGATTGTCACATCATGGCCCTGTTCAGCAAGATAAAGGGCTACTTTCTTCAACTGTTTTTGCGCCCCTCCCATTGAGTGATCAGGGAATAGAGGCGTCATCGAGAACATGACAATGACCATCGTTTTAGCTGCCAATCTTAGATAGGAATTGAATTGACATATGCACGAATTTATACCTTGTTATAGACTGGGATGCTGCCGCCGGTAACGCTGCTGGCTGCCGGTGATGACAGGAATGCGATGACATCCGCGATCTGAACGGGTGTCACCCACTTGCTGAAATCAGCCTTGGGCATATCTTTACGATTTGGCTCGGTATCGACGATGCTAGGCATCACACCGTTAACGCGAATATCGTGATCTTTTAGTTCCTGTGCCATCGATTGAATGATGCGCTCAGCAGCCGCTTTACTGGCAGAATACGCCGCCATGTTCTTGCCACCTGTCAGGCCAGATCGAGCCAGCACAGCCGTAATCGTCCCGTGAACGCCACTTTCCACCATATGTTTGGCCACCCGGCCACAGATGACATAGGTCAAACGCGCATTGATGTACATCATCTTTTCAAAAACATCGACATTGACTGCATGAACGGGGTCACCCATAGAGAAGCCGCCTGCGATATGGGCAAGCGCATCAATCTGCCCGAACTTCGCAACCACCTTTTCAACCATCTCATCGACGACGTCAACCTGTCCAATGTCACCGGAGACAATCAGGTAATCCCCTATCTGGTCCCCAAGCTTGCTAACGACTTTGTCATAGCTCTCGCCACTGCGATCTGCCAGTACAACCTTCGCGCCTTCTCGTGCGAACTTTTCCACTACGGCGCTGCCAATACCGCCAGCGGCTCCGGTTATCATCACCACTTTGCCATCGAACTGTCCCATCGACCAACACCTCCTGAAAGTGAACCCTGGCGAATGACTATGTGTCTACTGAACTATGGTGCTCATTATGTCGCACCTGATTGAGAAACAGATGAGTCAAAGGAAGGTTAAGCATTACAGGTCTATATGTTGTGTGGAAGGCAGGCCCTATCCACGTATGCGGAACGTGGCTACAATAGCGCCGCGTTACAACCCAGGGAATCACCTGTTACAGGAGCTTGTTATGGCATCACCCGATCTCATCACACTGACGGACCCGCGCTCAAATGCGGCAGAGGCGTTCCGTACTTTAAGAACCAATCTGATGTTCACCAGTGTAGAAAAGCCGATTCAGACGCTACTGGTTACGTCAACGTCTGGTGCCGATGAGAAGAGCATTGCCCTGGCCAACCTGGCTGTAACCTTCGCCCAATCTGGCAATAAAACGATTCTTGTCGATACCGACTTACGCCAGCCCTCGCAGCACGAAATCTGGGGCGTCAATAACAGCGCAGGCATCACCCAGATGATGCTCGACCAGGCGGCAATGGCCAACCCACCCCTGCACGACACGGGCATTGAAAATCTGACACTGCTCACCAGTGGTAATCTGCCGCCAAATCCGGCAGATGTCCTTAGCAGCCAGCGCATGAATGAAATCATCGGCGTTCTGAAAGCACGAGCGGCGTATGTGCTGTTTGATGCACCACCTGCCCTGGCAGCCAGTGACGCGATTGTGCTCAGTACCAAAGTCGATGGTGTGCTGCTGGTCGTCCGTGCCAATGAAACGCGCCGTGATCGCGTCGTCGAAGCACGAGAACGCTTTGAGCAGGTGCATTCACGGGTGGTTGGGGCGGTGCTGACAAACGCACCACGCGAGCAGAAGCGTTATTAATCTTTTGCTTGATATGCTATCTTCAAATCATCGCGGACTGTTGCAAAAACAAGTCCTTTCACCCACAATATTTTCTGTATTCGACCAAAGAGGAGCGACTTTATCCCCATGAAAGGTCTGATACTGAGCGGTGGAAAAGGCACACGCCTGTATCCACTGACGTATACACGCGCTAAACAGCTCATCCCTGTCGCCAATAAGCCCGTCCTCGTCCGTGTGATCGAAGCTATCCACGAAGCCGATGTTGACGAAATTGGCATTGTCGTTGGCCATACTGAGCCAGAAATCCGTGAAGCCCTGGGCGATGGCAGCAAATGGGGCGTCAAACTCACCTACATTCGCCAGGACAGCCCTGATGGATTGGCCCACGCTGTACGCATCTCAGAGGATTTTTTGCAGGGCAGCCCATTTGTCATGTTCCTGGGTGACAACGTCATTCAAGGCGGTATCAGCAGCCTGATTAAAGACTTCGCCACCAATGAGTGGAACAGCCAGATCGTCCTCAAGCAAGTAGACAATCCCAGTGCGTATGGTGTCGCCAAACTACGTGGTGATGGCAGCATTGAATATCTGGTCGAAAAGCCTGCCAACCCGCCCAGTGATCTTGCGCTGGTTGGTATCTATATGTTCGATGAAAACATCTTCGAGGCTGTCAACACGATTCGTCCATCTGCACGTGGAGAGTACGAAATCACCGATGCGATTCAGTGGCTGATCGACAACGGCTACAGTGTTTTCCCGCATGTGCATAAGGGCTGGTGGATCGACACGGGCAAGCCAACCGATATGCTGGAAGCCAACAGCCTGGTGCTGGAAGAATTGGTCCCCTCAGTCGCCGAAACCGCCGAAGTCGATGAGCACAGCATGGTCGATAGCCGTGTGACCGTGCAAGCGGGTGCAAAGATCATCAACAGCATTGTTCGTGGGCCGACAATCATCGGCGAAAATACCGTTATCGAGAACAGCTTTATCGGGCCGTTCACGAGCATCTACCATGATGTTCAGGTGACGAACTGCGAAGTTGAGCACAGCATCATTCTGGAAAACAGCCGCGTCATCGATATTGACCAGCGGTTGCGTGATAGCCTGATTGGACGCCATGCAACCGTCCGACAGGCAGATAAAAAACCGTCCGGCATCAAAATGACATTGGGCGATCACAGTCGCCTGTGGGTTTAAGCCAAACATATAGGGAAAAACGTTCATGGGAACACCGCAAACTGACAGCAAGACCACGACACCAGAAATCAAATTGATTGTGACCGACATTGACGGTACCCTGCTGAATGATGACCACAGCATGAGCGATCGCAATCGGGAAGCGCTGCGCAAAGCCATTGATAGTGGCATTCCCGTCGTGCTTGCGACAGGAAAAACCCGCGCCAGCAATGAATCGGTCATTGCAGCACTCAATCTGAACACACCGGGTATCTATGTGCAGGGCCTTATCATCTTTAACCCCGATGGCACCGTTCGCCATCAGCAAACGCTAGCGCCTGAGATGGCACGCCGCGTGATTACCTTCTCTGAGCAACGCGGTTATAAGGTGATGGCCTACAGCGGCAACCGTCTGCTGATAAAATCTGATGATGACGAGCTAAATGCGATATCGAATTATCATGAACCTACGCCGGAACCAATCGGCCCACTGGTGAACCATCTGTATACGCAGCCGATCCACAAGCTGCTGATTTTCGGCACACCGAAGAAGTTGAAAGCCCTGCGCTGGCAGCTTGAGAAACAGCTCGATGGACAGGCCACACTGACCAGTACCAATGTCAGCAATAATCTGGAAGTGCTCCCTGCGGGTGCATCCAAAGGCAAAGCGCTAAAAGTACTTCTGCATGAAATGGGCATCGACGTGAAAAACGTTATGGTCATTGGCGATGGCGAAAATGACTATGAGATGATCAAACTGGCTGGATTGGGTGTTGCCGTCAGTAATGCGCATCCCAAGACCAAAGCGGCAGCCGATGCTGTCGTCAGCAGCAATAATGAGCATGGTGTCGCCGAAGCAGTCGAAAAATACGCACTGCCAAAAGAAGAAAAGCCTGCCAAAGCCGAGTCGCCTGCAAATGACACAGCCAGCACATCAGAGGCGAGAGCATCCGAATCAGAAGAAAAAGAGGATGAGGGCGACGCATGAAAAACATCCTCGTAACAGGTGGTGCGGGATTCATTGGCAGCGCCTTTGTGCGCCACATGGTCACGACTTATCCTGAGTACAACATCATTACGTTCGACAAGCTGACCTACGCCGGTAATCTTGACAATCTGCTGCCCGTAAAAAACGCCAGCAACCATACCTTTGTTCAGGGTGATATTGCTGACCGTGAGACAGTTCACAGCACATTTGAGGAATACAGCGTCGACACAGTCGTCAATTTCGCCGCAGAAAGTCACGTTGATCGCAGCATTCTGGACCCCAACGCCTTCATCATGACCGATGTGGTCGGTGTGTATGCCCTGTTAGAAGAAGCGCGTCAGCTTGGCATTGGCCGTTTTTTGCAGGTATCAACTGATGAAGTATACGGCGACATCGAAGATGGTCACTACTCACTAGAGACAGACCACTTCCTGCCGAACAGCCCCTATGCTGCCAGCAAAGCTGGTGGCGAGTTGATGGTCCGCAGCTACCATATCACCTACGGCATGGACACGGTTCTTACACGCGGCAGCAACACCTATGGGCCTTACCAATACCCGGAAAAACTAATTCCCTTCTTCATCACAGAAGCCGTTGATGATCGCCCACTGCCTGTTTATGGTGACGGCAAGCAGATGCGTGACTGGCTGCACGTCGAAGATCATGCTCGTGGTATTGATCTGGTGCTGCATGAGGGCAAGTCCGGGGAAGCTTATAACGTGGCCGGGGAAGACCTGCGCCACAATATCGATGTTGTCCACAAAATGCTGGACCTGCTTGAAAAGCCACAGTCGCTCATTAAATATGTTCGTGATCGTGAGGGCCATGACCGTCGCTACGCGATGGACGCGGTCAAACTGCGCGAACTGGGTTGGGAGCGTAAACACACGTTTGAAACGGGCTTGCAAGAAACGATCAGGTGGTATCTGGATAATGCGTGGTGGTGGCGCAAGATCAAGAGCGGTGAGTTCCTTGAGTACTATAAGCGCCAATACGCGGATCGCATCGCGGCAGCCGAAGATAAATAAACGTTGAGGGTGCGGCTACGCACCCTTTTTGATTACTGATTGGTTCTTAATCGTAAGAGACCCATTAAGCCCTTAAGATGGAGTGTGCACGGTTCACATCCCAGTGGAACTTAATATCGCAATCTACGAAAGCCACGACGACAAACATGGATTACTTCGCTCGCGCCGCTCAACTGCAAGATCAAATGGTCACCATTCGCCGCGATTTTCATCAGCATCCAGAACTGGGTTTTCAGGAACATCGAACATCGAGCATGATGGCCGAGAGCCTTGCAGCGATGGGTTACAACGTCCAGACAGGCATTGCTAAAACGGGCGTGGTCGCCTTTCTTGAAGGTGCGCACGATGGTCCAACAATCATACTGCGCTGCGATATGGACGCACTGCCGATTCAGGAAATGAGCGATGCGCCCTATCGCTCTCAAGAAGATGGCTGCATGCACGCCTGTGGTCACGATGGCCATATGGCCATTGCTCTGGCAACTGCCCAAATCCTGGCGGAGCAGCGTGAACAGATGCACGGCAACGTCCGGCTGGTATGCCAACCAGGCGAAGAAGGTCATGGTGGCATGCTGCGTATGATCGATGATGGTTTGCTGGAGATGGAACCCGAAGCTGATATTGCCCTGGGATTGCACTTGTGGTCACCACTAAAAGTCGGGACCGTTGGCATCGCAGCAGGCGCAACGATGTCCGGCTCGTCGGTCTTTCGCATTAAGGTGCAGGGTAAAGGCGGCCATGCTGCCATGCCGCACACCACCATTGACCCTGTTGCCTGTGCTGGCCAATTGATTACCGCTTTACACACCATTGTTGGACGTAAGATGAATGCTATGGATGGTGCCGTTATTCTCAGCGTGACCGGGGTGCAGACCAGTACCAATACCCATAACATCATCCCGGAAACAGTTGAAATTACGGGCACGTTCCGCACATTTAATGCCTATACCAGTGAACTATTGGAACAGCACGTGCGCGATGTCAGCCGATCAGTATGCCAGTCTGTTGGCTGTACTGCTGATGTGCATGTGCGGCATCTGACAATTCCGACTGTGAATGACAAAGAAGTCGTACACAGAGTGAAGGCCGTGTTCAGCAAAATGCTGAATGCAGAGCAAATCATTGACCGCCCACATACGATGGCCAGCGATGATTTTTCTTATGTGCTGGACGAAATACCGGGTGTCTACTTCTTTGTCGGCATTTCCAACGATGAAAGAGGGATCAATTTCAGTCACCATCATCCTCGCTTTGATATGGATGAAGATGCTCTGACAATGGGGGCTGGCCTGCTATCCGCAGCGACAGCGGCGTATATCTTGCCAAACACAGTGTAACCAACGACAATGTGACGATCTTCACATGACCGTTGCGCTGCATGGCGGTCCTCTGTATGCTGTACACATCACTAACGCATCATGACATCACATCATTCGATGCCAACACGTGCAGTTGAAAGGAACATCAACCATGTCCTTTTTCTCTGGCAGACGCCAATCCGACGATATTGAACACAATGAAAAGACAGACGCCCCACGCCCGTATGCACAGCAGCCGATTGGCTTTGAAAGCGTACTGGGTGCCAGCGCTGACCTTGAAGGCCGCCTGAGCAGCAAAGGCAATCTGCGGCTGGATGGCACATTCACAGGTACGCTAGAAATTGAAGGCAATGTGCTGGTCGGCGAGACAGCCATCATCAATGCTGATATTGAAGCGCGCAACATTTCGATTGCGGGGGCCGTCCGCGGCAATGTGACGGGCAATAAGGTACAACTCCTACGCACAGGCCGCATCTGGGGCGATATCCGTGCGACTGCCCTGACGACTGAAGAAGGCGCGTTCATTGATGGACGCATCACCATGATCGGTCGCGATGAGATTGAACCTGGCAAAAAAGCCGAGACACCTGTCCTTGAGGACAGCACGGCAACGCTCAGTGCACCGCCCGAAGCCCCTCTGGAGGACTTACTCGAAGCAATTTATGACACACAAGAGGTGACTTCGGCACTGTCAGAGCCTGCTGCAAGTGAATTTATCGCGGATGTCGAACCTGCCGCCGAGGACGACACATCTGAAGATGCGCCGGAAGCGGAAAACAACCACTTCTAATCGAGAAAGTAACAGGGTTCAATGATTCGTGTGCTATTCGTTTGCCTGGGAAACATTTGCCGTTCACCAATGGCAGAAGCTGTTTTCCAGCACAAGGTTAATCAGGCTGGTCTCGGCAGGCATTTTGAGATTGACAGCGCGGGAACGGGTGGCTGGCATGTAGGCGAACGTGCCCATCATGGCACACGCGCGGCACTGCGTGAGAACAATGTCGCGTATGATGGTCGCGCCCGTCAGTTTACGCGGCAAGACCTGACAGAGTATGACTACATTCTGGCAATGGATAAGAGCAATCTTTCTACCATTTTGCGCTCAGGTTATCCTGAGGATGCCGAAGTTGAGCTATTCCTGTCGTTCGCAGCTCAACGGGGGCTGGTCGATGGCGACGAGGTTCCTGATCCCTGGTATACGGATCGCTTTGATCTTACATTTGATCTCGTCAGCAAGGGCTGTGATGCCCTACTCGCTTACATTCGAGAACAACACAATCTCTGATGAATAAAAACAGGCAAGAAAAAACGGGACACGTATGTGTCCCGTTTCTATTTGAGCACTTACTTAGCTTTGTGGCACCACAAACACGGCCGCAGAATACGCCGGAACCGTAAACATACCCGTATCCCCATCTGCACTGGCCGTGGCCAACAGATCATCGTGACCTTCTACCAGCACAGGATGCAGTTCCCAGGCCATTCCCGCCAGGGAATCGGCAGTAAACTCCAATGTATCCGGCTGGCCATTGAACACTACTGCGATCATATCGTAGTTGGTGTCCAGGTCTTCGCCGACTACATCGCTGATGCTCATAACGATGACACCGGGCATCTGGTCCACGCCCGTGTTGTGGAATGCCAGCCGCGCGTTGATTTCCTCGCCTGTGCGCAGGCGGAACAACGGAGTACTGTAGCGAACACGCAGCATATCCTGGAAGCGCATAGTCGTTGCTGTAATCGCGTCTTCACCAGCCTGTAGGCTCTCATCAGCCAGGAAAGGCTGCATTGTTGGCCACTCGGCGCTGTTATCACCAGCAGGTGGCAGACCCACACCAAAGTTATTGGTCTGGTATGTCCAATCCAGCCGGTTAAACCAGTCACCGCTGTTATAGCTGTTACGATCCATCGACTTGCTGCGCAACATGTCCGTACCAGCCTGGAAGAATGGTACACCCTGAGCATACATAGTGTAACTCAGACCCAGAATTTGCATACGTACGCGCGTATCCATATCTGTGCCTTCAGGCGCTTTATAGACGTTGTTGTCGTAGAGTGTCTCATTATCGTGCTTATCGACGTAGATGATATTTTCCTGCGGGTCGAGGGTATATGCAGCCGGATCACTGCCATAGGCAACCTGAGTTCCATCTATTGAATTACCGTTGCGATCCACAAAGTTGAACGTCATGAGGTTGCCTGCGAGGCTCACACGGACCTGATCCATCTGGAGCAAAACGTCATCCAGGCTGCTGCTTTCAGGATCGAGGCCGTTCGACGCAACATACTGGCCGTTCGACAAACCTTGTTCCAGGCGATCTCCAAAGGGGTTGCCACCGCGAACAGCATCACGCAAGCGGTCATTGAATACGCCTATACCTGTGCCTGCGATGTTCAACTGAGTTGCATTGATACCGCGTGCATTGTTGGCCACTTCACCGAAGTTCCAGCCTTCGCCATAGATATAAATGCTGCTGCCATCAACACCATTTTCTTCCAGCGTCAGGCTGTCGAGCGCTTCTCGCACAGCGACCATATCCGCCAGCATGTGATGGCCCATCAGGTCAAAGCGGAAGCCATCAACCTTGTACTGAGTCGCCTGCAAGACAATGGTGTCTACCATCAGGCGCCGCATCATATTATGCTCAGTCGCCGTATTCTGGCAGCACGTACTGGTTTCCACGACGCCACTCGCACTCAGGCGGTGATAGTAACCAGGCACAATACGATCCAGTACGCTGCGCGAACTCTGACCACTGCTGTTGGTATGATTGAACACCACATCCTGCACAACACGCAAACCCATCGCATTAAGCGACTGCACCATCTCGCGATATTTGATGATGCGCGTCACACCATCCGGGTTGGTGCTGTAGCTACCCTCTGGAACCAGATAATGATACGGATCGTAACCCCAGTTGAAACCGTCCAGATCACGGAGCGGCTCGATGATGGCCTGCTGTTCTTCGCTATCGGATGGTAGCGCAGCCAATTCTTCATAATCAGGCTCGAACCAACGCGGTTTATTTTCGTTGATGGTCGCAATATCAAACGTCGGCAAGAGATGCAGGTGCGTCAGACCAGCCTGTGCCAATGCCTGCAAATGGGCCATCCCACTGCTGTCAGCCAGCGTGAAGGCTTCATACGTTCCGCGAAGTTCTTGCGGCACACTTTCATCGAACACGCTGAAATCACGGACGTGCAGTTCATATACCGTGATGTCTTCCGGCGCGGCCAGTTCGGGCTTCGCCAGCGTTGACCAACCATCCGGTTGTAAATCACCATCATTGAGGTCAACAAGCTGGCTGCGCGTGCTGTTCAGTGACAGACTGAGGCTGTACGGGTCAGTCACATCATTCACAACGATTGCCTGCTCAGTCGGCGCATAGACTGTGACACGGAACAGGTAATACTGGCGATCCCAACCGGGCTGGCCCACGATGCGCCAGGTACCATTGTCATGATTAGGTGTCATCGGCAATGCCGTTGGATCAGTCCCTGGTGCGGAATCCTCGAATAGCAAGAACTCGACATTCTGGGCCGTAGGTGCCCAAACGGTCACGGAGGGAATGCCGTTGACATCGTAAACCACACCCAGACTACCGGAATAGGTATACAGGTCGTCCAACACACCCGGAATCTGCAAGCCGTTGATCGCAACGAGATTGTCATCTGCGTCATAGGCCGCAATCGCCGTTTGGCTACGCAGCACTTCAGGAACCAATGCAAGGTCGCTGTCGACGATCTGATAAGCCGAAAGCCCTTCCAGATGTGGGAACTTCTCGATAATGCCACCATCAACAGCATCGAGCGGTTCCAACGCCAGAGAAGCATCTACGCCTGTGAGGCCGAACAGGCTCAGGCTCATTCGCGCATCCGGACTATAGAGCAGCTTGTAAGTTAAGCCAACCTGCGGCTCCACGTCCCACAGCAGGGTATTCTCCGTCACCCAATGAGCGCGCCGTTCGCGCAAATCCGCACCAGACACTGCTGCACCACCTGTCGACACGACCATCGCCGGAATATTTGAATCAAAGACAAAACTCACTGTGATGCCATCTTCCGGCACAGTAAAGGCGATATCCTCGCCATCGGGTTCACCGTTTTCGCCATAGGTCTCATCCATCGACATGCCGACGGCTGCACGCGCGGTGTAATCGCCTGCCGGGATCGTGCTGGTGCTATAGGTATAGACGCCATCGCCGTCCGCATCCTGTAGCCAGGTCACCAGGCAGTCGGCCTCAAAGTCCTCTTCACAGCCAACCTCGGACTGATAGGAGCCAGGAGCCGTAACGATTTCACTGCGAATGCTATCCGCAATCCAGTGTGTTTTATGGTCGTAGATGAACGTTACCGACTGATCTTCGGGCACATTCAGCGAGATGTTCGGACCACCTGAGTCAGCCAGTCCACCGTAGTTCTCATCCCAGGAGCCATTGATCGCTACTTTGTACTCATAGGTTCCGGCAGGCACGTCAAATGTGCGCATCCAGATATCCCACGCCTCGTTGTACTCCAGCAGTGTTTCTTCACAGTCAGGTGCCCATTCACCAGGGCATCCCAGCACAGATTGAATCGTACCAGGGATATTAACCATGTCTGGCGGCGCGACTGGCCCTGCATCGACTGACCCTACCGATCCACCGTCAGGGAATGTCAGATCAGGGAAATTAACGCTATCAATCACCATCCCACGACGATGATCGTATATGAACGTCACTTCGGTTTCTTCGGCTAATGCCAACGAAATGTTTGGTCCGCTGGCTTCCCCATTTGCGCCATAATTCTCAGTCCAGGTCCCATTGAGCGCGACCTTATATTCATAGTTGCCTGCTGGCAACAAGAATGTTCCCTGCCAGATGTCATCGCCCATATCTTCTAAATAGCTTTCTTCGCAATCGGTGGCCCATTCTCCTGGGCACCCCATCGCTTGCTGTAACGTCCCCGGAATCGCAACAATGTCTGGCGGCGCGAATCCATCTGGATTTTCCGCAGGACGTTCCTGGGCAGTCGCTGGCAAAACAAACAACGCTAAGAAAAACAACAAGCTCACTATTCTATAGCGATAGCGCATGTACTTCTCTCCTGATTTACAAAAAACCGTGTGCCCAATGACGAGCACTCATAGGACTGTAGCGTGTGACACAGCCGCCGTCTAGCTTATTGGGCATTTTGTAGAGGACGTACGGGCAACCCATTGTTCAGGTTCGCGCACAATGAAGCAATGTTAAGCGTCATACTTCACTTTCTTTGCTAAACTGAGCAAAGATTGTGACCAAATGCTATGAGTAAGCATGGTTCAGATTTACGACATCACCCGAACTGTTAGCCCAACCACGCACGTATGGCCGGGTGACACGCCCTATTCAGCCGAGCGCGTCATGAGCATCAGCAATGGTGAAAGCGTGAATCTGACAACATTGACGACCACAGCACACATCGGCACCCATGCTGATGCTTATTATCACTACGAGGCTGATGGGTACACTATCGGGCATATGTCATTGGCGGCATACATTGGGCCAGTGCGGGTTGTCACAGTTCGCAAGGAATCCGGGCCGCTGATGCCTACTGATTTCAGCCATGTTGATCTGGTTGGCGGACAGCGATTGCTGATCCATAGCCATGTTAGCGATCTTCCGGATGACCAGTGGCCGGATGAGATTGTCTACCCAACGCCGGAACTGATTGCCTGGTTGGCCAGTATGGATTATGTACTCATCGGGTTGGATTCACCGTCAGTGGATGCGCTCGACAGCAAGGATTTACCAGGGCATCATGCCCTTCGGCAGCATCATATGGTCAATTTAGAGGGATTAATGCTCAAAGATGTGCCGGATGGCGACTACGAACTGATCGCTCTGCCCCTCAAGCTCGATCAAGCCTGCGGGTCACCAGTAAGAGCTATCTTGAGGCCCTTAACAACATCATGAAGTCAACCATCTGAGGAAAATCATTCAGGAGATTTTGCTATGCACATGTTATTTTTCTTGATATTCGGCATCATTCTGGTCGCTATGTACATCGCGATTCGTCGTCAACTGGCATCCACCACGATCATTGCTGCGGCTGGCGTTTTTGGCAGCATTGTATCCATGACGCTGTTTGGGCTGGCACAAGGTAATCTATTCGCTCATGCACTGACTGTTGGCTTCCTGATCGGCGGATTGTTCAGTGGAGCAGCCCTGGTGATTGCCTTCTACTTCCAGGGTAATGAAATGCGCCACAAAGCCATGCAGAATAACCAGACGGAATAAATCTCTAGCCCTATCGGCGCGGCACAGACGATAGGACACGCAAGCCCAATGCTTTCAGGTCATCCTGATCGTGAAGCATTGGGTCCAGATATTCTGCCAGTACGGCCAGCAGCAACCCACCGAGTAGCGCTACTCCCCACTGAATCAGCGGGCCGAAGCGGTTCGGTAGTGATGGCTGCTGAGGCACAACAAGCGGCGCATCGAGGATGGTCACCATCGCCGGTTCACCGCCCAGATGCGGGAAATAAACCTGATTGCGCGTCCTCAGGATGGTTATCGCTGCTGCTGCGATAGCCTCCAACTGGTCTGAATCAGGATACGATAAAAAGACCTGGCCAATACTGCGGTCATTATCCGCCTGAATATCGAGCAGGCTGAGGTCGATATCTTCCCCAAGCGTTGCCGTCGCCAATTCCGCCCTGAATGTGCTGCTCTTCACCCAATCGGTAAACGCATTCACAACATATTCTGACGACAGCCACACATCCTGGAAATCACCGTCACGGTTTGGCAGATTGCTGGTTTCCTGGGCAGCACTGTATTTAAAGCTGGCTCCAAATCCACCGGACACTGCCGACCCGCGATTGAGAAACTGAGGGATGGTCAACACAATCGCAACGACAACTGGCACAACAATCAGCCACCAGCGACGGCGCAGCATCCGCCAGATTAATCTGAGTTCCATAGTGACCTCCGCAGGATCAAAACAGCGCCGCTAGCATAGCGTATGCGCATAAAGATGCAAATGGTTCGATATCTGCATCAGGCAATCGGGTCTTTCCAGATGAATGGTTCGCCACTGCTATGTGCCGCGTGGGCCTGATCGACAAAAGCCCTGATCTGAGCATCAAATACGCCCACATCAAACTTGAGCGCATGTTGGCGAATCGTCTGCGGATCGTAGTGAGAGGCATCGAAATTGGCCATCACCTCCGCAAGACTATCAACGGTCAGTTCAGCAAAGTGTTCGCCTGTCATGCCAGGGATCACGGTATCGAGCGCGCCACCAGCATCGTAAGCAATCACAGGACGTCCCGCTGCTTCAGCCTGGACAGGTGTAATGCCAAAGTCTTCCAAGCCAGGGAAGATAAATGCCTTCGCTTTCGCCATCAAAGTGGGAAGCTCATCATCGGGCACAAAGCCCAGGAACTCCACTGACGGCCCTGCCATCGCGCGCAGGCGCTCCATATCACGGCCCTTACCGCCAATTTTCAGTGGCACATTCAAGCGGGTTGCCGCCTGGACAGCCAGATCAATCCGCTTATACGGAATCAGCCGTGAGACAATCAGGAAATAGTCTTCGACTTCTTCCGGCGCTACGGGCTGAAAACGGTCAGTTTCCACAGGCGGGTAGATAATGACCGATTCACGGTCGTAGTAAGATTTGATACGTTCCTGAATTTCCGTGCTGATGGCTATGAAGTGCGTCACGCGCTGCGCAGCATCATAATCCCAACGCTTGAGCCAGTTGACCAACGGGCGTAGAACCATTTCAGCAGGCTTGCCCAACCCTTCCCGCGCGATATAAGCATCCAACTGCCAGACGTAGCGCGTCGGCGCGAGACAGTAGCAAACATGCACAGACTGTTGTGGGTCAAATTGCAGGCCATGACAGAAACCACTCTTGTTGCTCAGAATGACATCGTAACCTTCCAGCTTAAGGCCCCCCCAAGCTGGCGGATACACTGGCAAATAGGGCTGATGATGGTTATGAATGCCAGGGAGTTTATCAATCCAGAGGGTGCGAATATCCCAATTGCGGTAAAAATCAGGCATGACTTCTGGCGCATAGAGGCCCGTATAGATTGGGCTTTGCGGATACATTTCAACCAGAGTAGCGAGCACATCCTCCGCCCCACCTACCTGATTCAGCCAGTCATGCACCAGCGCTAACTTCATAGCATCAACTCACCCTCGTCATTACAAATCAAAAGGCAGCACACATCTTGCATGCCGCCCATAACCTTACCTGATTGATGTGCTCCTGCATAGCATTGGGCCTACGGCTAGGCCGAACCGCGTGCCACAAATACACCGGTATCCTTCTGAATGAAGAAATGGCCCTTTTCGTCGATTTCTCTTTGCACATGCTCACGGAAAGCTGCGTCGTATTCGCCACTAACTATGGCTTTGTCACCGTTGGAATGGAAATAAGCGAGCATCGGATCAACTTCCGTGACTTTCAGGTCACAATGATATCGGACCATGACAATATCGTTGAAGCTGGTACTGAGTTGTTGCGCGCCATCTTCCAGTGTAAATGGGTTATGACCTTGGAATACCATATCGGGTTGGTTTACAACCGATTTCACGAGTTCCCAGTACTGCCGCATGTGATTACCGCCTAATGTACATGCAAATAATACGCCATCGGACTTCAATACACGCCGAATCTGTGCGATGCCTTTCGGACGGTCAGGAAGGTGGTAGAGCATGAAATTGGCGATGACAGCATCGTAGGTATTATCAGCATCAGCCAGTTCCTGTACGTTGGCTGTGTGCATCTCAAATCGATCAGCCAATTCGCCAAGCTGTTGGCGACCATCGGCCAGCATGCCTTCGCTGAGGTCCGTTAAGGTAATGTCCCAGCCTTCGGGTATACGGCTTGCATTCTCTCGCCAGAGATCGGCGCGGCCTGCGCCAACTTCCAGAATGCGCGCCCTGCTGCCGAGCGTGGCCAACAGCATATCGAAAAACCACTGCCACACACCAACAGAACTGGTGCTGTAGTCTCGGTGCAGGGCGATGCGGGCGCCGAGATTGCTAGAGTCTTTGTACTGTTTGGACTTGAGGTACTCGCTGTCTGTGAAAGAGGATACCCGTCGCATAAATGCTCCTTTTATCGCCGATTGACATTTTGAAATACACAGTCGCCGGACAAATCGTTCCTGTGCGTAGGGCGAACATAGGCGACAGCTATGCGTCATCCTCGCCCAACAGCTTACGAATCGGCGCGTAGTTGCTGCGATGAATTGGCGAAGGGCCGAGCCTTTCCAGCGCGGCTACATGTTCCGCAGAGTGGTAGCCTTTGTGTTTTTCAAAGCCATATTGAGGAAATTCTTCGGCAATGTCGATCATGTAGGCATCGCGGGAGACCTTCGCGACGACACTGGCAGCCGCAATGCTCAATGAATGCTGATCACCTTTGACGATGCTCAATTGGTGAATCGGCCATTTAGGCGGCCAGGCCATATAATCACAAAATAAGCAATCCGGCTGAAAACCGCCGCGCTCAATGGCATCATCAAGGGCGCGTTTAACGGCCAGTTTGGTTGCGCCTGTCAGACCAAGATCATTAATTTCTTCGACCTCGGTGACACCTAAACCCCATGTCAACGATGCTTCCTTGATCGTTTCGACAAGCTTTTCACGCTGTAGCGGCGTCATGAGTTTGCTGTCGCGTACACCTTTAAGCACTTGATGCAAATCTGTCCGATCAAGCGGCAGTGCCACCGCACCCACCATCAGAGGTCCGGCCCAGGGTCCGCGTCCAGCTTCATCAATGCCGATGATGCGCGTGTACCCGTTGCGGAAGTACTCCATCTCAAATTTAAGACTGGCTGTTTTCGACCGTCGCTTTGTCATAATAGCCTTTGCGCCAGTTCTGGCGAATCTCGAAAATTTCTTTCAGCATGTGCAGCGAATCATCGACCAGACGCATGGTGGAATAGGGGTCAAAGTACCAGGTAATGGGCTGTTCTTTGACGCTGTAGCCACGCTTCCCAGCAATGTATAGCAATTCAACATCAAAGCCGATGCCATTCAACTGCTGAACAGTGAACAGATCATCGGCCACATCGGCTTTGAACATCTTGAAGCCACATTGAGTATCTTCGTAGCCACGCAGCGCGAAAAGCTTGATAATCAACGTGTTGATGCGCCCCATCAGGTGACGATAGAGCGGCTCACCAACGCGCCGTGCGCCGTGTGCCTCCCGGCTGGCAATGATGACATCGTTGCCTTCAGCGTAGGGTGGCAGGAAATGAACCAGTTCATCAATCGGCATGGAAAGGTCCGCGTCGCAGATGAAGCGATACTGGCCTTTTGCAGCCAGCATGCCAGCTTTTACAGCCCGCCCCTTACCGCGCGTATCAACTTCCATCACGCGGATATAAGGATAGCGTCCAGCATACTCCTTGGCGACTGCTGCTGTATTATCCTGGCTGCCATTTTCTACAATAAGGACTTCTGCCGTATAGTCCTGCGTCTTCAGGAATGCGTCAATTTTGTGCAGAGAAGGCGGCAACCGCTTCTCTTCGTTATGCGCAGGAATTACGATTGAAAGAAAGGGCTGTTGGGAATCCGAGTCCTGAGAGTCAGAAATTCGAGAATCAGCATTTTGAGGGTCCAAATGGCACTCCAAATCCATCTGATGACCGGAACTCCGGTCGAATTTAGTCCTGTGGCGGCGAGAGCATTGATTCAAGATAGTCGGTTGATACTTTCCGTGCAGCCTGGATTGCACGCCGCTTTTTTAGCAGCATCGGCAGCTTTGTCAGGCCTGTCAGCATGCCGCGCAGACGGGCACGGGCCGCTTCTCCACGCCATGCCTTAAGCGCCTCACGCGCGATTCGCCACTGTCGCCCAAGAATTTGGCCACGATGGTTACGCCAGATGTCCTTAGGCAGGTCCTTTACGAGCAAGTAAATGCTGTTACGGCCATCATAAAAGCTGGCTGTTACGCCGCCACCTGTAGCCGACAGATGATGATAGACGATAGCCCTAGGGGTGTAAAGTGCTCGCCAACCGGCCAGTTGTGCGCGCCATGCAAGGTCCACATCTTCCATCAGGAAGAAGAAATCGTCATCGAGCAGGCCAATCTCGTCAAGCATCGTCTGGCGGTAAGCACAGGCCCCACCACACGCGCTGAATACATATTCTTCCTGCTCGTACTGCCCTTCGTCTTTCTGCCAGACACCCCGATTAAACGGGCGTCCATCGACGGTGAACCCATCTCCAGCTGTATGGATGTGATCGCGCTGACTGAAAAGCAGCATCTTGCTGGCGACCAAACCCACATCGTCATGGCGCTCAAAGGCATTGACCAGTGCTTCAGCCCAGTTTGGGTCCACTTCAGTGTCATTGTTCAGCAACGCCACGAATTCGCCCTTAGCGACGTCCATACCTGCGTTGCAAGCCCCTGTAAAGCCACGATTTTCCGGCAATTCGACCAACTTTACATCCGGGTAATGCTCGCGAATATAGGCCTGTGAACCATCGCTAGAGGCATTGTCGGCAATGATGACTTCAAGGGCGTCATAGGTCTGCGCAGCCAGGGAATCCAAGCAGGTTTGCAAAAAGTGCTTGCCGTTCCAGTTAGGGATGACGATTGAAATCAGCGGATTTGCCATGAGCTATTGTGTGCCTACAGTCTGAATCGGGCCTCATTGTCGCAAAATCGCGCCGGAATGCCAACGTTGGATCAGCAACAGTCGGGCGACCGTCAGCTAAGTATGCCTTCGCGGGTCATAAAGGCATCAACCGCTTGTTGCCAGGGCCGCAGTCTGATGCCAAGCATGGCTGCTGCCATGTTCTCCAGGCCAGCATACATTGGCGGCGTACTCGCTCGCGGCCACTCAGATGCAGAGATGGGTTGAATTGGCACATCTTTATAGCCAGCGACATCCAGTACGTAGCGCGCGAATTGGTAACGACTGACTGCGCCTTCATTGGCAAGGTGATAAATGCCATAGCGCCCTGTTGAACTGAGTTTGATAATCGCTTCGGCCAAGTCGACGCTATAGGTTGGATTGGCAACTTCATTGGTCACGACGCGCAACTGCTTACCAGCCTCCACCGCTCCCAGGATCGCTTGAATAAAGTTATGCCCTCCATGCGAGAACACCCAGGAGGGCCGTACAATATAGTGACGAGGATTAACCGCCGGAATAGCCTGTTCAGCGACCCATTTGCTGTAGCCATAGGGATTGGTTGGCTGGGTGCGATCATATTCCTTATACAGATGCTCACCATAGCCATCGAATACTTCATTGGTGCTGATATGGACAATTGGTGCGCCGACAGCAGCAGCAGCAACCGCCACATTCTGTGCACCAAGCCCATTAATCATGATAGCCTTCTGCGGATCACGCGCACAGCCATCGACATCGGTCCAGGCCGCGGGGTGAATCACCAGATCGGGGTGCTGTTCCTGAATGAAGGCATGGGTGCTGTTCCAATCGGCGATGTCAAACTCAGCCAAGTCGGCGCCGACCACCTCATGATTGGGCTGCAACTGTGCAACGATTTCCTTGCCGATATTCCCGGCTGCACCCGTCACCAGTATCTTCATTCTCCACCTTCTTCCGACCAGAATTGATATAAAAACTCACATTCTTCGCGCCAGCCTGCTTGCAAGTCGTCCGCAAACTGGGGCCGTTCCTGACCCAGCGCACGAAAAAATCCTGCTCCGGGAATCCCCTTTGACTGATTGACGACGAGGGCACACAATAATCCCCGTCCAGCCGCTTCTTCTGAAAAACACATTTCGCGCAGCATTGCCTGGAAAACATAAGACCCAGGATGTGGATTGACAGTCCTCATCCGTTTGCAGACCTCACCATATGTGATCAGGCTGCGCTGCCCAGCAACATCAATACAGATTTCGCGAACTTCGTCAACTGCTTGCTGCCATTGTTCAGGCGTCAGGCCGTATTTCACAGCACTTTTCGCAGATACAACTCGCCATCACGATCATCATCGGGCAGATGGGCAAAACCGCGCTTCTTAAAGAATTGACACGCCAACTCGTTGCGTGGGTCCACATAGGCAAATACATCAGTTACACGCTGGGACCGCAAATCCTTCGCCATTGCATCTAAAAGCGCCGTGCCGATGCCCTTCTGCCAATAGCCAGGATGGACATACAGGCTGTAGAGCGATTTGCGATCCTCACAGTCATCAAGCAACGGCGCACCATAATGACAGATTCCACGAATGGTTCCATCATACAGGGCGACGAGATACATCGCACCGGAATTGGTAACGGCCCTCGTCAGAGCTTCCATCGAAAATGACCGCTTTAGATAGCGAGATGCACGTTCTTCACCAAAAATATCTGTATATACAGACGACCAGCTTGAATGCAATACATACTGAATCACAGGAACATCAGATGAAGCTGCATTTGTGATCCGAATAGTGTTGTCACCATGCGTGGCTACCATGAAACATCCTATCTGATCGGCACACGGAACATATCAATATAAAGCTGGCGAACACGGGCAAGTGCTTTTTCGCCGAGCGTGGCATAGTTGGCCATCCCTGGCGATGCATTGATTTCAATTACACAGTAAGCAGCATCGGCACGGGTGATGTCTTGGCATAGCAGGTCGATGCCACAGAAACGCAGCCCCATTTCCTGGGCCATTTGGCCAGCCAATTGCAGCCAATGTTCGTGGCAGCTATCCAATATATCAACGACCTGCCCACCCAGGCTGGCATTGGCGGCGTCATACACCTGGTATGAGTCGCCATCAACCAATACATCATCCAATGTGTAAGGTCTGTGGCGCAGTTTCTTCAAAAAGCGCGGATCGCTTTCCTGAAGCTGAACTCGGCGATCCTGTGCCCATAAGTCTGTTTTCGTCCTGGCAATAATTTCGCGCAAAGTCGATTGACCATCACCTGTAATCACCAGGGGCCGACGCTCGTAAGCCAGCCGCACAGTGCCATCAAAAACGACAAAGCGATAATCCGCGTATGGTACAAAGGCTTCCAGCAAAAATACGTCGACACGCTCATCTAGCATGCTTTGCAAAGCAATGCCAACATCATCGGCATCGTAGCAGATGAATACACCCTCGCCACCACTGGTCATCGAGTTGGGCTTTATAACGCAAGGATAGCCAATGGATGTGGCTGCTTCCAGCAGCCCATCGGGCGTATCATAGTGATACTCACCATATTGTGACAGGTTGGTATCAATCAGGGCAGCGTAAGTACTGGTCAGGATGGTCCTGCCATCTGGCACATTGTAGCCCAATCGCCGCAGAAAATATTTGGTATAGCCTTTGTCGAGACAGATCGAGCTGGCCCCGTGATTGTTGATGCCTTTGTTGCTGTTGCGGAAGAAACGCACTGTTCCGTCAGCATAGAGTAACCGCCCGACATAGCCATATTGCGGCTCGATGTCTGCCTCAGCGATCATCGGGAGTTCGCCTGCATTGATGAGGTCAATCAGCAAACGTGTCCCAAACGGGTACTCAGGACGATTTAGCAGCGGCTTCATGTGGATCGCTAACTCTTAAAGGGTTCGGTCACGAGTTCGAGGAAATTCAGGTCTGGCAAAGTAAATACGGCGTAGCACGGCATCGTCAGCGAGCGCCAGACTTTATAGGTATCCAGCCCCGACTTACGGTGGATGAACAGAGCCAGTACCGTTCCACCTGTGACAACGCCGATTGATTGATTAGGGTTCGTTACAGTTAGCTCGCGAACACACTCATTGAAGCGTGTATAGGCATCGTCAAACGTTTCTTCGCCATAGAGAAGACCCTCTGGCTCATCCATTGCTGCTTTTATTGCTGCACGGAACTGATCCACATCCTCAAAATAGGGAGCTGTATCACGCAGCGTCTCATGCAGGTCGGGAGCTATCTCGACAGGGATATCCAGCTTTGAAGCCAGCCCCTGTCCCGTTTGCTGCATCTTCGGCTCCGTTCCAGCAAAAATTTTCGATAATTTATATTTCTCAACTGAATTCGCCAGCAAAGCCAGCCGCACCTGACCCTCATCTGTTAGGGTCCATTCATGCGAGGATTTCCTTGGCTCTTGCTTTGAAATGGAGTGCCGAACAACAACGAGATGCTTCATCAAAGATCATTCCCGTGACCTGTCATACAAATGCGTCCGCATTGTACATCCCCGCAATGGTGACGACTACCCATTGCTGACCGAAATACAGGTACAGAAAAGGGGCACATATCTGTGCCCCTCATCATTTGGATGGTCTATCACGCTAGTCTAGAACAGGCCAACAATTTCCCCATTTTCATCAAGGTCAATCTGTTCCGCCGCAGGCGTTGCGGAAAGACCAGGCATGGTGCGCATATCGCCGACGAGAGGATAGATGAACCCGGCGCCAATGCTGGCACGTACTTCACGAATCGGTAGGGTAAAGCCCTTTGGCGCACCCTTCAGCGATGGATCATGGCTGATGCTGAGATGTGTCTTGGCCATACAAATTGGCAGATTGCCGAAGCCACTTTTCTCATAACGCTTCAGTTGGCTGGCGGCCAACGATTCATAGCTCACATCCGCCGCACCATAGACTTCACGCGCGATAGTTTCGATCTTCTCCGTTAGGGGCTGATCGAGATCATACAGGAAGTGGAACTCGCTCGGCTCATCGCATGCATCGACAACCAGTTGGGCTAATTCGGTTGCGCCAGCACCGCCTTCACTAAAGTGGCGGGCCTCGGCAGCACCATAAGCACCCGCTTCAATCGCAATACGTTTCACCAGATTGATTTCAGCATCAGTGTCATCAGCGAAACGATTGATAGCTACAACGGGCGTCACACCGTGCTTCTTGATCGTTTGGATATGGTGAACCATGTTGGCTGCACCTGTTTCGACATCTACCAGGTTCTCTTCAAGCATTTCCGGTGGCAGCGGACGACCAGGAACCACCTTATAATTGCCACTGTGGAGCTTCAGAGCGCGGATGGTCACAACCAGAACAACGGCATCGGGTTTGAGGCCGCTGTACCGGCATTTAATGTTGAAGAATTTTTCCGCGCCAATATCTGCGCCAAAGCCGGATTCCGTGATGACATAATCTGCCACTTTGCTACCGATCATGTCGGCGAGAATGCTGCTATTCCCATGTGCAATATTCGCAAATGGCCCAGCATGTACCAGTACGGGCGTATTTTCGAGGGTTTGCATCAAGGTCGGGCGCAACGCTTCCTGCATGAGGACTGTCATGGCACCACCCGCACCAATCATATCGGCAGTCACAGGCTCACGATCATATGTGTACCCGATCACGATGCGGCCCAGACGTTCGCGCAAATCTTCAATTGAGGTCGCCAAAGCCAGAATGGCCATGACTTCACTGGCTACTGCAATATCGAAGCCTGTCTCACGCGGTATACCATTATCTTTGCCACCCAGACCAATCACAACCTGGCGCAGCGCACGATCATTCATATCGATGACGCGCTTCCAGGTGATTGTCTCAGGATCAATATTGAGTGGATTACGCCGCATCAGCTTGTTGTCGATCATGGCTGCCAGAAGGTTGTTGGCAGCGGCAACAGCGTGAATATCACCTGTCAGATGCAGATTGAACAGGTCCATTGGCACAACCTGAGCATAACCACCCCCAGCCGCGCCGCCTTTAATGCCGAAGGTCGGCCCCATGCTCGGCTGGCGTAGGGTCACAACAGCGTTTTTGCCGATATGCTTCATAGCCTGGCCCAGGCCAACGACCGTCGTTGACTTGCCCTCACCGAGCGGTGTGGGCGTGATGGCCGTTACATCAATGTATTTGGCTGGAGAAGCGCCCTTTAGGCGATCAAGGACATTCAAGCGCAGTTTGGCAACATAGGGACTGCCATAATGATCGTAGTCATCGGGCGTCAGGCCCAACTGTGCCGCAATATCTGCTAATGGGGCGAGTTTTGCTTGCTTGGCAATATCTAAATCAGATAGCATTCTTAACTCCATAGGCAAAGTAAACAATCTAACTTCCATATCATTTGTGCAGTTTACCATGTACTTGTTATTTACACAGTTTAGTCAGCTATGAATGTATACTCCATCGTGCCACTCGATGATTTTCGTCACCTCCTCATTGCAACAGACAATTGCCGAAACAGACAATGTGAGCATGATGATTTGGCTAGCACATTCGGCTGTTTCCGACTATATTTAGGACATTAAGCTGTGTTGGGTGCAAACATGGAGTAAGCCGCATATGGCTATTCGCGAGACTATCTGGAACTTGCCACGCATTGAAGTCATTGATGACCTGGGGTCGGTCGTGGAAACCCGTCCGGCAGCGGTGCTTACTGGCAACCGCGCCTGGAATGCCGTCGGCTCACTACTGAACCTGCCGATTGTCGTCCAGGCAGAACCCCGCACAGCCGAACAAGGCTTCTTGGATTCACTGGCGGAGGGTTTACCGGAGCACGTGGAAGTCGTCTATGGCATTGGCGGTGGGCTGGCCGCTGATTCTGCCAAATACGTCGCCCACAAGGCAAATAAGCCGGCTGTCATCATCCCAACGGCACTGAGCGTTGATGGCTTTTTCACATCAATGGTTGCTGTCCGCAAGGATGGCAGCGTCGCCTACGAATCAACGGGACCGGCTGAAAAAGTCTACGTTGATTTTGATGTCGTCAGCAGTGCGCCGGAGCACATTCGCGGCACAGGCATCGTCGAAATTCTGAGTATGACCACTGGCCTGCTGGACTGGAAATACGCTGCGGACCGTCGCAAGAACGCGCCCCATGAGCGTTATCAGTTGTGGGCAGCCCAAGTGGCAGCCAGCATCGCCCAGCAGGCATACAAAATAGCTGACGCCGTTGGCCGTGGCAGCCCTGATGCGCTGCGTAAGCTGCTCGACCTGATTTGTGTGGAAGTACAATTGACAAACCAACTGGGTCACAACCGCCCACAGGAAGGCGCAGAACAGTTCTTCGCCTATGCGATTGAGCCGCGCGCGTCCCATGCCCAGGGTGTGCCCTATAGCGATCTGGTTGGACCTGGCATCCTCATTGCGGCTGCCCTGCACGATCAGAATATCGACCCCATCCGTGATACCCTCCTGAGTGCGGGCGTCCGACTGGGGCAACTTCGTCGCGATGACATCGTAGAAACACTGCAAATCCTGCCAGATTACGTCAAGCAGCATAACCTGCCCTATAGCATCATCAACGATCTGGATATCACCAGTGAAGAAGCACAGCGTCTATTGGCACGCACCGGTCTTGACCTGAGCGACCATCAGCCGCTTTAATCTGATACAATCCTGATTGCAATAGAACTGACGCTGGATAGGCAATTGCCTACAGCGTCAGTTTTTATTTGTCCCAGGTTATCTGTCCGCCTAGTGGATACACAGTACTTATGCTACAGTTACGGCCTTACCATGAGTCCTGCATATGAGTAACAGCATGGATCAGCTTCTACTTTTTTATCTTGTGGCGCTTGCCGCTTATGTTATCGGCATCCGCCTCTTTTTTTGGCGATTTTTCACCCAATTCCAAAAGCGTATTTTTTTACTTCTGAATGTAATCACTTTTGCAGTCTATCTACTGTACTTCTTCAATATTCTCTCGACTCCCCAGACGCTCCCCTTCTGGAATTGGTTCCTGGATGTCAACGAAGAATTTGGCCTTATGGCGACGTATTCATCTGCGATCCTGCTATTGACCGCTATCGCAGCTTTTTTCAATGGTATGTTTGACGGAGGACGCAGAAGAGGCTTCTGGATACTGAATGCGTTCGTTTTCTTATTTCTGACGCTCGATGAATATTTTGTCATCCACGAAGCGATACAAGAAGCGGTCGGCAACTGGCAAATCATCTATATGGTTTCTGGGGCTGTGCTCGTCTTGCTAAGCATTCTTTTCTGGTGGCCAAAGAGCCGCCAACAGTGGATACAATTAGTGCTCTATCTGATCGGGCTGGGCGTCCTGGGTGGCAGCGGCATCGTACTGGACTATGTATTCCAGGAAGTAGCCTGTCGCACAGAACTCGGCATTATCTGCGCAGACCTCAACCTGATCGAAGAAGTCATGGAAACGCTCGGCGCTTGTTTCGTGCTGGCCCTGTTTCTGAGTATTGTCGTCGAGATCGTCCCAATGCGAGGTCGAAAGATTTATTGGGGCACGCTTGTGGGTGCTGCCGCAATCTGGGTTGTCGCGGTGATGGGATACTGGTGGCTACTGCCCACTCTGGAACTACAAACTGCAAATCGTGTGGATGTTGGCTTTGACGATGGCCGTGTTTCTCTGGTCGGCTATACACTTTCCTCGCATGAGGTTGCACCAGATGGCACGCTCACAGTCACTACATACTGGCGCGCCAATGAACCTGTAACCAAACTTTATCAGATCTCTGGCCATATCCTTGATCGCAGTTACAACAGCATCGCCCAGGACGATCCCACCGCTGGCTGGTTCCCCTCTTATGCCTGGTTCCCAAATGTGACCATTCGTAAAACGCTCAACCTGCATATACCAGCCACCATAGACGCTCCTTACGGCTATCTTGTGTCCATGCGCCTGTGGAACTTTAAAGACCCTGAGGAATTATCACCTGTCAGCGGAGATCGACCTGTTCTCTTCGCAGATACCGTGCAGCTTGATGCTGTGACCAGCCTCAGTGCTGATGAACTGCCCTCTGTCCCAAACTCCAATTCCTATACCTTTAGTGACAACATCCGTATGCTGGGGTATCAGATGCCGCTTGTGGCAACACCAGGAGAAATCATCACTGTTCGCTTTTGGTGGGATGTAGAGAGCGCCGCGCCAGCAGATTATGCTCAGTTTCTACACTTTGTACCTGATGATCCGCAGGAATCCGTTGTGTTTGATCAGATACCGCTAGATGGCAGGTTACCGACTGCGAACTGGATTCCTGGGTTGAGATTCGTAGATACCTGGGATATCCAAATACCAACCGATACGCCTATCGGGACATATGAGGTCATTAGCGGATTCTTCAATCAGTTTACAGGGGAGCGCCTACCCGTAAGTGGCATTAACAACTCGCCCACAAGAGATGTTAGTATGGTCTTAGGAACAATTGATGTCGTCAGACCATAAAAATATATCAAAATGTTATTGGACATTGAGTAGGGAACAGACTGTGGATATATGTCCAATATGCAGCTTATTCAGATATTCAACAGAGGAACTGACCAAGAATGATTAGTTTCGGTACCGACGGTTGGCGTGCCGTCATTGCAGATACCTTTACTTTCTCGAACCTCCATCTGGTATCACAGGCTGTTGCCGACGCCATCAATGAATCCGCCAGTGAAAACAATCCGCCTCAGGTTGTCATTGGCTATGACACACGTTTTTTGTCCGACCGTTTTGCGATTGAAGTCGCGCGTGTTATGGCGGGCAATGGCATTATTGCGTGGCTTTCGCGCTCGGATGTACCCACTCCGGCTGTATCGTTCAATGTGGTCGACAAAAAAGCAGACGCTGGTGTCGTCATCACGGCCAGCCACAACCCACCGCGTTACAACGGTTTTAAGCTCAAGGCAAGCTATGGCGGCAGCGCGACCCAGGCACAATCTGCATTGGTAGAGCGTCATCTGAAACAAATGGAACTCAATGCGCGCGGCCCCAATATTATGGATTACCAGAGGGGTATTGATGCCGACTTGATTCGTCGGTTTGATCCATCATGGGTTTACTTTCAGCATATCGGCGAACTGGTTGATCTCGACCTGATTAGTGGCAGCGAGCTAAAAGTGGTTACAGATGCCATGTATGGGTCTGGCAGGGGATCACTGCCAGCGATCCTGGCACGTACCCGCACACATGTCACTGAAATTCGCGGGATCATGAATCCTGGATTCGGCGGTATTCACCCGGAACCCATTCTCAAGTATCTGACAGACCTTACTGCTGCTGTCCAACGCGATCAGGCGCATGTCGGTCTGGCGACTGATGGTGATGCCGACCGCATTGGTGCTGTTGATAACCTGGGGAATTTCGTTGATCCGCATACGATCTTCGCATTGGTGCTGCGTCATCTGGTGGAACACCGCAAAATGTCTGGTGATGTCGTCAAGACAATTTCGACCACCTATATGATCGACAAAATGTGCAAGAAGTTCGGCCTCGAATTACATGAGACGCCGGTTGGTTTCAACCACATCGCAGACCTGATGATGAAACACGATGTCTTAATCGGGGGCGAGGAAAGCGGCGGCATCAGCGTCAAGGGGCACATTCCGGAAGGCGATGGTGTACTCATGGGCTTACTGCTGCTCGAAGTAATCGCCAAACAAGATGCCCCTCTCAATGAGATCATCGCAGACCTGCAACAAAGCTTTGGACCCGCCTGCTATGCGCGCAATGATGTTCATCTAAAGGTACAGCTACCCAAGAAGACCATCGTTGAAAAATTACAGGACACAGCTCCGGCAACGCTCAATGGGCAGACTGTAAATCGCATCAATACGATGGATGGTATCAAGTACTATATGGCAGATGACAGTTGGCTTTTGATCCGGCCAAGTGGTACGGAACCCGTACTGCGGATTTATGCTGAAGCGCCAACGCAGGATGATGTATCCGCCCTACTCGCCGCAGGCGGCACAATGGGCCAGACAGTCATCGGTTAAGTACTCAACACCTCAGTAATACAAAACAGGGTGTGTGCGCACCCTGTTTTTTGTTCAGATAGGCAGTTCAATTGCAACTAGGTACTGGTACTCCGACCTGTCAAACGGCCAAGCAAATTGAACCAGAATGGTGCGCCCTGAGCAACTGCAATCATAGTCGCGACCAGACCCACGACTTTGCCAAGGAGAAGGCCAAACCAGTTTGGGCTGTTGCCAGGGAAGTAGTTCCAGAGGTTGCCAGCATCCCACAGCAAAACTTGCTGAACCGCTGTAAGTTGCGTTTCAGGTGCGACGGAATCCGGTTCGCCATTGCCGTCGGTATCGACTGTTAAGGGCAATGCCTTGTCTACGGGTTCAAATCGCCATCCCAAGGGCAGGCGCAAACCCAGCAGTGTATTAATCGTGTCCAATGCCGCATCCGACCGCTGGGCAATGGCAGACAGAACTTCTTCTGTTGTTTGTGACGAACCATCTATGTTGGCCGCATCCATTTCCGCTTGCGCACGGGCATTGAGTGAGATCAAGTCGGTCGTTTCCGCCAATGCTGTGACTGAAGCGCGCACGGTTGGGTCTTCCCATAGGGTACGAGCGATATTCAGCGTATCGACGTTCAGCACGAGCGCAATCAAGATGCCAATACCCAGTGACCAGTAAATCATGGTGCGCTTATATGCAGTTGTCGTGCGGTCCATCTGTTCATTAAACCAGGACTCGATCTGGGCGGCAGCGTCTTCCACATTCTGTGCTGTCGCCAGAAGCGTTTCCAACGCAGTACGGAAATAGGGATTGGAGATTTTTCGCAGGCCCGCGTTTAACGATACTATGCTGTTTGGCTCCAGGCCCATACGACCAATCTCATCGTCAATATCGTCGAGTGCTTCAGTCAAGGCTTGCCGATAGATGGCTTCCGGCAAGTTGGCGATGGCTTGCCTCAGATCATCCAGCCCCTCGCCAGTGGTTGTCAATTTGTTGACGATCAGGCGCAGGCGACGGCGATCAGGACCCGACGGCATCCCGTCGATAATATCGAACAATGCACCGAACAACTCACTGTCGGAGTCGACCCGCAGCAGCGTGATGAGGACATCTGTAAATGTCTTTGGATTAATCCAGGTAACGGCGTGGACACCAGAATTAACGATCTGCTCGGCCTGCTCTTTTGTGATGCGCTGGTCGGGCAGTACCAAATCACTGTTTACGAGCCGCACCAGCGGATGTGTCACCAGCTTGGCCCGTAATACCGGGTCCTGGATCAGTTCGGATATGCCTTCCAACAGATGACGAGCACGCAGCCTAAGCACTGTCGCCACCACAGTATTAATCTGCGTCACCAGAATACTGAGCAGGCTATAGATAAAGATCATGCCAACAATAACTTCTAGAATGGGTGAATCGAACATGAGCCACCTTCCGGTGTAATCACCTTATGCACGAACCAGGGTGCAGAAATTGGTATAGACATATTGTAATTCTAAACAATCTCGTACTGACCGCAACCAGCACAGTATAAAGACAATGTTACACTTCGTTATCTGGTTGGGGCATTATAGGCCAGCAGACTAAGATGAAACAGGCGCATCCTGCGGTGTCACATCTAATGGTACAGGCGTCAAAGCTGCCTGTGACGTAGGCGTAATGGTTGGTATCGGGGTGATAGATGGCGTAAATGTTGGCGTGATACTCGGAGGGGGCGGCATGGTATCACTGGGCGTTGGCGTTGGGTTTAGCGGGTCAACCAGGTCATCACGCATATAGCCTACTTCGATGCGGTTCGTAATGGTATTACGGTCAATCAAATACCAATCACTGCTTCCCTCACGCTGGATAACGCAGACCTCGGTTCCCTCTGGAATACTTTCAAGTAATCGGCCCGCCGTAGAGGGCTGATCACGCACAATCGCGCTCGGCACACTGACAACAAATATCTGGCATTCCGGGGGTGGGGTGGTGGTTGGCCGACGAGTAGGTAAGGCATCCTGAGCAAGTCGTCGCTCGATGGTGGCGGTTGCTTCTAATTCGGCTTCCTGGGTCGCGTTTATCGGGCTGAGGGCGCCACTGGCGAAAAAATTCCGTGCCTCAATAAATACGTAATAGATGCCAAATACAATTGCAATGGCAATAAGGAATATAAACCAGCTTGGAGGTCCGCTACGACGTGACGAATATGACATACAGAAGACCGTGTCATGAACACGGCAACCCTTGGATACAAATAATCGGTCAAATCGGAACTACCGAACAACCGAGTCTAGTTTAGCTGCTGACTGAGGCGTACACAAAATATCATGGGTGAAACGTTGGGTAATCGTACAAACGCTAAGTGGTTATCTAAAGCCTATCGGCGGATGTATTCCCGAATGCGCTTCATCAGTGTCGTAATATCAAACGGGCGCGAGATAAAGGCATCGGCACCCGCCTCGACCGCTTCTCGTCGTTGTTCATCAGCATCAAAACCTGTCAGCATAAAAACTGGGATATTGTATTGATCTTTTATTGTCCGGCATACGTCGAAGCCACTCATCATCGGCATTCGAACATCCAACAAGACAAGGTCTGGCTTCTCTTGGCGAATCTGTTCAAGTGCATCGCGACCATTTGCAGCGACCATGACCTCGAAATGTTCGAGCGTCAAGAAGGCTTCCATCACTTCGCGATTCGTGGCATCATCATCGACGATCATTATTTTGCCGGTTGGCAAGTCTGACACAAGCTGCCCCCAGCCTGATAGGAATAGGTATATCAGTAAGATGGTCTTAACCCACGCATACAACAACCAAATACATGATTTATTATTTGCAATAATATTAAGTTCTGTTGCCGTACCCGTCCATCAAACGCTAGACCTACCCCTTTGCCACAGGTCAGGCAGACAGACTGATGTATAGTATGGCACCAACAGGCACATTATATCACCTCATTGGACGGATTTTGGCCGTATTTATTGTTACAGCAATCACAATCCTGTTATATGTCCAACCTGAAAGCAGTCCTTGTGCCTAGTACTACTCCAACCACAACTATTTACCTGGCAAAAAGCCTGCGGCGGATCATCTATATCTCGGCAGTCGGCCTGGGAATCGCTTTCGTGATACTGCCTCTGGTTGCTTTGTTACTCGCTGCCCTGTCGGGCATCGACAGCGCGCTGCTAAACAGTCAGACAATACTTACGGCAACCATGTTGAGCGTGATAACGACGCTCATCAGTACCCTTTTGATGCTTGCACTTGGTATACCACTCGCGTTGTGGATGTCAAAGAGCACAAAACTCTGGCACAAACTCATCCAATCTATCCTGACCCTGCCAATTGTGATGCCGCCTGCCGTAGCGGGCCTCGCGCTGCTGCTGACATTTGGCAGGCAGGGACTTATCGGGCAATATACGTCGCAACTGGGAATCAACATTCCATTCACTACGACGGCTGTCATCATGGCCCAGGTATTCGTTGCGATGCCATTTTTTCTTCGTTCAGCGGTAGCTGGGTTTCAGGGTGTGGGTCTTGAATATGGCGATGCTGCCCGTATTGATGGCGCGGCGGAGTGGCAGGTCTCGCGCTATGTGACGATTCCAATGTCGCTGCCATCACTGAGTGCCGGATTGGTATTGGCCTGGGCACGCGCACTTGGCGAATTTGGGGCAACGATTCTCTTCGCGGGGAGTTTGGAAGGCAGAACACAGACCCTTCCCCTGCTCGTCTATAACATCTTTGAGCGTGACTTAAGAGCAGCCGCCTGGGTAGGTATTATTCTGATTGCACTGGCTTTGAGTGCCCTCTTGATTAGCCAGTGGTTGGCATCTGCGAACACTCGCGATTAGCAGATGCCGAAGTAAAGACAGTTCGTGACCATTGCCTCGCCAATGGCATTCAGTACTGTGATGCTGATACATCCACATACAGCCAATGCCAGGAAAATCAGAAGTGTTCGATTACTGGTCCAGCCACCGCCACTTTTGACAGGAGCAGGCAGCTTTGGTTTGGCACCGCCACTAAATATAGACCCTATCGACTGCACGATTCCTTGTAGGGGGTCGTTACCACTGGATGGACTGGTACGGAATGTATTGCGTGGCCCGGCCTGTGTCAGGGCATCATGGAGCCGTCGCCAAGAATCGGGGTTCTGTTTGCGGAAGTCAATATAGTCGATGCGGACAAAACGATGCGGAATATCACAATCGGCCAGCAGAGCTAATTGCAGCTTATCCCGCTGGAGCGCCCATGCCCATTCATTTTTGACGTTGTCCGAATTGACACTCTCCGGTGACACCAACCCCAGGACAACATCACATGATTGTAGGGCATTATCAATTTCAGTATCCCAATGTGCACCGCTGGGAATGTCATGCACGTCCATCCACACATCGAAACCATCGTTCAGTAGCCATGAACGAACCGTTTCGGCAAATTGTTTATCATAATCATTGCGTCGGGTATAGCTTATAAATACCTTCGTCATGGTCCCCAGTCCCGCATTGTCCACCCGCCAATCTACCGCAAGTATAGCATTTGCGCCGAAGACAGGCTGTAAGAATGTTGCAAAGATTTATGGTCTGATTAAGGCTTAATGCTATGGTGATGCTGCCACGTTATCATGTGGCCACATGCCATTATCGGAGTCAACCGAATGCCCAAAAAACGTGTGCTTATCCTTTGCACAGCCAATTCCGCGCGATCACAAATGGCTCATGGTCTGCTAAATCAGATGGCCAGTGATCGATTTGAAGTATTCAGTGCGGGTACAACCCCATCAAGCGTCAATCCCTATGCTATCCGAGCAATGCAGCAGATCGAGATCGACATCCGCCATCACACAAGTGACAGCTTACAAAAATATCTCGATCAACCATTCGACTATGTCATTACTGTGTGTGACAAAGCAGCCGAAACCTGCCCTATATTCCCTGGGTCGGCGATACGCCTTCATTGGGGATTCCCCGATCCAGCCGCTGTTGAAGGTACAGATGAAGTGACCCTCTCGTCTTTCGCTGATGTACGTGATGGTTTAAAAACAAAGCTTCAGGAATGGCTATCAACAAATCCTTGAACCAAGTGCTTGACATATCGATAATCATCAATATAATGTGGCTTATGGACGAACAACTGGTTATCTTCGCAAAAGCTATTGCTGACGACACACGTCAGGTCATCTTAAAGCACCTGTGCTGTGTTTGGCTCAGTGTCAATGACGTCGTTGACCTGCTGGGTGGCAAAGTCAAACAGCCCACCGTCAGTCACCATCTGAAGATGCTGGAGGATGCCGGGTTGGTCAATGTTCGCCAGGAGGGTCGCCAACGTTTTTACACCCTCAATCAGGAGCGTATGACTTTCTGCTGCGGTCAACTCATCAGTACCTATGCGCCGGATTATGCTCAGCAAGTCATCAATCCTGAAGCTATTCCAATTAAATAGGCCTATTTTTTTGCCACTATATATCGATAATCATCAATATAAGGAGTGTACTGCATGGATACGAATGAAAAGATTCATGAGAATGTCCGCGACCGTTATGCCAATATCGCGAAGCAGTTTGATGGCGTACAGTCTGCCTCCTGCTGCGAACCCAGCAACACGGTTGGTATCGATCAGATTGGCGCAGAAACGTCTGCATCCTGCTGCGGGCCACAAACTGAACTGACGGCGACCCATGCCGCCCAATTGTACGGGGATAACCTGCCCAGTGACCTACCCTTCGATGTAACGGGCCTTTCACTCGGTTGCGGTGATCCGGTTACGGTTGCATCCCTTCTTCCTGGCGAAGTTGTACTTGATCTCGGCAGCGGCGGCGGTATTGACTGCTTCTATGCAGCCAAACAGGTTGGTTCAGAGGGTTACGTTATTGGCGTGGACATGACGGATGAAATGCTGGCCAAAGCCAACGCTAACAAAGAAAAACTCGGAATGGCCAATGTAGAATTCCGCAAAGGCCATATTGAAGACCTGCCTGTCGATAGTGACAGTGTGAATGTCATCATGTCCAATTGTGTGATCAATCTTTCTCCGCGCAAAGCTGAGGTCTTCACAGAAGCATTCCGCGTCCTTAAACCGGGCGGACGTGTCTCCATCAGCGATATTGTCACTGAAGGTGATTTTACGCCTGAGCAACGTGACGTCGCGGAAGACTGGGCAGCCTGCATCAGTGGTGCAATTGACGTATATCAGTACACTGGATTGATGGAACAAGCTGGTTTCGTCAAGATTCAGGTGATCGACAAAGTCGATGCTGAGGAAAAAGGTGTCTCGGTAGATCGTGGTGATATGCCACGTATTTACAGCGCCCGGATCACTGCTTATAAACCAACTGTGGACGACGACCAAGAAACATGCTGTGATAGCGGTTGCTGTAATTAGCGAGCAGGTATCAGCAAAAAAGGACGCTTCGAAGCGTCCTTTTCTGTTCAATATGTTATTGACTTCAGATGGTGTTCACAATGCTGAAAACCATCGGACGCCGTCTGGTTTCGTTATAGAGCAGCTTGCCAACGCTCTCTTCGATCAGATCGCCTCGATGCCCATTGGCGCTGATATTCGCTGACAGAGTTGATTCTACGGTGTATTTAACCTGACTGAGCAACTCATCAGCTTCGCGCAGGTAGATGAACCCACGCGAGACAATGCTCGGCTCCTCGATCAGTTTACCTGTCTTCTTATCAAGCAATACGGAAACAATCAGGAATCCATCCCGCGCCAGAATTTCACGGTCACGGATAACCGCGCGGCCAATATCACCCACACCGCTACCATCAACAAATACATAGCCACCTGGCAGACGTTCCGTCTTGCGAACATAGTGACGGTCAACCTCGATGATTGTGCCATTTTCTGCAATCAGGATGTTGTTCTCAGGCACACCCGATTCGGCTGCTAGCTTTTTGTGTTCCACAAGATGGCGAATTTCGCCATGTACAGGAACCATATACTGTGGTCGAACAAGGTTCAGCAGCAGGCGCATCTCTTCTCGGCTAGCGTGGCCACTGACATGCACCTTTTCCAGCGAATCGTAGACCACATTGGCCCCGCGCTGAATCAGTCGGTTGATGGTCCGATACACCATTTCTTCATTGCCAGGGATCGGATGAGACGACAGCAAAATGGTATCGTCTTTACGGATGTCCAGGTAGCGATGCCGTCCTGAGGCGAGTTTGCCCAATACAGCGGCTGGCTCACCTTGTGACCCTGTTACCATAATGACCAGCTTTTGCGGTTCGACTGAGTTGATTTTGCCAATGTCGATGAGCAGGCTTTCGTCGATATCCAGATAGCCTATTTCGCGAGCAATATTGACGTACTCGCGCATGGTATGCCCCGCGATAGCGATCCGTCGCCCATACTTTTTGGCGACATGCGCTGCCTGCTGAACACGTGACATCAGCGAGGCAAAGGTGGCGATCATGATACGGCCCTTGGCAGTCGCAAAGACCTTTTCAAAGGCTGGCTCGATGGTGCTCTCTGATTCTGTCCAGCCAGGGCGGTCAGCATTAGTGCTATCTGCGAGCAGCAGTTTGACACCACGCTGGCCGAATTCTGCCAGTTTGGCGTAGTCCGGTTTCTTGCCATCGACCGGATTATTATCGAATTTATAGTCACCTGTATGCACGATTAGCCCATAAGGCGTGTTGATAGCGAAACCGAGGCAATCGGGAATACTATGCGTCATGCGGAAGGGTTCGATCTTGAATGGACCAAGCTCGAAGTTGGTACCGGCATAGATGATATTGACTATCGGATCATGGCTTACACGCGCCTCGTTAAAACGGCGTGCATTCGCGAATTTTACTTCGATCAGGCTAGCCGTCAGGCGGGTTGCATACAGTGGCACATCCGGGAAGGCTTCCAAGACATGGGCAACGGCACCAATGTGATCTTCATGTCCATGTGTATAAAGAACACCATGAATCTTGAGGTCTTTGCGGTCAATGAGATACTGGAAATCCGGGATGATATAGTCGACGCCGTGCATATCATTGGCCGGGAACATGATGCCCGTGTCAACGATAATCGCGTCGTTCCCCATCTCGATAACGGTCATGTTCTTGCCAATTTCGCCACAACCACCGAGCGGGATAACGCGTAGTTTAGCATTTGCCATATTCTGTTATTACTCCAAATACAAATTCCCGCCTCAAATTTCTCCTCTGGCGGGTCGATTTACGTTACAAATTGATGAAAATACCGACACAAAACAACGAGTTCTGTCTTTGCGCCTGTCCGCGCTTCATAGCCAAAGTTATAGATCGCTCCAGCGCGAATGACCGCGCGAGCGAAAATTCTTCAAAACATTGTACCATACAACCGCTTTGTTTCGGTATGAGGAGTTGTATAGTCGACTATTTCTACCATTCTTCAAATGTTAGGAGCGCCTGAATAACGCTTGATTGCTCGGATTCAGTGAGCGTATTGTAGAACGGCAATCTCAGGAGTTGATCACCGAGTTTCTCAGTCACAGGCGCATCCCCTGCCTGGCCACCATACTGCTTACCCATCTCCGATAGGTGCAGCGGTTGATAGTGAAAAACCGCGACGATTCCCTGTTTCCGCAGGTGTTCCTGTAATCGTGTTCGTACCTCTAATGAAGGCAATACCAGATAGTACATATGGTAAGTCTGATCCACGTGATTTGGCACATATGGTCGCTCGACGCCGTGTTCTTCAGCCCAGGCCGCCAGTTCGGTATCGTACGTGTTCCACACGCGCTCACGCGCCGCATAAATTTCAGTCTGGACCTCAAGCTGGGCTTGCAGATAGGCAGCGAGCATATCCGACGGCAAATAGCTGGAGCCGATATCGACCCAGGTGTATTTATCGACTTGCCCACGGAAATAGCGGCTGCGGTTGGTACCTTTCTCACGGATGATTTCAGCGCGTTCTACCAATCGTTTATCGTTGATGAAGAGCGCGCCACCTTCGCCACACTGGATGTTCTTAGTCTCATGGAAGCTGACCGTCGACATCTCGCCAAATGTGCCCAGCCATTGGCCTTTGTATTTACCGTACAGCCCCTGGGCGTTGTCTTCTACCACACTGATGCCATGCTTGCGTGCGATGGACATGATGGTGTCCATTTCACAGCCAACGCCTGCATAATGCACCGGAACGATAGCTTTCGTCCGGTGCGTGATGTGCTGTTCCAAGTGTGTTTCGTCGAGATTTTTTGTATCCCAGCGAACATCGACAAATACGGGTTTGGCTCCACGCAACGCAAAGGCATTAATGGTGCTGACGAAGGTATACGATGGCACGATGACTTCATCACCTGGCCGAATATCCAGCAAGAGCGCCGACATTTCCAGTGCATGGGTGCAGCTCGTCGTCAGCAGCACACGCTCAACGCCAAATGTCTCCTGTAACTGCTTATGCACCTGCTTGGAAAAGGGGCCATCGCCACTGATATGCCCGTTTGTCACTGCCTGCTGTATGTTGGCCATTTCATTGCCCATGATAGCAGGCTTATTGAAGGGAATACGGATGTCAACCATGTTGTGTTCACTCTGGATGAGGTAAGCACTAAGTATACGCTAGCATGAATAAAATGATTTCTCGATAGGACAGCCAGACCAATTGGTTAGCGATCAAACCATTTGTGCAGGGTATATTCACTGTGATGCGGCACACAACCCATACGGGCCCATACGCGCTGGACCGGTACATTCGTCACCTGCGTCACGAACCAGATACGCTCCGCGCCCTGATCTGCCAGCCAATTAACACAATACTTGAGGAATGCAGCATATATACCCTGGCTTTGGGCTTCTTTGGCAACGCCGGCCAGAATGACGTGGCCAAACGTGCCCTCAAGCATTCGGGCTGTAACGAACCCCGCGACGGTACCATTATCATCCGCGACGAAAACTGTGCTGTCGTCAATTTCACGACGTGCCCAATCGGCATAGATTTCATCAGCGACCACCTGCTCAATACGAGTATCGGCATGGTAATGTCCCTGATACCCTTCAAAAGCCTGGGCCGCGATGGTCAGGACTGCCTCATAGTCATCAGTCCGATATGCCCGGATGGAGAGTGGCGCGGCAACTTCGGGACGGCCCATACGTGAGACATCATAAATATGATGCACCATCGTATCCATCAGAAGAAAATCTTTCGACTCCAATGCCTGTACCACCTTAAGCTGGCGTGTATCACAACGCAGAATCAAGAACTCCACGTCCTCACCTTCGCAGAATGCTTCAATCTGTGGTAGCTCATCCAGAGTCACATCATCTGCACGGGCGCTCTTCACACCGAATCGTTCGCTATCCAGAGGAGAAAGTCTAATGGGCATAGTTTTGTTCCGCTTCTGCTGGCAGGTCTTCTCTTTGAATGCTTGTATTCTCGCGCACAATATAGGCTGGCTTGTTCATTAGTCTGAAGTGCATACGCGCCAGATATTCCCCGATAATGCCGATGGTGAACAATTGCGCTCCGCTGAAGATTGCGATCATTGACGCCAGGAAAGTAAAGCCTGGAGATTCACCCTGCCAACCAAAGAAGATTAACCGAATGACTACGACATAAAATAGCAGGATCAAACCGAGCACAGTCATGATCAGACCAAGGATGCTGGCCAACCGCAGCGGAACCGTACTGAAGCCAGTCATCATGTTGAAGGCATGGTTGATAAGCTTGCCTACTGTGTAATTGGACGTCCCATACGGACGAGGACGATGCGTTACTTGTACCGATGCAAAACGCTTCGTCGCCCAGGTCAGCAGAACATCAATGATGACTGTCGGCTCATTGTAATGGGCAAAAGCCTGACGCAATTCTGTGCGCAGTACCCTGAATGCACTCGCATCCTGTGCGACATCCGCGCCCATCGTTTGCTGCAAGAAATACTTAGTCGTTTTTGAGGCCAGCCCTCGCAGAAAGCCATGTGGCTGCTCAACTGGACTGCCATAAACGACATCATAGCCTTCCGCCAGCTTATCAAGCAACAGTTTCAATTCTTCTGGGGGGTGCTGCAGGTCGTCATCCACCGTCGCGATGACTTCGTATCTGGCAGCGCGAATCCCACAGAGAATGGCATTGTGCTGGCCATAGTTGCGCATCAGCTTGATACCCGTTGCCCAGGTGTATTTCTCCGTAATTGCCATCACAACTGACCAACTATCATCACGACTGTCATCTTCCACCATGATGAGTTCGTAGGCATCTGCCAGAGTGGGCAATACCTCAGCAAGCGCATCAGCAAGTTTGCCGATGCTTTCCTGGCTGTTATAGACGGGAACAACAACAGAAAGCGATACCATCACATGTACTCAATTAGCTTGATGGCATCATTATGCGGCGTTTTGCAGATAGGGCAAGGGCGACCCTATGTTTCGTAGCGAGCAGCCAGCGCGTTGTGAATACGGTTGGCAATCTTTAGTACGATCTCTGGATTATGACTGCCGGGTGTGCCGCCTTCCTCGATGAAGGCATTACGCATGATTTTGCCCCAATTGCCGGTACTGCGCGTTTTAGGATCAGCAATGTACTGCTCGATTGTTTGCGCGACCAGCCCACTTGGTGGTTCAAGCATGCGATTCAGGCTCATGTAGACATCATCAATATCGCGCGGTGCGATCAAATCGACATCCATGAGATGACGATGCATATACAGCCGTTTCATCTCATAAAATTCAGCCAGGCTCATCTTACGGCCAGAAGCCGTTTCAAGGACAATATCCGTGCCCTCGCGATCAGACTGGTCCTGCAATTCGCGATATTTAGCCAAACTGAGTGGGCCGATAATCTCCCACAAAGTCTGGTCCTCATACATAGCACTAAGATCATTACCATATTCGCGGTAGTAATTTTCTACCAGCGCGTGTGTGAATTCAAAGTCCGCCAGTGCAGCCGCCTGACGAGAGGCACTGATGTTGACAGGCATACCGGTGCTTTCAATCGTGCAGATGCGTTTGCTCATGCCCAGATCAGGACGCACACGGCCAATTGGGTTATGCATAGCGGAAATATCAGTACCGAGGCCATCTTCACAGAGCAGGCCACGAGTCACGGCATTGGCACGTTCAGAGTGAATCAGTGCAGCGTACCGTGCCAGTCCATCTGGCATCAGATGCGGGCTAAGCGGCAGTTCAATCGGACGACCCGTAACGGTTGTCCGGCGCAGATACTCGCGGGTGCAAATCAGGTCAGGATCGCAAGTGCCATTAACAAAGGGACTGCCTTTGAGAATCGCTGCATTGGCAATAGCAGTTGCACTGCGCAGCATCGTATAGAAGGTAAATAGCCCTAGTGCTTCTGAACGTCCGGCGATATCCAGATGAATATGGCATCCCTGCAAACGGAAGGCCTGCACGAAGTTGGTATCCGGCAGCATATCGTAACGCCCGATGACATCTGCCAGACGTTGTTCATATTCCGGGAATGAGTGGTTGATCGTCTGCATGACGTCTGTTGCAGAATAGACTTTTGGATCTTCGGTGAGCTTGAAGTCACTTTCAATTGGGTAAGCTGCCAGGATAGCCGTCCTCAAACCGGTTGCCTCGCTAGCCATCACCAAAGACTGCATAATACCGTCTAAAGATTGGCGGACGCGATGATAGCCGACACCAGGCGCGACATGTACTTCCACCTGATACTGGCAGGCTTCACGGTCTACGGTTGGAGTGATGCCTAATCTATGGGCGTGCTTGCGATAGATGCTTGTATACTCGCGGACAGCCTCGTCAGTTGGTGTCGTGCCATCCTCGTAAAAAAGACCAAGCTCCAGCTCCGCGCCCATTGCGCGCATTCTGGTCCTGGGATTGTCAGTTTCCTGTAGGTTACTATGGTTAACTGAGGGATTAAAATTATAGGGAACAATTGCCTGTAAAATTGTTTTTCCAAAACGAAAGCGTTCACTGACGAAGCTACCAAGAACAAATGTATGATCGCCAACGTGCCCAAGAATAACATTGCCGTGCTCATGTTCCGGGTAGACTGTTGAGAGTGGTATGCCTGTAGCTGTTGCAAGTTCATCGAGCGGGAGTTGCTTATTATTGGTATCCGCTGCCAACGATTTGATTTCCTGATTGAACCGTCGCTTGTGTTCTTCAATCGTACGCCAATCAACTGCCTGGCTATACGCTACGACCGTTTCATTTGTTGGCAGAGGATGTTCCATAGCGACGTCTTCTGTAGGCTGCGGGGCTTCCATAATAATTTTCCCCTCTATGGCGCTGGCAAATAGGCATTTACTTAATTTTGTTGTATATCGCTACGTGTCGCAAGTGGTAATCTGCACAGGATGCCTCTGTCTGTTTGCACGATTTATGAAATACGCTGGACGTGGTACACCTTTGCTTACCAATTAAGACGATGGCACAGTGGCATGCGCTGGGATGTGCTATAATCGCCGTGTTTGATTTGTTACCCCGATTTATCGTGTGAGGAGTCTTATTCACAATGGCCTATAACAAAATAGTAGTTCCTTCTGAGGGTGAAAAAATCACCTTTACTGATGGCAAGATGAATGTGCCCAATAACCCGATTCTGCTCTTCATTGAAGGCGACGGTATTGGCTACGACATTATGACGGCCAGCAAGCGCATCTGGGATGCGGCTGTTGAAAAAGCCTATGGTGGCCAACGTAAGGTCAGTTGGATGGAGGTTTACTCCGGTGAGAAAGCTGCTGGCGTCTATGATGGCGACTACATGCCGGAAGAAACATTCGATGCCCTGCGTGAGTTCAAAGTCGGTATCAAAGGCCCGCTGACGACACCCGTTGGTGGCGGCTTCCGCAGTCTGAATGTGACACTGCGCCAGGTGCTTGACCTGTATAGCTGTGTGCGTCCAGTGCGCTGGTTCCAGGGTGTTCCCAGCCCACTAAAAGAGCCGCAAGATGTTGATGTTGTCATCTTCCGCGAGAACACTGAAGATATCTATGCAGGCATCGAATTTGAAGCAGGTACCCCCGAAAATAAAAAACTGGCCAAGTTCCTGCGTGAAGAGTTGGGCGCGACTGGTTTCTTCGAGGATGCAGGTCTGGGCATCAAGCCCGTCAGCGAATTCGGCAGCAAGCGCCTCATCCGTGCTGCTATCAAGTACGCTATCGAGCGTGGCCGCGAGTCCGTGACGCTCGTCCACAAGGGCAACATCCAGAAGTTCACTGAAGGTGCCTTCCAGAAGTGGGGCTACGAAGTGGCCGCTGAAGAGTTCCCGAATGAGACCATCAGTTGGGACGACGTGGCTGCCAATCATGGTGGCAAAGTGCCAGAGGGCAAAATTCTAGTTCAGGACACAATTGCTGACATCATGTTCCAGAAGATGCTGCTGCGTCCGCGTGAGCACGATGTGATTGCGACAACCAATCTCAACGGCGACTACCTCAGCGATGCACTGGCAGCCGAAGTTGGTGGTGTGGGTATCGCCCCCGGCGCGAATATCGGTGATGAAGTGGCCCTCTTTGAGGCTACACATGGCACCGCACCCAAGTACACCAACCTGGACAAGGTTAATCCTGGTTCACTGCTGTTCAGTGGTGTGATGATGCTGGAACACATCGGCTGGTTTGAAGCGGCTGACATGATTACCATCGCCTACGAAAAGACCATTGCCGATAAGATCGTAACCTACGATTTTGCTCGCCAGATGGACAATGCGACCGAGGTCAAGACCAGCGAATTTGCTACGGCCATCATCGAACGCATGTAGCAATCATCTCATTGGCTTAATCAGAAAGCGTGGTTGCGGCCACGCTTTTTGTTTCCATATTTAGCATTGGCCAAACCCAGATCTTTTTTTGCCTGAACTAAATCACAGGTATCTTTGATGATATCTTCGAGTTTTGAAACCAAACGTCTGATACCAAAATGGATCTGGCCAAGCAGAATTGCGATGATCGTTAAGAAGAAAGCTTCAAACACAAGAAATATATTGACATCGTGCACCCAGGTACCTACTTGAGTTGCTATGATTCCGATATGAATAAAGAACAAGATGTAAAGACCAGCAAGGGTAAATTTATGACTCTGAGCAACACCTTCGATCAGTGTGCGCTCAGGTGAAATGCTTTTACATCGGCCTTTAGAACGACGGTAATATTCTTCCCATTCTGCGCTAAATTTGATGAAATATTCTGATGGTTTTATGGGTTCAATCGTAATCCTAAATGCCTAGGACCCAGGATTCTCCACGTATTTTGTTCTTGTGGTATTCAACATGAAAATGACATCGATTACCGATGCGTTAGCACGTATTCAAACCGCTGGTTTGGCCACCACAGGGCTTATCCTGGAGATTGTTTTCTGATTCATCATCGTCACCTGTTGGTTTCCAAATCGCGCAATGATTGAAATCGTGTTTTTACCATGGTTTTAAAAGTGCTGCTTTAGTTTAAAACGCAGCGAATCTATAGACTGATTGAGACCATATATTCAGAAAGCATGATGAAGAAAATACGATGCCGATAAGCGTTGGAATCAGCCGACCAGCAAATAAACCAGCCGATAAACCGGACCCTATCGCAAAGAAGTAAAAATCCCCATGAGAATGATCCAACCAGAGGCAACTGCGACTGAGCAGTAACTTTCGTTCTTTCAGATGGGCGCCTTCTATAATGGCCGAAAGTATGTAATCGGTGCTCTTCAGGGTGAGGTAGTTCTGACTTTATATACTTCACCTTTGATGATCAGGTCAATCGAATCGAAGCTCTTTCATATTTCATCGGGTGTCGTTGAGTCGTTGTTCTTGAGGGCCTGGACCACTTTCTACTGTGGCATCAGCATAGTAGGTAAAATTCTTGATGGGAATGTATCCTGGCAGCGTAGATGGCCAAGATTTTTTCTGTTTCGTCATGATGTTTTGACATTCTGCTAGGCTGATGCCGTTCAGCTTTGGTTTTCGTAGGGCGTAGTCTTCTCTTTTCCGCTTCCTCCTCGTGTAGGCGACGGCATGATTCGATGGCACGGTCCAGCGTCAGGAGTAATTCGTGCAGGCCAGAACGCATCTGGTTGAACATCACCGAGAATATAGCAGTGAGATCGCACCGAATAACATGCCAAATGGCACATTCACAAACACGCCTATCCCTACCCCAACACCTAACACATGAGTGCAGAATAATATGACTAACGGAATGAGTGTGCTGCGAGTGATGCGTACTCGCCATTGATGCAGGTGCTATCCGCAGTGATACTCTCCACTTCCGCAACCAGTTCGATATTGAGGTTCTTTCCCTATCACGCTGGAATCGCAGGTCATAAATCTGATCCACCTTGCGCGGTTTGATAGTAACCAGCAGCTTCTGTCGATTGAAGAACCAGCCTGGGTCCCGCTCGTTTTCGAGTTTCAACTCCTCAATGACATCATGAATCGGTGCATCGACAACATAGTCAATCTGTTGGACAGGCCACCACCAACGCAGCGAGTTGTGTTTTTCTCTTTTCTTTCATGATGATAGCCTTTTGCTATGGTTTTTCTGCATAGATCGCTTTCGCTTTTGGTTTACGCGGGCAAAAAGCGTTTTCTCCAGTTCTCTTAAATGTTTTGCGATCTGATATCTAGCCAGAACAAGAAATAGATCGGGAATGGCAGAATGAAAACTACTAGCGGTTTGCTACCCGCTAGCTCTTGGAAAAAAGGCGATTATCGAGCAAATGATATCACGCATACATTTTAGGGCGGTTTCTCTGTCAATTATCCCTTTACCAGAAACTCTGCACGTCAATTATCTTGTGGCGTAACCTCTATGAATTGGATATGTGCGTTTATCCTCTTAGACGTGAAATTGTGTTTGATGAGTACATGCTAAATGCCGTACTGGCTTGCGCTTCGTCTTCGTTGACCTCAATCTGTACAAGATAGCGCAGGTCTAGAATGCCGTGCGGTTCCTGATGACGTTGACGCAAACGCTCTATGACTTCATCAGCACTGAGGTTGACTACGAAATTGAAGGTCTGGACTGGTAAAAACCAGTAGCCGCTGATGCCTGACGGATGCTTGCGTTTACGCATGGTGCTTATACTTTCATAAAACTATAACACTATCTTACAATGAGAATGAGTGGGAATCCCTAAAGATTGGGGGTGTGGTATACAAAATAATTGGTGCTATGACGCATTTAATGCCGTACGATTTTGTCGATAATGGGGAGATGGTCCGGGCTGGTTCGCAGAATTTAATGGAAATTGGCTACAATCGGCGCATTGATCTACTAGAAAGTGGTGATTGACGATGGGGCTTCTGGAACAAGCGCAGGCGTTACAAGATGAGATGGTCGTCTGGCGTCGGGATATTCATATGCACCCGGAGCTAGGTTTTGAAGAAACGCGAACCGCTAACCTCGTGGTGCAGACGCTGCGTGAAATGGGCATCGAAGCGCAGTAGGGCATCAGACGCGCAGGGGTTGTGGCGCGGATTGGGGGATAACGACGGGCCAAAAATTGGCATTCGCGCGGATATGGATGCGCTTCCGATTGACGAGGCCAATGACGTGCCTTATAAGTCACAGAATCCGGGTGTGATGCATGCCTGTGGACATGATGCACACACCGCGATGCTGCTCGGTATCGCGCGCATTCTAAACACAATGCCTGATCGCCCTGCCGGAGAGGGTTCGGCTGCTGTTCCAGCCCAGTGAAGAAAAATGGGATGAACAAGGCATCAGCAGAGCCTCGGCTATGATCCAGATGAGGCATTGGAAGACCTGGACGCGGTTATTGCCTTGCATGTAGGCAGTGGCGAGGAAGCTGGAGTCGTCAAAGTAGGTGATGGCTACGTCATGGCGGCGGTGGATGCTTTTGAGGCAACGATCAAGGTGAGGACTCACGGTGCCAGCCCGCATGGGGCGCGATCCTATCTGGCTGACAGCGCAGGTCATCAATGCGATCCAGGCCATTCGCTCAAGATGGATTGACCCACAAACCCTCCAGTTGTAACGATTGGTGCGATTCATGGTGGTACAACCGCAATGTGATTCCACATGAGGTTAAGCTGCTGGGGACCATCCGCACCTATGAGAAGACGTTCGCGAACAAATCCATAAAGAACTGGATAAAGCCTTTTCGCTGGTGAAGGTGCTGGGTGGTGACTTCGAGCTGAATATCACGCGCGGCTATCCATCGCTATATAACGCGCCGGAGGTCGCTGGGCTACTGCGCGAGGTCGCATCGGAGATAGTGGGCCAGGAAAAAGTCAAGATGGCTGATCCGGGGATGGGCGCCGAAGACTTTGCTTATATGACGCAGAAGGCGCCAGGTGCGATGATGATTCTGGGCGCCAAGTATGACGGCATCAATCGACCGCATCACAGCCCCATTTTCGATATTGCCGAGGAGCCTATGCAGTATGGCGCAGCCATCCTTGCAGAAACGGCAGTCCGTCTGCTGAAGCAACACGCTAAATAAGCGACGTCGTCAAAATAAAGGGACTACCCTCGTATAGGATAGTCCCTTTCTTATTCAATTTAGCCCCTTAGTCTCGGTTGCGCAGGAACGGGATGAAGCGGCGAATCCAGCGCGATAAGATATGGCCACGTGCTGATGACCAGGCTTCGTCCGCGGCCTGGGTGACCTGGGGTGGAATATCCGCATTTTCCGGGATGTTGCTATAGCGCTCATGCGTATAGTTCCGCGTAATGGCGCTCACTGGGCGGCTGGCCTGTGGCAGCTTGCGCACAATCGTGTCGCGACGTTCCTCGGTGGTCTGGTCCTCTTCGATATTCAGGCCGACGAGCGGTATATAGCGCATCAAACGTGCGTAGGCGCGTGAGATCGGGCTGAGGCCGCGCATGCCACGCCATTCCCACCACCAGTACAGGAACAACAACACAAGGATGAATCCCACAAAGATGAGGAAGATAAACAACACAGCTCCCAGTGCCTGGAACAAGAAGCTCAGGAAGCTGGTATCCTGTGGCGGTGGCTGAACGGGAGGTGGAATCGTCGGGACAATGACCGGCGTCGCCGTCGGCGTTGGCGTGAACGTAGGTGTTAGTGATGGCAACTGTGGCGGTGGCGGCTGATCCTGGCCCGATTCCGGTGTGCTGGTGGGCACCAGTGTTGGGCTGGGCAGCGGCGTCGGCGAATTGGTCGGGACGGCTGTGGCAGCAGGCAATAAAGACTGTGTTTCTGGCTGTGGTTCATCGCCATCGCGATTGATCGGGTCCTGCGCGGACGTCGGCTCAAATTCGACCCAGCCGTAACCAGGGAAATAAGCTTCTACCCAGGTATGCGCGTCACGTTCACGGACAACAAACTGGCCCACGGCTGCATCATATTCGCCCTGGCTAAAGCCAGCGGCCATACGAGCTGGGACCCCCAGGCTGCGCAGCATCGCCACCATCGCGGTCGTGTAGTAGACACAATACCCCTCTTGAATATCAAAGAGCAGCCACTCCAGCGGATCAATATCTGTTGGTGGCTGCGGCAGATTCTCGTTGTAGGTAATGTTCTCACGAAGCCAAGTCTCGATGGCTTTCGCCTGATCGTAGGGATTGGTCGCACCAGCTTCATCAACGATCTGGCGGGCCAGCGAAACGACGCGGGGACTGATGCCCTGCGGCATCTGCGCATTAGGTACAGATACCCATTCTGGATAACTTGTCCCAGCGGCGCGCAGATCAAACGCGGTGGCGGTACTTAACAAGCTCGTCGCCGTATAGGTATCGCCGGGGTTCAGCACCCGTCGCGGTCGTATCACTGAGAGGTTTACTGGCGAGTTGGGGTCTTCTCCCTGTGTACGCAGCAAATCCATACGACCTTCGATGCTGACTTCAACAGGTTGTGGGGCCGTATGAATGATGCGCGATGGCGCGCTGCTAATCGTAAATGTCTGATTCAATGGGCGCCGAGATGAACCGACGATATTGGGATCATAGTTGATGTCCAGCGGAGGTGAAAAATCCGACACGCGGAGCGTCGCCGATGGCAGCCAGCGGCCATTGCTATAGTGCTCGAATACACGCGAACGCCAGTAGTAGCGCGTTCCATCGTTAGGCACATTAACCAGAAAGATGATCTGATCGCCAAGACGGATTGCACCCCCCAGGTCCAGCGAATCGCTACCATAGTAGTCGGTAGTGGCTGGCCCATCGCTCTCGATGGGAGAAATCAGGCGACTCCAAAACTCCGCAAACTGGGTCATGGGGTCCGACTGTAAGAATTGCTGGAAGGCGTCCAGACGATCCTGCAAACCGCCAGACGGCACAGCCCAGGCCATAATCAGCGAAATCGCAGCGATAACCGCACCCATCCGCAAGAACTGCATGCGAATATTGCGCGGTGCCGAAATGCCATTGATATACCAGTCCCACTGTCGCGCATCCAGATTGGAGCGCACAATCAGCAACAAGGCGCCAAACAGGAAAAGAATAAGGTAAATATCAAGGCTGGCTTCCCCATTGTAGAAAATGATGTTGGTTACGAGGATAAGCGCAGGCGGCACAATCACACGCCAGACGCGGTCTATTCGGAAGATGTGCCAGACGGAGTTATAGCCCAGGAACCAGAAGAGAACAGCCACCAATAAGGTAAAAACCAGGTTATCCTGGTTTATGCCGCCCGTCGTCAGATCAATCAGCCACTGGATAGAACGGATGATGACCTGGCTGATATTGGGTAACAAATCCCCAGGTTCGTTGATTGCGGCGACAATGATGATGGTCACACCCGCATAGGCGGTGCTGAGAATGATTGCGAGCGCTTCGTTATAGTGGCTTCTGGCAAGGATGAAGCCCAGAAGTGTGCCAATAATCACTACGGGCACAATCGTGCGGACGTCAACGGGCCAGGATGCCGCTTGCAATGCCAACGCTGGCATCAGAAGCATGACCACCATGATAAACAGGATGATCATGTCGCCCTGATGGAAGGTCATGCGCCAGCGATTGGTGATTCGCCGCCACAAAACCGCCGGATCTCGAAAGATCGTCATAAAAACTCCACTAACAAGGCGCAGACAAGGAGACATGCGCCAAACTGTCAGAATGTTGGTCACATTGTAGGGGCAGGCATAAAAAGCAACAACCGCCGCTTGCCTGACGTGTATGTGACGGCTGACGGACTACCAAACGCCTCTATATGATGATCTGCCCTCTTAAGACGAGCGCTGCCTGCCCACCAACACGAACGGCCTGTATCTCTTCGCGCGGGCCAACAACTTCTACATGCGCCATACCAGGGCGATTCATCCAATGGCCCTGCTCGGCAATGAAATGCGGCTGTTCCAGAAGGCCATGATGCCATAAGTAGGCAGCCATACCGCCCGTTGCCGAGCCTGTAAATGGGTCTTCGGCAGTATCTGGCGGTGTGCCGAAGTGGCGCGCAAAGGTTTGGCCGTGCTCAGTCGCACCCTGCAAACAGAATAAATGAGGGCTGAAAAAATCACTCTGAGCACGATAGGCTAAATAGGCTTTGTCATCGACTGATGCGCGACGCAAAGCATTGTGATCTTTCACCACGATCATCAATTGAGGCGTGCCTGTACTAACTGTCTGTATGGGTACATCTGGCAGGAGGTCATCAGGCGATAGGCCGAAAATCGGCATAACAACAGCCGGATCATGTGTGCTCAGGAATCGCGGCTTAAGCTGGGTCATATTGATAATTGGCGATTCCGCCTGCGGGGTAACATTTACGCTGATGGTACCGGCCTGAAGCTGGAGCGAAGCCGTAACAGGGTCATCCGCCAAGTTGAGGCGACCGGACTGGACCAGTGCGAATATGCTGGCAATTGTTGGATGACCAGCCAGCGGGATTTCTTCCGCTGGGGTGAAATAACGCGCACGGAAATCTGCTGTTTCCGATTGCATGAGAAAGGCTGTTTCCGACAGACCCATTTCAAAGGCAATGGTTTGCATTTGCTCAGGTGAGAGTTCATCAGCATCGAAGATCACAGCACATGGGTTGCCTGCAAAGGGTTGGGTTGTGAAGGCATCAACCCACATCATATCCAGCGTTGGCATTAATCGCTCCTATAGAGAACAAAGCCTACCAGGCCATGATGGCGACTGGCAGCAAGGGTAAAAGATCATCAGCATTGGTGCCTTCAGCGGTAAGGCGGACGCCATCCCACCACTGGTAAACCCCTAAGTACAGGATATATTCAGCACGATTGGTCGGGTATGGGAGCGTAAGGGCACGCTGCTCGACATAAGATTGGCCAGTCTGCCACTGGCTTGTGCCCGATGGCGGCGCATCAGAACCCACATAGAGGCTAATGGTCTGGGGCGCGCCATCTGATTGTGCAATCAGGCCATGCTCATTAAGAAGCTGAAGCGTGATGCTGTAGTCGGCGTCAATGGTTTGATCGAGCGACCACCAGAGGCGAACATTGACAGTCTCCCCTTCTCGGTAGACCAGTGGCTGAACCATTGGTGCATCATTCTGGTCAAGCACTTCGAGGCCATGAAAACGCAGACCGTTTTCAAAGGCAATGCCTATGGGGTCAGGCGGCGCTTCGTAGAGCTGGAAGAATAGCTGCCAGGGGCCAATGTATTTTGAGCGAAGGTGTGTTTCTTCAAGTGTTGATTCAAGTGCGACATCATTTGCGTCGGGGCGATGGACGTACCAGATGCGACGTGAATCGTCCGGCTGTGAAATATGATGCGGGGGATACTCGAAGTAGACTTCCTGAAAATAGTCCCATACATAATGATCGCCGCAGTCACATTCAGGGTCGATCAGTATGACATCGCCATCCTGCCATGCATCAGCAACAACAGGAAAAGTCTGCTCAAATGGTAAGGTTGGAATGCCGTACTTCAGTTCTTCAAAGGGCTGATCGCCTTTTGACATGGGAATGAGCATGATGACTATGAGAAGTACACCAAGAATGACACTGACGAGTTTTGGCAAATAGCCAAATCCCCAGGCAAGCGCCATCGCTAGACAAAGCGTAATCCACCAGGCATATTGCGGCGTAAAGAAACCTATCACGCTATCGAGCGCATAAAGCAGAACTGGAATCACCAACAGCCAAAGTATCAGTATTAGGCCCATTTTCAGGTTTTGACGCCGCCAGAGTGCATAGGCAATTGAGCAAACACCTAGTATCAAAAGCACTGGCGCAGCGTGGCCCAAATGTGTCAAAACGATGTCAATAAGTCCCTGCGGTAAGAGCGGCAGAACATTACCCAGGCCAGCATTACGCCGACCCGCTAACTCGACTTTGGACAGAATTTCCGGCAGCGCAAAAACCAAAGCCAGCATTCCGGGCAGCCACCAACGCCAGATATTGCGGGGATAAAATGCGAGCGTGACGGCGCCAATGGCCGCAAAAGCGACTACAGCAGTCAGATTGGTATAGAACATGGCTGCCATCGCCAGCGCGAGAAGCACAGCACGTAATGGTGAAGGGCGATCAAAGTAGCGAAGGGCCAGATAAAGCGCCAGCGGCAATAACAAAAGCATCAGTACATAGGCGCGGACATAGGTACTCAAGAAGATGGTATAGCCGAGGTTGGCATAGGCCAGCGTCAGGCCCCAGGCGGCATTTTCATTGTGGAACATGCGACGTCCGAGGCGATATGTCAGAGAACTAGCCAGCATGAAGATCAGCACTGAGAGCAAACGCATCATGATGGGGTGCATGCCGACCAGCTTCTGCCAGCCCCAAAGTATCACGAAATAAAGCGGCGGCCAATCATAAGGGAGCCAGCGCATGGCATCGTCAAAACTGCCGCTGGTCTGCCAGACATGCCAAACCTCATCGTGATTCATTTCAAGGCGATTCAGGAGCAGCATACGGCTGATCGCAATCGCCAGTAAGATGAGCGTCGCGATCAAAAGCTTGCGCTGTTTTGCACTTACAGGCATCGGCCACCCTTTGCGTACCGTTGGACATGAGAGTAATCGCTTTGAAAGCGACCCGCAAGCCTACAAAATACCAATACAAAGCGGCTATAATGGGGTTCCAGGTTGACCGGGGGATCGCGGCGTTACGACGCTGAGGAAAGTCCGCACTCCGTAGAGCACGGTGCTGGCTAACGGCCAGGCGGGGCAACCCGACGGCAAGTGCAACAGAGAGCATATTGCGTCGCAGTGCGGCGCGAGGGTGAAAAGGTGCGGTAAGAGCGCACCGGCGTCGGCAGGAATGTCGGCGGCCAGGCAAACCCCACCGGGAGCAAGGCCAAGCAGATGCATTGGGGCGGCTCGTCCCGTAAAAAGCATCGGGTAGGCTGCACGAGGTGTGTGGCAACACACATCCCAGATAGATGATTCCCTAGAACAGAATGCGGCTTACAGGTCGACCTGGACTATCTCTCTTTTTACTTTAACCAACTGCGTGAACCATCCACACATTGGGTTCGATGTAGATGCCCCTATCGGTTTCTCTGTCAATGGTGATGGGGTTCAAGGCCAGCGGAACAATGTGCTGGCCACTGGCTGGATATACAGTACCCGTCCATTCTTCCCACTCAGCGACTGTTCCAATAATCTGCATCGATTGTGGCGCGACCTTAATGATCTTTGCCCCCATACGCTCGTGGGTACGTAACCAGGCGTCGAATAACAAGCCATCATCGCGTCGCCACATAATATAGTCGTCAATTGAGAACAGCGGATACAAGTGTTTCTGTGAAGGGCGCACCGGAGCGAGCATCTGTTGAAAACCCTGCTGCCGCGCGATCTGATACATGAGATTCAGGCAGACTCTACTAAGGCCACCACCCCGAAACATGGGCGCAATTGAGATTTCCAAAGCACTTAGCAGATTCGGCTGGATGCCACTTGCATGATTATCAACGCCGCTTTTCAGTACCCAGTCCCAGCCTTCATCCGGCAAATCACTAAGGTTGGCATCCCAGTGGACAGGTGTCGTTTTACCATGCGCGATGACTTTTTCGCCTTCACATACATAGAAAATATAGTCGGCCAGCATTTCATAATAGGCAGGCATGAACTGGTCGGCGATGGCATCGTGATTGATGAACTCAGGCCATGAATCTGACATGTAGGCGTCCCAGTCGAGTTCACTACGGGCACGCTCACGCTGGGTATAAACCTGATATTGCGTAATCGACTGCTCCATCGTCGTTATTCCCTTACTTTGCGCGAAACAACCTCGGCATCAGGGTGCAGGTTCGCCAGCCAATCGCCCAAGTAGCTCGTCGCAAAGTGCATACCAAGCGTCGGGCGCGGATTGCCTATGGACGCAAAGATGAGTGTATAGTCGCCATCATCGCGGGGCGTGAGCGTCAGGCAGAAGTGCTGGTCGATAGTTGGCTCCTGCATCTTGATCTCGAACAGCAGTGCCCGCCGCCTGTGGTCCATAAAGGCATCCAGATAGGCGATATGAATGTCACCTTTAGCGTGATGCGTCATTTTCTCGAACTGGTCGAGCATTTCTTCCGGCGATAAGGGGGACGATAAAACAACATGGGGCATTTCAAGTTCCTTCATAACGGGCACATCAGGTGCCGGATGATCGTTACGCTGATAGAGAAAAAAATGACCGGGCCGCCCTTCCTGATAGCCCTTTTCCTCATATTTGGTGACAATGCGTCCGGGCATGGCATCTGCCCAGGGCCTATCGAGTTGGTTTGTCAGGCCAGGAGTATCCAAGAGAAGTTCATGGGCCATTTCGGCATAGTCGATGATATCCGTCGCCAGATAGAACAATCCCTGCGGTGCAAGGCGGCTGACGATAGCATCGAGCGTGTCGCGCTGGATCAGGCGCCGTCCTGCATGACGCGATTTGAACCAGGGGTCCGGGTAGTTGACGTGAATCTGCTCAATGGACGCAGGTTCAAACAGATGGTGCAGAACCGTCTCGCCTCGACCATGAATAGCTCGGACATTTTGCAGTCCGCGCGAGGCCATTTTGCGCTCGGCTTTTTCCATTGATTTGTTGGCAATTTCAATGCCGATAACGTTGTGATCTGGGTGGGTTCGGCCAAGGTGCATCAGGTAATCACCATTACCGAAGCCAATCTCCAGAATGAGCGGCTGATCACGCCCAAACAACTCGGCCCAATCAGTCGGCCAGAGCATGGTCATCACATTAAGTGAGGGATGTGTTTTACGAGTCACTGTATTCATTACGTTTTTTGTGTTGTGGCTAAAAGTCGCTGTATGGACAGTGAGCTACTATAATCAGGCAGCGTCACCGAAACAAGCCATGATCGGAGTGCGGTATGCCAAACGGCGTCGTCGCCCTATTTGATACAGACATCACAACGCGCATCAACGATCTGTGGGTGCTATCTGAGCGAATCCTCGGCCATCATCCAGAAATTCTTGCGCCGTTTGCACATCTTACGTTCCATGTTGCTGAACGCTACGAATCGCCGGCACTTGCTACTGATCTGATGCAATTGGCTATGAAGCTTGAGCCAATCACTATCCAGAGCAGCGGTCTGGGTATTTTTACTGGACCAAAACCAGTGCTCTACATTTCAGTCGTGAGGACTGCGGCCCTGAGCGCATTCCATGAAGAAGTCTGGAAAATTGCCGATAAACATGCGATTGAAACGCATGATTACTACAGGCCATCGCGGTGGGTTCCACATATAACTCTGGGCCATTCGGGCATGTATGAGGGTGATCTGACCAAGTTAATCAATGCTTTTCATAAAGAGTCTTTTAGCTGGTCCATAAAATTAACGCACCTGTCGTTTACGGACGATACGCCGACGCAAGTACACCAACTTCAGAGAATTATTGATCTGAAGGGATCATACTAGCTATGGCGTTGCGAACCCTGGTTTTAGGTATCGGTGATGCTGGGTTACAGGCTTTGTACCAGCTAGAAGCGTTCAATCTCAAAAACCTGAAGTTGGTAGCAATCAACACCGCACATCCACTAAAAATTCCCGAAAAGAGTGTCGTTGAGTCACTGACCATCAGCGGGGGTGCTTTCGGCTCAGGTGGCAATCCTGAACTGGCTGCAAAGATCGCCAGGGAGAGCCAATCCGACATTGAAGCGCTACTCTATCCAGAACCTGCCCGTGTGTATCTGTTAGCTGGATTTGGCGGCGGAACAGGTACGGGGATGGTTCCGGTTATCGCAAGCATGCTCCACGAAATCGGTATCGCCGTTTACGCCATCGTATCTATGCCGTACATCTTTGAAGGTCCGATGCGCATGCAAATCGCAGAACGAGGGTTATCCGAGCTAACCAATGGCAACATCAACGATGCGATTGTTGTGAGAGCCAATACGGTTGCGACCAGGATGCTATCAAATTATCCTGATATTCGTGATGCGATGACCTTACTCAGTCAAAGTCTGGTCTGGCATCTATTAGCCCATCTGACTGGATAGCCAGTTAAATCATTGCCAGTTATAATCGAGTTATTCATATCTATTATCGATACTCGATACCTTATGTCAGACAATTCTACGCGCACAACGATTCTCGCTACGCTTGTAGTTACCATTCTGATCATTGCAGGGCTGATTGCTGTCATCGCGTCACGACCAGAGCCAGTGGTGATGACGATCAACCCACCTGTGCCAACGCCTACTCTGGTTCCTTCAGCGACACCGTCGCCAGTATTGGTTTATGTGACAGGTGCCGTCGCACAGCCTGGAACTACGGTTCGTGTGCCATACAACAGCCGCGTTCAGGATGTACTGGAGGCTGTGGGAGGTACAACAGATGAGGCCGACTTAACGCGCGTCAATCTGGCAGCGGTTATACATGACGGCGATCAGATTCATGTGCCGATACTTGGAGACGACAGTGAGCAAGCAGGTGTGATCCCTGCCCTACCAACGCGCTCCGGCGGGCCTGTGATCTATATCAACACGGCTGTTGAAGAAGAACTGATGCGACTACCTGGTATTGGTGCTGTGATTGCAGATCGCATTATTGCTTATCGCGAGGAGAATGGTCCTTTTACCAGTATCGAGCAACTTGGCAAAGTTGAAGGTATTGGTGAGGCAACGCTCAATCAGATTGCGCCGTTCCTCTCCTTGGAATGAGCCTGAACTCAGGCGATCCGATATTCTTTGGTGCTGTGGAAAAAGAGCATTTCGTCTGGATCAAACTGGCAATGTATGTAGTCGCCCGGATGGATAGTGCTATCTACTGGTAGCTGAACTTGCCAGGACGTCTCGCCACTAGAAACTTCTGCCAGGATATAGCGTTCTGTGAAATACGGCGTTGTACTTTCCACGCGCGCTGGAAACCCTTCCTCGCCTACGTCAATATACTCAAGCCGGATGGCCATCGTAACTGGTGTCCCGTCAGCAACGCTCACGGGCAGCTTCATGCTCCCGAAAACAGCGTTTTGCCAATGTCCATCCTTGATAACTCCTTGAAAGAAATTGTACTGTGGCGACCCGATAAATGACGCAACGAAGAGATTGTCAGGGTCGTGCAGCAGATGTTCATAAGGTCCTAATTGCTCAATCTGACCATCGCGCATGAGGATAATACGTTCAGACAAGGCCGCAGCTTCATGTTGATCGTGGGTCACGATGACCGATGTTACAGAAAACTCGTTTAAGAGGCGGCGCAATTCCAGGCGGGCTGTGGCACGGAATTTGGCGTCAAGATTGGCAAAAGGCTCATCAAAGAGCAGGATGTTCAGATCGCGGGCGAAGGCCCTGGCTATAGCGACGCGCTGCTTTTCGCCGCCAGAGAGTTGCTTCGGAAAGCGCCCCAGTAAGTGATCCAGACCAACACCAGTAATTTGTGAGACCCGACGCACATGAGCGGGAACTTCATTTTCCCGATGGCGTAGGCGCAAGAAAAAACCGATGTTGCGCTGGGCCTGCCAATGTGGAATCAGCGCGTATTCCTGAAACACCATGCCAATATTGCGCTCGTTTTCCGCGATCTGGGTCAAAGCCTCATCATCATAGTAGACAGCACCACTATCGGGCATTTCCAAGCCTGCAATCAGGCGCAACAAGGTCGTTTTGCCGGAGCCAGACGGTCCAAGAATGGCAACACCTTCTCCCGATTTGATCTGGAGCGTGACATCATTCACCGCATTGATCGGCTCCTGGTCTGATGACAGCTTGTATTGTTTACTAACATGATCGACCGTGATGCGCGTCATCGTTACTTATCCTGAAACATTTGCTGCCAGTATAGCGTATAGGCTGCTAGCAATCATCAAAACGGATAAGCTGGAGCCTTTATGAATACTTCACAACAAGTAAACGGTGTATTCCCTGGTCGCTATACTGCTATCACTGATGACGCATTTGTAGTATTTCTGATTGGCATGCGCGTCAATAAGTTCCTTCACTTCAGAAAGTGGCTGCCGGTTGCAAGTGCGATGGCTCCCATGATGCGGGCACTGGCAGAGAATCCACAGAAAGGATATCTTGGGTCGGAGAGCTTTTTCCGGTTCTGGCCAACCACTTCGATCATGGTTACGTATTGGCGGTCGTTTGATGATCTGGAGCATTTCGCTAAGAATCAGGATGACCCGCATCTGGAACCCTGGCGGCAGTTCAATAAGAACATTGGTAGTGACGGCACTGTGGGCATCTGGCACGAAACATACATCATTGAACCAGGGAATTACGAGTGCGTCTACGGCAATATGCCTGAATTTGGACTGGCTAAGGCAATGACACATGTCCCCGTAAGCCAGGAGATCATGACAGCGCGGCAACGGATCAGGCGCAAAAGAAGGCAGGAACAAGCTGCGGCAGCGGATTAGTCAGAAATCTCTTGACATGATCCAGTAAAAGCGGTACTTTATGCGAGGTTTTGGTTTCAACATACTTTAGGCTTTTTAGGTTTCGATGTACACATTCTCCATGACTACTACTATGGCTATGATGCCGACCTACATAGGGGATGGAGAGTTTGACGCGGCCTAAGGCAACGCAGTACGGTGAAATCTGGCGCTCAGGAACTCTCCTGGGCGCTTTTTATTTTGTCTAACGGCATGGGCGCACATGCAGCTATCTAACATTGAGGTGACACAATGGCACTGCATACGATGAAATTCGGTGGCACATCGGTTGGTTCGCCAGAAGCAATCGAACAAGTGCTAAAAATCATTCAGCGAGACAAAGCAGCCGGACATGATGTGGTGAGCGTGGTATCGGCGATGTCAGGCGTGACGGATTCACTACTAAAGACCGTCAGTGCCGCTATTGAAGGCGACCGCTGGACCTATCAAGAGATCAACCGCGACATCCGGCATCGACATGAGGAAGCAACTCACAGATTGATCGAACCCCCTTCAGAGCGGGAAGCAACACTAGTTGAGATCAACAGGCTGCTGGATGAGCACCTGCAACTATGTGAAGCGATCAACATTCTGGGCGAAGCGACACCCCGTATGATCGACGCCATTATATCGTTCGGAGAGCGACTCAGCAGTCGGGTCGTCGCTGCCGCGTTGGATTCCAGGGGAACACCTTCTAAAGCATTTGACAGCAGCCAGCTCATCGTAACCGATAACAACTATCAAGATGCCGAGCCATTGTGGGAAGTCACAAGCAGTCGCATTAAGCAGCGGTTGGTACCAGCGATCCAAGAAGGCATCTCCCCTATTATCACTGGCTTCATCGGGGCAACGCCCGACGGTACGATTACGACGCTGGGTAGAGGTGGCAGCGACTTCAGCGCAGCCATCATAGCAGCTTACATTGATAGCGATGATCTGACCATCTGGACGGATGTTGATGGTGTGATGACGACGGACCCCCGCATCGACAAGCGTGCAAAAGTCCTGCCGTATGTCTCGTATACAGAGGTCGGCGAGCTGGCATTCTACGGAGCAAAGGTTCTGCATCCGAAGACCGTTCAACCGATTATCACGCGCAACATCCCCATGCGCGTTAGGAACACATTCAACCCCGATCATCCAGGTACGCAGATTGGCGCCGATATCGTACCGTCAACGTCCGTTATTAAGGCCGTCACCAGCATTCGCAGCATCAGCATGCTGACGGTCAGCGGCAAAGGTATGCTAGGTGTTCCGGGCATCGCTGGTCGCACGTTCCTGGCGACAAGCCGTGCAGGCGCGAATATCCTGATGATTTCACAGTCATCATCTGAGCAGAGCTTCTGTTATACAGTTCGCGATTCCGATGCTAATGCAGTGAAAGATGCCGTTGAAGCTGAACTCAAAGCAGAGATTGAGCATCAGGATGTCGATGGCGTAGAAATCCTGAAGGAAGTTGTCATTGTTACCGTTGTTGGAGGCGGTATGCGTGGTACACCGGGTGTTGCTGGCCGCGTATTTACAACGCTGGGTAATCACAATATCAATGTCATCTCGATTGCCCAGGGCGGGAGCGAATGCAGCATCTCATTTGTGATAGAGGAACAGGCAATTGAAGAAGCTGTCATCTGCCTGCATGATCTTGCCCTCGCAGCAGTTGAAAATGTCAACTAGCTCAACATTGCAAACAGGCTGACCTTCTTACGATTGGTCAGCCTGTTTGTTCGTTGGCTCTGACACTGATTCAGCAGCTTCAACCGTGGATACAGTTTGCTGGCCTTGCCAGGTCTCGTAATTTGGAATCTGGTCATGTAAATTGGTCAGAAAATCAAGCGCTTCTTCCAATGTGTTCACCATGCGGAAGCGATTGTGGACAAGTTGCATCACGACATTGGTCGCGAATCGAGTCAGCACGTTGTTTTTGCCATACACGACCAACCAGCCCAACCGCTCATGTTTCATCAATGGCCGAGCAGCACGGTTCATCTCAGCAGCGCGCGCCTTGGTTTGGCCGATGTCCGTGTTATCCAACAAAACATGCACATAAGGCTCATCTGAGCTGTCGATCAGTGCATAAGCGGTATTGGCTGCACTGGTCAAATCTTCCGCTGTAAAGTCGCCAGCCATGACAATACCAATCACGATATCTTTGAGCCACCAGTTGGTTGTTATGGCCATAACTGCCTCGCCTTTGGTAGATTCTGTCTATTCACTCAAAAAGGTCAAAATTGCTAGAGCCTTTGATGGCATTATAGCGCAGACTAAGGGTTATCTCGCATATAAACTGCCAGTACCGCAGGAACTGGGTCAAAAGATGGCAAAATGGTGCTGGTCTGGTTCACAAATAGCATTGTTGATCGGCCACCATCGAGGTTAAATGCCTGGAGCAGATTCAGGTCTGTTGATGGTAAATAGGCACTTAGATCGTTGAGGCTTAAGCCTAATCCTGGGGTTGCCATGAGGACGATCCGGCCAGTGGCATCCATACCAATGACCGAACGGCGGGAACGATCCGTTGCTCTTGCATTGAAGTAACTGGCCTCGCTATCTGTGACCAGCATGGGGAATGCCTGAATCGCCTGCGAATAAGGCTCCCCTGTGTAGGGCTGACGAATATTAGAGCGGATGACTGGTAAATCATCGAGAATCCCGAATGTGCCGCCCCGGTCGGTGAACGATTGGCCATACACCACGCCATCAGCCACTATCATACCTGTCGCCACATTTTCTGGAGTAAAGAAGTTCGCATTGATGATGACATCAGCATCCGCTAATTCTGAGCGCCATCCCTGGAGCGTTAACGGGCTTTCTGGGCGATAGTGAACACGAAACATCACCCAGTCCGGGTCAAGCCGCACTGTAATGAGTTGCGCAAGGACATTATCCTGGGGTATGTACGTGCGTTGCTCTACACCAGACGCTATCGAAGTCCAACCATTCGTTGGAGTCTCTGTTGGCTGGGTGGTTGGTTCTGCCGATGGCACAATTCCACAGCCAACAACAACCAAAGGCAGCAAGATTTTTGCAGTCAGCGTTCGCACAATGACATCAATCATGGCTGGTTTCGTCGAACCTCTATCTTGATCTATTTGAGTCCGCCATGATACACTATTCGCAACAAAAAGGGCGCATAGCTCAGCTGGCCAGAGCGCACGGTTCACATCCGTGAGGTCGGGAGTTCAAGTCTCTCTGCGCCTAATATCCCATAAT
>JACKCF010000007.1 GCA_020634165.1 Anaerolineaceae bacterium | reverse complement strand
TTCGATTGCGAAATGCCTGGTTCTCTTCGACAAGTTCATGTTGAGGCAGATGGGCAAACATGGTCTGTTCGATGAAGCCATTAACGATGTACAGGTCAAGAAATCCATCCTGATCGAGGTCGCCGAACTTGCTTGACCAACTCCAGCCTGTTGCATCAATGCCCCATCCAGTTGCCCGATTCAAGAAGCCGTCAGCACTTGTCACCTGTAATACGTTCTGCATGACCTGTGGGTCGCCTACTGGATGTGGGTCATCCATCATGTCGTCCATGAGGGGTTGCCAGGCGGCGGTTGTTGTGTCGTCAGTGGCATAGGGCTTCATATCGGTTGAGAAGAACTCGGTTGTGCCATCGTTATTGAGATCGCCAAAATCATAACTCATGGTGCTGTAGGTGGTGTTTTCAAAGTACTCGTCAGCTACCCAGCCATTTTCTGTATTCAGCCAGATATAGTCCGGCACAGCAAAGTCATTGCCAACGACAATATCAAGGCGACCATCCTCATTGGTATCTGCCAGGATAAGCGCGAGGGCCTGAGCTTCCTGTGCGAGCCGCTGAGGGCGAAAATAGCCAGCGTCATTTTCGTAGTAGTACACGCCGCCACGACCACTGAGCATGAATTCCTGGCCAATGGTGTTCAACAACTCAGCATCGTAAGTGCCGCCAACAAGATCGAGATCACCATCGTAATCGAGGTCGGCCCAACTGGTCGAATAGAGTGGCTCGGCAATGTAGGGAAGGACTTCTAGCATGAAGGTGCCATCGCCCTGGTTGCGATAATAATTGGGGGCGCTGGCAATCCGTGTGAAGAATAAATCGTTCCAACCATCGGCATCAATGTCGATGATATTCACACCACGAGACATGCCAAAGTCTAGTCGCTCTGTGCGGAAATCGAGATCGCCTTCATTCCAGAGAATAGTGTTCATACCCGCATGATTGCCAAGAACCACATCGAGATCGCCATCATTATCGAGGTCATTGATCGCCAAGCCACTGCCGTTGGCTTCAAACTGGCGCACATCCTGGCCACTGGGAACCGTTGTCACGTGGTCGAGGGTATGAGCTACAAACTGGCCGGAGCATTGCAGCGTTGTATCTGGCGGAGAGCTGTATTCAACTGTGACCGACTCATCCTGCGCACTAACGCTAACCGCATAGACAAAAAACATGATAATTATTGCATACTTGTGAAGTTTCATAGCGGTTGACTAGCGCCCACCCATACCGCTAATGGCAATACCGCGAATGAACCACTTTTGGGCGAAGGCATAGACAATCAGGACAGGCAACATCGCCACGACAGCCGCCGCCATGAGCAGGTTCCAGCGCACGTTGTATTGGCCCTGGAACGAGTTCAGACCGACGGGAACCGTGCGCATTTCTTCAGAGTTGGTTACGACCAATGGCCAGAGGAAGTCATTCCACGTATTGAGAAAAATGAAGATACTGATGGCGGCGATTGCTGTCTTGCTCATCGGCATAATGATGTTCCACCAGATGCGCAAAGCAGAAGCGCCATCCATACGTGCCGCCTCATCGAGGTCCATTGGCAGCGTCTTGAAGTGCTGGCGCAGCAAGAAGGTACTGAATGCGGAAAAAGCCGGAGGAATGATCAACGCCCAGTAGGTGTTGTACCAATCCAAATTAACGACGATGATGAAGTTAGGAATGAGCAACACCGGAAACGGAATCATCAGCGCTGCCAGATAAATCAGGAAGATCGTATCGCGACCCTTAAATCTGAGGCGAGCAAAAGCGAATGCCGCCAACGAAGAGGTAAATACCTGAATAATCATGACAGCAGCCGCTACAAACAGGCTGTTGAAATAGAAGCGATCAAAAGGCATTGCTGTCAGTGCATCCTGGTAATTTTTCCAGGCAAGTGTTTCGGGAATCCAGGTTGGCGGATAGGTAAAGATTTCGTTGGGTTCCTTGAGCGAGGTGCTCAACATCCAAAAGAAAGGCAGCAGCATAATCAGGCTGCCGATAATCAACACAATATGCAGCGCGGCAGAGCGCCACTTAAATTGTCCAGGTGGAGAATAACGCTCGGTACTCATGATTCATCCACCTCATAATGAACCCAACGCCGCTGGAAACGCAATTGAAAGACGGTAATTACAAAGATGATACCGAACAGAACCCAGGAAATAGCCGCAGCCGTTCCCATTTTCTGATAATTGAAGGCGTTCTGGTAAATGTAGTAGACAATCGATAATGTCGCCTGGAGCGGTTCACCGCCGCCGACACGAGTCATCACGAAGGGTTCGGCAAAAAGCTGAAACGCGCCGATCATCTGAATGATGAGCAGGAAAAATGTGGTCGGGCTGACGAGTGGGATTGTTATGTTGCGGAAGCGATTCCAGGCGTTGGCACCGTCCACTCTTGCCGCTTCGTAGAGTTCTTCAGGGATTCCCTGCAAACCAGCCAGATAGATGACCATGGTAAAGCCGACATTTTTCCAGACAGTGAGCACAGCGACGGTCGGTTTTGACCAGAAAGGATCTGCCAACCAGTTGGGGGGCTGGACATTCCATCCGGTGGCATCCGCAAACTGCCAGACCCACGAGCTTACCAGGCCAAAATCCTGATTGAACAGCCACTGGAACACCATCGCAGCCGCGACAACGTTGGTCACAACTGGCATAAAATAAATGACGCGGTAGATACCCAGACCGCGCAGGCCCGTATTCAGGGCAACGGCCATCAGCAAGCCGATGATGAGCTGCATCGGTACGATGGCAAACACATAAAAAATCGTATTGCCCAGAACTAGCGGGAAAATGGGGTCTTTGGTCAACAAATCAACGTAATTATCGAGGCCAACATAGGTCGGTGTATTGGTTAATTTCCATTCAAAAAAGCTAAGTGCCAGAGAGCCTAATGCAGGCAAAATCACGAAAAGAAGGAAGCCCAGCAAGCTCGGTAGTAAGAAAAGATAGGCAACCGACTGCTGCTGAGGATTCCAGCGATCCAGGCCCAACCAGCGGCCAAAGGCGGATTGTCTGATTGTGTTGGTCAGAGTGCTTGTCTGGATATCCTGCGTTTTTGTACTCACACAGATCTCTCGCCAACTACATACAAATGAGGAAAATACTTTTTAAAAAATAGATATGGGGTGGACATGATCCACCCCACACTACTCGCTTATTCTTACAAGCGAATTACTCGCTGTGCGGGTAACCATTTTCTGCGAGGAACACATCGGTCGCTTCGCAAATGCTGGTTAGCGCATCTTCTACGGTCGCTTCGCCAGACCAGATTGTTTGCATACCTGGGCTGATGATGGTACCACTCAGTTCGTTCCATTCCGGGAACATACCGGCACGACCGACCTTGGCATTTTCACCTTCGACAATGAATGCCTGACGATTGGCTGGCGGGTCCATGTTGCCGAGAAACGCATCCGACATGGCGGTTGAACGCAGCGCCGGAAGGATTTCGCCAGATTGCGTGTAGATCGCCTGACCGCCATCAGTACTTTGGAGCCAGCTCAGGAAGGTCCAGGCAGCTTCTTTGTTGTCGCTGAATGAACTCATGGTCCAGGCAGCACCCGCAGCCGAAGCTGAACGTTGACCATCTTCAGGAATCGGCACAACGGCAACGTCATAGTCCAGACCTGCCGCATTGAAAACCGGAACACGGCTTGCGTTCTGGATAATCATCGCGACCTGACCACTCTGGAAGACAGCAGCATCGCCACCGGCCTGGCTGAGATTGGCGTCTGGCATGGCAAAATTATTAGCCATCATGTCTGCAAAGAACTGAACAGCCTCTACAGATTCCGGGTCAGCCAAAGTACAGCGGCTGGGGTTATACATATCATCGAGGATGCTGCCATAGTTCTGGCCGATCCACAGTTGATACTTACCACCCTCCATGCCGAGCGCATAGCGGCTAACGCGACCATTGTCAGCAACAACAGTCAACTGCTCAGCAGCAGCCAGCAGGTCGTCCCAGGTCCAGGTTTCATCAGGATATTCGAGGCCCACTTCATCAAAGATCGACTTGTTGTAGTAGAGCACTTCCAGGCCGATATCACGTGGGAAGCCATACACCTCGCCATTGTACATGGCGAACTCCAGCAACCCTGGCCAGAAGTCTTCACGATCAAAGCCGGATGCATCAATGAATGGATCAAGCGGCTCCAGCACGCCATCGGCGGCGTAGTTGGACACAGGTGACAGGAAGGCTATGTCCGGGATTTCAGCCGAATCGCCAGAAGCCCATAATGTCTGAATCTTGGTAAAGTAATCGGCCCAAGGTTCGTGCCAGATTTCAATTTCGATATCAGGATATTCTTCCATAAAGGCGGCCGCAACCGATTCATGGGTTGCGAGTTCTTCAGGGCTGCCCCAGAATGCCCAGGTTACGGTTGTCTTCTCTTGTGCCACGACAGCACCACTGATGAGGACAGCCAACAAAAGGCATGCCAGGAACAATGGCAAATTACGTCGCATCTCTTACTCCTTAACCCACTGTGAATTATAATTTATTGCGTATTGCCTTACATGTTGCAAAATCATTTTACCGCCAAACGACACAAATTTCACACATTGGCCTATGCTGGTCCGCCTCCTGGTTGAATAGAAAAGTTATTGTTCTCGGCGGCAACCGCAGATTGCGGCTTGCTGGCTAGCAAGTCGTCGAAGAATGGCAATTCCCTCGTTTTGACAGCATGTTCAGCGTAAAGGTACATAGCGGCTGACCATGCCTGTTTGTCAAAGCCCATTGGGTGGCCCGTCTGGCCATGTATCCACTCATTAAAGCCCCACTTCTGGGAGGTGCCGAGTTTGACGGCATGGGCAAGCTTTTCAAGCAGGCGTTCAGCTTCGTCATACCATTTATGCCGTACAAGTGCAGCAATATGGAAACCACCGACCATCGGCCAGATGCCACCGTTGTGATACTGGTGCGGCAAATTAAGGTTGCGGCTGCGGTAATAATCGCGCCAGTCATCTTCGCCTGGGTTGATGGGCGGATAGATGGCTTTGGCAGGATAGGGTTCGCTGATGCCGACCTGATACATATAGCGCAGAATATGTTCTGTGCGGTGACCATCTGCGACACCCGTCACGATGGCCAAGCAGTTGCCAAGCGTATCACACCAATCACCGTATTCCCTGAAAGCAACCCAGGGCAAGTAAAATGGCCGACTGGAGATCGTGCCTATGTTGTGGTAAAGCATGAACCACTCCAGGCGGATGGCTTTAAGCTTCTCCAGGTGTTCGGCAAAGTGGTCCGCAATCCAACAACGATCGATCCACATAAGCAGATTGATGCGCTCATGAATATCTGCCGGGGAATTGAGCATTTCATGATGTTCACTGGGTTGCAGCGCCAGCGCGTTGAACATCTCGCTATAGGCCAGCGATGCGGCGTAGTAGAGCACATTGTCATAGAGCGTATTATAACGGACCGAAATCAGGTCCATCCAATTGGCTGCTTCCGGGATTTCCAGCAAGCCACACTCGTTCATATCCTGGTATTCAAGCCAGCCCAGGGCCTTAGTGATGATTTCCCAGTGTGCCTGTAAGAAGGCTTTGTCATTTGTCGTGAGGTAGTACATATAGTGGCCGATGATGTACCACAAGTTGGCATCAGACGCACCCGCATTTTCTGTGCTGATGAATCCCGTATCGGGATTGACATTCAATGGAATCAGGCCGAGGCGTGATTGATACTGGCCGAGTTGCTCCAGGCTGGCACGGGTGCAGTTAATCAAATTCTGCTCACCCGTGACCAGCGCGCCCAGAGATGTAATCACACTGTCGCGCGTCCAAATTTGAGGATAGCCAGCGGCAAGTCCCGATGCACGAAAGCCATATGGGGTCACACAATTATTGAGGACAGCAACCGCTTCTTCATGAGCTGCGGCAAGACGCTTTTCAGTCTTCATATGTCACTTACTCATTGCATCACGATGAACACTATTCCATAACATCTAAATTACCGCACACCAGCAAAAATGTCATGTTCATCCACGCGATCCTGAGGCGGCTGAGGAAAAATGCGCGTCAACCCATACTGGCCGGAGACAAGCCTACGGAGGGGTTTGGGTAAGCTGGCCAGATAACCCCGAGTGCCACTGCTGCGTCCGCGTCCCTGGCTGACGTGGCAGTCTGCTGCGCGGTCCCAAACCTCGAAGTAAACGCCAACATCAATCATCGTATGGATGGGTTCCAGATTGTCGATAACAGCCTGATAGTTCAGGTCTTTGTTGACGCCCATATGGCGAATATCGTGACCACGAAGCGTCATCCAGCGCAGGTAGAGCTTGAGCAAGCGACCCGGAATCGAAGCATAGTAGAGCTTTTGCGGCGCGTAAGGCTGTGTACCATCCAGTTGATAACCACTATCACCCGCCAAAGAAAAAGCCTGGGTCGTCGCCTGTTGAATGGCGATATGATCGGGATGACCATAACCGCCGTAACGGTTGAAGGTCACAATCACATGTGGCCTGAAATCGCGGATAACCTGTACGATGCGTTTGATAAGTACATCCGGCTGATTTTGCCATCCATACCACAGGCATTCAGGGTCCTGATTAGAGGCGCTGTTCATCATGCCACTGTCTTTGTATCCAAAGCATACTACCGGATCAAGGCCGAGTACTTCAGTGGCACATTGCAGCTCCGCGAGGCGAACTTCAGACACTGTGTTGTACTGTTCACGCATTGATGCCGGAATGGTGCCCATATCGCCATTGGTCGCACAGATATACCCCACCTGAGCACCTTCCGCGACATATTTTGCGATCAATCCCCCGCTGCCAAAACTCTCATCATCAGGGTGGGCATAGGCAATCAAGAGTCTTTTGCCAGTTGAATCACTCACAGACGACTCCACGTCAAGACTATATACGGATTAGCAAGTTAACCATTGCGTGTACGGGGGTCAGCAACGTCACGCAGGCCATCACCGATGAAATTGAAAGCCATCACCAGTGAAGCAATCGCCAGCCCAGGATAGAGCCACATCCACCACTGGTCGAAAAAGTCGATACCAATCGCCACCATCCTGCCCCACTCCGGCGACGAAGGTTCCGCACCGAGACCGAGGAAACTGAGGCCGGCAAACGTCAGGATGGCATTGCCGATGTCCAGTGTTGCCAGGACAATGGCAGGCGCAATCGCATTCGGCAGAATTGTACGAAACAGAATATAGCGATTGGATGCACCAATGCTACGTGCCGCTTCTACAAACTCCTGTGATTTGATCTCCAGCACGAGGCTGCGTACCAGACGAGCATACGTCGGCCACCAGACGACGACCAACGCAAGAATGGCGTTATTAAGGTCAGGGCCGAGTGCGGCTGTTACCGCAAGCGCCAGAATAATCGTCGGGAATGCCAGGAACAACTCCGAGATACGCATGAGCAGTTCATCCCAGAGGCCGCCCGCGTAGCCTGCAATCGCGCCAATGACCGTCCCCAGAAGGCTGCCAATAATGATAACGGCCAAACCGGCTGGAATGGTGATCCGACCGCCGTAAACCACGCGCGAAAATATATCGCGACCCAGTTCATCAGTACCCATGTGATAAGTAAATGAGCTGCCATCTGAAAGTTCTACTGTTGTGCCGGGTGTCAGAAGTCGATTGGTTACGTTCTGAGCGAGCGGTTCAGCAGTTGCCACCAGTGGCGCAAAAAGAGAAACGAGAAACCAGCCAAGAACGATCAGAATGCCTAGCGTAATCAGCGGGTTCTTACGAAGCTGGAAACTAATCGCACGCAGCCAGAGTTGTAACCGTGACGGGCCGAGTTCCGGAGGCAAACCTGCCACTTTGGCGTTTGATGCTGTGGTCATCGGCCTTCTCCCCGGATGCGTGGATCAAGGAAGAAGTAGAGCATATCGACGACGAAGTTGACGACGATGTAAATAATGGCAATCAGCATACTGACACCCATAATGGCCGGGAAGTCCTGTGAAGTTGATGCACGGAACATATAACGGCCAATTCCAGGCCAGGCAAAAATCGACTCGGTCAGCACAGTACCCGCGAGCAGGTTGCCATAACTGAGGCCAATGATTGTCACCACCGGAATCAGTGCATTGCGTACCCCATGCCACAGTACGCGCCGCTCACCGAGGCCTTTAGCCCGCGCTGTGCGCATATAATCCATGCCAAGTACTTCCAAAAGCGAGGAGCGTGTTACCCTGGCAATCGTCCCCGCAACATACGATCCCAGGATGAAAGCCGGAAGTATAATATGCGAAAATGCTTCCTGGAACGTTTTCAGATCGCCTGCGAGTAAGGCATCGACTGTAAAGAAACCCGTCACAAGCGGTGGGTCGGCGGTGCGGAAGCCCAATCGCCCTGGACCAGCCACGATCCCAAGCTGGGCATAAAGGACAGCCAGACCAATCAGCGCCAAAACAAAGACCGGAAAGCTCACACCTATTAGGGAGAAAATACGCGATACATAGTCAATGAGTGAATTGCGATAAACCGCTGAAATTATGCCGACCCCGACCCCCAAGAATAAGCCGATCACAATCGACAACGTTGCCAGTTCCATTGTAGCCGGCAGAAACTGCTTGATGTCATCAATCACCGGACGGCCGGTTTTGATGGAGCGGCCCATATCTCCTTGAAGCAGATTTCCGATATAAGTCAGGTATTGCACATGCAGTGGCTGATCCAAGCCCCATTTTTCCCGGAATGCCTGGACGAGGTTCTCATCGTTCAAGGCATTTTGCGGCAGATTAGCCGTTACAGGGTCAGCAGGAACAGCATTTGCAATCAGGAAGGCCATGATTGTAATGCCGAATAAAAGTGGCACCACAAACAGCAGTCTTCTCAGGAAGTAGATATGAAAGGCCATAGCATCGCGTCGTGGTTAGGCTAGTGGTAGATAGCATACCGGGTGAGCTAACGCCCACCCGGCTAATACTGGAACATGTAGCTGGTACTTACTCACCCAGGCTCAGGATAGCGACATCCAGTGTCCACTGTGGGTGATAGACAAAGCCCTGCAAATCGGAACGGTAAGCAGCCTGAACAGCCGGATTGATGAACGGCGCAAAGGCTCCGCTTTCCTGTAGGTAGTCCTGCAATTGGGCAAACAACTCTACACGTGCGGCCTGATCTGTTTCCACAGAAGCCTGAGCAATCAGGTCATTGATTTCAGCAGGAGCGTTCTCTGGCATCCAGTTTGCACGTTCGGACGCTACCTTGCCACCAGGCAGGAATGAAATCACATCAATCGGATCGAGAATATCTGGACCCCAGAACCAATAAGCGAAGCCCTGGTCACCGTTGCGATATTCTTCAAGGGAAACCTGTAGTTCGCCGGGGTTCAAGGTTACGTTGATGCCTACTTCGGCCAGATCTGCCTGGATCTTCTGGGCATTGGTATTCATATTAACGCCCTGCCAGGTGAAGTCTGGATAACTGAGTGTGATGTCGAAACCATCGGCGTAACCTGCTTCTGAAAGCAGTTCACGCGCCCGATCAAGATCACGAGTGAAAGCTTTATCTTCGCCATAGGCAGCTACCAAACCAACTGTCAGGTTGGTCGGCGGTGTTACACCACCCCACAGCGCCTTGTAGCCTTCATAATCCAGTGCATAACGGATGGCAAGCTGGACAGTTGGGTCTGAAACCGGACCGCCGAGTTCGGGGTCGGCATTCATCAGCAGGAAGTGGGTATAAACGGACGGGCCGCTGTAGACTGTCAGGTTTTCATTGCCTTCAAGGGTCGCAACCTGATCGCGAGTCAGGTCAAGTGCGAGGTCAATGTCGCCAGCTTCGAGAGCAATTTTCTGAGTTGCGGCTTCGGCGATGTTAGTGATGATGACACGGTCGTAATAGGGTTCATCGCCCCAGTAGTTGGGGTTCTTTACCAATACCGTCTCGACCTGGGGTTCCCAACTCTCCAGCATATAGGGGCCAGTACCAGCGGATGTACTATTCAGGTACACCTCAGCAGCGTCGGTTTCGGCTGCATCGGCTGCGTCGGTACCACCATTTTCCATAACTGTTGCGGCATCTGTAATCGAAAAAGCGTTGTTGGTCAGCTCTGCGAGGAATGCCGGACGAGCTGCTGCCAGGGTAAATGTCACGGTTCCGTCTTCGTTAGCAACCACACTTTCGATATTGCTGGCGAGGAACGATGGATTACCCTGAACATTCTGTAAGCGCTGGATGGTGAAGACAACATCATCTGCCGTAAGAGAATTACCACTGGCAAAGGTTACGCCATCACGAAGCGTGAATGTGTATTCCGTGCCATCTTCGCTGATCGTCCAATCAGTCGCCAGCAGCGGGAGAATTTCGCTGGCATCTTGATCGGGGAAGGTCACCAGAGTTTCGTAGGCTGCACGATTGACAATACCTGTTGTCTGGGTATAGCCACGTGCCGGATCAAGCGAATCGGTGCTTTCCGCATGACCAATCACAAGTACGGCCTCATCTTGGGCAGCAACCATTGCTACGCTCACTACGAAGACCGCAATCATGATAAGTAGCCGTAATCTACGTGCCAATTTCATGACCAACACTCCTTATTATCGAGAAACTATGTATCAAGTGGGACGAAATGGATTGTAACGCGATTAGATGAAAATCAAAACGAATTTGTTACGTCATAAGTCCAATTCTCATCATCAGATTATTTACACCTTTTGGTCAAATCAATTGAAGTAGCCTCAATAGCGTACAAAATACTTACAATTGATACTTCATCATCGGAAACACTGGTAAGATAGGTAAGCAGTACTGTACCCAGTACGAACTGATGGCGACAAACCTGATAAATCATGACTCATACACTTCGCACTATCACGACGTTCGATATCGATAATCTGATCCGCATGGCGAAGAAGTCCAGCCGGAAACGCACAATTTTACGGTTACATGAACATGAAGAACCCGTACAACGCATGATCAATGCGATGATACCGGGCACGTATATCACGCCGCACAAGCACGAAAATCCAGACAAGGTAGAGTTATTTAGCATCCTTGAAGGCAAGTGCACGGTGCTTCACTTCGATAACCGAGGGGAAGTGGCTGATCTAATCACACTCAGTGCGACCGGACCCAATATGGTGGTAGACATCCCGCCGCGCACCTACCACACGATCATTCCACTGCAACCATGTGCCTTGCTAGAGGTCATCCAGGGGCCTTATGAAGCGGAAACACATAAGTCATTGGCGCCCTGGGCACCTGCCGAAGATAACCCCAAAGCTGAAGACTATCGACTTTATCTTGAATCCATCATTCATAATTGGTAACTACCCCTAAAAACAAAAAAGCCCCGGACAACCGGGGCATGGTTTAATTATTTGGATTAGCTATTGTTGATGCGCACGATGCGACGTGCGCGACGAACAAACTCGGCTTTGATCGCCACCAGACGATATTCATTAGCCCGTTCTACCAGCTCGCGTTCACGATGTTTGTGCATCAAGAGTGCAGTGTAATCGTTAATGCTATCTTGCACAGTGTGCTCCTATTTTGTAGCCACCAGTAACTGCTTTCGATGCAGTCATTATATGGCAGATTATGCAGAGCATACAATAAAGACTTATGAGTATTCGGCTAATTTATACAGGTTCTTATCATGTTTTTGATCTACGCTGACTTCGCTTCGTTCCTGGAGCTTATCCAGGCTAAGATCCGCACTGTTATTTGGCGTTCCCGTAGGTGGAAATGATCGGTGAAGGTATAATTCGCTAGCAAAACCTTTGACTGGAGAATCAAAAATGCCTTTTGCCGATATTGTCACTGGTGCTCGTCTGCATTACGTCGAACGTATTCCCCAAAATCCACGTCCAACGCCTGTCATCGCCGTGCATGGCATGTTGGGCACAGCAGAAACACATCTGGGTCATGTGATGGATTGGTTACAAGGGCAAGGGTACCGTGTTATTGGGCCTACCCTACGCGGCTATGGGGAATCAACACCCAAACCAAGAGATTTCCCGCTGCGATTTTATGATCGTGATTCAGAGGATGTGCTGGCGCTGATGGATACGCTCAACATCGAACGCGCCCATATGATCGGCTATAGTGATGGTGGCGAGATCACCTTGATGTGTGCAGGGATGCAGCCAGAGCGTTTCGCAAGCGCCGCCAGTTGGGGCGCTGTTGGCTACTTTGGACCGGATATGCGGCCTGTCGCCCAACGCATGATCCCAGGGTCAGGCTGGATGACAGACGGGGATGTCGCGCGTCATCAACTGGGTGACAAGGATGACTTCGCCAAACAATGGGTACGTGCAACCGTCCATATGATCGACAGCGGCGGAGATGTCAGTGTGAGCCTTGCGCCAAATATCACCTGTCCGGTTCTGGTCATGCTGGGAGACCAAGATACGCTCAATCCGGCCAGCTATGCGCAGGTTTTCCTGGACAAGGTAAAAAATGGCAAGCTCGCGATGTTCAAGTGTGGGCATCCAGTGCATGATGAGCAAACAGAAGCCTTCTATGAGGCGCTTAAAAGCCATCTTGAACAAGTTGAAGGTTAGTCCGGCGGCCATGTCCATACAGTTTCAGTATCGATGATTACGCCTGACGAATTCAACTGAATTGGCGCATTTTCACCCATACAGATCGGTCCGACCTGCCAATGCTGCTGGTACTGGCAGCGCATCCCCAGATTATCACAGGCGACGAGGACGTACGCACATTCAGTGCTTATCGCCCCTTCTGATTGATAAAACAGATGGTACATCTTGCCGTCATGAGACTGCGACTGTATGTGAACCGCCGTATGCGGCAGCGTCATCAATGGCACGACGAGAGAAAGGAGCGTACAGGAACAAAGCAACAAGAGCATCGTCGGCACAGTGATGATTCTTAGTGTATTGAATGCAGGTCGAAGAAATCCCCAAGCAGCAGCCAGTACCATGCCAACCAGAGCCGCATAGGGTCGAAGATGCTGGTTCACATATCCCCAATACCAGAACGGCTGGCCCTCGGCGATAATTGCCGGGGTTACTTGCGTCACCAGATCAATAAGAGCCAATATGAGACACATCAAAGCGAAAACGACGAAGGTCGATTTAAGGATGCGATGACGCTGTGATGAGGATTTTCCCGTGTGCATAATAGCAGTATAAGAGGTTCTCGTCGGCACAGCAAAATGCGTTATATTGCATGTGTATTGGCACAGGAGGCCAACATGCTCAGTCTGAAAGATATCGTGCTGTTAGCAGGTGGATTTGCTGCTGGTCTGTGGTACACAAGCAAGAACAAAGCCGCACCTACGCTCGATATTGATACCTTCATCGAAGAAATGAACAGCCGCCATAACGAGCCGTTCCAGAACTATCGCCAATTAGAATCGCTCATGGCCCTTTACCAGCAATTGAATCCGATTGCTCCCTTGCCCCCTATGCGACGCTGGGCAATTTCACCGGATTTCGGTGTGGTGATTATGCAGCATGTCCGCAAACGCAAGCCCGAGTTGGTTGTGGAAGCCAGTGCAGGGGCCTCTACGATTATTACGGCATATACATTACGAGAAAATGGCAGCGGACGGGTCATTGCCATTGAGCACGATGAGCAGTTCGCCCAGGCAGCAAGGAGTCGCATCACTGAGCACCAGCTACAAGACATCGCGACGGTAATTCACGCACCTCTGAAGCCGCTAAACCTTAATGGCGGTCGCTGGCCGTGGTACGACACTACGCTGCTAAGCGACATCAGCGATATTGATATGTTAACCGTTGATGGTCCGCCACAATGGGGCAATCCAGCGCCGATGGCCCGCTATCCAGCACTCCCCTACTTCTATGACAGACTAAACGATAACGCGACTGTTCTTGTCGATGATACAAATCGCAGCAATGAGAATAAAATGGTCGCTCGCTGGCTGCATGAATTCGCTGTTCACAAGATCGCTGAGCCAGAAACCGAAAAAGGCACGATCATCTTGAGCAAAGGTGCTTTATAGGTCGATTTCTAGCAGTACCGGGAAGTGATCGGAAGCTTTATGAATAGCGGGTGGGTGCCTCAATGGCTGGCAATCTACCAGTTGTGGAACGAGTTCTTTTGATAAAAATGCGTAGTCCAGGCGCGTGTTAGGGATAGATGCCAGCAACTGTGTGGGCATAGTGTAGCCAGGTTCATCTGGATAGAGGTGGCGGAAAGCATCTGTGTAGCCCGATTTCAGCAAGCTGGCGATAGCGGTCCTACGCGCATCACCGCCATTAATCTGCATAATAATCTTCATTTCTAATGGAAATTCTTCCTGAATCATCGGGTCGCCAGGGGCAATGGTATTGAAGTCGCCTAAAATCGCATGAGGAATATCTGCCGGAAGATAATTTTTGAGTGCATTTAGCTCTTTCTGGCGCAACCACTCCGCGAAGAACAATAAGCTCGGCAGCAGATGAACGCCATATAGATGAAGCCTATGGTCGCGCAAGATGAGTCGCAAAAATGCTGAACGCCCCATAGGCGGCTTGAGCCAATCAGCAATGACGGAAACACGGCTAAGATATGCTGTCGAATGTCGTTGGCAGCCATAGAATGGATAGCCTGCACGTTGTGCGAGTTCAGCAACAGCATCTGGATTGTTGGCTTCGTCAAGCATGACAATATCGGCATCAGTGCTCTGGATAACTTCAGCCAGATGAGGCAGTCTGCCATCTTTGCCACTAAAAAGAATGTTGTACGTCAGGATTTTCATCAGCATAGTTGACTACACAAAGATAATAATCGTTCCAAGCACTGCAATCAGCGTACCAATCACCGCGCGAATGGAGATACGTTCGCCAAGAAAGAAGTGACTGATCGGCACAAGGATGATCGGGGTCAGGTTGGAAAGCGCTGAGGCAATGCCTACAGGCGCCTGCTGCACAGCGACAATCACCAAAGAGACGCCAATCGTCGGCCCTAATATAGACGAAAGCAGCAAAAGGCGCATCCCGGACATGGACTTAGCATAGGTTTTGATCGTCGAGATAAATTCACGCCTTAGGAGTGCCACTACCCACAAGATAATGACACCACCCAACAACCGTATCAGTGTACCGGTCAACGCCGGGAAGTCGCCTTCGGCCCCCACGCGGTTCAGAACAAATACCGTTGATTGGAAGAACGCCGTCAACACAGCAAAAAGCATGCCCAGGAAATAGTCACGGGGTTCAATATCGAGCGCGACATCTTTTGCCTTTGGCCGTTTTTCAGTCACAACAAAGGCAATACCCGCCAAGGTCAACGCAATGCCCATATACTTCGATGGCTCTAATTCCTCTGCGAAGAAAATCCAGGCCATGATGGAACTGAAAACCGGACTCAGGGCAACAATCAATGATGAGAGCCGGGGGCCAAGCCGCACAAGCGCCATTGTCATAAAGACCGCACCGAAGCCGAAACCAACGACGCCAGAGGCAAATAGATAACCCAGTCGATACAGTTCAACTTTGCTGAGGTCCGGCCAGGCAATCGTAAGTGTATGAAGGATAGTCACCCAGATGAGCGCAAGCGCGATAGCTCCACGAACGGCGATCACAGAACCGAGCTGCTTACCGGCACGCGCCAAAATCGTGGTGTTAACAGCAAAAAAACAGGCTGCCCCAATAGCAGCCAACTGACCAGAATATTGTTCCACGTGCTCCCTTTGCAATTTTGTGGAGCTAAATAGATTTATGCTCCTTTACTATACAAATAATAACGCTGTTCCGGCAAACGCGACCAACGTTCCCAGGATAGCCCGCCAGGAAGTCGTCTCTTTGAACACTACATAACTAATGGGGATCAGAAAGATCGGTGTTAAGGACATCAGCGTCGACGCAATGCCAACCGGAGCCAGTTGGATAGCGAGTAATGAAAGTGATACGCCGATGACCGGACCAAACAAAGAAGCAATGGTTATGTAGCCAACTGATTTGGGGTGATTACGAAGGCGACTCAGGCTAGAGAACAGGTCCTTACGAGCGGCGGCAATTAACCAGACAACGATGGTCGCTGCAATCAGCCGAATTACATTTCCAGACATTGGCTCGATGCCTGTATTCAGGCCAAACTTAGACAGGATCAACCCACCTGCCTGACCAACCGCACCACCGAAGCCAAACAAAAGTCCCAATAAATACGTCCGCGGCGGCATGTCCGATACATCTTTGGTTTTCTTAGTCTGACGCTCTGAAATGACCCAGAAGATGCCAGCCAGGGTCAGGGCGATGCCCAATAAACTCTGTGCAGAGAGAATCTCCCCTAGCAAAACCCAGGCCAATATCACGCTGAGAACGGGTGCCAGGGCCATCATCAGCATCGATAGGCGCGGGCCAATAAGTATGAAAGCCTGGAAGAGAAATAGATCACCAAGTGCGAAACCAACAATGCCCGACAAGCTCAGCCAGATCACCGCTTCCTGAGATGCCTGCGACGGCAATAGTTCCCCATACGCCACTGCATGAATGATAATCATCATTAGCGCAGCAATGAACATACGGGCACGGTTCACCAGTGGTGACCCTAATTTACGCCCTGCAAAGGTATAGAGTGAAGACCCTAAAGCAAATGCGAGTGCCGTCCCCAGGGCCGCTAGTTCACCAGTGAAATCAGTCATCGGTATCCTTCTCCAAAAAGAAGGGACGCAGCACCTGCGCCCCAATTCCTATCATATTGAGAAGGATATCCTGAGTAGAGAGCCAAAACAGTCCGATTCTTGCGGTATTTGGCCATTTCTACAGAAAATCTTTAGGCTTTAGCACCCGCTTCTGTGAGAACGCGGTAAAGTGTCGCTGCAAGCAGTTCAATACGACGAATCATCATTGGGAAATGAATCGTTTCGGTTGGGCTGTGCAGGCCAACGCAGGGTGCCCCCATACCACAGATCGATGGCGTCCCTCCTGCGCTGACATAATTGGCATCGCTACCGCCACCGCGTGCAATCGGAACGACATTGTGGCCAAGCCGCTGCGCTTCTTCCAGAACAGTATCCACCAGATACTGATTGCGTTCATTACGCTCCATCGGCGGGATGAAGATGTTGACTTCAAATTCGCCACGATCCCAGACATCAAGCTGTGAATTATGCGCGGTCGGCGTGGTGATGATCTCTTCAACGGCGGCCTTGGTTGCTTCGCCATCAGCCATCGTCTCATAGCGGAAGGTAATCAATGCCTTGGCAACACCAGCCATTGTATTGCCAGCCGTGCCGCCGCTGATCGTACCAATGTTGGTGCTGATGCCGCGTTCGGGCGCATTCAGGGCATTGATCTTGATGATGCGCTGTGCCAAACCATCAATGGCGTTGAGGCCTTCATGCGGTACGCCAGAATGGGCTTCCTTACCGTAAATGGTCGCGTTAATCGCACAATACCCGCGACGCTGATCGACAACACCCAGCGGAACATCCGCCGTCAATTCGCCCTGTGGGAAGCCTGGTTCCAGGCCAATGGCAAAGTCAGCGTCGATATTTTCACCCATGTACCAGTCACGGATCGTCGGTGAACCAATTTCTTCATTAGCACTAACGACCATCTGGACATCAGAGTCAGGCAGCAATTCGGAAATGGCCTTCATGGCATAGAGGCCCATCAACAAGCCACCTTTGATGTCGCCAACACCTGGCCCAGTGACAAATTCATCATCAACACGACGATATTCGAGGAAGTCACCATCTGGCGGGAACACCGTGTCCATGTGGCTGATGAGCAAAATACGTGGTCCCTGCGTGGCATTACCAGACTTAACAAGGCGATGGCGCGCATTCACCGCTTCTACAGTGAAGCCAAGCTGATCAACCAACTCGTACATCTTGTCCATGCCAGCATCTACACCTGCGGTGTTGGCAGTGAAGGTATTCATGTTAACGAGTGTCTCTAGCCAATTTTCGATTTCCGTCGCACGTGCATCAACCCACGCGCCCAACTGCTCTAACTGCATGATTAATCCTTACTAATAGGCCTAATAATACTTGGTGAAAAACTATACATCCGCGCCAGAACAGATGCGATAGCCAGTGAGGTATAGGTAAAATCTTTGGCTAGTTTAGCTCTGGGGTCTGTACGAGATGCCCAATAGCGGCCCAAACCAACAGGGTGTATTTATGAAAAAAGGCCCTGCTATCAAGCAGAGCCTTTACCATTTGTCGGGGCGGCGGGATTCGAACCCACGACCTCACCGACCCGAACGGTGCGCGCTAGCCGGGCTGCGCCACGCCCCGAACAAGGTGTCAACAGTGTAGTGGACAGAGGGTCGATTTGCAAGAGTTAACCTCGTGGAGATTACAGCTTTTGAGGACCGCTCTTTCCTTTAAAGTTAGGCTGCTTTGCGCTATGCTTTGACAGATTGGTCAGGGGATCGCAATTAAAACCATGTCTGAAGAAAAAACACAAGAAAAACCGATCGTATTCACAGATCGCGTTCGAGGCGCCGTACGCGGCATACTGGACCCAACCGGGCAATTTTTACATAGGCTGGGCATCCATCCTGATGCGGTGACGATGGCTGGGCTGGTTGTGGTCGCCATTGCCAGCGTGGTCATTGCCACTGGGCGATTGCAGTTGGGCGGCATCATCCTATTGCTGGGCCTACCCTTCGATGCCTTAGATGGCGCTGTCGCCCGTGCAATGCAACGAACGGGCAAGTTTGGCGCGGTGCTAGATTCCGTACTGGATCGTTATGCTGACGGTTTCATTTTTGCTGGTTTGAGCTATTATTTTGCGGTGCTGGATCAGTATGAGATGATGATGCTAGCGATGGCTGCACTGCTCGGCAGTCTGCTCGTCAGTTATGTGCGGGCACGGGCAGATGGCGTACAGGTCGAAACAAAAATCGGTCTGTTTACACGGTTAGAGCGCATCGTTGTGATACTCATCATGCTGCTGATCCCTGACCTGCTGACAATTGGCCTGGTTGTACTGGCGGTTGGCACCCATTTTACAGCACTACAAAGAGTCTGGTTTGTATATAGAACACTCAAAAACAGAGGCGGTTAAACCATGAGGTTTGAAGCGGAGCATATCTTATTACAAAATACTTTCCTGGGCGATTTGCAGATCCGTTATTACGGCATCATCATCGTTTTTGCGATGATCGTTGCGGCGTATGTCGCATCCAGGTTGGCAGCCAGCCGTAAAATGAACCCCGATCATGTATGGGGCGGCCTGACATGGGCCATCTTCCCCGGCATTATCGGCGCGCGTCTATGGTTCATCCTGTTCCCGCCGATTGGTCTGACAGCAGGTTGTAGTGATCCGAACAGTACCGCTGTCTGTATGGATACTGCCTGGTTCTTCCAGAACTTCTTCAATACTACCAATGGCGCCATTGCTGTGTGGAACGGTGGCCTGCATCTGTTTGGTGCCGTCATCGGCGGTGGCCTGGGCGCATGGCTGTACACCAGCCGTTTCCACAACCCAATTTCGCGCGTATTCCACTACATTTTCCTGCCCATTGCTATTCCGCTGACGTTCATAGGCTGGCTGATTAGTGCAGGTATTCAGCGCGCTCGTGGTGCAGAGGTCGAACCTTATCACATTCCCAAATTCGAGCCAGAGTTCCCCGATCAAGGTATTTCCATGCTGCCATGGCTGGATATTGCTGCCGTTGTGCTGCCACTGGCACAGGCAATCGGTCGCTGGGCCAATTACATCAATCAGGAATTGTACGGACTACCCACTGGCTCAACATTCTGGGGCATTACGATTGATTCAGGCAAGCGTGTTGGAGAGTACTCCAGCCTGGTTGAATATCCGGCAGATACACTATTCCATCCGATCTTCCTTTATGAATCGTTATGGAATGCAGCAGCCTTCGTTGTACTTTACGTCCTGTATACCCGCCATAAGAATCGCTTCCTACCAGGTGACTTTTTCCTGATTTACCTGATGCAATATTCTGTGATTCGCTTCCTGCTGGAATTCCTGCGCATCGAAGTAGCCTATATCCCCGGCACGACCATCAACAGCTCGCAGGTAGCGACGGTCATTATTTTCATCGTGGCGCTGGGCATATATATCTGGCGTGGCCGCGAAGGTCGGCGGGCAAATGCCGCAGCAGAACACGCGAAACTGGAACCTGTCACTGAGTAATGATCTGAATAACTAAACCAAAAAGCCCCGAAATCGGGGCTTTTTTTGTCAGAATTCAAGTCCATCAAAGAAGCTATACGTATCTTTTGACGACATCTACCACTTCTCGATTGGTTACCGGTTTGACGATCACTTCATTGAAACCCGCTTCCATACAGCGCCGCTGAATCGTCAGATTGCCCAGAGCCGTCAGGGCAATAATCGGCAGATCACTATTATTATGCGTCTCGCGCAATTCGCGAGCTATATCAATGCCATTGATGTCTGGCAACATCAAATCCAGCAGAACCATATCGGGCTGGTTAGCTTCAATCAACTCCAGAGCCGTATCGCCACGCATCACAACTTCTACAGTATAATTATGACGCTCAAGAACTTCTGCGACCAGTTGGGCGTTCCAGGGATTGTCATCTACAATCAAAATGCGCTTTTTCATAGCGCGTAACTCCTGTTCTTAGATCATGTTCTTATGATAGTCCATAAGTCCGAGAATTATCATAAGTATTTGCTCCTATTCTCATATCAAAAGACAGCGTAGTGACACTCGAACTTACGTTTAGTGCAATGCTTAAATCATTAAGACTCTCTATGAGAAGTCTTAGATTGAAGCAGCAGATGCTATGCCATAATGGGGCCAGGGAAGATAAACATACCTGTGACAACCTATGATCGAAACAGAAAATCTCACTAAAGATTTTGGACAATTCCGCGCAGTGGATAGGGTGACGTTATCCGTCAAGCCTGGTGAGGTGCTAGCGATGCTGGGACCAAATGGTGCGGGCAAAACGACAACTGTCCGCATGATGACGTCGATATTGGCACCAACCAGCGGTCGCGCAGCTATCGCAGGCTACGATGTGTTAAGGGAGCCTGAACGTGTTCGCGAGCATGTTGGTGTGCTGACTGAACAACACGGCTTATACGAGCGCATGAACGGACTCGATTATCTGGATTTCTTCGGTGAGGTGTATCACCTGCCAAGAAAGGCCCGACGAGAACGCGCCACAAAGCTCATGACGCAATTTGGGTTGGAATCGGCACTGCAAAAGCGCGTTGGTGAGTACAGCAAAGGTATGAAGCAAAAGCTCGCTCTGGTTCGGGCGATGCTGCACGATCCATCGGTTCTTTTGCTGGATGAGCCGACTTCAGCTATGGACCCACAAAGCGCGAAACAGGTTCGTGATGCCATCACCGATCTGCGTAAAAGTGAGCGCACATTCCTGATTACGACCCATAACCTGACAGAGGCGCAGCTCCTCGCGGATCGCATCGCCATTATCCGGCATGGGCGCATCATCGCCAACGGCACCATTGATGAGCTGGCTCAACATTTTGTCGAGCAGCCAACAATGGAATTACGCATCAATGGGGCGATGAATGGGCTGGCAAATGATCTCGATGGCCTGGTAACCATCACGAAACAAGGCACAAACTGGTTGCAATATCAGACGAATGATCCTTACACGATTAATCCTCAGGTGATTAACCGATGTGCTGGCTTAGGCGTGCCAGTGGTCACCTTATCTGCGATTACACGCACCCTTGAAGATATTTATCTCCAGGTTGTGACTGAAGACGAAGCCATCACCCAGGCTGAAACACGGTAATTTCTATGACAAGCATGACACCCACTACGAACATAGTATCACCTACCCACAAACCACGGCGATCAACGCTGCGCAATGCGTTGATTATCACACGACGAGAAGTTCGAGACAGCTTTCGTGACTGGCGTATTGTCGCGCCAATCATTATTCTGACGCTGGTGTTCCCGGCACTGGCACAGTACCTGGCACAGCAGTTCGCTGGCTTTTTGGAGGGTTACGGCGCGACAATCATTGGCGAACGGACGATTCCTTTTCTGTTGATGATTGTTGGTTTCTTCCCAATCTCGATTTCGCTGGTCATTGCCCTGGAAACGTTCGTTGGTGAAAAAGAACGCCGCAGCCTGGAGCCTCTCCTAAGCACGCCACTGACCAACACCGAACTGTACATCGGCAAAACGCTATCGGCCATGATTCCGCCACTGGTTGCGAGCTTTGGCGGCATGATGCTCTATCTGTTCAATGCCCTGAGCGGGGAACTCGCCTGGCGTCCGCAGCCAATGCTGCTGATCCAGATTATTCTGCTAACGATTGTCCAGGCACTGGTGATGATTACCGGCGCTGTCGTCGTCAGCAGCCAAACGACCAGTACCCGCGCCGCCAACCTACTCGCCAGTTTCATCATCATCCCGATGACACTCATCATCAACGGCGAAAGTTTCATCATGTTCATTGCGCCCGATGCCGATTCGGCTGGTGGGATTGGCTCATTGTGGGCCATTATCATCGCGATGATTGTTGTGACGATCTTACTGCTGCGCGTTGGGAGCACGCTGTTCAATCGTGAGGAGTTGCTAGGCCGCACAATTGACAGCATCAATCTTGGCAGCATGTTTAAGCGCATCTTCAACTGGATCATTGCTGTCGATGATGAAGCCACACCCGCACACAACCTACTCGACTGGTACCGTCGTGCCATTCCATACTCTCTAAGCAAACTAAAGGTGCCTGTCGTCCTGACGGTTGGCGTATTTCTAAGCGCTTTTATCGTGGGTTACATTTTCAGCCAGCAGCCACAGTGGCGCATTCCACTACCAGAATCGCAAACGTATGATTCAGTCAGTGATACTTTCGCCTTCATCACCCAGCAATCACTCAAACCAGCATCGGTAGCATTCATCATCTGGCAGAATGGGCGCGTACTGCTGCTTGCACTGATCCTATCTATCTTCTCGCTAGGCGTTGCGGCGTTTGTGATTCCACCGGCCGTTTACGCCATACTCGGTTTTTTGCTGGGGCAACTTTTGCTTGCGGGTTATGATCTGGCCCTTTTCCTGGCGGCGATTGTGCCACATGGCATTGTTGAAATTCCCATGATTGTTTTGGCAACAGCAGCCATGTTTCGGCTAGGGGCCATTTCCACACGGCCACCTCAAGGTATGACAGTCGGGCAAGCCTGGACAATGGCATTAGGCGATACGATCAAACTTGCCATCGGCGTCATTATTCCGATGATGTTTGTTGCCGCAATCCTGGAAGCTTATGTCACGCCAGTGATCGTCAGCCAAATTGTCAGGTAAGCGACACAAAAACAATGCGATTTGATCTGCACAAGGGCGATTAAGCCGATACAATAGGCTCTATTAGCGATAACTCACCGGGCAACACTCCTGCCCTAGTACGGGACGATTACATGGCCAAAATCGTCATATTGGGTTCGGCAGCAGCCGTCAATGACGCCACACATGATTACACACACTTCCTCCTGATTGGGGATCAAGGCAGCCCGATTCTGGTTGATGCGGGTTCCAACCCACTTGGCAAGCTCAAAAACCTGGGCTTGGATTACAGCACACTGCAAGATGTGATCCTGACGCATTTCCATCCAGATCATGTCGGCGGTGTCCCCAATATGCTGATGCATATGTGGCTGATTGGTCGTCAAGCGCCAATGCGTGTATATGGGCTGCATCACTGCATCAATCGTATTGAAGACACGATGGAAGCCTACAGTTGGCAGGATTGGCCTAATTTTTTTCCGATTGCATTTCATCGTTTGAGTGAGCGCGAAGGGGTTACTGTCCTCGACAATATCGATTTCCATATTACGGCCTACCCGGTGACACACTTTGTGCCTACCATCGGCCTGCGTATTGTCAATAAGCACAACGGGCGTGTTCTGGGCTATAGCTGCGATACCGAGCCATGTGATAGTGTTTATCGTATCGCCCAAGATGTCGATATGCTCATTCATGAAGCTGCTGGCCTGCCACCGGGGCATAGTACTGCGGAGCAAGCCGCCCAAATCGCTAAGGACTCCAACGCGAAATCACTGTATTTAATTCACTATCAGGTGTGGAATACAGACCCGCAACCATTGGTTGATGAGGCAGCAGCAATTTACGACGGACCTATTACCCTGTGCAATGATTTTGACATCTACGACTTCTAAACACCTCATATGCGGTTTGCTGAGTAAGATCAAGTTAGTGGACATCAGCAAAGCGTAAGAAGTGTGCCAGAGTCTCCCAAATCTTACATACTTTTTATCCATCAACGTTACACTGCTATAGAGGGCACTGTCTGTCAGCGCTTAAAGCGCTTGAAAGAGATAGTTCCACCAATTTGACCAATCAACAGGAATCTCTGTTTAGTCTTTAGCAAAATGCCTACAGAGCTTAACTGGTAAGGAACCCATATGAGTGATGAGCTCGAACGTTTAATCGCTGACCTGATTTCATCCAATAATGGTACGAACACCGATATTGACGATGATGAAATCGCGAATAACAGCGATGTGCCTGCGGAAGTACCCATTCTACCGCTGCGTGGCCTGGTTGTTTATCCACATACAGCTATTCCGCTGACCGTAGGCCAACAGCGTAGTTTGAAGTTGGTCGATGATGTTATCGAAGGCAATCGCCTCGTCGGTTTGTTCACGGCGTTGAATCCAGAACTGGAAACACCGGGGCCTGACGACATCTATCGCGTCGGCACACTCGCCGCAATCCATAGATTATTCCGTGCTCCTGATGGCACCATTCGCCTACTGGTTCAGGGCCTAAAACGCATTCGGATCGAGGAATTTACGTCAGAAGAACCTTATTTGAATGCGCGCATTACAGAACTACCTGAAGCCGTAGAAGGTGAAATCGAAGTCGAAGCGCTTGAGCGAAATGTGATGGAACAGTTCCGTCATTTGGCCGACCTGATGCCAAGCATTCCGCCGGAACTGGTAACAACTGCCCTGGCGACAGACGATCCACTCCAACTGGCCTATTCGGTCGCAACCTATGTGCGCATCGACCTGGAAAATGCTCAGAAGTTGCTGGAAGAGGATAGCACTCAGCAGAAATTACGTCTGCTGCTGGAGCTTCTTAACAAGGAAGTTGAAGTTCTGGAGTTGGGGCGCAAAATCCAGACAGAAGCTCAGTCCGAGATGGAAAAGAGCCAGCGCGAATACTACCTGCGTGAGCAACTGAAGGCTATTCAGCGCGAACTTGCTGAGGGGGATGATTCGACTGAAGAAGTCGGCCAATTCAGGAAAGCTATTGATGAAGCTGGCATGAGTGAAGAAGCCCGAAAAGAAGCCGAACGCGAACTTGATCGCCTGAGCAAGCTGTCGGTTGCATCAGCGGAGTACGGCGTCATCCGTACCTATCTTGACTGGCTAGTCAACATGCCCTGGAACAAGCGCACGGAAGACAATCTCGACATCAGCCATGCACGACAAGTCCTTGAAGAAGACCATTATGGTCTAAAGGATATCAAGGAGCGCATTCTTGAATTCCTGGCAGTGCGCAAATTACGGGCTGAACGCGGCACTGAACTGAAATCGCAGGAAGAGGAATACAGCGTCCGACGTGACCGCCAAGGTGCTATTTTGTGCTTTGTTGGACCACCAGGCGTTGGTAAGACTTCCCTGGGTGCGAGCATTGCCCGTGCCATGGAGCGCAAATTCATCCGGTTGAGCCTGGGCGGCGTGCGCGATGAAGCTGAAATTCGCGGTTTCCGCCGGACGTACATCGGCGCGATGCCGGGCCGCATCGTGCAGACTTTACGCCGTGCCGAGTCACGAAATCCGCTGATTATGCTGGATGAAGTCGATAAACTCGGCCGTGATTTCCGAGGTGATCCGGCATCTGCCCTGTTGGAGCTACTCGACCCTGAACAAAATGCTGAATTCCGTGATACTTATCTGGATGTGCCGTTCGATCTGAGCGAGGTCTTCTTCATCACAACAGCCAACTCACTGGACACCATTCCCAGCCCGCTGCTTGACCGTATGGAAATCATCCAGTTGAGTGGATATACAGAACAGGAAAAGCTAGCAATCGCCAAGCAGTATCTGGTTCCACGTCAGACGCGCGAGAATGGGCTGCGTGTGGAGGAGATCAACTTCAGTGATGATGCAATCCTGACCGTCATCCGCGACTTTACGCGAGAGGCTGGTGTTCGCAGCCTCGAACGTGAAATTGGCCGTGTTGCCCGTAAAGTCGTTACGAAGATAGCCGAGGGTCTTGAAGACGAAATCGTCATCGACAGCCCTTCTGTGAAGGAATTGTTGGGCAAGCCTCGTTTTGGCTATCGCACAGAGCTTGAAGATCGTACAGACCTGCCTGGTGTCGCAACCGGCCTCGCCTGGACGCCCGTAGGCGGTGATGTACTGTTTATCGAAGCAACAGCTATGCCCGGTGATAAAGCTTTCCAATACACTGGCCAGCTTGGTGATGTCATGCAGGAGAGCGCGCGTATCGCATTGAGCTATATCCGCTCTAAGGCCAGTGACCTGAATATCACTGACGATTTCTTCAAACAGCATGAAATTCATCTGCATGTACCAGCGGGCGCTACACCCAAAGATGGTCCTTCGGCGGGTGTGACGATGGCCGTTGCACTGGCATCGCTGTTGACGCAGCATCCCACACGGCATAACGTAGCGATGACAGGTGAGCTAACGCTCAACGGCCAGGTACTACCTGTAGGTGGCATCAAAGACAAGGTTCTGGCGGCACATCGTATTGGCGTTGATACAATCATCCTGCCAGCGAAAAATGAACCAGACCTCGAAGACCTGCCAAAAGAAGTGCGTGAACAAATGACGTTTGTTCTCATTGATCACGTTGACAAGGCGTTTGAAGTCGCTCTTGGTCAAGACATCGCCTGATTACGCACATAAAGCCAATTGCCCCATTTAGCAAGTCAGCAATGGGGCAATTCGTCAACTTATCTAAAATCACCTATAATGCAAGACGGTAGCCATAGACTATCGACCTTGATACACCAGAGGACCATTATGAGCAAAGTCATGATCGTTGATGACGACCGGACAACGGTTATGTTGCTACAGACCCTACTTGAACTTGATGGATTTGACGTAACAATCGTGCCCAATGGAAGTGCGGTTATCGCTACCGTTGAGCATTCCTTACCTGATGTCATCCTAATGGATTATCACCTGACAGATATGTATGGCGTGGAGGTCTTACGCGATCTGCGTGCCCATCCCGCTTTCGGCCAGATACCCGTAATCATCACCTCAGGTATGGATGTCAGCGACGAAGCGATGGATGCAGGTGCCAATGAATTCCTGGTAAAGCCCTTTGAGCCTGGTGATTTGCCCGCCCTATTCAATAAACATATCGCAAAATAACTCGTTTTTAGCGACACCGTGAGAAAACACTTTGGCTAACAAGAATAGCAAACGCATGCAGTGGTACCGCGTTGATCTGCATGTACATACCCCCGCAAGCGCGGACTACAAAGATTCTGAAAGTCCCTATGTTGACATTCTGCGACGTGCAGAACGACGTGGCATTGATATTATCGCATTCACCGATCACAACACGGTCGGTGGCTACGCGGCCATGATGGCCGAAATTGAACGCCTGAACTTCCTTGAACAGACTGGCCGTGCGCTGGCCGATGAACTCCGCTTATTGGCGGAATACCGGCGTTTGCTGGACAAAGTACTTGTCCTGCCGGGTTTTGAATTCTCTGCAACGTTTGGGTTCCATGTTCTGGGCATATTCTCGCCACAAACGTCTATTCGCTACATCGAGCATGTGCTGCTGAGCCTGAACGTACCGCCAGATGTACTCGACGAAGGTAATCCCGCAGCGGGTAGTACGGCTGACGTATTGGAAGCATATCGCCTGATTGACGAAGCTGGTGGTATTGCGATTGCGGCTCATATTAACAGCGCGCATGGCGTGATGATGCGCGGCCTCAACTTCGGTGGCCAAACGCGCATTGCGTATACGCAGGACCGTCATTTGCATGCACTGGAACTGACTGACATGCATAAACGGGGACGGGCTTCTACCAGCCGATTTTTCGATGGTACTAAACCGGAATATCCGCGCAGGATGCATCTGATTCAGGGATCAGACGCGCACAGCCTGGATACATTCACTGAGGGTAAAAACATCCGGTTTGGCATTGGCGAGCGCGTCACTGAGATGCTACTGAAAGATCGTTCTTTTGAAGCACTCAAAGCCCTGTTCGCCAGCACGGATTTCAGCCGCACACGGCCTTACAACCCGGATAAGAAACCCTACGATTTTATTCTAGCAGCCCGCGAAGAAGGCCCCAGCCTGGTGCAATCTTTCCATGAGAGCATTGAGCGCAAAGGCGGCAAACTCAATAACATCATCGCAGACGTCTGTGCATTCGCGAACACGAACGGCGGCACGATCTATATCGGACTCAGTCGCGACAAAAACCAGCCAATTGAAGGCATTAAAGCTGTTACCGATGCTATCAAGGTACTGGAGAAAGAAATCAGCCGCGTACTTTCGCCAGCGCTTGAAGTAGATATCGACACCCAGGAAACACAGGGCAAACAGATTATCCGCGTTCTGGTTCCCTATGGTGAAGACCGCCCATATGCCATTAACGACAATCAAATTTATGTGCGTGATGAAGGCGAAACAAGCCTGGCCGTCCGTGATGAAATTGTGAATCTGGTAAGGCAGGGTATGGTCTTCATGCGGAATGAAGGCAATAACGGCCAAGAAACGTCCCTAACTTCTGAGGTCATCAGCGAGGAGATATTGCCTACTGAGCCGGTGATGATCGACGAGAATGAGGTCGCTCCACCGCGCGCGGGTGCCGAAATTGCAGATGTTGAGGAGCGGAATGACACCCGCTACTACATGATTCGTGATTTGAGAAATGGCAATATCGTCAAGAACGTGACGCGCGACAGTGCCCGACGTTTATGGCACTATGCTATTCGCCAATTTGATGGCAATCCGGTTAAAGAAGATAAGGTCGAATGGGCCAATGGCATTGGCTTGTGGCGACGCTACAAAAAAGGCGGCCAGATGCGCTACGATTTGGTCCAGCGCGATAACGGCCAAATCCGTATCTATTATGGTGTGACCGAGAATGGCATGACTGGACCCTGGGAAGCATTCCTGGCCCCAGATGAAGAGGAGGCCACGTCTTAGGTGGCCTCATCATCATTTACCCATTGCCTCTAAATTTGAATATTACCGATGCTGAAATCGTCGGCGATCCATGACGCCACGTAGCGACAGTATCGTGCCGATCAACAACTTCCAATTGCCCAGGGAAAGTGGCTTTCAGGCGACTTTCCCATTCACGTGCTCTGGGAACGCTCTGATTCATTTCCGGTGCGTAAAAGTCCGCTACATAATAGCCTGACTCGCGTTTGCGAGTCACTTTCTGCGCTTCAATTCCTGCACGATGCAACACTAATTGCATCGCCCGACCAGTGAGATTTGGGTTCGTGTTGAACATGATTTACTTGTGATTTTCTCTACTGTAATTGCCGTTCGAGGGATTCAAATTATAGAACAAATTTTCTAAAAAGTCAATGAAATAACGTTGGTTTTTGGGTAGAAAATATGACTATTTTCGCTGATTTCCCGAAACAGAAATATGCTCGGTCTGGGCAGATGTGATACAGTAACTTAACGCACATTTTTACGCTGATAGACATCGCAGGATGTGGTTTATGGCTCGTTTGGGTGCTCGGCTTGGGTTGACACGCTTTGACGCTGATGAATACTATAAATTGGCCCTTAAAGCTTTTAAGAAGAATGACATTGAGGACGCTATCCTCAACATGACACATGCCATCAGCCTGCTACCCTACCGCGCGGAATATTATGCTGCGCGTGGGTTTTTCCATCTGGAAGATGGCGTTGACCTGAAAGCGGCTGAGGATTTCGATAAGGCGCTGGAAATCAGCAGTTACGAAATGCTCGCCAACTATGGCAAGGGCATCATCGCCTACCGAGACAAAGACTGGGAAGGCGCGTCTCATTACTTCCTGGCAGCGTGGGCAGCTTCTCCAGAACGCGCAGAAACACTCTATTACCTGGGTCTGGTCGCTTATCGACTCAAAGACTTTTCCAGAGCAACAGACTGGATGATGCGCGCCCGCGCGAGCTACGAAAAACGCGGCGAGAAGAAATTCATCAATGATACCAATGAATGGATACGCGAATTCCGGCTACAGGACAGCCGCGATAATCTCCTCAAAGAGAGCTAATCTGCTCAGTAAGGGCGCAGATAGGCATATTGCGGAATCTCATCAGGATCATCTGTTGCGAACGTAAATGTACTGATAGACGCCGTCGCTGGATAGTATTCCGGCAACCCCAGGTCAATCAAACGGCCGCGACCAATATCTGATTCTGCTTGCTGTTTGGCCCACATGAACAGCGCAACCACAACATCGCCATGCGTGACTATCGCCACTTCTTCACCACTGTGACGTTTACGAAGGTCACTAATAAATGATAGGGCGCGTTTCCGCAAATCAGCAGGTACCTCATGAGGCGCTTCATTGCCCGTATAAATATCGAACATGGTCTTTTCGAGGGTCGTATTCAGCACACCTTCAAATGGTGCAAAGACCTCGTTGATACGCTCTTCAATGATGACCTCAAAGTCAGATGGGTGCTGACTGATAACGAGCTGTGCTGTTTCCTGAGTGCGCTGCATTGGGCTGCAATAAAACGTGCTGATGGATTTGTCCTTAAGCGCACGCCCAGCCATAAGTGCCTGATGGCGACCGACATCGCTCAGTCTGAAGCCGGGCAGGCGACCATACCAAACATTATGCGGATTGAAAACTTCACCGTGACGGACTACATAAAGGGTGAGTGACCCACTCATTGCTATGCACTCCCTTGGAAATATCTATTAGCCGAATCCAGCCTTCTAGTTTACCTTGTCATGGCAAAGTGCAACATCCCTGACTGGCGACCGCCAGGACACCATCTTTACTTCCAGATGTGCTTGACGAACCACCCTGACCCGTGCTACACTCCAAACAGTTTGTGAAATAGTTCAGTGGAGGCGTTATATGCAAGTGGTCAAAGTCAAACCCGAATGGATGGCGTCGGTCGCTGAATAAACCCGCGTAGGAACCCCTCGTTCCAGTTTGCGAATACAATCAGCTTCCGGCAGTCATCAACTGGATAAAGCCGCCTGTTTAGCATTGCTCAATGCTAGCAGCGCCTGCCGATGGAGTTGATCAGCCTGACTATTCGCAGATTGGCACACAGACGTGCCCCAAGATAGTCAACCAACTCAAGATGTATCAATTGCATAACTTTATCAGGGCGTATATACGCGCCGAATAAATGCATGCGTTGACCACAACGACATCAGACTATCAACTAAATGAGTGAAACCCACAATGAATAACTGGAATACACACCAGGACGACTACGACGACTATCTTGAGCAGTTTAATCCGATGCTGAATGACCGTCAGGCACGACGTAAAAGAAAAAGCAAAGCTCGTCACAATCCTAAGAAGGACCAGTCGGAGATCGTGCAGGAGATCGCAGATACGAGTATGACGCTCGAAGGTGGCTTTGAGATCACCTACAATCCGAGCCTGCATGAAGCCGGATGGCTGCTGGAAAGCCTCAATGGTTTTTATGAACGCGCGCTAATCGTCGATATTCTGGCACAGGTAAAAGGTGGTAAGGAAGCCAGCGTCTACCGCTGTCAGGCCCACCCCAGCGTCGATGACGCAATATACCTGGCTGCAAAAGTTTATCGACCGAGGATGTTCCGGCAACTGCGCAACGACGCGATGTATCGTGAAGGTCGCACAGTCATCGGGCAAGATGGCAAAGAGGTGACGGAGCGTAACAAGCGTGAAATGCGTGCCATGCGTGTGAAGTCCAGCTTTGGTCAGCAGATGGCCCATACAAGCTGGCTCATGCATGAGTACAACACACTGGAAAAGCTGTACCAGGCGGGCGCCGCCGTCCCTAAGCCCTACGCCAACGGCATGAACGCCCTGCTTATGAGCTATGTCGGGGATGGTCAGACGGCGGCTTCAACCCTGATCGAAATCGACCTCGAACCTGATGAAGCCGACGATCTGTTCCAGGAAGCGTTGCGCAATATCGAACTTATGCTGTCGATGGGCATTATTCATGGAGACCTTTCCGCCTACAATATTCTGTATTGGGACGGTAAGATCACCCTGATCGATTTCCCACAGGTGACACCTGTCAGTAGTAATCCCAATGCGCACGATATCCTAGAGCGCGACGTGAAGCGCGTTTGCGATTACTTCAGCAAACAGGGCGTCAAGTGCAATGCTGAAAAAATCACGCGGCGCCTGTGGTCAAAGTATGGATTTGAGCGTGACACAACCAACTACGACGAATAACGAGCAACCTGACAACGATCAAGCACATTGGTTGAAGTTGGCACAGGTCGCCATCGCCGAGATACCGGAATACAAAGACGCAACTGTAAGCTGGATGGCCCATACGCATAATGCTGTTTTTTCCGTGCAAAATGGGCCACAGTTGGCTGTGCTGACGCTCTACAAGCAAGCCGTTGATCTCAGCAGGTTACAGTCGGAGACGGTATGGCTCGATGCTATTGCCGAAGAAACCGATCTGACTGTCGGGCGCGTTATCAAGCTGCTCAAAATCCATGACGAGCGAAACAATAAGATAATCGTGGGTGCACTGAGAGACTACGTCGACGGTGCACCCAAAGATGCCAGAGACTTGACACCACATAATATGCACGCAATCGGTCGATTTCTGGCCAAGCTGCATCAATTCTCCGAGCAATACATTCCACCAGCCGACTTTAATCGTCCACGCCTGGACTATAAGGGACTTTTTGAAGAAGGGGGCGTCTACGACCCTGGAGCAGACCTGGCTTCAATGCTGTCCGATTCTTTAATCGACGCTATAGAAGTGGCTATGCAACGCATTCATCTGGCAATGGACTCAATGGGTACGGATCATAACGCCTTTGGGCTTATTCATGGTGATTTACTGAGCAAAAACATTCTTTTCTATCATAATGATGTCCGTGCTATCGACTGGGAATACAGTGGTTGGGGCTATTATCTTTATGACCTCACCCCCCTGCTCTGGCAGTTGAAAACACAAACGAACTACGATGAACTGGCAGCCGCTTATTGGGGTGGCTACACATCACAGCGCCCCTTACCCGATGAGTATGTGCAACTTCTTGATACCTTCATTGCCGCGCGACATATCGCCAGCATTCGCTGGCTTACGCAGAATCTCGATCATCCGCTCGTCAAAGAGCACGGCATAGATTTGGTTCAGCAACGGGCTGAAGAAATCGCTGGCTTTGTTGCTACCAACAAAATGCAGCGTCGGACCATTACACTTTAAATCCTCAAGAACGTCTTCGGTAACCCTCGCGCCATCATTTTCCAAGCCCGAAAGAAACGGCTATACTAATTGGCACGTTAGCCGCGACTATGACAAAGGGCCTGCAAAATGACTGAAAGGGATTTTACAGTACGTCCGCTTGAGCGAGAGGATCGCGAGTGGGTCGCCCATTTTATGGACGAACACTGGGGCACAACGCAGATTGTCTCCAGGGGGCAAGCCCATTATGGCCATCTACTGCCTGGTTTTGTGGCTGAACGCGAAGACAATGGTGAGACAGAAGTCGTCGGTTTATTGACTTATCGGCTTGAAAATAACGAATGCGAAATTACGACCCTCAACAGCCTGGATGAAAATAAGGGCGTTGGCACCGGCCTTGTCGACACGCTCATCGAAGAGGTCAAGGCAAATGGCAAAATCCGGCGCATCTGGCTAATAACGACCAACGACAACATGGCAGCACTTAAGTTCTGGCAAAAGAGAGAATTCGTGCTGGTTGCTGTTCATCGCGATGCCATTCTGGAGTCCCGCAAAATCAAACCACAGATACCTATTATCGGTCAAGACAGCATTCCGATTCGCGATGAAATTGAGCTGGAATTTCCCCTTTAGTAAACAAGTGGCGTGCTAGATTTCCTCAGCAGGAGCTTCGATCTGTTGTTGATTTTTTGCCCGACGCTCCGCCAGCAGATTGTCAATTAAGAGGATAATGACGCCAAGGACAATAGCGTGGTCGGCGAAGTTCGACACATTAGAGAAGTTTAGCGGCGGAATATAGATATGAAAGAAATCAACTACGTGGCCATGTTGTAAGCGATCTATAAAGTTACCCAGTGCGCCACCAACTACCAAGCCAAAGGCAAGGTGCATCACAGTCGCAGAATTGGGCGAATGGTAGACAAAATACAGGATAACCAAAACGATTATCATTGGCAAAATCTGAAATAACTGGCTTAGTTCCGGGAAGATACCAAAGGCTGCCCCTGTGTTGGCACTGTAGGTAAACTGAAATACTGGATACAGTGCCGGAATCACCGGATATGTTTCGCCAAGTGCAAGATGTTCCAGAATCCACTGCTTGGAAATCTGATCAACGAGCAGTATGACGATGACACCCAGGGCAAAAACAATCCAACGACGCACTCTATACTCACCTAAGCCATCATGGTCTATTCGCCTGGCATTGTAGCATGAGGACTCGCCTGCAACAGCCCTGGACCGACATTAGGCTTTCGTAAGCCCTTTGCATTATGATGGGCATCGAAAACGGTTGTTAGGAGAGAGCTTATGCGCGTCTGGTTAATCGCGATTGCCTTGTTCGGGCTGAGTGGATGCAGTGTCTTCAATTGGCTAGGGGCGGCCCAAGAAGTCCCGGAGGAAGCAGTTGCTGCTCCAAGCAATATGGCAAATGCCGATGTTACTTTTGTCCGAGTCGTACAAAATGGCGATACATGGACATTCCATGTGACAGTCACACATCCAGATACAGGTTGGGAAGATTATGCCGATGGCTGGGATGTGATCCTGCCTGATGGCACCGTTATTAAGCCAGATTCAGAATCACCCTTTACGCGGCTGCTATTGCATCCTCATGAGACTGAACAACCGTTCACGCGCAGCCAGAGTGGTATTGTTATTCCAGAAAGTGCTACACAGGTGACAGTACGCGCACACGATCTGGTTGATGGCTTTGGCGGACAGGAGATAGCCGTTGACCTTACTCAAGCTGTCAGCGACTCATACGAGGTTATAAGAGACAATTAGCCGAGATCAAAAAAGCACAGGCAACATCCTGTGCTTTTCTCTTTAGGATACTTTCGGCTTCTATTCTTCGATTGGCGGTACAAATTCGCTGATATTGTGCTTGACCGCGAATGCTGCCGCTTCCGCACGGTTTGATGCGTTGATTTTGGACAGTACGCTGCTGACGTAATTACGCACGGTGCCTTCGCCCAGGTAAAGTTTGAGCGCAATCTGGCGATTGGTCAGGCCTTCAGCGACAAGCGCCAGAACGGCCATTTCCTGCGCAGTAAGTTCAGAGAACGCGGCAGCATGCTGAGCCTGGCTCGCCTTGCGAACCTCGGCAAAAACGCTGGCAGTCATGGCTGGATCAAGCATACCCTCACCACGACTAACGCGCTCAACAGCTTGCAAAAGCTCCTGACTGCCAATGCGCTTGAGGACGTACCCCGATGCACCGGCCTGAATCGCCGCCATGAGCAGTTCATCTTCTGCGTAGGACGTCAGCATGATGACGCGACATGACGGCACATTCTCTACAATCTGGCGACACGCCTCTATGCCGGAAATACCTGGCATACGGATATCCAAAACAGCGACATCCGGTTGAATATCAATAGCCTGACGAACAGCTTCTTCACCGGTACTAGCTTCTGCCACAACGGCGAAGTTACTGGTGCGTTCGAGCAATGCGCGTAAGCCAGCCCGAACAACAACGTGGTCATCTGCAATTAAAATCCGAACGGTCTTTTGCATCGGCCTACCCTCTCTAGCAGTGGCTACATTCTGGAATGTTAGCTGGTGTCAGATCTTTTGATGGTTTGCCAACGACACCATGAGGTTGTGCTGCAAATTGGCCACCATTGATGATACAATAACAACAGTAACAAATTATGTGACATCTGACATCTGCACGAATGTTATCTATCATATCTCAATAGGGTCATGATTAAAACCTGGTATCAACTCAACGAAATCGCACAGGCTGTTCTAAAAGCAGCGGAAGCAACCGACGTCCAAGAGACATTACAACGCATTGCAACTGCCAGTCGTGAACTCGTAAAGTGCAGGTATGCAGCGCTCGGCATTCCTGATGGCGAAGGTGGGCTGCGTTATTTTATGACGTCTGGGCTTAGCGATGAACACATCAAGCAAATCCCCCATCTTCCCAAAGGTCACGGCCTCATTGGCGAGATCATGCGCCATCGAGATGCGATTGTACTGGATGATATGGAAGATGACCCTAGAGCAACGGGGTTCCCGCACAATCATCCTGACATGACCTCTTTCCTGGGCGTGCCAATCGTATTGGGGCACCAGATGTTTGGCATGATTTATCTGTGTGATCGGGATGATGGTGAACCATTTGATGCAGAAGATCGCACCCTGATCGAGACACTGGCAGGTTATGCTGCGCTGACGATAGCAAATGCCGAGGTTAACGAGCAGCAACAGCAACTTAAGCTGCTGGAACAGCGCGAGAGCATCGGCATGGAGTTACATGATGGCGTTATTCAGTCGCTATATGGGTTGGGAATGCAAGTCGACCTGATGCGACAGAAAGACTGCGTGACAGGCGAAGAGCTGGACACCATTGTCGATAGTCTGAATGACACGATTGAGGAGATCAGGCGTTACATCCTGCATCTGCGCTCTCATAATAAATCTCGTTATACAATTCGCGAACAGATTAAAAACATCAAGAAGCGCCTGTTTGTCCCTGATCGGATTGATGTGCAGATTGACGCCCCTGATGTGCCACCACCCTTCCCTTCGACAGTGTTTGAGTCAATTGGACTTATTATCAACGAAGCCTTGAGCAATGCGATCAGGCATGCGGAAGCAACTGAAATTTACATCCGCACCCTGGAAAAAGACGGTCAGTTCATCGTGATTGTGAAGGACAACGGCATCGGTTTTGAACCAGGCCGAACATCCGGCAATGGTACGAATGGGTTGGGGCTGAGAAATATGCAACATCGCGCCCGTCTGTATGGTGGTCATGTGGATGTGCAGTCCTCCCCTGGGGGGGGCACCAGCATACACGTGATGATCCCAATCCAGGCCTGATGCCGAAAAAGCCAAAAGCCAGGAGCCTGACACATATTCAATGTCAGGCTCTTTTCATTTTCGGATAGCAATAATATGAGATTAGATGAAGATGACAATTGTCCAACCTTCGCGGGAGAATATACATTAGGTTCATACCCAGAATCATCCTAAGCTTGAAATAAAGTAGGATATATAGCTTCTTTTTTTGCACCCAATCGGTGCCAAAACGTTCTTTAAGTGAGGATAAGATGTTTGAAAACATACTTGTTAAAGAGTGGATGACAGCCGACGTTATTACCGCCCATCCTGATATGCCTATCAGTGATGCGCACCAGATTATGAAGAAAAATGCGATCCGTCGGCTGCCTGTCGAAAAAGATGGCAAACTGGTTGGCATCATTACTATTGGCGATGTACGCGAAGCCAGTCCATCAGATGCAACGACACTGAGTATTTGGGAGCTAAATTATCTCTGGGCACAGCTCACCGTCGAGAAAATCATGTCTCAGGACTTATATACAGTCACTGCGGACACACTGATCCTTGATGCTGCTGAGTTAATGCTGGAGCACAAAGTGAGTGGTTTGCCAGTCGTGGAAGCCAATGGGAAGCTGGTAGGCATCATAACAGAATCAGACATATTCAGAATGTTGGTTCGCTCTCGGATAACGACTTAGAGCGGCAACCAGATCATAATGAGCGTGTAGGGATAAATAAGGGCAATAATCTATTATGAATGTCGTCGATATAATGACGCACAATCCGATCACTGTTATGGCAGACCAGCCTATCGTTAAAGCGCTGGCAATGATGGCATCACATGGTTGCAAACATCTGCCGGTACTCAGTCGAAGTCATCATCTGGTTGGTGTAATTAGCGATCGCGATATTCGTTATGCGCTGGAAAGTCCTTTCACACAGGAAGAAGACTGGAAGCAGCATCAGACAGCACATCATATCAAGATCAGTACCGTGATGACCGCAGCACCCATTATTGTTGAACCGCAGGCACCAGCAGAACATGCCGCCGAGTTGATGCTGTCACACAGCATTGGTTGCTTGCCTGTCATGAGAGCAGAGACACTTGTCGGTATCATCACACGGTCGGATATTCTGATGGCCTTTATCAGCATCCAACAGCGCGCCGCAGCCCGTAACAACGGATCTCCCCTGCGCGACTCCGAATAAGAATCTATCCCTCATCCACTGACAAAGGCTCTTCATAAGTTCTGGAGAGCCTTTGTCGTAATGACACCATTATCATATTTCTCCCATGACGCCCGCTGCTGTATACAGTACACTGAGCTAACTGCGTGCAACTCATCCGCTGTTGCCACGTATTGGACATAGGCCCACATGGCAAACACATTCCCTTAAACAAGGTTGAAAAAAGCGACATGTCAAATCAAGCAGTCATCAGCGTGCAAAATATCACCAAAGACCTGAAGTTAGGTCCGCATACAATCCATGTCCTGCGTGGTGTGAGTTTTGATGTCTACCAGGGCGAGATGGTGAGCATTGTTGGCCCCAGCGGCAGCGGTAAAAGCACCCTGCTGGGCATTATCGGTGGTCTAGATACGGCGACATCTGGTAAGCTGATTATTGATGATGTCGACGTCACACGGATGAATGAGAATAAGCTGACTGAGATACGGAACGAAAAGATTGGCTTTATCTTCCAATTCTTCAACCTGATTCCCACGCTGACAGCCCTGGAAAACGTCGCCTTGCCAATTGAATTTTCGCGAAGTCGGCAGTTCCGGCCACGCAAACGAGCAAAGGAACTTCTGGAGTTACTGGGCCTCGGTGATCGGCTGGGCCATTTACCAACCCAGCTTTCCGGCGGTCAGCAGCAGCGTGTGGCCATTGCGCGCGCGCTAGCCAACAATCCGGCCTTCCTGCTGGCGGACGAACCAACTGGTAACCTCGACTCTGAATCCAGTGAAAATGTATTGCGTGCCCTTCAAAGTGTTCGCAAAACAGCCAACACGACCATTGTGCTGGTGACGCATGATGCCGAACTGGCTAACCGAGGTGATCGTGTGCTGACACTGGTCGATGGCGAGATTGTCGACAAAAAGGTCAACGCCGTCCCCGCTATGTGATAGCATAAAGACATCGTCAATTCACAAACTGCCCTAAGTACAGGCAGGCTAGCGCGCTTTTGTATGCTAAAATAGCAAGCGCACTTGATATGTGGGGTTACGGGTCTGGTCATTACGCCATGCAAACCGGTTTCTCGCTCGAATGCGATGTTCTAACGGTTGCTCCATCTGAAAAAGTCTACGTGGTCGCGCGCTTGCATGCTGGTGAGCGCGGTCTGCCAACGCGCCCTGGACTGAATCTGAGCCTCGTCATTGACCGCAGCGGCAGTATGGCCGGAGCCAAGATCGACTATACACGTCAGGCCGCCCAGTTTCTGGTTCAACATCTGGGACCACAGGATGTTTTCTCCGTTGTGTTGTACAACAACCTGGTTGAGACATTGCTTCCCCCTCAATCTGTCCACAACAAGGATGAGGTCATACAGCGGTTGGAGCATATCTCCGTCAGCAGCACGACCAATTTAAGTGGTGGCTGGTTACAGGGATGCCAACATGTCGCACGCAATCACGCGCCTAATCTCATTAATCGTGTGCTGCTGATGACGGATGGTTTAGCCAATCGTGGCGTAACTGACCCTGAGCAACTGGTCGAGATGGCACGATATAAACGCGACGAAGGCGTCATCACGACAACGATGGGCCTGGGCAATGACTTCAATGAAGAGTTGATGATGGCTATTGCCGAGGCAGGCGGCGGCGCGTTCTATTTCATCGACAGCCCGGAAGTTACACCGGACATTTTCAATGAAGAACTGCGCGGCTTGCTGAACACCGTCGGCCAGAATCTCAAGGTAACGATCAAGTCCGGGCAAGATATCGACCATATTGAACAGCTCAATGCCTACCCCACAGAGGTTGTGGATGATACCACGAGCTATATTCTAGGTGATATCTACGCCAATGAGGTCAAGACACTTGTTCTTGAACTGGACGTGCCGGATATAGAAGCCCTGGGCGAAAAACAGATCGCAACGCTGCATTTTTCATATGATGAGATTGGTCCCAATTACAGCCGTCACCAAGAGCAAGACCTGGCAATCAGGATCAATGTGACTAATGCGGACGATATGCCTGTTTCTAAGCGGAATAACATTACCCAGGCGGTCTTACTCCTAAAAGCCGCACACACGCGCCTGAAGGCCGTTGATGCGGCTGATAAAGGCAATCATAACGAAGCATCAGATATGCTATACGCGATGGCAAAAGACATTAGCGATGCCGATATGGATAGTGCGATCTTACATGAAGAACGCAACGCCCTTATCGACCAGGCCAAGAAAATGGCCGATGGTAAAAGCACGTTCGATGCTTATCAGCGCAAGTCGATGGCAACCCAAGCCTATTACACCCGTACCGACCGTCATAATGCAACTGTCATGCTGCGTACCCGCGATGTTCTGCGCATGATTCAGCAGGAACAGGACAGCAAGATACCCAAGCCGCCCATATCGTCTGACCAACCGCCAACGCATATCGTATGGCGTGAGCAGCTATTCCCCTTGTTGGGCAATCTCATTCGCATCGGACGCGCCATGCACAACGATATTGTCGTTGAAGCTGGCGGCATTTCACGGTTCCATTGTCAGCTAAGACGCGATGGTGATACGCTCATTCTTGAAGACGTGGGCAGTACCAATGGCACTTATCTCAGGGGAAAAGCCTTGCAAAGCCCCGTTATCGTCAACACTGGTGACGAAATCTTCATCAGCCAGGAAAAACTGACGCTCATTCATCAACCTCTTTAGACCCAATCAAATACACAACAAGGCAGAACATCTTATGTCCCACCCAGATACTTATCAGATCGACATTGCTGGCATTAAGCGCGACCTGCGTCTATTTGAGATTAAGCCAGGGGTACGCATCGCCATTCTGAATATCCTTGGCGATACAGAACTTGTAGAAGCGGCAGCAAGAGCGTTGAATGACAAGCTCAGCGGCATTGATTACGATTATCTGGTCACGGCTGAGGCCAAGTCGATCCCATTGGCGCATGCGCTTGGCGCGGTGGCGAACAAACGTTATGTTGTGCTGCGCAAGAGCCTCAAGCCCTACATGGGTGATGCACTCAAATCCGAGACGCTCAGCATTACGACCGGCGAACCGCAGACACTTTATCTGGACGAAAAAGACCGCGACCGCATTAAGGGTTCACGGGTCGTCATTGTGGATGATGTGATTTCTACGGGCAGTACGCTGCAAGGAATACGTCTGATTATGGAAAAGGCGCAGGCAACTGTCGTTGCTGAAACGGCCATTCTAACTGAAGGCGACCGTGCAACATGGCACAATATTATCGCACTGGGCCACCTGCCTGTTTGGGTAGATGGCAGATAGAGCCGGTCAATCAAGCAGGTTGCGCTGGCGCAATACCTCTGTCAACTGATCGTAACTGATGCCGAAACGGGCTGCTAATTCGACCGCATAGCTGCGGCTCATGGGTGGCCCGGGTTTAATTTCGTAGGTGCGGCGCACGATTTGACCGTCGTCGCCATGCTCAATGACCACATGAGACACCACGCTGATAATGCGTGCATCTCCATCAGAATCCGCATTGATGGCATCCGCTTCGGCTGCCAGGGTATGCAGATGAGTTGCAAATACAGCCCGTAACCCCAGACGACGCAGCACCCTCAAAACATCACGAGCAATAAATACACTTTCATCAGCAGCCGTACTCGACAACGATTCGTTGAGCAGGACCAGGCTTGCAGTTGTTGCCTTCTGGAAAATGCCGCCTAAACGACGAGCTTCTTCCCCAAGCCGTCCGGCTTCGTATTCGGGGCGCTCCTCGGTAGCAAAGTGGGTATAGATACCATCAACCGGACTGATGACTGCCTTGCTAGCCGGAACGTACAGACCCGCCTGTGCCAAAAGATGTAGTAGCCCGATTGCCTGCGTATAAGTTGTTTTGCCACCCTGATTGGGACCTGTCAGGATGAAAATGCGCCCATCAGGCCCGAACTCGGCATCATTGCGTACGATGGTCTTGTCAAGTTGATCCTGTTTTGTAAGCAATTGCAGGGCCAGATTGATGTTGTATAGCGCCTGTACTTTCATCATACGTTGTGACATAGGCACGATTTCAGGGGCGGACATCGGCAAGCCTGCTGCGCGAAGCTTCTTGATAAGCTTGACTGCACCCAGGTAAAAAGCAATTTCGTTCTTCAGGGCAATAAGTGACCTGGTGTTCACCGCAGTGAACTGCTTGAGCGCATCCTCTACTGGACGGCTGGTATCATTAACCAACTGAGATAGATCACGAAACAACTGCGGCATAAATGGGCTATTGCGGTCTTCCAACTCAATATGGAATTTGGCATTGCCTGTGTTCAGTGAACGAGCATCATGCAACGGGCCTTTACCCAGCAAAGGGCTATTGTCGCGCTTGAAAAAGCGGTCAAGGATGCCTGCCCCAACAAAACGTTCAATGTGGGCGTCCAGCAAGGTCGCAGAAAGTGGACGCAACTGGTCATCGAGATTGACGCCAATGGTCACACTACGGATCGCTTGGATTTTCGGCAGCAGTTCCGGCAGAGTCTGTCGAAGGCTGATGAAACCAGGACTATTAACCTGCTGGTGAATGTCATCGCGGAGGCATTGCAACGCCTCTGATTGCAGCCTGTTTCCGGCATGCTGCATCACTGCATCAAACTCCACCACACAATTGACATAATTGTCTAGTTCACTCAGACGCCAAGCCACCAAGCGCAGCCGATTGTCGCGCCACTGCGGTGCCATCAGGTAACCTTCAAGATCAAGAATACGCTCAAGAAGCACTTCTAATTGCAGCACGAGGTCTTCATCGTGAAGCAGGTCAGACAAAACAGCCTGCCGATACCGAATGACATCTTCTTCTGTGGACAGCGAAAGGATCAGATCGCGAACAAAACTCTCGTATGAGGGGTTCAGGCTGAGGCGACGGACCAGCAAGCGCAAATTGAGGTCGCTTGTGAGTTCTCTGGCATCATCGTATGAGAATGCCTGTTGATGGCCAGGTGGCCACAATAAACTGACCGTACCGGGCGAATCTGTCATAAATAAGACTTTCGATATAAATGTACTTGTCGAAAAAAGTGATTACGCTTGCTTTTCAATCACCAGGAAGTGAGATAGGCCCCAGATATCCAGCGGCGTTCCATCCAGCTTCTGCAGCGTATCGCGGACGACACGCATGGGTTTGCCCAGACGATAGATCAGATTGTCGTAGGCGCCATATACGCGCCGCTGATGGATAAATTTAACATTCTGATCCGCAAAAAGCGCGCGGATACCGCGCTGAGTATAAGCCCGCACATGCGGAGCCAGCTTATTACGCAGATTATCTGGCAAATAATTAATCAGGGGTGTATTACCAAAATGGTATTCCCCTTGCCAATAATGACCATGCGTTTCAAAAGGATACCAGCGATTGGGGCAGAACAGCACGATTCTTCCACCAGGTTTAAGCACACGCACCATCTCGCGTGCCGTTTGGCGATCATCCGCTACATGTTCGATGACTTCATGCGAGAGAATGGTATCAAAGATATTGCTGCGATATGGCAGGGATTCCGTAGCGGCAACAATCGCATGAGGGGTATTTTCCGAAGCTTTGGCTGCGAAGGGCCACTCGATATCAAACAGCTCGACCTGGGCATCGTAGCGCTTGCCAATTTGCGCGGCATACATACCAACGCCTCCACCTGCTTCCAGCACAGTGGCACCATCGAGCTTCGCCCATTTTTCGATGAGTTTGAGGCGGCGTTCCTGGCCATCACGCCAGACGTAGCTGGGCACCCCACGTAAGGCTGCCAAGTCACCCTTCGACATATCGGATGTTCCTTATTTGCGATAGTAGGAGCGCAAGCGTTGCCGTGCGCCGATCTGTTCAGAAGATCATTATGCCTGACTATGTGGGGGGTGACAACGGCCCACTATATTCACGGGCCATACGCTTATGGAATGATTTACGCGGCGTTGCATCAGGGCGTTCCGGCTTAACAGGTTGGATAGTCACCTGCACCGGAATGCTGACGATAACGGTTGTTCCGACGCCTGGCTTGCTCTGTAGTTCAAACATGCCGCCGACAAGCTCGGCGCGTTCACGCATGTTGACCATGCCGAAGCTGCCACGATTTTCATAATTGGTACCAACGGCAGTCATATCGAAGCCAACGCCATTATCAATGACACGCACTGTCACGTAGGAACCTTCTAGGGTGATGCGCACACGGATAACCGACGCTTTTGCATACTTGCGGCCATTGTTGACAGCCTCTTCGATCAGATAGAACAGCGCGCCTTCCTGCTTTTGCTGTAACTGCATAACGGCTGTCTCGTCAATATCGAGCGTGACCTTTTGGTCGTAGGTTTTGTCCATCTTGTCCGCAAGTTGACGAAGTGCTTCTGAAAGGCCCTGTGTCTCCAAACTAAGTGGGCGCAAAGTAAACATCACATGGCGAATTTCAGCGGTTGCGCGCAGGGCCATCTCGCGAATTTTCTCAACTTCGACCAGAAACTGGTCTGGGGCTTTTTCTGCTAATTTAGGCAGTAGCGAGAGGCGCATCGCGACGGCAGATACGGTTTGTGTTGGAACATCGTGCAAATCACGAACGAGGGCTTTACGCGCACTCTCTTCAATTTCGATGATGCGCTCTTTTTCTTCCATCAGGCTGCTGAATAGCACCGCGTTCTGAATAGCCAAAGTCGCCTGAATACCAACCGACCGCAGAGTATCAATGAGTTCTTCGTAGAAGGCGTTTTCATCACCGCTGCCGAACAAAAGCACGCCGTAGTTATCATAGTGGGCACGCAGTGGAACACACAGAAGTGACTGAATGTACTGGAACGATACCAGCGCACGCAGTTCAAAGTCATCAGCCGCAGCACCAGCGATCACCGGATTGCCCGTTTCCATTGTCTCAGCGATGACGCCTTTGAGTCCCTTGAACCGTTTCTTTTCATCGGTATGCGTGAGACCACGCGCTGTCGCGATATAGAGTTCTTCGTTGTCATCAACCAGAAGGACCATACTGACAACCCGCTGCTTGAGGTCCTGGCGCACACACAGGCGGCCAATATCCATTGCGGCTTCTATGACACGCTCAAAATTGCGCGATTCAATCAGGGCGGCACCCATTTCAGAAACAGCGTGGGCACGATGCACCATACCCTGCATCATTTCTTCGTTTTTGGCCAACTGCTTCTTGATCTGTTTATTGGTGCTACTGTTGCTGGCGTCAAGCCCATTAGACCAGAATGACGTCACCACCGCGACCAACAAAAGGCCAATCACAAGCGGTAAGATGCTCATAATGGTGTCGGGGATCAGTTGGAGCAAAAAAGCCTGCCCTGCGGCTGTTGTGCTGATGCCCAGGCCAATGGCGACAGCCAGGATAGTACCGACAGTATGTAATACACCCCAGGCTACGCCAAAACGCAGAATGCCACTGATAACAATCACACCAGCAACAATCGCAATGACAAGCTGATCGCCCTGGCTGAGGTAAGTAAACGCGCCTGCAATCAGCCAATCGCCTGGTGTCGCCACCAGCGGAATGTAGAGTTGTAAGCCTTTTATCAGGCTGAGGCTGCCCAGCAAGATTGTCGCGGCTGCACCCAGGCCGACCGCAATCAGAATATCTGAGATGGCATCTATTGAGTCAACAACGCGGCCCTGCGTCAGAACAAGCAGAATACTAAAGCCAACGAGGACTAACCATCGCTGGGCAAAGTAAATTCGATTTGGGCGGCGCATCCACCAGGAAGCGGTGAACATAATCCCTCGTATTCAGTACCGGTACGATTCAATCGGTGTGCATTACGCTACCATGATTTTAGCCGCATAACAATTCAGTAGTAGGTTAAGTTTTTGAATCAGCTAATAGTCGGGATAATCCATCTGCATCCAAGAGACCCGTTGCGGCTCCAAAATCACCAATCTTGTAACCAGCGTAAAGAATAGCAGCTTGCAGCGACCTATCGGGGTCACCCAATGACACATAGTTACGCACGAAACACGAAAACAGCACATCGATGACCCGTGATATTAACGATAACTCTCCTGCTGGGCCGGGAAGATTCTAAGGAATTTCCCTTTCAACTGTTTCATTCTGGCAGTTGTTTCGATATTTATCAGGCCAGCGACAAGGATTTTAGCCATAGGTAACTTTCCAGGCTAACCCTGTTCCCAATCACGGGCACGTTCGACAGCACGCTGCCAGCCTGCATAAAGGCTGTCGCGCTGATCAACCGACATGCTCGGTTCAAATGTACGATCTTCCTGCCATTGGTTCTGAATTTCGTCCTGGGACGACCAGTAACCTGTAGCCAAGCCCGCAAGGTAAGCTGCGCCAAGTGCGGTCGTTTCGGCAATTTTTGGACGAACAACCGGCACACCCAATATATCCGCCTGGAACTGCATCAGGAAATTATTGCTGACAGCACCACCATCAACGCGCAAAGACGGGATATCGAGGCCGCTATCCGCTTTCATGGCCGTCAGGATGTCGCGCGTCTGGTAAGCGATACCCTCCAGCGTGGCACGTACCACCTGCGCACGGCCACTCCCGCGCGTCAGTCCAACAATCGTCCCACGAGCATATTGATCCCAGTAGGGTGCCCCAAGGCCAACAAATGCTGGAACCACGTAAACACCGTCCGTGCTGTTGATGCTGTTCGCGATGGCTTCTGTCTCACTGGCTGACGCAATCATCTTCATTTCGTCGCGCAACCACTGCACCGCTGCTCCGGCAATAAAGATACTTCCTTCCAGAGCAAACTGTGTTGGCTTTTCATTCACACGCCAAGCGACTGTAGTCAGCAAGCTGTTATGACTGGCTATTGGTTCAGAACCAGTGTTCATCAGCATGAAGCAGCCTGTACCATATGTGTTTTTGACCTGGCCCGGTTCATAGCAGGCCTGGCCGAAAGTCGCCGCTTGCTGGTCACCTGCAATACCGGCAATCGGAATGGCTTTACCAAAGAGTTCCGGTGCTGTATCGCCATAGACACTGCTACTGCTCACAACCTGGGGCAAAATTGACATAGGGATGTCAAAGCGATCACATATGGTCGTTGACCACCATTTTTTGTGAATGTCATAGAGCATGGTACGGCTGGCATTACTGACATCGGTGATGTGCAGGTGGCCATCGGTTAGCTTCCAGATGAGGAAACTGTCAATCGTACCGAATGCCAGCTTGCCTTCTTTGGCTCTTTCACGCGCGCCAGGGATGTTATCGAGCAGCCACTTGACCTTCGTGCCGCTGAAATAGGCATCTGTCACAAGGCCCGTCTTACTCAGTATGGCTTTGTCAAAGCCCTCCGCTCGCAGTTCGTCACAGAAGCGGCTGGTACGGCGATCCTGCCAGACGATGGCATTGTGAATTGGCTCGCCTGTCTCTCGGTCCCAGATAATCGTCGTTTCGCGTTGGTTGGTGATACCAATAGCAGCAATATCCATGCCGTTGGCAACTTGCTGGGCGACCGTCAACTGAGACTGCCAGATCGCAGCAGGATCGTGTTCTACCCAGCCGGGCTGCGGGTATATTTGCGGGAATTCTCTTTGAGCTACATTGATAATTCGACCATTCTTGTCAAACAGAATTGCGCGCGAGGAGGTTGTTCCCTGGTCCAGTGCCAAAATATAGTCAGACATCGCTTAAATAACCCCTAATTCGCTGGATGTAATTCAATCGGAAATAAGTGACCTAATGGTAACGCGCCACCCTTTTTTCGCAAATCTGTGCAGACAATCAAAAAAGGCATCTGCCAAACAGCAGATGCCCTAAGTAGTGGATGATATCTAAGTATAACAAGCAGAATTTAAGCTGGCTTTGCCTCTTTATGCCGGCTGACTCGCTGAATCGGTTGTAGGCTCCGATGCCTTCTCGTCAGATTCTTCCTGAACCGTTCCAGGAACGACCAAAACCGGACACGGCATCGCGTTCAATACTTTCTGTGTCACACTGCCGAACAGCCAGCGACTAAGGCCGGAACGGCCATGTGTTGACATCACGATTGTATCGACATTGAGCTTGGCCGCCTGTTCAACAATCACCTGGGCCGGATCGCCTGCGATGATCTTAGTTTCGGCGCGTAAGCCACGACGCTGCAAATTCTTGACCAGGCCATCCAGATATTCCTTCATACCTGTCTCGACCTTGGTTACAAACTGATCGTAATCCATCTCTTTGACCAGCAGCGGCATATCATAGAGCGTGTACACCTGAATATCGGGGACATCGACCACACTCAATAAGGTAATTCGTCCACCTTCAGGAAGAATACGCTCAGCATATTTTAGTGCTTGTTCTGCCAACTCTGACCCGTCAAGGGTGACCATAACATGCTGTAACATGATTACCTCCAAAAAATTCAATGTCTATTTTTCGTATTCTTTCCTTCACCATACGTCGAATGACAGACATGTTTAAAGTGTGGTCTATCGCCACTTGTGTCGCTAAGTGTCACTTTAGAATTTATCCGTGTTTATGAACGGGGAAGACAAAAAGCGCCCAATATGGGAACACATTGGGCGCTGACTGAACAAGCGTTAAGCTGCGTTATGGTTAGAGATAATCGCGCAGATTGTGTGCCAGACGTGGATGACGCAGACGACGCAGCGCTTCTTTTTCCAACTGGCGAATACGTTCGCGAGAGAGGCCAAACTTATTGGCGATTTCTTCCAGCGTGTGCGGTTCACCGCCGCCGAGGCCAAAGCGCAGGCGCAGAATATGGCTCTGACGTGGGGTTAGTTCGCTGAGTACTTCTTCAATTGTTTCTTCCAGGAGGTGTTGTGTTGCTGATTCTACAGGACTGGGGGTGTCCTGATCTTCTATGAAGTCGCCAAATTCACTATCGCCATCATCACCAACAGGCCGTTCCAGGGCGATAGCGTGCTGACTGGCATCCATCATGCCCCGAATGGTTTCTTCCGGCAGGTCCATCTCCGCAGAGATTTCTTCAACTGTTGGCCGCCGCCCCTGTTTCTGCTCAAGATTCTGAGCAATGCGGTACATCTGGCGGATACGTTCCGTCATGTGGAGCGGAATGCGGATTGTGCGCGTCTTTTGGGCGAGCGCGCGCGTAATTGCCTGACGAATCCACCAGGTTGCATAGGTGCTAAAGCGATTGCCCCGGCGATAGTCATATTTATCGACAGCACGCATCAGGCCGACATTACCTTCCTGAATCAAATCAGGGAATGGCAGACCTTGTCCCATATAACGTTTGGCGATGCTGACGACCAGGCGTGTATTGGCACGACCAAGATGCTCACGAGCAAGCTGACCATCGAAAATCAGGCGTTCCATGTGGCGATGCCAGCGATCACTACGATCTTTAGCATCTGGATATTGGACGCGGTCCTGGGCTTTTTTGCCACGCTCGATACGCTTGGCGAGATCAATTTCTTCCTGAGCATTGAGAAGCGGCTCTTGAGCCATTTGTCGGAAGTAAAGGCCAACAGGATCATCAGAGGAAATGGCAGTAATATCACCAATTTCGGGGTCTTGAACTAATTCATTGACGACGTAATCTGAAGAGGGATCTTCTTCGGAGCTTGGAAGTGTATTATCCTCGCCCTCTTTTTGTAATTCTATGCCTAATTCATCTAATTCATAAAGTATAGTTTCTAATGAGATGAGATCATCGCTGTCTTCTTCCATAACTTCGACAACATCATCATACGTTAGGTAGCCACGTTGATCCGCTCGATTGATGAGTTCCTGAATCACGTCATCTTCCCCTGGCTGCTTACACGGATAAAGCGATTACAGTTACAGTGTACCGATGAAACTGCTATTCAATTGCCCCTGTGAACACACGCCTTAATCGAGATGTGTATGACAAACCAAAACACAACACACATCACACTCGTTACGAAATGCTATGTAGTCTTCAAGAAAGGACTTATTTTCATGTCTTTCAATTACTTATGAGGCATTTCATTTGTTTGCACAGCACCACATGTGTCCTCGTTGAGTTTAGCATACAACATATCCGTAATTTAATAAACATACGATTCTAAATTACGTGCTGTAACGCAAAATCTTAACGAAAAAACAATGCTTGACCGCTAACTATTTAGCAATTGTTTTTTCGCCAATACTAAATGGTTTTTTCTCATCTAATTTTGTATATGTATGCAAATCTCATCAACGGAAGAACTTTTCAATCAAGTAACCTCTTAGCTTGCGTTCCCATATGCTTTATTCGTTTGCAATTGCGTACAATGTATACGACAATAGAACTTAATCTGAAGAGATATGACCGTTTAATCCTGCCAGATATTGTCGCGCGCGAGGAATTCCTAATGTCGACTAGACGCTTTACAGATGATCTGCCGGACCCTATGCAGCCGGTCACAGACAACCCACCCCCTGTAACGCCATCCGCACCTGCGCCACAACCAGCGGCAGCGCCAACACCACAGCGTCGCCCACAATCCGGACGACGAGAGAGTGCTCATCTGCCAAGGACCTTAACGCAGGTCATTAATGAAGCTGATGAAAAAGTCATGCAGGGTGATCTGGTTGATTATGTTCCGCTGGCCACAGGCTTCGATCCGTTGGATGGTCTAATTGGTGGCGGTTTGCGCAAGACAGAGTTGACGCTATTAGGCGGCGCTCAAGGTATCGGCAAAACGATTGCAACGCTCCAGATCGCACGCAATATTGCGATGCGACCAGATCAGTATGCGTTTTATCTCTCCTATGAGCATACTGAAGCCCATCTTATGCATCGGCTTCTCTGTCTGGAAAGTATCAATCCGCCGGAACTAGACCTGACCAGCGGGCTTAAGCTGCGTGACTTATATAACATCATCGTATCCCAACGTGCGAAGAAATTTATGGGACGCAACGATGGCAGTGGCTCCTTGCAGGCAATTCTTAAAGAAAATCCAAAAGCAGCTCAACCTATACAACGTCTTCTGCGCTACAGCGACCGATTAATCCTGCTGAAGGCCAGCCCGGCTGTGACAAATCTCCGTGCGATTAAAGAGATGACAGCCCGCCTCGCTGATGCTACTGGCGGCAACGTTACTGTATTCGTTGACTACCTGCAAAAAATCGCTGTTCACCCGGAACGGCCACGTGATGAGAATGATAAAGTTACGATCATCGTCGAGGGCCTTAAAGACATTGCCCTATCGCTGGATGTTCCAGTCTTCTCCATCGTGGCCGCAGATCGTGAAGGTCTCAAGAGCAAGCGCATCCATCTTTATCACCTACGGGGCAGCAGCGCCCTGGATTACGAATCCGACATCGCGATCATTATGAACAACAAGTACCAAATCCTGGCGAAGGACCACGTTGCATTTAATCCTTATAATGCGAAAGCTTATCGTAACTGGGTCGTCTTCACCGTCGAGAAGAACCGTGCAGGCCGCGCGATGATCGACGTCGAGTTCCAAATCCATGCCGAAAACTTCGCCTTTAACCCACGCGGACAGCGTGTACAGCAACAGCTCATTGACGATAAAGTCATTGAGAGTTAGCTAGCTACTAATCGAAGATTCTAAGCCGCGTCATAACGATGCGGCTTTTTCATTCGTATGTCTTTACTTGGCTGCGGGTCATGCGGTACTTCAAAGAGACCAATACTGACCGTGCCAAAACGGTTGTATGGCTGCATGGAGCGATGCTTGCCTATTGGATGTGATAAAGTGGCCTTTCTCGCAAAGACGAACGCCAAGGTGTTCATGAAAGTAAGTCAATAGAAAAAGGCGCGCCAGATAAATGGCGCGCCTTTTTCTTGCATTCCCTAGTCGCCGGAAGCAATCTCGCGCTCGCTATGCAGCTTGATGTGATCGAGCTGACTGAGCGTACGGACTTGCTGATCGGCGCGGTAACTGCTGCGGACCAGTGGGCCACTCTCTACCCACTTGAAGCCCATCTCCAATCCCAATCGCCGTAATTCAGCAAATTCTTCCGGCGTGTAGTAACGTTCGATGGGAAGATGTTTGTTGCTGGGCTGCAAGTACTGGCCAATCGTCAAAATGTCGACTTTGATATTGGCTAATGCCTGCATGGTTTCCACCACTTCATCAAACGTTTCGCCGAGGCCAACCATGATGCCGCTCTTAGTCAGCACAAGCGGGTCCATTGCTTTGGCATTTGTGAGAGTCGCCATTGCCCATTCCCAGCGATCCTGCGGCTGGACCTTCTTAAACAGGCGCGGAACGGTCTCTACATTATGGTTGAGGATTTCCGGCTGGGCATCCATCACGATCTTCAATGCCATCTCGCTGCCTTTGAAGTCAGGAATGAGCACTTCAATACTGCAACCAGGCTGCAATTGACGAATACGACGGATGACCATCGCAAACAAAGGCGCGCCACCATCCGGTCGATCATCGCGATTGACACTGGTGATGACGACATGCTGCAAGTTCATCGCGCGTACACTCTGAGCAATACGATTCGGTTCAGCCCAATCGAGGGGATTTGGGCGACCCGTCTTTATATCGCAGAACCCACAGGAGCGCGTACAAGTATCCCCAAGCATGAGGAACGTTGCTGTACCGTGCCCCCAGCACTCCCCCATATTGGGGCACATGGCTTCTTCACAAACGGTGTTAAGCGCTTTACTGCGCATCAATTCGCGCACACTCTCGTAAGTTTCGCCACTGGGCGCTTTGACACGAATCCAGGGTGGACGACGGCGTGGGAACCTAGGATCAGGCTGCCAGCCTTCGCTATTCGCTACCGGAATGCCATCCGGCTTGATCACTTCAGACACGAGATATCTCCAATACAAAGGCACTTGCTGTGCCCAGACATCTATTGAGCTTCATTATAAACGGCTGATATGAGAATTCTACTCACATTAAGGCCAGTAAATTCACTCAGGAGGATTGCAGAACTGCTTCTGCTTCTGGCATGGCGGCGTTGAGATGATTCACCAGCACACGCCAGAGCCAGTGTAAGCTCACTTCTCTGGCGATGATATAGACGAGAATAGTCAGTACAACCTGTTCGACGGTATTTCCCAGACTAGGTAGACCAAAGGTCTGTGTGCCAAAGAATACGCTAAAACATACAAAATACATCGCCAGTTGTATGGTCAGAAAAATGCCAAGCGTCCGAACCTGCGCCTCTGAAGGATTTGCCTCATCAACTGGCACAAGCATACCCAGCAATGCTGCTGTTACCAGACTGTAGAAGTGATCGAAGCAGAACAAAATCACTAAACCGATTGCCCCCGCCGCCTGCCGCATAATCATTTGATTCACTTCTTCACTGGCTTGCGCGCCGGATTCAGAAGCAGCGACAACGAAGGTCATCAGTACGATGAGGACCAAAGTAAATGCCACCACAATACTAATCAAGCCAACGAGGAATGGCACCCAGGCAAAAGAAGAACGCCGATGTAGGCGCATAACGCAGGTCGCCCAGGCTGTACCAAACGTGCCCGTTGGTGAAGATGCCAGGAGCGGATAACGATTGGTCACTTTTTCTTTGACGATGGCATCGCTAACTGCTACGCCACTTGTGAGCGCATAGATCACGTTGAGCAGGAACATACTGACGATCAACAGCGTTGGAAGCCACGCCCAGGTCGACGCCGAGCAAAAACCAAACCCAGCAAACATCATCATCCAGGGGAAAAACATGCCAGTTACGCGCGGAGATTGTAATCGTTTGCGAACCGAACCCCGGCGGTAAATGGCCTGCTGGGACGGCGGATTCTGAATAGCGTGCCATAATCTCCAGAGAAGCATATGATCCCCTATGTCACTCTGTATTACCGAATAACGATCTACTGACTGCTTTGACGCATGCCATTTGCAATTAGATCAACTACGCCATCGTCGTTTTTATCGACGTCAAAATTTGTCAGGTTGGTTGGGTTCAGCAGCGCCATATTGGACGTGCGTCCATGATAGTTATTCTGAATGTAGCATATCCAGGAAGAAGATGCATTAGTATTGTATGCGCAACCATTTCCAGATTGCCGCGACGATCATCTGACGAATGAGGTAAATCTCTGTCATGAGCAGTATAACAACCACGATTGGTACGATAGTAAGCAGCCAGGATGAAGCAAGGCCTATGCGTAGTGCGATAAGCGTCACCAGAGCTATAACGTAGGGCAACACATACATGAGGAAAAATACACCAATTGCCGAGAAATAACCTGAAAGCGCATGGCGAAATCCCTTTACCTGAAGGGCAACCAGCGCAGAGAGAATAGCCGCCGAAGTTGCATAGTGAAAATCCAGGTAAATCATGATGAATATGCAGGCAATCGGTATCAGTGCTGCCAGCCAGCGATGGGCGACTTCGAGTGTTTGAGGATTAGATGCTGCATTTGCTATATTGATAAAAATGAGGATACCTGCCACGACACAAACAATTAGAGCAACACCAACGATTGAACGAATGGCGCCATGGAGACGATTCAATCGATCACGGCGGTGAAGGGTCGCTGTCGCGACCAGAACTGAGACATCGAAAGTACCTATCTTCGATACACGGACGAGATCAGAGGCTACGACAACACCATGTGCCAATAAATTGCTCACAATGGCCGAGGTAAACAAGATGCCTAAAAGCCATCCGTTGAGTGCCAGTGTTGCGAGTGGTGCCCCCAGGATCATCAACATGACCATAAACAGCATGTTAGATGGATGAAGTAGAAGCATGGTAATGGCGGCAATCAACCCAACTGTTGCAAAAAACCAGCCAACGCTCAGGAGCCAGCGCCGTTTGTTGGCAACGGGCAGACGGTAACGCACAAAGATTGGATGATCGTAGTCTGGTGACCAGATCGCGTGCAGTAAGTTACTATTATGTGAGGTCTGCACTTCGCCAAGTGTATTTAAGAACATCATGGCTTATTCCCCCATGCGACGACATCAGGCCGACCCAGTGCCGGAAAGATGCCGTTACTTAATTCGGTGAAAACACCTGTTTCCAGGTTGAGCGCGAGCAACAAATATCCCTTGTCATCACCAGGGACATTACCCGCCAATGCTAAGTGGCTGCCATCTGGCGACCAGACAATACGGGACGGGTTGGGCGTATGCTCGTTTGTGACAAAGCCACAATAAGCAACCATCTGGCCCGTATTAATGTCGAGAACGTGAAGTTCCGCTGTGCCCGTATTCGCTTCATAGTCTGGCCCGATCAACTCAATGACCCAAAATGCAATACGTGTGCTATCCGGGGACCAGCTCAGACTATTTGGCACATAGCCATCGATACGTACGGCACCATATTGTGATGAGAAGTAAGTTAGTTGGCGAGGAATCGCACTACCGGGTTGTATCAGATAAATCTCTGCGCCGGCAACATCGAGCGACGTATCCAGAGCGCCACGCCCGACATATGCCAGATAACTGCCCGATGAGGACCAGGTCGCTCCGTTGAAGTACGGCACATCTGGTGCCAGGAATACAGGTGATTGTTCCTCATCTGCAAGATTGATGAGTGCCCGGCGTAACTGTCCCTGGCTATCTGCTAGCAGCGCAAGAGCATAGTAGCCATTCGGTTGTATAGCCAGTATGCCTTCTGCGGGAAGATACTCGCGTGATTCTTCAACATCTAGATCGTCCAGCGAGCGCAAATAGGTACGATGATCGGGCGTCCAAACGAGGATGCGGTCCTGTGACCACCACTGCACATCGAAGGCGGCACCAGCAGATAGAGGCGCGCGTTGGGTGCCATCGAGACGCATCATGCTGAAAATGCCCGTATCTGCATTCAGATAAGTGATCCAACTGGCATCAGGTGACAGATGGCAATTTGCAAGGCATGGACGTGTTTCCGGCAGAGGATAGCGTGTATCCTGGTCAATATCGTAAACCCACAGGCTGGCACCATCAAAAGCCGTTAAGATGATACCGCCAGGTTCAAAGCTCGCAGGGCGCGGCTGTATCGCCTGCTGGCAGCGCTGTTCAATGTCCTGCTGTGCATGAGCTGTAAAACTTATACTCATTGCAAGCAGAATGATTAGAAAGAAATGCCACCGTTTCACGATAATAACCACCAGATATTGAGATAACCCATCGAAGGCAGGCCTTCTTTTGCATCCTTGCTGTCTAGTACAAAGAGTCTATCCCTGAATACTAGACAATCTACGGGTGATTGTACATGACGATACCCCTGCGCCTGGAATATGTCCTCATACGAAGGTATCTCGTCAAAATTGACTGTGTGCATCACATGGCACGTCACTGTGTCATAATCATAGGCCAATCCACCTGCGTCATGACGAATGGATGACATAGCTATTGCAAAACGAAGTCGGCGACAGACGAGATAGACATCGGGTTTCAGTTGGCATTCACTGAGGACATGGCTCTCTGCCAGACCCAGCAACTGCATCGGGGGTAGAGCCATACCAAGATGAGGCAAGATGGCCATCTTTTCCATCATAGTCAACGGTTGTACCCAATCCTGGGCGCGATCTGCTTCTCTCAATCCACGCTGCCGCAACAAAGGATGATTCAGCCAACAAGTATACTGGGGTGCCTTAGGTGCTTGAAGTTCGTCAAAATGTACAAACTCTGCTGACGTTGTTTTTTGCAATTGCTCGCCGAAAATGTCATATTCGATATAAATAGGCTCGTCGGTCTGTAAGGCTTCGACGACAATGGTCTCGTCCATCAGATTGATACCTGAAAATGCGAAGGCTTCACCAAGGGTGATAGCAGTCTGTATGTCCGGTTGACAGTTTATTACGTTCATTATTTCACTTTGTGCCAATATTGGCGCATATAACCCATTTCATGAGAAAAAGTGCACAAAATTTTAACAAACTTGAGAGAGAATTGACGACACATTCATAATGATGTGGTAAAATGAAATTGTCGTTAATTAATCTGCCGTAACATATGCAGACGGAGACATCATAATGCCAACAATAGAGATGATTGGCATCCGCACGGAATTCGGAGAAGGCGAGGATAATGTATCGGAAAGCTCGCCAATGTTCCAAATTAATGATAAGCTGTCTGTAGAGGGTCATTTGTCGACCAGTGAAACAGGTATATTCAATGCACTGGTCCTCAATCCTGAAGGTCGGGATCATAATGCAAATCATCAAGATGCAGCACATACACATGATGACGGCCGTATGAGTGAGTCTTCTTTGGCAGACTATAGAAAACAGGAAGAAGCTTTGAACCAGGTTCTGATTATAGAAGATACCCTCGAATTGGCAGAAGTCATGCAGGCGACGTTGCACAAGATGGGTTTTAGTGCTCACATCGCGACCAATGGCAAAACAGGCATGCAGATGATCCGTGAAGGTATGCCGGGACTGTTGTTCATGGACCTTGGTCTGCCAGATACAACGGGCTGGAAAATCATTGAAGAACTCAAGGCCCTATATGAAGCTAACAATGTACCCCTGCCTAAGATCGTTGTCGTGACAGCATACGGTGATGCTGCTAATCGTGTCATCGGTAAACTACAGAATATTCATAGCTATCTGATCAAGCCAGTCACCCCTGCTCAACTTGAACAAACGGTTCACGAAGTCCTGAGCGCATAGGTGATCGCGCACATCAACCAGAGTTAGGCATTGTGACGGCTGCTAGCTCACCCAGATTGTTCATTCGTATCCTTGTCTTCACATACGTACTGCTCGGCATAGGCTTTCTGGTCCCATCCTCAGCGCAGGAAGATTTAACTTCCCCCTACACTATTTTCCAGCAGATATACAAGTTAGAGTCACAGGCTGCATCAGCGGGTTGGACTGCTAGTCGTCTGCGTGATATGGGAGATTTATGGGAACGGGCTGGTCAAATCGAATACGCGGTTTCCTATTGGGAGCGGTCAGTTAGCATTGAACCCACTGTTGACCTTCTGCAACGACTGACGCTGGCATACATTAATGGGCAGATGTTTGATACCGCACTGGCCAGCCTGGGGCAAATCCAGCAGATGGACCCCACTAACAATTGGGCTATTTACTACACTGCACTGATCCTCGCGCCGATCCAACCGGAAGCAGCTATTCCGTATACGCAGGAGCTGCTGCTGCATGATACCTATGGCCGTACCATGCAGGACCTCTATTCGGTCCTCAATAGTGGTCGGGACCCGGTATATATCGTTAGTGAGGTTGCCGCGCTGTATGCAGATCGCCGCCTGTGGCCTTTAGCCGAGTACGCCTTCCAGTATGCGGCTGAACAATACGCGCCGTTCCCAGATGCTTTAGCCTACACCGCGCTGATGCGCGCGATGCAGGGCAAAGACAGTACAGAGCGACTACGCGAAGCGATCGAACTGGCACCAGAAAGCAGCAGTATCCGCATGATTGCAGGGTTAGAGAGGCGCATCAATCGCGATTATGAAGCGAGTTTGGCAGCACTTTTGCAAGCTGTCATCCTGGAACCAACCAATCCTGTTCTTTACCATGAACTGAATCTCACGTATCAGGGTTTGGGGAGCACCGATAGTGCCGAAGATGCCGAGTTCCTGAGCCAACTGCTCGCAGGCAGTATTGACCAGGATGGCACAGAGATAGCAAACAGCGAGTCGGACTCGATTTACATACCAGGGCTAGGCATCAGCGAAACGGCATTGACCAGTTTGAGTCGGCTGGTCGAGGATAAACCAGATGACCAATGGCTGAGAGCGGTCTACGGATGGGCGTTGGTGGAACTTGGACGCATTGAGGGTGGCATAACGCTCATAGAGGCCGCCCTTGCGAATGCACCAGATGATGAGCGAGTCGCCATGATTGCTGCCCAAGCCTATTTAAGAACTGGACAACTGACACAGGCCTCTGCCCTGCTGACAACGGTTGCTGATAGCGATACGCCCTATTCTGAAATTGCGGCATCCATTCTGGGTATTCCCACTGATTGACCGTCTACGCTTCACAATAAGGCGAACTTTGCTAGAATCAGCCTGCCTTGGTGGCACATATAGACAGGGCAAATCATGGTTGATCAGACAAACCGTTCTCGTTCTAGAAATTGGCTTCTCAAAGTTATTCTGCTTGCCATATTGATTGTGGCGCTTTTTGCCGTTGACAGATGGTATGCCGCCAATCGCTCACAGGTGACTATTTTGACAGGTGCGCCTGGGGAATTGCTCTATGCCGCCGGATTCGATGGGTTTGAGGACGAATGGCAACAGTCCGGTGGCCAGGAAGAAAAGGTCATTGAGGACGGCGTCATGCGCATCAGTGTGGATAGCAGCGCCACGATTTATTCAGCGGCTGCGCCCAGCTTCGGGAATTTTGATGCGACAGTGACGGCAATAGCAGTCGGTGGTAGTGAACAAAACGAAGGCTTTGGCATCGTCTTCCGGCTACAGGAACCCGCGACTTCATGCAACATGCCGCTGGCTATTCTGTGTGAGTTAGCTGATTCCGGCACGCTGCCCCTACTCAGGTTCATTTTCCCCGCGGCAAGCAGCACACCCACCAGCTACGGCATTTTCCTAATCAGCAATGATGGCTACTATTCACTGTGGAACACCGACGACACAGGCCAAGCCGTTCGTGCGACCGTATGGCATTATAGTGATGGATTAGTCAATGAAGGGCTAAATGTGGCGAATCGCATTCGCGTGGTTGGCGAAGGCGATACATTCCAGTTCTTTATCAATGGCGAACAGGTAATATTGTGCCTGCCACGTGACGGCGAACAACCTACTGGCAGTGCATCCGACTGCCAGGGTGAAGAATCGACGGTCTGGCAGGTACCTGGGCTGGCATCAACGGGGAAACTAGGCGTTGTTGTCAACACCAATCGCTACCCAGGAACTGTGGTCGAATTCGATGATTTTGTGGTATTTAGTCCACGTGTGCTGTTTGGTAATGGTGCATAATTTCCTATCTGCTGGTTTCCTAGTACAGGCCATATCAACCGCTTATGAAAGTTCATTTGAGAATGCTGGGCTGTCGGCTCAATCAGAGCGAGATCGACACCTTGGCGCGCCAATTCCAACAGCAGGGCCACGAAATTGTGGATGATCCTGAACTGGCGGACGAAGTCATCATCAATACGTGTGCTGTCACCAATGAAGCTGTACGTAGCAGCCGACAAATGATTCGCGGCATACATCGCACCAATAAAAGTGCCAATATCACCGTTACCGGATGTCATGCACAGATTGCACCGAATGATATCGCTGTGCTGCCAGGTGTTACCCAGGTTGTGGATAACGGTCGCAAGATGGACATCGTACCGCTGATTACTGGCGAAGCGGTGCCTGAGTTCGATAGAGAGCCGATTGAGCGCAGTGAGTTACATCCAGGTGCCAGCCGTCGCACAAGAGCGTTCGTAAAGGTACAGGATGGCTGCGACAATTCCTGCACCTTCTGCATTACCACTGTCGCCCGTGGAGAAGGCCAAAGCCAACCTATTGCCGAGATCATCGCTGAAATCCACTATCTGGAAGATATGGGCTATCAGGAAGTTGTGTTAACAGGTGTGCATCTGGGCAGTTATGGGTACGACTTCGGCGACCGAGATGGGCTAAAGCACCTTGTAGAGACGATTCTAGAGCAGACGGACATACCGCGTATTCGGCTGTCCTCTTTGGAGCCTTGGGATATCAGCCCAGGGTTTTTTGAGTTGTGGGCTAATGAAAGATTATGTCCACATCTGCACCTGCCCTTGCAGAGCGGCTGCGACGCAACGCTCAGGCGCATGCGACGCAACACCAACCAGGATGCATTCCGGGCCATTGTGGCTGATGCCCGCGCGCATATTCCAGACCTGCGATTAACATCTGATGTCATTGTTGGCTTTCCTGGGGAGACAGACGAAGAATTTGAGCAGAGCGCGGCATTCATCAAAGAGATGGATTTCGCGGGACTGCACGTTTTCCGCTACAGCACCCGCCCCGGAACCCCGGCAAGCCGGATGAAGGGCCAGGTTCGCAATACCAAGAAGAAAGACCGCAGTCACAGGCTGTTGGAACTTGCCCAATTGACAGAGGCCAAATTCGCCAGCCGTTTTATCGGGCGGGAACTGCCTGTGCTTTGGGAACAGGTGACAGGGGCAAGTGATGCAGGCTTTATGAACGTGGGATATACCCACAACTACATCCGAGTACAGGCGGTGCTGCCGCGACCATTGGACAACCACATTACCCTAGCCAGAATCGATGAGGTATGTAACGACACTGTCAGAGCAACTCCTGTGATAGAATAGGGGCTGCAATTCGGATTTGGTCCACTCTCTGAGGATTTGCATGATGGCCGAAAGCCCAAAAGATCAACTAATGAGCGCCTTGAAAGAGGCGATGAAAAATAAAGACACTGAGCGCCGCAATACCATTCGCTTGCTGCAAAGTGCCATCAAGCAGGTGGAAGTCGACGAGCGCCGGGAACTCAGCGACGAAGATGTCGTCGATATTTTGCAGAAAGAGGCGAAAAAGCGCCGTGAGAGCATCGATGAGCTAAACTCGGCAGGGCGCAACGAGCAGGCCGCTGCTGAAGAAGCAGAGCTTGACATCATTATTGAATTCCTGCCTGCCCAGCTATCTCAGGAAGAAATCGAAGCTATGGCTCGCGATGCAATCGCCAAAACTGGGGCCAGTTCTCCTAAAGAGATGGGCAAAGTCATGGGTATGCTTGCACCCCAGACCAAGGGCCGCGCTGACGGCAAACTGGTGAGTACTATCGTTCGTGAGCTACTGAGCAGCCAGTGATTAAGCAGGCTCTATGATTGACCGGCTAACAGAATTCTTGGAAGCACGATACAACTTCTCCCCAGAGCGCACCCGTCTGACGCTCCAGCGGACTGCGATTTCACTGGCTGTGCTTGGGTTCTGGTTGAGCACGGCTTTCATCATCGCCGCCGATAGTTTTCTGCCTGGATTAAACAGCGTCGCATCTCTCGAAGAGGGTGCCGTTGCCCCCAGGGACATTGTCGCGTCAACCAATGTGACCTTCACCAGCGATATTCTGACGGAAATTGAGCGTCAGCGAGCACGCGATAGCGTTGAGCCGATTCTCTCACCGCCCGATCCTGAGCGCGTCCAACAACAGACTGAGTTGGCCAGCAGTATCCTGACGTTCATGCGCAACGTCCGGCGAGCCACCTACGATACTACCGAGCAAAAAATCACAGACATCGCGGCGATTCAGGCGCTTGATCTGGACGAGAGTATCAGCGAGTCGATTTTACGTTTTGACGATGAAACGTGGACCGACATCGAAAATGAAGTCCTTGCTGTTTTACCGCGCGTGATGCGCTCTGTGCGTGAAGATGAAATCGACGCCATTCGGGAGCAGTTACCCACACAGGTCGCGGTGCGCTTTAATGCCAATGAACGTCGCGTCATTGTGGCCATCGTCGAGGATTTAATCACCGCCAATCGTGTAGTCAACCTGGAAGCGACTGAAGAAGCACGTGATGCGGCAGCGGCTGCCGTTTCACCCGTTCCACGCAGCTTTGTGACAGGTGAGAGGATCGTTGAAGCAGGCAGCACAATTTCCAAAGCGGATTATGAAGCGTTATCCAAGTTGGGGCTGCTGCGCACACAAGATCGTCGCATGATGGATATTTTGCGGGCCATGCTGGCGACGATCATTGTTATAGTATTAGCGACACTTTACTTCTCACGATTTACGCCAGAATTACTTCAAGATACGCAACTCCTCCGCCTAGCTATGTACGTTGTCATCTTCCTGCTGATGCTTCTGGCAACACGGTTACTTGGCATTGGCGGTGATATTTACCTGTTCCCTGTGGCTGCACTCGCCTTAATCTATGTGGCCATCGCGGATACCCACATCGCCATCGCGGCCAGTCTTTCTATGAGTCTGCTCGTTGGGCTAGCCATGAACAATTCGCTTGAGATCACGGTTCTGGTAGCCGCTGGTAGCCTTGCCGGTGCCCTGAGTTTACGCAATCCGGGTCGATTGAATTCGTTCTTTATGTCCGGCGCATTGGTTGGCCTCGTCAATGTGGGCATCATTACGATGTTCTCTCTGGCCACTGCAACGGCCACTGATATGAGCGTCGTCCTCATTCGCCTGGTTCTCTCGTTCATCAGCGGAGCGTTATTGGCACCCGCAACAGCCATTGCCGTCATGTATGTGGTCACGACGCTGTTCAACCTGCCGACCGCCCTGAGACTGCTTGATCTGAGCCAACCGAACAAACCCTTGTTACAGCGCCTGTTGCGAGAAGCCCCAGGGACGTACCAACATTCCCTGCAAGTTGCTAATTTAGCCGAACAGGCGGCGAGCGCCATCGGGGCCGATTCTCAGCTAACGCATGTCGCTGCGCTTTATCACGATATTGGCAAGATGTCCAACCCGCTGTACTTCACAGAGAATCAGCAGGAGCATATTGGCAATCCCCACGATACGCTTAATGATCCTGCCCGCAGTGCGGACATAATCATCAACCACGTCATCGAGGGTGATGAGATTGCCAGACAAGCACGGCTGCCACAACGTATCCGAGATTTTATCCGTGAGCATCACGGAACAACGACCGTTTACGTGTTTTACCAGCGCGCACTGCGCCAGCTTGGTGGTGACGAAAGCCAGCTCGACAAAGGCGATTTCACTTACCCTGGACCTGTTCCACAGACCCGCGAGACAGGTATTCTTATGTTGGCTGATAGCTGTGAGGCCGCCGTCCGCAGTGCCAAGCCGGAAAGCAAGGGCCAGATCAGCCAGATTGTGCGAGGCATCTTCAACAGCAAGCGTGAAGAAGGTCAGTTGGATGAATCCGGCTTGACGCTGAACGACCTGCACGTTATCGAAGACATCTTCGTCGATATCCTGCAAAGTATGTTCCATCCGCGTATCAATTATCGCGAAGCAATCAACGGGCCGATTGAGACGCCAGCGAACCAGGGCAAAGCTAAAGAAACGATTTTGGTTTCCCAGGTTAATCTGCCATCGACTGTAAACGGGGAAAAAACACCTCCGCCCGAAACGACAAGTATCTCTGCCCCACAGAAGCGTAAATCAGACACGTTGAACGCAGTCCAGGTTGAAGATCGAGCAGAAACCAAGCCCATAAACCGTGATGACGATGGCGAACCTTTTGATGAGACTCCTATGACGGAAGTCCCCCGTCTGCCATCCCTGGCTGATCGCAAGGTAACGACGCAGACAACTCCACGTGTTGTCATAGAAAACGATACTGACACTCAGGTTCCGCAGCAGGCAGCAGATGACTCATCAGAAACAGATGATGCATGACCAGTGAATCAGCCATAACTATCCAGAATGAGAAATCGTACTCCATCCCTGCTGAATCCCTCATTGAGGCAGCAGAAACTGTACTAAGGATTCATGATGCTGTTCATTATGAACTGAGCATCGTGATTACCGATAACGCCGAAGTTCAGGCGCTGAATCAGCAATTTCGCCAAATTGATGCCCCAACGGACGTACTTTCTTTTCCAGCAGAGCCGCTGCCTGACGAATTCAAAGACAATACACGCTACTTGGGCGATCTGGTGATTGCGTATCCCTATGCGTCTGAGCAGGCGCAGCGGCTGAATCATAATCTGGAACAATCCTTGATGCTTCTGGTCGTTCATGGGACGCTACATCTACTTGGTTACGATCATGATACGCCCGACAACAAAGCGAAGATGTGGGCACAACAGGCTGAGGCACTTACACAACTCGGCGTAGATTTACAGATCGTTCCATCGCTTGAGGATGATCACCATGTTTAAGCGAATCGCAGACCAGATAATGGGAACATCACGTATCAACCCCAGTGAATATGCTGCCCAGATCAGCCCGAATCGGCTGAAAAGCCTGGGATATTCACTTGCTGGCTGGATTTATATGTTACGGCGCCAGAAGAATACCCGTCTCATGTCGCTGGCATCAATTGCAATTGCGATCCTGTGTGTGTGGCTGCAAATTGATCGGGTTGAGTTTGCCATCATTATTGTGGTGATCACTATCGTCTGGCTAACAGAATTTTTAAATGCCGGCATCGAAGCTGCTGTCGATCTTGCTTCGCCGGATTTACACCCGATGGCCCAGGTTGGCAAAGATGTAGCCTCAGCAGCGGTTTTGCTAGGTGTTATCGCGTCTATTCTCATCGGCATTCTGATTCTCGGCCCGCATCTTATCGAGAAGATTGACCCTAATTCGCCTTTGCTACCCTCCTAGTACCTGACGCACCTCGCACCAGTCGGTGGCTGGGCCTATAATAAGGGCATATTGCAATAATCAAACATAACTGACATAGGTAATAGCATGTCAAAAGCGCGCGAACGTATTGCCCGACGACGTGAGCGCCAGATGGCGACTCAGCGGCGATCACGGTCTACTGTACAAGCTCAGGATACACAACAGACAAAGCTGCAAGCTACCGTGCAGCAGGTCTTATCTGCACTCGCAGTTATTCCACGCAACAGGATACTGCTGCTTATTCCGGCAGTTGTGGTCGTGGTTGGCGTCGTGGCAGCCCTGGCATTTCTGAAGCCAAAAGAAGAGGTCGCGGCTGGCAACGGCTACTGGCTCAACCGGAATTGGAGCTACGTGGAGCAAGAAGAAAGTGACGTTCAGGCACTTGTCGAGCAGTTACAGGCGCATCATATCGACCAGTTGTATGTCTATTTCAGTTCGCTTAAGGGGGATGGCACCTGGGCTGGTGATCCTACTTTACGTGATCGCTACAGCGAAGTTGAACCAAATGTGCGCGCCTTCATTGGCCAGTTGCAGGCGCTGTATCCCGATGCGCAGATATATGCCTGGATCGAAGTGGTTGGCGAAACGCCCACAGGTTATCGACTGAGCGATCCTCAACTGCATTTGACGGTTGCTGAGTTTGCTGGCCGTACTCTGCGTTCGCTGAGTATCGAAGGCGTATTGTTAGATGTAAAACCCATCTTCACAGATAACGATGATCTGCCGGTGCTGCTCCGGGCCGTGCGCTCAGAAATCGGCATGGAGCACATTATGGCCGTCGTCGCAGCACCAGACCTGACACCGACTGATGCTGACATCAACGTTGCTGCGTTCATCGCTCCTGATACGATGTGGTCCAATGAGTATAAGCAGCGGATCGCTTTGCAGGCTGATCAACTTATTGTCACAGCATACAACAGCTATCTGACTGAGCCTGTGGACTATATTGAGTGGGTCACGCATCAGGTGCGATCATATACTGAAATGACCTCCAATATCGAAGGTGGCGCACATGTCATCGTCAGTATCCCGCATTATGCCGATAATGAACCAGCACATAACAGCGTCATCGAAAGCATCGCAGCCGCATTGGACGGCATCAGCCGCGCCATACCCGATATGACAGAGACCGAAGTTGAGCTGCTACAGGGTGTCGCGATATACAGTGAAGATGACATGACAGCCAGCGATTGGCAGGCCTACGATCAGCGCTGGCCACGCGAGTAAGGATACCTCTAGATGCCTTGTTTCATTCGGAAATTGACGCCTGATGGCATCGTCCCAGTGGACTATTCCGCGGATTCCCTGGCGGATGCCGCCCAGTACGAGCCTGACAACGGCATTTACACTGTCACGAACACATACCAGGTTACAAAGGTTCTAAAGCTGGGCGCACACCTTGACCGTATGGAGGATTCCGCACGGCGGGCTGGCTTTGAACTCGAACTGGACCGACCCCGACTGCGTACTGCACTGTGCGAGATGATCTTACAGGCGAACTACGGTGATGTTCGCTTTCGGGTAACTGTTACGGCAGATAAGCCTGATACGTTCATTATCTCACTGGAACCTTTTAGCCCACCCAGTCAAAAACTCATCGAAGAAGGCGTCCACTGCATCACGGCACCCAACAGTGCGCGCCATTCTGCCGAAATGAAGGCCACTAGCTGGATGCACGACCGTAAGAGGCTCGCCGATGCCATGCCTGCCGGAATCTATGATACGTTTTTACTGGATGCAGATGGCAACATGATGGAGGGTCTGGGAGCGAATTTCTACGCGATTTTGAGTGGCACATTGCACACAGCCGGAACAGGCGTGCTCAAAGGCATCGCCCAGCAAATTGTTCTGGAAGTCGCGCCGGATATTTTACCTATCCAGATGGATGCCATTCATGTCTCGCAAATTGGCCAGCTAGAAGAATCGTTCCTGACCAGCAGCAGCCGAGGCATTATCCCTGTAGTTGCGATTGATGGCATACTAATTGGTGCAGGTGTTCCCGGCCCGCTGACCAGGCAACTTATCGCCGCCTATCGAGCCTGGGTTGATGCGCACCTGGAAGCATTATAATCATGTCAAAATAGCCATATTAGGGTAATGAGATGCAACATCTGGATAACCTGTGGAAGATCGTGAATGTTGCGTCCAGCGTGCGGGATATGGCTGTTGAACGCAAAACCCTTCGCTACACTGTCGAGCCTCCTGTCACTTTGTATTTGCATCTGCAATCTGCTCACATCACTTTTGAACAGTGGACCCAACCTATCATCGAAATTTCATCCGAACTCCAGGCGAGTTTTGGCTGGCGTCTTAAAGCGGATCAGGATGAGTACGGCGTATACTTTGTCGCAAAAAGAATGGCCGTCGTAGGCAATCTCGCCCAGGCAAAAATCCGGGCGTTAGTTCCGCCGCAGACAAACCTTGTACTCCGCCTGGAAAAATGCTCGCTTACGATGAGTAACCTGAGCGGCACCGTTGAACTGCCCTCGAACGACGGATTGGTCCATTTATTGTCATCTGGCTAACCACGTAGTTCCTTCCATGAGAGCATAATTAAATACTTATGAATCTATATAAGTAATTTATTGCACAATACGCACAGTCGTGATATGTTTGGGCAATGGAACACTATCTGACTGCCACCAGTTGTTGTATGGCACCTATTACAAAGATAGGGTTGGCTTGGTGTTGATGGTTGTTTCATAACTTGTGTGTCAATAACAAAGCCAACCGCGTGTTGGCTTTTTTTGTCCTGACACATTGCCTTCATTCGATTATCTTAGAACTTGTCCAAACTTAAGGAGCCAGATTTATGAGCGAAATATCCGAACGCAGCTATGCCAACAGCGATGTATTGGTATCAACCCAGTGGGTGGCCGATAATCTTGATAATCCTAAAATCCGCATTGTTGAATCCAACGAAGATCCGCTGCTCTACCCGTCCGGACATATTCCAGGGGCAGTGGAGGTTGATTGGACAAGCGATTTGAATGACCCTATCGTGCGCGATTACATCAGCCAAGATGCGTTTGAGGCGCTTGCTAGCCGCATCGGCATTACGCCCGATACGACTGTCGTCTTCTATGGTGATAAGAGCAACTGGTGGGCGACTTATGCGCTCTGGGTCTTCCGTCTGTTTGGCCACACGAATGCCAAAATTATGGATGGTGGACGCAAAAAGTGGGTCGATGAAGGCCGTGAACTCAGCCGCGAAGCCGTTTCCTACGAAGCAACCCAATACAAAGCAGCACATGATCGCGATGATAAGACCGACCGTGCCCTGCGCGATGATGTTCTGAAGCACGTCCAGGCATCCGGCCAGTTGGTTGATGTTCGCAGCCCAGCCGAATACACTGGCGAAAAACTGCACATGGAAGGCTATCCGCAAGAAGGCGCGCTACGCGGCGGTCACATCCCTGGCGCACGCAATATCCCCTGGAGCCGTGCAGCCAATGAAGATGGCACCTTTAAATCTGCTGATGAACTTCGCAAGATTTATGAAGAGGAACAGGGACTGAATTCAGGTAACCCAACCGTCACATACTGCCGCATTGGTGAGCGCAGCAGCCATAGTTGGTTTGTGCTGTCATTCTTGCTAGGTTACCCGAATGTGCGCAATTACGATGGTTCCTGGACCGAATGGGGTAACAGCGTCGGCGTTCCGATTGAGAAGTAAATCGGCTTCATAGAAAGCAGTCACATTGATGGGGGCCACCAGCCCCCATTTTTTGTCTGCAACCTGCCGAATATCGTTGCTACCTGTGATACAATTCGTCTCGAAGCTCGCCCTATCCCAACCGGAGTCATTGTCAGCAATATGAAACTCGTCGTTCTGTATGGTCCGCCTGCCGCGGGCAAATACACGATTGCAAAAGCTATAGCTGAAAATTTAGGCTATAAGCTATTTCACAATCATCTGACGGTTGACCTGCTGAAGAACGTTTTTGAATTCGGTTCTCCTGGCTTTTTTGAGTTGAGCCAAACGATTCGCTTGCTTATCTTTGAGCGAGCAACCCAACAGAATGTTACGGGTATCGTGTTTACATTCGTCTATGAGAAAGATGTAGATGACAATTTTGTCCGCAAGCTCATCAAAACCGTTACAAGTAACGGTGGCGAAATTGTATTCATCCAGATTGACTGCGAAAAAGTCGAGCTACTAAAGCGGGTGACAGATGAATCTCGCAAAGCGTTCAAAAAAGTACGCTCACAAGAAGGCTTGTTGGCAACACTTAATACCAGGAACATTACTAATGCCATTGACTTTGTAGATAGCTACAGAATCGAAAATACAAATCTTTCAGTTCAAGAGACTGTTGAAAAAGCGCTAGAAATTATCAAAGCAGATTGAGCAATTATCCGTTGATTTCCACCTATACGAGAGACCTATGAGCGACATTCCAGCTAAGCTGCAAGAATCTATCGAAGACTTTAGCTTCATCACGACCCGTACAGAGCGCCAGGAATACCTCATACAACTGGCAGGCAGCTTCGATGATGTCAAGGTGCCAGAGCGTATCGCGGCGACACCCTACGATGAAAATCATCGTGTACCCGCCTGCGAATCAGATGCATTCGTCTGGGCAGAGGAAAATGAAGATGGGACACTCAAATTTTGGTTCGATGTCCTGAACCCGCAGGGGTTAAGCGCAATGGCGATGGCTGTCATCCTCGATCAATCCCTTTCGGGAGCACCGATTGAGCAGGTAGCTAACGTTCAGTCAGATATTGTGCTGGATTTCTTTGGCAAGAGTATCTCGATGGGCAAAGGCCAAGGGCTGATGGGCATCGTCAATATGGTCGTCGCCGAAGCCAAGCGCCGCCTCAACACATGAGAAAGCCAGTGCAATGCAGCTAGCGATTGCGACCTTTGCCATAAATGGTGCACCTTTTAAAGAAACTGATTTCAGCCTGATTGCTCCTCTAAAGCTGTTAGGCATCGAAGCCGAATTTGTCGTCTGGGACGATGCCGCTGCTGACTGGTCAGCATACGATGCCGTTCTTGTGCGATCCATCTGGAACTACCATGAGAAGCCAACGCAATTCATAAAATGGCTTGAATTGTTGGAGAGCGCATCTGTACCGATGCTTAATCCAACCGCCATGCTCCGGTGGAACATGAATAAGCGCTATCTTCGAGAATTAGCTGCACACGGCGTTCCGATCCTACCGACGTACTGGCCCCTGGAAAATGAATCGACCTCCCTGGTGGCAATATTGCAAAAATATGGCTGGCAAGACGCCGTCATTAAGCCGATTATCAGCGCCAGCGGCACGGATACATGGTCAACAAGCATTTCAAGAGCAGCAGCAGATCAAGAACGCTTTGACGCACTTCATCAGCGGAAGGCGCTGATGATCCAACAATTTGCGCCTCAGATCATCACAGGTGAATACTCGCTTGTCTTCTTCGGCGGACGATACAGCCACACCATCTTGAAGAAACCTGGAAAGAATGCACTTTTTGTTCAGGAGGAGCACGGAGGTAGCTCGACGCTGTTATCTACTGTTCCCGATGCATTCATCGAACAAGCAGCCAATATCCTCTATATCGCAAGCAATATCATCGGCACTATACCTACATATGCGCGTGTTGATGTTATTGAGGATGCTGGCACACTCATCCTTATGGAACTGGAATTGATCGAGCCAGAATTGTACTTGCTGACAGATGAGATCAGCCAACGCTTTGCCAACGCCATTGCCGCCGACATGACATAATGACCGAGCCACTTTCCGCTCGTATTATCAGGCAACTATTTGGGAAGAAATCTCAAATCGCACGCCGTGTCATTCCAGAGATCTATGATGCCATCACGGATCAATGCCTATCCCCAATAAAACCGACTGGCAAATCAATTGACTGGTGCAGCTACGGCAAACAATTTGGCATAGAAGATAGTTCGCCTTCTGCCCTTCTCGCGGCGATACAGGTTTACTACGCATCCGTAGCCCTCTGGTTAGGCGCAGAACATATCCAGCACCAAACAAACAAGCCCTATCAATGGGAAGATGTGTGCGACAGCAGCTATTTCCAGGATGCGCGGATCAACAATCTGGATGTGCCAGGATGGATGCAGAAGGCATTGCCGGTGGCTGCTCCGTTTGCATATCCCCACTGGACCACAGCAGAGGGTGATGTTCTCAAACATCTATATCAGGATTTGATCCCACGGGAGCTGCGCCATGCACAGGGCGCGTATTATACTGCTGACTGGCTGGCTGATTATATGATTCAGCAAGTTGGTTATGATGGACAGCAGACACTGCTCGATCCAGCCTGCGGTAGTGGCACCTTCCTCGTAACGGCATTACGTCATGCCATGATGCGAGGTGTAAACGGGAGGGATGTACTCAGCCAATTGGCAGGTATCGACACGGATCCATTGGCGGTCCTGGCCGCAAAAGTCAACTTACTCATCAATCTGCCAGATATCACAGGTGATCTACCACTGCCGATTTATGAGGCTGATGCCCTATACAACGATCAGGAATTTGCTCCGTTTGATGTCGTCGTAGGCAACCCTCCCTGGGTTAACTGGCAGCACCTCGATGAAAAGTATAGAGACAAGACTCGTGATCTGTGGCACGAATACGGCTTGTTCACACACCAGGGCATGGAACAGATATTAGGCAAGGGCAAAAAGGATTTTGCTACTCTGTTTACGTGCGTTGTTGTTGATCGTTATCTAAAAGACGAGGGCCAGCTTGCATTTTTACTCAGCCGAAGCACGCTCAAGTCTGGTGGTGCAGGAGCCGGATTCAGACACTATCTGCTAAAACATGGTCCACTGCGCGTGAAATCTGTTGACGATGTGAGCCAGATAACCAGTTTTGGTGGCACTAAGCTGGATACCATTGCCCTATTCGCTGAGAAAACACATGGTGAGCATAACTCGAATGCCATCAATTACGCCTTGTGGCGCTCGAACATGCGGCGAAAACGCCTTGAAGATGTGCCACTTAAGACGATATTTGCGATGACAACTCGATACAAGATGTTGGCACAGCCTATCACCCATAGAGACCCAAGCAGTCCCTGGTTAAGTGCACCAGAGATTGAACTTATTGCCATTCAGAAATTGACAGGAACGTCCCCTTATGATGCCCATGCAGGTGTTTATACGGGCGGTGCAAATGGCGTCTACTGGCTGGAAATCGTCGAAAATCGCGAAGAAACTGTTCTGGTCAGAAACCTACCTGAGCACAGCAAAAAATCGCTTCAGTCTCTCACCGCAGAAATTGAAACGAATTTGGTCTATCCGCTGCTGAGAGGAAATGATGTGCAGCGATGGCAGGCCAAGCCATCGGCCCATATATTGATGGTACAGGACCCGCAGCAGCGGCGCGGCTATGACGAGGCATGGTTACGAGAAGCCTATCCGCTGACATATGATTATCTACTGAAGTTTAAGCCGACTCTGCTTAAGCGAGCAGCATATAAACGTTACTTCAGAGACGATGCTCCGTTTTATACGATGTTCGACGTAGCGATGTATTCATTTGCGCCATATAAGGTGGTATGGCAAGGCATAGGCGCGCAGTCTGTACAAGCAGCAGTTTGTAGCCCTTTTGATGGCCTGCCCGTGATGACCAACCAGGCCATGCACCCGTTTGTCGGCCTGGAAGACGCAGATGAAGCACACTATCTGGCTGCTTGTTTGAACAGCTTGCCATTTGAGTATGCCCTGCTCGCACACTCACAGGCAGGTAGCCAAAGTTTTGCCCAGGCGGGTATGCTCAATCGCCTTCATGTTCCAGCTTATAATAAAGTAGCCACTCTTCATCGAGATTTAGCCGCATTTTCCTATGCAGCCCATGAAGGGGAAATCGGCAGCGGATTGGATGATTTGGCAGCTTACTTATGGAGCATCACACCAACTGAATTGGAAGCCATGCGCCAGAGCATACATATATGGCGAAAATAGGCAACTCAGAAAAGGTAGACATGTTTAAGTTACAAGTCAGTGAACACGTTACCCTGGAATTACTTGCAGCCAATCACGCAGAAGCTCAGGCCGCCATCGTTGCGGAAAACCGCGCCTTCATTGGTGCATGGCTGCCCTGGGCATGGCAATCGACAGAACTGGACCATGCGCGCCAATTCATCGCGATGATGCGCAAACTTCTCGCGAGTGGCAGCGATGTCGGTGTGGCCATTATGTATGAGGGTGCGCTGGCTGGTGGCCTCGGCCTGCATATCCGGGAGGCTTACGACGCCTGTGCCGAAATCGGCTACTGGTTGGCGGAGAACCAGAATGGCAAAGGCATCATGACGCAATCGGCAAAGGCGCTTACAGACTATGGTTTTGGCGCGTTGGGATTGAATCGTATCTTCATACGCGCTGCCGCAGAAAACCAGCCGAGCCAGAATGTTGCCAAGCGGTTAGGCTTTCAGTATGAGATGACGGCCCGAAAAGGCGGCTTTCTCAGCAACGACGCAAACGAAGATCGCCCTATCGACATGCAATTTTATGCCATGCTGAAAGAAGACTGGCATCTGCCCAAAACAATCCCAGAGTTCGCCTATTCTATTGGTGACGACCTGGAACTGCGACTGATGATGCATCATCATGATGAAATATTTTATGAGGTTGTGAACACTGATCGCAGTCATTTGAGAGAAACACAGGCCTGGGTCGATGACATTCAATCGACGCAGGACGCCCGCTACTGGATTGAAATCTCACTTGAAAAGTATGTTGATGAAAAAGGTTTTTCGGCTGGCATCTGGCACAAAGGCTGGCTTGTTGGTGTTCTGCGCTATGATATTGATCGTCGCGCAAAATCGGTGAATCTGTCCTACTGGTCTGTGGCAGATACTGACCCAGAAGTCATCGTGAGAGCAGTTCGCGCAGCCGCCGACTATGCTTTTTCCGAAGATGACCTTGCGCGCGTCGAGATCGCTTGCCCGCCTTATGAAACTCAGCGACATATTCCAGAGACACTTGGCTTCACTTTGGAAGGCATAAAGCGGCAAACACATCGCATTCATGGCCACTTTGTGGATTCGCTTGTGTATGCTATGTTGGCCGACGATTGGCGCCATTCAGGAGATGAAACATGATCTACCATATCACAACAGGTACAGCGTGGCAGCAGGCAAAACGCGAAGGGCGGTACTCGGCGGAATCACTGAAGACAGACGGTTTTATACACTGTTCAGCGAAACATCAGGTGGAACCTGTCGCCAATAGTTTTTATAGAGACATCGACGATTTAGTACTGCTGTGCATTGATGAGAACAAACTCACGAACGAACTCAGATGGGAAGACCCAGCGCACCCAACAATCGATAGTGGAACCGTTTCTAATGTTGATCAATTTCCGCATGTGTATGGCGATATTAATCTGGACGCTGTAGCTAAGGTTGTGGCGTTGGTGCGCTTAGAAAATGGCGATTATGTTCTTGCACCGGATACGCCATAGATCGCGTGACTGAATAGGCCAAAACTGGCACCAAGCGCCAGACCAACAAGCGCCCATATTGGCAAGCGTTCCAGCATGGCAATCATCATAGGCACAGGGTAATCCGGGAATATGTGGCTGTGCCATGCCGTTTTCAAGAACATCATGAGCGCCGCAAGAAGTGCTGTTCCAGCGCCTATCAGACCACCAAGCATGGTAGCAGACGCAAGAAACAGTATCGGTGAGGTTTTTATACCCGCAAAGCGGCGCAGTACCGGATTAAGGAGGAACAAAACGGCAGCTAACAGACACAGCATCAAAAGCGGTAGCAACTGCGTATCCTCAAGCATCAGCCAGATAAAAAGTGATGCGCCGCTGGCAAGCAAGAACATCCGCCAGCCAATGTTTGTGTGCGGAATCGTCATGCGGTCTGGCGTTTACGCTGTTTACGCTTCGCTGCGGTGCCGACGGGTACCAGGCGGAAGATAAAGGCGTCGTAACCTTCCATTTCAATGGGCAGGCCCAGTTCACCTACTTCATCGCCATTGAAATTGATTGAAACGCCGTTCAGAACATCAGTCGCCTGCCAACGATGTGGCGACAGGATTTCCTGCCAGTAGTCCATCTCAATCATAGCAGAAACAGATTCGCCGGAGAGATTCAGCACAATCAAGCGATAGTCATCGCCGAGGCACCAACCATAGGCCACCACATGTTCAAATCCACCACCGCCATTATTACCAACCGGCGAACATTGGAACATGCCCCATTGTCCAGTACGATAAATCGCTGTCGTGGATTCCTTGACCAGCACCTCATAAAATGCGTTTAATTCCATGTCTTCTGACTCATCCGGCTGGCGACTTATCTGTACAGGCAATTTAATGCGTCGGCCTGTGAATTGCCCCTGATGAAGCAATGTCGCCCCGGGCAAGGTACATACCATTGTCGCTGCCGGACGGCTGCGTTCAACACCAAATTCCGATGCGGCCCTGGGTTCATCGTGATTTTCGATAAAGCGGACGTTCTTCTTCAGGAATTCAATATTTGCTGCCAAGTGCGCATAAATACCGCGCACATCAGATGTTACAAGGCGATCATAGAGCGTTTTGTCGTAGGTATAATCGAACCCTTCGAGGTGCAAGGCGTAATCCATGCCCCAGTATGTTTCCGCAATGAACAGAAAATCAGGATATTTACGAAGGACTTTTGGAATGACATATGGCCAAAAATCTTCCTTAGGGGCGCTGTAACCGAGCCATCCCCAGGTCCCTGAGAATATCTCGTTCATCATGAGCATGGCCATATCACAGCGAACACCATCACACTGTTCTGCCATGTCCTTGAGGGTGGTAATCGTTGCCTCTCGGTAGCCAGGGCTAAAGGCATTCAGTTGAGATGTATCGATCCAGCCAGGGAAGTATGGATCACGTCCATGAGCGATAATCTCACGACTTCCGTAAGGCGTTTCTACAGCAAAAAAGTTGCCTGGATCGGCTTCAAGCAGTTCTGCTGTACCCTGAATAAAATAATCGGGACGTTCAACCAGCCAAGCGTGATCTGTCGCGACGTGGTTTGGCACGAAGTCGAGAATGAGGCGCAAGTTCAGTTGTTGGAGCTTGGCCCGCAGCTTGGCCAAGCCATCGCGACCACCCAACCCTGGATCAACTACATAATCGTGGATTGCATAGGCCGAACCAACCACGTCTTTTTTCTGAATATCAGACAGTGCACCACGATATTCATGGATGTAGTTGAGCGCACTTGCGCGCGTCGCTGGTCCACGATGCCAGATGCCCATAAGCCAAATCGCATCAATACCCAATTCCGCCAAAGCGGCCAATTCACGCTTGGGAACTGTGGCCAGCGTGATCTTCTTGTTATATTTGTTGCTTAGCGATGTCAGCCAAACCCAAGTGTTGATTTCGTAGATTTTTGGATTCTGCGGCCAGTTTTTCGTCATGTTGTCTACCTGAATATGGCCTCAAGATTTTGTTTCGGTGTCTACTTCTGCGGATAATAAACAATTCGCTGCCTTGGAGCAACAAACCACACACAGCATCGTAGACCTTATCCTATGCACGAACCTTGCACAGTTCCTACACAATCCTTACATTGAAACACGATGTGTCAAGTGATCTTTGGGATGCCTTTGGCGAAGGTGTATAATAGTATATGTCGGCCAGATAGTATAGCGTTTGCCAAAAGGCTGGCAGACCAGCCGCATCCGTGCATAATGGTCACAATCATATCTATTGTTAGCCGAACAGTTCTTTCAGGTACTGACTATGAGCAGTGACTATTCAACGCCACCCCGTAAGCGAGTGAGCCGCGCACGCGAGCGTCGTGAAAAACGTCGCCAACGGCAAGAAGCACACGAGCATGCCGTTGTGCAAGCGCCTGAGGCACCATCGATTACGGAGCGCATTCCAAAGAGTATTCCGGTCAGGCAGATCAATTTACAACCTTTGCAGCGTGGATTGACGTACTTCCGAGATACAGTCTGGCATCTTGTCAACCGCAGTCCCTTCCTCAAGCTGGTGCCGCTAGTTGTCGTGGGTATCCTGGGAGTTGTGTGGCTGGCATCGTTATTTACGGGCCAGATTCCACCAAATGTGTGGGCGCTGGGCGTTCCGCTGGGTGGCAATACGCTTGAAGGCGCTCAGGCTTCCTTGCAAGAAGCATGGGATACAACCGAAATTGAAATTCATCTAGACAATGACGTCTTTGCGCGCGTAAAACCGTCTGACATCGGCATGACGCTGGATGCCACGCAAATGGTCGAAGAAGCAAAAGACCAGGGCTTGGCAGGGATTCCTTTCGGCGTAGCCGTTGAACCGATAATCAACATTGATGCTGGTGTGACTCAGGCATACTTACTCGGACAAGTCGATGCCGTTTATGTGCCTCCTTATGATGCCGGTTTTGCCTGGGACAATGATCGACTTATCAGTGTTGATGGGGCACCAAGCCGCGAACTTGACGTCACCGGCACATTAGAGTTGCTACGGTTTGACCCACTGGCTGTGTATCAGAGTGGCAAACTTGACCTGCAATTATCTTCCACCCCACCGGCGGCAATTGATGGCAGTGCTTATGTGGACACAGCCTACCGTTTAATTACGCGCGGGTTGATTTTGAACGGATACGACCCGTTCATTGATGAGTACAAACAATGGGGAACCAGCCAGGAATTCCTGACCCAACTGATTGCAGTTGGTCCAGCCGGTCTCGCGGTACGCGAGGATCGATTCCGTGACCTTATTACGCTCGTCAACAACGAATTAAATACAGGCGACCAGCCGCGTTATTTGAGGATTGATGAAGCACGTGAAGCTGTGCAAATGGCCTTCGCGAACACTGAAAACGAAGCCGATGTGCGTATCCGCTATTTGCCGCATGAATATATCATTGAGGCTGGTGATACCGGCCACAGCATTGGTCGCCAACACGGCCTGCCCTTCCTGCTCATCGAACAGGCCAATCCCGATATCGATATGAATATTCTGAGCATCGGCGATGTGGTTACAATCCCTTCGCGCGATGCGATGCTGCCGGAAGAACCTATTGTCAACAAACGCATTGTGGTCGATCTGGAACGGCGCTGGCTGGTAGGTTTTGAAAATGGCGAGATTGTTTTTGACTGGCAAATCTCTATCGGTTTGCCCTCTGACCCAACGATTCCGGGCATTTTCCAGGTGTTGAGCCATGTGCGCAACGCGACGGGTAGTAGTTCATATCTATGTGGTGCAAACGGCGTCTGTGGCCAGTGGACGATGGAATATTTCATGGGCATATACGAAGTTGCCGAGAACCTGACCAACGGCTTCCATGGGGTTGTTCATCTGCCGAGTGGTGGGCTACTGGGAGATGGCTCGATTGGGGCGCGAAATACCTATGGTTGTGTGATGTCAGCCTCAGGGAATTCCGAGTTCCTGTTCAACTGGGCAGATGAGGGAACCGTCGTTGAAATCATCTCGTATGAATTTGAGCCAGAAAGTGAAATCGGCCGTATCGCCAAAGAGTATATCGAACAGATAACACAATCCACCTGATACAGACAACAAACTGTACTATTCGGCCTCATACGATTTTGTATGGGGCCTTTTGCTTCCTCCTAATGACCGATAAAATCGTACGATAGGTTGCTAAACCTCTTTACCAGACCTAATAAAGAAAGTCTGCCAATTATGACAACCCACCCTTACGGAACCTGGCCCAGTCCGATCAGTGCCCAGGACATGGCTTACAATACCCGATTGAACGATGTGCAGTGGGATACACGAGGCCATACGCTGGTGTGGTCGGAGCGGCGTGATGGCCAAACGCGCCTCGCTGCAAAGATCGGTGACTTACCTGCTCGCGATCTCACTGGTGCTGACATGAAGGTCGGTGGCGGTGTTGGGTACGGCGGCGGGGATTTTTGTGTGAGTGAGGGCAATGTCTATTTTTGCTCTAACGGCAGACTGTACAGGATGGGCATCGACCATGGCACACCTAAAGCTCTGACACCTAAATATGGTGGTGTTGCCGCTCCAACACTTTCCTACGATGGCAAATGGCTGGTCTATGTGCATACCTATGAAAATCAGGATGTGTTGGCGGTCGTCGATGCGAAGGGTGACGGTTGGCCACAGAAGCTCGCCAGCGGTGATGACTTTGTCATGCAGCCATCGTGGCACCCGCATGGTAAATATCTGGCTTATGTAGCCTGGAATGCACCCAATATGCCCTGGAACGGGACTGAGCTACGCTTGTTGACGCTCGATGGCACAGAAACCATGCCACACGTGACCAACTCACGCACAGTCGCAGGTGATGAAACAACCGCCATTTTCCAGCCAACATTCTCCCCCAACGGGCGCTATCTGGCCTATATCAGTGATGAAGGCGGATTTGGTCAGCTCTATCTTTATGATCCGGTCAATGACCAACACAAGCAGCTCACAGATAGCAACTACGAACACGGCACCCCTGCATGGATACAGGGACTGCGTACGTTTACTTGGTCGGCAGATAGCAACAGTATTGTCTTTATACGCCACGCGGAGGGCATTTGTACACTCTGGCGCTACGATCTTGGCCAGGGCACTGCAACTCAGGTTCCGCTTGAAGATTATACGCATTTAAGCCAACCGGCCCTCGCACCCGATGGCACTATGGCCGTGATGGTTTCCTCGTCAACGATTCCTGGGCGGATTATTTCTATCAGCCCGGACAATACAGTTGACATTGTGCATTATGCCACCAGTGAGCGCATTGCACCTTCGGCACTATCTGAGTGTGAGCCAATCAAGTGGCCAACTCGTGATGGGCAAATGGCTCATGGCATATTCAGTCCCCCGATTGGCGATTACGAATCACCTGGATTGCCGCCCATTGTTGTCCTCATTCACGGGGGACCAACATCGCAACGGCTAGCTGCCTACGACAATGATGCCCAGTTCTTTGCTACACGGGGTTATGCTGTGCTCCAGGTGAATCATCGGGGTAGTACAGGCTACGGCAAAGACTACATGAATATGCATCAGGGAAATTGGGGAATTTATGATGTGCAGGATGCCGTTGATGCTGTGAAGCACCTGACACACGAAAATCTGATTGATGGAAATCGTGCGGCGATCATGGGTGGCAGTGCGGGCGGTTTCACAGTTTTGCAAGCCCTCATTGATGAGCCAGGATTTTTTAAAGCGGGCATTTGCATGTATGGTGTGACCAATCAGTTCAGTCTGGCAATGGATACCCATAAGTTTGAAGCCAGCTATAATGACTGGCTGCTGGGTCCGCTGCCTGAATCTGCCGAGCTATATCGCGAACGGTCGCCGCTGTTCCATGCAGACAAGATAAAAGATGCACTGGTGATCTTCCAGGGAAGCGAAGATCCAGTCGTACCCAAATCGCAATCGGATAGCATCGTCGCTACATTGCGTCGTAATGGCACTACGCTCGATTACCATGTTTATGAGGGAGAAGGTCACGGCTTCAGGCAGCCCAAAAACGTCATTCATCAGTACGAGACCATCGAGAAATTCTTGCTGACACATCTCATTTATGCTTAGATGAAGCATGGCTATTTACCTGTAGAGGCTAGTCGATGCCGTCAGCCTGTGATGAAATGGTCGCTTTCGTGACGTCTGGGCCTACGCTGTACGAGATCATCCGGTTCCATCACTCAGATGAAACCTTGCAGCGCGTGGTCTATCTGATTGAGGCTGAAGCAGTTGGCACAATTACCGACCGAGAAGTACGTGAACTCAAGCGATTTTATCGCTATGAGTACTTTGTCGATGAGTTAAAGAAGCGCGCGCGTCGGCGACTATCACACACAAATGAGATATGAAAACAGGCGCGTCCAAATGGATGCGCCTGCCTGTTTATTACCTCAGGGACTACGATTGAGCCGGTATGCGCTCATCGCCACCAAGATAGGGACGTAATGCTTTTGGTATGATGACGCTGCCATCCGCCTGCTGATTGTTCTCAAGAATCGCGATCAACACACGCGGCACCGCCAAGCCCGATCCATTCAGTGTATGGACGAATTGCGTCTTCTTCTCGCCTTCAGGATAGTAACGAATACGGGCACGACGCGCCTGGAATGCTTCCGTATTGCTGCATGAGCTGACTTCCAGCCATTCCTGGCAACCTGCCGCCCAGACTTCGACATCGTATTTCTTGGCAGCACTGAAGCCAAGATCACCTGTCACCTGCTCCAAACGGCGAACCGGCAGTTCAAGGCGGCGCGCAATATCCATCGCTGCTTCAGTCAGCGATTCCAATTCAGCATAGCTGGTTTCAGGCGTTGTGAACTTGTACATCTCGACTTTTTCAAACTGGTGGCCGCGCTTGATACCACGTGTATCGCGTCCGGCTGCGGCTTTTTCTCGACGGAAGCAGGGCGTATGCGCGACATAATAGAGTGGCAGATCGGCTTCGTTCAGGATTTCATCACGGTGCAGGTTGGTAATCGCCACCTCTGCTGTCGGCAGGAAGTATAATTCCGCGTCAGCATCCAGATAGACGACATCACGGAATTTTGGAAACTGTGCGGCACCATACAGCATGTCTTCTTTGACCATATAGGGGACGTACAGCTCCGTGAAGCCCTTTTCACGAGCCATATCCAGGTAAAGGCTAATCAGTGCGCGTTGCAGGCGTGCGCCCCATCCTTTGAGGACGTAAAAGCGCGATCCTGCCAACTTAACACCTGCCTCAAAATCGAGAATGCCCAGTTGAGGTCCCAGGTCCCAATGCGGCAGTGGTTCAAAATCAAACTCTGGGAGGAGTCCTTCCGGCGGATAGATGGTATTTTCTTCATCGCTCAAGCCGACTTTGACGCTTTCATGCGGCACGTTGGGCAACCAAAGCATATTCTCTTCAAGTTGGGCATCAACCTCTTTGACCTCATTGTCGAGATCGCTATGACGGTTTCCCATTCCGCGTAAGGCATCCATCAGGTTGTTAAGAACATCATCCTTGCTGGTGCCTGACTGAGGCAGATCACCGTCCTGCTGGCCGCTGACAATTGCCTCCGCCTGGTCGTAATTACCCGCTTCGACAGCATCTTTAGCAGCGATGGCACGCCCAATGACAACTGCGTCAGCCAACCCTTTTCCACCGCGTAACTGACCAAATCCTTTATTGAGTTTGTTACGGCTAGCCTGTAAATTATCGCGCTGCTGAATCAGTTCACGCCGCACTTCGTCCAGACGGACGATTTCATCTACACGTGCAACAGCGGCCTCATCAACGAGGTTTCGCATCTGCTGCTTGACCCATTCCGGGTCCTTACGTATGAGGGCAATATCCAGCATGTGTCTGTGTCTCCTGTTTCGTCAGTAGAGTAAGTTTTTAGTCAGAATCAGTGATTCGTTTCTTCGTCATGGCTTGCGTCAACAGGCTGAATACTTCGAGATCGACCAATGGGACGGCGCATATCAATGTAGAAACGCACACCAGCCAGAGCCAGGGCAACGATAATATTGGCTATGATGAGCGTATCAAATAATTCGGGAGTCAACGCATCCATTTGCTTTGCTTTCTACTTTTATCAGCTATGCTGATGCCTGCCTATTTTACTCTATTGCTATCGAACGGCGAGCAAATAAAAACGCCCCACCCTGACCAATCAGGGGAGGCGTGAAAATTTTCCTCATCCAGGGTCGGGTGCGGTTTAAGCGTCTTTATTGGAACTAGAAGAGGATGACCACAGCGGCAAATTAATGCAGAAGGTGGTCCCTACATTCTCTTCTGTGCTAAACCACAACTGACCGTTCATTGCTTCAATCTCTTGCTTACACAGGTGCAGGCACAATCCATAGCCAAATTCGCTGATGATTTGTGGCTGACGAGCGCGTTCAAATGCCGTAAATACGCGCCGCCACTCCTGCTCGCGGATGCCATAGCCCTCATCGATGATTTCGATCTGGGCTGTAGTCTGGCGACCCTGAATGCGAACACGAATAGGCGTCCCTCTCAGGCTGTACATGATAGCATTGCGCAAAAGCTCCTGCAAGGCATAACGAAGATAGCGCGGTACGCCCCTTATTTCCAGTTCATCAGGCAGCTCAAGCTCAATACGAGTCATATAATCAGCCTGATTCTCAGTTTCAGGATCAAGCAGGTCAACTTCATAAAGCTCTTCCATGAAGTCTTCCATAAAATCGACAATGTCGATCTTACGGCGTTCCTGGCGGATGATCTCGCGGATTTCACCTGTACGCAGTGCTTCTAACCGTTCCAATAACATCATGAAGCGGTTGGCGCGGCTCATATGATTGGCAATTAAGCGGGTAAAGCCACCAATGCGACGTGCAATACGCGCTTCGGCAGCATCACCATCTTCTACATGGCTTTGCAGCGTCTTTTGAATCAGGTCCACATGGCCGATGGTTGTGCGAACCGCATCACGCATTTCATCACGGAACCGCCCCAGTACCTGGCCGACGACTGCCCAATCGGTCACATCGAGAGTCAGCATGGTATAGATCACACCGCCAGAGCCAACAATGCTGGATGCCCAACAGGGGATATATTCGCCAGAACGGAAGATGTGGAACCGCTGCGGCTCCGCTGCCTGCAGCATACGTTTACGGACGGATGCCAGTTTATCTTCATCGTCGTTGATGCCGGTATCAAACAATGCTTCTGCCAGAGGCCAGCCTTCATTGCGGATGACGCGCAGATCATTACCCAGTAACGTCCCGGCAGCGCGATTATGCAGCACCAAGCGACCGTCTGATCCAAAGATCAAGACGGCATGGCCTAATGAATCTAATACGAGTTCGAGGTCTAAGACTTCCGCCATGGCCCATCCCAGAGTGGGTCATCAATACTTACTTTGGAGTATACCGCCAGCTCTACATCCCCACAATGAATATGCGGGGTTAAGTGTCATCGCCCAGCCGACGCATATGCGGAAACAACAACACATCCCGAATCGAGCGCTGGTCGGTCAGCAGCATCACCAGACGATCCACGCCCATGCCAAAGCCCCCATTGGGCGGCATGCCATAGCGCATAGCGCGCAGATAGTCTTCATCGAGCGGCGTTTCGTCGTCATCACCTTCACGATACAGTGCGGCCATAAACTCAAAGCGCTGTTGCTGAATGATAGGATCATTCAGTTCGGTGAAGGCATTGCCCATTTCCATGCCTGCAATGAAGAACTCAAAACGCTCAACATGAATATTATCGCCAGCATCTTTTGCAAATGGCGAGACATCACGCGGATATTCCGTGATGAAAGTCGGCTGGATGAGTTCTTTTTCAACATGATCGCCGAGCAAATGCTCGACCACCAGACGGCCCCAAGGTTCACCAGGCTTGAGCTTGGCACCCAGGTTATCCTGCATCCAGACAGCCAGCGACTCGGCATCAGGATAATCCATGTAGTCAATGCCCAGGACTTCCTTGACTGCCTCACGGATTGTCATGCGACGCCAGGGCGGTGCCAGACTGATCTCATGCCCCTGGAAAGTAACGGTTGTACTCCCTGTTACTCTTTCAGCAATGTGGGCAAACATGCGCTCGGTAATGTCCATCACACCATGATAATCAATATAGGCTTTGTAGAATTCCATCATGGTGAATTCAGGGTTGTGCTTCCAACTGACGCCTTCGTTACGGAAGTCACGACCAATTTCGTAGACTGCATCTAACCCGCCCACAAGGAGACGTTTCAGATACAGTTCAAAACTGATGCGCAAGAAGAGGTCTTCGCCTAATTGGTTGTGATGTGTAGTAAAAGGACGCGCCGCCGCACCGCCGTAGATCGGCTGTAGAATGGGCGTCTCAACCTCAAGAAAACCCTCAGCATCCATAAATTCACGCATGGCAAGCAAGGTCAGGCTACGTTTGCGGAAGACCTCGCGCACGGTGTGATTTACCGCCAGGTCAGCATAACGCTGACGATAGCGCATCTCGACATCGGAAAACTCGCCATATTCGACAACGGTACCGTCATCGCTAACCTGCTGCTTAATCACTGGCAGCGGGCTGATGGCCTTTGCCAGAAGCATGAATTCGGAGACTTTGACGCTCAGTTCGCCAGCACGGGTGCGCATCATGTGGCCTGTTGCCTGGACGAAATCATCGACTTCAACCAATTTTTCTTTTACAAGTGCGTACTGTTCTTCCAGCATATCATCTCGGCGGAGGAACAATTGCAAACGTCCGGTTTCGTCCTCGATGTGCATAAAGCTAACACCACCTTTGACGTTCAGGCGGCGGATTCGTCCTGTAACCGCCACGGTGATAGCCGCAAGTGCGGCTTCTGCCGCTTCCTCGTCAAGGCCGTTGGAGACCGCTTCTGCCGCCTGGATCGCTGCATCAAGGCTATGCGACCGCTTAACACGGCGTGGGTATAGATCGACGCCACGCTCACGCAGGCGTTCAGCTTTATCAAGACGTTCTTGCTCCAGCTTGTTCGGCTGCCACATAAGAGGTTGTTTCTCCGGTTGGAACTGACAAGAAAGATGCAGGTCCGATTAGGCCTACATCATGTAAAAACATGGCTGTATGGTAGTAGAGATACCCATAAAATCAAAGGGCACACTCATCCGAGTGTGCCCTCGACAAGTTCGGAACGATGTTAGTTTAGCTGATGGACTTAATCACAAAGGTGATGTCACCATCCGGGGCACTGATGGTGACTTTGTCACCAACCTTCTGGCCTACCAGCGCCTGCCCAAGCGGGCTTTCAATCGAGATTTTACCCTGGCTTGGGTTGGCCTCAGCAGGGCCTACCAGACGGTAATCTTCAGTCTCTTTGGTACCGCGCTCCATGACCGTCACAGTGCAACCAATCTGGACAGTATCCGTCGCACCTGTATCGGTGATGATGATTGCATTGCGCAAAATCTGGGATGCGCGCGTAATTTCAGCCTCGACGAAAGCCTGTTCATTCTTAGCTTCCTCGTACTGGTTGTTTTCGATGAGTTCGCCGCCATCTTCCAGCGCCAATTTTAGCCGCTCGGCAACTTCCGGGCGACGTACATTTATCAAGTATTCCAGCTTCTTCTCTAAGGAAGCCTTACCCTCGGGGGTTAAATATTCAACTTTTTCCACCATTGGCGTACTCCTTAATCTGCACCTGATCCAAATATCGGTTCGGTGATGATTGCTACATCAATTATTGCTATTTATTCCACGCAAACTGGATGATAAAAAACACAGCCTGCGCTGTGTTGGTCCAAGTATGCGTTTTCGCAGCACTTTATCATGAAAGTATATGTCTGTAAAGTAAAAATCACGATAAAGATACCTGCTATATTCACACCCAATTCATAGGTAGCGAATAGCCCTTATGAAGGCTGGCAGTTCACAGGGTTATATCACGACATGCCAGCCAATTTGATTGTGAACTTCGTACCTTCGCCCTCAGTGCTCTCAACAGCAATTGAACCACCGAGTTTCTCAATCAGGCCATATACAATCGGAATACCTAAGCCGCTGCCTTTAAACTGCCGAACATGGTCATTTTCTGCTCGGAAATAGATTTCGCCAAGATGCGCTAACTCTTCTTCTGCCATGCCGATACCGCTATCTTCAACCGTTATTACAAGGGTATTGCCTTCAGCAGCCCCTTTGACTGTCACCGTGTCCGTTTCATCGTCACTGTAGCGCAGGCCATTTTCTACAAGTTTGTTGATTGCCAGCGCCAGCATGTCGCCATCGGTCGTTAGAAGCGGCAAGCCATCAGGAATCTCAAACACAAGTTTACGGTTGAGTTCTTCTGCAACGGGCTGCATGGCTTTTTCCACCCGTAACGCGATATTCTTGAACAGGTCCATCTTTTCGTCGATTTTGAGCGTATCCTTGCGGATTTTGTTCATGTAGCTGACGTCTGCCAGAAGCCCTTCCATGCGTTTTACGTTCGTTTTGACAACGCCGAGGAATTGCTTCTGCATATCATTAAGTTCGCCCATGCTGCCAAGCATATCGGTATAACCGCGAATACTCGTCATCGGGGTGCGCAACTCATGGACAGCATGGCCGACAAAATAAGCCTCTTCTTCCATGTAAGCCCCCATGTCGCCAGGGACAGAGGCTTTGCGAGCGGCTTCTGCCAATGCATTCTGATGTTGTTCCTGAGCTGCGGCGAGTTGTTCTGCGATGGCTTCAATCTGACCGGGCAAGCGAATCGGGATAATCTGCCCAGAACGAGCAGCTTCTAGTAGATCCTCTAATGCAGCGCGCGCCTGTGCCAGCGCATTTTGCTCGGACATAAAAGTCCCCTTTATGACAGGTCGGCTATGTGACCATTGTAATCAAATCAGGAGGATGTGACATTGAGATCCAGCCCAAATCCAAGCGCAAGTGGCTATTTTCTGCTTTTGTGGGTGATGCATCAAGAATTTAGTAGACGAAATGCTAAGGTCGGGAGCCGGATATACTCACTGGCAATGAAAAACTAAAACACGTTCCTTTACCTGGCTCGCTGGTGACACGAAGGCGATCCCCCATCTGTAGGATGATGGATTGCGTAATGGCCAGGCCCAGCCCAGTGCCGGGTTGTGAACGAGTATAGTCATCATCCGACCGCCAGAACCGTTTGCCCAGGTTGGCCAATTGATCCTCATTCATGCCGATACCTGTATCCTCGACAGCAAACTGTATTCGCCCCCCTTCTTCATGAACCTTCAAAGTGATCTTGCCACCATTAGGGGTGTATTTATAGGCGTTGCTGATCAGGTTACTTAATATCTGTACCAGCCGATAAAAATCAGCCTGGATTTTAGGCATGTTCTCACCAAGGTCTGTAATCCATTCATGCTCACGTGCGCGGATTTCTGGCATTACTGTGTTCTGAACAGTTTCAACGAGGTCATAGACATTGACCGCTTCTGGTTCTATGTAGAACGAGCCACTTTCAATACGGCTGATATCCGAGAGATCGGACACCAATGCGGTCATATGATCGACTGTACTCAGAATACGCTGCGAATAACGGTCAATCGATTCGGCATCAATGTCATTGCGGCGGAGGTGCAGAAGTTCAGCATAACCACGTACACTACTCATCGGGGATTTGAGATCATGAGCAACGATGCCCACAAATTCACTCTTCGACCGATCAGCAGCTTTAACTGCGGCATAGAGACGCGCATTCTCCAGCGTGATAGCTGCACGAGCAGCCAAACGCACCAACATATCGCGCTGGTCATCGGTGAAGGCTGTTTCCTTATTACCTATCAGGACGATAACGGCAAAGGTTTTGCCATCGCGTAAAAGCGGTACACACAGCAGTTGGTTCCCTTCGGCATCGGCAAGGACGCTGTCTTTGCCGCTTGCCCAGGCATCCTTCAGTTCTGGATAGGTGGTACTCAGATTGATGGGAGTTGGACTGGAATCGTCTTGGGTTTCGACCTTGCCATCGGTTCGATAACTGAGAATGAGGCGGATAGAACCACCTTCGGAGACAGTCTGCCCCATATATGCCTGGGAGACACTCGCCAACCGACAGGCAGTTTCCATCAGGGTCATCGCAACTTCTTCAAATTCGACAATGCCGCTCAGTTTCTGGTCAATACGACGCAGGTCACGCAGTTGCTCGACACGATGTGTCAACTCGGCATCCGTCTCTGAAAACAGTTTGGCATTGTCAATGGCAACAGCGGCCTGTCCGGCGATTGTCCCCAGAAAATTGAGGTCATCCCGACTGAATAAACCGGCTGACAGTTGATTTTCAACATAGACAGCGCCAAGCACGATTCCACGGGCCATTAACGGGAAAGCCATAATGCTGCGGAGCGACAGGTTGACGATACTGGATTGACCCGAAAAGCGGGGGTCCTCTGACGCATTACTGGTCAGCACTCCCTCGCTGTGGTCAATTGCATAGTTGACAATCGTACTGCTGTACTGCACCTCGTCTGATGTAAGATTCGTCTGGTCAAATTGACGGGCCACCTTGATTTCAGGCTGGCCATCATCGTTGAGCAACATCAAGAAACCGCGTTCAGCCCCCGTCAACCGGATGCAGGCATCCATCACCTGCTGTAAAACGATATCGAGGTCCAAAGAGGTACCAATCATTTTGGTCACATCGTAGAGCGAGTCGAGTCGAGAACGTTCTGGTAGTGCGCTCTGGTTCGCGATTAACAGTTCTGTTGTGCTGGAAATCTGCTTAAGCAAATCCTGAAGATAATCCGCGTCGATATGCTTACGCAGGCGGGCATCCAGGAGGCGAATGATGCGCCGAACATTCTTGATTTCACTCTCACTGATTTGCGACATCCATACTAGCTTTCTAGGACTTCTTCGACGTAATAGTCACAATACTGTGAAATGGGGCACTTTTCGCAAAGCGGGTTACGCGCTTTGCAGATGGCACGTCCATGATAAATCATCTGCAAATGAAACGGGTAATATTCTTCCGGCGGGACGATAGCTTCCATCAGTGGATGGGCATTATCCGCACTGATGTTATTCGGCAAAAAGCCAATGCGCTTGCCAACACGATGGATATGCGTATCTACCGGGAAAGCTGGCCTGCCATAGCCAAAACAAAGTACAATAGCGGCTGTCTTTGGACCAACACCTGGCAGCGCTTTCAACCACTCTTTTGCATCGTCAACAGGCATATCTTCGAGGAAATCGATATTGTATTCACCACGCTCGTCGTAAATCTGCGCCAGAGCAGCCTGAATGCGTGGGCCTTTGGAATTAGCCAGCCCTGCGGGCCGAATGGTATCAATCAGTTCCTCTTCTGGCGCGCTGCGCACAGACTTCCAACTCGGATACTTCGCTTTTAGCGCATCGAAACCCCGGTCACGATTGGCGTCGGTTGTACTCTGGCTGAGGATACAACTGACCAATTCATCCATCCCATCATGCGGTTTAAATGTCTTGCGTCCGTATTCGGCTTCCAGAAGCGGTGCAATTTTACGATACTTCTCTTGCAGCGCTTTCAGTTCGTCGTTTGCGGGCATTATCACCATCTGACCTATATACGTATAAATTACATTCTACATCCGACCTATCTACCGACAAGTAAGGTTCGGACATTTATTCAGCTACTCTTGAATGCTACCCAAGAATGCGGCTTCCGCAACTTTTTGGAGCTGTCCAGTTTCCAGGCTGACCTTCCAGGTCCCGTTGTTCTGTGTGCTGGTGAACAAGATTGCGCTGTTGTCTTCGGTCCATTGTAACGGATGTACATAGGTCGTAATGGGTTCTGTGAGTGGACGCTGACGCATGGCACGCAGATCAACCAGCATGAACACAGTTCGGATCGACTGCTGGGCTGTCCCAAAATCGGATACGTCTGATAGCGCATATACTGCCTGTAGCCCGTCTGAAGTCAGCAGGACATCACCGGCTTGGGTGAAGTTGTTGAATCCCTGCGCAGGAATGGTTACAGCGCGGTCGCTGGCCAGGTTGTAGTAGCGCACATCAAATGCAGATGGATCACTGTTCAGGCTAAGGCGCACAAAACTATTGCCTCGGATTCCAGCCCCGCAAAAACAGCCAGGTTCCCCTGGCAAGGGTGTCAACTCGCCTGTTTCCAAATCTAACTGATGCAAACCCGCATATTGTGAGTATGCCACATAACGCTCAAGGCCATCTGGATACATATCCACGAACAAACGATTACCATCGTCAGAAAAAGTAATTGGCAGAACACGCACGCCAATCTGAGGTCCATCAGAAAGTACCTCATGTGGTCCCGTACCATCTGCCGACAACACATGTGTTACTGTTGTGATGGCTTCTGGTGGGCCATAAGTCAATGTCCAGGCAATCTGGCGCTTATCATCCGATGTCGTCCAGTCGATGCGGCGAGCGTCTGGGTCCATGTGAATGTAAGGATGAGCTTGTGGTTCGGCCTGATCCGGTTGGGCAAATAGGACCGCCTGCTGACTGGAATCGTAATAAAGAATACCGTTGCGAAGCCGTGTATAGCGCTCGCCATGTGTGACCATCTCATGAGTTTCTCCCGTGAGTACATCCACGAAGATCAGGCTATCAGCCCCATCGGATGTTCCTCGTTCCAGGAACACATCCCATGTACCATCACTATCCGCGAGCGCCACACCTATCGTGAGCAAACAAGCACAAATACAGATGACACCCCATAAGAAGCGTCGCATCAAGCCTCCAGAACCGCTATCATTTGCGGTAACAAATCGCCAGACGTGCCATTCAATTTGACCTTCGCAATCGGCGTAATGGGCGTCGTATCAGGATTTATCTCGATGACTGTCGCGCCATTCTGGGCAGCAAGCTTCGGCAGTTGGGCCGCCGGGTTCACTAAGCCGGATGTGCCAACGACAAGCATCACATCACAAAACTGGCTGGCCTCAATCGCCTGATTGATCGCTTGCACAGGCAGTGATTCTCCGAACCAAACCACATCCGGGCGAACTAAACCGCCGCAGTGTGGGCAATGGGGAGGCCGACCATCGTCATCAAGATCAATCGTATCAATCTGGGTCGGTTCACCCTGGCAAGCCTCAAAGCACTTATTTTGGGCAATATTACCGTGTAGATGGATGATACTGCGGGTTCCAGCACGCTCATGCAGGTCATCAACGTTCTGTGTGATTGTCAGGACGTTTCCAGAGTGCAAATGCTCAAGATGTGCCAAGGCGATATGACCCGCGTTGGGCTGCGCTTCACGAACAAGCCCGCGCCGCCACTCATACCAATCCCATACGAGCTGTGGATTTGCACGGAAGGCATAGGGTGTTGCTAACTGCTGAGGATCATATTTGGCCCACAAGCCGTGCATCGCCTCCCTGAAAGTGGGCACACCGGATTCTTTGCTGACGCCAGCACCCGTCAGAATGACGATGTTTCTCGCCGTACGGATGAGATCAACAGCGTATTGGATAGGTTGCTGAGACATTATGCCTAAACCAATCAAACACCTGCTACAATCTGCGCCATCTTACCTATGACATCAGAAGAGAACAACTATGATCCTTGAAGTTGCCATGCTGAACATTGTGCCCGGACAATCACAGGCATTTGAAATTGCATTCAAAGAAGCGAGCAAAATAATCGCTTCCACAAATGGTTATGTTCGGCATGAACTACAGAAATGTCTGGAAGTCGACAACAAGTACCTGCTGCTGGTATGGTGGCAGACTCTCGAAGACCACACAATTGGCTTTCGTGGGTCCGATGACTACCAGCGCTGGAAAACACTACTCCATCACTTCTATGATCCGTTCCCAACCGTTGAGCACTACACCCAGATCGACCTTGGCTAGTGTCTTAGTTTAAGGGACGCTGCTTCCAGTGCGGTTGAGGATTCACGATTGGCTGCTTGTGTGCCCAACCCCAAATGGATTCTGCGATATCGAACGCAGCATTGGGGTTGGCAATCTTGCGAGCAAAGCCAGAACGACGTTTTAGGCCTTCAATGCCTTCACTCAGCCACCCAACGACAGTACTGGCAACGATTTCGGGATCGGGAGCATATACACCCGCATTATGTTCAGCGACATAAATGATATTGCCATCTTCCTGGCCAGGGATACGGTCATTGAGAATCATAGGAAGGCCCGCAATCGCTGCCTCGGTGATAGACGCCGGACCTGCTTTGGTAATCATCATGTCCGCCCCTGCCATCAGGATCGGCATATTGGTGACAAAGCCATAAATGTGGGTCGGCTGGTTCCACTGAACATTGTGCAGGTCCTGGCGCAGCGATTCATTGCGCCCAGAAACAATGGCTAGCTGGCAATTGAGCTGTTTCTGGTTAATGGCGCAGGCTGTCTCGTAAATTGTGCCCATACCATCGCCACCTGCCACCATCAGAATGACTGGTTTGTCATTATCCCACCCTAATTGTTTACGCGCTTCTTCTTTGCTGATGAGTGATTCGACAAAATCAGGATGCACTGGCAGACCCACTACGCGCATCTTCTCGGCTGACATGCCAATTTCGATACCGCGATCATATGCAAATTGGGTCGGCGCAAAGGTGAAGTCGGCACGTTCTTCGTACCAGAAATGATGGGTTGTCACCAGGTCCGTAATCACCGTCAAAAAAGGTGGGCGCTGAGGGAGGCGCGCATAGATGTGCATAGATGGTCGCGTCAGAATGCTATGGCATGACACCACCACATCTGCGGGATTTTCCCGGACTATTTTGCGGTAGCGCGGTGCATTAATCATGTAGATCCAACGCGATAAAACAGCGGTACGACGGGCTGTATCCGACAATCTGTAGCCCAGTGCATAGGTTGTTTTTCCGTGACTAACAATCCAGGGATAAAACTCCGGCATGTAGTTGTAAGGGAAACGGCTGGCTTTAAACATATCGACCAGGGTCGCTGTTACCCTGTCTTGACCGTATTTCTTGTAGAGTGCGTCGCGAATGGCCTCAGCAGCAGCGCGATGGCCGCCACCGGTATCAGACATTAATAACAAAACTCGTTTCACAGGTCATTAGCTCCGTCATCTAGCGGTTTAGGCTGTCCATGGTTACAAAAACTAATCTTGTGTCGGCTAAAAATAACACATTTAGGTTCCATAATACGATAGGCCGATGTTAAGAAACAGAGGCGCATCCCTGAACATGCTATCAACTGACCCATATATATAAACACGGTTAGAAACGGCTGCGTTGTGGAATAGTCGAGGACGGATTTATGGTATACTGCGACTGATTACGAGGTTCTGGAGTATGACCTTTGATTACTGACTTTCTGATAATTCTGCCGATCACCCTGATTGTGCTCTTCGCTGGCATGACATTCCATGAATTTGCCCACAATTTAGTCGCTTATTGGTGGGGCGACCCAACACCTAAAGAGCTGGGCAAACTAACGCTTAATCCATTCGCACACATCGCCCCGGCTGGTTGGGTCGTATACCTGGCAATTTTTGTGTTGATGGGCGGGCTGTTCGGAGATATTGGCCCGATTCTGGTCATTTTGCTGTTCATTTTCATGTACATGCAATATGGCGGCATGAGTTTCCTGGCGATTGGCTTGGCGCGTTTCCAGCCACATCGCATGCGTAACCCTCGCTGGGGCGCATTCTGGGCGACAGCCGCAGGTCCGCTTTCGAACTTTTTGCTTGCGCTCGTGAGTGCTATCCTGCTCCGGTTGATCTTTAATCCGACATTTGCCTATCTCCTGATGATTCGGCCAAGCAACGTCAGTCAACCGATTGATCTTGTAGCGCTGGTACTGGTAATGTCTGTGTATTACAACGTCCTGATCGGATTCTTTAATCTACTGCCGCTGGCCCCGCTGGATGGCTGGCATATGATGCTCGGCATCCTACCCGGACAATTCCTGATGCGGAAGCAGGTTCCGGTCTGGGTACAGCAAAACATGGCACCGCTCTCACGGTTTTTGCAGGAACCCGCTTATCAGTGGCAGCGTTGGGCACAACTGACGCAGTTGATCTTCTTCTTCCTCTTCCTGATTAGCTTTTTACCAGGTGTACCAAGTCCCTTTGGTATTCTGATCGGCGAGCCGACCAATCGATTGGTGTTCACATTACTTGGAATGACCGTCTAGCGACACATGACAACAATCACGTATCGTATCAAACAGGGCTTACGTGCCCTGTTTGCTTTTACCACCGACGTAGATACTACGCTTGCAAGACAGTATCTGAATGCTCAAGAGTATGCGTTGTTCCAGACAATGGCCCACGCAGAGCAGCTTCATAGTTTAAACGTCCTGCGTACCGTCCTGACCCAGCACGCTGAAACGCCACCGGAATTAGCTGCTGCTGCCCTCCTGCATGATGTAGGTAAAGCACGTTATCATCTGGCCGTCTGGCAGAAGACCGTCTCCGTATTGGCTGAATCATTTACACCAGCGCTTTTCGCCAGATTAAGCGCCAGAAATGACCTGACATGGTGGCGTGCCCCATTCATGGTCAGAGAACAACATCCAGCCTGGGGTGCTGATATGCTGAAGGCTATCAACAGCGATCCGCTCGTGGTTTTCCTGGTTGGCCATCATGCTCATCATTTGGATAATTGCGGGGATGTCCCCGAAAACTATATTCGCCTACTGGCTCGCCTCAAAAAAGCAGATGGTGAAAACTGATTCTTCGAACAGGTAAGAGATATTCACGGCTTTTTGACGTCCGCGTGGCATAATGAGCGTCAAATCCCATTGACAACGACATGAGGTAGGTATCATGGCTCAACTTAAAGTGACGTTCGTCGGTTTAAACCGCATTACAGGCTCACTCGGATTAGCCCTCAAACGCTATGAGCGCCAGGGTGGCAAACATCAATTTACGATCACTGGCCACGATTATGACAATGCCCACGAAAAAGAAGCCCAGAAAATGGGCGCAACTGACACCAGTGACCATGACCTGGGCCGAGCAGTTTCCACAGCGGATATCGTCGTACTGGCAGTCAGCTACGAAGATGTTGAGGAAACGCTCAAACTCATCGCCGGATTTTTGCGAGATGGGGCTGTTGTATTGGACATTTCACCGCTGAAGCAGCCTTCATTGCGGTATGCGGAAAAGCATCTTTCTGAAGAACAACATCTGGTTGGTATCACACCCATCCTGAACCCCAAGCACCTGTTTGATAATGACAACAGTTTACAAAATGCAACTGAAGACCTTTTCGACAACAGTGCCATCCTGCTCAGTCCAGCGGCAAATTGCATCAAAGCGGCTGTAGACCTGGCATTTAACTTTGCAAGTATTGTGGGCAGCAAACCGCGCTTTCTCGATCCGCTGGAACATGATGCAGTTCTAGGAATGACTGAAAGCCTGCCGAGGCTTGTCGGTGTCGTTTTATTCCAAACCTTGATGGAGCATCCAAACTGGCAGGATATGGGCTGGTTCACTAATCCTGGGTTCGCAGCCCTCACACGCCCCCTTTTTGACATTCACCCAGATGCCCTGCGCGATGAACTCCTCAATAACTCTGAGGCGATGACACGAGGCCTGGACCAATTGATCCAGGCATTGCAAGCGTATCGGTCGCTGCTTGGTGAACAAGACCGGGATTCGATTGAAGCGGCACTGATCGCTGCATCTGACCACTATGAAAAGTGGGTCAATGCACGACATAAGGCCAATTGGGACGAAAATGCCAAAATGCCTGAAGTTGACCGCAGCCAATCTATTCTGAATACGCTGTTTGGCAGCATGATCGGCAACCGACTGGGTAGCAAAAAAGACGAAACTTAACCTACGATTTCCAGACCGTTAAGGAACCGTCGGCACCGCTGATGCTATACTAGTCCTTACGAATAAATCATGATAACCGAAAATATCAGTCGGTTTACATGGCACTCTAAAGGACTTCAAGGCATGAGTCATAAACAAGCTTTGCTGGATAAAATCAACAACAAGACCGCTGTTGTCGGTGTCGTTGGTGCTGGATACGTTGGCCTACCGCTGGCCGTAGAAATGGCCGAAGCAGGTCTGAAGACGATTGCTCTCGATCTCATTCCTGAAAAGGTCAATATGCTCAATCGGGGTGAAAGCTATATCGAGGATATTTCCTCCGAGCGTCTGGCCGCGGTAGTCGAGAATGGCAAATTGTACGCGACAAGTGATTATCACGATCTGGCTGAGGCCGATGCCATCAGCATCTGCGTTCCAACGCCACTGAGCAAGAATCGCGATCCAGACATGTCGTATATCAACCAGGCCACCACCAGCATTCAGAAGATTGCCAAAGCGGGCACCCTGGTCATTCTGGAAAGCACGACTTACCCGGGCACAACAATCGAGGTCTTGCTGCCGCGATTGACTGAGGGCGGGCTGGAAGTCGGTAAAGACATCTTTATCGCCTTTTCCCCGGAACGCATCGATCCTGGCAACAAAACTTATAGTGTCCGCAATACGCCTAAGATCGTTGGTGGCATTACGCCTGACTGTACAGAAGTTGCCTGTGCGCTATACAACCATGCTATCGACACACTGGTACCTGTTTCTTCACCAACATCCGCTGAAATGTCCAAGCTACTGGAAAATACTTTCCGGGCGGTGAACATCGGGCTGGCAAACGAAGTCGCGCTGATGTGTGACAAACTTGGCATTGATGTTTGGGAAGTCATCAACGCGGCATCGACCAAGCCATTTGGCTTCATGCCCTTCTATCCAGGTCCAGGACTCGGTGGGCACTGCATTCCGATTGACCCGCATTACCTGAGCTGGAAACTGAAAACTGTTAACTACACAGCCCGCTTTATCGAGCTGGCAAGTGAGATCAACACATCCATGCCGCTGTATGTCGTTAATAAAATAGTCGATGCACTCAATGAAGCCAGTAAATCCGTTCGTGGCTCGCGTATTGTGGTCCTGGGAGTAGCCTATAAGCCCGATGTCAATGACCTACGCGAAAGCCCCGCCATCGACATTATCGAGATTTTGCGGCAAAGAGGTGCCGATGTGGTTTATCACGATCCGTTTGTTCCATCTATGCGCCTTGAAGGCCAAACCGTCCTCAAGAGCACCGCATACAGTACCGAGCTGCTCCAAAGCGCGGACTGCGTCGTCATCGTGACCAATCACAGCACTTTTGACTGGCCAGAAGTTTTGAAAAACAGCAAAACTGTCGTCGATACTCGCCATGTTATGAAACAGTATCCTGAAGGCACAAACGTCATTACGCTATAAGCGTTGAATCGTCTTTCATCATAAGCCCCGCACAGCAGTTGTGGGGCTTTATGACGCTTGCTATACTAACCAAAAGACAGCAGCTACTATTCACTAGACGACTACCACCTGAGAGATGTCTCTATGACTCAAGAGCTTCCCATGCATCTGAAACGTATCGAGGCCCTGCCAAGCGCCCTTGATATTCTGCGGTATCTCTACCAGCAGTCAAGTCATGAAGCTGAAGTTGATGACATCTGCGATAGCCTCAATATTGGTGATATTCGCTTTGGGAAGGCTATTCGCCGCCTGGTTACGCTGGGTTACGTCCAGATGAATGCGCACCTTGTGTATGGACTGACGCAGAACGGTGAGCGGTCATCGGCTGAGTTGGCAGAATACGACAACGCGAGTGAGGGTATTGACCAGGAACCCCAGCGAACAGTGAGAAAAGTCTATGTTGCGGCTCCGCGCTCCTTAGTTGCGGGGCAGCCATCGACGTTACAGATTGCTTTTGCAGAAGATTCGCGCTTCAGATCACCGGTAGAGGTGGTCCTACGTATGGAAACACTCAACAGCACCCTCGCCGAAACCGACGATAGAGTGATCCGGTTGGGAAGTGGCCAGCAGATTGTTGATACCAGCCTGACGCCGGATTGGTTTGACCAGATGCGTTTTAAGCTACAGGTGTTCCAACTAGCAGCAGATGGCGAAGATTTGCATATTTGCGGTGGCATGTATGTTGATCTCAACGTCCAGGCTGAGGGAGCGCCTGGTGAGGTGGTCGCTTTCTCGACTGAGTTGACCTTTGACGGCATTTAGACGCTAAGCATCAGCAGAAAAAGTTACCATAATCTCATCAAGCGACTTTTTGTGAATATCCGGCACTGTCGCATTTTCAGCCGGATAGCCAACCGCCACGATCATCGTGGCGCGTTCGTTTTCTGGTCGATTCAGCACATCACTGAGAAATTTCATGGGACTAGGCGTATGGGTTAACGTTGCCAGCCCAGCCAGATGCAAGCTCGCCAGCAGCATACCACAGGCAATACCAACAGACTCATCGACATAGTAGTGCTTGATGCGATTTCCCTCTTCATCGACACCGTAAGCCTGACGAAAAACGACAATCAGATAAGGCGCATCTTCAAGGTGTGGTTTATGCCAATCCGTACCGAGGGGCGCGAGTGCGTCCAGCCATTCCTGGCTCATACGACGCTCGTAACTCTCTTTTTCTTCGACTTCGGCAGCTTGTCGAATCTGCTTTTTAATCGCAGGATCACTGACTGCTACAAATGTCCAGGGCTGTTGGTTGGCACCAGAGGGTGCCCTTCCGGCTGTGGCGATGGCATTTTCGATCAGCTCAGGCGGAACAGGCTCCGTGCTGAATTCGCGGACGGTTCGCCGTTTGCGCATATCATCCAAAAATTGCCGAGAGCGCTTAAGCTGTTCCTCCAGTGATAGGCGCGTAAAGTTCAGCGAAATATGGCCATCGTGCTTCATGACTTTGCACCTCCTGAAGGCGGAATCCAACCAAAGGGCGTTTCCTCGTCGATTTGTTCATAGGGTACTGTAGGTTGCGATGAAAGTGCTTCGTCAAAATCGCGCATGACAGGCAACTCGCCGCGAATTTCCTCACGCTTATTGAGTCGCCACAAATCCACCGCCGAATAGTGAGAACGAGTGCTCGGTGGTTGCAATGCAATGCGCGCGACACCCCGTGCCAGAATATCCAGAGGCATCGGAGCAACCTGACGAAGACCCAACAGATTTATTAGTGGAATGGCTCCAAGAGCACTCATCATACGATAAAAGAGCGGACGCGGTTGGCCACGGACATAGGATAATGGCGCACGAACAATCGATGATTGCAGGCCTACGCGCCGCAGATATTCTTCGGCTTCGCGCTTGGCTTTGACGTAATTATGGTTGATCCAGGGTGCGTTAGCGGCACTCAGCAAAATCATATGGGGCACACCATCACTGATACACATGTTGGCTGCATTCCGGGCCGAAAGAAAGTTCAGGCGATGAAAGGTCAAACCACGCTGTGGATCATCAGTCAGGCTGCCAACCGTATGTATGAGTGCCGAATGCCCACGAGCGCGGCCACGTAGGCTGGCCGGGTCCCACATATCTGCAACTTGCCAGCGGACTCTTGATGCCAGCGGTCCCAGGCGCTCCTCATTATCGGAGCGAATAATCAGCGTGACATCAGCGCCCTCTGCCAACAATGCAGAAGCGATGCTGATACCGACAAAGGTACCACCACCCGTCACTACGACGCGATTGAGTCCTGATCTGTTCATCGGGTTTGTATCACCCATGCCTTTTGCAGGCTACCTAAGGTACAGAACCAGCATACAGTCCATATAAAAAAACGCACGATTGAATGTGCGTCTGATTACGGAGTCGCGGTATTGCTGTACCAAACCAGACAGTTATTTTAACGACCTGGAAAGGCCCATTCAAGCCGCTAATGGGCGTCACAGACGTCATTCTAACGAAAGCCGAGCACCGCAAGACTTGCCATTGCTTGCTTTTTCATATACATTCGTTGTTAACATTTAGGATACAACCTGTCGCCAAGTATGAGAGTGCGATGGTGTTGAACCCAAGTCATAGCGTGCAATGATGTTCCGGGGTCTATGTGGTTTTTGCCCCATGCAGTATGTAATAACACAAAACATATGACAATCAACGATTTGCCCATAAGGCAGATCCAACGAGGAATGCAACACTCAATCGATAAGTTAGTGCCTATTACAGATCTAGGATACTTCTAATTGGTGTTCAGACAGGACCATAGCTTGACAAGCATCACGACGAACCCTATAGACGTAGAAACAGGATGAACACCTTTTTCCGTCATACGATTGTTATGACGCTGAAATTGGCCATTATCGTGAGTCAAAACTAAGTCTATCAACCGATTGTGATAGACCTTTTCCACCGAGCGTTGTCATACTGAGCGTTGTTATTTGCTGCATCAATATCCTTGCTTTGTGCCATGGCTGCAATTACGCATGGGCTTAATGTGCAAGTGACGATGCCAACTATAACTTTGCTGGAAGTTCAAAAGAAAAACAATGAGCGCGTCAATGTTTACCTCGATGGCGAATTTGCTTTCGGGTTAAATTTGATGGATGCAGCAATGCTGCATAAAGGCCAGGAACTGGACGATAACGCCATTGTTGACCTGAAGCATAAGGATGAGATCGTCCGCACGTATGACCAAGCGATCAAGTTGCTAGCCCGCCGCCCCTATAGTACACAAGAGGTTCAAAAAAAGCTCAATCGCAAAGACCGCCCATCTGAGGTGGTAGATGCCGCCATACACCGTTTGGAACAATACGGTTATCTGGATGATCGAGCTTTTGCCCGCTATTGGGTCGAGAATCGCACACGGTTCAAACCGAGAGGCCGTCAGGCTCTGCGCTATGAATTGATGCAAAAAGGGATTTCTTCTTCAGTCATTGATGAGGTACTTGATGAGCATCATGAAGAAGATAATTCTGCTTACCGTGCTGCCGAGAGCCATGCAAGACGGTTCCGGGGCACGCCGAAAGAGATCTTTCGGCAAAAGGTCGGCAGTTTTTTGCAAAGGCGTGGGTTCAACTACAGTACGTCCAATGCTGCAATCCAACAGCTCATCAATGCGTTGGAAGCAGAAGACCCTGAGTTCTTTAGTCAGGACGACTGATCCATCACACTGTCCGAGTGGTGACAATAACAACGAATCAAGGACAGTGAAAGGAGTGAGGTGGATGACTGGTACGTAATATGCACCAGGGCCGCCGCCAAACATGGAACCCATTATTGTTGGAATTATCGCCCTGGTGGTGGGTGCGATTGTAGGCGTCATCTTTGGACGCTGGCAATTGACCAATCAACAGCGCACATCTGGGCAAAGCCTGCTTTCTCAGGCAGAAGCCACGTCAAAGACCATCCTGGAGAATGCGGGCAAAGAAGCCAATCAGCTCGTAGAGGATGCAAATCACCGTGCTCAGGTCAAGCTAGACGAAGCCGAAAAGCACAATACGCGCCGTCGTAAGGAGCTTGAGCAAGAAGAGGAAGCTCTCGGACGTAGGCGTGTTCAGCTTGACAAGCGCATGGACGACATCGAGCGTCGTTCCGAGCGTATGGAACAGCGTGAGCAGCAACTCAGCAAACGTCAAAGTGCATTGGACCGCAAAGCCAATGAGCTGAAGACCCAGCAAGAAGAACAGATGGAAGAAATGCAGCGCATCGCCCAGATGACGATGGAAGAAGCGCGTGGGACTGTTCTCGAAACAGCCGAAAAAGAAGCACGTAATGATATGGCGCGTATCATCCGCCAGGTTGAAGCCGAAGCACGGGAAGAAGCAGAGCGGCGGGCGCGCGAAATCATCTCGATGGTGGTGCAGCGTCTGGCCAGCGAGCATGTCAGCGAAATTTCAGTTTCAGTCGTGACGCTGCCAAATGATGAAATGAAGGGGCGCATCATCGGCCGTAACGGGCGCAACATTCGCTCGTTTGAAATTGCAACGGGCGTCGATGTCGTCGTCGATGATACACCAGAAGCCGTTACCATCAGCAGCTTTGACCCGGTACGCCGTGAAGTCGCCAAGCGCACGATGGCCAAGCTGGTTGCAGATGGTCGCATTCACCCGGCACGCATCGAAAAACTCGTCAGCGATACACAGGCTGAAGTGGATGAAATGATCCGTGAAGAAGGTGAAAGCGCCGCTTATATCACAGGCGTGCATGGCCTGCATCCTGAGGTTATCAAGCTGTTGGGCCAGCTTAAGTTCCGTACCAGCTATGGCCAGAACCAGCATGCGCATGCCATTGAGACGGCCCATCTAGCAGGTATGATCGCTGCGGAACTGGGCGCAAATGTCGATGTCGCCAAGGCGGGTGGCCTGCTGCATGACATCGGCAAGGCTATCGACCATGAGATCGAAGGCACACATGCCATCATTGGCTCGGATTTCATCCGGCGTTATGGCGTGTCTGATGACATTGTGAATTGTGTCGCGGCTCATCACCATGAGGTGGAACCAACCTGTGTCGAAGCTTATATCGTAGAAGCCGCCGATGCGATTTCCGGCGCACGGCCCGGTGCCCGTCGCGAAAGCCTTGAGAACTATGTCAAGCGCGTCAAGATGCTGGAAGAGATTGCTAACGGCTTTGAAGGCGTCGAGCAGAGCTATGCTTTGCAAGCTGGTCGTGAAGTGCGCATTCTGGTCAGACCGGATGAAATCGACGACCTGGGCGCGCTGGAACTGGCGAAGAATGTCGCCAAGCAGATTGAAGACAGCATGCAGTATCCGGGCCAGATTAAGGTCCACGTCATCCGTGAGACACGTGCTATTGACTACGCGAAGTAGCCACAAAAATCATAGCGTCAAAAATCAAAGGGTAGCATTCCAGCTACCCTTTTTGTTTACCAGAAGGGTTTCGGTGGCATCAGATCATGGGTATCAAGCCAGTCGTCATCAGGTCCATCCCAGCCGAATTGCTTGAGGTTAACACGATCCTTTTCATCAAATTTGACACCCTCAGCTTCGAGCAACCTACGCTGACGGTCTGCTGACGAACTCCCAGCAGGCAGACTGATTTTCCCGGCGCTGTTGATGACCCGCTGCCAGGGCACATCGGGTTCACGAACGGCGCGCATTGCCGAACCGACCCAACGCGCACCCAATCGGTTGTACTGGTCAGGGTCGCTGCCATCCGGCGCGGGGATCATGCTGGCGATCTGCCCATATGTGCTCACACAGCCTGCCGGAATCTGCTTGACGATCATCCAGACTATATCGTTGTATGTTTTTGGATTAGGGGGATTCCACATGGTATGCCTGCTTGACTCAAATAGAAGCTGATGATAGATTTAGAACATACGTTCAATATATGCGGATGAGTCTGATGGTCAAAATTAGTAAAATAACATTTTGCGCTGTCGATGTTCCAGCTATGGTCACATTCTATAATGCGGTTCTCGATGCCGATTTTACACCTCTCGCCGACAATCTGCCTGGATTTCATCAAGGTGCTATCGCCGGAATTCCGACGCTACTATGTCCCAACAGCATTGCACAGGTCGATGCCCGACAAAATCGTCAACAGTTTGATTTTCTGGTTGACGATATCGAGAAGATCATGCAGGCCGTTTTAGGAAGTGGAGGCAAAATCAACGAGCCGATTACAAATCAAAATGGAATGCTGGTTGGTTCTGCTTATGACCCAGATGGCAATTCTCTCGTTTTTATTCAATCCAGCGATTAATCGCGGATCGCATCGGAAAGCTCCCGTTGGGTCGGCGCATAGTTGCCAACATGCTGGACAACGATTCCACTGGCGTAGTTGGCTAATGTCACTGCCTGAATAAACGTTGCCCCTGCCATTTTAGCAAGTGTCATCACAGCAATGGCGGTATCACCCGCCCCAACTGTGTCGAATACATCCTGGACATCTGGTGAGGGGCAATGCGTTACAGAACGTCCATCAAAAACGGTTGCACCGTCTGCTCCTCTTGTGATGACCATTGCACCGGACAATTTAAGTTTCTGGTAGATCGTATGCACAGCTTGTTCAAATTCGGCATTGCTGCGCAATTCGGTCATCAGATAGGCAGATGCCTCGTTGGCGTTGCATTTAACGAGTGTCGCACCGGCATATTTGTCTAGTTCACCTTGAGCATCAACGGCAACCAAAATATCGTGCTGCTGGCAATAGCTAATGATCGCTTTGACCAGTGCAGGCGTAAGTAACCCACACAGATAATCCGATAACAAAACCGACTCGCCTGTTTTTGAGGTATAGACAATCTGCATGATCTCGCATTGCAGATGTGGGGTGATTTCCGTGCGCGAGAGGGTGTCAATACGGGCGACCTGCTGCGGAAAGCGCAAGCCCATAGTCGCCAGAATGCGCGTTTTGACGAGCGTTGGCCGCGTCGCATCCATTAGCAAATGAGCATCGATTTCAGCCAATTGCAAACACTCCTGCAGGCTGGTGCGCTGCACATCATCGCCAACAATCCCAATGAGCCTGGGTATGGCTCCAAGTGTATGCAACGTCATAGCAGGATTGGCAGCACCACCGGCGATGTAACGGCGTTCTGTTTGCTCCAGCACAGGTATGGGTGCTTCTCTGCTCATGCGTCGGGCACGACCAATGATATATTCATCCAGGATAACGTCACCGATGACGAGAACGCGCTTACCTGGGAGCTGTTCAATTAAGGACACAAGTTCTTGATGTTCTTTGTTTGGCATTTATTCCTCTCGTCGCTGGACCATCGACAGCGTTATATCCTCAGAGCAAACAGGATCATAGTATGTTTGCTCTGTCTGAATCAATTCAAAGGCTTTGGGTACACGCAGCCGATGTGATGGGTGCATGGGTGATGGCAATTCATCTGGACCGTAGTAGGCCCAGTCGGTTGCCTCAATGCCAAGTTTGGGTGTGAGATCATCACACTGAACATGGAAAATCATGTTGATATGATGGACTTTAGCAAGTGAACCCCATTTGGGGCCATCAAAGACGCCCAATAAGCGTACTACGCATCCTTTGAGGCCCGCTTCTTCCCAAAGCTCTTTTAAGGCCCCCTGGGCAGGCGTATGGCCGATTTCAGACAATCCACCGGGCATGGCCCATGTTTGGTCCTGAGCGCGCTTAATCAGCAGAATTCGGCCTTTTTCGTCGAATACAGCCGCATCCGTGCCGATGGCAGGTGAAATGCGATGCCAGGGTTCCTCATTAAACAGTGATTGAACCTCTTCCTTTGTGCGTTCCTGTTCTGCCAATGCCGCAATAGTTGCCGCCAGCTCATTGATACGATGGGCACGTTCGACCTCATAAGGGTTGTTCGCAAAGTGGCGGCCAATGGTTGCCATACCGCGCAGTTCATCGGCTATCAGATAAAGCGCCTGTCGATCTGAGGTGTTCATAAACCCGGCTCCCTCGGTAGGTGGTTACTTTACAGGGGACAACTCAATCGTGCCAGATGTGCCAGGGCGTAGGGCAAACGCCTAGGTATGTAAACTATCAACGGGAACCACGCAAAACGAAGAGCATGACGAATACAGGCAGCCGGAGCATGCGACGAATGCGCCAGGGCTGTTTATACAGACGGTACAGCCATTCCAGGCCGAGATCACGCATTTGTTGTGGGGCGCGGGGCACAATCCCAGCAATAAAATCCAAAGCGCCACCGACGCCCATCGCCATCTTCACATCCAGGCGATGGATATTACGCGCGATCCATTTATCCTGTCTGGGAGCGCCATAGGCTACCAGCAAAATATCCGCACCGCTAGCATTGACCATCGCCACGATGTCATCTTCTTCTTCCGCAGCAGGGCTACCGCCGTAGGTGCCAACGACATGTATATCAGGGAGGTTTTCCCGCATGACAGCAGCAGCCTGATCGGCTATGCCAGGAGCAGCACCCAGCAGGAACAGCTTCCAACCCTTTTTTGCGGCTTCTTCCGCAATCATGACGGTACCATCACTGCCTGTTACGCGCTCTGGTAAAGGTTTTTCCAGGCGTTTGGCCGCCCACAACAGGCCGACGCCATCGGCCAAACATAGATCAGCACGACGCAGGATAGTCGCAAAGTTGAAATCGCGCTGGGCCATCACCATGAATTCCGGATTGACCGTACAAACCTGATGATGACGGCTGTCGTCACGTACCCAGCGATCAATCTGATTCATCCATTTGCGGTATGTGATGCGATCAACAGGCAGGCCCAATATCTGGATGCGATCACGCTCCGGAGAAGTCTCAGGCACTTTAACTGATGTATTTGTCCCTTTTTCTTCCGGTTCGGAAGATTTTGGCTTGCCATCAAGAATAGCGTGAGCCGCCGAAATAACCTGTTCCGGTGTGACGAGACGCATACAGGTTCGCTCAGGGCAGCCATCACGCAGGCCAACATCGTGATTAATATAGCTACATGGTCCACAATGAACAGGCGTCCGCAGCACTGTGACGATTCCACCTGGGGACCAGGGCGCCCAGGCTTTTTCATTGCTGGGGCCAAAAATGGCGAGTGTCGGGGTACGAACTGCCGCTGCCATATGCGTAACGCCGCTATCCGCCCCAATGTACAAGTCCGCTGAACGCAACACGTCAGCAAGTTGTGTCACTGACGTTTTATCTGTCAGGTTGATTGCAGATTGCTTCATAGCAGCGGCAACGTCCGCAGCATGGTCATCTGGTGTGCCGACAAGCACAATTTGCGCGTCATAAGCCGTTGCGAGGTCATCGGCTACCTGAGCGAATCTCTCCGGTGCCCAGCGACGCGCGAGGCTGTAACCACCGCCACCAGCATGAATTACGATGCGTCGTCCGTGATACAAGCCGAGCGGCAGTATGCCGCCATCGAGCGCAACCTGAGCACCACGAGGTTCTGAACGAGAGCCAGCCAGCGCCACCAGGTCCAGCCAGTACTGGGCCTGATGCCTGGAACCGAAGCCTTCGTCTGGCAGTGAATGCGTCAGGAACCAGCCATTGCCATTGTCAAGTCCGACAATATCACGCGCACCGGATGCTTTTGCGATCAAATAGTATTTGAGGGTGCCTAATTTAAGCGTGAAGTGCTGGAAGAAGATGACACTATCGTACTGACCTGCCCTTAAACCCAAAATACGTCGCAAATTGGCAGGACGAAGGATTGAAAACGTGCCGTTGAACGACGCTTTATCGAAGGTGATGGTTTCATTGACGAGTGCGGGTTCCAGGATTTTGCTGGCCTGGGCACTGCAAAATAGTGCCAGATGGGCATCAGGGAATGTTTCTCGCAAGGCGGCAATAGCCGGTGTGGTCAACACCAGATCACCAATATCCCCTAATTGCACCAGCAGAAATCGATAGGCCATCGCTCAACACGACATAATGTTACGAATCAGTATGGAGCCATTTTATAGGGATTATGGCCAATATACACGGGGCGTTTTTAAGTCGATGCCGCAGTGACCAGGGCATCAAGTGTCTGTTGGGCTGTTTGCGCCCATGTGAACTTGGCAGCCTGTCTGAAGCCTTTTTCTCGTAGCGATTGACGCAAATCCGCGCGGGATACAATCAGGTCGATGGCACCTACCAGGGCATCCTCATCAAGTGGGTCCACCTGTAAACCCGCATCAGCAACCAATTCCGGCAGACTGCTGGTATTGCTGGCAATGACAGGCGTCCCAACGTGCATGGCTTCCACAACCGGGAAGCCAAATCCCTCGAACAGCGACGGAAACACTATCGCAACCGCTCTACGTAACAGCGGGCCTTTGTCAGCCTCGTCAATGTAACCCGTTAAATAGACGTCTTCCGCATCCGCCAACCAAGCTTCATCAAACAGCCAGCCCTTCCCGCCAGCCAGAACCAGCCCCAACTCACTATCGGGATTGGAGCGCTTCCAATGAGTAAAAGCATGAATCAGTCGTTCGATGTTTTTGCGCGGTTGAAGTGTACCGATAAACACAAGGTAGCTGCTGGGAATGTTGTATTTGGCTGAGAGGTGCAAGCCTTCCCCAGGCGAAGGAACTTCAACCCCAGGGTAAACCACGCGCATTTTAGATTGAGGCACGTTATAGAATGTGGCGAGATCATCGACTGTTGCTTGACTATCCGCCAGTATGAGGCTGGCACGCCTAGCACTATAACGAGTTGTCATATCCAGATAGGTGCGCTGACGAAATGGATGAGCTTCGGGAAAGTGCAAATAACCCAGGTCGTGGATGGTGACGACACTACGCCCAGAAAAAACAAAGGGTAACGTATGGGCTGGTACGAATGTCACATCGGGGTGGTGCTGATACAAAGCAGCCGCGAAGCGTATATGTGTCCAGACACGAGGGAACGGAATCACATGGGTCGTGACATGTTCAGATTGTGGAAACAGGTCTGAGGCGGGAGCATCACGAAAATAAAGTGATAACTGATGAGGATGGGTCAGACTGTCATTCAGATGAATGAGGCTTTCAATCAGCCGGAGCGCATAATGTTCAGTTCCGGTAACGCGCGCGACTGTTGTTCGGCTGGCATCAATAGCGATATGGAGTGGCATATGTCATTTTTAGCGACGAATGACGGGTACCAGCAGCAGTAGGACGGCGATAACAGCGGCCACAGGCCAAGCGTCCGCAGCCAGGGAAAGAATGTTTGCCGGGAGAAGTTCGGCTGTTACAGAAGTCGCCACAGCGCTCAGGAGTGCCATCATGATGCCGAATCCAACCAGGCCCAAACTGCGCGGCTGTGTCAGCAAGCCAGTCAAAAACAGGGCGATGCCGACACCAGCGATCAGCAAAGGCCATCCGGTAGCGATGCTCATGCCACCTGGCTGAATCAAAAAGAAGCCTACGGCGCTCATCGCCAGCAGCATCATGCTGAGGAAAAAACTACCCCGTGCCCAACGACGACTCGTCCACCAATGGCTGAGCAGGCCAATACTCAGGACGCCAACCAGTGCGATAAGTATCAACAATGGGTCGATCTGCGGACTGGATTCATCGGCAGTTGTCGTCATGAATGTCAACCAGGCGCCCAATCCGATCAGCAAGAGTGCTGGAACGACTGAAGCAACTTGCCCACGACGCAGCGCGAACATATCAGGATGCGCAATGGCTGCGCCTTGCGTATAGCCTGCGCCCATATAGCCAGTTGATTCCGGGAATGCCGGAACCGGAGTAACTTCGCCAAAGGCGCTCACATCAGATGGTACATATTCGCCCTGTTCAGCGAAGTCATATTCTTCGTACTCTTCTTCTGCTTCGTAGATTTCGTCGGATGTCAACCGATCCAACGAGGCAACGGCTGCTAATGCTGCCGACACATCAAATTCATCGCCAGCAGGAAACCCGCTGCTATTCATTGGTTCCGGTTCGTGATCTTCGCGAGGCGCCCATTCGGAGTCGGCAACATCTGCATCGGAAGCCTGTTCTTCAACTTCTACAATCTCTTCGCTGATAACTTCAACCGCATCCGGCTCTTCAAGTGATGCCTCATCCGATTCTGCGAAAAGTTCAACGTTGAACGCTGACTCATCAGCGGAGTCAGTTTCAATCTGAGCAACCTCTTCGGCTGTAGACTCGTCGACATCGAGCGCTTCCAGCCCAACTTCGTCAACGACATCCGCGACAGGTTCAGCAGAATCGACTGCTTCGTCGAGCGTATCAGGATCAAGATTAGCCTCATCTGAGGCAGCGTCAGCCTGTACGTCAGGCTCTGCCACAGAAAGTTCATCTTCCAGTGGCGACTCGGCTTCGTCTTCGGGATTATCTAGTTCGGATGGTGTCAGGTTTTCTTCATTCATGGTGCATATTGTGCGGCTTTTTCAAAGGTTGCGCAAGTGCAGCCTAACTGGGCAAAGTTCACACGTAAGGAATGCCTTAATTGACATTTATGCAAACTGGCCATAACATGGCGTTAAACGACATATCGTTATCTGACATATATTGGATGGCCACATGACACAAGCAGATTATTTACCACTACGAGAGGCAACATTTTTCATCCTCGTTTGTTTGGCCGATGCCCCCAAGCATGGGTATGCCATTCTTAAAGAGGTTGAGGCACTCAGCGATGGGCGCATCATCCTGAGCACTGGGACGCTATACGGTGCTATCAAACGCCTGCTGGAACAGGGCTGGATTGAACGGCTGGATGGTAATGATACTGACGGTCGTGACAAGAAGTCCTATTGCCTGACAGATTTGGGCCGGCGAGTATTGAAAGCTGAAAGCAATCGTCTGGCGCATGTTGCCATGCTTAGTCAGCAAGTACTCAGCAGGGGCAATGGCTGATGAAGACCGTCATCCAGCTATATCAGTTCCTGCTACAGGCATATCCTGCGGCTTTTTACAAGCAGTTTGGCGATGAAATGGCATCAGTATTTGCTGACCAACTCAACGAAGACCGAACCTATCTTGAATATCTATCTGTTATCCTGCGCGAATTTTCTGATTTAGGAGTCAATATCATGCGTGAACAATGGGCACATTATCAGCAGTTGCGGCAAACTAACCCGAAAGCCGCACAGGTCATGGCCACGAATTTCATCTACCGCGTATTCACCATCGCCTACGCCGTGTTCTTTTTATGGTTATCTTATTCATTGTTCCAACGAGGCGATTTCCTGAATGGTCTGGTTACAGTGGTGTTTGAGAGCATTCTGCTAGTAGGCGTACTCATCGGCTGGCGATGGCGAGCAACGGGCGCAATCATCACCCTAACCAGTGCTGTGACGCTAACCGTTGTCACGATGGCTGCCCTCAACGCCGTGCTGCACAATATCATCCTGAGTGCCTTGGGCGCACTGCTTTGGACACTACCCGGCTTTGCCTTTGGCATCATGCTGGTGCTACTTTTCAGAAACACACGTAAGATCAAACATATGGCCTAAATACGGCGTAGACTGAGTCTTGATGCTGATAGGGCCTATCGCTATAATGACTATCATTATGGCGATGTGGCCGAGTGGTCAGGCAACGGTCTGCAAAACCGTTTACACCGGTTCGATTCCGGTCGTCGCCTTAAGAGAAAGCCCTCGTCCGAGGGCTTTTTTGTACGTATGTGGAGTGGTCTATGGACACCGAGCACCCTAAGCCACAAAATGAACTCTCCAAGCAAATCACCGACAATCGTCCTTTGCGACCGCTGCCGAACTATACCCTTTCGACAGTCTGCCCTGCTTGCGGCGAAGATACTTACAAGCTGGCCTGCAAAGTAAGGTGCCCCCGCTGTGGATTTATGTGGGATTGCAGCGAACTATAATCCCTGCTTCTTGGCCTGGTCCCATATGGCATCCATTTCTTCCAGGGTCATTTCATTGAGGTCGCGATTTTGGCCTGCGGCCTGCTGCTCTATGAAGTGAAAACGATTATAGAACTTCTGGTTGATACTTCGCAGCAGTGATTCCGGATCATCGACGTCCAGCCAGCGCAGCCAATTGACCATAACAAACATCAAATCGCCAATTTCCTGAGCTTTGTGCTCTGGATCAGTTGCTTCAAAAATTTCCTGCATTTCTTCACGCAGTTTGTCCTCAACACCACTGACATCGGGCCAGTCAAAACCGACCTTGGCGGCTTTGTCCTGGAATTTATGCGCCACCCATAAAGCAGGTGCCGTAATGGGAATGCTATCCAGCAATCCCTGCTCTATCTGACCGTTATCAGCTTTTTCTGCTTGTTTGATCGCTTCCCAGTTGGTCACGACCTGATCGGGATCACCATCGACGTTGACATCGCCCCACACGTGGGGATGCCGACGGATCATCTTACGATTGATACGATCCAGTATATCCGTCATATAGAATTCACCATTGTCAACGGCAATCTGAGCATGCAGAACTATTTGCAACAAGAGATCGCCTAGCTCTCCGGCCAGTTCATCGATCTCACCTTTATCGATAGCATCCAGCACTTCATAGGCTTCTTCGATCAAATAAGGGCGCAGCGATTCATGCGTTTGCTTGCGATCCCAGGGACAGCCTTCTGGGGCGCGTAAGTGGGCGATGATCTCCATAAATGCTTCAAAACTGGTGTATTCACCCAGCAGCGGAACATAAAGCGATGTCAGGTGATTGAGGTGTTCACTGCGGTCGATTTCATAAAGCGGCACATGCTCAACAATAGCATCTGAGCCAGCGCTATGAATGAGCGTCACCATGAGGTCGTCAGGATACTGGTTCATCAGCGTGAGTTTGACATCAGAAGCGACCATCTGATTTAAGACCTGTGCCACCAAGGCTGGATACTGCGGATTGATTGGCGGATGGTGCATGGCTGCCAGAATCATGCCATCGAACACCTGCAAACCATCCATCGCGTCAATGCCTGCCTGACGCAGCATCGGCTCGATGAAGCTGACGCCATGCACAATTTCTACAGCAACCTTATCCTGTGCCAGCAAGCGCTGTGTGGTTGTTTCGCCAACCATCGGATCACCAGGCACAGCATAGACTATATCCCCCTGCTCGGCAGCCGCCAGTAGCTGCACGATGATTGCATCATGTACATCACTGAATGCGTCGTGCGATTGATAGAGTTCATCAAAGTCATGGTACTGACGATTATTGGGGAGCTGATCGACACAGGGGTGGCGACGTGTACGCAGATAAACCGTCTTGGCATGCTCTAAAACATCCCAGGCGCGGCGCGTAATATCATCAACGGAGCCTGGTCCCAGGCCAACGATTGTGATGGTCATGATTACCTTCTCGGAGACTAACTGAGAAGGCTATTGTAGCGATAGCGATGGCCTCTGCCTATCGTTGGCAACTATCCGTATAAACTCATGCCATCGAGTTCTTCAAAAGCTTTGATTGCCCGTTCGCCACGCAGCCAGCGATCATCACGAAGCCAATTGGGCGTCCAGGCATTAAGCAAGAAAGCAATGCAGCGACCAATTGAAGCGCGATAATCGTTCCAGCAATCGTCCCAGGTATATTTCTTAACACCCAGGCGCAACAGCGTATCGTAGTAGCGCTGAACGAGGCGCTTTTCCTGGAATTTGCGAATATTATCTGGCGCAAAGCAGGCAATAAAATAAGCCAAGTCCGTTGTTCCCATACCTAGCCGCCAGCTTTGCCAATCGACAATTTTGACTTCTCGTGGGGCATACATAAAGTTATTGGGATGGGTATCGCGATGGATAATTGTGACATCTTTGCCAGTAAGCAGCCGCTCCCGGAAGTTATGCGGCCATTTGCTGATGACTGTTTCCAGGATTTGCTGCTGACCCAGTCCCAAACGCCCCAAATCGCGCATATGCGCCTTAAAAACCTCGTAACTGGCCTGGTAGGCCTCTAGCTGGCTATCCAGCGCGTCTGCCGTTGGCAGGTCGATATGATGGGTCAGGTGCTCATCGTTCCACCAGAAAGCATGCAAATGCCCCAACCCTTCCATCACCTTCTCGTAGTGGAATTGTGACAGCGGTTGGTCATTACGAGCGGGTTTAAAGTGTTCGGAGATGTCATCAAGTATGACAAAGGAATAGCCTGTGTCAGGGTCATATTCGGCGACATGACATGGAATCACAGGGAAATCCTGGGGACGATAACGACGGAACATAGGCGGTGCAATTTCGCGATAGAATCGCACTTCTTTCGCACCCCATTCCGCGTTGGGTTTGTTGATCTTTATGAAGATGCGGCGCGGTGCATTTTTAAGCGCACGTACATCATCGTAATGAACGAGGAGACTGGCACGGGTGCCTTCATCAGTTACAGATGAATCCAGGGCGCGGGCCATTGTTACCTTCTGCGTTGTCAAGATGCCGTGTTCCTTGAATACCAGCGTTAGGCGTTCCGGTGTGACATCTTCAAGTCTCGCAAATACCATGTTTCTCACTTTCCGGTTGAGTCGTGAATTTCATGTACTCACCCTTGCAGTCAGTGCGTTTTGCCAAGTATACGCAATTCCCACAGAAATAGTGACGAGCGTATGGTAAACGCAAAACAGGCCCTATCCAAAGGATAGAGCCTGTTGAAATCACCAAATCGCTTTTGAGCTTAACGCTTGGTGTAGGTCGGGGCCTTGCGCGCACGCTTGAGACCAGGCTTTTTACGCTCCTTAACGCGAGCATCGCGTTTGAGCAAGCCCTGGGCTTTGAGAGCAGGACGCATACCTTCATCGACCTTGAGCAAGGCGCGAGCGAGGCCCAGTTTGATGGCATCGCGCTGGCCGGTGACACCACCGCCCTCGACGTGAATGCTCACATCGTAGCTGCGTTCCTGGCCAACGATGACCAGAGGCATAACCAGACCCATCAGGTCACCTTCGCGCGGCATATATTCTTCTGCCGGCTTGTCATTGATGATAATGTTGCCTTTACCGCCGGGGAACAACCGCACACGCGCAGTCGCGGCCTTACGGCGGCCAACACCTTCGTAGTACTGTGTAGACATCGTAATCTCGCTCCTGTCGCTTAGACTTCTAGAACTTCAGGCTTTTGTGCTTCATGGGGATGTTCCCCACCCGCATAGACCTTCAGCTTCTTCAGCATCTTGCGGCCAAGTGGGCCTTTCGGCAGCATGCCCTTTACGGCGAATCTGATCGCACGATCAGGGTGCTTATCCAGCATTTCACGCAGGCTAACCTGTGAGAGACCACTCGGATAGCCGCTGTAACGATAGTAGAATTTATCGTCCATACGGTTGCCTGTCACATGGATTTTTTCGCAGTTGATGACCACAACGTAGTCACCGCAATCCAGGTTATTGACATAGCTCGGCTTGTGCTTGCCCTTGAGCAGCGGCGCAATCTTCGACGCCAGACGGCCCAGGGTTTGCCCCTGTGCATCGACCACGAACCAACGCCGTTCAATATCATCAGGCGTGGTTACAAAGGTCTTTTGAATCTGTGCTTTCATTACACTTTCCTTCAGATTTACTCAGAGCCGTGACTCTTTTACCGATTCGTTTTCAACCTGTCTGTCTGCTGCTTTCTGCATTCGGGAATCCATCAGCGTAGCGAACAGCATCCAGATACAAACCATAGGGAGGGGCTAAACGCCCAGCCTGTGCCAGATCGGCACTCTTAAAGGCCGCCTCAAAATCCGCTACTGTGCGGAGAGCAAGCCCTACCTCAACCAACATTCCGACGATCCGCCTGACCATGTGCTTCAAGAATGCGGTTGCTTCGATGGTGTAGGTCAACCAGAGGCATTCTTGCTGCTGCCGCGACCACTGAGAGACAAATACTTCCCTTACCGTATTTGTGCCTACTGGTGGCTGGCCAAATGTGGCGAAATCGTGTTCACCCAGGATAATCGCCGCCGCATGCTGCATGGCTTCAAAATCAAGTTCGCGCTGGAACTGCCACGCTCGCTTTGTAAACAAGGGTTTAGGCGCTTCCGCGATGAGTATCTTGTAGCGATACACACGCGACAGCGCATCAAACCGAGGGTGAAAGTCCGGTGCTGGCCCAATGACCTGCAAAGCAATGTCATCCGGCAAATGCGCATTCAGCGCCTTGAGCAACGATTGCGAATCGTGTCGCCAATTGGCATCGAATGCAATCACCTGCCCCCGCGCATGAACCCCGGTATCGGTACGGCCTGCAGCCCAAACAGTGATTGGGCTACCCAGGATCGTCGCCAGACTTTTTTCCAGTTCGCCCTGTATCGTGGGAACACCTTCGCGCTGCTTCTGGTAACCCTGATACGCCGAGCCGTCGTAAGCCACTATGGCGCGATAGCGCATGTCTGACGATGGCTACTCTTCGCCGCCGCCAACCAACTCCAGCAGCACCATCGGCGCATTATCGCCTTTGCGTGCACCCAGCTTGTACATGCGCGTATAGCCGCCATTGCGATCAGCAAAGCGCGGCGCAATCTCGTCGAAAAGCTTTTGAACCATCACACGGTCATTACCCATGCGGCTAGCAGCAATACGACGAGCATGAACAGCAACTGCTTCATCACCCTGCGCTTCGGCTTTAGCAAGGCCACGCTTGGCGACGGTAATCAGGCGTTCGGCATAGGGGCGTACGAACTCTGCTTTGGCTTTGGTTGTTTTGATACGCCCATTTGTAAACAAGGCATGGGTCAGGGTTTTAGCCAGGGCCTTGCGTTGTCCGCTACTGCGGTTGAGCTTTTTTCCGTTGATACGATGACGCATCGTCGCGTACTCCGTCCTAAGTCTTACTTGATTACTGAATTACAAGGCTACTCTTCGTCGCCCTCGTCGATGGGCCAGTAACCTTTTTCACTGAGCTTATCTGTCAGCTCGTCGAGCGATTTCTCACCAAAGTTACGGATCGCCAGCATGGCATCCTGACCGCGCTGAAGCATGTCGATCACATCACCAACGCTGGTGATACCCGTACGCTTGAGCGAGTTGAAGACGCGCACGCTGAGGTCCAATTCTTCAATGGGCTTATCATACAAGGGCGGGCGCTGCGTTTCCGCTGGCGGCGGCTCTTGCGGCTCGAAGTCGCTAAGCGAATCGGGATCAATGCCACTGACAATCACCAGATGGCGCATCAGAATCTGAGCAGCCTGGCTCATGGCTTCTTCAGGACGAATGGAGCCATCGGTCCAGACTTCCAGAACGAGCTTGTCATAGTTTGTACGCTGACCAACACGCGCACTTTCCACTGTGAAATTCGCACGGCGGATCGGGCTGAAGATGGCATCGACGGGCAGTTCACCAATTGGCAAACGACCGCGATCTTCCGCAGGGCTAAAGCCACGACCAGCGCGGACTTCAAATTCCATCTCGATATGGGCATCGGGGGAATCGACCGTGAACAGGTACAGATCCGGGTTGATGATCTGTACTTCCGGCGGGCACCAGATGTCGGATGCCAACACGGTACCTTCGCCACGATGATCAAGGCGCAGACGAGCACTTTCACCTTCATGCAAAATGAGGCGAAGCTGCTTGACCTGCAAAATCAACTGTGTCATGTCTTCACGCACGTTCGGGATGGCGCTGAACTCGTGATGCACGTCAGAAACACGCACACTGGTCACTGCCGCACCTGGCAGAGAAGACAAAAGCACACGACGCAGGGCGTTGCCCAGCGTCAAGCCAAAGCCGCTTTCAAGCGGGCTTATGATAAAACGACCATAGTTCTGCGTTACCGCATTGGTTTCTACCTTGTGGGGCAGCACCATATTGCTGGTAATCTGATTGACGCTGCTAGAACTTGACGTTGATGAGGGATAAACCATGTATATCGGTTCTCCTAATACTTATCCGCAACACTCACATGCGATACAAGATCGCAAAGTACAGGGCTTTTTCGTTTTGCTATCGCTATAGCACTTACTGGGAGATAGCGACGAACGTTAGACGCGGCGCTTTTTGGGCGGGCGGACACCGTTATGCGGTACAGGCGTCACATCCGTGATCGAGCGCACCTTAAGCCCACTGCCCTGAATTGAGCGGATCGCGGCTTCTCGACCTGGGCCAGGACCTTTAACAAACACGTCAACTTCTTTCATACCGTGCTGTTTGGCGGTCTCTGAAGCCGTTTCGGCAGCCAGACGGGCGGCGTAGGGTGTGCTCTTACGGCTGCCCTTGAAACCTGACGTACCGGCACTCGCCCAGGTGATGACATTACCAGACTGGTCTGTCATCGAAACAATCGTGTTGTTGAATGTTGCGTAGATGTGTGCCTGCCCGTAAGGAATATTCTTATAGACCTTTTTGACAGCGCGACGACCACCTTCTCTTCGTGTTCTGGCCATCCTACCTCTCCAGCGTTACATGTCTAGAATGACGTGAAAGCGCGCCCAGCTATTCAGAACCAGGCGCCTCGCACAACAAATTCCGTATATGGTGCATCTGGGATGCACGATTTAGGCTGGAGATGCTATGGCACTACCAGCCAGATGCTCTTATTTCTTACCGGCCCCACGGCGACGGCCACGACCTGGCACCGTCTTCTTGGCACCACGGCGGGTACGGGCATTGGTGCGCGTACGCTGGCCACGTGCCGGCAGATTACGACGATGGCGCAATCCACGATAGGCACCGATTTCCATCAGGCGCTTAATGTTCAACTGCACCTGACGACGCAAGTCACCTTCGGTTGTGATACCGCCGATGATTTCGCGAATGCTCTGCAGTTCAGATTCGGACAGATCGCGCACACGGGTGGTGGGATCTACGCCGGTCTGACTGAGAATACTCTTGCTTGTTGTGCGACCAATACCATAGATATAGGTCAGCGCAATTTCAACCTGCTTATCACGAGGCAGATCGACACCTTCAATACGAGCCACGTTATGTCCTCCTTACTCGCCAGCCTTGGTAGGACTAACCCTGAACCTGCTTATGCTTAGGATACTTGGAGCAGATAATCATGACCCGCCCCTTGCGCTTGATTACACGGCAAGCCGAGCAACGGCGCTTTATTGATGTTGATACTCTCATAGTTTCAGCTTCAATCTATGCCTGTAGCGAATACGGCATGCTAGCAAATATACATAAATCTGTCTACGGTGATTTTGTGCAAACTACCATTATGAGGGCACAAAAAACGGACTGCTATATTCAGCCGTGCCCATAAAGATAGCAGATTTCAGACGCGCTGTGTAGGGTAAAATTGCCACATCATGGCACGGACCAGATAGGTTTCTGAGCTGCACAGGATGTATCAAGCTCCACCAATGGTTCCCGCAGGAAACGCATCGTAATTGCGGTCGCACAATCCAGGGTATTGACCATCCCATGCCCCCCACTCTCGAAGAAAACATACTGGCTGTTTGGCAACGTTGCCGCTGCGGCCTCGGCCCATTCCGGCGGCGTAATCGGATCAAAGCGGCCACTCAGCAGCAGCACAGGCATGTCACTCACAACAGGTTGATGAGCATTGGGGTCGGCTGGTGGTACGTCCCATTCGATACAAGACGCAAACTGCCCTCTCAGGCTACGGCGCAGAGGATCAGCGACTTCAAAGCGTACCCGACCATCACCGCGCAATATCGTTTCAATGTCATCTGAAGGAATTTCTTCCTGACACTGAATACTCAGGTACAGCCCATCGCTGAGTGGGATAAATGCCCCAGCGGGAATATCACCCGACAAGCCAAAGTAGACATCGAAAACACTATAGTCACCTTCGATGAGTTGAGACAAGGTTCCAGGCAAAGACGGGATGCCCCGCGTATCGTACAACCACTGAATGAGAAATTCCATCAGAACCGCATCATCGAAGTAGAAGTCACGGTTACTAAATGGGATGTCATAGGATGCGGGGCTGCTATTCAGGCGCGCTAGCCAGATATAGAAATCGTGCTCCAGGTCTGGATATGCGGATTGGCAGGCAGCATCCTCGTAGCAAGCGGCGAAAAGGGCATCAATGGCACGCTGGGCAGCCGATAGTCGGCCATCATACACACTTGCCTGTACCGGATAGACTGAATCCAGCACCAGTGCACGAATTACCTCAGGATAGTCGCGCAAGACAGCAGACCCCAAGCGTGTGCCATAGGAAATGCCAATCAGGTTGACCGGAGGCAGTCCCATCTGCACGATCAGGTCATGAATGTCTGCCGCATTTTCCTGGGTGTTGTAAGCCGCCAGTTCTACCCCATCTGCGCGCAGGCGTTCCGCACAGGCGGTGACAGGCAGCATCATACCTTCCTGGAATTCAGGGCAAAGCAAGTTCGGTGACGTAAGCGCTGTCCCCCGCTGTTCAACAAGGATGATGTCGTGGAACATGCGTAAAGGTGATGTCCGCCAATAGTCCAGTTCAGCGATGGCACTACCACCAGGACCGCCCGAAAGATAGACAATCGGTGCCTGATCGGTTGAGCCTGTCGCCTTCAGTGTAAGGACTGGTAATGACACAGTGCGTCCATCAAGAATCCGGCGATTTTGTGGAACTGTAAGGGCACCACACTGGTATGTTTCACCAGCGACTTCCGCACTGAAATCAAAAAGGTCCAGTTCATCGGGACAATCAGCAGCACGATAAGATGACTGCTGGCCATACGCCACGCTCATCCCGAAGACGCAGACCCAGACAAGTAAGCCAAGCAGGCGAAAAATCGATTTCAGGTTCATGGCAACGTCAGGATGATTGGTTCGCCTTCGGTGACGCAAATAGTATGTTCCATATGGGCATTGAGCGAGCCGTCTTTGGTGACAACTGTCCAACCGTCATCCAGTTCGATGAGGTCG
>JACKCF010000006.1 GCA_020634165.1 Anaerolineaceae bacterium | reverse complement strand
CAACGCCAACTACTGGTATCAGACCGATGATTAGCAGCACGGGCAACGATGGATTCATCGTGAAAATTACAAGCACAATGCTGATATACAACCATACGCTCATCAGGATGAAGAAGCCCCAACGATAGAAGCTTCTTTTTTGATAGACGAGGTACGCCATCCCCAACCATCCCAACACGCAAACGACGAATATCAACAATTCCATGTGCCCTGCCCAGAATTTAACTGTGTAATGCCGCCATTATCCCTGACCTTCAGGTAGCAGTCCACCGCCCAATTGCATGAGCGTTTCTGCAAATCCAGGGAAAGAATCATTGGCGCACTTTGCATCCGTGACGACGGTCATTTCATCGGCGATCAGGCCCGCAACAGCCATACTCATGGCAATACGATGATCGTCATGACCATCAACGACTGACCCCATCAATCTTTGTGGACCAACGATACGGAAACCATCTTCACGTTCTTCAATGCTTGCACCCAGTTTACGCAGTTCCTGGGCCATAACCGCAATACGATCTGTTTCTTTGACGCGCAATTCTTTCGCGTCGCGCACTATCGTTTCCCCTGAAGCTGCCAGTGCGGCAATCATGAATATGGGGAATTCATCAATCATACGAACAACCATGTCACCACCGATGGTGGTACCATGCAAATCACTGTACCGAACACGGATGTCACCAATCGGCTCACCTGCTTCCAGGCCAGTTTCAGTAACATCAAGATCAGCGTTCATTTGGAGTAGCGCATCCACCAGGCCTGTGCGGGTATCATTGAGATTGACGCCCTGGATCGTCAAATCGCTACCGGGAACGACAAGCCCAGCGACAATCAGGAATGCCGCTGAAGAAAAGTCACCTGGAACAGTCAGATTCATCGGCTGAAGGGTGGCCCCAGGCTTGAGAATGACGGTGTTACCATCGATCGTGAGGTGTGCCCCCATTGAGGCCAACATACGTTCGGTATGATCGCGCGCTGGGCCGGGCTGCACTACGACTGTTTCGCCATCAGCGAAGAGCCCCGCCAGCAAAATGGCACTCTTGACCTGCGCGCTGGCAATCTTCAGGTTGTGTTCGATGCCTTTGAGTTGGGCCGGATGGATTGTCAAAGGGCATTTTCCCTCATCCGATGTGATGTCTGCACCCATACTTTGCAGCGGTTCGGTAATGCGCTTCATCGGGCGACGGCGTAACTGATAGCTGCCATCCAGCACACTCGCGAAGGGCTGCCCAGCCATGATACCTGCTGCCAGCCGGATGCCTGTTCCAGCGTTCACAAAATCCAGGGGAGCTTCTGCTGGCTGCAACTGACCTCCATGAACCGTCAAAGTATGGGTGTCATGGCGATCAATCTGGATGCCAAGCTGCTGAACCGCTGCCAAAGTTGCCTCTGTATCGCCAGCAGCCAGCCAACCACGCACTTCGGTCGCACCATCAGCAAGTGCACCCAACAGTATCGAGCGATGCGAGATGGATTTATCACCGGGAACACCTATTGCACCGCGCAGCGGCATTCCTGGCTTGAGCGTCAGTGATTCATGTAGAGTTGTCATAACCTATGCTTCTCGTCCTACGGCTTCAGCAACACGGGCGACACGTTCCATCATTTTCTTGAAGCCATCGGGCTTCAGGCTTTGGCGACCATCACTTATCGCTTTGTCTGGCTCTGGATGAACTTCCACAATGAGGCCATCAGCACCCGCTGCGATACCTGCCAGCCCCAGCGCTTCCACATATTCCCACTTACCTGTTGCATGGCTGGGATCGAAAACGACTGGCAGGTGTGTCAGGCGCTTAAGCGCTGGAATAGCATTAATGTCGGCGGTATTGCGTGTTTCCGTTTCAAACGTGCGGATACCGCGTTCACACAGCATCACGCGGGTGTTGCCGTGCTGGAGAACGTATTCGGCAGCCATCAAGAGGTCCATCACAGTGCTGGACATCCCTCGCTTGAGAAGAACAGTGTGCTGGCTCTCACCGACTGCATTCAGCAAGGTAAAGTTTTGCATGTTGCGAGCACCGATCTGGAGAACATCGGCGTATTCACAGATGACGGGCACCAGATTATGATCCATGACTTCGGTTACGATGGGCAAGCCCGTAATTTCGCGCGCCTCGGCCATCCATTTCAGACCTTGTTCACCATGTCCCTGGAAGCTGTAGGGTGATGTGCGGGGTTTGAACGCACCACCGCGCAAAGCTGTCGCGCCAGCCTCTTTTACAGCACACGCTGTTTCAATAATCTGCTCGCGGCTTTCAACCGAACAAGGGCCAGCAATCACGAGTACCTTATTGCCACCCATCTGAGAGCCATTCAATGGGACGAGTGTGCCTTCTGGATGGAACGAGCGATTCGCCAATTTGTACGGTTCAGTGATGCGAACGGCCCTATCGACACCGGGCATCACGCTATAATTTTCTTCGCGCTTGGGGGTGGGGCTATCGCCTACCAGCCCAATAATTGTGCGTTCCTTACCCTGAGAAAGGTGGGCTTTGTAGCCATCAGCCTCAATACGGGCGATGACATCCGATATCTGTTTGGCGGTTGCGCCGAACTCCATTACAACGATCATCTGCTTATTCTCCCAATCCTATGTTGTGCGAAAGATACACTTCTCGACCACTCTAAATTGCAGAATTAGACTTTTTTCCAATCGGGCCGCAGGGCCTGTGCCCCGCGCAGATAAATATGTTCCACTTCGTCCAGAGCAAGGTCGGTATTCCAATGAATCAAAACGCGAATGCACATCTTCAACCCAGTGGGTACCTGAATTTCCTGAAAGCCCAACAAGGCGGTGTTGGTCCAGCCGATCAGACGGGCGGCCTTGGCAGGATAACAGGCCGTTAGGTCCGGCGTGGTCGTAAAAAGTGCACTCGCCACCATTTCCTCACGGATATCGTTGGCTTCAATCATGGCCCGTAACACCTCTTCTGTTGCTACGAGAATAGCTTCTTCTGTGTCCGCGGATACCGTTATGGCACCACGTGCTCCACGTACTAACATTGACTATGCTCCTTCGTCCTGTTCCATCGGACATGCCACGATGGGAACTAAAAAAGGCGTAGGGGTCGCCCTACGCCTTTAATCACCAATCTCATACAGACTATGCACGCGCGAACGCCCCACCCTCCATTATGTGGTTACCAAAGTAATAATAGGTGTTGGCGCTGAATACGTTCATTGTCTGGACCAGATAGCTCAATCTATGACGAAGAGCATAGCGGGTCTGTCGGATACTGTCAACAACTTGTTCCCATATCAGTCCGATCTTTATGAAACTAGCCATAATTTCTTGGATATTTAGCACAATGAGAATACACAAAATGCTATCAGCCCAAGCTGTTGCGCAGCTCAGCCGCCAGTTTCCCGACGGCATCTACACCTTCTTTTGCTGCGCGAACCATCGCGCTACCGACGATGAAGCCATCAACCAAACTATTCATCATACGGGCATGCTCTGGGGTGCTGATACCAAAACCAAGCACCAAAGGCGTATCCGTCAGGCGGCGAATGTTGGCAATAGTCTGTGATAAATCCGCTGGCAATGCGTCTCGCGCACCGGTAATGCCTGTCAAAGAAACGACGTAAATAAACCCGCGTGCGTTTTCCGCTACGAGTTGGATGCGGGCATCATTACTTGTTGGGGCCAGGAAGAACACCAGGGCCATACCCTCGCGTGCACAGGCATCAGCAAAATAGGCCGCTTCTTCAGGGGGCAAATCGGGCACGATAAGGCCATCTGCGCCAGCAGCTTTTGCATCGATGACGAACTGCTCACTTCCATAGGCTACTAGAGGATTCGCATAGCTCATCATCAGCATAGGCTGAGTGATGCCTCGTTCCCGCAGCTTATGAACGGCCTGTAAACAGGTCTTGACGGTTGTGCCATTTTCCAGAGATTTTTGGGTTGCCGCCTGAACCGTCGGGCCATCCGCGAGCGGGTCACTGAACGGAACGCCTATTTCAAAACCATCAACACCAACCTCCGCCATGGCTGCTATCGCGTCCAAAGATGTGTCATAGTCTGGGTAGCCAATCGGGAAATAGGGCAAAAATGCGGCGCGATTTTCGTCTTTTGCCTGTTGGAATATTTCTGCAATCGCTTCAAGTCCAAAGGTACGTGTTGATGCTGTCATGAGATTTAGCTTTCCTTTGCTCTAATTCGATTGACCATGTCGCTGATTGCTGTGGCAACGACTTCCGGTTGGGCAAACTGAACGTAATGATCGCCCTTTTCCAGGGTGATATGCGTTGAATCGCTCGATAACTTTGCCAAATCTTCCTGATGGTCAGCCCATTCCTGGCTGAATTCAAGTTCCTCTGCCACACTTCGCGATAGTACTGTCAGCGGTAAGTCGCCCAGAGAATCCGGCAGTTCAACACCATCACGAAAGACAGGCACCACTTCCCGTAACGTCATGGGAATATCCCATTGGCGAACAGCGCGATATTGCTGGCGCTGCTGGAGCGTCAGTTTGTCAATCCAAATCAGCACACGTGGCAGCATCAAACGCAGAATGCCAAAACGGCGAAATCGCAGGATATTGCGCTGTCGTTTCACTTCTTTGTTGTGGTCGTTTTGAATTACTAACTCCGGATGCGAACTATCGACCAGCACAATGCCTGCAACATTTTCTGGGTGCTGTGCCTGATAGAGGCGAGCAAACAATCCACCAAAGCCATGACCCGCGAGTACAACTGGGGATGGCATCTCGGCTGCCTGTAGAAGGGCATGCAGTTCATCAACGACTTTCTGAGGATTGCGCTCACCTTTTACCGATGAACTCCAACCATAGCCAGACCGATCATAAGCCAGTATAGGCACCGAATTGCCAAGTTTAGAAATAACAAGCTGCCAATCCAACAGACTACCACCAATAGTCGATAAGAAAACAACTGTTGGTGCCGGAAAATCCTGCCCTATGCGCTCAACATGAAGGGAATAGCTATCGACTGGAATTCGTTCGTAGGGTAGTTTCCCAAAACGCTGCTGATCACGCCAGCGCATGATCGACTCAAAGACGAAGCCAACCAGCAGAATGAACGCAAATCCAATGAGAACGGCAATAAGTAAATCCACTAGGATTATCCTTCTAGCGCTTTGATGACTGTGTCCAGGTCTTTATCACCGCGACCTGAGAGATTGACCAGAATGACACTATCTTTGGGCATGGTTGGCGCACGCTTGATGACTTCCGCGACAGCATGAGAGCTTTCCAGCGCAGGGATAATGCCCTCTAGTTGGCTCAACATCTGGAACGCTTCAAGCGTTTCTTCATCGGTCGCTGAGGTGTAGTAAGCTCGTTCCAGCGAGCGCAAATAAGCATGTTCCGGCCCAATGGATGGATAGTCAAGACCTGCGCTGATACTGTGTGTCTCCATAATCTGACCGTCTTCGGTCTGCATGACGTATGAGCGCGTTCCATGCAAGATGCCAGGTCGGCTGATATTGAGGTTGCCAAAGCGTGCTGCGTGCTTGTCGGTATCAACGCCATACCCACCCGCTTCTACGCCAATGAGGTCAACATCCTGGTCATCACGAAAGGCGTGGAATAGGCCAATGGCATTGCTACCCCCTCCGACACAGGCGATACAAACATCAGGCAGTTGACCGGCTTCTTCCTGTATTTGTTGACGTGCTTCGTGGCCGATGACACTCTGGAAATCACGGACCATTTTGGGATAAGGATGGGGGCCAAGCGCACTCCCTAGCAAGTAGAATGTTGAGCGAACATTCGTCACCCAATCCCGCATGGCCTCATTGATGGCATCTTTAAGGGTTTGGCTACCGCTGGATACGGGAATGACTTCAGCACCGAGCAAGCGCATACGAAATACATTTGGTTGCTGGCGAGCAATATCAACTTCGCCCATATACACGTGGCAGTCGAGGCCGAGAAGTGCAGCCGCTGTGGCGCTGGCGACACCATGTTGGCCGGCACCTGTTTCCGCGATTACACGCTGCTTGCCCATGCGCTTTGCCAGTAATGCCTGTCCGAGGGCGTTGTTGATCTTATGTGCACCGGTATGGGCGAGGTCTTCGCGCTTGAGATAGACCTTTGCACCGCCAAGGTGTTCAGTCAGGCGTTTGGCAAAGGTAACAGGGGTTGGACGGCCCGTGTAGGTCTTTTGCAGATGGAGCAATTCTTCTACAAAAGCCGGATCATCGACGGCTTCCTCATATGCTGCCATGAGTTCGTCCAGGGCAGGAATGATCGTTTCAGGCACAAAACGACCACCAAAATCGCCATAATAGCCGCGTTCATCGGGAACGGATGCACCCTGTTTGAGATAGTTTGCCATGCTGCTCAGTCCTCTCAAAAATTCCCAAAGACTTTCGCATCAGCGCGATAGCCAGGGATCGTTATCATTTTCATGGGTGTGGGTTTGTGGTGAAGATAGTGCGTCACAATCCAACGGCTGAATTCTGATATGCCCACCGTGTCAAGTTCCGATGTGGGAACAAAGCGAGCCTGAGTGGATTCACGACCATCTGGCTCTGGCTGCTGATGTTCATCCACGTCGCACAGCATCACCACATAAAGGTCATTTTTATCTGTGCGAACAGTATTGCGAACAATGACAATACCCTGCACATTAGTCACATCAAGGGCAGTTTCTTCTTTTACTTCGCGGACAAGGGCGGATGTAATGTCATCATCCTGTTCCAAAAATCCGCTGGGTACGGTCCAGATGCCAACAGGCGGAATCCCTCGCTCTACCAGCAAGACAGAATCCCCACGAAAAACAAGCGCACCGATGCCGATTGTCGCAACTGTGTATTGGGTGTAGCCACAATCGGGGCATGTATCGCGCTCACGGCCACCTACTACCTTACGAATCGTGCGACCTCCGCACTTTGGGCAAAATGGTGAGCCTAAATCGTTGGCTAACTCCGCCATCTTATGACTCCAAACCTTTTGCCGCTGCAATAAATGCCTGTACTTTCGCTTCCGATTTGATGCCAGGTGTGCCATCCTCAACGCCACTGGCGACGTCAACGCCCCAGGGCACCATATTGTGAACCCGCTCGCCCACATTATCGGGGTTCAAGCCGCCTGCGAGCATCAGGCGAGGTACTCGTTCTTTGAGTGCCAAGACGACGTCTGCACTGGCCTGTTCACCTGTGCCACCGTACAGGTCCGGATGATACGCATCGACCAACAGTGAAGGTGATTTTTCCGATGATGGGAAATGCGGCGCGTAGTAGTCAGCATCTTCCAGCGCATAAGCCTTGCTCGATGGGCGAATAGCTTTATAGGCGCGTCCTAACAACCCCGCCACCATTGCGATCGATTCATCACCGCTGAGTTGGGCAAAATCCAGGCCCACATTCTGGATGGTTCGGGCCACTTCATCGACAGTTGCGTTAACAAACACGCCCACTAAAACCGGGCAATCGTCGCTGAGTGCGCTGCGCAAACTACGACATAATGTCGCCGCATCATCTGGTGTGATATAGCGAGGGCTTTTGGAATAAAAGTTCAGGCCAAGCATATCTGCACCCGCTTTTGCACACATCAGCGCATCACGATATGTCGTGACACCACAAATTTTTACATAGGTCATTGCAAGACCTCACGCTTCTGGTGACTATAATCGTAGACCGCACAGGCTATATTTTCGCTCTTAACAAGGGATTCGCCGACAAGTACGGCGTGTGCGCCCAACTGCCCCATCTGATAGACATCTTCCGCGTTTCGAATCCCGCTTTCTGCAACGAGCAATACATCATCGGGTACATTCCTGGCAACACGGGCTGTCGTTTCCAAATCCACGTTGAAGGTCTTCAAGTCACGGTTGTTAACGCCAATAAGCTTTGCACCATTCTTCAAGGCACGTTCCAGTTCTTCTTCGCTGTGGACTTCGACCAGGGCTGCCATTCCCAATTCAGTGATGAGGGCGTGCAATTCAGTTAGTTGACTATCCGAAAGGGCGGCCACAATCAGCAGGCAGGCATCAGCAGAGAAGGCGCGCGCGACATAGACCTGATAGGGGTCTATGATGAAATCCTTGCGCAATACGGGCACATCAACTGCTTTACGAACCGCGCCCATATATCCCAGGTGCCCCTGGAAGAAGTGCTCGTCCGTCAGCACGCTGATGGCGGACGCGCCATTCTGAGCATAGGTTGTCCCAATCGCCACAGGATCGAAATCGTCTATCAAGACGCCTTTGCTGGGTGATGCTTTTTTTACTTCCGCAATCAGGGCGACGTTTTCTCGTCGCAAAGCCGCCATAAAGTCACGAGGGGCACTTTCAGGATCAACCGTAAGAGCTGCTTTTTGCTGGGCAGCGGCAAGCGTGAATTTAGCTTTGTCGTCCGCGATTTCCTCGACTTTGTGCGCCAGGATTTTATCCAGAATGGTATCCGTTTTGACATATTGCGCAGTCATCAGGCAAAACTCTGGCTATATTCGACTAATTTGTCCACTTTTTGCAGTGCGGCCCCACTATCGATGACCTGTTTAGCAAGGTCGATGCCTTCATACAGACCATCCACCTTGCCAGCCGCCCACAGGGCCGCAGCGGCATTCAGTACAACGACGTCGCGTTTGGCACCCTGGTCACTGCCATTGAGCACACTGCGCAAGATTGTCGCATTCTCTTCTGGGTCGCCACCCTGCAATTCACTGACACTAGCACCTTCAAAGCCCAATTCCTGTGGGTCCAGTTCATAAGTGACGATAGTGCCATCTTCTTTCAATTGGGTCACATGGTTGGGACCGCTGACAGTCAACTCATCCAGACCACCATAGCCATTCACAACGATGGCCGACTTTGTACCGAGTGACTTGAGCACATGCGCCAGCAAATCGGTCAAATCAGCAGCAAATACACCCATAAGCTGGCGATTGGCACCTGCTGGATTGGTCAATGGGCCGAGAATATTAAAGATTGTGCGGATGCCAATCTGGCGGCGGGGGCCGATGGCATATTTCATGGCTGGGTGCAGCTTTACAGCAAATAGAAAGCCAATGCCAACTTCATCAACACACTTGCCGACCTGTTCAGGTGTCAAATCGAGGTTAACGCCAAGCGCACCGAGAACATCGGCGCTACCAGCTTTACTGGTTGCAGCGCGATTGCCATGTTTGGCAACGGGAATGCCAGCACCAGCGGCCACAAATGCAACGGTCGTGCTGATGTTGAATGTACCGGATTTATCCCCACCCGTGCCGCAGGTATCGAGCAAGTCAGCGTTGATGGTCGTTGGTACTTTGCTAGATTTATCGCGCATCGCGCGCGCACTACCACTAATTTCTTCCGGCGTCTCGCCTTTCATACGCAGCGCCATCAGGTAAGCCCCAATCTGAGCTTCTGTTGCGTCGCCGTTCATGATCTGGTGCATGACGGCTTCTGCTTCTTCTGCCTGTAAATGGCCAAAACGACTCGTAACTTCTATTGCTCTTTGAATATCCATAAGTTGTACTTCCTCATTTATTTGGAAAACCCTCATCGCGCCGCTTTATGATGGCGCGCAATTCTTCTAGTGAGAGCGGCGGCGTCCTGGTGTGGACAATGCGGTGGCAGTTGGCACAGAGCATCACCAGGTCAGAGATTGATGTTTGGCGCTCGCCTTCCAGACTGGCCATTTGCTCGATGTGATGCGCCTCGATGTACTCCAAACCGTATGTATCCTGAAAGCTAAACCCACATCCTTCACAGTATAGATGCCCGTGATGCGCCTTGAACTGCGCCTTGGCGTCTTCTACCAAATTGCGGTTGCGCTGACGCTCGCGCAAGGTACGGATGACGGTTTTTCCTTCGTTATAAGCCCGATCATCTTCTACCAGTTCAAGGTAGTCCTGAATGTCATCCGGTGTGTATTCATCGTCATACCAGACTTGCTCCAACAGACTCGCTGAGTCCGGGGCAAGTTCTCTTAGTCCACGCACCTGACCAATCTGGATGCCATCACTCAGATCAAGCTGGAATGTGCCACTTTCAAACTGCAAGGCTCCTGCCAGTGGCGTAATATCCACCTCGCGCATGGGTTCCGCCTGATAGTGGTTGGCGATGGCGTACCAATCCGCTTCGTACCATGTTTCTGACTCAGAATCGACCAGTTCCATCGCCAACTCGGTATTATCTACGACGAATTCCACCAGCAGGCGGCCAATAAGATACAGGCTGCCAATATGCACATTGAGCATCCACAGGACATCGCCCGGCTTCACACGCTGAACGACATTACTTGCAACATAGAGCAGCGGCTCACGACTCTTCAGTGATGCGCGTTGGTTTGGCGTTAGCTTCCAATAGTAGGTATAATGCGACGCCGCCCAGTAGCCTGCACCTTCCGTCATCTAGTCCATCATTCCAGCCTGTTACTTACAGGTATCATTTCATACCAATTGTCTTGCAAACACGATGCATCATTGGCGTCGCAATATCGCGCGCTTTTGCAGCACCTTCAGCGAGGATTCTGTCCATTGTGTCCGTATCGGCCATGTAGGCATCGTAGCTCTCGCGGGCTTCGCCGAAGGTTGCTTCCAACTGCTCGAACAACTGCTGCTTCATCGTACCGTAGGCCAAACCGCCTTCCAAATAGGTCTTACGCACCTGTGCCAAATCTTCCGGCGACGCGAAGTGCTTGTAGATATTGTAGATGTTGTCCACATCCGGGTCTTTCGGTTCTTCCGGCGTCTGGCTATTGGTGACAATGCGCATGATCTGTTTGCGTAATTGCTTTGATGGCGCGAACAATGGCACCACATTGCCATAGCTCTTGCTCATTTTGCGACCGTCAATGCCTGGGATCGTCGCTACGTCTTCAACGATGTGAGCATCAGGCAGTGTGAGCACATCTTTTCCATAGTTATTGTTGAAGGCAGCAGCGATGTCACGGGTAATTTCGATGTGCTGCTTCTGGTCCTGGCCGACCGGGACAACCTCGGTATTGAACATGAGGATGTCAGCAGCCATCAGCACGGGATAACTGAATAAACCCGCATTGACACCAGCATCTTCATCGCGACCTTCTTCACGATTGGCATCCACGCTCGCCTTGTAAGCATGGGCGCGGTTAAGCAACCCTTTGGGTGTGTAGCAACTCAAAACCCAGGTCAGTTCAAAGATTTCAGGAATATCAGACTGACGATAGAAAATCACATCATCAGGATTTAGCCCAAGTGCGAGCCAGGTCGCAACGATTTCGTAGACATACTGCTTCATCAGGTTAGGATCATTGACCGTTGTCAGCGCATGGTAGTCGGCGATGAAGTAGAAAGCCTGGAATGTTTCAGCCAGTTTGAGCGCTGGTTTAATCATGCCCAGGTAATTGCCAACATGGGGCGTACCGCTGGGCTTGATGCCCGTCAGGGCAATCTTGTGGGTCGTTGTTTGTTTTGCTTCTTTGGCAGGTGCTGCCATGACTAACCTCTCACTGCTACTTTGAATTCCAAAAAGTTCTGCAAGATGCGTTTTCCAAACCCCGTCAGGATGCTTTCCGGATGAAATTGCACACCCATGACCGGATACTCTCTGTGCCGGACGCCCATAATTTCGCCATCTTCGGTGAAAGATGTTGTGTAGAGGCAGTCCGGCATCGTTTCTTCCTTGATGACGAGGCTATGATAACGAGTCGCCTCAAATGGGCTGGGTACACCAATATATAGGTCATCCAGCTTGTGATAGACCATACTGGTCTTGCCATGCATCAGGCTTTGGGCGTGTGATACAACGCCACCATAGACTTCGCCAATACATTGATGCCCCAGGCAAACGCCCAAAATCGGGATTGAGGGTCCTAATTCGGCGATGACATCGCGTGAAATGCCTGCATCCCTGGGATAACCAGGCCCTGGCGAGATGATAATCTGATCGGGCTGCATCTGGCGTACGTCTTCAACAGATACCTGATCGTTACGCACGACTTTGATATCGGCACCGAGTTCGCCCATCAATTGCACAATGTTATAGGTAAAGCTGTCGTAGTTATCAATAACGAGAATCACGGTCTACTCCCTCATCCACCAGAAGAAATTCAGCGGTGTTTACAGATCATATTCGCCGGAGCCACCGAGCGTCAGTGTTGGCATGCCTTCCAGGTGCGACACATCATTGAGCTGGGTAATCTGCCAATCGCCGGAAGATTCCTGAGCAACGGTCGTCACCGAAATGTTGGAAAATTCCAGGTCGAACGCATCCTGATTCTTGGTGAGCATACTGACGATGGTCATGATGGCGGTTGTATGAGACACGATACCAATGGTCTCACTGCCACCGCGCGCCAGAATATCGTCGAAGCAAGCCTGTACGCGCGTCATGACCTGACGACGGGACTCACCACCTTCTATCTGATACTCGAATGGGTGATCGCGCAGACGCTTATATTTATCTGGATACCAAGCCTTGATTTCGCCCAATACCAGACCCTGCCATTCACCCATGTGACGTTCACGCAGGCGCTGGTCGTAAATGGGCTTGGTGTTGAGCGCATCCGCGAGAATTTCCGCTGTGTCACTTGCGCGGCGCAAACTACTGCTGTACAGGGTCTGAATGCCTAGAGGGCGAATAAACTGGGCCAGTCGCTTGGCCTGCTCAATGCCATGTACATTCAACGGAATCTCGACCTGGCCCTGCCATCGATTGAGACGGTTCCATTCCGTTTCGCCAGGGCGAATAAACATGAATCTTTTGACTACCATCTATCTTCCTCGGTTACTAAGTGCTGGTTCCAGCAGATGTTACATCAATCCATTTTCAGCGTAATCAATCGCTGCGAGCGCAGCCTGGGCTTTATTACGGCATTCCTGATGCTCTTTGGCGGGTTCGCTATCGGCGACAATGCCCGCACCAGCCTGAATATAGGCCTGATTGCCCTTAAGTAGAATGGCGCGAATAGTGATGCAGATGTCCATCGAACCATCAAAACTGAAATAGCCGACTGAGCCGCCATAAGGTCCACGACGAACCCCTTCCAATTCCTCGATGATTTCCATTGCGCGTACTTTGGGGGCACCACTAAGCGTACCCGCCGGGAAGGTCGCGCGAACGAGGTCAAAGGCATCCATATCAGGGCGCAGCTTGCCTTCCACATCGCTGACAATGTGCATCACATGCGAGTAACGCTCGATGACCATCATTTCATTGACTTTAACGGTGCCATATTCACAAACACGACCGAGATCGTTACGGCCAAGGTCAACCAACATGACATGTTCTGCACGCTCTTTAGGATCGGCCAGCAGTTCTTCGGCGAGAGCAGCATCTTCAGCGTCATTTTTGCCACGACGACGGGTGCCAGCTAATGGGCGATTGGTAGCGATGCCATCCTCAAAACGCACCATCATTTCAGGAGATGCGCCAATAAGCATGAGATCGGGGCTGAATTCCAGCAAGAACATATAGGGGGAGGGATTCAGGGCACGCAGCGCACGATAGATCATGAGCGGGCTGGCGTTGGTTTTGCGGCTGAAACGCTGCGACAGCACAATCTGGAAGGCATCACCCTCTTTGATGTACTCTTTGCACCGGCGAACGTGATCTTCGTAAACGGCTTGCTCAACATTGGAGACAAGTTCGTCGTTGAGGGGCTGGTCTGGTACCGGGATGTGAGGCAGCGGTTTGCCAAGGGATACGACAATTTTGTCTATTCGGCGGACGGCATCGTCATAGGCCACGTCGGGGTTGGTCGTATTGTGGGCATTCGCCAGAACGATGAGCTGGTGCTTGGCATGGTCGAAAATGACTAACGTATCCGGCAGCATAAAGGCGGCATCAGGGACGTCAAGTTCGTCAGTCGCTGTATCCGGCAGTTTTTCAAAATAGCGGACGACATCGTAAGACAGGTAGCCAACCGCCCCACCGACCAGACGTGGTAAGCCATCGACTACAACGGTTTTATACTCGTCCAGGGCGGCTTTGATGACATGCAGCGGATCTTCTCCATCAGTCAGGCTGCGTGTCGATGTCGCACCATCGATTGTTTCTGCAACCTGATCCCTCTGAACGGAGATAATGCGTTTGGGATTGATGCCAATGAAAGAGTAGCGACCGATGCGTTCGCCACCTTCGACACTTTCCAAGAGGAACAAAGGATGCCCTTCCTGTGTCAGCTTCATATAGACGCTAACGGGAGTTTCAAGGTCGGCTAGCAGGGTTCGATAGACAGGGACGAGGTCGCCCTGTTGGAACAATTCGTAGACTTCTTCACGCGAGGGTAGAATGTCCGACCGCGTACGATAGTTCAGCGCCATAGGGTGGTATCTCCCATTAATCAAAAAAGAGTCCATCACATCCATCCAAGGACGAGAGGAACTCCCGCGGTACCACCTTGATTGCGCCACACTCGCGTGCAGTCGCCGCTCTTCAGGTACGGGCCATCTGGCCGATACCCTGCGTCTTGATAACGGAACGCTCTCCGGCGCAGGCTAATGAACATCAGTCGTTCGCCCTTGCAGCTCCCTGGCCCATTCCAGATTGGCGCATGTACTACCCTCACAGCAATATGGGCAGCTCTCTGAACATCACTACAATCTGTACTCTTCCAGATCAAAGCTTTTGGAAGATGAAATTGTTAATTGGCAACAAGATAACGGCTTCTGCTGTCGATGTCAAGCTTTTGCTCAAGATTGCGCGTATCTTGCAGGTTAAGGTATAATACGTTGCACAAGTGTTCTATGTATAATGATCGCTTAACTGCCCCTAAAACACATTCAGGAGTATCCTCTTGGCACTGACCAATCAAGAGATTGCCGACATCTTTAATAACATTGCAGATATGCTTGAAATTCAGGGCGAAAACCGATTCAAGTTCTTATCGTATCGCCGCGCTGGTGAGACATTAGGTGAACTTCCGCGTGATTTGCAGGCGTATGTCGATGATGGCACGCTGACCGATATTCCAGGGATTGGTAAGGCAATTAGCGACAAAATAAAAGAGCTGCTGGAAACGAACAAACTTGAATTTTACGAAAAGCTCAGGGCGCAGGTCCCCGAATCACTGCTGGAGATCAAAGCTATCAATGGTGTTGGTCCTAAGAAAGCCAAGTTGTTCTGGGATGAGCTAGGTATCACAACTGTTACCGATTTACAGAAAGCTGCCTCAGAGGGTAAGTTACGCGATTTGGCAGGTATGGGAGCCAAAAGCGAGCAAAAGATTATTGACTCGATTCAAGCACTTTCTCGCAATCGAGGCCGCACCCCAATTGGCAATGCCAAGCAAGCAGCGGATGCTATCCTTGCTGAACTGGTAGCACTTCCTCAGGTCGAGGAAGCTGTGATCGCTGGCAGCATCCGGCGTGGGCGTACAACAATCGGCGATGTTGATATTCTGGCAGTAAGTGATGAAGCTGAACCGATCATGGAACACTTCGTCAGCATGAGCCGCGTTGAGCGCATTCTGGGGCAGGGACCGACGAAGAGTTCGATTGAACTTCGTACGGGCCTTCAGGTAGATTTGCGCGTCTTACCACGAGAGCGTTTCGGAACGGCGCTGCAATATTTCACAGGTAGTAAAGATCACAATGTCAAAATTCGTGAAATTGCTCTGAACAAAGGATTCAGCCTCAACGAGCATGCGCTGCGCCCGATTGATGATGCGGGCAACATGCTGGATGAATCGCATTATGTATATTGCGGCACCGAGGAAGATGTTTACGAAAAAATCGGGCTGCCGTGGATTGCACCTGAATTACGCGAAGATCAGGGCGAAATTGAAGCGGCAATCGAAGGCAAGCTACCGAATCTGATTACTGCCGAGGATATTCTCTCCGATTTGCACATGCACACGACATGGAGCGATGGCACGCTTTCTATCGGTGAGATGGCAGAAGCAGCACGCGAGCGTGGAAAGACGCATATCGTCATCACGGACCACTCTAAGCGCAGTGTGGTTGCCAATGGGCTGGATGCGAATCGACTGCTGGAACAACAAGCAGAAGTTCGTGCGGTTGATGCCGAAATGGGCGAGGATTTCCATGTGCTGCATGGTGTCGAGATGGATATTCTCGAAGATGGCAGTATGGACTTACCAGATGATGTTCTGGCGCAACTGGATTTTGTGGTTGCGTCACTGCACTTTGGGTTGACGCAGGATCGGGCAACCATCACCATGCGCCTTCTCAATGCCATCAATAACCCACATGTTGATTGCATTGGTCATATGACTGGTCGCTTGATTGGATCACGGCCTTCAGCAGATGTAGACTTTGACGCTGTATTTGAAGCTGCATTGAAAACAGATACAGTGCTCGAAATTAATGCTAATCCGGCACGGTTGGACCTGGATTCACAATATGCGCGGCGGGTACAGCAGTTGGGCATTAAACTAGCGATCAATACCGATGCGCACAGCACTAAGATGATGGATATGCTGCCATATGGTATCCTCACGGCACGCCGCGCATGGGTCGAACCGACACATGTCATCAACACATGGTCTTTTGATCGCCTATATGCGTGGATACAATCACGAGGCTAATTACACGGATTGTTATCATGTCGCAAAAACTGCCGCCCAATCAGTCAAATTCTGATGACACATCGCGTACAGATGCACAGCGAACGCGCCCTATTACCGGGCAATTTCGTTCGCGAACCGAGCATTCTACCCAGTCAACAGGTCCACATGTCGTCACACCGAATACACGCACTGGCCAGCAAGTGCCCGTCAGGCCTCAGGCTAACCCTACAACCTCAACAGCACGACAGCGACATGCCAGGCGCGCAAGCAAACGCGGTAGTTTTTACATTCCTTTGTGGTCAATTGGCGTGATGGTGCTGGGAGTAGTGATCGTTGCCGTGCTGGCAATTGCAGGTATTATCGCGATGGGCGGTAGCAATGCGACGCCCGCGAGTACCCCCATTATCCGTATTATCACATCAGAAGCGAATGCGAATACAGCTAGTGGTCTGCAACTTACACCCGCAACAGCCGTCCCTGGTTCCAGAACTATTCTGAGTGTGGAAGATACACCAGAAGCACTCACCCTTAATGGGCCTACCCTCCCGGCAGTGGTTATTACGCCAACGCCCGTTGGAATCACGGTTGGTGCAACTATTGCTGTTCGCGGCGTTGATGACCAGCAACTAAACGTTCGCAACGTCCCTGGCATCAACGACACAAGTATTCAATTCCGAGCGGATGAAGACGAGCAGTTCCTGGTTGTAGAAGGTCCTGTTCAGGCGGATGGATTTACGTGGTGGCGCATCCAGGATGCAGTGGATACAACACGTTCCGGCTGGGCAGTGAGTAATTACCTGGGTGTGATCGCCACACCACAATAGTCAACTGGCTACTCAGAAATAACGATGAGGAGTTCACGAATGGAAGATGCGCTGGCTGCACGCGCTACTGAGCTACGTAAAGAACTCAATTACCATATTTATCGTTACAACGTGCTCAATGATCCAATCATCACCGATGCGGAATATGATCGTCTTTTCCATGAGCTACGTGAACTTGAGGTAGAGCATCCTGAACTGCGTACGCCGGATTCTCCCACTCAGCGCGTCGGCAGCGATTTGAGTGACGATCTACCCAAGGTCGCCCACCCTGCACCGATCCTGAGCCTCGCTAATGCGTTCAGCCCAGAAGACCTACAGCGCTGGGAAGAGCGCAACCTCAAGCTGATGACAGCCGGAACGACATTTGATTATGTGCTGGAACCGAAGCTCGATGGCCTCAGCGTTGTATTGACTTACGTTGATAGTGTACTGGTAACAGCCGCTACGAGAGGCAACGGCGAGGTTGGCGATGATGTGACAGCCAATATCCGCACAATAAGAACCGTTCCTCTGCGGATTCCCTCACATGCGGATGGTCCACAGCCACCATCGAGGCTGGTTGTGCGGGGGGAAGTTCTTTTTCAGAAAGAGGACTTTGAGCGGGTCAACGAAGAACAAGAGGCGGCTGGCCTACCGCGCTATGTCAATGCGCGCAATACTGCATCAGGCTCGTTGAAGCAGAAAGATTCTCGCATCACAGCGCAAAGGCCGTTAACAGCCTATATCTACGACATTGTGGATAGCGACGGTCTGGTGTTGGATAAAGAGTGGGATACTTTGGAATTCATGCGGGATATGGGATTCAATGTTATCCCACATTCGGAGTATTTTCCCACTTTATCCGACATTATCCAGCAATTACCCACATGGGAATCCCACAGAAACCAACTTCCGTTTGAGATTGACGGGTTGGTTATTAAGATCAACGACATTGCTGCGCGCCGAGAATTGGGAATTTCCGGTAAAGACCCACGCGGTGCGACCGCTTATAAGTTCCCGGCGGAGGAAGCAACAACGACCCTGCTAGACGTCGTCGTCAACATTGGCCGCACAGGTAAGGTCACACCAACGGCCTCGCTTGAGCCTGTATTTCTCAGCGGGGTCACTGTCAGCAATGCGAGTCTGCACAATTATGATCTGATCCAGCAATTGGACATCCGCGTAGGCGATAAGGTCATTGTTAAGCGTTCCGGTGAAGTGATCCCTTACGTCATTGGCCCGGTTACGGGTGCACGCGATGGCAGTGAAACGCCTATCCTGCCGCCAGAACTCTGTCCTTTTTCCGGGGATGTTCTGGTCCGGCCTGAAGGTGCTGTTGACTTGTTCTGCCCAAATCCACGCTGTGAAGAGCGCGTTTTTCGCAGCCTGGAATTTTTCGTATCACGCGGGGCGATGGACATCGACGGCATGGGGCCGGAAACGGTAAAGGCATTGATTGATGCCAATCTGATTAACGATGAAGCAGATATTTTTTACCTGGAAGCCGATTCGATTCTGGCATTGGAAGGGTTTGCAGACAAGAAGGTAGACAATCTGCTGCAATCTATTGAGAATGCCAAGCATCGACCACTGGCACAGTTATTGGCTTCACTGGGCATCGATGGCGTGGGCGGTGTGGTGGCAAATCTGCTGGCAGATCGGTTCCATAGCATGCAGATGTTGATCGAGACTACAAATGCCATCAAAGCCCAGGAAAACGCCTTCCTGGAGTCTATTGCTCCATTGCTAAGTGTGGAGACTAGCGACCCTGATGCTGCCAGAGCAAAAACACGCCTGAGCAAGCCTTTGGTTGAGTTGGCTCCACGCTATGTTGATGCCAGTGATCTTGGAAGCAAACTCAGTCGTTTGCTCAAACCGATTTTGAGTATTGATTCCAGCGTTCCCGTCGAAGTGATTGCCGAACGCCTGCAGATATTGACAGCCACAGCCAAATCCTTGCTGACTATCGAAGGACTGGGGCCAATATTGGCCAGCAATGTCGTCAACTGGTTCGCAGATGGCTACCATCAGGAACTGCTAGCGAAAATGGAACGCGCTGGCGTTAATATGGTCGCAGAAAAAGTCGAAAAAGAAGGCACATCACTGGATGGGCTTAAGTTTGTCATCACTGGCACGATGAGCGTTCCACGTGATGACATTAAGGCCCTCATTGAAGCGCATGGCGGCAAAGTCAGCGGCAGCGTCAGCAAAAACACAGACTACGTTGTCGTCGGGGAATCTCCAGGTTCCAAGGCGGACAAAGCCAGCCAGCTAGGCGTTACCATATTGAGCGAAGATGATCTACGCGCTATGGTCAATTAGGCCATAACCACATACAATCACGCACACTGAGCACGCAAAAGCGTGCTCTTCTTCTATCAACAGATTGGACCACCATGCCCAGCCCTAAAGTCATTATCAAACTAAAGCGCGATAAACCGATCCGCAACCAGCATCCCTGGATTTTCTCAGGAGCCATTGACAAGGTTCAGGATGCAAACGCAGGTGATGTCGTGACTGTCGTGGATTCCGGCAATAATTTTTTGGCAAGGGGCTATTACAATCCCAGTTCGCAAATTCGCGTCAGGATTTTGAGCTGGCAAGATGAGGCCATCGACGATGATTGGTGGGAAAACAAACTGCGACAAGCCCTCTCTGCACGGCAAGTTCAACTCCAGCAGGTCGATGACGGAAAATCGGTTGCATTCCGCTTGATAAATGCTGAAAACGATTATCTGCCTGGATTGATCGCAGACTACTACAGCGGGTGGATCGTTATTCAGGCGCTGACCCTATTCATCGACCACCACAAGCAGCAAATCGCACGGATGCTGATGGACATGCTTAATGCACGCGGCGTGTACGAACGCAGCGATGTCGATGTCCGCAAACACGAGGGACTGTCGTCGGAAACGGGTACGCTTATAGGTTTACCGCCTCCGCAATCTATTGAATTTGAGCATGACGCTGGCTTCAAGATGAGTGTTGATATTCAAACAGGACATAAGACGGGTTTTTACCTCGACCAGCAGCAGAACCATGTCGCTTTCAAAGAACTGGTCGCCAGTCGCCCTGAAAAAGTACGCATCCTTAATTGTTTCGCCTATACAGGGGCCTTTACCGTTGCAGCGCTAGCAACCGGAAATGCAGAGGTTGTCAGCGTGGATTCCTCGCGTGAGGCGCTTGAACTGGCTGAAGCCAACATCAACCTGAATGGACTCGATGGCAATAATGCCCAACTGGTTCAAGCGAATTGTTTCGACTATTTGCGCGATGCGGAACTAAGCGGCGAAAGCTTCGATTTCGTCATACTGGACCCGCCTAAGTTTGCCCACAATAAGCAGCAGGTCGAGCGCGCCTCAAGGGGATACAAAGACCTGAATATGCACGCCTTCAGGTTGATCCGGCCCGGAGGCTACCTGATGACATACTCGTGCTCCGGGGCCATCAGCCGTGACCTGTTCCAAAAGATTGTATTCGGTGCCCTTGCCGATACGGGTAAACAAGCCCAGATTGTCCGTCATCTGAGCGCGAATGATGACCATCCAGTGGCTTTGACATTCCCTGAAGGGGAATATCTCAAAGGGCTATTGTTGCGCGTGATCTGACGATTACGCGACGCTGGGTAAGTTGATGAGGACTAACAGCAATAAGCCTGCAACAACTGCAAACAAGAAAAATAACGGCCCCAATCCCGGGTTTTCGTCTTTTTGATCTGGTTGTGGAAGCATTCTCTGCTCCATTGTGGAATGTGGTTATTTACACCATTATAGCGCTTTAGGTCGCCTGCTGTTCATCCATCTGTTCACTCAGGCGCTTGATTTTGGCACTGGTTTCATACCAGCTTGTCCGGCTGAGGCCAAGCTTTTCGCGGATTGTTTCTTCATCGAGGCCAGCGCGATAATCACGGGTCGCGCACGTCCAACGCATCACTTCAAATGACAGCTTGAAGGGAATATCAGCCTGTTCGCCTATATCCGTCAGGATATATTCGAGGTTCCGTGTGGTGCAGGTAAAGATGGCTTCTTTAGGCAAGTACTGAGCTTTGTATTCCTCGTAGACATCATACAGCCGAGGGGTGATCGCAATGCGGCGTTCTTTATAGACATCCTTGGTTTTGTGACGAATATAGATTACAGGCTGCTCTGGGTTGCTGCGATCAAAGTCTTTAATCGTCAGGCGTCCGGCTTCACTCTTCTTAATTCCAGTTTCCAGAAGCAACTGGAACAGCAATTCTGGTCGATGATCATGCTCCTCGCCTTTTTTCATGCCCTGCGCGGCAACAATCGCTGCCTTTTCGTCATCGGACGTCAGGGCCTGAGATAACGGTGCAGGACCACTCCGCTGTAATATGGCCTGGGCAGGGTCATGGGCTAAGGCACCAATAGCTTTTAGCCACTTGAAGTAGACTTTGAGTGATGTCACACGGCGGGCATAGGTTTTACGACTGCACGCCACACCACGTCCATGTTCCATCCATTGCAGAAATTCATTGAGATTGGTCGTCGTGTATAGTGAAATGGGCGACTTGATATCGCTATGTTCGCCTAAAAGATTCAAATCGGAAATGAATGCCTTGATCGTGTGTTCTGATTTTCCTTCTTTGACCAGATGCTGACGGAACAACTCAAGAGTCGCCCCCATAGGGGTTTTTCTGGTGATGTCTTTTGGGTCTTCCGGCTCGGAAGCAAATAGAGGCAACTGACGCTTGAGCATCGCGACCATAACTCCATACAGAACACATGTACATTTTTATGATTATACGAAGTGACTGGTCAGAATTCAAACAGAAGTGACGAACCTAGCGTTTGAACGTCCAATGATCGTTGGCGTAGATATCAACCAGAAGCTGTTCCGCATGGGCTTTTTCGGCATCAGATAGTTGTGCAGGCATCAAGTCCAGGTCGAATTCCTGACGGAAGCCTTCAGCAACTGCACTCGCGGCCTCTTCCCAACTCACGACCTCACCTAATGCTTGATGAAGGGTTATCGCCCGATTGCGGACACTGTCTACAGCATCCATACGCGCTGACTCATTTGGGAATGCTAATGCCAGAGCAATGCGCCCAACGTCACCCATAAGTGGGAGGGTTCCATGCTGGAGAAGACCTAATTTGCGGCGGACCTGGGCGCTACCAATCAATTTGCGTCCCAGGATGGTTATTTCATAGTGCGATGGGACTTCAAAGCAAATGGGACCATTGTCTCGCAAGTTCGACTTGCTCTGTTTTTCCGACTGCGGAACGATACCCAGTTCACCAAGTGCGTACATCAATGACTGACTGAGCAAGCGATAGCTACTCACAACATCGCCCTGAGCAAATTCATGTGTCATCGGGAGGGCCACACTGTAGGTCAACTCATCACCATGAAGGATGGCCCGTCCGCCGGTGGGACGACGGACAATATCCCAGCCATGTTCGCGCAACAAGGTGAGGTCTACATCCGACGCTTGCTGCCCATATCCGAGTGACAGACAGAATGGGTCCCAGGCGTACAAGCGCAGGGTCGGAGGCTGGTCACCCTGGCCAACAGCGGAGAGTATTGCCTCATCTACAGCCATATTCCAGGCACCAATCGCAGGGTAATCGTAAATCAGCCGCCATTGACGCATATTTTTACCGAACCTATACTTTTTTATGTCAATTATCGTATATCGTTATGACGAACGAATAGTCTATGCCACGAGGCACATAGCAAGATGGCAGATTTTACAAAGTACAAGCCAGACTCGACTGATGATAACACGGCTGTTAATCCGCGTGTAGCGGCTGAACGCAATGACTACCCGATACCTGCACCGCAACCAACCTATAGTACACGTCATTACATGGAAAAACGCGGTACAGACACTTTTGACGAACAAGACTCGGAAAATCTGCGGCAAGTACGGCGCAGACGGTCACGCTACCGTAATGGACTGAGTGAATGGGCCTGGGTAGTGATTGCAGGTGCATTGTTCTCGGTTGTGCTGATCATGAGCCTGAGCGCATTCCTCCTGGTGAAGGCATCCCAAGAAAAACCTGAGATCATTCCGACCGCTGATATCAGTGCCGCATTACCGACGCCTGTTCTTGCGCTATCGGATTATGCGGACAATGTTGGTCTGGATGTGGGCGAGACACTGCTCCTACCTGATGGGAGCAGCATCGTACTGGAACCCTGGGATGGTCAATCGCGGTTTACCATGATCGTTGTAGGCCTTGACCGCCGCCCAGGCGACACAGGACTTGCCTATCGAACCGATACGATGATGCTGATCAGCCTGGACCCGGTAACGCACAGCCTGGGTATCCTGAGTATCCCCCGTGACCTCTATGTAGATGTTCCGGGATATAGTCGCCTGCTTCGCATCAATACGCCTATGTTCTACGGCGAGAACCAACGCCCTGGTTATGGGCCAGTTCTGATGATGCAGACGGTACAGCGCAATTTCGGTATTCGAGTCAATGAATATCTGGCAGTGGACTTCCAGGCGTTTATTGATGTGGTCGATGCCATTGGTGGCATTGAAGTTACTATCGATTATACGATCAACGACCCGTCGTATCCTGACATGAATTACGGTTATGATCCGTTCTATCTACAGGCAGGAACGCACCAGCTTAATGGCTACGATGCGCTGCGATTCGCGCGCACTCGTCATGGTGACAGTGACATCAACCGAGCCGAACGTCAGCAGCAAGCCATTTTCGCGATCCGTGACAAAATCCTTCGTGCAGATATGGTCCCGACACTCATTATGCAGGCACCAGCATTCTGGCAGGCGTGGGAAGAACACGTCTACACAGGTCTGAACCTGGAACAAATCGTCCAGCTTGGTTTGTATGCCAAGGATATTGATACCGAGAACATCACGACAGGCGTCATGGACTATTACTATTTACAGCCCTACACGACGCCAGATGGTCAGGCTGTTTTGATCCCGAATCGGAACCGTATGGCCGATCTCATGGTTGCAGTATTTGGTCCAACCTACAACCAGTAAATCCCCAAAACGCAAATAGCCTCATAAACGTCAAAGCGGCGGACCAAGGTCCGCCGCCATAATGACAACCTGCTTTGCCGTGTGACGGTCAATTTTGAGACCTGCTGTGCAGGGCGGGATCCTGCTGTGTTGCTTGGTCTTAGCACTGGCCTATCACCAAAGATACCAGACCTGAATCCCTATTTTTGTGAGTGTTGGCCCAAAATGTAGCGCGCCATCACGGGCATCGCAGGCAACTCATTTATAGCATTGCTTATGCACTGAGTAAAGCTCAATTCTTTGCCGAAGTTGACCAGTTTTCACATATTCACCAGCAAATGAACATGGCGAATAGAATTATTGTGCGGTATAGATTATGTACTCAACTAAGGGGAGGTAAAATCGAATGGATAACAAGCTTGTTAAGGGCACACTTGCGGAGTTCCTGGGAACATTTACGCTGGTGTTCGTTGGGGCAGCGGCTGTCGTGGTTGCACCCCTCTTCGGCATTGTGGCTCCGGCTTTAGGGCATGGTCTTGTTCTGGTTGCGCTGATCTACGCCTACGGCCATTTTTCTGGGGCACAGTTCAATCCGGCTGTGACGCTTGGCTTGCTCGTTGGTGGCAAACAGGATGTCATGACCTCGATTGTCTACATGGTCGCGCAATTTGTGGGTGGCATTGTAGCCGCTTTCGTGCTGGTTGCCCTGCTCGGTGGTGGTGCGAACAGCGCTGTGCTACCAGAGGCCATTGCAGGCAGCAACTTCAACTTCGGCCAGACAACAGGATTCCTGACTGCTCCTGCTGTTTGGCAAGCAGCAGGCGTGGAAGCTATTTTAGCTTTCCTGCTGGTAAGCACGATCTACCAGGCTGCGGTATATCAGCGAGCGGGTAACCTGGCGGGCGTTGCTATCGGCTTTACACTGGCGGCCCTGATCTTCGCAACGGGCGCCATGACAGGTGCGTCGGTAAATCCTGCCCGCACATTCGGGCCAGCATTAGCTGCCGGAGATTTGAGCTACGTTGTGCCGTATTTCGTGGGACTGTTTGCAGGTGGCGCTATTGCAGGACTGCTACACGGATATGTTCTCGTCCCAGATGATGCCTCTAAGGTAGCAAAAAGGGACGACTTACAGTAAGTCGTCCCTTTTCATCTTTATTATTTAGTCTTCGTCGTCTGGCAAGTTCAACTGAATGCCAAGTTCTTCCAATTGTCCTGGCTCGGCCGGTGATGGCGCTCCTGCCATTGCATCCGCGCCAGTTTGTGTTTTGGGGAAGGCGATCACTTCACGGATATTGGGTTCCGATGCCAGCAGGGCCGCGACACGATCCAGGCCCCAGGCGATACCGCCATGCGGCGGAACGCCATATTCAAAAGCTTCCAGAATATGCCCAAACTGCTCCATTGCATGGTCCATGTCCTGGCCAATGAGCGGGAACATCTTCTTCTGGATTTCACGGTCATGGATACGGATGCTGCCACCGGCGACTTCGTGGCCATTGCAGACCATATCGTACTGAGAGCCACGTGCTGCACCTGGGTCCGTGTCCAGCAGCGGCAAGTCTTCTATAATCGGCATAGTGAACATGTGCTGCGAAGGGTCCCAGCGTTTCTCGTCCTCGTTCCATAAGAACATGGGGAAGTCAATCACCCAGCAGAACGCCAGTGTCGTCGGATCAAGCAGACCAAGCTGATTGGCCAGTACCGGACGTAAAGCATCTGTTACGCTGTAAATGACCTCACGCTTATCCGACATGAACAAGAGTAAGTCACCTGGTTCTGCGCCAACTGCCTCAAACAATGCCAGTTTTTGATCGACAGTAAAGAATTTGCCAATTGGACCTTTAACTTCGGCATCTTCTTCCAGCGGGAGCGCCATGTATGCAAGGCCCTTTGCCCCCGCCTTCTTGGCAATGTCTTCCAGATCGGCAGCCACTTTACGCAGTTGTGTACCGCTGAGTTCGCCCGCCATTTTTGGGGCACGAATGCACTTGACCGGATTGCCTTCTTTGACGTTACTGACAAATACAGCGAAGCCACTCTGCCCCGCAATGTCACTGACGTCAATTGCACGCATGTCATAACGAATGTCCGGACGATCTGTACCGTACTGCTCCATTGCATCTTTGTAGAGAATACGCGGGAACGGCTTTTGCAGGATGGTTTTATCCGGCGCAACAGTCTCAACCAGCTTCGTCATCAGCGCTTCGTTCAGTTCCATGACGTCTTCACGCTCGACGAAGCTAATTTCCATATCAAGCTGCGTAAATTCCGGCTGGCGCTGACCACGAAGGTCCTCGTCGCGGAAGCAGCGTGCAACCTGGAAATATTTCTCGAAGCCAGCGACCATCAACATTTGTTTAAGCTGTTGAGGCGACTGGGGCAGCGCGTAGAATTTCCCTGGCTGTAAACGGCTGGGAACCAGGAAATCGCGCGCGCCTTCTGGCGTGGTTTTGAAGAGAATGGGCGTTTCGATTTCAACAAAACCCTGCTTATCCAGATAATCGCGAATGAATTTGATGGCCTTATGGCGCAATACGATATTCTTCTGCATCTTCTGGCGACGAAGGTCCAGGTAACGGTGCTTCATACGAATGGATTCGTCGAGGCCTTCACGGACAAGGCGTTCGTCGTCATTGATGTAGAAAGGCGGCGTTTTTGATTTATTCAGAATGGCGATTTCGCTGGCAGATACATCAATCGCACCAGTCGGCAGTTCAGTATTTTCTGAGCCTTCAGGGCGGATACGGACAACACCCTTCACTTGCAGAACGTACTCACTACGAGCCTGATCCGCCGTGCGGTGGGCTTCCGGCGCATTATCACGATCAACCACCACCTGTGTAATGCCCCAACGATCTCGCAAATCGATAAAAATCAAGCCGCCTTGATCGCGGCGCCGGTTGACCCAGCCCGCGAGTACAACTTCTTGACCAGCATTTTCTGGGCGCAATTCGCCACAGGTATGGGTTTTAAGCATGAGACTTTAATACTCCTGAGAGGCATCAATGGTTCAGAAGAATCCAAAGAGGTTTATAACACTGATTTAGAAAATGTCAATACGCTTGGATTTTCGTCGGCAAGCATAACACGGTCAACGAGGATCATAAATGGTAATTATGCCAAGAGATAAACTTGCGAATTGCACAAATCCAGCTCGCAAAAGTTCGACATTCAAAACATTGGTCCTGAACAGGTAGAATCGAGGTTGTGCAGCCTGTATCGGAGTACAAAATGTCAGACGAGCATGACATCCAAGAAACGACTGATATTCGTGAATTCTTTAGCGAGCACTATACGGTCAGCAAGCGCCAACTCGGTATTTTTCTCCTTGTGGTAGGGGTGCTCGGTTTTGCTGGCATACTTGGGATCGATATTGTCGATTTCGGTCGCGATGGTGGCATAGGTCCGGCACAGCAAGCCGCATTGGCTATCTTATTCGTGGTAGCCGTCATTGGTGCTTTGCTCATCCCATTAAGAAATAAACCTGCCTGATGCCAGCACGCCGTTCGATCTACGTCGGGTTGATGACCATAGCAACGGTCGTTCTCCTGTTTGCACTGGTGGTATATCTCGCATATGCCGTCAACTTGTTTCAGTTCCCATATGACTACGATCAGGGCGAAGGCTTTGAGCTGGTCGATACGATCATGTTCAGCCAGTTCCAATGGCCATACCAGAATACAGACATCTACCCTTTTTACAGCAGTAATTATCCGCCGCTGTTTCACATCATCCCAGCACCCCTCGTCGCCATGTTCGGTCCCCAGTATTGGACTGGGCGGGTTCTGAGCTTCATTGGCACATTCATCACGGCGACTTTGATTGCCTATGCCGTATATCGCGACGGCAATCGTCGCTGGATTGCGTCTTTATGCGGATTAGCATTTTTATCGTCCAATATGATTTATCACAATGGACCGCTTTTCCGGCAGCATTTGACGATGGTCATGTTCGAGACAGTGGCTGTACTGATATTAGCTAAAGCCATTCCGCGAAAAAACACTAAGCAAATTGCGATTGGCTTTCTGATACTCGTTTTAGCGGGATATACCAAGCAACTCGCGGCAGTGACAGCATTGGCCGTCCTCGCGTGGATGTTCTTACGAAATCCCAGACGGGCCTTTTTGTGGGGACTATTCTTCGCCAGCATTGGGGTCGTAATTTTCGTTGGCCTCAACATCGCGACAAATGGAGAATGGTGGCGGCAGGCGATCCTGGCAAACATCAATAAGTTCGATCCATTGCAGGCGTTTGGACTCGCCAAATTGTGGTTACAACTGCATTTTGCACTCATTATTCCAGCCGTGTTGTTTGCCCTGTATGAGCTATTTATCGGACGATTATCGCTTTACAGCGTCTGGTTGATGGCAGCGACAGTCCTGGGAGCATTAGGTGCGGGGACGTGGGGCGCTGGTGATAGCTACTATGGTACGAGCATTGCTGCCATGTGTATCGCTGCCGGAATCGCCCTAAGTTCTCTATTTGGGCATGACGATGCACTGCCAGCAAGCATTTACGTGCAGCGATTCGGCACTCTGTTTCAGCCTATATGGACGTTCATAAAAACTTCGGCGGCTGTGCTTGTTCCCACACTATTTGTAATATATGGCATCAGCACATTTAAGATGCCAACAGAAGGTGCCCTCTTCGATACTATTGCGGATACGTTCGGTCTTCAACCCAATGTACGCGGTCGGCATTTTGACACGGCCAGTTATGATGTGGTTGGCTATGCAAACATCGGCCACTTTACAACACAGGCTGATATAGAGGCCGGAAATCAAATTGTTGAGCTTATCCGAGCAACAGATGGGCCTGTTATCAGCGAAGATGCTGGTTTTGTGCTAGCGGCTGGCCGCCCCGTGATTACAAATCCTACACAACTGCGCAACCTTTCGCTCAACAACACGGATGAGAACCCTATCTGGGATGGTACTGAACTGATACAGATGGTAGAAAACAAACAAGTCGCTTTGATTATTCTACGTGCGAGCTTTTTCCCGACGCCTTTCCTCGAAGCAGTGCTTGAAAACTATAGCCCAGACGAAGCTATCGAAATGAACGGATTCACCTATCAATTCTGGCGCCCGCAGCCCGATTAGGCGTTCTTCCACAAAAAACAAATGAGGACACATTTCTGTGCCCTCGCGCATGTTGTTCGCAAGCAGGGTGGTGTCGTCATCCACATTCCTACTTGGAGAAGATAGCAAATTTATTTTACCCGTTTAATTGGGTAATTAAATAATACCTTATTGTGGCAAAGGCGTCAAATGATAATTGCCTGCCCCAGTAAGCAATACGCAGAGGTTCAGAATAGGGTTGCAATGTCAGGGAAAAACAAAAAGGCAGGAAACCCGCCTTTTCGTGATTTTGATGTTTGAGATTATCGCGAACTATTCGCTGGTAATTGAGGGGACTTTATTGAACGAAAATGATCTTGGGAGACTCATACGTTGCTGTCGAAATCAACGCATTGCCTCCAAAACGCTCAGTGACCAGACGAGTCAGGTATTGCAAATTCGCGTAAACGAATTCTGTTGTGAGAGAAGATACCCAGCTTACAAATTCCTTGTCGGTCATCATAGTGAAGTTGGGCCAGTTATGTGTTGCTTGTTTATGTAAAGGCTGCATAGCAATCCCTCTAACTAAGTCACTTACGTACTCTGGAAATAAGATTAGTTTGCTGTATTGTTACGATGTGTTGCCAGAGTACGTTTGGCGACCTTTCAAGCGCCTAAAACAACATTGGGGATTATTAGCAAGGCGCCTCAATAATAGTAAAAACTTGTTAAGTTACTTAGAGGATTATTAATCGTATAACGGGATATCTCCTTCGTAGGAATGGTTGATAGCTATTCTGACTATTGTATCATTATAAGTCTCTCACTTACTATCATCACACTAAACCATTGATGGAAGTTCAGCCGTATGACAACCGTTTACGCCACCGATAGCCGCTTTGCCGATCATGAATTCACTGGCTATTCCCATCCAGAGCATCCAGGGCGTGTCCAGGCTGTCTGGGAATTGCTCGAAGCCACAAAAATTGTGAATGACTTACACCACCTACAACCGACGCCTGTTGCGACAGATGTTCTGCGGCTTGCACATTCTGACGAACTTATCAATCAACTCGCCCAGATATCTGGACAGGATCGCCTAGTACTGATCGACCACGATACATATGCTTTGCCAGAATCCTATGAAATAGCCAGACTGGCCGCTGGTGCGACTGTGCAGGCGACGGAAGCTGTTCTTAACCAACAAGCGAAAAATGGCCTTGTGGTTGTGCGACCACCAGGGCATCACGCGACGATCAACCGCGCTATGGGATTTTGCCTGCTCAACAGCATTGCAGTTGCTGCCAGGGTTGCCCAACGTATTCACCAGGTTGAACGCATCCTGATTGTGGATTTCGACGTGCATCACGGGAATGGGACCCAGGATATTTTCTACAACGATCCAGGTGTTTATTTCATATCGACACACCAATCACCTTTTTACCCAGGTACCGGGTATATCGACCAAACAGGCATTGGTGCTGGAGACGGTTACACGCTTAACATTCCCATGCCAGGTGGTCAAGGAGATGAAAACTACGCGGCTGTATTCGATGAAATCATCTATCCGGCTGCAAAACGCTATCAACCTGAGTTAATTCTGGTATCGGCTGGATTTGACGCCCATTGGGTTGATCCCCTGGCGAATATGAAGCTTTCGCTGATGGGGTTTGCCCAACTGACGCGAAAGCTGGTGCGCATGGCCGAAGAATTCTGTGGTGGCAAGATCATATTCGTAATGGAAGGCGGCTATGATTTGCAGGCCCTATCACATGGGATACTCAATGTTGGTTATGCGCTGCTGGCACAAGACGAGGTCAGCGATCCCTATGGACCTGCCAAAGGCCAGGAACCTGACGTCTCAAAGCTCATTGAGCAGATCAAAGGCATACACAACTTACCCTAAATGCTCTTCAGCAATTACCGAATCGCCATCCTGGTCCTTGGTGATGTGACGAAGAATTTCCAGTGTTACCCAGGCGAGCACAGTTGCCCCTGATGCCAGGAGCAGTGCACCTACCCCAACGGCCATGCCTATCGCTGCGGCCATCCAGATACTTGCAGCCGTTGTGAGATCATGAATATCACCATGACGCTTTACAATAACGCCTGCACCAAGGAACCCAATTCCGGTTACAACTGAACTGGCAACACGAGAGGGGTCGGCATCCAGGAAGCCATGTAAGGACAGAGAGGTAAAGAGGCACGCACCCATACCGACCATCATGTGCGTACGGATACCGGCACTTTTGCCCATGCGTTCACGATTGAGGCCGATGAGCATACTAAGTATTGCAGCCAAAGCGAGCTGTAAAAGTGCTTCAGCTTCTAGATAGAGTGACAATTCATCATCTCCTCTGCTTGGTACGTATCAAAAAGGGCGTAACCTGTTGGTACGCCCCTGGTATGTTCGATTGTAGCAGAAGTTTAAGAAAATGTTAAGCGCCCGCCTCGATCTCGGCTTTGAGCGCTTTGATGACTTCCTCGAACTCCGTGAAGGTCGCTTTCTGTTCGACATATCGCCTGGACAGCACATCGAGACGGCTAAAAATTGGCGTCAGAATCTGCGTGCCATACTGATTGAGGCGAATGCGCTCTTTCTGAGTCAACTCGTCCAGCGCCTTTTCGTAGTTCTGTATCAGGCCATCGACTTTGGTATTAAATGTATCCTTGGTGTCCCTGGCCACTTTGCGCAGGTAGCGCAGCATCGGCACACTGAAAACCGCCGTCACAGCAGCACCAATCACCAACGCAGGCATGACCAGCGGGAAGGCCGCTAATCCACCTGGCGTCGCGACAGCAACGACCATGGTCACAATACCGCCCAGGGTAAACAAGGCGCTTCCCTGGAAGCTGTTGAGATTGTTTGTAAATACTGTCTGGAGATCGTTAACTACGCGCCCACTTGAGTATGATTTCAATTCAGCTTCTGCAATGCGGATGGCTTGCTGCAAGCTCTCACGCTGCTCGCTGTAAATGGCTGTATCCAGGCCCCCAACTTCCTGCTCCATCAAGTCCTGAAGTTTATTGAGACGATCAATCACACCGCGCCAATACAGGCGGCTCTGATCGATGACGGCGTTTACGTAGTCACGAGCATTGTCATTAATGTCCTGAAGCGAACGGCCAATCACGGCTTCATCAAATTCGGCCTGAAGTTCTTCACGATTGATGCCCCGACCAATACGTCGAATATTGAGATTGGCTTCGATAAACGTTAAGCCACGACGACGAACGCCTTCCAAAACATCACGGATATTCTCGCCCGCGTCTCTCATGCGGGCTTCAAGGCCCATTGACTGCTGTTCCAACTCGCGTTCAACATCACGCACCTTGATGACGTCAAGATTGACGACATCTGAGTGCTGCTGCGACTCTGTCTTGTACTTCCGAACAAGTTGAAGCGCTGTATCAAGTTGGGAAATCAGCTTTTGCCGTGCAGGCGGTGATTCATGATAGAGGCCGCGCAAATGTGCCCGTACCGCAGCAAGTCCATGTGCGTCACCAGTGCTATTTGGCTCTGACTCAGCTACTTCGAGGGCATTTTTGGCTGAGACCATAAAGATTAGCGGATCAAGATTCAGGAGCTGCTTGACCTGATTATCAATAAAGCGGCGGACCTCCTGCTGTTGGCCCTCATCGAGCAGATCAATCTGGTTGATAACCAGAATGATCTTTTTGCCATAATTTTTGGCCAACTCCAGATACATACGCTCTGTTTCTGCAAAGGCGCGCTTGGCAGAAATGACAAAAATCACCAGGTCGCTACGATGCAGGAAGTCTTTAGCGATTTTTTCATGTCGGGCAAAAACAGACCCCGTACCAGGCGTATCCACGATGGCCACACCTTCCGCGCCTGTGTTGGGGTGCGCCCACTCACGCAAGCCATCTTCACGGACTACAGGGACGCGCTGTGGCTGCTCATTGTAGCGTATCAATTCAATATATTCGGTCGTCGGCGTGATGCCTGTCGGCAGCAACCGATCCCCTAAAATGGCATTGATAAAGGTCGATTTACCTGCGTTAAATTCGCCAATCACAGCGACCATGAAGAACATCTCAGTCAGGTCCTGGGCGACATCACGCAGACGCTTGCGGTCATTCGCAGCATGATCGCCCATATCCGCCAGAGATGTCGCGATATCGTTTACGAGCGTAATCGCTTTTTCACGATAGGCTTCCATCGGGCCTTCTTCGATCAGAGTCGTCGTCACCGGTACTTTACCTTCCTCGTCATCCAATGAATGCCCAAATGGCTATAACGAAATACCGAGCAGTTTGCGCTTGCCAAACGCATTCAATTCGGATTCCAGCTTCTGAATTTCCTGTTCAGCAGATTTTAGTTGTGACATCTGCTCATCCTGAATCGCAGCCTGGGCCTCTACCAATCGCGTCAGGGGGGCGATAGCATCACGCCGCAACTGCATACCATATTCCACCTGTTTATCGGCTGCCTGCCGCAAAATCTCGATATAACGGCCCTGAAGTTTGTTCAGGCGATTGGCATGTTGAACATGGAGCATCCGTCCACGCAATGGCAATGCAGCAAACCCACCAACCAGAGCCGAAAGCAATATCAGCAATGCGATAATGTTGATCGGCAGTTCGCTGGCTGCATCCAGGGCGCTCCATGCCCCAAACAGCGCAATCAGGAGAATGATGGTCACTAGTTCCCAGATGGCGAGATACAGGAGCGTGTTACGGCGAGCAAGTTCGACCTTCTCAGTTTCGATGATGCGCGCTTCGTCTTCAATCAGGTCGAGCGAATCGCGCACATCAAGCAATGCTTCGCGATCATAACTGGTAGGAGCCTGAATCTTACCAATGATTTTGTCACTGAGTTCGGCTGGCAGTTGCTCCATTTCCCGCTGGCCGTAACCGACAAGGTTGTCGATATCCTGCATGTCCTGACCTTCCAGACGAGGGGCAAGCTTATCGACCACTTCCGGTAGCTGATCAATCGGCTCGAAAACCTTGAATTTACGGAATGACTGCTCCATATAAGTCGGCTGGTCATTGCGGCGGAACAAGCGCGCAATACCGAACAGCTCCATGATGCCGCCCCCAAACGATGGCAGCGCACGCCCTAACCGGAATACATCATGGAATGCTTCGCCACTACGATCCGCGCTGTCTTTGAATTTGGTCTCAACCTCGGCCATCGCATCGCGAACGGCCTTGTCCTGGGCACGCTTCTGTGATGTCAGTTGATGGTCAATGTTGTCGCCAATGCTGCGATACTGATCGAAGGTAGTCTGATTGCCTCTAACCGCTTCCAGGGCCGCTCCATGCACATTCTGCACGATTTGTAGCGGCGTTTGCAGTTTCTGGCGCAGACGATCAGCATCACTGAGCTGCTTCTCGATATAGTCCTCGAACTGCTGCATGCCACTTTGCCGCCAAAGGGCTTCATCGAAGCTACCACCACTGCGTGCAGCCAGCCCCTGTTTAGCGCTAACCATCCATATTGGCGGTTCAATGCCGAGGTTATCGCGCGTCTGGTCTTTAACATACTGGCGAACCGTTTCCTGCTCTTCAGCGTTCAACAAATCGGCCTGGTTGATGACAATGATGATCTTTTTACCATACTCGCGCAGGGTCTTCATGTAGTCGATGTTGGCCTGGGTCATGGCCTGGGTTGCCAGCATGACCAGCATCACAACATCGCTGCGATGAAGGAAACCACGTGTGGTTTCTTCGTGATGTTTGAAGACCGATTCGAGACCAGGAGTATCTACAAAGCTGACTTTGCGCAGCAAGGGCGACGGATAAAAGACCGTATCGACACGACTGCCAGAGTTCATATCCTGCTGCTCGTCACCCCAGCGCAGGATGCTGATGCGGTCGGTTGTAGGGGTCGGGCCAATTTTGAGTAGTGAATCCGCACCAAGAAGTGCGTTAATCAGGCTGGATTTACCAGAGCTAAACGGCCCAACAAAAACCATCAAGAAAGGATGGTCCGCATGGAACATGGCGTCGCGTACCTGGCCGACGCGCTCTTCGCCCAATTTCTCAATTTTGGGCAGTACATCCAAAAGATCATCAATGAGCATGTACTCGCGCCGACGCAGTGCTTCATAATCCTGCAAAAGTCGATTTTCTGCACTCGTTGCCAAGTTATACCTACCCATCTACTGAGTGAATTCCGCAAAGATAGTCATCAGGAAAAAGCATAGCGTGGTTTGTTAAGAGGTACAATCCCCACGCATTGTACAAACTAAAAACTCAAAAGATACACTCGCCATATAGGAACGAGCGCCATACACTATATTGTGATTTTAGTAGAAGTGTATCAAAACGACGTTGGAAACCACGTCACTATCAGAATAGGCTAAGGTTGATGGTCTTAAACTCATCTGTTGCTTACGTAGATGGCATGCTTTCAGTCGATAAGCACCCTGTTAGTTCAATATCTGCTGAAATGGGCACGCCACTTTATATCTACAGCTTGCCACGAGCCTTAGCCAACTATGAACGTCTGAAAGAGCAATTTTCAAGCATTCAACCGGACATTCACTACAGTGCCAAGGCCAATGGCAATCTGGCTATTTTAAAGGCGCTCATTAAGGCTGGTGCAGGCATCGATGTCGTAAGCGGCGGCGAGTTCCACAGAGCATTGAAAGCAGGTGCAAGGGGCGAAGACATCGTTTTCGCTGGTGTAGGGAAGACACCAGAGGACATGCGCTATGCTCTAGAAAACCATGTTGGTTGGTTCAATGTGGAAAATATTGATGAGCTGGGCATCATTAACCAGCTAACAGCATCCCTTGGCTTACCGCCGACTAAAATCGCGATGCGCCTGAACCCAGACGTTAAGGCCAGCACACATCAGCATATCGCGACGGGGCACGGAACAGCTAAATTCGGTCTGAGTGCAGCCATTATCCGTGATGTATTCCAGAATCAGGCAAATTATCCTCACCTCCATTTTGCAGGCATCCATATTCATATTGGCAGCCAATTACAGGATACCCAGGCGACTTTACAAGCCCTACAGACAGCCGTTGAACTTATTTCGCCTTACGAGGACATCCGAACAGTCAATATTGGTGGAGGTATACCTGTCGCCTATCGACCTGATGAACAGTTGCCGGACGTTGAGAGCTTCGCTAAGTTGATTTCGCCAGTTTTAAAGTCATTCCGTGTCATCATGGAGCCAGGTCGTTCGATTATCGCGGATGCGGGATTTCTGGTGACGCGCGTGCTCTATATCAAAGAGCAAGCGGGTCAGCGCGTTGTGATCGTCGATGCCAGCATGACAGAACTGATACGGCCAGCGCTGTACCAGGCCTATCACCATATTCTTCCTGTTAAGCAAACACCCTCCGGCATGCTACCGACACAGGTTGTAGGGCCAGTATGCGAATCAACCGATGTGCTTTCGCAGCAGGTGGATTTACCTGTTGATTTGAAACCAGGTGATTTACTAGCGGTTTTGACGGCTGGTGCCTATGGCATGGTCATGGCCAGCAATTACAATGCCAGACCACGTCCGGCAGAAGTCGTCATCAGCGAAGACAGCCAAGATTGGCACGTTGTGCGCCGTCGCGAGACCTGGGAAGATTTGATTCAACAGGAGATATAAAGCAAAAAGGCCACTGATGGGCCTTTGTTTGGTGGTGATACCTGGACTTGAACCAGGGACCTCTTCATTATGAGTGAAGCGCTCTAACCAGCTGAGCTATATCACCTTAATTGTCGCGGGGGGAGGATTCGAACCTCCGACCTCCGGGTTATGAGCCCGACGAGCTGCCACTGCTCTACCCCGCACTGCGACGAGTATAGTATCAGTACCCGTATGTGGTGTCAACGGTCAGAGTAAGGCATTTGGGAAAACTGTCTCGATGGGAGGTATCTATTCCGTTACTTCAAACGATACTAAGAGCGCAGCATTATCCGGTGATGGAGAATCGCCATTTTGTGCAGATAATCTCCCCTGCTCATCATAGAAGCCTATTCGGATGTTGTATTCGCCGGGAAGCAGATTATCCGGGATGATGAAGTCCCACTGATCGACAATATATTCACCGACTTGCCATGCCCAGGTTGGATAGGCATTACTATGGGGGATACCGTCAGCCAGGGAAATGAAGTAATCATCCCCGTACAGGTGAATGAACTGTTTGAGATTCGCGTTATTCTTAGCGGTGACGTGCCACAGTAACGAGAGCCGCACGTGCTCACCTGGCATAAGATCACCGTCGACGCTATAGCGCTCAAGCGTGGCTAGCTGCGGAAAATTAACATTAGACCCAAGTGTATCGTCGGGCATTTGGGATCGCATATCACCAGCCGACGCAATGACTTCGGCGACAAAGGGATAAGGCACGGATTCGCCGCCGAGCGTCGATGCCAACCAATCGAAATTCCCCGTCTCAGCGTCGAGCATATTTACCTGCACACTATAGAGGGTTGCGGGTTCTGGTGATTGTTGCAGTGGGATATCAATATCATCGCAGAAGATATCGTCCATGTGCCATAAGCTGCTCGGATAATGCCCCATTCCGTGAATCGAGGTACGTACGCCGATGTCATGACCTTCTCGCGTGAGTCGAACAGAAAACGCGGCGGGACGATCCGTTTCTTGTAAGACCTGCCAGCACAGTGTCACAGAGTATAAGCCGTGCTGAGGCAGTCGATTGTCGTCAAGATGAATACCCAATAATCGAATGACACCATCGAAGTCAAAAGGTCCACCCTGCAAATCGGGTAATTGATCTGTGGCCCATAACTGGGGTGGTGAAAACGCTTCTATCAGTGCAAGGGAGGCAGCGAAAATCGACGAGAACGCCACGATTGCGACGGCTATCAACTGAACTAAACGCCGACCACCCTGGAACCATGCGCCTAATCGAGACAAGCCAACGGTCAATGCTATGGCAATTACAATATGGGCGGGATAGAGAACGTGCCCTGTCACAAAATGGACGGTCCGCAGCCACTGCAACATGGCAACAATCGCAGCGGCGCCAAATACAATAATCAGAATCGCCTGCTGCCGGATGAGTTTCGGGTTGGGCCTATGCTGACTGGAAAACAGCCGACAGTAGCCTAACAAGGCCATGACGACGATCAGTCCGAGCAACAAGTATGCCCAGGGTGACATATAGGTCGTCGAACCCAGAAATGCCCAATAAGTAACGTAGACATTTGGCAGAAGGCTGACGACAGCACCGAGGGATAGTGCCGTTTCATAGGCTTGGTCGGGCCGATAGTGTGTGCCCGTACCAAAGGGATCGCCATAGATTATCCAACCATAGAGCATCCATGCACCCACTGTCAGGAGAACGGGTAATGCTACCAACATTGTGTTGATGACAGCACGTAGCACAGTCATATGGTGATTGCGCCACCAGAAGATTATCGTTGCTGCAACCGCAAAACCTACAGTGAGCGTATTTACCTTTGCCAGTCCAGCCAATCCCAACAACAGTCCGAGAAGCAGCCACTGCCCTGCAGAATGCCTGCCTTTAAGGATACGAAGGCACTGCCAGAGCGTCAGCGTTGCAAATGCGGTTGCTGCTGTATCATTGCGCGTGAAGCTGGACAAATAGACGAACATGGGGGTCAAAGCAAATATTGCCGTTCCGACAGATGCCCAATTAGATTGTCCAAATAACTGTGTAAACACTCCGTGCGCAGCCCATACTACCACGAGACCGAAAAGCATCGACACAATACGTGTGATTTTCGATGCCTGTTCAACATCCGGTAACGATACTGTGCCATCGTAAAGATACACATTATTGTTGTCCTGACGGTTCCAAAGATCCGGTGGCGTGTACCAAGGGTTCTTCGCAACTGTGTTGAGATAGTCCTGCAAATCGGCACCATTGGTCTGAGGAGCGTTGAAGATGCGAAGTGCAAGCGATGATACCCAGTAATAAAGGGGGGCCTGTCCAGACGCCTGTCTGAAAGGGCTTGTAGCGGCGTTGGCGCGGTCGGGGAGCGTTCCTGTCTGATACACGTGCTGAACATAATTGTAGTGATGGTATTCATCGCCCCCCGCCATAAAGGGCAGCGCCTGCCGTACTGCGGATACAGCCACTACATACAGCACCAAAATAATTATCAATGGGCGATGATGTCGAAATATCATAGACAAAATATGTGTGCTTCCGCGTAGGCAAACTAGTCTTCAGAATCAGCAATTGATTCTATCCATAGCGCTGCTTTACCGCTATAATCGGTATCGAACGGACGTTCTTATTCTGTGAGGTCTGCCCTATGCCTGAACTCAAGATTCACTCTCCGTATCAGCCGACTGGCGACCAGGTTACCGCCATCCCGCAGCTTATCGAAAATATCAACGCAGGTGCCAAACACCAGACCTTGTTGGGTGCAACGGGTACTGGCAAGACATTTACCATCGCGAATGTCATCGAACAGACGCAGAAGCCAACCATCGTCCTGGCGCATAACAAAACACTAGCCGCGCAGCTCTACGCAGAATTCAAAGAGATCTTCCCGAATAACGCTGTTGAATATTTCGTCAGCTACTACGATTACTACCAGCCGGAAGCGTATGTGCCACGCTTCGATCTGTTCATCGAAAAGCAGACCCAGATCAACGAGCAGATTGAGCGCCTACGCCTCTCAACATCCGCATCGTTGTTTTCTCGGCGTGATGTGGTGATTGTGGCCTCGGTTTCGTGCATTTATGGTCTAGGCGATCCGCAGAACTGGAAAAACGCATCGGTTCCACTTGAAGTAGGTATGTCGATAGCTCGTGATCGAATTTTGCGTGACCTTATCCGCATTCAGTATTCACGGAATGACCAGGTATTGAAACGTGGTGCATTTAGAGTGCGCGGTGATACACTGGAAATCATCCCTGGCTACAGCGAGACAGCTTATCGCATTCAGATGTTTGGTGATGATATTGAACGTATCACCGAGTTCGATCCATTCACAGGAGAACTGCTGGCACAGCATCCTAAACTCACTATCTTCCCTTCCAGGGAATACATCACAAACGACGAAACGATCCGGCAAGCGATTCATGACATTGAAATCGAGCTAGAAGAACAACTAGTTAGCTTCCGTCAAGAAGACAAGCTGGTAGAAGCCCAACGACTTGAGCAACGTGTTCGTTATGACCTGGATATGCTGCGCGAAGTTGGCTACACGAATGGCGTCGAGAATTACAGCCGCCACTTTGACCGCCGGCCAGCCGGAAGCGCGCCGTATACCCTGCTCGATTATTTACCCCCAGATTATTTGATGGTTATCGACGAAAGCCATATGACGGTTCCTCAGTTACGCGGCATGTACAATGGCGACCGTCAACGCAAAACGACGCTGGTCGAGTATGGTTTCCGGCTGCCTAGTGCTATGGATAATCGTCCGCTGAAATTTGACGAAATCGAAGAACGGATGAATCAGGTTATCTATACCACTGCAACCCCCGGTCCGTATGAGCAAGAAGTCAGTACACATGTGGTGCAACAGATCATCCGCCCTACAGGCATTGTCGACCCGCAGGTTGAAGTCAGGCCGATTGAACGGCAGGTCGATGATCTGCTGCAAGAAATTGCGCTTCGCGTCAAGAATAAGCAGCGCGTGCTAGTGACGACTTTGACCCAACGAATGGCCGAAGAGATGGCAGGCTATCTAAACGAAATGGGCATTCGCGGACAGTACCTCCACGCTGAAATTGATACGATTGAGCGAGTCGAGATTTTACGCGATTTGCGTATGGGCGTTTACGATGTTGTCGTCGGCATCAACCTGCTGCGAGAGGGTCTCGATCTGCCGGAAGTGAGCCTAGTAGCTATCATGGATGCCGACAAGGAAGGCTTCCTGCGCAGTGAGAGCGCGCTTATCCAGACGATTGGGCGGGCTGCAAGACACCTCGAAGGTACTGTTATTATGTACGCTGATACCATCACAGGCAGTATGCAGCGTGCTATCGATGAAACGAATCGGCGTCGCAAGGTACAAGAGGATTACAACTTAGAGCATGGTATCGAGCCACAGGCGATTGTCAAAGAGGTTCGTGACCTGACGGATCGCGTGCGGTCGATGATGTCAGACGATATTGTTGAGGAAGATGTTCCTGAAGGCGCTGTTGCAATCGATATGCATGCCCTGCCGAAGGATCGCCTGCACAAGATGATCAAAGAGCTAGAAAGCGAAATGAAGAAAGCTGCGCAGGCACTCGAATTTGAGAAAGCCGCTGCGCTCCGCGATCAGGTGTATGAACTTAGGGGCACTCTTGCAGAAAAAGCAGGTGCTGATGGCGATCTGCTGCTGGGTTCATGACGAAGCACAGGTGCTATTCAGGAAAAATAGAGCCTGAATCCAAGAGAAAGATCAGGCTCGATTAACTCTATTGCCACTGAATTTACTATACCTTGAAGGCCCCGTTCTGATAGAACAACTCGCCATCGACATGGATTGTGCTATCTTCGCGCATATCGCAGATCATATCCCAATGGACGGCGCTATCGTTCTTGCTGCCTGTTTCTGGATAGCCTTTACCAATGGCCATGTGAACGGTGCCACCAATTTTCTCATCGAAGAGAATATTACCCGTAAAGCGATCTATACCAAAGTTGGTACCAATAGCGAACTCGCCTAAATAGCGTGAACGTGCGTCGGTATCGAGCTGGGCGTAAAGCAGGTCTTCGTTCTGCTCGGCAGATGCTTCGACAACCTTGCCATCTTCAAAGCGGAGTTCGATGCCACTCACAGCGCGACCGCTCACAATACTTGGGAACGAGAACCGCACCCAACCATTGACGCTATCCTCGACTGGACCTGTGAAGATTTCGCCACTGGGCATATTGCGTTTGCCATCGCTATTGATGAAAGTACGACCATCAATACTGAGTTCAAGATCAATGTTTGGACCTTGGAGCTTTACGTTTTTCTTGCCAACCAAATAATCTACTTTGTCCTGCTGCATAGCACTCAACTTACGCCATTGGGCAGCCGGATCATCATGGTCGCAGAAACAGGCGCCGTAGAGAAAGTCTTCGTACTCTTCCAGGCTCATGTTGGCTTCCTGGGCGCTGGCCTCGGTCGGGAAGTAGGTGCCTACCCACTTAAACGTGCCTTCAGCCGAGCGAGCCAAGCGGGTATCCAGCCAGGAGCGGCGAGCCGCGCGTGTTTTTTGTACACGATTGGCCGGAATGTTGGTCATAGCGCGGGTGTTGGATGTGCCCATCACACGGATGTAGACGTCAGCCTCTTCGTAGTAACGGGTCAAAGCCGGATCAAGCCATGCAATCTGCTGATCGTTCGCCAAACGATAGAAGGCACGGTCCATATATTCATCACTAAGGAGCAAGCTAGGATAACCACCGGCCGTCAGGACCGCTTCGTAAACTTTTCTGAGTACGGGAAGTGAATCAGGCGTACCCAAGAGGCCAACCCATTCGCCAGGTTGAACTGTGGTTGAGTAATTCACTAAAAGGTCTGCAAGTTTTTCTTGCCGGATATCGGCCATTATGAAGTCCTTCGTTTCATGTTGTCCAGTTCACCGTAGCGCCAGGTACCACCGACCATCGTGCCCAGCACCTGTAAATCACGCAGCGCCTGTGGTTCGACGGTGTACGGGTCTTTGTCCAGGACCACCAGATCAGCGTAATAGCCGTGTGTTAGCTGGCCAAGACGATCTTCCATACCTGCTGCATATGCGGGACCCTTTGTAAAACCGCGCAGTGTTTCGTCAACGGTCAGGCGCGCATCAGGATACCAGCCACCATCAGGCTGGTTCTCCTTATCCTGGCGGGTCACTGCCGCATGGATGCCAAGAATAGGTTCGATAGGTTCAATAGGCGAATCGCTACCGAAGGCAATATGCACATGCTGATCGAGTTGCAAGCGCGGGTTATATGCCCATTCAGAGCGCTTGCCCCACCAACGATCTGCAACTTTCCAATCGGATGTGGCATGAATAGGCTGCATGGAAGCGATGATATTCAATTCTGCCAGACGATGTTTATCGTCAGGATGAATGATCTGGACATGCTCGATGCGATGGCGGCGCTCGGATGGCCTTATCCCAGCAGCCATTTCCTCCTGGCGTACAATCTCAAAAGCATCGAGCACATCATGGACAGCTTTATCGCCGATAGCATGAATGGTCGTCGCCAGCCCGGCACGACTGGCCTGAGATGCTAATTCGACCATGGTTTCTTTGTCGAGGACAGAGATACCATAGTTGTCCGGTTCGTTCTCATAAGGCTCGGTCATAAGTGCTGTTCGTGGGCCGAGTGCGCCATCGGAAAACAGTTTAAGGTTACCAATGCGCAACCAATCATCACCAAAGCCGCTGTGGAGGCCACTTCCCAATGCTGCTGACAGGAAGTCCTTGTTAATCTGCTTGACTATACGAAGGCCAAGCTGTCCACGCTCGCGCATGATTTGCAGAGCGCGCAAACAGGATGGATCATCGAAATCATGCAGTCCTGTGAGTCCCGCACGGTGGGCACGTTCCTGAGCAATTACCATCATTTCCGCCAGACGTTCAGGCGATACTGATGGTACCAGGTCAGCCACAAGGCCAATGGCATTTTCGAGCAAGATGCCTGTAGGATTTCCTTCCTGGTCACGAATTATCTGGCCGCCTTCAGGATCAGGCATTGAGGCTGAGATTCCGGCCAGCTTTAGCGCGGCAGAATTCACCCAGGCAGCGTGGCCACTCTTCGCCTGAAGGAAAACAGGGCGATCTGCAACGACAGAATCCAGATCGGTGGCTGTAGGAAATTCCCGATCCGGCCAAAAGTCCTGTGCCCAGCCCCGACCTGTTATCCACTCATCGGCCTGATGTTCGGCAGCATATTCAGCAACACGCTGCAAGGCTTCTTCTTTGGTCGATGTTTCAACATCAACTGAGTGCATACCACGAGCGGTCCATTCCCAATGCACATGGGCATCAGTGAGGCCAGGGATCACGGTAAGGCCTTGTAGGCTGTGCTTAATTGTTTTGGGTCCTGCGAGTTCAAGAACAGAGAGGTTGTCACCCACTGCGACGATGCGATCACCAGCAATCGCCAGTGCCTGTACCGTGCCGTGTGTGTGCGATAATGTATGAATATTGCCGTTATAAAGAATAAGGTCAATCATAGGAATTCCTGACGTGCATCGCGAATCGCCTGTTCGACTTCTTCAGGCGAAAATGTATAAACACCAGGATGTGTTACAGAGATAGCTGCCAGCCTGGCTGCCACCCTGATTGCAGCGTGCATATTGTGATCTAGCAATGGCAAGCTGGAAAGTAAGGACGAAGCAAAGACATCACCCGCGCCTGTCGGATCAACCTCTTCTACGAGGTGCGGCGGGAAGTTAGTGGGTACGCCATCAAAGTAGTAAATACCACCATTGGCACCATCTGTTACCAGACAATGTTTGACGGCTCCAGCGAATTCGTATTCCATTTCAGGGGCAGCGAGAACATCGTGTTTACTAAATACGATGATGTCCACCTTGCTGAGTACATCGGCATCAAACCAGCGTTTGAAGCTGACTTTACCCTCAGCATCCCACTTGCGGAGCCATCCCTGGGGCGTGACCATAACGGATGCATCGGCAAATTTGTGTACGATCTCAGGTGCGATTTCTGCAACGAGGGGTGCCAGATGAACGAGCGGTGCATTAACCCAACCTACTGGTACATCGTCGTACTCAATAGGCGACGCCAGCGCATGGATATATTGCACACGGCTGGCATTAGGTGGATAGATATTTTCAAAAGTCGTGGTTGCTTTTGAGGCGCGAACAGAAAGGCGTATGTTCTCGTCGAGATTTGCCAGCAGCGGTTCGCAGGCGGCGGCACCGGTGACAACGCCTACACGGTGGTTAAAAGAATTGGCAATTGGGGCAGCATAAGATACTGTGCCGCCCAATTTTCGACCGTCCGGCGTGATATCCGCCGTTATGTGCCCAAGTAGAAGATAATCTATCGCCGTCATCGCATTATGACGTTATCGGTGTAATTGTCACCTTACGCGAGTGACCTTCGCCCACGCTCTTTGTCTCAACATCGTCCCGTTCGCGCAGAGCAAGGTGGATGATCCGGCGCTCATTGGGTGGCATCGGCTCCATCGTAATTGTACGATTCTGCTCGACGGCACGTTCCGCCATGCGTTCCGCCAGGTCCACCAATTTTTCTGAGCGAGAGTCTTTGTATTGTCCCGCATCTACGATCAAATTGACATGCTCATCGTGCTTGCGGCTGACAATAAGGCGAGTAACATACTGGAGCGAAGCCAGCGTTTCTCCTCGGCGACCAATCAGGCGATTCACATTTTTGCCAGAAACATTGAGTACCCAATGTGTTTCTTCATCATCACGGGTCGGTTCCGCTTTTCTGATGCCGACCTGGGTTTCTTCCATGCCCATTCTTGCGAGCAATTCCGCAAGAACTTCGCGTCCGACCAATGCCCCGGCATCAACCTGATCATCCGGCAGTTCATCAGGGGCGGGTTCTGAGAAAGTATCGACCATTTCGCGCTGCGGACGACGATCATCACGACGACGATCACCACCCTGACGGCGGTTCCCACGATCATTATTACGACCACCGTCGCGGCGGTTACCACTCTGGCGAGAATAACCACTATCACGCTGCTGACGGCCATCATCACGGCGCTGCGGCTGATCCCCACTCGTCTGGGGGCGCTCACGCCTCGCCTGATGGTCATCCTTGGGCTGTGTTTCTGCTGGTTTCTTCTCGGTTGCTGAAGGGCGCTGACCCATAAAGATAATACGTACACGTGCTGGTTTGGCGCCAATGCCCAGCAACCCTCGATTAGGCTCTTCAATCACCTCAACCATCACTTGATCAGGCGTCACCCCAAGTTCTTCGACACCTGCTTTGACGGCCGCTTCTACGGTCGGCCCAGTCTTCTCTATAATTTCCATGGTGTTTTCCCTAACTAATCGGGTTCAAACTCTTTTATGAAAGCGCAACGCGATTTTATATGCTTCCTGCGCTCACCACATTGTGGCTTCAATATTACCTTAACATAAAGGCAGGCGCCTATTGTGCCCGCCTCTTTTTGATTTGTTCCAGGTGGTTTTGCTTATTATAGTGAACCGTCAGGTATCAGCGCAAAACTAAATCTAGCGGCTTGCCTTACCCTTGGACGTTTTGCCGCCTGTATTGCCAATACTTCGCGTTGCCTTGGCGGGCTTGGCTTCTATTTGATCCGGTGGCGTTGTGTTCACACGGAAGACACGGTCCAACACACGCTTAAAAGGTGGCCAATACTGGACGATACTCACCACACTACTCGTTATGAAGTAGATGGAAATACCCACTGAGAAGGACAGCGCAAACACACCAAACATCACTGGCATGATGGTACTCATGGAGCGCGTCATTGCCGCAGCCTGACCACCTGCATCCTTTGATTTATCGTCCGCTTTGTCGTCCGTGTTGGAATTCGAGCGCGACATGGTTACACGGAAACTGAGCCATTGCGTCGCCATCACCAGCACGGGCAATACGAGTGCATAGGTCGGGTTAAGGGGCGGCGTCGGTGGTTGCGTCAGGTCCATACCCAACCAGATATTCTGCAATGGAATCAGCTTATCCAGGCCCGGAACGATCAAACGCTCAGAGAGATCAACCAGTTGATCCGGCGTTGCCGCCAAAGCGAAAATCACCGCCTGATACAACGCAATGATGATCGGGAACTGGATGAACAATGGCAAACAACCAGCAAACGGATTTACACCGTATTTGCTATACAGTTCCATCGTTGCTTGCTGCTGCTTTTCGCGGTCATCCTTATACTTTTCCTGGATGCGCTTAAGCTCCGGCTGAATCTCCTGCATTTTCTTGGTCGATTCCTGCTGCTTGGCAAAAAGCGGGTAAGTCAGCAAGCGGAAGACCACAGTGAGCACAATGATCGCCAGAACGACATTATTGCCCAGCAAGGCATAAAGCCACGTTAACAGCGTGACGACTGGATTGATGAAAATATCCCACATAGGTAGTTACTCCACAATGTCCGCTGTTATCGGCCAAAAGCCCACAGTTGCCGACCTTCCATATCGTAGGCAACTGCAAGGTGGCTGAGGTTTTTTGTCCCGACGATGATCATATCCTGGAGAATCCGCTGTTCTTCGTTCATTGGGATGAACACAATATCGGACAGAATCTCCGGGCGGCCCTCAACCTCACGATCAAACGCGAGCGTTCCATCACCACGATATAGCCAGTACACTTTGCCATCGCGTGAAGCCACAACAACATATTCATCGGTCACAACCGGCGACGGACGAATACCACGCTCTGCAACTTTGCTTGACCAGATGGCTTCCATCGTTTCAGGATTCACTGCATGCACATAACCGCTGAGGTCCGCAATATATAGCGTACCATCATGCTCAATCGGCGTGCCCCAAATCCAGTTTTGAGCTTCGTAGTGCCCAATTACCTCGCCTTGCAGCGAGATTTTATACAACATGTGCGAGAATGTACCCACATAGAGATAATCTTCATATAGGAGCGGCGTAGAAACGATACCGCCTTCCAGGTTGATCGGTTCCCAAACGTCTTCGCCAGTTTCAGCATCGACTGCATGGAAGTAATGATCGAAGAGTGGAACGTAAAGTACACCATCATTCAATAACGGCTGTGCCCAGGCGCCAACCCCTACCCGCGTTGACCCAATCCGCCAAGCAACATCAGCGGTGGTGGGATCAATCGCTATCACGCCTTCAGAACGAATGGGGACATAGAGCAAGTTGTCACCCTGGATCATAGGAGCAATCACCTGTCCAGGAAGCGCTAACGTTGTCCCATCCACAGATGCGGTTGGTACATTTACTGGGACGATAGAGTTGGAATAGGTGGGGAACAGCAGCGTTTCTTCATCTGCCCAGGTTGGCAATGAGAAGTATTGAGCACCCTGTGCGTCGGTGCTATCAATTTGCCAGAGACGAGGATTGCCCTCGGCATCTGTTCGGACTTCCCCATCACTGTTGAGCAGGCGAACAGCCGAGCCATTTACAGGATCAATCGCATCGACACGATCTTTATAGGCGACCAGGACGCGCGTCGAACCGTCAATGTCTACAGTGCCAACGGCTGGCCAACTAATGTCTATGCGGGCGCCAACACAACCTGCTGAAACCAGCAAGGCTAAGATTGACACAAGCAAAAAACGGCCCCAACGACGTCGGCCGGTATGATGTTCTCTCGTAGTCAACGGTTACTCCTTCGGCGGTACTGGATCATAGCCACCGGGATACATTGGTTGGCACCGCCAGAGCCGTTTTAGCCCCATCCATCCGCCACGGGCTACGCCATGTATCTGAATAGCTTCATACATATACATTGAACAAGTTGGCTGGAAACGACAAGCAGATGGCAGCACAGGTGAGATGAACCGCTTGTAAAATAGGATCAACTTGAGTACTAGCCACTTCATGAATTTGGTGTCCGTTCTACAATCGCCGCCTGTTGCAACAGATCATCTACTATACGCAGAAGTGCGTCATGAGGTTGCCTAACGCTACTCTGGCGGGCGATCCAGACAGTATCATACCCCTGAACAAGCCAGGGATGCCGCTGCATCAAGATTGCCTTAATACGCCTGCGCATTCGGTTCCGCTGCACTGCATTCCCCAGGCGCTTGCTCACAATAACACCATAGCGGTTGTGAGTAAGCGAATTGGGTGCAATCTGCAAGGTCATGTCTGGATTCCTAAACTGCTGACCTCTCTGGCGTAAGTTCAGGAAATCCTGCCGATGTCGCAGACGTAATTCACGACGCATGCAAGCAGCTTATGAAGCGTTCCAGTTTACTTTCTTGACATGGTTGGGTGTGACCGTCAACTGATGGCGTCCACGCGCGCGGCGAGCCTTCAAGACTTTGCGACCGCCCTTGGAACTCATGCGTGCACGAAATCCATGAACACGTTTGCGACGGCGAACCTTCGGTTGCCAGGTACGCTTTGTTGCCATTGGTTTATCCTTGAAATACTCATGAAGGTTAACAGCGTGACAGTATACTGGACGGACTAGTTAGGGTCAAGCCAGGGTTAGAAGCCTTAATGCGCATAATAAAAGTGATTTTTGCACGCCTAAGCCCTAAACCCATAAAGAAAATTCGACCCAAACAACATTGTTATACGGCGGGGATGATCGTCCGTTCAATACAAATCTGTTCTATGCTATACTCATGGGCGCAAGAGTCTCAACAATACACCTAAACATTACACATCTACACCATATACCCTGGCGGGTGTTGAAGGCTCTTCCAAATTTCGCACACAATAAAACGGGCTAGCACAGACGAAGATAGGTACGAAAACCTCGTTGTCATCGCATTTTTCCGACCGTCACCCTTCCATGTATATAGCCCTGATTGTTTAGCAAAAGGTAGTATCTGCTAGTATGTATCCAACGAATCTTGAAGTTTAGGCGGGAGGCATCAGACGTATATGGAAGGCTTTCCGTGGGCACGCAATTTTGAAATCTCCGATGATGACCTGGAATATGTAACGGGTCTCCTCCTTGAGCAAGAAAAACCTATGACCAGCACCGAACTGGCTGTCGCTCTGGTAGACAGACGTCTGGCTGAAGAGCGCAATCTGCTCCAGTCGCAGTACGATGGCACAGTCGCGTATTCGCCCTCGTCGACATATGATGTCGGGCAGCGTTTGGTCTTCACGAATATGGACTACGCTACGGCGACTGTAAAGCGCGTACGCGAAGGCAACAATCCACAATATGGTTCATTTAGTGTAGTAGCCGTCGATTTCGACGATGCCGAGCATAATGGCGGCAAACAGCGCGAGTTCGCAACGGGATTGAGCGAAAATCATACTTCAGTGGAGCTAGAGGTTGAAAGTATCGCTGATACGCTCGACGATGTGACGGCAATGGACATTCTGCGTGAAACCAAGGGTGAGATCGTGCGCCAGGTCCACAAGGCCCTGATTGACCATAGCTCACTGACGCGCGTGGGTGGCTACTGGTTCCCCAAGGATCTTGTGATTGAGTTCGACATCGGCACCCTGCACCTGGCTGAGGCTGTGCTCGATATGACAGGCGGCGGCCCGATGGCTACTGAGGAAATCATCGAACAGATCGGCGGATTGGGAGCAGGTACAGAGACTTTACAGTCCTTCTCGTTAAACCTCGCCATGAGCCGCGATAACCGTTTTGACGAGGTTGGTCCTGCTGGCGAGATTCTGTGGTTTTTGAATCGTATGGAGCCAGAAGGCGTCCGAGATGTACCGGTCTGGTTACGGTATAGAGAAATTCCTTATAATGAAGACCTGCTTTCGGACGATATGATCGTTTTAGAGACTGAGCTTGACGATGAATTAACAGAAATCGAGTTCGATGGCAATATCAGCAGGGCTACTACAACGCTGATCTATCCTCATCGCCGGGCAGGCACACTCCCCTTAAACGCAAAGAACAGCCAAATCTTCCCGTCTGGTCGGTCGCCCCGAATCCATGTCGAGCTGATTGATGCGACGGATGGTGCAAAATATAATGGCTGGATTGTGCATGAGCATCACTATGTTTATGGGTTGCTCGATTACTATACCAAGCACGCCCTACCCATCGGCGCGGTTGTCATGGTGGAAAAAGGCGAAGAAGACGGCCAATTCGTCATCAGCCATAACGCCTACAAACCGCGCACAGAGTACATCCGGTTGTTTACGCCTAGTTCAACCCAGATCGCATTCGAGTCTAAAAAACGAGCAATCGGTGCCGAGTACGATGACCTCATCATTATTGGCGTTGATGATCTGGCGGCCCTGGATAAACTGGTTGAATCGCAAAAGGACAAAACAATTGCAGCTATTTTGCGCAATTTAATTGCAGAATTGGGTCGATTGTCACCACAAGAGACCGTCCATGCTGTGACTGTCTACAGCGCGATCAATGTTATCCGCCGCTGCCCGCCTGGAGCCGTATTTGCCCTGTTGCAGGCCAACCCGGATTTTGAGTATGTTGGCAATCATTACTGGAAGTTGAGCCAAAGCTGAGATAATTCGCAGCGAAATTGACTCAAGGTAGAAACATCAAGAGATAACGGATTCTATGTCTGGACAAAAGCCAAAGCCGCCTCCCATGGGAGCGCTGCTCAAACCCAAACTCGATACCAAGTTCCACATTGATTATTCCTGGTGGGAAAACAACGATATTGAACTGCGTTCGTATTTGCTTTCCCATCTTCCGCCTGAACAGCGCGAAGCATTCCAGAATATTCCTGAAGATCAGGTAGTTGACTATGTTGAGCCGGAAACAGGAGAGGTGTTCCAGCTCGATGCGCTGGGCCTTGCCCTTAAGGAAGCTGCGAACAGCGAGGACTTCCTAAACACGCAGATTTCTCTGGTTGATTGCGTTTTCCGTGCCTTCCTGATAAATGGAAATGCGCCGCTGACGCCTATTGAGTTGGAAGACGCCATAGGTCGGCCTGCCGCTACCATCTTACGAACGCTTGGCGGTGTGAAAGTTTACCAGGGTATCCGCCCGGCAGAACTGAGCTAGGAATCGTTGTCATAGCCAAATAGTCGCAGCACTTGAGGAGCTTTATTCAGTATGGGACGTGTTATTAATACCAACAGCCCCGGCAAACGGCGTTCGTTCCACATGCGTACTATTGCCGAAATTCTACGCCGCCTGACGCAGAAATCTGATGTCGATGAAGAAGTGCGCGATATGCTGGCGATGGTTGTGTTTGCCCTGCGCGAGATCGACGAAACGGTGCTGGAATCCATCGAAGCATGGGAAAAACGCAATTACTGGAAGAAGGCCGATGATTTCCAACAAAAGTGGTGGTGGGCCAAAGATATGGCAACAGGCATCGAGAAGATGGTCCGCAGCGAAGACTGGGACAAATTGCCGGAGTATATGGTCAAATTACTGCCGAAAGTATCTGACATCAAAATTAACAAGATGATGCGCGATCCATCTGCATGGACAGGCGCATATAACGAGTTGTTGGCGAAACCTCAGCAAAGTTAAGCTCGTACGACCAACCACAACCTATCGTAGATGCTCTGTCAACCAGGGTGACAAGCGTTCATAGTTCGGGATGACATACCCATCGCCGGGCAGAATGTAGTCTCGGTTAATGACGAGCATCTCGTAGTTACCAGCACGGATGATGATCGGCGGCGCAATCATGAAGAGATCCGCAATCGTCATGTCTGTTTCTGTGTTGCTCAGGACAGCATTAACGGCGGCTGGCCATGTGAACGGGTTTAAGAGTTTGCGCCCCAAAGCTGACATTACCAATTGCTGACGAACAGCACGCTGATAGTCATCATCAGAGTGGCGTGTACGTGCGTATTGAAGCGCACGTGTGCCATCGAGTGTTTGCGGACCTGGATCGAAATGTATTTCGATGGTTCCGCCATCGGCTGTGGGATAGGCATAGTCATCCACAGCGTGCGGAATATCAACCTCAATACCCCCGACTGCATCGACCAATGCCTCAAAGGCGGCAAAATCCAGACGCACATAGTGATCAATCTGCATATCAAAGCTCTGGTCAATGCTCGCCATAAGGAGTTCTGGCCCGGTTGTGGTATCGTCGGTTTCACCCAGCACGTTGATCGTATTGATACGCTGCAACCCATAATTCGGCACATTGATAAAAATATCACGAGGGATTGATAAGGCAGCAACCCCCAGGCCACGCGGCTTGATGCCTAAGACCACAAGACTGTCCGTCCGCGCTATAACCCCTTCCGACCCACGAGAGTCCAGGCCCATAATGATGATGTTTGTGCTCGCTGGTGGGACAATTGCATAGACCAATAATCCACAGCCACACATCATCAGCGGCAGCCAAAAGAGCAAAAACAACAGCGTACAGCCTATCGCCAATGGTGAACGCGGTCGAGACAACTGCCTCGGTCGAAATACGCGAACCATAGATGATCCTATTTAGAAACTATGATTGGGTTGGGTAGATGGGTGGCAAACCGCCACTGGCAGGCGTTTGTAGTCCACCACCGTATATGGGCGGCAAGCCACCACCCGATGATGAGAAGTTACGCCACTCTACATTGTTTGGCAGCAGCGTAAAGACCTGGCCTATTGGTGTATTAAAGAACACCGACCCATCATTCGAGGTCTGTGTCTGCACACTGTAGGGTTGTTCCCATTCGATGGTTGCCCAGCCGATGCGGTTTCGCACATCAGTATTGGCGCGCCAGAGCATGCCAAAGCCACGGCGAGGCTGCCACAAACCGGGCTGCGGCGCATTTGCGTATTGGGATTCATCCTCTGGCATACCCTCAATGAAGTAATCGCGGAAGACCTGCCAGCGAGGATACAGTGAATCATTGTATAGAACGTAGATCGCATCCTGGCTGCCAACCCATACCATGTGGCCATTCTGGAACGTCTGATAAACGCCCTGGCTGGCCAATGGCGGGTTCATGGGACAACTTGCTGGACGCGGCTCAATAAAGAACCATGTACTATCACATACCTGTGGGATGGCCTGCTGGGCGGGCGCTGTGAGCGCGACAATATCACTTGTGGGCAGCAGGAATGTCGTCGCAGTTGATGTCACAGGCTGCGTCGGTGATGGTGTAATGGTTGGCGTCGGCGTCACAGTAGGTGTGAGTGTTGGTGTTTTGCTAGGTGGCAAGGTTGGCGTCACCAGGACGAACTCGGCTTCCACCGTGATGTTCTCAAGTGGCGACTGAATCTCTTGCGTCGGAGGGCGATCCGTCACAGTAGGCACGGCTGTTGGGAACGAAACCGTGTCACGGTCGACAGTTGATTGTGCGATAAGACGCGGCTGATCGACGATTGTCGCATCAGCACAGGCAGATAGCAGCCCCATAACAATGAATAGAGCGATCCATATAGTCGCACGAGTTCTCATAGGTGTCGAAAAGCCTATTTAGACAATCCCTGTAGCCAATTTCATTGTATCGTAAGCTAGCATTTCGTATAGGGCTAGCGCAAATTGCCTGAAATCAGGTGTTCATATGTGGCCAAGCCACATATAATGTAAACGCACAGTAATAGCAAATTATGGCAATTTATGGCACGCACTCGCAGAAGTGGCAATCGTAAATCCCGGCAGGAAGCGCGCGTCGAGCGTTATACATGGTTCTCGATGGTCGTGATCTTTATCTTGCTTAGTCTTGATGAACGCCTGAGTGAGCCAAGTTTCTGGGTTCCATTGGTCATTAGCGCCATTCTCTTCATATCTGGCATCATCCAATATCAGAATGGTTGGCGAATCAGCCCATTTACGTGGATTGTTGGCGCGGTTCTGCTGGTCATTGGCGGCCTGACATGGTACTTCTCTCGGCCAGAAGTAGCCGTCAGCCTGCAATTTCTCGATCCAATCCTGATTTCGTTGTTAGCAACCATTGTCGTTATTGTCTATGGGATAATCAGCAACGAAAGCTAACGTCATTAAGCCTTTAAGCGTATATCCTGACCAAAAGCCTCGTCATTTTAACGCGGTTTTTTTGTGCATATTGACAGAAATGGTAGGATGCGTTACAAGTCATGTGCGTATGATCACGGGTTAGATAGACATAATGAACGACAACAATACAAGCATTACTGTAGAAGATATACGTAAACTAGCATTGCCACTGGGCACACGGGTGATCGCTGGCGACGGTCTGCTCGGTCGTACCGCGTCCTGGACAACTGTCATCTATCCAGAAGATCCGCTTTCCCACAAGAATTTGCAGCAGGATGAGGTGATTCTGGTCGCACCTAATACAGGTCGCGCCAAACCAGGCAATGCCGATATCGACATCGTACGCTGGGCATCTGATAGTAAGGCATCGGCTGTTGTTCTGAGCGATATGCCCTCCCCTAGCGCGATTGCCGAAGCCAAAGCCTACAATATCCCCTTAATGCTGCTGCCACCCGACAGCCGCATTCGCATGGTCGAAAAGACCGTTGTCAGTCTGCTTGTTGATCGTAAGGGGCAAATCGAGCGGCGCGGCACACAGATTTACAAGCAGCTTACGCAGATTTCTTCACGTAATGAAGGCATGGCAGAACTCATTAATGCGATGGCACGCCTGACGAATAAGGCGGTCGTCATTCAGGATAAGCGCCTGTATGTGACTGAACACACTTTGCAGCCACAGTTCGTAGCAACCTGGGAAGAAATCGAGCAGTTCCTGCGCAAGGGAGATAATCTTCCTGTTGAGATGCAGGATCGGCATCGAGTCGCTGACATCGATCAACCCGTGTTGATGCAGTCACTGCCGATTACAGGAATGGCGCGATTGATTGCGCCTGTCGTCACCAAAGGGGTTGGCCGCGGTTATCTTTCCATCATTGGGCGTGATAGCGATCTTGATGATATCGACCTGCTGGTTGCTGAACACGGCGCAGCGGCGTGTGCACTGGAGATGGCCAAACTCAAGGCGGTTAGTGAAACTGAAAAGCGCCTTCGTGGCACGTTCCTTGATCGTCTGCTGATTGGTGATGTCAGCCAACAAGAGGCTGTTCGCCAGGGGGAACGCTTTGAGCATGACATGACACAGACGCATGTCGCGATGGTGCTGGCATGGCGCGGCGATAATTCACCCTCAATGCGACGGCTGGAAACCACTGTTAACAGCCTGATCGACCAGCAAGGTGCCAATGCCCTGGTCTGGATTCGTGAAAAAGAACGCGAGGTTGTGGTTTTCCATGCAACCAATCCCAAAGACCCTATCGATACAAGCCTGAAACTGAGCCAGGCATTTTCCAGTGAAATTCGTCGGATTTATCCGCAGCAACATATTGCTGTTGGTCTGGGGCAACCCGCGCGCGATATTGCATCTTGGCGTACCAGTTATCGCGATGCTGTCCAGGCGATGGAACTGGCTGTGCGCCTACAAACGGATACACCCCTCTACATCGGAGACCTGGGTGTCTATCAGTTGATCCTGAGCCTCAGCGACCGTGACAAGCTGTTAGCATTCTGTGAACGGACATTAGGACCGCTGATCGATTACGATCATCGGCAGCATGCTGACCTGATCAAGACGCTAGAGGCGTTCTTTAGCTGTCACGGCAATCTGTCACAGACGGCAGATATGTTAATTGTGCATCGGAACACCCTGCTCTACCGTATGAATCGCATCAATGAGATTGCAGAAATTGATCTGAACAGGCCAGAGACCCGGCTAGCCCTTCATCTGGCTTTGACGATCCGCAGATTGTTGACGATTAACTAGCACAGACATTGAATAAACTACAGTTTCAACAATTCAGCACCTAATTCAAAATGGGTGCAGCCTCAGATGTGCAAGGTGCACAAGTTACATAGCCAAACGGTTGGCAGGCTTTTATTTGGGCACAATGTACGAAAACAAACTGATGCCCTATACATATCACTTCTTTTTACAGCGTGGTAGATTATTTCTTGGGATATCGTCAATCTAGGTTTTTGTTGGTGATGAATCCACAAAAACTTGGCAAGCAACCTGTCTGAAATAGACAATTTGTGCAATCTACCGCACACTCCCAAATAAGAGAACACAATCACGACGATACGGTCTCAACTCAGACGCAGTCGGACGTGCACCATAGCAAATAAGGAGGAAAACGTTGACCACGTTACCTAACACTTCCAAGTCAGCCTCCAATATCGGTTTGATTGGCCTCGATCTGCATGAAATTGATACAGACAACCGTGACGCCTGCGCCCTCATCTGCTCTGTGCGCAAGGGCGGCCAAGCCACACATGGCAACGTCAAACGTACGATTGAAGCTCTATCACGTATGGGGCATCGCACCGGATACATCAACGGTGAAGGCGATGGCGTCGGCGTACTTACAGACATTCCGCGGCAGCTATGGTCAAAGTGGCTTTCGGAAAAGGGCCTGATCGCGTCGCTGGCAACAGACCCGAATTTCTGGGTTGCCCATATCATGATCCCAGCTGAGGATCGCAACCGTGCCCAGCACATTATCAACTATGTCCAGCATACAATCAGCGAAGCTGGCCTGCACATTCTCGCCGACCGTCAGGGCGTGGTGAACAACACAGTTATCGGCCCGAATGCTGAAAAGAATGAGCCGCTATTCTGGCAGATTGTTGGTATCAACGGACAGGTAGCTTCAGATAAGCTGGAATCAACACTCTTTGAATTGCAGGTCAAATTAGAAGCGGACCTGGGTATTCATTTCCCATCGTTTTCATCACACAGCGTCGTCTACAAAGTTCAGGGCACGATTGAGATTCTACGCCGCTACTATCCTGAGCTACGTGATCCTGATTATGCCTCAACAATCACGATGGGCCACGCGCGCTACAGCACAAATACCAACCCTATCTTTGAACGCGCGCAGCCTTTCAATGTACTGGGGCATAATGGCGAATTCAACACAATTTCACGCTTTCGCATTGAAGCGAACATGCTCGATATTCCTCTGGCACATAATGGCTCTGACTCACAGGATGTTGACCGTGTGCTGCATGCACTGTGCTCACGCTATGGGCTTGACCTGATTGAGGCCATGGAACTTATCTTCCCGCCCTACCCTCATGATCTGATTCAAAACGCGCCAGACATCCACACCATGTATGAGGAAATTCGGCAGTCCTTCGGACACTTTGCGCAAGGTCCGGCGGCGGTTGTCGCGCGTTTAGGCAATCAGCTTGTATTTAGCGTTGATGCGCTGGGATTGCGGCCATTGTGGTTTGGCGAAACTGAAAAGGAATATTTTGCGTCGTCTGAGCGCGGCGTCTATCCGCTTGATGCGATGGCGTCTAACCCTAAGCCAATGGCCCCTGGTGAGAAAATCGCCCTGGAGGTGCATTATGGTCGCGGCGTCGAGGTTATGGACTATCCAGCCATTCAGCGCCATGTGCTTAACCGCTATACAGATCGCAATCCGGATTCAGGAGACGCCTTTACACCGAGCTTCTGGACGTTTAGTCGGCCTGAGGTCGAAGTTACCAATCGTCCTTCAAATGGCGGCGCAACTGAAACGAAGAAAGTCGCTGCCACAGTAGCAGTCGCAGAAGCTGTGTTAGAGCCTGGTCAATCGGCGGCGACTACCATCCAGCCGGCGGCCTCCTCACAGGTTCTTGGCAATGTGGAATTGAAACTCAATGCAGCCATTATCAGCGGCCTGGGCTGGGAACGCTTCCATCTCGGTTTGATCGAAAATATGGCCGAAACCAGCAAGGAACTTATTGGCAGCCTGGGCTGGGATGGCGCGTTAGCTGCGATGAGCAATACGCGCATGAACATAGCTGATTACTTCAAAGAAACGGTCGCCGTCGTAACAAATCCGGCCATCGACCGCGAACGCGAACAGAGCCAGTTCAGCACGCAGGTTATCATCGGCGCACGACCGGAAGTATCGAAATCACGGCACTCGGATGATCGTCTGGTTCAGCTACAGCTACCCATCTTGCTAGGTGGCCACGCAGATATCGGTGACGAATCCATCCTGCGCGAGCTTGCTTCTCAATTCGGGACGATGACTTTGCAGCAATTGCTGGACGTTTTTGAAGATCGCGTACAGGTCATTTCTATGAGTGCGGCGCTTGACGAAACGATGGAAGAAGCTATCGAGCGCATTCAGGCAGAGGCTGTCAACGCGGTCATCAAACACGCACAATGTCTTATCCTCGACGATGAAGACATTCTGGAAGGCCAGCGGCTGTGGATTGACCCGCTACTGGTGACTGCGGCTGTCGATAAGGCACTGCGTATCGCAGACTTTGAACCCAACCTGCGCCGACGTACAGGCATTGTGGTTCGGTCGGGGGCATTGCGCGATCTCCATGACATTGCCCTCTGCGTCAGCCTGGGAGCCAATGCACTTGTACCCTATGCCCTGTTCGCGGTTGGGTTGGGTGTAGCGCCTAAAGGTGGTAACGCCGACCTCGAACATGAGGTGGTCATTACGGCCACAAGCAATATGGTGAAAACACTCAAGAGCGGTATCGAGAAAATCACCTCGACTATTGGTTGCCATGAACTACGTGGCTACGGTCATTCCTTCAGTTCGATAGGCCTCTCCAAAGGCATCGCTTCTGTATTCGGGACACCAAATTACTTCGGCAGTGATGGTCGCGGCCTAACCTGGGGCGCGATGAAAGATGACTCTGAAGAGCGTGCCGCTGAAATGCGTGGCGAATCACGCGGGCGTCCGGCGAATCCTGATCGTTTCTTCCCTAAGATGTGGAAGAAGGTCGAAGGTGTCGCCCAAGGCGAGATTGGGCTGGAAGAATACACGGAACATATGCTGGAACTGGAAAGCAAAATTCCGGTCAGCATTCGCCATCTACTGAGTGTGAAAGAGCCAGATCAACCAAGCGAAATCAAACCAGAAGATGTCGATATCAGTATTGGCGGCCACAGCATGCCAGCCATCATCAGCGCTATGTCCTTTGGTTCGCAAGGTGAACTGGCGTATCGCGCCTATGCTGAAGCAGCCGTCCTACTCAACATCGTCTGTATGAACGGCGAAGGCGGTGAGCTACCTGACATCCTTGCCAGTACCAAATACAAGAAGAATCGCGGACAGCAAGTTGCCTCCGGTCGCTTCGGCGTCAACATCGATCTTTTGAATAATGCAGACTTCATCGAAATCAAGATCGGGCAGGGTGCAAAACCAGGTGAAGGGGGTCATTTGCCTGGATTCAAAGTCACCGACCAGATTGCCGCGGTACGCAGCACGACTCCAGGCGTGGCATTAATTTCGCCAAGCAACAATCATGATCTGTATTCGATTGAAGACCTCGCCCAACTGATTGACGAGTTGAAAACGGCGAACCCCTATGCGAAAGTCAGCGTAAAGCTGCCGGTTGTACCTGGCATTGGCATCATCGCAGTCGGCGTGGCTAAGGCAGGCGCTGATATTATCACTGTGACGGGTTATACAGGCGGCACCGGTGCCGCAAGGGCACATTCGCTAAGGCACGTTGGTTTGCCTGCGGAAATTGGCGTATGGCTGGCACACCGAGCGCTGATCGGTAGTGAGCTGCGTGATAACGTCGAGCTGTGGGTCGATGGTGGCATGAAAAGTGGTCGTGATGTCGTCAAGATGCTGTGCCTGGGTGCGAATCGCGTTGGATTTGGTACTATGGCGATGGTTGCTGTTGGCTGCACAATCTGTCGTGGTTGTCAGGACGGCACATGTCATGTTGGCATCACTACACACGTCAAGACCAAAGAAGAAGCAACCGCTAAAGGCTTTAAAGCGTTCCGGCCATTTGAAGAAAAAGGCTCGCCAGAAGGTATCGTCCGCGTCTTTAACATGCTCGCGCAAGATATCCGCAATTGGGTGGCCAAACTCGGCTTTACCAATGCCCAGGACCTGGTTGGACGCGCAGACCTGCTTGAGCAATTTTCTCATCATGACCGCATTGATCTGACTACCCTACTTAAGCCTGCCCCCCATCAACCGAAGCGCGTTCCGCAGCCTGGTGGTCGCCGCCTGAGCCGCCCGCGCAATGTGGTCAGCCGTCAGATTACGGAAGTTGTCACCAAGTATGTTGATCGTGGCGACTATGAACTGACTTATGATGACGAACAGGTTATGGCGATGGACCGCGCGTTGGGTACCCATCTGTGTGGTGCCATTTCCCGCAAGCAACTACCGGACACAGAAGCACTCAAGGCTGTAACACTAAGTTTCAGCAACTCAGCGATTCCAGGGAATGGCCTGGGCGCATTCCTGAATGAACCAATTCATGTGCTGGTCGAAGGTGGCGCGCAGGATGGTGTCGCAAAGTGTGCAAAAGGGGGCACAATCAGCATCCTAAAAGGTCTGAATCATAATGGTGCTCGCCTGGACGGATCGGTGGGCAAGAGCTTCGCCTATGGCGCACAGGCTGGCACCTTCATCGTGCAGGGCAATGCCGATACTCGTGCCTGCATCCGCATGAGTGGTGCCGATGTGATCTTCGGTGGCGAAATCGAACGTCCGCTGCAAGATAGCCTCGGCAGTATTGGTGCGCGTGCGAACCTAAAGGGTTATGCCTTCGAGTACATGACAAGCGGTCGTGCCCTGGTGTTGGGCGATCCAGGCCCGTGGATTTGCGCAGGTATGACTGGTGGCACCATCTACCAGCGTATTCAGCCAGAAATGAACCTGACGCTTGAAGCCATCCACGCAAGAATTGCTCCAGGCTCAACAGTAGACATCTTCCCGCTGGACGAGACAGGTGTTCAGGATGTGAAAGACCTGCTGAATATTTATATTCAGGAACTGGAACTCAATCACCAGGCAGAGGCAGTTGACCACCTGTACCGACTGCTACAGCGTCCACAGAACAACTTCGTGAAGATTGCGCCGCCACAGCGCGTCAACTAGAGTAGCTAAGCCAATAGAAAACGGGACCAGCTTGTGCAGGTCCCGTTTTTGGTTTAAATAGAATCGCGATATCTAGCTTACGCGCACTGCGGAAAGTACACGTTGCACTTTTAGTGCAAGGTGCAGGATAAGGCGATTATCAGCGTCGTTGAGGTCCAAATTAGTCAGTTCACTGATGCGCTCAAGACGATACACGAGCGTATTTCGGTGTACGTCCAAATCCTGTGCGGCTTTCGCCAGATTGCCATTGGCCTCAAAGAAGCCTTCCAGCGTACGAATCAGGTCGGACTGCTTGCGATTGTCGTGCTCTACCAGTGGATCGAGCGTTTCTTCATAGAATTGATGCAGATTGGCCAAGCTGCGCTCTTTGAGTGCGAGCAACAGTTGGTAGAGCTTGAGATCACCGTAAAATGTCGTATGCTCAACATCGTTGAGTTCGCCCGCGATGCTGACAGCATCTTTCGCTTCGCGGTAGGCATCCCGCAGCGAAGCCAAGCCCTGAGCAGGACGACTAATCCCTGCCGCAACCAGGCCGGACGGGGTGCGCGTCGCGAGCTGCTGGCGCAGTTCATCAATGGCGGTGCGGGCACGTGGAAGGCCACCGGAATCGTCAACCGGATACAGGGCGACAATCACATCCACATATTGGCCGACGGCGCCCTCGACCTGGCGACGTGTCATATCGTCGCGGACGAGCGAAATGAGCGATTCCAGAGGCAAAATCTGGCCATTGCTAGATACTGCCCTAAAAACTGTTACTACATAGGATACTTGCGGATCAAAGCCAGATTGCTGGGCGCGGGTACGCAGCAAATCATCATCGGCAGGCGTACCGCTTAACCACATCTGTATCCAGTCACCGCGAGCCTGCTCCACTGCTGCGGAAATCGCGCGGCTCTTGGCAAGCTCAATCGCGCAGACATCGGCCCCATAGGCCAACACAAGCTGGTCGAACTCATCCAGATCATCACTTGATTCCAATAATGAGAGGTAACCAGCGACGCGCTTTTCTACCTTCAGTGCCGTTGTATAGCCGATGGGGCTACGAGAAATCGCGCCCTGTGATGTTGGCGCCTCTTCTTTCAACCACTTCTGGAATGAACTATACGGCACACTTTGAACGATGTTGCGTCCACTACCGCGACGACCAACCGCCGGATAGACCTGAGCCAGCAATACACCAGCATCATCATGAACGACCATCGGTTTCGTCGTTGAGCGAACCATGACTTGCAGCAGGCTGTTAAGATCACGATTTTCGGCTGCGAGGCGCGTCAATTGGCGCTGAATATCCATCGCGCGCTCGTTGACCTGTGCCGACTGATTGACGATCAGACGGTTCACAGATCGCTCAACGCCGGACAAGCCTGTGCCTTCTGGCAAACTCAGTAGCGCGATATTGCAATCAATCGCTGTGTCGATGTCGTCCTGAGTGATGTCACCATCGACTGCCAAAGCACCTACACGAAATTCCGCTAGTGAACGCAATACACTCTGGAGCGTGACACGTGCTTCATAAACACGCATCATTTCCAGCGAGACAAGTACGAGTTCGCCGCCATAAATCTCAGGATAGGACGCTGGCTGCGCCCGTATAAGAATCGCCCAGTTGATGGCTGTATCAGGGTCGCCAGAGACAATTGTGGAGTTCAGAGGGAGAGCATACCGCAACAATGACCGGAGTGTCGCTGTGTTTTTGTCAGATGTCGCACGATTACTGGTAGGTAACGTCACCATTGGCAATCCATTTTGTGCATAATATGGTGATTATATGCAAATTTGACAATAAAATCACCATGATGGAAGAGTTCGCCTTATAATATACAGCGAGTTGCACAAAAAACAAGAAAAAACCACCTGACTAAGGTCAGGTGGCCATCAATTCATTGTGGATATTCACCAAACGATTATGTTCAGGCGTTTATCTGACGCACGCCGATGGTGATTTTCTCGCCGTCTAGTTCACGATCAAACGCAAACGTTTGGCTATGATAACCATCATTTGGTGTACCCTCTTGCAAGTCATCCGCCAAGGTTTCGCGCGTGATGTAGTCCTTATGCTGCCGGATGGCTTTCGCAAACCGATCCGTCGCCTCGAATTTGACGCTGATATGATCGTCGATATCGAAGTCAGCATCTTTACGCAAATCCTGGATGCGACGAACGACTTCACGCGAGATACGTTCATTGATGAGTTCATCCGTTAGCTCAACATCGAGCGCTGCCACGTAGCCACGATCCTCAAAGAAGACAAAGCCTTCAGCGGCTTCCTGCCGGACTTCCACTTCATCGGGTGCCAACTCAAAGCTCTGATCGCCAACGGTGATGGTGATGCCTTGATCGCTGAGTAGGGTTTTACCCCATGCCTCAGCTTCGTCAGGTGATGCATTTTCAAGTGCATTCTTGACCTTTTGCATATCACCTTTGAGCTTACGCCCCAATTTAGAGAAGACGGGTGCCAGTGTGTAGCTGGTGACATGGTCGCCTTCGGACAGTAGATTGACCTCTTTGACGTTGAGTTCGTCTTTGATGATGTCTTCATAGTTACGAACGATGGTGCGCTCGGAGGCATTGGTCACGCCGAAGGTTGCACTGGCCAATGGCTGGCGAACACCCAGGCGCGCACTGTTACGTGCAGCCAGGCCGACGCTTACCAGATGGCGGATCAGGCCAACTTCATCCAGCAGGGATTTGTCGATCAGTGCTGTATTGGCTTTAGGCCAACTAGCCAGATGCACACTATCAACTGCCTCTGGGTCCATCTCTACGACCAGGTTGCGATAGAGCGCCTCCGCTACAAATGGCATTGCCGGAGCAAGCAGCAGCGAAACAGTTTTCAGGCATTCATACAGCGTCGCATAGGCGCTCAGTTTGTCCTTATCGCTTTCGCTTTTCCAGAAGCGGCGGCGACTACGGCGAACATACCAATTACTCAGTGACTCGACAAACTCCTCGACTGGTCGGGTCGCGTTGGTAACATCATAGTCTTCATAGGCATCTGTCACGCGCTTGACCAGATTATGCAGCTCCGCCAGAATCCAGCGATCCAGCAAATCGCGATCTTCAACAGCAGGCGCGGCTTTCGCTGGCGTCCATCCATCAATGTTGGCGTACTCGACAAAGAAGCGATAGGTGTTCCACAACGTGTTGTAGAACTTGCTGACAACCTGCCCTACCAGGTCAACTGAAAAACGACGCGAATCCCCTGGCGGACCAGACGTATAGAGATACCAGCGGAAGGCATCAGCCCCATGTTGATCAAGCACTGACCAGGGATCAACGATATTGCCCTTACTCTTCGACATCTTCTGGCCCTCACCATCAAGGATATGACCCAGGCAGATGACATTCTTAAAGGCAACCGTGTTGAACAACATCGAACTGATCGCATGGAGGCTATAGAACCAACCACGTGTCTGATCGACTGCTTCACAGATATAGTCGGCGGGGTGTTGTTCAGCGAACATTTCCTGGTTTTTCCAGGGATAGCCCCACTGCGCAACCTGCATGGCACCGCTATCAAACCAAACGTCGATCACTTCTGGCACACGGCGCATGGTGCCGCCAGTTCCATTGGGATTGGGGAACGTGATGTCATCGACGTACGGACGGTGCAAATCCAGGCCCGTCAGATCGCGCCCTGTAAGTTCGCTAAGTTCTTCTACGCTACCGACGCACAGCATATCCCCTGTCTGATCATCCATCCAGACGGGCAGCGGCGTGCCCCAGAAACGTTCACGGCCCAAGGCCCACTCTTTCAGGTCAACCAGCCAATTGCCGAAACGCCCTTCTCGGATATGATCTGGCACCCACTTGATGGTGTTGTTGAGCTGGATCATGCGCTCTTTGTGGTCTGTCGCACGGATGAACCAGGTTTCGCGAGCCAGGTACATCAAGGGCGTATCATCCCGCCAATTGTGCGGATATGTATGTGTATAACGCTGAGAGCGGTACATCAGGCCCCGATCCTTGAGATCCATAATGATCTCAGGGTCAGCATCCTTGAACCACATCCCCTTGAATTTGTCGACAGCATCGATCATGCGACCATCATCGGTGACTGTGATGAAGATGGGGAGATTATGTATACGCCCCATGTCGGAGTCATCTTGACCGAATGCAGGTGCGATATGAACGATGCCAGTACCATCGGTCGTGCTGACAAAATCGCCCGACACAACGTAGGCAAAGTCCTTCTCCGTCGGCAGGAAGGTATACAGGGGGTTATAGCGCTTACCGAGCAAATCCTTGCCCTTGAAACGCTTGACCACCTTGTATTCTTCTGAATTGACGAGCGCCTGTCCCATCAGCGATTCGGCCAGGATCAACTGCTCGGTGCCTTCACCTCGTGGCAACGGACCTTCGACCTGAACGTAGTCGACATTTTCGCCAACTGCCAGGGCAGCATTACCGGGCAGCGTCCAGGGTGTGGTCGTCCATGCTAGGAAGTAGACATTCGGTTCGCCCTTCACCGGAAAGCGCACATAGATACTCGGGTCAGTAACTTCTCGGTACCCCTGGGCGACTTCATGGCTGCTCAGAGGCGTGCCCGATGTCGGGCTATAAGCAACGACCTTATACCCACGATAGAGCAGGTCCTGATCCCAGAGCTGCTTAAGAATCCACCAGACACTTTCGATGTAGTCGTTGGTGAATGTGACGTAAGCGTCATCGAGGTCCACCCAGAACGCAATGCGTTCCGTGAGCTTCTCCCAATCCGCGATGTTACGAAAGACACTTGACCGGCATTTCTCATTGAAGGCCGCAACGCCATATTCCTCGATTTCTTCTTTCGATGTCAGCCCAAGTTCTTTCTGGACTGCGATTTCGACGGGTAAACCATGTGTATCCCATCCACCGCGACGAAGGCAATAATAGCCATTCATGACCTTGTAGCGCGGGAACATGTCTTTAAAAGCACGCGCCAGAACATGGTGGCTCCCCGGCTGGCCATTGGCGGTCGGAGGTCCCTCATAGAAGACGTAACGAGGGGACTCCTCGCGGCCTTCAGTCGTGCGTTTGAATATGCGATTCGAGCGCCAGAAATCGAGCTGTTCTTTCTCCAATTTTTGGATATCGACCTTGGGGTCTACTGGTTTGAACATCACTCGTGATTACTCCATTGTTATCACTCAGCTTGGTCGCTGAGGCGTGAATTGACTAAGACGGACAATACGAAAGCAAAGCGACGACGTGTCTCCGACACGTCAACGCATTCCGTTAACTCGTAATGGCCCGTGGCACGATGAACGCCACGCCTGCACCACCTTTCGATTGTCACAATCTTAAACGGACAAAAACATTATGTCTTAAATGACGTTTGTCTTGAAGGGGAAATTCAGGCAGGAAACGTGATTAGGGCAACTCAGGCAACGTATCAGCAGTTCCAGACCAGTCGATGAGGCGTTGAAGCGTCCATTCACTTTCCTGGCCTGCGATACCAATGGGCACAATATCAACCTGCCACAAGATATTGACACCTGAAACCATGATGGTACCCAGGCACTGCACTTTCAATTGGCCACATTCAGGTGCCGACGATGAACAAGCGGGTGCAGTGTCACAGGTCGCAGATTCTGATTTATAGAAATCAAGTGAATATGGCACATCGTGCGGTACGATATACGTCCAGGTATCGCGCCCATCATATGGTGATTCATGAGAAATTTCCTGCGCATCAGAAGGAATTGGAGCATTCGGCGGAGCGACCATGACCAGGAACAATCCAGCCCCACGCCATGCAATCACAATCGCCACCAGGACAGCAACGATTAACAGCCCCAACCACATCCATTTGCGTGAAGTACTGCCCAAGTCTGTAGGCTGAGGCTGTTGGTCTGGCATTTAATGCGTCTTGTAAGGCTAGTTTGACCACTCTTGCTGGAACCAGATCACTGTATAGCCCTGCGAATCCAGAGCAGGATCGGCATTTGGTATGCCTGGATAGATCGTCACCTGGGTCCACTGACTGGTATTAAAACCACTGCGATCAAACATGCAGGTGTAATGATATGCGGGCTGCGTCAGCGGGTCATAATCAGAACGTACACGCTCGCCATAACTATTGACCTGCTCATCGGCGAAGGTACCTGTTTCCGGGAAGCGCTGGCACTGTTCAGCTTCTGGATCACTTGCATTGTTCCCATAGTGCGCCAACATCTGATCATTATAAAAAGCAGCAACTTCTTCAACCGGCATGGACTGCGTACGATAGTAGATCTGCTGACGATAGTTGCCTTCTGGAACAGGATAACCCCACTGCTCTACCCCAGCGGGAACGGGTGGAAAGTAAGGCGTACGGCGCGATTCCTGATCGAGAAAAAATCCAATGACGCTAATGGCAAGCATCAACAAGCCAAATGCACCAGCGGCAATGCTCATACGGAAAGGAGAAAGTGCTCCATTTTTGTCGGTTAGAAACTGCATTTATGATTGCTCCTTAACGGGGTGCCATAAAATCAGCTTTGACCACTTGATAACACACGTAAGTCTTCATACAGGGCTTTTCCATAAGGTGTGTCTGCAAAGCGCGCTGCTTCTTCCTGCCAATAGGACGACCCTTGGCTAATCAGGTCGTCGGATGGCAGTGGCTGACCATCAAGTTGATGCAGCCAGAACTGAGTCATCAATACCTGCTGCGGCTCATCCGCGGCAGCGATTGCCGATTGTAGTGCTTTGCTGGCTGCGTCTTTATCACCAGCACGCACTAATGCATGCCCCAGATCAAACGTCGTTGCCTGTGGCGCACCCAGCTTTAGCGCCAGTTGCAGTTCTTCAGCAGCGGCGGCAAACTCACCTTTCGCTAACAGTGTACGTCCGAAACCGTAATGGGAGAAATGAGATTTAGGTCTTGATTCAATTGCCTGGGTTAGGATGTCCAAACTTTTGTCCAATTCACCAAGCTGTCGATAGGTATTGCCCAAGAAGGCAAGCATATCACCATTGGGTTTTTGACCTAACGAATTGAGGCGGTCTAGCTCCGATTCCAGCACGTCACGCGCAGAGGCATAGTCACCATCGATATAGTTCCGCCGAGCCTCGGTTTGAGCTGTGACCATTGAACGATTGCCCCATAAAACAATCACCTGGAGGGCAACCAACAGCCCGCCAATGCTCATAACAGCAAAATCGGTGAATCCTGGTGGGGCAACTAACAAAATGACAAGCGCCATAAGCAATAATAACAGCGCGAACCCAAACGCCATTTTCGACGTTTTGTCCCAGGTGCGAAACTGGCCTACGAAGCCAACGAGAATTCCCATAGCTACGTCTGATCAGACCAGGCTGGCTGCATCGGCTTTTTCAATGGCATGGGCGATATTGTCAATTTCGTAATGGAGTGACTGACCGTATACCGTCCCCGCCATTGCACGCTGCATCGGTTTCCAGGCTTCCAGGCCGTGACGAGCGCTCATCATCTTGGCAGTGTATTCGACAGCTTTATCTGTGTCATTGGCAGCAGCAGCCGATTGCGCCAGGTAGTAGTACACTCGAACGCTGTACATCGGCGGCATAGGGAATTCTGCGGCCTTCTTAAAGGCTGCCTGAGCGGCTTCTGTGTTGCCAGCGGAACGCAAGACAAAGCCTAGTTCTGCCCACATAATTGGCTGATCTGGCGCAAGCTCAGTGGCTGTCTGTAACGCACCGGCGGCTTCGTCGTAACTGGCCTGGAGTCGATAGCCATTTGCAAGCGTCAGATATGAAGCGGGGTCCTGGGGATAAAGTTGAACGGCACGATCAGCAATGGCTTGTGCCTTCGCTAGCTGGCCATTAAAGGCATAGGCTGTTGTCAACAGCATCAACACGTCAGATGTCTCGCGGCCATCACGAACAGCGCGCTCCAACAACGGGATAGCCTGACTGAATTGCAAAGTTTCAATAAAGCGATAAGCATCCCCATAGCCTGGAGCCTGCCTACGAGACTGACGCGCAAGGAGCAGGCCAACCAATGTAAAGCCCATCAGCACCATCAGGCCGCTTATGCAAAGCCCTCCCAATGCGATCTGAATGCCAACGGACAAATCATCAGCAGGAAGTGGTGCCCTGCGCGTGGAAATAAACTCCACGAGAAGCGCAATTACAAAGACCAGAAAGCCCAGAATGGCCAATGCAGCAAATACATAGACCGTGACCCAGGCGAAGAAACGGCGGCGGCTCATCGAGCAGGTTCCCCTTCAGCCATTGGAGCAAGCGAGTGCAGTGACATCAGCTTAGCGGCCAACTGCACGTCTTCATCGAAGTTGGCACGGAGCATATCCGCCTGATCGCTTTCCATGATTCGCTGCCAATCTTTGAGGCCCCTGGTTTCTTTTTGCAACCTATCTAGTTCAGCCTGGGCGCTGTCGCTATCGCCGTTACGGAAATAAGCACGCAGCCGATATAAGCAGATCAGTAACCGATGCCGTGATTCAGGTACTTGATGCAACAAATCGACTGTGAGAATTCTCAAAACATCGGACGGTTGTTGCAAGCGATCATAGATCAGACCCAGATTGTACGCAGTCACCCAGGCATCTGGTACCAACTCATAAGCCTTTTGTGCTGCTTCCAAGGCAGAATCATACCGACCGACCTGCAGGTCAATTCCAGAGAGGCCGTCATACGCTTCCACAAGTACATTATCTCGATTATTCGCCAGTGAAAGCATGGTCTGGTAATCGCGCCTAGCCCTATCGAGCTTACCCCACAGCGTAAATAAGTTCGCACGGAATCGGTAATGGTTGGGGTCATCTGGCTCGATCTTAATGAGTTCGCTCATAGCATCGATGGCTTCTTTGTAGTGACTCTTGCGCATGGCCTTGATTGCTTCTCGATAGTGCATGGGAGCGCTGGCACGGCCGAAGGTCAGCATGCCAACGAGAAGCCAGCCCAATGCACCACCCAGGAAAATCGGGCGCAGTTGCTCGTAGAAGATTGCCAGAACGACAAGTCCGATTGCTGGAGCAACAATCGCAAGCGCACGCCAACGCTGATCGCCATCTAGCCGCGAACCAATGATAACGATTGCCCCAACGATGAAGAACAACAACAGAACTGTCTGGGCAGCAAGTGCGCCTTCGCCAGGCACAAAGGTGAAGACGAGGCTCGCTACACCTGAGAGTACAAGGAGCAAAACAAGCGCGTTAAATCGATTGGGTCCCAGAAAAGTCCGAAATTGATTGAGCATTGCAGAAAAACGATCTTTTCTATAACTGGCTAGCTAACGGTGGGCATAATCGTGCAAGACAAATGAAACCTGCCCAGTAGACTGATTGATACGCAATGGAACACCGCGATTATCAAGCCAGATAGTGCGCTTGCCCAGGGTAACATAGCGCGTCGCCTCATATTCGCGACCTGCAAGCGTAACACCATCTGATGATTTGTCGATGATTTGAGGCAATGTGCCGATAGAGACCTGCCCAGGTTCCATATCGTGACGGTTGAACGGCACGAATACTGGTCGATCCGCAGCATCGGCCTGCTCTGCCTGTTTCAGGGCCAAGCCCCAGAAAATGTTGAAGTCAATCAAGCGAACGGTTGTGTTTGGTGGGAGTTCCACTTCATGGTAGTCGGTTTCACCATTGATCGTGCGGCCAATCTGAACATAGCCATCAAGGAAGCTGTAGTCGGTCTTCATCATGCGGAAAGGGGCGGAAGGCTTTGCATGGTTGGTCTGGATTTTAACACGCTCAACATCGCCTTCCGGGCTTTGTAATACTTCCACAAGGCGTGTCCAACCTTCGGTGGCCCGTGCATCTTGGTCAATACGAGTCAGACGGGTATCGCCACCCGGGTCATGCTGCGTCCAACTCTCAACAAGTCCCGTCTCGGCACCCCCTTTTAGCTGAAGATAGGTACCGCTGGCAACAAAAACTTCATGGGCTGCTACTGCATTCAAACTACGCATAAGTAAACCCTCGGCCTAAGCATCCAGCGCAAAATAGATACGCTTGTTGATGCCACCCTTGCTTTTGTAGTCAGTCACGTGAATGGGGCCAATTTCTGATGTATTGTGAAGATGTGTGCCGCCGCATGCCTGTAAATCGAGTCCGACAAGCTCAACAGTACGGACTTCTGTGATGCCCTCTGGAAGCAGGTTTATTTTGGTACGAATCAGGTCGGGAATCTGGAATGCTTCTTCACGCGGCAGGATTTGGATGCTGACATCACGGGCAGCGGAAACTTCTTCATTGATATGCTGCTCAATTTCAGTGACCAATTCCTTTTGCATACGCTCAAATTCAAAGTCCATACGCCCACTGAGCGCATCCATATTGCCGCCCGTCACTAGCGCGCCATAATCCCGCCAGACCACCCCACAAAGCACATGCATAGCCGTATGAGCACGCATCATCTTGTAACGACGTTCCCAATCAATCTGCCCTGTAAGCTCCATGCCAACGGGTGGTAATTCGCCTTCAATGATGTGGAGATTTCCCCTCTTAGCCGCTTTTACCGCATATACATTGCCACTATCACCATCGGTTAGGGTTCCCTGGTCCGCAGGCTGGCCACCACCACCAGGATAAAAAACGGTTTCGCTCAGATAGACACCATTTTGTTCTGCATCTATGCCTGTAACAGTAGCTACCATCGACTGGCGATAACTATCGGTCTGATAAATCATATTGGTCATTCAGCTTTATCCTAATCCCGTGAAGTGTCATATTAAGGCGGTGAGCCTAAGTATCCTCCGATTTGATCGACATCCGCATACGCTGCATGATTTCAGCGCCGCCGCGTGATTTCCAGAAAGCAATGCCGTCCGCGTTCGCGCTGGCAACATACCACTCCATGTATTCGACGCCACGACTGCGGAACCAATTCGCCAGCGCTTCTACAAGGGCAGTGCCAACCCCGTGACTCCGCCACGCATCGTCAACGTAAATATCAGCAAGAAAGCCCGTGCGTTCTTCCACGAACATTTCCGGCAGCAGGTCGATCACAATACCGAGTACATAGCCAATAATATCACCGTTGTGATCCGCCACGAGAACGCGCGAATAGGAATCATTCATACTATGGCTAATGCGCTGGGCATAACGATAGGCGCCATCTTCCGCCGCTACAGGCATATTAGAATCAAGGTCCAGATGATAATCGACGAGTTTCGACCAAAGCAAACTGATGGCACGTGCATCTTCTTCGGTTTCGGCTGTACGAATCAGCCATTGTCCAGACAATACATGAGTCCTTTTTGTTTAGCGCCAAGAGCAATCCAAAATGCCTGCTCGACTGACGATGGTGCTGATACACAAATCCTCAATATAGAGATACCCTGATCCGACAGCCAGCTTCGGGCTATCGTTACTAGCTCGCGCCCAACACCGCCAGAGACACCAGCCGCATGTATATCCAGGATGAGGTCTTCTAAAACACCTACTCGATCAGGCAGCAAGCCAGGCATGTTTTCAGCGATCTTCACAATAATACAGCCCAGCAAGGTGTTATTGTCCCATGCCGTCGCAAAATAGCAATCAGCATCGTTAACCCACCCTGCTGCGGCTGCTTCCCAAAGCTGCCGAGCATAAGGTTTCAACTTCACTCTTCGGGCCAGTTGCTTGAGCGCCATTCCATCATACCAATACTCGGATAGCAGCGGTATGTCTTCAAGGGATGCGAGTCTGGTTTGAATTGACGTCATAGGTAGAAGGTATAAATCAGCAGTATGGAAACGGCGAATACACTATACACTAGAATACATGATGAACCATGCGCCCGTCATCCCACATGAAGACCAACCTGATTGGATGCGTCGTGCGATGCGCGGCACAGATTGGGGCATCATCATCGCATTTTTGCTGGGCCTTGTCGCAGCCTGGCCATTTATCGTTAACGCGGATTTACCCATTGGCACAGGCACTGAGCGGGCTGTTTACCAGACATGGGAAACAGCAGAATCCTTACGCGAGGGTCAACTGTATCCAAGGTGGTCAGCCTACAGCGCAGATGGTTTCGGCGCACCCATTCCAAACTTCAGACCGCCTATTTCTGCCTACCTGCCCGCTCTCATCGATGTCCTGATGACCGATGACCCCATACTCTCTGTCAGAGCTATCTACATTCTGTCATTCTGCATTGCCAGTATCGGCATGTACAGCTTCATCATGAAGCGACTTAATGCCAGTGCAGGACTTATCGCTTCCACGCTGTACATTCTCAGCCCGTATGTTGCTCTAACCGTGCCGCACGCCCTGGGTGATCTACAGACTATGATCGCGTTGGCACTTCTTCCATGTTCCCTCTGGGCGATTGTACGCATGGAAAAGCACAACGTACCATTTGACTTCGCGATTGTCACGTTGTTGACGACTGCGCTATTCATGACAGACCCCCACTATGTCATCTTCGAGGTTCTATTATCAGTGCCGCTGATTGTTGGGAAGCCAGCGAGGACCGTTTTTACACTTGTCATTGTCGGCTTAATCAGTTTCATGATAAGTGCCATGTATTGGCTGCCAGCAATTCTCGAAGCCTCATACGTTAGCTGGGTTGCGCAACCTGCTCCGTTTTTGCTTCCGTCGCTCCAGCTTTCAATGATGTTTGCACCCATTTCCCCGCTCGACCCGACTTTGGCATTTCCAGAGCCGCAGCTTACGCTAGGCTGGGCTATCCTCATGACAAACGTGCTAGGGCTGGGTGCACTTTACTTCCGACGGCGATTTATCAGTCTAGCATCGGCGTATTTTGTATTCGGGATTCTTCTCACTCTGGGGGCGGTGACAATCTTTGGTGGTGACATCTGGCTCTTAGGGCCGATCACGTTCTGTTTCGCGGTATCTGGAACGAGCTTCTTCTTTTGGCGAGATCAATTTGCGCCAAGATACGGTCGGATTATTCATGGCATGATCCTGGTGTTGATCCTGCTATTCTCTTCACAGGTTTTTCTACTGCCTAGCCCAACGGGCAGTGTTGAGCAGCCTAATCCACAACAGATGCTGGCTTTTGAACGATTGGGGTATGGCTATGCAAGAAGTATGCCCTGGTCATTGGCTCCTGTTACCAGTGCATCAGTTAATAATGCGGAAGGCAATGCGGCACTCAACGACAACCTCATTCGATTTGGTCGCGATGGTCGTACACAAAGCCTGGCAACGCTCGTAACCAATAGGTCCCATGAGCAATACTACCAAATACGCCCCACCTCAGCACAGACAGTGGCACTGGGGCTGTATTATTTCCCAGGATGGCAAGCATGGGTCAATGGAAGACCCGTCGAGCTTACAGAAAATCCACGTACGGGCTTGATCGATTTATCATTGCCCACATTGCGCGGGCCAGCCGAACTGCACATCAGCCTGGGTGTAACGCCTGTGCAGCTCATTTCATTTCTACTTAGCTTCATCGGCCTGTTTTCGATGATTCTGATTGTTTTGGGTCGGCAACGGTTTGCCAGCAACGAGCCTTATATCGAAGACAGATTGCTTTCGATAGAAGATACACGCATTTCCGCAGTGGCGATTTTCCTCCTTCTGGCGTTCATATTTGCCTCAGACACACCTGGCGGCATGTCACCGTTGAGAGCAACGCCGTACTCTTCTCTCGTCGGAGCAACCATCATGCAAAACCGGAGTGACATCGGACTTGAAGCATTCGCTCTCAAGTTAAGTTCTTCTGAGGTCCGTGCAGGTGAACCCATAACAGCTACGATCTATTGGAAAACGAGTATCCGACTTCCTGAGACATATTATCGTCGAGTCACATTGCGCGACGTAATCTCTGGTAGTGTGCAGTGGCAAGGCACCCTGGAACAACTCGGAGAAATCCCGACACGACGATGGCTGCGGGATCGGTTATTCATTGACACTCTTTCAGTACAAATTCCCGCTTCAGTGGCTTCGGGTAGATATACCCTGAGCATCGTCGTCCAGAGTTGTGATGAAAGACTTCCTGGTACAAACGCATGTGACAGCGAAAATTCGCTGACATTTTTTGATCGTGTGGGAAATGAGCTAGGCAGGCAACTGACATTGGCACAGATCATCACGGTGGTCGATGAATAAGTGCAAATAGAGGCTACATAGAGATTTTGCTTGTTATTGGTTGGCCGCCTCTGTACAATATGCTGCACATTTACCGATGCTGACCATAATTTCTTTGGACACAAGCAAATTGAATTGAGGAGCCGGATTATGTCTACGATGCCAACAGAAGAGCGCATCGGCCAAGCATGGCGTTTGCATCGTAGTGGCGATTATGCTGCTGCAATCGATATGTTTGACGAAATTCTACGCAAGACCCCCAACAATATTGACGCGCTGTACGGTATTGGTCTGGCACAGCAAGGCAATGGCAACACTGGCAGTGCTGTAGAGGCCTTCCAAAAGGCACTTGAACTGGCCACGGCGTCATTGAAGGCAGTAGAAGTGACTTCAGTCGTTGATGGACATCACGGGGCTAACGATCTGGACACGTACGAGGATGATCGTTACCTCTTGCTGCAACGCATGATTAAACAACGCCTGACAGAGCTTGGCGCGCAACCGTCCGCCAAAGCTACCATAGAAGAATAGCGCTATACGGGTTCTATCTACCTGAGTTTGATGAACAAACGCGAACGACTACAAGCAGCCGTGTCAGGCGATACAGTTGACCGGACACCGGTCATTATGTATCGCCACTGGCCAGGTGATGACCAGCGCGCTGCCGATCTGGCTAAAGCGCATCTTGCTTTCCAAAACCAGTTTGATTGGGATGCCCTTATTGTGACGCCATCCGCAAATTATGCGGTGGCTGATTTAGGCGTCCAAGACATCTGGGATGGGCAGATTAGCGGCCAGCGAACGATCATTAGACGGCCAATTACCCGCTCGCTCGATTGGACAGCGCTGCGCGTCGTGGAGCCAACGCGAGGCGTGATCAGCCAACAACTCAACTGCGTTCAGGTTATCAAAGAGCAGTTGAGTAGTGACATTCCCATTGTCTTCCAACTATATAGTCCGTTGACATTGGCAGCCAAGCTCGCAGGTTCGCAGCAGTTGCTTCAACACTTGCGGCGTCAACCGGAGCGGGTCAAGACCGGACTGAATATCATCACAGATTCCATGATTCGCCTTACTTCTGAGTTGCAGCGCCTAGGTGTCGATGGCTTTCATTACGTGATGGAGCATGCTGATCTCGGATTTTTGACACAAAACGAATATGGTGAATTCGGCGCGACTTACGATTGGGCAATCTTAGGCGAGATGCCCTCGCAATTCTGGTTAAATATCGTTGAAATGCGGGGCGAGGCACCGATGGTGGGCTATCTGTCAGGTTATCCTGTGCAGGTACTTGCCTGGAATACACCCGAAGTCGAGCCAGACATCACCTGGGGACGGGCAGCGTTTGCGGGTGCTATAATGGGCGGTCTTAGCGCCGAGACCCAGTTGCATATGGGAACGCCAACGACGATCCGAGATACAGTAAAGCGAACGATCACAGAAACACAACGCCGTCGATTTATTCTTGGGGCAGGAAGTCCCTTACCTGTAACTTGCGCCATCTCTAACCTCAGAGCCGCGCGTGAAGCTGTAGAAATGAGACAAGACTGATGTCCCTGCGTGTCATCGCCGGTAGTGCCAAAGGTAAACGTCTTAAACCAGTCCCTGGGGACAGCACGCGACCTATTATGGATCGCGTAAAAGAAGCCCTATTCAGCATCCTTGGTCCGCATATCAATGGCAGCCAATTCCTTGACCTTTATGCCGGAACAGGCAGTGTTGGCATCGAAGCGCTAAGCAGAGGCGCGGGCTTTGCGCTGTTTAACGAGTTGGACCGGAAAGCCCTGCAGACGATCCGGTCGAACCTGAAGATCACATCCCTGGAAGAGAGGTCACAAGTGCTGGGGATGGATGCCCTCAGTTTGCTCAAGAAGCGTCCAGAGCGTGACTACGACTATATTTATATCGCGCCACCCCAATACAAAGGTCTCTGGCTGGAAACGCTCAAGGTGCTGGACAATAATCCACAGTGGGTTACTGATGATACGGTTGTCATCGTGCAGATAGACCCCTCAGAGGATGAAACTGTCTTTTTCGAGAATATCGAAGAATATGATCGGCGTATCTACGGTAAGACGATGCTTATTTTCTATGAACGCCTGGGATCAGGAAGCAACTAATTCTGCGACTTTAGGTAGTTTTCTGCCAGTTGGAGCGCCTCATCCTGAGTTGATACTTCGCCTGTTACCTGTGCTTCACGTATCAGCGATAGCAGGTCACCAATGACTGGCCCATCACCCATATTCAAGGTCTGCTTCAATAAGTGACCATCCACGAGGGCTGGAGGCTGGACAATCTCCTCGTACAGGTCGAAGTAGGCTGCTAGTAATGAGCGAGCCCGTTCGATAAGAGCTAACCAGGCGTTTTGTTCCAGTTCAACGTTATAAGACGCACGTGCTACCGCAATAGCAACGAGCACAGCGCCTATGCCACCACTCTCCTGCCAACGATACCAATAACGATGGAGCATTAGCTTATCGTCAGTCTCCATCGAGATTATTTCCGCAGCAGCCTGGATATATGCCACTAACTGGCGTTTTTCTGGCACACTCAGGCGGAGTGTATCTGCGATGCGCCCAATGGCTTGCTTTTCCTGTCCTAGTACGTAGATTAAAGTAGCCAGGAAAAGCAAACTTCGATTAGGGCGATTATTCGCCCAGGCAGCATTGATTTGTTCATTCAACTGCTTGCGATAGCGGTCGAACTGCATCACCATCATGCCGAGGTCGAATGCAGCAGCCGTATTATCGGTTCGGCGAAAGCTGATTGCCAGCAAAATGTCATTCAAGCGCTCAACTGCATTTAGTGTGAACAGCCAATCATCTGTAGTCATTGCAGCAACCTGTGGCAGAGCCACATCCAGAACGCCAACGGCTTTCGCTATGCGCAATGCAGAAGATGGCTTCTCCACAGACAGCAAATTGACAAACTCATCGCGAATGCGCTCCGGGGAGGTTCTTGCGATTTCCGGCGCTAAACGTCGAATATCGGCCAACGTCTGAGGCTCGATTCGCGTTCCTAGCTGCACACTCTGCCGGACACCGCGCAAGCATCGGATAGGATCATCGACCAGAGAGTGCGGACTGCATCGACGCAGGATATGGTCATTGGCATCTGATTCACCGTTCAGTGGGTCGATGATCTGGCCAAGATCAGCCAGAAAATCCACTGCAATCGCATTCAATGTGAAGTCACGTGCCAGGAGATCATCTAACAATGACCCTGCCCTGAAGTCGGCTACATCTATGGTGAGCTGCTCGCCTTCCTGTGTCCGAAAGAAAACACGCGCCACACCGCGTTCTTCATCCATGACGAAAATATCGCCATCGAGAATATCTGTGATCCGCCGAGCAAGTCGAATAGCGTGCTCTGGCGTGGCCAAATCAATATCTTTAACAGGACGATGCAGCAGTGCGTCGCGCACGGCCCCACCAACGACAAATATGTCTGGCAAGTTGGGTTGTTCTAAGAGAATTTCCTGCAGATCGAGTATCCAGTCTGGCCAGAACAGGGGGCGTTTAACCGGAGAACGTGGGGAAAGATCAAATACCATTCTTTAAGGCTTCTTCGTCCACAACGCCAATAAATGGCAAGTTGCGATACTTTTCATCCAGATCAAGACCATAGCCAAATACAAACTTGTTGTCGATCTCAAAGCCAACATAATCGACTTTAATGTCCACTTCACGGCGGGATGCCTTGTTGAGCAAGGTACATAGTTTGAGGCTGGCCGGATTACGGGCCTTAAGCGTCTGCATCACGAAATGGAGGGTATAGCCACTGTCGATTATGTCTTCTACGATCAGCACATGGCGGTCCTGTATTCGCGACGTAATGTCCATGTCGATGCGAACAGTCCCAGTGGTCGCCCGCGCACCCACGCCATAACTGCTGGCTGCCATAAAGTCCATCGCGTGAGGCACATCAATATGGCGTGCCAGGTCACAAAGGAACATGACCCCGCCTTTCAGGATGCAGATCAGCAGCAGGTCTTTGCAATCAGCATAATCTGAGGTAATGGTCTGCCCAAGCTCTATCACACGGTTGCGAAGTGTATCCTCATCAATGAGGACTTCTTTAAGTAGTGTTTTATAGCTTTGCGGCATAGAACCTTCTTTGTGATAGGAACGAGCTAAACGGCACTACTAGCGGAACATGACCTGTACAGACAGCCGCCCTATCAAGAGATCATCGCCTTTGTGCAGCAGAGACGGCTGATTGGGTTCCAGACGCGCGCCAGCGAGATAAGTCCCGTTGGTACTACCCAAATCGGAAACATACAGATTGTTCCCCATAAGCTCCAACTGAGCGTGAACACGCGACACACCACGATCAAGCGCACCATAGGGCGTCAAATCAATCTCGTTGCTCTGCTTACGACCTGGCTCAAAGCGTCCCAGTTTGACCGGTTCTCTTTCCGCGATAACAAGTCGTTCGATCATGCCACGAATTACAAGAATGACTTCGCGTTTATCACCGAGGGTCGAAGTGCCATCTGCGACCTCCTGTTTGCTGAGGGCACGCTGGAATGCCGGATTCTCTTTGGATAGAACAGCCGTATCCCGATCCAGTTTCTCGCCTGTCATCTTGAATGTGAAAGAGGAGCGTACACCTTCTTCAACATCGCCAATTGCGCTCGGTGGTTTGGTTTTGTCGACAATATCTTTATCCTGAGACACAGATGGCGTTGACATGCTTGGCATCGCCTTCGCCCCAGACACCGATGAATCCACCATGTCTTCATTCAGTGACGATGTATCAATTTCAATCGAAACAGCCGGAAATTCCTCGTCTGTGTCGGATTTTGATTTCTCTTCCGCGTTCCTTTGGAGCTGCCATGACAGCGGTTGACGCGGCTGTCTCGTTGATGGGTGCATTGGGTTGGTATCCGGGCGATCCGCACCTTCCCTGGCAACATCTGCCTCTGATGCAGACGGCTCCCCATCGGTTGACTTTTCTTCCTCAAATTCCTGCTGTTGTGCTTCGGCAGGCGCTGATGTTAAGTGCGCCGAGCCTATCTCTGGCGAGTTCTCATCCGAAGCAGATTCAGCTTCTTCACCTGTTACAGAGACTGGACCCAACACTTTCTCGCGAATAGCATCGAGCCGAACTTCTTTGAAGCGCTTGCCCTGCGTCGGAGGCGGATTGAATGGAGCTGCTTTTTCGGCGCTATCTTCTGATTGCTCGCTGGCTTCGTCGCTCACAACCACCGCTTCGATTTCAGAGGTTTCTCTATCTTTGGTATCGTCATCAGCCGATTCAGGCTGGGCTGCGACAAGGGTATCCGTCTTTGTAATTGACGGAATAGCACGAGCGGACTTGATACCGGCCACTGTAGCGGTAGCGGTTTTGTCAACATCATCGTCAGCACTATCGTCGGCGGTTTCCGCAGTGTCAGTCGTCGCATTGTTAGCCAACTCTGGCGCAGCAGCATCCGCATCAACAGCCGCTTCGGATGGAGGTGAAGATTTCACTGACGCTGAAGTGGTTTGGTCCTTCAGCTTATCAGCAGAGTTGACCCCGACTTCAGCATCAGCCTGGTTTTCAATCGAAGTATCTTCAGTTGAGGTATTGGGCTTCAAATCATCAGACATATCATGACCTGAGTATGTACTATTGAGGCTCAGATTCAGGAGTTCAGTATAACATAGTATATTAGACCTACCATAGATTGATCGACAGATAGAATGAAGTTTGTGATGAAACCCGCAACTATTGTTATGTCAAAGCCCCGTGAGGAAGTCCGTATCACTCTGGAAGACGGGACAATCCTATCCGGGCCTTATGGGACAACCCTAGAAGTCTTCCTCACGGAGGGCTGTGAAATTGCCAAGCGAGACACTGATTCGCCACTTATCGCGGCAATAGGCAACGGCAAGCTGCTGGAATTGAGCCATCAGGTTATTACAGATATGCAGGTGCGACCCGTCACTCTTGCCAGCAGTGATGGGGGCCGTATTTATCGGCGTTCGCTGGTGCTACTCATGGTTACAGCCGTTGACGAGCTATGGCCAGGGACCAAGGTGAGCGTCAATTACGCTATACCCGATGGCGGCTACTACTGTGAACTAAATCAGCTTCCTGAGACTGAAGAATATATACAAATGCTTGAAGCACATATGCGAGAAATCGTCAACGCAGACGAGAAGATTACCAAACGTGCCGTCAACATTGACGACGCCCGCGAGTTGTTCAAGACGCGCCATGAACTTGACAAGGTGCGCCTGCTACAGATTCGTCATCAGGACACAATCACGATGTATCGTCTGCGTGAGCGCGATGACTATTATTACGGCTACATGGTACCTTCTACGGCGTATCTACAGACATGGCGGCTGATCCCTGCAAATGGGGGATTCATTCTGCAATATCCGCGCAAAGAGAATCCTGAAGTCATGCGGCCCATTACGACACTGAGCAAACTCATCACAGTCTTCCGTCAGACCGATCAGTGGCTTGATCGGCTTGGCGTGGAAGACATTGGGCGACTCAATCAAGTCGTCACCCAAAATCGTGTTCAGGAGTTGATTTTGGTTGCGGAAGCACTGCACGAACAAAATGTGGCTTCCATCGCTGCACAGATTGTCAGCAGATACGACAGCGGTACCAGATTGGTACTCATCGCCGGACCGTCATCATCAGGTAAAACAACCTTCGCAAAACGGTTGGCGATTCAATTGCTGGCGCATGGCCTGCATCCATTTACGCTCGAACTGGATAACTACTTTGTAGATCGTGAGCGCACACCGCGCGACGAAAATGGCGACTACGATTTTGAATCAATCCATGCGCTTGATCTGCCAAAGTTTAATGAGCATCTCATCGGCTTGATGGATGGCGAACCAGTTCAACTACCGAGGTTTAACTTCATTACAGGAAAGAGCGAAGAAGGACAAACCGTCCAACTCAATGATCGTCAGATCATCATCGTGGAAGGCATTCATGGGCTGAATCCGAACCTCGTTCCGGCGGTACCAGCAGAGCGCATTTTCAGGGTTTATGTTTCGGCACTTACGCAATTGAATATCGACTTGCACAATCGTGTATCAACAACGGATGTCCGGTTGCTGAGGCGCATAGTGCGCGATGCTCGGCGCCGAGGTTACAGCGCAACAGATACCATCCAACGGTGGCCGAGCGTCCGACGTGGTGAAAAAGCGAATATTTTCCCTTATCAGGAAAATGCTGACGCGATGTTCAATTCCGCCCTGCCTTATGAACTGACGGCTTTGCGGTCTCTGGCAGAACCTCTTCTGCTGCAAGTTGAGCCGAGGACACGCCCACATATTGAAGCCAACCGTCTATTGAGCTTTTTGCGCTGGGTCACGCCGATTACGTTGGATCAGATGAGTCTGATACCGGACACATCCTTACTGCGCGAGTTTATCGGTGGGTCTATTCTGGATGATTATCATCCTGGGGCACGAGCGATGATTGATCAGGATTGAGTTGAGTGCTGGTGAGGTGTGAAGAAAACGGCGCTAGAAATCGCGATGAGCGCTGCAAATCCGGCACTGACTAACCAGGCCAAGCTAGGATATTCCGGCCTGAAGTAAATCAAGGCCATTGGAGGCTGAGCCAGCATACGGCTCTGGTCGAAACTGGCATAAAGGTACATGACAGACGAAAAGATGCCCGCAAATGTGATGACTGCCATCACAATTCGGGGTAAACGCAAGATAGTCGCGGCAATCATGCCAACTGAGAGTCCAGCACCGCCTATTAGAAGTACGCTCCAATCAGGTGAAGTATTGCGCAGGTAAAGGACTGTGTGTGTCCACCATGCAAGCGTACCCAGAAACAGGCCAATGGTAGTAGCAACAACCATCCTGGTAGCAAACGAGCGCACTTTTTGAGCTGTGATGTACAGCAAGGCAACCATTAGTGCGAAGATATGGCCAAAGATGAGGCCATAGCCGAGCGCATCACCAATCCGTTCAGGGGACAGCCAACTGTCCCCTGCTGCTGATAAAAAGATGTGGAGCGCCATCGCCCATGTAGAGCCGATGAGCGTTGTAATGTGAACAAGCACTACGCGAGGCATCAGGCCATTTCGTTGATTGCGTGATGGCGCTGAAGGCTACGCACCTGGAGCGGCTTCTGGCGCATGCGTTTGATGCCCTGCAAGGACGCCATCGCCGCACTGATTGTTGTGATGAGGGGCACATTGACCTGGTAGCACATACTGCGAATAGCGGCGCCATCCTCATGTGCCTGCATGCCCAGAGGCGTGTTAATAACCAGATTGATTTCACCGTTGCGCAGTGCATCAACTACATGCGGCGACCCCTCTGCGACTTTGTTGATGCGTTCTGTGGGAATTCCAGCATGATTCAGATACTCAGCCGTACCTTCAGTCGCGATGATCTTAAAATCCATCTGGTGAAGGTCACGGGCGATCCTGGCCACACTGCCTTTATCGAAGTCATTGACGCTGATAAACACAGCCCCCGATTGCGGCAATGACATGTTCGCAGCCATCTGCGCCTTGACGAAGGCATGACCGAAGCTGCTGGCGTGGCCCATTACCTCGCCTGTGGAGCGCATTTCCGGGCCAAGCAGGGCGTCAACCATCGGGAACTTCTGGAATGGCAGCACGGCTTCTTTGACGAAGAAGCCATCAACACGCGGCTCGTCAGTGAAGTTCAAATCCTGCAATGTCTTGCCTGCGGCAATCTGTGCCGCGTAACGGGCCAGCGGATGCCCTGTCGCCTTACTGACGAAAGGAACGGTGCGACTTGCTCTTGGATTGACTTCCAGCACGTAAACTTCATCATCCTTAATCGCAAACTGGATATTGAACAGGCCGCGAACTTTCATGGCCTTGCCAATTCGCTGGGTATAGTCACGAATGATGTCCAGATGATACTGGCTGATTTTGTATGGCGGGAGCACACAGGCGGAATCACCACTATGGACGCCTGCTTCTTCAATGTGCTGCATGATGCCACCAATTGTGACCTGCTCGCCATCAGAGATGGCATCCACATCGACTTCAAAGGCGTCATCGAGGAAATGGTCAATCAGAACGGGGTGGCCTGTCCATTCTACGTTATCGTCCAGCCAGCGATTGAGTTGATCCTCGTCAAAGACAATCGCCATACCGCGCCCACCAAGCACATAACTAGGCCGTACCAGAACGGGATAGCCGATTTTTTCAGCGCCTTTTAGGGCCTCTTGCCGATTGAGTACGGTCGTTCCGGGTGGCTGCAACACGTTGAGCTGCTGCATCAGTGAATTGAAGCGCTCACGATCTTCTGCCAAGTCGATGGTATCAACCGAGGTTCCCCATATTGGTGCACCAAATGCTTCAAGGTCATGGGCGATATTCAGCGGCGTTTGGCCACCAAATTGCACCAGCACGCCTTCTGGCTGCTCAGCATCGATTATATTCATGACATCTTCGGCAGTGAGTGGTTCAAAGTACAGGCGGTTAGCCGTGTCGTAATCGGTGCTGACTGTTTCGGGGTTGCAATTGACCATGATCGTTTCATAACCCATTTCCCTGAGCGCGAAACAGGCATGAACACAGCAATAGTCAAACTCGATGCCCTGGCCAATACGATTCGGCCCACCACCAAGAATGACGACTTTGCGATTATCTGAGGGATTAACTTCGTCGTCATCTTCATAGGTCGAGTACAGATACGGTGTATGCGCCTCAAATTCAGCGGCACAGGTATCCACCCGATAGAAATTGGCTTTGACACCCAATTCCTTGCGACGCTGGCGCACGGTTGGCTCATCGGACCCAATAAGCTGGGCAAGATGTTGATCGCTGAAGCCATATTGTTTGAGTTTGCGGAAATCCTGGGCATCCAGATCGTCAAGCCTCAGGCCCTTTCTCAGGATGGTATCCAGCAAATTGATTGTCTGGGCAATTTGCTGCACGAACCAGGGATCGAACTGCGTTTCTTCCGTGATTTGCTGCGGTGTAGCGCCGCCCCTAAGGGCTGTAGCGACCTGATAAAGGCGCTGGGCTGTGGCAATTCGCAAGGCACTCACGTTGTCAACTGGATCAACTTTGCTGCCCAGCCCAGACATGCCAATATCCAGCGCGCGCACAGCCTTTTGCAGCGCTTCTGTAAAGGTGCGGCCAATGGCCATAACTTCGCCGACGGCCTTCATCTGAGGACCTAGAATTTCGTCTACACCCTGGAATTTCTTGAAGTCCCAACGCGGAATCTTTACAACGACATAGTCCAGTGACGGTTCAAAACTGGCAGGCGTTACACGGGTAATATCGTTGGTAATTTCATCGAGAGTAAGACCAACCGCCACAAGGGCCGCAATCTTAGCAATTGGGAATCCAGTCGCCTTGCTGGCCAGCGCTGATGAACGCGACACACGCGGGTTCATCTCGATAACGAAGACATCGCCATCTTCTGGATTGATCGCGAACTGAACATTCGCCCCACCGGTTGTGATACCAATCCGATCAAAAATGGCGCGGCACATGTTACGGAGCCGTTGTAATTCTTTGTCTGTCAGGGTCTGGGCAGGTGCTACTGTGATGCTATCGCCTGTGTGGACGCCCATCGGATCCAGATTTTCGATTGAGCAGACGACAACGAAGTTGCCTACGCCATCGCGCATCAACTCGAGTTCATATTCTTTCCAGCCAAGCAAGCTCTTGTCGACCAGAACCTGATGGACCGGGCTGAGGCGAATCCCGCGGGCGACAACTTCACGAAGTTGGTCTTCGTTGTAGGCTACCCCGCCACCACTGCCGCCGAGCGTGAAGGAGGGGCGAATCAGCGTCGGATAGCCGATCTCTTTTACGAACTCCAACGCTACTTCTACCGAACTTACGACTTTGCTCGGCGGTGATTTGAGGCCAATTTCGGTCATTGTGTTTTTGAACAGTTCGCGATCTTCCGCAATACGAATACTGTCCATCGAGGCACCGATGAGTTCGACATCGTATTTTTCTAGTACACCCGCTTCTGAAAGGGCCAGGGCAAGGTTCAGGCCCGTCTGGCCGCCGACTGTTGGTAAAATGGCGTCGGGCTTTTCAGTCGCAATGATCTGCTCGGCAATCTCGACGGTCATTGGCTCGACATAAGTAGCATCGGCAAACTGAGGGTCCGTCATAATGGTTGCCGGGTTGCTGTTCACCAGCACAATGCGATAGCCAAGCGAACGCAATGCTTTACACGCCTGGACACCACTGTAGTCAAATTCACTGGCCTGGCCGATCACAATCGGACCAGAGCCGATCACCATAATGGTTTTGAGGTCTGTACGTTTTGGCATGGATGCTTCCGTTGAGTACTGACTGATTATCTGGGTTGGATTTACTCGGGAACCTGATGCTTTACGGATTCGACAAATTGATCGAAAAGATACAGTGAATCATGCGGACCAGGTGACGCTTCTGGATGATATTGAACGCTGAATGCCTTCAGACCTGTGTGCCGCAAACCTTCAATGGTATTGTCGTTCAGGTTGACGTGGGTAACTTCGGCATCCTGTAGATCGCTATCGGCTGAAACAGCAAAGCCATGATTATGGGCACTGATCTCGACTTTACCCGTGAGCAGATTCTTCACTGGCTGGTTGCCACCACGATGACCAAACCGCATCTTTTCGGTCTTGCCACCGAGAGCTAACGCCAGAATCTGATGGCCAAGACATATACCGAAGATAGGCACTTCGCCCAATAGGCCCTTCACGTTGTCAATTGCATAATCAACCGCTGCCGGATCACCCGGGCCATTGCTGAGGAAGATACCATCTGGCTGCATTGCCAGAATGTCATCAACAGGTGTCTTAGCAGGCACCACCTTCACCCGCAAACCGCGATCCGTCATCATGCGCATGATGTTGCTTTTGATGCCGTAGTCGTAGGCAATAACCAATGGGCCTTCGCCATTGGTGGAATGTTCAGCGTACCAGGCTTTATTGCTGTACTCCGTCCAGTTGTAGGGTTCCACCGTCGTGACGTCATCAACCAGATTCCAGCCGGACATGTCCGGGGACTGTCGGGCGATGTCTATCAATGCCTGCGGGTCACGCGCACCATACCCGGATGCAATCGCTGCCCGCATCACGCCTTTGTCGCGGATATGGCGCACCAGCGCGCGCGTCGACACTTCCGATATACCAATGACACCCTGTTCGCGCAGATAGGTATCGAGATCAACATGGTGGCGCCAGTTGCTAACGATTGGACTGAGAGCGCGTACAACAAATCCTGCCACCCAAACGCGACGAGATTCCATATCCTCTGGGTTGATGCCCGTATTGCCAATGTGAGGCACCGTCATGGTAACAATTTGTTTATGGTAAGAGGGATCGGTCAAGATTTCCTGGTAACCGGTCATCGATGTGTTGAAGACGACTTCGCCTGTCATAACACCCTGTGCCCCAAAGCCTACTCCGGGGAATATGCGTCCGTCTTCCAATACCAGTACCGCGTTGGTCATACTTTACCTCATATCAACTAACGGGAATTCGGGTTTGCTTAGCTGCGATAATCGCTGTTGATCGATATGTATTCATGACTGAGATCACATGTCCATAAGCGACAGGAAGAATCTCCTGTGCCACAGTCAAGGATGACAGTCACATCAGCATGTTTAATGATGCGAGTTGCTTCTTCTTCAGGATAATCCGTTGGCTGGCCATTCGCGAACAGGCAAAGGGCATCTTCTGTACTATCTTCGCCCACAGCGAAGTATAGATGCGCCGAATTGTGATCGAATGCTGTGCCGGACCGACCTGCCGCCATCATGATACGGCCCCAATTGGCGTCATTGCCAAAGAATGCCGTTTTAACCAGGGGCGAATTGGCAATGGTGCGGCCAATCTCCAGGGCGTCCTCTTCAGAAGATGCATGGTTGATATGCAGGCTGATGAACTTGCTGACACCTTCGCCATCACGAACGACTTTCTTAGCGAGGGAGATCATCACCTGATTTAACGCCTCTTGAAATTGCTCACTTAACTCCGTGCTGTCCGTATCAATGGTTACGCCACTAGCACCATTTGCAAGCAAAACGACCATATCGTTGGTGCTGGTGTCCCCATCTACAGTTACACGGTTAAAGCTTGTATCCGCCCCAGCGCGCAATGCCTGTTTAGCAAACGGCTGCGTAAGTTGGGCATCCGTGACAACAATACCAAGCATAGTGGCCATGTTGGGAGCGATCATACCAGAGCCTTTGGCAATGCCCGCAATTGTGTACTGCCCCTGAGATGTCGATACAGTCACTGAAGCGAGTTTGGGACGCGTGTCGGTCGTCATGATGGCCCTGGCAGTTGTCTGCCAATCGTCACCCAGTGATTGGCTGGCAAGATTGACACCGTTTTCGATCTTGGCCATTGGTAACTGCGTGCCGATGACACCCGTTGACATGACCATCACCTGCTGAGGTGTTGCGCCAATTTTATCAGCAACAAGACTGGCCATCTTCTCGGCATTCACCATGCCCTCTTCACCTGTACAGGCATTGGCACTCTTGGTATTGATGGCAATTGCGCGGATTTCGCTGCCGTGTTCTGCAACACGCTGCATGTTGACCAGTACAGGCGCAGCTTTGACTGTGTTGCGCGTAAACACACCCGCAGCAATACAGGGCTGTTCGCTAGCGACGATGGCAAAGTCCAGGGCACCCTCTTTCTTGAGGCCCGCGTGAACACCAGCTACCGTGAAACCCGTTACTTTTTCAATATTATCTGAGACTACGATGTCTGTGGTTAACTCAGTCATTGAGCGACTCCAGAATTGAAACAAGTTTCTCGACCAGTTCATCGACATGCGCTTTTTCGACAATAAGCGGCGGAATGAAACGGATGGTTTCTGTGCCTGCGTTAACCAACAGCAGACCGTTTTCATAACCTGCCTGGATCGCTGGCGCGACAGGTACGCTCAACTGCATGCCCACCATCAGACCTTTACCACGCACTTCAACGATCAGTGGACTATTGATCTCCTCAAGGCGTTCCTTGAGGTAAGCGCCAACTTCTGCAACATGCTCCAAAAAATCAGGTTGGCTGATGCGCTCCACAACATAATCAGCTACATGGGTCACTACAGGACCGCCTGCAAAGGTCGAGCCATGATCGCCAGGGTGGATATGTTCAGCGACCGCCTGGGTACAGAGAATTGCACCAATCGGCAGACCAGCGGCGAGTGGTTTGGCGACAGTCATGATATCAGGCGTGACAGGCGTTTGTTCATAGGCCCAAAGGGTACCTGTACGACCCATGCCACACTGAATTTCGTCGAAGATCAAGATGGCCTGATGCTGATCGCACAGTTCACGAACGGCAAGCAGAAATTCATCGGAGGCGACATTGATGCCACCTTCCCCCTGGATCGGCTCCAGAATGACGGCAGCCGTACTATCATTGATACATGCCTTCGCGCTCTCAATACTATTGAATTCACCGACTGTTACGTTGCTCATCATCGGCTTAAAGGGCTTTTGGTACTTTTCCTTGGGCGTTAAGGACAGCGCCGCCAGGGTCCGGCCATGAAATGCTTCGCTGAAGGTTACGACACCGATTTTGTCAGGATTGCCGCTATCGTATGCCACACGACGCGCGAACTTCAGTGCGCCTTCGTTAGCCTCAGCACCGCTGTTGGAGAAAAACACGCGGTCTGCAAAGGATTTTTCCACCAGGGTTTGTGCCAACTGGGATTGTGCCCTGGTGTGATACAAATTGCTTGTATGGATCACACCCGTACTGACCTGTTCCGCAATCGCGACGGCGATGCCTTTGTCACCATAGCCCAGTGAATTGACAGCGATACCTGCGACCCAATCGGTATATTCATGGCCCTGATCATCGTAAATGGTCATACCTTGGCCACGTTCGATGACAAAATCAGGGCGTATGTAGGTTGTCACATGATAGTCATTCCATGCCTGTACAGCCGCTTTTGAATCTAACATTTCTACCATCCTCTTTTATTCCCCCTCCAAAAATGTTGTACCTGTCTGGTTTTGCAGACCGTCTAAATCAGTGATGATGACGCGCCTGACACCTGCATCCAATACGTCAAGTGCGGTGCGTACCTTCGGAATCATGCCACCAACGATTACTTCTTCGTGAATCAACTGCTCAGCCTGTTGGGGCGTCAGTTGGCCGATTACCTGGCCATCTGCCATAACACCAGGGACGTTACTGATGAAGAAAGTACGATCGGCAGAAAGCGCGGATGACAAAGCCCCTGTTACATGATCCGCATTGACGTTGTAGTTGTGATCCTTGCTGTAAGAAATCGGTGCAATGACAGGCGTCAATCCACTGTCCAGAAGCTTCTTTAGGGGTTCAATATTGAGTGACTTAATCTCCCCAGTAAACATCATGTCGATGTTTGGATTCGCTAGCTTCTCGGCTTCAATCAAGCCCATATCCACGCCGGATATGCCAATCGCTGCCACATTCCGCGCAACAAGCATACGGACCAGGCGTTTATTCACCAAACCACAGAGCACCATCTCTACCAATGCCAGGGATTCCGCATCTGTGACTCGGATGCCATCTGCAAAGTGAGGTTCAATCCCTAAGCGCTGCTGCAATTGGCTGATTTCCTTACCGCCCCCATGTACAAGCACAATGTGATGTGGCAAGTTTGCAACAGTCGAGATGAACTCGCTCAGGAAGGCCTCGTCATCCAGTTGATGACCGCTGATCTTGATTACCCAGGTTTCCGTCATGGCAGCGACCTATATCAGGCTGAGTGTTTCTTCAAAGCCGTACATCAGGTTGAAGCACTGTATCGCCTGTGAAGCTGTACCTTTGCGCAAGTTATCGGTCACGCTGGTGATATGCACCAGGTTATCCGTTACTGGCGTGATACTAATCGCACAGTGATTTGTCAAAACAGCATCACGCAGCTCAGCATCGACGCCCAAAGGTAAAACTTTGACGAGTGGTTCATCGGCGTAGTGATTGGTATACAGGCTATGAACCTTATCACTGGTGATACGATGATTGAGCGTGACGTAGATGCTTGCCATCAAGCCACGAGAAACAGGCAAAAGGTGCGGCACGAAAACAAGCGTGCCATGCGTTGGTGTGATCTTGGCGATTTCCTGCTCAATTTCGCCAACATGACGATGCTTGCGTCCTGTTTTGTAAGGTGTCAGATTGTCATGGACCGTGACGAAATGTGTATTGGCCTTGGGAGTACGGCCCGCCCCAGTGACACCGGATTTAGCATCAACAATGATGGGTGCAGTCGAATCCAGGACATCCATCTGCAAAAGCGGATACAGACCAAGCAAAGTTGTCGTTGGATAGCAACCAGGGACAGCGACCTTATCCAGGTTATGCAGCTTGTCACGATTGATTTCCGGCAGGCCATAGGGTGCTTCCAGCAATTCAGGGTGTGGATGGTCGAGACCATACCACTCTTTATACGACTCAGGCGTATCGAGGCGCATATCTGCTGAAAGGTCAATAACGCGCACGCCCTTATCCAGCGCCTCTTTTGCTGTTACAGCAGAGGCCCCATGTGGCAAGGCGAGAACCACAAGATCTGCCTCAGACAATGAAGCATCTTCTGCGGGGATGTAACGCAGGTTTGTGTAAGGGACATTCTCGCCCGCAGAGGTGCTCGATGTGGCAAATACCAGCTCTACTTGCGGGTGTTTAAGCAGCAACTCGACCATATCCTGGCCGGCATAACCGGCTGCCCCATATACACCGACTCTGATTTTCTCGCTCACAACTACTCCTTAATTAGTAAAAAAGCCCTGGCCTCGAAATTCGCACGAGGTCAGGGCTAACGGTTGTCCTGGAAAAAGATGAACGCTTTAAGCGCAGCACAAAAAAACCGTTACGACCTCTTTATCGTAAGGTAGACGACGTCGTTCTGAGCGCGGCATGACATTCATCGCTAGAAAATACTTCACCATCTGTCAGTCAATAATGCGCAGGAGTTTACGGCACAATATGGAGCATGTCAAACAATTGCCAAATCATTAGGCAGTTTTCAGATTTCGTTGTGCATAATGTCCAACCAAGTTATTGCCTTATCTGCTCGCCCTGTGCGGTGCTTTGTTGAGAACTTGTTAGAGTCAGCAGAATTTACATCTACATAACACTTCTTGAGGATGTACATCTGCACACTGGCATATACTCTTTATGATATGCAAACTGAAAGGTAGCTCTGGCTACCACCCGTCCTGACCGATCAGCCACAATGAAGGTAAAGCTGTGTGATTGAAGTCAAGAACCTAGTTAAGAAATATGGCAACTTCACCGCTGTGGATAACATCAGTTTCGATGCTCATCCAGGCGAGATTGTTGGATTGTTAGGACCAAACGGTGCAGGCAAAACCACAACCATGCGCATTCTGACCGGATATATGCCCGTCACATCGGGCGAAGTCAAAGTTGCTGGTTACGATGTAATAGAAGACTCAATGGAAGTTCGGCAGCGGGTCGGGTATATGCCGGAGCAAGTTCCACTGTACCCTGATATGACAGTCGAAGCATTCGTACTCTACTGGGCACGACTGCGCCAGACAGAGAAACCAAAACAGCGAACTCAGGATGTTCTGGAGCAGTTTGGCTTGCTGGATCGGCGTAAGAAGTTGGTACGCAGTCTGTCTAAAGGGTTGCGTCAGCGGTTGGGACTGGCACAGGCACTGGTCCACAGCCCTTCTGTCATTATCCTTGATGAACCAACGATTGGCATTGATCCCAAGCAAGTCGTGGAGGTTCGCGAGGTGGTACGCAGTCTACGCGAGAACCATACGATCTTGTTCAGCAGCCATATCCTTTCAGAAGTCGAACAAATCTGCGACCGCGTTGTTATTATCAATAATGGCAAGATCGTAGCGGAAGGCACAACCGACATCCTGGGCGAACAAACCCATTCAGGGTTGGCGCTCTATGTACATATCGACGGTGAAAAAGCCCATATTGAGCAGTTGCTGCACGACTTACCCGCTGTCACTGACATTCAACTTCATGAATCAGGCTTCATTATACGGGGTCACGATGAGGAACTGCGGCATGCTGTAATGCAGGTCGTTGCAGACCATCGGTTGGAATTGCTGGAAATGCGGCCTGTCGACCGCCGCCTTGAAGATATTTTCATCAAACTTGTGAATTGATCCACACCTGGAGCCGCTATGCAGGCAACATGGCTAGTATTCCGACGTGAGATCGGGCAGTACCTGGGATCGCCACTCGCCTATGTCATGGGCGCGGCATTCCTCTTATTGACTGGCATCACGTTTAATAACGACCTGACACTCAGTATTGGCTATAAGCCACTTGCCCCTGCTCTGATACCAACCCTGCTGGCAAGCATACTGATTTTGTTCGCTCCACTGCTGACGATGCGGTTGCTGGCAGAAGAACAACGCGAGGGTACGCTTGAGCTGTTACTGACAGCCCCTATCAGCGATAGCAGCATCGTCGTTGGCAAATTCCTGAGTGCCTGGGCCTATTTTACGATTCTGCTCGCACTGACGCTGGTCTATCAGGTAATCGCAGTAAGCATCTCATTCCCAGACATTTCTCATATGCTGGGCAGCTATCTGGGTATCTGGTTATATGCTGGCGCAGCACTGGCTATTGGTACACTTTTTAGTTCGACGACCGAAAACCAGATTCTGGCAGCGTTTCTCAGTCTGGTGACGCTGATCGTTTTGTACTTTGGTGATGCCATCAGCCAAATTGTCTCTAATACACAATTGGCCGATATCTTATTCAATCTGACGCTGCGCGGACATTTTATGGCATCTTTCGCAATCGGCGTTTTACGTGCAGAAGATATTGTCTATTACGCGGGGATTATCGTCATTGCGATCTTCATTGCTATCCAAATTGTATCATCGCGGAGATGGCGCTGATGAATGAGAACGGTGGTCTCCAGCTCACGCGCGGCCAGCTTGGCCAGTTGGGTATTGCCCTGGGCAGCATCGGCCTGATCGTAACAGCAAGCAGCTTCCTGCTTAGTGGCCTAAGTACAATGACAATCGCAGCCCTCATCATGAGCGTTGTAGGCTTTGGATTGTGGGGTTTCTTCCTACCGGACGAATTCAGGGCCGTACTGACCGGGCGCCAGATGCGAAACAGCACAGCAGCAATCCTGAGTACGGCTGTGCTCATCGGTATTGTTGTGACTGCTTATATCGTTGTCCAGCGCGCGAATGTCGTTGGGGACATGACCATTGACGAGCGCTTTACGTTATCTGACCCATCACTTGACGTTGTGGACGCTGTTATTAGAAACAGCCGAGATATTCAAATCACTGCTTTTTATAACTCTCAGGAAATCGAGTACCGTGAGGTGGATGACCAGTACTTCCAGCTATTCGAGGAAGCCAGCAATGGGCGCATTCATGTCGTCTATGTTGATCCAGATGAACAACCGGGCCTGGCAGCAACTTACGCCAATGCCCTGGACCAGGGTATTTACGTTTTTGCTTCATTTATAGAAGCGGACGGTTCACTTAGCAGTACGATTCCTGTTCCGATTACAGGTTACCACGAACAGGAAATTTCCCAGCGGCTGGCCATTTTGCTAGCTTCAGGTCAGTTTACAGTCTATTTTGAACGCGGATTGGACACACTCGACCCAATTGACAATCAGCAGCAAGGCATGTCTGTTCTCAACAACATCATGCGGCAAAACGGACTGATTACGAATCCAATCAGCCTGGCTGAACTTGCAGCGAGCAACGAAACCATCCCAGAAGATGCTTCGGCATTGATTATTGCACAGCCGCATCGGCAGATGACTGCTGAAGAAGTGGCTGTGTTGAACGAGTATCTCCAGCGTGGTGGCAGCGTCTTCATTGCTGCTGATGCTATGCTGACAGATGATCTGTTTATGGCGCCGGATTCTATATTTAATACCTACATGTGGGATCACTTCGGCCTGCGGATGACAGATATGATCGTTGTTGACCCTGCATCGAGTGGGGAAAGTCAGATCAGCATCTTGAGTGCCCAGGTATTTACAGGTAACGATATTGGCGAGAATATCAATCTGGAGGGACAGCCCGATACATCCGTGCAATTCCAGATCGCGCGTGCTATCGAAGTGAATGACTCTCCGCCTGTACAGAATGGTCGCGTCATTATGTCCAGTCCTGAAAGCTGGGGCGAACGCGATTGGAATAGTTTGTTCCAACAGAATAACTTTACTTTCGATAGCAGCGAAGGCGATGTGCGCGATCAATTCACGACTGTTGCCTGGGCGTATGATGATGCTACCGATGCCAAGGTCGTGTTGGTTGGGGATGGTGATTTCCTGACAAATGGGCGCGTACAATCGCCACAGGGTAATGCAACGCTGTTCCTGGATAGCATTGGTTGGATGACCGGTTTCACGGAAGAAGTGCAGTTCCAACCCAGATCATACAATACAACGCCAGTCATATTTGTGGGCGGGCAAATGTTAGATACCATCGCATTCTTCACTATCGTGGTGATGCCTGGTTCTTTGCTGCTCATTGCACTGGCTATCTGGCTACGTCGGACCCGACAGTAAATTCTGACGGCGATTGTCTAAAGCGACAAAGGTAATGCTTTTATGAAACAACAACGTACGCTTGTCATCCTGGTTGCTGTCCTGGCGATCGTGCTGATTGCTGGCGCGCTACAAACAACATTGCAAAACCGTGTTGAAGTTGCACCCACCGCCACACCCATTGAAGCAACTTATCTATTCAATGGATGGGGACCAAACAGTGTGTTTGCGGTCAATATTTATGAACCCGTTGCACAAGTTGGATTAACGATTACAAAAAATAACGACAACCTATGGGAACTGGTTGAATTTTCCGGGATGTTGACCCAGGAAGAGGGTGATGTAGTCGCTGGAAGTATGGCCTATTTCCCGGTACTAAGGTCTTTAGGGGCGCTCGAAATGAATCGTTACAATGAATTTGGCCTGGGACAGAACGATCTGACGATGATTGTATCCGTCATCCTGATTGATGGTACCGAGCATAGTATCGCCGTTGGCGACATTACTGCGACAACTGATGGATTCTATGCATTAGTTGATGAAGACCCTACTTTATATGTGGTTGATGCCCGGCCAATTGCCTATTTCACCAGCTTATTAAGACGGGCATATGAGTAGTAACCACGAACTTGCCCAAATTGCTTGACAAGAAATCAAAAAAACGTTACCTTGTTTAATTGCAGCATGGTTATGTATATCTACAAAGATACTTAATGAACCGCTGTGACGTCTCATAATCACCAAACACCTCGCAATACTGTTTTAAGTGGTGTTTATGTGATTATAACGTTTGGAGTGTAAACTCTTTAACATCGTGAACCTATCCGAATACTCTGTGTAATTTGTACACAAGAGATTCATCTTAGTCCTGGTAACGCCCTAGGACACGAATTCCGTCCGAATCTGATCTCATAACCCAACGCCTTGCTTGCCTGCTAAGCAAGGCGATTATCTCTGTAATCAATAGGTGTGGTGTGACGCAATGGTGGAAACGACTTTACAGAAAGACCAGGTACGTGCGACATTGATGGAGAAGGCTCATCGTCAGGGTTTTATTACCTATGATGATATTCTGTCAATGATGCCTGATGTGGAGCGCGACGTTGCGCTGCTGGATGATTTGATGGATGAACTGCTAGAAGCAGACATTGAAGTCATCCCCGGCTCAGGTGCTCCTTCTGCTGATGACTCAGCGAATACGGAAGAAGACGTTGAAGATGAACTGGTCGTCGATCATATGGATGACGACGATGACGATGAGGAAGACTTTGAGGATGCTGCTCTCAAGTTCCGCAACGATCTGATTGAAGATGCTGGATACCAAGCGGCTCTCGATACGGACGATGTGGTCGGCCTATATCTCAAAGAAGCCGGTCGTGTTCCATTGCTGACTGCCGAGGAAGAGGTTTCCCTGGCAAAGCGTATGGAAGCAGCAGTATGGGCACGTGAGAAGATCGAGCACGAAGGCGAAGCTCTGCTGTGGTCTGAGGAGCAGTCGCTGCGGGAAGTGGTTATGGACGGTGATGCCGCCCAGGAACACTTGATTCGCGCCAATGCTCGTCTGGTTATCAGCGTGGCGAAGAAGTATATTGGCCGTGGCGTTCCGTTCCTTGACCTCATTCAGGAAGGCAACATCGGACTGATCCGCGCTACGAACAAGTTCGAGTATCAGCGTGGTCATAAGTTCAGCACCTATGCTACCTGGTGGATTCGTCAGGCTGTGAGCCGTGCTGTTGCTGATCAGGGTCGTACGATCCGCGTTCCGGTTCATATGGGCGACCAACTCAACCGGATGCGCCGTGTTCAGTTGCAACTGCTTCAAGAACTGGGGCGTGATCCGAAGATTGAGGAACTGGCCGCGGGTATGGAGACTACGCCTGACAAGGTGGAGAACCTGCTGGAGATCTCACGCCGTCCGGTCAGCCTGGAAACGCCGATTGACGATGATGGTGACAGCACCTTCGGCGATTTCGTCGAGGATGCAAACAGCCCTGCCCCGGCAGAGGAAGTCGCTTCACACCTGTTGCAGGAGCAATTGCAGCAGGCACTCGACAAGCTGCCGCCGCGCGAAGCTCAGATTCTGCGTTTGCGTTATGGCCTGGCTGATGGCCGTGTTTACACGCTGGAAGAAGTTGGCCAGACCATCGGCGTGACCCGTGAGCGTGTCCGTCAGTTGGAAGCTCAGGCACTTAATCGCTTGCGTCAGTCTTCTGCTCACGTTATCCTCAAAGACTATCTCTTTGAGAACTAATTAACGGCAACAGAGCAGGCAAAATCTGTGGCAAGCAGAAGCCAAACGAAACAACAACGAGGCCCCATCCTTTGGCCAGTGATACTGGTCATCGTTGGGGTCTTGCTTTTACTGAGTAATTTCCTCTTACTGGGTGATTTCAATATCATCGACCTGTGGCCGCTGCTGCTCATCGTTCCGGGGCTACAACTGCTGCTTCGCGGTGATATTCTGCCAAGTGACCAAGGCCGCACCTTTGGCATTACTCGCGGCAGCGTTGAAAGCGGCACGATTGACATCCAGGCAGGCGATATTGATGTGACACTGGGCGTATTGGAAGGCACAGACCGCCTCGTCGCTGGGCAATATGCCGCCCAGACCCGCCCGCAACTGGAGTCTGTTGGCACGCATGCCCATTTGTTCATGAAACGTTCGCATACGCCCTGGTATTCGATGGCAGGCTGGGAAGTTGGCCTGGCACCGCAAATGCCCTGGGAAGTTGTTCTAGGCACCAACATCGGCCAGATCGACTGGGATGCCAGCGGCATTATCGTTGACCGCGCACTGGTGAGTACTGGCCTGGGGGACATCAGATTTGTATGCCCACCGGAATCGCTTGGCGAGATCCATGTGCGTTCAACCTTAGGAACAATACAGATCATTACACCTGCAAATACGCCTGTCCGCATTGAAATACGTCATCGGCGTTTCTCAAAGATTCATGCTGATATGGATCGCTATCATAGAAACGAAGATGGCATCTACTTCATTGAAACCGATCATTTCGATCAAGAGATACAAATTTACGTTGATAGCATCGTTGGTGATGTATACTTGATTTAGCTGTTGTAGTTCGTTACCGCTGACATCACGCCCCTTACCTACCTGCCAGGTGACAACACGAATGCGACCAACTGTTCCTCCGTTTTTAATTCGCGAAGCACTTTCAACTGACATTGCCCAATGTCTAGAACTCGATCATCATTACGAAACTGAACGTGTCTGGCAAATGTCGGTACAACCTGATACATCCGCCATTACGGTCAATTTCCGAACTGAACGCCTGCCACGAGCAATCGATATTGCGTATGAAGTACCTGAAGATCATCTGAAGAATGCTCTGATTCATGACAATGTATTACTTGTCGCAGAGCTTAAAGATGAGCCAACTATCATAGGCTATCTGGTTATCCACCGAGAACAGAGCTTTGGTAATGTGGTCATCAAACATATTGTAGTAGATGACCTGTATCGCCGTTTGGGGGTCGGACGACGACTATTAACTATTGCGCAAAGATGGGCTTTAGAGCACGATATACGTCATCTGTTCATTGAAACACAAACACAGAATTATCCATCCATTCAATTCTGCCAGAGTTGCGGATTTACATTCTGTGGGTTCAATGACCAGTTATTCCCGAACAATGACATCGGGGTGTATTTCGGAAAATCCGCCAGATAGTCGCTCAGTCCAAATCAGGTAGTTTCAATGTCCGCAGAAGCGTTTATCAGTTCGTTTCTTCAATCGCTTAATGAGATTCTGACGGCTGCCAATGTTATTGTTGCAGCCTCACTACTCCTATACAACCTGACACGCAATCTACACAATCGCGTGACACGCTCATCTGCGTCTGTGCTCGCCTGTGTGACCATAGCCTATCTGGCTGATGTCTTTGTGTCACTAGATCCGCTTCCAGGCGCACATGGGCTGGCTTTGCGCATACAGTGGATCGGCATTGCATTTATTCCTTCCGCCCTATTCCACCTAGCCGATACACTCCTGGCAACGACGGGTTTACCTTCTCGCGGCAGGCGCAGACGGATTGTGCGCATCCTCTATTTGCTGAGTTTTGTTTTTAGCTTTGCAGCGATCTTTACAGATACCGTTGTTAGTGTAAGTGATCGCGGCGGACATGTTACGTTGAGCGCTGAATTTCTGTTCCCAGTCTTTTTGGCTTTTTTCCTGGGCGTCATCCTGGCGACATTTCTTTTTGTGGATCGCGCTCGGCGGCGTGGGCTTACACGAACATCACAGCGGCGCATGGCTTATTTGCAATTCGCGGTTTTAACCCCTGCATTCGGAATATTTCCGTTTTCGGTACTTCTGCCAGAAACGAATACGCTGTCTCTGGGCACGCTGCTGCTGGTCAATGCAGCTAACCTGGTCGTCATCCTGATGTTGATTTTCCTGTCGTATCCGCTGTCGTTCTTTGGGTCTGATAAGCCGGACAGGGTCGTCAAAGTTGAACTTCTGCGCTTTTTACTACGTGGCCCAGGAACTGGCTTAATGGCCCTCGCCACCATCATCTTTACCACACAGGCAACGCGCATTCTGGGGTTGGCTGGCGAGGACTTCATGCCATTCGCAGTTGTTGGCGTAGTGATGCTGTGGCAGTGGTCGATTTCGCTGGGCCTGCCCACATTAGAGAAGCTGCTGATTTACAATGACGATAGCAATGAGCAGCTCTCCAAGTTGCAGGATTTGAGTGATCGCGTGCTGACACGGTCCGATATGATACAGTTAATTGAGGCGACTTTACGTTCGATTTCTGACTATTTTCGTGTGCCTTCTGCATTCGTATTGGCATACGATGGAACGCGGTTCGATACCATCAGCCAGATTGGAAAACCTGTCGAGGAAACCTCGTTCAGTGACGACAAAGCGCATCTGCTCGCAACAATTGAGGCGATCAATGGCGAGAACGGCCATTTTCATAAGTGGACCACCTTCCAAATCGTGCCCCTCTATTCGCTCAGAGCAGCTAATGAAGAAATTGATGAGCATTATCTCATTGGACTGCTAGGCGTCCAGGGAACGGAGGAAAGTATTCATGTTCCCGATGAAGACCAACCACTGATGAAACGCTATATCAACCGTCTGCAACAGACGCTTGAAGATATGATGTTACAAACAGAGGTGTTTGCGGCGCTTGAAGGCTTGCTCCCGCAGATAAGCATGACGCGCACACGTGCAAATGCCATTGAATATCGCGTCACAAATCCGGCTCAAGTTCCGCAGTTAAATATTCCATCACGGGATGAGATGTATGAACAGGTCCGTGCCGCACTGCGTCATTATTGGGGAGGACCTGGCATTACGCGCAGCCGCTTGCTGAACTTGAACGTTGTTCAGCAAGAAATGGACCAGGCCGGTACACCCACCCAGGCGCTGCGCAATGTCATCCTGCGTGCTATTGAGCGCCTACGGCCTGAAGGCGAACGATCTATGTTTGGGAACGAATGGATTATCTACAATATTCTCGACCTGCGCTTTATCGAAGGCAAAAAGGTCAAGGAAGTTACCAAACGTATGAGTATGAGCGACGCCGACTTCTACCGGAAACAACGTGTAGCTATCAGCGCCATCACCGACACGCTCTTGCTGATGGAAGCGGAAGAAGCGACGACAGCTTCATAACTCCTGCATTGAAACAAGATTATGTCGAAGTCCAAAGTGACTGGAGAGGGCTTGTTTCGACGTCCATTTGACACGAAAAAATGAACATCCTATAATCCAATCCCGGATGAGAACATCCAGTTAGCATCATATTATTGTTATGATAGTTATAGATGGGGGATTATATGACCCGTAGTATGCCCTCCGGATCTGACAATGCATCCGACGATCATCTAGACGAAAAATACTGGGAGGCATTACTCAATCAAGGCGAATTTTCTCAGTCCGTTGATAGTCAAATAAGCAACCAGCCTTATATCTCAGAAAGAGATTCAAACCCGATACACGCGCATAACTTTGAATCGGAGACGCTCGATTTTATTTATGAAGATGCCTCGGAAAATGATTGGGAAGCAGTAGAAGCTATTCAGGATAATGATGAGGTTTTACACTTAAAAGTGGTTGGCTACAATCGCGGCGGCTTGCTCGTCGATTGGCATTCGCTTCGTGGATTTGTGCCCGCCAGCCAACTCATTGATTTCCCTGGCGACGGATTTGAACAGCAGCGTCAAAACCTCTTAACGGAGCGCGTGGGCGAAACCATCTCGCTGCGTATTATCGAACTTGACCCTGACAAGAACCGTCTCATTTTCAGCGAACGAGCTGCCCAGGCCAACGCTGGCAACCGGATGTCCCTGCTTTACAGCCTAGAGAAAGGTGATGTGCTTGAAGGCATCGTCACCAACCTGTGTGATTTTGGGGCGTTTGTTGATCTTGGTGGCATTGAGGGCTTGATCCATATCAGTGAAATGAGTTGGGGACGAGTCGCACACCCTTCTGATATGCTGAGCCGCGGCCAGAGAATCAAGGTTTATGTGCTTGACATCACACCTGAGGAATCGCGGATTGCTTTGAGCATCAAACGACTCCACAGAGACCCCTGGGAGACCGTTGACGAGCGCTATCAAGAGGGGCAGATTGTAGAAGGCCGCATCACGAATGTGGTCGATTTCGGTGCGTTTGCCTGTATTGAGGAAGGTCTTGAAGGACTTATCCACTTTTCTGAGCTTGCCGAGGGCCAGTTTTTACATCCGCGCAATGTCGTTAGTGAAGGTGATATTGTCAGTACACGCATCCTGAGCATTAGCGGCAAAAAGCGGCGCCTTGCACTGAGTCTGAGGATTGAATAATCTATCGGCTCAGTAAGGCATCAAGGTAACTAAAAGCCGGAATATGCTCCGGCTTTTCTTATTCCCGTACCATAGCCGGAATTGTCTGAAAGCGATGCAATATACTATACTCATTGAATGATGTTCGCAGTATTTGAAGGTTAGCTGCCCGTGGCACAACAGCAAGCGACAAAAGGCTCCGGCCAAACGCCACCCTCGACAGCCAAATCGTCGAACGCCAATGACAAACTAGAAAAAGTGGATGTCATGCAGGCGACACTGAAGGAAGGCGCACCTCAAATAGAGGATATGCCGGTACTTGAAGGTGCCAAGCCAACGACATTCTGGGAAGATGTACGTGACAGCATTCCCGATTGGCTGGATGAGATCATCGCAATTGCGCTGCTGATCGGTGGCATTCTCTCATTTCTAGCCTTATTCAGTTCGACGCAGGCCGTGGTTGCGTTAGCCTGGGCAGATATCCTCCGCCAGCTATTTGGCTATGGCAGCCTGACTGTCGCTGCCGGACTGCTCGGTATGGGTGTTTATATTCTGTTGCCCAAAGTGGGGATTCGCCTGTCCCTGCAATCAACGCGGATACTGGGCATTGAACTCGCGTTTCTGTGTATCCTGGCTATTTTGCACGTCATCATTGACGAACCAGAACTGCGCACACTCGCACGAAATGGCGGGGGCGGCGGCTTGATGGGTTGGGGACTTACGGCTGTACCCCATTGGTTACTGGGTCGTATCCCTACTCTGGTCATATTCAGCGTATTGCTGCTATTTAGCATTGGCATGATTATTGGAGCCAAGCGCGAGCAACTCGTCGGATGGCTGAAAAAATATGGCGAACAGCTTAAAAATTTCGCTGAACGTATTACACCTTCAGATAATGATCTGGCTGAGATTTTTAGCCGTGCAGACACTTACGGTATTCCTGAGGAAATCATCACCAGTCGTGAGGTGCCCCTTCTGCGAATCCGACCAAATCCTGACAGCTTGCCACCATCCCTGCGAGAATTACGTCGGCGTGCAGGCAAACGCACAAAAAATCGCCGTAAAGAAGATTATGAAGATATCGAAAACCATCCATTGTTCACGAAGACACGTGAAGAGATGGTGACCGAATTCAACCTGATTGGCGAAGTCGGCAAAAAGAAAATGGATGATGGGCATCTGGTCGTGACGCGCCCAGATGGACGCGAAAAGCGCTACTTCCAGGTCAAAGAAATGGAAGAAGCGAAGAAGGTCGGCAAGCGCAATAAGAAGCTGCCTTCGCTGGAAATTCTGGCAGATGCCCCGATGACACCACCTGATGAGAATGAGATCAACCGCAATGTGGTGCTGATCGAGAATACACTGCTGGAGTTCGATGTCGATATTGATGTCGTCGATGTACAGGTTGGTCCAACTGTTACGCGCTATGCTGTACAACCCTATCAACTGAAGCGTGACGGGTCCACCGAGCGTACAAGACTGAGCAAGATCGCTTCCTATCACAATGACCTGTCGCTGGCTTTGTCCGCGAAACGCCTCCGTCTGGAAACACCTGTGCCTGGAACCACCTATATGGGCATCGAGGTACCAAACAGCAGCCCAAGTATGGTGCACTTGCGTTCGGTGTACGAAAGCAAGGAATACTACGAGTATTCACAGCGCAAAGGCACACCGCTTACGATTCCACTTGGTAGAGATGTTGCAGGCCGTCCTGTCCCCGTTGACCTGGCAAAAATGCCACATCTGCTCATTGCAGGCACAACAGGTTCCGGCAAATCGGTGTGTATCGCAGCGCTGGCAACGGCCCTCATCATGGATAACACGCCAGATACTGTAAAAATGGTTATGCTCGACCCGAAGATGGTGGAGTTGAGCCGATTCAATGGCATACCGCATCTGGTAGGCCCTGTCGAAACGGAAATGGAGCGCATCGTCGGCGTGCTGAAGTGGTGCACCCGTGAGATGGATCGCCGCTATAAGCTGCTCGAAGAACATGCTGTACGTAACATCGACCTATATAACGAGAAATTTGGCTCGCGGCGGCGTGGCGCAGATTATATGCCGTATATCGTGATTCTGATCGACGAAGTCGGCGATATGATGATGAGCCAGCCTGAAGAAACGGAAATGGCCATCACGCGACTAGCACAGATGGCACGTGCTGTGGGTATGCACCTGGTTGTGGCAACCCAACGTCCAAGCGTGGATGTCATCACCGGCCTGATTAAGGCCAACTTCCCTGGGCGTATCGCTTTCTCGGTGGCATCCGGTGTTGATTCGCGCGTAATTCTGGATGGGGTTGGTGCGGAAACGTTACTTGGTAACGGAGACATGCTCTTCCAAGACCCAGGTGCGGCAGGTCCGAAGCGTGTACAGGGTTGTTTCGTCAGCGATGATGAAGTTCGCCAAATCACCGAGTTCTGGCGAGAATGGTATCAGGAGCAGCTTGACAGCGGCGCAATGACCCAGGAACGCGCTCCGTGGGAACGCGGTCTGACGCGACGTGAATTCCTGGCAGAGACAGACCCCATGCTGGAAGAAGTTATTGAGTTTGTCGTGGAAACGCAGGAAGCCAGTGCCTCGATGATCCAGCGGCGTATGGGCCTGGGTTATCCGCGTGCCGCACGTTTGGTGGATATGCTGGCTGAACTGGGTGTCGTGGGCGAATCTGTGGGTGGTGGTCGTGCTCGGCGTGTGTTGATTCCTAAGGGGGAGGACCCCTTTAAGCGCATTATCGAAAAACGACTTGAAGAGAAATCCCAGAAAACTGAGGAAGATGCTTAAGTAGGGTGAACGTCCTGTACGCCAATCTTGGGACACAGATTATTTACCGGGCATTTTGAACATCTGGGATGACTCCCCAGGCAGATCGTGCGTCCGAAATTGACCATCATCGGGTTCCAGGGTCCCCAGATATCCCTGGGCACCTTCTTCATTAGCTCGCGACTGATCTTCTCAGGCTTTGCGGTCGATGGGTTCACCAATCCTAGGCGTTTGCCTATCCGCGCAACATGAACATCAACGCAAATTTCTGGGGAAAGTCCAAAGGCCAGCCATAATACAAGCACGGCTGATTTCCAGCCGATGCCAGGAAGTACCATCAACTCTTCGAGTGTATCAGGAACTCTGCCCTGCTCGGCGACACGCGCACTCGTTTTGATGACATACTCAGCTTTGGGGCCCGGGTACTGTACAGACTGTATTGCTTCCAAAACATCTTGATAGCTCAGTTGGGCAATGTCTGCTGGATTATCTGCCAGAGCAAAGAGGCGATCCATCGCTGTTTTGGTGTCTTCTTCCCGCGTCCGGGCACTCAGCAAGGAACTAATCAGTACCGGGAAAGGTTGGCCCTGATAAAGCTGAACCGTCGTTTTTTCGCCCATTTTATCCAGAACGGGCTGCACCCGCGCCATAATCTCGCGTGTGCGTATCAGATCTTCATCAGGGAACAACATCGTCGCAGTTACAGTAAGCTATTTTGCTGCGGAGGGATATAAGGCTCGATCAGTTCAGAACCCTCGTTACGAGCGTTATTCACCATTGTGGAAACCTCGTAGTAGTCCATTTTCTCTGACGGAAATGGTGTCGTAATGAGGTCCTGCAACACATCAGCCGGTGTACCATCATCCAACCAAATATCATATTCTTCGGGGTCGAGAATGACCGCCATGCGATGATGCAGTGCTTTGATCTTATCGTTTGGTTCGCCAGTGAGAATGGTACACGACCACAATTCCTCACCTTCAGGACCGTTCCAGATTTCCCACAAGCCGGCGAAAGCGAAAACCTGCTGATCAGTCAGATGGATGTACTGTGGTTTTTTACTATTGCCTTCTTTTTGCCATTCATAGAAACCGCTGGCTGGAACCAGGCACCGACGGCGTTTGAAAGCATTACGAAATGATGGTTTTTCAGCAGCAGTTTCCGCACGGGCATTGAACATGCGCCCGCCAACTGTCGGGTCTTTAGACCATGACGGCACAAGCCCCCATTGCACCAGTGTCAGTTCGCCTGGGCGCGCATCTGTGATGATCGGCACGGGCTGCGTTGGGGCGATGTTGTAGCGCGGTTCTACACGCGGTAATCCGTCCAAATTGAAGGCCAGTTGCAGTTGTTCCGGTGTTGCCTTGAGAACGTATCGACCACACATAAGCTACTTCTTCTTTGACTTACCACTTTCAGCGATCTGGCGGATGAGGCCGAGAGCAGCCAACACCAAGCTCAGAAGCGTTCCTGTTGATACTGACGGCGGCTCCCCTGTTTCTTCGAGGGATTCCTCTGCACTGCGGACATAGAGCATTGCCGATAGTCCGCCGACAATGGCACCACCGATCACACCAACAATATAGGTGCGATTCTTCCAGGACTCTTCACCTGTCACCGAGTCGGCAACGGATTCAACAACATTGTTTTGGTCTGCCATGAGTTACTTCTCCTTTTTGTCCCTTGTTGGGTCATCATCATTTTCAGGCTGGTCAAATACACTCATAAAGTGTGTAAGCGATGCGATGCGGCTATTGGCATCGACAACTTTCTCATTGATTTTCTCGGTGGTTTCATCAACACGGGTGGCTATTTTCGCCGTCATGTTTTCCATTTTTTCCAGTGGCGAGCGAGCACCACTATGAAGACGATTCATACCATAAATGCCCAGGGCAATCAGCATGTAGAACACGAAGCTACAGATGATGGCTGGACAGAAAATCAGGATGCTGGACATGAAGTCAGCAATGAACGATGCACGGGTTCGCCAGGATGGCTCGGTTGGCAAGGCAACGAGCAAGATCAGAAAGAGCAAAAAGAGACAGACTAGCAGAAAAGGCAGCCAAATGTGGCGTCGTGTCTCTTTACGATGCAAATCTGCCCCGGAACGGCGACGTTGAGTACGCAGTTCTGTTGGGTTGGGATCAGTCATGCATCTTCCGTTCTGTGCGTGATTCGATAGAATGGTCTACGACTAAGCATTTTACCGGAATGATCATCAACATAAAAGAAGCGTTGCATATATCAATTGTGAGAATTGATGAGAAAACCAATGTCTGATTCCCCGATGGCACAGCGGCTGCGCATCACATTTGGCAAGCAAGGCAGCCTCAAATACACGAGTAACCTCGATATTGCCAAAGTGTGGGAGCGTGTGCTGCGGCGTGCCCATCTTCCCATCCTATACACACAGGGGTTTAACGCCCGTCCCAGATTGCAGATCGCTATCGCTCTGCCACTGGGTATCACCAGTGAGTGTGAACTGCTGGATGTCGCCCTGCGTGAACAAGTCAAGATTGATGGTCTCGCAGAGCGTATTATGGCAGCATCTCCTGATGGTCTTTACGTATATGACATCGAAGAAGTTGCAGTACACGAGAATGCGCTGGAACGTGAAGTTGAGAGCGCAGAATATTCGATTACTTTCGTCGATGGTATTGACATAGATGGGTTAAGAAACCAGGTTGAAAACATGCTGGCACAAGACCGCATCATGAAGGTTGAGTATAATCGGCGTGGGAAAAAGACAGCTTATGATTTGCGACCGCTGATTCATGATATGCAGGTCGATGACGATGGTCAGTTGCATATTCATGTCGCGACAGGTACGCGCGGCAATGTACGACCGGACATGCTCTTAACTGAACTGGGTTATGGTGAGGCATTCGTCCATATTCACCGTACCAAACTACATATTCGAGATTAGAAATTCCCTACGATAAGGAATCGAAATGACGAAAATACACATCTCAGAAGAAGTCCAACAAGCCCTGGCAGAAAATCGGCCAGTCGTCGCACTGGAATCGACGCTGATTACTCACGGCCTGCCCTACCCATCCAATCGCGACACAGCCCTTTCCATGGAAAAAGCTGCGCGTGAAGGCGGTGCTGTTCCGGCGACGATTGCGGTGTTGAAGGGCAAAATCACGGTTGGCATCAGCGAAGATGATATTGAGCGGCTGGCACAGACATCGAGCGATGATGTGCGCAAATGCAGTCGCCGTGACCTACCGATTGCTGTCGGATTAGGTGAAGACGGTGCAACTACTGTTGCGGGCACGATGATTGTCGCTAATATGGCCGGGATTAAGGTGTTTGCCACCGGAGGCATCGGCGGTGTGCATCGTGGCCACCCATTCGATGTTTCCGCGGATTTGATTGAGTTGGGGCGTACACCTGTAGCCGTAGTTTGTGGCGGTGCCAAGTCGATTCTTGATCTGCCGCTCACTATGGAGACGCTAGAAACGCAGGGAGTTCCCGTATTGGGCTACCAGACCGATGAACTGCCCGCCTTTTTCAGCCGCACGAGCGGACTACGAGTGGATGTACGCGTCGATAATCCCGCACAAGTCGCCAGCATCATCAAAGCGGCGAATGACCTCAAAGCCAAGCATGGCATCCTGATTGCTGTGCCTGTTCCCGCTGAAGAGGCCATTTCCGATGAACTGGCCGAAAGTGCCATCCAGCAGGCAACGGAAGAAGCCGATGCTCGGGGGATTCATGGTAAAGATGTGACGCCCTTCGTCTTGGGCCGCGTACTGGAAATCACCGAGGGCCAATCAATGAAGGCGAACGTTGCTCTACTGCGGAACAATACCTTCGTCGCTGCCCAGATTGCTGCTGAACTCAGCCAGCCGGTGACGATCTAGCTATTCATCTTCAACAACGCGCCAGATATCCAGGCCCGTATCACAGCCGATGACCAGTGTGGTGCCATCGCGACTGAGGCGGGCCATATCTGGCTGCGGGCGATTGCATTGGCGGTATTCACCCAGGACCGCCTTTTCGCCCGTTTCCACATCCCAGGCGACCACAATCGGCTCGAAGTTGAGGTTGACCGCCAGAATGGTGCTGGCGTCGTTGCTCAGAAAGAACCACTGCGCATACTCGCCATTGAGTTGTGCGACTTCTCGGTTTTCGCCCGTTTCAAAGTCAAGCAGATAGAGCGTTTCGCTGGCATTGTCACGCCAGACAAAGTGGGTCGCATCGGCATTGATGTTGCCGAAGACGCTCGGTTGACCTGTGCCGTTATCGACTTCGTAGAGTATTTCGCCTGTCTGAATATTCCACAGCTTGACGATGCCCGTTTCCGATGAGGTTACGACATAGGGCAAGGGAATGCGGCCTATGCGGACCACTGCTTCGGGGTCTTGTGCAGGAAGATAGTCTCGCTCAAATATAAAGGGGGCACCTTCTGGACTTCCTTTAACTAGTTCCCCGCTAGCGTAAGACAAAAACGATACGACCCTGTCTGTATCTCCCTGTATCTCAAAATATGTGTCGTAAGACGGACTTGGGCCTGAGTCATTAACATAAAGCCAACCTGCAACAGGCACATCACTTGCCGATAAATTCCATAATTCATCCAATGTTATTACGATTGGCATACAATTATACAGAGAAAGATAGGCTAATTGATAACGACCAGCACCAGAAAAAAGGCCCAAAAGCGTGTCCAGAGTACTACTAAAATATAAGTCGACAGCACGCATCGTCTCATTCTGAAGCAATAGAGGCGGACATAGGTTGAGAAGATTGCCATTGGTATCGAAAATAACAATGCTTTGGTCTGTTGTTACGGCTGCTATGTATGTCGTCGAGCTACCATAGAAAGGACGAAGATCATAGGCTACGCCCGAACTCACTGCAAACCAGCCTGTATCAAATTCAGCATCAAAATCAGCGAAATTGATATGCTGCACAGACTGCAACTGCGCCACATTATCAGCGGAAATGACAGGGGTTGGCTCATCGTGGGCTGAGATGGGCAAAGACGCCAGTAAAAGCAAAACAACTATCCAAAAACGTCGCACTGTGGTATCTCCTGGAATAACGTTATACTCGTATCGTACATGAGTCGTTGGCTTTTGAGGATGTCCGTATGCAGCCGGAAGTGCTGGAACGTCAATTAGAGCGTGTCTTATTGAAGGTCGATAAGCCGGGCCGCTATGTCGGCGGCGAGTGGAACAGCGTCACCAAGAACTGGAACGAGATCGACCTGAAAGTGGCGTTGGCATTCCCCGACATTTACGATCTGGGCATGTCGAATCTGGGTATCATGCTGCTTTACGATCAGATCAATCAGCAGCCAGATATGCTGGCAGAGCGCGTCTTTAGCCCCTGGACCGACATGGAAGATCAGATGCGCCAGCATAGCATTCCGCTGTATTCGCTGGAAAGCAAACATGCCATCCGTGACTTCGACCTATTGGGCATCAGCCTGCCCTATGAGCAGCTCTATACTAACGTGCTCAACCTCATTGATTTAGCGGGCATGCCCATTCGCAGCCTGGAACGCGACAGCAGCTACCCGCTGATTATCGCAGGCGGCCATGCCTGCTACAATCCAGAGCCAATGCACGCCTTCATCGACGCTTTCGTTATCGGCGAAGGCGAAGAAATCATCGTGGAAGTGGCGCGACTGCTGCAACGAATGCGCGGCGCCAGTCGAGATGAGCAGCTTCGAGAAGTCGCCAAAATTCAGGGCATGTACGTGCCGCGCTTTTATGACGTCAGCTACCATGATGACGGCACAGTCGAGGCCATCACGCCCAACATTGAGGGCATCCCCCAGCGGGTACTCAAACGGGTGGTAACGATCCTGCCGAAGCCATTTACTAAATTCATTGTGCCGAATATTGACACGGTACATAATCGCGCGCCGATTGAGATCATGCGCGGCTGTACACGCGGCTGCCGATTCTGCCATGCGGGGATGGTCACACGACCGGTACGTGAGCGCCCCGTCGATGAGGTGATGCGATCAATTGCGGAAATTGTCGAAAATACGGGCTTTGAAGAAATCAGCCTGTTGAGTTTGTCTTCGTCAGACTACGTGTACGTTCATGAACTGACGCAGCGCATTCAGGATGAGTACAAAGAAGCCGGCCTGACGATGAGCCTGCCCTCCCTTCGGATTGAGACGGCCAGTTCAGAACTGCTGGATCGTATTGGGGATACACGTCGCAGCGGCTTTACATTTGCCCCAGAAGCGGCTACCGAGCGCATGCGCGACATCATCAACAAGTCGGTATCGGATGAACAGGTATTGCAGACTGCGCGCGATGTCTATTCTCGCGGTTGGCGCACTATCAAGTTCTACTTCATGATCGGCCACCCGGAAGAGACATTGGAAGATGTGCAGGCCATCATCGACCTATGTAAAGCCGTGCTTAAAGAAGGTCGACGCATATTGGGCATGAAAGCCAACGTCAATGTCGGCGTCAGCACGTTTATTCCGAAGCCGCATACACCTTTCCAATGGGTCTCGCAGGATACCAGTGAGCAAATCCTGGCTAAGCAGAAGATGCTCAAAGCGCAAATCTGGCAGGAACGCGGTATGCATCTACGCTGGACAGACCTGAGCAGCAGTCGTTTTGAAGGCTTCCTGAGTCGTGGTGATCGACGCATGGCGGATGTTGTCGAACGTGCATGGCAGCTAGGCTGCAAATTCGATGCGTGGAATGATTCACACTATCACGACAGATGGTTGCAGGCTTTTGAGGAAAATGGCCTGAGTCCCGATTTTTACAACCATCGCACACGTGGGCTGGATGAGGTTTTTCCCTGGGAACACATAGATGTGGCTGTTCACAAGAAATATCTCAAAGAAGATTATCTGATGAGCCTGAACCGTGAAACACGGGTGGACTGCCGAGATCGCTGCTTTGCCTGCGGCATCCTGCCCAAGTTCACCAAGCTGCGCCAGGGCACTGATGAAATGGCCTGGGAATGTCCGCCGATTAAGCCCGTCGGTGAGCGCGGAAAATCAGCAGAACGTACCGCAAATGTGACATTAATCAACTAATATCTACTGCGAAACATGACGGAAGCTTCACGAAAAACGATCATACTCAATGGGTTGAATGTCGCCGAAGCCATCATTGGCAAGGGTCAGCCGCTGGTGATGTTACATGGCTGGGGTGCTAGCATCGACCTGGTATGGCCTCTGGCCGAACAGTTCGCTCCGTTGGGCTACCAGATTTATGCACTTGATTTGCCTGGATTTGGCCAGAGTGACGAACCGCCAAGTGCCTGGTCTGTATTTGACTATGCGAATTCCGTTGTCGATTATCTGGATCATCACCAGCTAGACCAGATTTTCTTGTTTGGGCACAGCTTTGGTGGGCGACTAAGCCTGATTTTAGGAGCAGAGCACGGCCAACGTATCAAGAAGATTGTATTGGCTGACAGCGCGGGTATCGTCACCACAGCACCACTTACCAAGCGCCTGCGCCTGAACACTTATAAGTCGATTCGCGATGGGCTGTATAAGATCGGTGCGAAAAACACGGCTGACCAGTTAAGAGCGGCATATAACGCTAAATATGGGTCTAGTGATTTACAGGCAACCAGCGGCGTCATGCGCGAGACCTTCATCAAAGTCGTCAATCAGGATTTGCAGGACTATGCCAAACGAGTGAAGCCATCTACTTTGCTCATATGGGGCGATCAGGATGAAGATACGCCATTGTCATACGCCCAAACTTTCGAGAAACTCATTCCTGATGCCGGACTGGTGGTGCATAAGGGCGCTGGTCACTATAGCTATCTGGATCGCCTACCGGAAACGGTCCGCATCATGGATTATTTTTTTAAAACTGACGAGTAAAGCATGTCTGTTTTTTTGCTGATGCTGGTTGTAATTTGGCTGGTGGGCACACTCATCCGCATTTATCGCCAAGCGCGATTTTTCCAAATCGAAGAATATCAAGCCGTTCGCTACCTGCGCTGGTACCTGAGTCATCGTGAACAGTGGCCGATGTGTGCTATCACGGCCACGCTTGTTGGCACTGTTCTGACATTCTTCACTGATAGCATTCCCGGCCAACAAAACATAGTGTCATTTGTCATCATGGGCATGGCTGCCCTGGCAGCGATCTGGCCCCAGCATGAAGGTGAAGTCAAGAAAGCCTTTGTCCGGACACAACGCGCGACGCGATTACTAGGAGCAGCATTTGCCATTGCGGTAATTTTCCTGTTAGTGGCAATCATGTTTCTCGGCAACCTTCAATCTGAAAGCAGCCGTATTGAAGCAATCGCTGGCTCGCTGATTGGGCTTGTAGCTTTCGTATTAGCTCCTTTGTGGTTGATACTTGGCAATTTAGTTATGCGACCTGTCGAAACGTTCATGCGGCAGCAATTTCTTCGTAAAGCCACGCGCATCATGGCCGATATTAACCCGCGTGTGATCGCCATCACAGGCAGTTATGGCAAAACAACAACCAAGAACTTCGTGCGCGATATTCTTAATGGCCGTTTTAAAGCTTATGCCACGCCGAAGAGCTACAACACGCTCATGGGTGTGAGTCTGGCCATCAATCGCGATCTGGCAGATGACTACAGCATCGACTATTTCGTTGCGGAAATGGGCATGTATGTGCCGGGTGAAATCCGAGAATTGTGTGAATTCACGCCACCGGACATCAGCATTGTGGTCGAAGTCGGGCCGCAGCATCTGGAACGTGCGGGCAGCATGGACGCCATTGCCAATGCCAAATACGAGATTATCGAGGGGTTACAGCCGGATGGAGTCGGCGTCTTTAACTGGGATAACACCTACATTCGTGCCATGTACGAAAAAGGATACCCAGCAACGAGAATTGCTGTGACGCAGCAGTTATCGATTGAAGACGCAAAAGCAAATGGCGTTCAATTCGTCGCCACTGATGTTCATGAAAATCCATCTGGCCTATCATTTACAGTCCGGGACACGGCAACAGATCAATCTCAGGCGATGAACACGCCTATTGTTGGCATCCACAATGTAACAAATCTACTGCTAGCCACAGCCGTAGCTGTGCATGAAGGCATGTCATTGAGCGATGTCGCGTATAGAGTACGTACTCTACAACCCACGGAAAGCCGTTTAGTCCAGCAGATAACCGCAAGTGGCATCACGATTATCAACGACTCGTATAGTACCAACCCAATCGGTGCGATCAGTGCTTTGCGCGTTCTGGGTATGAATGAAAATGGGCGTCGTGTCCTAATCACCCCAGGCATGGTGGAACTGGGCCAGGTACAAGACGAAGAAAACCATAAACTCGGCATAGCAGCAGCAGATTATGCGACGGACATCATCCTGGTTGGTGATCGCCAGACAAAGGCGATCCAGGCAGGACTGGCGCATACAGATTTCCCACAGGACAGGATTGTGGTTGTGGATGCTTTGGGTGAGGCTACGACATGGTATCAGGCAAATCTGAGGTCGGGCGACACGGTTTTGTTCCTGAATGACCTGCCAGATACGTACTGACAGGCAACTGCATCCAAAGAATAATGTTGCTCTGATATTGATGCGCTAAAGTAGAGTCACTGATTCACACACAGGGCAAAATATGGAAATCCTCATTATTCTGGCGTTAATCTTGCTCAATGGGGTTTTCGCCTTATCGGAGATGGCAATCGTATCCGCGCGACGGGGCCGCCTGCAAGCAGACCTTGAAGATGGCGACCAGCGCGCACAAACAGCGCTTGATCTGAGCAAAGACCCGACACGTTTTCTCTCAACAGTACAGATCGGCATCACTCTCGTTGGCATTTTAGCTGGCGCATTTGGTGGTTCCACACTCGCGTCGGGTATCGCAGATGCCATCCGAGATGCAGTTCCATCGCTCGCAGCATCAGCTGATGCCATCGGCGTCGCCATCGTTGTCGGACTAATCACCTATATGTCACTCGTCTTTGGCGAATTGGTCCCGAAGAGGCTGGCCCTGCGCTATCCAGAGACAATTGCCAAGTTCGTTGCCAGACCCATGCAGATAATTTCACTCCTGACAACGCCAATTGTCTGGTTCCTGACAACCTCGACAAACCTGACAGTTCGGTTACTGGGGGTTCGTTCCGATGGCAGTGATACTGTATCTGAGGCTGAAGTCATTTCGTTGATGCGGGAAGGCGTCGGCGCGGGTGTGTTTGACGAAGGTGAAGACGTCATGGTTGAAAGCGTCATGCGCCTTGATAATCAACCGATTTCTACCGCGATTACGCCGCGCAATGAGATTGTCTGGATTCCGATTGATGCGCAGAACGACGAGATCAAAGCCATTCTGCGAGATAACACATTTTCAATCTACCCGGTTGCTGAAGAAAGCGTCGATAACATCACAGGTCTTGTCAGGAGCAAAGACCTGTTGCTCCAGGTGCTCGGCAACAAAGACATCAATTTACACGACATTATGATGAAGCCCATTGTCATCCCTGAAACAGTGCCCATTTCCGATGTGTTAGCGCACTTCAAGAAAACGGGCATCCATACTGCTGTGATTCTAGATGAGTATGGCGGTGTGGCTGGTTTGGTGCGCATGCACGACCTCATTGAGCAGATCGTCGGTGAGCTGGATGGTGGTCTTTACGCTGAAGACGAAGCTGATGCCGTCCAGCGGCGCGATGGCACCTGGCTTGTCAGCGGTCAGATTGGCTTACATGAAATCGGCCATATCTTTTCCGGCTTTGATGTGCCGGAAGACGAAGCCAGCGATTACCATACGCTGGCTGGTTTCATCATGGCGCGTACTGGTAATATTCCCTCGGTGACAGATCAGATCTCTTATGGTGACTTCGTCTTTGAGATTGTCGATATGGATGGCAAACGTATAGACAAAGTTCTGATTAAGCACACTGCCAAGCCATAGAGGTTACGACTGTGCAGTCCAGTTTGTTTCCGCTATGCTTGCCCACTCTTTTGGCCATCTCACAAATGAGGATATAGATCATGGCCCAAAATCGAAAACTCAGCGTTGGTATTATTTTTGGCGGTCGCAGTGTTGAACATGACGTCAGCATCGTCACAGCCCAGCAAGTGATGAACGCTTTTGACCAAGATCGCTATGAAATTGTACCGATATACATCACCCGCGATGGAAAATGGTATACGGGTGATGTCCTACGCAATATCGATAGCTTCAAAAATGATGCCATCCTGTCACAAGATGGCATCGAATCTGTTGTCCTGTCGCCGGATGTGCGGCATCACGGCTTAATTATGAACCCACTTGCGGGTCGCTTTAGCAAAAGCGAAGTTAAGCGCCTGGATGTGATGTTTCCAGTGATTCATGGTACGCATGGCGAAGATGGTACGTTACAGGGACTCTTCGAGCTGGCGGATATCCCCTATGTTGGGTTTGCGACGATGGGCAGCGCCCTGACGAATGACAAGATCATCACCAAGCAGATTCTGCGTCAGAACAGCATTCCAGTGGTAGACGGCATTACGGTGACACGTGATGCGTGGCGAGCGAATAGAGATGATATTGTCAGCCAGATCAAAGCCCAGTTCGCCTATCCTGTTTTCGTAAAACCAGCTACTTTAGGCTCCAGCATTGGTGTGGGCCGGGCCGACAGTGATGAATTGTTGGAAGCGTCGCTAGATGTGGCGACAAATTTTGATCGGCGGGTGATTGTCGAAACAGCTATCCAGGGTATCGAAATCAACTGCTCGGTTATGGGGTACGGCGACGACATCAGCGTTTCGGTACTTGAACAACCACTGAGTTGGGCTGATTTCCTCGCGTTTGAGGACAAATATCTACGCGGGGGCGACGGCATGAAAAGTGCTGATCGCATCATTCCGGCACCCATCAGCGATGAACTAACAGCTACTATTCAGCAAGCCAGCCGTGACGCCTTTAGGGCGGTTGATGGGCGCGGTATTTGCCGGATTGACTTCCTGGTAGAGCCTGAAACCGGTACATATTATCTCAATGAAATCAATACCATGCCGGGGTCGCTCGCGCTTTATCTTTGGCAGGAAACAAATCTTACGCCAAGTCAGGTCGTCGAGAAACTTGTTAAGCTTGCCCAGGATGCCTATGCTGATAAACGCCGCAACGTCTATGATTACAAGACCAATCTGGTGGACGTCGCTGCTGGTCGCGGCCTTAAAGGTGCAAAATCTGGCGCAAAAGCCGTTCGCTCTTAATTCGCCAAACATGGAACCGCCCATTACAATGATGACATAGGGTCGGATCTAAAGCCCGTATGGGGCATCCACTAGGAGCATTGTATCTTGTTGTCGAAGAGCGGTTCGCGTCGCAAATTTGCATATCTGGTTGCTTTGAGCCTGTCAGTCACACTTATTATGACAGCGTGTTCCCCGAACGAGGATGCGACGCCTGTTTTAGCAGGCGCGGTGGTGCCAACTCGCGTCGCCACCAATACGCCGGCAGCGACCATTACCAGTACGCCAACGACGGAACCTACAACAACTTCCACGCCAACTGCTACCAATACACCTACATCTACATCCAGCCCAACAACAACGGCAAGCCCGACTGCGACAGAAACGGCCTCGCCTACCCCAACATTCACAAGCGAACCGCCCACGGCAACAGCGACGTCGGGCATTGAACTTTCGCTGCCTACCCAGGCGACAATATCCGTATCGCTGCCAGGTACACAAACTGTCGAAGTATATGATCCTCAAACAATTGTCATTGACGGCTTTACATTCGACTATACAGGTACATTGACGAACACTAACTACCAGATATTTTTTGTCTTTAGCGCCCAGGCCGGTGATATTATTGATGTGGGCTTAGATCGCACCAGTGGTGATCTCGATCCGCTGATCATGATTCTGAACAGCAACGACGAAACACTGGTCGAAAACGACGATGATCCTGAAGGCGGCACCCGCAACGCCTATCTCGAAGGCTTCGAGGTTCCAGAGGATGGCGAATACACGATTGTTGCCACCCGTTTCCAGCGGAATCTCGGAACGAGCCAGGGCGATTATGAGTTCTACTTTGATCAGTATGAGGGTAATGGCATCGTGACAAATACACAGGTGCCGCCTGTCACCGATACCGAACTCGCCTATGGCGATGTTTCAGTCGGCGACATTTCTGACGGCCAACATACTATTGAGTTTACTTTCGAGGGTGAAGCCGGAGACATCGTCACCATTTCTATGGAACATACTGATGGAGATCTCGATCCCCTACTCATCTTAGCAAACAGCAACGGTGACGCTCTAATACAGGATGATGATGGCGGCGGAAATCGAAACTCGCTCATTGAGAATTTCACGCTCCCGCGCACAGGGACATACATTATTTATGCCACGCGGTTCCAGCAGCAGTTGGGGACCACAACCGGACGATTCCGATTGCAGTTGGAAGCAACTGTCAATGGCACCTAAGCCAAAATGCAAAGATGCACAGCCATTATGACTGTGCATCTTTTTTTTGGTTGAACAACTACGACAATATTACTCAGCCGTATTCTTGCCGACAAAGCGATAGCCAACACCATACTCATTGTGAACATAAGATGGATTCTTGGCGTCTGGTTCAATCTTGCGGCGCAGATGCGAAACGTAGATACGTGGGTAATGATGTTCGCTCGTGTATTCCGGGCCCCATACTGTCTCTAAAAGTTGCTGGAAACTGAGCACTGTATCTGGATTACGAATGAACGTTGCCAGAAGTTTGAACTCGGTTGGTGTCAGGCGAATTTCTTCGCCGTTAATCAGAACCCGCCGCGTATTGAGGTCAACCGATAGATAGTCATCAGCAAAGCGCGTGATGGTTTCAGTCGGCTCCTCAGATAAACGAGCACGCCGCAGCAAAGCCTTAATACGTGCGTGGAACTCAATTTTACCAAGGGGCTTCAGCATATATTCATCAGCGCCTCGGTTTAGACCTTCGGCGATATCATGCTCACTGACCGCATGGGCTGTCATCATCAGGATGGGGGCATTGGAAATTTCCCGAATGCGTTCACAAACTGTCAAACCATCCATCATCGGCAGTGCTACATCCAGCACCACCAGATCGTGACGATCATTTTGAAACATACGCAAACCATCAAGGCCATTGTTGGTCACGGCAACATTGAAGTTGTGGCGCTGCAAATCTAATTGCAATAAGCGTGATAATTCACGATCATCTTCTATGATTAAAACACTCGCATTCTGGTTCATCTATCTACTCCCAGCTAAAAGGGAACGCATCGATCTTACACCCCATATTACCACCGACACCATATTCGCGCGAAGGTGAGGCATTATGGCCGAATCCTGTAACTGTGTATTGGTTGCCTGTATAGCCTTATGCTATGCTTTGGCCTGACTAATCAAGCGCCTACCTGTTGGATTGATAAGTGCCGTATCGCACCAGTGGTGACCGTCGCAACAATGTACAGATTGGATCGTCCGCCTGGGGTGGTTTGCCCCCCACACCGATTCCTGAACGTGTGCTTGATGGCATTCCTGGTTTCCTCACGTGGTTTGCTTTGCTGTTCTGTGTTGCAAGTGCTGTTGCTTTTCCACGGACATTACTGTCGCTGGCGGCGCTGGTTGGCACCTATACATCGGTGCGATTCCTGCTAGCAGGGTACGCCAATATGCGCGGCCTTCGCTTGATCAATCAATGGGAGAAAACGGACTGGCTTGAAAAATACCAGGTAGAAGCGACCGAGGAGTCCCTGCCCTGGGATGTTGTCCATCATGCAGTCCTTATCCCGGCATACAAGGAGCCCATTCGTATTCTCAGGCGGACACTGGATGCCCTGGCCAAGCAGTACGAGGCTAAGTCACGCATCACGATTGTCCTGGCAATGGAAGCGGCTGAGACAGAGGCCATTGGCAAGGCTGAACAACTCCAGGCCGAGTATCAGCATCTCTTTGCTCATTTTCACTATACGGTGCATCCGCGTGGTCTGCCGGGTGAGATGCAGTGCAAATCGGCTAACGAAGCCTGGGCTGGCCGATGGATCAAACGGCGGCTGGTTGATGAACTACGCTACAATATCGATCATATTTGCGTAACGACGATGGATGCGGATACGCGCTGGCATCCACAACATTTTTATGCGCTTACCTGCCTCTTTGCCCTCGAACCTGACCGATACAATCGATTCTGGCAGGCCCCCATCCGCTATCACGGAAATATCTGGGAGATTAACCCGCTTCTGCGGATTGTGAATGCCTATGCAACGGCGATGGAATTAGCCTATCTTGCAGCGCCATATTGGCTGGCTATGCCAATGTCTTCTTATTCACTGAGTTTGAAGTTACTCGATCAGAGTGAGTACTGGGATGGGGATGTCATCGCAGACGAATGGCACATGTTTATCAAAGCCTACTTCTCCAGCGAGGGCATGGTTCGGTTGCAAGCCGTTATGCTGCCTTTTATGGCTGACGCGACTATTGGCGACACCTTGTGGGCGGAATTGAAAAACAGGTATTCTCAGACGTTGCGACATGCCTGGGGCAGCAAGGAAATGGGTTATATGATCGCCAAAATGATCGATAATCCTTATATGCCGTTCGGACCATCATTCCGGCTTCTGGTCCGCATCTCGCATGATATTCTCCTTGCGGGTGCGGGATGGATCATTCTCACAGTCGGTTCACAGCTACCGGTACTGCTGCATCCACAAATTGCTCCTTTTGACATGGCTACGATTCTCTCGGACCCTGAAAACGGTTTGCAGGTTGCGGCTGCCACTGTTATCGAGCAACCAACCTGGCTCTTATTGATTGCCGCCAGCGTTATGGTCGTGATACTTGGCATTGTTTTCTGGTATCAGGATGTGATCGTCCGTCCGAAACGAGAAACGCCCATGTCATTTACAGAACGCATCTGGACGATCCTGAGCTTCCCGTTGCTGCCAGTGCTGACGCTGTTTGTTGTCGCCCTGCCAACCATCCAGGCACAGACGCGCCTCCTCCTGGGCACGCCATTACAATTCCGCGTTA
>JACKCF010000005.1 GCA_020634165.1 Anaerolineaceae bacterium | reverse complement strand
GCATAGTTGGTCGTCACCATCATAACACCATGAATATCATCCAACTGACGAAACCAGTCATGTCCTTGCTGGTAAAATGCATTGCCCTCTTTTGTTCTGCCAGACATTGAGCAGATGAGGCCCTTATGGTTTAGGATGAGGCCGTGCATTTCATCACCAATACCAGCACGCTCTGCACGCGCCAGATATTGATCTAACTTGCGCATGTCGCTTTGATAGTCAAGTTCACCTTTTTTGGCTTTGTTGAAGAGCCGCTCAATCAGATCGTAATAAAGGTGAAAAATTTTCTCGGCGTCTGGATTGTCTATGATTTTTCTTCGATTCATGATAATTACACCAGAACGTTTAACCTAAAAGGCTCCCCTCAGCTTGCCTGTACAAATCCAGTCTAGGCGAGAATGGCGCTTTTTACATTGCAGATTATTCCAATGCGAGAAAATTAGGTATTTTCCTGTATGCAAAGGCCAGATACGCTCTCTAAACACCGTCTTTAGGCAAGTGGCTCAAAAGGTTCCCCCAGCAGATGGGCAACGATGCGCTCAGAGGCATGGCCATCGCCATAGGGATTGGCATGTTTCTGCATAGAGGCCAACGAATCGGGGTCACTGAGTAAAGCAGAGGCCTGAGAGACGATGCGTTCGCGCTGCGTGCCCACCAGCTTCGCTACCCCCGCCGCGATGCCTTCACTGCGTTCGGTGGCATCGCGCATGACCAGCACCGGAACGCCAAACGTAGGCGCTTCCTCCTGAATGCCGCCGGAATCTGTCAGGATGAGGGTGGCACGGCGCTGCAACTGCACCATCGACTGATAGTCCACTGGTGGCAGCAGCCATATATTGTCATAGCCGCTGAGGATAGCATGCACGGGCTTCTGTACATTGGGATTGAGGTGTACCGGATAGACGAAAGTCGTTTCTGGGAATCGCTGCGCCAGCTCCACAATGGCATGGCACATCTGCTGGAATGTCTCGCCGAAGCTCTCGCGACGATGGGCCGTAATCAGCACCAACCGCCCTGTTTGCGGGACATCAGTCAGGGGGCCAGCGGACCACTCATAAGGCAGCGCGGCCACGTACTGCAATGCATCAATGACCGTATTTCCAGTGACGATCACATTCTCTGAGGGAATATTTTCCGCGAGCAGGACTGTTTTGCTGTGGAGCGTCGGGGCAAAGCAGGCATCGCTGATCGGATCGACAGCACGGCGGTTGCCCTCTTCCGGGAAAGGCCGGAACTTGTCGCCTGTACGCAGTCCAGCTTCCACATGAGCAAATCTGGCCTGATGATAGTAAGCGACCAATCCCGACACCAACACCGTTGTCGTATCGCCCTGGGCCAGCACCCAATCCGGCTGATAGTCAATCATGACGCGATCCAGCGCGGTCAAAAGTGCACTGGTCAGGCCCGCCAGCGATTGATTGGGCTGCATCACATCCAGGCGAATGTCCGGCTCAATGCCAAAGAGCTTTTCAACGTGGGCCACCATATCCCGATGCTGGCCTGTATTGCAGATGGTCAGATCGACCGCCTCGGAACGGGCCTGTAAAGCGCGTATCACCGGAGCCATCTTGACGGACTCCGGTCGCGTTCCGTATGCGGCGAGTACCTTCAGCATGGTGCTCCTGCTGTCATCATCCGCAAATCAACTTACTGCTCATGTTTGGGGCGCGACTTTTCGACCCCTGCCTGTCGCCGCCGCATGGGGTCCGCAATCGAGACGCGCACCACATGCCGTATCACCGTGATCGGGTTGGCTTTGAAGGCTTGCAACGCATAATAAAACGGGCTGGCTGGCGCATCAAACGCGCTGGCAACATCCGCCAGATGCAAATAGCCCAATGCTCGGTCACGGGGGGTTGCCCAGGGCAATTTCGGCAAAAGCTCATGCAAAAGTTCGGCGCGCTTTTCCATGATTGCCTTGCGCCTTGTGGTCGTCAATGAACTGGCATGGAAGCGATACAGATACAGGTCTTCGCTCAGGGGCTGCAACTTGAATTTCATCGAGGCGCGCAGCCAAAAATCATAATCCTCGACCAGCACTTTGGTCGTATCGTAGCCGCCTATTTCCTCGTGGATTTTGCGCTTATACAAGAAACAGGCACCCACTGAGGACTTCATCACCAGGCGCTCAGGGATCGGCACGCGCGTATAACCCGTCACATCACCGGCTTCATTCAGGTGCGCATAATCGGCATACACCAGGTCGACATCGGGGTTATCGACCAGATACTGGTGCATGGTCCTAAAGGCATGCGGGCGATATTGGTTATCATGCGACGTCCAGGTGAAATACTGGCCACGCGCGATGTCAAAGCCGCGATTGAGGCTGGCGGGCAGATTTAGATTTGTCTCATTGCGGATAGAAATAATCCGCTCGTCCAGTTCACAAAATTCATCAATGAGCTGTGGGCTTTCATCTGTCGATCCATCATCGACCAAAATCAGTTCCCAGTCTGGGAACGTCTGATTCAGAATCGACTGTACAGATTCCCGCAAATAGCGTGCCCCATTGTATATCGGCAGCACAACAGAAATGGTCGGTTTACTCAACATGACACTACGGTTTCTTCTGTCCTTCGCCAGGTTAAGATTCAACTCGCCATCTATTCGCTGGCTATCTTCCGAATATGCGATGGCTTCTAATGGTCCCATCTGTTCCCTGATATATTCACTCATCTTCAGTTGGAGCGTTCACTCATGTCGATGTAGGCGACGTATCCTTTATTGCAGGGGTCTTCTTCGGCGATGCGTTACCGTCCAACTCACGATAGGCATCCTCTTCCTCTTTAAAGAAAAGGGATTTCTTAATACCATCGCGCTCGCGCAGGAACTCCTGGTAATTGCGAGAAACAGCGTCCGTCTCCCCCATTTCTCGGATTTTGCCATCGTGCAGCCACATGACCTTATCGCACAATTGCGTCACGAAGAAAGGAATGTGACTGACCAGCAAAATGGTAGTGCCTTGCGCGCTCAAAGTACGGATCTTATTCAGCGATTTTTCCCGAAAACCGAGATCACCGACGGCCAGAACCTCGTCAATAATCATGATTTCAGGTTCAACATGTGAGGCAACAGAAAAGGCAAGGCGCAGGCGCATACCACTTGAATAGCGTTTGAGTGGCGTTTCCAAAAAAGATTCAATCCCTGCGAAATCAACGATTTCATCAAAGCGCTTATCAAGGTCCTGGGTTTTCATCCCCAGGATCACACCAGAGAGATAGATATTCTCGCGTCCGGTCATTTCCGGGTTGATGGCTGCACCTACTTCAAGCATGGTGCCGATTCGGCCACGTGTAATGCTGTAGCCTTCTGTTGGCTGGACAATATTTGCCAAAATCTTGAGCAGCGTACTCTTGCCACTGCCATTGACGCCGATAATGCCAAATGCCTCACCTCGTTCGACATGGAACGATACGTCTCTTAAGGCCCAGAAAATCTCTTCTGCATTGGTCGGCACACCCCCTACCAGGGTAGAACGCATCCGTCGGAATGGCTCAAAAATCAGGTCCGACAGATATTCTTTGGTCTTCTTTGGCCTGAGCAAACTACCAATGCGATATTGTTTGCCAAGCTCATGGGTTTCGATAACGTAGCGACTCATACTTGCTTCCTACAGCATCAACGGAAAAACGATGCTACCTCATTCAGATGCTACCGTATTCGGTTGCAACCAAGCTAGCTTACTATTAGAGATAGTCGACGAACTTCGCCTCTGAATATCTGAAAAAGTAGATACCAGTGACGAAAATGACCAAACAGGAAAGAACCGAGGCGATCACGGAAGGCGTATCCGGGAATGGCAAATTGTAAAATGCCCACCGAAAACCGCCTATCGCAGTCACCAGGGGATTCAGACCGTACAGGAATTGCCAGATACCGCCATCATGCTGGGAAAATCGCGCGATGATGCTGCTGGAATAGGCAATCGGCGTCAGGTACTGGCCGATCTGAAGAACAAATGGAATGATGTAGTTGATGTCGCGCATACGGACCTGAAGGGCGCTGAACCAAAAACCCAACCCCATCCCACTCAGCACAACGATCATGCTAAACAGCGGGATCATCACGAGAACGATGGGTCCAGGGCCGAATACCCGCACATGGCTGGCCGCTTCGACCATTTCCGCGGATGCCCCATCGGGAACCGTGCCAATCAACCCCGGCGCCAAAACCAAATACCCGACGATCATCAACAGCAACACAATTAAGGACACCACGAAGTCGATGAAGCTGTTCGCGAATGCGGACACCGGCGCAATGATACGCGGGAAGTAAATCTTGGTGATGATGTTTGAATTGGAATGAATGCTGGTGGCTGCGTTTGTCAGGCCCTTGGCGAACATCGTCCAGGGGACAAGCGCCGTCAGGCTGAACAGCGGATAGGGTACGCCCTGGGTATCAACGCGCAGCAAGGAGCCAAATACAAATGAAAACACGACCATCGTAATCAATGGGTTAATCGCTGCCCAGGAAAGGCCGAACACCGTCTGCTTGTAGCGCACAACCACATCGCGCTTGATGATGTACCACAGCAAATGGCGATACTCCCACAACTCGCCTAGCCGGAGGTGCGGCAGACCTTTTGTGGGCTGATTGATGATAACCGGGCCTGTCAGTTCGCTCTCTGGGTCCAGATCGTTTGCGTGGAGGCTTTTTGTTGCCATGCATTGGACTTTCTACATAAAAACGCCAGCGACATGGTAATACGAAAAGCCTTGCGGTTCAACGGCTACGTTTTGTAGCAAGTTTTATGAGGAAGCGATTTGAGAGCGTAATCGGGGCACGACAGCCCGTACCCCGACGAAAAATGCAAACAAAAAAACGACTAAACCAGCTTGTTCTGTACTGCCAGCGCAACTGCTTCCGAGCGATTTTCGACGCCCAGTTTGCTGAGGATGCTGCTCACATGGAACTTGACCGTCGAGCGGCTAATGGTCAGGCGTTCCGCAATCTGCGGATTATTCAGCCCCTCCACAACCAGCCCCAGGACCTCTTTTTCCCGATCACTGAGGTTAAAATTGTGCGAGGACTTATCGCGCGTCGCCTGGATCAGCATGCGGGTGGCATTGGCAGCCAGCACCGGATCACCCTGATGCACCTTATGAATAGCCAGCGCCAGTTCATCAATGCTGACGTCCTTAAACAGATAGCCCAGCGCCCCGGCCTGTAAAGCATCCTCCACCAGTTCGCGGCGATCCGTGAAGCTGGTCAGGGCAATGACCTGTGTATCCTTGTGCTGCTCCCGAATGCGGCGAGTGGCTTCGATGCCATCCATTTCTGGCATGACCATATCCATCAGAATCACATCCGGTTGCAGTTCATCACATAGCTGGACCGCATGAAGGCCGTTCTTGGCTTCCCCTACCAACTGAAATTCTGGAAAAGCCGTCAGCATCATGGTAAAGCCCTGCCGCACCACCTGATGATCGTCTACCACCAATACCCGTATTTTTTCGTCACTCATTTACCTAACCCTGTATGCGTAAATTTAATTATCCCCAATACCAACGCCATTTGCCTGCCAAATCAGATGAATCTCTGTGCCATCATCCGGCGCACTGTTGATGTACAGGCGCGCCCCAATCGCCTCCGCCCGTTCCCGCATGATCTGTATGCCGAAGTGCCCCGCCGCCACCGCACCAGGATCGAAACCCACGCCATCATCATGTACTTTAAGATCAATGCGGCGCTCATCACCCACGACGCTGACCAGCAAATTCTCTGCATTGGCATATTTTTCCACATTATTAAGCGCCTCCTGCGTGATGCGATACAGCGCAATATGGACATCTTCCGGTAAAACACTGTCAATTCGAGTGAGCACCTGGATATTCGGCGGCAGCCGCCGCCGCTTGGCATTGACGAGGTTATCCAGTAAGCGCGGCAAATCCTGCTCCAGCAGTGCCTGCGGACGCAGTTCGACCAGCAGTGTGCGCATTTCCGCCAGCGCGCCCCGGTTCATACGCACGAGTTCTTCCAACCCCTCTTTGACGCGCTCCGGCTGCGTATCATAAATTCGGGCCAGCGTTTCTGCCATCACGCTTGCGGAAAACAAGGTCTGTGTGACCGCGTCGTGTAGTTCACGCGCCAGCCGCTGACGTTCTTCGGCAGCGGCCAATTCCTGGGCCTGCCCATACGCGCGCGTATTGCGGATGGCCTGCCCGGCCTGGTTGGCAAAAACCTGCAAATAGCGCGCATGTTCCTGGCTAAAGAACGGCTGCTGGAACGAATCCAGGTTGATGAAGCCAATCACGCGGTCATCAACCAGAATGGGACTGCCCAGATACGACTTGACGGCCCACTGCTCTTCAAAGCGTATCCAGTCATCGAACTCAGCCACATCTTGCAGCAGCAGTGTCGAGCGCGTTTCGGTCATATGGCGCAGGGTCGATGTCTCATCGACGGACAGCCGGATCGAATTGATGAAGTCCACCAGCCCCAGATGTTCATAGCCATGCTGCTGGACCACATAGGCATAGCCGTCCTGCACCAGCATGATATTGGCCATATCGTGCGCAATCACCTTGCCCACATTGGTCAGGATGCGATGCAGCACGCTATGGTAATCCAAGGAATTGGTGAGCGTCATAGCGGTATCGAGCAGAGCTTCCGCCAGGGTACGCTGCTGGCGCTCCTGGTCGATGATGCGCTGATTTTCAATCGCGTAGCGCACCGAGCGTTCCAGCATATTGGCCCGGAGCTGGGTCTTATCCAGGTAATCGACCGCACCGGCTTCCATTGCCATCAGGTCCACTTCACGGCTGCCCCGCCCTGTCAGCAGGATGAGCGGCAGCATGGGCCGCGTTTTACGCACCTTGGCGATGAAGTCCAGGCCGTTATGGTCGCCCAGTTCATAATCCACCAGCGCCACATCGAATTCCCGACTTTCAATAAAGGAAAGCCCTTCGTAATATGTAGCAGCCCACTCCAGGTCCAGGCCCTCATGCACGATAGCCGTCAGCATATCGCGCACCAGCATATACTGATCGTGCGAATCATCGATCACAAGAACTCTGAGTTGTCGTTCCTCATTAACCCGATGCAGCATAACACCACCAAAACTGGTTCCCCGGTGATTAAATCGTTGTTCAATTCAGCTTAAGCCTGCTGCCCCCACCGCTAATTATGTGCGCGTTCACCCTAACGCACAAGTAACCGCACCGTTACAGACCAGGTGCAGTCGCTTATCAGTTGTACCTCCCTCTTGCCCGATATGTGATAAAGTAGCGGCATATCCGCACATTATGAGGTGCATTCCCATGCCAGCAAAACGCTATATCGGCCTGTTGAGAGGCATCAACGTTGGCGGCAATAAAAAAGTGCCGATGGCTGATCTGCGCGAGATGATGGCCTCGCTCGGCTTTGAGAATGTTAAAACTGTGCTCGCCAGCGGCAACGTCGCCTGGGATGCAGACAGCGACGATACTGACGCTATGCAATCCCGAATTGAAGCCGCGATCCAATCAAAATTTGGCTTCAATGTGCCCACCCAGGTCATCCCACAAACACAGGTCGATGCCCTCATCACGCGCGATCCCTTCGCAGGCATTGAAATCACCGCAGACACGCGCCTGTACGTCACATTCCTGCCACAGGCACACTCGCCCAGCTTCGAAGTTCCCTATCATGCCCCCACTGGCGACTTCACCATTCTCAGCGTTGCGCCAACCGATGTGTGCAGTGTGCTTACCGTCAGCAGCACGCGCTCAATCGATGCGATGGCGATACTGGAAACGGAGTTCGGCAAGGGTATCACGACGCGCAACTGGAACACGGTGCTCAAAATCGCGAAATTGTGAGACACGCTTACGGCCAAAGGGTTGAGGCCAGAAGGAAACAGTCCGTGATACTCGCTGATAGACTTGCCAGAACGGTTGAGGACTTCTGCGAACGGGTGCAGCAGCAGCCGGATAGCGACAAAGCCTGGGGACCGAAAGAGGTATTGGCGCATCTGGGTTACTGGCAAGCCAACTACCCCAATCAGGCAGAAGCCCTGCTGGCTGGTCGCAACCCGACGCCGCCCAATGGCGCGTTCGATGCCCTGAATTCACAGACTGTTCGCGCCAGTTATGGCGTCCCGATGCAAACCCTCATCGAGCGCTTTCAAGCCGCGAATGGGCGCTTCGTCACACTGCTGACCGAGCATGACCCGCACCAGATCATGTTCAGCCTGAAAGCAGGTTCCGAGAAAAAATCGCTGGCAGACCATGCCCACGCTGAAATCGGTCATACTCAGTCGCACCTCACAGGCTTGCAGAAACAGCAGACACGCCAGCCGCATGCCGAAGCCGAAAATCTGCGCAAGAGCCTGCTGCAATTTTCGGAAGCCATTAACGGCCTGCCACCTGCCGAACATGACGCCCATAAGGGCCAACTGGCGGAAACTATCGCCCTGCATATCGCCTACGTCGCCCAGATCAACCACCGCAAAAAACGCCCTCTGGCCGTACACAACGAAAAAGCCCCCTATCTCCAGTCTTTGATCGCCGAACTTCAGCTTCAGCCCTGGGATAAGCTCACCGAGCAGTTAAGAGCCAGCATCGAGCCACTTTGTTCAGCAGTGGCGACGCTTGATCCGCAGATGATTCTATTATGGGTAAAGATTGGCTCGGCCTTCCATCTAGTGACGCTGGATGATGCCGCCAGACGCATCGCCGCACGGATCGACAAAATCATCGCGAGCAGAACATAAAAAAAGCGACCGATTGGCCGCTTTTTCGTTATACAGGCTGTTGTTCTACTGTGAGTAGATAATCTCAATCTCGATATCGGAATCCATCACAAAGCGGAAGTCAAGCACGGTCCGTTCCAGGCTGTAGGTCGCATCGGACTGCGGCTGCGTGGAAACGAGCGAAGCGCCTTCTGGCAGTTGAATCTGTACGTTGACGTCGCTGGGGCGCATCCCGGGCTGCTTTTGGAGCACCAGGCGATAGCGTTGATACTGGCCAATCGCGTCGGAGACATTCGGCACGTGATACGACAACTGGTAGCGCTCAGAGGTATCGTAATCGACGGCGATGCGCGACACAAACTGTGCATAAGTATCGTTATCGACCTGCGTCAGGCGTGGCAGATCATTCTGCTGCGTGATGGTCGTCCCTGGCGGCAGATAGAGCTGCACCAGGCTGCGATAATTCAATGGACCATGAAAACGTGCATCCACAGCCGGGTCCTGCGCGGCGACTGAATCAAAGTAAGCATACCCAATGCTCAGACGGCCATCGGCACTGCCATCGGGATTCAGCAGCACGTCATAGGTCAGGCCGCGCAGCACGGAACTATTGGACTTATTGCCCAGGTTGGCATCGACCACCATGATATAGTCGCTGTCGGGCGGGGTCTGTGCGCCGGACCAACCGAGCGTGCTGATCAGGTCGTTCAACTGTGGGTCGGTGAAAGCGACCATCAGGTGCTTGCCCTGGAGCGCTTCCAGCAGTGCGCCCAAAACCGCCTCGGAATTTTCCTGGTCAACATCCTGCCAAGCCGCGAAAATCTGGTTGTACAGTTCCGCCAAAAATTCCTTATGGGTGCTCTCTTCACGAATGTCATAGATCACATCGCGGAAGTTGCCTTCATCGACGCGAACGTTATACGAAGGCACATCAACCTCACCCAGCGCGCCCAGCAGCAGTTCAAAAGCGCTGACATCCAGCGCGATGACACCATCCACAGGCGACTGCGGGTTATTACCGGCGTTGTAGTACCGTGCCGCCATGTCGGCGGTCACACGGAAGTCCGGCGACCAACTGCCATCCCAGGCAGCATAAATCGGGTTCTGGAAGTTGATCCACCAATCCGGCAGCGTAAATGTCTCCAAAAAGCTGTCCGGCGGCGGGTTCGGGCTGGTCGGCGTGGAGGAACGATAATCGAAATCCGTGATGCGCCCATTCCGCACCACGAACCAGCCGTAGGTCCCGATGAAGCCGCCCGATGGCCGGATTTCATCGTTGTTCTGGGAAAGCACCAGATAATTCTTCTGCCCTTCCAGGCCAAAAACCGCCGTCAGCAGTTCCGGCGCCTGGGAAAGCAGCGCATTGATGTCGCTGACCTCAGTATAGACCAGCCGCATTTCTTCCACATTCAGCAGCAACCCTGGCGATACCCCGTCCAGCGACATGGTATCCAGTCCAGCTTTGGCACGGGCCAGCGCCTCATTGGCCGCGATCATGCGCCCACGACCGACTTCCAGCAGTTCAACCAGGCGCTCGCCGGAGGAAATGCCCGTCGCGACCGATTCTTCTTCCTCGCCGGAAACCATGAAGAACAGCGTCGGTTGCAGGCCCAGCAGCAGGTTATCCGTCGCCTGTGACAGATCATGGGCGATATTCAGCATGTCGAGCGTCACACGCAGGTCGGAATTGAAACCCGCGACCAGTGACAATAAACCCGCGCGGCCCTTGGTAAGCGCGAGGCGATCAGACAGGTCTGTAACGCTCAGGCGCAGGCGCTCAAAATCAGACAGCGTCAGTTCCGTGCCCGGTGTATTGCGGACGCTGTTCATCACACGGTTGAGGCTGGCCCAGGAGTTCGATAACTGGTTGGAGGCATCCGCCAGCAGCACGGACAAGCCAACTACAACCACCACGATCACAGCCACAATGCCGACAATGATCGTCAGCGGGCTGGTACGCTTACGCACCCGCCGCCAGAACTTTTGCCAGGGCGTCCGGTCGCGACGGCTGCGGCGTCTCACTTTCGTGCGCTGTGGCTTTTCCTGTGAAGTGATGCTTTCCGCCGTCCCGGCATTGGCAATTAACTGGTCCAGATCGGGGACATCATCACGACTTCTGAGTGGATCAGGCTGAACGGATCGGCCTGTAGATGGTCGGTTGGGATTGGTCATAGGGACATACGCCTTGTGGCGCCTTCTAACTGGCAATTACATGCCAGCATAGCATGGCCTTGGTGAATCAAGCATAAAAATACTATGGCTTACGAACGATACCATATACACGAAGCTACACCAATAGGTAGACAACATCACCCCTCATCAAGAGAGCGAATCACCCTCGCCGGATTGCCTGCTGCAATCACCCCCGCCGGAATCTCCCCGGAAACGACACTGCCCGCGCCAATCACACTACCCGCGCCGATAGTCGTGCCCTTAAGGATGAGGCACTGCATCCCGATGAACACATCATCACCAATGACAATCGGCTTATTCGCCCCCAGATGCGGCGCGTTCGCACGTGTAGCCGCATCCAGCGGGTGGAAGTCCGTATCGGCAATGACCGTATTGGCCCCGATCATGACGCGGTTGCCAATCCGCACCGACTGTGCCGCCACAATGGAGCCGCCTGTCATGCCGAAATGATCGCCGACGATTAGCTCGGCCCCTGGCAGCCAGGTACACAGGCCCACTCGGTGGTTAACACCCAGCGGATTGCTGGCCGGGGAACTGCGCAGTTCCATATGGTCGCCAAAGTGCATGACGCTTTCTCGGTGGCGCTGAATACGCGGCGCGCCATACAACCGCCAGCCCTGCCCCCAGTCGACGCCTGCCAGCGCGAACATCAAGCGCAGGCGCGGCAGCAGCAAATAGCGGTTGATTTCATTGACCGCTTTCCAGGGGGTTTTGCGCGTTTCCGCAATCAGTGACGACATGGACCATCCATGTAAGAATGAGCAAGGTCTATAGCATAAATGCTACACCGGATTGGGCAAGTCGCAATTCCGGCAGTGGGCCATACACCACTCTGAAAACAAAATGACGGCCAACGCCGCCATTGTCCGCTTATCTGGCGATTCGATTCTGGAAATTCAACAGGAGGATGTGATAGAAAAAACCGCCTGTTTAAACAGGCGGTTTGGTGCTTTCGGTATCGCTTTGATCCATCACTCTGGGGTCTGTCGATAGCGTCAACAGCTCTTGCAGGGCGAGTTCCTCACTACGCACACCACTATCAAGCAGCAGACTCAGCTTCTGTAGGAAGCTCACCGTTTCGCCTTCATACGACCAGTGCGCCAGTTTGGTGATGCCTGGGTGGTCGGTATCAAGCAGTTCTTCATCGTCGTATTGCAGCACTTCGTTCAGCTTTTCGCCAGGGCGGATACCCGTGAAATTGATCGGGATATCGACATAGGGCCGCAAGCCACGCAGACGGATCAAGCGCTCGGCCACATCCAGGATGCGAACTTCTTCGCCCATACGCAGCACAAAAATGTCGTCGCTGATGGTCATACAGGCCGCATGGATCACCAGATTGGCTGCTTCCGGGATGCTCATGAAGAAGCGCATCATGTCTTTGTGGGTGACTGTCACCGGACCGCCGCGTTCAATCTGGCGCTCGAAGATCGGCACAACGCTGCCGCGACTGCTGAGTACATTGCCAAATCGCACTGCCGTAAACTTGGTGCCTTTGCTCTGCTGCGCCATTGAATGTACGACCAGTTCACACAGGCGTTTGGAAGCCCCCATCACATTGGTCGGCTCGACAGCTTTGTCTGTGCTGATGAGCACAAAACGTTCCGCTTCAAAGTCATTGGCCGCTTCCGCGACGTAATACGTGCCGCCGATGTTCACACGCACGGCTTCGTTCGGATATTTCTGGCACATCGGAACATGCTTGTATGCCGCCGCATGATAAACGACCTGCGGGCGATACTCTTCAAAAATATCGCGAACCCGTCCCACCTGGGTCACATCAGCCAGGATCGTCTCGATATCGACATCGGGCTGGGCGGCTTTCAGGTCCAGCGCCAGATCGTACAGGCCGCTTTCGTTATTATCCAGCAGCAGCAGCTTGGTCGGTTCATACGTCGCCATCTGACGCGAAATTTCGCTGCCGATGGAACCTGCCGCACCTGTCACCAGCACCACTTTCCCCATCACGGGCTTCATGCTGATGGCATGATGACGAGTCACCATACCGCGACCGATGAGGTCCTCCGGCAGCACATCGCGCAGCAACTGGCTGTGAGCCGTCGTCGCTAACATCTGCTCAAAGTCCGGCATGACCTTGATGCGGGTATTGGTCTCTTCGCAGGCGGTCAGGACACGGCGGAATCTTTCGCCATCAATATTGTGGATCGCAAACACGATGAGCGAAATCTGGTGGTCTTTTACAATCTGTGGGATCGCTTCGGTCGTGCCCAGGACGGGCCGGTTTTCAACATACAGGCCCTGCTTGTGGGCATCATCATCCGCGAACCCGATCACGCGCATATGCTTGTCAACGAAGTCGCGCTGCAACCGCCATGCAGCCATCCGGCCACTGCGGCCTGCCCCAACAACCAGGACACGTTCGCTATCAATTTCCGGGAATTCGCCCTTCCAGATCGCATGCCAGCGCCACGTCAAGCCATCGAGCAGGCGCGAACGATAGCGCACAGCAATCATACCGGCAATCGTCAGCATGGTGCCGACGATGTACACGCTCCAGGGCAGTGGCCGCGGAACAACACCGGCGTTCAGGAAGGTCGTAATCACCAGCGGGACAATCAGCGATTTAATAATCAGTGTGATTTCATGGCCGCTGGTCTGGGACCAGATGCGTTTGTATGTACCAAATGACCATAATCCCAGGACGAACAGGCTCGCATAGAGCAATACATAAGGAAGCGTATAACTGTAATCGATGTAAGCGGTCAACAGGCGGATGGAATAAGCGGAGGAATAAGCGACTACCGTGAGCACTATATCAAGCGTGATATAGATAATGAAGCGGCTGAATCTGTTCATTACGAACCTTTACTCGTATCGTGAGCGAGGGGCATTGCCCATATCGGCGTCGTGAGTGGTTGTATGTGTTTATCTTAGGTGACCCCAATTAACTTTACAACCAGATTCGTGAGGAAAAAGTTAAGATGTTGATAAACGATATTATTCAAATCAATTAAATTACGGTAAAAGACCCGCGTATTACTACGTAGAACAAAGATTGTCCAACAAGTTCCTATTCTGCACACATTACTTTGACAACGCACCTGCAAAAAACTAATGGGGGTACCTGCGTAAATCGTGTGGCTCCACCCCCTCCAAAGGGCCTATCGCACGATTTGCTGCCTGGTGCTACAATACATGTTTGTAACCTTTACAATACATTACAAAGAAAACCAGTTGATTCTGTCCAATGTGATGGGGGAAGGGATTTATCTATGAAATCCCTGAAGTCGTGGTGGGCCGTCACCAGCTTGATGGTTGTGTTAATCGCAATTTTAGGTACCCGTGTTTCTTCAGTAGAAGCACAATTCGTAGGTTTCGATGAGCCTCTGACGCTTTACCAATCGTACCCTGGCAATACCGATGTGGTCAGCGGCGGTTTGTCCTTCTTTCCAAATAATGTAAATGGTAGTTTTACGATCAATGTGCCCTCCTGTACAGCGGGGCCACCAACCATTCGCGGCGCCATCATGAAGTGGTACACGCGCTGGCGTTCCTTGCCAGGTGATACCACCAATCCTACCTTTGATACCCAGATCGACGTAAGCATGAATGGCAACCCTAGCCAGGTCATTTCATCCACCAGCGATTATTTGGCGGTCCATGATGGCCTGAGCAACAGGCTTTACCATCGTGGCAGTTCCATCGCGGATGTGACGGCGTTCTTCATCGCCAACTGGCAAGTCGGCAACAACACGTTCAATATTCAGAATTTTGATATTCCGCCGGAACCACACAACAATGCGGAAACCTACGGTGTTGGCATCAGCGTGGTTTATGAATGCCCGGAATTTCCACTTGTTACTGATCTGGCCTATTATGCTGGCCTGGATTGGTGGTTCTGGGAAAACCCGCCTGGCATGGGTGCCTACTCCAATGCCCTATGTAGTACCTTCGCGCCGGAAGCATTCCCACGTTATGCGCACATCAACGGTGTCTTTGGTGGTCAGGCCAATGCGGTCGCGCCCTTCCGTGGTCATATCCTGTACTGGTTGACCGGCACCGGCACACCACCAGCAGAAGCCAATCCGCAGCGACCTACTGGCGTGATAGCCAATAACCCCAGTGCGCAGAACTTCCCACCAAACAGCATATGGGTGTCCAGCCTGGGCCAGGAATGGGACCTTCTGGATAGGCGCACCGATATTGTTATCGCCCCAGGCGAAACCTTCATTTGCATTCAGGCGCATTCCACGCCGGAATCTACTGCAAACTTACTCACAATGGGTATGAGTGGTGACCTGCTCGGTACGGTCATTCGCGTGTATCCGGTTCCGCAGCAGGCCAATACGCCCACGCCGACACCAACCGATACGCCAACACCAACTGAGACACCGACACCATCTGAGACACCGACTCTGCCGCCAGGTGTCACGCCAACCAATACGCCGACGCCTTCCGATACGCCCACACAAATGACACCTGTCACCAATACACCTGGAACGCCTGGAACAGTCGTTCCGCAGGGGACGGTCGTCCCTGGCTCGCCAATGCCAATCATCCGCAAAGAGGTAGATCGTGCCTTTGCCCAGGCTGGTGACGTCGTGACATGGACAGTGGTCGTCAGCAATCCCAATAGCGTAGCGGTGCCCGACGTCGGCTTCACCGATGTTGTACCGAATGAGTTGGAAATCCTGTCCGTTTCGTCCGATGCGGGTGCCGCCAATTTCAGTGGCCAGACCGTCACATTCCTGATTGGCTCGCTGGCACCAGGCCAATCGGTCAACATCACCATTGTGACGCGCATCCGACCCAGCGTGGTACCGCCCTTCACCATCGTCAATCTGGCAGTGCTGGGCCAGCCCGGTCGGCCGTACCCTGGCCAGGATACGGCGCATGTCGTAAGCGTCACGGAAATGCCCCAGACTGGTGAAACGCCCCTTTCGCGTCAGGTGATCCTGCTCGTAGGTGCGCTTGCCGGGGTGATGATGGCGCTCGGCCTGGGTGCTGTTGCTCTCAGGCGTCGTTCTTGATGCGTGTGGATATTCGGTTCACACAATGATGGAAAGCAAAAAGCGGCCCGATGGGCCGCTTTTCTTTTTTGGTGCTTGGGTGGCTACTAGCCGCCGAAAGCTGCCAGAATGTCACTGAAAACTTCACCAATGGCTGGGCCAAGCAGTGTCAGAACGACGATAACGACAACGGCGACCAGGACCAGGATCAGAGCATATTCAACCAGACCTTGGCCTTCTTCATTTTGGGGACGATACAACATGATGATTACCTCTTTGGAACAAAATGATTGAGAATGATTTGTCAGAATAATGGTCCGACACTGCTAATATAACACGATTTTCGTGTGTCAATCTTTATTCTTCTTAATTCTTTATGGTGTTTTTACGGGCAGAATACCCAAAACAGGACTAAAGTAGCCCCATCTATACGATTCTCTAACAAATAAAAAGCAAAAATCGGCGAGTTGCCGATTCAAGGTTTGCTTTTTATAACCCAATTTACGTGAAAATCTGCCCGCTAATGCAGGTATTGGGTACGCGGCGGCGTGTAGGACTCTGAACGTTCCATCACATAAAGATGGGCTTCGCTAGGGTCCAGCACTGCCACAAACTTATCCACGCTGTCATCGCTGTCATCATCTGGGACCATGTTGGTGATACAGCTCACATTGATCTTTAGGCCGCGCGGCAGGAACAAATCCGTTTCCACGGCTATGAACAGCGTATGCAGCGGCGGCATGGTTTCGCCCTGGCGGAACGAATGCAGCGCCATATCTTCCAGCATATCCGCCACGATCATATTCTGATGATTGGCCAGCCATTCCGTCGCGGAACGAATTTCGTCATCACGATAATCGCCGAGCAGCAGACGCAGACGATGGGACATCCCCCAGGCACTCATACGGAACGATTCGTCATCTTCGTTCGACTGTAAATACTGCACAGTGTCAAACTGCACCTGATAGGCATTCGACGTCCAGCGCGCCGTATCGCTCTGCCACTGATTGCCGCTCATCGGCACTTCCTGCGTTTTATCGTGGTTATTGCCGTGCATAGCAGGATCAACTTCCCAATTTTCTAGATCTTACAAAAAGCGTCGTTTTCATCATAACGGCAAATCCGCGATTTCTGTATGTCCGTTTTTTCATGATCACATGCATGTAATCGGAACATCCTCTCAAAACACGGCGTTTGCGGCGAGTTTTGCTATACTCATGGCCCAACGACGGCTCAGAAAAAGGACGCTTCACGATGTCCCACCCCAAGCTCATCGACCTCAGCCATACAGTTGAAGATGGCATGGTCACTTATCGCGGCCTGCCCGCCCCCATCATCTGCGACTATATGAGCCGCGAAGATTCCCGCTCCCATTATGCCGATGGCACCGAGTTCCAGATTGGCAAAATCGAAATGGTCGCCAATACCGGCACGTATGTTGATTCGCCTTTTCATCGCTACAGCGACGGCAAAGACCTGTCTGAACTATCGCTGCAACAGGTCGCGCACCTGGATGGCGTGCTGGTCGATGCCAGCCACATGACGGGCCGCGCGGTGGATGTCAGCTACTTCGACGGTTTGGACCTGGTCGGGAAAGCGGTCATCGTACGCACGGATTGGTCCCGTCTCTGGAAGACGGACCACTATTTCGAGGGCCATCCCTATCTGACGCAGGACGCCGCCGAGTGCCTGCGTTCCCTAGGAGTGCGTATGGTCGGCATCGACTCGCTCAATATCGACAGCATCGACAATGGCACGCGCCCCGTGCATACCATCCTGCTCGGCGCGGATATCCTCATCGTGGAGCACATGACCAATCTGGCCAGCATTCCAGCGAACACGCCCTTTAAGTTTTACGCTGTTCCCGTCAAAGTGCAGAACTTGGGTACCTTCCCGGTACGCGCCTTCGCCCTGCTGGAGTGACTCGACCGCCCTGCCCACGTTCGGCTTCGTTTGGTAGACTGAGCGGCGTATTTACATCTCTGAATGAACCCCTCCCCTGTATCCCCTCCCCGAAGGAGAGGGGATTTGCAGAAACTCGCTTGTCAACAAGAAAGGCATCCTTCCTCCTTCGGGGGAAGGACCGAGGATGGGGGTCTATATTCTGAAAAGCAAGATGTCACATTAGGAGCACAGTCTTGGGCAAGCTCGCCGACCTCGCCAGCATCAAAACCGCCAACAGCAGCAGTTTCGTCTACACCCCGCCGGATGCCGCCTTTAACGCGCCGCGCATCCTGGTGAAGGTCAGCATGGCTTACGAAGCCGGCCACCCCGCAACAGTCAGTTTGCCGGTGCTGGCGGCGGTACTGCGTGGTCTGCGCCGAGCCAGTCCGGTTGGCCGCATCCTCATCGTGGATGGCATAACCGGCGATGGTACGATTCACGAGCGTTTTGAGCAGCACGGCCTGATCGACATCCTCGACCGCGAAATGCGCGTCAGCGACAGCGAAGAACTGGTGCTAACGCGCTACCTGAATACCTCTCCACAGCCCGCAAAATATGATGATTTGCTGGCCCCAGCCTATGTTCAGGAATTCGATTGTGCGATTTCGGTAGCCCCTCTCAAGCGCACGATCATTGATGGCCAATCCCTCATTTCGGGCACAACCAAAAATCTGTATGAGTTATTCCCGCGCCATCATTATCATGGCCGCAGCCCAAATTCCCGCGCCAAGCTCTATAATCCCGATGCCAACACGGTGCTGCCGGATGTCTATTTTTCGGTCGGTTGGCACTTCGCCGGAGCCGTCATTGACCTGACCGAATTTTATGATAGCCCTGATGACACGCCCGACCATGCAGAAGGCGTCAGCCGCCCTATTGGCAAAATCGTCTGGGGGGATGATATGATCGCCGTTGATGAGGCCGCCTGCCGCACCGCCGGCATTGACGTGCCGGAGTATCTTCAGCACATCCGCAAGCTGCGCGGGGACTAAATTCTATCGATGAAAAAGAAGCGCGAAGTATCCAACTCAAGGGCCATTATATGGGCTATTGCTATGACTTGTATGTTGATACTTGTGTGTATTCTTGCTGCGATACTCTTATACGGCATTGCGGCGAGTGGGGTTCAGGGATCATATTTCTAGTATTAGAACCCCACCTCTAAATCTCCTCCCCATGATGGCAGGAGACTTTCAAAAGCAATCAAATTACATAGAAAGGCATCCTTTCCCATCATGGGGAAAGGACAGGAGGATAGGGGTCTAGTGCCCCATGAAAGCCCAAGCGATGAGCGACGATGAACCAGCGCGCCCCTACAACTCGTCACCCAAGCAATGGCGAAAGCTCAAAGGTGTCGCACAGGAAATGCGCCGTGAACCTACCCCCGCAGAGAAAACGCTTTGGCAACATCTGCGCAATCGACAGCCTCGTGGCGAGCGCTTCAGACGGCAGCATACCATCGGACCTTTCGTTGTGGATTTCGTCTGCTTGAATAAGCGCCTCATCATCGAAGTTGACGGTGAGATTCACAGACAGCAGATTGATTACGATGAACAAAGGCAGCACTGGCTGGAAGCCAATGAGTTTCGCGTTCTGCGCTTCACAAACGAACAAATCATACAGTCGATTGATGCCGTTGTTGATGCCATTATGGCGGCCTTGGAGTAACCAGACCCCACCTCTAAATCTCCTCCCCATGATGGGAGGAGACTTACAAAAGCAATCAAGTTACTTAGAAAGGCATCCTTTCCCATCATGGGGAAAGGACCGAGGATAGGGGTCTTGCATAACCCGTTTAAACCCCTAAATCCGCCCATGATGGCAGGGGACTTTCAAAAGCAATCAAGTTACTTAGCAAGGCATCCTTTCCCATCATGGGGAAAGGACCGAGGATAGGGGTCTTGCGTTGCCTGTTTAAACCCCTAAATCTCCTCCCGTGATGTGAGGGGACCTGTGCTTGCGACCAAACAGGTTAGAAAGGCATCCTTTCCCATCATGGGGAAAGGACAGGAGGATAGGGGTCGATCAAAGTATTCGCTGCAAATCATGGCCGCAGATAACTTCGCCATCATAGCGCGATGTCACCTCCGCCAGAATTTCCGCCTCGGAGGCCCCCCAGAACAATTGATGGACCATCACCAGCACATCGGGACGAGTTATATTGGCGATTTCAGCCAACTGCTCCGTCGACGTGTGCACCTGACTGTGATAACGCTGCCAATCAGGCTGACGCCGCTTGAGCCGTTCCGCAGAATAAACCTCATGCACCAGCACATCGCAGCCTTTGGCGAAGCCTAGCATGGCCTCTGTTGGGCTGGTATCGCCGCTAACGACGATGGTTTTGTCGGCTGTCGTGAATTTGAAAGAATAAGCTTCCAGGCCACCATGCGAGGCCGGGAAGGCATCGACCGTGAGCGCAGCATCCTGATAAATCCGCCCCTCGCTGATGGTCCCAGTCTGGATGGACAGAGGGTTGTTGATCGGAGCCAGACCGTCACGGTGCTCGGCGATGCCAATTTCATAAGCAGATAGGATGCCATCTACAAGGTGAGTCGTCCCGCGTGGACCGTAGACCTCGACCACAGCGTCGCGCTCCAGCACCCAGGGCGCTATCAGGAAATCCGGCAAGCCAGTCGTATGGTCAGGATGCAGATGCGTCAGGAACAGGCGCGTAAGCCGCTTCATATCGAGCGCATCCAGTTGGAACTGATCCCGCGCGCGGGAGACGCGCTGCATGGTCCCCCCGCCGCAATCCACCAGATACGGCTGGCCCTCCGCGATAATTACCAGGCTGGATTGATAACGCGACGGGTGCAAATTAGGTGTTCCTGTTCCCAACAGGATGAGTTCAGTCGTCACGGTCTAGCCTCCATCCCACATGCTGTATGTAAATGCACTTTGCCAGATTATGCCCCTAATTTGTTTTTGTGCCCCTATTTTTTAGGCATTTCTGATAGTAGCACGGCAATTGTTCTCCTGTTCTTTAATGTAGCTGTGTTATGGTGGTTGTTAGAATCCATACATATGGAGACACCATAAATGGTCAATACAGCGATTGAATCGTTGCTACAAGAAGAAAATCCGCTGATCGTCATCGCGTCAAATCGTGGCCCTTACGCCTTCTCACAGACCGAAGAAGGCCAATTTACGAGCCGTCGGGGAGCGGGTGGTCTGGTCACTGCACTGGCTGCTCTTGTAGAGCGCCTGGATGTGCTCTGGGTCGCAAATGCACTCAGCGAGGACGACAAAGCCTGGGCCAGTCAGCATCAGAACAATATCGAAAACGTCGATGGCATCGACCTGAAAATGGTCATAACAGAAGAAGATGCCTATCACCAGTATTACAACATCATCGCCAATCCGCTGCTGTGGTTCATTCAGCACCAGATGTGGAACACACCGCGCGATCCAAGCATCGATGCCGATATCTGGAGTGCCTGGAAAGATGGCTACATCGCCATTAATCGCCAGTTCGCGCAGGTCATCGCCGACAGCGTCAAGCAGGAATTGAAGAAGAAATCCCGTCCGGTCTACATCTTCCCGCAGGATTATCACCTGTATCTGGTGCCGCACTTCCTGCGCAAATTTCTGGGGCACGATGTCTACATTCAGCCCTTTGTGCATATCCCCTGGCCCGGCCCGGATGCCTGGCGCGTCCTCCCTAGCCAGATGCGTAACACGCTCATTTCCAGCTTGCTGGATTCCGACAACATCGGCTTCCAGACGCAGCGCGATGCCTTTAATTTTGTCCAGTGCGCGCGTTTCTACCTGCCGGATGCCCACTCGTATGGCTCGCGAGATTCGATTACCTATAAAGGTCGCAAAGTGGGTGCCCACGCCTACCCCATCAGCGTCGATGTCGAAAAAATCGACGAGATGATTCAGGAGCCACAGACCCGACTGCACAAAGGTCAGGTCATCAACCTCATTGGCGACCGCAAGCTCATTCTGCGCATTGACCGCATCGAACCAAGCAAGAATATTCTGCGTGGGCTGCAAGCCTATCGTACCCTGCTGGATCAGCACCCAGAACATCATGGCAGAGTGCAGATGCTCTCGCTGCTGGTACCCAGCCGCATGGATGTGCAGGAATACAAAGATTATCTGGGCGACATCATGGTCGAAAGTGGCATGATTAATGCCGCCTACAGCGATGAATTCTGGGAGCCATCGCGCATTATCCTCGGCAATAACTATCATCGTGCATTGGCTGCTATGCAGCTCTATGATGTGCTGTTGGTTAACCCCATCGCTGATGGCATGAATCTGGTCGCCAAGGAAGGCACACTCGTCAATGGGCGCGATGGCGTTCTGGTCTTATCCGAGCATGCTGGGGCCTTCTATGAACTCGGCCAACAAGCCCTGACCGTTTCGCCGTTTGATATTTACGGCACTGCTCAGGTGATGCACGAAGCGCTAACGATGCCGCTAGACGAGCGCGCCAAACGGGCACAGGCGCTAGAAAATATCGTACGTAAAAACGGGGTTCGCACCTGGTTCAGCAGTCAGATCGAAGACGCCATGACCGCCTTCAAGAGCCAGTCTAAAAAGTCCTCCACACCTTCGACGCCCGCCGCCAAGCAATCTGCGGAAATCAAAACCACCGAAGGCGTATCATCGGACTGAACGCCCATGCCAACTGCGTGACAGATACCTTCGTCGCGGAGTTGGCCTGCCATTTTTAAGGCATCGGCATCGGTCGTATCGTCACCGATGTAAACAGCAGCGTCCAGGTCATATTCCTCTACCAACTGCTTAAAGACCGTGCCTTTGTCGATATCCAGCGGTGGGCGCAGTTCAAAGACTTTGCGGCCACTGAACAGGCGCAGATTGTGCTTGTCGGCGATGTCGCGCAATTTCGGCTCAAATAGCAGGTTGATCTCTGCCGGAACAGCCGCATTGCGATAATGCACCGATAGTGTCGCGCCCTTGTCCTCGATCATCACACCCTCTGGCGCGATGGCTTCAACAGCGATTTTGGCATGTTGCAGCGCATCGGTGTAATCGCGCACCAGCGGCGCAACCGCCACCGCATCATTCTCCCAGCGCTCCAGGCCGTGATTGCCAGAGTAAACCAGCCCCGGCAGATCGAGCCGTGCATGCAGGTCGGCCACTGGGCGGCCACTGACCGCCGCCACCAGCGCCAGATGGTCACTGAGCTGGGCCAGCAGTTCTTTGCTGCGGTCGGTTGGGTAAGCATCTTCGGGATTGGGGACAATCGGAGCCAGCGTGCCGTCCATGTCGGTAATCAGGCCGACCCGTTCGCTGGTTATCAGCGGAGCTAAAAGGGTTTCGGTGGCATCTCGCCAGGTCATAGAGCCTCCTTCATAGGGTTGCTTAATGGGATACTCGCCGCAATCAACCCCACCCCTGTTTCCCCTCCCCATGAGGTGAGGGGAATTCGTCTGCAAGCATAGTAATTAGAAAGGCATCCTTCCACCTCATGGGGGAAGGACCGAGGATGGGGGTTACTCACAAAGCAGTTATCAATTAGTTACATATACAGTATGCCATAGCTTAGGACCTGCCCTGCTCTATTTTAGTATGCTCTTAATATGCGCCCTCACAAACTATACGATAGTCAAAGCGAAGAAAAGTTCAAAATCAATACTTCTTGAACACATTACTTGTAGAATTGTATGTATATATAATTGCTGAAAAAGATAGTCATCCGTGTCAGATTCACTATTCCAACTGTTATTCCCTATATGTGGCACATTTTTCTTTTTAGGTATCACACTTCTTTGGATTTTCTTCTCTTCAGAACTGGCTTTCTGGTGGATTGTTCAAGGTCATGTCATCCGCTACAATCTCCAATCCAAACAAATAAAGGCGTTTTGCCGACAACTACCTTTCCCTCTATCAATACGCGCATATCATTTCGGGTCGAGATTGCTTCGGGTCGTTCATTATAACGATAACCTGAATTATAGAGATATTTATATTATTGCGTTTCTGTCAGTCAGCGGTTCTTTGTATCTTCCAGTGGTGTGCTATACGGTCCTGGCATTTGGAGATGTGTTTTTGCATTCGCAAGTATTGAGAGGGATTCTATTTTTCATGATCCCCGTACTTGATGTGGTATATCTTCTTTTTGTACGCCATCACGCGCATCAGATCATTCGTCGTAAGAAGAAAATGCACGATTAGATGTTTCTAAGGCGGCCACCATTTCTCACAAACCATACGCCTGCCGGAACGCATCGACCATTGCTTTAACCGCCATCGGCGGGGTTGCCTGCTGCCGAGCGATGAGCATCGCCAGCAGCAGATTGGCCATACCCTGCCCCGCAGAGCCGTCACCCAAATACTGGCCGCAGAGTGTCGTCAGATCAAAGAGCCGTTCGCGGTCGATGTGCTGCTGGGTCACACTGGCATGATCGTCAATACTGGCCCATGTACGCAGGGCTGCTTCCAGCGCCGGATTGTGATTGAGCAGCCATCCGAGCACACTTTCGATCTGCTGACGCGGAACATCACTCTCCCCGGCGACCTGCCCCACTGCTGGAATTTCATGCTGTTCGATGTGGGTCAACAGCGCGCGAGTGTAACCATCGTAGCTGCGGAAATGGTAATAGAACGAGCCTTTGGTCATGCGCAGCCGCACCAATAGCAGGTCGATGGTCAGCGCCGTTGGCCCCACCTCCGCCAGGATACGTACCCCTTCTTTCAGCCAGTCGTCCCGCGTCCGTTTCATCGTGCCTTCTCGATTAAACTATACCGTTTAGTATATTTCTTTATAAACACACAAAAGTAATTTACCTATAAACTTTTCATAGAAATCGAATGCCAAGGATCAAGCCAAATGGGGTCAGATTGGGAATACACGCTCATTTTCGATTTGCACCAAATGTCGAAAAGTGATCTTAACGTCGCAATTCTTGAAATCTTTTTCAGACATGGCTTTCGGTTAAGCTACAACCCTGATTCAACAATTCATGTGTATTCTGATGGCCTGCGCGAGTTTGAAACAGAAGCTGACCTACTATCGTTTATGAGTTTTCACCAAGGTCAGGTTACTCTTTGGCACATTTCTGGTGCTGATGTCGGCCTTGCACTTGGATATGAGAATGATGTCAGAATAGAACATTTCTCGAAAAACAAACACGAGTTGACAATATACATTGACCATACACACTATCGTCTACAAGATACATCGAGTCAAAATCTAGCCCGAACTATTGATTCGTTATTCACTGATCTAATATCGTTGTTGCATGCTAGCTACGGCTTCGTCAGACACGAATATGCTGACTATCCTGAAGTGAATTCTATTGCACTTTATGCGATTACATTGCTGCCAAAACACATGCTAGATGAGCATCCATTGGACCCATTATCTGAGTACATATATCGACGAAAAAAGATTGGTGATGCAGAGCTACTTTATTTCTCCGAATTTGTCTGGAATGCATCGGAAAACTTGTTACAGTTAGTAAACAATATCTGGCAGAAGTCGTAGTACAAGCCATTTTTTAGCCACTTATGCGCAACATACCCTTTCAGCCAGTTGTCCCGCGTCCGTTTCATCTTACCTTCCTGATTAAACTATACTGTTTAGTATAATTTGAAGATGAGGCTGATACCTCTCCAAACGCTTGGAGATTACCAAAAATCATCACATTTTGAGGGAAAATACTGAAAAACGCCTAGTGCTGGTTCGCTAACCACAAATAGGCGGCGTTGGGGACCGCAAAATACATAACCTTCAAGCCATAGGGGCGCCAGATATGGACCGTTTCTCTTGATAACTGCATGGAATCCACATCGCGTGGGAGCAACAAGGCCCAGTATTTCCAACCCTCGGCAGCTACACGCTGGAACCAATCCGTCCTCGCCCATTCCAAATCATCATGAGAAAGAGGGCCAGCCATACGATCATCCGACAACCACTTATACGCCTTAAATTCCTGGAAAACATCCAGCCCCGCGTTCAAAACCGACCGAAATGTGTTCCCTTTTACATCCCTGTGGAAGATATGATGCACAATCTTTTCATCGGAATGATACAAGAGTGTGGCGGTTCCATCTTCAAAAATCGTAATCGTTGTCATGTCACCAATCCTGGCAGCCTTACCAAAATGCCCTATGCACTCATATCCCCATGAAATATCCTCGTTATGTGTAATTTAACATGTCGTGGTTCTAAAAACCTTAATAAACCTGTGCGGACATACTGAATTTTTGGTGGATTTTGACACCTTTTTGGCATTATTTTTGTCGTGGAGGATCATTTAAGGGCTGCTATGCCCAAAATAGCGTCGAGGTCTGGCAATTAATGAGTGAAATCGCCTTAGAAAAGACCTCCAGGCTGGCATCTGATCTGCTCGAACTCAGCCCGTTCAAATATGAACACAGCCAAACAGGACCGCATCTGCGCTTGCTATCGGGGACCGTCGCCCAGGTTAGTTGAATAGAGGGTCAATCACAGGGACTTTGGCGATGCAAAAAACAAAAACTTGCGCATCAGCCAGCCAATACGACGAAATAGACAACCCATCGGTCTGGGCGACTGGTATCAACAACAATTTCCTCATACCAGTCCATGCTACTTTCGGCGAACCCATATAGGAATGATTTCATCATGCCCTTCGACTGGTGGATATAGCTGGCGTTGACTCTCTGCGGCAATTCTGCGGACAACTGTGTGAAGTCAATACTCGTGGATGCAACAAATGGCTCCAAATCATCAGGGTCGATTTCAAACCGTGCTTCAGCCGACCAGCCGTGCATTCCCCAACAATAAGAGTCAAAATCACTGAACTTATCAGGCAAGGTCACCCGTGCCATGCTTGCAAAAGACTGCGGTGTCTGAGGGTCGCAGCCATTTGAAAACATATTGGGACCTTCAAATGCCTTGACCAACAGAAAGACAAGTCCGAGGTAGCCAATAACCACGATGGCAATTGCCGTCATAAGAATCCCAAGAATGACCTTGAGGGTGCGATATCTGTGAGGTTTGGACTTGGTCTTATTCATAGCATCATACTAGCAGCAAAAGGCACGATTTAGCTGTACGATTCGCCTCCTGCTACCAATCGCATGCAGACCAAGCGATTTTCGCTATACTTGCGCCAGTCCCACCCTTTGACACACAGGAGCACCCATCGTGACGACCCTTCGCCGCATCGCCATGTGGTCCGGCCCGCGCAATATCTCCACCGCGCTCATGCGCGCCTGGGAAAATCGACCGGACACCCACGTTCATGATGAACCGCTCTACGCCCACTATTTGCGGCAAACAGGCCTGCCCCACCCTGGCGCGGCGGAGGTCATCGCCGCCTACCCAACTGACTGGCGCGAGGTCGTTGACCAGCTCACAGGCCCCCTGCCGGATGGCATCAGCATTTATTACCAGAAGCATATGACTCACCACATGCTGCCCAACATTGGCCGTGAGTGGATGCTGAAGCTCACCAACTGCTTCTTAATTCGCGATCCGGGCCAGGTGATTGTCTCGCTGGCGAAGGTACTGGGTACACCGACTATCGACCAGACGGGCATTCCCCAGCAGCATGAGCTGTTCACGTTTGTGCAGACCATGACCAAAGAAACGCCACCCGTGATCGATTCCGCCGATGTATTGGCCGATCCGCAAGACGTGCTCTCGAAGCTGTGCGCTGCCGTTGATGTACCGTTCGATGAGGCCATGCTCAGTTGGCCACCAGGCCCGCGTGAGAGCGACGGCAACTGGGCACCCTACTGGTACGCCAGCGTCGAACAATCAACCGGATTCATGCCACCGCTGGCTGAACCCGCCCCTGTTCCGCCGGAATTACAGCCCCTGGTCGATGAGTGCATGCCGCTCTATGACCAAATGCGTGAACACGCGATCCGCTAGTTTTGGCCATTCTCCCCAAGCCGCTTCTCTTTCCGGAGCAGCGCATCGTCTCGCAACCAACTCCCATCACGGGGAGGAGATTTAGAGGAGGGGTCTAGCCTACCGCCGCATCAATCTTCGCGTGATATAGCTCGCGCAGATGGTCTGTCATCGGCTGCGAATGACCATCGCCGATACTGCGCCCATCAACAGCCCGCACCGGAATTAATCCGGCGAAGGTGCCCGTGACAAAGGCTTCATCGGCATCGTAAACATCCGTCAGCGAAAAGTTCTTCTGGAACACGGGAATGCCATTTTCCTGGCACACCTCAATCACTTTGCCGCGCGTGATGCCGTTCATGCAATACTGCCCGGTCGAGGTCCATACTTCCCCGCCGCGCACGATGAAGAAGTTGGTCGCGTTGCAGGTGCTCACAAAGCCGTGAATATCCAGCATGAGCGCTTCATCCGCCCCGGCCTGCAATGCCTGCACCAGCGCCTGAACCTCATGCAGCTTGCTGTGGCAGTTCAGCCGAGGGTCGAGGTAATCCGGTGAACCACGCCGAATTGTTGACGTAAACAGGGTGACGCCCGTCTGTGTCGTCGTGGGATTGGCCTGCTTGTGTTCGGCGATGATGACAATCGTCGGCGGGCTGATCGTCAGGCGCGGGTCCTGCGAAGGTGTTTTCTTGATGCCGCGCGTAATCATCAGCCGTAGATGCACATGATCGTACATCTCATTGGCCTGGACCACGCCGTACATGGCGTCGGTCAGTTCAGCGCGTGTTTTGCCGATGTCCATCGCGATGGCCTTAGCCCCCTGATACAGTCGGTCGAGGTGTTCATCGAGGAAAACCAGCTTGCCCCGATGCAGCCGGATGCCCTCCCATACCCCATCCCCCACCAGATAGCCGCTGTCAAACACGGAAATCTTGGCCTCGTGCCTGGGGAACAGCGCACCATTCACATAGATCAGGACATTTTCATTGCGGTCATCGGGTACAGCGTCATGCGTTCCCTGCGGCATATGTGCTCCTTAACCTGAAAAATATACTATATGGTATAGTTTAGTCTTGGTGATTCCTATACACGCCTATTTTGGCAGATGCCCGACTCACTTGACAAATAGCCAATTTTCGGGTTTTATTGGCTCACAAAGGTTCACAATCGACCGAGATAGGACAACAGGCAAAAGGAAATGATCTACTCAACCGTTCTGGAAACTGACCGTTTACTGTTGCGACCGCCTACCATAGGCGATGCGCTACGAATCACCAGCCTCGCCGGAGATTGGGATGTCGCCAAAACCACACTGAATATGCCCCACCCTTATGAGGTCAGCATGGCGGAAGACTTCATTCAGCACATCGCAGACAGTTGGGACACAGGCGAAGATTATACCTTTGCGCTATACCTCAAAACCAGCGGCGACCTGATTGGCATGATGGGCACGCACCCCAATCTGCGTCACAGCCGCGCGGAAATCGGCTATTGGGTTGGCAAGGAGTATTGGGGCCAGGGCTACGCTACCGAAGCCGCCCGACGCATGGTGCGCTTTGTCTTCGAGGATTTGGGGCTGAACCGCATCGAAGCCAGCTATTTTGTAGGTAACCCAGCCAGCCGCCGCGTGATGGAAAAAGCCGGAATGACCTTCGAGGGCATCCGGCGGCAGTATATGCATCGCGTCTGCGAAGCAAAGAACTATGACGAATATACTGATACGGGCTTCTGCGGCCTGCTCCGCGAGGATTGGCAAAAATAGCGCCAACTGATGATAAACGTAGGGGCGCAGCATGGCTGCGCCCGAATTGTTAAAGGAACTTTTCACGTTTAGCTATTATGTCGCGGACGCAGCACCAGCAGCAGAATGATAATCAGGGTCGCGTTGAACATCGGGAACGCTGAGTGACTGAGCGCGACCACCCCGCCGAGTGTCGCAAACACACCTACCGCCAGATCAACCACCTGTATCAAAATCATATTGTTGATCCAAAAAATGTGTTTTTCAGGATCGCGAGCGATATAAAACATGCCGATGCCATAGGCCAGGAAGCGCGCCGCCAGCATTCCCAGCGGATAGGCAATATCCGGCTGCGTCACCGACGACCCCATGAAAGCCAGGAACGGCAGCGGCACAAACAAATACAGTAAGCCTAGCACGATCTGAACAATGCCCACGATCCGCAGAACAAAACGTAGAGGTTGCATGCGTTTCTCCTTTTCATCAAACACCATAAACAACCCTCGCAAAAATACTAATTAAACTATATATGTCGTATATGTAGTTTTTTGCAAAAAATAGAGCGCTATGCGCTTAAGAACCGTACCCTTATCCTCAATCCTTGATGCCCCCTGGATGGCTTTTCAGCTTTGGTAAAAGTCCCCGCACCTCATGGGGAGGGGATTTAGGGGTGGAATCCACACTCGACATCAGGCATTCAGAATTGCCCGTAAATCTTCAATCGTGGTCGCCTGTAGACGTGCCTTCATGGCAGCTTCGGCATCGCTGAATACATCTATCAGCGCCTTCGTCGCCCGATCTGGCTTTTGTCCGGTCACGCGCAGTTTCACATTTTGCTGGAACAACGGCTTGTTCTGCTCGATGGCATCGAAAATATCCAGCACCGTCACCTCTGCTGAGGGCACCGCCAGCCGAACGCCACCTTTGACACCTTCGCGCGTTTCGATCAGCCCTGCCCTGTTCAGCCGCCGCAAAATCGAACTGGTGCTGGATGGTGACATATTGAGATCATCGGAAAGCTGCGTCGTCGGGATAAAATCGAACATGCCCTGCTCCACTTTATCCGCCACATACAGCGTCACGATAATCGCCTGGGAAAAAGCCAGCGAATACGTCATGAATGCTCCGTTCGCCATACAAACTATATATACTTGATGTTTAGTTTATACATTTAGTGATATTTGTCAAGAGGGTTGCGAACGAAGTCGTTCGTTTTATGTCGAAATCTTTCATGTAACAGAGATGTCGCATTCTTAGAATAGGGTATAATGAACGGAAATCGGTTTGGTAATACTTATTTCCGGGATAATACAGGAACGCTCCACCTCATGGCATCTCTGGAACATTTCTACTATGGGCAGCTTGTTCATTATGGTGAGCCTACCGGAGAGCGGCGCATTGTCGCACGCTCGGCCAACGTCAGCGAGGACATGATCAGCGCGGCGACCCGCTCTGCGATGCTCCCCGCCCGTCCCAACACCAGCATGTCAACCTGGGCGATTGTTCGCGGTGGTAAAGCGGCTCCCTTTATCATGGTCCAATCCGGGATTGGTGCCGCCGGACAGGAAATGCGCCACCTAATCTTCCTCAGCAGCGATAACCTGCGCGATTTGCAGGGCAATCTGTCCCTGTTGGCCACCCTGCTCGATGAAGAATTGCCAACCTACGAGATGATCGCGGATATTCAGCCGCCGCTGGACCTGCCGACCGATACCCAGCGCACCCTGGATGACCAGACCGACGACATCCTCACCCTGATGAGCCATACCGGCAACAACACGCGCAACCTGGAACCGCTCCTGAGCGCGATTGTGCAGGGTGTGCCGCTGATCGTGATGAATGCGCCAACCTCATCCAAAACGCGCACGGAGTTCGTGCAGGGCCTGGTTACGCTGCTGCCCTCTTCGACGCGCTTTAGTGTGACGTTTGCCACCTATCGCCAGCTTGAAGACGGCATCAACACCCAGATCAGCTTCATGGATCAGGCGCCTCCTGGCGATGCCCTGATTTATAAATGGGATGACCGCAGCGTCAGCGGTACGGAAGTCAAAGACGATTACAGTCATTACATTACCAGCCAACTGCGCCTGGATATCACCCATGCCTTGCAGCAGGCCGATGGTCTGACGCAGGTCGCGGGCTGGCGCTTTAGATCCGGTGACAAATTGGCCGAAGCCCTGGCCTATGCGTCCAAGCGCCTGCGCCTGGATAACGCCCTGACCAATAACATGCCCGTCGATCTGGCGGAAGCTTCCGACGTGCTGGCAGACGACCCCACCCTGACGCCGGAACTGCAATACGCTTACGCCGAGCATCTGGTGAACTTCGCCCTGGCCATGAACGAAATGGACCAGGCCGATCCGGTCGCGCCCCTGCTTAAAAAAGACGAATCCATCGCCAATATGGTCGTTTCCAAATTGGATGAAGCCATCCAGAGCAGCCAGGGAACGCGCGTGTTCAACACATTGGCGCGCTGGATGTCACGCGATGATGGCCCTGATGGCGAAGAGTGGGTCAATCTCATGCAGCTATCGACCATCGCCGCCATGCAGGAACTGGTCACAAATCAGGATACGGAAGGTCTGAACACCTTCCTCGATGGCGTGCGTCAGGCCGACCCTAAACTGAAAATTGGTCGCTACACGCCCCAGATCATTCAGACAGTGGTACCGCTGGCCTCGCATGACGCCAACCTGGGCGTGCGTCTGCTGGCATTGGCGATGATGCACCTGCCCGATGAACAGTTCAACCGCCTGATGGAAAGCGACACATTCCGCCGCCACCTGACCGGACCCGTCACGCGCTACCTGGAAGCCTTACGTAAACCTGGCAAACAGGAAGCGCCCCTGCTGGTGACGGCTGCCGAATCCCTTGGCAATAACATCAAGCCGATTGCCCTGCGCCGCCTGACCGAGCTGGCCTACAATCAACAGCGCCTGGACCTGATCGACACCCCGGCCCTGGCGGAACTGCTGCGGCTGGCGCTCAGTGACGAAGGCAAAGAACACAATGTCATGCTGGCGACGGTCGTTTCTGCTGTAAACGCCCACCAGTTGCTGGCCCTCATCCAGCCTGGGCCGCGCTACATTTTGCAGATTCTGCTGGCATTGGGCCGCTATGATCTGCTCGCCCGTGCCATGATCGACCAATCGCGCGATCTTTACCCTGGCGAGGGCCAGTACGAATTTATCCGCATGGTGCAGGAATTCGTCGCCAAGACGCCGCTGCCCGCGGAAACCGTTCCCGAAGCCCTGCGCGGCCTGGAAGCGAACGGCATCAAAGGCGTGACGATGATCGCCGTTGCCGCGGGTGCCCTGGAAAGTACCCGTTTCGCTCCCGAACTCAAGGGGCTGGCGCAGCGGCTCGTCAAGCAAATTGACGAATCGCAGGCGTATAAAGAGGTCATTCAGCCGGAAGTCGTCATCACGCTGATTCGCTATTATGGCCATCACGATGCCACATCCGGCGTCAATGCGGCTACCAACCTCATGCCCGATGTCGCCGCCGCCCGTGATAACAAAGAGGGCCTCGCTGCCATCAACAAGACCTTCCAGATGCTGTGGAAGACCGAAGCCTATAAATCAATTGCCTATAACATGCTGCGCCAGTACATCCGCATAGCCGATGACGTCGCCGCTCGGCGCGTGGTCGAATATTTTGGCAAGGAATTGGGCAGCCAGCGCGCGCACCAACTGGGCATCACCTACCGCTTCAGCCAGTTCATGGGCAACGTCGATGTGACCATCTACACCGAAGTATTGGGCCAGGTCGCTGATGTGCTGGAAAGTCACGCCCAGCTTTATGAAGATGACGAACTGTATCCTTCACATCGGGTTCTGAGCACCTACAAGCAGTCCCTGTACAGCAACCTCAACCTGGATGAGCGCCGCCAATTAGGCCAGGATTACAAGAAAATCGCGGAAACCATTGCCGCAATTGGCCAGGATTACGAGCGCCACAGCAAGCGAGGAACACGTTATACGGATACGATCCTCAAGGGCACAGCCGATCCGCGCAGCGTCGTCGATGTACTGCACGCCGCTGGCGGTTATCTGGCGCAGGGGCGGTATTATCGCCTCAAACTGCGCGCTGGCAGCGGCTACGATATTCTGGAAGCGTCCCAGACCAAAGAAGTGACCAATCATGTCGGGCTGGCCGCGGAACTCCTCAGCAGTATGCTGGAAACGTGGAAACCGTCCGATGGCGTGGTGATGGCCGTCAGCGACCTCAAGAGCGAGTTGGATAGCATTCTGCGCCAGCTCCCACGCGAGGAAATGCGCGAAATTCGCGATAAGCTGGCCGCCGATTGGCAGCGCCTTGCCGAGCTAATCATTCACATTTTCGACAAAGCCGACCGCAGTGCGCTCGACCCCAGCAGTCGCCTAGGCCGTGAACTGGATTCTCAGAAGCGCCTGCCGGAAAGCGCCGTCGAGTTCTACCGGATGATGTACAGCTTTTTCCTGGGCAGCTAGGTCTGCTCACCCGCATTTTAGATGTCAGAACGTTCCCGCCTGCTTGATAGCCACACCGCTGGCATTCCGCGTGAACATGGCATTTTCAACATCAACGGACCCTCGCTCATCAAAGTGCCCGACTGGATACCTAATCCATTAGGGCGCTACTATCTCTATTTTGCCCATCACAGCGGTGAGTTCATCCGGATGGCGTACAGTGACGACCTGCATACTGGCTGGACTGTTCATGAGTCAGGCACACTCCACCTGAACGATACCCCCTGCCTCGGTCATATTGCCTCGCCCGATGTGCATATATTGGACAATACGCGCGAAATCCGCATGTATTTTCATGGTCCGGTTGATCCGCAACAGGACAACATGCACCACCTGGCCGAGAAGTACCCCATCGTAGGCCATCAACGCACACTCGTCGCCACCTCGAAAGATGGCATTCACTTCAATGTTGAGCACGACAAAGTCCTGGGAACGTCTTACTTCCGCGTGTGGCAGTGGCAATCACACTGGTATGCGCTCGGCATGCCAGGGATCATCTTTCGTTCGCTTGATGGCGGCCTGCATTTTGAAGTCGGTCCGCAGCTATTCAACGACGATTTCCGGCATGCAGCCGTCGCCCTCGATGGCGACACCCTCAGCGTCTACTATTCCGTCGTTGGCGACTGCCCGGAACGCCTCGTCTGCTCGGAAATCAAGCAGTCAGCGGACTGGTATAGGTGGCAGGCAAGCGCTCCGGTTGATGTCCTGCGTCCGGTCGAAAGTTGGGAAGGGGCCGACCAACCGCTTGTGCCATCCATACGCGGATTAGCCACTGTGCCAGTCCACCAACTGCGCGATCCGGCCATTTTTGATGCAGGCGATACACGCTGCCTGCTCTACTCCTTCGCTGGCGAGCAAGGCATTGGCATGACAACGCTCGATTAGCATCTGCAAAAGAAAAAGTCCCTTCTCGGTATAGAGAATGGGACTTTCATGAGCCAGAACTGCCGACAAAGGCATCCTTCCACCTCATGGGGGAAGGAATGAGGAAGGGGGTTTGACAGAAAAACCGCTTCTAATCCATCGCCTCAATCGGCATTGGCGTCGGCGTCGTATCCGAACTCAGCGGCGTGACGGGGACCGCCGTATTCGGCAGCAGATAATCAATCTCGACCTGCGTCGCACTCAACCATAATTGCAGACTATCCTCAACCTGCACCAGATACCAGATTTCATCAAGTTGGGCCAAGCCAACCACCGGATAGCGATTGCCTGCGGCCAGCGTCGCTATTGAAGGTGCCTCATAAGCGGGTTGGCTGTACCCTTCGGTGACAAAGCGCACCACCGCTTCCGCGCGCTGCGGCATCGGCAGGTAAGCAATCTGCGTTGGCGTCGAAACCGGCGTCGGCGATGGCAGCCATAGATCATTGCAATTGCCGATCAACTGGACATCCTGCGGATCAACCCAGCCTCGAATGAAGGTCGGCGGCAAAATGACCTGATACCAGCCGGACTGCGACTTCACCAGACTGCGCTGAGACTCGCCCGCCAGCATCTGGCCCACAACAATCGAATCGCGCATGGCCTGTTCATAGACGTTGATCGTCTGCGAGCTGACCAGGTAGCACTCATCGCCCACCCCGTCGATGCTCGGCCCGGTGTTGGAATCCTCCCCTGCCCCGCCACCAAGTCCACCACCACCGCCGATACCTGTCGGCTGAGTTGGGTCCGGGAAGCTGGTAGATACGGGGCGTTGCGTCGCTGGCAGGATCGCCGTCGGTTGTGCAAGCGGCGTCGGCGTGACAATTGGTGTGAAGGTCGCTGGCGCAGGTGTTCGCTCAATCACGCCCAAACCCTCATCGCGTGTGACAGTCGCCGTTACGGTCGCCGTCGGTGTGACGGTCACATTAGCGGCCTTCAACGTAAGGGCTTCCTGCGTCAACGGCGCGGATGCCACCTCTGTGGGTTCCGGCCTGGTATTGTTCAGCATGAGGATAAAGCCGCCGATCAGCAGCGTGGCTACTACAGCAGCGGCAGCCGCCAGCGGAATACGAAACCCACCAGCGGGACGAATCACGCGGTTGGGCGGCATGGCCGACTGCGGCTGTGCGGCGCGGGGTCGCGGCGGATTGGCGCTGTAGCGCGTCGCTGGCGGACGATCCCGATATTGCAGGCGGTTATAGACTTCCTGGGAAAGCGGCGGCAATTTCTGGGCAGCGTCATCAGCTTCAAACCAGACCGCACTGGCCACCTGCCGCCATTCATTGACCTCGCGCCGACAGACGACACAGGTCGCCAGATGCCCTTCCAGCGCCGTTGTTTCGTCCGGCGACAGCGTCTGCGCAATATAGAATGGGATCATTTCCTGCCAGTCTTGATGGGTCATAGGACCTGCCCTCGCTGACTCAGGATGCCCTTCAATGCTTCTTTCGCCCGATGCAGGCGGCTCTTGACCGTCCCAACGGAAATATCGAGCACTTCCGCCACTTCCGGCCCGGTTAGTTGATGATAAAAGACCAGCACGAGCACCTCTCGTTGCGCTTCTGGCAGTTCCTGCAAGGCATCACGAACGGCATCCTGCACATCGCCGCGAATAGCCGCGTCCATCGGGGATGTATCATCGCTCGATAGTCCAAAGGCGTCATTTATGTCGATCACGGGCACCTTTTTGCGACGGTGCGCATTAATGGCCCGATTGCGAGCGATCACCAGCAGCCAGGTTTTGACTTTACTGCGCCCTTCAAACTTCGCGGCATTATCCCATACAGCTAACATGACATCTTGCAGCAGTTCTTCTGCCAATTGTTGGTTTCCTGCACGCGCGCTTAAGAAACCCAATAACATGGGTCCATAGCGAGCGTAAATTTCATTGAGTGCGCGCACATCGCCATCTGCCATTGCACGCATGAGCGACCAATCCGGGTCCTGCTCATCGTACGGCGTGGGCGCCGCATCATGGTTTAACATGCAATCGTCCCCCAACGTTCTATCAAAAGAGACACTCGCCTGCCCAAAATCGTTCCATTTTGGTGGCGAATTTGTTACGAACTCTGATCCAACCCGAATAGCCCTCGCCGAAGGAGAGGCGGCTCATGCCCGCAACCGACCTGATTACAAAGGCATCCTTCCTCCTTCGGGAGAAGGACCGAGGATGGAGGTTCAGAGAGCCATCATACTGCAAATTTATGGACATTCTGTCAAAAAACCTGCAAAAACCGGCCGATGAGGCACCCGTATGACTATCAGGTTTCAATGGGTATTCTTGGGTTGAAGGCAATGTACCTAATCGAGTAGACCCTCTAGGGTTGTGTTCCGAACGCACTTTGTGTGATGAGTTACAGAGATTGGGATTGAATGAAGCATATCAAGCTGCTGGATGTGGAAGTGACCGACTTTGTTGTGGATATGATGTAACTGAATGGTATTTAGAGGAGATGCGCATTCATGCTGAGTGGGCTGTTAGAGCTACATTTGATTATCCAATAATAGGAGGCCTACGCGCAGAAATATACACTGTTTTTGACAAATTTAAGACTTATGCAGGCCAGATACCATATAAGTGGATGAATTTTGTTGTAAATGGAAACAATAGTGAGTGTCCATCAGGAAGGGAGTGTACACGTAGTGTTACAATGTGTGGAAAATGTATTGACCGTTCAGAATTAGGGAATCTTATGTTCGGTTATATCGGTGGTAAACTCGCAATTAATCAAGATTTATTATGGTTGGCAGCACGATTTGCGGCAAACGCACTTAAAGGAGTTGCCGAAATAGCAACAGCAGGTATTGGACTATACTTGAGTACTAAAAATATCACATCTGCACAAAATCTGTGTGATGAAATCAGAACTTCTAGCTCTAATACATTTGCTGTAATTCCATTTGTCCAAGACCGTGTTTCTTGGGATTGGGAACTGGCAAACGTTGGGCAGAAGCCTGATGTATCAAAATGTGAACCTTGCTCTGAGGCACTTCCCTCTTTCTACCCGCATACAAGACCATCTGGAGCGTTTCACGCGGCGGATGGCAGAAGTGTGTGGGCTGATAATAGTGTAATTGATGACCAAAGTACATCCGGGGCTTTCTACATATCTCAAATACCCGGAGTTTGGCAATCAGGAGAACATGATTATATTTCGCCAGAATTATGCCCTGATTTATTTCCATATTCAGGATTTACACCAGGTACTGAATGGCCATCATGTGGAACAAGTATGGAGCGTTGATATGTTTAATAAGCTTACTATAGGTTTGCTGCGGTTGATTATCTATATTGCAATTTTTTTTCTCTTTTATTTGTTCTCACTGTCATTGTCTGGGGGATACTTGCAAGTATACCAGCACAACCCAACTGTAGTGGCTTCGATTGTCTTGGTGAAGGATTTCTAGAGCGTGTTATGCACTTTCATAGGCAAAAAGCTATGCCTTGAACAAAACGGTGGGTCAGAAGCATGGCAAAAGCAAGAAAATGCAGGCCTTTAAGCGTTTCTGGCAGGCGTTCATAGTCGCGTGCCAGTCGTCGGAAGCGCGCCATCCAGCCAAAACTGCGTTCGACGACCCATCGTCGGGGCAGCAGGATAAAGCCCTTTTTGGCTGAGGGTAGCTTAACCACTTTCAAGCTCAGGCCGTGCGTTTGCGCGGCCTGTTGTGCTTCCTCACCGGTGTACCCCTGATCGACAAAAGCCACTTCAACGGACTCTCCGGTAACGGCCTGAACTTCGGCGGCCAGGGCTTCAACCTGTGCCCGATCCTGTTCATTGGCGGGAGTCACAATCAACGCCAGCAGTTGCCCCAGCGTATCTACTGCCAGGTGCGTTTTGCTGCCTTTGCGCCGTTTGGCACCGTCATATCCTGCCCTGGCACCGCTTTCCGGGCTGGATTGCAGTGTTCGTGAGTCCAGAATCACCGCATTCGGCTGTTCCAGACGTCCCTGCGCCACCCGCATCAGTTCGCGCAGGTCATGCACCATCGCCTCGAATACACCCGCTTTCAACCAGCGCTGTAGTTGCTGGTACACCGCTTCCCACGGTGGCAGATCATGCGGCATCATCCGCCATGATCCCCCTGTCCGAACGATATATCGCACCCCATTGAACAGTTCGCGCAGGTCATGCTGACGTTGCGGTGCATCCTCGCGCATCAGCGTCAGATACGGGGCCACAAAGAGCCATTCTTCATCACTCACATCGCTGGGATAGGCTTTTCGTTCGCTCATGCCTTCAGTTTAGCATTCTTCCCAAAAGTGCATAACACCCTCTAGTTACGATTTTGTCTTTGCTGATAAATATCGTCATCTCGCTTATTGTGACAATCTATATCTCTACACATTTGGAGTTCAAACATAGGAAACGAAAGCAAGATTGATTAAGTAATGAGTCTGAAAACTTGCTTTCAGGTAAATATAGATAAAGGGTCTGTAAATACCAATTTTCGGACGCTAACATCTTGACTTTAGCCCCCTGATTTTTGCAAGAATAGAAGCGGAGATGAGGCAAAATGTCTGATGTAATAACACAAGAAAGGACGAGAAATGTCTCTGTCAATAGGAGTATGGGGTATCGACGAAAGTGGTAACAAATATCGTTTGAAACTCGGTATAGGAAAGAATCTAGCCGGAACATATGGTACTAGACATAGATTGTGGGGTGCACCCATCATGAGTCGCTTAGGACTCGAAATACTGCCGTCTCTTAAATCAGGCGATCTGGTTGTGAACACGCCCGAAGCATTGAGTAGGCTGAAACAGGAAGCAAAAATAATTCAAGAGAATCTAGTTATCATTATGCAAGAAACCAACGTGACTGAACAAACGGTGATAGGAAGCACGTCAAACATTATTGAAGCCGTTGAATTAGCTGAGGCCAACAACGGATTTGTAACGATTAGTTAGAATTTACGTTTGTCTGCATAAGCCCACCTAATAATAGCTGCTGGCCTTTTACAGCCGTCTGGGCTATGAACAACGCGGCTTGCTGCCAGTCGGCAGCGTGCAGGTCATGTGCTACGAGAAGAATTTACGCTAACTTAACCCCCCTCCTCGGTGTCTTTCTGCCATATCTGGATGCACAAAAAAGTCCCCTCTCGTTCGCGGAGGGGATACATGGGTGGGGTCTTTTTCTGTTATGCCCCAACCACGTTATAATGGGCGCGGGGGACGTGCGGAGAGGCATCGTCAAACGCGCTGCATACGGTTGCGGCCTATTCACCACACAATGAGAGACTTATGCAAGAACTAAGCGGACAAGTCATTCGCACGTATGAAATCAAAGAACAGGTCGGCGTCGGTGGATTCGGCAGTGTGTATCGCGCCCTGCAATCCAATGTCGACCGCGAAGTCGCCGTAAAAGTCATTCTGCCAGAGCATGCCAACCGACCGGAATTCATCCAGCGCTTTGAAACCGAAGCGCAGTTGGTCGCCCATCTGGAGCACCCGCATATCGTGCCCCTGTACGATTACTGGCGCGACCCCAGCGGCGCCTATCTGGTGATGCGCTACCTGCGCGGCGGCAACCTGCGCGAATCACTGGCTGAGCAAGGCGCCTGGGAAGCCAAACCAACCATCGCCCTCATCAACCAGATTGCAGCGGCCCTCGACTTTGCCCATCGGCACAATGTCATCCACCGCGACCTCAAATCCGATAACATTCTGCTCGATGAAGAAGGCAATGCCTACCTGACGGATTTCGGCATCGCCAAAGACCTCGTCCAGAACACGACCCTCACCAAAGACATGCTGCTCGGCACACCCGCCTATCTGGCGCCAGAGCAGATTCGTGGCGAGGGGGCCACTGCCCAGAGCGACATCTACGCCCTCGGCATCCTGACCTATGAAATTCTGACGGGCACCAAGCCCTTTATTGAAAGCACCCCGGCGGCTGTCCTGTTCAAGCAGCTAAACGACCCGCTGCCGGATGTCAGTCAGCAGCGCAGCGAACTCAGCGGCGAGGTCGATGAGGTTTTGCAGCAGGCGACGGCCAAAGACCTCAGTAAGCGCTACAAGACCGCCATCGAATTTGCCTACGCCCTGCAATCCGCCCTGCTCGGTGATGCCACCGTTTCGCAGAAGATCGACCTCAATCTGCTGGTCAACGATGGCGCGACCGAGATCATCGCCAAATATAATCCCTATAAGGGCCTGCGCGCCTTCCAGCAAGCCGACGCCGGAGATTTCTTCGGTCGCAATGATCTGATCGAACGCCTGCTCAAACGCCTGGATAGCAGCCAGACGAATTCACAATTCCTGGCGGTGGTTGGGCCAAGCGGCAGCGGCAAATCCAGCGTCATCAAAGCCGGACTGCTGCCCGCCGTGCGTGAGAGTCGCCTGAACGACGAACCCTGGTATATCACCGAGATGGTCCCCGGCACGCACCCCTTTGAAGAATTGGAAGCGGCCCTGCTCAAGATCGCGCCCAATGATGTGCCGGATTTGCATGGCATCCTCACCCGCGACGAACGCGGTCTGGTTCGGGCGATTAAGCGCATCCTGCCGACCAGCGAAGCGCGCGTTCTGCTGCTGATTGACCAGTTTGAGGAGGTCTTTACCCTGGTCGATGACGAGGAGCGCCGCAAGCTGTTCCTCGACAGTGTCATGGCCGCCGCCCAGGACGAACGCAGCCAGGTGACGATCATCATCACCCTGCGCGCCGATTTTTACGACCGTCCCCTGCTCTATGGCGACTTTGGTGAACTCATCCGGCAGCGCACCGAACTGGTCCTGCCGTTGAGCAATTCCCAGCTACAGGAAGCGATTGTCGAGCCTGCCCGGCTGGTCAATATGGAACTGGAAAACGGGCTGGTCAATGCCATCATCAAAGATGTGCGCATGCAGCCTGGTGCCCTGCCCTTGCTGCAATATGCCCTGACGGAACTGTTCGAGCGCCGCACAGGCCGCATGATGACCCTGAATACGTATCAGGAGATTGGCGGCACCTCCGGCGCATTGGCCCGCCGTGCCGACGAAATCTATTCGCAACTTGATGATGCCGAAGCCGAAGCCGCCCGCCAGATTTTCCTGCGGCTGGTTACACTGGGCGATGGCACCGAAGACACCCGCCGCCGTGTGCTCATTTCTGAGCTGCTGTCGCTGACGACTGATCGTGGCATCATTCAGCGCGTGCTGGATACCTTCGGCAAATACCGCCTGATGACCTTCGACCGCGATCCGGTGACGCGCAACGCCACCGTCGAAGTCGCCCATGAGGCACTCATCCGCCAGTGGGACCGCATGCGGGGCTGGCTGGAAGAATCGCGTGAAGTCCTGCGGTTGCAGCGCCAGCTCAACGGCGCCACCCGTGACTGGCTCCAGGCTGATCATGACCCCAGTTTCCTGGCGACAGGCATCCGCTTGCAGCAGTTAGAAGACCTGGCCGCCACCAGCGACATCGTGCTTAACCAGGATGAAGCCGCCTTTTTGCAGGCCAGTGTCGAGCAGCGCGAAGCCCGCCTGGAAGCTGAACGTCAGCGTCAGGCCCACGAAGAAACCCTCGAAAAGCGGTCGCGGCGCTTTTTAGGCGCTCTGGCCGTCGTCATGACCATCGCCGCCGCCATCAGTGGCATTATGGCCGTCGTTGCCTATACACAAAGCCAGCTCGCCACCGAGGCCCAGGTCATCGCCGAGGACAGCGCCGACACTGCTAACAGCCTCGCTTTGGCTGCCAATGCGCGTAATGCCGCCGCCCAGAATGATCCGCAGTTGGCGCTCGCCCTCGCGCTGGAAGCCGAACAGGTTCAGGATGATAACGCGCCGGAAGTCGTGCGCGTGTTGGGTGATTTAGCCTATGCCCCTGGTCCGCGCTACCGAATGAGCCTGCATACAGGCAGCGTCCTCAATGTGGCCTTCAGCGCTGATGGCCAACGGGGCGCTTCGGTCGGCCTGGATGGCCAGCTCATCATCTGGCAAGTAGACGACCAGACCATCTTGCAGCAGATCAACCTCGGCGACGGTATATTCGCCTTTGATGTCGTACTCCACCCGACTGAGCCGATAGCAGCGGTCGCCCTCAACAATGGCCAACTGCGCTTTTTTGACATCGAAACAGGCGATGTGGCGCTCGAAATTGCTGCCCACGAAGGGCCAATCCACAGCCTGGACACCAGCCCCGATGGCAGCCAGATCGTCACTGGCGGCGCTGACAAGATCATCAAACTCTGGGATACGGCCACCGGCGAACTCGTTCAGGAATTTGAAGGCCACACGGGCGAAATTTTCCGCGTGGTATTCTCACCAAAAGGCGACCAGATTGCATCCAGCAGCGGCGATGAAACGCTGGCCGATACCGCCGACGATGCCGTTGATCGCACTATCCGGCTGTGGAGCCTGAACGGCGGTCGCACCGTCACGATTCAGCCCAATTCCGGTTTTCCGCGCACACTGGCTTACAGTCCCGATGGCCAGACGATAGCCCTCGGTGTCTGGGATAACAGCCTGGGCGGCACCACCCGCCTCTATGATGTCGTCAATGGTGTGGAAACGGCCCGCTTATTTGGTCACAGCACGCCCATCACGGACATCGCTTTCAGCCCGGATGGCGGCACCCTGGCCACCGTTGCCTGGGATCGCGTCGTGCGCCTGTGGGACATCCGACGCAGTGTGGAAATGCGCACCTTCGCTGGCCTGCCGGACCGCATCCTGACGCTGGAATACAGCCCCAATGGCGAATATCTGCTGCTGGGGACGGGTAACGCAGGCGATAACGTGGTCACGGTAGATAGCGAGCGCAGTATCGCCAGTGACGTCTGGTTGTGGGATTTGCAACGCCGCGATGCTGTGCGTCAGTATCATGGTCAGGACGAATGGCTGTGGTCGGTGGCGATCCATCCCGATGGCGACATGGCCGCTACGGGCAGTGGTCCGCTGCGTCTGGTGGAAGGTGCCAATACGGATACCAGCATCCACCTGTGGAACATCAGCACGGGCGAAACTATCGCGACCCTGGAAGGCCATACCAATACGGTCGATAGCCTCGATTTTCATCCTGATGGCCAACACCTGCTCTCAGCCGGATGGGATGGCAGCATCATCCTGTGGGATATCGAAAGCGGGGAACAGGTCCGCACCTACAGCGACCATGCCGGACGTGTGTACGATGTCAATTTCAGCGCCGATGGCAGTCGCTTCATTTCGGCTGGCGGTTCCGGTGATGCCACTGCTTACAAGCGTACGGCTATCCTCTACGATACCGACAGCGGCCAGATCATCCGCGTGTTCAGCGGCCATGAAAGCGACGTCTACAGCGCCGTTTTCAGCCCCGATGAAAGCCTGATCGCCACCGGATCGGCTGACGGCAGCATCCGCCTGTGGAACACGGAAACGGGCGAAACCGTTCGTACCCTTTCCGGCCACACGGATGATGTCAACGAAGTCCTTTTCAGCCCCGATGGCACGATGCTCGCCAGCACCTCCTGGGACGATACGGTGCGCCTCTGGGACGTCGCAACAGGCGAGGAAATTCGGCAGTTCATCGGCCATACCAATAACACCTTCGGCCTGGCCTTTTCGCCGGATGGTCGCACCCTGCTGACGACATCTACCGACCAGACCGTGCGCCTGTGGGACGTCGCAACGGGCGAAGAAGTGCATCGCTACCTCAGCCACACCAACTGGATTCAGGAAGTGGCCTTTACGCCCGATGGCACCGAGGCGATTTCCGCCGCCCAGGATGAGCTGGCGATTGTCTGGCGCGTGGATGGCAGCGTCGATAGCATCATCGCCTTCGCTCAGCATGATCGCAACCTGCGCGACCTCACCTGCCAGGAGCGCGAACGCTATAACCTGTCGCTGTGCGAACCCCTCCCCTAAATCCCCTCCCCGAAGGAGAGGGGACTTTTACAGGCCAGGACGGTCGCAGAAAAGCATCCTTCCTCCTTCGGGGGAAGGACTGAGGATGGGGGTCTGGCTACCACTCCCCGGCATAATCCCGCGAATAGGGCGCAAGGGTCGTGCCAGCATAGGCCCACTGCAATTCGACCAGTTGGCGCAGGTGCAGCAAATCGTGATTGGCCCAGGCAAGCAGCATATCCCCGGCGTGAATCGTGCCCCACGGCCCCGAAATCGACAGGTCCCAATCGGGGTTTTCCAGCCTAGACAGATACGTAATCGACTTCTCACGCTCGCCAGCGAACTGGCGTACCATCTCGGAAAAATCACGCTGATTGTAACCGCGTGACATCACCCACCCCTGCGGATCAATCCCCGGCGGCATACCTTCTGCCTGCGTCAGAATATGATCCAGCCGCGTGCGGAAATCCTCGCGTTCTTCATCCACCAGATGGCACATGACTTCCAGCATCGACCAGCTATCGGCATATGGTTTCCAGCGAGCTTGTTCGGCATCGACCCCGGCCACCAACGCCTGGATCATCGCCGCCTGATGCTGCATCCGCGTTCTGATTTGCTCAAGCTGCATGGGACTCCCCTTCTCCCTCAACAGGCGGCTGCATCCGCACCGCCAGATAGCCAAGCGTACCATAGATCGTCGCTGCCAGGACCTGAAAACCGTGCAGCAGAAAGCCAATCGCGACCGCATCGTCGGTTGGCGTATTCGTGAACAGCAGCAGACCGAGCGCCCAGCCGCCTTCCACCACACCAAAGCCGCTGACTGAAAACGGGAACGCTGAGGCAAACTGCCCCATGCTGAGGATGGTAATCATCACAAATATCGGCACATCGACGCCGACGCTGCGCAGCATAATGTAGTTCAGCACCACCGCCGAACCATATGTGCCGAAGCTGACCAGAAACGCCTTGGCAAACAGTCGTGGCTGGCGCAGACTGTCCATCGCGATGGCGACATCATCCAGCTTGGCAAAAATGCGCGTCAGCAGATGAGGCATGTTCGGCAGAATCCGTGCCAGAACTCGGCGCGTGATGCCCGTCGCTAATCGCAGCAGCGCTCCGGCAAAATACAAAATCAGCAGGCACCCCACAAACAGCAGCGGAATCAGCACCGGATAAAGGCCGGCGTCACCATGCGCCTGCCCACTGCTGAGGATGAAGCCGATGGTCGTCATCAGCACGATAATCATCAATTCGAGGATGCGCGCCCCAAATAAGCTGCTCACGCTCGTTTCGAGGTTGATGTTCAGGCGGCTGCGCAGCAGAAAAATGTACGACAGCTCCCCCAGCTTAAAGGGCAATACTCGCACCAGAAAATTGTGGTAAAACGTGATCGGCAGCAGCAGACGCAGCGGCGCATCCCGTTCGAGCAGCACCCGGAAGCGAATCGCTCGGAAGAAATTCTGCGAGCCATAAGCCAGCAGTGCCCCAACCAGCGCCAGCGGAGAGATGCCGCGCAGCATGTCGAGCAGGCGCTGCCAGTCCAGCTTGCTGAACAAAAACAGCAGCAGCGCCCCCGTCACGACGATGCTCACCAGCCGGATGAGCCACTTGCGACTTTTTTGCTTTCTGGCAGATGGCTGCGCCGCCGCCGCGTTCTCACTCACCAGGTCACTGGACATGGGTTACTTTCTGATCGACTTCCACGAATATACACCAACGTAGGGGCTTGGCATGCCAAGTCCAGGGCACGATATGTCGTGCCCAACAAGCGCCCGATTCTATGCGCTTTTACTCCGTTTGCTAGTGGGGAGTCTTATTTGCATCCGCACAGTACCAAGGCTTTTCTTCTAACTCGACACATGGATCCCAAAAATCAGGATGTGTCGGATCTGTATAACGCTGCATCTGTTCAGGGCCAAGTTCGGGGTCGTAGTATTTGTCAAATACAGGTATTCCCTCTAGATCACGACCTACGTATTGAGCATCAGGAAGGACCGTATCGGAGGAGAATTTGGCTCCAAGTAATATGGCTCCGCGAAGATTTGTGCAAAACAAATCGGCTCCTTCTAGAATGCTCGCCCCCAGGTTTGCACACTCAAGATTCGCGCACACCAAATTTGCATCCTTTAGATTTGCGCGAAATAGGCCAGCTCTATTTAGATCAGCTTCAGTCAAATCAACTCGCCTTAAATCAGCTAAATAAAGAGTTGCTCGCTCAAGATTGGCTTTCTGCAAATTAGATTTGTGCAATTTAGCTTGAGTGAGATTGGCTTCAGTAAGATTGGAATAAGCTAAACCAACATTTGACAGTTTTGCTCCCTGCATATTTGTATTTACAAGAATAGCTTCACGCATACGTGCACCTTCCAGATCCGCATCTTCAAGATTTGCCTGAGTCAGATTCGCACGCCCAAGGACCGCCCCTGCTAGGTTCGTCTTATCGAGTTCCGCACCAATTAGCAAGCTATCTTTGCCACTGTACCAACCATGATCCTCGTCATAAATGCGCAAACGATTAATGGCACGGATAGCATCTGAATTGTGGCCGTACTTAATATCAGCAAGCAATTCTTTCCTCAACTGCTCCTGAGCACGCTTTGCTTGGAACCGATCTAACACGAAAATCGTGATGAGCACGCTAAGGCCCTCGGTCGCAAAATTGGTCAGATAGCTGAACAGGTTGTCCGCTTCCCATTCGGGCGAGTAAGCAAACAGAAACGCCCCGATCAGCACACCCATCAGCACAAAAATCACGCCATAGGTAATCGGCTGTTCGTTGAATCTGCGCTTGAAGGCTTCCCAGGTTTGCCTATTGGCTTCGTTCGCCTCTTGCGTGGAATATCCGCGTGGTTCTTGTGTGGCCTGTACCATGACTGCTCTCCCCTGCTGTCAGTGAGTGATGTTACAGGCATAGCACAGAAACGGTTTCAGCGCATCCCCTCAACGCTGGGGGTTTTCAGGTATGTTAGTGAGCATAGTGCTCACTCCTCGTCGTCACACCACATATAATTCTCAACCTCAATGCACGGGTCCCAAAAATCAGGATGTGTTGGGTCGGTAAAGCGCAAAACCTGGTCCAGACCGCTATCATCCCACGGATTATATCGACTATTATCGGGCAGATAAGTATCATGCGAAAAAATTGCATCCCCCCACTGAGGCAGTGTTATCTGCACATTGCGCAGATTCGCATTCGTCAGGATCGCACCGTCCAAATTGACACCGGCAAGGGTCGCCCCTTCTAGATTCGCCGCATTCAAATTGGTTCTTTCCATATTGGAACCCGTCAAAATGACATTTTTTAGGTCAGCCAGGCGGAAATTTGCGCCAACAAGGTTGGCACGGGACATACGAACGTCCTGAAAATTAGAAAAGGTCAAATCAGCGCCCATCAACTGAACTTGCAGCATTTTCGCATCTATCAACTGAGCATATGACATTTCGACCCCATTAAGGTCGCCCTGGCTCAAGTCTGCGTCTGCCAGATTGGCTTTTACCAAGTACGCCCCTTCCACAGAACCATCTTGCAACCATCCCAGGCTCGCTAACTGGCGCGTAGCTTCCACAGCGAAACCGTTATCGGGACTCCCCATCTGCAATATCAACTCAGCCTTGCGGTTTTGGATCGCCTGGAATTGCTGGAAGATCAACAAAACAATGCCGAAGCAGACAGTTGTAATCACTGCACCAAAAAGCTCGGTGCTGATGCCCTGCCAGAAATTAGCGGCATCGGTCGCTTTTTCCTGTGTCACCTGATGGTGAATCCGCTGTGCTTTCAACCGCTTGTTAAACGACCAGTGCCTTAGCCACCAGCCAGACAGAAACAACCCAAAAACGAGCAGTCCTGTCAGTGCCAATTCAAGCTGCAAGTCAAAGATCGCCGTGCCTAAATCGCGGAATATCGCTTCCATGTGATCACCCCCTAATAAGACCTATTAAGGGAATAACATAGAAATCAGGTAAACACGCTATCTGCCACCGATATTTTTACAAGAATTAACGAGCAAACGCCTTAAACGGATTCACCCGCGTCAGTTGGTCGATTTCCGCTTCGCTGATGCCTGCCGCCCGCATCTTGGGCACAAAAACGCTCGGCACATGGGTGAAGATGTTCGCCTGTGTCAGATCATGCCAACCCTGGTCATGGCTCAACAGCAGCTTATCGCCATAGCCCGCATCGAGCAGCGCCTGCGTATCCGCCAGATATTCATCGTCACAGTCGGCATATTCATGGATGGCGTCGAACTCCATCCACAGGCCGCGCTTGGCGATCTCCATGCGCTGAACTTTGTCGGGGTCCGCCTGAGTATGAATCCACAGGAAGCGATCCGCGGTGTAGCCCACTTCCTCGATGATCGCGAGTTGGTCCAGCACCACCCGCCCACGAATCGTATGGCTGCCGATCAGGGCGTTGGTCTCGCTCGCGGCTCTCGCGGCTGCCCTCAGCACCTTCTTCTCAGTTTCGGTCATACCGTCGTCGCCCGCACTCAGCTTGATCCATGCCGCGCGGACGCCTGTTTCCTCAATGCCTTCAGTCAGTTCCTTCAGCATCCACTCGTAAATCATGTCCTCGGATGAATAATGCGCCCAGGGCGGTATCCAGGGTTCGCGGTAGATGCCCGTCGGCACCACAACCGGCAGGCCCACATCTTCGCTAATGGCTTTATCGATGTCCACGCGCCGCCCCACCCCGGTCGGGGAACACTCGACGATGGCTGTCACACCGGCTGCCATCGCCTTTTCCATGACAGGCCGCATCTTCACAACAGCCTGGTCAACGTCCTGTTCACCATATCCTGGCTGGTCCCAGGTCTTTAAGTCCACAAACAGGTGCTCATGCGGCAAAATCAGCCCCAGGTCATCAAGCGTTTTTTCGCCAAGTGTCGTGATCAAAGTCGTCATCTTGAATCATCCTTCTCAGAAGCCATAATTTGCCCCAAGTATGGCGAGTCCCAGCAGCGCCGTCAAACAAGATGGTTCGGTATATCACTCATGATAAAAACAAAAGAGCCGGATTCGCATCCAGCTCTTTGTACAACGGGTGGGGAGTATGTTGGGGAACAACCTACTCGGTTATGGGGAGCAAAGGCGTTATTTGACAAACCAGGAGTCGTAACCCGCATCCGGGTATAGTTCGGGGAAGACCAGCACATAGGTTTCGCCATTGTAGGTCGAGGCGATCATCTGGTACTCGCCCGTCGTCAGGCGGTAGACGGCGACGCTCATGTCGTCGGTGGCAGCAATCAGGGTGTTTTCTTCCGGCTCTGCTGGAACAGCGGCGATTTCTTCAGCGGTCACGGTCAGCACGATGTCAGAATGCAGGACGGCGTTGCCATTTTCATCGGTGAAGGAGTACATCGGCGCCCAGATTTCCAGGCTTTCACCATCACCATAGACCACTACTGGCGAAGCATCGCTGTTGTTGATGCGGCCATCGTCAAAATGTGGCAGCGGATCATCAGAGGTATTTGCTGCGAATACGGGTACGACGGTCAGCAAGCTTACCATCAGCCCAACGAGAATAATCAGTGTCGATTTGCGGTTCATACGGGTGTTCATTGTTGCCTCCAAATGTGTTCATTTGCTCATATGCAGTAACGATAAATCGTCCAGGTTTACTGCATTTTCAAAAACTGTAAAAAAACAGTGAACTGCTCTGCCCATCCATATACCCTACAAAGACCGCCCCCAAATGATTGGGAATTAACCAGAGTAAGTTGCTGATAATTCATAAGGGAATCGCTCTATCCAGGGCGCTGGCAGGCCATACATAACCACCATAATTCGCAATCCACCTGCGGTGGTTAACCGTGCCCTAAATAAGCTTAAATAGCATTAAGCCGATGTTTCTTCCTGATGAAGGTGCTCTCACCCGCCCTATTGACAGCCGCATCGCTGCGGGTATATGATCGAAATAATAACCGACCAAGCGGTAGATTATTTTACTATGCCCAGACCGGATGTCAGTGAAGAACGCAAAGCGCAGATTTTGCAGGCTGCCCTGGAGCTTTTCAGCCAGGTGGGCTACGAAGCGGCCTCGATGAATGACCTCGCCAGCAAATGTGATCTGAGCAAAGCGGCCATCTATCATTACTTCGACAGCAAAGATGCGATCTTAATTGCCCTCACCGAGCAGGTTTTCCAGGCGGATACAGATGCGCTGCTCGCATTGGAACAAAGTCCCCTGCCCGCTGAGGACCGTCTGCGCGCCTATCTGCAAACGCTGGTTGAGGAAATCACTAAGTTGAAGCCGTTGCATGGCATGTTCATGGAGTTTTACAGTCAGGCGGCGCGTACGCCCGTCATTCGCGGCCATTTGCAGCGCTACTACGATCAGTACGAGCGCACGCTTATGGCGATTTTCCAGCAAGGCATCGACCGAGGTGAGTTTCGTCCACATGATGTCCAACAAACGACTCAGGCGCTGATGGTCGGCATAGAAGGTGCCATTGTCGTCAGCGTCATTCGCGAAGCAGATTTGCAATCCCTGGTGAATGCCATGCTCGGCATCATCTTGCAATCCGTGCGCTAGTTTTTTTACCAGAATAATCTACCAAGTGGTCAGTTATTATCGTAAGCCTATGAACTTTGAGGAACCATCATGACTAAAAATGTAAAATCCCCGACTGGCCTGTCGCGACTGCTGTGGCGTGCTCCCATCTGGCTGTATCGCTTTAACCTGGGCTGGCTGCTGACCGGACGGATGATGCTCATCAACCATATTGGACGCAAAAGTGGCCAGCCGCGCCAGAACGTGGTCGAGGTCGCCCGCTATGATCCTGCCACCAATACGCGCTATGTCTGCTCCGGCTTCGGCAAGCAATCGCATTGGTATCGCAACCTGGAAGCCCATCCTGATGTCACTATCCAGACAGCAGGCAAAAAGCTGGCTGTCCATGCCAAACTGCTCTCGCCCGATGAGAGCGCCGACGAAATGCAGCGCTATGTCGAACATAACCCCAATGTAATCAAGGGCCTGCTGAATATCGTTGGCTATGAGGTGCCGAATTCGATGGATGGCTATCGTCAACTGGCACGCGACCATATGCCCTTTGTAGCCTTTATTCCACGTTAATTACCCTTTTATACCTTTAGAGACCTTCTATATAATGGACGCAGTATGCTGCGTCCCTACGATTTTTCTCTGGGCCTTTGCACCTCTGTGTTGTCCTTTCTTTTCTTCTTCCACTCTTCGCGCCTTTGCGTTGACGCATTTCTCAGCACTCGGCACTCAGTCCTCAACACTGACGAGATGTGCTACTATATCCCTCATAAATCCATCACAGCAAAATGGACCCTACCCTATGAAAGTCACCTTCCTGGGCGGTGCGGATGAAGTCGGCGCGAGCAGCACACTCCTCGACATTGGCGGCACGCGCATCCTGGTCGATGCTGGCATTCGAATATCGCCGCGCAGCAGCCGAGGTATCGCCAACAGCCAACTGCCCGATCTGCAATTGATCAGCGAAGCTGGCGGCCCGGATTTCATCCTCGTCACCCACGCCCATACTGATCATACCGGCGCGCTGCCAATGGTCGTCGAGCAGTACCCCAACGTGCCCGTCATCATGACGCGCCCGACCTTCGCCCTGACGCAGGTCCTGCAAAAAGATGCCCAACGCATCATGAAATCCAGGCATGATGAGGAAGGCGAACTACCCCTCTTCGACGAAATCAGCGTCAATCGGCTGATGGAAGCCGTGCAACTGGTCGAATTCAACCAGCCTGTGAAGCTCGGCGACAGCATCCAGGTGACTTATTACGTCAGTGGGCACATCGCCGGAGCCGCCCTGCTGGTCATCGAAAGCAGCCAGGGTACGCTGGTCATGTCCGGTGATGTCTCCAAATCGCCGCAGCGCACCGTCAAGAGCATCGAGGTACCGCGCCTCAAGGCCGATGCCCTCGTGCTGGAAAGTACCTACGGTGGGCGCCTGCATGCCAACCGTCACAGCGAAGAAATCCGCCTGATGGATACCCTCAAGCGTGTGACCGAGCGCGGCGGCAAGGTTCTCATTCCGGCCTTTGCCCTGGGACGTGCCCAGGAAGTCGTACAGATTATCCTGGCCTATCGCGACCAGCTAGACTGCCCGGTCTTCGTCGATGGCATGGTGCGCAGCGTGTGTGATGCCTATAACGCCTTTGCCGACCTGCTCCCCAAAGAAACGGTCCGTGCCGCCGGAACAGAACATTTGTTCTTTCGACAGGAGATACGTGGCATCCGTAACCTGCAACACCGCAGCGATGTCGCCATGCGCGAGGAACCCTGCGTGGTGGTCGCCAGCAGCGGCATGCTGACCGGTGGCGCGTCGGTATTCTATGCCAGCCACTTCGTTGGTGATGAGCGCAATGCCATCCTGCTGACTGGCTACCAGGATGAAGAGGCCCCTGGACGCTTTTTGCAGCGCATCATGCGCGAGAAAGACCAAGGCGAAACGCCGACCCTTAATTTAGCGGGCAAACAGGTCAGCGTACGCTGCGAAATCGACACCTATTCGCTCAGTGCTCACGCCGATGAAAGCGAGCTGGTCGCCATCGCCCAGGCCCTCAAACCAAGCGAAGTCATGCTCGTTCATGGCGATTCCGGGGCGCGCCACAGTCTGGCAACGGCCCTGCGCCAGCGCGAAATCAAGGTAACAACGCCCCGTGTCGGTACGGTCCGCGAGTTCGATTTTGGCGAAAAACCCTGGGCGATTGGCGCTCAGGTCAGCAGCGGATCGCAAACAGGCGCAGTCGATCTCCAGGCCCTGTGGGAGTCGCTCAAAACCCAGGCGGGCAGCATTTTCAGCACCCGCGAGTTGGCCCAAATCTGGTGGGGAAACGGTGAACGCGCCAACGAAATCCTTACTCTGCTCGAATCCGACACAAACCTTTACTTTTCACAGCATTGGCGCAACAAAAACGCCTTCGCCGTCAAGAGCGAGCAGCAAGTCCAGCGGACCCAGTTGCAGCGCGCCATCATGCTGGCCAATCCGGATATCGTCGGCAAACTGGTTGTCCTGCGCAACAGCAATGAACAGCCGCGCTTGGGCGTCGTCCGCGATGCCGACATCGACAGCTTTACAGCAGAAGTCGCCAATGCCAAAGGCAGTCAGTATCCAGCCGATGCCTTGCTATGGGCTATCGGTCCCTGGGAAAATACGGGCGAAGGCAGCACCAAAAAGCAGCTATCAGACCTGCTCAAGGCGGCCAAAAGCTACGTCGATGTGCTGCTGCCATTCGACAAGCGGCAGGCGCTCGTCAACGCCGATCAGGCGGTCAATCCGGTTGATTTACTGCCTGCACAACTGCCAGAAAATGTGACGTCGCAAATGGCATTGGTGAGCATTATCCTCGGTCTGGCGGACGATCATGCCGTACTGGAACAAGGTGGCCTCAGACCGCAGCGCGCGCGCCAGCATGGGCCGTTGGAACAGAATGAAGCCCGCGATCTGGTCATGAATTCACTACCGAAAGAAGCCCGCCTGCGCAAAGTTGGCATGGATGTTCCGCGCCAGCGCCTGACGCTCACATTTGATTTTCCCCAGCAGGCAAAAAGCCAGTTCGCCGATGAAATTGACCAGCTTATCGACCAGACGGGTTGGCAAATTGAAGTCAAGCAAACCACGAATCAGCAGGCACTGGCAGGCGCTCTCAGCGAACTTTTACCTGATGCCGCGACTATCACCAAAGGTCCCTCGATCTATACCGCATCGGGCGAAGTCGGCGCGAAAATATCGGGCCTGGAAGATGCCGATGCACTCAAAAAAGCCTATTTGCAGCTTACGGGTTTCCGCCTCGTTTTAGAGGATGACAACTCAGAAAACGCACCGACAGGTACGGTCGCTAATGCGCCAAAAAGTGGCGTTCAGCAGATGGAAATCAACGCCGCATATGGCCTGATTCGAGCGATGCTGGATACCAACGCGCTGCAAAAAACGAGCCTCAAGCAGGGCCAGATTGTGCTGACGTTTATCTCGCCACAGGTCGGCCAACGCTATGCCGAACAGCTTGAAAAATTATCGGAACAGATCGGTTATGGGCTGGCCATTCACCCGCATCCCAACCAGCAGCAGATTCTGCTTGCGGCCCGCCAACTGGCACAAAATGCAGGTTGGGATATCCGCAAAGGCCCTGGCATTCACACAGATCGCGCACTCGTCTCAGTGACATTGGCGACCATGCCAGAAGCGGCTGAAATCGAAAAAGTGCAAGCCGAATTAGAACAGCAAACAGGCTATAGATTTGAGGTCGCAGCCGCACAATAAATTCAACACAGAGGCTCAGAGGCACAAAGACTCAGAGCGTATTTTCTTCGTGATCTTCATATCTTTGTGGTTGGATTTTCGCACAAAAATTTGTGACAAAAAACGTTCCATATGGAAACCTCAAGCCCCTCAAAATGTGCTAGGCTGATGTCGCAGAGTGCCAGCATGCAATGCACTGCGCGCAGCAAAAAGCGCCTCCTCGATATCCCAAAGTGCAGCTACAGAGGAAGCGCTTGCTGTGCCGAAATTTATCCCAGATGGGAGCTAATCCAGCGATTGTTTTAGCTGCTCGGCGAGGTCATATTGGTAGCCTTGAACGCCATTCTTGAAAGTCACAATGGAGCGTATCAGATAGCCTTCTTCGACCAGTTTATCAATGAGTGCAATGAGGTGCGGCGTCTTGGTACGCCGCAAAACACGGGCGATCTCGGTGCGCGTCAACGGCTCGCCAGCCGCTAAAATGGCATCGACAATCATCTGCCTGGATTGGTCTTTTGGCCTGTGGTCCTGGGGCATAGATGCCGCTCCTCCCGCCTGTAAAATGGTCCTATCTGGACGTCATGACTGCATCATTTTTGCAGGATTTTTACAGCTTCGCCAGTCGATTTTCGCAAACATCGGCTACCGGAGACCGCACCTGTAGGTACGGTCGGTACGCTGGGGACTGCGTGTATGTAGGGCAGTCCGGGGCACCTGCAAGTTTTGTTTACGATAAGTTGCGAGGCAATTCAATCCTGATAAGTTCTCACTTTGTGCGCCTCACACGTAGGATTATTCCGCTGATAAGTCTCGCACGAAGGACTTGGGAAATAGCCTTTCGCCCTGCCCAACTCCCCCACTCACGGGTGGGGATGCTTGCGAAAATCGTCAAACTATCATAATATCCTAGCAGGATGCTAACATACTATCGGGTATTTCACGATGCAAATGTTGGAATTGGATACACTGCTGCGGTCCCTGACGCCTCACCAATTGAAGATCGTGCAGGCGCTTTATGACAGTGATGGCAAGTGGCTCACACGCTCAAAAGTAGCGCGTTCCATCGGCAAAAAACGCCTGACGCCGTATGACATCAACTGCCTGGATTTGCTGACAGAGCGGGGCCTGATTAAGACATCGACCCGGCCCACAAATGCGCCTGGTTCTGACTTTGCGTATATTTATAATATGACTGAAGACGTCGCCAACCTCATCGCGTATTGGGACGACATGCGCGAAAAAGGGGAACTGCCGCAGCGGCGCAAGCGCGTTAATTTGGTTGAGGAATAAGGCCGCACAGGCTGGAGAATACCATGCACGTTATCACGCTGCTGAATGAAAAAGGCGGGGTTGGCAAGACCACTTTATCAACGCATATCGCGGCTGGTTTAGCTGTTCTGGGCTACCGCGTCATCCTGGCAGATGCCGACCCGCAGGGCCATGCATCCGTCAGCCTGGGCGTTAAACGTGGCCCCGGATTATACGATTTACTGGTCCGAGAAGCCTCTTTTCGCGATGTCCTCGTTCCCGTTCCGCCAGAAACTTATGCGCCGCCAAATCGCAAGGTCGATGGGCAGCTCTACGTCATCTCATCCAATGAAGAAACGCGCGCTATTCCGCTGATGACATCCGATGGATTGATCGTGCTCAAGCGCCTCAACGAACTGGGCAATGCCATCGACGTGGTCATCTTCGATACATCGCCAACGCCATCATTGCTGCACTCGTCAATCTATATGGCGACGCACAGCATCGTCTATCCAACTGAGTGTGAATACCTCTCGCTCGATGGCCTCAACCAGAGCCTGCGCCACCGCGACATGATCCAGCCAACGCGCAGCCAATGGGGCCTCGATCTGATCGAAATTATGGGCATTGTGCCGATGAAATACCGTGCCAAAACCATTTTGCATCAGCACAATTTGAAGAAAATGCGCGAACAGTTTGGCCGCAAAGTCTGGCCGCCGCTCGCACTCAGGACGATCTGGGGCGAAGCTTCTTATATGCGTAAACCTGTGTTCAACATGGCGCCGGACAGCGTCGCCGCAAAAGAAATCTGGCAAGTCGTCAATCGGGTCCAGGAGGCCATTTCATGAGCAAAAAACGCTACCTGGAAGATAACGATCCGTTCTCGGATTTTGGTAAGTCAATGGATGGCTCGGCGGCATCCATCGATGCCGAACTTTTCGGCGCGTTGCAGAAGGTTGACCAGAATCGCCAATCAGCCAGTCCGGTCAGTATTTTCGACATTTTGCCCGATCCAGCGCAGCCGCGTCGTGCCATTCCAACGGTCATTCGCCATCAATGGGACGGTACAACCGATGGCATGCAGGATATGTTTCGCGCCTGGGTGGATGCTATCCGCGATGAGCGCAACAGCAACTTCAATTTGCAGCTTTATCTGGATGCCGATACCGACATCGAACGACCCGAAAAAGTTGGCCCATTAGAGAGCGCATTGCTGGAAATTATCGAGCTGGCCGTCAGTATTCGTGATGCTGGTCTGACTAATCCAATTACCGTTTTGCCGAAGGGTTTGCAATATTCCCTGGAAACCGGTGAACGGCGCTGGCTGGCATATCATTTGCTGTATGTGCATACCTCGGATGAGCGCTTTAGCAAGATTGCGGCTCGTACCGTTGATTCGCTCAATCTGTGGCGGCAGGCAGCGGAAAATAATGCCCGCGCTAACCTCAATGCGATCAGCAAAGCCCGTCAGTTGGCGGTACTCATCATGGACCTTCTCGCTGAGAAAACAGGTAAATCCTTTAAGCCATTTTCTGCATTTGAAGATGAACAGGATTACTACAGTCAGGTAGCCGATGGCAACAAATTCCGCACGCCGCCGAACACCAGCGAACGACTGCTGGCAGCAACCGGACTTAAGCACGAAAAGCAGGTCCGCGACTATCGCAAATTACTGCGCTTACCGAGCCTGGTCTGGCAGCTCGCTGATGATCTCAACTGGACGGAGTATTTCATCCGCAACCTGGTGGAAAAAGCCGACAGCGATCCTGATAAGATCATCGTGGCCGCAGTGAAAGCAGCCCGCAAACAGGGTTACACCGCACCTGTAGGTACGGTCCCGGATATTGAGAAGCCTTCAAAATCGAAAATGCAGGAAGAGTTCGCCGCACCAGGGACCAAGCAATACTATTCCCAGATGACACGCCTCATGGCGAAAATCGGACCGGGGAAGAGTGATGCCAATAGTGCCGCCTTGCAGCGTATTCGTGAGTTCAGGCGCTGGCTGGATGAGCAGGAAATGTTAGTTGAGCAGTATCTGGATTAAGGGCAGGGGTCATTAACTTGCGCTGGCGACCATTTGGCGCTAGATTAATGAGTGCATGTTAGGAATGCGTTTAACTTGGGTATATCAGTCAATTTACGTAGGACAAGCAATTTGGTGAAGTGAAGTAGCACAGTGGCAGCGGCAGTTATGCAAAAAAAAAGGGGTGTGAACAGCTTTCGCTGATACACACTCCAAAAAGAAACCAGTGACACGGCTTGGCAATCCTTATGTCACTCCAATGCATTTATATTGTACGTCCAAGTGCTTTATTTTGCAACCCAATTTTGCTTGATCCCTGTTAAGAGGGATTAAGAATGTCAAATTCGGGAGGCAAATCGGGCGCAAAACGCCTGATTATGGCAGCGACCGGATACCGACATATGGGGTATTCGGTGATTCCGGTATTCGGTAAAGCCCGGCCCGGCAGCGAAAAGATCGCAGCAGTTCCGTGGAAAGCGTTTCAACAGCGGCATGCAACAGAATACGAAATCAGTCAGTGGTACGATCAAAACGACTTTGCAGGTCTGGCGATCATCACCGGACGCATCAGTGGTCTGGTTGTGCTAGACTTCGATGATGAGATTCTGGCGCAGTCATTTGCGCGGCAGTTGCCGCATCTCACACAGACGCGGACGATTCGCTCAGGGTCGCGTGGTCTGCCACATTACTATTACAAGCTGCCATCACACCTCAGCATCAGTACACATAAATGCGCAGGTGTTGATCTCCAGGCGGATGGTCGCTATGTGGTGACATCTCCAACCGAGGGCTACACCCTGGAACGGGGTGGTCAGCCGCTGATGCTCACTTCTGCTGACATCCAGGCAATTGAGGGTTTTCTGGATCGACTGGTCGTTCCAGCGTCACAGCCAGAAGTCAAAGAATTACGTAGTATTACAAATCAGATTACGGAACCCATTACCATTTCGCCCGATGACCTAAGAGACCTGTATCTCGACCGGACGAATCGCACGGGCCGTAATAATGCGTTATTCCAAACAGCCCTCCAGGCGCGGGATGCAGGCTACGATCAGGGCACAACATTTCAGCTATTGGCTGAACTCCATGCAAAGGTGGTATGTAAGCCCTCAGAACGGCCCCAGGAGCGTTTCGCAGAGGCGAAGAAGACCATTGCCAGCGCTTATTCACGGCCTGCCCGTAAACGTACAGAAATCAGTAATGGGTTGCCGAACAGCGTTCGTGAATATTTCCTGACGAATCAACAGACGGCGCTCGTGCGTGTGCTGGATGGCCTCTATATCAGTGGCTTGATGGGGGAGGATGTAATTACTGAGCGCCAAATTTGTGACCGTTTAGCTGATGTAGTCGGTCGTTATTCTGTTTTGCAGGCCTTAAAAGCAGCTTATAGTGACGGAAATCCGGTTTTTCGGACATTAGAAAACCCTTCCCCCAGACCCCCATCCCCAACTGACGTTGCCGCGCTGGGGTGCCATAGCACAAACAATATATGCATATTGTTTAGAGGGACAGCATCAGACAAAAATAAAACGGGCCAAAAACGAGGCCGTCGTCCACGCCGTTACATCCTGCCGACCATCAGTGAATTGTGCGAGAAACTGGGAATCGTCAATAAAGGCGGCGATGCCCTCCAACTGGAAGATGTACAGAGCGCGACGGCTTATCGCCATGCTGTCAATCGCAGCCTGATCCAGCGGCGGCCAGGGCGTTATACCCGCCAGTGGCTGGCCAATCGCATTGGTGTTTCGCTGCGGACGTGGCAGCGCTATCTCAAACAGGGGCAAATTCAGGCGCGCGCGACCTTCCATGAGTTCGCGATCAGTTGGCGCAATCTGAACACCGTACCAGCAGGGTTGGAGATTAGCGGCGCGTTTTTACGTGATGATCGTGGCCGTCGCTATCCGGCGGTGCAGACCATCGCCCGCCGCTTATTGGGATCGGGACGCCGTGTTACCTATCTGCGCCAGGATGCCAATTGCTATTGGGTCGGGCCAGTCAGCCCAGAAATGGTGCAAAAACAGCCCGAAACAGCCCAAAATCGGGTGAAAACGGCATTAAAGCGGCGTGATTGGGCACCGCTACCTATCGTGGCAGTCGAAAGTCAGAAATCGCCTAATAGGCCGCAAATACCCGTGCAGTCGATGCCGACTGGATACCAGCTTGAAGGCTCCCAAAATCCCGTTTTGCGGACGCTGGCTGTCTTGGATACTCCAGTGAAAATGCTGAAGCAATCCAAGCGGTTTTATCGCCGTGAATTGACTGATGCGAGCCTGGAACAGTTGGCTCGGCGCCTGTATGAGCGTGTGGCATCCCTGTGCAGCGAAAATCGCAGCCATCTGAGTATGGCCAACGCGCGTAAGCTGGTGGTGCAATACGGCCAGAAACTGGTGAAAAAAGTGCTGTTTGTGCTGCAACAGCGGGAGCAGATCGAGAATCCAGCAGGCTTTGTCTGGGCATTTGTGCGCAGTGAGGCGGTTGCACAGCGCCGATACGTCATGCAAGCCTAAGAAATACATACCCAAACACGTATCTGGTCTAAGCAAACGCTTAGAACTTGCACCTGGGAATCCTCAGCAGGGCCGGACCGTGTTAAAGTTCTGTTATTGAGGGCAATATTTTGCATATCTACTGGATTGGTCATGACGAATCCTATGGAAAATACGGCTGATGGCAGCATAGCGCCAACCGCAACCCCAACCAAGATGCAGGCGTGGTATCGGGCGACGCGACCGCGCGTGTTTGTGGCGTCTTTCGTGCCAATGGGCATCGCGGCTATGCTAGCTATTGAAGATGGCGTGTTTAATCCGCTGTTCTTCGTCCTGTCGCTATTGGGCGTGATGTTCCTGCAAACAACAGCCAATCTGGTCAATGAATATGCCGATTTCTATCGCGGCGCCGATGAGCTTAAAGAAGCCGGGCAGGGCATGGCCATCAAGAAGATGGGCCTGACGCCAAAGGAAGTGCTCTGGGGGGCCATCTTTTCGACCGTTGCCGGATCGCTGATCGGGTTGTTCCTACTCAGCCAGAGTGGGCCGCTGCTGTGGGCGATTGGCATTGGTGGCGTGCTGGTGGCGATCACATATACCGCTGGACCGTTTCCACTGGCGTATCATGGCCTCGGAGAAGCCGCTGCGGGCATCTTCATGGGGCCGATGATCGTCCTGGGTGCGTATTACGTTATGCAGCCGGAAATCAGCAGTGAACGCCTGTTGCAGATCATACTTGTATCGTTTCCGGTGATGTTTACGACAGCCGCCATCCTCCATGCCAATAATATTCGCGACCTTGAAGCGGACAAATCCGTCAACAAGCGGACGCTGGCGGTCATGTTTGGTCGGGACGGTGCACGGATTGAGTACAAGCTGCTGCTGGCGGCCTGTTACTTATCGCAAGTAATTGTTGTCATCCTGGGATGGATGCCCGTTACGACGCTCGTCACGCTGATGACAATACCGGCAGCGCGGCGGCTGGCGCATATCTTCGATACGGAAACGGCAACGGGACCGCTGCATGCTGCCCAGGGCGGGACGGCCAAATTGCACGGGCAGATCGGCCTGTTGACAGTGATTGGGTGGCTAGTTTGGTTGGTAGCAAAGCCCTTAATAGGGTAGGCTATATAAGAGCCTACAGGACAGCACGGACATAACCGACTCTCGCACATTGATTCGAATGTGCTATCCTATTGATAGTCAATTAATGTCACTTACGGAACCAACATGGATAGTGAGCAATTAAAATCATTTGCCGAAGATGTCGCCAAGCAGCTCAATGAGAACAGTGGCGATCCGGTACGTCAGATTGCCCTTATCGCCGAGCATCTCGGCACGGATTTTGTGAAAGAAAATCTTGACGAAACCCTCAAAATCGAGGCCGCAGGCGGCATGATGACGCAAGAGGGTGAACGTCGTCGCACGCCAGGTGGCGTATTCTTTTATTTGGTAAAGGGCAAAATGGAACCGAACGTTCGCCAGATCATATTCCCCAACTTTGGCCAACAGGCGAAAGGCGGGGTCGTCGAATGGAAAGATCGCGGCGAATATGTGGAAAAAGCCCTGGCAGACAAAGGCGAATTGCGGCGCGTCAGCATTACGGTTGTTGGTCGCCCCAGCAAAGTCGTCATCGAGGAAAACTCGGTATTTGCGGTGTTTGAATATGTACATCCGAATGCGCCGTATCCGCGTGGGGTGCCACAACCACCTGAAAAACCGGATACCTATGTCGTCTATATGAGCATGAAGCACTGGGAGCAGGTCGCTGATGCGGTCAAGAACCCTAAGGATGAACTCATTGTTGATGGCACAATTTCCTGGGATGATGAACACAACTGCTTGGCCGTATTTAGTACGCGCATAACGACACGCCTGCTTGAAAAACGGCAGCGGCGGCAAGATCGCGCGAAGCAGGAAACCCAAAAGCCCAAGAAGACCGATAAGCCAACCAGAAAACCCGAAGACAGCAGAGTATCGTCGGTTGCCAGCTCGCTGGACTTGCCCGAAGATACGGCTGCGGAAATCCGCAAGTTGGAACAGGCCGCGACTACACTGCGGGAGCGCATCGCTGCTAAAACGGCCAAGGGCCAAAAGGCCAGCATGGAAGAAAAACTGCTGCGCAACAATGAGCGCCAGATTGCCAAGCTTAAAGAATCTGCCAGGTAGCGCATAGCAACAATAACTTGAACAGAAAAAGGCACCCCAGGGTGCCTTTTTTGCTGCTATATAGCCGTCGCCTAGTTCACAGTGAATATGACCGTAAACGTCGGTCCGGCGACACCGCCTCGGTTCTCCTCAGAATAAGGTGTGGCGGTCAGTGTATACTCCCCGGCTGGCAAAGTCCGTCCGGCATAACTGCCGGATGTATCCCCAAACAGCGACCAGGGAATGATGTTCTCCGTGCGCGTATTGGTGATTGGCCCATCAAGCTCAAAGTAGACGCTCTTGACCTGTGGATCAATGGTCAGGGCCGTGATGGTGTAATTGCCGGAGTCGAAGCTATCGATGCAGCCTAAAGACCGGATAACAGTCCCAGAGCTTGGATCGACCAGTTCAAAGCCGCGGACGGAGCCGCCTTCGCCTGGGTTCATGGCTTCCAGGTTGCTGGCGACACATTGGTAGAGGGCTGCCAACTTGTTGCCGAACAGGGCCAGCGATGCGATGACGACAATCGCGACCAGGGTCAGGATGAGCGCGTATTCAACGAGTCCTTGCCCGGTTTGCCTTCGTCGTCGTGAACTACGGTGGTGCATATGGGTAAACATAATAAGTCCCTATGAAACTTTGACGATAGGCGATGGCCGCTGATGGGGTATCCATAAAGGGGATAAGCCGCATCAATAAGGTAAGACGACCTCACCTTTATATATTGTAATCCGCAAAACGGGCATTTTCGGACTGTTTTGTACAGAGTTTGTCTAAAACGGGGCCAAAATGCCAATTTACCAACTCTTTACATACAAACAAAACTCTCAAAACGGCTTGTCCGTATGGTGAGTACATCGAATACATGCCTTTCTGATGGTTTGTTGGGGGACAACAAAATGCATCGAAGAGAGTTTTTTAAGGTTTTTGGTTTAAGTAGTGCGGGTTTGGCACTCTCCGCGACACAGTTGGGGACGGTACTCGCGCAAGTACCTTCAGGGGCTTTTTCACCGGATACCCGCGATCCTGTTTCGCATGTGCTCAATCGCATGGGATTTGGGCCGACACCTGACCTGTATGAATATGCCAATCGTATTGGGGTCGATGCCTACATCGAGGAACAACTGGCTGCGGCTGGCGATGACGCCGTTCTAGAGCAGTTGATCGAGCGACGTCTGCCAATTATGAATATGACGACGGCGGATATTTTCGAGAGGTATCGCGACAAGCGTGGCGACGTGGTCGAAGCGCTGATCGGCAGCACGCTCATTCGTGCGATTCTGACCGCGAACCAGTTGCACGAAGTGATGGTTCACTTCTGGAGCAACCATTTCAATATCTATATCAACAAGGAAGCCTCGGTTTTCCTGAAAGTAGCTGATGATCGTGATGTGATTCGTCCACATGCACTGGGTAAATTCCGCGATCTGCTGCGGGCGAGTGCCACCAGTCCGGCCATGTTGTTCTACCTGGATAATGCCCAGAGCACAGGCCAGGAACCCAACGAAAATTATGGTCGTGAACTGCTGGAACTGCATACGCTCGGCGTCGATGGCGGCTACACGGAGGAGGACGTCAAACAGGCGGCTCTGGCTTTTACGGGGTGGTCGATTGTGCCGCCGCGAGAGCTGGAAGCACGGAATGACGTGGAAGTCGGTGAGTTCCTGTTCCGAGGACGGGCGCATGCCAACGGTCCAAAGACGGTTCTTGGAGTTCAGCTTCCTGGTAATGGCATGGCCGATGGTGAAGCGGTCATCGACCTGCTGGCCTCACATCCCTCAACGGCGCGTCATATCAGCGAAAAACTGGTGCGACGCTTCGTCAGTGACGATCCGCCGGAAGCGCTGGTCAATGCCGCCGCTGAAACGTTCTTGCAGTCCGATGGTGACATCAAAGCTGTTTTGCGTACTATCCTGACCTCGGACGCCTTCTGGAATGCGCCGCCCAAGTTCAAGCAGCCGTTTGAACTGGTCATTGGTTTGCTGCGCGGATTGTCTTATGTGGCTCGCAATGATGATCGACTGGGGCGGGGCATGGCGCAGGCGTTGCAGCAGATGGGGCATATGCCGTTTATGTGGCCCGCGCCTAATGGCTACCCGGATGATGGTCGCTATTGGATGAATAATTTGCTGCCGCGCTGGAATCTGCCGATTTCGCTGCTGAGCGATAATCGCATCGGCCAACCCGATTATGATCGGCTGGCGGCATTGGCCCAAACGGGTGATGGCGACCCCTTTGATGCGCTGATGCACTATTTCATTGGTCGCTCACTGACCGATGCCGAGCAGCAGGTCGTCTCTGATTTCGCTGCCCAGGTCCCCGGTAACGATGATGCCAAAACGGTCGCTTCGGTGGCGCTGGTGCTGGCATCCCCGGCCTACCAGTACCGCTAGGAAATGAGGAGTAACCATCATGACGACTAAAATGACGCGCCGCCAATGGCTTCGGAATGCCGGAATCGTTAGTGGGTTGGCAGCGGCGGAACTCGCACTGCCGGAGTGGATGCCGCGTTTGGCCTTCGCCCAGCCCTACAATGACCCCAAAGGCGATGTGCTGATCTCGATCTTTCTGCGCGGTGGGGCGGATTCGCTGAATATGATCGTGCCCTTTGCTGAAGATGCCTATTATGCCGCTCGTCCGCGTTTGGCTATCGCACGGCCCGATGCCAGCGACGACAACCGCCTGCTCAATCTGGATGGCTTCTTTGGTCTGCATCCGGCGCTGGGCGCTCTGCTGCCGATCTTCCAGGGTGGGCAGATGCTGGCTGTCCATGCGACGGGGTCCCCGCATGAAACGCGCTCACACTTTGAAGCGATGGACTTCATGGAACGGGGTGAAATCGGTGACTACACCATGACCAGCGGCTGGATCGCACGGCATCTGGCATCACTCGATATCGAAAACCCCTCACCGGTGCGCGGCATCGGCTGGGGAACGGCTTTGCAGCAATCGCTGGTCGGCGCTCCCTCGACCATCGCCATGCAGTCGATCATCGACTATCACCTGGGCGGCGATGCCCAACTGGCCGAGCAGATGATGCAGTCGCTGATGGGCCTGTATCAACTGGAAACAGAGTCCTTGCTGGAAACAGCCGAATCGACCCATGCGGCTATTTCGGTGGTGCAGTCGGTCGGCTATGACAATTACATCCCGCAAAATGGTGCCGAGTATCCGCAGGCGCCGTTCGCGATGGCTTTGCGCCAAACCGCCGCCCTCATTCGCGCTGACGCGGGCCTGGAAGCATCGTGCATCGACCTGGGCGGCTGGGACACCCATGCCAATCAGGGTACGACCAGCGGCACACAGTCCAACCTCATGGCGCAGCTTGCGCAAGGGCTGGCGGCTTTCCACCAGGATATGGGCACCGATATGAGCAAGGTGACGGTCGTCATCATGAGCGAATTTGGCCGCCGTGTGGAAGAAAATGGCAGTCGCGGTACCGATCATGGGCATGGTGGGGCTATGCTGCTGCTGAGTGGCGGCCTCAATGCTGACGTGCCTGTTTTCGCGGATTGGCCAACCCTGGCACCGGATAAGCTCGATAATGGCGACCTGGCGATTACCATCGACTACCGTGATGTGCTCAGTGAGGTCGTCAGCAAGCGCCTGAAAAATCCAGCGCTCGATCAGGTTTTTCCGGGGTATACCGCGTCCAGTCGGGAATTGCTGGCTACCTGATTTGCATCGTAGGGGCGCTGCATGCAGCGCCCGGACCTCATCCTAACCAGATGTGTTTGAGGAAAGAAATCTCAAAGTGGTTGAATAGGGGTTTTAGAGTTGCTCACTCACGCCCGATTGGTAGTGCTCTTATCCGAATCCGCAATTGTTCAATTACGACAACCGCTCCTGCATCCAGGTCGGCTTCGATACTGGGCAAGTTGGCAAGAACCACGAGGACTTGATCCTGAGCACGGCGTAATTCCGGCCAACGCAACAGGATGAAAGAGGGTTTGTTGGTCTGCATTTGGGCTAATAATGTCCCAAAATCTGTGTCAGCAGAGATAATGATTCGATCTTCCAGACGCGCGCGTTCTAGAATGACCTCGTCTGATGCTGTGCCCAGATCATAATCGCCTACATGAACAGCATCATATCCAGCTTCACGCATCAACTGTGCTACGCGGAAAGAAAGGGCATTATCAACAAGAAATCTCACAGATTTGCTACTTGCGGCAGTTGACGTTCGCGGAGCGCTGCCGACGCATAGCGTAGAGCCTCGGCAATGTCTTCGCGTTCGAGGTCAGGGAAATCAGCCAGTATGTCTCCGGTGGACATGCCTGATGCGACCATATCGACAACGCTGGCCACAGGAATACGCAATCCGCGAATACAGGGAACGCCTCCCATCTGTGCAGGATCAATGGTAATTCGTGTGAACATTTTGCTTTTCTCCACGCTGTTCCTGAAGCATGACTTAGGCTTTCTACCTCATTGTAGCATTTATTCGTTTGGATTCCGTGACAGTTCTTCAGCCGATGGCGGCTCAAACCAACGCAACCATTCATCCAGGTCAGACGGCTGAATGTGTACCGCATATTCCGGTAGGTTCTCATTGCGCTCAATCAACCGCTGGTGCAATGCCTCACGCGGGACATCCAGAAAATGAATTTTCATATCGGCGCCGACTTGCGCTGCCCGCTGGCGAAAATCGGCGCGTTCTTCTTTTGACCAGAAGCCGTAATCGAGCACCACATCGCTGCCGAGTGCCAGCACGCGCGCGGCGATCTGCCACAGCATGCCCTCGACAATCGCGCGTTTGGGTTCGTCGTAGGCATCTTCGACCACTTTAATCATCCACTCGTCAGGCGTCAGACGCAGGGCCGGGAGATCGTGTTCCAACTTTTTGGCGAGGGTGGTCTTGCCGGAGCAGGGCAGTCCGACCATCAGGTGCAGGGTCGCCATGAGGCTACTCGTTCAATAGTGGCGAGATCAGGCGGGCGACGTCCAGCGCAGTCGGCTCCGTTTCGCCATCAGCGATGCTCCAACTGGCGCTGAGGCAGGTGTAGGCATATGTAAATGCCAGCACACGTTGAACATTTGCCTCGACAGCATCCGCCAGAATTTGCGCATTCGCTACCAATCGATCTTGATCCAAAATGATGTCCAGGCTGCGATAGTGGATGTTGCAGAGCGTATTGGCGCAGTCGTAGGTGCGTTCACCGATGATGCCCTTAGGGTCGATGACCAGCCAGCCGCGTGAACTGTGGCGCACATTCTCATGGTGAATATCGCCGTGCAGTACGGTCACATTCTGCGGCGTCGCAAGCAGTTTTTCCGCGAGTTTTGCGCCGCGCTGCATCAGATCGAGATGGGCGTTGGTGCTGACTTCCACATATTGGAACAGCGACCGGAACCAGCGCCGGAGGGTTGGCAGTGGCAGCGATTCATCAACAGGGCGGCTGTGAATTTGATTGAGGACGCCGCTGATAATTTCGCTCGCCTGCTGGTCATCGCCGCGTTTGACGTACGGCACCAGATCCGGGCCAGGGGCATATTCCAGCAGTTGCGCGCCATCATCGTAAGCCAATGGCACAATTGCCCCGTGTGCATCCCAATGTTTGAGCGCCAGCACGCCGCGTCGTTCTTCCTCGGCGTGGTCTTTCAGCAGCTTGAGGATGACGCTTTCGCCGTTCCGCTGAACGCGATAAACCGTACTGGTATGGGTCTCCGCGATTTGCTCAGGCTCTGTTAGCTGCCAGCGCTTCGTATAGTCATCTAACAAGGGCATCACTAAGACTTTTCATCTGTTTCCGATTTGGTTTGCAGCCATTTTTTATCGAATTTGCCTTCGTAGTAGCTCTGGTTGCTCTCCCAGAGCGCTTGATACTCATCTTCCGGCAGCAGCTTGAACGATGCCTGCCCATGATGGTGAATGAAAATGTCACGGGCGCAGATGATGTCATAGCCAGCGGCTTTGGTGCGTTCGGCATAGTCGTCGTCCTCAAACATGCCGATGCCATAGCTTTCATCCAGCAGGCCGATTTCGTCAATCAGGCTGCGGCGCATGGCCACGCAGAACATCGCCAGCATATCAATCTCAAAGGATTCGCCGTGATGGTCACGCATCCAGTCGTTGGCGAAAGTTTCCATGTCCTCAACGGTCTTATAAGGGACATCAATACGGGCGGCATTGCCGACGAAGTTGGTCACAGGCCCAACCATGCCGATTTTTTCGTCCCTGAGGTAGCGTCCTAGTCCGGTTAACCAGCCGCGCGTGACAATCGTATCGTTATTCAGCAGCAGCACATTTTCGCCCTCAGCAAGCTGGATGCCCTGATTGTTGGCTGCGGCGAATCCGCGATTTTCGTCGTTGAGGATGACCTTGACACGGTCTTCGCGCGCGGCCAGTGATTTGAGGTAATCCGGTGTACCATCATCGGAGGCGTTGTCTACGACGATGATTTCGTAGTTGGGATAGTCCGTGTTGCGGAAAATGCTCTCGACGCACTGCTGTGTCAGGTCTAGGTTTTTCCAGGTGACAATCACGATGCTGAACATGGGGTAGAAGTCCGAGACAGCGCGTTGCAACTGCCCAACACGATGATGCCAGTCGTTTTTCCTGGCTAACGCGATGCGTTTTTGCTGCAAATCGGCATCATCCTCGGCTAATGCCCATTCGATTTTCTCAAGGAATTCTTCGTGGGTTTCCGCCAGATAGAGAACATCTTCGTAATGCTTCAGTTCCAGGATGCGTGCGGCGACAACCGGCTTACCCGCACTGAGGTACTCATACATCTTCACCGGATCGACGGCATCGGTGATTTTGTTGATCTTGAACGGAATCAGGCAGACATCGAAGTGGTACAGATAGAGCGGCATTTCTTCATGCGGTTTGCGTCCGAGCAGGTGCACATTTGGCAGCGCTTTTAGCGCGTCCACATCGACGAAAATGTCGCCCAGGAAGATAAATGTCCACTGCGGGCGCTGCTTGGCCAGGTAGATTAGCAAGTCGTAGTCAAGCCACTCGGCCAGCGCACCATAGTAGCCAATGATTGGATGGCTGTAGTGCGTGGCGATGTCGTTTGGCATCACATTCTTAGCAAAGAGGTCAAAAGCAACCGCGTTGCGGATTAGCAGACACTTGCGCGTTTGCTTGGCGTATTTGTCGTACAACACTTGCGCCGTTACTGTGACGAGATTGCTGTCACGCAGCAGATCAGTGGACTGAGCGACGACAGCGTCGGTGATGCCAGGGAAGTCCTCCCACTCGTCCATGCAATCATAGACGATGGGCCAGCCAGTGCGGTCACGTAATTTGAGCACGACCTCCGCCCAGAAGGGGAATTGCACCAGTTGAATGGCCGTATGGATGCTCTTCTGCCGTGAAAGCTGGTCGAGTTCGTCCAGCCATTGAGTTTGCAACTCGGCGGGGATGGTGTCTTTGTAAATAGACGGCACGCTGCTGGACCGCAGGATGACTTCAAACAGGCCCGCTGCCATCTCTCGGATGACGAAAGGGCGTTTGTCATTGGCTGGCAGGAACTTGACGGCGCTGATGTAAAACACGCGCAGACCTGCTGCTGCCAGGTGCGCGGCCATCTGCTGGGGCCGTTGGAAGCGCGCTTCCAGGTCGATGATCGAAAAGACCAGCACATCGAAAGTGGTGTGCGGCTCAGGCGTTCCGACGATCATGGCAAGCGTATGCTCAATCGTGCCTGCTTCCGGTGTTGGCCGCTGAGCAGCAGACGGTTGCGCAGGCGTTGAACGACTTGCGATCAGGCCGCCATCACTCGGCAGGGCAGAGAGCATCTTGCGCCGATTTCTGAAATCATGGATGAGGTTACGCAGCTTGCGGTAGGGTTCAAACATGCGCCAGATGGTCGACTGCGTGACTAATTTAAGCTGTCGGGCCTGATCGGCTGCCTGTCGTTCGGCCAACATGAGTTGATTTTTGTATTGATCGCGCTCTTTTTTGATTTCACTAAGCTGTGTTTGCAGATCATCAACCGCCGTCGAATACCGCCGCCGTTCTTCCTCAATTAGCCAGTTGAGCAGGTCGATACGCGCCGCTTGTTGAGCAGCGGGTTCGATGTCTGCTGTCTTTTCGGCGTCGCGCACGTAGATCGTGCCAAGTTTCTCACCAGCCTCAGTAAAAAATTCGGTTTTCTGGCAGGCATCCGCCACAGCAGCGAACACGGTGTCATCATGAGTAAGTGCCAGGAGGAGGGTGAATTCATCTGTAATTTGCTCGTAATTGATGAATTGCAGACTGGGGTAGCTGGCATGTGCCGATTGGACCGCATTGTCATCTGGCAGGAGGCCCGTAACATGTGCCTGACGGAAAGCCCGTGCCATCAGATTGGCGGTTTGGCCTTCGTCATTGGCAGCAACCAGGATGCGCGTGGATGCCCGCTGCAACAACCAGACCTCATTGGCTCCCAATTGGCCGAGGAACTGGAGGACGCGCATTTGTCCTGTCTGCGAATCTGAAGATGGCTGCATCACGAAAATACCGAGTTAGTGGAACGGGTCATCAGTGTGAAATTCTGGCTTGAAAGGCGTTTATCTTTCACAGGGCGTATTGTAACGGATGTCATTGTGAATGCGAGAGCCGTCAGGCGATGCGTTCCCTGGCCATCTGGCCAGCCTACTCACCCTGGCCAGGAACTAATCAGGTGCATGATGTATGGATGTGCTTACCGATGTACCGTATGAGTATAGGTCCCATTCGGGACATAACATTTGGGGGATTGCTTCATGACCTTGAAGTTTGCTCCACATATTAGAGTCATCGTCGCGGATCGTGACCCCTTCACTCGTCACATGTTTCGCCTCATTTTCCAGGCTTATGATGAATTTGCCCTCGTTGGGCTTGCCGGAACCGGCATTGAACTGCTGCGACTATACCAGATGCAAAGGCCCGATGTTGTGCTGGTGGACCTGGGATTGCCGCGCTTTAACGGGATCAAAGCCGCACGCTTCTTACGAACGATCTATCCTCGCATTCAGATCATTGGCATTGCACGTGGCCACGTCAGCGATTATGCCCGCGCGCAGTTCATGGATACAGGTGCATATGCCTGCCTATCGAATGTTGGCAGCATCCACGATCTGATTACGACAGTGAACGAATCAATTAGCTAACCTCGCTCCGCCTCGTCAGTACATCTGACTTCTTTGGATTTTTGCTTACTTCATGCTGGTCTCAGGCCGGACAAAGTATGTATACTGTGGTATGCAATCTGTTTGAATACACGGTGGGAGCCTGACTATGCTGCGGTTCAAAGTAAAAGTGTTGCTGGCCTGTGTGCTGGTTATGGGGATAGCATTGGGGATTGTCTCCGCACAATCGGACCGCGCTGCTATTTTGGAAGTGCTTTCTCCGGGTGTTGAAATTCTCCGTGCAGGTACTGAAAACTGGATTGCCGTCAGCGTCGAATCCGTTGTTGGTGTAGGGGATATCGTGCGGACGGATGAGACGGGTACAGCCCGTGTCACTTTCTTTGCCGATGGCGTCGATACGGACGTACTCCCTAACAGTCAGTACCGTATTGATACTTTCCAGGGGGACGATACCAGCTTCACCCTGCGTGTGAGTGTGCTGCTGGGCCAGACGAGCCAGCGGTTACAGCGCGTTCTGGATGCGGCGTCCAGCTATAGCATCGAGACCCCCGGCATGACCCTGGCGGCGCGCGGCACCGAATTCGCTGTGCGTGTGGAAGACACAGGTCGCTCCGGTATGCTGGTAACCGAAGGTGTCGTCGCGGCAGATAACGAAACCGAAGAAGCCGAAGTCCCGGCTGAGTTTGGCATCCGCGCGCCGGAAGACGGCCCCCTCAGTGATGTCGTCCGCGCCAGCACCTTTGACGAACTTGACAGTGCCCTCGATGGTTGTACTGTTTCCGTCTCCACGGCGGATGACGTCAGCATCAATGTGCGTAACGCGCCCAGCCTGGATGCCGAACTGATTGGCTATGCCTCTGCACCGCAGATCGACCTGTTCTATGGCCGGACCACGACGACGGGTTGGTACCGCATTGTGCTTGATGAGCAGTATGGCTGGATTTTGTCGTCTTCAGCGGAAATTGGTGACTGTGCCATGCTGCGAGAGTTCACTGACGATTATGTCGAAGATGGGGCGTCGGTGCTGCCTCAGCCAACACCAGAGGCCGCCGAGGAAACGGAACCGGCTGCTACCGAGGAAGCTACTGAAGAAGCTGGCAGCGGATCATAACGAAGCCAATACGCCGCGATATGGATGATGCCAAGCCGCCAATTTACATCAGTCTGATGCTCATCTGGCAGCGTATGCGCGCCCGATGGGGGCAGTCGTTATGGGTTGGGCTGCTGCTGGCGGCTTTGCTACTGCTTTTCTGGTGGAATAACGCCTTCGCCCAACTGCAACTGAGCGCCCACAATGCCTATTTCGTCCCCGCGAACCCCGATGAACTGACGGGCAAACTGGTGATGGTTGCGCTGGATGATGCCAGCTTGGCCCGTTATGGCCGCACCCCGGCGGAATGGTCACGCAGCGTCTATGCCGATTTCATTGACCAATTGGCGCCGACGAACCCGCGTTTGCTGGCATTTGACCTCATTTTTAGTGAACCTGGGGAGGGCGATGATGCCTTCGCCGCCGCGCTGGGGCGCCTGCGCCAGAACGAGGCCGGGACCCGTACCCTGATGGCGGTTGCAGGTGTCAATCAGCCTGTTCTGGTTGACGATGCAAGCGATTATGGCCCTGGTCTGGTGTACACGCAGGCGTTAAGGCCAGTGCCGCTGCTTGCGGAACGCGCCGATTACCTGGGCGTGGTCAATGGCTTCCCGGATGTGGATACTCGTGTGCGGCGCCAGCTATCGCATGCTGTCCTCGGTGATGAGGCCTATCTCTCGTTCAGTCTGGCGGCGTATATGGGGTATCGTCGCATCCCGCAGTCACTTTTCAGCGAATTTATCCAGTATACGGGTGATGGTCTGCTGCTCAACGAGCAGGAGGGGTTGATCCTGGCGACGGATGAGCGCGGCCTGTGGGAGCAGAATTTCTTTGGGCCGCCATCGACTGAGGCGCAATCCACATTTCCTGTGATCTCGTTCGTTGATGTGGTCGATGGCAATTTTGATCCGAACTTTTTTGATGAAAAGACCGTGCTGGTAGGCCTGGAACATGCAACGGGTTCTGTGGACCGTTATCCTGTTCCTTCGTCGATTACGGGTGGTCTGATGTCCGGCCTGGAGATACAGGCCAATGCCATCGAAACGCTGGAGCTGCCCGCACCGCTGGTAAGCCAACCGCGCATCTGGCAGGCGATCATGATCGCGGGGCTGACAGTTCTATCGACGCTGATTTACAGCAACTTCAATTGGATTGTGAAGCTGGTTGCCTGGGGACTGCTGGCGCTGGCATTCCTGATAATGGCATTTCTCTTGTTCGGACTCATGCGTCAGACGATCAACCTGTTCTATGGTCTGCTGGCGATTAGTGTCCCGTTGATTGTTACGATTGGCCTGGACATCAATCGGGAAATTCAGCGGCGGCAGCGCTCGGAATTCCTGCTGCAAACGACGCTCAACGTATCGCAGCAGCGGATGGTGCTGCCGAGCATCCTTGAATTGCTGCTAAAAGATGTCCAGAAAGCTGTTCCCAACACGCACATCATGGCTGTTTTCGCGCTGCCAGATGGCGACCGCTATGTGGGTAAACTGCCCGATGATACCTTCCTGGCGGTAGACCTCGACAAGCTGGTGAATCAAGCGCGCCTGGACAAGCTGGTGGCTTATCAGAACCGGTATATGGTGGTGCCGCTTGTGCGCCAGGGAGAGTCGCTGGTGGTTGTGGCCGCGCAGCACCCCGCTGGCAAACGCATTCCGCGCCGCTTCCTGACGCTGTTGCAGGATATGCTGGAACAGGTCGGCCCTGACCTGGAAAATGCTTTGCTGCACCGCACCATTGACCAGCAGAATGCCTTGTTGGAGCGCATTTTGCAGCGTTCGCCTGCTGGCATTGTCGTGACCGATAGCCAACTGATGATTCAACGCAGCAATGAGCAGTTTGCAACGTCTATGGGCCTCGCTCCTGATGAAACGGTCATTGGCCGCGATGTAAAGTCTATTTTCGCAGCCGTCACCGACGATGAAAACCTCGTCGCGCGGTTGGAGCGCCATATCGAGAAGGGCGGACCATTTTACGAGCAAATCTCGCTGGAGGAGCGCAGCCTGCAAATGGTGGCAGCGCCGCTGGATGGCATCGAGCGGTGGGTGCTGGTCCTCAGCGATGTATCCGAGCTGGTTGCGCTTAATGAACTTAAGACGCGCATGATCCGCATGGCATCCCACGACCTGAAAAACCCGCTGGCACGTATCAAAGGCTATGCGGAACTCATCACGATGGATGGCAACCTGCCGGAAGAAGAAGCCCGCTTCATGAGCTACATCATGATTTCCGGTACGGAAATGGAGAATATCATCAACGATATTCTTAGCCTGGAGCATCTGCATTCCGGTGAGATGGATCAGGAACCACTGGCACTTAACAAGCTGGTGCGAGAGCTGGTTTCGCGTCACGAGCCGGACTTCGACGGTAAGCATCAGCATATTGTGCTGGACCTGCCGCAGGATGATATGAAGGTGGTGGGGGACTATCGTACCCTCGGTCAGGCGATTTCCAACTTGCTGAGTAATGCGAATAAGTATACGCTGGATGACGGCCAGATCAGCGTGCATATGAGGCAGGAAGGCGACCAGGTCGTTCTCTCGATTCAGGATAATGGTCTGGGCATCCCATCAGATTCGCAGTCTAAGATTTTCACCGAGTTCTACCGCGTGCGCACCCGCACGACCGCCCACATCTCCGGTACTGGCCTGGGATTGTCGCTCGTCAAAGAAGTGGTTGAACAGCACGGCGGCAAAGTCTGGTTCGAGAGTGTAGAAGGCGAGGGTAGTACCTTTTTTATGTCGCTGCCATTGGCCCAGGATAAACGACTCGCACAAGAAATGGCGTGAATACGATGGTCAAACGCAATCTGATACGCAACCGTACGCTACTAATTTTGCTGATTTTTGCTTTCGCGGAGGTGGTAATGGCCCAGCAAACACTCGCTGTTCAGTTGATAGTGACTTTCCCCGATGTCGAGGTCCAGCGTGCTGGAACTGAGCAGTGGATCAGCCTTGCGCGGGATTCGGTCAGTGCTATCGGCAGTGGCGATTCGGTCCGCACCGGGGAGTTTGGACGCGCTTTTATTCAGCATGGTGATGGCTTCACGGTCATGCTGCTGCCACAATCGCGATACTGGCTGAATGATTTTGGTGTGAATGCTGATGGCACCTACAGACTTGACGGCGAGGTTGATGGTGTGACCATCCAGCGGCTCGCACCTGAAATGTCTATCAGCGAGTTTGTGCTGCATTCGCTCGATCTCTCGGTCATCGAACCAGCGGCTCTGTTTGGTGTCTGGTCGCGCAGGGGGCAGCCCGATGTGATTACGGTTGCCGAAGGCAGCGCCCGAATCAACTTCAATGACTTTGAGTTTGATGTAGCGGCAGGTCAGGGCTTTTTCGCTGATAATATGGCCGATATTATGCAGATGTCCGCGACCGCTATTGACAGCCCGTATAGTGCGGCACGTGTCGAAGCGGCGCTGTATGGCTGCCCTGGGCATGTGCTCATCACCACCGATGTCGATGATCTGAGGGTGCGCAGCGGCCCAGGAACCAACTATTTCGCGGTTGGCCTGGTGCCAGATGGCCTGCCCATTTCCGTGATGAACGTCAATCAGCGTGGCGACTGGGTGCGTATTCAGTTCCGCAGCTACTTTGGCTGGGTGTTCCGCAACGCCATTGAAGATGATTGCGGCACTGTGTCCGTTCTTCCGGATACGGCTCCGGTGGAACCGATTCGCCAGTTTGTGGACGTCACTCCGGCTGAAGAACCCTTCCTGACGCCATTTTTCCTGTCACAGAGCGAAGATCGCTATCGTTACCAGTACGAGGGCTAGAATGTGTAGACATTTGATTCTACAGGCATCTTTGTAGGGGTTATCCTGGGCAAGACATGTCTTGCCCCTACAACGGGACATTTTTGTACAGTCTCGGACCCATTATCAGGAAAATGTCAACAGAACGCAGTCACTCATAGGCAGTTTGCGACAGCTTTTTGCAGCTTCGGCTCGTTGATGGTGCTGGCATCCAGCGAACTTGCGCCGAGGAATTTGGCGAACCTGGCGAAGCCGTGCGCCAGCGCACTGGCAAACTTTTCGTCCTGGCCGAGCGCGTCATTTTCCAGCCACAGGCCCAGAATGACGAATGTCTCGCTTGTTCGATCATATTTGCTGTCAAAGCGCGCGACGAGCTGTTCACCCCAGAGGACGGGCAGGGTATAGTAACCGTACTGCCGTTTATCGGCTGGCTTGTAGACTTCCCATATGTAGTCAAAACCGAACAGGTCCTTGGCCCGCCCACGCGCGCTGACGATGTCCAGAGGCGCGAGAAAAGTGACTTCATCCTCGGTTGTTGTGTCCAGCGGCTTCCACGCCTCAGGGATACGGCCTGCGCTCAGGTCGTTGATGAGGGCAGCATCACTGGCGAGTGCGTAGTACATCGGGCGCCACCCTTCGACTTTGACCTCCACCACTTCATTATCAGCCAGCAGAGTATCCATTAGCTCTTTCTTCTTGCTGAATGGCACACCCCGGAAATAGGAATCGCTGATGCGTTTTAGTTGTGATAGCCCGTGGAAGGCGATGTCATTTTTGAACAGGTAGCGGTCGGATTCCTCACGCGGGCTGGCATAGTGCAGATGGGATGGCGCGACGGTTTCCGTCAGGGCATAGACGCGCTCGAAGTTTTCACGGTGGTGCGTCATGACTTCACCCGTGCGCCACAGGTAGTACAGTGCCAGCGAGCTATCTTTGCGGCCCCGATAGCTGCTTGTGCGCTTGCGGTTGGCTGCGGAAAAATCACGATTGCTGAGTACACCGCGTTCATCCAGCAGGGCGCGCATCTCGACAATGGCTTCGGCATGTTCCAGGCCCATTTTTTTGACGCGCGGATCACAATCTGGATCGCCGTCGCGTTCTCTGTGCATGACAGTCAGCCAGTGGGGCAGGTCATCCATAGGCCGTGTCGCCAGCCATCCGCCCCAATCGAAGAATTTTCGTTGTTCATAGGCGAGGTCTTCCCACTGTCCAGGGGAATAGTCTATCACACGGCTGTGCAGCGTGATGTCCTGGCTGCGGGCGATAATCTGCAACGGGTCGAGCTGCAAGTAGGGCATCTCGCGCATGGCTTGTTCTGTGCCATCTGTTCCCTGCCAGCGACGTCCTGGCCAAAGACCCTGCTTGCCCAGGATGAAACGCCGCGCTATATCCAGGTCGATGTTCAGCATAGGGCCTCCGGTTGTGTAAGCTCGCTCATTGCTATTATCGCCTAGCAACATAAAAGCTGCACAGCATAGGCAGGGAAGTCCGATAAAGGCTTGTTCGTAGGGGGAGCCTATTCGGTATCAGCAGTGCGTCTGGCTTGCAGGTCAGCAACGATGGCCAGAGCGCCTTGCAAGTCCTCGGCATGGAAAACGATGTCTTTGGTGGCTAATTGTGTAATGACTTTCATCAGGATTTTAAGGCCCGGATGTTTGCCGACGATTACCGCAGAACCCTGATGCGGCTGTGTATCGGAATGCCTGACCAGATCAATAGTGCCGGTGATGATGTTGCGCGGCAGGCTGTGCACGTGTGTCAGATCGAAAATGGCATCGACCTTGTGGTTACTGCCTCTGGCAGCATCATTTGCGTCGTCATTGGCAGCGAGAAATTCGTCACTCGCCCAGGGATCACGAAATACGAAATGGATGATCCGTTTTTCCGTGTCTTGCCAGGTCCATACAACCGGCATGTCAACTTCCTTATGAGACCTAACAGCAGGGTTTATGTAAGACACATGCCCAAATTATATGCATAGTCCCAGATATAATAGACCCTAATCTTTAAGAGAAGTGAGGTTTGTTGCCCGAATCCATGACATGCGGGGGAGGTGATTCTATGATGAACGAAGCAAATGGGCTAGTCAGGACGTGTTGAACGCTGATTATAGGAGCGTTTTTGTAGGGGTTTGGCATGCCGAACCCTGGGCAAGACATGTCTTGCCCCTACAATCTGCGCTCTCCGATGGCGTTCTTGAATTTAGCATCCAGCAAATATCAACAAAACCTAGTTGGTACAAGATGCTGTTGATGACCGTTCTATTGTTTTCTATGTCTTCCGAATGAAATCACGGATCAACTGAGCACGACGCGCATTGGTCTTGGCCTGGTGCCCCAGTTCGGACTTCAGGCGTTGTATTTGTAACTCTAGCTGCCGGATCTTTTCCGTGTTGCTGTGGTTCGATGTCAGGGATTCGATGACCATTGAACGGTGATGCGCGTTGTACAGGGCAGTCGCATCTTCATAAAGCACGCTGTCGAGTGGGTTGCGCGCGAGAATGGCTGCGTGGGCTGCATCAGACAGGGCCAGCGCGGGCGAATCCGGCAGGGAGAGGATGCGATCCCACTGGCTACCTTCATCCAACCAGTACATCAGCATAATGAGGGCATCGATATGTCGTTCCGCCAGGGCGACGTATTCGGCACGGTGCAGGCGCTGCTGTGCGGCCTTCAGTGAAATTTCACTATTGATCTGGCCTGACAGCGCCCGTGTAAATGGGTTGGTTGTAAGGGCGGCCACATCGTCAGACTGTGCGAAATCATCCAGCGAATGATTGCTGGCGAACACATGCAGGGGATGCGTCACGGTGACACGCGCAAGCTGGTAAAGGGTCTGCACATAGGTCGCCGGATGCGGCATGATGACGCCCAGGCGATAGTAAGGCATCTGGCTCGCCAGTTGAACAACATCGACCATGCCCCGGATCACCTCAAGGAACATCCCTTGCGGTGGCAGGTCACTATTCGCCCATTGGTTGGCCTTCATAAAAATGTCGTCGAAAAAATTACTATCTATACCAGCAAGAAAGCCAGGATTGTGCAGCAGGACGACCGGTTCCTGAAAGGTAGGTTGGCGCCGCGCGGATGGTTTCACCATAGGGTTGTTCCTCACTTCCTGTGCCGGGCGTTGTACCATCTGGTTCGTACACCCAGAGGCACAATCCGCTGGTAAATGCCGACCAGACGATTACCAATCTGCAATCGTCGCCGTAGCCCCAGGGGCAAAACCGCCTGATAGATGCGCTTCGGCAGGGATGCGGAGGGTGTCACGCCCCTGGTGCTGACGCTTGATCTCAGATGAATGATCTCTTGCGTGAGCTGCTCGACACGGTCTTTGTAGCGCATGTTGCTCTGCTGGAGGACAAGATTCGACTCTAGCAGGGGCAAAAAGTCGAAGTTGCCTTCAAACATCAGCCTCAGGTTGCCGATGACGTCTGTGAGGTAGGGTGCGGCGCTGTCTTTGTAGACGAGGGCGATTTCGCTCCCTCGCAAGAAGGCATTTTCTTCTTTCAGCAGCCGGAAGTTGAAACCGTGATCGTGCTGAAGCCCAAGAAGCGAGTAGAGGTGCTCGCTGTGCTGGCTCTTGTATATAGGGCCAACGATGAACACGGCTTGCATCAGGTATTTTGCCAACTGAAGAATGCGCTGCTGCAACACGGCTGGCTCATCTGCCAGATACGACAAGATCAGGATCGGCATGGTGCGCGGCACATGCTCATAAAAGCGCTGAATATGCTCCTCAACAGACAAATCAATATCCGGTATGAACTCAAAATTTCCTGCGAGGTCATCCGCATCTTTCGCGGTCAATTGCTTGAGCAGGGCAGACCAATCGAAATGGGGATTCAGATCGAGAAAGCTTCGATCTGTCGACGAGCTGATTGAAATGAGTTGATTCAGTGATTCCATCAGATCAAGACACAGGATGGTTGACGCTCCCCAGGTGAGTTCCGCACTGCAATCAATGACGGTGGGGGCGACCGGATAACGGGCAATGATCTGCTGAATCAGATATACGTCGAGTGGCTTCATCCGAATGGGCGGAATGGGCCAGGTTCCAGTTGCTTTTTCTATCAACTGGAAATAGTGATCGATGGCCTCATAACTCGTAAAGAGCGTATCGTGCGTCATATGATATATCCAACGTCAGGGTGATACCGTAGATGGCGCGCTTTAATCATTTGCTGTTTGCGGATACCGAATTGATCGTATATTCGCTTCATGCGGGCGATGAGTTTAAGGTGATGATCCACATCGTAATCGCGCACGAACGATCCAGGTAATTCATAGTAGATACCGAGGATTGCCGGAACAAAGACGATCAGGCGGCCATTTGTCGCAAGATGGTTCATCAATTCCCAGTCTTCGACGATCTGTTTTTCATGCAGATAGCCACCCATATCTGTCAGTTGGGTTACATCATACAGGGCCATATTGTCGATATAATTGGCCTCGAAGATGTGGTCCGTATAGCTTTGATTGCTATGAAGCCCGGTAACACGATCTTCGCCATGTGGTTTGACCATCAGGTTGCCATAGACAACGGCTGCTTCTGTGTCCTTGATCGATTGCAGGAAGATCGGCATATTGTCCGGGATGACTTCGTTATCAGCATCCAGGAACAGGACATAGCGGTATTTGGCGCGTGTAATCATCATGTTACGCAAGATGGACGGTCCCGTATTCTTCGACTGACAGATCACCTTGAGGCCATCGTCAGAATGGAGCGCCTCTAGCTGGTGCAGCAAGGTGACAGACCCATCGCGAGACGCATCATCGCTTACCATGACCTCACCGTTGATGCCAAGCGCTTTGAGGACTGCCAGCGTATTAAGCGCGGAATGGATGCTGCGCGCCAGCATGAATTCGTGGTTCCAGTTCGGGATGGCAATCGTAAGCCCATCCTCTGGCTGGCGCCTTTGGAGTGATCCCTCTTCGATATGGCCCTGCCGGAGCAGGCTGTACAAGGTCGCACGAATGGACACGTCTAACTCTCTTGCTTTATGTGTATCGAGGTTAGCGCTTCCTGAATTGTTTCCTCAAGCAGCGGGAGACTCAGGAATTCGTGCTGGAACTGACTGAGCTGGCTTTTGTAGTCCATTTCCGAAATGGCCTCGACGGCATTGTCGTTGCTCACCAGCAGGCTGGCGAAGGGGAATTCAATGCCCTGCATGCCATTCATGTTCAGCAGGACTTTTACGGGTAGGGCACCTGCGAGGGCGGCTTCTCTGAAGCGCTGCGGCTCCATGTAGAAGTGGCTGTGATGCGCACACCAGATGATGTACTTGCTCATTTCCTGGATAATCTGGAACTCGCGGTGCTGAATATGAGAGCTTTCCGGCGTCAGGGCTTCTACACGGGTATTGCTCATGGAATAGACGAACCCATTGGAAGAAAAACCTGTTCGCAGGCGCTCGATGAGGTTCAGCCGTTCACTGGTTCCCATGCCAACGAAAGCCCAGTCAATCAAGCGTGTATCGGGTGTTTCCGCTAATCTCTGGCTGAGTTTTTGCTTCTCACTCGTCGTCAGCCCATTGAACACAAACCTGTACTGGGGCATTAGTGCCTTAGGAATGAAGTGCGCTTGTGTGTGCAGCCCCAGATCGAGCATGACATCCATTTTGAGGCGGCTGAAAAGGTCATATGAGACTGCAAACCAGTCTGTGCCTGCGGATTCAATCAGCACCATTGCCGACTGGCCAACGCGCTCGTTCAGGGCTGTGATGCGCCTTTCAGCGTCTGCTGCCGTGCCGTGACCATGGAATGTCGAATACCCCTGGACAATTTCATAGGGGTTGATATGGAACACCCAGTCATAAGCCCCTTGCGGATGATCGACATGCAGGTGGCTGAGTTCAACGGTGTGGCCGTTGTTGCGCAGGGCTTCTGTAATGCGGGTGCCCAGCAGCCGATAAAAGTAATTAACTGCATATGGGATGATAATCAGGATGCGTTGGCTGTCTGCCGTGATCGCAGGGCTTCCAGCGAAACGCGCCGAGTCATCAAAGACTTTGCTCAGGCGTTTGGTGAAGTCCGTCACGGCTTCCAGCGATGATTCCGAGGAGAGCGACGAGCTATCTGTGCCGTGTGCATAGCTTTCTTTGTTGACGCGCAGCACCGCCTGGAGGGCAACTCGCAGGGTCTCGACCTCGTCGCTAAGTTCTTTTGTGACGACCTGCTGATCCTGTACCTGCTTGCGATACTGCTCTAGGAGCTGCTCAAGCTGAAATTTTTCTCCGCGCATGAGGCTGAGTTGTTCAGTCATGCGCCGCGTATGGTCTTCAAGATTGCTGTGCGCCGTTTGCAGTTGGGTGAGGAACGTTTTGTTTTCCTCAATGACTTTTCTGCGGCGCAGGCTTTCATCGACGATTTGATCGCGTTCCTCGGCTGTGCGCTTATACAGCTCTGACATGGCCGTGCGTGTGCCAACCGCATCAAACAGCGAGCGAACGAAGGCGGTTTCTGTATCATCCAGATGGAACAGAAACTGAATGCCTGCTGGGATGTCTGGCCCGACAGCGACTACGCCCAGGCCGTGTTCATGCAGGAATTCAAAACCAGGGTATTTTTCGCTCAGTTCTGCGAATAAGCGCCAAACGCCAAAATCCTGCATGCGTTCGTTGGTATCGTGGAATAGCACAATGGCCCGACGGCTGAGTTTGGGCAGCCAGGTGTTGAAGTCGTGCAGGACGGCTTCGTAAGTATGCAGGCCATCAATATGCAGCAGGTCAATCGAATCATCCTCAAACTGCTGGACAGCTTCGTCGAAGGTCATCTGCAAAAGTGTCGAGAAATCACTGTACTTGGGGTCATGTTCGGTGCGCAGTTCGGCCAGCACATCTTCGCCGTATAAGCCGGAATGCTCATCTCCGGTCCAGGTATCGACGGCAAAAGCCCTGGCGCTAACACCATTTTCTGCAAGTGCCTGGCAGAAGGCGCAATAGGACGTGCCATAATGCGTGCCCAGTTCTACCACCAGCCCGGGCTGGATGGCTGCAACTAGAAAACGGGCGAAGGCTGTGTGGCCAGTCCAGCTTGAAGGCGGCAGATAAGCAGGTAAGTCAAGCCAACTGGTTGTGGAAAATAATTTTTGCACAAGCGGAAGCGGCTCAGACATGCGTACAAATCCCAGAGTCAGGCTGGAGAATAAATGTGCGTGGTGAACAAGCCTGTGCGAGTATACACACAATAGGGCTATTCATCAAAGCGCGATGACTAACGGTAGATTTCAACAATGTCGAGAAGAGTGAATGATACCAGCAGGATGATCGCGACAGTGGCGACAGGCACATAACGCCACTTGTGGCGGTAGTTGACCTTGAAGAAGGTCCGCAGGCTGTAGATGATGCCTGCCAGTGCCATCGTGTTGATAATCAGGCTGATAACCACCGAAAAATCACCCGCAATGCCGATGATCGGCAGAATAAATGGCAGCATTACATACTGAATAATGCAGCGAACACCGGAAAACAGCAGTGACAGGCTGAACGCGCGTTCAGCGGTCTTGGTCTTTTTCTGTTTTTCGGGGACAGATGCGGTGGCATCAACTGGTGTGACATCACCAACAGGGGTGGCTGACTGCATGATGAACGGAACTCCTCAACCAGCAATGGACTGACAACGTTGCGACATCTTACCACAACCGCACCGCACGGTGCGAGTCTGGCATGGCCCACTGACCAAACGCTAAGGCTGCGCGGTCGGCGAGGGCAGCGGGCTGGGTGTCGCTGTCGGGACCAGTGTGGCAGAGGGCAGCGGCGTGGCACTCGGTGCGTTTGTTGGCACCGCCGTTGCTGCGCTTGTCGCCGTCGCCGACGCAGGCGGGAATGTAGGCGTTAGCGTAAGCGTCGGCTGTGATGTGGCGGTTGGTGAGCTGCTGCTGGTCGCTGTCTGCGTCGGAATCACAACAGGTGTCGAGACAGGCGCATTGGCTGTTGGTGTTGGCTCAACGTTGAGCAGACTGGTCTGGGGTAGAGCTTCCAGCGCGCCCATATCGAGCGCAATGCGGCCATCGGTGTTGCCATCCATTGGACGAAGGGTGCCCAGTCGGTCGCGGTCGATCATCGCCAGATAACTCACGCCAATTTCCAGCGGCACGGCGTCGATCACGGGTGAGCCGCCACCAGGGCGCAGTGTGCCCGTATCGCTGAACAGCGGCATCAGGTTGAGGTTGTTGTTCTGGCCAGCATAGGTTGTGTCATCAATCAAATTGGCGCGGACGGTCGGCGTACCGGACCCTACGACAATTTCGCTGCCGTTGTTCCACAGAATATTGCCTTCCACCGTGACAGTGGCATTATGAGCGTAAATGCCACCGACACACACGGTCGTGCAACTGGCGCTGACCACGTTGTCGATCAGCGTGTTGAAGGCGATTGTGACGTTGCCTGCGGCGTAAATGCCCGCGACGTTGCCCGTGTTCTCGCGAATGATATTGTTGGCAACGAGTGCTGTGCTCTGCTCGATGCGCAGGGCGGTGCCGTTCTGCTGGAACAGGTTGTTGACCACCACCAGATTGTTGACAGTGTTCGCCTGGAGGCCAACCTCGTTATTCTGGAGCGTAAAGCCTTTGACCGTGACATCGGCCACTGTGACACGCACGGCAGTCTGCTGGTTCTGAATGATCGCGCCAGCACCCTCCGCGATCAGGGTGACGGATTTGGCAATGATGACGGGTTCCTGATACACGCCCGATAGTACGCGGATCGTATCGCCGTTGACCGCATTGACCAGCGCCATCGAAATGGTGTTATAAGGTGAGCCAATGCTGCCATCGCCGCCGGAGGATGCACTGCCATCGACGTAGATAGCGTTCGGGTCGCCAATGATGACGACCATCGTTGATGGCGATTCATAGGCACCGATGTCAGCCGCCAGACTGCTGTCGCCATCGCCATCCTGCGGACGCGGTGCGCCAGAAAAGTCATCAACGGGGTAGTCGCTGACGTTGAGGGCGGCATCAATCGCGATTGAACTCGGTGCCAGATTGAAATTGCCCTGGGCCGCGTTGACAAAGGGTGACTGCGCGCTGATGATCTGGCTGGCGGGTAGGGCATCCACCAGATTGTCGGTCAGTGTGGCGGTTGCGCCCGTATCCTGCCAGTTGGCGTTGTTGTTGCCCCACAGGATATTGGCTTCGACGATATTGACGCCGCCCTGGTTGCGGATGCCGCCGCTGTTGCCGTAGAACGTATTGAACGCCGTGAGAATGGCATCACTGCTGCTAAGTAGGTTTAGGGCATAGCTGCCTGTATTATTCAGCAGCAAATTGTTGCGAACGGTCGCGCCATCGGCGTTGCGCAGAGTGATGGCGCTGCCCTGCGTGGCGGTATTCTGGCGCAGGATATTGCGATCGATGAGCGGCTGCGCGTTTTCAGCGAAGATGGCGCCGCCGGAACTGGTGGCTGTGTTATTGGCGATGATGTTCCCACGCAGGATCGCGCGCCGGATGTTGAGGCTGTCAGTCGTGGTGATGTTAACCGCGCCGCCGTTGGCGCTGGTGCCATGCTGGATCGTAAAGCCCTCGATGACCGTTTCGCTGGCTTGCAGCGTAATGACCGCGCCGCTGTTATTTCCATCGAGAATGGTTGCTGCCGGATCGCCCTGGCTGCGCAGCACGATATCACGCTTGCTGATGGTCAGGTTTTCAGTGTAGGTTCCGGCGGCCACCAGGATCACATCGCCGCTGCGTCCAAGCCGCGTCATATCCAGCGCCGACCGAATGGTGCGCCAGGGGCGGCTGATGGTGCCATCCTGGAAACCGGTATTGCTGCCATCGACGTAAATCTGGCGTGGCTGGTGGATGAAGCGCATCACGGCATCATAATGGAAACCAAGATCAACCATGCCGGTATCGGCGCTGCCGGTTGTGCTGGTAGTGCGTGTGCCAAAACCCAGATTGGCCGCCTGATCGACACCCGCGTTAACAGCCGGACTGCCAGGGAGCAGGTAATAAACGCCGTTGCTGCCACGTGTGAACATCGGGTCGGTGTTGGGTTGGCCGCCTTCGCCACTCTCAACGATGTTGGCCTGAATGCTATAGCTGCCACCACCCAACGCCAGGTCGTCCTTGTTGGCCCATAAAATGGTGTGGCGCATGGTGCCGGAACTGCCTGCGAATTCGACGGCGCGGTGCGTTTCGGCAATCGTATTGTTGAAGATACGCGCTGTTCCCTGGGCGTAAATGCCGCGCGCACTGTGCAGAATCAGGTTGTTGAACGACTCAAACTGCGCCGCTGCGGATTCCACACGAATGGCGTGATGGGCATAGACCAGCATGCTGTGGCTGAGCCGGACGCTGCCAGTACCGCGCTGCACAATGCCATATTCGAGATTCTCAAACATCAGGCTGGTAAAGCTTTGTGTGCCGCTGCCCTCGATGAGGACGCCTGTGTTCAGGCCGCGCAGGCCGCGCAGCGTGACGTAGGCAATCGACTGTGTTTCTCCGCCGATCTGCACAATCGGGTTGCCCAATCCTAGTCCGGCGATGACCACCTGGGATGGGTCGCCCGTGACGCCTGTCAGCGTCAGACGCTTGCTTTGTAAATTGAGCGCTTCGGTATAGACACCCGCCTGAATATGAATCGTGACGCCGTTGTTGGCCGATGTAATCGCCTGCTGAATGGTACGGAAGGGCTGAGCAGCGGTGCCTGTTTGTGGTCCGCTGTAGCTGGCATCGACATATAACTCGGTGACAGAAGCCGCAATCGTCGGCAGTGGCGTGGATGTTGGCCAGGGTGTGCGCGTCGGTTGGGGCGTGTTGGTGGCCTGCGGTGTCAGATTGATCTGGACGCGGGTGCGCTCGGCGGTGGCGGTTGGCGTCGGCGTCAACTGAACGGGCAGCGTTCCTGGCGGTTGTTCGGGCTTATCGGCTGTGGCCTGTGGTGGCGATGTCACAAACATGGCCGACTGGGTCTGACTCCCCGCCTCGAACTCCGCATCTAAAGTGGCCTGTTCAGCAGAAATCGGAGGGCGGCTATTGTTCTCGGAGGCTTCTCCGTTGGCTTCGCTGTTCTGTGCTGAAACGTCGTTCGCTTCCGTGTCTTCCGTATCTTCAGTTTCCTCGACGGTTGCAGTGGTCAGCGGACCAATCGGTGTTGACGCAGAAATGGTGCCTGCCAGGGCGATGCCGTGTACCGCGTCATCCCCTGCTGGGAGCAGGCCGTTAATCGGCAGACTGCCATAGTAAACGATACCACCTGGCAGCATGACCGGTCTGGAAGTGGTTGCTGTGTTATCGGACGTTGACGAAGACGGGTCGATCCCCAGAACGGCTTGCGTCGGCAGCGGCGGCGATTGGCTGGGTTGTACTGCCCATATGGCAATGCCAGTGGCGATCACCACCAGGGTGGCGAACATGCCTGCCAGCAGCCAGCGGATACGTACTGTTTGCCTCATCAAATCGCGTCGTCCTGCGGCCAAAGCCGTTCCTGTACAAAGTTCATCCCCATTGTAGGGGAGTAATGGGGACTGTACAGATAATGTTTTCGTACTATTTCCTTACGATTTCTAGCGAAATTACGCCAAAAGGCCGCCTTTTCCAGACGGCCAGAATGTGGGGTAGGGGTTTTTACTAGCGAATTTCCAGTATCTGCCACTCGTTGATGTTCACCAGAGCATAGAAAAGCGGCTGGTCATCACTGGAAAAAGTGACGCTCCATATGCCATCGCCCTGTGGCTGGGCATATGTGTACCACTCATCATGACCTTCCAGATACTGCCAGATGTCTTGTGCCTCATACGCCAGACTGATGGCATTGGCACGGTCGTTTTCAGTCTGCTGCATCTCATCGAGCGCATTCGGATCGTAAATATCCTCGATTGTCAGCGTGTCGAATTCCTCATCGTGGCGGATGGTGGCGGCGATGGCATCCAGCCCGCGATAGAAGCCGATATTCCAGACGCTTTCCCAGCGATCATAGCCGACCCAATGGCCCCATTCATCGGGGTTTTCCAGCGAGGCCAGAATCGCTGCATCATTCAGCACAAAGTCCAGCAGACGCGGCTCCATCGCGGCAACTTCTTCATCGGATTTGGGTCGGGCGGCATAGGCTTCATAGATATTGCCTGTGTGGATATCGACCACGACGTAACCCATCCAATCCCAGTCATCGCCGCTTTCACCCATATCGAAGAACTCGACTGTCCAGGCATATTCGCTGTCGTCATTGGGGTAGGCATTCGCCTCCCAGTTGACGCCTTCCAGAAAATCGACGAAATCGTCCTGGGTCATCGCTAACATTATCGCCTGCTTCTGTAACTGCTCATATTCCTGGGCCTGGGTGCCAATAGCGACGATCAGCAGCAAACTGAGCAGAGCTAAAAATCGTAACGCGCGTTTGATATGCATGGTTCACGCTCCTTAGCGGACGATGCCGAGTGGATTGACGGTATGGTTGGGGAAGATGTAGCCGAGGTCGTCGTTTTTCAGGCGCTTGCTGATGATCTCCGCCAGGACATTGCGATAATCGGTCGTAATCGCCAGGTCGCCATCAGCTAAGGCTGAGGGGGCGAGTGTCGGCCAATCGGCATAGACACGGCCACCGTTGACGCTGCCGCCCATCACGAACATGACGTTACCATGCCCATGATCGGTGCCGTAGCTGGCATTTTCTTCCACTCGGCGGCCAAATTCGCTCATGGTGGCGACTGTGACGCGCTGGTTGTAACTGCCGAGGTCGGTATATAGAGCACTCAATCCCTGGCCGAGCGTGGTCATCAGGCCGTTGAACTCACCATCGAGCGTGCCCTGGGCTTCATGCGTGTCCCAGCCGCCCAGGTCAATGCAGGCGATCTCCAGGCCGACATCAGCCTTGATGAGCTGGGCCACCTGCTTTAGCCCCATGCCGAATTCATCGTCGGGGTAGGCGGCATTGTTGGCGGGGGTATAGCCGAGGGCATTGATGGCCTTCATCTGCTCGATTGTGTCGAATACCAGTTTGGCCTGGTGCTGGTCAATCCGCTGCGGGTTGTCGATGACATACAGGCGCGCCAGGGCATCCTGCATACGGCGCATCTCGTCTTCGCGGCCTGCCAGGTGATAGTCCACAATGGACTTGAGCGCCAGGGCATCGACCGGACCGCGCAAGGAAGCCGGCAGCATGGCCCCCATGCCAATCGCGCGGAATGGCGAGTTGCTCCGGTAGGCGGTCGATTGCAGGTGCCGCGCCAGCCAGCCGCTTTCGGTGGTTTTGTCGCCAGGGGTGCCGTATTCCATGAACATCATCGCGTCGAAGTGCGAGCGGGTTTCGTCAGTGGACCCTGTGGCATGCACGATGGCGAAGTCGCCGTTGTCGTAAATATCTTTCAAGGGGCGCAGTGCCGGATGCAGCCCGAACTGCCCATCGAGGTCAACGGCGCTTTGATCGCTGCGTCCTGGTTCGGCAATCGCGATGGTGGGGCGGACGTCATAATAGTGCGCGCCATCGCCAAAGGGAACGACCGCGCTCAGGCCATCCATGCCCCCACGCAGGAAGATACAGACCAGCACATCACCTGACGGGTTTTGTCCCTCCTGGGCGAAGGCCAGTTTGGGCATCCAACTGGGCAAGAGGGCACTGGTGACACCGACCGCACCGATGGTTCCCAGCTTTTTCAGCATGTCGCGGCGAGTGAGATTGTTCAGCATGGGGCTTGCTCCTGTCATTTGTTGGTTTCAGTCGATTTCTGTGGGCCGCATTCTGGTTCGGTCCAGGCGACCCCCTTCCTCGGTCCTTCGTCCGTGAGGTGGAAGGATGCTTTTTTGGCTGACCTGGCTGTAGCTTGATGTCCCATTCCATCATGGAGAGGGGAAACAGGGGTGAGGTTCTTGATGAGACATGAAAGTGTTCGTCAAATGAGATGCTGAAGATGGTCATTTTGGTCACTCCCTGCTAGCGCCATTGATACAGCGGCGAGGACAGCATCAGGCCAAAGAGCGTGGCGGCTTTCCGGCTGATGAGGTAGCCATCGGCGGGAGTGTTGGCATCACCGCCGTCAGCGGCGTAGGCAATGAATTCAGCGTTTTGTTCCGGCGGCAGTGGTGCGCCGAATACCTGCTCGGCGACCGCACCTACCAACGGGCCGACCGTCTGCGGCTGGCCAATGCGGTTCAGCAGGTCCGTCGTCAGCGGCTGATATTCCAGGCTGGCCGCATCATGGGTGAGCTGCATAGCGACATTCCAGCGGGTGAGCAGCCCATTGCTGGACATCCACGCTCCGGCGACATCGGGGTAGCCATTGGGGGGCAGCCAGTTATAGGGAACCTGCCCCAGGGCTTGCAGGGTTTCCTCGAAGCGCCAGAACTCATGGATTTGCGTGCCTGTGGCGCGTAAGACCCCGATGAAGAAATCCAGCGGGCGGCGCAGTTTTTGCCCGACAGATGCCTGGAATTCTGAGGATAGGAAGATATGGCGCAGCACGGGCTTGATTTCGCCCTGGTTTTGCTGGAAAACGGCAGCGGTACTGTCCACGAGGCTTTGCGGCGGGTCGTCGCTGACGAAGCGCACACACAATTTGCGGCTGATGAACTGCGCTGTCGAAGGATGGGCGCAGATGAGGCCGATCACGTGCAGGCCGTCTTCTATGCCGCGATCTGTGGGCAGGGCATGGCCCAGGATGGTCTTGGCGGCGGTATCATGATTGTCTTTATCGAAGTAAAAACCATCGGCGGTGCTGTCATGCACAGTCCAGCCAGTGAAGGCGCGCGCCACGTTTTTGACATCCTCCTCGGTGTAGCCGCCATCGACACCCATCGTATGCAGTTCTAGCAGTTCACGGGCATAATTTTCGTTAGGATGCTCGGCGATGTTGTAGGCATTGTCCAGATAGTAGAGCATGGCCGGATGCCGTGCCGTCGCCAGCACCAATGCCCGAAAATTGCCGAGCGCATTGGCGCGAATCGCATCGCGCTGATAGCTGACCTGATCCGGCTTGCTGTCATCCCCGGCGACGTTGAAATGATCCGCCCAGAACTCGACCATGCGCTCCAGCAGTTGCCGTTTGCTGTATACCGCTCGGCTAATCATCGCGCCGATAAGCGCCTGATAGGACCGGAAATAGGCATCGTCCAGCCCATAGAGTGCATGGCGGTCGAGCTTGAGCAGGCCGAATGGCAGCAGAATCGAATCCATGTGGCTGTCGTCGATCTGTTCGGGGTTGAGCTGCTCATCGAGGAAAGCTTCATAGCCGATGGCATGGATACGGGCGACGTCCTCCGGCCTGGGTCCATAAGTCAGTCGGTTGAGCAGGTGCAGATTGGGGTCGCTGGTTGCGGCCTGGGCCTGCACGCCTGGTGCCCCCCATTGCAGCATGGTTGCTCCGGCGGCGGCGATGCTTATCGCCTGTAAAAAATGACGTCTGGATACAGTCATCGAATGCTTGCCTCCTTGATCGGTTGGCCCTGACATCTACAGGCTAGCAAGCGATTGCGACGCAAATACGAGGTGTCTGTGACGGTTCCGTCACAATTGGCCAGGACTTTGGTCCGACTAAATCGGGGCTTATTGGCTGTTTCGGGGTACCTAAAATGGCAATTTCACGATCTTAACAGGAATTTCATAGCAATTTGCTTGATTTTTGATAGTAAATGCTGTATCTTTGTGAATAGAACAAAAGTTCGCATTGTTGGCAACTTCATAGTTTCACACAACACTGTTTGATTCACTATATTGAGGAGACCCTATGTATACCGTTACCAAATACCCGCAAGGCCATTTTTCCTGGGCAGATAATTCATCGAAAGACGCTGCTGCTGCTAAAAAGTTCTATCTCGATGTGATGGGCTGGGACAAGGAAGAAGTCCCGATGGGTGGTGGTGAGTTCTACACCATGTTCAAGCAAGATGGGCAGCATGTGGCAGGTCTCGGCCAGATGCAGCAGCAAATGATGGACAGCGGTATGCCATCCGTCTGGAACAACTACATCAGCGTTGACGATGTCGATGCAATGGCGGAAAAAGCCAAATCGCTGGGTGGGACAGTCATCGCCGGACCGTTTGACGTCTTCGAGAGTGGGCGCATGGCGACGATCCAGGACCCGACTGGCGCATTCATCTCGCTGTGGCAGCCCAAAAACCACATTGGTGCGGGTCTGGTGAATACTGTTGGGGCCATGTGCTGGAACGAGCTGATGACCAGCGATGTCGAGAAGGCCAAGACATTCTATAGTGACCTGCTGGGCTGGACCTATAACAAGATGGATATGGGCGAGGCCGGGGATTATTGGCTGATCCAGAATGCGGGACGCCCCAATGGCGGTATTTTCCCGCTCATGGGTGAGATGGCCGGCATGCCACCCAGTTGGGCAGCTTACTTCACTGTCGCCGATATTGAAGCAACGGCTGAAAAGGTCGAGGCAGCAGGGGGCAAAATACACGTGCCCGTATCAGAGGCCACCGGTACCGGGCGCTTCATCCTCGCAGAAGATCCAGCGGGTGCGATCTGCTACTTCATCCAGCTATATCAGGCGCAACCCTGGGACCTGAACTAGCCTGACAATCCACACCAAGCGAATGTATGAGGGCGCACAATTTGTGTGCCCTTTGTAGTTGAAGGGGCCCATCACTGTGGGACGAGTGATTATTGATATTACGATGTCGGTTGATGGATTCGTGACTGGGCCGAATGATGGCCCTTGCAATGGCCTGGGGGATGGTGGTCGTATTCTGCATGATTGGGTGTTTAAAGGCACGGATGCTGACAAACCCTTCCTGATGGGCGAAGGCTATGACATTGGCGCAGGCATCCTCGGACGCCGCACCTTCGATATTGCTAACGAAGCCTGGGGCGATAATCCACCGATGCAGGGCACGGTCTTTGTGCTGACGCATCGCCCGCATGAAACAGTCCAGCGTGGCGCGGCGACCTTCGTTTTTATCACCGATGGCGCAGAGGCCACTTTGGCGCTCGCCCGCGATGAAGCCGCTGGCAAAGACATCATGCTGATGGGGGCTGACGTCAGCCAACAGTATCTGCATATGGGTGAAGTGGATTTCATGACGCTGCACGTCGCCAATGTGCTGCTAGGTGAGGGGCGACCGCTCTTTGCGCACATCGGCAACGACCTGATTAAGCTGGAATGCGTCGACTGTGTCCCAACGCCGAGTGCGACCCATATGCAGTACAAGGTGACCAAAACGCGCTAAACGCGCGATTTTCTTCAACAGAAGTGATACTCAATCGATCTAAGCAAGCGAAACGACGATATTCATGGTTCATAGTGGTCCCCTGACCTCTAGGCGAGGGGATAAAGGGGAGGTGGATTTCCAAATTTCTGACGTGCGTGATGACATTTGATTTATGAAGTTTTTTGTAGGGGTTTGGCATGCCAAACCCTGGGCAAGACATGTCTTGCCCCTACCATCTGTGCGCTGTTTTTTTGCCTTGAATCCAAAATCCAGAGGGCCTAGTTATCCTGTGATTTTTCCGCTGTTTCCATCCATCTTTCCAGCGGTTCGGCCTGTTCAAAGCCGGAATCTCGCAGTTGCTCGATATTGTTCCAGCGATTCTCGTCATCATCCCAGAACACGGCAAACTGCATCCAGGTCAGGCTGGTGGCGAGCCAATTTTCAGTTGTGCTGGCCAGTGCCATTGATTTCCATAACAGACTTTCGCCTTCCTCATGGCGATCAGAAAATGCCAGGGTCACACCCAGGTTGTGCAAGGTCGCAATCGCCTGATGCACATGATTGATCTGCTGCCACAACTGCAACGCCTCGCTAAAATGCCGCTGGGCGATGTTCCACTGGCCGTCGAACAATGCCATCAGCCCGATCTGATCGCGGAGGGTGGCCTGCAACATTGGCTCGTCCGTGACGGCATTAAGCGCTTCAAAGAGCCGTTCCTGTAGCGAGCCATAATCGCCATTTTCCAGTGCGGCACAGGCTTGATCGAGCAAGGGTGTGACATCGCCGCTATCAGAATGCAGCGCACATGGGCCATAATCCCAGGCGGACCAGTTCAGGACGATGCCTTGCTCTGCCAGTGTGTCCGCGAAGGGCGGCTGGAAGGCGGTCAGGTCCGGCGCGCCTTCCGAGGGTGTGCTGAAATTGACCAGCTCAAATTCGTAGTTGGTGCGGGCTTCTTCATAGGCGTTGCCATCTTCCAGATAGCTGTTCATAAACAGTGTGATCTGCATCTTATAGGGGCCAGGCTGGTCGAACCAGAGATTCGTATCGTGCAAATCCTGGTAAAAATAGCGTCCCCAGCCTTCCAGCCAGGATTCGTCGTAAGCCCACTGCTCCCAGTCGGTGGCATTTGGCGGGAACACATTGACCTCGGTGCGGATGACGCCCTGACCATAGGTGTCATCCAGCCAGGTGGCATCGAACTGGGCGCGCAGGCGCAGCCATTGGTCACGGTCGCCGACGAGGTAGTAGGTGGCATCCGTCCCTTGCTCGAAGGGCATCACGGTTGTCTGGTCAGGCTGGAATAGCACATGCGGATAGGCCAGTATCACTTCGAGGGCTGCATCGTCGTTATAGTCCTCTAAGGCGACTATTTGCGGCGCAACCAGTTGAATTTGCGGTTCGCTCTCGATGGGTGCGCCTGGGGTGAGTTCAACCGCCGCCTGCGGGATGATTTCCAGCTCCACCAACTGATAGCCGACCAGCAGCATCGGCAGTGCCACCACCAGGAATAGCAAAATACGGCCTAGTTTCATGGCTTGTCCTCCGTCGCTGTGGGCAGGGTGATGGTGACTGTAGTTCCCTGGTTCAACTTGCTCTGTACGCCAATCGAGCCTTCGTGCATCTCAACGATTTTCTTGACAATCGACAATCCCAGGCCGCTGCCGCTCTCCTGGGATGGTGCCCGCACGAGCGGCTCAAAAATGCGCTCCGGCAGGTATTCCGGCGGAATGCCTTGCCCATGATCGATGAAGCGAATCACATAACCGCTGCCGTTTTGTTCCAGCCGGATTTGCAGATTGTCGCCTTCTTCGGCGTATTTCAGGCCGTTGTCGATGACGTTCTCAAAGGCGCGAATGAGCAGATCACGGTCGCCGGTGATGGCTGGTGCGGTCAGCGGCGCGTCAATTTCAATGCTCTGGTGGCTCTGGACGGCGCGTTCTTCCTGGGCGAAGACGGCATCTTCAATCAGGTCGATCAGGTCGAGTTTTTCGCGCGTGAGGGGCACGTAGGCTAGCCGCGCATCGAACAGGATGCTATCGACGAGCCGTGCCAAGCGCTGCGCCTGGGTTTCAATGGTCGCTGCCGATTTTTGCAAACTGGCCGGGTCCACTTCTGACGCATAGCGCAGATTGGCCGCATGGCCGATGATGCCCGCCAGCGGGTTGCGCATATCATGCACAATCCGCCGGATGAAATTTTCGTAGAAGGTATCCTGGGCACTCTGGCTGCCAACCGGACGAAATACCAGGGCGAAGCGCCGTTGGGGCAGGGGCAGGGCCAGCACGGAATAACGCAGGGCTTCTCCGAGGGGGATGACCTGTATCGCGACCCGTTCCGTCTGTTGGGCACGTTCCAGCAGATTGTAAATATCGCGCGGCAGGGTGCTTTCTGTTAGCAGGGCATTGGCGGCTTCGTTGCGCCAGAATGTGCGTCCGCGCACATCACAGATCAGGACCGGTTCATTGATGTGTCGATTCAGCAGCAGGTGGAAATCTTCGTTCTGTACCGTCGCGCTGCCACCACCGAACAATGCCCACAGCCAGCTTGCCAGCAGCAACAGGCCGGAAATCAGCCATACAAGTGCTGTTGGCGAGGCGAATTTAAAGCCAACGAGCGGCCCCTCGGTGGTCTGGATCAACAGCAGGCTGCTGATTAACCAGAAGATCAGGCCCACGATCAGGCCGATGCGTGTGGCGCGCGTCATAGCACCAACCTGTAGCCGATGCCGTGTACGGTTTCGATGAGTTCGTCACGGTCCAGTTTGAGCTTGCGCCGCAGCGCCGCCACATGTCGATCCACCGTGCGCGCATATCCCTCCCAGGAGTAATCCCATACATGGTCAAGCAGGTCTTTGCGCGACCACTGGCGATTGGGGTTGCGTGCCAGGAAGGCGAACAGCGAGAATTCAATCGGCGTCAGGTCGATCTGCTGACCATTACGGCTGACCCGAAAATGCTCCATGTCGATCTCGATAGCGGGTTCCAGGTGGATGTGATTGGGATTTTTCTTGTCGCTGGCTTCTTCCCGAATGCGACTGACAGCGGCCAGCGTCGTGCGGATTTGTGTGGCCAGCGCGTTGTTGTCCCAGGGCTTGGTGATGAAGGCAATCGCGCCCTGGCCCAGGCTTTCGACCTGCCATTCAGGATAGCTGGTCAGCATGATAATCGGAATGAAGCGCTCCCGCGCGCGCACCCGCCGACAGACTTCCAGCCCACTCATGGCCTGGTTGTTATCTTCACTCAGCACGACATCCAGCAGCAGCAGGTCCGGCTCGGTATGTTCCACCTGGCGCAAGGCATCTTCACCGCTGGGAGCGGTCGTGACGATAAAACCCAGCCGCCCCAGGAAGGTGCTGAGGGCGGTGCGAATGGCGTCTTCGTCATCGACAACGAGGATGTGCGGCTGGTCTGGCGGGTGGCTCAAAATCGGCTCCGGCGGCGTGTGTGACTCGATAAGGCCATATTATACGCAAAAGCATCAATGATGGCTGATTGTGACCGAAGCGTCATAAATGAGTTTATGCGAGAGTTTACAAATTCTTTAAATGCGCATTGCGATTTGACAATGGTTGTTTACTAGAGTGGTGTGGAGTGTTTGCTGTTGCAACGGATAGTGAACCTCTGACTTAATGGTTTTACCTGCCGAGGGCAATCGAATGAAGATTTTTTGGGCGCTGTTTTGCGTGGCCATATTTTTTACGCATGTGTCAGCTTCACCTGTATCGGCTCACGATGTAGAAGAATACGATGACTATACTTACATCAATGAAACCACAGGCACAATGGTGCACATCTATGTCGAGGATGGCATTCGTTATTTTGAAGCCAACGCGATTCCGGACCACGAAACGGGCAACTTCCCGAATGCCGGCAATCCCAATCACATCAGTGCACAAAATTTGCGACTGAGTGCACCCGCAGAACCCGAAATAGCATCCACTCCGACAACGGTCGGCCTGGGAAAATTTGGGCTGGCGATCAATGGCGTTCCGTTCGAGCGGGCTGCCGCCGAGTGGTACAACGATGATCCGCAATCTGGCTGGCAGTATGATGCGTTCGGTGGTGGCATCCAGCTTGGTTTTGACTTTAACAATGCCCATGTACAACCAACGGGTCTTTATCATTATCATGGTGTGCCGGATGTTTTGCTTGATGGCGAATCCCTGTCTGCGCATCCGCATCTGGTCGGCTTTGCTGCCGATGGCTTCCCGATCTACCTGCGCTACAGCTACGAAAATCCATCTGATCCGACCAGTGAGGTGGTTGAATTACAATCGTCCTACCAGCTTAAGACAGGTATGCGGCGCGGCGGTCCTGGGGGTGAGTATGATGGCACCTTCAATGAAGATTGGGAGTACATTGCCGCGAGTGGGGATCTCGACCAATGTAATGGACGCTATGGCGTCACGCCGGAATATCCTGATGGCACCTACTACTATGTTCTGACAGAGAATTTCCCGCGTGTGCCCATGTGTTGGAGTGGCACGCCAGGGCAGGGCTGGTCTGGGCCAGGGGGCACTGGCCGTTCGCAAACGTCGACAAACACAAATGACAACCGACCTGATCTTGCGATTGCAGCAAGGGAATTGGGCATCACCCAACAACAGTTGCAGCAAGCGCTTGGCGATCCACCCCCAGATTTTTCTGCTGCGGCACAGCGATTAGGTATTCCACTACAACAGCTTATAGATGCGCTGCAAGTCGCTCGCCAGTAGCCATAGCCACCCTGGACAGGTGTCGCAAATCATATGGCATAATCCTGCCGCTGATTCACATCAATCGGGGGATGCCATGAATCCACAAATCGGTCAGATGCGGCTCTACAGTCAGCGAATATGTGGTGGTCACTTTGCGACTGCCGCAGATGTCGTCCGCTGGATGGGCGCTATGCAGGCTCAGGACTATGGCCAATCCCTATGGGCGATTGGTACGCGCATGCAGTCCGGCACCGTCGTGGATGTTGAACAGGCCATTGCCGATGGCAAAATTCTGCGGACCTGGCCCATGCGCGGCACGATTCATTTCGTTCCGGCTGAGGATGCCCGCTGGATAACGGAGCTTTGCGCTATCCGTCTGGAAACAGGCCGTGCCCGCCGTCGAGGCCAGTTGGACCTCGACGACGAAGCGATTGCACGGTGTGGCGACATCCTCAAAGAGGTGCTGGCAGAAGGTCGCCTGACCCGCAGTGACGTTCTCCAGAATATCGAAGATCGCGGTATCTCCATGCATGGTCAGCGCGGCTACCATGTTCTGACGCACTATGCGCAGCGCGGTACGGTCTGCATTGGGCCGATGGAAGGCAAGGAACAGACGTTTGTCTTGCTCGACCAATGGGTGCCCAATTTGCGTGTGCTGCAAGGCGACGACGCCCTCAGCGAACTGGCTGAACGCTTTTTCATCAGTCACGGTCCGGCTACGGAGTACGACCTCGCGCGGTGGGCAGGCATCACCCTGACGGAAGCACGACGCGGCATTGAACGGGCGTCTGCACAGCTTGTCACCCAGGAAATCGACAGCACAACTTACTGGCTCACTCAGGATGTAGCCGATTTCGCTGGCGATGATGGCATTTACCTGCTGGCTGGCTTTGACGAGTTTCTGTTGGGTTACAAAGATCGCAGCATGGTCGTGCCTGAAGCCCACGCAGACAAAATCGTCCCTGGCAATAACGGCATGTTCATGCCCTTCATCGTGGAAAATGGCCTGGTTGTTGGTGTATGGAAGCGCAAACTCAAGAAGAAGGCGGTCGATTTTACGATTAAGCTGTTTGAGCCAAAGGTCCGGCTGGCCAAAAAAGCCAGCGAACAGGCATCCATCTATGCCGATTTTATGGGCCTGCCTGTTGATAAAATCGAGGTCTTATAAAGTAGGTAGACGCTATTCGCGTACATGGTCGATGATGATTTTTGCCAGTACGTCCGGCTGGTCAACGGGAATGGCGTGGCTGGCCCCTGGTACGAGAATTACGGGCATCGGATGTGTTTGCAGCCATGACAGCGAACTGGCCGGACAATTGTCTGGATTGTAGACATAGAGGACATCTTTTGCTGCCAGCAGTAGTTCACCGGGCACATTTTCGTCGGAAAATCGGCGCGCATCACAACCGAGCTGCCACAGCGCATCAGGATCAGCCTGTGCGACTGCATCCCGATAGCGAACAACATCCTTGTTTCTTTCTGCCATTGCGTCCAACTGCTGCAAAAATGCTGCCCGAAAATCGGCTGGTGTGTCGTAGTCCGCAGCCATTCCTGAAAAATAGGCATCATCGGCAGTCAGATTACCCTCAAGCGAGATGACCTGGTCGATCTGATTCGGATGCTGTTTGGCAACCAATGACGCGATAATCGAAGCAACCGAGTGAGCGACGATGATGTGTGCCTCTTCTTGCAGGGCGATGCTTCCCACATGTTCAGCCAGGTGCTGCAGGGTCGTGATGCCGGACAGGGCAGGTGTCCCAAATCCTGGTAAGTTGATAGGCAAAAGCTGAAAGTGAGATGGCAGTTCCGTATCAAACAGCCGATCAAACATGTGGGCATTGTCGCCAAAGCCCGCCAGGAGGATGATTTTAGGCCGTGATTGGCCTGTATGGTCACTCATGATGAGTTCCCTGCTTAAAAATTGATCTGCGAAAAATCCTGTTTGAGTAAGCCCAGCCGATATTTGCGCCAGATGCTGTAGAACAGGTGGCGCGTCCGGCCCTGGAAATACTGCCGAATCTGTCGATACAGGCCCAGGGTACGTCGTTCCCATTTCAGGCTGCGGATCATATCGTCAGGAATGGTGGTGCCCGTCTGTTCTGGTTCATAGCCGAGGTCGCCCATCAGCGGCGAGCAGACCTGTTCAATCAGGGCGATTTCTACCGGAGTCAGGTCTTTGCGCCACGCTTCGATGCGCTCCTGCTTGGGTGGCGCATTCAGGTTTTTATGAATCTGGGCATGGTAGCCTTCATAGGCCGATTCGCGCTGCTGGTGATAATTGAGCATGGCCTCATCAAAGGGGATGCCTAAAAAATCACAGATTTCGCGCAGGGTCAGTTCCGTGTCGCTGACCAGCGTTTCATAGCTGACTTCCAGTACGTCATTGGGGAAGTCACGCTTCAGATCGATGCCAGCCTGCACATCTTTTTGCCAGCGCTGCGCCCCAAAATAGACATTGCTGCGATGCACATTTGATTTGCGCAGCGAAATCGCGACCGCGCGTGGGTCGCGAATTACATGGATGAACTTGGCGTGGGGGTAGACCGCTTTCAGCAGGTGGCCATAGCGTACAAAACGCGGCGTTTTCTGTCCCCAGAACTGTGCGCCTTCCTTGGCGGCGTAGCGTTCATGCAGTTCGCCGATGACCTCGACCACGCCATTGCAGGCTGCCAGGTCATCCTCGCTGACGCTCAGTTCCCATTCGCTGAATTCATGCTCGCCCAGGATCAGGCGCTTATAGGGCACATTTTGCACGCTATCGCGCACGCGCAAATAGTCGATCATGAACAGCGATTCTACTGGCACCGCCAGCAGCGGATGAGCATCAATCATGCGCCGCAGCAGGGTGGTGCCGCTGCGGCCACATCCCACAATGAAAAACGGCGATTCAAGCATGATGGCGCTAGGCATGCGGCTGAGGTTCGGCCTTTTCCGGTTTGGCGGATGGCTGGTGAATCACGGCGATAGTTTCATCATCATATCGGTAGACATCGCGCAAGGTGTTGAGTGGGTTGTCCTGTCGCTGCATGAACGACACGACCAATTCCGCGATCAAGCCCATCGTCAGCAGTTGCAGCCCCATAAGCGTCAGCAACACGCCCAACGTCAGCAGAGGGCGCTCATGCAGGCCGCGATCTCCACCGAGCCATTCCAGCGCCAGAACTAAGTTGATGAACAGACCAATGCCGAACAAGGCGCCGCCAAGTGGCCCAAACAGGTGCAGTGGCCGCGTGCTGAATTTGCTGAGGAACAGTACGGTAATCAGGTCGAGGCCGCCGCGAATCAGGCGACCTGGGCCATATTTGCTGTGACCAAAGCGCCGTTCATGATGCACAACCGGCAGTTCACTGACCTTGTAGCCATTCAGGTAGGCGATCACGGGGACATAACGATGCAGGTCCCCATACAGGCGCAGGCTCTTGGCGCAGTTCGCACGATAGGCTTTGAGGCCGCTGTTCATGTCGTTCAGCCGCAAGCCAGTCATCAGGCTGGTGAAGCCGTTGGCAATCTTAGACGGAATGCGCTTGCTGAGGGGGTCTTTGCGTGTTTCTTTCCATCCGGTGACGATGTCGTAGCCATCTTCCAACTCGGCAAACAGGCGCGGAATCTCATTGGGTTCGTCCTGCAAATCGCTATCGAGGGTCGCGATGAAGCGACCGCGTGTGAGGGCGAAACCGGTTGTCAGGGCGACCGCCTTACCAAAATTCCGACGCTGGATGGCCACAACCACGTGTTCATCGTGCTCACTGAGGTCTTCCAACCAGTGAGTAGAGCCATCGTCGCTGCCATCATCGATGTAGATGACCTCCCAGGAATAATCATTTTCGGTCATCACCTGCGTGATCTTTTTATGCAGAAGCGGCAGGCTCTCGACCTCGTTATAGACTGGGATGACGAGTGATACATCAAATGTGTAGATGGGCTTTTTCATGGCAGTTCTTTTGTCAGTTTCGTGGGGGTAATGTTGCCACGTTCTGGCATAAACACAAGTGGATGTTTGCACAGGATGTCGATGTCTTAAAGTCCCCATTGACCGACGGCAAAGCCGATGACAGCACCACCAATGACGGCTGTAGTCAATACAGGCACATAGGCTTTGGTAATTAGAGCAGTCGGAATGCTGATCAAAATGCTAATGAGAAGGCCTTGTAATATGGTTGAAATAGGAAATTGCGTTGCGCCGATGAGTAGGCCGATTGAGAAGCGTTCGATGAAGGCCGCTATCATGGCGGTACGCTTGTTGTCAAATCCCTTCATAAAATACATCGGGATGATATCGAGTGTACCGAAAACGAGACCGAGAAGGCCACCAAGAAGAATAGTATTCATCTCTACCCCGCTAACTCGTATGCTTCTTTTAGCCACTGTACTAGTTGGTTATCGATATCCGCTCCTGACCTGAGCGTAACTGTATGCATGAAGCGGTGTGCAGAATGTTTTTCGATCTTGGATATGCGAGGATCTTCCACTTGATGTGCTAGCCGGAAATGCAACAAAATATAGGACTTTCGCGTGTAAACGCCCGCAAAACCAGACTTATTATCGAGATGAATAGAGGTTTTCTTTGGTGCAGCGGTAACAGGGCCGAGTAGACTGAGCCGCGTCATCAACTCGTTGTATATTTGCCAAACAATAGGGTCTTTTCCTTCAAAATGATTTTCAATCTTATAAGTACTCATCTTCCTGCTCCCCAAACAAGTGTTCTATTAGAGAGCATACTCCAATTTGGTTTACAGGGCAATCGCTGCATACAACATAGATTTTTTGGCCAGCTATGCAACCTGTGAGTATCGACTATTGAGGCGAAAAAGGCTTTTGTCACATCTCAACAAAGCATTCCGCCATCTATTGTGGATAGTGTGGGAACTGGCGACAAATGATGCCACCTTTGTGTAAAAAAGTAGTAAATGTGCTCAACGATCAGGCGATATCTTGGTTTGATCTGTCCGCTGCGAAGGGGACTACAGCGGCGCATAATAGCCCTATAAGTTGATGAACTTCGCTGAAATTGGTTATTCAAGGTGGTCTACAATGTCTGACAATATGCGCATTATCCTCATGAGCAGTATCGTTCTCGGCGCAATTATCGGCGCACTCGTCGCAATGATCTTCGCAAATGATGCGACCTATGGCATTGTGATTGGCGGCATCATGGGCGGCCTGGTCGGTGTTCCGGCCTCGGCTGAACTGGATGCCCTGGAAATCTAAGCATCTTACGGCAACAACATGACACTGTAAGGCCCCGGTATTCACTGGGGCTTTTTCTTTTCTCCTAGGGTGGTACAATCACCGCAAAATGGAGACAAATGTTCTATGAAAATCACACACATCAATCCAGATACACTTCATAAGAGTCCGGCTTTCTCACAAGCAGCACTGGCTGAAGGTGGCAAAACGTTGTATATCGGTGGCCAAAACGGTCGGCTGGTCGATGGCACCATGGCTGGTGATACGCTTGCTGCGCAAATTGAACAAGCCTATATGAATATGCTTGAAATTCTCAAAGCCGTTGGCGCCACGCAAGAAAATGTAGTGAAGCAGACGATCTATGTTGTAAAAGGCCAGGACATCCGTGAAGGCTATGCGGCAGCCCAAAAGGCGTGGGGTCATTATCCAACCCCAATCAGCTTTCTCTTTGTAGAAGCACTCGGTGTACCAGGTGCCCTGGTAGAGATCGAAGCCGTTGCCGTGATTGATTGATACGCAGCTTATACGTCTTTAGACAACCATACGACTTCGTAAGGCTCCAGGCTGATCTGGGGCTTTTTCATTTCCCCACTGATAACATCCAGCACTTCGCCATCCAGCCATTGCGATACATCGACCGCCTGCACCTCCGGCGTCAGGTTGAACAGCCCCAGGATCGTCTGCGATTCCGATTTGCGTAACAGCCCAAACAGGTTGGTGCGGCCCAGGTCGATGGCCTCTTGAGCGGCATTCGGGTGGAAGGCCGCCTGCTGCCGCCGAACCTCGATCAGGTGGCTGTAGGCTGCGAAAACCTGCGCCCGAAAAGTGTTTGGATCAGCCAGCTCTGCCTGAATATCGGTATAAGCCAGCTTGGCGCGATTGATGCGCCGGTTGACGCCGCTGCTTTCCATGCCCGCAATGTCGTTCCGTGAACCCAACAGACTGTGAATATAGATTGCAGGTACGCCCGCCAGCGACATGGCAATCGCCTGTGAAAGTACGAAACGTTTGACCTGCAATGCCTGTGATTCGCTTGGGTCGATCAGGGCGTCTACATAGGTGACATTCAGTTCATAGGGGCTGTCGCTGCCATCGGGATTGCGCTTGAACGAAACGCGACCGCCGCTTTGCTGCACATGCGCCACCAGTGCGTTGAGCGCATCTTCACCCAGGATGCCTTCTACTGGCCGCACGCCGATGCCATCATGCGAGGCAGTGAAGTTGAAGAAGGTCGTATCGTCAGACGGGGTGCTCAGGCTGTTGACCCATTCGCGCAGAATGGTCGCATCGTGCTGCAAAAATGTGTGGAAGAGCAGGGGAGGCAGCGTGAAGTTATAGACCATCTGCGCCTCGTTGTGACCATCGCCAAAGTAGCTGATGTTTTCTTTATGGGGCACGTTGGTTTCTGTAATGAGGATGACCTGCGGCGCAACCTGATCCAGCACGGCGCGCATCACCTGAATGACCTCATGCGTCTGTTGCAGATGAATACTCGACGTTCCGGCGATTTTCCACAGGAAGGCAATCGCATCCAGGCGGATGATGCTGGCGCCGTGACTGATGTAATACAGCAGCACATCCAGCAGATAGAGCAATGTCTCAGGATAGCGAATATCGAAATCAACCTGATCGGCGCTGAAGGTGGTCCACACATGGACTGTTTCGCCATTGGGCCGTGTGAAGGCCGTCAGCAGCGGTGACTGCCGGGGTCGCGTCACCTGGCTGAGGTCCGTTTCCAGTGATTCGGTCATGAAGAGGTGCTCGTAGCCTGCGTCACCCGCCAGGAACTTCTCGAACCATTCGCTCTGGGCTGACATGTGGTTGAACACGGCATCGAACATCAGGCCGAAGTCCTCGGCCAGCGCATCGACATCGTCCCAGGTGCCCACATCGGGATTGACGGCATAATAATCCTGCACACTGAATCCGTCATCCGATGAGTAGGGGAAGAAGGGCAGAATGTGGATGGTTTCGATGATGCCCTTGAGGTGATCTTTGCCGAAGCGGTGCAGTGTTTCTAAAGGGTGCTCACCGTCAGCATGGAGCGTATCGCCATAGGTAATCAGGATGGTGTCGCGCTCATCAAAACGATCCGCCGATGGAGCCATGTCCGGTATCCGTGACTGGTAGCGCTCAACCAGGGCATCAATGCGGGAAAGGGTCGTTTCAGCCTGATCGCCATAGAGGCGCTCGATTAATTGCCTGATGGTTTGCTGCGATGGTGTCTGTGTGTCGTCAGCCATGTATTTGCTCCAAAGAAGGTGATGTAGATGCTGCTCTGGACCCCCTTCCTCGGTCCTTCCCCCGTGAGGGGGAAGGATGCCCCGCCTGCTACCAATCTGGTTTGTCAAGTCCCCTCACCTCACGGGGAGGGGATATGGGGGTGGGGTCCAGTGCACAAAGTTAGTCTGCCAGATTACCCCTTAACTGCGCCTGCCGTCAAACCGCGCGTCAGGAAGCGCTCAAAGAAGAAGAAGATCACGATGATCGGGATGCTGATAATCAGCGAACCAGCCATCAATGCCGTGACGGGCACTTCCTGATCGTTGAGCTGCTGTAAACCCAGCGGCAGTGTCCAGCGATCTCGCTGCGTGAACAGGAACAGGAACGCATACAGGAACTCGTTCCAGGCGATCATGAACGTATACAGCGCGACAGAGGCAATCGCCGGGGTGGCCAGGGGTATCGTAATACGCCAGATGGTGCTGGCATAGGTACAACCGTCGATCAGGGCGGCTTCTTCCAAATCCGGCGGAATGGTGACGAAGTAGCTGCGCAGCATATACAGTGCCACCGGCAGCGTTCCCGAAAGGTACACAATCACCAGACCTTCCAGCGAACCTGCCAGACCTGTCCGCGTGAAGACCACAAACAGCGGAATCGCCAGCACAATCGCCGGAAACATGTAGATCAGCAGGATGCCCCAGGACATGGCATTGCGCCCCTGGTAAGTCAGGCGGGTGATGGCATAGGCGGCAGGGATGGCCAGCAGCAGCGTCAGCGAGACAGTCAGCAGGGCCAGCAGAACACTGTTGCCAATAAAGGGCGGGAATCCCTGCTGCACCAGCACAATCGTATAGCTGCTGCGGCTGAACACGTTGGTGCAATCGGCAGGAACAGCCGGATTTTCTTCAGGATCATCGGTGCCATAGCGCAGCCAGCAGCCGACCGGATGCAGCGTATTGCTGATGTCCTCGCCACTGGGGAACAGCTTGGTCGGGTTGGTGAGCACGTCCTGTTCGGGTCGCAGTGACAGGTTTAGCATCCAGTAAAACGGGAACACGGTAATCACGGCGAAGAACACGATCAGTATCCATTTGATGATGCGTCCGGCCAGGGATTCAATTTCTTCGCGCGTCCATACTTTTTGTGTTTGGTTGGTTTGCGTCATGCTGGCCATAGTTACGCCTCATCTACTAGGAAATAACGGAAGTAAATCAGCAGCGTCACCGCCAGGATGCCTGCCATGACAACTGCGACCGCGCTGGCCTCGCCCACGTTGCCTTCCGTAAAAAGCGATTCAAAAATCTGTACCGGAATGACCTTGGTCTGTTCAATCGGTCCGGTGAGCAGGTACACATCATCGAACTTGTTGAACGTCCAGATGAAGCGCAGCAGGAACAGGGTCCCGAACACGCCGCGTAGCTGCGGCAGGGTGACGTACAAGAGCCGTTGAATCGGCGTCGCACCATCGACTTTGGCCGCTTCGTAGATGTCATCGGGAATGGCCTGGATGCGCGCCAGCAAGAACAGGAAAGCAAACGGGAAGTAGCGCCACGTCTGGAAGAGGATGACCATCACCAGCGGCAGGGCCACGCCCAGGAATGTGTCATTGCCGGATAAAAACTGCGTGTTTGTGCCCAGTAGTCCGTTGACGAAGCCGTTTTGCCGCAGCAGCACCTGCCAGATGAAGGCCACTGAAATCACAGGGGCGATATAGGGGAACAGCAAGAATCCCCTGAAAATGGCGCGTCCAGGGAAGGCTTCCCTCACCACTAGTGCCGCCACCAATCCGAAGAAAATCGCCAGCACGCTGCTGACCAGCGTATACATAAACGTGCGTATCAGCATCGGGTAGAACTCTGGGTTGCGCACACCGATGGCATAATGCGTGTCGCCGATGTCAATCGCGCCTGTTTCACGGTAGCCGCGATAATCATCAAAGTAGCGGCGCGGGTTCACGTAGGTAATGTTGCCATCTTCATCGAGGATGCAGGTGCCGCTGTCGTCCATTTCACAGGGCACAGCATCAAAGCGGAACCCACCCTGAGCTTCAAAATTGTCGAGGGTAATCTCGCGCAGGTCGAAAAGCTCGACATCGCGCAAATCACCGACAGAAATATCGCGCAGGCTGAAAATGACGTTCCAGATCACCGGAAAAATGACGATGCCTGTCACAATTAAGACGGTTGGCAGCGTGAGCGCATAGGCCAGGTTGCTGATGCGCTGTGCATTGCTCTGCTGATTGTCGAAGTCGCCACGTGGCACCACATAAATCAGGAAAAGCACAATCACAGCAATCGTAATCAGCCCCGGACTGATGGGGAAATCAGCAGGCAGAATGCTGGTCAGCCCTACAATCAGGAACAACAGCAGAACGAAGCCGATAACGGCTGTAATCAGGCGCCGCTGCTGGTTATCTTTCTGATCGTCGGGGTAGGCGCTTTGGGGTAATAGCAGCAAGCCGACCACCAGCAGCCCAAAGATGGTCGCAATCGCGCTTATCGGGCTGGCAATCAGGCCGATGCTGGTGCCCACCACGCCGACGAGCACACCCAGGACTGCGCCAATCAGGACGCCCAGGCGCGTGTCGTACAATTTGACGAAGAAAACGTAAAAACCAGGTAGGGCCCCAATCACGGCCCAGAGCAGAATATTGAGTACCGTATCCATGCGGTATGTCCCTGCAAAACACCCTCACGGCCAGGGAAGTCATGTCGGTTGTGTACTGGCGCGATCAGGAAAGATGCGAAAAGCGGTCAAAGTGACTGGGGCAGGCCGCAGCCCACCCCAGGTCGTGTAGCTATAACTTAGCCTTCGAGGTCAAACTGGAGGTCTTCGATTTCGATCTGGATGTTCTCAGCAGCTTCTTCTGCGCTGATTTCACCATTGATCGCGGCGACCAGATTCTCCTGAATGAAGAACTGGGCACCTACCGCGCTTGCCAGGGTGCTCTGGCCGACATCGAAGCCCATACGGCTGTAGCCATCACTACCCGCGACGATGGTCGCCAGCGTGTCAGCATCGTAGAAGTCACTCAGCGGCGCACGACGGTCGACACCAACATCCAGCATGCTCCAACCATCGACGAAAGCGGTCGGGTTGTCGAGCGTACCACGACGCATCGGGAACTTGCCTTCAGCGGCGACGCCGAGTGCATCCAGGTAGCCTTCATTGAACCAGTATTCAACGAACGATTCAGCCGCTTCCGGTGCATCGGGTGAAATACCAATGTTGAAGGTGCTGCCCCAGGCGGCGGGGGTATCGCTACTGTAGCCGCTGAATGCCGAAACAACGCCTGTGTTGCGAGCGATGTATGCCGGATCATCAGCACATTCGGCGCAGGTCGGCAGAACGCTGTCGCGCAGGCCAGCCATCTCGTCGAGGATGAATGGTGACCAGATGGTCATGCCACAGTTGCCCGCCAGGTATTCCGCGCGGGTTTGCAGCCAGTACCAATCCGCTTCTGGTTGTCCGGCTGAATTCATCAGGTCAACATAGAACTGAATGGCTTCGACCATTTCTGGTGAATCAAAGGTGATGTTGCCGTCAGCATCGACGAAGGTCGCGCCATTGGCCAGCGCCACATGCTCAAACACCTGCCAGGTGAAGACTTCACCCGCATTGTTGGCCCCGCAGAAGCCGTAGAAACCGTCATCGGGGTTATGCAGTGATTGTGCTGCCGTCATGATATTGGCATAGCTGGTGGGTGCTTCCAGACCAGCGGCTTCAAACAGGTCCTTGCGGAAGAGGACCATCTGTCCCCAACCATCGGATGGGACCGAGGCATAGCCACCATCGACCTCAGCCAGGGCCAGTGCACCAGGGCTGAATGTGTCTTTGCCCAGAGCGTCAATGACTGCCGCCGCCCGTGCCGGATCGAGCACACCTTGCTCCACCCACTTCGCGCTCAACTGAATCGGGTGCAGAATAACGTCCGGGGTGGTGCCGGAGGCAATGTTGACGGCCATGAGCTGGTCCATCAGGTTTTCATCCATCACGGCCAGTTCAACGGTGACGCCAGGGTTGGCTTCTTCAAAAGCGTCGATGATCGCCTGCTGGCGTTCGACACGCTCTGGCTGGAATTCGCTGGACCAGAACACAATCGTCTGGGCATCCTGGGCGGCGATGGGCAGTGCCAGGACGGCCAGCAGTGCCAGTACGACGACGAATAAAAGAGTCTTCTTCATGATTTTTCCCTTCAAAACACATCTCTAAACCGATAATTGAGGTACCGAAACGTTTTGGATACTTGTGACAGTTGCCTCCTTATGCTGAAAAAATCGCTAAACCATCCTCACGAAATACGAGTTTGCTAAAGGGGTTGTCCGCTGGAATCGCGAACGATCAGCTCGGGTTCCAGCAGAATGCCAGTTTCTTCAGGCGCTTCGCCGTTGATAATCTGGATGAGCATTTCCGCGACCAGTTCGCCAATGTGATAGATCGGTTGGCGAACCGTCGTCAGGCCAGGAACCGAATAACGCGCCAGCGGAATATCATCGAAGCCGCCAATGGCCACATCAACGCCGACCTGCTTGCCTATTGATTGCACGGCTGCCATTGCACCCAGGGCCATTGCATCATTGCTGCTGACGATGGCCGTTATCTGCGGATGCCGCCTGAGCAAGTCCTCGGCAGCTTGTTGGCCGCTTTCTCGTTGCAGGTCACCATGCACGACATAGTCGGCGCGATAGGGCAGGTTGGCCGCGGCCAGTGCATCGCGATAGCCGTGCAAACGATACTCAGTAAATGCCAGTTCCGGCGGCGATGAAATGAAGCCAATGTGCTCATGACCATAGCCGATGAAATGAGCGACGACCTGCCGAATTCCGGCCTGACTGTCGGCATCAACGTAGGGGAAATCATCGGGTTCATCCGGCGCGGAACGGCCTGATACAACGAATGGGTAGTTGTTATTTTTGAGGTACTTAATGCGCGGATCATTGCGTAAAGTACGGGCGACAATCACGCCATCGACGCGCCGACCCGCCGCGATTCGCTGATAAGCTCGCAGCTCGTCTTCCTGTGTTAACTGCGAGCTGACGAGCAAGTCAAACTGGTTGTTCGAGGCCACATAGCTGATGCCCTTCATCAGTAGGCTGAAGAAGTCATCATCCGGCTGATGGGCTGCCTGCGGAAACACGAAGCCAATCGTATCGGCTCGCTGTGCCTGTAACTGACGCGCGAGTACATTCGGCTGATAGCCAAGCTCTTTAGCGATGGTGATGATGCGCTCGCGGGTCTGTTCATTGACGTCATCATAACCGCCTAACGCCCGCGATGTGGTCGTCACGGAGCAGCCAGCAGCGGCAGCGACATCTTTAAGGGTGACAGGCATAAACAAAACGTCTTCTTTAAGCGAAAAGTAAGCAATTTTGCAATCTTGCAAGTGTCCGAAACGTTTCGGATTACGCATATCATAACAAATTGGGGAAGATTTTGTCAATTTTGTGGCATTAATGGGTCATGAGTGTGGCGCATCGAGCGTGTATGTAAGTGGGAAGGTAATTTCTAAAAGCCTACATAATAATGATTACCTCGCTATAAAGTTCACCAGCGCAATATTCTGATCACAATTCGGGAAGTTGACAGAGACAGTCGGCGAAAGGGTGATTTCCGTATTGCGATCTTCGATCCAACGACGAACCGAAACTAACCACTCAAAACTGGCAACTCAGAACTTTTTTCGAGTTGCAGCACTATACTCCGGATACTGCAACAAAAACCACCAAATTCGTGATGTATTACCTCATTCCTCCATCTCCAGCCGCCGCGCAATCGCCTGACTATGGCGGTCACGCTTGACGCTGATGCGGTCAAGGTAGACGCGGGTTGTGCTCAGGTGCTGGTGGCCGAGTACGGTCTGTACGGCGTGTAAGTCGCCGCTGTCTTCACCAACCATGCGCGCGACGGTGTGCCGCGTCTGGTGCAGATGAATATCTCCCAGGCCCGCTTCCAGGGCATATTTTTTGAGCATCTTCACAAAGCCATGCGATGTCACTGGCTGCTGACCCTTCGTTGCCCGATCATGGCGCAGCCACAGCGGATCATCTGGCTCAAGCAGGGCCTCCGCTTCGACTTCGTCCCAGCGTTCTGAGGCGATTAAATAGGCGATCAGGGCGTTGCGGACGCCGATGTCATTGACCTCAGTCGCGCGGTAGAGGCCGCCTTTTTCTTGCGTATGCAGGATCAGCCCATCGGCTGTCAGGCTGATGTCGCGCCAAGTCAGTCCGATGATTTCCGCGCGGCGCTTGCCAGTGGCGAAGTAAAAGCGCAGCAGGGCGTAGTCACGGATGGCGCTGAGGTTGTCCTGGCTGCACAGGGATCGAACATAGTGGAGCAGGGCGCGGGCGTCGTTGTCACTGAGCGCGCGCGATTTCTCGCTCTGGTAGGCTTTGGGGGCTTTGGGCCGCGCCAGATCGACCGGATTGATCGGAATACGCTGCCGGAACTGCGGCTCGTTCATCAGCCACTTGTAGAAGCTCGATAGACGGCTGATGCGGGCGTAGACGCTGGCCGCACTCAGGTCCATCTGTTCGAGGTATGCCTGCCAGTTCTTGACATCCAGCGGTGTGACATGCTGCGGCGCTTTCTTCACCAGCATAAAGAACCCTGCCGCCGAACCATTTTCGCCATCACCGAGCAGAGCCGTCTGCTTATCCCGCAGCAGGTCGGCCCGACGTGCGCTGTCGGCATTGGTGGTGGCATCCGCCCAGAGCGCAATTGCATTTAGCAAAACAGGGGGTAGATCAGGCTGGCGAACGGGCTGCATCGGGCGCTCCTAATTGTGTAACCATACGTTGCACATTATAGCGGATTCACAGGCACGATTAAAGAACAAATGAGCGAAATCCTGATATAATTCGTTTGTTGGCAATAGTTTCCAGATAAGGTTCAATGGCAGCATTTTTTGAGGGTCGCGCATCCGATTCTCCCTATGTCTATCGCGTATGGCGTGGCCACTTTGAAGAAGACCGAATGCCCATTTGTCAGGCGGATGCGCACTGGAATCTGTTGTTTCTCCGGCAGGGGAGCCAGGTTCGGGTTGCGGCAGAAGGCCCACTGACACAAGCGCTCTCTAAGTTTGAGGCAGAGGGCAGTGAATTTTTAGTGATTCAGTTCGAGGCGGGTGTGTATATGCCGCACCTCGCGCCGGATGATCTAGCGAACGTATCGCAGACGCTTCCACTCTCATCCAGCAGTCGTTTCTGGGCGAAAGGCTCATCATGGGAGATGCCTACCTTTGATAATGTGGAAGTTTTTGCGGATCGGCTTGTGTGCCAGGGCTTGCTGGAACATGATGCAATTGTCAAAGAAGCGCTGGCAGGGCACGTGTCTGATGTTTCTGAGCGGACGATTCGACGGCGCTTTTTGCACACAACAGGTATGACGCTGAATGTGATGCAGCAGATTGAGCGCGCACGGCGGGCGGCATCCCTGTTGGAACAGGGTGTTGAGATGGTCGATGCGGCCCTGCAAGCAGGTTATGCCGACCAACCACATATGACACGATCATTGCGGCGTTACTTCGGTCGGACGCCGACTCAGCTACAGCATTCGGCTTTCGAGCAAGTTTGTCCAATCTGTTCAAGACGCGGACTGATGGTTGATCTATGCTCGTGTAGTCAACGACAAGAGCAACCCATCATAAGGAGCCTGAGCTATGCGTAAGATCGTCTTTCTCATTCATATGTCGCTGGACGGCTATGTCGCCGATAGGGATGGCGGCATCGGCTGGATCGCCTTCACCGATGAACTGGCCAGCGTGGCTGATTCCCTCAGTGGCCAGATGGATGCCGCCTTGTATGGGCGTAATACTTACAAGATCATGGCGGACTATTGGCCGACTGCCGGGACTGAACCTGATGCAACGCCCCATGACCGTAATCATGCGCAGTGGTTCCGCAAAGCGACAAAGATCGTTGTTTCGGATACATTGGAATCTGCTGAGTGGGCTGATGTCATCATTAAGGGCGATGAGCTAGCTGAAAAGATCAGCCAACTGAAGGCAAAGCCAGGGAAAAACATCTGGTTGCTGGGCAGTCCGTCGCTGGCGCAGTCGCTGATGCGATTAAACCTGATCGACGAATACATCTATACTGTGAGTCCGGTCATCCTGGGCGGAGGTAGTCCGCTGTTCCCCGAACTGGATGCGCCGCTCAGTCTCAAACTGGTCGAAAGTAAGGCCACAGATAGTGGGGCGCTGGTCCTCAAATACGTGCTAGCCGCTGAATAATTTCCATATAAAAACGAACTATCAGCGGGAGGTGCTGCTCTGGACGAGTGCCATCTCCCGTTTGGCGTTTTGCCCAGTATTTTGGGGTCGAAAGTCCGCTTATGGTATTGTTGCAGCATCTGGCAGATGAAGGGGCGCCAATATGGATGAGAAGATCGCAAGGGCACTGGCAACAGATCGCACAATTGATATTACGACAGTAGGCCGCAAAAGTGGCCAACCGCGCCGCATCGAAATCTGGTTCCATAACCTGGATGGCAAGATTTACATCACGGGCACGCCTGGTACACGCGATTGGTACGCCAATATGGTCGCGAACCACGACATCACATTTCATCTGAAGAACACAACCAAGGCGGATATTCCGGCGACGGTGGAGCCTATCACTGAGCCAGGGCAACGGCGTCCGATTCTGGAGCGCATCACCAGGAATGTGGGCCGCTCGGAAGATATAGAGAAGTGGATGACGGACAGCCCGCTGGTGCAAGTACACCTACACCAGGATTAAAGCACGATGGATGAGCGAATCGCCCATGCGCTGGAAAATGACCTCGTGATTGACATCACCACGACGGGCCGCATAAGTGGCGAACCGCGCCAGTTTGAAATCTGGTTCTATAACATTGATGGCGTGATTTATATCACGGGCCTGCCAGGGAAGCGCGACTGGTACGCTAATATGCTGGCTAACCCGCATATCACGTTCCACCTTAAAGAGAGTGTGCAGGCCACAATTCCGGCAAGGGTGGAACCCATTATCGAGCCGGAAACGAAGCGTCCAATCGTCACGCAGATTGCCGAAGCATGGAACAATACAGACCGTATTGAAGAATGGCTGGTTAGTGGACCGCTCGTGCGCGTTCATCTTGAGATAGACTTAGCGACAATAACAAATAGCAATTCCTGAAAGAGATATTTCCATGCCATCGATGATCGAGAAAATTGGCCAGATGCTGTATGTCGGCTTTCATGGCCTGACGGCACCTGATTACATTCTGGAGTGGCTGAGTGAGGGCCGGATTGGTGGCGTGATTTTGTTCGCGCGTAATGTAGACAATCCCCGGCAGCTCGCCGACCTCACATCCTCACTGCATGCCGCCGCCAAAACGCCTATTCTTATCAGCATCGATCAGGAGGGTGGGACGGTTTCCAGGCTGCGCAAGGTATTCACGGAAAGCCCAGGGTCGATGGCGTTGAGTTCGTCCACGAATGCGGAAGCCCTTACAGAGCGCATGTCGGTGGTGCTGGGCGCGGAACTGCGGGCATTGGGTATCAACTGGGATTATGCGCCTGTAGTGGATGTGACGTACAACGCTGATAACCCGACAGTGGGAACGCGCTCCTTCGGCAAGGAAGCTGAGCGCATTGGGACGTTAGCATCAGCAATGGTGCGTGGATTGCAGCAGGAAGGTGTCGCCGCCTGTGCCAAGCATTTCCCTGGCCTGGGCGATACGGCCATCGACACGCATCTGGCACTGGCCCGCATTGATCAGAGCGTCGAGCATTTGCTGGCAGTGGATTTGCTGCCGTATCGTCAGGTGATCGACGCGGGCATCGCCAGCATCATGACCACGCACACGGTCTTCACCGCGCTTGATGAAACTTACCCCGCCACCCTCAGTCCGGTCATTATTCATAAGCTCATTCGGGAAGAGTTGGGGTTCCAGGGGGTCGTTTGCAGCGATTGCATGGAGATGAAGGCCATCGCTGATAACTTCGGTGAAGGTGAACTGGCCGTATTGGGAGCATTGGCGGGTCTGGACGCGATCTTGATTTCGCATACGCGCTCGCGTCAGGAAGCAGCCATGCAGGCCCTATACGAGGCTTATGAAAGTGGTCGGCTCGGTGAAGATATTGTCGATTCAGCCAACCAGCGTATCGCGACCATGAAAGCACAGTATGCTATCGAGCTGCCGCTGGACATCAGCCGTATTGCTTCCAAAGAGCACAAACAGGTTGCTATGGAAACAGCCCGGGGTGGCGTCGTGATGCTGCGCCGCGATGCGGGCGTTTTCCCGCTGCGGGATGCCGGGCACGTCGCGCTGATTGAATTCGCGTCCATCGTCGATAGCGAGGTGATGGAGCAGGGCGGTCTGACAGGATTGGCGACCGCTGTGCAGGAAACCGCGCCATTCGTGACAACCCTTTCGCTGAAATCGCGCGATAATGACGACAAATTGGTCGAATCGGCGCTGGACCTGGCGGCGGAGGCCAATGTGCTCATTCTGGTGACGCGCAATGCGCACCTGAGCGATCAGCAGCGTGAGTTGGCACTCAGGCTGGCCGATGAATCGCAGCGGCTGGTAGTGCTGTGTCTGCGTAACCCATATGATGCCGCTTTGTTCCCGAATGCGGGAACGGTTGTTTGCACCTCCGGCGATGCGACCCCATCGCTGACAGCGGTCATGGAAGCGCTGCAAGGCGAGTTCATCCCCGTGGGTGTGCTGCCTGTTGATATTGATTAATATCGACCTCGACAATACGAACAATATGAGCTAAATTAGACCCTTGTGACCCATAAGGGGCTTTTTATGCACATTGCGCGCAACATTCGTTTGCTAAGCTGGTTCAACTTCTGGACCGATTTCCGGCCTTATGCACCGATTGCTATTATCTACTTTGCGCAGGTATCTGGTTCGTATGCGCTGGGCATGAGCGTCTATTCTATCGTGATGCTGGCGCAGGCTATCTTTGAAGTACCCACAGGCATCCTCTCAGATCGGGTCGGGCGCAAGATGACCATCGTCTATGGGGCGGTCGCGGCGGTGATCGGCATGGCGTTTTATGCCATCGGCGGGACGTATCTGGCGCTGGTGATTGGCGGTATCCTCGAAGGGCTGGCGCGTTCTTTTTACAGCGGCAACAATGAAGCGCTGCTGTTCGATACCGTCACTGAGATGGGCGAACGCACGAATTATCATGAATACCTCGGTAAGACATCATCCATGTGCCAGTTCGCGCTGGCGATCTCCGCATTGTTGGGCGGGTTCATCGCAGCGGCCTCGTTTCGCATAGTCATGTGGGTTTCGGTTATTCCGATGGTGCTGGCGCTTTTCGTCAGCTTCCGTCTGATTGAACCGCAAATACATTCGGCTAAGTCGGGCAATGTCTTTTCCCATCTTGCGGAAGCGATCAGACACTTTATGCGCAATCCACGCCTGCGCCTGCTGAGCATCACCAGCATCCTCAGCTTTGCGATAGGGGAGGCGTCGTGGCTGTTTCGCTCGGTTTTTATCGAAATGCTGTGGCCAGTATGGGCGATTGGTCTCGCGCAGATGATCGGCAATATTACGGCAGCGATTAGCTTTTACTTTGCGGGACCACTCATCCGGCGTTTTGGTGAGTTCAAACTGTTGGTGGGCGGGAAAATTTTCGGAGAAGCCGTGAATCTGATCGGCTTGCTGCTGTCGTCGGTTGTCTCTCCCGCGCTGATGTCTTCTGGTTCGATTTTCTTTGGCGTGAACACAGTCGCCAGAGGTAATCTGGTGCAACAAGAATTTAGTGACGAACAGCGGGCGACGATGGGGTCGCTCAACAGCTTTGCGGGCAGCTTGGTGTTCGCCGTTTTTTCGCTTTTACTGGGTGCTGTGGCTGATCACTTTGGCGTGACCATCGCGCTGATTGGGGCCGCACTGCTGATGTTCATTCCGATTATGATGTATGCCTATGTCCTGCGGCCACGTAAAGCCAAAGCAAAAGTAAGTGTGGAGCCATCCCTCGGCGATTAGCCTCGTAAAATTCGTGCTTGACCTTCAAGCCGCTTGAAGGTTTACAGTAAGGGCATATCATGACGAGGTTTTGTGCTCATGTTCAAAATCGGCGACTTTGCCGTCATTGCCCAGGTTCCAGCCAGCCAGTTACGTTATTACGATGACATCGGCCTATTCAAGCCGAGCCACATCGACCCACAAAATGCCTATCGTTATTATGCCATCGAACAGCTAGCCGACCTCAACCGGATTATTGCACTTAAGAATCTGGGCTTGTCGCTGGATAATGTGCGCCACATGCTGACCAACCATATTTCTAATCATGATATTCGCAACTTGTTGGAAGCTAAAAAAGTGGAGATTGAGCAGCGGCTGGCTGAGGATAGGGCACGTCTGCGGCAGGTCGAAGCCCGTTTGAGCCTGCTGGAGCAAGGTATCGCGCCAACGTCACAGCCCGTCATCATTAAACCGGTCACCTCACAAGGTTATCTGGCATTAGGGCGCATCTCATACGATCAGGACAGCTTCGTCGCTGATTTCACGCGGACATATGATGCCATCCACTCGGCGGATATTCCTGACCGCATTTACTGTACCTGCATCGCGCACAATGCGGGTTACGAGCCGGATGGTCTACGCTGGGAGCTGGGTTTTTATGTGGGGCCATCGGCGCCAGATATGCTGGAAATCAGCGGTTCGATATGCTTGCGACGCTATGATTTGCCCGCTGTTGATCATATGGCATCCATCATTCATGTTGGTTCGCTGGCAACGGGCAGCCTGGCTTATGCCGCCCTCAGCCAGTGGACTGCATTTCACGGGGCCACTATCTGCGGCCCATTCCGCGAGATTTTCCTCGCTGCCAGTGCTCCACTGGACATCGTTGCTGAATGTGTGTTGGAAGTTCAGGTTCCAATAGCTATTTAGGGAGAAACACATGGAGGTTACTGACTTTTCAGAAATTCAGGCGGAGTTTGAAGAGCGCGTGCAGGCAGTGATCTACTGCATGCTGGTGACGACGGACCACAACATGCGGCCTCGTTCGCGGGTGGTGCACCCTGTATGGGAAGGGGCTACCGGATGGGTAACGAGCCGTCGCCATTCGCCCAAGGCCCAACATCTGGAGTACAACCCATATGTTTCTGTAGCTTATTTGCCTAATCCAGCCAAGCCTGTGTATGCGGAGTGCATTGCCAGTTGGGAAGATGATCGTGAGGAGAAGGCACGCATCTGGGCGTTCCTGAAAGCGACACCCGCGCCCTATGGCTTTGACCCTGGTACGATCTTCAGTTCAGTAGATGATCCCAAGTACGGCCTTCTGAAGCTGACACCCTGGCGCATCGAAGTGCCTTCGATTCCAAATGGGACGCTCATCTGGCGTGGTTCAAATTGATTTGAAAAGGGGAAGATTTCAAAGCTGAAAGGGGTAAGTAGGCTGTGAGACTTTTATCAACACAACAAATATAGAATACCTCGCCGGAGCCAATCAGACCACTCTTTGGGGGATTTTGCCCCGCGTATTTGCCTATACTGAGGGAGCATTGCAATGCACGTATAGGCGATCAAAATGCACCCGAAAGATAATCAACATGACGAATCGAACATTTACTATCCGTCCCATCGGTTCAGTTGAAGCTGATGTGTCTGGCTTCAGGATTAAGATTGACGAAACCTACCGTGCAGGGTTGCTACAGTTGGATCAATTCAGCCATGTAATCGTCTTCTGGTGGGGGGACCAGGCTGATACTAATCAAGCCAGAGCCACCCTGACCGAGAAACTGTATTATGCCGATGACATTGAATCGGGGGTGTTCGCTTGCCGGACGCCCAATCGTCCTAATCCTGTCTTGATGAGCGTGTGTCCTATTTTGGATATAGATGTTGAAACGGGGACTATCGTGGTTCCCTATCTGGATGCCGAAGATGGCTCGCCGATTGTTGATCTCAAACCCTATATTGGCATGTCGGACCGTGTTAAATCCTTGACACCGGCGTACTGGTTCCAGGAGTGGCCGCAGTGGATTCCGGAACAACCTGGTGACATGCCCGATTGGGTTATGGCCAAGCTCATGGATGTGCCTGACGCCTAGCGGCCTCTATATACTCTGCCTACGTGCCTTCCTCCATATATGAGGGAGGCATTTTTCTTCTGATTCATCAGGAGACCATAAGACCAGCGCTGGCATGGTAAGTGTAGGTAGGCGACAATAGGCGACATTGACCACTTCGCCTGGGAGCCTGCTCTATGCCCCAACCAAATGATACTCACATCAATTCTCTATCTCCTGAAACGAACCAAGCCTTGCAACAGGTCCTCGATGAGCACCTGGGCGAGACCTTCCCGGCGGTAGCGCTGGCTGTGTATCACCAGAGCAATGTCATCTGCGAATCCGCCTGGGGCTATCTGGACCCATCAACGGAGACGCCGCTGACCTGTGATGCTCTGTTTGATCTGGCATCTGTGACCAAGTTGTTCACGACAACGGCTATGCTCTCGTTGTTGAGTGAAGGCAAAGCCACTTTACAGACGCCGCTGGTAGAGATTGTGCCGGAATTTGGTCGTGTTTCTCCGCGTGGCATCGACGGTGGACAAGACCCCCACAGCAAGGTTCATCTTCCGACGCCGCCCGAACTGGCTGATGTGCAGGTTGATCCGGCGAAGGTGACGCTCTTTCATCTATTGACGCATACCAGTGGGCTGCCGCCCTGGCGCGACGTTTTCAATGCGGCTGGTCCGGCACCGACGCCAGCAGAAAAGGCCGATCCTGTTGATCGCAAGACACGGTGGCACAGGGGCCTGGTGGCCATGTGCCAGTACAACTTCGTCGGGGAGCCGGATGGGGTGGTGCGCTACAGTGACATCGGCCTGATGCTGTTGGGCGAGGCAGCGACACGCCTTCATGGTACACCGGGCCAACTCGAACCCGTGATTCAGCAGCGCGTGCTGGACAAACTCGGCCTGACGGATGTGATGTTCAATCCGGTGCGCAGTGGCCGTGTGGAGCGGATACGGACGGTGCCGACAGAGAACGACCCAAGCTGGCGCAGACGCCGCGCCTGGGGCGAAGTCCACGATGAAAATGCCTGTGGGCTGGGTGGTATTGCCGGACATGCGGGGTTGTTCGCGACGGCCAGTGCGGTTGCGGAGTTGGGGCAGGCGTGGCTGGATGGCGCCGAAGCCTTTGGCATTGCTCCTGAACTGGCGAAACAGGCGACCCAACAGCAGGCCATCACGGATGGCAATCCGCGCGGGTTAGGCTTCCTGCTGAAATCAGCCGAGGGAAGTTCTTCGGGGGATTTGTTCAGCGACAACAGCTTTGGACACACCGGTTTCACGGGGACATCGCTGTGGGTTGACCCAAAACGTCAGCTTGTGGTGGCCCTGATGACCAACCGCGTGTATCCGGGCCGAGAGAAGCCTGGGATTCTGGCATTCCGGCGGGCGCTACATGATCTGTTGGCACGTGGGATTGATAGCAAATAATCCATGATTCTTTCAGGTGAATGTTAAGAAATTATGGCACAATAAAGCATGATCGGCGGGTAGTTGTGCCTCTATTGTGAAGCCTGGAAAGAGCAAGTTATGCGTTATTACATGGGGATTGACGGCGGCGGCAGTGGTATGCGCGTCGTCATCATCAATTCGGAACATGAGATTATCACGCGCGTGGAAGCTGAGTCGGCCAATCCGAGCGGTATTGGCCTGGATGAAGCCGCCAAGCGGATACAGGCGGCGATGAACGATGCGCTCCGGCAGGCAAGCCTGCACCCGAACGCGATTGCGGCGGTGGGTATCGGCATTGCCGGGGCATCTGAAGAACATTCCAAGGGCTGGCTGCAGAGCACGACCAAGGGCGTTCTATCTGCCGCCAAGGTGGTCCCCAGCAGTGATGTGGAAGTGGCGCTGGTCGGGGCGCATGGCGGGCGCATTGGTGCGCTGCTGATCGCCGGTACAGGCAGTGTCATTGCAGGCATTGATGGCGAAGATCAACTTGTTCGCTATGGTGGCTGGGGCTATGTATTTGGCGATGAGGGCAGTGGTTACTGGATCGGTCGTCAGGCGCTGACGACAGTCGCCCAGGCATACGACCATCAGGGGCCATCGACCATCCTGGTGACGCGGATTCCCGCGCACCTGGGCCTGAAAGGCGCGCGCGAACTGATTAAGTGGGTCTATCGCGGTGAGAAAGTGCCTGTGCAGGACATCGCCGCCCTGGTTCCGGTGGTGTTGATGGCGGCAGGGGATGGTGATGGCGTGGCGCGTCAGATTGTGGAGATGGCCGCGCACTATCTGGCGCATCTTTCGACGACGCTGTTGCATCGGACGGGCCTCACGCCGGCCTATCTTAAATTCGCGGGCAGCCTGATTAGCACCGAAAATCGGGTCAGCAACCGCTTATGCGAACTGCTCGAACTGGAAAAGATTCCGCAGGCACAGAATGAACCTGTCATCGGCGCGGCGCTGATGGCGCTCAATGCCGACCAACCTGGGAGCTAGTATGCAAACTGAACAACAGAATCCGCGCTCGATGCAGTTGGACCAGTCATCGACGCTGGATGTGCTGCGCATCATGAACGAGGAAGACCAAAAAGTCGCGTTGGTGGTGCAGGCGGCTTTGCCGCAGATCGCGGCGGCAGTCGATGTCATCGCCGAGAGGATGGCGTTTGGTGGGCGCTTGTTTTACGTCGGCGCAGGCACCAGTGGCCGACTGGGGGTGCTGGATGCCGTCGAGTGCGTGCCGACGTTTAGCACGGAGCCGGAACAGGTCCAGGGCTTGATCGCAGGTGGTGAGCGGGCTTTCGTGCGAGCCGTAGAAGGTGCGGAAGACAGCCGTGAGCAGGGGAAGGTGGACCTGAAAGCGCGCGATTTGTCTGCCGATGACGCGGTGGTGGGCATCGCCGCTAGTGGACGTACCCCGTATGTGTTGGGGGCGCTGGATTATGCACGTGAGGTCGGCGCGGCGGTGATCAGCATCGCCTGCAATGTGCCCTCAGCGGTGCTGGATGCCGCCGATTACCCGATTCCGCTGCCAGTGGGTCCGGAAGTGCTGACGGGCAGTACGCGCCTCAAAGCCGGAACCGCGCAGAAACTGGCGCTCAATATGCTGAGTACAGCCACAATGGTCAGGCTCGGCAAGGTCTATGGCAACCTGATGGTTGATGTCAAAGTCACTAACGAGAAATTGGTGCATCGAGCGCGCCGTATCCTGATGCAGCTTACGGGCGTTGAGGAAGCGGAGGCCATTCGTCTGCTGGCGGCGTCCGATCAGCATGTGAAGACGGCGGCGGTTATGTATCATCGGGGTGTGGATGCCGATGTGGCCCGCGACCTCCTGGCTGAAAATCAGGGTAGCCTGCGGGCTGTGATTGGGGATGTGTAAGCCACCTGGACCCCTCCTCTAAATCTCCTCCCCATGATGGGAGGAGACTTTGGCCGACTTGCGAGGTTGGGAGGTGTGTAAGCCCGTAGGAGCCTGACCGATGCAAAAAGCCAAACATAAAAACGAAGAGCGCCCTTTACGCCGCTACTGGCTAATTTTCCTGCCGCTGCTGATTCTGCTGACGATTTTTCTGTGCTTCCCGCTGCGTATTTTCATCGGTGACATGATTTATACGATCATTATGTATGGGACTGTGTCCGTGCTGTGCGTGATGGTCGCCTTGAGGGTTCATCGACGTTATGGGCAACTAGCGCGGCGGTTGGTGGCAGTGATTGCTCTGTGTGCGTTCTTCTCTGGCTGGCAGGTTTTTGATTTGACTTTTCTGCGCGGTAATGTGCGCGCATATCAGTTTGGAGACTATAACGACGGCATCAACCCGCCTGACTATTTAGGGTATGCCGTATTTGACAATCACGCTCGCTTACTTCCTCTGCACTGCAATCGTTTTGTGGAATGGTATATTGGTTCGCCTTCGCTTGTAATTGCTTACAGAGTCGAATATAAATCTTGGTGTCACTAATGAGAGTTTTTGCAGCATAGGATCATATCCTATTCCCGAAGGACAGGGGAAGCAGCCTGTGGCGACAAACCCAAAATGGCGTCAACCTGAAAGCAGGCTTTCGACCGCCTTGTCAATCCGCCGCTGGCGTGTTTCGGGCGTTTTTGCCTGTTCAATCGGCTCTACGATTAGCCGCTTTTTGCTGTAAGAAAGCGCCTCATACGCGGCTTTGGCTTTGGGATTCTTATCGAGCAGTGTTTGAAGATCTTCGGGGACATTGACGGTGCGCGTGGACGTATCCAATTCGATGTCAACTTCCACTTCATCCCCCGCAGCAACGCCCGCGCCCTCACGGTGGGCAGCACTGATCGGCAGTTTGTAGATACCATCCATGCTGGCAATACTGCTTTGATACGTGTAATCGCCAATTTTGACGAGCACTTTGGGCCGCTTACCTGCGCCCAACTTCTCCACGATTTCTTCCGGGACTGGTATGCCGGTGGCGGTTTTGCCATCAAGTTGTATGACCGATTTGAACTTCATGTGTCCTCCTGTACGTGGGAACGATTCGACGTGTTTGATGTATTCAGCATACAGGAATCAGGAATTATCGTCTTGAATAAAAACGACAGATTCTGGAGAGGTATCGATTGGTGTGTGATGGTTGAGCAACGCTTTTCATTACACTATATTAGCTTGGGTAAAAATAAAGATTTTGCTAATCTAAAAATGTGATATACTGGCTCCATAACGGTTAGCTATGGGGTTCTTCTACGATGGCAAAGATTCTGTATTTCAATATCCCTGGTTATGGCCATGTGAATGCGACACTGCCGGTTGTTGCTGAATTGGTCCGGCACGGCCATGAGATCATCTACTACTGCGGTCAGGAGTTCCAAACAGCAATAGAAAAAGCCGGAGCCAGCTTCCGGTCGTATCCGGTTGCCGAGTTGGATTCGCGCATGATCGCTAAGATTGCGGAACATCTGGCGAACGTCTCTAAGTATCTGATGAAGAGCGCGCGCACGTTGGTTCCATTCACTATTGCGGAAATCGAGCGCGAAAAGCCTGACCTCGTGATCTATGATGCTATCACCATATGGGGGCGGATTGCGACCCATGCGACTGGAACGCCAAGTATCGCCAGCTATACGATCATGGTCAATGAGGGGCGCAAGATTGAAATTGGCTGCCGTAAGATGACGGCCTTTGCCGTGACGGCCATCCCCAAGCTGCCCAGCATCCTCATAAATCGGCGCACCTTGATGCAGGAGTACGGTGAAAAAGCTCTGCAAGCGCCGCTGTTCCCCAGTAAAGCCCAGAAAAATATCCAGTTCATCTTGCCGAGCTTCCAGCCGGAGACGCCTTTCGTCGATGATACGTTTGTGCAGGTCGGTCCTTCGATTGATTCTGCTATGCGCCAAGAAGCACCCTGGCAGCCGCCCGATACGGATCTGCCGCAGGTGCTGATTTCATTGGGCACGGTCAATAATCAGAATACGCATTTTTATCGCAGCGCCTTCGCCGCTTTTGCTGATTATCCGGCGCAGTTCATTCTCTCCGTAGGGAAGCTCATTGGGCTGGATGCACTCGGTAAGGTGCCAAACAACTTCCTTGTCAAAGACAGTGTACCGCAGTTGCAGGTTTTGCAGCAGGTGGATGCTTTTATCACGCATGGCGGCATGAACAGCGTGCAAGAAGGCCTCTATTATGGGGTGCCGCAGGTCGTGGTTCCGCAGCAGATGGAGCAATTTATCAACGGCCTGCGCGTCGCCGAATTGGGCGCGGGTGCGCTGCTGGATGGGGGTGACAATCTGACGCCGGAACAGCTACGCGATGCGCTCGACGCGGTGCTGACGAAGCCGAGCTACAGAATGGCCGCAGCGCAACTCCGAGAGGATGCGCGATCCGCTGGTGGTTATCTGCGCGCGGCGGACGAGATCGAGGCGTTTCTTGAGGACGTATCAAAGTGATTCACCACAGAGCGCACAGAGGACACAGAGAAAAGTGAAGAAGTGCCAAGTGCTGAGGTTTGAGTGCTGAGTGTGTGTTAGCATTTGGCAAAGCTTACTGGCGAGCGGGATGGCAGTAGTGAAATTGAAGTATCCAAGTTCAAGAATGAACTTGATAAGCACATTGGCGGTATTGTCAGACATTGACTACCAGTGGGAAATTTGGGTAGATGCCGATAAGTCAAAACTACAGGAGTATGATGCCTGCCTGCATGTTGTCGAGCGTGTCAAAGCACTGCTCAAGCAATATGGCAGCCGCCTCAAGGACGAGGCCTATACCACGACTTCTGAATGGCCAGCTATTATGTCAGCAGCAAGATTGGCTGTTCGTGTAATGCATGAAGAACAGAATTGGCTCCAGAAAGTATGTAATACGCTTACTTCTCTCCAAAGGCGCTTTTAGCCATGCCCGTGAGCAACCCCATCAGCGTGCGATAGGGTGACGGTCCGTAGCTGATACGCGCCACGCCGAGTTGAGCCAGTTTTGCATTATCGGTGTCGTCCATCAGGTTCATGATGTTTACAGGCAGGGGCGAAGCTGCGCAAAGTTTGGCGATGTCGTCGGGGTCTTTCAGTCCTGGGGCGAAGAACCCGCTTGCGCCCGCCTCGGCGAATGCCTGGGCGCGTTCAATCGCCTGGGCCAGATGGACCTGGGTGCGTTCTGCAGGTGGTGTTTGCAGATAGATGTCGGTGCGAGCATTGATGTACAGCGGTACCCCAGCTTCATCTGCGGCCCGACGTGCAGTCTGAATTCGGGCGACTTGAAGGTCTAGCGGGTGCAATCCTTCGCCATTAACGACCTGATCCTCGAAGTTGATGCCAACGACGCCCGTTTGGACGACTTTGGCGACATTCTTGATTAACGCTTCTGGCTCGACAGCATAGCCACCTTCAAAATCGAGCGATACGGGCACATCGACCGCGCTGACGATGCGGCGGATGTTATCAAGCACGAAGTCCAGCGGGGTAGTTTCGCCATCTTCATAGCCATTGGCTTCCGCAACGGAGGCACTGCCCGTCGCCAGGGCTTTTGCTCCAGCAGAAGCAACGGCCTTAGCGCTGCCGGCATCCCATATATTGAACAGCAGCAGCGGATTGCCTTTGACATGCAGGCTGGCGAACAATTCAGCTTTTTCGACCTGAGTGGGCATGGCGTTTTCCTCGCATCGTGTCAATCTGCACATATCGTAACAGGAAACCATGCGATTTCCTCCTGATTCTTGCAGTCACCATTGGATGTCGCACGAATTGTGTGTATTCATCGGATGTGGTTTGTATTTTTCGAGTACGATAAGTCTAGATCGTAATAGTCCGCAGAAAGCTAACACGTGACTGTAGATGAAAACCTCATCCATGAATTCAAGGATGCCTTGTCAAGTGGGCATTTTGACTATGGACTAACCCTCATTGAGAAGCATGACCTTTTCACATTGCGCCTGTTATGGCAAAGCCGAACCAAGCCTGATGCAGCAATCGATGATCAATTACTGGCACATTTCATATATGAAAATGACTGGACAATACTTGCGAATAAATTACATCAGTGGGTACATGTGAATACATTTCTGGGTATTGTTTTCTTGATTATCGGTATCCTTGTTTTGGCATGGGGGATATATGCCATCTATGGTCATTTTAGCGGAACGGGTTATGCACCCACTGAATGCTGTTTTGCACCTCAAAGTTCACTTTTCTTTTTTATGAGCTATCTAAGCCTAAGCTCTCGGCAGGCCACACTTCGACGAGTCAAACCTAGAAAAATAAAGAAATAGCCTATTGAAGTTGCTGAAAATTCACTTAGAGGTCTGCCAGAACGGATCGACATTGTGCTATACTATGAACCGACCAGTCAGTCTAGTTGTGAAGAACTGCACAATGCCCTCTGAAAATGACCCTTCTGTAGAAGCCGATAAACCGCAAAAAACTCGCGAGCGCATCCTGGATGCGGCGCTCGATGTGTTCAGCCGTAAGGGCTATTACGATACGCGCATGGACGAAATCGTCGAGGAAGCCAGCGCGTCCAAAGGCTCAATCTACTTCCATTTTCCCAATAAGGAAAAACTGTTCATGGCGCTGGTGGAAAAGTTTGCTGCGCTGCTGGAACGCAACGTCAGCGAGGCCATCGCTCAGGAGCCGCAGGGCATGGCGCGGGTACAGGTCGCGTTGCAATCTGTGCTGGAAACGTTCGGTAAGTACCGCCGTCCTGCCAAGATTCTGCTGGTGCAGGCGGTCGGGTTGGGGAATGTCTTCGAGAAGACGCGCATGCAGATGACGGATCGCTTCGCTGAACTCATCAAGACCTATCTGGATGAAGCCATTGAGGTGGGTGAAATTGAACCTGTCGATACGACGGTTGTCGCGCATGCCTGGATGGGCGCAATTTACAATGTGGTCATTCAGTGGGTGTATACGGGCGATCCTGAGCCACAGCGCATTATGGATACGCTGCTGCCGCTGCTGCTGAACAGCGTGCAGTTCCATGTTGCGCGTGAGGATGCCTGATGGACGAATTCGCCTCAGAGCATGGGCCAAGTGTGCAGGAACAATATGGCCGCCTGGTGAGTGTCAGCCTGCCTGCGCAGGGCATCGATCCGATGGCGGCACTGGCCTGGGCGAAAGGGCAGCCGCGCTTTTTCTGGGCCAGCCAGCGCGATGACCTGACGCTGGTGGGCATCGGCAGCGCGGTGGAACTGGTCGCTTATGGTGAATCACGTTTTGAGTCGATTCAGCGGCAGGCGGCGGACCTATTCGATGGGGCGGTGCTGGTTGGGGAAGGGCAGGCCCAAGCGGGTCCGAAACTATTTGGCGGCTTCGCTTTCCGTGATGACGCTGTGCCTGACGAAGCCTGGTCGGATTTTCCTCCGGCACATTTTGTACTGCCGCACTACCAACTCAGCCACAACTCAGCCGGAACCTGGTTGACGCTCAATGCCCATATTCCGGCGGACGAAGACCCGACTGCGCTGGCGGACGATTTACATGACGCTCTACAGGAACGTATCACTGAGCTACGGCAGGCGCGCGTATTAATTCAGCCGATGCCTGCGCCGGATGCCCTCAGCTATCCCATGAGCTATGACGCCTGGGAAATTATGATCGACGATGCCGTCGGGCGCATTCGGGCGGGGGAACTGAAAAAGGTGGTACTCAGTCGGGTGGCGGAGGCGCGTTACCGCGATCCGGTGCAAATTGAAGCGGCGCTGGCGTATCTGGCAGATGCCTATGCCGACTGCTACCGCTTCATGTTCGAGCCGCGTCCGCAGCGCGCCTTTTATGGGGCTACACCGGAACTATTAGCGAAGGTCGAAGGCGAGCAAGTGCGTTCGATGGCACTGGCGGGCAGCATGAAACGCGGCGATACACCCGAATCCGATGCTGAGTACGGTCAGGCGCTGCTCGACAGCCAGAAGGATCGACATGAGCATCAACTGGTCGCTGACCGCCTGCGCGACCGTCTGCAACCGCTGACCAGCGAATTGACCATCAGCGAAACGGGCCTGCTCAAGCTGTCGAATATTCAGCATCTGTATACGCCTGTGTCAGGTACGCTCAAGCAGCCGAGGGGCATTCTGCCATTGGTGGAAGCCCTGCATCCGACGCCTGCGCTGGGTGGTGAACCGCGCGACATCGCGCTGCCGCTGATTAGTGAACTGGAACCCGTTCCGCGAGGATGGTATGCGGCTCCGGTGGGCTGGATTGATCATCGGCTGGATGGGCAGTTCTCGGTGGCGATTCGTAGTGCGGTCGCTCAGAAAAATCGGGTGTGGATGTATGCCGGGGCGGGTATCGTGGCCGACAGCGAGCCGCCTAAGGAGTGGGATGAGACGGCGCTCAAGTTTACGCCGATGCTAAAAGCGCACGCCGTAGGCGATTTGAACCACAAAGACACAAAGAGCACAGAGAGATAAATGCAAGAGTTAGATGCGCGGACGAACGATTTGTCCTACGAGATTATTGGTGCAGCGATAGAGGTGCATCGTGCGTTAGGTGCTGGCCTGCTCGAAAGCATTTATGAAGATGCACTTTGCATCGAATTAGATGATCGGCATATTCCTTATGAGCGCCAGAAAGACATCAGCCTCACATATAAGGGACGGCAAATTGGCGCTCATCGACTGGATTTGCTGGTTGATGATCTGGTTGTTGTGGAACTAAAAGCTGTACAAAGGCTAGAATCGGTTCATACGGCCCAGGTTATGACGTATTTGAAGATCACGAACAGGCGGCTAGGATTGCTCATCAACTTTAATATGCGCGTCCTGAAGCAGGGGATTCAACGGGTTATTTTGTGACCTGTGCAAAGACAAAGATTTTGAACCACAAAGGCATGAAGAACACAAAGAGGGTTAGAAAAGACTATGATCTACAGTTTCGGACTTTGAGGTGAATAAGTGTCGATTATACCTTCAGACTTTTGCTTTCGTTTCTTTGTGCTCTCTGAGTCTTTGTGGTTATCGTGGTTTGTTGGAGATAAGGCAAGCATGAAATTAATGTATGTGGATATTGAGCGTAAATTAAAGTGTGTGCGAGTAGAGGAAAAAGATTTTGAACCACAAAGGCACGAAGGACACAGAGAAAGATTGACCATAGGGGATGATTACGAACGTGGTCGTTAAGGTCAACCAAGCCTATCAAATTACCTTCAAAACTCTTATGCCTTCATTTCTTTGTGCTCTCTGAGCCTTTGTGGTTATCGTGGTTTGTTGGAGATGAGGCAAGCATGAAATTAATTAACGTGGATATTGAGCGTAAATTATAGTATGTGCGAGTAGAGGAAAAAGATTGTGAACCACAAAGACACGAAGGACACAGAGAAAGATTGACCAGAGTAGTGTTTGATAATGTGCGCGTTAAGGTTAACCGAGCCTATTGAGTTTTCTTCTGAACTTTTACTTTCATTTCTTTGTGCTCTCTGTGACTTTGTGGTTAAGGATTTTTGCGATGAACCGAAACACATTCTATGCCACCACCTTTGTCGATGAACTGGCCCGCGCCGGACTGCATCACGTCTGCGCGGCGCCAGGGTCACGGCATACGCCGCTGATGCTGGCCTTTGCCAAAGACGAGCGCGTCAAAGTCTGGCCGCATCTGGATGAACGCAGTGCCTCGTTTTTCGCGCTGGGGTTAGCGAGGGCGCTGGATGAACCCGTCGCGCTGATCTGTACATCGGGCACGGCGGGCGCGAACATGTATCCGGCCATCATCGAAGCGCATCAGTCACGGATTCCGCTGCTGGTGATTACCGCTGATCGTCCACCGGAACTGCGCCACAGTGGGGCCAACCAGACTATTGACCAGATCAAGATGTTTGGCGACTTTGTGCTGTGGTTCGTGGATGCTGCCTTGCCGGAAAGCAATCCGCCTGCGGTGGCGATTCGTAATTTGCGCACGCTGGCGGATCGGGCACTGGCGAAAGCCAACGGCCTGCGCAAAGGGGTCGTGCATATCAATATGCCGTTCCGCAAGCCGCTGGAGCCGATTGAAGTTGAGGGGGATGTTTTTGTAGTAGACGGTGTGGCTGACGACACATCACATCAGCCAAAAGTCAGTATTTTCATTCCGAAAGAACTCGAAGTCGACTATTCTTCATTTCGCACGAAAATGAACGTGGAGAATGAACTCGAAAGTCTGCTGAAATCTCATCCGCATGGCTTAATTATTTGTGGCGCAGGCTTGATTGATGACAATGAAAATACGCTCGCTGGTCAATTATCTTATTTATCTGCGAGTACAGGCTATCCCGTTATTATAGATGGTGCAGCAGGTATTCGGCATAATACTGTTCTTGAATCTATCAGTACTCATGAAACAGTTTTAGCTGGTAACACTAGCTTATGGCAGAATCCCGAATTAGTTATTCGCTTTGGAGATATGCCGAGTTCGAAGTGGCTAGAGGAGTACATTAGTCGAAATACGCCGAAGCACTACATCTATGTTGCTGAACATGGTGAATGGGCCGATAGTAGTCACCTCATTACTCGATTGTATCAGGGGACTCCCTATGATTTTATGTGGTATTTCACTGATAAATCGGAGTCTGCCGATACTGAATGGAAGAATCAGTTCTTTAGACTTGAAAAAGCCACCTGGGAGGTGATCGACCATGAAATCGCCAACGGAACGTACTTTGATGGTGGTGTGGTCTACGATGTGGTCGATCTGATTCCCTATGGCAGCACGCTTTTTGCCGGGAACAGCCTGCCCGTTCGTCATCTGGACCAGTTCGGCAAGCCGCAGGACAAGCGCATCTATACCTATGCCAATCGGGGCGCGTCGGGCATCGATGGCAACATCAGCACAGCCCTCGGTGCCGGAGCCGCACGACCGGATGCGCCGCTGGTGGCTATCCTGGGAGACATCACCTTTTATCACGATATGAACGGCCTGCTGGCGGTGCATCGCTGCGGCGTGCCCGTGACCATCGTGCTGCTGAACAACGATGGCGGCGGCATTTTTCATCGCCTGCCGATCAACCAGTTCGACCCGGAATTTACCGAGTGGTTCGTCACGCCGCATGGCCTGGATTACAGTCATGCGGCCAAGCTGTACGGCCTGGATTTCGTGAGTGTTCAGAGTCGCGACGAATTCCGGCAGGCGTTCAGTGAGAGCGTGAACGGACGCACCAGCACCATTATCGAGTTTCGCAGCGATGCCAAAGCGGATCTGGCGCGCCGTAACGAGATTGTGGCGGCGGTGCATAAGGAGCTAGCGAGGCTCAAGATATAGTGTGTTTTGACCCCATCCCTAAATCCCTTCCCCGAAGGAGAAGGGACTTCTGCGAGCCTTCATTTCTCCCTCTCCAGCGAAGTGTCACGGAGAGAGGGCAGGGGGTGAGGTTTTGTCATATGAGATGTATCCCAAGTGCAAAACTCAAATTAAGAGAGGAATATCATGGTAACAACCCCCGAAGAACAAGCCCAGATCAGTACAGCCGACCTGATGAAGCTGGCAGACTGGCAGGAAGTCAAGGAATACGAGGACATCACGTATCACAAAGCGGAAGGCATCGCGCGGATTGCCTTTGACCGTCCTGATATTCGCAATGCTTTCCGTCCGACGACCATCGACGAGATGACCGAAGCGCTGCTAGATGCCTGGTACGATCAGGAAGTGGGCGTGGTATGGCTTACGGCCAATGGCCCCAGCAGCAAAGACGGCATTTGGTCATTCTGCGCTGGCGGCGATCAGTCCGTACGTGGGCATGCTGGTTATGTTGGTGGCGATGGCGTCCCGCGCCTGAACGTGCTGCAACTCCAGCGCTACATCCGCACGATTCCCAAGCCAGTGATCGCGGTCGTTCCTGGGTTTGCGATTGGCGGCGGCCATGTGCTGCACGTCATCTGTGACCTGACCATCAGCAGCGACAATGCCATTTACGGCCAGACCGGGCCGATTGTCGGCAGTTTTGACGCGGGTTTTGGTTCGTCGTACCTGGCATCGCACATCGGCCAGAAAAAGGCCCGCGAAATCTGGTTCCTGTGCCGCCAGTACAGCGCCGCCGAAGCTGAAGACATGGGCATGGTCAATACGGTTGTTCCGCTGAAAGACCTGGAGGCCGAGGCGCTGCAATGGTCGCGGGAAATCCTGACCAAGTCGCCGCTGGCGCTGCGCTTCATCAAGGCGGGACTCAATGCCGAACTGGATGGTCAGGCGGGTGTGCAGGTGTTAGCCGGTGATGCCACCATGCTGTTCTACATGACAGAAGAGGGCAGCGAGGGCAAAAACGCCTTCTTGGAGAAGCGTAAGCCGGACTTCGGCAAGTTCCCGCGCAGGCCGTGAGAACGCAGTTTTTAGTCTTGAGTTTTTAGTCGTTAGTAGTCCACTTGCGGAAAAGCCGTTAGTTTTCAGCAGATAGCTTTCGGCTTTTTGTCTCTCCGGTGATAATCGTATTTGATTTTGTGGACATCACGAGGCCATTTTCGATGCCTGCCAAAGACCGATACCATAATGTGGTTGTAGAGGCGTTAACCAAAGCGGGTTGGTCCGTCGATAATGAGCAGGTGATGCTCATTATGAAGGAGCGTTGGCTTTGGATTGACCTGCAAGCACATCGTGATGATGCTAACATCATACTTGTAGAGGTGAAGGGCTTTGAGAACATGCCTTCACCTGTGGCTTATTTGGCATCTGTGGTTGGGCAATACGTGCTTTATCAGACAGCGCTCGATTATCTGGAAGTTGACTATCCACTGTATCTTGCTGTTCCGGTAGATGCGGCAGATGGTGTTCTCCAAGAGGCACTCAGTCAGCAAGTCATTAAACGAGTAAATATGAAACTGGTCGTCTTCGATCCGGTTCAGAAGGAAATACTGCGATGGATGACTTAAAAGCAACGACAAAACAAGTGATTGCGACCTATGCTCAGGATGCGATCAACGGCTACAGCCAGATGACTGCTAACGCTAACGATACGTTGTGGACCGTGATTGCCGTTGGCAGCGTGCGTGGTGTGCCCGTTGTGGAAACGGGTCTGGTCGTGCGCATGGTGGGTGAGTCCATCATCATCGAGCGTGACATCAACGACAAGCCACTGGTTGATGCGCTGCAGGCGGCAGGTGTGCCACGCGAGCAGATCATCCTGGCGTATGCAGGCGAAGTGCTGGCGGCGAGCTAATGCAAGATTGGTTGACAGCTCGCGCCGAGGCCACGCCAGATAAAGTCGCCCTCATTACGAACCCCGGTGATGGGGCGCATGAACTGACCTTTGCTCAGTTGGCAGGGCAGGTGGACCGTATGGCGCGCCAGTGGATCGCGGCAGGCATCGAGCGTGGGCAGCGGGTGGCTGTTCTGGCGATTACCTGGCCGCTGACGGTCGTGCAGCTCTTTGCGGCGATGCGGTTGGGCTGTGTGCTGGTTCCGATCAATGTGCGGCTGACTGTCGATGAGATCGACCAGCAGTTGCGGCTGGCTGAGTGCGATTGGTTGCTGCCCTATGGCCTGACGGATACGCTGGGTGAACTGCGCGGAAAGGGGCATAAAATCGCCAATCTGGATGCGCAGCGTAACGCAGCCAAAAAGGTCAAACTGCCTGAGCGCGATATCGACTTGGACGAGCCGCTGGCGATCATTCACACATCGGGGACATCGGGCACACCTAAGGGCGCGGTCCTGACCTACGGCAATTTTTATCAGAGTGCGATGGTATCGGCGTATCGGCTGGGGGGGCTGCCGGAAGATCGCTGGTTGTGTGTGCTGCCGCTGTACCATGTCGGTGGACTGAGTATTCTGATCCGCAGTGTGCTGTATGGCACGGCTGTCGATCTGATGGAGAGCTTCCATGTAGATGCGGTCAACAAAAAACTGGCCGAGGAGCCAATCACGCTGGTGTCGCTGGTGCCGACTATGCTGCATCGGCTGCTGGAAGCCCGACCCCAACCCTGGAATGAGCATCTAAGGCTGGTGCTTTTGGGTGGGGCGGCCCCCAGTGCGGAACTGCTCCAGCGCTGCCACGATGAGGGCATTCCGGTCGCGACGACCTATGGCCTGACCGAAGCAACTTCTCAAGTCGCGACGGCTGGCCCGGAACTGGCACGGCGTAAACCAGGGACGGTTGGTAAGCCGCTGCTGTTCACGCAGGTGAAGGTCGTTACAGAAACAGGCAAACAGGCCAAAGCTGGTGATTACGGCGAAATTCTGGTCAGTGGGCCGACCATCATGCAGGGTTACTTCAACAATCCTGATGCGACGGGCAAAACGCTAAAGAATGGCTGGCTGCACACCGGCGATATCGGCTACGTGGATGACGATGGCGATTTGTTCCTGGTGCAGCGCCGCAGTGATTTGATCGTCACGGGAGGCGAAAATGTCTATCCGGCAGAGGTTGAAGCCGTTTTGTGCGGGCATCCGGCGGTAAAAGAGGCGGCAGTTATCGGGCTGGATCACGCGGAATGGGGACAGCAGGTTGCGGCTGTGCTCGTAATAAACGATAATGAAACAGTATCTGAGGACGAACTCATCAAATATTGCCGCGAGCACCTGGCAGGCTATAAGATACCGCGGCGTTTTGTGAAAGTGGGGGCTTTGCCGCAGACTGGATCGGGTAAGATTCAGCGCGGCGCACTTGGGGAGCTTTTCCATTGAACAACGCCAAAATGAATATCAACGGGGTCGATTACTATGTCAAAGAAGCGGGCGCAGGCGAAACACTGATTGTGCTACACGGCTTCACAGGCAGTACTGCCCAATGGCAGCCGTTTGTCGAACGGTGGTCGCAGCAGTTCCATGTGGTGCTGATTGACCTGTTGGGTCACGGCCAGACGGATTCCCCGGAAGATGCCAACCGCTATCGTCTGAAACACGTTCGGCGTGATCTACTGAAACTGTTCGCCTCCGTCAGCGACGGTCCGGCACATCTGCTCGGCTATTCGATGGGTGGGCGGATTGCGTTGTATATGGCAGTTAACCACCCGAACTTATTCCACTCGCTGATCCTTGAAAGTGCCTCACCAGGACTGGAAAGTGCTGAAGAGCGCCAGAAGCGTGTGGAAAGCGATACAGCGTTGGCGCAGCGCATCCAGAATGAAGGCATGGAAGCCTTTGTTGATTTTTGGGAACATATACCGCTGTGGGCGAGTCAATCGAGATTAAGTACCGATGTGCTCGACCAGCAGCGCAGCCTACGGCTGGCCAGCAATCCAATTGGATTGGCGAATAGCTTGTTGGGCATGGGTACAGGCGTTCAGCCGAGCTTGTGGCACCAACTGCCGCAGTTATCACTGCCAACGCTACTGATTTCCGGTGCGCTCGACGAAAAATTTACGAGTATCAACCAGCGTATGAGCGCGATGCTGCCCAATGCGCAGTTGGCTATCGTGGCGGATGCCGGACACAATGTGCATCTGGAACAGCCAGAGGCTTTCTCTCAGCAGGTGGAGGCTTTCTTCGAGCATCAGATTGTTACCTGAAGCACATAATTGTAGAGTAAGCAACAGTGCGTTTGAGTAGTCGCGCTCAGGCCTGATGATTTTCGATGGTAGAATGGTGGTGGTTGAGCATTGGAGTAACGAAATGCAGAAGGTCCCCGCACGCACAGTATTTGATGTTATTACGGACTTCCTGGCAACTGAACCCTCTCCACAGGAAATCATCGACTACTTTCTGCCGGATGATCTGCAAGCACGGGCCGACTATCTTGCGGAACGTAATGGCGAAGGTTTGCTTACGATCTCCGAAGGCGAAGAACATGACGAATTCATCAAAGTGGATCGCATGTTTTCGCTGCTTAAAACGAAGATGAAGCTCAAATTGAAGCAGCAATCTGGATGAGCGTTACTTCTGAACAAAAGCAGCATGTCCGAGAACGTGCAGGTCACTGCTGCGAATACTGCCGAGTATCGCAATCGGCGCGTTTGACACGATTTCAGATTGACCACGTAATCGCTGTCAAACATGGTGGGCAGGATGACGACGATAACCTATGTCTGGCGTGTTATGAATGTAATGGTTACAAAGGGTCCAATGTCGCCGGACTTGATCCTGCCACAGGAGAGGCGACCAAGCTTTTCAATCCACGCCAGCAAGTGTGGGACGATCACTTTCGACTTAACCCAGATGCCACAATTACAGGGCTGACACCAGAGGGCCGAACGACGCTAGCTGTTCTACGCTTTAATGATGACGAGCGTGTCAAACAACGGCTGGGAGAATGGACTGTTGGTGATTATCCTTGCTAGATTGGTTGGGCGATGTTTCCATATCACAGATGACATTTTTCATCAACGAATAGGATAGGTCTGTTATGGCCGAGATTGACAATCCCAATGGCCGGAATGGCAAACCGCGAAGTCAGATTTATGCGCTGCGGCAGCAGATAGATGACATCAACCTGCAACTGCTGGCATTGCTCAATCAGCGGGCGGAAATTGCCGCCGAGATTGGCCGCATTAAGTCGGGAATGGCGACTTCGCAGTATGACCCTGAGCGTGAAGGTGACATGCTGGAAGTGCTGCAACAGGCCAATCAGGGACCGTTCAGTAATGATACGATTGCGGCCCTGTTTAAGGAAATCTTCGCGGCGACCCTGGCCATGAACAGCGAAAAGGCGCGTTCGGCGCTGTTGGTGGAACGCAGTGATGAGCGACCGAATACGGTCATTAAACTGCCGGATGGCACGCAAATTGGCGATGGCAGCTTCCAGATTATTTCCGGGCCGTGTGCGATAGAGAGCTTTGAGCAGTTGGATGAAGTGGCGGCGGCACTGGCGAAAAATGGCGTTAGCATCATGCGCGGAATGGCGTACAAGCCGCGCACCTCGCCGTATCACTTCCAGGGATTGGGCGAAGAGGGCCTCAAAATTGGCCGTCGGGTCGCTAACAAGCATGGCCTGATGATGGTCAGCGAAATTCTGGATATGTCACAAATCCCGCTGATGAGCCAGTACGTTGATCTGTTCTGGGTGGGCGCGCGCAATATGCAGAACAGCTTTTTGCTGCGGGCGCTCGGCAACGTTCGCCAGCCGGTGATGCTCAAACGCTCGTTCGGGGCGACCATCGAAGAACTGCTGTATGCCGCCGAGTATATCGTCAGCAGCGGCAATCCCAATGTAATTTTGATCGAGCGCGGCATCCGCACCTTTGAAAAATGGACGCGCAACACACTCGATATCAGCGCGGTGCCGCTGTTGAAGCAAGAAACACATTTGCCTGTGATCGTCGATATTTCGCATTCGGCAGGGCGGCGGGACATCGCCAACACGCTGGCGCGGGTGGCCAAGGCCAGCGGGGCGGATGGCCTCATGGTCGAAGTACATCCTAACCCCGCGGTAGCGATGAGCGATGCCAAGCAGCAGTTGAACATCCCTGAATTTGAGGATATGCTGCGCGAAATTGATATGCTGGTGCAGCCTTAGGCATCTATCCGACAAATTAATTTACAGGCATGTTTGGTCAGACCCCCTTCCTCCCGTCCAGGGATGCCTTTTTCAACTATTCTGAGCTATAAAAACTCAGGCCTCGGATAGAGTCTAGGCGACTCTTTCTGCTGGTTCTATCCCATGTGTTCATCCAGAAACGCAAGCATTTCGGCATACATTTTGGGGCGCGCACCATACAAGCCGTGCGTTTCGCCTTCAAAAACGACCAGACGGCAAGGCATGTTTGATGCGCGGACACGATCCCGAATCAATGTAACTTCGTCGGTCTTTGCGGTCGTATCGCGGTCGCCGTGCAGGATGAGCAGCGGGAAATGGATTCGATGAGCCTGTTTAACAGGGGATCGTTCCTCAAGTGCCTGACGGTGTTCAGCGGGGTCAGATGGTAAGCCGGCTGCCTGATGAAGTGGCGGGACCATAGTGGCTCCCCAGAAGGTGATGCCGCAGGTCCAGACCGCATCCGGGTGGGTCAATGCCAGAAAGGTCAGGTATCCGCCATAGCTGAACCCAGAGACAGCTAAGGGCGCATCGGGCTTATTGAAGCGCTGCCGCCAGTCGATGCCACATTCGACAACATCGCGCACATCCGCGCGACCGCACTCCTGTCGATTCGCATCGGCATGGTCATCGCCATACCCCCCACAGCCCCGATAAGCCGGACGAATGACTTCATAGCCTGCTGCGAGTAGCTGCGCGACGATGGCGCTGTCCGGATTAATGGCTTCGTGTGGCCCACCTTCCAGAAAAATGATGGCTCTGCCATTGATCTGGGCTGGAAGATAGCGCTGCACGGGAATGTCCAGGCCGTCACTGGCACGGAAAGAATAGTCCGCACGCTGAAAGACCGTATCGCGCCGGATAGATTCGGGCTGGTCGATAAAGGCTTCACAGCCGTGATGAATCTGCCAGCGGTAAAAGCGGAAATCCCAGCCCAGAAAATAGATCGTTTCCGCATCAGGGGCGAAGAACAACACCAGCCCGCACAATGTTGTTTTGACAGGTGCAAACCGCGTGAGGTCAAGCTGGGCGATGGGCGTTTGCGAAGGCAATTCATATATGGACAGGGAGTTTTTGGTAGCGGCGATGACGCGGCCTGTATAAGGATCAAAGCAGCCATCGACGGCGTCTGTAGCTTCGCCTGTCCAGACGATCTCCCCGGTGGCGACCTCATAAATCAACAGCCGAGACACATCTTTGCGGTATTCGGTGACGATTAGCTGGCTGTCATCGGGCGACCAGCAGTTCAGGCTGATGCGCTGGGAGAAGCCGTCCTGTTTCTGGAAGACTCGTTCATGCTGTTGCTGCAAGCTAACTACCGCGATCTGGGTCAGGTACTGGTCGTTATCCTGATAGCTCCTGTGGCAGGCGATGTGGGTTCCGGCATGGTTCCATTTTGGGAAGCGGTCTACATCCTGGTTATCTGTGACTTGCGTGATGGACTCGTCGGCAAAATCGTATTCGTAGATATTAGGCGGATGTTTCATGTTTGTCGTTGTGTTGTATGCCGAGAAAATCAGTGATTCACCACTGGGGGACCACTCGCAGAATCCGGTCTGATGATCTGGCATTTCAATGGTCCGTATCCGTTGGGCATCACTGGTCCGATGGATGTATAAGCGACCGTTGCCGAAGTAGGCGAACTTTTGGCCATCCGGCGACCAGCGCGGCCCCTGAGCGTAAGGGTCGTTGATTTGTGCAATGGTGGTGTCAGACAGGTCCTTGATAAAGATGATTTGTTCATCATCTGAATCCTGATAGAGAAGAAGCAGACGATTCGTTGCCAGGTTCAAATCAGCATCACGGTACATGAGGTGCCTCCCATATGCTAACTGCTCACTGCATATCCGTCATTGCCTGCTGGGCAGGTTGTGACCGCAGCAGAGTACCGCGCCTGCTTGCATCGCATCTAACAATTCTGGCAGATTAACAGAAATTTTACGTCTGGCTTTGACGTCGCATGCTGGCCTGTCTAAAATAGAAGGCAGATTAGCTAAGGTTGTAAGGTAAACTTCGCATAGCATGTTCCCGCGTTGGCAACGATGACATCTGTCCACAAAATACGGGGTAAAAAGCATAGGGCAGGGGGTATGCCGTTGATTGCCATCGTGCTAACATACGGTGTAGTGATGTTGTGAAATTCCGCGCAAATGACTTCGGGATTGGGTCAATTTGTGGAACACGCGCGCAGAGACCGACGCCGCATCACGAGCAGGAAGTTAATAAATGTGCTTGGCAACGCTCACTCATCAATAGTATAGGAAAGGGTTATTATGCTAGCCGAAGTTGGATATATTGCGTTATGGCTGGCATTTATCTTCGCGATATACGCCATTGGTTCCTCTGTTTTTGGCGAAATGCGCCACAATGAGAAGATTGTGCTCAGTGGGCGCAACGCCAGCATCCTGGCTTTCGTCTTCATGACGATCTCGACCGGTGCACTTCAATACGCCCTCATCACTGAACAATATCAGATCACCTATGTCTGGTCGGTCAGCAACCCACAGATGCCGATGTTCTTTCGTGTGACGTCGCTGTGGGGGTCGCAGGCTGGTTCAATTGTGTTCTGGTCATGGCTGATGACGGTGTTTTCGTTCCTGGCAACCATCCTCAACTGGCGTTCGCATCGCCGGTTGATGCCCTATGCAATTGCCTACATGATGGCCGCGACGGCTTTCTTCATTGGCCTGTCGCTGGCATTTGAAAATCCGTTTGAACGCTGGTGGATTATGCCCGACCTGCCGACGAGCCAACAGGTGGTCAGCGCGGTATTCCAACCGGCTGGTGCTGTCGCTCCATCGGCGTCTTCGCTGGCGAGCAGTGCCAAGGGCCTGAACCCCTTGCTGCGTCACTTCGGCATGGCGATTCATCCGCCGATGCTGTACCTGGGCTTCACTGGCTTCCTGATTCCGTTTGCCTATGCCATGTCGGCACTGGCATCCGGCGAACTATCGACCAACTGGATTAAAGCCAGCCGTCGCTGGGCACTGGTGGCCTGGTTGTTCCTCAGCCTGGGCTTATTGCTCGGCGGACGCTGGGCCTATGACGTCCTGGGGTGGGGCGGTTACTGGGGCTGGGACCCCGTTGAAAATGCCGCATTCTTACCCTGGCTGATTGGCACGGCCTTCTTACACAGTGTGATGATCCAGGAAAAGCGCGGCATGCTCAAAACCTGGAATATGTTCCTGGTGATTGGTACATTCTCGGCGGTGGTGTTTGGCTCGTTTGCGACCCGCAGCGGCCTAGTTGAGAGTGTCCACAGCTTCGCCAGAAGTGAAATCGGCTTCCCGTTCTTCCTGTTCTGGTTCCTGATGACGATCATCTCGGTTGGCCTGATTATGTGGCGTCGTGGCCAGGGCCTGCTGCGCGATGAGCATCGTTTCACCAGTTTGTTCAGCCGGGAAGCGTTGTTTGTGCTGAACAATATCATCTTCGTGGCGCTGTTCGTGGCGATTTTCTGGGGCAGCTTTGGCGCACCGATCATCTCCGAACTGTTCATGAACACGAATATCACCCTGGGCACGGATTACTTTATGCAGGTGACACCGCCACTGTTCGCGGCGCTGTACATCCTGATGGGTGTGGCTCCACTTTCAGCATGGGGTGTGTCTTCGATCCGGCGCCTGGGTAAGTCGATTCTGATTCCGGTGGTTCTGTCGATCCTGTCGCTGAGTGCTTTCCTGCTGGTGGGTGTGACGAATATCGCCGCTTTGCTCGGTTATGGCATTGTGCTGCTGGCGGGCTGGGTCGCTCTGTACGAAACGTTCCGCAGTGTGCGCAGCCGCGTCCGTACACATGGTGAAAATCCGCTGTCGGCGCTGTGGCGCGTTACGTCGCGCAATCCACGCCGCTATGGTGGCTACCTGATTCACCTGGGAATCAGCGTGATTGGCATTGGCGTCATCGGCAGTACTTTGTTCCAGGTAGAAACACAGCGGACGATGGCTGTGGGTGAATCCATCGAGGTCGGTGGCTACGTCCTGCGTTATGACCAGTTCGATGGTGGTCAGATCAGCGCCGATGGCCGCTTGATGGACATCGCCAACCTGACCGTCAGCCGTGATGGCACTGAACTGTCCACACTGCGCCCACGCCGCGACTTCTTCCCTGGCACGGACGGTATGAATACCATGACCATCGCCGGGGCGTACAGCACAGTGGAGAATGACTTCTACGTCATTTTGCTGCCCTCGCAGGAGATGAGCGCGCAGTCGGCGACGTTCCGCATTTATATCAACCCGTTGATTAACCTCGTATGGTGGGGTGGCCTGATCCTGATTCTTGGGACGATTATCGCCACCGTGCCGCAAGAAGTCATGTCCACACAGACGCGCCGGCGCTTGCAGAATGCTCCTGTACCGCTGGCCGCCGGAGCAGGTGACTAATATGCGTAAGACAATCATGCTGGTGATGCTGGTAGTGGCTGTTATTCTGGCCATACCGGCATCGGCACAAGACGATATCGACACATCAGGCATCACGGACGATGAGGTGAATGCCGTCGCCGAGCAGTTGTACTGCCCGGTCTGCGAGAATATTCCGCTGGACGTGTGCGAAACGGCTGCCTGCCAGGACTGGCGCTATGAAATCCGGCTGCAACTGGCAGAGGGCTTATCCGAGCAGGCGATCATCGACGATTTTGTGGATCGCTTTGGTGAACGTGTCGTCGGCACACCGCAGGACCCCGTCCTGCGCAACCTGTCGCTGATTACCCCCTGGGTGATCGCGCTGCTGGTGGCAGCGGGTGGTTTGCTGGCGATCTTTAGCTGGCGCCGGCGGCCAGAAGTCATTGTGAGCGAAGGCGAAGAAGCGCAGCGCAGCGAATTCCATGACATGCTTGAACGTGATTTAACAGGGTAAATATCATGACTGTAACCAGACCTGAAGATATTCTGAATAACGTCACGGGTGGTGATGTCGAGAAGCGCAAGCGGGGTGGTTCTCCCAGCCTGGGGACGATTGTCCTGCTGGTCGGTATCATCGTCGCAGGGGTTGTATTTGCCTTGCAGCTTTCCCGTCAGGGAGAGACCCAGCCGACATCTGGCCCGGCACCGCAATTTAATTTTACGACCTTCGATGGCCAGGAAATGTCATTGGCGGATCTGCGCGGTAAGGTGGTTGTGCTCAACTTCTGGGCGAGCTGGTGTGCCCCCTGTCGTGATGAAGCCCCGGAACTGGAAAATGCTTGGCTTGAGTATCAGGCCCAAGGTGCCGATGTGGTGTTCCTGGGTGTGGCCTATGCTGACAATGGTCCGCGTTCGCTGGAGTATATCGACGAATTTGATATTTCGTACCTGAATGCGCCGGACCTGGGCACGGAAATCTCTGAGATGTATCACATCCAGGGTGTGCCGGAGACCTTCATCATCGATAAGGAAGGCAATATTGTGCGCTTCCTGTTTGCGGGTGTGTCTCAGGCGCAACTTAGCCAAATCATTGATGGATTACTTTAAGAGGCAGAAACGATGTCTGTAGAAGGACTTTTTATAACCGTTTTGATGCTCCTGTTGGGCCTGGTTGGGGTGACGCTGCCCTTTATGCGAGGCCGACAGAAGGTGGGCGATGTGCGCGCGCTGCACGTCCAACAGACACGGGATGCCCTTGTCACCAGCTACGAGCGTGTGCTGGCTACCATCCGTGATCTGGACGAAGACCATCGCCTGGGTAAGATCAACGATGATGATTATCAGCAGGAGCGTGACTACTGGGCCGATTATGGCGTCAAACTGCTGCAACTGCTGGAAGGCGATATGTCGCAGTTCGTCGATAGCGAAGCTGCGGAAGAGTCGATCACGGTCAATGCTGATGGCGAACTCGATCAGGCGGTTGAAGACGCGATTCGCAATTATCGCATGGCGCTGGAGAGCGCGGGGCGCTAACTCGTTCCGTTAAGGCTGAAATGCCAGGTATGGCATATAATGAATTGTAATAAATGTGACCGATCATTCCCCTCACCCTCTGGTAGGGGAATTTTTCTAAAGAGTAAAGGCGTTCTTATCAGGTTACATATGCGCCACTAGACGGGCTTATGACTGCTTACGAGATCAACCACCTGACGCGGTATTATCCGAACCAGAGCCAGCCTGCCAACGATGACATCAGCCTTGTCATTGAAGAAGGGGAGTTCTTTGGTTTGTTGGGCGATAACGGCGCGGGCAAGACCACGCTCGTCAAGCAGATGGCTAACCTGCTCAAGCCATCCAGCGGACAGGTTAGCCTGTTCGGCAAGCTTGTAAGCGATAGCCCACTGTATGCATCGCAGCATATTGGTTATATGCCACAGAGCGGCATGGCGCTGAACAACGTCACGGTTGATGAAGCGCTGTACTTCGCGGCCCATCTGCGTGGCTGGTCGCGGGCAGATGCGCGGCAGGAGCGGGATCGACTGGTGGACCTGCTGCAACTGGGTGAGGTGCGGAAACGCACCATGTTCCAGATGAGCGGCGGCCAGAAGCGGTTGGTTGCCCTGGCGACATGTATGGCGGCACGGCCCCCGATTATGATTCTGGATGAGCCGACGAACGACCTTGCTCCGCAGACGCGCATCCGTGTATGGGACATCCTGCGCGAAGCGAATGCCAATGACGGCACGACCGTCATCCTGGTGACGCATAACGTTCTGGAAGCTGAGAAGGTCATTCAGCGTGTGGCGATTATGAAGGACGGTAAAGTGATTGCGAAGGGGCGGCCCGGTGCGCTAAAGGCGCAGCTCAGTCGTCAACTGCACCTGGAAGTGATTTTTTCGCCAAATATCCCGCCGACGCTGCCGGGGTCGGTTAAACCGCACCAGATCTCGCCTGGGCGCTGGCATCTGCTGATCGAGCGTGATGAAGCCGCTACCTATATCAATTCCTTGAGCCACGACCTGGCAGTAGAGGATTTTCGTCTGAGTACGGCCACTCTGGAAGACCTGTATTTGTCGATGGTTGGCCCCGCCTGAGGTAATCTATGCAGCCCCTCCATGTACAGTTATTCGACCTGACCCTGATCCAGCTTACCAATTGGCGCTGGTCCTGGCGCGCCAGTGTGATCGTCAGCGTGATCGCGCCGGTATTCATGATCGTGGTGCTGAGTGTGTTCGCGGGGGATGACAACCCTGAAGTGCTGGGGTATGTGCTGACGGGTAATATGGTGCTGACGCTGCTGATGGAAGGTGTCAACAAGGTCAGCGGGCATTTTATGTTCATACGCACGAATGGCACGCTGGATTACTTCGCATCGCTGCCTGTGTACCGCATCTCGATTATTCTGGCGACGGTTGGCGCGTTCCTTGTGCTTTCACTGCCTGCTGTGATTGCGACGCTCGCCATTGGCACGGCGATTCTGGGCCTGCCGCTGAATATCAACCCGATGATTATTGTTGTCGTGCCGCTCATCAGCATTTCGTTGAGTGGGTTGGGCGCGATTATTGGCCTGCTGGCCAGGAATCCTGCGGAAACAAGCAGCTTCGGCTTGCTGATTAGCATGTTCCTGTTCGGTTTTGGCCCGGTCCTGTATCCCGTTGACCGCTTCCCGGAGATTATTTCCACGCTTAGTTTGCTGTCACCGGCGACGTATGCTGCTTCTGCATTGCGGCAGGTGGTCTTAGGCATGCCTGATCGCATTCCGCTGACAGTGGATATTGCTGTGCTGGCCGGAATCGCCGTTGTGCTGCTCTGGGTGGTCAACAGCCGCATTGAATGGCGTGGACGGTAGTTCAGAATAGATGTAATAAAAATGGCAAGGCATGCCTTGCCACTACAGTATGCGTGAACCTCGCTTGACTAGCGCTGAGGCGCTTCCTCATCGACAAACAGGCGCAGAAAGGCCGTCAGGCGGTAGACGTCAGCGAAATTGGTCGCGATGCCCAGTGAGGCTCGGATCGCGCCGACAATATCGGTGCTGTGCTTCTCAACCAGCCGTTCTGCCATCTCCGTAAAGTCCATGCGATCATTGATGAAACAGGGCTGCAAATCTTCAGCAGTCAGGCCATGCGCGGATTCCCCTGCGCCAGGGTTGCAGAAGCAGCCTGTCCGCAGCGAGATTTTTTGCGAGTTGGCGGCAGTCTCCACGATCTGGTATTCAAAGACGTGTCCATTGGGATCATAGACGTTGAAGGCGATGGTCGCGCCACGATTGTCTGTATCAGTGGGGCCGTAGATATTAATGACAGGCTGGCCGTTACTGTGCTTGAGCTGCTTCATAAAGTCGAGCAGGTAGGCTGTCAGCAGGGTGACGCGCTGCTGAACGCAGGGTACACCGACTTTTTGCAGGTGCTTGAGGCCGATTTCCACAGCAGGGATGCCCAGGTAGTTGATGGTGCCATCTTCAAAGCCCGCTTCGTTGACATGCAAATAGTAGGCATCTGCCTGCACCGTCGCAATGCTGATGGTTCCGCCAGCGAACCAGGGCCGCTTGAGTTTTTCCAGGGCATCTTTGCGGGCGACCAATGCGCCAATTCCTGTGGGGTAGCCGAACATTTTGTAGAACGACATCGACACAAATTCGGGCTGATGCTCATGCAGGTCAAGCTGATTGGTTGGCAAGAATGCGGCGGCATCCAGCATGACATCCCAACCGCGTGACTGTGCTTCTTCGATCAGGCGCAGGGGGTGCTTGACACCGGAAAAGTTAGATTGGGCCGGGAAGGCGAATAATTTGTGCGAGGCACTATTGGCGGCATCCAGATTGCGCATCAGCGCGGCTTCATCAAGGCGCAGGGTTCCAGGCAGCAGCGGCAAATAAGTGAATTTTGCGCCCTTGTTGCGGGCATATTCGCGGATGCCATTGACCGAGTTGTGATTATCAAACAGCAGCAGATAATGGCTGTTTTCATCGAATGGGTAAGCTTCGCCGACCAGCTTGAGGGCGCCGCTGGCATTCATGGTGAAAATGACCGTGTACTGGTCGGGATCGGCATGGAAGTAATCCAGCACCGCGTGACGGGCGCTTTCGTTGATTTCAGTTGCGGCCAGGGATGTGGGATTAAGCGAGTGGGGATTGCCGTAGATGTTTTGCGTCAGCAGCGCGGTATGCTGTTCAAGCTGGTCAGTGCTGAACAGACCGCCGCCGGTGTAGTCCAGGTAGGTGTGGCCGAGGTCATCCAGCCGAGCATAGCCGTTACATCGCAGTGCGTCGAGGTCGCGGGTCTGCTCGTAATCCGGGTAGCGCGAACAGAAGTCCCGTTCAGCGGCTTCGATTTCGGCATTTGCGTCGTCGATAAAACCTTCTAATTTAGCTGCCAATGTGTTCGGCAGGATGGTCGTTACGGTGTGCATGATGTTACCTGTAGGAACTATTTTTGCTAAAAAGAACGACTTATGCCTCATTGTAACGCAATATGGCTCTGTAAATGAAAACGGAGTGCAAAAATGCGTACACCTGTCTTTTATCCTGAAATCACTCGTGTATTTGCCTTAGCTAGATAGACGGTGTTTGATCAGCTCAACCAATTCTTGAGATGTGTCCCTTACCTCTTCATCGTCATCATTACAAAATCCTTCATAAGTACCCACAGCATATTCTATCTGACGCAGAATTTTGGCCGGTAAATTATCATTATGTTTTACATAATCCTGCACATCATACTGAACAGTTTCATACATATATATTAGAAACTGTAGCAATAGTGCTATATCAGCATTCTTATCCTTTTTTTGAATAATACGGATCACGAAGATAAGTAAGTGATGGCCGAATTTGAAGTTTTCATATACTTAACGCGAATAGCGGATAAGAAATGAGTTGGGTTGCATTGCGTATCAGCGTTAAGCTGAAAGGTGACTAAACCAAAGCAAGGCAACCCACCATGAATCTACTCGAATTATTCTGTGATTTCTGGCAAGTTTTCCGACCGATCTGGCATGTGCATCTACTGGAAAGCGGTGAAATGCAGCGAATTCGAGCAACAAAGCTGAGCGAAAGTGAGATGATGACCATCCTGATTCAATTCCACACCAGCCGCTTTCGGGACTTCAAGGCATACTACGCCTTTGTCTGTGACCATCAGCAAAGCGAGTTTCCTAACCTGGTGAGCTACGAGCGTTTTGTGAAGTTGATGTCGCGTGTGGCTATGCCTCTGTTGGTGTATCTGCACCTTTGTCAGGGCGACTGTACGGGTATTTCCTTCGTCGATAGCACACCGTTGAAAGTCTGCCATAACAAGCGCATCCCCCAACATCGCGTCTTTGCGGGTTTCGCTGCCCGTGGCAAAACAACGATGGGCTGGTTTTTCGGCTTCAAACTACATTCTGTCATCAATCATCACGGTGAAATTGTTGCTTTCAATCTGACACCGGGCAATGTGGACGACCGACAACCGCTTGAAATCTTCCAGAACCATCTATTTGGCAAGCTTTTTGGCGACAAAGGCTACTTGTCTTCGACATTGCGCGACAATCTGCGCCAGGTGGGTATTGATCTCATCACCACCCTTCGCCGCAACATGAAACCACAAATCATGGCATTGGAAGATCGTTTGCTCCTGCGCAAGCGTGCTGTGATCGAGTCCATTCACAATATCTGGAAGTCAGTGCTTCAAATTGATCACACGCGCCATCGCAGTCTCGATAACTTCGTTGTCAACTTATTGGCGGGGTTGGTCGCCTATTGTCATCGTTCTGATAAGCCAACAATCTCACTACCTGACGACTCAACTCGGCAATTAGTGCTTGCTTAAACATTATTCGCGTTACGTAATTATCTCGTAGATGGTCAAACGCAAACTCTCGACTTTGTTCGTCTTCAGATACTAGATCACGAATATAATTGGGAGCGTCTGCAAGACCGTATTCGCTCCAAGCAATTTCTTCAAGCCCGGCAAATATGTCCATATCCTATCCATCATAATCTCAACTTGGCAATTCACTTGCCTCACTCATTTTAAGTCAGCTTTTGCTCCCACAAATGAAAACGGAGTGCAAAATCGCTTGCACTCCGTCTGACGCACTGAAGGGGGTGATTCTTTACAGGACGTTTGTCACGTCAATCTTCTCATCCAATTCGGCGTTGGCTTTTTCAAGGGCACTGGGGCCACCAACCACAGCGACCTTGGAATTTTGCAGGGCATCAGCTAGGCGTTCGCCAAATTGCTTGAAATCGGCCATGGTGGTGCCGAGCAGTTCGTCGCGGGTTTGCTGGCGCATCTCGTCAGTGATGCCAATCAGGGTGCGCTGCATCTGGCCGTAGCCTTTGGCATCCGGCAACTGGTACTGATCGACATCGCCAATAGCGCCGATGATGGCTTTTTCAAGTTCGCCTTCTGTCAGCGAGAGCTTTTGCAGATAGTCGGCAGCACCATCGTAATTTTTGAGGGTGCCGACCAGGTTCGGATCGCGCCAGGACAGGTAGCTGATGACGCCGGAGGTATGGTCGAAGATCATGGCGCCACCATAAGCACCGCCCATGACGCGAATCTTGTTCCACATGTAGTCCAGGTTGGCGTACTTGAGAACGGCGATATACGAACCGTCTTTTTCGTAGCCAGCCGTGTACATATCGGCAGCTTTGCCGACGAAGTTGACCTGTGCCGGAACGGTGAAGCCTTCACGTGCGGCAAGTGGTTGATGCGACCAGTCCTGGGCGGCGAAATCGGTTTGGGGCAGGGCACCCATCAGATTTTCTAGCTGTGGCTGGAACTGCGTCCAGTTTTCGCTTTCCAGGGTGATGTTCGCCAACATCGACTGGCGATTGATGAGTAGGCTATGGATTTCCTGCAAATCGGCCAGAACGCTCGGCCAGTCTTTTTCGACGCGCTCGGCCAGTTCCCGCAGGAAGAACAGATTGCTGATGCCACCCATCTGTTCACTGGCCCAGTCGGCAGTGGTGAAGTGCGCTTTCAGGCGATTCATAACGGTTATGTGCCCAGCAACGCCCAGGGTCGATTCTGCGCGGGCTTTGCTTTCAAGGACCATCTGCTTAAAGCGTTCCTGATTGTCCAGGTTGATGGTCAGCAGGATGTCGCGCAGGATGTCTACCAGCTCGCCCGTTTGGTGCATCATGGCTTTGCCACGCAGGAAGATATAGGCGGCAGTGTCATCGGCGTTGATCGCGTTGCTGGTGACGACTTTGCTGGTCATGGTCGATGCGCCGATGCCGCCCGTATTGGCGCCAATACGCTGCTGCAACTGCACGAAGTTTTGTGTTTTTGTGCCGATTTGCGTCAGGGCGCGGCCAAACAGCGGTATATAGGGCAGGTACCTGGCCGGGAGGGAGCGCATGTTAAAGCCCAGGTCCAGGTAAGCAATGCCGCTGGTCGGCAGGTCGTGATACAGGATAGGGGCGTCATGGGCGACGAGGTCTTGCTGCGGTGTGGTCTTGATCTCGCGCTCAAGGTCGTCAATCGTCAGCGTCGGGATTTTGGCCAGGTCTTCCGGGCTATCCGGCGTTTCCTGACGGAGTTGCAACTCCTGAACGGTCTTGATGATCTCGTCGAGGGCGGCATCGTCCATCGTGGCACGGGCTTCTTCCAGGCGTTTGGCTTCGGCGGCTTCGCGCTTGACCTTGACCTCTGGGTCCGGTTCCAGCACGACAGTTGAGCGATGCGGATTATCCAGGAAGTATTTGCCGATTAAATGCTCGAAGAAGCTGGGATCGTCCTCGTACTTCTGTTTGACCTTTTCCAGTTCTTCTTCAAACGCCAGCCGTTCCACTGGATCGCCGCCATGTAACCAGCTTGGCATGATGGAAATCAATGCGGCCAGACCCTTGGGGAAGCGTCCCGTGTTCTTCTCGCGCAGTTGGAACTCGATGGTATTCAATGAGGCTTCGATGGTGGCTTTGTCGATGCCATCGTCGGCCAGCGCGGACATTGTTTGCAGGATGGTGTCTTCGACCTTCTGGGCGCTGGCTTTGTTGATGCCCTTCAGCCCGACGCTGAAAACGGCCTCGCGCATGTAGGGGTCGACGCCGCCACCGGTGAGGTCTTCACCCAGGCCGCTTTCGATCAGGACTTTGCGCAGGGGTGAAGCCGATGTGCCAATCAGGATGTGTTCCAGAATGCCCAATGCCAGCATTTCTTCTTCATTGCTGACTTCGGTCAGCAGCCAGCTTACGGTCATCAGGGTCTTATTGGTATCGGCATCCGCGTCACCAGCATCATAGGGCAGGGTGACTTCGCGCGGTTCGCTCCAGCGCGGTTGCAGCGGAACGGTCGTATCGACTTGGCGGCGTTGAAAACCCGCGATGAATTCGTCAATCAGCTTGAGGCGCGCGTTCGGCTCATCATCGCCGTAGAAGAAAACATGCGCCTGTGACGGATGATAATAGTCACGGTGAAAATTGACGAACTGTTCGTAGGTCAGGTCGGGAATATGGGTCGGATCGCCGCCGGAAGATAAGGCGTATGGGGTATCGGGCAGCAGGGCTTCCTGTGTGCGCATATCCAGGACGCGATCTGGAGAGGAATATGCTGCTTTCATCTCGTTGAAGACGACGCCTTTGAAAACCAGCGGATCGTCCTTGCTGTTGATTTCGTGATGCCAGCCTTCCTGCTGGAACGTCTGCTCGGTGATGTTGGGATAGAAAACAGCGTCCAGATACACATCAATGAGGTTGTAAAAGTCGTGCAGGTTGGTGCTGGCGACAGGGTAAATCGTGAAGTCATAGAAGGTCATGGCGTTGATGAAGGATGCCAGCGAGGTCTTGAGCAGCTCTACAAAGGGTTCCTTGATAGGGTACTTACGGGAGCCATTGAGGACGGAATGCTCCAGAATATGAGGGACGCCCGTGCTGTCAGCCACGGGGGTCTTGAACGATACGCCGAAGCACTTATTTTCATCATCGTTTTCCACAGAAAGCAATTGCAGCCCGGTGCGCTCATGGCGATAAAATTTAGCGATGCTGTTGATTTCCGGGATGTCGCGGGTCTGGACCAGCTCAAAGCCGTGAATTAAGGACATGCCAGTTTCCTCGTTTAGTATGAATTATGGAAAGTAAAACAGGCCAAAAACGACGGCGCTGTCTACCAGTTAACTTATTTTAAATGGTCACAGAGGTTTTAGAAACGGTTGTTGATGAGTAGATCATCAGCGTTGGCAGGTAATAGCTATGCCAGAAATCGGTTAGGGCATTTTTCCTATGGGACCCCTATCCTCGGTCCTTCCACCGTGAGGTGGAAGGATGCCTTTCTTGGCCATTTGGCAGCGATCAAAAGCATCGGGAGGTAGGGTCCCCAGCCAAAAAAGTTGCCGTGATATGGGGTTGAAACGCTGGAGACAGGTTCCCCCCAGATTGACCCTAATCGGTAATTATTTTACGACTAAATGATTAGCTGGGTTCGGAGACATCATCGCTGCGCTGGCGATATAGCGAGGGCACGATGGCATCCTCCATCGCATCGACATCCAGCGGCTGGCCCAGGAAGCGGCAAACCTGTTCGGCGATCTGGCGTGGCTGTTTGATGAGTTGATGGTGGAACACGTATTCCACCTGAATATGCTTCTGCGATTCCAGCCACTGCTTGGTCTGGGCCAGGTGGGCGACGCTGTTCGCGCGCAGGTCGTCGCTGACGGGCGCAGTTGATTGCAACTGCTTGCGCATGGCTAACTGCGAGCGAATGATTTCGTCAATGTCGCGCTCCATAAAGAGCATCCGGTAGTGGTAGGCTTGCGGCAGGAAGGGCAGCAGGGGCGACACGACTTTTACGGCTTTGCCTACGGCATCGTTCAGCCAGTTATCTTCATGGGAATGCAGCCGCTTGACGGGTTCCAGTTCATAGTAGCCGCGCGGGTTGTTGGCATCCGCCGGACGATGGTCATCGTAGAGCAGCGGAATGCCACCTGCGAGCAGCATCTGCATCATGGCGCTGGTGCCAGAGCGGGGCAGGCCGGAGACGACGATCACGTAATTTTTGGATTTTTTGCGAAATGGGTTCATGGGCATCCTTTTACAGCGTCAATCATAGTGGGACAGCCGTGTCTCGACAAGCGTAGGCTTGCGCGGGTACAGCGCGATCTGCCAAAGAGCCGTGCTGTGTTATGCCTTCGTTCCCGTAGATGATGCTATAATGCCGTTGAGATGCAACCGGAACCTATTGGCAAGGGAGCGATATATTCATACAAAAAATGGGCGTTATAGAATCAAGCACCTGGGGTCAATCTGGCTGATTTTACTGACTGTTTTTGCTGGAATGGCCTGTAATCTGGCAGTAGGTTCAGCGCCGACAGAGGTTCCGACGATAGCACCCAGCCTGGGCGAGACACCGACGCTGGCGCCACCAATCACGATTGTGGTGCGTGGTACGCCAACGCTGATTACATTACCTGGTAGCCAGGCCACAACGGTCACTGTGACGAGCGTCCCTGCGCTGGGGACGCAGTGCCAGGTCTACACAACCTATTCCGGTGTAAAGGCCGAAAATAAACTGAGTCTGCGATCTGGCCCCAGTGCATCGGCAACGCAGATTTACCGCGTTCCGAATTTTGCCGAGGTGCTGCTCGTTCCCAACTCGTCCGAGATAGAAGCTGATGGGTATCACTGGCTGAATGTCATCTATGTGGCACCGTCAGGAACGCGCTACCAGGGCTGGATGGCGCGGGATTCGTTTGCGGTTAATGGCTTGCGCGATCCTTCGATTGCGACGCTGCAGTCAACGGGCCGTCAGGCCGCTTGTTAGCTGACACAATCGGTTGGGTATCGCTCGACAAGCCCCGGCGTTGGTGGGTATGATCGGCATCAGTGGCAGAGTAATCTGAGAGGGGCATCATGACTGTCGTTGTGCGTGACTTGCCCAAAGTTGAACTGCATTGCCATCTTTTCGGCGTACTGAAACCGCAGATGATCCGGGCCATTCAACAGCAGATGCCGGATTTCCCTATCGGCGCTGATGAACTGGCCGACCTTTATCCAGTCGATGATTTCGACTCCTTCTGGCGCTGGTGGCAGCCGATTCATCGCCTGCGCATGTCCGATCCTGTCTTCTTCCATCCGATCTTGCTGATGTATATCGAGCAGTTAAAAGCCCAGCATGTGCGCTATGCGGAGATCAATATTCCGACTATTTCCGTTGAACAGGTGCAGGCCATGCGTCAGTTGGCCGATGCGACTGAGACGCCTGATTTTCAGATTGAATTCATCGCCGCTATTGGGCGGCAGCGACCGTTAGATGAATCCAGAAATGCCGTTGACCTGGCGATTGACCTGTTCAAAGAGGGTCTGATCTGTGGTTTTATGAGCGTGGGCGACGAAAGTGCGCGGCCTATTCGTGACTTCGCGGCTGAATTTGATCGCATATATTCAGCGGGCATGGGCATAGAAATCCATGCAGGCGAGTGGCGCGGCCCTGAATCGGTATGGGATGCGATAAACTACGGCCATCCTCAGCGCATCGGGCATGGGGTCCACGCTTTTGAAGACGACAAGCTCATTGCCTATCTATTAGACAACAACATCCATATTGAAATGTGCCCGACCAGCAATCTGCTGACAGGCAGCATTCCTGACATTGAACATCATCCGTTGGGACAAGCCAGAGACCTGGGTATGAGCATCAGCATTAACACCGATGATCCAGGTGTTTTTTCCTGCGATATGAATTCAGAATTTCGCCTGAGTGCCGAGCATTTTGGCTTCACGGAAGATGACTTCCAGCAAGTCTATGCACAGTCGCTGGCGGCCCGTTTTCAGCCTGATCTGCGGATCGATCCGTTGGCTTTTTAGCACAGTTTACACTTGAGCAGCAGCGACGTATTGTGCGGCCAGTTCCCGCAACCCGTCCCAGTCGCCTGCGTTTATCATAGCCGGATGCACCAGATTGCTGCCGATTCCCAGGGCAGCACAGCCCACTTTCAGATAGCTTGCCATATTGTCCAGATTGATGCCGCCAGTGGGCATCAGACGAATATCTGGCATGGGGGCCAGCACGGTCTTCATGTAGCTGGGGCCGAGGGCTGTGGCCGGAAACACTTTGACGACATCGGCACCGGCCTGCCATGCGGTTTCGATTTCGGTCGGGGTATAGGCCCCTGGCGCACACAGGATGTCATTCTGGTTGGCCAGTTCGATCATGGGCATGACGACTGTTGGCGATACTAGTAACTGCGCTCCCGCATCAATCGCCGCCTGGGCATCTTCCCGACTGCGCACCGACCCAATGCCGATGACCGCTTCACCGCTATCAAAGCTGCTGATGTTTTTGCGCAGGTGGCTTACGGCGGTGAGGGCTTCGCGATTGGTGAGGGTAAATTCCAGGCAGCGAATGCCGCCCTCCAGCAGGGCTTCCGCCAGGGGTTGGAACGCGCTCAGGTCATCCAGCCGGACGATGGCTGTAATGCGTGCGTCGAGCATGATCTGGCGCAGTGTGTTTCGGGTCATATTTATCTGCCTCGCCTGTGTGATTTTCCCTATCTTCAGAGTATGCCGCAATTTTGTGCCTTTGCCTGCTGAATGGTCTGTTGGCAAAAGCGATTGGCAGGATAGAGTAGTACCATGACCACCAGTCTGAAGGAGTTGGCAGATGATGACGGATCAACCCTTGCGGGTCGTTGTAACCGGAGCGGCACGTGGCATTGGTTTTGGGATTGTGCGAGCGTTCGCACATAGGGGCGCTGATGTCGCTCTGAGTGATATTGATGGGCCAGCAGCGGAACAAGCCGCCGCCCAGATCAATGCCGAAATTGGGGCAGAACGAGTGCGTCCCTATACGGTCGATATTGCGGATAGTAAATCTGTTAGTCAGATGATGGACGATTTCGCGGCAGGTGTCGGGCCGCTGACTACCGTCATCGCCAATGCAGGTGTGACCGTTTACAAGCCTTTTTTGGAAACAGATGTGTCGACGTTTGATCGCATACTGGCCGTTAATTTGCGGGGCACCTATTTTACGGCCCAGGCGGGTGCCAGGCATATGGTCGCTAATGGGACAGCGGGACGGATTTTGCTGCTGTCCTCGGTTGTGGGTCAGCGTGCTTTCAGGAATTTTAGCCTGTACAGCCTGACGAAGGCGGGTATAGCGATGCTGGCTCAGTCGCTAGCGCTCGAACTGGGTGCGTATGGTATCAGCGTCAACGCCATCAGCCCGGGTGCCATCCTCACTGAGCGGACCCAGGCGGAGGACCCGCGTTATGCTGAAAATTGGGCGTCGGTGATTCCTAAAGGGCGTGTAGGCACTGTGGACGATGTGGCGAATACGGCGCTGTGGTTAGCCGAGGAGGCAGCCAGCCATATTACGGGCCAGAATATTGTGGTCGATGGTGGTTGGTTGACCTATGGCCATGTGCCGCTGGATCATCCCGATATGCCGCAAGTTGACGAGTGATGTTACGTTGACGAAGCTGGCGCAATGCCGGGTAAACAAAAAACGGCCCCGCACAGGCAGGGCCGTTCTTGTTTGTGTGGCGGGAATAACTAGCCGCTCATGTCGTCCAGCAGACCTTCAATCGAAATCGGCAGCGACTGAACTTTGTAGAGCACATCCTCGGTATAGAGTACGACGATGATTTCGCCCATAGTCTCGACGCCTTCCGGCAGTGGCAGGTCGAGCATGACGTTACCCATTTCATCGGATTCTGTGCCGCCATAATTGCTGAATTCCGAGCCAACCGGGCCAATGCCGATCAGCAGCGTTTCATTCTCTGGCAGGCCGTTGGCAACAATCAGCAGGCGGGGGCCATCTTCTTCGCTGGCGACAGGTGCGACCGCCAGAACAGGCACTTCCATCGGGTAGGAAAGGGGTACAACGGCTGTTGGTACTGCACTCGGGTCAGATGGCGTTTCTGAACATAGGACGGCTGATGCACCGCCGTCAGGAATGCGGAAGTCGTAGGTGATGTTGTCGTAGGTCAGTACGACGGTGTAGCCGCGCGTGACAACCTGGGCATACATCTGGCCTTCTACCGGGCAGCCGAGGCTGGCATCGTTGAAGACTTCCTGCGTGAATAAATAGCTTTGCAAATCTTCGAGCGTCAGTTCCATAGAAACACGGGCGTTGAGAGCGGCGAGGGCTGTGTTAACTTCTGTTGGAACATCGCTATCTGGCGATTCTGGTGTTGCCTGTGCCAGCACAAATGGTGCGATCATCAGTGCGGCCAGTACGGCAACAAGTACATATATGAGGCGTTTCATGGTCAGACCCATCCTTTTAATGTCGATTACAGCCGCAATTGCGGCCTATAAGGAGCTTATCGGAAAACTTTAAGGGCGACCTCAGCCGCCCATGTGAAGGATGTTAGCTATCCTGATAGAAATATAAGTTGTAATGTCAGGTGATTCAATGATGAGTATCCGCTGTTAACCACCGCATACCATACGCAACGCTGACGCGGATGAAGGTTAGGTTACTCCGCCAGCACGATGGCCAGGGCGAAACCATCGTAGCCCTTGCTGCCGACTGTCTGAATGGCGGTGGCGTTCAGGCGTGGGCTGGCCGCAACCAGATCGTTGAACTCGCGGACACCCTGGACATTGGGATCGCTGCTGTGGGCGTCGATGACAGCACCGTCACGCACGACGTTATCGGCAACAATCACCGTGCCAGGGCGTGACAGCTTGAGCGCATAATCCAGGTACTGCGGATTGCTGGGTTTATCGGCATCAATGAAGATAAAGTCAAATGGGCCTTCGCCAGCCTCGACCATCTGCGCGAGGCTATCAACAGCCAGCCCGACGCGCACATCAACCTTGTCGGCGAAACCGGCCAGGGCGATATTCTTGCGGGCGACATCGGCATGCCGAGGATCGTATTCCAGCGAAATAATCTGGCCATCCTGGGGCAGGGCACGCGCCATCCAGATGGCACTGTAACCGGCTAATGTCCCAATTTCCAGAATACGTTTAGCACCACACATCTGCGCGAAGAGCATCAGCATTTTGCCCTGATTGGGTGCGACGTTGATGGCGCGAATATCAGCGGCTTCCGTATTGTTGAGGACTGTTTCCAGAACATCTTCGGTTGGCACGTAACGCGCTTCCAGATACTGGTCAACGGCGTCCCAGCGTGCGAACAGGTCGTCTATGTTGGTCATGATGGTCGCTCCTCTTCTTTAGCCGGGTAATTTTTGGGCAAACAGCCATTCGTATAGGGCATCATCGGCATATGCTGGAATCCATGAACCGTGATCGACGCCAGGGTAAATTGTGACCTTGAGCTTATCAGCTCCGGCATCTTCTAATGCCTTGACCATTTTCGTTGTTTCTTCCATGGGCACGACATCATCATCTTCGCCATGAAAAACCCAGATGGGCAGATGGGCGATCTTGCGCGCGCCCTGCGGATTGCTGCGACCGCAAATTGGCACAATGGCCGCGAACTGATCGGGGTGAGCAATGGCCCATTCCCAGGTTCCCTGGCCACCGTTGCTGAGTCCGGTCAGGTACATGCGATCCTGGTTGATATTGTGACTGTAGACCGTCGTTTCCAGCAGGGTTTGCAGGGTCGGCACAATCTCCGCCCAGCGCATGTCCAGCGGTAGCTGGGGCGCAATCACGATAGCCGGAATTTCTCGGCCATTCTTGATTTCATAAGGCAGGCCATGCAGCTCTACCAGGCTGAGGTCTGTGCCGCGTTCGCCACTGCCGTGCAGGAAGAAAACCACCGGAACCATGTGCTCGCCGGTGTAATCGTTCGGGAAGTAGGTGATGAGTGGCAGCTCGTCAATGGGTTCGCTGTCGAGGACCATTTTGCCGTATTCAGCTCGCATGGCGCGCACTCCTGTGTGGGATGGGTTTCGCAGCGCATTATGCCTCTGCATCCCACAAAGTGCTATAGGCGCAGGAAGGGCCTTAAGTAGTAGCTCATATAGCGCAGCGGTTTGTCGGCGCTGGATGTGAGCGCGATCTGCGGCATGTCTGGGCGCGCCAGCAGCACATCGTACTGGCTGAGTGCGACCTCGCCCTGGGGCAGTTCGGCGGTTCCAGCGCCATCGGTGATGTACAGGAACAGGTCTTCGCCTGCCTGGGGCGCTTCGATGGTGGTCGTGCCACTGCCATCGACCCAGGTGGCGGTCAATCGGGCGGTGATGTGCTGCTCGATGGGGGAGTCCTCGCCGACGAGGCTGTAGACATCGGCATCGCCCACACGCCGCACAGGCAGAGCGTCTTTGTTCAACTGCTGATAGTGCGGTTCCAGGCCGCGATGTTCCTGATCGGCAATGAACCAGATTTGGATGACGCGCGTCGGATCGTCGGACAGGTTCAGTTCCTGATGCTCGATGTAATCACCGGCAAACATGCGCTGAAGTTCGCCCGCTTTGATGATGCCGCGTCCGCCAGTGGTATCCTCGTGATAGAGTTCGCCTTCCAGCACCCAGGTATAGATTTCCAGGCCGCGATGCGGGTGCCAGGTGAAGCCGTTATGGGGCGCGATGCGCGTCATGTGGGCGGTCAGCATGCCACTCAGGCGTTGCAATGGCGACCATCCGCCGACGGCGAAATGCGAGTGCAGCCAGTGAATCGGGTGAATGGTGGGGAAGGTGCTGGCACTGAAGTGCTGCACGGATGTATCTTGTACAAAGCCTGGCTCAATCGCCGAGCGTAACAAGGGAATATCGACTGCCATGTTTGCCAACTTCTCTCTTATTCGGACTGGCGTCCATTTTAGCATGGTTTTATTGGAGAAGGGTTAGCGTTAAGAGCATGATTATGATATAAGAATCCTAGTGTCATATATAACTATGGAACTAAAATGTTAGACTGCTATTTAACTGATCGACAAAAACGTATGCTGGCATCATTAGTTGATGGTCTGAAAGATGGTTCGATACGTACTGATTGGATACTACGAATTGGCGGTGGCCGTATTCAAGGGATTAGATACTTTACTCGAAATCAAGTATCTGATGCAACATATGATCTCTGGCTTGGAGATGAACAGCCGGTCTCGACAGATGATTTCAATGTGTTCGTTGAATGTGGCCTAATGGAGCACATAGGTGACTATTCAAATCCTCGATTTCGATTAAACAAGGGTCGTATCATTAATTTCGTAAGTAATGGTTTTTCTTCTGAACAGAGAATGTTGCCTATCGATGGCCAAACTACTAATATGGCTCTTAGTAGTGCATATTTGATAGATATGTCTCAAAACGAGGTTCTCGGGCCACCAAAAGACAATCAATCATATGCTAATGATGTATTTGTCATTATGCCTTTTTCTGATTTCCCGCCCATTTACGACGACCATATCAAACCGATAGTTGAAAGCTTAGGGTATTCAATAAAAAGAGGTGATGATTTCTTTTCCAAGCGTTCTATCATGTCTGATGTGTGGTCTGCAATAGTGAAAAGTCAATTAATAATAGCTGACTGTACTAATAGAAATGCTAACGTCTTTTATGAGTTGGGCATGGCACACACACTGAACAAATCTGTCATTATGCTTACTCAAAATATGAAGGACATCCCATTTGATATTCGTCATCTTCGAGTAATCGAATACAAATACACTCCACCAGGGATGAGAGTCTTTGAGAATTCGTTACAGAATGCAATTAAGAGCATGATGGAATCTATCGACTAACCTAGCTTGATTAATTATGGATAGAATATGGGCTGGACCCCACCTCTAAATCTCCTCCCCGAAGGAGAGGAGACTTTTGCCTGTGTTATTCCTTTGCTTGCAACAACATATCTGTTGACTCATCAAATAGAAAATAGATGCTTAGGAAATTCGGTGGAAGGGCATAACCACAGGCATATGTGTCTGGTGGCAATTGCCAGGGTAAATTGCATGTTGATTCATACTCCCCGAATAAGGTAAACACATCGTCGTATGTGAGATTTTTGTCAGGGTAGGTCTGTGCAATTTCTTTCATATCTCTGTAGCGTAAATCGGTTGTGCCATTACAGTATTGTTCAGGTAGTGCATCATGAGAGCATAGATTCTCAACGAGTTCAGGTGCAATGAGGCTATTTAAATATGCTTCTCGATTGGCTTGTCTTTGCTCTGAAGTCTTACCCATTGCAAACACGAGCACTGAGATTAACAGAATGGTTCCTGTAATTGCTATGCAGCTAATGGTGAAGAATACTGCAAGTATGATTGAAAGTACTGAATCTATTGTTTTGTGATAGTGGCTTTTTCTTTTTCGCATAACTTCCCGTGTCGATTCTTTTGATATATTTTACCCGTCAAATTACTCCTTTCCTCATCAAATCCCCCACCTGCCCAGGTGTGTTATCATTAAGCCCATTGTTGTAAAGCCAAACCTTCGAACCTTATGAGCCGCCGAATCACCATGATGGACATCAGCGAACTGGCTGGTGTCTCCGTATCGACTGTGTCGCGGGCGCTGAATGGCAGTAGCGCCATTCCCGAAGCCACTCGCGAGCGCATCGTGCGTATTGCCGAGGCCAACAATTATGTGGTCGATGGCCGCGCGCGCAATTTTCGCCTGCAACGCTCGCAGACGTTAGCGTTGGTGTTCCCTTACCTCGGCGACAGTCATCGCATGATTTCCGACCCCTTTTATATGGAAATTCTGGGGGCGATTACCGATGCCCTGGCTGACTACGACTATGATGTCGTCGTGTCACGGGTTCCGGCGGCGGATGATGGCTGGTGTCAGAAGTACGCCAGTCAGCAGCGGGTGGATGGCGTGTTCGTGGTCGATCGCAGCGTGGATGATGTCAGCCTGGAGACGCTGAATTCCCTGGGCGCGAATGTGGTCATCTGGGGTGCGCCCATGCCGGAAGATGAACTGGTTTCGGTGGGCTGCGACAGTATCGCCGGAGGCCGGAAAGCGGTCGAGCATCTGCTTGGATTAGGTCGGCGGAAAATCGGCTTCATTGGTGGGGCGCAGGGCATGGTGGAAACGCATCAGCGCTTTATTGGCTATCAGCAGGCGCTGGAAACAGTCGGCAGGCCGCTTTCACCGGACCTGGTTGCCTTCACGGATTTTACGCCTGCGCAGGGTGTAGCCGCTGCTCAACGGATGCTGGCCTCAGAGCCGGACCTTGATGGGCTGTTTGTGTGCAGTGATTTCATGTCGATTGGCATCATGGAATATCTGCGGGCACAGGGGCGGCGCGTGCCAGACGACATCTCGCTGGTGGGCTATGATGATATCCAACTGGCCGCGTTTTGCAGTCCGCCGCTGACGACCATTCGCCAGCCAATTGAGCACGGCGGTCGGCTGATGGTGGCCAAAATGCTGGAACTGATTGATGGCCATGAGGCCGAATCGGTCATCTTGCCTGCTGAACTCATCGTACGCGAGTCGTGCGGCGCTCAGGGTGTGGCCGGATAGGGCGAATCGCCTTCGGACTGCGTCAGGCTGTAGCCACCATCGACCGGAATCATCGCTCCGGTGATATACGCTGCCAGCGGTGACGCCAGAAAACAGCACACATCGCCAACCGCTTCCGGCTGAGCGATTTTCCCCAATGGAATCCCAGCTTCGATAAATTTTCGATCTGCCTGTAACTGCGGCTGTGACCATTCGTGTTCGATCCAACCGAGCATGACCGTATTGGCGCGAATGCCATAAGATCCACATTCGACGGCCAGCATCTTGGCGAAGGGGTGCAGCGCCGCCAGCGACGTGGCGAAGGCGCTGGTCTGGAGCAGGGGCATCTGGATAGCAATCGTCGAAACGAAAACGATACTTCCGGCGACATTGTGGTCGATCATGTGCTGTGCGCCTGCCTGGGCCAGATAGACGGCACGTTCGTAATTGCTGGCGATGGCCGCGTCCCAATCAGTGGGTGAGGTATTCAGGAATTCGCCCAACTGGTGCCACGTTGGCAGAATGACCAGCGTGTCGATGCGCTCGAAAGCTGCTATCTGCTCGGCGATGGCCTGTTGGTCGGGCGGGGTGGCTGTTTCCAGCGTGTGAACCATCGCTCCGGCGGCAGCAAATTGCTGGCTGATACCGCCTGTGAGAGCAGGCGGTCCGCCAGAAATCAGGATGTGTTTATCGTGGTGGTCGATCATGGGGCGGCCTCGCTAAAATCGTCCAGAAAGCCAACAAGCTCATCATCGTCCCCGGATGGTACATAGGCAAGCCGTGAGCCGTCGGGACTCCAGTCGATTGCACTAATACCTTCTTGCTCAAGAGTAGTTTCTAAATTACCTGTGATTGTATCCCAAATATATATTCCAGTGCGGAAACTCACAGCCGCCACCATATCATGATTCGGACTGAGAGTAATATCTGAAATCGCATCTCTCTCAATTAAAATATTTTCCAAAGATATTACCAAGTTATCCTGCCAAGTGTTTGTGTTTAGAAGGTGAATGGTGTCTGGATTTGCGCCCCCCAAACGATATATAGCAATAATTTCGCCATTTGGATTCCAGTCAATGTCCACGATTTCATGGGGTTCATAATCTATTTCTTCAACTATCGCACCAGATGGTATCGAGAAGACTCGTGGATGATCGCGAAGGTTATCGACAAAGAGCCTTGAACTATCTGAACTCCAAACCACAATGGAACCTACAGTATCTTCTAATCGTTCCGATATTTCTGCTGTTTGAACGTCTATAATTCCAGCAAATCCAGAATATTCAGCAAATGCTATGTAATTACCGTTCGGACTCCAACTTATATATGCTGGTGAAAGTGGAAGAACCGATATATTGGAATCATACTGTTGTGCTGTGACATCCCAAACATTTAGGCCATTGTAGCCAACAAATGCAATAGCTGTACTATCAGGATTCCAAGATACAGCATGTGTAGAACAGCCAGTATCTGGTATAGAAAATACCTGACTCATTGTATTAACATCAATTACTATAAGACTTTCAGGATCATTACTTCCGCTGTCGCAGTTCCGTAAATCACCTCCAATGGCAATCATCGTGCCGTCTGGACTCCATGCGATTTGCTCAGTAATCAGGTCGGTTTCTTGGGCAGATAAGCTACTAACCCAGACAAGGGCTAATAGAGCAATCACAGGCCAGAGGCTCTTTTGGATTATTTTTATGCCCATTGTGTTCCTCATCGTGAATACTTGCTGATGCCGTCTGTGAGGGCAGGCGGTCCGCCAGAAATCAGGATGTGTGAATTGTGTAGGTCGATCATCGGGCGGCCTCGCCCAAATCGTCTAGGAACCCAACAAGCTCATCATCGTCCTCGGATGGCACATAGGCGAGCCGCGAACCGTCGGGACTCCAGTCGATTGCGAAGATACCTTCTTGGTCTATGTGTGTAACAAGCTCGCCTGTGGTCGTGTCAAATATCAACACTCCAAAAGCTGGGATAACAACCGCTATTTGATTACCCGTTGGGCTTAGACTAATATCGGTGATGCCTTCTATTGGTTGAAGATAGCCAACTAAAGAAATGGAAAGATCAGTTTGCATTGTATCCACATCGACTATATCTATTGCTCGTTGCATGTCCGATGGTGAAACACGATATACGGCTAGTCTAGATCCATTTTTCTCCCATTCGATTTGTTCGATTATGCCTGGAATGTCAATAGTTCCTATTTCTTCTAGGGTATTTACATCGAATACATTTATTACAACGGAATCTGCGATGGCAAGTTGTTCTCCGTTCGGACTCCAAGCTAGGCCAAAGAACACACTGGAGGGAAATCGAGTTAATACATCTCCTGTTGATACATCCACAGTTAATGCAGTACCTGACATACCACCTACGGCAAGCATTGAGCCATCTGGACTCCACTTAATGATATGGCCTCCTATAGCAGTCAAGTCAAACTCTTGATTTTCTACATTCCAAACCCGCAATCCTTCAATCCCGACGATTACAAAACGAGTACTATCTGGGCTCCATTCAACGAGCCCTGCATGACAGCTTTTTACTGGTCCAGGTGTCACAACTTCCAGTGTCGTGGCATCAAGAATCAGAAGATTCTCCGAGTGGGGATTCTGTATGTCGCATTCGTTGGAATCAAAGCCGACTGCAAGCATCGTGCCATCGGGACTCCATGCGATTTGCTTAGCGATCTGGTCGGTTTCCTGGGCAGATAGGCGATTAACCCAGACAAGGGCTAATAGAGCAATCACAGGCCAAAGGCTCTTTTGGATTATTTTTATGCCCATTGTGTCCCTCATCGTGAATACTTGCTGATACCGTCTGTGAGGGCAGGCGGTCCGCCAGAAATCAGGGTGTGTTTATCGTGGTGGTCGATCATGGGGCGGCCTCGCTAAAATCGTCCAGGAAACCAACAAGCTCATCGTCATTTCCAGAAGGCACGTAGGCAAGCCGCGAGCCGTCGGGACTCCAGTCGATTGCATAGATGCTTTCTTGCTCAAAGTGGGTTACGAGTTCGCCTGTGGTCGTGTCCCATATATAGATACCAGAGAGTGGGCTTGTGCCTGCAATGAGGTTGCCATCGGGATTGAGTGCAATATCGGTAAGGCCATCTTGAGGGTCGATATAGTCTGACATTGAGATTGTAGTGATGATCTCCATCAAATCGGCATCAACTACATCCAAATCTCTTTCTTGGCCCCTTTCTATGGCCACACGGTATATGACCAATCTCGATCCACTTTGTGACCAATGGATTTGCTCAATGATGCCGTACTCATAAATAATTGTTCCTACTTCGTCTTGTGAATCTACGTTGAAAATTTTAACTTCATTGATTTGCCCGATGGCAAGTTGGGAACCATGAGGGTTCCAGGCAAGCCCAAGAAATCCTCCAATTGGGAATGGATTAGACAACTCTCCGGTCTCTAACTCAATTGTTCTTGCTGTGCCAGTTGCATCAGTCATCGCTAGTAGAGCACCGTCAGGACTTAAACGTATGCTGGTTGCTAGCAAGAAATATAAAGGTATAGTATGAAACTCGTGTTTTGTTACGCTCCAAATGCGAAATTCATGGCTGCCAATAATTGCAATGGCCTCACTATTTGGAGTCCAATCGAGAAAAAGCTCTAGGCAACTTTTTACCGGGCCAGGTGTCACAACTTCCAGTGTCGTGGCATCAAGAATCAGAAGATTCTCTGAGTGGGGATTCTGTATATCGCATTCGTTGGAATCAAAGCCGACTGCAATCATCGTGCCATCGGGACTCCATGTGATTTGCTTAGCGATCTGGTCGGTTTCCTGGGCAGATAGGCGATTAACCCAGACAAGGGCTAATAGAGCAATCACAGGCCAAAGGCTCTTTTGGATTATTTTTATGCCCATTGTGCCCCTCATCGTGAATACTTGCTGATGCCCAGGCCGCCGTCGATACGCAGGAAGGCGCCAGTGGTATAGGCGCCATCTTCGCTGGCAAAGTAGACCACCGCGCGGCCCATCTCGCTGATGTAGCCATCACGCCGCAGCGGAACGGTCTGCCTGACCGCTTCGATGTCGGCATCGGTTTGCTGGCCAGGATCAACGTCATTGAGCGGCGAACGCACCCATCCGGGGCCGAAGTGATTGACCGTGATCTGGTGCGGGGCCAGTTCCAGGGCCAGTGTGCCGACGAATGTCTGCATGGCGAACTTCGTGCTATCGTAAACGGTGGTCGGAAGGAAGTGGGCATCCACATGGACGGATGAGGTCATCACGATGCGCCCACCAATTCCCTGGGCGATCATCTGCCTGGCGGCGGCGCGGCAGACATTGGCATTGCCCTTGATATTGACGCTGGTGATGGCGCGCAGGTTCTTCGGCGTGATGGCAAGCGGTGTTTCCCAGCGAATGATGCCCGCATTGCTGGCGACGATGTCCAGGTGACCCAACTTGGCGACAGCTTCCGCGACCATATTGTCAACGGCGGTCGCATCGGTGACATCGGCCTGCACAGCCAAACCGCGCACACCGATGGCTTCCAGATCGGCAACACGCGCGGCCAGTTTTTCCGGCATGGCCACATCGTTGACGACCACATCCGCGCCTTCTTCGGCCAATGCTCTGGCGATGCCCCAGCCGATGCTGCGCTCATGGGCGGCACCCGTCACCAGGGCGACTTTTCCGGCTAAGCGCATGGTTGCCTCCTAATCGATAGGTGTCAGCAGCGTCTTAATGCCCGATTTGGCATCGAACGTGGCGAAAGCCTGTTCCCATTGGGTGACATCGTAGGCGTGAGTGATGAGAGGTGCTGTCTGCACGGTTCCGGCAGCCATGAGCTTGAGGGCTTTGTCCCAGGCAGAGGGTACGCTGGCGTTGCTGCCTGTCGCGACCAGTTCCTTATAACAAAGCTGGTCCAGGTCCCAGCTTACCGGTTTGCCGAACAGACCGATCTGCACATAGCGACCGCGCCGACGCACCAGCGTCAGCAGTTGGGCGGCAGCGGTTCCGGCGCCAGAGCATTCGTAGACGACATCGGCGCCTAAACCTTCCTGGGTGATGTCCGCGATAAGCTTACTGGGGTCATCGGACTGCACATTGAGGGTGTAATCCGCACCGAGGTCGCTGGCCAGTTCCAGCCGTTCGTTATCGACGCTGGTGCCAAGCATGACGACTGTCGCGCCCGCTGATTTGACCACTTGTAGCGTCAGCAGGCCGATGGCACCTGGACCAGCAATGACAGCCACATCGCCAGGGCTAACGGTTTTGTGGCTGAGGACGCCGTGCACGACACAGGCCAATGGCTCGGTCAGGGCACCGGCGCGGAAATCGACATTTTGCGGCAGTTCATGGATGTTTTTAGCAGGCACGACCAGATAAGACGTAAAGCCGCCATTCACGCCGGAGCCAATCGACAGGCGATTAAGGCAAAGATTGTACTCGCCGCGTCGGCAGTACATGCAGGTGCCGCAAGTCTGATAGTACGTTTCTGTTGTGACGCGCTTATCGAGCAGGCTGCCGTCGATGCCATCGCCGACCTCGACGATGCGACCGGATATTTCATGGCCGAGCACAACGGGCGGGCGTGACTTGAATTCGTCTTTGTAAATATGAATATCGGTGCCGCAGATGCCCGCGGCTTCTACCTGTATCTTGACCTGTCCGGCAGTGGGGGAGGGCACGGCGATGTCGCGGAGTTCAATGTTGCCGACACCGGAGGCAACTTTCATCACAGCTTTCAAAAGAGGCTCCTAGTTCTCAAATAAAGGTGTAAGTTAATATCTGAATCGCATAGGCCATCTTTCTGCTTTGGACCCCTATCCTCGGTCCTTCCCCCGTGAGGTGGAAGGATGCCTCATGGACTGAATTGGTTGTTCCCAGTCCCCTTGGCGCGTGGGGAGGGATTTCAGGGAGTATCCCAGTGCATGAGCGATATATTAAATATCGCATACCATTGCCGCAGATAGCTATTTATTACTGTCAATATAGCCTTTTTGTGAATTCTATGCAATCGTTTGCACGGGAATGGCATGTAGGTTATAGTCGGATTGACCAATCTGAATTACAATCTCTGTTCAACGGTGCCTATAAACAGGCGCTTTGTTTTGAACTAGTCTTATTTTGAAAGGTGAAACTATGGTTACAGCCGCAATTGTTGGCGCAGGCTTCATCGGCCCGGTCCATGCAGAAGCACTCCGTCGCCTGGGGATTACGGTTCGCGGTATCGCCACAGCCTCTCTGGAGGAAAGCCGCCAGGCTGCCCAGAAAATCGGCCTGGAAATTGCCTACGAAGATGTACAGCAGCTCCTTGATGATCCACAAGTTGATATTGTCCATGTTGCAACGCCGAATAAGTATCACTTCGACATTGCCAAGCGTGCCTTATTAGCAGGTAAGCATGTCATCTGCGAGAAACCGCTGGCGATGAACAGCGCCGAGACCAGCGAACTGGTCAAAATTGCTGAGGCAAACCCGCACCTGATTTCCGCTGTGAACTACAACATTCGCTTTTACCCGATGGCGCTGCATGCCCATGATCTGGTCCAGAAGGGCGAGATCGGTGAAGTGTACAGTGTGCGCGGTGGATACGTTCAGGATTGGCTGCTGTTCGATACCGACTGGAACTGGCGTTTACAGGCGGATCAGGGCGGTGACACCCGTGCCATCGGTGACATCGGCACGCACTGGATGGACCTGGTTGGGTTTATCACCGGACTGAAGGTGGACAAAGTGCTGGCTGACCTGGCGACCTTCATCCCTGTTCGTAAGAAGCCGCGTCAGGCAGTGGCCAGCTTTGAAGGCAAGAAGGCCGAGAACGTTCCGGTTGAGTACGATGAGGTGCAGATTGACACCGAGGATTGGGGATCGGTGCTATTTAAGTATGGTGGTGGCGCACGGGGTACGCTGAATGTCTCGCAGGTTACAGCCGGACGCAAGAATATGCTCAATTTTGAGATCGCGGGTTCCAAGGGCGCACTGGCATGGAATAGCGAGCGGCCCAATGAACTGTGGATCGGTCATCGGGATCGTCCCAATGAAATTTTGCTCAAAGACCCGTCGCTGTTGGAACCGCTGGCGCTGGCCCATGCCGATTATCCTGGTGGGCACAATGAAGGTTTCCCGGATACGTTCAAGCAGCTATATAAAGCAGTGTATGGCTACCTGGCAGCGGGTAATTTCGACGCACCCAGGCCGTTCCCGACCTTCGTCGATGGGCATCATGAGGTGGTGCTGTGCGAGAAGATCGTCGAGAGCAATAAAGCCGGTGGTTGGGTCAGTGTGTAGATCGTTCAGACAATCTGTTGAAACAGCAACCGTAGCATTCCTTGTCTGACCCCTATCCTCCTGTCCTTCCCCCGTGAGGTGAAAGGATGCCTTGTCTGGTGATCTGGTAGTATCCAAAAGTCTCCTCCCATGACGGGGAGGAGATTCAGAGGAGGGGTTTACGGCAGGCGGACGCGAGCATGCTGCGTCGCAATGGTAAGACAGTAGATTCGTCAGGGCACAATGTGTGCCCCTACATTAGAACAGCGAACATGCAAGATAAAGGAGTGAATGCACCATGATGGAACTGGGTTTTGTCACGGCGATTCTGGCGGATTATTCGCTGGAAGAGGTGATGAAGTTTGCGTCAGAACATGGTTTTCAGTGTATTGAGGTGATGTGCTGGCCAGTGGGCAAGGCCGAACGGCGTTATGCGGGGGTGACGCATATCGACGTCAGCGATTTTTCCGCCAGCGATGCGGCGGCGGTTAAGGCGCTGAGTGAAAAATACGGCGTGAAGATTTCGTCGCTGGGATACTACCCGAACCCGCTGGCGGCTGATGCTGATGAACGTGCGACCTATACCGACCACATCAGGAAGGTGATTGCCGCGTCCAAGATGCTGGACATCAACGTGATGACGACTTTCATTGGGCGTGATCCGTCGAAGGCGATTGAAGATAGCTGGGATGATTATGCCGCTGTCTGGAAGCCAATCATTGGCTTTGCGGAAGAGCAGGGCGTCAAAGTCGGCATTGAGAACTGCCCGATGCTGTTCTCGCTGGATGAGTGGCCAGGTGGCAAGAATTTAGCCATTTCGCCGGATGTCTGGCGGCGCATGTTCGATATGATTCCGAGTGACAACTTCGGCCTCAACTTTGACCCCTCGCATCTGATCTGGCAGTTCATTGACATTGAACGGGCTATTAAAGAATTCCATAGCAAATTCGTGCATGTGCATGCCAAGGACGAGCGCGTCGACAGCGACCTGCTGTACCAACGCGGCATCCTGGGCCTGGGCTGGCATCGGCCAAAGCTGCCAGGGTTGGGTGATGTCGATTGGAGCGCTTTCTTCGCGGCCCTGACTGATGTGGGCTATCGCGGTCCGGTCTGTATCGAAGTGGAAGATCGCGCCTATGAGAGCAACGAAGATGACGTCAAGCGCTCTATTTTGCAGTCGAAGCATTATCTTGAGCAGTTCATGCAATTTAAGATATAACTCCTCCCCTAAATCCTCTCCCTTAAGGAGAGGGGAATTGTGCCTGCAAGCGAGTTTAGCTTAAATGCAGGTATCAAGAGGGCTGGTGAATATGAGATTAGTGGGCGATTTGTTCAGTTTGTTGAGTGCTTCGTTGACAAATCGCCTTTGGAATCGCTAAACTCGATGGGAATGTGGGCAATCCGGCCCATAAGTTCAAAATAATGAATGATATACGTTTGCAGTTTACAGAGGAGCAACGCAAATGAAGAAACGTTTACTTGTTCTTGTGTTGGTGCTTGTCCTGGCGTTCAGCGGCATTGTACAAGCTCAGGATACTTACACCATTGGTGTTTCCAACAGCTTCGTCGGCAGTGAGTGGCGTACCCAGATGATTAAGCAGATCGAAGATGCCGCTGCCGAAATTGAAGAGCTGTACGGTATTACGATTGATCTCGTCATCGAGAGCACAGACACGGACGTCAGTGGCCAGGTGCAGCAGATCCAGAACCTGCTGAATCGCGGCGTCGATGCCATCATCGTCAACCCAGGCGACCAGACGGGTCTGAATCTGGCGATTGAAGAAGCCACCGACGAAGGCGTCGTGGTCATCGCTGTGGACCAGGAAATTGGCGCAGCGGGTGCGATCAACGTCGTCATCGACCAGAAAGAATGGGCGATGATCAGCGCGGAATGGCTGGCAGAACAGCTTGGCGGTGAGGGCAGTATCGTCCTGATCGAAGGTTTTGTGGGCCATCCGGCTAACGAAGCCCGTATGGCAGGTGTTGAAGAAGTGCTGGCTGAGTACCCTGGCATCGAGGTTATTGGCCGTGAAAGCGGTATGTGGGACCAGGCGACTGGTCAGCAGGTAATGAGCGACTTCCTGGCTTCCCTGACGGGCATTGACGGCGTGTGGACGCAAGACGGTATGGCTTCCGGCGTGATGACAGCCATCATGGATGCTGGCCTGGAAAATCCGCCGATTGCAACTGGTGAAGCTCGTGCCAGCTTCCTGCAGATGTGGGAAGAAACCCTGATGGAAAATCCTGACTTCACGACCATCGGTGTGGTCAACCCGCCTGGTATCGGTGCCAGCGGCCTGCGCGTCGCTATCGAACTGCTGCGTGGCGCGGAAATCAACGAAGAGGCTTTCAGCGGCCCATTCGGTAACACGCTCTACGTTCCGATTCCGTACTCTGTCACCAATGAAAATCTGCAAGAAGTTTACGATGCGCAGAACATTGGTGAAGCTCCGGCTTCCTTCACCCTCGACGGTATCATCACGCAAGAAGGCGCGATCAAGCTGATTGCTGGTGAAGAACTGACCGAGATGGACGTCACGCCCGATGTCGGTGAGCCTGAAGTTGAAGGCATGGACATGGGTACTGAAGAAGCAGAAGAAAGCTCCGGTAGCTAGTTAAGATGGTTACGCTTTCCGCACAACACCTTGTCAAACGGTATGGGGGTGTCGTTGCCCTGGCAGATGGCAACCTTGAGGTGCAGTCAGGGCAGGTTGTGGCGCTGATCGGCGCCAACGGCAGCGGAAAGAGTACCCTGAGTAAGATCATCACAGGCGTAGTTGCCCCCAATGAGGGGCAACTACTGCTTGATGGGCAGTCCGTCAGTTTTTCTTCTCCATTGGCGGCCCGGCAGAAGGGCATCACGGCGGTTTACCAGGAACTCAGTCTGGTGCCGGAGATGTCGATTTCAGAGAATATCTGGCTTTCCCATGAGCCGATGCGTTATGGCGTTCGGCTGGATCGTAAAGCCATGCAAAAACGTGCCCAGGAACTGCTCGACCTGTTCAAAGGCACGATTCCGGCGAGCCTGACGCCGACCACCCCCGTTTATGACCTCACCCCTGATGAACGGCAGATTGTCGAAATCCTGAAAGCGATCAGCCAGGACCCGCAGCTCGTGATCTTCGACGAAGCGACGGCCAGCCTCGACAGCGCCCAGGTGACACGCCTGTTTGAGTTGATCGAGGACTGGAAAAGCGCGGGCATGGCGATTGTGTTCGTCTCGCACCGGATGGATGAGATTTTCCGCGTGGCTGATCAGGCGACAGTGCTGCGCAACGGGTCCCATGTAGGGACGGTAGACATCGCAGCGACGAGCGAACGGCAACTGGTGCAGATGATGATCGAAGGGGCGGCAGCGCTGGAACGCGAAGCCCGCGAGCCTGTTGCAGCGGGTGCACCAATTCGGCTGGATGTGCGCGACCTGACGACTGAAAAACTGCGCGGCGTCAGTTTTGATCTGCGCGATGGTGAACTGCTCGGCATCGGCGGCTTGCAAGGGCAGGGACAGTCGGACTTATTGCTGGCGATTTTTGGCGCGATTCCGTTCCAGGGCGCCTTGACGCTCAGTGGGCGGCGAGTGCATTTTTCGCACCCTCGGCAGGCGATGAAGCAGGATGTGGCGTTCGTGCCCGGTGATCGCGGCAACGAAGGGCTGCTGCTGATTCGCTCGATATTGGACAACCTCATGCTGCCATCTTTGCGCGAATTTGGGACGCCGTTACGCATGCAGCGCGCTCGTTCTGAAGCGGGAGCGGTATCGGATGATCTCAGTCTGGTAATGGCCTCGCTGGATGCGCCTGTCAACAGCCTCAGCGGTGGGAATGCCCAGAAAGTGGTCATCGGCAAGTGGCTGCTACGTGACCCTAAGCTGCTGCTGCTGAACGACCCGACCAAGGGCGTCGATGTGGGGGCCAAGGGCGAGTTCTATAAGCTGCTGGCCGATTTGCGGCATCAGGGGACGGCAATTCTGTTCTACAGCAGCGACGATGAAGAACTCCTCGGATTGTGTGACCGTGTGCTGGTTATGCACGATGGTCGCATCAGCGCCGAACTGGCTGGTGAGAATGTCACGCGGGAAAATCTGGTCGCGGCCAGTATGGGGGCGACCCACCACGACGCCAGCCATCACAAGGAAGAACCAACCGCATGAATCAGGCCAACTTCCGGCGCTTGCTGGCACGCAACTCGTATTTATTCGCGCTGCTGCTGCTGATCGTGGTGGTGCTGATTAATTATTCGCGACAGGATAACCTGTTCGATCCTTCGGTGCTGAATCGCAATATTCGCGTGTTTTTGCCGCTGGCGATTTTGGCGGTAGGGCAGGCAATTGTGATTATCGGCGGCGGCATTGACCTGTCGGTCGGGGCGATGGTTTCATTGTGTAATGCACTGCTGGTCACGTGGATCACACCAGAAACGGCTGGCGGCGATATTCTGCTGGCGATTGGGCTGGTGGCGCTGGTGGGGATGGCGGCAGGCCTGCTGAATGGCATCGCGGTGGCGTATCTGCGCTTGCAGCCGATTGTGACCACCTATGCGACCAGTTTTATTTTCGCGGGCCTCGCGCTGACGATTTTGCCGCGTCCGGGTGGTCAACTGCCCAGTGACATGACGGGCCTGTATCGTCGCCTGATTGAAGTGGAAGCCTTCGCCAATATTCCCATTATTCAGGACATATCCATTCTGCGGGAGATTCCGCCGGCGTTCATTGTGATTGCTATCATTCTGCTGCTGTGGGCATTCCTGAGGCAGACGCGGCTGGTGCAGTATATCTACGCATCCGGCGATAATGCTGAAGCGGCCTACACGACAGGGATTCCGGTGCAGCGTATCCGTCTGGGAACGTATGTGATTTCCGGCTTTTTTGCGGCGATGGCGGCCTTAGCGTTAACCATGTCATTGGGTTCCGGCAGCCCGACCAGCGGTGATGCCATGACGCTCGATTCGATTGTGGCGGTGGTGCTGGGGGGTACGCGGCTGCGCGGCGGGCAGGGCGGTATCGCTGGCGCGATGATGGGCGTGGTCATCCTGGGGGTGATTCGCAATATCATCTCGTTCTACGATGTGCCGACCTGGTCGCAGACGCTGGTCGATGCGCTGATTATCTTGATTGCGCTGGCTGGCCCAGGCTTCGTTCGCTATGTCTCTGATTTGATCCGGCGCTATCGTTTGCAGGGAGGGCGCGCAGCATGACCACGGCCAAAGCCAAACGCGGCTCATTCGTGCCCAACTTCACCAGTCGACTTACGCCGCCGCTCATTGCACTGATTCTGGCGATTGTGTTGTTCCTGCTGGGTGGTGTCATCAGCCCGGGCTTCGTCAATGCCAATCAGGCGATCAACATCGTGCGACTGGCGGCCTTTTTAGGGATTATCGCTGCTGGGCAAACGCTGGTGATTATCAGCGGCGGCGAAGGCATCGACCTGTCGGTGGCCTCGGTTGTGACGCTGGGGGCGATCCTCACATTTCGGCTGACGGATGGTCAGGATGCGCTGATTCTGCCTGTATTGGGGCTGGTGATGCTGGTTGGGGCAGGCATCGGGCTGGTGAATGGCCTCGGCATTGTGTTTTTGCGCATTCCGCCGCTGGTGATGACGCTGGCGATGGCTGGCGTGGTCCAGGGTGTGATTTTGCAGGTGACACGTGGCGAATTGGAAGGCGAAACGCCCGATCTGATGCGTACATTGATCGCGCAGCCGCTGATTGGCCCAATTCCGGGGGTGATTTTCCTGTGGATTGGGTTGGGCATCGCCATGTGGCTGCTGCTGGAACGCACCCCCTACGGCAAGATGCTGTTCGCGGTGGGCATCAACCGGACGACGGCCATGCTCTCCGGTGTGCGCGTACCACTGGTGGTCGTACTGACCTATGCCATGAGTGGCATGCTGGCGGCGTTCGGCGGCTTCGTGCTGCTCGGATTCACCGATATTGTGTTCCTCAACCTGGGTGGGCGCTATCTGTTCCCGTCGATTGCGGCGGTGGTGGTCGGTGGCACGCTGCTTTCTGGCGGCAAGGGCAGCTACTGGGGCACGATGTCCGGCGCGCTGGTGTTGCAGCTCATCAACAGCCTGCTGCAAGCGCAGGGACTGCCGGAAGCCACGCAGTCGATTATCCTGGGCGTGGTGCTGTTGGTGCTGATTTCGATCTATGGGCGTCAGCGGGCGTTCAGGTTGTAGTTATTCATGAGCTAAAGCGTTGCCGATAGGGGAGATTTCACCTGTTTCGAGATTCCAAACCTCGACATTGCCGCTACCATAACCGATGGCTAGCTGGTTGCCAGACTGGTTGAAAGCCATTTCTATTGCATATCCCTCAAGCTGCCTTTCATTTGTGATAGTCTGGCTTGAAAGATCGATAATCCAGACATGTCTCTCTGAATTCTCGATTGCTATTAAGGATAATTCGCTGGTGGTGGCAAGCTCGATATCCGCCAGTTCAGTGGCAGCAATTGCATAGCTTGCCGACGATAGTGGGTCATGAGATTCCAGATTCGTAGTCTGTAGAAGTATTTCATCCCTTCCGATTATTTCGAGAGTCACTAGGCTCATTTCATCAAGCAGCCCAATCAATTTATTTGGTTCGACTTCGACTGTGCTACTTTCGCTGTTTTGCCAGTCCCAAAGTATCACAATAGGTTGAGTTTCGACGAAGGAGTCTTCTTGATCCAATCCGGTTGCGAGAACACGGCCATCGGACATAAACGCAACGCCCATTTTGAATGATAGGTATGGTGCCGATTCATCTCTTTCAGAATCTAGGGTTGCTACTACTTCACCGTTGTCGATGGTAATAATTTCCAGCATTCTATTAATGTCAAAGAAACCACCTTCGTCCCAGTCCGATATAGAGATCACTATTAAGCTGTCTGTCTCATTGAAGGCAATAGAATTGACGTTTTCTGCTTGAACTTCGATTTCATTGATGAGTTGATGTGTTTCCAAATCGAAGAGCAAAATTGATGAACGGAAGTCACCGCCTATGGCGTAATGTGCGTTTCCTACTCCGATGACGGGAAAGCGTCCAGAACATACCTCATGAACGATGGGTGGTTTTGTGAACGATGTCAAATCGAAAATTGTTACTCGCCCCATTGTGCTAACAAAAATAGATTGGCTATTTGGTGCCCACTCAATGCCTACAATTACATCACCTGAATAGCTGTTTCGTGGCTCAATGCATGAGTCATCTGCAAACGTGACTATATGGGATAGGAGTAACAGCACTAGAACTATGAGGTACGGAAATTTCATATATGTATGTTCCTATTTGTGGGCGGTAGCAGGCGTTCCGGTTGTAAGACCCCCATCCTCGGTCCTTCCCCCGAAGGAGGAAGGATGCCTTTTTCTAAGATGTAATCTCAAATTAAATCGCGGCGTGTACTCCAGTCAGGTGTGCCATACCACCAGATTTTGCCAATCGATTCTACATATACAGGTTCGACAATCGCTTCTACTTCAAAGTCACCAGGTTCGTGTTTTAGCATTAGAGTTTCCAGTTTTCGGTCGTCAGCGGGCGTTCAAGTTGTAGTTCCGATTGACTTAAACATTATCTGCAAAATGCATCCCTTTGCTTGCTAAAGCTGTCTTTAGGATGCCAAGTGCCTTTGGTCCCATACCATGCAACTTGCTAAGTTCTTTTTCTGATACTTTGGTAAGTTGCTCCAGGTGTGTGTAGCCCGCATTTAACAGTGCATTAGTTGCGGGTCTGCCGATCTTAGGGAAATTAGGTTTCGCTTGGTCTGTCATGTCCTCTGCCTTGAGTCGTGTTTAGAACAGGTATTCTAATCGTAGCATATGTTTGCATAAATGGTAAATCTACAAATAATATCGATAGCCGAGAGCATGATACTTGCACTCAAAGCCAAGCTGCCAGAAGGTGGCGACGGATGAATTGGCATCTCCCCAGGAATCTAGCGAGATCGGGGCAGGGGAGGGTTGGTTGTTGCGCAGAATATGGAGCGCGTAGAGCAGCAGCGCACGGTAAAGTTCCGGCTGGCGATGGCCCGGTGTGAGGCCAGGGGCGTCGATGGCATAGGTGGCATTGGCTTCATCAACCTGGACGCGGACCACGCCACAAACCAGTGCATCAGCGTCAAAGAGCAGGAACACATTTTCCGGCGGATAATGCTCGAAGGACTGTGCCACAATCTCGTCGCTGGCATCCGACATGTGGCCCCATTGATCGCCATAGCTGCGGTTCATCGCCTGGGTATACAGGCCGATGTCGTTCACTTCGCTGTAAGGCTTAAGCGTGTAGCCTTCCGGCCAATCCAGCGGCGGAAGCTCGACGGAGGCAGGCAGGGAGGCATTCAGGTAGGTGCCGAGCGGATTGAAGCCGTTCTGCTGCACCAGCGCGATTTGCTCGTAGAGCGCGATAGGGTACTGCACATCGAGGTACTGGCTGCCCTGTTCTCTGGCGCGCCGGATGCCCCATTCCAGCAGGCGCTGACCAACTCCGTGCTGCGTCCAGCGGGGATGCACGGTCAGGTCGAGGACGGTGCGCTGCGCAGTCTGCTGCCAGAGCCAGATATGCCCGACCAGCGTTCTGCCATCATCGAGCAGGGCGAGGCAGTTGTCGTTGGCGGCATCGTGGCCAGGATAGGCCATCAACTGCTGCTGACGTTCGGCGGTGGTGGTGCGGTTCAGATTGCGATCCTGAAAGTAAGTATTTTTGAGAGCGGCGAGTGCGGGAAGGTCTTCAGGCACATTGATCTGGCGAAAATTGATGCTGGAAGCCATCGAATCATCTCCAATAGAATAAGCCTTAATTATATCCTTGCGTTGACAAACAAAAAAGCGGACCGTATGGCCCGCCTTTGTTTCTTTCCTGGCTTAATCAACAACTTTTTGCACGATTTTGCCGCCCGCTTTTTCCTTCAGGATGAGCTTGGTGCGGCCATCGGGCATGACTTCTTCCTTGATGAGGAAGTGATCGGCGTCGTAGTTGCGGACCTGCACACCCGCGTCAGCATCATCACTGCCACGCCAATCTTCCAGCACGACAGGTTCCCATTTTTTGCTCTCGATGGATTTGTAAGCGGCGTCCATGATGGCATTGACCACGTAGCCATCGTAGAAGCTCTCCATCGGTGGTCTGCCTTGTTCGATGCCATCGAGCATATCAGCGAACATGGGTGTATAACCCAGTGCGCCGACTTCATCGCCGACAGGGAACAGCCAGCCCGTTTCACCCTCGGATTTTTCCGAGACGTAGCCGCCCTGGCCGACGGCGCTGAACATCTCGAAGCCGGTGCGCATCCAGTGGTTTAGCCAGATGGTGCCTTCTGTGCCGCTGACCTCGTCGCGCAGGTCCATGCCGCCTCTAAAGGTCCAACTGACTTCAAACTGGCCAAGGGCGCCATTGGCGTAGCGCACCATGCCGACCGCGCTGTCTTCGGCTTCGATGGGGTGGACCTGCGTTTCTGCCCAGCAGATGACCTCCAGTGGGCGAACATCTTTGCCGATGAAGTTGCGGGCAATCTCGATGCAGTGGCAGCCCATGTCCACAATCGCGCCACCGCCGGAAATTTCCTTGTTCCAGAACCAATCGCTGTGGGGGCCGGGGTGCGTTTCGCGGCTGCGTGCCCACAGCACCTTACCGAGTGCCCCGTTCTGGACGCTTTCGACAGCCTTGAGCGTTTTGGGTGTGTAGACGAGGTCTTCCAGGTAGCCATGAAAAACGCCTGCTTTTTCGACGATATCGAGCATGCGCTTGGCTTCGGCGGCGTTGCGACCGAGCGGCTTGGTACACAAAATGGCTTTTCCGGCTGCTGCCGCCAGTCGCACGGCTTCCTCATGCTGGTTGTTGGGCAGGCCGATGACGACCACGCTGGTTTGCGGGTCGTTGATAGCGTCGGCCATATCGGTGGTGTGGCGCGGAATGTCCCAATCTTTGGCGAACTGCTCGGCGCGTTCGGCTGTGCGGGAATAGACAACCGTCACGCGGTCGGCGCTGCGACCACTGTGCAGCGTCATGGTGTAAAACATCCCGATCAAGCCGGTTCCGAGCATGGTTACTTTTTGCATGTTTCATAATCTCCTTAATCATTTTGAGTGTTTATTTTCAGAGCTTACTACCTGTTTCGACCTCGAATAACTCGCCATTTTTGCAGCCTACGTGCACCAGACCGAAGTCAGTATCAAATATTACTTCACAGTCTGCTAACGATGCTGCGGCTAGCAAGTATTCAAAGGCCGTGACCGAATCATTTACTATCTTCGCTTTTTCGCTGCTGTAGACAAGCTCGCTGTCGATCCACTCGCTCGTTGTAGCTCCAAATGCAGGGCCAGTTGCGCCACAGTAGACACTCAAATATATGTCCACTAGGCTATCCTTAAAGCAATATTCGAAACCTTCATAGGTAATCTCGCACGGTGGACCATACAACGACCATATCTTAGACAGAAACCTAGCCGTACGTAAAGGAACATTGGATTCAGGCCACTCGTCGGGCCAATTTTTGATTTTGCCACCAAGACTGAGGCAATCTTTCATTGCTACTTTCTTAAATCGTTTTGGGGTGAAACCAATAATATCGCTCATGGGATATGTAGGTCCTCACTTCCAGTATGATTTGATCTTGCCAAACGCATAGCTGGCAAAGTCGTGCAGGGGTTGGCAGGGCACAGGTTGCGATGACCCTGCGACGGCGTACTCATCCAGCGCCGCTTGAATAACTGCGTGGTAGGCATCGGGCAGGTGAGCGAGGCCCCATTGGCCACCCTCACGCTTAGAAACAGCGCTGCCATCTTCGATGAAAGCGAGCACGCGGCAAAAATTCAGCACGGCGTATTTGGGTACGGTGCAATCGCCAGTGGATGCCCCCTGCATGATGTTGTTGTAGCACCATTCGGCATCGCTGGCGATGGAATCCAGGTAATCGGCAGCGGGCACCTGCGGGAAAGCATCCTGCGCAGGTGGCCCGAACACGGTGATGCCATATTGTTTGGTGATGACAAAATGGGCGGCCAGATCGGGGTCAACGCGGGCCACTTCCAGATCGACGGTTCCGGCAGCGAAGGCGTCGTAATGGTCATCGCTGTAATGGAACTCGAAGGGCGTCGGATAGACGAAAGCATCCAGATAGCGCTGCAAAACCACGCTGATTTCGATGGATTTGCCGCACTGCTTAGATAGCTTGAGATGCAAATGGCCAAGCTGCTTTTTGGTCGCCAGATCGAGAGGGCGTGTGACGATGACCAGCGCGTCGATATCACTGCTGACCGGATTGAAACAGTCCATCGCGATGGAACCGTGTACATAAAAGCCGCGTAGATTATCCGCTAGCAGCGGTTGATATTCCATGAACAGCGACGCTAAGCATGCCTGGACCGATGGCGGAATGGCGACTGAATCGAACATGTTACTCAGCAGTAAAGATGAATTTTTCGCCGCATTGCATCACGCGATAGGGTGCGCTGGCGGCATCGGCGGCCTGGATGAACTGCTGCACATCGACGGTGTTGAAGGTGAACATGTCGTAATGATGCGGCACGATCAACGGCTGGCCGATATTAGCCGCCAGATCAAGCGCCTCCTCAATGTTCATATTGGGCGGCACATGCAGCTCGGTGCGGCGGGCATCGGTGCCGTTGATCGGCAGAAAAGCCAGATCAACCTCATACAGGCGCAGGCGATCAGCCAGACCATCGTAAACGAGGGTGTCGCCGCTGTGATAGAGCGTCACGCCATCAACCTCGAACACGAAGCCGACAAACGGGTAGCCCAGGGCGTCATCATGCTCAAAGGTGGGATGAGCCGACGGTACAAAATGCACAGTGATAGGGCCGACTTGCAGCGTTTCGTCGCCGCTGGTGGTGATGAGACTGTCGGCGGGAATGCCGAGTGATTGGGCGTGTTCGGCATTCGCCTGCGGCAAGATGAGTTTGGCCTCTGGATTTTGGGCGAACAGGTCGGGCAGGGTGCCAGGGTCGAGGTGGTCGCTGTGTTTGTGGCTGCTGAACACGTAATTCACATCCGGCAGATCGCTACCGCGCAGAGGCGCATGCGTCATACGGACGTGGGGCTTGTTCGTATCCTTGTACTTGTTGCTCAAATGCTCCGACAGGTAAAGATCGACGTAAAACAGGGTTGATGCGGATTTGATAGCATAACCACTCTGGCCCAGCCACCAGATGGCGACCTGACCTAGCTGCACCTGGGTCTGTTGAATATCAGCCACCAGTGCCGCGCCAGATTGAAGGGGCGTTATCATGTCGGCGGCATCAATCGAATAATCAATCGGGTCCATGTAAAAACTCTCTTTCTTTGATGTACAGTCGTAGTTGCGGCCTGACAAGCGATTCGGAAGGCATCTGGCTGTCAGCTATCAGCGATCAGAGAAACAGTATCGCTAAAGATGGATTGCGCGTTCAGCAAAGAAATCGACGCAGCATCCAGCAAACCTTGATTCAAAACCCCACCCCTAAATCCCCTCCCCATGAGGTGAGGGGACTTTAACGGGCTAAGACAGTCGAGAAAGGCATCCTTCCACCTCACGGGGGAAGGACCGAGGATGGGGGTCTGGCCAGCAAGACGTTCATTCGTCAATTTTTGTGTAGACATTAAGTTTCAATCGCCAGGGCGCGTTTCGGATTTTCCTTGAGCATAACATTGATCGTTTCGTCCGTCATCTCGGTGGACCGCAGCAGCGGCACAAAGTCATTGAGCAGGTAGGCAAAGCCTGGGTTGCCGCCATAAACGGGCAGGTAGCGCTTACGGGCGATGTCCATCGACAGCATAATCTGGTTAAGGTGGCCGCGTTGGATCAGCATCTGGAGCATGGCGATATGGTCAGCTTCGCTGGCGTATTGGGGCTTGCCGATCTGGTCGAAGCCCATGTAAACACCCATGTCTGCGACAGCGCGGTGATAGTCTGCATCGAGTTTGCGGTCCATGTGGCCGATCAGGATACGATCCGCTGGCACACCCAGGCCCGTGAGAAGGGCGATTTGTTCCAGGGCCATCGTTCCGGCTTCGGTATGGGTGCTGATGAGTGCGCCAGTCGCTAATTGTGCCTGGGCAGCGGCTTCAAACACTTTTTGCTCGGCAGGCGTGATCTCGTTCAGGCTGGAAGCGGCCTTAATCGCTCCGGCTCGGATGTCGGTGCCATCCATGCCATGCTTAATCTCATGAATGAAACGGCGCGTCAACTGCTCGACCGACTGTTTTTCCACCAGTGGGCGGCAGAACTTGTCTTTGAGGTAGCCAGTGATGGCGATGATGTGCAGTCCAGTGGCCTGGCTGATGCGTTGCAGCGCCAGCGGGTCGCGGTTGTAATCAATCGGCGTCATCTCTACCAGGGCACTGCCTCCCGCTGCCTGCAATTCGCGGACGGAAGCAATAGCAGCGGCCTCATCTTCGAGCACGAGGTCGGGGTCCTGGCTGTCATAGGGTGGGGGTGGTGCCCCGATGAGATGTTCATGCGGGTGACAAATGCCCAGTTGATTGGGGTCGATGTCGCCGGTGACGGTTCGTATTGTTGACATGGCTTGTCTATCCGTTAAATACATGTTTCAGTAATTTTGACCCTCATCCTCAGTCCTTCCCCAAAAGGAGGAAGGCTGCCTCTCCGGCGATCACGGACTCTTCTCGCCGCAACAGGGGCAGAGTCAATCCAATACAGCGCCCAGGTCGCGCAGGCGTGTTTGCAAGTCGCTGATGTTGACTTCACGTGGGAGCGATTGTGTCTCCAGGCTGAGTGCGGCGGCAGTGCCAGCAGCTTGTCCCATCGCCATACATTGGCCCATGCTGCGCACGGAGGCATGGGCATCATGGTCAGCGGACAGGCAGCGTCCGACGACCAGCAAGCCGTCCACTTTCTGGGGCAGCAGGGCACGGAAAGGAATATCGTAGGTGGCGCCATCGGGCAGATACTGCCATTTGGTATCGCTGCCGGAATGGTGATCCTCAATCGGCGCGCCACATTGGGCGATGGCATCCTCAAATTTGCGTCCGGCGAGGACATCGGCCTTCGTCAGGCGATAATCTCCAAAGATTCGGCGGCTCTCGCGCACACCGATCTGGTGACTGAGTGCGCCCATATCGGCGTGTTCATAGCCAGGGACCCAATCGACCAGAAAGCGCGCATATTCCTGCGCCTGACGCCTGCCCTCAATTTCTGCCTGGGTGAGCTGGAAGGGATCGGTGGCGTCGATGTTTCCGACGCGCGTCATGTTGGTGACCATCACCCCCGGCAGCGGATTGATGTGGACGCTGCCTTCGCGGCGCGGGAGGTCATAACGCCCGCTGCTAATGGCCTCGGCCATGCGTTCATGCAGCTCATTTTTGCTGACTTTGGCTGCACGTTCGACATCAACGTTGATGAGGTGGAAGGTGGTCGTCAGCGACTGCACCTGCTCGCCTGCGAACTCGAAAGGCACACCCGCTGCTGCTGCTACGTCAGCATCACCGGAAGCGTCGATGATCGTTTTGGCGTTGATTTGCAGTAGTCCGGCTTTGGTGGCCGCGATCACGCCTGTGATGCGCTCGCCTGCGGTCAGGACATCCATGACGAAACTGTGGTAGAGCAGCCGGACGCCTGCTCGCTGGGCGAGGCGTTCCCAGATGATCTTGAGCGTCTGGGGATCGTAGGTGATGCCCTGGCCCGCGCCATAGGTATTTGGCCGATAAATGACCTTCCCCTGATCTGCCAGGGCGGCCACGATGTCGTCAGGAATACCACCGATGACTTTTCGCGCTTGGGTGCCTGGTGTATAGAAGCCGTAGAAGGTATCCAATACCTGGGTGCTGATGCCACCCAGGAAGCCGTAGCGCTCTACCAGGAGCGTTTTCGCCCCCTGACGAGCAGCGGCAATCGCCGCCGTAGCCCCGGCGGAGCCGCCACCGACGACGAGTACATCCGTTGCAACAACCTGGCTGATGTTTGCCTGATATGGCATGGCAGTCACTATCGATAAACGTTCATTATTTTGAATATAAATGACATGTGCGTAGATTGTCAAATCGTGTTAACCTAGCTGCGAGGCTTGCTGCCCCATAATAGCCGTGTTCATTCATCAATATGAACGAATCTTATGGACGATCTGCTTTCAAAACAGGGCAAAACCATCACCTATCTGGCATCGATTTTGCTGGTTGCGGAGCCAGGGCACCGCTTGGCATCCATGCAGCAGATTGCCGATTCGCAGGATGTCAGCGTCGGCACGGTGCAGGCAGCCATGCAATATCTCCAGACAGAAGGCATTGCCGAGATTGTCAATCGTGGGCGGCTGGGGGCTTTCGCCCAGGCGCTGGATTATGCGCGCTTGTGGACCCTGGCACAGCGGCGGTCAATGAGCGCCATTTTGCCGATGCCGTATTCGCTGCGGGTAGAAGGGCTGGCGACGGCGCTGCGGCAGGCATTTGATAAGCATCCGGTGGATGTCGAACTGCGGTATATGCGCGGCTCGACATCGCGCATTGAGCGCTTGAATGCGGGGCAGTGTGATTGGGTGGTGACATCCCGCTATGCCGCCGATGCAGCGGCTGTCAGCGGCTTTGAGGTTGAGACCATCATGGCGCTGGGGCCAGGGACATATACAACGGACCATGTTTTGCTGATACGCGGCGGGGGTGGTTTGCAGGCGGGCATGCGCGTGGGCATTGATACGCATTCGTCGGATCATGCCTATGTGGTACGGCTGCTCAGTCGGGGCACGCCCGTAAATTTCGTCGAGATTGATTACAGTACGACTATCGAAAATATGCTCGCAGGCCATATTGACGCGACGGTCTGGACAGAACCGGATGTGCCCAGGCTGCCGGAACCATTCCACGCACTGCCTGTCGGGGATGTGCTGGAGCACGATGACAAACTGGCGCAGCTTGCCGAGGCGGTCATCGTGACGCTGCCTGCCTATCGGGATGCTGTGCAACATGTTCTGCAAACCGTTTTGAATTTGGATGAGGTGCGGCAGGTTCAGCAGGCGGTGGCGGAGCGTCAACTGCGACCGACTTACTAGTTTCCTGTTGAGAAGCAAAGAAATAGTATTCATCATTTGTTACGAGGAGTTGAGACAGATGGGTCATTTTATCGGCATCGACCTGGGCGGCACCAAAATTGCCGCCATTGCCTATGAGGCTGATGCCCAACGTGTCATCTACAAACATACCGTGCCAACGGATCGTCAACAGGGATCGGACGCGGTGGTTGCGCAGATGATTGAACTCTCGCAGGCCATTGCCGATGGGGCCGGTTGGCCGCGCGACCAGATCAGCGGCGTCGGCGTCGGTGTTCCGGCGACGGTGGACTATGACATCGGCACGACGATTATGCTGCCGAATATCCCTGGTGATTGGGTCGATAAGCCCGTCGCGCCGACTATGCAGGCGGTGCTGGGCTGTCCGGTGGCACTGATTAACGATGCGCGCGCCTTTACATTGGCGGAAGCGACGCTCGGCGCCGGACGCGACTATCCGGTGGTGGCAGGCGTCACCCTGGGAACAGGCATCGGCGGCGGTATCGCGATTGATGGCAAGCTGTTTTTGGGCATGGAAGGCTCCGCAGGGGAGTTCGGCCATATGTCGATTGACTATGGCGATCTGCCAGATGGCAGCGGCACGCCTGGTGGCCTGGAACGGTACAGCAGCGGTCCGGCGATTGCGGCTGCCGCGATCAAGTATGTTGTTCAGGGCGCGGATACGAGCATCGGCGCGTTGGTGGATTATGACCTTAATAAGATCACACCGCATGTGGTGGCGCAGGCAGCAGACGATGGTGACGAGGTCGCCCAGGATATTCTGTATCAGGCAGGTATACGGCTGGGGGCGGGTTTATCGGTCGTTCTCGGTGTGCTGAATCCGCATGCGATGGTGATCGGTGGCGGCATGGCTAACCTCGGTGAGCGCATTCTTGGACCCATGCGCGAAGGGCTGAAAATTTACAATCGCACGACCTCGGTCGATAAGCTGGCGATTGTTCCGGCGGAACTGGACGATGCGGGGTCGATTGGTGCGGCACTATGGGCCAAGCAGCATGTCGAGCGGTTGGGTAGAAGCTAGTTCTTAGTCGTTAGTGTGTGTTGCCAAAATATTTTACGAAGGGACACAAAATGCTTGCTCTCTATGACCCCACCCCTGAATCCCCTCCCCGAAGGAGAGGGGACTTTGATGAGCCATGATGGTTGTAGAACGGCATCCTTCCTCCTTCGGGGGAAGGACTGAGGATGGGGGTCCGACCAGGCGAGCCTTCGCCTTGCTTGGTGGATAAAAGTCAATAACAAAGGCGGATACTATGACCCGCCTCGCAGACCTTAACAACTGAATTGTCGTAACGACTAGTCGAAGTAGTTGCTTTCGTCGCTGAACTGGAACTCGATGCCATTGGCGGCGGCGTTCTCTCGGATGGATTCGCGCATGGCGACCAGTTCCGGGAACTGCTCGAAGAAGAGGATTTTGGCGTCCATCATGTAATCGTCGCCGTTGTCGGGGAAGTCCTCATCGTCCAGTCCGACGAAATACGAAAAGCTCTCGGCGAAGTCCTCGATGGGGTTGGTGGCGGCATATTCGCTGACGAAGGCATCGGGATTGGCATCGAAGAACTCGGCTGCCGGATCGTCGATTTCCTCGTAGACGATGGCTTCGACATCCTGGGCATCCCAGAATTCCTGGGTGAACAGCTCGATGTAGGAATCCGACAGCGGGCAGCCATCCTCAAACGGAGTGGTGGGGCAGGCAGCCATATCGGCATCGACGCCATCGTAATAAGCGTCTTCATCGAGCGACGACTGCTGATCTTCGATGACCGTCGGGTAGGTATCGTACTGGGTATTGTTGAGAGCAACGATATGGCCAAATTCGTGAATGACGGTCAGGGCGCGTTCGGGGTCGTCGTTGATGGCAACACCCAGGTCCCACTCGTCTTCCTGGAGTTCGCTGACGTAGGCAAGGGTGTCTTCAGAGTCAAAGACGGCGAATTCGACGAGGTACTGCTCAACGTAGTCGGTGGGGAGCAGGACGAGCATCAGAATCCAGAGGTCATCATGGGCGGCATCTTCGGTGCCGCTGATGAGCGATAGATTACCAGCTTCATCGATGCTGTAGCGGGCAATTTCGTTGAGATCATCCTCGTCTTCCTGGGCGAAGATGCTGCCGGAAAAGAAGAAAGTGAGCACGGTAAAGAGTAGGAACAATTTACGCAAGAGAGCTGCCTTTTACTTTTAATCGTGGACACATTTATAGAATAGACCTAGTTCGATTATAAAGTGACTTGAATGAAATCTTTCCTTGTGTTTCAAGGAATTGTCGATGCACAAAAAGGAGTTCCACTTTGACTGAACCACTCGCAGCCGCGCAGGCCTATTTTGCGGCGGCCAACTCAATTGCAGAGCGTATTCAAAGCACGCAGATGGATGCCATGCTGCAAGCGGCGGATCTTTGCGCGAATACTATCGCCAACGAAGGGCTGGTGCACCTATTCGGCACGGGGCATTCACGCATTCCGGTTGAGGAGATGTTCCCCAGGCATGGCAGCTTCCCTGGCTTCCATCCGATTGTCGAACTTTCGCTGACGTTCCATACACAGGTGGTCGGGGCCAATGGCCAGCGGCAGGCGATGTTCATCGAGCGTATGGAGGGCCTGGGCCAGATGATCCTGCGCAATTTCGTGTTCCATGCGCATGACTGCATGATGGTCTTTTCCGTCAGCGGCGTGAATGCGACTGTCATCGACGTGGCTCTGGGGGCTAAGGAACGCAATCTGCCGCTGATTGCGCTGGTATCGGTGGATCACAGTCTTGCTTCAACGCCCAAGCACAGTTCCGGCAAGCGTCTTTCCGATATTGCCGACATCACGATTGATTTGTGTGTGCCTAAAGGTGACGCGCTGGTCGAGATCGACGGCCTGGAAACGCCGGTTGGCCCAGGTTCGACGATTGCTTATGGCTACATCATCAACGCCATGAAGAGCATGATCGCGGCACAGTTGACCAATATGGGTAAGCCACCGCTGGTCCTGACCAGCAGCGTGCTGATCGGCAGCGAAAAATCAGCGGAATTATTCGATAAGACCTACGACGATTATCGGCGTCGGGTGGCGCAAACGTTCATTGAGGACGAGTCCAAATGAAACGGCTGGAAAATCGAGTGGCGATTGTCACGGGCGCTGCCGGAGGCATCGGGCAAGCGGTGGCGCGGCGCTTTGCCGAAGAAGGTGCGACCGTCTCTTTGTGGGATGTTCAGGCAGAACCGCTGGCAGAACTGGCGGAGGAACTCAACGCGGCCCATGCGCATATCGTCGATGTGACGGATTCCGAGGCGGTACAGGCGGCAGTTGAGGCGACGAAGCGCGATTATGGCCATATCGACATCGCGTTCAGCGGGGTGGGTGTCAGTGGGCGGCGCTGGGGTGATGGTCCGGCCCATGAATGCACCGAAGATGCCTGGAACCGCGTGCTGAACATCAACCTGACAAGCATGTTCCATGTGTGCAAACATGTCCTCAATGCCATGTTGACCAACGAAAATGGCGGTTCGCTGATTACGCTGGCCTCGGTATTGGGCATCGTTGGCGGGGATGATGATTTTTCGACACATGCTTATGCTGCCAGCAAAGGCGGCATCATCAGCTTCACGCGGGCGATGGCGTCTTATTATGCCAAGCACCATATTCGGGCGAATGTCATCGCGCCGGGGCTGATCCTGACGCCGATGAGCCAGCGTGCCCAGAGCAACGAGCATATTCAGGAGAGATTACAGACGCTGCAACCGCTCACCGGAGCGATGGGGCAGCCAGAGGACATCGCCGGGGCGGCGGCCTATCTGGCGTCAGATGATGCCAAGTTTGTCACAGGCACGGTGCTGACGGTCGATGGCGGCTGGACGATGCGGTAGGAGAGCTATCAGCCGTCAGCGAATAGCTGTCAGCTAAGGGCGCTTGCCTACTAAGCGCAATGAGGTGATAAGTGGTTAGTCGTTAGTGATTAGTTTTTAGTTACTGACAAATGGAGCATTTTTTTCGGCAAGATATTTAGCTATGTGGTGCCGCCGGATACTGAAGTGATCTGGCTAGGCAAAAGCCAAGTCCCTTATAGGGACTCAAATAGGGACTTAAACGCGCAGAAAAGCGGATATAGCAACGCAGAGCGCCTTGAGTGCGCTTCCCGTTGCAAGATTATTTCAGCCTATGGCGAAAATAACTGTCATGTTCGCTTAATAAATACGCTCTAAAAACTCATGACTAAAAACTAAGAACTCGTTTGCCAGTTCTAAACCGAAGCAAAAAACGTGTTGTTTAGAGACACCAAGAAAAGGAATTAATCCATGTACGAAAATCTACCTGTTATTCCAACCAGTGTGATTGGATCGTATTCGCAGCCGGGATGGCTGCATCTGGTACAGAAAGCGGCTGCTGCCGGAGAGTTCGGGGAAGCCGACCTGAAGGAAGCCGAGGACGATGCCGTCGATGTGGCGGTGCGCGATCAGGAAGACGCCGATGTAGACATCATCACCGATGGCGAAATGCGGCGTGTAGGCTTCTTCACCGCTGAGTTTTATCACCATATGACTGGGCTGGATACGCGCGAACAAAGCCGCAAATCGGGCGTGGGTGGCCATGACCAGCGCGAAAAATATCTGGCGCTGGAGCCATTGGGTGCGCCCAATGGGTTGGGCCTGATGGAAGAATATGAGTACGTCAGGAAGCGCACAAATCGCCAGATTAAGATGCCGATTGCCGGACCGTTTACGCTATCGGGACGCATTGACGGCGGCAAGGTCTATAAAGATCGCATGGAAGTCGCCTGGGGGCTGAGTGGGCTGGTGAATGCGGAACTCAAGCGGCTGGTGGCGGCAGGTGTCAATTTCATCCAGATGGATGAGCCATCGATGTCAGTGCATTCCAGCACGCCGAAAGAGTTCGTGGAGTTGTTCAACAAGACGGTTGAGGGTGTGAATGCGCACATCAGCATGCACCTGTGCTTCGGGAATTATCTGGGTCGGCCTGTGGCCAAACGAACCTATAAACCGCTGCTGCCGCATATCTTCGATATGAACCTGAAGGAATACGCGCTGGAATTTGCCAACCGTGAATTGGCCGAATTAGACATCCTGCGCGAATTCCCAGAGGATAAGCGCATCGCTGTCGGCCTGATTGATGTGAAGAATTATTATGTGGAGACGCCGGAAGATGTGGCCGAACGCCTGCGAGCGGTGCTGGAAGTCCTGCCGCCGGAGCGCGTCACAGTGACGCCGGACTGCGGCTTTAGCCAGACGGCACGCTGGGCGGCCAAGCGTAAGCTGGTGTCGATGGTTGCTGGTACGAAAATCGTTCGCGCGGAAATTTCCTGAGCGTGCTTTTGAGGGAGATAGACATGCCTGAAATCGACATTGGTGGTAGGCCGATAATTTATGATGTGCAGGGCACGGGTGAACCCATTGTGTTTCTGCATGCAGGGCTGGCAGATCGGCATATGTGGGATGCACAGCTCGCGCATTTTTCCGCAAGTCATCGGGTCATCAGGTACGACCAGCCCGGCTTTGGTGAATCACCTTTGCCTGACGATTCGGTTTCTTATGTAGATGACTTGCGGCAGGTGATGGATGCTCTTGAGATTGACAAGGCGACCCTGGTCGGGTGTTCGCTGGGCGGCATGGTTTCCCTGGAATTTGCGGTCAACTATCCAGAACGGGTTTCCAGGTTGGTTCTGGTCGGCAGCAGTATCGTGGGGTACAAGCCATCTGCGCCGTTGCCGGAGCTATGTGAAAAGGCACGTCAGGCTTACGAAAATAAGGACTACGCGGGCGTCACGGAGATTGGTGTGCAACTCTTCGTTGTCGGTCGTGGACGAGCAAGCGAAGATGTGCCGGATGATCTGAAAGCCTATGTTTACAAGCATTATTATGCATCCAATTTTGGGCAGAATGCCCGACCGGATATCATGTGGCCGGTTCGGTCGGCGGTGGAGCATTTATCGGAGATTGATGTGCCAACACTGGTCATTGTTGGCTCGCTGGATACAGAGCAGATTATCGAAATGGCGAATCTGCTCGCGGCCAGCATTCCCAATGCACAGAAAGCCATTATGGAAAATACAGCGCATCTGCCGAATATGGAACAGCCTGATATGTTTAACGAGATGCTTGAGGAGTTTTTCTCACAAAGGTGAAGGCTGGCACGGGTGAGTAGGTATTACAGATTGCCGGAGCGGGGATCGTCCGGTTGGTGATAAGCGGGTATGCAATTGCCCCAGGCGATGGCCAGGGGGTGAAGCTCGCAGCCTTATGATGGATTCTGTGCCTGGTTGGCCAGTAAGTTCAGTTGAAGGCCATGTTCCAGATAGACTTTTAAGCCTGCCAGGACGAGTGCGAATTCATTCGTTGTGGCCAATGCTCTTTCGACGACTTCTTTTTCGGAGCCGGAAAAGCCCCAGTCGCGCATCGTTACCAGGGTCTGGTTATTTTCTAAGGATTGGAAGCGTACGACCAGCGTTTCCGTATCGTGCCATTCGATGATGATATGGTGATTTTCTTCGATGGCTTTGACGTGAACGATTGCGGACGGTTGGGCGGCCCAATCCCACTGAACATCGGCATTAGGCGTTAGCTGGCCGCTGCTTTTGCTGAACCAGAAACGGGTGGTCAGGGCAGGGTAGATGAATGACCTGTAGACATCGGAGACTGATTTGCGGATGATGAGTTCCGCTCTGGCCTCAATTTGGCTGGTATCCATAAAAAGAACCTTTTTTCCTGTAAACCTTCTCCAACAAGCTGTGACGTGCATGTCATTTGTATTATTCTATAGAATGACATGTAATACCGTTTGAAATTGGATTGTATTTTGTGGAAATGCATCAGCCTGATGCGCGGCCAACAACGAAAGCGCATTTCCGGCTGATCTCATCAAATAGGGTTATGAGAGAATATGAACGATATTTATTGGCCAACACCCCAGGGAACCTACGACGAGCGGCGACAAGCATATCTTGAATATTGCGCCGCGCAATCCCCAGGTGGCAAATTCGGCTTCCTGAGCCAGATCGCACGGCTGGAACTGGGCCGTGATGTTGACGAACAGCCTATCCGTGAAGCGATAGAATTTGTCTATTCCAACCAGGATTGCAACGATTTTTCCCTGGCCGGATTTTTGCGGATTCTGTACAAGTACAAGCACAGTCCGCATATCAGCCAGGAACTCATCGGCGAGTTGGAAAAGACCCTGTTGTGGTTTAAGTACTGGTGGGATGAACCGGGCCGACTGGGCCGCTGCTACTGGACCGAGAATCACCAGATTATCTTTCACAGTGATGAACTGCTGGCGGGGCAGCTTTTCCCGGATGCGACGTTTGAGAATGATGGCAACAGCGGCCAGTATCACATCGACCACGCGCTGCATTATATTCGGCGCTGGCTGACCTTCCGCGTGCGCTTTGGCTTCAGCGAGTGGTTGTCAAATATCTATTTTGAAGAAGATTTGCTGGCGCTGGTGAATCTGTATGACTTCGCCCAGCAGGATGATGTACGCGAGAATGCCGGCAAGATCATCGATATGCTGATGTTTGAAATGGCGCTGCATTCGTATCGGGGGGTGATGGGCTGCACACATGGCCGGACCTATACGCGACTGATAAAAGGCGCGCGCGGTGAGGACGCCAGCAATACCATCAAACTGATGTTCGGCATGGGTGTGTTCAACAATCCGGCGACATTGGGGACCGTCCAACTGGTGACGAGTGGCTATCGCTGCCCGCCCGTGATCGAAGCTATCGCCGCAGACCTGGTTCCGGCGCGCCTGATGAAGGAACGTCACAGCCTGAATATCGCCGATGCGCACCGATATGGGCTGTCCTACGATAGCGCCGATGATGGGCATCTGTACTGGAGCATTCAGGATTATGTGCATCCGGCTGTGATGGGGCTAAATGAACGCCTGCGCACGACGCATGGCGTCAGCCTGCATGAAGACTACCAATCGACCTATGACCGCCTTTATCAATGGCAGATAGCGGAATACGGCGAGATCGTGGATGCGGAGATGGAATGCCACGCCATGACCGAGGTACATGTCCAGACCTACCGCACTGGTGATTATATGCTTTCTGCCGCGCAGGATTATCGCGCAGGCAAGCCAGGTTATCAGCAGCACCCCTGGCAGGCCACGCTCGGTATTGACGCGCTGGTGTTTACCAACCACCCTGGCGCCGATGATGAGATTTCTCGTCCGAACTTCTGGGCTGGGAACTGCATTTTGCCGCGCGTGGCACAGCATGAAAATGTGCTTATTTGCATCCACCATGTCCCGAAAAATGACCCATTCCCCTACAGCCATGCGTACTTCCCGCGGGATGCCTTTGTTGAGGTGGTCGAGCGTGGGAATTGGGTATTTGGTCGCAAGGATGACGGCTACATCGCGCTGTATTCTCAGCACAAAGTGACCTGGCATGAAGACCGCTTTAACGTTGCTCACCCGATCATTGAGGCGCGGGCGGCATCGCCGGACAATGTGTGGATTGTCGAAATGGGGAACGCCAAGCAGTGGGGCGATTTTGAGCATTTCGTCGCGGCAGTGGCAGGTGCCCATGTGAATGTGGCCCATATTGCTGGATATTATGCGTCACCCAGCGTTGGCGATATTTCCCTGACGTGGCAGGGAGCCTTCAAAGTGAAGGGCGAGGTGGTCGAGCTGCACAATTACCCGCGCTTCGATAATCCCTATTGCACCGCCGATTTTGACGCCCACGAGTACCACATTGCGTTCAATGGCATGTCACACACTATGAAATTTGATGTCTAGAGAGCTTGAGACAGGACTTTCGGTTATGACCACTTTTAGCCTATCAGCCATCCCCGCTGAGCTGCAATGGAAAAATGCTCCGGTGGACTGGAACGCCGATGAAGATGGCAATCTGAGCTTAACGGCGGGCGCCAAAACCGACTGGTTTACGAGTCCGGCTGGTAACGTCGCTGCGATCATTAACGCTCCGGCGGCAGTGTGTGCGCTGCCGGAAGGCGAC
>JACKCF010000004.1 GCA_020634165.1 Anaerolineaceae bacterium | reverse complement strand
CACTGACGATCATGCTGACCTGGCTGTTGCGCAATCAGCTTAGTGTGACGCTGGTGTTGCTGGGCAGTGCCCGTGAGTACAGCACGGACCATCTCTCGGCGGAGGTGGAGGTGATTCGCGGCGAAGATGGCCTCGACTGGCCAGAACAGGTGATGACGATTGGCTGGGCAGACCAGTTATTTGCGGTCGTTGCGCCTGATGATGAACTGCGTCATTTCCAGGAGATTCGCGAATTATTGCTAGAACGCAAAATGGTCATCCCGCAGTATTTTGCTTATGGCATCTTCCAACCGACGACCGTCTGCGGAACGGGTGCCTGCTTCGCCTGTGCTCTGAGAATGTCGAATAGTGCTCGTCCACGTCTGGCCTGTACCGATGGCCCTGCCTTTGATTTACTCGATGTCCGCCTGGATTAACTCGGCTAATGGTGCTCGCACATTGTACGAATGGCGGGACTGAGCCATAATCGGGGCTGTGTCAGCCAATAATTCGCAGGCCAGCCCGATGCCTATTTCGATAACCCGCCCCGGCAAAAATGCGCTTTTTATTTCCTCCCCGGTGATGCCTGCCGCAGGGACATTTGGCTTTGGCAGTGTTTATCGCGGTCTGCTCAATTATGACAAGCTGGGGGCGATTGTTACCAATCCGGTGACGTATCAGCCCTGGTCGCCAGCGGCGGGCCAGCGCGTCGTTCCGCTTGATGCCGGGGTATTGATGCACACGGGGTTGCCCAATGTCGGCCTCAAAAAAGTGCTGCGTGAATACAGCCAGGTTTGGGGTGCGATTCCCTGCCCGGTGATCGTACATCTGGTAGCGACCAGCACAGAAGATGTGCGTAAATCCGCTGAAATGCTCGACCATGCTGAAAGTGTCGCCGCTATTGAACTGGGCCTGCCCGATGATATTTCCTGGGAAGATGCGCAGCATTTGACGACGGCTGCTGTTCGCGGTGCGCTGGAAAAGCCTGTCATCGTCCGCTTGCCGATTGGGGATGCCTTTGAAATTGCCCAGCCTGTTGCAGAAGCCGGTGCGGGTGCGCTGGTCGTGGCTGCACCACCGCGCGGGACTGCCCGTGATAAAGCGTCTGGAAAGCTGGTCCAGGGCCGTGTGTATGGGCCGCTCGTCAAGCCGATTGCCCTATACATGGTACAGGTCCTGCATGAACGCCTGCCGGATATCCCCATTATTGGCGCAGGTGGCATCCACAGCATTGATGATGCGCGTGACTATCTGGAAAGTGGTGCGGTGGCTGTCCAGGTCGATGCCGCCACATGGGTCCAGCCCAATTTACTTGAGCGCATTGCCCGTGATCTGGCAGGGGGGCTGGTCACGCGCATGTCGGATGCTTTCCCCGATGAGTGGCATGCCGATATGGGCGATACGGAATTTCGTGATCGTTTTTCCGACTGAGTGGCTAACCCCGACCTAAACTATACAAAAGCCATAAACATCGTGCGATTTAGTATGCTGTAAGGTGGATTTCGGTACAGTCTACGTTATAGTACGATTATAATGTTAAGGTTAGCGGCCCTGGCTGGGTTGCTGGCCAGGATTCAGACTCATGATAATGGCGACAGACTATATGGCCGAAGCACTAGCACGACTGAGATGGCACGATCCCCATAGCAATCACATCTGCGATTTTGTTCTGCGGGAAGGCGCTACTGCGACCATTGGCCGCTCTTCCAACAATGATATCCAGATTGCAGAGCAGCATGTATCGCGTCAGCATGCGGTTGTGTCCTATCGCAATGGGGTATTCTTTGTAGCCGACCTCAGCAGCAGCAATGGCACCTTCGTCAACAATGAGCGTGTCAATGAACCATTCCCTTTGTTCGCCGGGGATACGATTCGCCTCTATGTACCAGAAATTCAATTTCTCGCCGCCGATGAAGCTGATCTGGAGATAGCTGAACAGACAGGCCGTGTTATTCTGCCATCCGCAGAAGGTGGACAGGCCAGCCTGATTGCCACCAATGGCCCGCAAGAAGGCCAATCGCTGGCACTCGTCGGCAAGGAACTGCTGATTGGTCGCGCGACGTCCGACGCAACCTGGCAGATTCGCTTGCAGGATCGCTCGGTATCTCGGCCACATGCCGTTTTACGCCTGAAAAATGATCGCTGGTTCTTATCTGATCTGGGCAGCAGCAACGGCACCTTCGTGAACGGTGAACCGCTGACCGGGGAAGCCCAGCGTCAATTGGCAGATGGGGATACGCTGATGTTCGGTGGGGCAACCTTGCTGTTCCGCTCGGATTGGAGCCAGCAGCCAACTGACGACGCCCTCACCGAGTTCAAGACCCAAGGTGACCTGTAGCTTACGCAGAGTTATCGCCCATCGCGACGGCCATCGCACTGGCATATTCCTGTGTATGGCATAGGCTGATATCCCACTCGGATAAGCCCATTTCTGCGGCGAGTTCGGCGGCCGTACCATGCAGGTGCAGTGTTGGTCGTTTACGCGGATTATCTACTCGAATTTCAATATCGACCCAACGCACGTCGCCAATGCCCGTTCCCAGGGCTTTGGCGACGGCTTCTTTTCCAGCCAAACGTGCTGCCAGCCGATGCGGTGCATCCTCGCAGTCGGCACGTTCCCCAGCCGTAAAAAAACGATTCAGGAAACGCTCTCCCAGCCGTTCGATGCCAGCCGCAACGCGCTCATGCTCAATCATATCAATGCCACAACGCAGCATCAGCCGACTCCTCGGTAAGATAATTCATCATAGATGCTGCGTATTTTAGGTGTTTTTGGGGAGATGTGCAGTCCTGAGCAGGCAGACTTCAGACGCGAGCCGGATCAGTATGGGCGCCGCGTGTGAGTTGGTTGATGGCGTAACGTAAGGCTGCATCCTGCGTTGGGAAGAGTGCGACATGCCTGCCCAGATGCTTGCTGATGCGGTCACGCGCGACATAAACCCAGGCATCGGTCCCGACCAGTACATCGTCGAAGTGCGTATCGAGATAGGACCCTGGCACATGATTCGTAGAGAGCATCTGTACAAGCATGATGATGTCCGTCAGGGACATCTGTGCCTGGGAAAAATCATTGATGCGGATGAAACGCCGTTCATCGCCCTGGCAGGCATCCAGGCAATCGCTGAACAAATTCGTCATGCTGTGGTTGCCCCACTGGCTGCCAATCGCGGCAATTAAAATAGGCAGTGATTCATGACGGATGACGTGATAGTCAAAGGACATAGTGATAAACCCTGTGTTTGCACCCCAATGTGATAACACCGAATATGTTATCAACCCATAACAGTATAGCGTTATAAATTTCGTAACGCGAGCCTATTGTTCAAAAATTAACAATTTGACTAATTGTTCGTACTAGACATCAGTATGGGCCAAATGACTTTACACATGCCTTGCAGCCGTTTAGACTTCCAACAAATGGATTGACCAACATGGAGGAGCGGCAAATGCCGATGCAGATTATTGCGATGGGTGGTGGTGGATTTAGTATGGAGCCGGAGAATCTTGCCTTAGATCGTTATGTGCTGGCCCAGACGGAGAAGATCAACCCACGCATCTGTTTTTTGGGCCAGGCCAGCGCAGAGCATCCCGACTACATCATCAACTTTTATAATGCCTTTAACCAGCTTTATTGCAAAGCATCGCATTTGTCGCTGTTTAAACCACATACGGCGGATATAGAAGATTTTCTTTTAGGTCAAGATGTGATTTATGTCGGCGGTGGTAATACGCGCTCGATGCTGGCACTTTGGCGTGAGTGGGGCCTGCACGACATTCTGCGGACAGCGGCACAGAACGGCACAGTGCTGGCAGGCATCAGCGCTGGTGCGATCTGCTGGTTTGAATATGGCCTGACAGATTCGATTCCTGGGCAGATTAACCCGTTGAAGTGCCTGGGGTACCTGCCAGGGACCTGCTCACCGCATTATGATGGTGAAGAATCCCGTCGTCCGGCATATCATCGGCTGGTAAGCACCGGCGAAGTGCCCGCAGGCATCGCCCTAGATGATGGGACAGCCGCACATTATGTCGATGGCGAACGCAAGGCGATTGTCACCTCTCGTGAAGGAGCTGGTGCGTACTGGGTGCAAAAAGCCGAAAATGGTGACGTCAGCGAAACGCCCCTGGAAGTGCGCTATCTGCTGGCGGATTGAATCCTAGCTGCGGGTGATGCGCAGCATCTTGTTACCGCCACGCTGAAATTCATAATGGACTGTCTCGATCTGGCAGTGGTAGCCGCGCTGGCCCAACGTCGTCATGATAGGTTCCAGATGGCTCGAAGTCTGTACGGTCAGGTCCAGTAGTGGGAAGATGCGGACCTCGCGCGCTACGCGCAGCATTTCATCCACACTGCGCTGATGAAAGTCCAGGTCAAGCTGTTCTGAATACAGGAACAGGAAGTGCGAGCTTAGCGCCAGATCGAAGCTGTCGCTGGCAATGGGTAAATCGGGTAGCGCGGAAGCAATATAGCGCGATGGTCCATCTCGGTAATCTTCCAGAAAGCGCCGCATGGCCTGCATGCGGATATTCGCCAGGTTATCCAGTGTTTTGTAGTGATTCCATAGGAACTGCTCCTGATGAGCAGCCGTTTGCGCCATGATAACCGGATAGGTTTCGTCAATGCGCTGGCGGATCGCATCGGCATTGAAGGCATAGATGGGATCGCAGGAAACAACCTTCGTTCCGCGCGCGGTGGCCTCCATATTGAAGCTGGCCGGACCATCGCCACAGCCAATGATTGACTTTTTCAGGTCATCATCTGTAAGCGCGAAAAATGTCGCGTATTCGTCGAGTGTTCGTCCCCAGGGGACCACATTTTCCAGTGAATAGGTCATGGTCTACTCTGTGAGCCTGAGGGATTCACGGGCACCGCGCAGGGCATCGCGTAGCTGGATGATTTCGTCAATCATGCTGACATTGTGCGATTTCTGCCATCCACTCAACATATACTCAATTGACAGCGCGCCTTGATAGTTTGCGTCAATCAGCAGCGCATACAGTTCTTCGATATTGAGCTTGCCTTTGTCAAATGGCATCTGGAGTTTGCCCGCTGCCGCCTGCCGCACCTGAATATGGCGTGTGTGGGGTAGCAGCGCTTCGATGTCGCTGTTTTTGACTTTCTCGTGCATGAGGTGACCCCAGTCGAGCGTCAATTGCAGCCCTTCGACTGCTTCCAGCATTGTCTGCATCTGCTCGACGGATACCACCATGCTGTTAAGCGAAGGCTCCACACTCAGGGGTAAATCCGCTTTCTGCGCCGCATCGAGCATGTCCTGTAGTGCCGTCACAGTGCGCTGATAGGCTTCCTCGTCATCTTCGGGATGAACAACGCCTGCCGAAACAGTGACCCCTGGTGCGCCCAATGCCTTGAGCATCGGCAGCACAGCTTTAAACAGGGCGATATCCGTCCGACGCTTGGTATCATCGGAAATGGAAATGCGCGGCAGCATCAGGTAGACATCGGCCAGCTTGAGGTTAAACATTTCCAGGTCAGCCTGGAGTTCTTCAAAGACAGCTTTGCGCGTGGCCGGGTTGGCCGCCCGCACAGTATTGAAGTGCGACCCACTGCCCAGGTCCACATAGCGGAATCCCATGCGCGCAATAGTGCCCAAAGCTTCCGGCAATCTCAGGTCGTTAAATGCCCAGCTATGACAGGAAAGGTTCATGGTTCCCCCAATATATGAAAAGCAGATGCCTGTAAAGGCATCTGCCGTGACTTACTGCGTTAAACGCGCATATGGACTACTCGCACCAGAGGGCGTTACAGAACGTCTCCATACCACTATTAGCGGCATCCTTAAGGGCGAAGAATTCAGCCGGTGTGATGGTCGTTGACTGGTGCTCAACGTACAATGCGAAGCCCTCACCCTGGATCAGCATCATGTTGGAGAAATCGGCATAGCTGCGGGCGATGACGCGCACAGGCGTACCTAACGGGATCACGCCACCACGAATGGCAGCACCGCGATCATAAAAACCAACGGCGAACTCAGAGTCGATGGTGGCATCACCGTTAAAGCTGCCGTTGAGTCCTGCACCTGGCACGTTGATTGTGACGTCGCTGCGATTGAGCAGGCTGGACTCAGTGAAGACGGCTGCTTGCTGGGCCAGGTCATCGCAATAGGTCGCTGAATTGGGATCGGCATTCGGTACGGCGTAAACGCCACTCAGGCGCAGCAGGCCAACGAGCGACTGAGTGCTGCGGTCACAGCGCATAATCGCATCAGATGGACCTTCCCATCCGGTTGGGCGTTCGCTAAAGCCGAAGATTGCGTCAGCCAGCAGTTCCAGGTCATGGCGGACATCACGCGCGATGGCGTATTGACTGCTCGGAACAGCGCCAAACCAGCCAAATGGGCGAACATCGGTCCCAAGCTGGCTGGCAGCCAGGATTTCCAGATCAAGCCGGATCAGCAGTGCCAACTGGGGATCATCCGTGTTCAGGCTGCCATTCCAGCCCTCTGGCCGTTCGGCACCGAACATCGTCACAGCAAACAGCTCCATATCGGAACGGGCATCGGCCAGGATTTGAATGGCATTCAACTGTTCCTGCAGGGCTTGATCAACGACTGCCTCATTTACTGGCGGCTCTACAACCTCTTCAAGGCCTTCTTCAACCGTTTGCTCAGGGGCTTCGACAACGGCTGGCGTTGGTAGCGCGGTCGGTGTATCACTACTCGACGCACTGAGCCATGCTTGTTCAGCGCTGCTCAGGTCAATCGGGTAGTAGCCCAGGGCCGTGATCTGTTCGAGGGCATGCAGGATATAGTAGTTCAGGAAGGCTTCTACCTGGGGTTGCTGCTGCATCAGGGTGGCATGGGAAATCAGGTAGAACTGGCGCGCCATCGGGTAAAAATTGCTCTGAACATTGTCCGAAGTTGGCTGTACGTTGTTGATCGACACAATACGCACCGAGCCAATGTTCCGATTGGCATAAGATGCGGGCAAAATGCCAATGGCATAAGGATCGACCTGGAGGGCAGCATAAAGCGCGTTGAGGTCTTCATAGAAGCGCGCCCCGATAGCTGTCAGCGGAATGCGCTGGTCGCCGCCGTAAATGGCATCTGCAAATGTATTAAAGGTATCGGAGTCGGCTTCTGTCAGGTGGCGGTTGATCGGCTCACTGGGCCAACTAGGCTGCACATCGGACCACACAACGGCTGGGCCAAATAGCTGCTGAACTTCGTCCTGAGTCGCATTAATCAGGAACGGATTGCCATTGCTGACAACCACTGCGACGGCATCGGCTGCGATTGGCATGACGACCGGTGCGCGTCCGGCGGATTCACAGGCGGCGGTTTCATCATCAGTGGGCAGACGGTCCGCATGGACAATATCGAGTTCACCACTGCAAAAACGCAGCATGGCTTCCGCAGTTGTCTGGTTTTCCACGACGATATTGCCAGTTGCACCCTCGGTCACAAAGCCAGTAATCATGCGCTGAGTGAGTGGGGCAAGAGCATCACTCCCGCCGATAAGAACATCGCCCACGATGATTGCCGGGTCAATAGGCGGGATGCTCTGAGCGAGGGTCGTCAGTGGCAGCAGCATCAATAAGCAGAAAACGGTAAGTAGTCGGCGCACGATCTATGCTCCTGTTTTTGGATTGGCCATCAGCTTGATTGTTCGTGTTAAACCGGCGCATTGCATCGAGAAATGATTGAATGCCGGGACAATACTGCCGAAGTCATTATAACCTACGATTACCCATTGCATGCGTTGTCGTGCGACGAAACTGATTTTACTGACTGTTTGTATTGGTCGCGACAGGGGCCACAGTTGGCACAATGATCGGCGTCGGTGATGGCGGTGCCAGGGTTGGTGTCGGTGTTGGGACGAGTGTCGCGGTCATTGTTGGCAGCGGCGCTGGAACATCCAGAATGGCGCGTAGCTCCTCAACGCGGAAACCTTCATCACAGGTGAAGAAGCCGCGCTCGCCCCATCCATAGACGCCGCTCGGCAGCACCACGCGCAGCCAGCCAGCCCCACCATCCTGTGCATCAACAATCACGCGCTCACCAGATGGCACGGTGCCGATCTGCTGATTGTTGGGGTTAGGCCCTTCGCGCAGGGTAACTTGCGTGTTAGCGACGCAATAGGCATCGCTGACCGTCAGCGTGAAAGTATCCTCAGCGACGTTGCCGACAGCATCTTCCGCCCGCAGCGCCAGGATAATTGGCCCACTGGCGACACCGCTGACGCCAGGTATCGTTCCAGTTGGCCCATAGACATCCTCAAGCGGCGCATTCGTAAAAGCTTCCAGACCGTTGATTTCGACCGTAGTCGCGCCAGGAACATCCCAACTGACGGTGATGGTTGTGACGACATATCGCACCAGATTGCCAGGGTCGGCCATGAAATTTTCCACGACCATTTCTCGGTAGATGTAGACGGGCACGCTGGCTTCGACAGTCTCGCCGTTGCCTGTGCCCTGTACTGTCAGCACGATGTCGCCGGAAAGTTCGCTGGTATCTATCTCAACGTGGTTGGAATTTCCCGGCAGCGTCAGATAGGGTGCCTGATTCACGCGAATGTTGATGTCATTGGTATTTTCAGCTACCCAGGACAAAATGAGCGTTTCGCCCTGCTCAAGTTGGCCGCTGTTGACCGTCACATCCCGAATGACAGGCGGACGTGGGGTGAGTAGTCCTATGAATGCCATGATGCCGAGCAGCAGCAGCGACACGGCGATGCCTCCGGCGGCGATCAACTGCCAGGGTTTGAAGCGCGGCGCGATTTCTGCTTTGCCGCTGACGGCAGCCATGAACTTGGCCGGACCCTGGGATTGCGCCCAGATATCGAAGCGGTGCACAGTCGGCTGGCCGAGCATGGCGCGTTGGCGCGGCACGACTTCACCCGTGACCTGCATGCGCTGGCCAGGGGCCAACCTCAGGATGCCCGATGGCAACTGAAATGAGACAGTCTTGCTGGGGCTGGTGCCATGCAGTTTGATGCCCAGCGGCCCACTGCCCTGGTTATGCAAAAACAGCCGGATCGACTCGCGATTTTCGACAAAGGGGCGGGCGAGCGCCATGCCAAACCCGCTGAAAGCATGGATACGGACATCGAGCGGCGCTGTCAGCACCATATCCGGGCGTTCATCAGCGTAGACATTCACCTGCGTCGGATAGGTCGTTGGCGCATTGTCATAGCGGCGCGGTGGCTTGATGTTGATAAGGACATTTGCCGTTTCATTGGGTTCAACTTCCAGCCGAGGCCGATTGATTCGTGCCCATCCGCGCGGCAACCCCGCCACTTCGACGTTATAGAGTTGGGTTTCTTCGCCCATATTGGTGATGCTAAGTTCGGCGGAACTGCTGGCAGCAGGCCACACATCCAATTTTGTCGCGTCGATTTGCAGCCGGAAGGTTGCTTCTTCCAGTTCGATGCGCTGAGTATCGTCATTGTTGGCCAGCGGCATCGGGGCTGTAGGTGATTCATCCAATGCGGTGAAGATGATGCGCAGGTGCCCGGCCTGGATTTCTTCGACGCCATCCAGCACACGTGCCTCATTACTTGGCAGCCGAATGCTGTCGATATAGGTGCCGTTTTCGCTGTCCAGGTCGGTGATGGATACCACGCCGTGTTCATTGGTCATGCTGAAGTGGTAGCGCGATACTGTTTCCGTATCCAGCACGACCGTATTACCAGCCGCGCGCCCGACGGAAACCGTCTGCCCACTCAGTGTGACCGATTCCAGGCGGCCATCCGGCCAGAAGATGTCGAGCCGACCAAATGCCATGCGTGTTTTGCTCCGCGTTGTTTAACCAGCGTGTCTAGCGAATGTGTATGACGAATGCCTACATGACAAATGATATAACGTTCGTCAATAACACGCCCCATTGTAGCGGGAACACGCGACAGAGCAATGGCGCACGGGAGATTTTCGGTTAGGGTTGCGGAATGGATGATGGACAAACGGCCAAACGTGTGCGTTGTGTGTTATGAAGTAACCACAACATGAGTAGACCAGAGAGAACCATAGGAATAGTCCCACCCCATAAAGGTGTCCATGTAATGAGATTCCTCTCATGCATAGGCTTTATCAAATAGAAATTCCATAGGGTCCCATTTAACAGCGGCACTGTTATAGTCCATAGCCATGCGAATCTCAATTTGTTCCGAAGGAAGAAGAGCCATTGTATAAATGGCCTAATTCCCCATAGAAGGATAAAAGCAATTGCATCTGTGTAAATGTAATCCCAAAGCAAGCTATCTGTTTCTGTGGTGATTTCAAAAACGTATAGAGCTGTGAGCAGGACCGGCCCAGCTAGTGTAGCTATGAACCATCTTATTCGACTTATGTTCATAGCCTGATGCATACAGATCGCCTGAAAAAACCTCGCAGATAGACTCGGTATGACTAGAGAACTTATGAAATCGAAGTCACCAAAAATAGAAAGTGGACGTTCCAGAAAATAAACAACAGACCAACCTACAAGTGGTCCAACCACCCAGATACGCAAAAATCGCCACCAGACGACCCTGACTTCTGAGTGCTTGCGCTTGGGCTTTGACTTTTCCATGAGCTACACTGCCTTGACCTTCTTCGCTTTAGTTTGTGGCTGCTGCATCAACCACCACATAACACCGCCGCTCACCAGCGATTGAACGCCAGCAACGATGACGATTACGAGGCTTTCATCGAGCATCATGTCGGATAGCATTTCACCCAAAAAGTTGAATAGCAGCGCGCTAATGATGGCTGCGATCACCCATAGCCAGGCCCCTTTGGCGCGATTGTTCAGCAGGAAGAGCCACTGCACGATGGCTGTGGGCACAAATAAGGCTGTGAATAACAGGCGCGGATCGTCAAAGTTACGGCTTATGTCGTTTAATAAGAAGAGTGTCGCTGCGCTGCACAGCAGTCCAATTACCGTCAGGCTTAGCCAGAAATTGAAATGAACGTTGAACTTAGGGGCGACAAACTTTGCCTGAACAAGCGCAAGCGGCAGTCCAGGGACAACGGTTAGCAAGAGCGCATAACCAATACCATCGTCGTAATTGCCAACGAGGTTGAGTTCATACAGGATATACGCTGCCAGCCAACCCAATGCTGTTGCCATCACCCACATGACCAAAAATGCGCTCAGACCTATTGAGGGGGCGGCATTCTTCGTTTTCATACGGCTTACCTCGGTCGAATCAATACCCATACTGTAAACGATATTCGGGCTTTTTTTGTTCCTGACAAGGAGAAAATCGGTAAAACGTGGGTTGGGAAACAAAAAAGCGACCTCATCGGAGATCGCTCTTTGCTTGAGAGACAAGTCGCGTTTAGTAAGCCACGCGATGGCAAGCGGCCCAGTGGCCGGGGCTGTGCTCGATCAGCTCAGGATCAGGGTCCTGGTAGCACAGATCGAACGAAACCGGGCAGCGGGTGCTGAAGTTGCAGCCTGCGGGTGGGTTCGCCGGACTGGGCAGGTCGCCCTTGATGATGAGGCGGCGACGGTTGGCTTCCTTCGACGGGTCCGGTTCCGGCACAGCCGAGAGCAGGGCCTGCGTGTAAGGATGCAGCGGATTGTCGTAGACTTCCCTCGTCGAGCCTAATTCCACAATTTTGCCCAGATACATCACCGCCACGCGGTCGCAAATATGGCGTACCATCGACAGGTCATGGGCGATGAACAGATAGGTCAGGCCCAATTCTTCCTGCAGTTCTTCCATCAGGTTGACGACCTGCGCCTGAATCGACACATCCAGCGCGGAAATCGGTTCGTCAGCGACGATGAAGCTCGGACGCAGAGCCAGGGCACGGGCGATACCAATACGCTGGCGCTGACCGCCGGAGAACTCATGCGGGTAGCGGTTGATAAAATAAGGGTTCAGGCCCACACGTTCCAGTAGCGCTTCCACATATTCCTGGCGTTCGCTCTTATTGGGGTAAAGGCCATGAATTTGCAGCGGCTCACTGACGATACTGCCAACTGTCATACGCGGGTTCAGGCTGGCGAAGGGGTCCTGGAAGATGATCTGCATCTCTTTACGCATCTGGCGCAGATCATTGCCCTTCAGCGTCGTCAGATCGCGTCCCTCAAATTCGACAGTACCCGCCGTCGGACGATACAACTGCAAAATAGTACGGCCAGTTGTGCTCTTACCACAGCCGGATTCACCCACAAGGCCCAGCGTTTCGCCGCGTTTGACATCAAAACTGACGCCATCGACAGCTTTAACAGCGCCAACTTCGCGTTGGAGGATGAAGCCTGCTGTGATCGGGAAGTGTTTCTTGAGATTCTTTACACTCAGGATCGTTTCGCCCATTTTGCCTTTCTTGGGCTTCTCCTGGGTCGTTGGTGCAACACTAGACATTTGCGGCCTCCTTTTCGGCTTCTAAAGCGGCACGCAAATCGTACCAGGCCGCGACCAGATGGTCGGGATGGCCACCTTCAACAGGTTTCAAAACGGGGGCATCGACCCAGCAGCGGTCAGTCGCGTAAGGGTTACGCGGTGCAAATGGGTCGCCCTTGGGTGGGATACGCATATCGGGTGGTGAACCCTCGATCTGGATCAGCTTGGCGTTACTGCCATCCAGACGAGGCAGACTGCGCAGCAGGCCCAGTGTATAGGCGCTGCGGGTATCGGCGAAGACTTCCTTCGTCGGGCCGCGTTCAACGACCTTGCCCGCGTACATCACCTGAATATTATCTGCCAGGCCAGCGACCACACCCAGATCGTGCGTGATCCAGATCATGGCCATATTGAATTCTTCTTTGAGCTGTTTTACCAGTTCAAGAATCTGAGCCTGGATCGTCACATCAAGTGCTGTGGTAGGCTCGTCAGCGATCAGCAGTTTGGGATTGCAGGACAAACCCATAGCGATCATCACGCGCTGACGCATACCACCAGAGAATTGATGCGGATAATCGTCTAGGCGATTCATTGCATCGGGGATACCAACCAGGTCGAGCAGTTCTGCTGCGCGGCGCCGAGCCTGGGTATTATTCATGCCCAGGTGCAGCTTCAATGCTTCTGTAATCTGGGTGCCGATGGTCAAGACCGGATTCAACGACGTCATCGGGTCCTGGAAGATCATCGCGATCTCTTTACCACGTACCAAACGCATTTGCTCTTTATCAAGCTTAAGCAAATCGCGTCCTTCAAACTTGACCTCGCCGCTTTCGATCTTGCCAGGGGGCTGCGGGATCAGGCCCATAATAGCCAGGGCATGAACACTCTTACCGCTACCGCTTTCCCCTACGACCCCCAGCGTTTCGCCTTCGTTTAACGTATAGGATACGCCGTTAACCGCATAGACGGTGCCTTCTTGGGTATAGAAACGAACGACAAGGTCTTTCACCTCCATTAAGACGCCCAAGGTGTGACCTCCTCATAATCGATTTGTTCCGGCGCTTTTGCCTGGTCACAAATCTGGTGAACAACATGCATAGAAATGGTGCATTTCTGCGGATTATAGAATTAAGCCATGAGTTTGCACAATCTGAACCCGATTGTCAAGCAAACGGTAAGCTTTGGTTCTTTGACAATTCCACTATTCTAGTCAACATGTTTGAAGAAGTAATGAAATTTTCCTCATTATTGCCATGCGCTGCCAGCTTCGGATTGCGAAGATTGCTATAGCGAACCGCCCACATAAGCATAAAAAAGAAACCGGGAACAAAGTTCCCGGCTTGTTGTCTTATTTACAGTGCGAATAGCTTATTCGCTGGTGGATGGCAGCATGATCGGTTTGACCATACCTTTGAGGATGCGCTCCATTGCCATAGTATAAGCGCCGACCCCATGCGTCTGGAAGAAGCTCGATGTGCTGGTCCAGACACCATCATCATAAGTGATTTGGTGATCCTTATTATCACCGTGGAAAGTTGCATTGAAGGCTGTGATAGTGATGTGGCCGTCTTCTTCGCTGTATTGCTTGGATTTTTTCACATCGCTGACGATATTCTGGCCAGGGGCATATGGAACCGGATCGCGTTTGAGCATCGGCTTAAACTTGATTTCGATAGCCATGATGTGAGGACAAATACCATATTTCTGGCAGCCAGGGCAGGAGCAGGACCAGCCATCTGGTCCGAGTGAAACGGTATAGTCGTTATTGTCTCCGTGGAAGGCGAGGGTTAGCGTATGGAACGTAACACGTTCCGGCTGCTCTGCGTATTCTTTGGCCTTCTGAATTTTGTTGATCATACTGTTGTCCATAAGCATAGCTCCTATGATGAAAAATACTTTCGATAGGGTTCTTCAGAACAAAAAACACGGCAGGCGTGAATGCGCTTACCGTGTTTGAATCTCGTTGCATGGTGCAGGCTGCTCGGATGATAGTTTCATGTCCGTTTTTACACCCATAATTAGCCGCACTCCTTTAATCATGTTTCTAGTTTAAGTCGGTGTTAAAGGCATGTCAAACGAGAAATATGTAAAACCTGGAACTCTTAACATTCTTAGGGCTAGCTATCATGGATACGCTATACTATCTGTCACAAAATACTTGCGAACAAGCCAATTTATCGACAGTTGATCGATAGGAAAGCGTCATGAGCGCAGAGGAACATCGCCAGAAAGCCGGCAACAAACCCATCACACTGGCTGTTGTGACGGTCAGTGATACGCGCACCCCGGAAACAGATACCAACTATATGTATCTGGAATCGCGTTTGCAGGAACTTGGTCACAAGATCGAAGCCTATCGCATTATTCCCGATGAACCCGATCAGGTGGAGTCGGCACTGGATGAACTGGCGGCACATGCAGATATTCAGGTGATCTTATTCAATGGCGGGACAGGCATTGCCCCGCGCGACACCACCTTCGATGTGCTCAGTCGTCGCCTGGAAAAGACCTTACCCGGCTTTGGTGAAATTTTCCGGATGCTCAGTTATGAGCAAATTGGTGCTGCGGCTATGATGAGCCGCGCAACCGCTGGCGTCTACAGGCAGACAGTCATCGTCAGTATGCCGGGCAGCAATAATGCCGTCAAAACAGCGATGGAAAACCTGATTATTCCCGAACTAAACCACCTTGCCTGGGAAATCGTGCGCAAAGGTTAGCTGGTATCAATCGATCATGTCGTCATCACCGGCGGCATTATGAGCTGCGCGGATTGGCTCCGGCAGACGATATTTAGGCGTGCAGGCCATGACGATCTCAATTGCACTCGCCAGCGTCATGCGGTTGCCTGGAGAAATATACACAGGTTTGACGTTCGTTCGCGTCCGCAGCACAACGCCCAACTGTTTACCTTTATAGAATAGGGGGCTGTAATCCCCTTTTTCGTTCCCTGGTGGATCGTAATTGCCAAGCAGATGTGACTTGCCCACGCCAATCGTCGGTGCGTTTAGCCAGAGGCCCATATGGGCAGCGATACCGGCCTGTCGCGGGTGAATCCGCCCCATGCCATCAAACAGGTACACATCGGGCCTGTTTTGCAGCTTGGCGAACGCTTTCAGTAGCACTGGCCCCTCACGGAAGGTCAGCAGGGTCGGTACATAGGGATAGTCTGTTGGCCGTGTGGCGCGTTCAATTTCGATGATTTCCATCCCCGGGAACGTCAGCACAACGATAGCCGCGCGCGATACATTATCTTTCACGCTGACATCGACACCTGCCACCAGCGAGATGTCATCAAGTGCCAGTGGCTCATCTGTTAACTGAGCACTGAGAGTTGTTTGCAATTTGCGAGCATCTTCAGGTGAAAGCCCCCAGTCGTGCAGGGGCTTTTCTGGGAGTAAGGGCTTTACAGTCACGAGATCAACCTGCCATGAAAGTTTCAGAGTGTATGCGTTGCAGATTCAAGTAGATGTCGAGCGTCCATTGCCCCGCCTGATTAATTGGGTGCAGCCAGTAAACTGCGGCCTGCCGCACGAAGTCAGCTTCTGTCTGGTAGGAATAAGGCGTGCCATTCGGTGCTGTAAACACCAGCACAATCCGATTTTCTGCACCCGTGAGATTTCCAAAGACGGTCATTACGCCTAGCGATTCATCCAGCGGTGCCACATCCCAGGAGAAAACGCCGTTCAGGCAGCTTTGCAGGGCTGGAACAGCGGCAGCATCATAGCCGGAGAGTCGGTAGGGTCGCCAACAGGGGTTTAGAAGCTCTTCACTTTGATACCGTACCATACGAACATTAGGGCTGGGTGTAACCGGAGGAATGACTGATACATCTTCGCCAAACAGCAGTTCAACCAGATGCGGCGACAGGTTGCGCAGGTAGGTATTCAACACACCGAAATAAGCGCCCGGTCGTTGTACATACGGTACGCTGAGGTCCTCTTGCTGGGTGAAAATAATAAACATCGCACTCGGCAAAAAACCTCTGACATCATCAAACACCACGTTGACTTCGGCTGTGACGCCTGTATCGAAACCATTTTTCGCGCCAATGAGCAGCGTTCCAGGGAACGCCTGGGCCGTGTTTTCGCGCTGGTTTTTGAGCATGGCGTTAAACACCAGGCTGGCTACCAGTGCTTCATTGCCGCTGGCATTAGCCCGATCATCGCGCAGTTTCAGCATATATTCAGCGATGGCGCGTGGCGTTGCTGTGTTGGTGATGGCTGTATCCAGATAGTTCTGATCCGCTTCGATGAGCTGTTCGCGCGTGTAGTCCGGTGCAGCGGCAAAGTACTGCGGAATCAGGCCATTGGTCCAGCGGCGCCGCCAGAAGCGCGACGACAACCCGCGCGGCACATTTGCCCATGTCGGGTCGATATGCGTCAGTTTGATTCGATCTACGTCGGCATAGGGCAGTACCGGGCCAATGCCATCGATACTCAGCGAATCAATGTATTCCTGCACACGGCTGGCCCCCAGGTAATCCGTAATCATCCATGTGGAGGCATTGTCACTGCAATAAATCATCAGTTCGACCAGTTCCCTGGCGGAGAAACTGCGCCCCAGGTCGACTTCCTGCAAACAGGCGGTGCGCCCACCCATCCAGTAGGTATCTGTGAATGTGATCGGTGTCGTTGGCGAAATACGCCCTTCCAGCATCCATTCGTAAAAAGCGCCAGCGATGAATAACTTGAGCACGCTGGCTACCTGGAAGGTACGATCCAGATTTTCTACACAGCCAAACCCTGTGTCAAAGTTGTAGACCACTGCGCCGACCGTAGTTCCAGGGATATTTGTGGTGGCGGTAAATCCACAATCGGGCAGACCGTCCAGGTCAACCGTGCTGCTCTCATCTGTCTGGGCAGTGACGACAGGGGTAACTGTCAGCAAAAGTACGCTGATGCATAACAACCATTGCTTGATGAAACGATGCAGTCGCACAGGGCGATTTTTCATGGCGTCAACCTGTAAGAGAAACTATGTCTCACTTTTTGCGTGATTGTAACGTGCCAGCATAGGCAAACCTAGTTACGCTTTCCCTCCGCCTTGTACAGTGTTTGGATGCTGAAAAAGTGTCGTCTGCAAGTGAAGAAGATACAATCCGGTTATACTGCTGGTGGTACGTATACCTTAATTGCGATATGTCATTAGTAGCGCCTATAATCTATAGGCACAAAGCCAACTATCTAGACTATATGGGTCAGACCGTCTATGGAAAGTCATCGTCGTCCAGATTGCGCGAATTGCCGTTTTTATAACCAGAATGATGCCGTAACCGAGCGTCGGTGCAGCAAGCACGATTTCGTCATGCCGCGCATCGATTGGCAGATCGTTTGCAAAGACTGGCAAAATGACGGCCATCGGCTCAAAGTCGAGATGGACGAGGATACGCTCTATTATTATTCCGGCGGTTCAGGCGAGATGGTCTACGCACCTATTGGTCCTATGGAAGACATCCAGAGCATTCTCGTAAGTGTCAGCGTGCGCCGTGATGAAGATCATGGCTGGATTATCTTCCCCAGGCAGTATCGTCATTACTTCCCTGAGCCGGATACGCGCGTCGTGGTGATCGTTGGCGAGCGCAAATGTGCATTCCAGGCCATCAACGCGGAACGCAAGTTGGCTGCGGAGATGATCCCAATGGGCGGCGGCCAATGGGAAACACACTATCACACGCAGCATGTCTATATGCTCTATAGTCTGGAATCCCCTGATTTGCTGTATGACTGGCTGGATTCGGTCATCGACATCGAGCGCATGATTGCCGACAGCCTCGCACCCAGCATCTTCGCCTTTGTTGAAGTGCGCAATCGCAATCAGGAGTATGTGCTCCACGCTGATCTGCTTGCGTATGGAGATTACCTGCGCGACTGAGTTGGGGTAGCGGCTTAAGATGTAATCATTTCTTCAGCAAGTCGCCATGCTTCTGGGAATGCTTCTGTTAACCACCATTCCCAGTAAGTGAGAAGGCGGCTGGGGTCAAGAGGTTCTTCCTTCTTTACCCACCAATTCCAACCCTCAGGCCATGCATCGGGAGCGACTTGTTCTGGGTCCAGGTAACAGGCGAAGGCATGGGCGGCTGTTATAGCAGCATCAATGCGACTGAACCTACTTGCGGGATTCTGAGCTTGTTTTATGAGGATGTCGATTTCCCACCTGCTAAAATCTTGGTTACAGGCTTCAGACAATGCGATGTTGGCAGCAATTTCGGCTAACATCGAGGGCAGGGGCATACAATAACCTAACCCAACCCAGGCCTCTCCGGCGACATGGCTTCCAAATTCAGCCGTAGCTTCTCCCATTATCACTTTTTCAGCGAGTTCAAGAGCATAGTCGGCAGCGGTTTGGGTAACGAGTTCCTCAGGAAAATCTTCAGGTTGGGGTGGGTAATGGTATTTCTCATAATCCGGAGGAGACCACAAAGGCAAAACATACTTGCCTGCTAAAACAGCCAGCCAGCGTCGGGCCAGATTTGCAACGGGCGTGTCAATTTCAGGGAAGATTTTATATAGTGTTGCTCGTGTAGCAGGCCCAAGCTGATGGCTTGGATCGGAGCGTACTTCTTCCAGAGCTTCTTGTAAGGCTTGGTTGAGATTGGCAGGGATAGTCACCTCAGATTACCTCACAATAGATTGACTATATCAAAAGAGGCACACCGACAGGGTGTACCTCTTTTTTGTTTTGACTACGGCTAATGCCTGGTTTAGTGGATGCGGCGAATCACTGACAGGACTTTGCCGTGAACTTCGCACTTCTTGGCATCAACGTAGATGGGTTCCATGGTTGGGTGCGCTGGCTGCAACCGGACCTTGTCGCCTTCTTTGTAGAAGTACTTCAGGGTAGTCTCGCCGTTTTCTGGTAGCCACACAGCGACCATATCGCCATTATTGGCCGTGCGCTGTTCACGCAGGATGACCACATCGTTTTCAGCAATCATAGCGTCGATCATGGAATCACCGCGAACGGTCAGGGCGAAGACATGTGACGGATCGTTATTGCCCAGCAGGGTTGCCGGAACGTCGATCATGTCGTCATCATCATAGTACTGGCCCGTATCATCTGGCAGTTGGATCGGCTGACCAGCAGCGATATTGCCAACCAGCGGAACTTTGGCGGTGTCTAGGGCCTGGATGACTTTCTTTTTGCGCGTTCCTGGGATGTCACCCACGAGGCGCAGACCACGTGAGACCTTGTCGGTGCGCTCAAGATAGCCAGCATCCACCAGCTTATTGAGGTTGTAGTTGACGACGGAGGTGGAATTAATGCCAGTATCTTCGCCAATTTCACGGATGGTTGGCGGGTAGCCGGACTCATCCATGTAATTTTGCATAAAGCGCAAAATTTTCTGCTGACGTTCTGAGAGTTTAGAGAATTCCTTCTTCATGTTAAGGCTCTTTCAGTGTGTTCACTCGGCAAACTCGGCCTTTTTGGGAAACTTTGGGATATATCATCCGAGTTTTAGGACGAATTTTTGTTCTGAGTATACCGGAACGAACGTTCGTATGTCAAATGTTCTATCAAAAACCCTCAGAAATCTGCTGATTTTGCCCGAAGTTTGTATCAATTTGTATCAGGAATTTGCGATAAATCGCGGCAGAAAGCTAGGCGTTTTGCCACATGCTCAGGAGGTGGCCAAGTCCGCTGAAGGTCTCATCCGGCCAGATTCGGAGCGCATCGGCATCGTTGGTTGTATGTACGCCTGTGAGCACGAATGCGGTCTTGAGGCCAGCATGTTTGCCACCGCTGATGTCCGTATTCAGACGATCTCCGATCATCAGTGTGTGTCCTGCTTCGGTGCCCAATCGGCGCAGAGCTACTTCAAACATAGCAAATTCTGGCTTTCCGATGACAACCGGCTTGATGTCGGTAGCTGCTTCCAGCATTGCCAGGATGCTGCCTGCTCCCGGGGACAGCCCGCGTGGATTGGGAAAGGTCAGGTCGCCATTTGTACCGATGAAAGCCGCACCATTGCGTATAAGGTGGGTCGCGGTGAGCGCCTTATCGTAGTTAAAGCTGAAGTCAATGCCTGCGACGACGGCCGCAGCGTCCTCAGCCTGGAGGACAAAGTTGGCTTCCAGCATAACATCAGCCAGACCAGGCATGCCGATCAGGTATATGGGAGTGCCTTCTCCATATTGGGTTTGCAGATAGCTGGCTGTGGCTGTGCCGCTGGTGATGATCTGCCAGGGTTCAACATTCGGAATGCCAATTTCTTCCAGGCGTTTGACATAAGTGAGCGGGTGTTTTCCGCTGTTATTTGTCGCGAGTGCGAAGGGGATATTCTCGCGGCGCAGGAAGTTAAAGAACTCCACAACCTGTGGCAAAACATGATCTCCACGCCAAAGAACGCCGTCCATGTCGCTGATGACGGCGTTGATCTGCGTCAAGTCGAGAGACATACATGCTCCGTATGAGTTGAGAACGAATATGCACCGACTTTAGCGTATTGGAGCATGTTTCTCCATAGTGATGTAGCAAAGTTGAACATATCTGTTATGGGTTGAACTCGATGACATGGCCACCCAGGCTAGGTATTTATACCCGACCGCTTGTCGACGAAGTTGGGTTGCTCTTTGCGATGCATATTGATAACCGTCAGTGCCTCATCAAGCGTCTCGACGAAGATACCATCTTCGAGATCCGAGTTTGCCAGACGGGATGCGACATCAACAATGACCTTGCTGAAGGTCGACATCCGTTTTGATGTTACTGAGACAACCAGCCCCATATTTTTATTCATTTGTAGTTTCTTTATCGACGCTTGCATATGTGGCATAGGGTTGCCAGGAGGCATACCGACTTTGTCATCAAGTATTAGGTCTACGCGGTGGTTAACAGATGGTATCATTTCACAAATACTGCCAACTGCAATGTGCCATGCTTCCCAACTCACTTCGCCGCGAATATCGACATGAATGATTGAGTGTTCGTCATCATACCAGGAGAAATTATAGGGCATCGTTTTACCTTTCCAAACCTTTACCTACGCTATCTAGTGCTTGCAGTATTGTTTCCTACCCTGTGCTGACAAATCAATTTCAGGGCATCTTCCAACGTGTCCAGGTAGTGATTCTCTTTCATTTCCGACTGTATCAACCGACTCGCAATATCATTCATGGCGGCTACAACCGCTGTCGACCGCTGAAGGCCTGTTGCTATTATCATGTCGAGATTTTCAATGCGATTGAGTGCTTCCAATGTCTGGCGGAGATGCGGTAGAGGGTTGCCTTTTGGCATACCCATATGATCATCGATAATAAGATCAACGCGATGATTTACAGTCTGAATCTGTCTGCCTACCTGGTCCACGGTGTTGTGCCACGCCTCCCAACTCACTTCACCTCGTATATCTACAACCAGTATGGAGTGTTCGTCGTTATACCAACTGATAGTGTATGGCATCATCAAAGCCCAAAGTACCAAGGATCTGTTTCTGAAAGTAAACAATGCCTTATAAATGGCTTATCGCTTAAGCTAATCCTCAGCAGTTCATGCGCTGACTGCCTGCGACCCTTTGCGCTGGGCATTGATGACTTTCAAGCCAGCCTCAAACGTTTGCTCATAACGAAGGTCCTTGATCGTAAACGAGCTAAAGCGTATGGCTAGTCGGGTCATTACCTGTACTGGGCTTGCCAGGAGCTTTTCTGAAACCGTGACGATGGTATGCAGATGTTCGTATTTGCTGAGCTTGCTTAAGGTATTGCGCAGGTGCGGTAACGGATTACCTTGCGGCATGCCCGATTGGTCATCAACAACCAGGTCAACTCGGTGAGAAACGGTACTGAGTTCTTTGCACATTTCATCAACGGCAACATACCAGGCATCCCAGGTATTTTTGTCGCGTATGTCCAGACGCAGGATGGTTTTTTCTGTGTCATACCAGGAAACAGTGTAGGTCATGGGGTTATCCCTAAATTAGCAATAGAAGTATCAATAAGGAATTTCGGGGCTGTTTTGGAAGCGTCGTTGTCTATGTACAGATTAGTACGTTTTTTGCCGAATTGTATTGAGATACCTCGATTTCCTTACACACAGGAGCTGAATTATGCGTTTGTTTAGATATAGCAACATCAAAGGCGTTCCATGTGGAACGCCTTTGTGATTATTGTAGAGATAATGTGTTGCGAAAGCTGTTTAGCTGAATACGGGTTATTCATCCATCGGCGTGCGAAAGCCTAAGAAATCGCCGAATCGTATATGTTTCTGCCGTGCTGTGACATGCCCCCAGCTAATGTAAGTCATGGGGTCGAGGTAGTTTTTGTAAGCAAGCGCCATCTGACGTGCAGCCTCGGGAAATGGTACCCGCCCGGTAAGTGTGCCCAGCCCCGGACAGGCCACGATGCGAATTTTGCGTTCCGACGTCCGATTATGCTGACGAACAGCTAACAGCATCGCCCACATGGCGCTGTAGACATGATCTGTATGGCGGATATCTTGCGGGATGCGCATAGTCGGTGTATGGGCGATGAATGGATGCTTTTCGTGGGTTGTTTCAACAATCATCGACGTGCCGATAGGCTGTTCACCCAGGTACTCATCGAGTATGCGTGCCTGGACGCGCTGCATCAGTTGTTCACCAAAGAAGCGTGTAATGGCAGCATCCACACCGCCATCCATCAATCCATGTGAATTGGCGGCGCTGACCATACAATCGAATTCAGGCAGTCTTTCAAATGGAAGATTGACGATTTCAACATCTGGCAGCCCATCAAAATAGGAATACCATGCTTCGCACACGCCCAGATTGGGATCGACCAGAATCAGCTTTTCCATAATACAATCTCAGAAAGTCTTGTTCTACCAGTTAACTTTGCAGGTCTCGCCCGTGAACTGGAAGCTCTTATCTGTGTATTGCATTAGTTCAATGCGGACGCCGCTGGGGTCAGTGATCCACGCTTGCCAGCTTTGATCGGCCCCCATCTTCTTATCAGTGATTTCCCAGCCTCGGCTGCGAATGGTATTAACAACTTCGTCGATGTCCTCAACTTCCAGACAGATATGTTTCAGCATCATATTATCGCTGGTCGGCGGATCATGATGGATAAACACCTCAATGAAGGTTGTATCACCTGCGTTGACATAAAAGCCAAAAGGTTCACCATCTTTTTCAAAGTCGAAGGCTTTTGTCATGCCCAGGATTTCAGTATAAAAGCGTTCACTTGCTGCTAAGTCCGTCGCGCCAATGTTGATGTGAGCCAATCTCTTAAACATGCGTTTCTCCAGGGGGTCTATTTTGCGATGTTCTTAATAACGGCTTGATTATAGCGTGATTCACATTTTTTATAGGACCACAGCAGTCTGGTGGCAGTCGCAGGCATTCGATACAATGGGCCTTCTGGTCTGCCAATCGTTGGGGAAAGCGATTAGGATAGGCTGAATACACAAGCATGTTTCGTGTTGTCAAACACGCCAGCGATAAGCAGCTATTACAGGAGTCTACATGAGCAACGTCCCGATAACGGTGGCCTATGGTGATGGCATCGGCCCGGAGATTATGAAAGCCAGCCTGCTGATTTTGCAGGAAGCAGGTGCGCGCCTGGATATTGAAACCATAGAAATTGGTGAACAGGTGTATTTGCGCGGGCATAAGGCTGGCATCACCGACCACGCATGGGATTCGTTGCAACGGACAAAAGTCTTTTACAAAGCGCCCATCACGACGCCGCAAGGCGGTGGCTATAAAAGCCTCAACGTGACCATTCGTACCGCCTTTGGCCTGTATGCCAATGTGCGCCCATGTGCCTCCTACTATCCCGCTATCGACACCCGTCATCCGATGATGGACATCGTCATCGTTCGTGAAAATGAAGAAGACCTGTATGCAGGCATCGAACATCGCCAGACACGCGAGGTCTACCAATCTATTAAGCTGATTTCACGCCCAGGCAGCGAGCGCATTGTCCGTTATGCGTTTGAATTTGCGCGCAAGAATGCCCGTCGCAAAGTAACGTGCTTCACCAAAGACAACATCATGAAGCTGACCGATGGCACATTCCACAAAGTATTTAATGAAATTGCCGAAGAATACCCGGAAATCAAATCCGAGCACTGGATCATCGATATTGGTACCGCCAAACTGGCAGATCAGCCGGAGCAGTTCGATGTTGTGGTTGTACCCAACCTCTATGGCGATATCCTTTCGGACGTGGCGGCCCAATTAACAGGTTCGGTGGGTCTGGGAGTATCCTCGAATATCGGCGAAGAAATGGCCATGTTCGAGGCGATTCACGGCAGCGCGCCCGATATTGCTGGCAGGGGCATTGCCAATCCGTCAGGCTTGCTGCTGGCGGCTGTGCCGATGCTGATTCACATTGGCCAGGGTGAAGTCGCTGAAGTGTTGCATAATGCGTGGCTGACCACCATCGAGGACGGCATCCACACGGGCGACATTTACCAGGAAGGCCGCAGCGTTCAGCGCGTGGATACGATGGATTTTGCCGAAGCCGTCATTGCACGGTTAGGCCGCCAACCGGATCGTCTGCGCCCTGTGCATTATGGCCACGAAAGCCCGATGGACGCCCACATGTTGACTACGTCTATCACTGCTGAAAAAGCGCTGGTTGGCATTGATATCTTTCTTGATTGGACAGATGCAAACCGTGATCCGCAGGTGTTGGGCAAGCTGTTGGAATCCTCTGTGAATACCGATGATCTCAAGTTGTTGAGCATCACCAATCGGGGCCAGAGCGTCTATCCAGGGGAAACTCATGCGGCGTTTTTCGTCGATCAGTGGCGCTGCCGTTTTGAAAGTGCTGATGGTGAGGCAGTCACGCATCAGCAAATTCTGGAGCTGCTACAGCGCTTTGATATGGCTGGCCTGGACTTCATTAAGACAGAACATCTCTATACCTTTGATGGCAAACCAGGTTACTCCGCTATTGCCGGGGAGTAGCCGATTACCCACACACACAGCAGATTAATCTGCACATTGGGGAGTCGTTATGCACCTGAATACTTTTTCAATTGTGGCATATGACCCTGAAGAACAAGCCTGGGGGGTAGCGGTCGCCAGTAAGTTCCTGGCGGCTGCGGCAGTTGTCAGTTGGGCGCGGGCCGGTGCCGGTGCAGTTGCGACCCAGAGCTTTGCTAAAGTCGGCTTCGGGCCGACGGGCCTGGATCTGATGGCTTCCGGAAAAAGCGCCTCGGAAGCACTGACTGAAATGCTGGCCGATGACCCTAAACGGGAATCGCGCCAGGTTGGCCTGATTGACCGTAATGGCCATGTTGCGGCGCATACGGGCAGTGAATGTCATGAATGGGCCGGACATAAGCTGGGGGATGGTTTTTGCGTACAGGGCAACATCCTGACGGGTTCCGATGTGCTGGATGCCATGAGTGACAGCTTTATTGGGGCGAAAGGCGAGCTGGCGGATCGTCTGGTGGCGGCTTTGTTGGCTGGTAGTGCCGCTGGTGGGGATCGTCGTGGTAAACAGTCATCGGGCGTGCTCGTTGTCAAGGAAAATGGTGGCTATGGTGGTGATAATGACCGCTATATCGACCTGCGCGTCGATGATGACGAAGCCCCAATTAAGAAGCTCAAAACCCTGGTAGAGTCGCACCATCTCTTCTTTGGCACACCCAAAAAGAGTGACCTCGTCAAGATTGACGAAGCCATTGCTCGTGAATTGCAGACCATCATGCTCAAGCAGGATTATTGGGCAGGTGAGGTCGATGGGTCCTGGGATGCGCTGACGCAGCAGGCGTTCTGGAGCCTGATCGGCAATGAAAACCTGGAAGAGCGCTGGGACCCGGACCGTACACCCAAACAAATCGACAAAGTAGCGCTGGAATACCTGCGCCGTCGCTTTAGCTAGGCCCAATAAGGGCGCTCTGTAACATTTTGTAAGCTAAAAGTTGACGAGTCGGTGTGTAAAACTGCTTTTGTCGACTGTCGACTGACTGTATACTGAGTAAATAACATCCCTGAAATTTCAGGTGATGGACCGTTTTTTAATAGTGAAAAAGCATCTGCGCTATGAAGCGTCTGTTTGTCACCCTTGTATTAGCTCTATCTGCGATGATGGCGGCGGCTGGTTGCAGCAATAATCATGCGTCTGCAGCGCCGCTACCGACGCTCATTCCCTCGGCGACACCCGCAATCGATATGGTTTCGGCGCAGCGGGCTGCCACGCTGTATCTGGATGCGTGGGAACGTGATGATTTCGCGGCCATGTATCAAATGATTACCTTCGCTGCCCAGGAAGCCACACCGCAGGCGGATTTCGTGTCGCTGTATGAGGACATCCATGCCCTGATGACGCTCACTGGCCTGGAAACGCACCAGCGGGCGATGCTGCGCGAAGGCAACCAGTATGTGGTGCTGAACTACGATGTCGATTTCGACCTTGATGTGTTGGATGACTTCAGCGATACCGGACGCGAACTGCATCTGGTGATTGACCCGCGTATCAATGAGTGGCGCGTCGCCTGGACAGTTGGCGACATCTTCCGTGAGATGAACAACGGCGCGACGATCAACTTCATTTCAAACCAACCCAGCCGCGCCAATATTTATGATCGCGATGGCGATGTTCTGGCCGATCAGAACGGCACCGTCGTTGTCACCCAGGTCATCCCAGAAAATATCCCCGATATTGCCATCTGTATGAATACGCTTTCTACAGCGACGGGCGAAACGCTTGAAGAATTGCAGTCCCTGTTCAATCGCTCCGGCAATAATTGGGTGCTGGAAATTGGCGCCATGCAGCCGCCGGAATACCAGCAATACAGTGAGGCGCTGGAAAGAGACTGTAACGCGACATTCAGTGGGCAGTCAGTGCGCCGCTATCCACGTGGTGAACTGCTGCCGCATATCATCGGGCATGTGGGCTATCCCTCCCCGGATCAGGTCGATGACCTCATCCGGCAGGGTTTCGACCAGGAAACCATCATCGGTCAGAGTGGTGTCGAAGCCAGTTGGGATGAGGTGCTGCGCGGCACCCCTGGCGGTCAGCTTATACTGCGTGGGGCCGATGGCAGCCGTATTCGCACGCTCAGTCAGGTGGAAACAGTACTGCCTGAAAGCATCTGGCTAACCATCGACGATGATCTGCAAGAATTTGTCGCTTATCTGATTCAGCGGGCTTATGCGGAAGCAGCCGATGGGTGGGGACGGCAGTCGCGCGGTGCTTCGGCGATTGTCATGAACGTCCATACGGGTGAAATCCTGGCGATGGTGACATACCCAACCTATAACAACAATGCGCTGACGCCTTTCCCGCAGATTGCCCGCAATGTGGTCAACAGCGAACTGGAGCGCCTCAACACTGATGAAGCGACACCAGGCTTAAATCGTCCAGTTCAGGGCACATATCCTTCCGGTTCGGTCATGAAGGTCGCCGACACGATGGCCGCCCTGGATAGTGGCATCTTCGATTACAACCACACTTATACCAGCATCGGCACCTGGAATTACAACGGTGATATTCGTCGTGACTGGAATCCGGCTGGTCATGGTCGAGTGGATTTCAGCGGCATGTTGCGTGTGAGCTGTAACTCCTGCTTTTATGATGTTGGCTTCAAGATGAACGAAGTTGACCCTTATCTGCTGCCACATTATTTACAGCATTTTGGTTTGGGGTCGCCAACAGGTCTGCAAGATATCCCTGAAGACCCTGGCTTGATTCCTGATCCGGATTGGATAGCTGCCAATCGCAACATACCCTGGGGCTACTCCGATGCGGTGAACATGGCCATTGGCCAGGGTGAAGTTCAGGTGACGCCCTTACAGATGGCCAATCTGTATGCAGCCGTTGCCAATAATGGTACGCGCTATCAGCCACAACTGGTGCGCGAACGCGGCATCCTCGACCAACGCACATTCGTCGCTGAACCACACGTTATGGGTACGCTGGACGTGCCCCAGGAAGCCATCGACATGGTGAAGAAGGGCCTGTGCGAAGTCACGACCAATCGGAGCAGTGGTACGGCAGCGCATATTTTCAACAGCAGCTATGACCCTTCACCACTGTTGAGCATCGGTGTATGTGGTAAAACAGGCACAGCCGAAGACCCAGCGAATCCGGGTACACATGCCTGGTTCATCGGTTATGCACCATCGCCTAATCCTGAAATTATCGTAGCGGTAATGGTCGAAAATGCCGGTGAAGGCTCGGCAGTCGCGGCGCCACTGACCAAGTTCATCATGGAGTACTACTTCTTCCTGCGGGAAGATTCTCAGTAAGCCAGCCATAGCATCAGATAAAAAACGCAGCCATATCGGCTGCGTTTTTCTTTGTGCAAGCTGGATGATCTTATTTGTTGTAAGAGGCCCGCTGCGAAGATGTTTTGTAGCCATCATCTTCGTATATAGCTTCACCCTCATCCAGGTGGCGCTTACGCTTGTCGAAGTTATCGTCCATATCGCGGAAGGTACGCAGCATCACGGCTTCGACCTCGCGCACATTTTCGACACCCAGGAATCCAATCGGGCGCGTTGTGACGCGCGAGCGGTGGTTCGATGAATTGTAATGCGTGCTGATCTCATTAGCGAACAGAATATCACCGCTGTCTTGGCCGCGCATCTTGCGCTCAATGAACTCAATATCATCGGGACCATAGGACTTAACATTGTTGCCATCGATGATGAGCGCGCGCCGATCTGTAATGGCATAGACAGACCGCGTTGCACTCAGAAAGCGCGAGAGAATGGGCCACAGGCTGGTAAGCATCACAACACCCAGCGGCAATAGCATAAACTGCGAAGGAAACTCATCCCAGGGAATTTCGCGGGCCATAATCGTGAAAAACACAAAGAAGAACCCACCCATAATCAGAAGTGGTGATAGATCGCGTAGCAACGTCGGGCCGATAGCCGCACTGACTGGATTCGGCTGGCCGACCCATAGTAAATCTTCGCCTTCGAGCAATTCTCTTTCGACTGTATCCATCACCTGAGCAGGTACATTGTCGAGCTTCATCACCATCTCCTAGCATGCGGCAGCGCCTTAGTCCCAATCTGAGTATACTCGGTAATGATAGAGAATCGATGACAATCCCCCATTCTTTGGGGAGATAGCAACAAAAAAGGTGATGCCAACGGGCACCACCTTTTGTTTTAGATTTGCGCGTGTTCGCAGATGGTTAGGATTCTTCCGGGATTGGCAGAATATCAGGCCAGACTGAGGCACCGTGTTCGTAGACATCGATACCAACAGCGTCGGCGGCTGCGGGCATACGGAGCAGGCCCAGAGCCTTGATCGCGCCGAACATGATCGAGCCGGTGACCACTGCGAAAACTGCGACCCAGGCAACACCGATAATCTGGCTGACGAGCAGGTCCACACCACCACCGACCAGCAGACCACCTGCGGTACCGGTCAGTTCCGGCAGGCCCCAGAAACCAATGGCCAGTGAGCCGATCATACCGCCGACGCCGTGAACAGCGAAGGCACCGACACCGTCGTCGACTTTGGCTGCTTCGACAACATCGACTGCGAGGACAACGGCGATACCAGCGGTGATGCCGATGATGATGGAAGCAATCGGGCTAACGAAGGCGCAGCCAGCGGTGATGCCGACCAGACCAGCCAGCGACCCATTGAGCATGAAACCGAGGTCCCATTTGCCACCCTTGAACAGGTAGACCCAGAACATAGCGGACAGTGCACCAGCACAGGCAGCCAGCGTTGTATTGACTGCAACCAGACCGAGTGCGTTCAGATCGCCAGCGCCCAATGTGGAACCGACGTTGAAGCCGTACCAACCGAACCACAGAATGAATGTACCGAGCGCGGCCAGGCCGAAATTGGACGGGCGCGGAGCGCTGCCGAAGACACGTCCCACACGCGGGCCAACAACAATGGCACCAACCAGAGCGATAATACCGCCGAATTGGTGAACGATGGTGCTGCCAGCGAAGTCCAGGAAGCCGAACTGTGAGCTGAGGATACCGCCGCCCCAGGTCCAGTAAACGACCAGCGGATAGAGAAAAGCACCCAGAATCGCGCTGTAGATCAGCTTGCCCCGGAAATCAGTGCGTTCCGACATAGCACCAGTTGCGATCGTGCCGGCTGCACCCGCAAAGGCGAACTGGAAGAAGAAATTGACGAATTCCATGCCGTCGCCTTCGGCAGTCCCATTGATGCCACCCAAAGCCAGTACAGGCGTGGGGATCAATGGTGATCCAGTTGCTGCATAGGCGATACCGTAGCCAATGACGAAGAAGGCGATACCCGTTATACAGGCATCCATAAAGTTCTCTGCAAGAGAGTTGACCACACCCGTGTGACGGATGAAGCCACCTTCCAGCATGGCGAAACCCGCCTGCATAAAGAAGACCAGAAAACCAGCAACCAGAATCCAGACCGCATCCAGATTACCTTGGACGACCTCGGCTGTCAGTGCCGCAGCTTCTTCTGGCATGATTTCTTCTACAGTCGTTTCGCCTTCAGACGAAGTGTCATCCTGGGCAATGCTTGACATCCCCATGATAAAGAGGAAGGTGAGAGCAACCCCGATAGAGATGATACGGTATAACAGTGTACGCTTACGCATCTTTGGCCCCCAAAGTATGGTTATATCCTACAAAAACTGGCTTTGCTTTGCATTGATTGCAATATAGCGTTGAACAAAATCACCAATCACCTCATATTGTGCTGAAAAACACAAATCGTTTTTTGTCGGTAATTTATAAAAATGATGTTGATGAGCATAATTCAGGGGCATTGAGCTATTTAACACAAATTGGCCATGCCATTTGACCAAAATATGAGCCTTAAATTAGGCAGCATGCACAATCTGATATTTAGCGAAGGACCTAATCAACGCATTGGTGACTAATTCCAGTGGCTGTTGGAATGAGAATTGTAGACAAAATGGCCATATATAGGGCAAAAACTGGGCTTGGGGAGCAATTTGTGTGCTGTGCTTCTTTGGTAGAATGCACCAAAGTTCTGATTTGCGACTATGCGTGTTGTTGCAATTTGCCAAATTCGTCGTAGCGCACTGATTTTGGCATAGCATCCGAGGTGCTTTACGTGCGTAGAAAAGGCGAAAAAACAGCTCTTTGTAGAGAAACGATCATCATACTGCTGGTCATTAAAAATCCAAGCAGGCCGCTAGGCTCGTTCAGGCTGTAAATCGGGTTAGGGATGAAGACCAGTACAAACACAACTAGGGTAAAGATCGCCAGATTGCGTCTGAATGGGTCCAGCGGGGTGACATCATCCAGCGGGACGGCGTAGTAACGGCCAACGAGGAACAGCATAATCGCGAAGGCGACCCACGCCGCCGACACAAACAGTGCCAGAAACGTCATGATGAGCAGAATTGGCAAGAACAACTTGCGAGCACGTTGTCCAATCAGTGAGTAGAGCACGTGTCCGCCATCAAGCTGCCCTAGCGGGATCAGGTTGAGTGCCGTGACAAACAATCCAGTCCAGCCTGCCCAGGCAAATGAATTCAGCATTACGTCATGCTGGCCATCCGGCAAAAATCGCCCAAATGCCAGAACCTTGGCCCCTGCGTACAGCAGTGAATTTCCCTCTAGTAGGCCACCTGGCTCTAGCGGAATGACAGGCGAGGTTGCCAGCCCAATAATCAATATCGGGATGGCGAATATCAACCCTGCCAGCGGCCCGGATGCTCCCAGGTCAAAGAGCATTCGCCGATTACGCAGTGTTCCGCGCAGTAATATGGCCGCGCCAAATGTCCCAAACGGGCTGAGCATAAATGATGGTAGAAAATAGGGTAGTGATGCTGGGATGCCGTAGCGGCGGGTCGTCAGCCAGTGGCCCAACTCATGAGGAACCAGAATCGCCAGAATCGCAAAGGCATAAGGGAGTCCGCGCCATAGGTTGAGGATCGGCTGCGCCATGATGGTCTCTGCCAGTGCCTCGTCTGTCAGGCTGATGACACCTGTGCTGACGATCAGCCCCGTATACAGTACGCTCAGGATCGTCAGAAAGAAAAGGAAGGCGGCTGGCCACCTGGGGAGCGCTTTCGGCTTCCTTGCACGGCCCCTCGCCAGGATGATCTGATGCTTACCGTCACTTGGCGCTCCGTGCCACCGGAACATCGCGAACAGGTTGAAGCGCCGTAACTCTTTATCGAGCTGCTCGTATGCCGCGCCTGTGTCATTCTGTAGTTTGCCGATATAGACTGCAACCATGCGGCTGCCGCCTCTTGCCAAAAGGGCCTGATCCTCTTTTGAGAGCGTTGTTTCTTCTGCTGATTGTTGACCTTCGATAGTCATCACACGCTCGACAGACTGCCGCGCGCGATCCTCCCAGAATGAGCGGCCAGCATAATCTGCCTGATCTATGGTTGAGGGTTGTGTCATGGATGTGGCGGCTTTCTATGGGCGTCAGCCTGTTGTCTGCTGTGTCTTTGGCGCATTATAGCAGAGCGTTCTCTAGCCCTTGTACGTCGCATACCATAAATGAGGTGAAGTTTCTTCTTGATACGTTTTTCATAAATCGGTGCTACAGTGGGCAGGTCGCTCTAAGGAAAGGGCATCTGCGATCTCAAACGCTGATGCTGTTGCTCTCGCTTGAAAGCAGACTGTGCAAGACCTATAATCGGCTATCCGATTTTGAGGATTGAGATATGGCCATTAATCGGCAGGAATTTGATACCTTCATGGAGCGCGCCACATCGATTGTGCCGTACTGGGCGCGTAATACCAACCCGATTGTGCGACGTCATCTGGGATTGGGTGGTCATACAGTGCCACCAGCGATGCGTCCCATTTTGGTAATCTTCGGTGTTTGGGCGATGATCCTGCTGTTCGGCCTCATCTGGCAGCCGATTGTCCATATCACGCTGCTGCTCTTCCTGGCGTCGATTATGCTGGTTCCGGTATCGATGGTCCTCTATGCTCACGTCCTGTTCACTGTCGCCAAGACAGCGGCCCATAATATGCAGGACGAGATGAAGAACAAGACAATCAACCTGCTGCGCACCACCCCGATGACGCTTGAGCAGATTTTCCTGGGCAAAATTGCCGCCGCTATGTGGAAGCGCATGGATGATCTGGCATTGGTCGCCCAGATTACGGTGTTGTTTGGACCGCCCATTCTCTACAGCATGTATTCGCCCGTATGGCCGCCTACGGAAAATGCGCTGCTTTCAGTGTTCATGATTTTGCTGTCGATTGTGGTATCGCTGTTGCGCATAATTCTGGAGCCGGTGATGATCGGCTCGCTGGCGGTACTGGTGGGCGTTGTGGCCCCCAATCGCAGCACAGCAATCAGCGCGACGGTTGCCCTGGGCGCATTCTATGTGCTGCTGCTCAACCTCGCTCGTCAGATTCCTACGATAGAAGCCAATGCCAATCTGATCTTCCTGATGGATTTTGTGCTGCCGATCCTGCTGCCCGCAGTCTTTAGCTATGTATTCTTGCGCGCCGCCTATCGCATCGTCACAGCGGATTAATGTCCTTTTTTGGAGTTGCTGCTTCAATTGACTATGGTCAATCATGGTCCAAAATGTTTATAATATGGACCAATTAACTGGGGAGGTGGCAGAGCGGCCTATTGCGCTCGTCTGGAAAGCGAGAGGGTTAACAGCCCACGTGGGTTCGAATCCCACCCTCTCCGCAGTTAATATAGGACACCACCACGGTGTCCTTTTTATTTGGATGTGCGTAGACTATCGCTTTGGAGTTTGATGTGCTGACCGAATTCATCATTCCGGGCATCAGTCTGGCCCTGACGGCGACCCTGCTGCCAGGGCCGTTGCAAGCCTACATCCTGAGCGTGACCCTGCGCTATGGCTGGCGGCGGGGTATGCTGGTCACGTTCTCGCCGCTCATCACGGATGCATTCATCGTGCCGCTGGTGGTGTTTGTTCTGGGCCAATTGCCAGACGCAGCGATTCAGGCTATTCGGCTAACAGGTGGCGGCTTACTTTTATTTATTGCCTGGGGAGCTTACAAACAGCTCCGTGCAGGCAGCGACTTCGGCCCACAAGAGGCTTCTGTTGCTACACCTAAACAAGAAGAAGTTAGTGACTGGCGTGTGTTCATTCCGGCGCTGCTGATGAACACCGTCAGCCCTGGACCCTGGTTGTTCTGGGCAACTGTGAATGGACCGCTGCTGCTCTCTGCCCTCGAACAAAGCCCCTGGCACGCGCTGGCTTTTCTAGTTGCCTTCTATGGCACGTTCGTCCTCAGCCTGAATGTATTGGTCTACATTTTTGGCCGATTGGGCGCACTCGGACCGAATATGACCCACACCATGATTGTTTTTACGATTGGCTTGCTGGTGTATTTCGGCACCGCATTGATTGCCGAGGCGTTCGGACTGAGTAGCCTGCATCAAGGGCTGAGCCTGTTCGTAATCGCAGCTCTGCTGTTTTGGTGGCTGGTGCATCGGCTGAAACATCGGCCACAGCCTGAAAATGGCAAATAAAAAAGGCGCTATGCAGCGCCCTTCCATACTGAGTTGCTATTGCGATTTAGCCGTTAGTCAAAAACGTTTCTTCCATCGTTTCGTAAGCAATCTCGACAGTTTCTGCGACCATCTCGAAGGAGGCTTCATCAAAGCGGGAGTACTCAACGGCTTTGATGTACGCGCCTTTGGCCAGCCAGCGGCGGGTGGGTACCCCATCATCAATCGCCAGGATGGCAATGTCGCGAGTGGGTTTGTCACCTTTTTGCGATTCCTGCAACCAGACGTTGAACGGATTCTTGGGGTTGCGTTGGACCATCTTGGATAGGCTGAACGACGGATAGACGCGCTTGCCAACGCTATCCAGCATAAAGCTTACCAGGCCGGAAACGCTGAATACGCCACTCATGGGTTCGCCATTGATCTCGACGGCAAATTCATTCGCAATCAGGCTATCAATACCGATGTTATCTACCACGATCCTCGCTCCTTTTACTTGCATCGTATATTCCTGCATGTGTACCCATTATAGCCACTGCCAGACGATTGTGCTGGTATCTCGCTAAAACCTGTCACTGATTGGTCAGGGAGGCGGCTAACATCTGGCAGGCATTGGCGGTACACTCTGCCATTGTACGCTTATTTTAGACCCAGTTTCTACCACTTGTGGAGTCCGACATGCTGTTAAGCCTCCTGGAAATCATGCTGACCGTCATCGCCCCAATTTTCCTGATTATTGGTGGGGCGTGGTACATATCGCGTCAGTTCAAGCCCGATCCGCGCAGCTTATCGCCTTTTTTGATCTATTTATTTATTCCTGCACTGGTGTTTCGGGGCATCTATAACACGGAGATCACAGCGGGTGAGTTGGGCGGGGTGGCGTTTGTGGTGCTTGGTGCGATGGGCATCATGGCTGGCATAGGCATGGCTTATTCACGTATTCGCGGGTTCGATGCTCGTATGGAAGGCGCTTTTGTCCTCAGCATCATTCTGGTGAATGCTGCCAATTACGGTATTCCACTGAATACCTTCGCCTTTGGCGAACAGGGCGGTCAGGTTGCGATTCTGGCATATGTGTTCAACACGGGTATCGGCAACATATTGGGGGTATTTTTTGCATCACGCGGCAAGGGGACCATCCGTGATGCCTTCATGAACGTGATCAAAGTGCCGATTGGCTATGCCGCTATTGCGGGGTTCATCGCCAATGCCATGCGCCACAGCGATCCTGACTTCATGCTGCCGCAAACATTCGAACGGGCTATCAACATCGCTGCCGATGGCTCCATTCCGGGGATGTTAGCTTTGCTGGGGCTACAACTGAGCCGTGTCAAACTTCAAGGTCGTCTGCGTCCAATCCTGGTGGCAACCGGCATCCGCCTGATGATTGCGCCATTTATCGGCTTAACCCTCGCGACCCTCATTGGCCTGACAGGTGTAACGTTCAACGTAGCGGTTGTTCAGGCCAGCATGCCGACTGCCGTGCTTTCCAGCGCCCTGGCAACCCAGTTTGGTAGTGACGCCGAATTCACCTCTGCCGTGACATTTACCAGCACGTTGCTCAGTGTGATCACACTCAGTATCCTTATTTTGATCCTTCGTGGCGGTACATAGCTCTTAAGATGGCTTGCACCAGGATTACAGAACGGTATGATAGTCTGTATCAGACATACCGAATTGTAATATAAGTGGAGCATACTGAGTGACGGAATCCTTCAGTCGTTGGCTGCGCTATGGTTTTCTCGCCTTTTTCCTGCTGATTGTGACTTTACTGATTCTTTCGGTGCGGCCCCTGCCACCGACGTTCTTTAAGATCGGCACAGGCGGCATCGAAGGCGCCTATTATCAGTATGCCTTGGAGTACCAGGCTTATATGCAATCTGAGGGCATTTCTGTCGAACTGGTACCAGGTGCCGGATCAGTTGAGACCTTAGATCGGCTGCGCAAGGGCGAGATTGACTTTGGTTTCGTGCAGGGCGGCACCCTCGACGAAACGGCTGACAACAGCAGCCTCCTGACGTTGGGCAGCGTGTTTTATGAACCTATCTGGCTGGTTTATCGCTCTGATATTGAAGCCCAGTATCTGAGCGATTTCCAGGGAATGCGTATTGCCATTGGGGGAACAGGGAGCGGGGTGCAGCCTGTGGCGTTGGATCTACTGGCAGCCAATGGCATAACAGAAGAAAACTCGACATTGTTGAAAGTCAGTGCCATTGCTGCGGTTCAGCAGATCACACTGGATGGTGTCGATGCAGCGTTTTTCATCGTATCTCCCCGTGCGACCTTCATTCAGGATTTGATGCTCGACCCTGGACTAAAATTATTTGATTTTTCGCGGGCACCCGCTTATGCAGGACGTTTTCCATATCTGTCAAATGTGACCGTGCCGCAAGGTCTTTTTGACCTACAGGCGAATGTGCCTTCAACAGAGCTGCATTTGCTGGCTGTCACAGCCCAACTGGTTACGCGCAGCGATGTCCATCCTAATCTGGTGCGCCTGATGATGCGCGAAGCAATCCATATCCATCATGGTGCGGACTGGATGCAGGCGGCGGGTACATTCCCTTCGGCAGCCTTCACAGACCTGCCGCTGCACAGCGAAGCAAGGCGCTACCTGCGCGAGGGAGATAACTGGTTTGAATCGAATTTTCCCTTTGTATTGGCTACCTTCATTGACCGCCTGATAGTGGTTCTGCTGCCCTTGTTCAGCATTTACACCATCTTCCGGTCGATCTTGCCGGTTTATTCGCTCAATGTGCAGTTGCAGACAACGCGCTGGTATACGACGATTAGTGCTATTGATCGCCATATTGATACGATGACGCTTGAGGAAACTGAGCATGCTGAGCAGCAACTGGATCGATTGCAGCATGATGTCACCCACCGCATTACGCTGCCGTTCCTGTTTATGGGATCAGTCTATACGCTAAAGATACATATTCGCCTGGTAAAGACGCGCCTGGAAGATCATCGTGCGGCATTACTTCGTCAGGCGCAGACATCGGCTACAACGGAGGAATCAACTTGATACGACGTAGAATCGCTGCTGTGATGCTGGTATTCATCTGCCTGATGCCAGTTGCGCGCGTCATAGCGCAATCCCAGGAGAGTACACATCCAGAGATAGGCAATACACTGGTCGTGGCGACCAAGCTGATTGAACCCTTCGTGATGGAAGATGACGCAGGCAATCTGACAGGCTTCAGTGTGGATCTGTGGAATGAGATTGCCAGACGGATCGGTGTCAATTTCAAATGGATGCGCTATGAAACTGTAGGTGAGCTAATTGATGCTGTAGAATCGCGCCAGACAGATGCGGCTATTGCTGCCATCAGCATCACCGCAGAGCGCGAACAGCGCATCGATTTTTCCAAAGATTACTACAATAGCGGCCTCATAATTGCTGTTCCAAACAGCTCGCTCGCGCCTTTCCAATTGATAGAAGCTTTTTTGAATCCGGCATTGCTACAGATATTTGCAGGCTTCGCCCTCATCATCCTGATTGCAGCCCATATCTATTGGTTGATAGAACGTAATCGTGACCCCAACGTCCCGCCAGGTTACATCAAAGGGATTTGGGAAGGTATCTGGTGGGCGACAGTGACGGTGACGACCGTTGGCTATGGTGATCGGACGCCGCATGGCTTTGCCGGTCGGGTGATGGCCATCATCTGGATGTTCATGGGCTTATTCTTGATTGCCAACTTCACAGCCAGCGTCACCAGTGTCGTGACTGTCCAGCACATACAGGGGACCATCAATGATCTTGGCGATTTACGTGGGCGCATGGTTGTGACGCTTGAAGGAAGTACCTCCCAACAGGCGCTTACGTCCCGTGGAATCACGCCAGTTACTCGTCGCACTGCTGAAGAGGCCTATGCGATCCTGTTAGACGGCGATGCCGAAGCAATCGTCTACGATGCGCCCGTTCTGATGTATTTTGCCGCCAATGAAGGGGCCGGGCAGGTCAACCTCGTCGGTAACATATTCGACCCTGAATCTTATGGCATCGCCCTGGCCCAGGATAGCGTTTATCGTGAAATCATCAATCTTGCTATCCTGAACATCATGGAAGACGGTACTTACGATGACATATACGCTACCTATTTTGGCATGCAGCCGTAAACCAGCTCTCTAATCTGGGTAAGAAAGTGTCGGATCGTAAACATCCATCGTCACCCGCACCGGATGATGATCGCTGCCGCCGTTCGGCATGACTTGAATATCCAGCGGACGAATGCCCAGGTGATTGTAAAAAACATAGTCCAGTCGGATCATTGGTGGCAGTTGGATATCGCGTTTGCGGATGCCCCATGACCAACCCAATCCACCGCCGAGCGTTGCCTGTGCATCCGAGAAGTGCTCTGTGATGCGGCGATAATCGTCGCTGAGGTCGTTCATATTAAAATCGCCGACCATGACGACACGACCTTCTTCGGCTAGCGTGCGCTGGAGCACATCCGTCACTTCAAGCTGGCGATAGGTCGCGTCGAAGAACGTTCCGCCTGCCATTGGGTGCAGTAGGTGCAGGTTATAAATGGTGACGGGATAGCCACCGACATTAACAACTGCGCGCTGATAGCCAAACGAATTGGGAATAACTTCACTGCGCCAGTAATCCATCTCTTCAAATGGAATTTTGCTGAGGATGCCCTGGCCCGCGTACCAGCGCTCTGGATACAGCGCCTGATAGGGATAGATGTCGATTAAATCCTGTTGGAAGCGTGCCGCTGCCGCCTGGTCCAACTCCTGAACAGCGACAATATCCGCACCGGACTCGCGAATGGCCTGAGCACGGTCCCGGTAATCACCATCACGATGCAGAATGTTGAAAGTCATGATCGTGACCTCTGTCCCGCGTGCGTTAAGGTCCGTTGTTTTCGGCAGCGCCCAGGCATAGGTCATGATGAATGCTGCGACTGGGAAAAACATCAGCAGGGTCAACAACCACTTACGAGCAAACAGGCAGATAAAAACAAGCCCAAACGCAGGCAGCCACAAGAGATGTCCAATAGAGTTATAAAGTGCAATCGGCCACCAGCCATCGCCGACGAAGGTCCTTAAAATCAGGAAGGCGAGCGTGCCTAATCCATACAGCCCGACAATGAGGGTAAAGGTTGCATCGACGAATCGCACGACGGGATGATGTTGCTTTGCCATATAAATAACCATCCTTGCTGGATAAGCAAAAACGCTTCTAGTGTAGTCTTATATATGAGAGCAAGCCGTAAAATGCGTAAAAATTTCCTCATCCAATGGGCGATAGCAGGCGAAGCGGAGGTTTTTGCTATCTGGAGCATGTATAATGTGCGCGTTGGCATCTGCTGATAATGATGAACACGTAAAGCGCTACCCACTGGGGGCCGGATAGGGGCTGCATCTATGGACAGCATCGTACAATTCATTCAGAGCTTCTTGCTAGGCGATGGAATCATGTTCCTGGCGCTGCTGGTGATGTTCGTTGGGCTAACGATTTGGGCGCTAAGCAGCCTTAAGGAACGGACTGGCTATGTGGTCGGCTGGATGGTCGGATTGCTGTTTATCATTGGCTATAGTTCAGTGGTGGGTGTGGCAGTGAATCAACCCGAAGCGCCAATTGGGGCGATGGGCCTTCTTGATGTTGTGCTGCCAGGTATGTGCGGTTTGATTTTTGGCGTCATTGGCGTTGCGGCCTTGCGTGTGACTGGTGGTGGCAGCGTTCGTTTGCAGGATTTCTTTCGGATTGCCGCCTTTACGGCTCTGGGCGTCATTCTCATCTTCCTGATGATTGTCTCGCCGCCTGCGACACGCCGCATTATTGGCATTTTCACATTGGGCTTTGCCATCACCGCCATTATTACGATGGTTGTCTTACGCCGATTGGTTGAAAGCCCAGATAGCCGGTTAGTCGGTGGCTTTACAACGCAGGCCGCTGATTTCCCAGAAGGCGATCCCCTTGCAGGAAGTGCACCCCGTTCCCGCCTGGATGCCATTCGAGATCGCTTCCGTACCAGCAGCAATATCGATGGCCGTCCGCGTCGTGACCAGCGCTAAAAAACAAAGAAGACTATCCGCCGTGCCGTGCCAACCATTCAAGCATAAGCGGAACCATTGTCTGGTGTTCAGCCTTTAGCAAATTCATGCCATGAGCGTTGCCAGCATACATGTAGGTTTCAATAGCGGGGCTTGCCACTTCCAGAATGCTTGGCATCCCCAGGGCTGGCCAACGGTCGCGTTCTGCATAGATCAGCAGCGCCGGACGATCACCTAATTCTTCTTCTAAGGCTGGGCGCAGCCCAATGCGGTAGTACTCCCAACCTGGTGAAATCGCGATGGCGGTCTTGCAGGCTGTGTCTGCGGAACAGCCGCGCACGGCAATGGTTGAACCGATGCTGCTGCCAATCGTGGAGATGGCATCAGCCACACCGACTTCGGTCCGCAGCCAATTTTGCCAGGTGACAACATCCTCAATGGCCTTATTCCAGTCGATAGACCCGCGTGTCTCACCAAAACCGCGCATATCCACGTTGAGCACGTTGTATCCGCCGCCAAGCAGCAAGCCAATAAGCGGCTGCCAACTGGTGCGATTTGTATACAGTTGGTGGAGCAAAATCACGGTTGGACGGGCGGGATCAACGATATAAAGATCGCCAATGAGGTTCAGCCCATCGGCGGCATCTGCAACGGCACGCATGGGTTCAGGCTGAACCGCTTCTGGTGTTGGTGGTAGGGCATCAACATCAATTGTGTTTTCCTGGGCGAAAAGGCCAGGTACTAGGGCAAAGGTTAGTATCAGGCACACAAACAGGATCAGTCGGCGCATGATGTCCTCATATGATCGTCTATTGAAGCTGCGTTATTACAAGCAGAAGTCTACCGATTGCGCATATCGCTGACAAGGTGACAAAATGGCTATGCTGCTTAATCCACGAAGCGATATTTCAGGAGTGTCCACAGGGCAATAGGGGCATCTGTCCACTTGATCTTCTTACCCTCATCCCACTCGCGGCCATTATAACTGATGGGCACTTCGTAAATACGAATGCCGCGCTTGAGGATTTTGGCTGTAAATTCTGGCTCGAACTCAAAGCCGCGCGCGCGGATGGGCATATCCTTAACAAGCTCCCGCTTGAAAACTTTGTAGCAGGTTTCCATGTCGCTGAGGATAGCGTTGTAGAGTACATTTGTCGCCAGGGTCAGCATCTTGTTGGCGACCATATTCCAGAAGTTCATCGCCTTACGTGGACCACCCAGGAAGCGCGACCCATACACTATCGGTGTGATGCCTTCGTAAATGGGCTTCAGCAAAATGGGATACTCGCGCGGGTCATACTCAAAGTCGGCATCCTGTATCAGGATGATGTCGCTTTCAGCGGCCTTAAAGCCTGTTACCAGCGCCGCCCCTTTGCCCTTGTTACGTTCATGGTAAAGAATGCGCAGATTGGGAATATTCTTGGTCTGTAACTCGTGTAATACATCCAGTGTCCCATCAGTAGAGCCATCATCCACGATGATGATTTCATCAGCAAGTTCAACGGCTAGCACGCGGTTGAGCACTTCGCTGATGTTATCGGCCTCGTTATAGCACGGCACGATTACGGCCAGAGTGAGGTCGGTCGTTGGCAGTTCTTCTTTTTTGACTTTGAAACTAGGATGTACCATCAATATTCCCTGTGATTTGGCTGGTGACGTCGATCACCGCGTCAAATGGATTTTAGGTTGGCGCATTGTAACAGTGCGACTTAATTGCGTAAAGTCTCCGACGGTTGAGCGTCGGTTGTAGGCAAATAGGCGATGCAACCCGCTTTGCTGGGATGATCCTGAACCAGCGCGGTAGCAGGTAAATCGCGAAGCACCCACAGCACATAGATGTCGCCAATGGCTCCAGAAATCAGCATGGCTCCTACCACTGTCAGCGTGGCATCTGCCTGAACAAGGCCGATAACCCAGGGCAGCAAACCCGTGACAAACAGCGGCAGCACAGCCCCGATGCGATAGGGCGTCAGTGCCATCGGGTCCTTAGCGTGGCAATAGGGCGCTAAAACCCGCCATAAAACCCCAAAACGGAATCGCCGCCAGGGCAGGCCGCTTGTGAGCTTCCAGCCTATCGCATGGACCACTTCATGGGCGACAATCAGCACCACGAAGCCGATGATTGAAGGCACAATCGCGAAATGTCCCCAGAACGCATTCCACCCATGCCACAGAATAAACGGTATGACTGGGACGACCATCAGCAAAAGGCCCGACCACAACACCCAGGGCGGCAGCGCTTCTAGCTCGACCGTATAGTCAACAGCCTGGTATCCTGCGGGGACTGGACCAATGGGGTTAGGGGTATCATGAAGAATGCGCGTCACGTTTTATTCAGCCTGCAAATACATGATTGATCGTAAAAACAATATCATAAACTATGTCTATCAGGCATTGATTTTGGATAAAGCCTGTTGGAATGGGCACAAAAAACAAAAATGGAGAGCTTGTTACGCTCTCCATCAGCCAGATAGGAGGACACATGTAAGATGATTTCAAAAGGAACTCTCATCGGACGCCGCGAGGCGAATAATAATGAGTGATAATCGACCAATCGAAGACGGACCGACGAGAGAATTAAATGACTGAACCTCAGTTAAACAGAGATAATCCTCTGGGATAATGTCAATTTAAGCTACCAATAGATCGTCAGAAACTTAGAGTTTGTACCGATTGCCACAAAGCTAAACTTCACTGATTGTTTTGAGATTTTTGCGATAGAGCCGGTTTTTGGCCCCCCGATGACGTTCCCCGTGCGTTGAGCATTGATTATCGAATGTCATGTAGTCATGATTCATTCTTTATGCTCGTATATTACATAATATAGTGTAAATTTCGCTGAAGAATAGTTAAGATTGTTGATTTAAAATTTCTTTTCGCATTACATTTCACGAAATATCAAGATTGTAACCTCTATTACTTTATTTATTGTCAATTTTTTGCTGAAAATCCGGCGATTTGCCCTCTATGAGTGTCCAAACCGCTGGATTGTATAAGGAGTCTCAGACAATTCTTGTGTGTCTATGTTAATAAACGTCTTTATACTGGGAATATCACAATAGGAGGTGATGGAATGACCAAAGCTCCGAAGGGGTTACCTGCCCGCTTTGGTTGGAACATGTTTCTGACTTTACACGCCATTGCCTATACCATGCTCTGGTTACTCATTCTCATCAACAACCTTGGCAATCCCTGGACGACGGGTGAATGGGTACCGCTGCTGTTGATCTGGACACCTCTACTCTTTGTACACATCGCGCTGCATTATTACGCACTGGGTAAGCATAATAATGAGGGTGATGCCTACCACCTCTACCGCGCTGGTTATAGAGATGCAATGCGCGATTTGGTTGATATGAGTCGCCTTGAGGAGCAGGATTACGAGGCGATTAAAACCCGCCTCCAACTCTCAGAAAACGGTCAAAATCCTCTTACACAAGAAAAACAGAAGCGTGGTAGCCTGCAACAATAACTACAACCATCTGTTGTAGGGTGTATTGCACTTGCCATATCATATGTTTGTTCTATAATAGAACAGATGTTCAAATAAGTAAAGAGGGAACAATATGGATACAACATATCGCAAAGAAGTTAAAGAACAACTGGATGATGTTTTGCTGGGGATGCCCGGCGTCAAGGATGGCAAGGCCTTTGGCTATCCTGCTTTTAAAGTGGGCCGTAAGATCTTCTGCTTCGTTGGTGGCGAAGGCATTTCAATCAAGCTGCCAGAAGAGCGCGTGAATGAATTAGTGGGTTCTCAAGATGGTATGAGCGTTTTCTCGCCAGAAGAAGGCACGGTCTGGAAAGCATGGCTGGAAATTGACCTCCCTGATGCTGAGGACTATGGCAAGCATGTTGCACTCTACCAGGAATCCATCAAATTTGTGGGTGAAGGCTAATCCGCTAACGACCTTCTAAAAATCTGGCATCGACGCCTGCACACAAGGCAAAAGCCGCTATAATAGCTCTGAATCCGTGAGCCTCCAGGAGAGCGCAATGAGCGACAGTGGCGAGTACTTTGATGCCGATGAAATGGACCCGATTGAGGGCTACTGCCTGCAATGTCGGGAACACATAGAAATTGAAGGCGCCACTGCTGTCTGGACGCGCCGGGGCCAACCGGCCACGCGCGGTGCTTGTCCGATCTGCGGTGGCGTTGTCTTTCGTATGGGCAAGACTGAAATGCACGACGAGCGCAACCGCCCGGAAGCTATCGTGCTGGAAGGCGAAAGCAGCGGTCGGCATCGGCCCAAGCTTGCCCGTGATACGGTCTACATCAATTACGCTGCTGCCGATGAAGAAAGTGCCCAGCGCATCGCCAGTGACCTCGAAAAAAGCGGTCTGGCTGTCTGGTTGCACGACCACAACGCTGAGGATGTCAACTGGTCCAGTGGTGTGCATCCCGCTCTCAAAGAATGCTCACGCATGGTGCTGGTACTTTCAAGCAACGGCAACGGAGCCGATCAGGTCAAGGCTGCCTGGGAGTTCTTCAAGCAGTCGCACAAGCCGATTGTCATCGCCCAGATCGAAGCAATTGATCCGCCGGATGCTATTCGCCGTAGCCCCCGCTATGATATCGCCGATGACTACAAAAGCGCGTTTCGGCAGATGCTTGGCGCACTCAGTAGCTAATATGGGCAGGATTATCTACAACAAACTGGTGCGAGACCGCATTCCAGAAATCATTGCATCACACGGCAAAACATGCGAAATATCTATCGCTGATGAACGGGAATATCGTTCACTGCTGCTGGAGAAATTGCAGGAAGAATCGGCTGAGCTGGCAGCAGGTGACAATCTGACCGAGGAACTGGCCGATATTTATGAAGTGCTGGATGCCATCGTCTCAGTCTATGGCCTGTCGCCGGAAGAAATCAGTCGGTTGCAAACAGAAAAACGCTCAAAACGCGGTGCCTTTGCTGAACGCATCAAGCTTCTATGGGTCGATGACACCGACTAAATGATCGCGCCAGAGGGTGCGTAGTCCGGCATTTTGCGTTCATTGTGACGTACTGCCGGAATGAGATAGACAGCCAGTGTCATCACGAAAATCAGCACACCATTGACCATAATGAACAATCCCATGCCCGATCCGGGCTGACTGCCGACCAGTGGTGCCACCGCTGACCAACCAGGGGTATTCACTGCGGGTTCCAGAAGATTATCCACAACATAACCCGTCATCAACAGAGAAAGTGGTGTTGCAATATTCATCATCTGGAACAGCAATGCGAACACACGACCCTGTAGGTGGGGCGGCACTTTGCTTTGCAGCATCGACATAAACGAGCCATCGACCAGCGCATTGCTAAACAACACGAAGAACACGGCGAAAGCCAGGGCAATCGGCGTCCGCACAAGACCATAGACTGCTAATGCCAATCCCCGGAACATAAGTCCCAGCATAATGCCATGAATACGCGGATTCGTCCCGCCGCGTACAAACATGATCACGCCACCGATCACCATACCCAGGTTCATAATGCCCAGTAGAATGCCCAGTGTCTCTTCACTGCCTGTCAGGGTCAGGATATAGGGCGTAGCCAGATTGATAGACCCGGCCAGGAAGAAATTCAGGGCTGCCGCGTAAAACATCATGAAAAAAAGAACACGAGCGTTCCACAGGAATGCAAATGCCTCTTTCGAGTCATCCAGAAAATGTGAACGACCTGTCTTGGGGTTGGTCTTTTTAGGCTCAGGAATTCGTACGAACCACAGTGTAATGACGGCCACGAAAAAGCTCGCCAGATCAATGGAAATCACACCCACAAGCCCGAAGGTTGCGAAGATTAAGGCTGCTAACACTGGCGCGATAATCCCCGCGACGGGCCCGGCCATCAACCGCAGCGTATTGGCGCGATCCCGATGTGTGGAGGGTACCATCATCGTGATGGATGCATCCATCGCCGGACGCTGCATCATACCCAGCGCTCCCTGTAAAAATGCCACAACATAAAGCTGCCAGACTTCAAATGTGCCTAACATAAAACTCAGCAGAAGAAGAGCAGTGCCAACTGCGGCACCTGTGTCTGTCAGCATGAGGACCAGCCTTCTCGGCCATCGATCTGCGATGACACCGCCGAAACTCCCCGCCAGTGCTTGCGGGAGCATCACAAAAAATGAAGCGAGTAAGACGGGGGCGCTGTCACCAGTCTGCTGGAACAACCAGATGCCGAAAGCAATACTCGTCATTCGGCTGCCGATTAGTGATAGTACCTGGGTGACTGTCAAAATATAAAAAGTAATAATTCCAGACGTCATGATGGGGCCTAGCGTGATGAAGCTTTATCTACTGAATTATACGCTTTGGGGAGCAAACAGGTTCAGGAAATGGGCCAGGTATTGGTTTTCGCATTCTTTATGGCCTATGCGCTACACTCCCACCATACAGAAAGTTAGATTTCCCCGTTGTTGGCACTTAAAAAGGAGGTAGTCGTGTACACAACTGACAATTACGAAGGCATGATTGCGGAAACAGTTACGATACAGGGCACCAATCATGACACCATCAACGCCTACTTCGCACGCCCATTAGGGCCAGGACCATTCCCCGCGATGGTCATTATTCATCACATGCCAGGGTGGGATGAGTGGTACAAAGAGGCGACGCGCAAATTTGCCTATTATGGTTATGCTGCTCTGGCACCCAATCTGTACTTCCGCGCCGGGCACGGCACCCCTGAAGATGTCGCTGCCAAAATCCGTGCGGAGGGTGGTGTCGCTGATGACCAGGTCATGGGCGATCTGGAAGGTGCGGCACGCCATCTGTTGTCACTGCCCTATGTAAACGGAAAAGTTGGCGTGTTTGGTACCTGTTCTGGCGGACGGCAGGCATTTCTCGCTGGCTGCCGCCTGGATGTGTTTGACGCCGTTGTCGATTGTTGGGGTGGGCGCGTCGTCATGGCTCCCGAAGATTTGACGCCTAAATATCCCGTTAGCCCTATCAACTACACAGCCGATTTATCTGCGCCGTTGTTGGGCATTTTCGGCAATGAAGATCACGGCCCGACAGCCGAGCAGGTTAACCAGCATGAGGAAGAACTCAAAAAGCACGGTAAGGACTACGAATTCCATCGTTACGATGATGCTGGACACGGCTTCTTCTATCATCATCGTCCAGCCTATCGTCAGGCCCAGGCCATGGATGGCTGGGAAAAGGTCTTTGCCTTCCTTGAAAAGAACCTGAAATAGCAGTTTTGTAATCAGCTCCCGAAGTGAGATGTGTTTAGGTCAATATAATTTTCTGAGGAGTTTTCCCATGTGCACGATGATCGTTCAGCAAGTCAAAATCGAGGGCAGCGGCAAAAAGGAAACGGGCTGGTTTACGCTCAAAGAAGCCAATGTCTCTTATGACCATCCTTTTAATGCACCGTTCGAGCATGCCCTGAATATCGACTTTGTCAACGAAGCCCAAGGTCCTGGCGCGCGTGTCGCCGTCGAACTTAGTGCGGAAGCCGCCTTAGCGCTCGTAGAAGCGATTCAGGCTGTTTTGAAGACGGCTGAGGAACGCGACCAGATTGTCTAGCATTGAATCGTGCTAGTTCTTCTGCGCGAAGTATTCCAGCAGATAGCGATGCACAAAAATATAGCCGCCGCCCACTTTTCGCAGCAGGATCAGCCGTGTGGCATGGTCGAGGAAGTGGGCATAATTGCGCGGCGTGGCACCCGTTTGCCATAGAATCCGCCGTAGAATGACATGCTGGATGACCGTATAGCCGCCATAAATCAGACCACCGACCGCCCCGAATGGCAATGCGGTGACGATCACCTGCATGATGCCAAAGGTCCAACTGCTGACAGGCACGGTGGATGCCATCAGTAAGACGCCAAAACTGACCGCCACGATAGCCCCTAAACGCAGCGCATTGCTCAGGCTGCGCCAGATGCCTTCGTTGGGGCGCGTCGTCTGCCCGACGACGTTGCTGGTCAGTCCTGTCAGGTAGCCCGCCGTGAGGATGCCAATCAAACTGCCGAGCACAATGCCCAGGATTTGCTCGCCTGTGGTGACATCTGGCCGCGCAAACACAATCCGGTTCAATATCGAAGTCACGGCTCCTGCCGGAATCACGGCGACGACCATCCAGGGTTTGACGTTTTTCCTGACGAAGCGCACGCTTTCTACAGGTTGGATGTGCATCGGGTGATGCTGCCCACGTCGCAGCAGCCATAATGAAAATCCGAACGCCAGCGTATAGATAATCAGTGCGCCAGGAATGCGCGTCACGATCTGGCCCAGTTCGCGGTCGATGCCTCCTTCTAGCGCAACTGCGATGCTAAAGACAATGCCAATTCCGATGGCTGATGCCATGTATCTGATCAATCGTGTACCGAGTACGGTTCCCCAGCTAGCCCCGGCAGCGGCCCAGGCGAGTCCCTTCATCCAGGCCGGAGCACCTGGTGGCGCCAGCGGCGTCGTAACGGCCCGCGGAACGCCCCAGATCAGCGCCCAGATGACCACCATGACCCGTAGCAGGGCCTTACGATATTGCTGCTGTTGAGGTTCCAACAGCCAGGTGGGTTGCAGATTTTCGATTTGGAAGACGGTTTGTGCCTGGGCTACCATCTGGCTCGCCAGCCAACCGAGATAATGCTCAACCTGCTGCCGAGAATAAGGTGCATCCGCCGACTGCCGCGCCAGCATGCGCTCCACATACACATCAAAGAGATGTGCGCGCTGGGCCTCCGGGTTGTCGAACTGGGGCAGGGAATCCTGAGTGATGTCACGATAGGCCAGCGCCATAATACTCAACATCAAAGGGGATCGGCTTAATTCCGCCAGATTTTCATCGGCACTCAGTTGCTTGCGCAGCGTCGTCAAGGAAGGACCAAACTGTGACAGGTAGCCATCGACCTGCTGGCTGGTGAGCGGTTGCAATACGATTGCCCCATTAAGCAGCAGACTATTCGTAAGCGCTTCATAATCGGCGGTGCGGCTGCATACCACTACATCGACGAAGCCGTGCTCCTGGCGGTAGGTATTGATGGCCTCCACACAATCATCGCGATAGGTCAGCGCGACCTCATCCAGCCCATCGAGCAGCAGCAGTAGCTCATCATGCTTTGCCCAGCGCCGAGCAATCGCTCTCGGCACCTGATACTTGTTTGATAGTTCATCGATCAGCCAGGTATCAATGGGCTGGCGATCCTGCCCCCAGGATGACAGATTGAGCACAACGGGTATCGCATGCCGCTGATCGCGCTCTGCACGTGCCAGCAGCGCTTGCGTCAGTTCGAGTAAGGTGGTCGTTTTGCCGCTGCCAGGATCACCCAGAATGAGCAGCTTGCCATTCAAGCGGTCGAACATCTGCAAAATGGGTGTGCCAGGGACGACCGTTCGGTCTTCTGTGCCAGGGCGGCGTAATACAGCTCCCCAGGGATTGGTGACAGCGGCCATGTGTGGGGTCATCCCCAGTTCGATAATGGCGGCACCATGCAGCGACTGCTCCAACACACCCTCAATCCAGAAAGCATGGACATTTTGCAGCATCGACCGCCGATTGCGTCCGCTGGACGTGGTGCCACCATCAAGGTTGCCGAGGCGTTCCGTCCGTGTTGGGATCATTAAATCGGCTGTTTCCAGGTGCCGCGCAACCGGTGGCAGGGGCAGCGGACGACCTGCCTGAGCGAGTTCATTCAGTGCATCAATAAATGTCTGGGCATCAGGATAGCGATGTTTGGGTTCTTTGTCGGTTGCCCGCTGAATAATGGTATCGAGCGTCTCCGGCAAGTCGGGTCGCAGCTTGAGTAAACTCGGAACCGGATCGCGAACCTGATGGATGATCAGGTCGTTGATGCCGGCGTCGCCATACGGATGCTGACCTGCCAGCATTTCGTACAAAACCAGCCCCATCGCATACAGGTCGGCATGAGGCGTCAATGCGCGGCCCTGGATTTGCTCCGGTGATAAATAGGCAAAGGTGCCGACCAACTCATCGGATTCCTGTTCGCCGCCATCAACCTGTTGGATGCGCATCGCCACGCCGAAATCAGTCAAATAGGCATTCGAGCGCTCATCGAGCAGGACATTAGCGGGTTTAAAATCGCGATGAATGACGTTAGCGGCATGGGCGCTGGCGAATGCCTCGCCGATCTGTGTCAGCAGGCGTGTCGTCTGTGCCAGCGAAAGGGCACCGTGATCTTGCAGCATCTGGCGCAGATTGCCCCCACGCAGGTAACGCATCACAAGATAGGCACCGCTTTCATCTTGCCAGTAATCGTATAGCGGCGTGATATGTGGGTGCTCTAATTGGGCGACCAGACGTGCTTCTTCGGCAAAACGCGCCTTGAACTCATCCGAACGGGCATGTTCCGGCAGAATGACCTTAATCGCTACATCGCGATCAACGGCCAACTGTTGGGCACGATAAACCATCCCATAGCCACCAACGCCAATGCGCTCGTGGAAGGTATAGCCCCGTTTGGTTTCTCCAATCAGTCTGTACATCAATGCGTCGCTTATGTGCCGAGGAAGCGTCGTTCTTAGGTTGATCTCCTGTATGGTAGTGTAACGTCGAGGGCTACCTTCCGTCGAGGCACATTATCCAATGACAGCCCACTAAGCGGGTTCTAAGAATCCAAATTCATCATTTTTAACGTTACACAAATAGCCAGTAATCAACACATCTATTGTGGAAGAGGCCACTATGATCGAGGTCAGTTGGGCAGCGGATGATAAAAAAGCAATTTTGTTCAGCTTTCAGGGAGACTGGGATGCGTCCACTTTGCAAACTGCCTGTAAAGAATCAGGGCGTTTGCTGCGTGACCATGACAGGCGCTGTCATTTCATTCTCGATTTCACCAACAATGAAGGCTTCCTGCCACAAGATGCCCTGACAATCTTTCATCAGGCTTCCCACCAGATTACGATTCAGGTTGGCTTAATTGTCATTGTCACTGTACGCACAACATTGGCCCGCCGCATTGCCCACACGCTCTCACGCCTGGGCGTAACATCCCTGCACCCGCGCCTGATTTTTGCCAACAGTGTGGGCGAAGCCTTGTATGCGACAGGCAGCCTCAACTCTATGGCTGCTGTCTGAACCTAATCGCCGTTAAGGGCCTCTTTTGGACCTAGCTCGGTGACTTCATAGCCATGCGGGTAGGTGCGCGTCGGAATTGCTGTATACAGGAAAGGTGCGCGACGGGGTGGGAGCCAGCGCATCACGCGGCCCATCAACCATAGCCCCCCTTGCGCAAACCAACGGATCACGCTGTGCGGTTTGGGGAAACCAAATGCTTCCAGTAATTGGTCATTCAAAAAGCTGTAGATGATTTCCCGCGCCAGTGGCCTTACAAACACGGGATACCAGTTCAGGAAAACCCGTACCGTCGCTTCACCAATCACTTGATTGGCCTCGTCATAGACGAAATGCTCTGCTTCGTGGGCAATGTTGAACGACTCGAATGCCGCTATCGTTTCAGGAATATCCTGAATGCCCATTCGTAAGCCAATCTCGCGCCAGAAGTAAAAATTGGCCAGCTTTTCTTTCTGGGTAGGTGTGCGCCAGCCAAAGCGCTCATGCCACCGAATCGGCTCAAACACAAATGTCGATAGCACATACAACATATCGCGATTCTGAATGTTATAGCGACCATGAAAGCGATTCATGCCCGCGATAGCGGCCTTGCCGTACTCGCTGTCGATGCCTTTTTCCGCGATGCCTGCCAGCAGCAGCGTCGTATCGTCATAGCGCTTTTGCCCGTGCCGCTCGAATTGTCCGGTTGCTTTGAGTATGCGGCTGGTGTGCGGCACGCCATAGGTGCGGAACAGCGCAAACTCCAGTGACTTCCGCAGCAGCCAGGGATATTCATATGAACCCACCAGAAAGACGATTTCCTCGTAATCTTTCTCAGGGTCCAGTTCGCTTTCAATATAATGTGCAATCGCAAAGCGATCACGCGAGTTAACGGGTGCGTGGGTGTGAATATGCTCAGTCATGATGTCGATTCTACTGGTGGTCTGCGTAAATGCAAAGGACACGGCCTAAGACCGTGTCCTTCTGTCCCGTGAAGTGCGTCAATATTTGGCGCGTTTAGTCTCCAGCAACAGGTGCCATATCCTCGTGGGCGGCATGGCCATTGGCGACACCTTCGCCATTGTAGCCACGGCCAACACCACGATAGACAAAGCCCAGTTCGCGCATTGCGTCAGGATCATAAATATTGCGGCCATCGACCAGCAGCGGCTCGCGCATCATACCCTTAATGCGCGCCATATCAAGCTGCTTGAACTCGTTCCAGTCGGTCAGCAGTACCAGGACGTCAGCGTCCTCTGCAACGTCATATGCGTTGTCAGCCAGGGTCACACCGCGAATTTCGCGTTCAGCATTTTCCATCGCCACCGGATCATACGCTTTGACGTTTGCGCCCTGGTTGGCCAGTGTGCGCATAATCGTCAGGGCCGGGGCCTCGCGGATGTCATCGGTATTGGCTTTGAAAGCGATACCCAGGATACCAATCGTCTTATTCTCGACGGTGCCACCCAGCAGTTCGCGAACTTTGGTTGCAATCTGCTTGCGCTGGAAGTCGTTGATGTCCATAACGGCGTTCAGCAGTTGCGGGTGCATACCATGTGTCAGGGCCATATTGGCCAGTGCTTTCACATCTTTCGGGAAGCAGGACCCACCATAGCCGACACCAGCTTGCAGGAAGTGCGGGCCAATGCGCTTGTCGAGGCCCATACCGCGAGCAACTTCGGTCACATCAGCGCCCAGGCGTTCGCAAATGATGCTGATTTCGTTAATGAAGCTGATGCGGGTCGCCAGGAAGGCGTTCGATGCATACTTAATCATTTCCGAGGTGCGAATGTCCGTGATGACCGCCGGAGCGTTGAGCGCTGCATACAGATCAGCGACTTTCTGTGCGGCTTCGCGGTTGGTGGAACCAAATACGTTGCGATCTGGATTCATGAAGTCGGTGATAGCCGAGCCTTCCCGCAAAAATTCCGGGCAGCTCACGACCGCGAAGTCAATCGCTTCTGTCTGGACGCGGTTTACAATGTCAGCAACCCAGTCGCCGGTACCAACAGGAACAGTGGACTTGTTGATGATAATCAGCGGGTGGTCCATCTTCTCGGCGATAGTTTCTGCGGCGCTGCGGACGTACTTCAGGTCGGCCTCGCCATCAACTGCCGAAGGGGTACCTACGCAGATGAAGACGAACTCGGCGTCATCGAGGCCTTCTTCGTAGGAAGTGGTGAAGTTCAGGCGGTCCGCCTTAACATTGCGTTCGACCAGTTCTTCCAGGCCCGGCTCATAGATAGGCATAACGCCTTCTTTGAGTTTGGCGATCTTGTTTTCATCGATATCTACAGTGGTGACCTTATTGCCGAGATCAGCAAAGCAGGTCGCGGTGACCAAACCAACGTAGCCGGAACCAATGACGCAAATGTTTTTCATGTGTTTAACCTCTAATGTTCATGGTTTTGATTGTCTTACACGACCGTCACATGAATGACGATTGAAAGCACAGTAGTGCTCTTGTTTTATACAAGCTTCCCTTGCATACACCTTACTTTTTTGTTTGTAAGCTTGTAAAGCCTATTAGGATAACCGGGCAAAGTGATGCGATACGAAAGCAAATCATGCCCAAATAAAGGCTTCTGGGCATGACTAACGTGACAAAGCGTGTTGCGATGGCCTTACAATCGGTATCAGGTATCGGTCGTGACTTCGTCCCAATCCTGATTTTGGTAGCCAATTAACCAGTTCAACGCCCGATGTCGTTCTTCAACGACAGTCACCAGCAGACCTTCTGGTTTGGCTGTATCGTACAATTCGGCATCGACCAGCGCCCAGTGATAGCGATATATCAGGTCAGCCTCATCTAATATAGTCGAAATATCGCGTAAATTAGCTTGAGCTATCAGCGAATCCACCGACTGATGATAGGCGTCATTGAGCAGGCCACTGTCCGCACGATGAACAGGCTTGCCCAATTCTTCTACATATCCAAGTGACCACAGCAGGGCATATGCCGATTCATGGCGCGCACCATACATCGCGAACATATACTCTTCCGGGTCCATATCCTGGGCGAAGCGCTTTTCCTCTGGGGTAAGCGCATCCTGAAGACCGAGCCGCTGCATCTGCTCCTGGAAAGTGGTGACGGTGCCGCCATTTGCCCGCTGAGAAATCAGCAATAGTGCCATGATCCGTTCAGCGATTGCCTCAACAGAGCGCAGTGTCGTCTGGCTGGCATCGGCAATCGGTGGCAGATGCTCAATATAAGGAACGCCTTGCTTTTGGAGGGTTTTTAGGCTTCGCGTTTTGCGCGCAATCGCTTCATGGGAATACTGGGTCGCGTCATCACTGCGAGGGAAGATGCGAACGTCGCTCTTTTCTCTGCCGATGATGCGGTTGCCGTTTTCATTGTAGTAAGCGTCTTTGGCGAAAATGAAGGCATAGTCATAAAAGGCCATGATGCCCGTCAGCAGTTGAGCAGCCTTTGCGCCATCATCCCAGCCAGGTGTAACGGCCACCTCATAGGCCATCGACATGCCTTCGGCGCGGCGCTTGGCTTTGCGCGCACGTTTGTCCTGGCGTTCATCCACCAGCGAAGACATGTACTGCACCATATTCTGGCGGTTGATAGCGAAAATATCATCGGGCAGCGTCATCAGCTTGACCGTAACGTCGTCCCATTGAACCGTATAGCCGATGATGCCAGTGCCGTCCGTGTGCGGCTGAATATCGTCGTTGCCCGTAAGTTCGAGCAGTTCTTGCAGTGGCACAATTTCGTCACTGGCCACATACATCATAAAAGTTTCAGGCATAGATTGATGCTCAGAGTCCTATTACTTGGTTGACTGAGAAGTGTACTGGAAATGCGAGGACGCGGTCAGGGGGAAGTTGACATCAGCCCACATGCCGTTTGAAGAAGTCCAGCAGCAGCGTGTTGGTGACTTCAGGATTATCCTGATTGGCATTGTGCCCGGCATCAGGAACGACATGGTACTCCACCTGCGGGTCAATTTCCGGCCATTTAGGCATATCGCGTTTGATTGTTCCCGTCTTGTCATGATCGCCATGCATCAGCAGCAAGGGCACTTTGATTTTGAAATCGGGCATGCCTTTGCTATCAATCGCCAGCGTGATTGTCTTCCACACGCGCAAAAATTCATCATGCGGAATTTGATTGACGGCATCGACCGCATAGGCTTTGACTTCTGGCGTAATGGCGGTTGCGTTGGCGACCATGCTCTTGAACATGCCATAGGGCATGATGTTGAACAGCGGCATCGTGAACTTGAGCGTCCATATTTCCAGCGGACTGTACGCTTTCGCAATCGGCGTTGTGCCGATCTGGACCATTGCCTGGATGCGCTCCGGTGCGATCTGGTACAGCTTCTGCGTGATATACCCGCCCATGGACTGGCCCATTGCTACGACTTCGTCAGCGCCGAGTTCATCTAGAATAGCGAGCATATCGCGGGCATAGGTTTCTAGCGTGATGTCTGCCAGATTCGGCAGCGATTTCCCATGTCCACGTGCATCCCACACCAGCACTCGATAGTTTGGCAGCAGGGCATCGACCTGAGCATTGAACATGCGATGATCCATCGTCGCGCCGTGCATCATGACCACCAGCGGGCGATCTTCCGGCCCGGCCAGCCAATAATGCACCATACAACCTTCACGCTGAATCGTATGCTCGGTCAGAGAAGATGGAGTGGTCAGGAAGTCAGTCATCGAGGTTGTCGTCGTTATTTGTGTGACTCAATTATAGCAAGCCAGAGCGCTCATACTCAGTCCTTGACGGCGTTGGCGCTCGTTTCTTTGCCCAGGATGAGGCGCGCTGTCCGGCGACCGAGTTCAACAGCGAAGTTGGTCCCTCGGTCCCAGGGATACACCTGCGACATACTCGCCCAATACAGTCCGGGCAGCGGTGTCTTTAGGCCAGGGATTTTTTCACTGTGGTTCAGTGCAGGTACAGGTTGAGCATAGGGCGCTCGGAAAACCCAGGTTTTGCGCACCCAACTCGGATCAAAATTCGGATTGACCTGCTTGAGTGGCGCCATAAAGCGCTCAGCTAGTTCGTCGTCACTGAGCGTAAAATACTCGTGATCCGGCGCGACGTAATCGCCCATATAGATGAGGTGGTCGCCGCCGTAATTAGCCTTATCCAGGAAATTCGTATGCTCCACCAGCGCCAGATAGGGGAACTGATTGCGTGTCCGGTCAGGGCTGTCGGCAGGCAGATTCAGCCAATAGGTGCCATCTGTCAGCAACTGCTGTTTGAGAGCAGCCACCACTACCACGCCGCCGATACTCTTGAGATCAGCCATTTGCTGGCCGTAATCCGTTTCTGCGAGGCCATCCGTTAGTTTCAGCATCAAGCGCGGAGAAACCGTGCTGAGGACTGCGTCAAAAACCTGTGTTTCGCCGTTGATGGTCAGCGTTGGCTTGCCATCTCGTGTGCCGATGCCCTCAACCGGCGTACCCAGCTTGATGACCGCACCTTTTGCTTCAATCGCTTGGCCCATCAAATTGAGGAAATTCTGGAAACCGCCTTCAAATGTGCCCAACTTGACCGACCGTGCTTTGACGCGCGCCCACATCCAGGCCATATTGACCTTATCGTAATCTTCGCTGAACTTGCCAATCAGGAGCGGCTTAAAGAACTTCTCATAGCCCTCTGGCCCCATATAACGGCGCATCCAGCTATCGGCCGTGACTTTTTCCAGCGCGCGCCAGTCCGAAGTCAGCTTGAGATAGACGCCGCCCAACCCCATGCGGAATGTCCCCCACAGCGAGATCGGCAAAAACAGCGCCGATAGGTTCATTTCGCTGCGTACAGGCTTGCCGTCGATCCAATAGCTGGTCTTTGGTCGCGGGAAGATGACCTTATCACTGTGGCCAATTTCGTCAATCAGTCCGAGCATATCGGCATCGCTGGTGAACCAATGATGATAGAACTTTTCCAGTTCCCAGTCCCAGCTTGCATCTTTAAAGCCTGCTGCCAGCCCACCGACTCTGTCGCCAGCCTCATATATCGTCACCTCATGGCCAGCATTGACAAAGTCCCAGGCTGCCGCCAGTCCGGCAACACCCGCGCCGATAATCCCGATATGCTGTGTTTCCGTCATAAGTTCCCTAGAATGTGCTTGTAGACATCATCAAATTGCAATTAGGAATCGAGCGCAGGTTGCGCTTCCAATGATTGCGACTGCCGGACGGACCTCATACTCAGCCCCATCCGTGCCAGGATCAAAAAGCCCACTACTGTTACAGGCAGCCAGATCACAATATGGACCACGACCGCATAAGCCAGGGCCGTTTCCTGACGGATACCTGCCGCCATCAGCACCGTGCTGGCGAAGAATTCATACACACCGACTTGCCCTGGTGACGCAGGAATCAGGCCAGCGAGGTTCACTGTGCCGACCACTAATAACGCGACCGCGTAGCTCAATTCCAGGCCAAAAGCCCACATCACCATCCAGTAGACGAAGGCTTCGATACCCCAGGTGACAAACGAACTGATGATTGTCCCTGCCAGATACAGCGGACTGCGCAGCCCCTCCAGCCCTTCGATCACACCTTCTGCCAGCGATAGAACCATGTCGTGCAGGCGACCGGGCAAAAACCGTGCTGCCAGATTCACCAGCGCACGCAGCCAATCCGGTTTGGCCGCCAGCACAAAGAAGATTAGCATCGCCAGCCCGAATATCGGCGCTGCAAGCGAGACAACCGATTCCACCTGTGGCGAGGCAATGTCCGATACCAGTAGGCCGACGACGATAAAACTCAGCATGACCAGCCCATCGAAAGCACGCTCAACGACGGCGGTGGTTGCGGCCTGGGCGATAGGGACATCGTGATTGCGCTTCAATAAATAGACGCGCAGGGCTTCTCCGGCACGCAGCGGATACACGTTATTGCCCATGTAACCTACGGCTACAACCTGGCTGAGAGGTATCAACGCAATGGGTTTGACGGCTCGCAATAGGAATTGCCAGCGCAAAGCAATGACAATCACCGCCAGGGCATAGGTCGCTGCGCCAGCGATCAGCCAAAAGAAATTGACCTGACTGATGCTGTCGATAAAGGTTTCCGGTTGCAGTTCACGGAAAGCCAGGTACAGGAAGGCAGCACTGATGAGAATACCAATCAGGATTGCCAGTCGTTGGCCGTTTGAACGGCGCTGCTTGTCAGTAGATGATGAAGTCATTGCGTCCTATCAAATAGGTTGACTGCGGTTACATGCGGTCGATGTGCGCAAGTCAGGCATTGTAGCAGTTGGGTGCTACCCTGAATACACCGGCACGCGCGTTTTGCCGCTTCGTTAAGCCTATGTTCAGCTAACTCGATTTCGGTTGGGGCGATCCTGCCTTATTTGTCGTCAAAGAAGCCAATGTCGAAGCCTTCTGGCAGGTCTTTCATGCCAGGTGAAGGCGGAACATCCAGCTTGCGCGGCTGCGTCGGCGCCTTGGTGGATGTTATTGGCCGCTTCGGTTCTGTATCTGCCGCATTTACCCTTGGCAGGGATTCTACCGAAATGGTCGGCCCGACGGTATCGGAATCAGGTTCATCTATCGTTTCCGGTGTATCACCGCGCATATTCCTGAACCGTTCCAACAGCACATGCAGAATGCCGCCCAGCCCCAAAAACAGCGCCAGGGCATTTGCCACCCAACCGATTACTGGCAGCGTCACGATAATCGATAGAATAATCGTACCGACAAACAGGGCCACATATGCGTTAACATTTGCCGCTTCACGGCTCCACACCAGCCGTAGGATAAATCGGCCCAGGGCTAATGCGAATAAGGCACGTGCCACAAAAATCGCTACCAGATAGAAGGTTAGTGCTCCACCCAGGATCAACACAGACAGCGTAACGGCGACCATCGCGGCAACAGCCTGTAGCCCAAGCCACAGCATCAGTACAACGATGACCAGACTCAGCAGGAAGGTAATTAAAATCACGGGGAATGAGATGATAAAACTCAGTAGGCCGACGCTAACGCTGGCGAAGGGATGATAGCGCATATACAGCAGCGGTGTGCGCAATGACTGCGGGAACAGCAGCAGACAGATGGCTCCCATCACAAACAGGGCTGTGCCTTCCTGAATAGTGCTGCGAGCGAAAACTGAGAACGACCCAGGTTCTTCCAGGCTGGGTAACGCAACAGGCTGTACCGCGTTGTAGATAGTGTCTACACCAATATCCCCGGCGATGGTCCCAACAGAAGGTGACTCGTATTGCAGTACGCCGGAAATAGACGCCTCGGCATCGACATAAAGACCAGGTTCAGCCAGAGTAAGATCAAGGTTAAAGGGCAGCAGCAATGTCGCGACACTGTTGCTATCGGCACTGGAATCGCCAACATGGGCATACACATCGCTGTTGATGTTGCCCATCACATTCAGTGTCGATCCCCAGAAGTTGACTTCATCACGCACATTGCCGTTGATAATCAGTTGATAGCCGAGATTGATGATACCCCCTGGCAGGTTGGCGTCTTTGGCCACTGTCGTGCTGATGTCTAGTGCAATCAGATTGCTGGTCAGGAACACATCTTCATCAGAGATTTGGACAGGTGCCGCGTTCCAGTTAAGGGCGACACCTCCGAAATGGACATCGCCAGCAACGGTGCCGTTCAGGTTGAGTTCAGAACTTACGAGATAGATGCTGCCACCAACATTGCCATCGACCCGCGCGCGCAGGGCCGCACCGATCACATTGCCTGTGACCTCACCATCTATCGTCAGGTCTTCACACAGGACAAACAGATTGCCAGTGACGACTTCGTCTTCGTCTATAAGGCATTCAACGCCCTGGCGAACATCGCGGGCGAACACAATCATCGAGGGGACCAACAACAAGAACAAGACGAGGAACAGGAAGCGACTATGGGACCACTTACGCATCATCAACATGGGTATCCTGGACAATTTAGGTTGGTCTTGCGTTGGCAAAGTCTTACTCTCTATTGTATCATGACGTATACAGGGTGTAATGCAAATGACAGGTTCACAAGACCCCACCCATTTTCATGCGATAAATCCAATACCATGATACGATTGTTGGATTAGAGTTGGTGATTTGCCCGTGTAGGGCGGTCTATACCGAGCGAACGATTGGGAGTTAGCCGTGGCGGATGAGGAAAACCGGGAACCAGATGCTTCTAAAGAAGATGCCATCGTCACCGGTGAATTGGATATCAAGAAAAAAGAAACAGAATATCTCAATCTTCCGCAAGATAATGACCCCATGCCAGAGCGCCCGCCGCGCCCCGGCACAAGTTATCTGACGTCTAGCTGGCGCCTGCGCTTCATTATCGGCAACGAGATCAAGATTATCCCGATACAGGATACCATCGTTATTGGTCGCGTACTGGATAATGAAACCAGCATTGGTTTCGATCTGACGCCTTATGGCGCGTACCATTTTGGTGTTTCACGCAAGCATGCCGTGCTGACCCTTTTCGATGGGTCGCTTTATCTGGAAGATTTAGGCAGCACCAACGGCACGCGCATCAATGGCTTCCAACTGACGCCGCGCCAGAAGTATCGCCTTCGCGATGCTGATGAACTGGAATTTGCCCGCTTGCGCACCATCATCCGTTTTGAAAAGCCCAGTTAGCCTGTAGCCAGGGCTGACGGCTGCAGAGCATTTTATGGGTGTGGGGAAACAACAGTACCAACAGCGCTGCATAAGCGATCCGTGCTTGCCAATTCTGATGCCCAAAAGTATAGTGAACCCCATATTGGCGGCGTTGTCCTTGCCTTTACACACGTTTGAGAACAGCCATGGTCAGGCGTTTTTCTAATCGACTCTTTGGTGGCGTTTGCGCCGGTCTAGCGTCTATCAGCCCGTTCAGTCCTGCGGTCTGGCGCTGGCTTTTTGTCATTCTCACCCTGCTGACCTCTGGCGCGGCGGCCCTCGCATATGTGCTGCTGTGGTGGCTGCTGCCTTTGGAAAATCCCCTTGAAGACAATCGCAGTAATCCGGCGGGTATCTTTGCCATTGCTTTAGCCCTGGCGATTATCATTGGCTGGTTTGTGCGAGATTCATTGGCTGAGGCGCTTGGCGCTGACTTGTACTGGCCCCTGGCAGCGACGGCGCTTGCGCTCGCGTTTCTGTTCCGACAATTTCGCAGTGCCCGCGTCCAGAGCAACATCATTCTGGGGCTGGTCGCCTTGGCGATTCCTTTGTTTGCGATTGCAAGTGCCCTGGGAGCATTGCCTGAAGGTATCTATGACCTGGCACTCAGAGCGTGGCCTGCGCTTCTGGTTTTCCTTGGCCTGATGCTCTTGCTGCGCCCACGAACGCGCTCTGCGAGCTTCTTTGCATTGCTGGTAAGTCTGGTTTTGGTTGCAGGCATTACGGCCTTTGCATTCTCCAACCGTATTAACGAACAGCGCACAGAAAATACCGTCACAGCGGAAGAAATCGTTTCCGAAGGCATCACCACGCTGCAAATCAACATCAACATGCTGGATACGGATGTAGTCGTCTTTGGCCGCAGTGATGACCAACGTATGATTGAAGCCAGCTTCGTAGGTAGCGAAGCCAGCGAAGTGACGCCTAGTTATCTTGAGGACGGCACAGGCAGCGGCACGTTCACTATTCAGGAAACCAAGCCAACCGCGTTCCCCTCATTGGATGAAATTGGGCGAGGCGAACTCCAGATTACGCTGCCAACCAATGCGGCGATTGCTGTCACTTTGGTGACGCAAAATGGCACGGTTAACTTTGACGCAGCTATCCTCGAACTTGAACGCCTCAAGATGACCCTGGAAAATGGTGATGCCATTGTCACACTGCCGGAGTATCAGCCGCGCTCGCCATCCGTAGAAGCCGACCCAGGTGAATTGACAGTCAGCAATGGTGATTTGCGTGTGCGTGTGCCTGCTGCTGTCGGTGGTCGTTTTGTGCTCAGCCAGACGTCTAACAGCCAGCCGACCACCCTCGAAGAGGATTTCGATGACCTGCTGTACGCGCTGGAACTGCGCCTGAACGAGTGGGTATTGGTCTCGCGTACCTATGATGATACGGATATTCAGATCACATACGGCATTAACGTGCCTAACGGTAATTTCCGGCTGGATGTCATCGGCGCGGCTGGAACAGCCTCAGATTCCGGCTCAGATTAGTATTCAACCACAAAAAAGCGCTTCTTTTTCGCATGGATAGTGGGCAAAAGTCGTTCCTTAACAGGACCTTATCGCTCTTTCCCAAAAACCTTGCTATACTTACTATTATCCCAAATTATCCCAACTATATCCCAATTTAACATGACCTGGCGCATTCATCTCACAGCACAAGCTGTCAACTACCTGAATATCCTTCCCGGTAAAAATCCGGTTCTGGCAGCATGGTCACGTCCTGATCGGGTTGAATACTACGATCTCGACAGCGGGACCAGGCTGGGCGATGCCAATATTCCGGCTGTTCCTAATGGGGATCGCAGCAGCGATGCCTGGATGCAGTTCGTCACCAGCCTCAAAGGCCCTGATGAAAGCACCTATTTACCCGTCATTCAGGTCAACAGCACCACCATCTACACCACTGACGATGGTAAGCTGCGTTTGTATCGTGTGTATGACAATGAACTCTATGTCCAGACAGACGACCGTGAAGTTAAACTTGACCCTGGCGCGGCCAAACAATTCGTCTCGGTCGATCTCGACCGCGCATTAGGCATGATCGTCGCGCTGGATGAAACTGGTAAGCTCCACATTTATCAGCAGGATATGCGCCTGGGAGCCTTCGACATTGGCCTGAACCTGGACAGCCTTCGTCGCCCTTCGGTGGTGGTATCGCGCGGGGGCGGCAATATTTTCGTCTCGGATGGCCACCAGCTCATCCTGACCGATTCCAGCGGCAAAGTGCGCAAGAGCCAGCCAACGCACTATATCGTCGCCCGTATTGCGAGTTCCCCGAACGGCGGTATGCTCGCCACCAGTGATGCCGAATCGGGCGTGATTCGTGTTTATCATGGTGATAGCTTGCTGCCGACGCACCAGAAATTCGCCATCGACCTCGTCGCTGATGCCACACAAATTCAACTCCTGGCGGATTTGCCGCCACTGGATACCATCGCCCGCGCTCTGACAGTCCATGCGAAGGGCATTCTGGCTTTTGCCATGTCCGGCGTCGTCTGTGTGACGGATGTCAGCCGCATGGATGAACTGCCACGTCCGCGCAAGCTGATTTAGCGCTACCCAGTACCACTTGAGCATAGCCCTATCCCTGTGTTTGATGTACATTTTGTGCGGATTTGGCCGCTGATCGCTAAGGCGTTCCTATGCTCAAACGACTGCGTTTCCTTCAATTGATGGTTGGATTGTGCTTGCTGCTGTTTGCTGTTGTGGTGCAGCCAATTTTTGCGCAGGATACTAACGCCAGCGTCATCAACATGTGGGAAGGTCTCAATGTACGTTCAGCGCCGGATGCTGACGCCAGCATCATTGGCGAACTTCCGGGCAGGACGCCTGTGCTGATTCTCACTCGTACACGTGATAATATCTGGTTCCAGGTACAGATGCCGGATGGTCAGCTAGGGTGGGCTGCTGCGGGATACTTCAATCTCGATGTGGAAATCTGGCAGATTCCTATAGAGGGTGCCAGCCCCTCAGCCGAGAGCGAAGCACAGCCGGAAGAATCTCAGCCGCAGGAAGCAATCACCGTTCCCGAAAATTTCAGTGCTGACGCTTCTGTATCAGCCAGCGCCTATGGTGGCCTCAATCTGCGTGATGCCATCAACGGCAGCCGCATTGGCCTATTACCAGCCGGCACGCCTTTGACAATCCTCGGTGAAAGCGGTGGTTGGTTGAATGTCCAGACACCCAATGGCCAGGTAGGGTGGGTATCTGCACGCTATATAGACCGCAGTTCCGAAACCGGAACGACAGCCACCAGTAATGCATCGGCCCCCAGCGGACCACTGCCACGAGGTGTTGCCGCCATCTATCAGCGCGGACGCCAACTGGGCAATAATCCCAACAATTTCTCTCGCGTCGGCGATAGCATCACGGCCTCGGACTTGTTCCTGTATCCGATTGGGCACGGCGCCTACAACCTGGGCGCATACGGTCAGTTGCAGGATGCCATCAGTTTCTTCAGTAGTGGCGACAATTCTTTCCTGCATCAGCCGATTGCCGCTAATTACGGTTGGACCACTGCCGATGTGCTTAATCCCGCTTTGGCCGATGCCAACCGCTGTCAGGCCGGGGAATCGCCTCTCGCCTGTGAATATCGTACTGTGCGGCCTTCGGTTGCACTCATCATGTTTGGCAGCAATGATGTGGCGCTGCTCAGTCTGGATCAGTACGCGGCCAACCTCGACCAGATCATCCAGATTACCATTGGCCAGGGCATTAATCCTGTACTGAGCACGATTCCGCCCCGAAGTGGCTATAACGTCGGCGGTATCAACAGCGTCGTGCGTTCCACAGCTAATCGCTATGGTATCCCTGTCTGGGATTACTACGGCGCGATGGTGGGTCTGCCAGATAGTGGCCTGAGTGCAGATGGTATCCATCCCTCAGCACCCGATGATGGTTTTGGCTATGCGGCTAACTTCACTGAGGGATTCTTGCACTATGGTTATGTTCAGCGCAATCTAGGCGCACTGCAAATTCTCTACCAGTTGTGGCGTGATGTCCTGGCTGGCTAAATACGCGCCTCCGCTGTGTATTCTGCTGTGCTTTCTCGGACTGGCGCTGCATACAGCTCAGGTCGTCCCTGCTTTTGAAAATTCCGATGAAGCCGAGCATTTTCTCTATGCTAATACCATCGCAGAACGGGGCGTTTTGCCGCGTATTCTCCCACGTGATGCCCTCAACGATGCCGATTCCGCCCTCGAACGTTGGAACAATCATGCTCATCATCCGCCGCTGTACTACCTGAGTGCCGCGCTGTTCATCAACGGTTTTGACCGCAGCGATCTGGCCACCTATCTGCGCACCAACGATCTCATCTTCACACGTGGCGTCACCGCCAACAATCCCAACAAGTGGCTGCATAGCCCTCAACCACCCCTTGGCCAGATTTTGCTCGCGCTCAAAGTGGCGCGCTGGTTCAACATCGCTCTCGGCCTGCTGACGCTCAGCCTGATTTACAAAATGGCCCATATCGTGACCCATAACCGTAATGTGGCATTGTTGGCAATGGGCTTTTCCGCTGCCATCCCGACTTTTATTAGCATCCATAGCAGCGTCAGCAATGACCCACTGGTGGTGATGTTGTTCAGCGCGGGCATGTTGTGGAGTGTGCGCCTGCTCCGTCGCCGCCGATTGAACTGGCAGGACGACAACCTCATCAGCCTGATTCTGGCAGGGGCGGCCCTCAGTAAATTGACGGGAGCGGCACTGTGGGCGGTGGTATTGATGGCTTTGGCGATTGCTGTCCTCAATAAATGGCTCACATTTGGTCGGGCTTTGCGAACTGTCTCCATTGCGCTGCTGATGTTCGCTGTATTGGCCGGATGGTGGTACCTGCGCAATTGGCAGCTATACGGTGATCCACTGGCCCTAGACGCAACTGCTGCCATGTGGGGCCGCGATTTTGATGTTGTCGCGACTTCGCTAACAGGGGAACTGCAACGGCTGGCGCTGTCGTTCTGGATGATGGTCGGCTACAAACACGAGCCAATCTTTGCTCCAGATTGGTTTTATACTGTCAGTGCAGCGATAGTCGGATTGGCCATTCTGGGAGCATTTTTCCGCAGGCGAATATATCTCGGCAAATGGGATGCTGGCTTACTTATTACCACAATGGTTATCGTCATTGCCCTGGTTGCGATTGGCACAGTGAATGTCGATATTTCCTATGGTCGTCTGCTGATGCCTGCGATTGCCGCTATCTCGATTTTCATTGCCTGGGGATTAGCGCGACTGCCATTTCTGAGTGGCACACTGGCGATCTTGGCCTTTTTCATTAGCAGTGCCATCGTGCTGGCAATCGATCTCCCGTCCCACTATCGCACGTTGCTGGTTGTCGAATCCGTGCCTGCGACAGCGACGCCTACGGATTGGCAGCTTGATGCTTTGACGATGATAGGTATCGAACTGCATTCGCAGACTATCCAGCCAGGTGAAACACTGACCTTCGACCTGTATTTGCACGGCAATAGCTTGGTAAATCCAGCTCTGAGCGCGACCCTGGTCGATAGCCTATCTAATGCGGTTATGGGGCAGATAGATGTTTTCCCCGGCATGGCCCCAACAGATAGTCTGGATGGCGATTTGATCTATCGTGCCACGATGAACGTACCTGTTGAGGAATCCGATGAGCCGCTTCCACCCAGGGCGTTAATGCTCCAACTGCACTGGTACGATGTAGACAACGCCGAATGGCTTGACTTCACTATCGGTAATGGCATTCTGGAAGGTGCAGCCCTGCTCGTTGATCCACGCTATGAAGGCCCAAAGTTCGATCAAGAAGCGTCTGCCCAATTCGGCGATTTAATCTCGCTAACCAGCTTCGATGTCAATCCAACCCATGCGAATCCAGACGATACAATCACGCTCAACCTCGCCTGGGAGATGCAGGGCCAACCAGAAAAAGACATGGTGCTGACTGTCCAACTATATGACGCGGATGGTCAGTTTGTGACACAGTGGGATGGCGCGTTGGCAGGTATCCCATACTGGTTGTGGCAGGACGGCATACACGTTCCTGATTCCCGCCAATTGCCATTGCCGGATGACCTAACTCTTGGCGAGTACCAGATACGCCTCGGCTGGTACGATCTGGATACCGTAAGTCGCCTGCCTGTGGATTGGCCGCAGCGGGATAATCTGGCCATTTTGCCGACGACCCTCACAATCGACCGGTAGCATACCAACTGATGACTGCTGTCAATCCCTGCGTTACACTTAATGCCTGTCGACTTATGCCACACAGAAAGCCCAACCAATGGATTTATCAGCATTTCGCGATGTTGCTATCGATATCGCCAGGGAAGCGGGCAAAACCGCCCTCGACTATTTCAAGCGTCCGCTCGTCTTTGATACCAAAGCCAACGTCAACGACATCGTGACTGAAGGCGATAAAGCCACCGAAGTCGTGATTGTGGACCAAATCAGCCAACATTTTCCTGAACACTATATTCATGGCGAAGAGGGTGGTGGCCAGGGTGCCGATATCGCCGCAGCCGAATATCACTGGTATGTGGACCCCATCGATGGCACAACCAACTATGCCCATCGCCTGCATTACTGGTGTACCAGCATCGCCCTGACGACGCCTGACCGTCAACCGCTGGTCGGTGTGCTTTATGCGCCAGTTATGAATGAGCTTTATGTGGCTGTCAAAGGCCAGGGAGCGACCCTCAATGGCCAGCCGATCCAGGTTGCAGCCCGCACGGACCTCAGCGAGTGTATTGTCGTCAGCGGTTTTCCCTATGATCGCAAGACCAACCCAGACAACAATCAGGCGGAATGGTCGGCATTTGCTCCCCAGGTGCGGGGCTTGCGACGCTTAGGTAGTGCCGCATTGGACATGGGCCATATCGCTGCCGGACGCACTGATGGCTACTGGGAACGCAGCCTCAATCCCTGGGATACATTGGCTGGCATGTTGTTGGTTACAGAGGCCGGGGGTAACGTGACGGATTACGCTGGCGAACCCGACCCGCAGAATAAACCACAGGGCCGCTACTTAGCAAGCAACGGCCATGTTCATCAGCAGATGGTGGATGTACTGACGAGTGTGCGCAAATACTGGTGATTGTCTGCGCTAGCTAATATCGCCGAGAAGGTCACGCAGTTCGTCGTCGATGAACAGCGAACCCGTGCCTTTCTTACGCTTGATGACCCTGTACATCACAACATCGTCATAGGCGGGTTTTGGCCTGCGTACAATGTCAGTCGGCTCGCATTCAAATACATCGCTGACTTCATCATAAACAGCCTGGCTGATGATGATTTCGCCTTCAGCGGCCTGCTCCTGCAAATATTTGCTGATGTCGTAGGCTTCGCCCAATGCGGCCAATTCTTTGCGATCCGGCGACCCGACGTTGCCGATCACAGCCGGACCGACGTGCAGGCCAATACCATAGTACAGGCGCTCATTTTCCGGTAACACTTCATGTTGGGCGATCAGGTCCAGGCGCAGTTGCAGGGCGGCACTCACGGCCCGGACCACATGGTCATCCTGCGGATTGAACTGCGTGTTCCATAGTCCGGTGACAGCATCGCCCAGATATTTATCGGTGATGCCCTCGAACAGACCAATAGCATCGCTGGCCAGACTCAGATATTTATTAATCGCCTGCATGAGGTCCTCAGGTTCAAGTTCTTCGCTGAAGGTGGTAAACCCTCGTACATCAGCGAACATGCAGGTGATCTCACGCTCCTGCGGTCGCATATCAATCGAGCTGGCATCGCGGAAGTGATCGAACAGGGCCGATGGCAGGAACAGCTTGACTTCCGCCAGTTGCGAAGCCAGACGTTTTTGCTCGGTCATATCACTGACCACGATGGTTACGCCGGAATTTTCGCTGTTGGCATCACGTAATGGGCTGAGTGCGACCGTCCAGTAGCGTGTTCCCTGACCAGACACTTCCAGCGTCAGTTCAATCCGCGATTGCTGACCTTCTTCATGTGCCAGCATCAGATTCTCAGTGAAGTGCTCCGGCAGCATCGGCAGTAAAGCATCCAGCGGTTGATCTTCTACTACTGCATCATCTGCCAGATTGAGGATAGAGCGCATCGCTGAATTGACGATCAGCACCTGATTATCATGATCGACCGTGATCACACCGTTGGCAATTGAACTGAACAGATTGCGCATCCGGTCGCGAATATCAGTGACTTCTGCTAGACGAATGCGAGAGGCTTCAAATAGTTGGGCATTTTCAATGGCGACAGCGGCCTGATCGGCAAATGCTTGCAGGACGTCCAATTCCTGCTCACGGAAGACACCCGGCATAAAGCGGTTATCGCAGTAAGCCACGCCAATGACCTCATCGCGCACCTTCAGCGGCACAGCGACGATGCTGCGCAGATTGTATCCGGCGATACTCTGGCTGGAATTATAGCGTTGGTCTGCGGCGGCATTATCTGTCAGGATGGCTTCACCTTTTTCAGCGACATCCCGCACAATCGTCTTACTGACGATCAGGCCTTGACTGTTATCAAGCTGTGCCTGGTCCATGCCGCGTGCAATACGAAATTCCAGATCACCTGTCTGCTTATTCTTAAGGGCGATATACCCGCGTTCTGCACGTGTCAGGGCGATGACGGTATCCATCACCTGATTGAGTACCTCGTCTGTACTGAGCGAGGAATTAATCAACGCGCTTGTTTCTGCCAGTGCGCGCAACGACCTCAACTCGACTAGATTATCAATCATGGTCCGGTTAAGATCATCAACCTGCGCTTTGAGCGTGCGCAAATTATCCAGTGATCCCGATGGCAAACTCATTCCCCGCTGTTTTAAGAGGTCGCGTTGGGTCCGCAGTAGCTGCGTCACGTCCTCAACTTTTTGGGTGAGCTTACTCAGCCCTTCTGGCTGTTTATTTTGATCGGGTAAATTATCCATAAAAACTCATGACCTCAATTGCAACGTAATGAAGAGGGCTGGCACTCTAATCAGTCGCAGACACCTCGTAAATTTCAATACCCTGATGCCGACCCTTCACCTGGATTGTCCCTAATGCGTTGAAGTTTAATCCATCGCGGGTCGTGAGTAACTCGCAGGTCGCCTCACTGGCGATAATCTGGCCCATAGCGGCATTTTCTTCCAGGCGCTTGGCTGTGTTGATCGTATCGCCAATCGCGGTGAAGTCGCGGCGGCTGGGGCTGCCAACATTGCCCAATGTCGCGACACCGGTATGCATACCGGCGCGATAGGGCAGCACTTCCGGGTGGATGCCTTCTTTTTCATACAGGTCGATGAAAGCCCGATGCATGTCCATGGCACACGCCAGTGCCCTGTCAGCATGATCCTCTGCGGGGTTCAGGCGCGTGTTGAACAATGCCATGACTTCGTTACCCGTGTATTTATCGACAATGCCGCCATTGCCATGAATGCAATCCGTCGCCGCAGTCAGATAATGATTGAGGATGTCGAGCATTTCGCGCGGGCTGACGTGTTTCAGGCTGTCGAAAGAACGCGCTTCTACAAACAGGCAGGTCACAATGCGCCGCTCACCACCCAGCGAAATATTGCTGATCTCATGGATGTTATCGACCATCTGTGGTGGCAGATATGTCTTTGTGATGCGGATTTGCTGCTCCTGTTCGCGCAGGTCGGTCACGTCATCGACGACCACCGCGACGCCGCGCGTGGTTTCTTCCGCATCACGCAGCGGGTTAAGCTTGATGTTTAACGCGCGCCGACCTTGTGACGTTTCGATTTCACCTTCAATCTGTTGGGCAGTACCCGCTTCGCGGATTTGCATCAGCGCCTGGTCGATGTTGGCGGTAATGCGCGGCAGCAAGTTGCTCATGGGCTGCCCGATGAAATTCTCTGCCTGAAATTCGAGCATTTGCGCTGCGGCCCGGTTAATGGTCGTCATCAGGTCTTCGGAATTGGTGGCGATGATACCGCTGGCAATCGAGGCGAAGACGCTGTCCATCAAATCTTTGACGCGCGTAATCTCGCCCAGCAGCAATTGAATCCGCTCGAACAACCGCGCGTTAGAGATGGCGACGGCTGCTGTATTGGCGAAGGCTGTCAGCGTATTAAGTTCACGATTGGTAAAGACGCCGGATTGCAGGCGGTTATCAACATAAACAACGCCCAGAATATCATCTCGATACAGCAGGGGTACACACAATACGGACCGCATCGTCAGGTTGGCGATGCTGTTGTTATTCATTAGCCGCTCGTCCTGATAAGCATTATCAGCCAGCAGCGGCTGGCGAGTGGTGACCACTTCCTTGATGATGCTGGTGCTGACTTCTGGCGTTGCCCCTGGGGGCGTCTGCCCAATGAGAATTTCCTCACGAATGATGCGGAAGACGAGTTGCCTGGTCTCTTTGTTCAGCAGGATGAGGTAGCCGCGCTCAGCTCGCGTCAGCGTAATCACGACGTCCATTGTCCGCTGCAAAACCGTATCGACATCCAATTCGCTGTTAAGCTGGGTCGACATGTCTGCCAGCGCACGCAGTTGGCGCAGTTCTGCCTGTTCCTCGACGAAACGTTCAGCCAGTCCGGCCAGGTCCTTGCTGATAGAATCCAGCGTGGTCATGACCATCGGCGGCAAGTTCATCCCCCGTTGCTTGAGGATCGCCTTCTGGTTTTTTAGTGATTCGGTGATGTCTGCTGCAAGTAACTGGCACTTCTGCAAATCGCGGATCATGCGCGTTTGCGTTGTCAGTTTGGGTTCCGCCATAGGTTTTCGCTCGATATTCCGGTTCAACTTTAGAGCATTATACCCCGACAATCGGCCAATAGAGGCATGGGAAGGTTAAATTATCCCAACTACAGCCGTCGATATCCAATTCTCGCTTGCCTTTCCGGCTGACCTTGCCGATGATTGACACTATTGGGCGGCTACTTACGGATTTGGCCGTGCTTCTTTGCCCGCTGTGAGCGTAATCAATGTATACCGTTTCTGAAGTCCTATCGCACCCTTTAATGGAAAATGCCCGAATTGTCGCTGGCCATCGCGGCCTGGGTCGGCTCATTGGCTGGGTACATAATGCGGGTACCCCCGATGCGCCCGAATGGCTCAACGGCGGTGAATTGGTGCTGACCACGATCATCAACATGCCCACTGAGATCGATGACCAGATTGAGTATGTGCGTCAGATGGCGGACAAAGGTGTGGCGGCCCTCGCCATCTCAACCGGACGCTACATTGATGAGATTCCCGACTATCTGTGTACTATCGCCGATGAAACCGACTTCCCCCTGATTGAGATTTCTTATCAGGCCCGCTTTGTCGATATTGCTAAGGCGCTCAATCAGCGCATCTCGCAGGAATCGATGGAACGGGTTGCCCAGGCACTCAGCATCCAGCAGACGCTGACGCGCCTTGTGCTGGAAGGCGGTAGCTATCAGGATTTGGCGGATAAACTCGCAGACTTGCTTGAACACAGCATCAGCATTGAAACGGAACGTTTTGATGCCATTGCCACTCGCAACATTGCTGAAGTCGATGAAGCGCGTCGTTATACTCAGGTACATGGCCGTACCGATCCACGTCTGGTGAAGGCCCTGCGCGATAGAGGGTATCTGCCGCAAATTGAACAAACCCTGCGCCCACGCCACCTGCCGGAAATGCCCGATGTTGGCCTGGAAATGGAGCGCCTTTTGGCACCGATTGTGGTGCATGGCAGCATCTACGGTTATATGTGGATCATCGCTGATGACCACAGCATTTCCGAAATTGATATGATGGCCATCGAAATTGGCGCGACCATTGCCGCTCTCATGATGCTTTATCAGGAGAGTGTCCAGAGTGCGGAAGCCAGCGTAAAAGGTAGTTTGCTCTCACAGCTCATCCAGGGCGATGATACCCGTGATACCGTCCTGACAGGGCAGTCCCTGCGTTATGGTGTTGATTTGCGTGCGCCTTTCCTGATGCTGCTCATTGAACCGCAACAACCCAACACAGGTCAGCAGATGCGCCTGTATCGTATCGTCAACCAATGGGTTGCCCAGACCAACTGGCAGGCGGTTGTCGGCCAGTTCGCTGGACAGATTGTCATTCTAACGGCACAGTCAGATGACGTGGTTAAGCAGGCAGAAGCGATGCTCGCGCATCTTCGCAGCCATAATCATGATCTGGACCGTGTCCGTATCGCTATCAGTGGCGGTCATCAAGGTGCGATTCAGGTCCAGCGCGCTTATCAGCAGTGCCAGGATGTACTCAAGATCAAACGGCTGCTGTTGCCCAAACAGGCGATTGTGCAGTTCAACAACCTGGGCTACTTGCACGCACTCTATCAGGCTGGGCCAGCCAGCCTGGAAGGAAATCCGCAGGTACCTGTTGTGCGCCGCCTGCTTGATCCTAAACACGCTGATTTATTTACCACGCTGGAAGCCTATCTCGATGCAGGTGGGAATGGTGTCAGCACGGCGGAAAACTTGCACATTCATCGCAGCACCCTTAACTATCGCCTATCTCGTATCGAGCAAGTCTGCGATGTCAGTTTGCAGGACCCGCAGGCTCGCACCAATCTGCAAATCGCGCTGAAGCTGCTGCGCTTGTTTGATGTGCAGTCAGCAAGCTAGATGCTCATCATAAATTACACTGCTACGACGTGTTTTCTCATCTTGATAAGCACTAGATAAATATTCGTAATCTTTGTTTATGTAATGCTAATATCCATCTGGCGTAATTTTTATTTACTGGCTTCACAATAGTCATCATCCAATATCTGAGATGAGGACGTTTTTATGAATGTCGAAAATCAGAGAGATGTTGAAGTTTTAGATCGCGATGGCTATGCGCGTCGTCAACGAGTAACCGAATATAAGGCTTCAACTCGTAGCGTCATTATCAGCCGTGTATCACAGTTGCTCTGGTTACTATATGGCATTGTTGCCATTTTGCTGACGTTTCGCTTTGTATTCCGGCTAACAGGTGCTGATCCGAGCAGCTTCGTGGCGTTCATTTACAACATCACCAACCCCCTTGTGGCTCCCTTTGCAGGCGCATTTGCTCAGACTGAAGCGGCAGGTTTTGATACCGGTGCGGTATTGGCGGTGATTGTATATGGCCTGGTCGTGTGGGCAGTCATTAGCCTGGTGCACATCTTGTTCAAAGGTAGCGGTGGTGTGCGTCGTGTGATTAAGCAAGAACGGATCGTTGACTAAATAACCGGAATTTCATCCCCTGATCTATATACATAGATTGAGCAGATAGATACGACTAAATCCCTTCTCCAACCTAGAGAGGGGATTTTCTATGTGATACCCATCAAGAAATAGCCTTGTTACCTTATGAACCATCGCCAAAGCATGGTTAGCTGCACAGGTCTTCACCGCTTTTCAGCGATCTTTTAGTCTCAGCCACGCCAAAGTGGCTGTACAATAGAGCCATCCAGATTGATGAATGTGAGTGAATTTCCTGTGCTGAATACCACCCTGAGCCGTGCCAACCCTATTGTTCAAGCGGAATTTAACCATCAGCGCTTTGTCATCAAGCGGGGGCGCGTTGGCTATCTATGGATTTTTCTGGCGGCCTTGCTTGTTGTTCCAGCGCTGTTGATCTCACTGGTGACATCGGCTTCTGCCTTCCTGGGCGCATTTGAGCCTTCGCTGGGTAGCCTGACGTTGCCTGTGACCTGGGAAGCGGGAACCTGGCAGGCATTTATTGGCAATCTGGGCTGGGTGCTGATTCTGGTGATGTCTCCGGCACAGTATCTGGTCGTGACGCTGGTGACGATGGGCCTCTCTGCCAATAGTATCCGCCGCGAAAAATCCGGCCTCACCTGGGATAGTCTGCGCCTGACAGGCATCGGCACACGCCGGATTGTATGGGGCAAGTGGTGGGCTTCGATGCGTGCTTTGGCTGGCGATCATGTCATGGTGACGATCCTGCGTATGGGGCTGGTCACGCTCATCATGACGACTTTTGCCGCCAGCATCGACATGCTCAATCAGTTAGAACCTGTCTCGCATTTAGGCAAGATGCCTGTTCTGCTCCTCCTGACGATCCTCTTCGGCGTCTTCGATGCGGCCCTCACGGCTGCCTTTGGTGTGCTGGCTGCTATTCCCAACGAAGCAGCCGGGACCGTTGTCGGCTCAACCGTGATTGGCTTACGCATGCTGGTGATGATCGGTGCATTCATGCTGCTAATCGCTTCGCTGCATCTGGCAGTAAATGTCAGTATGGCGGCAGTGCTGGCTCTGAGCGTAGGCGGTTTCCTGGTCAATGTCGCGTTGATTGTGGCTGCACTCCTCATCGCGGAAAAACTAATTTACTAATACTCGCGTTCTGTCCTAAAACGCCAAACTCCTGCTTTCCACAGGCGGCGACACATTGTAAACTAATGTTCTACCGCTAAGCCAAACACCCGTTGGAAAGTCTAATGCCGCTCATATCTGGCCGTGTGCGCCGAGTGATCTTTCGTAATGATGACAACGGCTATACCGTCGTCAAAATTACCCCGGATAGTCCCCAACCTGATGTTCAGGACGCCGATGGCACAGTCACGCTGGTCGGCAGTTTGCCATCGCTGAATGCCAATGACAGCATCGAAGCCGAAGGCGAATGGGTTGAGAATGCGCGCTTCGGCATGCAGATGCAGGTCAGCGTCGTCCTCGAACACGACGCGGCTGGCAGTGGTAACGGCGGCAGTGCTTCTGGCATCGGCCAGGAAGACATCAGCGGTGTGGTGGAACGCATCACCTACTACAACGAAGAAAATGGCTACAGTGTCATCAAAATCGACCCTGACGGCAAATTCCCTGAAGCACAAGCCTTCGATGGTCTGGTGACGGTCGTTGGCATCATGCCGGAACTCATCGAAGGTGAGAGCGCCCAGTTCAGTGGCAAATGGGTGGAAGATGCGCGCTATGGCAAGCAGTTCCGTGCAGAAGGCGTTGTGCCGATAGCGCCACGCAGTGAGGTGGGCATCACGCGCTATATCGCCGATACAGTCTACGGCATTGGCCCGATGACGGCCCAGCGCATCTATGACCACTTTGGCGAAAAGACGATGGAAATTCTCGACCTGAATCCGCAGAAAATCTGGGATGTGCCAGGGATCAAACCCAATCTCGCGGAAAATCTCATCAAGCAGTGGGAGAAAAACCGCGTCGAACGCAATATCATGGTCAGTTTGCAGGAGTATGGTATCAGTACAGCCATAGCCCGCCGCATTTATGAGCAATATGGCGCTGCCACCATGACGATGGTCCAGAGCGACCCTTACCAGCTTGCTGATGACATCAGCGGCATTGGCTTCAAACGCGCCGACCGCATCGCGCGCAGCATGGGCATTCCAGCGAACTCGCGCAAGCGCATGCGCGCCGGACTGAGCTATGCCTTATCGCAGCTAGCGAACGAAGGTCACACCTACGCACCAACCGATCTGCTTTTTCAGACGGCTGAGGATTTGCTTGGCATCACACCGGAAGACGCCCAGAACTTGCTGAGTGTGCTGCAAGAGCAGGTGCTCCAGAACAAATTGCGCCAGGAAAAACTGCACATCGGCGACGAAGTCATTGATGCCGTCTACCTGCCGTTATTCTTCCACGCGGAAGAAGATGCGGCACAGCGCCTCAAAGTGATGGCACAGACGCCGTCAATCATCACGCGCCAGATGCAAGACACCAACTGGGCCGATTATCTGCATGAGTTGGCCAAAGAGAACAATGTCGAGCTAACGCCGATACAGCAAAGCGCAGTCGAGGCGGCCCTGACGAGCAAAGTCAGCGTACTGACGGGTGGGCCAGGTACGGGCAAGACGACCACCCTGCGCATGGTCATCAATGCCCTGGAACGCGAAGGTTATCAATATCAACTGGCCAGCCCCACCGGACGCGCCGCCAAGCGCCTCGCGGAAGCCACCGGACGCGCAGCATCGACCATTCACCGCTTGCTGGGTTTCAATCCACAGCAGGGCGGTTTTGAATATGACGAAGACAATCCGTTGGAGACACAGCTCGTCATCATCGACGAAGCCTCTATGCTGGATTTGCTGCTGTTCTACAGCCTGATTAACGCCATGCGCGAGACATCCCACCTGCTGCTGGTTGGCGATGTGGACCAGCTCCCCAGCGTGGGTGCAGGCAATGTGCTCAACGATATCATCAACAGCGGCGTGGCCCATGTTACCCGCCTGAACCAGATTTTCCGGCAGGATGATGCCAGTCATATCGTGCTAAACGCGCACCGAATAAATCAGGGCGAGATGCCCCTTACGGACAACCAGAGCAGTGACTTTTTCTTCTTCAATGTGGAAGATGCCGCCGCCGCTGGAGACATGGTTATCGATGTGGTGACTAGTCGCTTGCCAGAGCGTTTTGGTGTCCATCCAATTGATGACGTGCAGGTGGTCGCACCCATGTATCGTGGACCCGCCGGAGTTGATGCGCTGAATGTCGCCCTGCAAAAACGGCTCAATGGGCGCTTCGGCATCGCGGAAAAGCGGCTGGATGGCAAGTTGTACCGTGTCGGCGACAAAATCATGCAGACGCGCAATAATTACGAAAAAGAAGTTTTCAATGGCGATATTGGCTTCGTGCGTGGCTTCGATGACGATGAAAATGTCATGGAAGTGGTCATCGACGACCGCATCATTCCCTATGATTATGGTGACGTGGAAGACCTCAAGCTGGCCTATTGCATCAGCACCCATCGTTCGCAGGGGTCGGAATACCCGGTAGTGGTGATGCCTGTGCTGACCTCGCACTACATCATGCTGCAGCGCAACCTGCTGTATACGGCCATCACCCGCGCCCGACAGATGGTCGTGCTGGTCGGCAGTCGCAAAGCAGTCGCCATCGCGGTCAATAACAACAAGGTCGCTGAGCGCTATAGTGGCCTGCTGGCGCGGTTACTGTAGGCTAGTTCCAATCCTCAAAACAAGCAGCCCAATTTTCATCAATGATTGTTTGTACAAAGTAGTTGCCAGGACATTCATATAATCGTTTTTCAGGCTCCGTATATACAAGTACATGATAAAAAGTGCGATCAAGAGGATTGAACTGAACCTGAAGCCCATAGGTATCGCTTTGCCTGACAATTATGCATCCAGTAGCCGACACATGTGCATACTCATTGGGAAGTAAATAGCCCCGATGGCACTTCGAATCAACAGGTCTTAGCGCTTCTTGTCTTGCTAGTTCGACAACAGCTTCAAAATCTTCTCGATGATCCAGAAAATATTGTGGCTCTGGTAAGCGCATACGATTCTGTGGCGGCAATGGGAGCAAAAAGGCAAGGACAATCGCGGCTGGAAAAAGTAAGGTCCAGGAAATGAAATGGTGCCTGTCTGAGGGGCCGCGTACATAGAGAAAGATCAAACCCAGAAAAAAGAGTACGATTACTGATATAAGCAACAGGCATACCTGATTAAGTATGTATGCATCAACCCACGCCAGATGATAAATCAGGCGCATCCCGCCAACAAACACAAAAACTCTCAACAAGTGTTGAAACAAACTCGATCTATGGGGCGTTGATTTCGCTTTACGCTTCTCTTGCATGTCTGTCAGCCGTATATAAATGATTTCTATTCATTTACACAGCTTAACAGAGAATACCTTACCCTTTCACAAACAGCGCGACCATATCCATATAGTAGGTCTGAGGGGCGAAGTCGATGGGCTGCACTTGCTCAAGTCGATAGCCCGCTTTTGTCAGTTTCAGGCCGTCGCGTCCGAGCGTCGCGGGGTTACTGCTGACGTAGACGATGCGCTCCGGCCCCATCTTGAGCAGTTCAGCGGTAGCATCTTTGCTGAGGCCAAACGGCGGCGGATCGACGATAGCAGCGGAATAATGGGCTTCATCCTCGTTCATCGCCTGGAGGACAGCTTCCACGCCGCCTTCGATGATGTCTACATTTTCAACATCAGCTAAGTTTTCATCAGCATCGGTGGCGGCAGGCGGGTAGCTTTCGACGACCGTCACCCACTCCATCAGCGGCGCGGCGAAGGTCACAAACAGGCCGACTCCCGCATACAAATCAAGCAGAGTATCTTCAGGCTTGAGGTTCAACTGCGCCAGAACCGCATCCACCAGCAGCGGCACCTGCTCAACATTGGCACGGAAGGCCACGCCTGCCGTCGCTCGCAGCCAATGATTCTTCACCTGATAACGCACATAGCTGTCACCGATCAGGTTCATCGGTTCGTTATCCGGCAGCACGATGTTCACACTGGCGGGAAAACCAGTTTCCAGTTCCGGCGCGGTTTCTTCGCTCATGCCGAGGATCAGCATTGGCTGGCCGTCACTGCCCAGAATAAGCGTCAACGTTTTCATCTGCGGGAAATCGACATCCAGCGATTCATACAGGTCCTGCAAATCGGGATGCAGCACATGGCACACGTCGATGGCTTCATATTGGCGGCTGTCCATCTGTGGCAGACCAAAGCGGCCATCTTTCAGGCGCGTATACGTAATCTGGTGATTGTATTGCCACTGCTTCGGGGCAGGCAGTACCGGACGCATCGCATTTTCTAGTGTGCGATCATCGAACTTGCCCGCTCGCTGCAATTGATCGGCAATAACATCCTGCTTCAGCAGCAACTGCGCATCATAGCTGATGTGCTGCCACTGGCATCCCCAGCAGCGATTCGGCCCAAAGTGTGGGCAGCGAGGATATTCCCTGTCGCCTGATGCTTCCACAAGCTGTGTCCCACTGGCAAAATCGACATTCTTCTCGGAATGGGTCAACTGCGCCTGCACGATCTCCCCTGGAATGACATAAGGCAGCAGAATGGTCCGCTTGTGGTGATGTGCCAGACCGTAGCCGCCATTGGCCATACCGGTGATCTCTAGCTGCATGGCACCATCGGAACGCTTATCATTAGGTCGTTTGTTGTTACGCGCAGAGGGTTGCTGACGGCGGTTGGTCGATTTCCTGGGTTTACGCGATGGCATAGGCGTAGCTCTTTATGGTGGCTTGGTTAGGTGGCGTACAGCATTTTCTTATCTGCTGCTGATGCGCTGTACGTATAATCATAGCAAACGACCGAATTGGACAACACAGACAATGCTTACTGCCATCTACGATAGTAACTGCGCCATCTGTCAGACGACGCGCATCCTCATGCACAGGCTAGATTGGCGCCAGCAAATTGAATTTCTTGATTTGCATGCTTACGAAGTAGTCCAGCGCCGATTTCCACAATTAGAAGGTCGTGACTTGATGGGGCAGATGCACGTGGTTGACCAGGAGCACGCCGTTTATGCAGGCTTTGCAGGCATTATGCAACTGCTGAAGGCCGTTCCCCTGGGGTTGCCATTTTGGCTGATTTTTAGCCTTCCAGGCTTTGGGCGGTTGGGGCCAGTGACCTATCGCTGGGTAGCACAAAATCGCTATGCCATCAATCGACTGTTGGGTATTGATCTGCCGGATAAGTGTGTGGATAGCGTCTGTAAATTGCCGGAGTAGTGAAATTAAAAAGCCGACACATTACATGTCGGCTTTTTTGTTGGCTGTATGATGCTAGATGGTCGAGCCACCACTGCGGCGACGACGAATCGGGCGGCGTGGTGATTCTTCCTGACGCATCACTTCGTCGATCTGGCGCTGCTTTTTGGCGCGCTCCAGACGATCATGGACATAATGCTTGTGTTGATCGTAATTCCAGTTCATGACAATCCCCCTCTTTGAGATTGAATGTTGCTTCGATGCCAGTTTGTCGGTTTAGCGCACTTTGCGGGCACGCTTGCCCCGGCGCTCATCATTTTCAATAGTCAGCAGGCGTTGACGCTCTGCGCGGCGGATTTGCTCATTAGCAACTGACTTGTGCAAATCTAAATTCCAGTTCATGAAGCGTCTTCTCCCGAACGATAGGTCTTAACCGTCTAATGTCGATGTTGGGTTACCAGTAAAAGCGGCGATGCAATGCGATATCTATTGTTTACGTATTCAGGTCGGCTTACCTGATTGCTTTTCACTTCATTATGCGACGTGCCCATGAGCAATTTCGCATATCGTTATCTCATCTTGTCTGTCTTTACGGTGCCAGTACCCCGCAAGTTGCAGGTTCCGACACGGCTTCCATCCAGCTTTTGCGACATTTTTACGAGTTGTTCGCCGCTGGTGCACGATTTGCTCATCCAACGTGTGCGACCAGTTCATGGCTACCTCCTCTTGTGCTCCAGGATGTGCACTTACACATCTATACGATGAGCGATGCTGTTTGGTTCAAAATTGCTTAAAATGCATTTTGACCTCTCAGCCCAACGTGCCGTCTATGGCGCGCGAAAGTCTATGATCTCAGGATGGTTGGGTCAAGGTGCTACATTGCTGTTTTCCCATCACCGTAGGGCATTCGTCAGCCTCTGTTGATTTGCAATCAGCTTACCCGATTAGCCAGTATTACCGTTTACCCGAATTTGTGGGTAATCTGACTATATAGTAGGACAAATAGCTAGAATTGTCAAGTTAAGACGCTTTTTCTTATGTGATATTGATAAAAGGGTGATTACCTCAATGTACCAATAGAATAGCACAAATTTTCTAATCTGTAAACAAGTCAAACAGTAATTGTGATGCTTACCGTAGGCTTGAGACGCACATAGACGACTGCTATAATGCCCTGTATAGATAGGCCTCCGTAGCTCAGGGGATAGAGCAGTGGTTTCCTAAACCATGTGCACAGGTTCGAATCCTGTCGGGGGTACTGAATTTCTCCCTCTTCGGCCACACATAGCCAGTCTTATCAAATTCTCCCATAGATTTTTCTAGCTGATGGGGTCGGGGTTTTTCTCCTATCTCAATTCCTCGAAGCTGATTGTGTTTTGCTAATCGCCTGATCTCTTGGATGGTATGCTCCCTTTGTTTGTTGATCTGCTCTTCCGGCGGTAAAACTGTGAATATGTTGATTTTGTTGGATGAACCTCGGATTTTTATTGCAGGAGAGCATGATGGAATACAAGTTACTGGGAAATACAGGCGTAAAAGTTTCAACTTTGTGCTTTGGAACCATGTCTTTTGGCGATACCGCTGACGAAAAAACATCAGCAGACATGTTTAACCGTTGCAGAGAAGTTGGAATTAATTTTTTCGATTGTGCAAATGTGTATGCAGGCGGACGCTCTGAAGAAATTCTTGGAGATCTCATCGCTGATTGCCGCGATGAGTTGGTGATTACCACAAAAGTCTTTGGCTCAACCGGACCTGACATTAATGCAGGTGGCTTATCAAGGCGGCACATCACGAGCGCCATTGAGGCCAGCCTGAAGCGACTCAAGACGGATCGCGTCGATGTTTATTTTCTTCATAAATTTGATGAAAATACGCCCATCGAAGAAACATTGCGTGCCCTGGATGATCTCGTCGAAGCCGGAAAAATTCTCTATCCGGCGGCCAGTAACTTCGCTGCATGGCAAGTCGCGAAAGCGCTTGGTATTTCTGCAAAAGAAGGTTTAGCGCGGTTCGAATGCCTTCAGCCGATGTACAATGTCGTCAAGCGTCAGGCAGAAGTTGAAATACTGCCGATGGCTCAATCAGAGAATCTGGGCGTCATTCCATACAGCCCATTAGGCGGAGGCCTCCTAACGGGGAAATACGGCACCCAGAAGCGCCCGGACAAAGGCCGACTGGTTGAAAATAGAATGTACTCAACCCGCTATGGTGTTGATGTCTATTACGAAGTCGCCGAGCGGTTTACAGACTTCGCCCAGGAACATAACTGGGAACCCGCCAGTCTGGCGGTTGCCTGGGTCGCCAGCCATCCAGCCGTGACGGCACCCATTATCGGCGCTCGTAATCTGGACCAGCTCGAAGGCTCACTCAAGTCGCTGGATATCGACATGACGCCTGAACTCCGTGCGGAGATATCGGCCTTGTCGCCAGAACCGCCGCCTGCAACTGATCGACTGGAAGAGAAATCCTAGATTTGGGAAAAATTAGCCACTCGAAACGATCCTGTTTTCGGCAGAGGATTGTTTCGAGCGCTTCTTGGCTAAATCAGGTTGTTTCTAGCGGATACAGAAGTTTATAGCGGCCCGCACCGAGTGTTGTCGTGACCGTATCACCGTCCTGAATCGCATCTGTCAACGGTGCATCGTTGAGCGAAATATGTCCCAATTGGGCTTGTGGCAGCACAACCGTCGCCCTTGCATTAAACGGTATGCTGATGTTGAGCGTGAAGCATCCTGCACCATCAATTTCCCAACTGCTTTCATACGGGCCGGCTGCTGACTGGTACTCCGCTTTGGCCCATACCAGCGATGAATCGGGTTTGGGTGCAATCAGCGCATGACGGAACCCCGGCACGTCCCCAGCAGCCGGATTTAGCCCACACATATCACGATACATCCATTCGACAATGGAACCATAAGCATAGTGATTCAGCGAATTCATGCCCGTTGAGCTGATCGAGCCGTCAGGATTGATTGAGTTCCAGCGTTCCCAGATAGTCGTTGCGCCTAGGTTAATGGCGTATATCCAGGAAGGGTATTCTTCATTCAGCAGGAGTTTGTAGGCCAGTTCATTGGCCCCAATATTGGACAGTACACGGCACAGGTAAGGCGTACCCACAAAACCCGTTCTTAGCTGCCCGTTATCTTCCATCAGCCGCGCGATAAAATCCTGTTCCACGCGCTCTCGATATTCATTAGCCACAAGGTCCATGAACAAGGCCAGCAGATACCCTGTCTGGGTCGGGATTGCGAGGCGGCCCGTTGGTGTAAAATACTCATCCTGAATCGCTGCTTTGACTTCAGCCGAGAGGTGCATATAGGTTTGGGCATCATCCTCTTTGCCGAGGATCGCCGCCGCTTTCGAGACCAATCGCGCAGAATAGCAGTAAAACGCAGACGAAATATAATCTTCTGGTGTGCCTCCGCGCCGCGTATAAACCGGATCGCGTCCGTCCAGCGCCAGCCAATCGCCAAAGTGAAAGCCTTCTGTCCACAGCCGATGCCCGCCGGAATTGTCATCAACCCCTTTGATATAATCGACCCAGCCGCGCATGCTCTCGTATTGCTGTTCCAGAATGCTGACGTCGCCGTAAAACTCATACATATTCCAGGGCATGATCGTCGCGACATCACCCCAGGCACTGGACCCACCCTTATTCAGATTCGACATTGGTACGATGTAAGGCACCATACCACCGAGTTTGGCCTGCTCCTTGGCCAGGTCATAGCAATATTTGGTGAAGAACGCACCGGTATCCATATTGAAGCAAGCCGTCCCACTGAACACCTGAATATCACCTGTCCAGCCGAGTCGTTCGTCACGCTGTGGGCAGTCCGTTGGAATATCGACGAAATTGCCTTTTTGGCCCCACAGCGCATTCCTGAATAGCTGGTTGACCTTCTCGTTGGATGTCTCGATGTTGCCGATGATGTCCATCTCGGAATAGACGACGCAGCCCACAAAATCGTCGAGACTTGGTTCACCGGACCAGCCTGTGATCTTCACATAACGAAAGCCGAAAAAAGTAAAATAGGGTTCGACAATGGTTTCGCTGCCATCCGCGATGTACTCGTATTCGGCACGAGCTGTGCGCAGGTTTTCTCTGAAGAAATTGCCTTCTTGCAGTACCTCACCGAATTGCAGCCGGATGCGTGTTCCCGCTGGCGCACTCGTTTTGAACCGCAGCCAGCCCGTCATATTCTGGCCCATATCCAGCACAGTTTCGCCCGCTGGTGTATGAATCACCTGGAGCGGCTTGATCTCTTCCATGATCTTTACAGGCAACGAACGTCGCGCCTCAAGGCGGCTCATATCCAGGTCGATGACCTGTACGGGAAATACCTCATCAGACGGCACGTTTTTGGTTATTCGTGCGTCGTAGACCTCACCATCGAAGATGTCGCTTTCGATAACAGGCGAGGGCTGGGCGTTCCAGGATGAATCTGTCCCAAGGACGATTTTTTCGCCAGTTGTGAGCGTGATATGCAGTTCGCAGAGCAGGGCGAACTGATCCCCGTAGAAATCAACCGCACCGCCATTGGCACCATAGCGGCCTTTGTACCACCCATTGCCTAGCATCACCGAAATAAGGTTTTCACCCGCCGTGAGCTGGTCGGTAACATCGAACGTCTGGTACTGAATCCACTGATCGTAGGCGTTGCAGTAGGGCGTCAGATATTCCTCGCCGACCTTTTCCCCATTCAACTCAAAATGATACAAACCCAACCCACAGATATAGGCACGTGCGGAGACGACACCCGAAGGCAGTTCAAATGGCCTGTACAGAATAGGGTGGGTTTTGTTATTGGCAAAATCTGGCGTTATCCACTCAGCTTCCCAGGGTTCATCCATCTTGGCTGTCTCGAACCAGGCGATTTCGCTGGTGGCTTGCTCTGTTTCGCCCCACACACTGACACGCCAGTAATAGCGTGTGCGTGGTTGTAGTTGGAGCGCTGGCTGGTAGCCCAGGCTATTGATCTCCTGGCCTTCTATTTTGCCGCTGTCGAAAATCACTTGCTGGCAGTCGTCATCGCTGTAGACCACCACTTGCGCAGCCGTTTGGACCGTATCCGAGGTATCTTCGACAATCCAGCTAAAGATCGGTTTGTCGATAGTGAATCCCAGTGGATCAGCGATATGGTTAGTCTTCAGATGGGCGATTTTCACGGTCTACCTCGTTGAGTTCGTTTTAGTCAGCCAGGAAAGCTAGCGGCCTGTGCGCCACTAAATTAATGACTCGAAAATCATAACACGTTTGGCGCTATCTCAAAGTGGCACTACAAATTGGCCTCACTATACATGTATGCACTCGGTAGAATACGGCATACTCAATCTGGTATAGTGTTGCTTCTTAGTTGGCTCGTAAAAATCGGAGCTGCAACATGCTGAAAACCACCGACATCAACATTCGCGATCCATTTGTCTTGCCCGTGCCACAGGAGAAAAAGTATTATCTCTATGGGACTCGTGGCCAGGAAGCATGGGGTGATTCTGCGACTGGCCTGGATTATTACACCAGCACCGACCTTGAGCACTGGGAGGGACCCTTCGTAGCCTTTACGCCACCAGCGGGGTTCTGGTCGGATCGCAATTATTGGGCGCCGGAAGTTCATGCCTTTCACGGACGTTACTACATGTTCGCGACTTTTAAAGCAGAAGGTGTGCGACGGGGAACTCAGATTCTGGCAGCGGATACGCCAGCAGGGCCTTTTCTGCCTACCAGCGATGGCCCATTGACGCCCAGTGATTGGGAATGTCTGGATGGCACTTTATACGTTGATGCAGATGATAATCCCTGGATGGTCTTTTGCCATGAGTGGGTGCAAGTAGGCGATGGCGAGATTTGCGCACTGCGCCTGACCAAAGACCTTACAGCAGCCATCGGTGAGCCGCAATTGCTGTTTCATGCGTCGGAAGCCCCCTGGGCGCAGGAACTTAACTCCAAAGGCCGTAAGGGCTATGTGACGGATGGCCCCTCGATGTACAAGCTGAAGAATGGCAAATTGCTTATTCTCTGGTCGAGCTTTAGCACGAGCGGTTACACCGTCGGCTTGGCACGTTCTACCAATGGCGAAATTACAGGCCCCTGGGAACAGCTCAGTGAGCCACTTTACGCAGCCGATGGTGGTCATTGTATGCTGTTTCGCACCTTCGATGGCCACCTGCTGATGACTTTCCATAGCCCGAATGCCACATTACAGGAACGCCCCCACTTTGTTGAGATCAAAGAATCCGGTGCTGCGTTAGAGACGATCCGAGGCGAAAAACAGGTCTTTTGAGAAACAAAAAGGGTGACTCACAAATGTGGGCCACCCTTTTTGCTGTGGTGTGGTAAGGAGTGTAAGGAGCTAACGAACGCCCAATAGCAGTTCGATAGTTAACTGATCCAGTTGCTCGTAGGGCAGGTCGCGCGCGCCCAATTCATCACGATCAAAGACCGTTTCATGCAGTTTTTTCGCAGATTCCGTGCTGTAGCCACTGCTGAGGTAGCTTACGCTGGCATCGCCAGCAGTGATTTCGGCGAGTAGTGCCTGAATTTCAGCATCTTGATTGAACTGTGCGGCTTTCTCTTTCAGGATGAGGTAGGTCCGCATGCACCCACGTGCAAAGTATTTGACATCGCCGTAATTGCTGCTGCGGAAGGCATGTGCGTCGAAGTGACGGCTGCCCGCATAGCCCACATCTTCCAGGAATTTAACCAGGTAGAAGGCTTGTTTCGGCATCACACTACCAAAGCGGAAGTCCTGGTCATAGCGGCCATAGAGCTGGTCGTTGAGGTCGATGTGGAACAGCTTGCCCTTGCTGTATGCCATTGCCACACCATGCAGGAAGTTCAAGCCCGACATATGTTCGTGTGCGACCTCTGGATTGACGCCGATCATCTCCGGATGATCCAGTGTTTCGATGAAGCCCAGCGCTTCGCCAACTGTGGGCAGGAAAATATTGCTGCGTGGCTCATTCGGTTTCGGCTCAATAGCAAATTTCAGGTCATAGCCCTGGTCGATGACGTATTCAGATAGGAAATTCAGCGCTTCTTTAAACCACTTAATCGCATCCAGCGGATTCTTGCTGCTGTCTGTTTCTGTGCCTTCGCGCCCACCCCAGAATACATAGGTTGTCGCGCCCAGTTCAACGCCCAGGTCGATAGCTTTCATCGTCTTCTGAATAGCATAGGCCCGCACTTTGGGATCATTGCTGGTGAATGCGCCATCCTTAAATGCTGGATGCTTGAACAGGTCGGTTGTCGCCATAGGCACAACCATGCCGGTTTCATCGAGCGCCTTCTTAAAATCGCTGACAATCTGGTCACGCTGTGCGGCTGTGGCATCAATCGGAACCAGGTCATTGTCATGGAAGTTCACACCCCATGCGCCGACTTCAGCCAGCATATGGACAATCTCGACTGGACTTATAGGTTTGCGGGTTGAATGACCGAATGGATCGCCGCCTGTGTTACCGACTGTCCAGAGGCCGAAGGTAAATTTGTGCTCAGGTTTAGGTTGGTAAGATGACATGTCTTTGTCCTTTTTTGAATACGACTACTATTGAATAAAAACTAAAAATCGATCACTTGATGGATTTGCAAGAATCACGAATGACGAGTTCCGTCGCCAGGGTCAATCGCCGTGGTGGACGATCAGGATATTCCAGTTGCTCCAGCAGCAGACGAACCCCTTCGCGGCCCATTTGCTCCAATGGCTGGCGTACAGTCGTTAGCTTGGGATGGGTCGTCGATGCTTGCGGAATATCATCAAAGCCCACAACGGAGACATCTGCTGGAATATCCATGCCGAGTTCGCGTACGGCATCCATCACACCGATGGCCATGACGTCGTTTGCGGCGAAGATAGCTGTCGGTGGGTCTGACAGGGCCATCAGCTTAAGCGTCTGTTGATAGCCCGATGACTGACTGAAGTCACCGCTGGCGATGTACTCCTTGCGTATCAGAATACCACTTTCTTCCAATGCTGCCTTATAGGCTTCCAGGCGGTTGTTGCTTGTATGTAATGGGATGCCAGTGATGAAGGCAATTTTGCGGTGGCCCAGTTTGATGAGATATTGTGTCGCATCGTAGGCCCCTTGCCAGTTGGTGGAATCAACTGAAAAGCTGGTATTGGTTTCATCCACTTCATCAATCAAAACATAGGGATACGTCAGGTCGCTCAGGACTTCCAGATACTTTTGCGAGAGTAGGGGAACTACGAGCAGGAGGCCATAAGAAACGCTGTTGGCGATGTATTGGAGATAGCTGGCTTCATTGGCGCTGCGTCGGCGGGTTGTATACAGCAAAAGTTCATATCCGGCGACCGAAAGTTCCAGGTCAATCCCCCGGATAATCGCTGCCATATAAGCAGTATCCAGGCCAGGGACCAGCAACCCGATGATGTTGGATTTGCCGCCGGCGAGCATCCGCGCCTGTAGATTGGCGACATACCCCAGTTTTTCAGCAACTTTTAGGACGCGCTCACGTGTTTCTGCACGGACGTTGTTCTTGTTGTTGAAGACACGTGATACCGTTGCATCAGAAACACCGGCCTCACGGGCAACATCATAGATCGTTACAGGTTGAGAAATTTTTTTGCGTTCGCTCATAAATTATTATCAAATGATGTAGGCGCCTACATCTATTTTCAAGAAGAACGCCTACACAAACCAATTCAAATGTAGGCGCTTCCACAGAAGATAGATCACAATCGCTCATCTGTCAACAAATTGCCGATGCAGTTCGTCAGTTATGCCGAGGCTTCTTTTGCCTGCGATACACCCTCATGTGATCGGCTGAACTGACTCATATACAGGTTATAGTAAAAGCCCTTCATAGCCAGTAATTCGTCATGGGTGCCGCGCTCAATGATGCGATGATCATTTACCACCAGCACCAGGTCGGCATTGCGGATCGTACTCAGGCGATGGGCGATGACGAATGCCGTGCGGCCTTCCAGTAGCCTCAGTAACGCTTCCTGAATATAGACCTCGGTACGAGTATCGACGCTGCTGGTCGCCTCATCCAGAATCAGAATGCGAGGATCAGCTAAAACAGCCCGTGCAATCGCCAATAACTGCCTCTGCCCATGACTGAAGTTGTGTCCCTGCTCTGACACAATCGTCTGATAGCCCTGGGGCAGTAGCTGGATGAAATGATCGGCATTGGCCAGCTTTGCCGCCGCGACGATTTCTTCCTCAGTTGCATTTAGGCGGCCATAGCGGATGTTATCCATAATCGTGCCGGAAAACAGGAATGTATCCTGTAGCACGATGCCCAACTGCCCACGAACAGATGCCTGCTGTACCGTCCGAATATCATGCCCATCAATTTCAATTGTGCCTTTTGTGACATCATAGAAGCGGCTTAAAAGGCTGATGATGGTTGTCTTGCCCGCACCCGTTGGTCCGACCAGTGCAATCGTCTGGCCCGGTTTGACGCTCATGCTGACATCCGTAAGGACAGGCTTATCTGCCACGTATTCAAAGCTGACATCCTTGAATGTGACTGCACCCTGGACCTTTGGCAGCGGTTTGGCATCCGGCAAATCTTTTACAGACGGTTCATCATCCAGAACGGCGAAAATGCGTTCAGCACCAGCCAGTGCCGATTGTAACTGGTTGTAGAGCATGGCGATGGCGCGCATAGGCCGGAAGAAATTGCGGACATAGATGACAAACGTGGCAATCACGCCCACATGTACAATGTCTTGCAGGGCCAGCCATCCGCCAACCAGCGCCACTGCCGCGATCACGATGATATTCATGGTATTGAACATAGGGCCAAGCGCTGCTGTGATGATATCCGCGCGGATGCCAGCTTGTTTGTATTGGGTATTTGCTGCCAGGAACTGCTGGAAGGTAGCTTCTTCGTGGGCAAAAGCTTTGATGACGCGGATGCCAGCAATATTTTCTTCCATCACCCCATTCAGATTGCCCAGATTTTTCTGCACCTGGCGGAATGCCTTACGGCTGTACTGCGTGATCCATACCGTTATGGCCAGCATAATCGGCAGCAAAGTGGCAGTGCCCAGCGCGAGCTGCCAGTTCAGGGCAAACATAGCGATCATAATGCCGCCGAGCAACAGAATGTTGGTCGTGAACTCAATCAACCCGTTTGAGATTGCCTGATTGATGGCATCGGTATCATTGGAAACGCGGCTCATCAAATCACCAACTGAATGCTGATCGTGATAGGCCATAGACAGCGTCTGGATATGGCTGAATAGACGGCTGCGCAATCCGGCGACGAAACGCTGGCCAATCGTCACCATGAACTGGCCCTGTATGACCTGGGATATGCCCGCGACCAGATACACGACGACAATCATGATCACAATCTGTAAAAGTCCATCGACATCGGCTGCGGAAATCGATTGGTCAATTGCTTGTCCAATCAGGATGGGTCCTGCCAGGCTGCACAACGTCCCAATCACTGAAAGTACTGCGACGATGGCGAGGCGCTGCCAGAAGGGTTTGAGGTAGCCCAGCAGGCGGCCAACAGTCTGGCGCGCATTGCTGGCGCCTTCGCCCGTCAGGCGGCCACCGCCACCATAACCCAGGCGAACTCTTGGCGGGGTTTGGTTAGTCATAATTCACTTGCTCCAGATCAGATGATGTGCTCGGTGCTGGCTGAGGGTGATCCGTGCCAAATTGGGACTGGTAGATATCCTTATAGATGGGCGAGGACTGCAACAGCTCGCTGTGGTTGCCGCTGGCGACAATGTGCCCGCCTTCAAGGATGAGGATTTTGTCGGCACTTAGCACGCTGTTGATGCGCTGGGCGATGATGAACGAAGTTGCGTCCTTCATGAGGACATCGAGCGCGTCCTGAATTTTGATCTCCGTTTCCACATCAACGGCGCTGGTGCTGTCATCCAGTATCAGGATGCGCGGCGACACCAGCAGTGCCCGTGCAATAGCCACGCGCTGCTTCTGCCCACCAGAAAGATTCGCACCGCGCGCTTCGATCATACTGTCATATTGCTCTGGCATGCTCATGATGAAATCATGTGCCTGGGCTGCTTTGGTGGCTGCGATAACATCTTCGAGCGAGGCGTCAGGTCGGCCATAAGCGATATTCTCGCGCACCGTCCCACTGAAAAGCAGGTTCTGCTGCATGACCACGCCAATGTGCGACCGCAAGTTTTCAGGGTCCCATTCGCGCACATCGACGCTATCCACGAGAATGCGCCCTGATGTGGCATCGTAAAAACGGCTGATGAGGTTTACCAGCGTCGTCTTGCCGGAACCCGTGACGCCAAGTAATGCGATCAGTTGGCCAGGTTGTGCTTCAAAACTGACGTTTTCCAGCACATTGCCGCGTTCGTCATCGTTGGCATTATTCAGATTATCCGCCACAGCGCGATTATCGTCCGCGCCGCCACCATAGTGGAACGAGACGTTTTCAAACACAACATGGCCGTGCATTTTTTCGGGATTGTAGGCGTTTTCGCCACCTCGGCTCTGAATCGGCGTGTTGAGGACATCCAGCACTCGTACAGAAGATGCCTCCGCCCTGGATGACATGGTGACGATATTGCCTAGCAGCAGTACGGGTGTCATGCCGATCATCAGGTAATTGTTGAACGCTACCAGCTCGCCAACGGTAAAATGGCCATTGATAACGTCAATGCCGCCGAACCAGATCACAGCCACCAGCCCCAGATTGGTGACGATGGTCAGCAGCGGCATCACCAGCGCCAGGATGCGCCCAACGCGAATATTGTGCTCCATGTATTCCGTGTTGCGCTGTTCAAATCGCTCGATTTCGTGGCTCTCACGGACGAAGGCTTTCACCAGCGCGGACCCAGCGAGATTCTCCTGGATCGCCGTATTCAGGGCCGCTAGCTTACGTTGCACAATGATGAACAGTGGACTCGCGGCGTTCATGAAACCCCAGATGAAGATGCCTGCAAACAACAGACAGATCAGCATAATCACCGAGAGCTGCACATTGGTGATGAGGACCAGCAATGTACTGCCAACAATCATCAGCAGGGCGCGTAGCAGTAAGGCCAGCCCATTACTTGAAAACATACGGATGGTATCGACATCGCTGGATATGCGCGTCATCAGGCCACCGGTACGCAGTTGGTCAAGCGTGCTGAAGGGTAAGCCCTCAATGTGCCGGAACAGGTCGTTGCGCATATCAAACGCAATCCCCTGTGATAAACGCGCCCGTACAAAACCCTGGCCGAGTGTGGCAATCGCGCTTACACCCGCCGCGATAATCATGACCATTGCGCCGTTGATGATGACATCCATACTTTTAGGGCGGATGCCCTGGTCAATTACATATTGCAGCATCCGTGGGATCAGCAGCTCCATCGCGACTGGCAAGACGACCGTCAGAATGCCGACGATGACTTCCAGGCGATATGGCCGCATATAGCGCAAGAGCTTGAATAAGGCTTTCATTCTTCTTCGGTAACCTCCATCAACGTCATGATGTCTGCCAGCGCATCATTGATCTTTTGCAGACGATCTTCAGACAGGGTGGGCAGGCGGCGGCGTAACAGACCGATGCCATCAATCACGGCTGATTGGGCGATTTCCTTGCCCATCGGGGTTAGTTCAACCAGCACCACGCGATTGTCATCAGTAGAACGGGTGCGCTCGACGTAGCCGGTATCTTCCAGATTGGAAATCATGGTCGAGGCACTGCTTGCGCTGATATACATATAATTCTGTATCTCACTGACAGTCGCTGAACCCTGTTCTTGCAGGAACTGCATGACAGCCAGTTGACGACCTCGCACGCCTTTCTCATCGACATTACGAGCTACCTGCCGCAGATGCCGATAGATCAGCAGGAATTTATGTAGCGCCTCTTGCGCTGTTGACGCTTCTGAAGACATAAGCCTCCTCACATAGTCAAAAGATTTATTAACGAAATGTTTGATATAGAATATTTCGTTAACGAAATACCGTCAATAGACCAATGAGGCCTTCAAAGTGGAAACACGCATATGTTAAACATGCTGATATGAGGATGTGTATCGGGACACTCGTCATAAAATATAAGTGACAGCTTATAGTATTTAGTGATGAAATTCACAATTGTGCCGGTGAGTGGATAGTTGTAATATCGAGCAACCATCACACCATTTACCCTTATGCTGGGAAGGTTGTATATGGACGTTTTAGATCTCGCACGTCTGCAATTTGCGAGCACCACACTTTTCCACTATATCTTTGTTCCTCTCACCATTGGCCTCTCTCTTCTGGTAGCCATCATCCAGACGCAATATGTCATCACAGGTGATGAAACATACAAGAAGATGGCTAAATTCTGGGGGAAGCTGTTCCTCATCAATTTTGCGATGGGCGTCGTTACGGGCATTGTTCAGGAATTCCAATTTGGCATGGGCTGGTCGGAGTATTCCCGCTTCGTAGGCGATATTTTCGGCGCGCCGCTCGCCATCGAAGCCCTGATGGCCTTCTTTGTTGAAAGTACCTTTATTGGCCTGTGGATTTTCGGCTGGGACAAACTGCCGAAGAAAGTCCATCTGTTTAGCATCTGGATGGTGGCTTTAGGGACGACGATCTCCAGTCTGTGGATTCTTATTGCCAATAGCTGGATGCAAAATCCGGTTGGTTACGAAATTATCAACGGTCGTGCCCAAATGACGGATTTTGGTGCGGTTATCACCAACCCGAACATCTTCCGTCAATTTCCACATGTAGTATCAGCCGCATTTATCACAGGCGGTTTTTTCCTGGTGGCCATTAGCGCCTATCGTTTGCTGCGGCCCTCCCAGGAAATCGAAAAAGTAATGTTCTCACGCTCACTCAAAACAGGTCTGATCTTCAGCCTCGCCTCGGTGATTTTCGTCATTGGAACGGGCCACCTCAGCGGGCAGTTCATGGTGGAAAAACAGCCCATGAAGCTGGCTGCCGCCGAAGGTCTCTGGGAATCGGAAGCGCCTGCGGGTATGTCCTTCTTCCAGATCGGTGACGAAAACGAACGCACATCCATCGTCAACATTCAGATTCCATCGCTGCTCAGTTTCCTGACGTTTGACAACTTTGAAGGATTGGTTCCTGGCATCAATGACCTCAACTCCTTCTATCAGGAGCAATATGCAGATGTCTATGGCCCGGATGCAGATTACGTCCCACCCATGATCTGGATGGTCTATTGGAGCTTCCGTGCGATGGTTGGTTTCGGCATGTTGATGGCGCTGCTCGCACTGGTAGGTATTTTCTTCTGGTGGCGTGGCACGCTGGTGAATAAGCGCTGGTTCCTGCTGATTCTGCCGCTCACCGTCGTTTTGCCATTCATAGCTAACGCGACTGGCTGGATGCTGACCGAACTTGGTCGCCAACCCTGGATCGTACAGGGTCTGATGCGCACCGAGGAGGGCCTTTCTCCCAACCTGACCGCCGTTGACCTCGGCATTTCGTTGATTGGCTTCACGCTGGTGTATGGCATCCTGGCCATTGCTGATTTCTACCTGTTGTGGAAGTTCGCAACCGTTGGAACAGGTGGTGATCCCATCCTGCCATTGCCCAAATCGCAGCCCGATGATTTGAAGTTAGAGAGCGCGTACTAGGAGTACATGATGTCGATTGACTTAAACACCATCTGGTTCATCCTGATTGCTGTTCTCTTCACAGGGTTCTTCTTCTTAGAAGGCTTCGACTTCGGCGTCGGGATTTTGCTGCCCTTTGTTGCTAAAGACGACCAGGAGCGGCGTATCGTTATCAATACCATTGGCCCACACTGGGATGGCAATGAAGTCTGGCTGCTGACGGCTGGTGGCGCAATTTTCGCCGCTTTCCCGAACTGGTATGCCACTTTGTTCAGTGGTTTCTATCTGGCATTGTTCGTCATTCTCATTGCCATGATCCTGCGTGGTGTCGCCTTCGAGTTCCGCAGCAAGGACGACAACCCCACTTGGCGTAAAACCTGGGACTGGGCACTTTTCATTGGTAGCTTCCTTCCGGCTTTGCTGTGGGGTGTTGCCTTTGGCAATATCGTTCGTGGCGTCCCCATTGACGAAACCATGACCTTCACAGGCAATTTCTTCACGCTGTTGAATCCATACAGCCTGCTTGGTGGTGTCGTCACCCTGACGCTGTTCATCCTGCATGGCGGCCTGTTCCTCAGCATGAAAGTTGATGGCGTCATCCTCGACCGTGTGAAAGCGGCTGTGACCCGCATCTGGATTCCAGTCGTTGCGGTGGTGCTGCTGTTCGTTGGCTACAGCTTCGTGGAAACAACACTGTTCGAGAACTTCACCATTGTTCAGGGAATTGGCCTGGTACTGGCCGTCGTGGCACTGCTCACCGCTGGCTGGATGATCCGCCAGCAGAAATTTGGCACAGCGTTCATCGGCACAGGTGTCACCATCATCGGCGTGGTGATGTTCCTGTTTGGTGGCTTGTTCCCGCGCGTGATGCCTTCATCGCTCGGTTCGGAATTCGACCTGACGATTTACAACGCCTCATCAAGTCCATACACGCTCCAGGTGATGACCATCGTGGCGCTGATCTTTGTACCGCTGGTGTTGCTCTACCAGGGCTGGAGTTACTGGGTTTTCCGTAAGCGCGTCACATCGGAAAGCCATCTGGAATACTAGGAATTGAACGTCGCTTAGCGATTAAGTGCACAGCAACAAAAATATCGAAAATCACAAGGAGCGGGTTCACTTTGAGCCTGCTCCTTGTATCATGAAGCAATCAGCAGTCAGCAGCAAGGAACGCGGGGTATGGATAGACGCTTGATGGCGGAAGCTCATCGGGCGCGGTTGGCATTTGTCGCGACAGTCTGCCTGGGTGTTTTCAGCGGCATTCTCATCATTGGGCAATCTTACTTACTCAGTCAGATCATTGCCTCGGCCTTTCTGGAACAAGCCGTACTCAGCCAACTCGGTCCGCTTCTAATCATTTTGCTGGCGATTATCTTGCTGCGCGGCATCACGCAGTCCGTTGCTACCTGGACCGCCGCCGAAGTTGCCATCCGTATTAAACATGACCTGCGTAAAGAATTGATAGAGCATATTGTGAAGCTGGGGCCTGCCTTCACGCAGCAGGAACGCAGCGGCGAACTAACCATCACCGCCACCGATGGCATTGAAACACTCGATGGTTTTTTCCGTGATTATTTGCCCGCCTTATTTACCTCACTGCTGGTACCCCTGGCGATACTGTTTGTTGCCCTCTCGCTGGACCTCTTGACCTTCATCGTCCTGCTGCTTACCGGACCGCTCATCATCATCTTCATGGTGCTGATAGGCATGGTTGCTGCGGCTTATTCCAATACGCGCTATGCCCAGCTTTCCCAGATGAGCGCCCACTTCCTCGATGTTATGCAGGGACTGCTCACGCTCAAGTTGTTCAATCGCAGCAAGGCCCAGATCGAAACCATTCGCCGCATCACAGACCACTATCGCGAAAGCACCATGAATGTACTGCGGGTGGCCTTTTTGTCGGCTTTCATGCTGGAATTCATGGCGACGATCAGCGTGGCTGTTGTTGCTGTGGAGATTGGCCTGCGCCTGCTCAATGGCGGCATTGAGTTTCAGCAGGCATTGTTTTTGCTGGTCATCGCGCCCGAATTTTATCTGCCTTTGCGCCAACTTGGGGCCAGGTTCCACACAGGCCGCGATAGTGCCGCCGCTGCTGACCGCATCTATGCCATTCTCAACACGCCGCTGCCACAGCAGTCTGGCGATCAGAGCATACATGATATTCAGCGCATCGAGTTTGCTCATGTCAGTCATGCCTATGCTGATGGCAATCGTCCGGCACTGGATGATGTCTCATTCACCATAGAACGCGGCGAGCATGTTGCGATTGTCGGCGCAACCGGCAGCGGAAAATCGACCATCATCAATTTGCTGTTGGGTTTCATCCAGCCAACTGAAGGCCAGATTCGTATCCATGATGGCGATAACGTCCATGAATTGCACGCACTGGACATAGTCACATGGCGACAGCAAATGGCCTGGGTGCCGCAGCGCAGCTACCTTTTCAACAAGACCATTGCCGACAACATCTGCATTGGCAACCCTGACGCTACCGCCGAGCAAATCGCCCAGGCTGCTGAATCCGCCGCAGCGCACACATTCATACAAGAATTCCCTCATGGCTACCAAACCCTTGTCGACGAAAACGGCGCGCGGCTCAGTGGCGGGCAGGCGCAGCGAATTGTATTGGCGCGCATGTTCCTACGGAATGTTCCCATCTACATCTTCGATGAAGCCACCTCCAGCCTTGACCGTGAAAATGAAGCACTCGTTCAGAAAAACCTTAGACAGCATACACAGGGTAGCATCGTAATAAACGTTGCCCATCGCCTCAACACCATCACTCAGGCCGACAAAATCCTGGTATTGGATGGTGGCCGCATCATCGAAAGTGGCACGCACAATGACTTAATTCAGGCCCAGGGAGCCTATTTCCATTTGCTCCAAGCCTACGGAGAAACAACCCATGATGGGGCATAGTGCGACCTGGCGGCAGCTTCTTACGCTCCTGCGACCTTTTGGCAGACGCATTCTTTTGGCGCTCCTGTTGAGTACGTTGACCATCGGCAGCAGCGTCGCCCTCATGATGACCTCTGCCTGGTTGATTAGCACAGCGGCATTGCAACTTGGCATTGTCTCACTCGGCGTTGCTCCCACTGGCGTCCGGCTTTTTGGTATATCGCGGGCTGTATTTCGCTATTTGGAGCGCCTTGTCAGCCATGATGTGACTTTCCGCTTGCTGGCTCGTTTGCGCGTCTGGTTTTATGAACGCATCGAACCCCTGTCGCCAGCTCAGTTCCAGGGTTTTACCAGTGGCGATCTTATGGCCCGTGTTGTCACGGATGTCGAAGAATTGCAAAATCTCTATATTCGCGTCGTTGCGCCGCCGATTGTCGCTTTGGTCGTAACCCTCGGAATAGGACTGGTTTTTTCCTTGCTGGACCCACTGGTCGCATTGGTCGCTGTGGCCTTTATGGTCACTGCCGGAACCTTGCTGCCATACCTGACCTGGTGGATAGGCAGCCGTATTGGGCGGCATCGGGTTGCTGTCCGTGCAACGCTCAATAGCCAACTGGTCGATGCCATCCAGGGCTTGCCGGATAGCCTCGCTTATGGTGATGCCAGCAACCAGTTATCCGTGTTGGAAGCGACCAATACCAGCCTATCCCAACGAGAGCGCCAGGAAGCGCGTCTGGAAAGTTTGCACACCGGGCTGTCTGTACTGCTCCTCAATCTGGCGATGTTTAGTGTGCTGGTCACAGCTATTGGCCGCATTGAAGGTGTTTTCCTGGCGACAGTCGCTATGGGTGTTGTCGCCGCTTTTGAAGCCATCACGCCGCTGGCACTGGCCGCCCAGCACCTCGACAAAGAACTCACCGCCGCCAATCGCGTGTTTGAACTCATCGACAATGTGCCCATCATTGAAGAACCCGCAGCACCAATGACCGAACCGATTGTTGATTACCATCTGTCCATCAAAAATCTCGCCTTTCGCTATGACGAGAACGAGCCACTTATTTACAGCGACTTCTCGCTGGACCTGCCACATGGAAATCGTGTCGCTGTTATTGGTGAAAGTGGCTCCGGCAAATCATCACTCGTCAACATCCTGTTGCGCTTTTGGGACTACGACACGGGCCATATTGCCATCGGCGCAGCGGGCTTGAAAGCACTGCCTCATGAGGAAGTACGCCGGACTTTTGGCGTGATGACTCAGCGTGTGCACCTGTTCAATACCACCATTCGCGAAAATATCCGTATTGCCAACAAACAGGCATCCGATGAAGCGATTATCGCCTCAGCCCAATTGGCCCAGGTCCACGACTTCATCATGTCCCTGCCAGATGGCTACGATACTTATGTTGGCGAAAATGGCGTGGCACTCAGCGGTGGGGAACGTCAGCGCATCGCGCTCTCGCGCATCCTGCTCAAAGATGCTCCAATCTGGATTCTCGATGAAATGACGGCCAACCTCGATCCGCTGACGGCCAATGACGTCATGAAGGCGGTGATGCAAGCCGCGGAAGGGCGCACCATCATCTTGATGACGCACCATCTCGCATTCCTTGAAAAATTCCAGTTCGACCAGATCATCACCTTATAACCTGATCGCGCCTCGAACAGCCTTCCTTACGATTGCCATGTGCCTGCCACACTCTTGACCAACGTTACGCTCTGCCCCTGATTTTGCTGTCATAATAGGGTTACAGCTTCCTTTCTATCGTGGAGTGTGGGAATGAAAAAAGTACTTTTCCTGATTTTCCTATTGGCAACCCTGGGGATAGGCGTTCTGGCACAGGAATCGCCTGAACCGGTCTCGGAAACGATTTATGGCCTCATCACTGTCGATCTGGCGGATGTTCGTACAGGCCCCGATTTTGCTTATCCGACCATTGGCCAATTGCCGCTGAATGCGTCAGTCGTGGTTTATGGTCGTTCTGGTGATTTCTTTAGCCGTTGGGATGGTCGCCAATGGCTGCAAATCGACTTTGGCAACCGCCGTGCCTGGATTTATGCGCGTCTGCTGCGGACCAGCATCGCTTTCAATAGCATCCCGCCGCTTGGGCGTTTGCTCCCGCGCGATGCCAATGGTCGCGTACCTGATGTCTTCGATCTGGCGACCGAAATATGCGAGCAGTGGCCGCAAGGGCCTTATGGCCAATCCGCTGGCGACTTCTTTGGTGGGCGTCAGGAAATCACCGTGACCTACCCAGGATTGCAGGGAGCCAACGTATACAGCGTCATCGTCATTTCACCGACAGGCGTCCGCCGCGCCTTCGATAGCGACACCACCGAAGCCACCATCCTGTTGGAAGACCTGCCGCGCGAAGAAGGCACCTACACCTGGCGTGTCGCGCCTTACTGGACCAACTCACCGGTGCGTTACCGCTGGCAGCAGGTTTGCCTGCTCAGGACAGGCGGTACCATCGAAGTGCCCCCATACGCAGATCGCACCAACGAATAGCTGACAATCCGGCAAATCAAAAGGGCCTCGCATCAAGCAGAGGCCCTTTTTTGTTGTAACCAATATCGACTATCGAATGGTTTCTTCCAGATTATCGAGTTGTTGCAGCGTCGCTGCGAAGATGATACGTGCATTGATCGCGTCATTTCGTGCTCGGCTGACATCATCTGGCTGCACGACACCACACTCACGCATGGTATTGATCGATTTGTTCAGGTAGTTGACCCCTGTTACAGTGCGTGGGGCGTAGCGATCCAGCTCCGGTAACTGCTGAACATCGCCCGCATCGTACAGATAAACGGCGATCTCCGGTGGGGGTTGGCAGGGCAGGATTTCACCCCTGAACACCGACCACCAGAAGCTTTCCAGACCCTGAGCCAGCGTCAGTTTGTCCTGTGTCCACACCCGGAATGTTTCGATCTGCTCAAGCTGAATTTCCGGCGGAACAATGAACACCTGAATCGTTTCCAGTGGTGGCAGGTTCGGCGCTTGTGGCACTTGCATGATGTCATTCCGCTGCCGGGCCGTAAAGCCGACGATCCAGCCTTCTGTGCCCAGGTAGTTGACGTACAGCCGTGACCCATCCTGATTGCGCGCCAGGACAGGCACCACCACCGAAGGCGGAATGTTCAGCAGGCGCTGGCTGCGTTCCAGGATCGGCCCATTGCGCAGCGCCACGCCTTCGATGATGAATACAGCATAATCTGTCGTGATTGGGCTGGCACTGTCAGACGTCAGACCCGTGACGGCATCTCCCAGCGGCAAAAACTCAGGCCGACCTTCCCAGTCCAAAAGTTCCGTGAAGACCCAGCCCAGGTTGGTCATGCGGCCTGGACGCCGCACCTCAAACCAGGTGCCATCCAAATTGCGGCTGATGACTTCCAACCGTTCATCGACAAACACAGAAGCGACTGCTTCGGCATCTTCACTGGGGAGAAGTCGCACAAAGCCGCTATCGACCTCCACAGTGGCGACAAACCCAAAATCGGGGGCCTCTGCGCTGATGTCTCCCGTTGGTGTTGGCTCATCATTCGTCGTATCCTGGGCATAGCCAGTGACGCTAAAGACCAGCAGCAGGAGTACTGTAAGGATATATCGTTTCATCGGACCACCTGCCAGCTTTCAAGATTCCAGAAAGGCGCATTGACGTACGGCGCGAACCCGATCACATCATTCCTTACTAGCACGACATCATTCTGGGCATATAGCCATACATAAGGCGGATCATCCTGTAGCAGGCGTTCGATGTCGCCATAGATGCTTGCCCGCTGCGCAATGTCACAGCCAGGGACGCTTTCCGCATCAGCCATGCGTTGCTCAACCGCATCATTGACATATGACCCGATGTTGAAACCGTCGCCATAGATATCTTCGCCGCGTTCAAACAGGATCGACACATCAGGATCATAGGGAAAGTCGTGATACCAGGACCCCAGATACAGGTCGAAGTTCTGCTGCTGCGCCTCATTAAATGACCCACCCCAGATCGATACCTGGAAACCAACCTCTTCCAGTTGTCGCGCTACCAGCCGCGCGATGCGTTCCATGCGTGTATTATTGGCATACATCAGCCCGACATCCAGAATGGTGTCTGGTCGTGCAGTATCACAACGGACGCAGTTGAGGCTGCCGTTTTGGCCGCTGTCGCGCCAACCTGCCTCATCAAGCAAGCGCCTCGCAGCAGCCGGATCATAGCCGATAGGGTCGAGTGTGGCATCATTGGCCCATGACTGCGGCAGAATCTGGGCACTCATCGGTGTGGCATAGCCATACAGCCCCACGTCAATCAGTTCCTGCACATTGATCGCCAGTTGAACGGCATAACGCAAACGCACATCATTGAAATACGGATGCTGCCCCTGCTCAATCGGATCACCATCGCGGTCGAAGGCGCTGCTCGGCTCGGACGGATCAGCCAGATTGAAGGCGATGTAATCCCACGCCAGCGCCGGATACGTCACCATCTGGACATCAGGTAGTGCCGCCAGCATTTCGACTTCGTCCAAAGGCGGATTGATGAGAATATCGCTTGCTCCCTGCCGGAACAGATCGACTTCGGAATAAATTGAGTCAGGCTCACGGAACACATATGCCAGTCTGTTATCAGGTGTACGTAGATGGATGTCATCCAGACTAACGGGTTCATCCAGCACGAACGGCCCCCAGCTTACATCGGGATATCGATCAAAACGGTGTTCGATCATTACCTGGAAATTGGCTTCAGGATAGCGTTCGATCCAGGCTTTATACTGTTCTTCGGATGTGCCCTCGGCATTGAAATCACTCACGACATCGGCAAAGACTGGGTCGAAAACGTGATAGGGCACAATCGGCAGGTTGGCATTCGCCAGTGATTCGCAGTTCGGCTGGCTGAAATACAGGTCCAGCCTGTGCGCATCAATCACCTGCATAAACGGAACATCATCCTGATAGTATGAGGACAAGGGCGAACTGATCGCATTGCTGACAACAGCCAGATAGCTGTAGAAGACATCGTAGGCGGTGATGGGCGTGCCATCGCTCCAGAAAGCATCTTCCCGCAGGTTGACGCGATACACATCGCCGACATCCGCTGACACATCCACCGCCAGCCCATAGTTGCCGGCATCGCCGTCCGTCACCAACTGAGTCGCTGGATCAATCGCGAACAACGTCGGGAACAACAGGTCCGTGATGCGTTCGCACCAGGCTGTATTGCAGCGCAGCGGATTGAGTGGCCCGATTTCCAGCGCAGAACGGTTCATGTACTCCGTGATGACGCCGCCATTTTCCTGGGCCTGCATCGGCAGCACCAGCAGCATAAACACTAAGAAAAGTAGTTGCCATCGTTTCATCATGTGCCCTTACTGCCCAGCAGGCACTTGCAGCCGCAGCCAGATGCCGAAGTCGTCTGTACGCTGGCTGGTGTCGATGGCGGACATGACATTGACGGGTTGGCCAGCAGGTAAGCGGGCATGCGCGCCACCGCGATCCACGAATGTCTGGTAGCTTTGGTTTGCCAGAGCGGTATAGATCGCCGCCTGTGTTGCATAAGAAGCCACATAATCTGGAGACGCTGAAATCGCGGCGTTGACATCCGCCAGCGCCAGATCGTAATTGCCCTCAATCGCATGCACCACTGCCCGATTATTGAGCGCAGCCGCGTTATCGGGTTCCAGTGCCAGCGCCAGCGAAAAATCGCCAATAGCCAGCCCGAAGTTGCCGAGTGTCGTATACAGCGCGCCGCGATTGATATATACATCAACCAACGTTTCATTCAGCGCAATCGCCTGGTCATAGTCAGCCAGGGCAGATTGATCGTCCAGCATAACGGCATAAGCATAGGCTCGCTGTGCATAGGCCGGGGCATAACTCGGATCACCTTCAATCGCGCAGCTATAGGCTTCGACTGCCCGTGCGTACTGTCCCTGTTCTACAAACACGTTGCCTTGCCCCAAAAAGTAGGCGGGCGTCGCATTCGGAATGAGCGGGTCCTCACAGTCGAACGAAACTTGTGCCTGTGCCCCGGAACTGTTCCAGGGCAGTACGGCCAAACAGAGTAAAAAGCATAAAATGACTCGTCGCATCAGTCTGCCCCTATTGGTTAAACGGGTCGTAATCCGCCCGCAGCAGCCATGATCCATCATCCAACCGCAGCTCAAACGTGAATTGCGACTCCAGCATGCCCGCTGCTGACCCAATCCGGCCATCGGCATTGTTGCGCGTCAGGGTGATGTAGTCCTCGTAATTTTGCATCGCTTTTAGCGAATTCATGATGCCCATTAGCGCATAGGGCCGGGCATTGATGCGGTCGAACTCAGGGAATTCAGCATCGTCAGGGCGCTCAGGGTCTTTAAGGTCTTCCAGAATGCTGGCAATATCTGTGCGGCTGATGGCTGTTTCTAACAGGCCAATGGCACCTTCAATGTCACCATTCAGCGCACTCAGAATCGCCTGATTGTTATAACCCTCGATGAAGTCTGGATTGAGTTCCAGCGTACGGGCGAAGTCTGCTTCGGCGTCCTCATATTCTTGCAGGGCCATGTTCAGCACCCCGCGATTGTTATAAGCGGCGATCAGTGAGCTATCCAGTTGAATGGCACTTGTGTAGTCATCGACTGCATCTTCCAGCAGACGGCGTTGTGCCAGGATCGCGCCACGCAGCATATAACCTGGCACATAACTGGGGTCGATAACGAGCACCACGCAGTCAAAGCTTTCTGTGGCCTGTGTCAACTGACCAGAGCGTTGGTAGCCCAGGCCCTCACCGACGTAGTAGCTGATGCGTACATCAGTCGCTTCATTCTCAAAGATTGGGCATTCCGGCAGTTCTTCTTCCTCGCTGGTTTGCGCCAGGACCGGCACAATCGACAATACGGCAATCACTAGGCTGATAAACAAACGACGAATCATAATGTGGCTTCTCCTCAGTAGGTTATGAATCTTGCTTTGCAGACAAATGGTTTTTGCTATCTATCGGATTCCGAAAGGTCATAAACAACTCATTGCCTCCCGCTGATAGCATTGATTAGCGGATTGCGAATACGTAGTGGGTTGAGCAGCGACGCGGCCAGCAGCAAACTTCGTTCCGCTTCGTCGAGCAGTGCCAGCGCTTCGTCAATATCGGCCTGCACCAGGAACCGATTGGTATCGGCGCAGATAGCGCTAAACGAATTGATGGCCTGATTGGTGTTGCGGATGGCATCATCCAGCGCGATGACGGCAGGTAAAAAGCTGTCTTCCCGCGCGACATCACCCTCGGTCAGCGTGCGGTTGATCGTCTGCGGAATCGGGTCGCAGCGCACAGAATCGCCATTATCAAGCCGCTGCCAGATCGACCGAATCTGATCGTAACTACCCAGCGCCAGGGCAATATTTTCTTCGTACTGCTGGATGAGGCGACCATAGGGATACAAATACTGCGTATCCAGCAGGCGCAGATAGTTGCCGCCTTCGATGCGTATATTCCAGGAGCCAATCCAGTACAGGCCGCCTTGATACTTAATCTGGAATTGCCAGAAACCGAACGAGGCATCTCCCAATCGTCCAACCAGCTCAACAGTGGTGCCCTCTGGGATCATGCCGACCAGCTTCTCCGGGGCAATCTCGTCCAGATAGTAGGGGGTCTCTCGGCTGGTGACGCCTATCGCTCCGGCTCGCCGCACGAACGGCTCAGGATTCACGCCATCCACAGGCAGGTTAACCACCTCGCCGGACCATACCAAAAGGATTGATGCGATCCAGCCAACGGTGCCATCATCATTGATGACCTGTATCCAGCGTGTATCGGATGATCGGCCAATGGCAGGCAGCGTCACGCTGGGGTCGACGACCATGATGCGGTCAAATCCCGTCCCTGGACCGCGTCTCAGCGAGCTAAAGTCCTGTGTCGTCACCCAGACATCATACTGATCGCTATCCTGGGCACGTGTTCCAGCCATCAGTCCAACCAGAATGAACATGACGAGTAGCCAGCGTTTCATCGTGTCACCTCCTCTGCGACCCAGACGAAGGCCATTTCTGCTTCTCGGCTCAGGATAGTGACCGATCCGGTTTGCGTATCCAGCACCAGCGTTCGCATAGTTTGATACTGGTAAACTTGCTCCGGCGGTATCGGCGTTGCTGTGGGTACCGGTGTGTATTTGACAGTCGGTACGGGGAACACATCACCTTCAGGCGGCAGTTGCACGCGGAACGCAACATAGCGATTATCTGGCGACCATAGCAGGGGGACGCCGCCAAAGGTGCGCTGGCCAGTTTCCGGCAGGCAGTAGCGACGCAGCTCACCTGTCTGACTGTTCCATAGTTGCAGCTTGGGCAGTAACTCCTGGTTGAGCGACCGCTGCTGGCGTTCATTGGCATCAGGGATGTTGTACCAGACCATACGCAGGGTCCCATCAGGCGACCATTCCCCGTTGTAGATTTCGCCCCAGATGCTGTGTGTCTGCGTGGTAGTGTCGAACACAAACCAGTCATCCTGGCCGGGCGGTCGATAGTAAAGCACATCGCCTGTTGGGTGCCATGTGCTGTCCAGCGACGTGCCAATTGTCCGCAGGAAGTAGCTAAAAGTCTGTGTCGGATAGTGATACATGTAGTACTTGCGGCCCTGCGCATAGGCACCATCATACGGCGTCCAGACCAGCGCCCATTCCTGGCTGACAGGCTGCACACTGACGATTGTCGTTGGCAGTTCATAAATCTGCGGTGGGTCCAATGGGCGCGTGATGTCGCCATATTCACCCGTAGCCGGATCATACGCCTGATAGTACGCCAGCGGCTGCGATGCTTCCTCAAGGTCATACTGCTCAAATCGCAGTTGCAACCGTGAATCGAGCATCCAATTTGCCGAAACGCGCAGTACAGGGCGCTCTGTATCTGGCAGCACGGTCTGGGTGTCGCTGCCATCTGTACGGGAGAGCAGCGGCGCATTGCCATTGATGAGCATCCACTCCCCATCTGGTGAGAATTCGCATGCTTCTTCATAACCGCATAATGGCAGTGTATCCACAGGACGATATGACCCGCTGGCAACATCCAGCACCCACATAGCAGGCGCGGAGTTTGGTTGAACAAACAGGCTGCCTTCGGCTGCAAAGTCCGGTGGCGGATTATCCAGCGTGAATAGGTGGTCATAGGGGCATACTTCGACCACTTCATCGCGATTTTCCAGCGCATACGTGGCTTCTGCCTGTGGTGGCGCTGTTGGGCTGACAGTCGGCGTCAGCGTTGGCAGCGGCGCACTCAGGTAACTCAAGGATTCTGTCGCCGTCGGCAGCAGCCCAACGACCTGCGTTGAGCGAACAGGGGTTTGCGGCACATCACGTGTGATGCGATTGACGTACACCAGGTCTGGTCGTGGCAGGCCCAACTGGTAAAGGGTCACGAAACCGCGCGTATCCTGCACCGCCATAAACTCGCCATTGGGGCTGATATAGACGTTGCCATCCGGGCGTGTGTTATAGATATCCTCGTATTCGTCGATGACCCGTCCCAATTGTGAACGTATAGTCGTCGTTTCTGTCTCAGGCAGATAACTGCCAACCGTGCGTGTTTGATCGTAAATATCGATCACCATAATGCCCGGAACCGTACTACTACCCCGTGTAACGCTTCCGGCGGCACTCTCAACAGGGGTTGCGGTTGGTCCGCCAAGGGTGGTTGGGTCGCTTGTGGCTGTTGCCTCAATCCGGCTTACTGAACTGAGCAAACCTTCGCAAAGCATCGTTTCCAGTTCACGCAGTCCGGTTTCATCCAGGCCTGTTGACATTGCGCGCCACAACTCGGCATATTCCAATGCGGATTCGCTGAAACGGCGCGTCAGGCATTCAGGAACGCCGACAATCAGGCTGGTATCCGCGCTGTTAGCAACAGGGTAGTAATACGGTGGGGTCGGTGTCAGGCTCTCGACGAAAGCATCGGCCTCTGCTGGTAGATTCTGACAGATGCGTTGTGTGATCCGGCTGAGTTGCTCATTGCTAAACCGTAGATTGAACATCTCCCACAGGGGTAAAAACTGCTGCCATGTATCAGGATAGGCGCTCACCATACACTGTGGCAAACCGGAAACATGATAGTCCACGCCCAGGATGGGGCCTGCATTCGCCTGATATTCCTGTGAACTGCGAATGACGATGCGGTCATTATCCAGCCAGCTATAACGGCGCTCTTGCGAAGAGGGCATATTGTTGTCAGTCAGATGCACCATCATGCGCCCATCGAAGTCAAATACCATGACCTCGCTTTCACGCAGGTACAAATCACCCAGGGAATAGCTGTAGATCACAATGTAGTGCTGCCAGTCCGCACTTGGGATGACCTGCTCGACGACGTAGTTCTCGCGTTTTGGCACACGGAAGCGAGTGCGCTCGCCGGACCAGATATCCGTGATTTCGTAGTAGGTATTGCTGACGAGCGCCACTTCAAGGGCGTTTTCTGGCGTGCCTTCAACGGACTGCTGTTTAGCATCATCTTCAGTTGTCGGCGTGATCGTTGGGGTTGCTTCTACGGATTGTTCCGATGTTTCAGTTTCACCTGCATCACTTGAACTCTCTGATGGGGCCTCGACCAGTACCGTTTCGCTGCTGCTTTCGGTATAGACTGTCAGATAGCGGCTGAGGTCATTTTGCTCGCCGATAACGTCGCCTCTTAGCTGGATCGTGCTCTCACGCACCAGGCTCTGCGATTCAATATCCCAGATGCGCCAGGTATTGAAAACACGGCTGATAATGCCTGAACTGTCTTCTGTGAAGGTAATCTGGCCGGATTCAAAGTCGATGTTAGGGTCGTGATACAGCGTTTCGCCCGTTACGGCGTCGATGCGCTGCATATCGCTGGTGATGACACTGCCATCACGGTTATATGCCAGGATGTGCTGGCCGCCTGTATCGGGCCGTTCAGGATAATAGACATGTTCCAGCGCACCTGTTTCAAGATTGTAGACTTCAATCTGTTGGGGCAGATTCGTGCGCCGTACCATCAGATGCCGATTATCGGGATGCAGAACAAATTGCAATATATCGGATGGATTGATGAACTCGATCACACCACTGGCTTGGTCGCGATCAAAGCGGTAGATCAGGAAACCAGCGTCTTCTTCTGGAACTGTAAGTGGGTCCAGAATATCGAGCAGCACCAACGTCTGTGCAGAGAAATTGCGTCCTGGGAGGTAATTTTCGCCCAATAGCAGACGCATCAACGGCGTATCCTGTTGGGAATTCGCCTCGCCAATGACCGTATGTAAACTGCTGAAACCCAGCCCCTCGACGTCATCCAGCGTGCTGTACCGAATATCGCGCCCCACCGGAATATTAAAAGTGGCACCCATTTCTGGGTCGATCTGTACCAGATAATTGCGACCCTTCGGCAGCACATACATATATTGATCGCGTGCACTGGTCCAGATATTGAAGGGATCGCGTTCCAGACGATTGGAATCTATGGACATCATGATGGGTATTGTCTCGTCACCAGCATCCATGACGATCAGGCGCCCCGGTGCACCCGCCACAACATAGTCACCTGTTCCCATGACCAAACTGGAACCGCGATATTCAAAGAAGGCATACGCGCGGCTGCGTCCAGGCAGGCTGGGTGAGGACTCGCGCCGAGCGGCAGGTAAATCCCACAGCCAGGATAGCACCAGGGTGTCATTTTCACTGCGGCGTAGTTCTGCTGGAGCGCGAACCAGGCTGTCGAACTGCAACAGACGATCATCATCGCCAAACCGCAGCGGCCCCTGCGCCTGTAGAATCCCTTCCGGCTCCAGTGTGGTCGTCAGTTCGCCGGTTTGCGTGTTCCATAACTCAATGCGAACATCGACAGCCAGCGCTAACCAGCGGCCATCATGGCTGAACTGATAATCATTGAAAGCATCTGTTGTTTCGTAAAGGATGTGGCGTGGGGTATATGTCGCCGCATCGGCCAGCACCAGCCTACCTTCACGGTCTACCCATGCGAACTGATCGTAATTCGGGTCATAAATCATGCCTCTTGGACGTAACGTGCCAAACTGGCGAAAGACGGTAAAACTCTGTGGTGATGAGTTTTGGGCGATGCTGATACCAACAGCGAGTAAAATCACTACCCCCACAATAGGTATGAGGAATCGTCGCATCGATTGTTCTCCAAAGGTAATTTTTGCGACCAGGCTTCCCTTCTATTGTATGGCTATTAGGACGGGAGAAAACTGAACGTCAACCCTACGCTCAACAAATGGCAACCATACGCTGGTAAGGTTGCGTTGTAAGATTCTGATAGGGGCAGCAAATAGTGTGGTGCCCACTCTGCCGATTCTGGCAGCGCCTTCTGTTTATAGGAATTAGGAAGCTTGTGAAATGCGTAAATGGGGATTGTTTCTACTATTGATTGGGATGGCCTTCCGTGTGGTTGCCCAGGAGGCAGCCTGTCCGGCGGATGTGCTGCTGGCCATGGCCCGCGCGAGTTCTGCCTGTTATGGCACAGAGCGCAACGAGGCTTGTATCGGCGGTGGCGATGTTACTTTCCAATCTGGGGAAGGCACTGTCCTGACCGATCAGACAGGTCAGCGTGTGGCCATCAACGATATCGCGACTATCACCATGATGAACAGCGAGAGTCCCGCTGTTGCCCAATTGCAGGTTCAGGCCAGCGTCACTGATAACGAGGGCACAGCCATGACCTGGCTGGCAATTGGCGATGTGACGTTGACAAATGATGTTTCGCCCTTACCGACGCTAACCGTTACGCTCACTGGCTCAGGTAAGCTGCGCGCGACGCCCACCATAGATGGCGACCTTATTATGGAACTAGCCGTCAATCGGGCGCTGGTCGCCAATGGCCGCACGGAAAATGGTGATTGGCTGCGCGTCAATGTGCCCAACAGCAACGATCTCGCCTGGATTTCATCAGCCATCGTTACAGCTCCAGCCTCCGTTACTACCCTGAAAGTCGTCACCCTCACCGAACCCTATTTGCGTCCGTTCCAGGTTGCGTATATGCGTGGGCAAACGACCAGCCTGTGCGATGGCCAGCTTCCCAGCGGCCTCCTTATCCAATCGCCGCACCCTGAACATCATGTATCTTTCACCCTGAATGATGTTCCATTGCAAATCGCCGCGACCCTGTTTGTTTCTGCCGATGAGGATGTGCTTACGCTTAATGTGCTAGAAGGCGAACTGATTGCTGGCCAGGACACAGATAGGGTTTATGTGCCTGCTGGTGCTCGCATTGGCATGAGCGAGGGAATCGCCTCTGCTCCTGAGCCATTTGGCGCATTTGAATATGCTGGTTTGCCGCTTAATATGTTGCCTCGCCGCTTTGCCATCACAGACAATATCAGCCAGGATGATATCGTGACTGCCACAAATCGCTGGCAGCAGCAGGTCGAATCGGCTCAGGCTGCACCGCCCACACCTACGCCGGATGCCACCTGCCGTTACATCGTCCGCACCGATAGCCAGCTTTATGCCGGACCCGCTGACTTTTACGAAGTCGTGAATCCTATTTTGGCTGGGTCGCGTGTCTATCCCGTCCAGCAAATCGCCGATGCCAGCGACAATATCTGGTATCGCCTGCGCCAATCAAGCTGGATACGTGCTTCTCGTGTCGATACATTGGGCGACTGCGGTTCGATCCCGATTGTGAGTGATAATCTTGCCCCCGCGACCAATACCGTTTCGCTAGAGCGCTGTGAACCAACCAATGGACCGCTGCGTGCTGGCCAGATCATCACCTTTGAATTCACGCCGCCAGCATTTGACAATTATGGCGAGGCCCTGGCCGCACCGCGTATTGATCCAGGCGTCGTTGTGCTCAACGATCAGGTTTATTTGCGCGTCCGTGCCAGTGATCCGATCCCGCTCGGAACAGTGGAGGATGACGAACGTTATCTGCGCATCTTCCGTGCAACCTGGACCGCCGAACCAGGCTCTTATCGGGTGCGTGGCGAGCGTTTGTCCTACATCCCTATCTGCTATCTGACTATTCCAGTGGGATAAAGCGCGATTGGTCCTAGGGACCACATTACAAGGTGGGGTATCTTTAGGGCATGCCCCTTATAGCGATCACTAGGATAGACTCGTGCCCCAAGCGAAAATACTTATGACCGGATTCGAGCCTTTTGGCGAGGTCACGATCAATCCATCACAGCAAATCGTAGAACACCTTGCCAAGCAGGAAAATCCGGTCAAGCTCGTTACAGCGATCCTGCCTGTCGATTACAAGAAGGCGGCTCACAGGATCATGGACCTGATTGAACGTCATGAGCCGCAGGCCGTGCTGATGCTGGGTGTTGCCCAAAACCGTGATGCGATCACGTTGGAGCGCATCGCCGTCAATATCAACGACGCCTCAATCCCTGATAATGATGGCGAACTCATTCAGGGCAAACCCATTGTGTCAGATGCACCTGTCGGCTATTGGTCCACGCTGCCAATTGAGGACATGTACACGGCACTCAAAGAGCAGGGCATTCCCGTCAAATTCTCGAACCACGCCGGAGCCTATCTCTGCAACCATGTTTTTTACAGCATTCGCCACTATTTTGAAGATCGCCATACGACGATCCCAACAGGCTTCATCCACGTTCCCGGTATCGGTGACGAAAGTGAAGAAGCCCCCGGCATGCCTTTAGAAAAGCAGATTCAGGCTATCCAGGCATGTATAGATGTGCTGGCACAACATCTGAAGCGCACGTTATTGGTATGAACCTGACCTCATGAGAGGCTAAATCGACCGCATTGCCCCGCCATCAACGCGCAGCGTTGCGCCTGTGATATAAGATGCTGCTGGCGAAAGCAGGAAAGCTCCTGCGGCACCAAAATCGTCGATGGTTCCCAATCGTCCCAGCGGAATATTGGCGATGTTGCGTTTGCGTACTTCCTCGACCGAAAGACCTGTTTTTTCGGCTGTATTCTGGTCGAGTTGTGCGACACGGTCGGTGTCAATTCGCCCCGGAATCAGGTTGTTGACGCGGATGCCATCGTCGGCCAACTCATCGGCCAGTGTCTTGACCAGACCCATCACGCCGGAACGCATGACAGTCGAAAGCGCCAGCCGCGGAATCGGCTCCTTGATGGATGACGAAGTCACCGTCAGGATGGCGCTGCCAGCCGACATATGTGGCAGGGCCGCCCGAATCATTCTCACCGAACTGAGCAGAGTGAGTTCAAAGGCCGCTTGCCAATCCTCGTCAGTCATCTCTTTAATCAACTTGGCTGGAGGGCCACCCGCATTGACCAGCAGCGCATCAATATGCCCCCATTTGGCGACTGTTCCATCAACCCACTTCTGAATATCCTGCGGATTGCGCACATCACAGGCCGTTGCCAGGGTCTCGGCATCGGTTTCCTTGCCGAGCGTTTCCGCCGCTCGTCTGACATCTGCTTCGGTGCGGCTGCATAAAGAAACGCGCGCCCCGTTTGCTGCCAGCGCCTTTGCCACACCATAACCCAATCCCTTGCTCGATGCCGCGACCAGCGCGACTTTTCCCTGTAATCCGAGGTCCATTTTGCACTCCTTAAAATATTAGTTCGCTAGATGATGATCCGTTGCGTTGGGTCACTGATGCTGACCCGCTCCAGCAACCATGTAATTTCCTGGTGGGTGCCGCTGTCAATGGGGTTGAAAGGCTCTCGCGGGGAACCATAAGCAATCGCTCCCCGTCGCCACAGCAGCTCTTTCCGAATCGTCAGGTTGATCTGTGGCTGATTTTCATAGCGTATGAGTGGCAGATAATGGTCAAAAATGGCCTGAGCATCGGCTTGCTGGCCTGCTGTATACAGGTCAAAAATTGCCACCAGAATTTCCGTGAAGGCGAAGCCTGTCATCGTGCCGCTGGCGCCGCGTGCCAGCTCTTCCAGCAAAAACATGCCGCCCAGGCCACCGAAGATGGCATATTTGTCGGTTCGTTCCCGAATCGCCGTGATCTTCTGCATCAGCGGCGGGTCTTCTAGCTTAAGATGGCGCGCATTGGGGACCTCTTCTGCTAGCCGCGCCAGAAAATCTGGCGACATTATCACGCCATTCACTGGCGGGAAGTCCTGTACCACAATGGCACCGTCAATCTTTTCAGCGATAGCACTGTACAGCGCCAGCACAGCATCATCGGTCGGATTGTCCATTCGAGGGGGTGCAATCATGACACCTTGCGCCCCGTTGGCGAAGGCCGCTTGGCTCAATGCAATGCACGTTTCTAGATCGGCGTGGCTGGTCCCAACAACAATGGGCACGCGACCATCGACTGTATCAACAACGGTGTCCATTACCAGCTTGCGCTCATTGATACTCAGTTTGGCGGCTTCTCCGAGTACACCCAGAATAGTGAGCCCATAAGCGCCCTTGTCAATCTGAAAATTGACGAGGTTTTTCAGGCTGGCGACATCGACTTCGGCATCTTCGTCAAAAGGGGTAGCCAGAATATTGAATATGCCCCGAATGGTGTCACTCATCGCTATTCCCTGGGTTGATGCCTATCATTGCCGCCCAACTTTAACATGAACGCCACCAGACGTGCTATGAACATTGTAACCAAACGGAGGAATCAAATTGCGCGGTTTGCAACTACTTACGTGTCGCCTGCGTACTAAAGACATATACAAAAAGTCATCTGACGAGGGGTTCCCATGAGCGTTACCGTGCGCTGGTATAACGAAGACAAACAGGCGTTGGTGCTCGCTTTTTCAACACCCTGGGACTGGCAGCAGTTCGCCCTGGTGGATGACGAACTCGAATATGGTTTCTTGTCGGTCAAACATACTGTCGATCTGCTCATCGACTTGCGCCAGGCGGGGCCGATGCCGATGGATATGTTTGATTTGCTGGCTGATGCCTATGCCGATGCCACCCCGAATCTGGGCCGATACATCTTCCTCGGCGCTGATGCGGCCTTCAAACAACAGATGGAAACAGCCGAATCGTATTATCAGGTCTATGGCGGCTATCTGGAATATATCTTTGTTGAAACGATGGCAGCGGCGCACCAGGCCATTGGCCAACTCAATCGAGAAAAATAGTGGTTTAGGGCTACATTTTCCGTAGCCAGCTTATAGGTCGATGAGTATATGATTTTGGCGCGCCTCATGGACTGCATCCGCGCTAGATGATCCCCCGCAAATCCTCTATACTGTGAAAAATGCCACAAAGCTTTGAGGGTCAAATGAATATCCCGATTATCTTTGCTCACGGCGCATTGGGTTCGTTTGATGAAATCATCTTCATCAGTGTGATTTTGCTTTTTCTGGTGCTGATGGTGATGAGTTGGGTCCGCAGCCGCAACCTGCCCGACGAAGAAGAAACCACCGCCGTAATCGAAGACCAACAACCGGCCCCAATGGACAGTGACCATTTTGCCCTGAAGTAACCTGAAACGAATCGTACATCATGAAAAAAGCTCGTCTGGCGCTGCTGACGATCTGGCTGGGACTGCTTTTCAGCCTCACCCTGACGACTAGCGCTCATGGATACATCGTTCGCAGCATCCCCCAGGATCGCGCCACTCTCGAACGACCACCGACCCGCCTCCAATACTGGTTTAGCGAAGCCCTCGAACCCAATTACAGCAGCCTCAACCTGCGTGATGAGTCCGGCACCATCATTGCTTCTGGCCAGGTTGATCCTGACGATAACACCTTACTTTCACTGCAAATTCCATCCGGCACCATCGGCGATGGCAGCTATATCGTGGAACTGCGGCCTGCTTTCGCCAGTGATGGCCACGTCGTCGTGGAAAGTCGTGTTTTCTTTGTGGGCGATGCTGCCGCCGATTTGCAGAGTTCAGAGGCATCCGACCTGCCCATTCCGCTGGAAATCATCTGGAAAACATTGCTCGATGCGGCCATGTTCCTGCTCTTTGGAACATTCGCACTCTATGCTTATGTGCTGGTTCCAGCCTGGGGTAGCAAGGAATTCCGTGTAGGCAACCTGCCACCGCGCGTCTTGGGCCGCCTCAATCGGTTGCTTGTTGCGGGCTATTTGTTGGCGATTGCCGCCAGCATCCTGGCTCTGGTTCAGCAGACGATGGTTTTTTTCAATGTTGATGCCAGCCGTGCGGTTTTTGATGGATTATGGCAGGTGGTCCGCATTGGGTCCCGCTTTGGCGATGTTTGGAACGCCCGCATTTTCTTTCTGGTCGTCAGCGGTGGCCTGATGATCCTCAGCCGTGTCTATCGCGATACAGCCCCCTCGCTGACGCGCGCCATGTGGACTGGCAATACTTACCTGGTTGCCCTGATGCTCGGTGCCCAGGCCATCAATAGTCATGCCGCTGGTTCCCTGATCGTGCCCTGGTTGGGCATCGCGATGCATTGGCTGCACACCGTCGCTGTCGCTTTCTGGATAGGTGGTATTCTTGCCCTGGTGGCCATACTTCCGACAGCGCTCGCACCTTATAACTCAGAGCAGCGACAGGGTGCCCTGGTCGCTGTCATGCGCCGCTTCAGTCGGGCTGTCACGGGTGCGGTGGTAATCGTCGTTGCTACTGGTATCTACAACAGCAGCAACTGGTTCCTATCGGGTGATACCATTACCAGCTCCTATGGCGTGGCCCTTTTCATCAAACTGTTGATGGTTGCTTTGCTGCTCTTCATTGGGTTACTGCACCACTTGGCTCTGCGGCCCCAACTGCTAGATCGCTTCGCCTTCCTGCGCCAGCCAGCACAGTGGGCCAGCCGCTTCATGGGATCATTACGTATTGAAGCTCTGGTGGTGATTTTCGCGGTAGTGACCGCTGCTGGCCTCAGCGCCACACCTACGCCCCAGCCTGAATTTTTGAAGCAGCAAGCAGAAACTCCCCGTGCCAGTCGCCAGGTTGACGACTTGACTGTGAGCATGACGGTTGCTCCTGGTGGCCCAGGCGTGAACACCTATGACATCGTGCTGGAACGCAACGACGAGCCTGTTCAGAATGCTCGGATCGAAATGGTCACCAGCAGCCCATCACGTGACATTCGCAGTACAGCAGACGAAGCTGATCCACTTGATGCCGGACTGTATGTCTCCGCCAACGATACGATTGATGAGCCTGGAGTCTGGTGGAGCACGCTTGATATTCGACTCGAAGACGGCAGCCGTTATCGTGCCGCCTTTGAATGGAACATCAGCGCCGATGCTGCCGTGATTCAGTCGCGCCCGCCAACGCCGCTGACGATTGCGTCCATCCTGATGGTGATTGCCGCTATTGCTTACATCGCCATTCCGCCCATCACCAGTTATGCGCAGCGCAATATGGATTTCTCCGCACAGAATGTCCTCATTGCCATTGGTGTGATTGTCATCACAATCGTAGCGATGATGATCGGCACGCTGTTTATTATCCAGCAGCAGGAGCAGATTGCTGAGTTACGCAATCCTCTGCCAGAACACGTGAATACCGTGCTGCCGGATGCGGCGTCACTTGATAGAGGCTTGGCTATTTATCAGGTGGATTGTCGTGACTGGGTGAGCGCGACCGATTTCCCGACGCTCTTACAGCAGGTCAATGCGTTCCGCGACGATGAACTGTACAACATCACCGTGAGTGGTTGGCGCAACGTTCCGGCCTGTAATCCTGCACTCACCGAGAACGAGCGTTGGGATGTTGTCAACTATTTGAGAACGCTCCAACCACGTCGCTGAGTCTGGTGGACATAATAGTTGCAGTAGAAAATGCTGCTTTCGCTTGAGTGCGTCTATCCGAAGATGTACCATGATGGCATCTGTGAAGTAATGCACAAACTAGAGAGACAACATGCTTGATATCGCATTTAGTCCGGCACAATCAGAACTCGCCCGGCAGTTGCAAAACGCATTGGCCAGTTCGCGCCGTTTGACTGCGCTTGACAAAGCCACACTGCTGGTGTTGGCCACGCCGCAATCCTTGCAAGATGGTGAAGTTCAGCAGGCTATTAATCGCGCCAAAAAAGTGGGCAAAAACATCATCCCGCTGGTCATTGAACCTGCTTCGGTGCCTGAAGATATATCCCTGCACACACTCGACCTGACCGACGCGGACTTCAGCCAGAAAAGTACCATCAACCGCATTGTTAACCATGTTCTGCATGCTCAGATCACCAGGCAAACCCGCCAGCGCAACTGGCTGTTGCTGGCCCTGATTGGCACAGCAGCAGTCATTGTCTTCTTCTGGGCAGTTACCAGCCTAACGGATGGCACGATTGGCTTCCCAGTTGATGAATATGCCACCGAAAATGCCGCCCGTGAGACCATGATCGCCACGCTCTTACACCCAACGCTGGATGGCTTGCAGCCGCGCACAACCGAAGATGCCGCCAATTTCCCGGCAACAGTAGAGGCAGCGTCTACCCGTGATCGTGGCTTTTTGGAAGCGACAGCGACCCAGTTACCTTTGGATCGACAGGCGACCCAGGCCATCATTGTGGCGACCCAGACCGCAGCCGCCGAGCAATCGGCCGTACCTGCCGTAGAGCCAACAGCGACACCATAAGACCAGCGATTTGCATCAATGCGCAATCGCCTTTACTATCTTTGAGTTTGCAACCAACAAAGCTGCATCATGACACAGCCACAACAACCGCAACGCGCGGCGGAGGATGTCCTCGTCATTGGGGCCGGTCCCGCAGGGATCGCCACCGCCTATGCGCTGGAACAAGCCAGGATCACCTATAAAGTCGTGGACCGCGCCAACGTCATTGGCTCGACGTGGTGCAGCCTGTATCCCTCGCTGACGCTGAACACGTCGCGCTATTATTCGCATATGCCAGAAGCACCATTCCCGAAAGACTATGGGGTCTTCCCGACTGGTGCCCAGTACTACAGCTACCTTGATGATTTCGTAAAATCCCATGATTTCAACATTGAACTCGGCGTAACCGTGCATAGCGTCACCCCGGCAGGGGACCTCTGGCGCGTCGAAACCGACCGAGGCACATGGCTGTATCCGGTTGTTATCAGTGCGACAGGTATTTTCGGCCATCCTGTCATTCCACAGGATTTGCAGAATAAAGTATCTGGCTTTACGGGCGAAGTCCTCCACGCGCATGATTACCGTTCGCCGGACCAAATCCAGGGCAAAAAGGTGATCGTCATCGGCAGTGGTCCCAGCGGCGTCGATATCAGTGTTGAAGCGGGCGATGTCGCCCAGCATACGACCATTCTCATTCGTGCTGGCATCGTCCTGCGCCGCCGCTTTCCTTTAGGATTATCGAAGCACTTCTGGCTGATGGTCGCTGATGCCATTTTGCCGCGCGGCTGGTGCAATAAACTGCTTGGTTTCCTGGGTAAGTTCGATTATCCCGCTGCGGAAAAATACGGTCTGACTCCGCCACCACCAGGACAGGGCGGTCTGACGCCCTATGCTGGCCCGGAACTGCTTGATGCGGTCAAGGCCGGCAAGGTCCAGCCCAAAATCGCGGAGATCACGCATTGCGAAGGCAAAACGCTCTACTTCAATGACGGCACGACCCAGGAAGCAGATATCCTCATCCTGGCAACAGGCTACTATCCTGTCCTGCATGAGTACCTTAAGGTCGATCTGCCCATGAGCGACGTTCCCGCAGAGAAGGCTGCGGGCTGTGAATGGGAAATCGGCCCCAATGGTGAGCGTGGCTGGCCCATTCGCGATACCAGCACGCATCCCAATGGTCGCCAGATTTTAGGTTATCCAGGTTTGTACCTTGTGGGGACTTACTACAAAGGCAAAGGCGCCATGCACAACTTCAATATCGAAGCTGCCGTCGCCGCTGAACAGATAAAAACCTATCTCCAGCAGAAACGCTCTCTGTCTTCCTTGTAATTTTACGCATCGTAAGGGTGCAGCATGCTGCGTCCGAAATACTAGCGTTTCGCCTGCTTATACAACGCCTCATACTGGTCCGCGACATGCGTCCAACTGTACTTCGCCTCGATCAGCATTCGGCCACTTTCGGCTAGTCTTGCTTGTAACTGCTTATCCTCTAGCAACCGAATGACCGTATTAGCTAGCTGGTCCGGCTCTGCGACCAGCGCCGATTCCTCATGCACCACATCGATGCCATCAACCGCAATCGGGTTGGCGACCAGTGGCACACGCATGGCCAGCGCTTCCAGCACCTTATTCTTGATGCCTGCGCCAATCCGCAGCGGGCAGACAAACGCTGTTGCGTGTGCCAGATACGGCTGCACTTCCGGCACGGAGCCGATCACATCGACCGACTCGCTGGCCGCTGCCTGTAAGTCTGGCGGGGGCGCATGGCCAACAAGCTGCAACCTGGCATCTTGAATAGTAGTCAATACACGCGGCATAACCTCGTTGATAAGAAAAAATGCCGCATCCAGATTAGGCGCGTATTCATAGTTGCCAACAAATAACAGCGTCGCATCATCGCGTATCGTTTCCGCTGGCTGGAATGCATCCAGATCAATGCCGTTGGGAATCACACTGATGGACAAATTGGGATTCAGTTGCAGTAGTTCTTCTCGATCAGGATCAGCTAGAACAACGGTGTGACCATAAGATGTATACATGAAGCGCTCATAGGCTGCTGCTGCCCACTGGTTGACCTGTGTCCCTGGTGCCCACTGTTGCGCCAACTGCCGCTTCAGCAGCAGACTATACGACTCATACGGCGTGATGACGCTTGGCAGGCCTTTCAGCAGATGGGCGAACTCATACACATGCACGCCGCCGAAAAGCTGCACTACGTCATAATCATGCTTCTGGATCAGTTCGCTGGTTCTTTGCCACATCTCTGGAGACCAGGCATCTGCCCCCTTTTGAGGAAAACGCTTCTGTGGCAGCATCAGTCGCTGAATATATGATGCTGTTGAACGGGGTTTTTCCGGGAATAAATGCACGCTGCGGAACATATCGGCATAAGCGGCTTGTTCCTTGGCATCTTCAGGGCGCTGCGTCATCGCTACCATATCAATTTGGTAGCCACGCGCGGCCAATTCCCGCACCAGATGCCAGACAATCAAACGATCACCCAGATAGAGTGGGTAGGGTGGGCAGCGAGAAATCAAAAGCAGTTCAGTCATGGCGTCAGTGTAAACAGGTCCTACATTAGCAGCAAGTGCCAGCCGACACATAATACGTTTTCATCAAACTGTCATTTGGTCTAGTTGCAAGTTAACCAATCAGAGCAGTATAGTAAGGGGGACTCGCTCGTGCACGGCGCAAGACCGTGCCCCCTTATCGCACCACCGCAAATTCGCGGCAGAGCCAAACAGCCGAGTGCCGCATCAAACAACTTCTTGAAGAAATGGAGCCATTATGTTTGAAAACGTTGGCCAGGTTACCAATGCCCTCGCCGGGCAGCAATATATCGCGACTGATGAAATCTCTACAGTGATGTATTTGGCAGCCCAGCTTGGTAAACCCCTGCTGGCGGAAGGTCCGGCAGGCGTCGGCAAGACAGAACTGGCAAAAGCATGGGCTGGCGCAACCGGCATGCCACTGATCCGTTTGCAATGCTATGAAGGCCTGGATGAAAGCAAAGCGCTCTACGAGTGGGAATATGCCAAGCAGATGCTCTATACACAGCTTCTGCGTGATAAACTCAGCGAAATCCTCAGCGAAACGGGCACCCTGACCGAAGCGGCTGACAGGCTTGGTTCAGAAGAGGATGTCTTCTTTAGCGAGCGCTTCCTTCTGGCGCGGCCTCTGTTGCAAGCCATCACCAGCGAAAAGCAGGTCGTCCTGTTGATTGATGAGATCGACCGCGCGGATGCCGAGTTTGAAGCTTTTCTGCTGGAAATTCTGTCTGACTTCCAGGTGTCCGTGCCGGAATTGGGCACAATCGCTGCCAAACACAAGCCGGTCGTCCTGCTGACCAGTAACAACACCCGCGAACTTTCCGAAGCGCTCAAACGCCGCTGCCTGTACCTCTTCGTGGACTATCCCACGCACGATGCCGAATTACAGATCGTTCGCAGTCGCGTACCGGAAATGAGCGAAAAACTGGCGAGTGAAGCCGTTCAGGTTGTTCAAAGCCTGCGCGGCCTTGATCTGAAGAAGAATCCCAGCGTCAGCGAAACGATTGACTGGGCCAAAGCCCTCGTCATGCTCAATGCCGATGGTATCGACAGTAAAACGCTTGAAACCACTCTGACGGTCCTGCTCAAGCATGAGAGTGACGTCCAGAAAGCCAAGCGAGCAATGGCCCGTAGCCAGGGTGATGATGACATTGGTGGAGGGCGTGGCAGTCGCGGCTTCGGTGGGACCACTCGCCGCAATCGCTGGAACTAGCTAACGGGGAGCGCAGATAAGCTGCGCTCTTTTTTGTCTAGAGAACATCCTGCACGTCAAGATCGACATAGATGCCGCTGCGCAATTGTAACCCCTGGAGCAGCGGCGTCGGGTCCTGGCTGCGAATGAGCACATGCCAGCGATAATTGCGATCAATCCGACCATAAAAACACGGCGCTGGCCCGATCAACGTGGTATCGGTCAGCTTCATCTGGTTGATGCGGTGCCGTAATGTTTCCGCGACTCGTTCAGCTTCCCGCTGTACATTCACCGGATGCGTCGATTGCACCAGAATGCGCGCCATCCGTCGGAACGGCGGATAGCCCAGTTCGCGTCGATTGAGCAGTTCATGCGCGTAAAAGCCCGTATAGTCGTGTTGCGATGCATGCGCGATGCTCGGATGCTCCGGTTGGTACGTCTGAATGATAACCTGCCCGCCCAGGATACCGCGTCCGGCCCGGCCCGCTACCTGGGTCAATAGCTGGAAGGCGCGTTCATCTGCCCGGAAGTCTGGCAGTGCCAATCCGGGGTCTGCGCTCACCACGCCGACCAGCGTCACCAATGGCAAATCCAACCCCTTGGCGATCATCTGTGTGCCAACCAGCACATCGGCCTGCTGTTGAACAAACCGCGCCAGAATTTCCTCGTGCATATCCGGCTGCATAACGGTATCCGCATCCCACCGGATGACGCGCACATCTGGCAGCACGCGCTTGAGTTCGTCCTCGACCTGCTGCGTACCCGCCCCAAAATAGCGAATCCGGTCACTGCCACATTCTGGGCAGCGCGTGGGCGACATCTGCTGATAGCCACAGCGATGGCAGTGCAGCATTTCGTCCACTCGATGGTAGGTCATGGATGTATCGCAGCGCGGGCACTCCACTTTATAGCCGCAGTCTCGGCAGAAAACGTAACTGGCGGTTCCGCGCCGATTCAGCAGCAAAATCGCTTGCTGATGATTTTCGACCACCTGCTTGAGCGCTTCGTGCAGGGCTTGGCTGAACATGCCGCGATTCCCGCGTTTGAGTTCCTCGCGCATATCGACGACTTCAACGGGCGGCAGATCGGCAGTCATAGCCGCGCCTTCGCCTGGTTTATAGACCGTCACTTTTCCGATGCGCTCCGCCTGCATTTCTACGCGGTTGCGGTGGCCAATGATGCGATTCGGCAGGTGCAAATAGCCCAATTCCTGATGCTGCGCCCGATAAAACGTTTCCATAGCTGGGGTCGCACTACCCAGCAAGAGCGTTGCGTGGTTCGTCCTCGCGATCTGTTCCGCAACCATGCGCGCATCATAGTATGGCGGGTTAAAGGGTGGGGCATGTTTATAGCTGTGGTCGTGCTCCTCATCAAGGATAATCAGGCCGATGTCCGGCAGAGGTGTAAAGAGCGCCGAGCGCGTCCCGACCACCACCTGAATTTCACCTTTACGCGCCCGTCGCCAGTTGTCGTAGCGCTCGCCTGTACTCAGGCTGCCATGAACTATCGCCACCTGATCGGGGAATCGTGCCGCTACTCGCTGAATCGTCTGTGGTGTCAGGGCAATTTCCGGCACCAGAAAAATTGCCTGCCGACCTTGCTTGAGCACATGGTCTATCGCGCGCAGGTAGATTTCCGTCTTGCCGCTGCCAGTCACGCCATGCAGCAGATAGGCAAAGCCGCTGTTGTCCCTAGCATCTGCCTGCTGATGATCCAGTCCCTCACGGATGCTGTTCCATACCCGCTGCTGGTCGCCTGTGAGTTCAAGCTGTTCCGTAGGGATAAAATCATGATCTGCCAGCGAATCCCTGTAGACGCTGCGCGATCCTCGTGCGACCAATCCGCGATCTTCCAGCGCCTTAAGCGTACTGGCATTCGCGCCTGTTTCGTCGTACACCACGCTGGCATCCAGCCCCTGCGGGAACCTCGCCAGTAGTTTGACGATCCGCCGCTGTGACGGACTTAATCGCCAGCCAGCCAGGTCTTCTTCCGCGACCAGCAGCGTCGCCGTCCGTACCGCCTTTGGCCGTGCCGATGGCGGCGCCAGCGAAGCTTCCTGTTGAATGGTGCCAGCGTCTTCCAATGCTCTCAGCGCCGACTGTAAGTTTTTACGTTTGAGCAGTTTTTCGAGCTGCTTGCGCGTCATATCACCTTCATCGCGTAAGGCATCGACAATCTGCTGCTGAACCGCCCCGCTCGGCTCTGCTGATGGTTCAAGTAGCTCGATCATCATTTGGCTGGTGCCTGTGATTCCTGGTGGCAGCATCAGCCAAAGACATTGACCAATCGGCGTCAGGTAGCGCTCGGCCATCCATTGGCCCAATTCGATGTGCATTGGCGTCATCACCGGACGCGGATCAAGCAGTTGCAGCACAGGTTTGGTTTTGATCTCTGCCAATTCCGGCGGCAGCCCATCGCTCAGCCCAACGATGATGCCCGGTTGCATCGCCGTGCCAAAGCTGACGCGCACCAAATGCCCGATCTTCAGTTCAGGAAACGTATCGGGAACATGGTAGTGATACGTCTGTTCAACCGGCGTATTGATGGCGATTTCTGCGTATAACATGCCTGTTTACTTAGTATGCCGAGAACATAGTCGGACTTAATTGCGGGAACATAATCTCCAGTTTGTCTGCTACTTCTGATGAAATATTGCCCCAACCCCTGAAGCCAAAATCATGCGGATCATGGGTGCCATTAACCAGCGCGGTCAGCCCCTGAATAGACAAACTGCCATCTGACGATGTTTCTGATGATTCCACAACCAGCTTGCCATCAACACTCTTGAATGCCCAGGTGCCATTGTTCCATGCGCATTGCCCATCGTTGATGGTTAGCACTACCGACCCTGGCCCAACATTCATACCGCCGATGCGCGCCACATCGAGTACGCGGCCCATGGCTGTCAGCCAGATATCCGGGTTGCTGCGTGGCAGCATATCAGTTAGCCACGTTTGTGGACTCTCATCATGGCGCAGGCTGATCGTTACCGTCTTTACCTGGTCTACATGGCGGGCAATATACGCCAGCAGGGCATAGCGTGCTCGTGAAGTGAGCGTCAGAAACCAGTTTGTCTCCAGTGCCTTACCAAACCCCGTGATCTTATAAAGCATGATGCCTTCGACATTACCATTGAAGCGGGCTACAGCCAGCCATTGTTCATTTCGATCTGCAATTCGTTCCGCATTTTTGCCTGTGAACAGCGACATGCCGTGCGTTTTTTGTTGCAAACGTGCCAGGAACGACTGCATAATTTCCTGGCCTTCGCTAACGGGCATCATCTCGACGATGTCCTCAATATTGTGTTTACTCAGTGACGACAGATTGGCGGCATCGACATCAATTTTCATAATGCGTGGGTACGTCACATAGCCCAATCGCTGATAGAACGACTCTCTGAAGGGATACAATCCGGTGAAGGCATGGCCCTCTTCACGCAGAAGGCCGAACACCTTAATCAGCGCTTGTCGAGCATAACCTTTTCGTCGCCCCAGAGGATGCGCCGCCACCGGACTGATGCCCCCCATCTGGAAAATTTTGCCGCGAATATTCTGTGTCATATTGATCGCAGCAGCGGCGGCGCGCGGCTGATTATCTTCATACGTGACAACGATATGCCGTTCCTTGGCATAAGGCAAAAATTCGCGCCGTTTTTCCTCACTATCCATTGGCGGGGTCGCGCCAAATGCGTAATTTCCAATAATCAGGAAATCATCCAGAATTTCTTCATCGGTATGGATTTGACGCACAACCACATTGGGCATGGGTGTCTCCTAAAGGGTGCGGTGACGAGGCCAGACAAGTTCGCTCATCTTACCTGTGCTGATGGTCACGGTCAAACCTGGAGACGACCAAACTGCTTGAGCGCATACAGATTGCCAATCGTCACCATCGGGTACCACTGGGCCAACCCATGCTGATCTCGCCAATGTCCCTCAGACTCCTGCGTCTTTTCCAGATGATCGAGCGCTTTTTCCACCACATCGGGGATCATCTTTGCAAGCAGTGCATCTGGCCCTGGAACGAATGCAAACAAAGAATATGCTTGCTCTATAGGCATTGATTGCGCCAATTCAGCAAGATGATTATAGGTCGCTTGCAGGCGCACATCGTGTTCTGGTGCATCCTTAATCGCCGTGTAGTAATCATAGGGATGGTAGGCCATGAACAGCCATTCAATCTGTTGAATATCGTCTTCAGTCAAATGGGATGAACCCCACTTCTGGGTCGAATCCAGAAGGGGTGATGATGCTTTGCCAAAATGCGCCAGATTGCCAACAATGCTATCGGGCGCAGGTTGGCCGCCCCATTCGCGCCACCAGGGAGCAATCGGATAATCAGCTAAGCCATCTGGTGGTGTAATTGTGCCATCCTCAGCCATGCAGCTTTCCAACCATTGGGCTGTGCCCTCAAGTAGGTCGCCTACAGGCACGTTAAAGCGCCGCAAAGTCGATAGTAAATATTCCAGTGCTACCGAATTAGATTCTGGAAAACTCAAATCGTGTTCAAAGCGATGGCCAAAGCCATTGTCCTCATTTTTGTAGACACGCAAACATTGATGCAGCCGTTCCAATGAGCCACCATCGAACAGATACGAAAATAGGGCGCGTTCCCATAAAGTGCCGTGTTCGTAAACAAAATTCCGTGCCTGACCCAGGTTCACCATATCCGCCTCCTGATATGAACTTATGTTCTATTTTACTGGAGCAAGTTGCCCTCAGCAAGCGGATGTGTGTGCTATAATCGGCCAATTCTTGATACGCTGCCTTCTGTTTACAGGCAGCTCTGCTTCGACTGAAATGCGAGCCTTTTTATGCGAGATGTAGTCATTATCGGCGGTGGCCTCAGCGGCCTGGCTGCGGCCTATGAGTTGGAAAAACACCAGATCAACTATTCGCTGATCGAGGTCAAGCGCCACCTTGGTGGCAGCATTCACAGTGTGACCGAAGGCGATTTTGTCATGGATGGCGGGGCCTTCGTGGTGTTTGATGACCTCCAACAGGATTGGCTGGCTGAACTCAACCTCGCTGATGAAATCACTCATGTTGATGGCAATAAAATCATCTTCAACAAGGGTACCCAGGCTATAGTCGAGGCCATTGCTGACCAACTTTCTGGCCCACGCCTGATGCGTATGGCTGTCAGCAGCCTGGGAGAAATCGACGGACGTTATGCCATCTGCATGGAAAACGGCCTGATGTTCGATGCCAGGACCATCATCATCGCTGCACCGGCTCGCTATGCGGAACGTATGCTCTACAACCTACGCCAGGATATTGCTTTACAGCTTGGTCGCTTTCACTACGATAGCATCCATCGTGTGAATCTCGTCTATCCGACTGGCGATCTGCCTGAAATTGTCTCACCGCCTGATGCGGGTTATGCCTTCATCAACCGCGTTGATGGCAGCCCGCGAACGCCAGCAGGTTACACGCTGCTGCAATTTGGCATGCGCTTTGCCCCGGAAAGCAAACATCAATCGCTTATCAACCTGATCCGGCACCAATACAGCCTCGCTGAGCCTGCTGCCCAGTATGTCGGTCACTGGCCGGAAGCAGACATGCTCTCTTCTTATGATGATGCTCACGATGAGCGCGTCCGCCGGATGCGGGCCGAGTTACCACCAGGGATCGCCCTTATTGGCAGTGACTACTGCATGGAGCCGCCCATGTGGCGTGGCGTTCATCGCCTCAACGAACGCATTCAGCAGGGGCGTGATGCCGCCCACGCCATGATTGAGCGTTTACGGTCATGAATACGGCTAGCCGTTTCCCAGAGCTTTTTCGGCCACAAGTCTGGTTTGGCACGACCGATGTGCGGTTCAACCTCAATAAGCACGGTCGGGACGATATAGCCGCCCTCTATCAAATCGCTGCGCAAAGACTAACGTAGGGCGTCCGCCCATTGTCACAGAAAACACCCCATGTATAATCCGCGCTTATGCATATCGGACTGAACGCTCATCTTCTTGCGCCAGAAGGCACCTATCGCGCCGCTGGCATCCATAATGTGATCCATAACTTGCTGTTGTATTTGCCATCTCAGGCCCCTGCGGATTGGCAGTTTACAGCGATGGTCAGCAGCCATATAGATGCCCATTACGATGGCATCACCATGCAGCGCGCAGCTTTTGATACGACTTCGCCGCTCAAGCGCATCATCTGGGAGCAGGCGATTCAGCCCAGCATCCTGCGCCAATTTGACCTGTATCATGCGATGGCCTTTGTCGCACCGGCCTTCAACCCGCGCCCAACGGTTGTCACGGTCTACGACCTGACCTTCCTGCGTTATCCTGAACGCCTGAGTACCGCTCGTCGGCTTTATTTGCAGGCCTTTACCGAACGTAGTTGTCGAGCGGCGCGCCGTATCACCGCCATCAGCCACAGCACCAAAAACGACCTCATAGAATTGCTTGGTTTGCCTGCTGACAAAATCGACGTCACGCCGCTTGGCTATGATCGCGAGCGTTTCCGGCCTCTATCTGAGGCAGAAATTGAAGCCTTCAAAGCCGAACGCAATCTACCGGAGCGCTTCTGGCTTTTCGTCGGCACCCTGGAACCGCGTAAGAATCTTCTGACGCTCATCGAAGCCTATGCGCAGCTCGCTCCCCATGAGCGTTTGCCGCTGGTTCTGGCAGGTGGTAAAGGCTGGGATTATGAGCCTATCTTCGCCGCAATTGGAAAAAACGGCCTATCGGACAGCATTCTGACGCCTGGTTTTATCCCTTCCGACGATATTGCCCTCTGGTACAATAGCGCCGAAGTGTTCCTGTACCCTTCGGTTTTTGAAGGGTTCGGACTGCCTGTTTTGGAAGCGATGGCTTGCGGTACGCCTGTCATCACGTCCAATGTGTCATCACTGCCAGAAGTCGCAGAAGGGGCCGGAATGACGCTGCCGCCGCACGAAGTGGATGCCTGGGTAGCCGCCCTCAAACAGGCGTATGGCGATGCTTCCTGGCGTTCACAGGCAAGCACTGCCGGATTAAGCAAAGCGGCCCAGTTCACCTGGGAAGAAACAGCAAGGCGAACGATTGAGAGCTACCAGCGAGCATTGGCGTAAACCAGTGATTGTTGCGGTCTTATGAGTGCATCACCGACCTTACCGGAAATAAATAAGGTTGAGCCACGTTGGCTGTTCCCTGTGTTGGACGCCATCTTGGCTTTTTTGGCATTCGTACTCGGTTATATCCTCCGCTACGAACTACAGATCATCCGACCTGTACTCGATCCCTTCCAGCGAGAGTTCGCGCCCTATATCCCTTATGCGCTGCTGTTCGCAGGTATTTTGTACGTGAACTATGGCAATAACGGCCTGTATCGCACGGTCCGTGAGCGTAGCTGGCTGGAAGAAGTGACCATCATCGGCAATGGCGTCGCCTTTGGGGCGATCATTTTGCTGGCGGCCTTCTATGCTTTCCAACCGCTCGTCACCAGCCGTTTGATGCTCATCTATGTGGCAGCTCTCACGGTCGCACTGCTGTCGTCTGCACGCATCATCCGCCGTTGGGTGCTGGCTTATCTGCGTAGCAAAGGCATCGGCGTTCAGCGTGTGCTGATTGTAGGCATGGGCGACACAGGGCAGGCGGTCCTGCGGGCCATCCTCGCTCGTGGCGAACTCGGCTATAAGGTCATCGGCTATCTTGACGACAATCCCACCAAAGGCGAGGTTGATATTGGCCGTGTGCCTGGTCTTGGGAACACGCGCAATTTGCGTAGTGCGATTCGTACGCACGGCGTTGATATGGTGATCGCCACCCTGCGTTGGAAGCACTACGATCACATTCTTGAAATTGTGCGTACCTGCCGCCAGACGGGCGTGGAAATACGCCTCGTCCCTGATATTTTCCAACTGAATATGCGCCAGGTTCACGTAGAGACGCTCGATGGCATTCCATTGTTGGGCATCACCACCCAGGATAAATTTGGCGGGGCTAATCGCTTGTTCAAGCGTGCCCTGGACATCGCTTTTGTTGTGGTCACAGCTATTCTGTGGATACCCACGTTCCTGATTACCGCCCTGGCGGTACGCCTGGACAGTGAAGGTCCTGTTCTCTACCAGCAGCGCCGAATCGGCGAAAATGGCCGTGAATTTATGATGATTAAATTCCGCACGATGGTCACGAATGCTGACCAACTGCGCGATCAGATCATCGAAGACAACAATCTGGACCCACGTCATCCCAAGATTGCTGATGATCCGCGTATTACGCGCGTCGGCAAATGGCTGCGTCGTATGAGCCTGGATGAACTGCCCAATTTCTTCAACGTGATTCGCGGGGAGATGAGCGTGGTCGGCCCGCGTCCACCGATGCCCGATGAAGTCGCGCTTTACGAACCCTGGCACAAACGCCGCCTGAACATCATCCCTGGTATCACGGGCCTCTGGCAGGTCAGTGGCCGCAGTGAAATTCCGTTTGACGAAATGTGCCTGCTCGACATCTACTACATAGAAAACTGGTCGCTCAGGCTCGATATTCAGATTTTACTGCGAACAATACCACGAGTTCTGCTACGTAGTGGGGCCTATTAGGCACACTCAGGTTGCGATCCAAAAAATTGGCGGTGTCGTGCATTTCTATGATAGGATAAACATGTTCGTTGTGTTCCTAAGATGATCTAAACCATGACCACCGTCACCGACAGCAACCTTAAGGACACATCCGACGAGTCTCAGCCACCTGCTGAAAAGCCCCGCCGGAGTGTCTCAAATCTCGCGGTTCGCATCATTACCGGCTTGGTATTGCTGCCAGCCGTCATTTTTGTCACATTCGCGGGTGGTTGGTGGTTGACGATTACTGCGCTGGCCCTCACGGTCATCGGAACAATCGAGTTCTACCACATGGAGCAGCAGCGCGGCCTGCCTGGTAACACATTGCTTGGGCTGGTTACAGCGATTGTGGTTGTGCTGTCATTTCATCTGCAAATTCGTGAACTGTGGATGCTGGCGTTAGCTTTTGTTACCATCACCAGCCTGGTTCTGGAATTGTTCCGTAGCCATGATGTCAATCGCAGCCTGCTGCGTACATTCACCACGCTTGGCGGCATCCTCTATATTGCATTTCCTACAGGCTTTTTCATCGCTATCCGCAGCAGCCATCCTGATGGCTTACAGTGGCTGTGGACGTTGCTATTCGCTACCTGGGGAACAGACAGTTTTGCCTATCTGGCTGGACGCGCCTTCGGCAAGACGCCGCTTGCTCCGCAGCTTTCCCCCAAGAAAACTGTCGAAGGGGCCATTGGCGGCATTATAGCAGGCATATTCTTCGCCTCACTCGTACTGATACAGGCCATGCTCTTTAACCTTAGCTCGTTTATCCTGCTGGTGATTGCGCCCTTTACAGCCATCGCTGGCGATCTGTTTGAATCAGCCATCAAGCGCTATTTTGGCGTCAAGGATTCCGGCGTTGTTGGTCTGAACCCCTTCCCTGGGCATGGTGGCGTTCTCGACCGCATCGACGCTATGCTGCTGGTAACTATCTTATTCTATGGCTATCTCTTACTGAACGGCCTCGTCTGGCTGTAATTTAACGCTTGATTTTGCTGACTTCTCCTCATAATAAAGTGGTCTGCCACGTTCATTCACGGACTGTCCAATCGCACAAAGGTTGATTCTTGCGCTTATGAAGATACTGATTACAGGTGCTGCGGGTTTCATCGGGTCTCATCTTGCGGAAACGCTCTTGCGTGATGGTCATGATGTCGTCGCCATCGACAACATCAATGACTACTACGCTCAGGCGATCAAGCGCCACAATGCTGACCAGATCATTGCCCAGGGTGCCAAACTGCACACGCTCGATCTTGCCACTGATGATCTCGCCGATGTCGTCAAAGATGTGGAAGCTGTCTACCATTGTGCGGCTCAACCGGGCATTTCCAGCAAAGTCAGCTATCAGACCTATGTCCGCAATAACCTCGATGCCACATTTAACCTGTTACAGGCATTGCGGGGCGTTACAACTATCAAGCGCTTCGTGAATGTGGCGACCTCGTCGATCTATGGCAGCAAAGCGACTAGCCCGGAAGATGTCGCTGCCGAACCGATTTCTTATTACGGCGTCACCAAATTGGCCGCAGAGCAGTTGGTCATGGCGCAGCAGCGCGAATCCGGCTTTCCGTCGCTTTCGTTTCGCCTGTTCTCGGTCTATGGTGCCCGCGAGCGTCCCGACAAGCTTTACCCGCGCCTGATTCATAGTATCGTTGATGGCAATCCATTCCCGCTGTACGAGAGCAGCCTGGAACATAGCCGCTCATTTACCTATGTTGGCGATGTCGTCAAAGCCTTTATTACCGCCCTCGATCACGATGCTTGCGTCGGCGAAATCTTCAACATTGGCACCACCACATCCATCAAGACCGGCGCGGCCATTGCTATTGTTGAGGATATCCTTGGCAAACCAGCTAATACGATCAAGATGCCGCGTCGTGTCGGCGACCAGCAGCAGACGGCTGCTGTCATCGATAAGGCCCAGCGCATCTTGGGTTATCATCCGAATACGCCCTTCCGCGAAGGCGTCACGCATATGATCCAATGGTATCAATCACTACCAGATGATGTGCGCGCACTGTATAAGCCACCTGTGTAGATAACTTTTCAGAAAAGCAAAACGGGCGACCCACATGGGGCGCCCGTGTCTATTTTATAGAGTCGTTCGCTTATTGTGGTGCGATGATTTGCCACTCATCGTTGCCAGGGAGCAGTTGCAGAACAGTACCATCTGCGCCGCTGATGTAGAGCATCTCGCGGCTGGTCCCAACCGGAGCCGATTGCACAAACCCCGCAAAATCGACGCCTTCCGCAATGCCCAGTCCCAGCCGATTGCGCACGACATCATTTGTCCGCCAGACGTAGCCTAGTTCCCGCAGCGGCTGGATAAACTCCGGTGGGGCGTTTTCATCACGTTCCGGGTGAACATCCGGGTCATAGCGATTTTCAAACGACAACCAGGTTGGTTCCTGTCCATCATTGAACAGGGCATACACCACATCGCGGCTTTCGACGTAAAGCAGCCGTCCTCGTTCCATCTGCTGGTCGGTGATATTCGTTTCTTCTGGCGCGCCTGTGGCACAATCATCCGGCGCAGGCGAGAAGAACCAATCGACAGGGCAGCGCAGCAATACGGTGTGGATCGCTTCAACCTCGTCATTATTGGCGGTAATCATAAAGTCGATCTGGTCACGATCACTAGCACGTGTTGGCACCGTCAGGTCACCATCTGCGAACACATTATAGGTCTGTGTGCGGTTGCCATCAGCATCCAGCCGATAAATCACTGCCCGATCCACATTCAGCACCGACCAGTACAGTGTGATGTCGTTGCCCGGATTCACCACCAGTTGATCGGACGTGAAGAATTCAATGCGCGGAGCATTGGGATTCAGGGAGCGGGTCGGCGTGGCTGCCTGTGTTGCGACGATGATGTTGACTTCACCCAGCAGCGGCGTCGCTGTTGGCGCATCCGGGTCGATGCGCTCTGTCGGAACAACTGTTGGCGTGGCGTTGGTGCCCGGGGTCGGCGAAGGCGAAGGTGTAAAGGTGGGCGTCACTGTCGGCAGCGAAGTCGGGACCACGTAGCCCGTACTTGCTTCACAGGCTGCTAAAATAACAGCCAGCAACAGCCCCATGGAATATCGCAGAAAACGCCGCCAAACAGGGCGCATTAGCACCTCGCGCTCATCGTCTGAATCCAATACATCATAAGGCGATTATAGTCAGCCACCATTACCAGCGATAGGGCGGCACATCTTCAGGCGGTGGGGCATCATCGTCTGTATCCGATGTTGTGAACAAAGGCCGTCCTGCTGCTTCCGCTGGATCGTCCCCAAACAGACTGCGTTGCACGCTGCCGCGCACATTATGACGCTCTAACACACGCTTGATGATCGGCGTTTCGATGCCCGTCCGCGCCAGCGTTTCCAACGCGAAGCTCACCACGTTTCGGGCAGATTTGCGCCGATTGCAGTTCGGGCAGCTCACGACGATATTGCTGGCTGTGTTGCTGCCGCCATTCGCCAGGTTCTCAATATGATCTAGCTCGAATTCCTGACGCAGCAAATTGGTATGACACCACTCGCATTTGCCGCCACTCTCAAAGATACGGTCGCGCAGGCTGACCGCCGTCAGCGTACCCAGGATACGCAAACGCCGTGCCCGACTGTTCATCGAGCTAGCGTAACGTGCTAGTTGCACTATGTCGAGTTCATCATCGTATTTCATGGGGTCGATTATACGACAGGCATCACTATAGGCAAACAGTATGCCTCAAAACAAAAAGGCAGCCCATAGGACTGCCTTTGATTGGCGAATGAGTTCTCGCGATATTAGCTTGTTGGAACCACAGCAATGGTTGCCATAAAACCAGTAGGATCACCCGGCCAGGGCTGCAAAGTGAATGTGCCCAACCACTCATCGCCCTTCTCGTCGGTAATGGTCCAGTTGGTGACGGATGTGCGCTCGCCACCATCTTCCAGTGCCTGCATCCAACCCGCCGCGGCTAACTGCTCATGATAACCCGCCGCAACATCGTCTACAGCTAGATCAGTCAGCAAATGGGCACTGATGCCAAACATCTGCGGACCATAGAATGTGATACCACTCGATGTTGCCTGATCGATGCTGACGCCTGTTGGCGGGGTCAGCGATGGAATGACATCGCGCATAGGGTCAATCACCTCGGAAGTCTGGCCATCTTTTGTACACATATAGGCATCTATTGGCGACTGCATCCGAATAGTTGTGATTGTCTCGCCAGATGCCATCATGGATGTGTCAAAGTTGACCGAACGGTCCATTGATTTCTGGCAAAGGGTGGCATAGCCACTGATCGAAGGGTTAAAACCGCCTGGGTTATTCAGGTCACTACGAATCAGTTCCATCCCATTGAGTGCCGAAAGCTCATTTAGAATCGTTTGGTAGTTGGCTTCAGGGTTGCCCCCGTTGATGAAAATCTCAATTAATGCGCCTGTTCCACCGCCGATCCCAGGGCCGAACATATCGGCGCCTGAACGGCGCACACTGCCGATTAGAACGGCATCTTCTGGCACAATGGCGATGTCGGCAGCTTCTTCTGGTACATTCGCGACGAGAATTTCGGTTTCCTGCACAGGTGAACCGTATCCACCCAGTACCCGTGCGAGCAGTTCACGCAGTTCGGTTTCCGTACCTCCACTCACTGTGACATTTTCAAGGGCGAAAACCGAGCCAGTCAGCATCATGCTGATGATAAGGCTGATAACCAATAAACGACGCATGGATGTGTTTCCTCTCTTTTTCTTCTCATGATCTCCAGATGATGAACCCGCAATTGTGTGTCTCGCGCGTTCTACATATAGAGACAGGCGTTTATGAGGAACCGTTCCCTTCCAAACTGACGCCAATCCTACGCCCACCTGAGCCTTAACCTACGCGCCGTCCTCTGGCAACAAAAAAGGGCATGGCACAGGCCATACCCTTAGGCTTTGCTTTCGTTAGTCGTTTCTAGTCGACGTCGATCTTCTGCTTGATGTCCGGTGAATCGTCTTCTGTATCCACCTCGCGTACGACCTCGATCCGTAGTTCGGCTAGTAGCGCAGCCGCAGCGCCCAACAGCATCAATGGACCCGCGAACACGGTCAGCACACCCGCACCGACCACCGTCGGCGTCAAAGGCAGTTCAACCAGTTCTTCGCCATTCTTCTTGCGGACAATCACGCGCCGAACGTTACCTTGTTGGACCAGTTCGCGCACCTTCTCAACGACTTCCTTGCCGCTGACCTCAAGTTCTTCAACCCAGGTTTCTTTTTTGTCAGACATGTTCCGTCTCCTCATTTGCTTGCTTGAATCTACACATCTATACGCGACAAAGCAAACCAGGGTTTTACAAAAAGTCCAACGCGCATGCTTTCTGATGACCTTCTTACGCGCTACTCCACTTGGTACTCAAAAACGACAGTCGGTTTATATTGACCAGATATTACGGTGATGATGCTTGTGCGATCATTAATCTTCCAACGATACGACCCCGTCCAACCCTCTTTATAGATTAAGCGGCAAGCAAAATTGTTCTCGTCGCACTCATACAAACCTGCTGGCGAGAAACCAAGATCATCATACTCATGAATTACGGTTAGCAAGTAGGTGCGGCCCTGAATCTCGGCGCTGTCAATCACTTCCACAGAATCACCGAACATGCCTAATACAAACAGCCAATATGAAGAAACAGCCAATACGAATGCTCCCCAAAAGTAGCTATTGAAGCGTGGAGCCATAATCCCTCGTAACAAACATATAAGCGCGAAGAAAGGTATGACAAACAACGAACCTAGGCCATAAACTTTTAGTATTTCTTGAAGCAGTTTTGAAGACAAAAGATAGAGAACTGTCTCAGTTGATCCGAAAAACCCTTCAAATACTAAGAAATGCAGGGCAATCAGGAGTAAACCTAGAACGATTGTCCACAGCCCAACCTTCCACCTCGGCTTAGCCTCGCCATGCTTGCGCTTGGGTTTATCTGCCATGCCAGCTACCTACTCACTTGGATCGACTTGATATTCGAATACAAATCGTGGCTCACTGCCTAAATGTGGTGGCAGAGAAACTGTGATGCGCTTTGTTTCATTATCAATATCCACACGATAGGGAGCATAAGCATATGCTCCGTTACCGTGAGAAATGGCTGTGCAAAGAAAAAACCAATTATCACATTCGTGGAGTGTAACCGGATAGTAGCGCAGATCATAATCATCCCTGTGTTGCGATAACACATAGGTATGGTTGTCTAGTTCAATGACATCTATCAGATAGATTTCGCCTTGGAAAATCAAAACCGACGAGAGAACAAAACTGAGAATAAGCAGAACAATTGCGCCAATGAAGTCAAAGCGCAACCGCCTACCTATTAGGAGCATCAGGATGAATACAAACACCAGTAAGGGAGGACCAACCAGGCTGAGTACAATAATCAGCCATCGTAACGCTATTCCAATCTGTGTTGCATAAAGGGGAGCAACGAGCGTGCCTTGTAGGCTTATATCGGCGAAAATCTTGACTAAGATTGTCAAGATAAACATACTTGCAACTATTTTGAGCGGCCACATAGCTGCTTTTGCTGTCTCGCCGTGTTTGCGCTTGGGTTTATCTGCCATATAAATCACTCGTTACATTTCGTCACATAAAATGATTATAGGCGCATTTTCGGCAGCGAAGGCTAAGCGTCAGGCTGATGCTTGCCAGCGAACGCTCCCTGCTGCACAATGACGCCCATAATCACGTACACGGCGACAGCACCTTATGCGCTACCCAACCTACAGCGAACTGATCTTCATCAATGGACGGCTCCTCAAAGACGAAGCCATCCAGACCGGCCAGCAGAAAATCCGCGACATCGACCTGCTGCAAGCCGCCGAACTGCGCCCGCAGTCCAGCGCCTTCGGCCAGGATGCCTATCCCACAATTGAGGAAAAAACCGCTGCCCTGATGCACGCTCTATCACGGAATCATCCCTTCAAAGATGGTAACAAGCGCACCGCCGCCGTTGCTGGGCTGTTTCTGCTGCATATCAATGGCTGGCGCGTCGTGTGGGATATGCAGGATGCCCTGACCACCATCCTCGACTTAGCAGAGGGTCGTATGGAAGCCAGCAAATTCGCAGAGTGGTTGCAACTCGTCCCCGGCGAACCCTCACCGGAACCCAACCTCGATCATGATAAGATGGTCATCGACAAGATCATTGCAGAACAGGATTGGTTGCTCAATGAACTCGCCCAGCGATGATGAACCGCGTACTGAGCAAGCGCAGTCCGTCGTCTACCTGACGGTCAATGACCTCTACAACATCAATGAACAGGTCGTCCGGGGCATTCCCTTCGTCCGTGACTACAATCTGCTGACGTCTGAAGCGAAGCGACCGCGCATTAGTCTCTTTGGTCAGCCCCAGTTCCCGACCCTGCTGGATAAAGCTGCTGCGCTGATGCACTCGCTGGCCTATCGCCACCTCTTCGCTGATGGCAACAAGCGCACTGCCGCCCGTGCCACGCGCCTCTTTTTGGAACACAATGGCATTCAACCTACGTGGAGCGAAACCGAACTCGCTGATTATCTGTTGCAGGTCGCTCAGGGCCAGTTTGATACCGATGCTATCGCCGAGTGGCTTGCCAATCACACAACCGAGGCTAATATATGACCCAACCTATCTATCATTGGCGCGATACGGTCCGAGCTGTACTCACATTTGAAGGGCAGGTGCTGCTGGTGCAGCATAATCATATGCGACCTGAATATCAGGGGAGTTGGGGCTTACCTGGTGGTGCTGTCGAAAGCGTGGATGCTTCTCTGGAAGCAACTCTCCTGCGTGAGCTGCACGAAGAGTGCCGGATTGAAGTCCAAATCGGTCGTAAGTTGGGGGCATGGCCCCAGCAGCGTGAGGGTCATACTCGTTATCATCACGTTTTCCATGTAATGGCATCCACGCCAAATATTATTCGTGATGCCAGCGAACTGATCGCCGCAGTCTGGTATCAACCTGATGCAGTGAACGCCTTATGGACGACGCTCGGCTGGGAGCCGGACGCTATCCGTCTGGCCTTTGCCCCTGAATAAAGGCTAAGTCCTGACATAGAATAATCTAGCTTCGTGACCTAGAATTTTTTGGTGTCACCTTTTTTGCAAAAAAGGTGACAAAAACAAGGAAAATTTTAAATGTCCTAGCCTTTTGCAGGCCGCTTAAGCGCTGCCTTCGCGCCTTCGGTCGTCCACTCAAAGCTTACCAATTCCCATCCTGCCTGACCATACATATTCAGACGGTCCGTATAGGTATCGGCATCGAGCGCATTATCAGCATCGCTGCTATCCGGTGCTACTTTGCTATCGGCGATGAAGACGACCAGGTATTCCCACTTCTGCATAACATGCTCCTTCTTTGCTTTCAGACCCATGCGATTTGCTCATAGCCCATTATAGCCTGCGATTCTTTGTCATTTCGCAAACAATTTTCATGATTTGCCGCCTGAATCACGCGGATTTGTTATACTCTCCGCAATGTGATCGGCACCTGTTAGGGCAGTCACTTTGGCAGATCAATCCGCGAGCGACAAACCAACGATCATCATCACTCATCAGCCGGAATGGGCCGATTGGCTAACGGAGCATGTTGGGGCTGCTTTTGACATTCAGTGCGTTAAGCAACCTGGTACTTATATGGCTACACTGATTGATTCTGCTGCCGCGTTGGTTTTAGTCGATGGCGCTGCTGATGACTGGTCGCAATGGACGACGATCCCGAAAACGAGTAATGCCACTCGCCGCATTCCGATTGCGCTTATCAGTGACGATGCCGAGGCACGCGCGTCGAGTGCCCTCAAAGGCGCGGATATCGCTTTTGCTGTGGCTGAATTTCGCCAGCAGATCGATCATATCGTCAGTGACTATGCGCGTGTGATGGACGTAGCCACGCAGGAGCAGCTCGATTGTGAATGCCGCGAGCCATTGCCAGAACTGGCACGGCAGGGCGTCGCCAGATTTAATGCAGGCGAATACTACAAACAGCACGACCTCTTTGAAGAACTCTGGATGCAGACCAGCGGACCCATTCGCGATCTTTACCGGGCAATTTTGCAGGTTGGTATCGGTTATTATCAGATTGAGCGTGGCAATTATCGTGGTGCCCTCAAGATGCTCCAGCGCAGTGTGCAGTGGCTGGTCCTTCTACCCGACCAGTGCCAGGGTATAGATGTCGCGCGCCTTAAGCGCGATAGTTTTGCGGTTCGCGCCGAACTGGAATGCCTTGGCGAAGCACGCTTTGCCGATTTTGACCATGCTCTAATACAGAAAGTGCATTTTGTAGATGAGGACTAGGTGGCCAGGGTCTTATAGCATATGGGGTCTGCTTATCATCGGGCTGATGTTGTTTTTTAGCATACCTGCCGATGCGCAATCAACATGCCCAGGGTCCGCACCTGCCCGCCTCCAGGTTGGTGAACAGGCGATGGTCCTGCCCGATGCTGGCATCAACCTGCGCTCTTCAGGAACGGCTGATAGTCCCATTTTGGAAATCGTGCCCGGAGGGGCTTATTTGCGCGTCACAAGCGGTCCAGTGTGTAATGGGGGTTTCACATGGTGGCAGGTCGAATGGCAGGAAATGGCCGGATGGGTCGCCGAGAGCTTCGACGAGCAAACGTATTATCTTGAACCTATCAGGACGTTTGATGCCCAGAATGGCACTATGCGCCTGAGTGCCTTCCCGGAATTAGCAGAAGGTGTTCAGAGCGCGGTTATTCAATCTTTGCAGGATGACCAATCGCCGCGTTTCAATGCCTCAACGGGCCTGCAGTTCATCCTGGAAGGCTACCCATATCCAGGGACCGCCGCGACTATCACGGCCTACAACACAACCGCTATGCGCGCCATCAACCCCAATGCTGGTGATATTCTGGATGCGCTTCGCAGCACCCTTGACAATCGTCCACCGACGACCGATCTCGTCCTGCTTCCAGGGTTGCCGGTAACGGTCGATATTGTCACGCAGATTGGCTACGTAGATTTTATCGATGGTTCAGGTATTCGGGCCATCATTGTTCTGTCGATGGAGCGTGAAAAACCACTCCCTCCGACCCAGGACAACATGGCCTTTGCCTTCTACCTGTTCCAGGGGTTGGATATCACCAACACAACCTACATTCAGGCACTGTTGCCACTGTCCTCAGAACTTTTGCCCGTCAGCGTACCTAACTTCAACCCGGATGCACCGAATGCCGAGCAACAGCGTACACAGTTGATTCACGAGCTAGAAACAGAGCTGTCTCAAGTTACGCTGTCACCGAGTATCGATGTCTATGACCGCATGATGGCTTCGCTGTACACCAGTGCAACGCCTGCCCCGATAGCTGTACAGACTGAACGTTACACCTATGGCAATGCGCTCTATCTGGATTACCCAACCACAGTTGCTGAAGGCATCGAACTCAATGTACTCAATCCAGCACCAGAACGGCGCATGCCACGTTATCTGGAGCTATCACTGGTGAACTATCCGGTGATTGACTTCTTACATCCACCTGTGATTCGCATTTATCGCGTTTCTGATGTCCAGCTTGCGCGCAACGAGGAAGCTGTCGCTGCCATTGATATATTTAAGAACATCCTGTTGACCAAGCCTACCGATCTTTCTGGCCTGACCCTGCCGCTATTCAGCGGCCCGATACAACCGCCGCTAGACACACCGGCATATGTTCGTTTCCACAGCGGCAGTGGCGTGGTCTATATCACCTCGATGACGGAGTCTGGTCAACCCGTAGAAAGTCGAGACCTGCTGTTTGTCTTCCAGGGCATGACCAATGACAGTGAATTTTACGTACAGGGGCTTTTTCCGCTGGCAAGTGCGGCTTTCCAGCAACCGACTGATGATCCGGCCAGCATCATCGCAACGCTCTTGGATGTCAACTACACGCCAGACCTCAGCCTGCTCCGAATGTTGATGACCTCACTGCAAATCAGCCCGACGAACTAAGTTCTTTACCATATGATGGGTTTGCAACTGCGCTAAAAAAGCGCAGATCGTAGGGGCGGGCAAGACATGTCTTGCCCAAGATGCCCAAACAAAGGCACTTCTAGAATCAAACATCCAGGTGCGATCTATCGTAGTGTTGCTGTACTGACGATGTAGTCGTACGGTACAGAATACAGGGCCAAGATTGGGAACTGATTGAAAGCCACATCCTGGGGCACTTCATAGGTCTGCCAGCCGACATTGCCCTTTAGCGGTCCCAGGTCGATATAGTTCAGGCCCACGCCTGCTTCGTCCATTGGATCAGGATTATTCGTCAGAATCACGTGGACTTCTGGTGCCCGCATTGACCGGAACTCCTCACCGAATATCAGTACTCGTGACAGGTCTGTCCGCTGATAGACCGTCACTTCACCCTCGGCCTGACGTAAATCATCAATCGTGATGAAATCCCCACTGCGCACAATGGTCGCGCTCGGTTCCGGCATCGGTCCACTCAGGGATTCTTCCGATACGACATCATCTTCCAATAATCGTGCTTCTACTAATGCCAGTGCCAGGTCCGGTTGTGGCGTAAGTTCTAAGTCTTCGTCGCCCTCGCGCATGAGCTGGAACGCACTCTGCAAGCGCTGCGGCAATGCCAGGAAGCTGGTCTGCGCTTCTAATGCCAATCCAGGGAAGCTCTCTGCAATGGTTTCCTCGTTCACAAGCGGGTACCACTGTGGGAACATCCAGATCGCTGCAATCAGCAAACCCATCAGCCCAATCAAAAACAATCGAAAGCGAACATCCATTTAGCTTTTTCTCACCCCAGGTATGTCATACATGCCCCCCAGTATGATGGACAAAACGACTGCTTGCCAATGCCCAATCGTCCCCTGGCAAAACGATTTGCTCATTACAACGTAACATCTAATGAGATTCCATGACGAGCCTCATACTTCCTGGCAGCATGGGGTTCTTTTCGCTGGTATACTTACGCCAGTGTCTGATAATGTCCAGCATACATTACACCTACTCATATAGATCGAAGTGCCATGACGCAATCCGTCCTAAGCCCCACTGCACAATCCCAAATCAGCATCCAGGGACTGAGCCAGTCTGAGATTAAGTCTCGCATTGACCAGGGTCAGACCAACAATTACAAGGCCAGGGTCAGCCGAACCTATTGGGATATCGTGCGCGATAACCTGCTCAATCTGTTCAACATCGTGCTGGGAACGCTGCTCGTCATCGTGATTGCCCTGGGCGATTATGCGACGGCTTTCTTCGCTGGCTTCAGCGTGGTGACCAATACCTTTCTCGGCATGATCCAGGAAATTAACGCCAAGCGTAAGCTGGATCAATTGGCGGCGATGGGGGAGCAGCAGGTAACAGTTATTCGGGGTGGCGAGCGTACCGTTATTCCCATGCACGAAGTTGTGCTGGATGACGTTATTGCGATTGCTCCTGGCGACAAAATCGTGGTGGATGGTGTCATCGTTAAAGCCGATTCCCTGGAAGTGGATGAATCACTGCTGACAGGCGAGAGCGATGCGGTCTTTAAGCAGCTTGATGCTGAAGTGTTTTCAGGGTCATTCTGCATAGCAGGTGCTGGCCTTATGAAGGCCACCCGCGTCGGCAAAGATAGCAACATCAATAAACTCAGCGACATCGCCAAACAGTACACGCGCGTAAAAACGCCGACCCAGACCTACATCGACATTATCGTGGAAGTCACCGTGCTGGTGATGTTTGTTTTCGTGCCGATGCTGTTTGTGACGGCCTATCTACAGGATTTGACCGTCCTCAACTCGATTCGCAATGCGGTTGTCTTTGTAACCAGCCTCGTGCCACAAGGACTGGTGCTGGTCGCCATCCTCTCGCTGACCATTGGCGCCATCAAAATCACGCGACAATACGAAACTCTCATTCAGCGCGTCAACGCGGTGGAATCGTTGGCGAATGCGACAGTGCTCTGTTTCGACAAAACTGGTACGCTGACCATGAACAAGTTGGCCGTCGATCAGATCATTTCGTTGGATGGCTCTGCTCAGGAAGAAATTTCGCACCACTTATGGCAGTACCTTCATAATCTTGCACATCTTAACCGCACCGCAGGCGCTGTACAGCAGTACGTTGAGGGGCATATAGGTGGCAATAGCGCCCTCAAACAGAAAACCAAAGAAATTCCGTTTAACTCCACGCGCAAGTGGGGCGCTGTCACCTTCGACGACGCTACCTACGTCATGGGCGCGCCGGAACGCATCCTGCCTCAGCGAACCAGCAATGATAGTGTTGTCAGTCGTGCGACCAAATTAGCGCTGCAAGGGCTGCGGGTGTTGGCCTTCGCCCGTGTCGAAGGTGAACTTGACAGTTCACAGGAACAAATCTCACAGCAGTGCGATCCAATAGCCCTCATTGTCCTCAGCGATCAGATTCGCGGCGATATTCAGGAAACCCTGAATGCCTTCCGCCAGGAGGATTTGCGTCTAAAAGTCATTAGCGGTGATAGTATTGAAACAGTGCAGGCTGTCGCCCGTGAATCGGGCATGGATGCGGAAAAGGCTTATACTGGCGCCCAGCTTGATGCAATGGCCGACAGTGAATTACAGGCTGTCGTCATGGAAACCGATGTTTTCGGTCGTGTCGAGCCGGATACCAAGCGCCGTATCGTCAAGGCATTGCAGGCGCAGGGCCAATACGTCGCGATGGTCGGAGATGGCGTCAACGATGTTCCGGCCCTTAAACAGGCCCAGCTTGCCATTGTCATGAACGACGGCACGCAGATTAGTAAAGATGTTGCCGATATTGTCCTGTTAAACAACGCCATGTCGACGCTGCCGCATGCCTTCGCCGAAGGTAAGGAAACAACCCAGACCATCTTTGGCACGATGAAGATGTTTCTCGTCAAGAACTTCTATAATGTGGCGCTGTTCCTGTTCGTCGGTTTTATGAGTCTGCCGTTCCCCATCACGCCTATTCAGATCAGTTGGAGCACCTTCGGCACAGTCAATATGCCGGCGACACTGGTTGCGTTCGGTCTTTTGCGCCCCAAATTCATGCGTAACTTCCGCGACGATGTCCTTGATTACATCATCACGGTGGGGTTCATTGGAGCAGTGCTGCTGGCAGTCTTATATGTCGCAGTCTATTTCGGCACACATGGTGATGTTATCGCCGTCCGCAGCGCCATCACCCTGTTTTTGTGCTTCTATGGCGCACTCATCGTTCTGACGATCCAAGGTGTCGATTTCTACCATCCTCAGACGTTTCGTGAGCACTGGCGCACCGTTGTCATGATGATTGTTTTCACCACTCTCACGATTCTGCACATGTATGCGCTGCCAGGATTGTTCGAGTTCAAGCAGTTTAGTTGGGCTGATGACTGGCAGATCATCATTTTGATTACGGCGCTTTTCTGCCTCTCGATAGTCCTTGTCGCGCATGGCAGCAAATATCGCTATCTGCTTAAGCGCTTCTATCGCCTTTTCCAGCGCTAGGGGGGACCCATCCTCATAGTTGGTACCATAGCGAATTTGGGATAGAATGCCAGGTACTAACCTACAGAGGCAGCTAGGGTTCCGTTGATTGTTGGCAGTCAAGCCTGGACCAAGCGCTGCGGAATATCGCTTATAGCGGTCTGCATCTGACAGATTAAAAGCCTTGAGGAGTGCGGTTGGGATGTATTTACATTCCTACCCATTCTGGAAGGCGAACCATGTCACCCCATTTTCGGTCGATATTGCAGGCACTACTGGTCACATTTCTCTGGTCAACATCGGTCATCCTGATTGTTGTTGGCCTGGAAGATATACCCCCGATTACCTTTGCTGGATTGCGCTATACCCTCGCTTTTATCTGCTTGTTGCCTCTCGCATTCAGGAACGCGCGTAAACACGATCTCAGACAGCTTACCCGCTTGGATTGGCTCCAATTGGCTGGCTTAGGGCTGGTGATGTACACCCTGACGCAGGGAGCGCAATTCCTAGCTTTGCAATATATCCCGCCAGCGACCCAAAGCCTGATGCTCAACTTAACATCGATTGTCGTGCTCGCGATGGGCATCGTCTGGTTATCAGAGTATCCAACCCGCAAGCAGGTGATCGGTCTGTTCATATTTTTGGGTGGGATAATGCTTTATTTTTATCCCATTGCTTTTTCACCGGAGCAGTGGCTGGGCTTGGGGATCAGTTTATTTCAGGTGTTTTCTAATGCCATAGCGGCTGTTCTGGGGCGCTATATCAATCGCAATGCCAGCATATCGGCCTTGCTCATCACCGTGATAAGTATGGGGGTTGGTGCATCGACGCTACTAATAAGCGGTCTGGTCCTCCAGGGCATGCCGATGCTCAACCTGCAAAGCTGGCTGATTATTGTCTGGCTTGCTCTTGTCAATACAGCATTTGCCTTCACACTCTGGAACCACACACTGCGCACCCTGACGGCGGTAGAATCCAGCCTAATCAATAGCACAATGCTCATTCAGATTGGCATACTGGCCTGGATTTTCCTGGGAGATAGCCTCAGCCTACAGGAGATCATCGGTATGGCTATTGCCGCTGTGGGAATTATTCTGGTCCAGCTAAAAGGTGGATCGCGCCAGCCCATAGAAGAATAATCGGACATATCATAGGCAATCAGGACGACATTCGCTATAATGTATTTAACGCTAAATTCAAACATTTAAGGAAATTCAAATGGGTGCAAATTACGATGCGCTGTTGGCGCACCTCAAAGATATTACCAATATCAACCACGCCACTGCTTTGCTAGCTTACGATCAGGAAACGGCTATGCCATCTGGCGGCGCGGCGGCGCGTGCCCAACAATTGGCAACCCTCTCTAAAATCGGCCATGAGATGTTCACCAGCAGCCAGACCAGCGACTTGTTGGGTGCGGCGACTGAAGAACTCAACAGTGCTGGCTACGACAGCGATGAAGCCAGTATGGTCCGTGTCGTCCAGCAGGACTTTGACCTGGCGACCAAGTTGCCCTCGTCATTTGTTGCCAAACTCGCCGAAGAAACTTCCCTCGCCCAAAAGACCTGGGCCAAAGCGCGTCAAAACAGCGATTTCCAGGCATTTCTGCCTGCCTTGGAACGCATCATCGGCATGATGCAGGAACAGGCTGATTTGCTCGGTTACAATGAACACCCCTACGATGCCTTGCTTGACCAGTACGAACGCGGTATGACCACCGCACAGGTCAAGTCGATTTTTGATGCACATCGGCCCAAACTGGTCGACCTCATCGCACAGATCGGCGAAGCGGAAGAGGTTGATGATAGCTTCCTCAAGCTCAACTTTGACCGTGATGCACAACGCGAGTTCGCACTCTGGGCAGTGAAATCTTTCGGCTTTGATTTTGAGCGCGGCGCTCAGGCAGAGGCGGTTCACCCATTTTGTACCAATTTCAGCGTCAACGATGTGCGCATCACCACACGCTTCAACGACAATTGGTTGAATCCGGCCCTATTCGGCATGATGCACGAAGCAGGGCACGGCATGTATGAGCAGGGCATCGGCCAAAATCTCGAAGGTACGCCTCTCGCTGGCGGCACCAGCCTGGGTGTGCATGAGTCGCAATCACGTATGTGGGAAAACATCGTTGGTCGTAGCAAAGGCTTCTGGTCATGGGCACTACCTAGCCTTAAAGAAAGCTTCCCGCAGCTTAGTGATGTTTCTCTGGATGCTTTTTATAAGGGCATCAATAAAGTTGAGCGCAGCTTTATCCGCGTCGAGGCTGATGAAGCGACCTATAATCTGCATATCATTTTGCGCTTTGAACTCGAACAGGATTTGCTGACAGGGGCTGTCAAGGTAGCCGATGTTCGCGACGTATGGAACGACAAGTTCACCTCGTTCTTCGGCATTACGCCGCCCGATGATGCCAATGGCGTCCTCCAGGATATTCACTGGTCGGCGGGGCTGTTTGGTTACTTCGCGACTTATGCGCTCGGCAACCTGCTCTCAGTTCAGTACTACAACCAGGCTCTGAAGGATCACCCCGGCATCCCCGATGAAATCGCCCAGGGTAAATTTGACACATTGCTCACCTGGCTGAATGAGAATATTCATAAGTATGGCCGCAAATACAACGGGGCGGAATTGACGCGCCGCGTCACTGGCGAGGATATTCAGTCGGATAGCTATATCGCCTACCTGACTGACAAGTTCAGTGGGATTTATGGGCTTTAGGACTGACAGCAAGAAAATGGCAGCGGTAGGGGCACGACATGTCGTGCCCTTTTTGCTGCTGCAACTTATGCGCTGAAAGCAGGAATATTCTCATCCACAAAGGCCCTGATGAGCTTAGCGCGGGATTTCTGGTTGATATTCTCCAGATCATCCGCGACAGACAGCAGCCCACTGCCAATACGTGGCAGAATGTCATCCAGGCTTTCTGGCAGCACTTCGACCAGTTCCTGTATCGATTTCAGGGCGTTTTCCACAGCGACGCTTTCATCGTCCACAATCAAACCGGACGTCACAATATCGCCATACTTCCAGTAGTTGGTCAGCTTTGCCAGCGCCTGACGCCGCGCCAGCCGTGCCACTCGCTGGAAGCATTGAATGTATTCGGCGTTATTCGCTCGCAAATGCAGCCGCCCGATGTTCAGCAGGGGATACGACGAATAGGGCGTCACTTCCGCAGCTAACTTATAGTACTTCATGGCCTGCTTGTAGTCTCCACGCCTGAAGTGCAGCCCACCCAGCGATCCAGCCCAGGCTTCGCCATCGGCATCCACCAGCGAATCGACCTCTTCCAGCGCTTCCGTAAGCAGATTTTCCGCTTTGCGATACTCGGCTTCGTACTGGCTCCGCAGGGCATCGGCGGTTGCGTTGTCCTGCGCCTCTTTGGCGGCATAACGATAATTATCCCCCCGCCGCCTGTAGACAAATCCCAGTGCGGCCCGCGCATGATGAAACTGCGGGTCAATTTCCAGCGCCTCTGTTAAGCGGTCTTCAGCATCATCCAGCCGTTTGAGTTCCGTATAGATATAGCCCATGTTGTATAGCGCAAAGGGATTGCGATCATCAAGCTGTAGACTGCGTTTATAGGTGCGAATCGCTCCGTACAGGTCGCCCGTAGCCCGTTGGTCATCTGCCAGTGAAATCAACGTACTCGCCAATTGAACGTGCTTACGTTGTTCGCTGATTTGGTTGGCCTGTTCTTCGGCTTTAGCCGTTGCTTGCAGCAATTGTTCTTGTAGTTTTTCTGTTTCAGCTTTTGTGTTGACCAGTTCACTTTGCGCATTTTGCAGCCGCCGCCAGAAAATGTAACCTGCAATAGCACCGCCGACTGCAACAACGCCGCCAGCCAAAGCCAGGATATTGGTAATGGCACCAATATAGTCAAAGGCCGTTGTGGCGCTGATGTTCTCAGTCAGTAATTCAACATCGTCAATATAAAGTCTATTTTGTTCCGTAAGGCCTTGAATCTCATCACGGAGTGCTTCGATGGTAGCTATCGCTTCAACAGCCTGTATGTCGGAGGTGGGATTAGCTTCTTCATCCTGTGCATGCGTAAACGGAACCATAAGCAATATAAAGATGCAAACGAGCAAAAGCGGTATTAAAGTGGCGTGCCTTTTTCTGAAGAAGCCCCTACTCATCGCTGTCACCTTCTGGCATATCCGGCAAATTCTGGCGGCGTTTCTGCTCCATTTCCAGGGAGGCAATCGCAGCATTAAGAGGTGGCATCGTATCCGGCCCGACGACATCGGTTAATTCGCGTAGGGTATCCGCCAGACTACTGAGCATATACGGCGAGTCGAACGGGGCAATAGCAACAGCGATCTTAAGTGCTTGTTCTGCTTCTTCAATTTTCCCTAGTGCGAAGCGCGAAACCACCAGATCGGCGTAACCCCAGAAGTTACCTTGCTCTTGATCAGCTTCCTTCATGGCGATATGCTCAACGCGCTCGTATGTTTCGATCATTTTCTCGCTATCTTTTTTGCGCATATACAAAAGCGCCAGATTGCCCATGCCATACGAAGATTGTGGCGTGATTTCAGTGGCACGCTCATAAGCGTTAATGGCTCTCTCGATGTTGCCATTGCGCTTATATAGTCCACCGAGCACACCCCACCAGCTTTCGCCATCGTCATCAATCAGACGTGGAGAAATGTCGAGCGCCTGCAAAAGCATATCTTCTGCTTTAAGCATCATACGGTCGCGCTCGATGCTGTCATCGAGCTTTTCAGCCATGCGTCGGTAGACAAACCCCAGACCGGCCAGTGCAGGTGCGAATTTGTTTTCCTGGTCGATAGCAATCTGATAATGGCTTTCGGCAGCCTTTAGTTCACCCATCTGCGTGTAGACATAGGCCAGCCGCTGATGCACGACCGGATTCGCTTGGTCGAGTTCCAGTGCGCGCACATAGGTATTCATCGCGCCGGTATAGTCGCCCGTCTTGTACTGGCGCTCTCCCAGTGGAATAAGAGCATTGGCCAGCAGGGCATTGCTGGTTGCCTGCCGTTCCTCAGCCGCTGCTTCTTCAAGCTGTTTTCGCAGGGTGTCTAATTGGGCTTCCTTCATGCGAATTTCTTCATCGAATTGCTTGCGGAGCTGTGCCGCTTCTTCTTTGAGCTGCTCACTGCTCTCAGTGAGTTCGCGTCGGGCGCTGACGACCTGCGAAACGCCAGCGGCACCGCCTAATATGCCCAATACCGTAATCAGTACGCTGCCTACTGTGATCGCCTGGCCAATCGCCTCATACACGCCCAATAAGTTGAAGGCGCGTCCCTCAGCAGTTTCCACACGGTCTAGCAGCTCTTGAAAAACGTCATTAGAAACCGTGATTTCGTTCGAGCTAGAAGATGATGGCGTTGCCGTACTCTCCTGGGCCAGGCTGGCCGATGCCAGCGCAAAAAACATCACACTCAACAAGAACCAGACACCGATTCGGCGCATGGTCATCTCTCCTGTTTAATCAACGGTACGTTTAGGATGTCCGTATAGATATTGTGACAAGCCTGTGCATATTGTGCCAGCCACATCTGCTGATGTTGCCGCATTCTGTACTATGAACCGCTATTCAATGACTGTGAGGATGTATCGCTCGCGGAAAGTGGCGAAATCGTTGCCGCATCTTCGGCATCTGGGATGGCCAGATTGTTGGTGCTGTCTTCTAGTTCTGCATCTTCATCAAAGTGCAGCATCAGGCGCTCCCGCAGGGCATTTGCTCCGGCTTTGATGCTGGCAACGGTGATGCGACCACCGCTGATAATGGCCTTGATGATTTTGCTCTCGGTTTCGCCGGTACTGAGCGCCGTTGCGATTTCATCAGCTTTGCGACCACTGCCTTCCAGCACAATCATAGGGATGCTGTTTTCGCCCTGGGTCGTGGCGATGTAGACATCTTTTTCTGCGATATTGCCGCCGTTGATGAGGATGCCCAGCGAGGGTTTACTACGCGAGAGTTTGCGGACCATATCAACCAGCATCTGGGATTCATCGCCCCAGTCATTGCCCTCGACCAGCACAAAGTGGGAGTGGCCCTCATGCAAAATCGCATCATGGTCCGGGGATTCATGGCCTGGGTAGCTGACGCGGCCAATAGGGGCCACACCAATCAATGGAAAACGATAGCGGCGTTCCCGCCGCACTTGCCCCAGCATTTGCATCACACCGCTGTCTGTGCCGCCATCGACAACAGCTAGTTTGTGCTGTTCAGCAAATTCTGCGATACCATCAGCGATAATATCCCGCGTGGCTGTGATGTCCTCTGGCGTCATCGACCCGGCACCGCCGGAAATAAACAAAGCTGGGCACGGAACCAGCAAATTGAACAGATCGATAATCATCTGCGGATCATCATCTTGTTTGACTTGTACAGCCGGCGCAAACCGCCCATCAGGGAAGTGGATCGTAAACGTCGGCGGACGATTAGCAGGTGATGATGGATATGTCATGAACTCAACCCTAACACTGTTTGGATATCAGCCACGAAGCTGGTATATACATTACGTAGCGACCCACCCTAAGTGTAGCGAATGTGCACTTGTGGGCCAGCCTTATTTGCGCTAAGAATTGGTGAGAATTACGTCTCATTCTCATTGGAGACGTGGTTTTTCGCTACCCAATAGATGTTTTGCATTATTTGAGAATCGCCTATGACGGATTCAATAGCCCAACGCCTACTCGACTGGTACGACGAGCACGCAGCCGATCTCCCCTGGCGTGCCAACAAAGACCCATATCGCATCTGGCTGTCGGAAATTATGTTGCAACAGACCCAGATCGATACGGTTATCCCATATTATACGCGCTTCCTGGACGCATACCCAACTGTCGCTGCATTGGCACATGCATCACTGGATGAAGTGCTCAAAAAGTGGGAGGGCCTTGGCTATTATAGCCGTGCTCGTAATTTGCATCGGGCGGCGCAGCAGGTGGCTGATGAATTGGATGGCCAATTCCCCACAACAGCCGCTGAATTACAATCGCTCCCTGGGATTGGCCCCTATACCGCCGGAGCTGTGGCCAGTATTGCATATGATGAATCCGTGCCGGTCCTCGATGGCAATGTCATCCGTGTTCTGACGCGCCTGGAAGGCATCAGCGATGATGTAACGCTTAACACCACCCGCAGCGATCTATGGGCACTGGCAGCCGAATGGGTGCCGCAGCAGCGTGCTGGTGATTACAATCAGGCCCTTATGGAACTAGGGCAGACCATCTGCAAACCGCGCAACCCGGAATGTACACGCTGCCCACTCAATGACCGCTGCCTCGCGTTCGCCAATGGTGAACAGGAGCACTATCCAGTCAAGAAGAAGAAAGCACCCACACCCCATTTTGATGTCGCAGCGGGCATTATTTACAACGCCCAACAGCAAATCTTGATTGCACAACGGCCGCTGGATGGCTTGCTTGGTGGTCTTTGGGAGTTCCCTGGCGGCAAGCAGGAGGCAGATGAAACCCTGCCTCAAACCCTCAGTCGAGAATTGCGCGAAGAACTGGCGATAGAAGTGCGAGTAGGGGAATTATTCGTACAGGTGAAGCATGCCTTTACACATTTCAGAATTACGCTGCACGCTTATGAATGTCAGTACCTAGGGCCGATGCCACCCTATGATGTGCCGCAGTTGTTGGGGGCCAATGCTTTCGCCTGGGTGACGCGGGATCAGTTCGCTAAATATAGCTTCGGCAAAGCAGATCGCATGGTGATCGAAGCGCTCAACCGTCGCAAGAATATGCTGCTCTAGCATTAGGTCACATCTTCTTCGAGCGCTGCTTTGGCTTTGGCAATCAAGTCTTCGCGCACATCATCAGGGATTTCCTGCCAGTGCATGTCCATCACGGCGCCTTGCAGTGCGTAAAGCATCACCAAGGAGATGTTCGGACGCGATAGTTTCAGCCGCCTGTAAACTTCCACCACCCCTATAACTTCAACATCGTCAACGGTGAAGATGCCGATATCATTCAGCCAGCTTTCTGACTTGGGACCGATATTTTTGATTCTGCTCATGGTTGTCTCAGCCCTGTTGGCGCATCAGTTCGTCCAGACGTTGCATCGCCTCTTCTTCCGTTGCGAACCACTCAATATTATTTTTGCCAACGCTGCTGATCGTCTTACCTATGAACTCTGCGCGCCAATCTGCGCCAATCACCAGCCATTTGCCCAGTTTATCCATGCGCTGTGTATGGATAGCATTGGTGATCGTTTTGCCCAGTGGTAATTTGGGCTGGCTGCTGACATCCACAATGATGTGAATAGGGTTATCAGCACTTTCAATGATCTGGTTGATATAGGCAAAGGCATTTTCGATATCATCAATCGTCGGTAACTCGCCCCACACAAAACGCAGATGTGGAGCTTTGCCGATAATAGGCACCACAAAAACAGACTTCTGCTCATTTGGGCCGCTCATATTGATCCTCTCAAATTCAGGATGCAAATCGCCAGCATGTCTACCCTAGTATGAACATTGTAGTCTAATTCTCTTATATCTAAGATAAGTAATTTCTTTGGACTAAATCGTACTATAAAATATAGCCTGATATTTTTTGCCGGATAGTAGGCGAAGACGGGTTATAATCCGGTACCATCAAAGCACAAGCTGAGTGAGGTCTATGCAAAAGGTCAGTTGGATTTATAGTGTGGGCAGTGTCTTGTTCGCCGTTCTTGTCGCCTTTATTGTCGCTGCCATAGCTCCCGATCCGACATTGGGCTTGATTATCGTCATTTTGGTCGGCGGCGGGGGCGGTGCCTTGATTGTGCATTATGGTCGGCTTCGTGCCCGTCAATCGCCCTGATCGTGTCCGGCTTCGTAATGAGAACATCACACTTTTTCGTCATACTATGACAACATCATCTGTTTTTTGGGGTTTGGAGCACAACTGGTGCGTATTTGGTGGATCATAGTAAGTATCTCTGTGCTGGCATTGTCGGGCTCAGTCGTTGGGGCACAAACCAGCGCACTTAGCGAAAGCACAGAATGGGTGCCGCAGTTCATTGAGCAGGATTGCGCTCTCTCAGCACCCTATAGCTATGATATGACCTGTGGTGTTTTGCGCGTTCCAGAGAACCGATCAAACCCGGAATCACACATCATCGAATTGGCCGTCGCCATTATAAAAACCAGGACTCGTTCGCCGTACCCTGACCCCATCGTGTATCTGGTTGGCGGACCTGGAGGCAGTATCGTTCGCAGCGTGTCAGATTTTTTTTCGCTAAATATGATTAACTTCGGTCGCCAGCGTGATGTCATCTTCTTCGATCAGCGCGGTACAGGGCTTTCACAACCACGCCTGCAATGCGAAGGTGTCATTAATGTCGCCTTGAATGCGTTGACAGAAGGCTACTCAGCGGAGCGTGAACTGCGTCGTTCTCAATATGCCAGCATGCTCTGTTCCCAACAGTACCTTGAGATGGACGTGGACATCAGCGCCTATACGACTGCCAACAGTGCTGCGGACCTCAACGACCTGCGCCTTGCGCTTGGCTACGATAGCTGGAACCTGTTCGGTGTCTCCTATGGTACCCGCCTCGCATTGACAGCCATGCGTGATTATCCTGAAGGCATCCGTAGCGTCGTTCTGGACTCGGTTTATCCGGCGCAGGTGAATCTGTTTACGGACTATCTGGACAATGCCACCCGTGCCCTCGATGTACTATTCGCGGGTTGTGCCGCAGACCAGACATGTAGCACCGATTATCCCAACCTTGAAGCGACCTTTGTGCAGCTTTATAACCAGCTCAATGCCGATCCTCAGACTGTTCAATTAAGTTCTTACACGGGCGACGATGTAAGCATCGTGCTCAGTGGTGACAAGCTGTTCGATTGGGTCTTTAGCTGGCTGTACAACATCGAAAATATCGAGAATATCCCGCGTTGGCTGTCCGAGATTGCTGCTGGCGATTATGACTCTGCCGTCCGCGCGGGGTTACGGCAGGAACTGCGCGTCTATAACATCGATCACGGCATGTATCAGGCTGTGCAGTGTCATGATGAAATCAGCTTTACGACCGAGGCGGATTTTACGCATATGCGGGATGCCTATCCGCAATATGCTTCATTGCTCTCGCGCATGCTGATGCTCAATGAACGGGTGCTGGATGTCTGCCGCGATTGGCAGCCGAACCCCACCAATGCCATAGAGAATGATCCTGTCGTCAGCGATATTCCGACCCTGTTGCTCTCCGGTGAATATGACCCGATTACGCCTCCTGCCTGGGGACAGCTTGCCGCCGAGACGCTCAGTCATAGCTATTTTTATGAGGTTCCGGGTGTTGGTCACGCGGTGATCTTTTCGTCACTGTGCGGTCGGCAGATTGCTGCTGATTTCATCGACAATCCTGATCGTTCCCCGGCGCATCGCTGCCTGCAATCAGCGCATCCACCAGAGTTTGCACGTGCCCGGAACTAGTACCTATCACGGATGACGTGGCGGCAGATCATAGCAGGCGTCCGTTACGCGGATGAATTCGTCGCTGATCCAGCCGTCCTCGCCTTCATATTGCCCGTACCACCATGTTTGGTCCTCATTCGGTGCATAAACCGTAATCAGAGCTTCAAACGGAATTGTCTGCACGACTTCGGATTCTTCCATATCCGGCAACGTGCGCATGTTGACGTTGTAGACGGCTGTCGCTAGGCATGGATTGGGCAGGGTGGCGGTCGCTGTCGGCGTGGCAGTCACGAATCGCTCGCGCGTTGGTGTCGGTGAAAAAGTCGGGTAAGGCGTCCGCGTGACGGTCGGCGTATAGCTCGGCGTAATGGTTGGGGTTGCGCTCGGCGTTGGCGTCAATGGCACCTCCACTGAAGGGATCGCCGCGACCAGCGCCGCGCGTGTTTCCTGCAACTGAGTGCTGTTGGGCGTCACTTGGATGCTTGGTGCATTATCCTCAGTTGTAACGCCAGTGTTTGCAAATGGCAGCGACCTTATGAATTGCTCAGTATTAGCCAGGAATTCCTCAAATGGCCATTCGACAGCCTGCAATAAGTAGGCGCGGACAATGAGCGTAAGGGTATTGAGGCTGGTCGCATCCAACTGAAAACCTTCACCGTCCGGTTGTTGACAGATAGCCGCTCTTTCAGCCGCAAACTGCCGAAAATCCTGCACCATCTTCTCGACCGTTTGCGCAGGGTCGCCATCATTTGCGCGGACCAATTGACCGAACGATGTTTCGCCGTCATTGACGAAGCGTTCCAATAGTTCATCGCGGTCGATGTCGGCATCTACAGCGATATTATCCAGCACAATATTGAGTATTTCCGTACCCAGGATATCCTGCTGGCACGGATCATAGTCGCGTGGTTGCTCATTAATGGGTGTTGGTCGTAGTACAACCTCATCGCGGGTGAGTTCGATGAACTGGGCGCTGAGGTTGTAGCCGACTGTGGCGATGAGCAGCAAGATGGCAATGCCAATACCCAGGATGCCGCGCCCGCTCCGCCGCCGCTTTGGCCGCACAAGGTCGATAACCGTTAGCGCGATATGAACAATCAGCAGCGGAATGATTAACAGGAAGAGCAGTTCTTCCAGCGTGTCGAAGCGCGCGCCGCTGACATTATCCAGGAGCAGCGCCGCAATCGGCATCAGCGCGGCGAAGAACGCCAAGAGCATGCCACGGAAGCCGACTTCACGCTTACGCCGAACGGTTTGCCAGAGGTTATTCAGGATGAACAGGAAGGTCGCGATTGCACCGACCAGATAGAAGACCAGGGCCACAGAGCTATCCCATCGTTTGCGGCTAGCCGGATGTATGATAAATCAATCCGGCCAGCTTACAATGGACGACTCGGCACCAGGTTTTGTCAGATGCACCTGCGCACGTTACATGTTCATCTGGTAAATCTGGATCAGATTGCCGCAGGTATCATCAAGAATTGCGACTGTGGTGGGTCCCATGTTGGTGGGTTCAATAGTGAAGAGGACGCCCAGGTCTTTTAGGCGTGTATATTCGGCATGTACATCATCAACCTGAAACTGCGTAAACGGAATACCATCGTTCACGAGTGCTTGTTTGAGCGCTTTCATCGCCGGATAATCACTATTCGGTTCCAGCAGCAATTCGACGCCATCTGGCTCTTGTGGCGAGACGAGGGTCAGCCATCGCGCTTCACCCAGTGGGATATCGTGTTTTACGATGAACCCAAGTTTGTTCGCATAGAAATCAAGCGCCTTATCTTGGTCTTTAACGGGAATACTCGTCACTGTGATTTTCATTTGATGAACCTTTCCTCAACAGGCTGGACGCTTCGTGGCAATTCAACTGCCGAAAATCGCTGGGGCTGATTCCAAACTGTTTCTTAAATGCCTTGCTGAACGCTGCGTGAGATTCGTATCCGGCTGCCAGCGCGATTTCCATAATATCGATTGCGCCCATACGCAGCTTTTGGCCAGCACGCGAAAGTCGTAGTCGGCGTACGTAAGTGACGGCGCTTTCGCCAGTACAGGCTGTAAAGACACGATGAAAATGTGGCACCGAATATTCTGCGACCTCTGCAAGTATTTCACGATCCAGCGGTTCCTGAATGTGTCGCAGGATATAATCCTGTACACGTTCAATTCGGCGAAGATGTGTATCTTCTATCTGGAAGTCAGTCACCATGGGTTTACCTTAGCCTGTAGTCGAGGAACACGGTTATTCCAATCGTATCATGTTCATCTTACTTGTGGATGAGCATCTTAATTAAACTGATTTTGTGGAATAATAATCGAATGTTGTATACATATTGAACTCTGACAATGAGTCGAGCGATTTAACAGGGAGAATACACCTTATGACTACCGCGTCACCAGAATTACAGGAACGCGCGATCAATACGATCCGTACGCTATCCATCGATGCGATTCAGAAAGCCAATAGCGGCCATCCGGGCCTGCCGATGGGGTCCGCTGCGATGGCCTACGTACTCTGGACGCGCCATCTGCGTCATAATCCAGCTAACCCCAAGTGGATCAATCGTGATCGCTTCATCCTGAGTGCAGGTCACGGCTCAATGCTGCTGTATACTTTGCTGCATCTGACGGGCTACGATCTGCCGCTGGAAGAGTTGAAGAACTTCCGTCAATGGGGCAGCAAGACCCCTGGCCATCCTGAGTATGGCCACACGGCTGGTGTTGAAACGACTACCGGCCCGCTCGGTCAGGGTGTTGGTAATGCGGTCGGCATGGCCCTGGCAGAAGCTTTCCTGAGCAAACATTTCAATCGGGATGGCCACGACATCATCGACCACTACACCTATGCTATCGTCAGCGATGGTGACTTGATGGAAGGCATCGCGCAAGAGGCGGCTGCGTTGGCCGGTCACTGGGGGCTGGGCAAACTCATCTTCCTGTATGACGACAATGACATCACCCTCGATGGCGAAGCCAGCATGATCTTCACTGAGGACATCCTCAAGCGCTTTGATGCCCAGGGTTGGCACACACACCGCATCCATGATGGCAATGATCTGACTGCTATTGATGACGCCATTAAAACGGCTAAACGAGAAGCCAACCGCCCGTCGATCATCTCGGTTAAGACGATCATTGGCTATGGCAGCCCTAATAAAGCTGGTACCAGCAGCGCACACGGGTCGCCACTCGGTGCTGAAGAAGTCAAGCTCACGAAAGAAGCCCTGGGCTGGCCGACAGACGAACCTTTCTTCATCCCCGGTGATGTCCTCGAACTGTACCGTGAAGCCCTGACCGCAGGCGCGGCAGAAGAATCTGCGTGGGATGCGGAACTCAATGCGTACAAAGCCGCTTTCCCGGATATGGCCCAGCCGTTTGACGATGCTTTCGCTGGTCGGTTGCCGCAGGGCTGGGACAGTGATATGCCGACCTTCGCTCCGGATAAACCCCAGGCAACCCGCGCCGCCAATGGTGTCGCGCTGAATGCGATTGCCAAGCACATCCCAACCATGATTGGTGGCGACGCGGACCTCGCTGGCAGTACCAAGACACTCATCAAAGGTGAAGACAATACAGGCCCTCATAGTCCTTATGGGCGCAATGTACGCTTTGGCGTCCGTGAGCATGCGATGGGGGCGATCACCAACGGGCTGGCGCTGCATGGTGGCATCATCAAACCTTACTCGGCGACCTTCCTGACGTTTAGCGATTATATGCGTCCGGCCATGCGCCTGGGTGCGCTGATGCAGGCTCCGGCTGTCTATGTGTTCACACACGATAGCATCGGTGTAGGCGAAGATGGTCCGACGCATGAGCCTGTCGAGCATGTCATGAGCCTGCGCCTGATCCCTGGCCTGTACGTGTTCCGCCCTGGTGATGCCTATGAGAGTGCCGCCGCCTGGAAGACAACGATGGAACTGAATGGCCCCGCAACGCTCATCTTCTCGCGCCAAGAGGTTCCGGTACTCGATGGCGATAACGTTGAGGGCATCTACGAAGGTGTGGCGCATGGTGGCTACGTGGTAGCTGAGTCGGAAGACCTGCCGGATGATCTGCCAGAAGTTATCCTGCTGGCAACGGGCACGGAACTGTCCATCGCGCTGGAAGCCTTTGAGAACCTTGAAGAAGCGGGCGTAGCAACGCGCGTGGTTTCTATGCCCTGCTGGGAGCTGTTTGAAGAGCAGTCCCAGGAGTATCGTGACATGGTCCTCCCGCCGGAAGTTACGGCTCGCGTGAGCATCGAAGCGGGTGTGACAACAGGCTGGCAGAAGTGGATCGGCCTTGACGGCAAGGCTATCGGCGTTGACAAATTTGGCGCTTCCGCTCCGTATGCCAAAATTTACGAGGAGTACGGCCTGACCGCCAAAGCGGTTGTCGAGGCTGTCGGCGAACTGCTCGAAGAAGACTAAGCTCGCTTAGAAATTTCGTAAAGAGGGCGCACAGCGGTGCGTCCTTTTTAGTTCCTAAGTAGCTCGGTTAGGCCAGCGACGAAATCGTTTTTGCCACCCTGGGCGGGGTGACGAACTTTGGCACAGGCCAGGCCGATTTTACTGAGCGTTTCGTGGGCGACATTGCCGATGGCGATGACCTGTTTGGGCTGGAAGAGCGTCAGCATGGCCTCCAAAAAATGAGCACCAAGTGCTTTTTCTGGGGCGCGCGGTGGTCGATTGGTGAGCGGTTTACCCGCTTTGTGTGGATGAAACGGGAATGTATTCCAGATGAGGGGGAGGTGGCCAAGTTGGGCCAGTGTTCCCCAGACGATGGTCGCGCTTTGTTCACCGTATATGTTCTCGAATTCGGCATCGTAGGTGAGGCGATAGCCTTTTTCCTCGCCGAAGAAATCCAGTTCGGGCACGCCTTCAAGCAGCACTTTGCGACTGGTGACAGGCACGCCCGTCAGGCGGCAGCCGCGATAACCTGGAGCTTCCATCACCAGCATGGTTTTGGGCTGGCGCGCCTGCATATGCCGCAAATACAACCGAAAATTCTCTCGGCGGATGGCATTATTGGGATCATGCGCGGCATATTCATTGTAGGCATCTTCGGCGGTTGGGGCGATCATCAGCGCGTGAAGAATGCCATCTATGGTGGGTTCGATGTCCATCAGTCGAAGTTCACTTTCTGGGTGAGCAGATAATCAAGCAAGCCATCAGGGTAGAGTGGACTGTCTGTCTGCTGGAAAAAACGAATGGGCTTCCACACGGCGTCAAACAGGACTTCCCCATCATCAATTCCCTGTAGGACTGTATCCAGAGCGTTATGGGACTCATTCACAAAGGCACCATCGAACAGCAAACAGATTTCATGGCCTGGATTGCCGAGGTACTCAAAGACATTTTCCAGTGTACACAGGTAGCGTAGGTCGTGAACCTGTGCGCCTGTCTCTTCCATGATTTCACGCGCTAGAGCATCTTTCGCCCGTTCGCCAAATTCTACGCCACCGCCTATGGGCCGATAGAAGACTTGTCCTGTATCCGGATTCACATTTTCACCGACGAAGATGTAATCACCCTGGCGGAACAGCGCCAGGGCCAGCACACGAATGCGTGGCTTTTTCGCCATACGCTTACCCCCATATTTCTATGTAGATGGAAACATTACGAAGATTATATCAAAGCTGCAAAAATGAGACATATGTTGAAAAAAACCATTTGCAATTGCTTGAAACCGCCCAGTTGTTCGATGTTAATAGTAAATGTAAGCCCGATACTTGGGCGAACACGAGCATAGGGGGAGATTCGCAATCATGACACTTGGTATTGGCGAACTACTAGAGATTATCACACGCGATATTGACGAAGCCGCGCAGCGTATCCACAAAGAGCGCGACCGCTTTAGCGAAATTGGTGAGGTCGAAATTACGGTCAATCTTGAAGTTGACCCGGATGACGAAGCTGTTGACCCCAAAACCGGCACAGTCATCGACGCGGACAAACTGCGTGAATCCGGCTTTCGCTTCTCACGCATTGGGGTATCGCGCCGTCAACCTGTGGACCTATCGACCAAAAAAGAAGGCGCAGATTCGATTACGATCAATCGCGAGGCGGTTGATGAAGCGGCAAAAGCAGTTGAGAATCGCATTCGTCGTCTGCCTGCTGAAACGCGCGATGTTGTCCGCCCCCTGATACAAGCACACAATGAACTGGTCAGCGCGGAAATGGGCGCGATGCGCGCTGAATTGAATGTTCTGCGCAACCAGCTTACCACCCGCGCCGCTGGCGACGACACTGTCGATAACAGCGGTACTAATCTGGCGATACGGGTTGTCGTCATCCCTCAAATTGACGAGTAGCACTGCCTTTATCCAGCAATACCAAACTGAATAGGCACATGGAACAACTCATGAGCCACATAAGGAGAGAGAATCATGGCACAAGCAGCAACGGCAAGAACTTATGCTGGCAGCAGCAGAAGGCGCCGCCGAGGGTGTTACCATCATTCGTGATGCAGACATCGCCGTTGAACTCGAAGAATTCGAGATCGAAGTCACCTACAGCGCCGAGACCGAACTAAAGTCAGAGTCCGAGGGTAAGCTCAGCTTCAACTTCCTCATTTCCAAAGGGTCGTACACCAAGCGTACATCGCGTCGCAATACGACCACCTATGGCCTGAAGGTTCGGTTCCTGTTCTCTGGTGCAGAGCCTGAAGAAGAAGCGTAGTTGATACTGACGCGCTGAGATAGCGTTTGATTAAATCACTATCCCGTATCGCAAAAAAAAGGACATGATACAACTCATGCCCCACATAAGGAGAGAGGAGAGTTTATGAACTCTCCTTTTCTGTATTATATCGAGGCGTCACCCGATTTACTAGCAATTAGTCTTCAGGATGGCTTTAGAAACCAGCGAGATACAGGCTTGTGATCGACAGCATCAACTCTTGGTATCGGCCCCGGCGAGGGCGGTTGTCGCGCCCAGGAAGATATAAACCACGCCGCTGACAGTCCGCTGCATTTTGACGAAGGTTGGATTGTTCTTAAGCCAGCGCCCCAATGTGCCAGAGACAATCGCATACAGGCTGTCGCTGATGATGCCGAGCGCAGTGAAGATCATGCCCAGCATGACGATTTGTCCGGCGACAGACCCGCTGGACATATCAACGAACTGTGGCAGGTAGGCGAAGAAGAACAACGCCAGCTTAGGGTTCAGCACGTTGACGATGAATCCCTGCACAAAAATCTGTTTGAGTTGACGCGGTGGTGCTTCAACGGTCGTATCTGTTGGCAGCGGAGTACGCAGCGTCTTGATGCCCAGGTAGATCAGATAAGCGGCACCAAGCAACTTAACCACGTTGAAGGCGATTGCACTGGTCGCCAGGAGCGCGCTCAAACCGAATGCGGCGGCAAAGACGTGAACGAGCGTCCCCAGACTAAGACCCACTGCGGAAACAACCCCGGCCTGTCGTCCCTGGTTGATGCTGCGCGCAATGATATAAAGCACGGCTGGGCCTGGTGTCAGGAGCAGAACAAGGGAACTAACGATAAATAGGGCAAGAGAAGGGGTTGTCATAGCATCCTCCTAGATGGGTACTGGGAGGATTATACGGCTTGTGAGGGGCCAAATACAATCACAATGATGCACAAATTGTCATGGGCATTTGTAGGAAGATGACTTTTTCCATTTCACCACCCAGGCGCAGGAAGGTAGAGTAGGCATCGACGAAGCCCAGGCGTTGATACAGACGGTGGGCATCCCCATTGCTGATAGCGACACCAATTTCCAGAGATCTGATATTGAGGCGGCGGGCGCTGTCGATCAGATGGCGAATCAGTTCGGTTCCCAGGCCACGACCACGTAAGCGCTCTGCGACCATTAGATCGCTGATTTCTGCTTTGTCGCCCCAACGTACAACCTGGCCATAACCGACAATCTGCTGGGTCGAACGCTGAACAATGACCATGCCGATTCCCCGTTGACGGCGGTTCAGGTGTTGAACGCGCGCAACGAGATCCTTCACCAGGGAAACGTCGTAGTCAGTAAAGCAGTTTTCCTGCAAGGAGGCAATATCGCTGGCCTGCACATGACGCAGAACAAAATCTGCATGGTTTGGCAGCAGGTAAACGAGTGAGCTGGCGGCTGAGGTCGTTCGTTGTGCAAACATAACGTTAGTTTACAAGCAATTTCAGGAAACTTACCGTAAGAAATTTATGCTTTCTTATTTAATTATTAGAAATGAAAACAATGCTCCCAATACCGGAATGCGCGTATCTATTTCCCTGTTGAAGGCAACGCCTCAAATCTTTATGAAATTTTCAATGCTTTCGTGTGCTGATTAAGCCAGAGACCCCTATAATGAATTCAAGATGACCAACCCAAAAGGAGTCCTTCATGAAAAAGGTCTTACTGGTAGTGGTTTTTTTGTTACTGATTGCACCCATGGCCCAGGCCCAGGCGCCCTGGACCGCATGGCTTTATGATTCCGAGAATGGTGAAATCTGGCAGGTCGACCAGACTGGGGCCGTGCTGAACAATCGTATTCTGCCAACGGTGATGGCCCACGACCGTTACAGCGACCGCCTGACCGTCTCTGACGACGGGCAGCGGATGGCGTACAGCGTTTACAGCAGCAGCATGAATACAACGCAGTTCCTGGTATATGATGTGGCATCGGATAGCATGATTGCGACATATACGCCGCCTGCATTGTTGATCGGTGATTCACCCAGTATCACGGGGGTCGCCTTCAATCGGCTTGGAACAGCCGTAGCGTATGGCTATTTGCTGGAAAGTATCGAGTGGCAGATTGTGGTACTGGATATCACCACCAACAGCGTCATCTTCCAGATCAGCAGCAGCGATCCATCAGTCGCCAGCATCGTCGGCGATTTCCCATATACGGTGCCGATTCCTCAGTCATATGGGAGCGCAGAAGTACATTACACAGTGCTGCCCTATGGCACAGAAGGCCCGTTACAGCTCCAGAGCTTCCGCTGGGATTTGCTGACGAATACCGTCACGGAAACCGTGATCTACAATCAGTTGCAGGCAGATACCTTGCCTTCCAGCGGGCAGGTGACAGTCGCTCTGTTCGATGAGCGCCTGCCGAATATCATCGACACACTCATGTTCCCGATTCAGTTCAACACGGTGCAGGTTTACGATCCGTCCGTGTTTGGGCGCTTCCCCGTACTGAGCAATGCGGATTGGTCGTTCAGTGCGCCAGCTTTTATCGAGGGTGGTGTTCGACTGATTGCTCCTGCCTATGTCATTCCAGAAGATCGCTGGACGTATCCGATTATCCAGCGCAATGGCACGATAGATGGTTATGCCCCGATTGCTCTGGATCGCCCTGGCAACATTAGTGGCACAAGTGCTGGCTTCGTGTATCTATCGAATCCGGCTGCCGCTACGCCGAGTGGCTACAGCAGTGCGTTGTACTATGTCAATTCCAGCGTTGCGATTGATTCCGGCCTCTTGCTGTGGACAAGTGACCGGCTGGTATCCTTAGCCTGGGTTGGGCCGCGTACCACGATGGAAAGTGCCGGATTGGCTGCTTGGACCATGCTGGCACCGCCGCTTGCCTTGGCCAGTGGATCGACAATTTCCCCGGCGGATGCGGCTCCTGGCGATGGCGAAGTCGGTAGCCTCACGATTGGCGGTGGTGCGGTTATCAACACAACCGATGGCGACCGCCTGAATATGCGCAGCGGCCCTGGCGTTGATTTCAGCCGTTTGGCACGATTAGCGGATGGGGCACAGGTCATCGTTTTGGAAGGGCCAGTAGCGGCGGATGGTTTCGTCTGGTGGCGTGTACGGACAGTCGATGGCACTGAGGGATGGGTTGTTCAGTCAGCAGATGATGTTCGGACGCTGATTCCTTCTAGTTAGCACCATCATTGTCTAAAGCAAAAGGGCTTACCCCACTCGGTAAGCCCTTTTTTAATGCTCAGGCTGGTTTAGTAATCGCGCGGAATTTTGCGCTTTTCGTCCCAGTTATTCTTGCGACCTTTATCATCCTTATCCAGGCCCAGGATGCTCTCGAAGACCATTGTGATAATCGACATGATGATGCCGCCGAGGATGGCTGTGCCCCAGCCATCGATCTGTAGCGCATCGACAAAAGTGGCCGTTAGCATCAGCATGGCGCCGTTAATCACCAGGATGAACAAACCCAATGTGACGATTACCGCCGGACAGGTCAGGAAGATCAGGATGGGCTTGACGATGGCATTGACGATGCCAAATACGAGGCCGATGATTAACACGGTGCCAAGGCTGTCATTGGCCAGCGTTATACCGGGCAGCAAAGATGCTGTGATGGTGATCGCAATCGCGCTGATAATGACGCGAATGATAAAATTACGCATGGATATTCCCCCTCAATTTTCTGATCACACTTAATGCCATATACGCAGTTTCATGGGCAAACGTTGCAGCTAGCTGGATGGTGAGCCATGCGGAACCTGTAGATGCTCGCCACCGTTAACTGGCAGCAAGACGCCTGTCACGAAGCTGTTCTGACACAGATATAGGATAGCGCGAGCGACATCCTCCGGGCTACCTGTTCGCTGTAACGGTAGTGAGCGGCCCATCGCTGACCATTTATCATCAGACATACCCTCTGGCGGCTTCATGATCGGCCCAGGGGCAACCGCATTGACACGAATTTCCGGCCCCAGGCTGACAGCGGTGGTCTGGGTCAGCATCCATAATGCCGCTTTACTAACGCCGTGGTCGGGGCGTTTGGGCCAGGGAGCAATGGCGCCCTGGTCACAGATATTGACAATACACCCTCCTGGCGGATCATTTTCCAGCATAAGCGGCGTGGCCGCCTGTGTGAACAGGAAGGGCGCACGCAGGTTAACGTTCATCGTCAGGTCCCAGCTATCAACTGTGATGTCCAGCAGTTCTTTGGCCGGGAATACAGAGGCGCTGTTGATTAAAATATCCAGGCGACCGAAATTCTCTTTCACAGCATCCATGACTGTGTTAACGCCTTCGGGTGCGCTGATGTCGGCCTGAACGGCGAAAGCATCGACACCTTCGGATTTGATGTCGTGGAGCGTGTCGCGGACCACATCGTCACTGGCACTGTGATAGTGCACCTGAATATGGACGCCATGTTTGGCCAGCTCTAGAGCAATGACGCGGCCCACGCGCTGCGCAGAACCCGTCACCAGGGCAACCTTGTCGCTAAGATCAATAAGCATAACCAGCCTCCTTGGGGCTTCCAAACGCTGTACATCTTAACTCAGGTAGATGAGCGACGACAATTAGCGACACAATAATCATATGAGAATTGAAATTTCCAGGTGGAGCAAACAAAAACGGGACTGTACACAGTCCCGTTTGGCTTGTTTCAGGTGAGGGCGTCGCTACAGGGCGCCATATCCCAGGCCGCCGAACGAGGGTACACCCAGCAGGTAGAAGATCGAAAGCAACGTGACTGTCAGCGGTAGCAAGAGCACAACATACAGCAGCGGATTGCTGCGGCCATCGCGGTTGAGGTGCATATAGAACCAGATTACCAGGAAGGCTTTAAGGACAGCAATGCCCATCAGCATGAAGATTTTTATGCCACTTAAGGCGAAGAGTTCCGCGGTCACCACTTCAAGAATGGTGAAGAAACCGAGTGCGATGAACACAGCCGTATAGATGCCACCAGGGACCGTTACCGTACCAAAGATCGGAATTGCGACCTCATCGGTATAGTGATGGTGCCGTACCGACATTTGGGCTTCTGAAACTTCCGTTTGGTTATTATCTTCCTGTGCGGTGTCAATGTGTGTATTTTCGTCAGTCATGGTGGCCGCCTATACCAGGTAAATCAGGGTGAACAAGAGAATCCAGACCACATCGACGAAGTGCCAGTAGAGGCCGAACAACTCGACACCGATGGGGTTGTCATCGTAGAAGCCTTTGCTGCCCAGATAAAGGACTTGCAGGGCCAGCAGCACACCGACCACAACGTGGAAACCGTGAAATGCTGTCGGGGCATAGAACCGCATACCGAAGTTGGCGGTTGCGCCTACAACTTCAGTCGTGACCGCCTGCTCGAACTCGGCGTATTCCTGCTCAGTAAGCACAGTTGGCTCGACGAAGCGCTCGGTATCGTAGCTCAGGTCCAGGCCATCGAGAATCTGCTGGTTGAGTACATTCACTTCGTAGCCGCCATCAACCTGGGAGATTTCCAGCGACGACTCGAAAATTTCATCTTCCAGCGTCATATCCGACCGCTGGAGCGTCAGATTCATGTGAGAAAGCTCACGATACTCCAGCCACTGGCCAGCCACGAAGATCGCGCCTAGCAGGGCTGTCGCGCCAATCCAGCGCATAAACATCTGGCGATTGCCCATTTCAATGGCGCGCAAACCCATCACCATTGCCCAACTACTACTGAGCAATAGGAAGGTGTTGATCGTCACGGGGATAATGCTCAGTGTTTTGTGGATGTTGCTGACGGCATCTGGTTCGTTCAAGCGCCAGATGGCATAGCCAACGATCATAATTGAGAAGATGACGATTTCGCTGGCTAAATAAAGCCACATCGCCAACTTCTGGTTGCTATTCTTATGTGCGACTTCGGCGGCGCTGTGACCGTGGCCATCGGCGCTTAATGCGATATTCGCCATAAATCTCTCCCTACAGTTAAGCAGTCACTCTCAAATACCTGTTAGTTAAATTTAGTTGCGGTAGCCGAAGAAATACGGAATGCCTCGGCGTAAACCGCGTGCCAACCCACCAATGCCACGTAAAACCCATTGCAATACGCCTACAAGCCAGCCCACGATGCGCACAATGATGCCGATGATTCCCTGCGGCTCCGAGGCATGGTGTCTAATCGATGTAGATTCGGTCACTTCTGCGAACTTTGCTTCTTTGCTGAGGAACGTCAGCAGGAAGCCGATCACACCCGCAACAGCCACGACTGACAGCACAGTGAAGATTATAAAGGCCAGGAAGACCGATAATTGGCTGGCCTGAACGGTATCGATACCGAGTGGCAGCAAGAAATTCTGCTGCGTTTCTACAGCGGCGACGTTGCCTTCGGCCTGGTTTACCTGACGCAAGAACAGTCCGGTGGGGGCGGTCGCAAACGCGAACAGAATGACCACAATCAGGATGAGCGCGAAAGAAATCTTCCACATCTGGCTCATCAGCAGGGCAAATGGGCCAGGAGCATCTTCTGCTTCGTGGGCAGCACCATCGCCCTCAACCGCGACGATAGACGTTTCATGGGCATCGTCAGGCCCGTGAGCATGCTCGCTCATACGTGGGTTGAACGCGCCCATACCCCACATGAAGAACCCGACAATGAAGAAGGGAATCACCACGAAGATGACATTGGGGTCCCAGAGAGGGTCCATTTGTTGCAGGCTGCGGATCAGTTGCACCAGGGCCACGCCGACGATAAAGCCCAGGATGCCCATCGGCACAGCACGTTGAAGGCCAGGTTTTATGAACATTACGGTCTTGCTCTCCTTAAGTGCACTTGAGAGTACTCGTTTTTCAAAAGGAATCGCAGATAAGTTGTCTGTAGATCAAAGCGATTCGTTATTTCATCAAAAGCGCCGTCATTATACCGTGAACCTCTCGGTTCGTCATAGCGCGGCGCATCACTTTCAGGTTATGTCAGATACAGCACCGCATAAAAAATCAGCCAGGCTGCCGTGACGAAATACTGTAATTTGAGTCCGGCTTCTACTGACCAGTGATTGTCACTGTGATAGTGGCCTGCGCGGCCATATCGCCAGACCTGCACCATCATGTAGCCGATAATGACGGCGTGAATAGCATGATAGGCAATCATCAGGCGGTAAAGCTCGACATACTGTATATCGGTTTCGGTTGGGCTGATGGCGAAGAACTGCGTCATCATAATGACGACGAAGACGCCACTTAGCACAATGGCGATCATCCACTGTGACAGGAATTTTTGCACATCGTCGCGGGTGACGGCTCTCCAGCCGCTGCGGGCCAGCCATGATGATGTCAGCAGGATCAAAGTCGCGATTGTCGGCAGCAGCGCATCCGGTCGATGGCCTTCTGCGGGTCGCCAACCAGGTACAGCACCCATAACCAGGTAGACAATCGCAAGGCACACAAAGGCCATAATCCAGGAGCCTTGGAAGATCGCTAGCCCCATGCGGTTGTTGCGGGCACGCATTTCAGCATCGCGCTCCGCACGTTCGCGATCCTTCTTTTTCTTTTCTTCAAGGGTTAGTGGACGGTAATTGTCCATGTACTGCATAATATTGCTCGCTTGTCTAAAAGACAAATGGTTGAATGCTGACTTACAACCTTTGTGCTGCCGAAAATGTAGAGAGGGGCGCTGCTGCGCCCCTACTTGCTGATGTCAGTCGCGTCAGGCTAGTCACCGGCTGGTGAAGGCAGCGCTTCGGGCGAATTGCCGCCGGTGATGTTGGGTCGTGGCGGCTCCGGCACGCCGAAGGTGCGATCAATCGCGTCCAGATAGGCCGTAGCAGCGTCTGTCCCGTAGCCATATGGGTCTTCAAACGGAATGGGTGGCTCGTCGAAGTTCCAGGCTGGTGGCGGCGACGTGGTTGCCCATTCCAGGGTGAGCGCACGCCAGGGATTAGCGCCTGCGCGGCGGCCACGTGCCACGCTCCAGATCGCATTGCCAACGAAGACAAATGTCGAAATACCCAGTATGAACGAGAAAATACTGATAATCACGTTCCAGGTTTGCAGCTCTGGTGCATACACCGCGACACGACGCGGCATACCGAGCATACCGGCCATGTGCATCGGGAAAAAGGTGAAGAAGAAGCCCAGATAGGTCAGCACAAAGTGAATGCGACCGAGGGTTTCATTCAACATACGCCCCGTAACCTTCGGGAACCAGTGATACAGACCACTGTAAATCGCGAAGACAGCACCACCGAAGAGCACAAAGTGGAAGTGGCTGACGACGAAATAGGTGTCATGAACCTGATAGTTAAACGGAATCGCTGCCAGCATAACGCCGCTGATACCGCCAATCACGAACATCGACAGGAAGCCCAGCGAGAATAACATCGCGCTGGTGAAGCGAATCTTGCCGCCCCACAGCGTCCCGATCCAGCTAAAGATTTTAATGCCCGTCGGCACGGCGATAATCATGGTAGTAACCATGAACGGAATGCGCAGTTCCGGCTGTAGGCTGGTGAACATGTGGTGTGCCCACACGAAGAAGCCCACAATCGCGATGGCCATACTGCTGAGGCCAATCATACGATAGCCGAAGATTGGCTTGCGGCTGTGCACGCTGAGGACTTCACTCAGGACGCCCATACCAGGGAGAATCATGATATACACAGCCGGGTGGCTGTAGAACCAGAACACATTCTGCCAGAGCAGCACATCACCGCCCTGGGTGGCATCGAAGAAAGATGTACCGCCGACGCGATCCAGCAGCATCAGTGTGAGTGCGCCCGCCAGGAAAGGTGTCGCCATCACGGCAATGGTGCTGGTAGCCATCTGCGCCCAACAGAAAAGCGGCATCTTCCAGATGGACATGCCTTCCGGGCGCATGTTGAGGATCGTCACGAGGAAGTTGATCGAACCCAGGATGGACGAGAAACCGAGCAAGTGAGCACCCATCGCCCACAAGGTCTGGCCATCACCACTGAAAAGGGTCGAAAGCGGCGGGTAAGCTGTCCAGCCTGCTTCGGCTTGACCGACGAAGTAGCCCATAATCACCAGGATGCCCGCTGGCGGGATCAGCCAGAAAGCGAAGGCATTCAGCCAGGGGAAAGCCATATCCCCCGCACCCAGTTGCAATGGAATCAGATAATTCCCGAAGGCCCCCCACATTGGGATGACAAACAGGAAGATCATGATCGTACCGTGAATCGTAAAGAGCTGGTTATAGGCCGTGCCGGAGGCCATGGTGTCGAGCGCCGGAGTCAAAAGCTCCCAGCGGATCAACATCGCCAGCGCACCACCAACCAGGAAGAAAACGAAGGCGGTGACACCATACTGCACGCCGATGATCTTGTGATCGACCGTCCAGCGGAAGTATTCCGTCCAGTGCGGCATGGATTGCGTCTGCCGCTCGCCTATCGGTACTGAGATGGTTGCCATGAAACAATTACCTTTCCATCATCGTCGGTGACAGGTTTGGGGTGGGCCATCCCACCCTCAGTTTGAATGTCAATTATTCTTGATACGGGTCGCTCAACGCTTGCAGTTCGCTGATGACAGCCGCGGGGTCGGTCAGAGTATTATTTTCCGCTTGCCAGCTTTCCAGGCCGCAGGTGCTGTCGGTTATATCACCACTTGCGGTTTGGGAACACAGGTAGGCGACAATGCCAATCAGGTCACTCTGGGACATGTAGGTATTGGTGTTGTCGTCGGTGCTATCGTGAACGGGCATGATGACGCCGTTGTAGCCCGGTACATAGTAATCCTGCGGGTGACGGATCGACTGAACGATGTATTCCGCACCGTTGCTGACGCCTGTTGAACCAGCGCGGCCACCAGCGCGGTCGCCAATACCATTGAGGGCCGGGCCAGTCATACCGCTCCAGCCGAGTGCATCCAGTGTGTGGCAGCCAGCACAGGCATAAGCTGTGATTGCACGTTCACCTTGCAGAATGGGGTCTGCGGGTGGGTTTAGCACAGCATCGACACGCCCATCATAGAAAGCTGCCAGGTACGATTCTTCGTCAGGATGAACGATCAGATAAGAGTACATTTCGCCATGGCCGCCACCGCATAATTCCGCGCAGTTCAGGCGATAGCGAGCATACTTGGGGCCAATCAGGTTGGAATCAACCAGCGCTTGCAAACCCGTATCAAGCTGGACGCGCGTCAGGTTGCCGCCGCTCTCTTCGCCGATGACCCGTACAATCAGTTGGGTGGAATCACCAAAGCTGCGCGTCTCACGAGTGCCGTTTTCTTCCAGCAGCAGGTCAAATGGGCCTTGAAGAGTGGTATAGGGAAAACCTTCTTCCGTTGCAATCGGAGTAAAGCGAATGGTGGTTTCCTTGCCCGGTAGCAGGTCCTGTTTGACGCGCATAGCCGGAATCCAGAAGGAGTGAATGACATCCGCCGTCTGCATTTGCAGTTCGATATTCTGGCCAGCATAGGCATGCAGTTCATTGGTGGTAAAGCTGACCATTTCTGGAGCGCTCTCTTCACCATCATTCTGTACCGTCACCGCGCCTGCTTCTTCTGCGGGCAGTTCGACATTGGTGACATATTCAAAAGTCCAGGCGAAGCGCTGACCACGTGCATTAATCGTAATGGGTTCGCCATTGACGAAATTAGGCTGGTCCTGCGGCGCTGAATTGCTCTGCCAGACGACATAAGACAGGATGGCCAATACGACCACAATCGCCGACGGAATAATCGTCCAGACGATTTCCAGTGTGACGTTCCCATGAATGTTGGGGCCGTCCGTGACATCATTGGGGCGGTGACGGAAGCGTATGACGCTGATGAGCAGCAGCCCCTGCACAAGGAAGAACACCATCGAGCCAATCGTCAGCAGGACCTGGAAAAGTCCGTCGGTGGCGATGGCCTGCTCTGATGCCTGCTCCGGCAAAATTTTGGCGGTGAACACACCCCCAATCACGAGGCCGAAGATGACCATCGCAACACCGAAGATGATGATGCTTACAAGGCTGATCCCAAAGGTGGCTGAGTTGGAACTCTGCTGATGTTGAGTTGTTGCCATTCCGTTAAGTCCTACTTTTCCGGTATAGACAAGATGAATTCAGTTGGTGCGCTCATTCAGTCAATGCGACTGTTATTCTCTCGTGTATCGCGAACCACGTTCGTTTCCGACATTCGTCGTTGAAGGGCGCATAAGGTGCGCTCGTTTTTGTTGAAAATAATGTCAATGACGTTTGTAATGGGAACTTTATTCTTTTTTTCACAAATGTGCGTACAGTTTACCAAAAACCGCTCTCACTCACAAGCATATGGCATGGCAAACAAGCTGCCAACCATAGAATCTGATGACTGTATAATGAAGGAACTGGCTTATGGCACATGGCGTATAGTAACGACGGAGGGCGAAAATGTCCAAGCCATTGTTTAATATACCAGCCTGTCACTAAGTTACGATGAGTAATCCATTTGAAAAATTCCCAGTTTCCACATATGTGTTGTATTGTCGGCCACTAAACGTTCACTAAGAACAAGCCTCACTTTCTAATCTTGACTTACGAACAGGCAGCAAGCTCGTTATAATGAATTTATTGAGCAAACCCTGTAGGCGGATAACCTGCATCGTCATGCTAAAGAGAGGGCAAGTCACATGAATTTGGATACGATGGGTGGCAAACTGGCAGCCGGTATGGCGGCGTCTTTTGTTATCTGGTTGATTGTTCTGGTCGTTGGCCAACCGGAATTAGCCATTGCAGCCATGCTCGCCATTATTATTGTTGCATTCTGGGTCGTTGTGGCGGTCATGTTCTATGGTGCGCAGGAAGATGTCAGCGCACATGGCTCGACCGCAGATGAATCCCCATCTGTGCGCGCCTGGAATGAACGCGCTGATCGTCTGGATGCGCGTCAGAAAGAAGCCACTGAAGGCGCGGATAGCTAAAGCCCGGACTTATAAGTCATCGTTCATATTTCTTATATATCGTTTACAAAAGTCCGGTAAATTTGGGCGGTTTTGGGCCGTCTATAGGTGGCGGTTGATGTCATATCATGCAGTACATGATGGCACAACCGCAGTTCGTATATTTTACTCAGCATTGGAGACACCATGACCAACACCCTGGAACGCGCATTTGATACGCTGAAGAGCGGAAATGTTGAAGAGCGCGCCGAAGCGATTACGTTCCTGGGGGAAGAAAAGTACGCACCCGCTGTACCTTTTCTGTCGCAGCTCGTGCGAGAAGCTGACCCAGGCACACGCTACCTTGCAGCACAGGCCCTGTCAAAGATCGGCGACGAAGCCGAGAGCGCCGTACCAGATTTATTGGTCGCATTACGCTTTGACGACATGTTCCTGCGTATGGCATCAACCGGTGCCCTGATCAGCATTGGCCATCCGGCGGTACCTGGGCTGGTGAAGGCCCTCTTTGATGACAACAAGGCCGTTCGCCGCGCGTCAGCGATGGCGCTGGGCAAGATTGGCAGCAATCGCGCCATTAAGCCGCTGGAAGTCGCCTGCAACGACAGCGACGCGGGCGTCAGCCGCTTTGCCAAGGAAGCCATCGAGCGTATTCAAGCACAATCCGTATAATCTGTTGGACAGGGCAAACGCCCTGTCCGTGCCTCTTTTGCTTCCGCTATAATAGGCGGATGATCCATTTCCAGAGTGTGAATTTCCCATGCATATAGGCATCCTGGCCGCAAAACTGACCGCCAACAGCGGATGGGAGCACTACAGCCGTGCTCTGGTGCTGGCGCTGGTTGATGTCGGTCACGAAGTCACGGTGCTGGTTCCGCAGAATATGGAAATTGAAGACGATGACCTCGATTACACCATCGTCCCGATTTTGCCGGATGTGACCCCGCAAGAACCTCGTTTTTTGTTCAAGCTGGCAGATGCATTACCGTCAGCGCGTATGATGCTGATGGACTGTGACGTCATCCATACGACAGTCGAATTGTATGCACCGCTGGCCGCCATGATCGCTGGCAGTCGTCCGCTGGTGATGACGGTACACGGCAGTTATGCGCGTTACCCACAGCAGCGCGGCTGGCCTGTTAGCATGCTTTACAAGTGGGCGTATCGACGCATGGTGATGGCTTGCGTCAGCCATTACACTGAACAGGTTGCTAAAGAGGTGTTACCTGCGGCCCGAACCCAGGTGATCGCCAATGCGGTCGATGCCGAGCGATTTGCTCATCTGCCCGCCCCCTCGCAACCGAAGCGTGGGCCAACAGTCATTACGGCAGGGGGCGTCAAGCGGCGCAAGGGAACGCTCGAACTGGTTCGGGCGATAGCAAAGGTTCGCGAGACTATCCCTGAAGTACAGTGCTTGGTCCTGGGTACAACATCCGCTGAACCGAATTACGTCGATCAGGTCGAAGGCGACATTGAACGGTTGGGTTTAGAAGATACGGTGCATCTGTTAGGATTTGTGCCGGAAGAAACGCTGCTGGAGTCATACGCAGTGGCAGATGTGTTTGTGCTGCCCTCGATGAATGATGGCTGGAAGTTCGAGGGTTTTGGCCTGGTGCATCTGGAAGCCAGTGCCGCTGCATTACCTGTCATCGGCACGGATAACAGCGGCGTGGTTGACGCCATCGACGATGGCGTCACAGGCTTGATCGTGAGCCAGACTGATGTAGAGCAAGAACTGCCCCCTGCGATTGTTCGGTTGCTGACGGATGAATCGCTTGCTCGGAAAATGGGCGAAGCTGGGCGTCGCAAAGCACAGGCTGCGACCTGGACCCATGTCGCAGAGCAGATGGTCGCACTGTATCAATCACTGCTGCGCTAGGCCACTTATCGGCAATTTGTGTACCAATTTGTAATCAGCCAGAAAACTCATATAGATCGCGCGCCGTGTGCGCGGCTGTTTATGCTATCATGTGGCTTGGGGAAACACATAGAAACAGACGACATATATCAACTGACGCGATATTGATGGGGGGAACATCAATCGGCTTATGGCGAATCGCGGCCCACTGCTCAATACTGAATTCGGACCCTACCGCTGCATGCGTGTGCTTGGAGATGGTCTGAATCATACGCTTTATCATGCGCTGCACCGGGAAAATGGCGAACTGGTTGCATTGCGCACGATTCCATTGGACGAAGAACATGTCGAGTTGCGTCGTGAGGCGACCGATTTGCTCAAGAGTCTGAAATCCATTCTCAGTGCCTATACGGTTCCCGTTATCGACTTTGGCTTTGAAGGCGAAACGCTTTACATTGCTTCCAGAGTGATGAAAGGTGGCTCGCTGGAAACACGCATTCAGCGCCACAAAGCATCTTTAGAGCACGATAGCAAGCGTCTTGATCAGAATAACAGGTTAGGATGGCCCACACCTGCAAGCTGCCTGCGTGTGATTTACCGTATCGCCCAGGCACTGGACGATATTCATATGGCTGGATTTGTTCATGGGCTGGTCGATCCCATTAATATCATGTTTGATGAACATGGGGATGCGTACCTGGGGGAGATGGGCGTTTCCCAGTTAACAAAAATATTGTTCAATCTGGGGAATACCAACAGCTTTTATGTGAGTCGCTATGCTGCGCCGGAATTATGGCTGGGTGGGCGTCCGCAGCCAGCGACGGACCAATATGCGCTGGGATGCCTCGCATACGAGTTGTTGACAGGGGAACCGCCTTACAGCGGCCTGTCGATCTATACACTGATGAAGCAGCACACAGAAGATGCTTTGATGCCTGTGAATTATGTCAATCCATCACTGCCGGATATGGTTTCTTTGCCGTTGTGGCGGGCGATGGCCAAGCCCATGCACGAGCGTTACCCGACCGTTGGTGAGTTTGTGGAAGATTTGCTGCTGTCGATGCCGGACGTGGATATCTTTGAGCGCGATGACAGTGTTGTATCGTTCTTTGCACACTGGCATGCCAGCTAGATAATTTTCTTGGGGTAGATGCACAACAGGGCGATCACTCCCTGGTCATCGCCCTGTTGCTCTAATAATGACTAGCGCGTGTTTTTAGTAAACGGCCGTGACCCCCACGCCGTTGCATTAGCAAGCGCGCTCTCACGCCTCTAGCCTGTGGGGAAGAATGATGTCAGTTACATGAAGCCCACAGCGCGCATCATTGCTATACAAGGTTAATGTAGCATAAGCGGGCAAGTTAACACAATGACGAACCGCATGAATCAGACCGTTTCCGGTGACATATCCCAGAAATTGAACGATTTGCTGACCATCGCTCAAAATTATTGGTCGATGTACTGGTTGCTGCGATGGGTAGTGACAACGCTCGTGAGCTGGACATTGGGCTTGCTGCTGATGGCTTTCCTCGTCGCATGGATCGGCATTATTGGGGTGCCAATTGGGCTGGCAGTAGCCGGGGTGTGCATAGGCGGTGGGCAATACCTGGCTCGTGCACTGCCGAGGACAGAACGCTCATGGATCTGGCTGACGATGGCGGGCATTTTGCTGGGCAGTCTGGCGATTGTGCCACTGCTCTTGATTCTGCTGGTGAATCGGTCCTTGGCGTGGCTGTTGATGGGGGCGTTGTTTGGTGGCTTGCTGGGCGGTTTGCAGGCTATCGCACTACGTCGATATGCCGACGCAGTGATCGTCATGTGGGTGCTGGCGAATGTAGTCGGTGGGTTACTGTGTGCACCGCTGACATTGGGCACGATGGGCTACCTGCCGCTGATGTGTACCCCGGGTTTATTAGTGTACGCATTGGTATCGGCTGGCGCATTGTATTGGATACGCAAAAGGCTACCCGAAAAACCCGTTATCCAGGATATTCTGGAATAATCGGACTTCATTAAGCAATCGTTGCTGAGTATCATGGTAGCGTTGTGTGTTGATACCCGCGAACAGGCAAATAAATAGCCAGATTGGCACATAACACCACGAGCTGAAAGCGTTGGCAGCGCTGGAATAGAGAGTTAGTTGTTATGTCTTCAATATTGTCCATAGAACTTGATCGTAACAGTGAAGAACCTATTTATAAGCAGCTCATTCGCCAGATTAAAATGCAGATTGAAAGTGGTAATCTTTCTGCTGGAACCCGCCTCCCTGCCAGTCGCGAGCTTGCTAAGGATATTAATGTCAGCCGGATTAGCGTTGTCAATGCCTATGCTGAACTGCGCGCGGAAGGTTACCTGAGCGCACATGCGGGGCGCGGCACGTTTGTCTCGCGTGATGGCCAGTCAGTAGGGAGCGCGACCAATGGGGCTGTCGCTCAATCTCCGGCATCTCGCGCCATGCACGACTATTCCATCCGTGACATGATGAAGCTGGCGCGTCGCCCGGATATTATCAACTTCAGTCATGGGTCGCCGCCGCCGGAATTTTTCCCGATGCAGCATTTGCAGGCTGCCATCAATACAGTGCTTGAACGTGATGGGGCCTCTGCGTTGCTTTATGAACGTCCAGAAGGTTATGGTCCGCTTCGGGCAGGTGTTCGGGATTATGTTAGTGCCTTAGGCATTCTTTGCAACACGGATAACGTCTTAATTACGGGTGGCGCTCAACAGGCGATTGATCTGGTGGTGCAGGCACTTGTCTCTGAAAATGAGACCATCGTCACCTCTGCGCCGACCTATATTGGTATTCTGGATGTGGCGCGGGCACGGCGCTTGCAGGTGCATTCTATCCCTATGGACGAAGACGGCATCCGCCTGGACTGCCTCGAATATTATTTGATGGAAAATACGCCACGCCTGATTTACGTGATGCCAACCTTCCATAATCCGACAGGCAAAGTGATGCCGCTGCATCGTCGTCGGCAGCTATTGAATCTGGCTCATGAATATGATGTGCCAGTGCTGGAAGATGCCGTCTATCACGAATTCCGCTTTGAAGGTGAATCACTGCCGCCGTTAAAAGCGCTGGATACCACCGACAGCGTCATCCACGTGGGTGCTTTTACCAAGATGCTGCTGCCCGGTATGCGCATTGGCTACATCATCAGCAGCAACAACCAGATTGATCGACTGGTGCGCGTCAAGCAGGCTGCCGATATTTCAACATCAGGCTTTAACCAGCGTGTGATCCATATGATGATGCAGCGCGGTGTCGTCGCCCAGCAGTTGGAGCGCAACAACCGCGAACTTAAGCGGCGGCGCGACGCGGCTATTGAATCTGCTAAAGAGCATTTCCCTGAAGGATGTGAATGGGAAGTACCACAGGGGGGGATGTACTTATGGGTGACATTGCCCAAGAACGGCCCGACCGCTGCTGAACTATTCATTACGGCTGTTCAGAAGCATGTGTCATTCGCGATAGGCAACGTCTTCTATATCAATGGGCAAGGGAGCCGCAATATTCGCGTGAATTATGGCCTTCAGCGACCTGAACGGATCGAAGAGGGATTTGGCTACTTGGGTGATGCTTGGCGCGAACTGACAGAAAAGTACAGCGAGATCGAAAACTCGCCGCTTTTGTAGGCGCAAATAGCCATCTGCACAGATCAGAGTTAATCGAACTGTATCGTACTCTGCGAAACAAAAAAGAGAGCGTTATGCTCTCTTTTGGGTTATGGTGTCTAGCGATTGCAGCAATCGCTGTCGCGAGATGGGCTTGAATTGATAATCATCAACTCCGAGAGCCATACATTTCTCACGTAACAGTTCGCTTGGATCGGCTGTCAGGACAATGGTTGGGATGAATTTAAGGTCATCATGTGCTTTGATGAGTTTGAGTGCATCGTAACCATTTACTTCTGGGATGTGCATATCGAGGATGATGACGTCGGGATGCTCCCGAATCGCGAGGGCGATGCCACCTTCTACCGAATCTGCCCAACTCACCTCGTAGCAGGTCTGTCGCAGCATACGTGTGACCAGACGCACATTGATGAAGTTATCTTCGATGTACAGCACGTTAATTGTATCAACGGGTGCCATGTTTTGTACCATGACAATATGCCTTCTGAATATGACCTTGAGAGAACTTTCTGGGCGATGCTGTCGCGTTCATGTTCTTAATATACTGTAACATAAGGTCATCGCCCGATAGCGTTAACGTTAAATATGTTATGGATATTTACATTAGACTTTGGCAAGTAGTGTCTGACGACACTGCTCAACAAAAGCCTCAAAAAGCGGTAACTGCTCAGGAAGCCTTTCGGGATGCCATTGCACACCAATTTGCCGCCCATCCGAAGAAGCGATTCCTTCAATGATGCCGTCATCGCCATATGCGGTGACATCGAGGCCCGTTCCAGTCTCGGAAATTGCTTGGATATGATAAGTGTTGACCATCACACTTGTTTGTCCAAGGATGTCGGCCAGTCTGGACCCAGCAACGAGTGTGACCGGATGTGGTTTAGCGCCGCGACCATTGCTATGGGGACCAGCTCCGACATGCTGCACATTGAGGTCCGCATAAATCGTGCCGCCCGCCTGTGCATTAATGAACTGCATCCCATAGCAAATGCCAAAAACGGGCTTATCAGACATTGCATCGTAGATGTAGGTGTCAGACAGGTCCCGCACGGGGTCCACAGGTTCGAGGTCTTCAGGTAAGGTGCCGATCAATCCTTTAGTGATGCCTGGACCACCAGTGATAATCAAGCCATCCAGCAAACTGGCGAAAGCCTTGGCTGCTTCCTGCGTTGCCAGCATGGGCACAATAATGGGCAACCCCCCGGCCTTCTCCACGGCTGAAATGTAGTAATGATCAACAGCTTGGCGACCATCTTTGTAGCTCGTGGTGATGCCGATGTGGGGTTGTTTAGCCATGAGGTGTGTTACCTGCTTGAATATTTCCGGTTAGTATAACATCGAACGCATTTAAAAAGGAAACGGACACGTTTCAGATGAGTTATATGTTTAAGCCTCTTGACAAATGTCAACTGAATTTGTGATGATCGTCCAACAACATAGTTTCTTATGTGCTGTTATCGGCCTATCTCACCATCTCGAACGAGATAATGACCGAATCACCCAGGCGGATTGCTGTGCCCGGCGTCAGGTTCATCAGGCCATCTACCCGCCGGTTCTGGACGAAGGTGCCGTTCGTGCTGCCGACGTCTTCCATACCATAGCTCCGGCCACGCCGCATGAACCGTAGATGGAAGCGGCTGACCTCGGCATCATCGATGACGATGTCGTTGGCCCCATCACGGCCCAATGTGACGACATCTTTTTCCAGCTTGAACATTTCGTTCAGATTGGGACCTCGTCGTACCACAATCCACAGACCAGGTTCTTCAGGCATTTGTACCCGGATATACTCGGTCGCTGGGGGACGCCGGTCTGGTGGGTGGCCCAGGCCGGACGTCTGTGGCAGCACAGAGAATATCCGCTGCATCTCCCGCACAAAGTAATCCCAGAAGTGCGACACATCTGTGAAGCCACTCATATCGAAGACTTCCAGGGAGTGCAATCTGGGGTGCATATCAGCCGGACGCGCGATTAGCACAACGACTGTTTTACCAAGCGCCAATGCGCGGGACCATTCGTACGTTGTGTAAATAGATTCCGCCGAGGCTGGCGTGATTACGACAATCGTTGCATCTGATACAGCAATCGCATCGTCGATTTCCAAGCGCCAATCCTGGCCAGGGCGTGGTTTGGGATCAATCCAGGGTTTGTGGCCGATCTGCACCAGGACCTCGCGCAACCCTGCGACGAACCGCTGATCTTTGGGAGAGTACGAGAGAAAGATATTTGCCATAATCTGTTACCTTGCCTTTGATGCAGGTTGCTCATAGCGAATGACTCAATTCAGGACTACCCTGTATTGTAGCGCAATTTCTGTAATCCCATTCGCAATAGAGGAGCGAACTATTCATCTGTTTCGATCATCATGACGACAGATTGTGCGGGTTCGTTCCATTTGCCATGAGTATGCGCTTAAGTAATTGGCCTTATGTATCGAATCGACAAAATGCTTCTGATACAATACGCTCATTGTCAGTCTGAGTTTTAAGTAGGCCATCAACTGGTGATGGTCCAATAACGTTTAGATAGGAAAAGAAGGGATACCCGCCGCGATGAGCTTGCGGATCTTTAACGTCCTGGGCCGAGAAAAACAGGAATTTAAGCCGATCAACGAAGGCCGTGTGAACATGTACGTCTGCGGCCCTACCGTCTATGACTATTCCCACCTGGGCCATGCCAAAACGTATGTATCGTTTGATGTGGTCGTGCGTTACCTGCGTCACCTGGGTTACGATGTGCTCTATGTCCAGAACCTGACCGATGTTGGCCATCTGCTGGAAACAGGTGAGGACCGCATTCTGCGTAAGGCGCAGCAATTGCAGGCCAAGCCGATGCAGATCGTTGAACACTATGTGCGCAGTTACTTTGAAGATATGGACGCGCTCAATGTGGTGCGCCCGGACATTTCGCCACGTGCCAGCGGTCATATTCCAGAGCAGATTGAGATGATCCAGACATTACTGGACAAAGAACATGCCTATGTCGTTAATGGCAGTGTGTACTTCGATGTCACCAGCGACCCGGATTATGGCAAACTCAGCAATCGCCGTCTGGAGGAGCAGGAAGAGGGTTCGCGCGAGACAGTGCGCAGTGAGAAGCACAATCCGGCTGATTTCGCGCTGTGGAAAGTCGCTGAACCCGAGCATATCCTGCGCTGGAACAGCCCCTGGGGAGAAGGTTTTCCGGGTTGGCATATTGAGTGCAGCGCCATGTCCAAGAAATACCTGGGTGATACGTTCGATATTCACGGCGGTGGCATCGACAATATCTACCCGCATAACGAAAACGAAATCGCCCAGAGCGAATGCGCGAATGATGCTGAGTTCGCCAATTACTGGATGCTGGTCGGCAGTCTGACTGTGGATAGCGTCAAAATGTCCAAGAGCCTGGGGAACTTCACGACCATTCGCGATACGCTCAAGGTATATCGTCCTGAGGTCGTCCGCATGTTTGCGATCAGTGCCCAGTATCGCAGCCCGCTGGATTACAGCGAGAAGTCGATTGAAGACCTGAGCAAAGCATGGGCACGCCTGAACGATGCTGTTCAGTTGACACGTCATCAGATGAATATCGCGCCAGAAAGTGACGAAGGCAACAGCTTCCTCGGACGTCTGGAGCAGGCGCGGAAGGACTTCACTGAGGTGATGGACGATGACTTCAATACGCCCAAAGCCATTGCTGTTTTGCAGGACCTGACGCGCGACGTCAATTCTTTGCTGAATGGCGAGGCAACAGTAGGTCTGCCTGTGCTGAATGAAATCGCCAGCACTTACCAGACCCTGGCCGGGGATGTGCTCGGCATTATGCCAGATGCCAGCGCGCCAGTTGCAGCCGGGGATTCCGAGCGTGAGGGCAAGCTGATCGAAATGCTGATCGCTATGCGTGCCCAGGCCCGTGCAGACAAGAATTATGCCGAGAGCGACCGCATCCGCGATAGCTTGGCCGACATGGGCGTCATTCTGGAAGACCGCGCAGACGGTACAATCTGGAAGATCGAAGCGTAGCACGGAGCAATCTGCCGTGTTGTATTGATTGAGGTACTAACGATCAGGGGCGTAATTCGTTACGCCCTTTGTTGATTCAACTGGGGGTACGAATGCCCGAATTTTTGTATGGCCATTGGCCAATTATGGAATCCCTGCGCGCGAACCGCCGCCAACTGGAGCAGCTCATCCTGATGGATCGGTTGGAAGAGCGTGGCCAGGTTCAAAAGATCATCGAGTTGGCGGCTGAGGTGGGGGTGCCAACCAAGCGCGTCAATAAGCGCATTCTGGATGACATCGCTGGCAGTGGCAACCATCAGGGACTGGCACTGCGTGTGTCGCCTTATCCCTATGTGGACCTGCCGGATATTTTGCAGGTTAGTGAGGAACGAGGCGAAAAGCCCTTCATCCTCATTCTGGACCTGCTCAAAGACCCACAGAACGTCGGTGCGCTCATCCGTGTAGCAGATGCAGTGGGTATTCACGGTATTATCATGCAGGACCGCCGCAGCGTGGGCGTGACCAATTCGGTGGTGGCGGCGTCTTCGGGGGCAGTGGAGCATCTGAATGTGGCCCAGGTGACGAATCTTGTTAATGCCATGCGCCAGCTTAAAGAGCAGGATGTCTGGATGATCGGCATGGATGTTGGCCCGAACATTCCACCGCTGGATAAGACCGACCTGAATATTTCATTGGGCCTGGTGATGGGCAGTGAAGGTGAAGGGTTGCGCCGCCTGACGCGCGATACCTGCGATATGCTGGTGACGCTGCCAATGCGTGGGCAGGTCGGCAGCCTGAATGTCGCAACAGCAGGCAGCATCGCGCTGTACGAAGCGTGGCGTGCTCGTGGTTGGCAGGGTTGGGCACACGCCTGATCGACAGATTTTAGCGTTCCGTCTGCATCATGCGTCCAGAACACACAAGAGGACCATAAGATGGTACAAACAAGCTATCGGTCAGAGCCGCTTAATTATGTGTTGTCTATTTCCGACGGCGATGTGCCTGCCGATGGCTGGCCAGTGATCCTCTTTCTACATGGCAGCGGGGAGCGTGGCATTGATCCGGATTTAGTCCGGCAATATGGATTGCCGCGCTTTATCGACGAGGGGTTAAAAGTACCGTTTATCGTGCTGTCGCCACAATGCCCAGAAGGTGAGACGTGGGATACACAAGTTGTTCCTACAGGTGTGTTAATGGATGACGTTCTCGGATCGTTGCCCACGAACAAGCACCGTACATATGTCACCGGATTGAGCATGGGCGGTCATGGGTGCTGGTTTATGGGGATCACCTACCCGGAGCGGTTTGCAGCGATGGCTATGATATGTGCCCCAGTCGCCAATGCTAACCTCGAACGCGATGCACCTGTTCTGAAAAATATGCCTGTCTGGATTTTTCATGGAGAAGCGGATTCCGTTGTACCTGTAGATGATGCGTATCGGTATCAGGCTGCACTGATGGCTGTTGGCAATCCGCCTCGGATGACAATCTATCCTGGTGTCGATCACAATGCCTGGGATGCTGCTTATGGCGAACCAGATTTCTTTGATTGGCTGCTGCGGCATCAACTGACCTGACTTATCAGGCTCAGTGGGTTGACGCTTATAGGATAATGCTTAATGAAATAGCTGTTTCAGGTTACAATATGTGCCTGGAATTATGACGCATTTGTTTATGCCACGAAGGAAAGGTGGTGCTTCATGTTGAACGAAGTGCTTAAAGAAACCAAAGATAAGATGAAATCCACGCTTTCAGTCTTTGAAGAAGACTTACATGGTATCCGTGGCAATCGTGCCAGTACCGCCCTTGTGGATCGCCTGATGGTGGACTACTACGGGCAGCCAACGGAGATGCGCCAGTTGGCCAATATCTCCACACCAGAGCCAATGACGATTACGATTCGTCCGTATGACAAATCGGCCGTCAAGTCGATTGAAAAAGCCATTCAGGAAGCCAATATTGGCGTAAATCCAAATGTTGATGGTGAAGTCATCCGCCTGAACATGCCGCCGCTGACGCGCGAACGCCGTCAGGAAATGGTCAAACTGCTCGGTAAGCGTACCGAAGATGCCCGCGTAGCCATCCGCAATATTCGTCGCAGCGCCAATGACGACATCAAGATGCTTGAAGACGAAAAAGAAATCGGTGAAGATCAGGCGCATCGTGGACGTGACCAGGTGCAGGAGCTGACTGACGATTTCATCAAGAAGATCGAAGAAGCTTCCAAGGTTAAAGAAGAAGACATTACAGAAGTCTAGCTTTGTAGCGACCCTGACCTGCGCTCTATCATCCATATTAGTATGGCGTGCGTCAGGGTTTTCTGGTTAATGAGCTTTGGCTTAGCGCCTAAGCAATGGAACCTGAACGTAAGCATATCTCGATCATTTTCCAACCAAGCTGTTATGATTTAATGCCAAATATGACAGCTTTTGAGATGTCCCAATGCGGTATTGTGCCTGATAGTGTGTATACTGATTACACATCTACAGAAGAACATTCTCCAATACGATGACGTCTGTACAACACAAAAAGGCAAATGATACATGACGATAGTGTCGAAAAATCCGATGGCATCGCTAGCAGCGACTGAGACAGAAGCAGATTCAAGTCGTCCGCCACGTCATGTAGCGATTATCATGGATGGCAATGGCCGCTGGGCAAAACAACGTGGTTTGCCGCGGTCGGCAGGGCATCGTGCTGGCACAGAGAATCTGCGGCGTACGCTGCGGACGGCTGTCGAACTCGGCGTCGAAATTTTGACGATTTATGCTTTTTCGACAGAGAACTGGTCACGACCCCGGCGCGAAGTGTCGTTGCTGATGCGCATTCTGGAGATGGTTATCGACCGCGAACTTAAGGAACTGAATGAGAATGGCGTGCAAATCCGTCACATTGGCGAGTTGGACGGCATTCCTGAGCGGTTGCAGAAAAAAGTCATTCATGCCTGCGAACATACTAAGAATAATACACGGCTGATCTTAAACGTTGCTTTTAACTATGGTGGTCGTGATGAGATTGTCCATGCGGTTCAGAACATCATGCGCGATGGCGTCCAACCTGAAGACGTGACCGAAGAATTGATTAGCAGCTATCTCTATACCAGCGACCTGCCTGACCCTGATCTGATTATCCGCACTAGCGGCGAATATCGCCTGAGCAATTTCCTGATCTGGCAGGGTTCTTACTCCGAATACTATTACACAGATGTTTACTGGCCAGACTTCGACAAAAGCGACTTTCAGGCCGCTCTGGAAGAATATGCCAATCGTCGCCGCCGCTTCGGTAAGACGGATGAGCAGATCGACGATGAGATACACGGCGAAATTCATGATGCCTCGGCATAAGCACAGATAACCTCTACAAAGGACGCCAGATGGCGTCTTTTTTGTTTTAATCTCCTGATGCCTTTGCCATATCAACATATCCTTAGAGCAATAAACCAGAATCGTAAGCAGCCTGTGCTATAATCACGTCCTTTATAAGCCAGTAAGATCATTTTATGTCGCTTGGCGTGTTCTATAGCATCGTCGCTCTTTTAAGTTATCGATCTGCTGGACATCTTCGATTGATAAAACTCTGGAAAATCCATGATTGATTTTGCTGATACGCATCAGACAACCCTACATACCTTGCCTAACGGCCTCACCATCATCCTGCGTGAAGTTCACAGTGCTCCGGTGATTAGCTGGTGGGTCGCGTATCGCATTGGCAGTCGTAACGAAAGAACGGGCCAGACGGGCATCTCGCACTGGCTGGAACACATGATGTTCAAAGGCACACCCAAATACGAACAAGGTGAGCTGGATCGTTTGATTGACCGCTCCGGGGGGCAGTGGAATGCCTTCACATCGATGGACCACACGATGTATTACGAAACGCTCCCATCAGACCAGATTGACCTGGCTCTGGATGCTGAAGCTGACCGCATGTTTAATGCGCTCTTCGACCCGGAAGAAGTTGAATCCGAGCGGACAGTGGTTATCAGTGAGCGGCGCGATAATGAAAACAGCCCGACCTTCTGGCTGAATGAAGAATTGCGGGCAGCGGCATTCCGTGTGCATGGTTATCATCACTCCATCATTGGCGATATGACGGACCTGTACAGTATGACCCGCGAAGATGTGATGGCGCACTATGCCAATTACTATCGGCCTTCAAATGCGGTAGCGATTGCAGTCGGTGATTTTGATACGGCGACGATGCTGGCAAAGATCGAGCACTACTATGGTGGCCTTCCAACTGGCCCTGCGCCGACGCCATTCATGCGGCCAGAACCAGAACAGCTCGGTGAACGTCGTGTAGTGGTGGAGCGGCCTGGGCATACCGCTTTCGTGCGCATTGCGCATCGGGCACCATCTGCTACCGAAAAAGATTGGTTCTCGCTGGCGATGCTCGACAGCATCCTGAGTGGTCCTGGTGGCAACATCGACAACAAGACCAGCAGGTTGTATCGGCGGTTGGTGGTACCGGGGATCGCTGCGGGGATTTCCGGCAGTGTGGAAGAAACAATTGACCCCTATCTTTACCAGATTGGGGCGACTGTCAGCGAGGGGCGGACGCCTGCCGAAACCGAAGCCCATATCCTTGAGGAAATTGAGCGCGTTCAGCAGGATGGCATCGCGGTGCAGGAACTGGAAAAGGCTAAGAAGCAGGCGCGGGCATCATTCGCCTATGAAACAGAGCGTGTCACCAATCAGGCATATTGGTTGGCACAGTCAGCTATGTTAAACGATGTCGATTGGTTCGATACCTACCTCAGTTGCATTGATTCTGTCACGCCGGATGATGTTCAACAGGTTGCACAGAGCTACTTGAATGCGCGCAGCCGGATAGTAGGATGGTTGCTGCCAACCGGTATGGAGGGCGAGGCATGATCGCCCAGACGCATCAACTTCCCTATAGCGGCAATATTCATCGGACGGTGCTGGATAATGGCATCGTCTTGCTTATACACACCCTGACGCATGTGCGCTCGGTGGTGATCGCTGGTAGTGTTCGTGCTGGGGCATTATATGAGCAACCTGCTCAGAACGGTCTGGCCTCACTAACCGCAGAAGCGCTTATGCGTGGCACCCAATCCCATGATTTTGATGCCATCTTCAGCGCGTTGGAAGACATCGGCGCGGACCTGAGCTTTGGCACAGGCCATCATCAGGTTGGTTTTGGGGGTAAAGCCCTGGCGGAGGATTTGCCGCTGCTGGTGGAATTGCTGAACGATACCCTGCGCTATCCAACATTCCCCGAACGTCAGTTGGAGAATTTGATGATCCAGCGCATTACCGAACTGCGCTACAGCCAGCAGGATAATCGCTATCGGGCCGAGGAAGCGTTCAGGAAGCATTTGTATCCGCCTGAGCATCCCTATCACTACAGCAGTTACGGAACCATTGATACGCTGCAAACCCTGTCTCCGGCTGACTTAAAGGCTTTCCATAAAAAGCACTATGGCCCAGCGGGTATGCTGTTAGCGGTTGTTGGCAACGTCGAGCCAGTAAAAGTGATCGAATTGATTCAGGAGTCGCTAGGCGGCTGGCGTAACGATCTTCAGCCGGATGAGGTCGATCTGCCGGAACTTGTTGCTCCTGAAAAGCAGCAGCGAATCAATGTCGTTCTGCCAGGGAAGACGCAGTCGGCAATTGTCATGGGCACGATTGGTCCCTCATCATTTGCAGAGGATTATCGCGCGGCTTTGCTGGCAAACAGCGTCCTGGGCGAGTTTGGCATGATGGGCCGCCTGGGGCAGGTTATTCGTGAAGATATGGGGTTGGCGTATTATGCCCACAGCCGCCTTGATGGTGGAGTTGGCCCTGGCGCGTGGAGCATCTCAGCAGGTGTTGCACCAGATAAAGTCGATGTGACCATTGAGGCTGCGATCCATCAGGTAAACCAGATGCGCGAAACGCTCATCTCCGAGGACGATTTGGAAGACAATCTATCATATTACACCGGAAGTTTGCCGCTGCGTCTGGAAAGTGCCGGCGGCATTGCTAACCAGCTCATCGCTATGGAGCGCTACAATCTGGGGTTGGATTTCCTGGTTAATTACCGTGAGCTGATGTATCGCTTTACCCGCGAAGATATTCAGTCCGCCATGCGTCGCTACCTTGACCCAGAACGCTTTGTAATCTCTGTCGCTGGCCCTTCAGCCTGATACCATCCCGTACGTGGCCAATAGTATAATGAGGCTATACGTTGTAGCCTTTTTATTTGCTTTGACCTGGGGATTTGTGATGAAACTGCTCCGTTTACTGTTCTTAATAGGCCTGTTCTGCGCAGTGGTTACGCCTGGATTGTCGCAAGAAGACTTTAGCCCTCCGTTGATCTGGTCAGTTGACGATATGATCTACGTCGCTGATAACCTTGTTGCTCGTCCATTGACCGGATGCCTGCCGACAGAGAAGATCGAATCGGCGCTGTATCAATCGCCTGATGGACGTTACTTCGCTTTCATTACGGAACCACCCGAGCTTACAAAAGTTCTGGAAGAACAGGGTGGTATTGCAGGTGGCCAGCTTCCGAACAACATCTGGCTGTGCAATATGGTCAATGAAACTCTGCGCCCTATCGCTGTTCAGCCAGAAGATTTTGCTATGTTCACAGGTCAACCAGACGTTTTTGCCATTCATTCACGGCCAACATGGTCGCCGGATGGGCAGCATCTGGCTTGGGGTTTATTGACGGCCAATGGCGAAAATGCGCTTGTTATTTTCGATTTAGCTGACGGCACATTCGAGAATTATGTCTTGGATACGGCATTCCCAAGCCCGGCGGGTGTGCCGATGGCCTTGGAGCCACTTTGGAGCACCGAAGGCATTCTCTTCCCAATGACCGCATTCAATGTGGAAACATCTGAATTTGAAGAAGTGCTGGTTGTGGTAAGTGAGAGGGGCGAAACCCTCGCACAATATCTGATGAATCCAGACGGTAGCAGCTTGGATTTTTCCGAAATGAATATCCTGATTGGTACAGCCGAAGATGTCCAGCAACTAGCATTGTATTTCCGTGAGACGGGCTGGCATGTGATGGATATCAACACAGGTGAGGTTACGATAACAGATAGCGTGCCAGAAAGCCACGTACCTGATCGTCCCGATATGGGCTTCTTGACCATCATGGCAACAGAGGGCATCTGGCATGGATGGGCTTTTGTTAATCCGGTCACTAGCTATCCTGAAACATTCACTGATGTGCCGCAAACAAGCATTGCTCTTGATCCATTGGGGAGTGCTGTGGCGGTTCTCTCCAGCTTCGTGGAAATTCGTGATAATGACCGTCAATATGTGGTCGAAGGCAGTGAAGTCAGGGAGGGCCAGAGATTGCATGGGATCATCTGGGCACCAACCGTATGGCGATTGAGTGAGGCTGGACGGGTATTGCTGCCCCCAACAGCGACTGAATTGGCTGGCCAATGCCCAGGAACGCAAGCATCGCGCCTTGCTGTAGGCGGTCAAGGTCACGTCATCGACACGGTCGCCAATAATGTGCGGGACACGGCTAGTACGACCGGGGCTGTCGTCGGTGTATTGGTGCCGGGTACGACCTTCAACGTGCTGGAAGGCCCAGTCTGTGCAGATGGCTATGTCTGGTTCCGCGTGCAAAGTGCCGATGTCAGTGGTTGGACAGTTGAAGGGGATGCTACAGGTTATTGGCTGGCACCCGTCAATCCATAAATCTGGGCGTAGGTCCATCGTCAGTAGATCATCATCGCACCTTAAGCTTGCCATGCTAGAATCCACTTCGATAGGTTCAAATGAGCCTGATATCGACAGACAGATAAACTGACCAAAATGGAAAGAGCGATAGGGATGACTCGACTAATTGGCCTTTTATTGCTGGTAATGATGATAATTTTGCCAGTTTCCGCGCAGGATGAACCGATAATCGCTGTAGAAACTCCGCCAACATCGGCGGATGTCGCACTGGAACGCATCAGCCTGCAATTAGATGGCAGCGCATATAATCCAGTTCGACCACTGTTTATCACCAACGCGGGTGATGACACGGATCGGCTCTTTCTTGTTTTACAGGGCGGGCGCATCTTCGTGATGCAAAACGGTGAGTATATCCTCAGCGAATTTTTGGACCTGACTGATCTGGTCAGTGCCGAAGCCAATTCGCAGCAGTATTCAGAACGTGGCTTGCTCGGTCTGGCTTTCCATCCTGATTATGCTGAAAACGGTTACTTCTTCGTCAATTACACGGATCGCCAGGGAACGACCCATATCGTGCGCTATTCTGTGAGTGCTAACCCCAATGTCGCTGACCCAAATAGCGCAGTCGATCTCTTCCAGCAGACTCAGCCATTCCCTAATCATAATGGCGGTGTCATGGCCTTTGGCCCGGATGGGTACCTCTATGTTTCTTTGGGTGATGGCGGCTCAGCTAACGATCCGTTGGCAGCGGGGCAGAACCCAACCACGCTGCTCGGAACCATAATGCGCCTCAATGTCGATGGCGAAGATGGCTATACCATTCCTGAAGATAACCCCTTTGTCGGCTCGGACAGGGGCGCGGACGAAGTCTGGGCATATGGCCTGCGCAATGTATGGCGCTTCAGTTTTGATCGTGCGACTGGGGATTTCTATATTGGTGACGTTGGCCAGAACCAATGGGAAGAGATTAACTTCCAGCCTGCCGATAGCCCTGGCGGCGAGAACTACGGATGGAATATCTACGAGGCCACACATCAATTTTCCGGTGGCCCCATTGAAGGTGTCATCTGGCCGATTGCTGAATACAGTCACTCTTTGGGCTGCTCAGTGACAGGCGGCTATGTCTATCGTGGTGGAGAAGTTCCGGCGTTGCAGGGCGTCTACCTGTACAGTGACTATTGCTCTGGTCGCATCTGGATGGCCTATCGTGATGCCAATATGGAATGGCACACAGGGGATGTCCTGCTGGAATCCGGTTTGCAGGTCAGCAGCTTTGGCGAAGACGAGCAGGGCGAATTATTTGTCATCGATTACGGCGGCGGCCTATACCGATTTGTTGAGTCGCAATAGCCGATAAATTCAGTTACAAGATCATAAGAGGGTATGCTCAGGCGTGCCCTCTTTGCATTTGATATGGCGCATAGGTTGAACACAGGGAAATCGCTGCCGGAACGATTTGGAAAGCGTCGGGTTTCCACGTATAGTACAAGTAACAGATCCGTTATTATGCAATTAGTGAGCTGCTCCTATGCATCGGCGTCGTTTTTCTCGTTTGGCTTGTTCGATGGTGCTGGTAGGTATTCTGGCGATGATGGCCAGTATGCCCGTGTTTGGCCAGGTACGACCCCGCGATTACGCCATTACCAGCGTCGGCTACAGCTTCAACGAGGATGACAACACCTTCTTTCTGGAAGTCACCGTCACCAATAATGGTGGTGATGCAGTCGAGTCAACCACAATAGAAGTCCTTAGCCTGGACCCCGCCCGTGAAGGTGAAGTCCTGGCGGAACAAGACTTGGTCGCCATTGTGGCAGGTGGCCAACTGCCAATCACCATTGAATTCAGCATGCTGGATTTCGCCCCTGGTAGTGTTCAGCCCTTGAGTATTCACGTTGGCATTGATGAATACGAGCTGAACGGATCGTCGCTGGCACAGAACAACACGCAGAATATCAGTGTGCCGATTCCAGAGTATGTTGTGCCCGATGCGCCTTTAGGCGAGCGTATCTTCTCCCAGAATGCTGATGGCTCCTATGTCGTTCTGGGGAATCGCCTGGAACCGGACGAATTGTTGTTGGCGGTGCTTGCTGTTGTCGGCGTCTTCATCATGCTCTGGCTGCTGTCGATCATCCTGCGGCTGATTTTCCGGCGTCCGCCGCGTATGGAGCGCTGGGACCCGCCCTATGGCCATGTGCCCCCGCTTGATCCAAACTCCCTGGATGGTCGGCGCTATGAATGGCAGCGCTATGCCATGAATGGTGGCCTTTATGTGCCGCCGCAGGAAGGTGCCTATCATGCGATCAAGCTCCTGTTGGGCGAGGAGGATAACAACCTGGGTAACTGGTCGTTTAGTGGGCTGCGACTCAGTCAATATGACCAGTATGGCATGGTAAATTCGACGAATACGGTTGCCAGCCGCAAATTGGTTAAGAAATTGACGCGCATCACCCGACGCAGTGACGCTCTGGCCCCAGATCAGATGGAAAAGCGCCTGCGACCCATCGCTCGGCAGATGGTGCGCGCCTTCCGTAAAAATATTTCTAAGAAGACATTCTTCCTGCCTGTTGAAGTAGACATGCGCTTTGTTGGCAAACACGGCGAGATTAAGATTCTCTTTGAACTGTATCAACTACGGCAGGGCGGCTGGTATCGTCTGGACCAGTGGGAGCCAGAGATGCAGGTCATAGGCCAGGACATCCACGAGAGCTATCGTTATACGATTCATGGGCGGGTAAGCGGCGAAAAAGTCGGTGATTTTTATAAGCGGTTGGAAACGGACTTGCTGCTATTGCTGACCGAGACGATTCATAATCCAATTATCGCTCAGCGCGCCCAGCCGAAACCCCTGCCTGTCCGTGAAAAAGCACCAGACACGATTTCTGGACTTACCCCCGTTACGGATCAGCATCCAGCAGTGAGCTAGTCCGTACACCATCTTTCAGGAGTAGAGCATTTATGCCAGGGTCGATAAGTGTCGCTGCCATCCAGATGGACGCGGCTTTTACATCGATTGATGACCGCCTGCGCCGCGCCGAAAAAGCTGTTCAGCAGGCCGTAGAAGCAGGCGCTAAGCTGGTGGTGCTGCCACAGCAGTTCGCGACTGGCTACAGCTACGACGATATTCAGTACGAGCTTTCGCAAACCCTGGATGACACAATCGTCAACTGGATGAAGCAGCAGGCGTCCCTGCATGATGTGTATCTGGCTGGCTCGGTATTGCTCTGGGATGTGGACGAGGTTTTCAATGCGGCCTTGCTAGTTTCTCCTGATGGCCGACTCTGGCGTTATGACCAGCAATTTCCGTTTTTGTGGGAACGAGCTTTGTTCCGCGATGGGGATGGTATTCTGGTGGCCCACACAGAACTTGGCCGTATTGGGGTTATGGTCGGATGGGACGTTGCACACGTGGACACCTGGATGCGTTATGCCGCCAATGTTGATCTGTTGATTGTGCTGCACAGCATGCCAGATTGGAGCCATGCGCAAATTCAATTTGCTGATGGTGTGCAGGCTGTTGATTTGTCGGGCATCGCAGGACTGTTGCCTTTCGCTGATGTTTTTGCGACCTACCTGCAACAGATGGCAAGCTGGATGGACGTTCCGGTAATCGTTGCCGGATCAAGTGGCTATCTGGATACGCTGCTGCCGCTGCCCCGTTTGACGTTTCTGCCATTGTCACTGGCGAATACTGAACTGCTGGCTTTCCTCAATCACCCTGGTGATGGGCATTTGCATGCGCCATTCATCCAGGCAATAGGAATCTACTCAGGAGGCAGCCTCCTTACAGATAGTGCCAACGATGGTGATCAGGTTGCTACCGCGACACTTAATCTGCCAGTGCAAAGGCCTATGCCCCAGATGGCACAGCCTGCCGCCATTTTCCCTGAATCGCTGGTGATGGCTATTGATGCCCTCAGCGCAGCCGCATATGCTCCTGTATATCAGCGTAGCCAACGACGACAATGGGGCGCGCGGATGGCGCCTACCAGTACAAAGACACGCATCTGGCTTATGACCACACTTTTTGCCCTCATTATGGGCTTTGTTACCGGGTTGTTCGCAAAGCGACTGCAACGCTAGATAGGCTATCTACGTATAAAAATCGTGCAAAAGTTTCTCGCATTATGTGCAAACCTTAAGCTAGTTTGCTTGACCCGATATTTGTTCGGCCCATATAATGCTTGAGACAGCCTGAGTCAACTTATCATTCACATATTTGAAGGAGTTCCTCCCCTATGAAGGCTCGCTCACTTGTACTTGCACTTGTTCTGGTGCTGGCACTAATCGTTCCGTCGGTTATCCAGGCCCAGGATATCGATACCTGCTTTGGCCTTTCTGAATCTGACTGCGAAGTCTTGAACAAGGCATCCGGCCAAGCCTTGATGATTGCTGAAAACTTTACAATGAATTATGGTATTGACCTGACCGTCACAGGTACCCCTGATGGCGATCTCGTTTTCAACCACACCGGCGTTGGCCCTGTCGCAATCGACGCAACTGCTGAGTTCCCGCTTTCGATGAATCTGATGACCGATACCAGCTTCGATATCGCTGGCGAAGCGGATTCTGGCGCTGTGCCGTTTGTTATCTATGATGGCATTCTCTACATTCAGGTCGACGAGAAGTGGGGTGGCGTTAACCTGATTGAAATGATGAATGATCCTGAATTTGCTGATCAGTTCGGTATGCTGACCGATCCTGAGGCCCTGGCCGACCAGTTCGGTGGCGATATGCCCGAATTTGATGAAGCCACTCAGGAAAAACTGATGGCGCTGCTGTCAATCGAAGGTTTCCTGAATCAGGTCCGCAATGGCGATATGTTTGAATTCACTGTTGACCTCGGTACCCTGATTCGCTCACCACAATTCAGTGAAGCCATCACTGAACTGGCCGCTGTCGATGAATCCGGTATGGCGATGGGCGTTGGTATGCTGCTGCCGATGGTGCTTCAGAATGGCGTCATCCAGGTCAACCAGCGTGTGAACAGTGACCTCGGTGCAGTGGATCGCATTGAAGTCAACATTGACGCTACCATCAATGGTGCGATGCTCGATCCTGAACTGGAAGAGCCGATTGTTGTCGACTTCAGCTTCTGGGTTGAACTGAGCGCTCTGAATGACTCGCCAGTGAGCTTTGAAGTTCCGGCTGATGTTGAAATGATGGACCCGAACGACGCGAATTTCGGCTTCTAAGCCAGATTAAACGTCAATGATAAAAGACAGGTCGCCATGTGCGGCCTGTTTTTTGTTTGCCAGTGAGGCGGACCAACGTAGGGTAAGCGTCACTGTACGATTATCACATCGTCTTTGTATAATGCGCTCTCTTGTAAAACCGCCCTTGGGGTTATCTGCGGAACACACGTATGACAGATCCTTTGCACGACACGCAACCCACACGTCCACCGAATCTGAATGAAGCGATTGTGGACGTCCGACCTGAACCGTATGAACCTTATGATGATGGTGGCGGTCCTGGCTGTCTCATCTGGGGCGGTCTGGGCTTCTTCATGGTGTTGATGTCGGCAGCGATTGTGCTGATTGCAGGTATGGCTGGTTGGTCCGATGGCTTGAAGATTGCCTATTCTGAGGCAACAGCGGAAGAAGCGGCTTTGATCGACCAACAGTGCCAACTCATTGTGACGGACCTGAACGAGGGGCGTTTTTCGTTGGCACAGCAGCGATTGATAAGCTTGGAAGCGATGGTTCCGGTTGTGCCATGTGTTGCCACACTTGCACCACAAGCGACGGCGCGCTTTCTGGAATCTCAGCCCACGCAGACAGCACTGCCAGAAGCGACGGCGACCACCGAATCTTTGGTGACAGCCACACCAGAGCCAGAAGCCACTTCGTCTGATGTGGTTAATACTGTGCCAACGAGCAACAGCCCGTATGATTTGGATGGGTTGCTTACCGAGGCCGAACAATTATTGGCAGAAGGCGATGTCATGGAAGCTATTGATACGCTGGAAGCCATCCAGGCACTGGATGAAACCTATCAGAAAGCGCGCATCGACCAGATGCTGTTTAACGCGCTGATTAATGAGGCCGAGAGAAATTTCCGTGCTCCAGGAGGTAGTCTGGCAGAGGCAATCCTGCTGACCGACCGTGCTGCCGAATACGGCGATATTGGCGAAATGGCCTTCGAGCGTGAAGTCGCTAGCCTGTACCTGAGCGCGCAAACCTACCTTAACCTGAACTTTGGCGAAGCGATTCGCTTATTGAACAGTGTGCTCAATTTGTCGTCGAACTACAAAAATGCTCGCAGCCTGCTATATGGCCAATACGTTGCTTATGGGGATGCCTTGATGGCTTCATTTAGTAGCTGTCAGGCAGTCGTGCAGTACAACAACGCTTTGCAGATGCAGAATGATCCGTCTGTAGGCGGTAAGCGTGATGCTGCCCAGACAGCTTGTGAGCTTGGCCAAACAGCCACACCTGGCCCAGGGGAAGGCGGTGGCAGTACAACCCCGATTGCTCCAATCGGCGTTCCTGGAACCTAACCTGTAAGTGTCAAAATAGCCCTTCGTAAACTGCTGCGAAGGGCTTTTTCTTTTGTAATGCCAGCCTATGTAAAATGTATGCCATTCATTAAGTGGACCGTCGTCCGCTTTCTCATTGACTACTTATCCAAACGGGTAAGGATGTGTGCTATGGTAGTGTCCGTAAAGAGGACTAAGGTCCGTTTAACGTGAAAATTCCCAATTAGGAGATACAGACATGGCTATCTGGAATGTTGATACCGCACATAGCAACGTTGGCTTTACGGCCAAACACATGATGTTCACAACCGTCCGCGGGAAGTTTGAAGATTTCGCCGCAACCATCGAATTTGATCCAGCGAATCCTGGCGATGCCAGTGTGAATGCAACCATTCAGGTTGCGAGCGTCAACACAGGCGTGGGAGATCGTGACAATCACCTGCGCAGTGCCGATTTCTTCGATGCAGCTAACTACCCAGAGCTGACCTTCACCAGCACCCGTGTTGAACCAACAAGCGACACCGAGGCAACCGTTTACGGTGATCTGACAATTCGTGGCACAACCCGCGAAGTAGCGCTCGATGTAACTTTCCTTGGCGAAGGCACCAATCCCTGGGGTCAACAGGTAGGGGGCTTCACGGCTTCCACAAAGATCAACCGCGAAGACTTCGGTCTGACCTGGAACCAGGCACTGGAAACAGGTGGCGTTCTGGTCAGCAAGGAAATCAAGATTGAGTTGGAACTACAGGCTGCCAAGGTCACAGAAGGCACACCTGCGTAAGCTCCATTTTTCTCCTTCTATTTATAGCGCTCCCGATGATGGGGGCGCTTTTTGTTTTTGCGTTGGTGGGCGCGGGTTTTCTTACGTTTGGATTGTGGCCAAATGCAGTAACATAATTTTGATGGTATACTGCAAACAAGTTAGTATGAGATACGAAAAGTTGTCATCGAAGGTCATAAAGTGTGGCAGTTGCCCACACTTATTATGCGTCAATGAGCCGATGCCAGCTTATCGGATAAGCCTGTAAAAAATGAATTGTCATCAACATAATGCGCGGAGGTGTAGCCGTGGGTCATTGGCCAAATAAATATGTGATCGGCCTCACGGGGAATATAGCTGTCGGTAAAAGCGTCGTCAGACAGATGTTGCAGCACCTGGGGGCGTATACAATCGACGCAGACAAACTCGGTCATCAGACATTGATGCCCGGTGCTCCGGCGTATAAACCTGTTATCCAGACCTTTGGCCAATTCATCGTTGGTCCAGATAAGCGCATCAATCGCGATATGCTGGGGCAGATTGTCTTCTCTAACCCGCAGGCGATGGAAAAACTCGAAAAAATCACTCATCCCATCATTCGTCAGGCGATTGATTTACTGGTGAAGCGCGCCAAGCAGCGCATTGTGGTTGTAGAGGCCATCAAGCTGCTGGAAGGCGACCTGGCTGATATGGTCGATGCTGTCTGGGTGGTTGATGCCAAGCCTCAGACCCAGTACAAGCGGTTGGTGCTGCGCCGCAAGATGAGCGAAGAAAATGCCAAGCGCCGCATTCTTGCCCAGGGCAAGCAGAACGAAAAGCTTGAAAAAGCCAATGTAGTCATCAGGAACGATGGCTCAGTAGAAGATACATGGAAACAGGTCCAGGCCCAGTGGGGAGAAATCCGCAAGCAATTAACGGGCCAGGGTGGCGAACCCGTACCGAATGAAGAGGAAACAACTGTGGTGCAATCGGCTGAAGGGCTTACTGTTAAACGCGGGATGCCGGGCAATGCAGATTCCATTGCCAATTTCATCAGCGAGCGCACTGGTAAATCGATTTCTCGCATGGATGTCATGATGACATTTGGCCAGAAGAGCTACCTGCTGGCAGCCGGTGAAGACGAGAAAATGGTCGGCCTGATGGGCTGGACGGTTGAGAATCTTGTCACACGTATGGATGAGTTCTACCTTGCGAATGGGTATCCGGTCCAGGCTATTGCGCAGTTGATGGTCAAAGCTGTCGAGGAATCTTCCAAAGAACTGCAAAGCGAAGTAGGGTTTATATTCCTGCCGTCGTCAATTTCAGAAGCGACTGTCAAGGCATTCAATAGTGCTGGTTATGAGCCGATTACGCTGAACGAAATCAAAGTGCCTGTCTGGCGCGAAGTCGTAGAAGAAGCGACTGCCAGCAATCCGATGACCATTCTCTGGAAGCAACTGCGCAAAGATCGCGTTCTCCAGCCGATCTAGCCCGATGATTTATGACGGATATGCAAGAGGCGTGCTGCGGCGCGCCTTTTTTGTTTCCTGGCCGTACCTTGCAATCTGCCGCTGGAATCTGCTACTATCGCTCCAGCCGAGTTATGGTAATTAGGATTCGATCAATGCAGAACTTTCCGCTTGTCAAATGGGCTATGGTACATCCGCGCGTCGCAGCCTGGATTGTGCTCTCTGCGGGTATGATTATCATGCTGGCGATTGTCGCCAGTGATGTGGGTTTGGCGATTGGCCAGTGGATCGCGCTCATTGTCGCCTGCGTGCTGGTGGCGGGGCTGTGTATCTGGATCATCAGTTGGGAAGATGAAGAAGACGATCTGCCGGAAGCACCAGCCGAGGATGCCAGCGTTAGCTAGGGCAGGCAATCAACTAGTGAAATCAAAAACGGGTGCTCAATACAGAGCGCCCGTTTTCTGTTACAGGTTGGGTGTGTTGTTAGGCTTTGCGATGGTGCGAAATGCGGAAGCTGCCGACCCCACCATCGAACTGAACGCGCAGGCGCTTCTGGGCCAGTTCATAGCCCTCGGTGCGCCATTCCCCGCTGTTACCCAGGAACTCACCTTTGCCGGAAATGCGCTTCATATTGTCTGGCGTCTGGATGCTGCCGAGGCCACTTTCGGCCTCAAGATAGACGGCTGCATTTGGTGAAACCAAAATCTGGACTTCGCCAACACCACCTTCGATTTCCAGTGAACCGTGTGCACCTTCAGGAACGATAATCGTCAGTTGGCCGACACCGCTGTCAACTTCGGCATTGATGGCCTCATCCTGAACAGGCAGGGTGACGTGCATGGTACCCACGCCGCTGTCGATGTCCAGTTCTTTGACGGTCAATCCGGTCAGGTCAGCCTCAATCGGGCCAACGCCGCCATCGATATTCAGGTCAAGCGGGACGCCTGTCGCCAGACCGATGTTCCATTCCAGATCGGTGCGGTCTGCCAATGCCCGGAAGCCCTGACGGATCGGTGCGAAAGCATTCTTGGGGTGCTTTTGCGCCAGACGAATGCGCTTGTGTTCCTCGCCCTCAGCCTCGAATTCGACTTCGCCTACATAGGTGATGTCGGCTTCAAAGAGGTTGCCAGAACTAAGTAGTGGGCGAATGCTGCCTTTGCCAACGCTAAAACCAATTTCTACCGAGGCGCTGCTGGCACCTTCAACCGGATGCTTGAAGCTGGCGTGCTTGGTTTCTTCGTCACCCGCCAGTGAGCCGACCAGATTCTTGAAGCTTTCGCCCAGGTTAGCGAAGTCAAATTGCCACTCAACATTTTGGGAATCGCGCTTACGCTTTTCTTTGGGTTCGATTTCGTTTGACATGAGTTTCTCCTCGTTAGATGTCACTCAGGACATGTTTGTGTTCGTGTCTGTATAACTTTCTACGGATTTTTGCCGGAAACGGTTCACTTTGTTAATGAACCTCTACGCTGCCGACGCCACCGTTGATGGTGACAGTAATCGTCGTATCTGCATCGGCAAAACCTTCTGTCTCCCAGATGCCATCGACGCCGACGACGTGATCCTCGCCAGATACCTGTGGCAGCCAATCAGGTACATTGGCACCGCCAACACCGGCATTGATCTCCATATGAATGGCTGCGTCGTCTGGCAAATCAAGAATGATACCGCCAACGCCGCTGTCTATACTGACGGCGTAACTTTGCTGTGGCATGGGTAGCACGATGGTTGCTTCGCCAACGCCGAGGTCAGCATTCAGGCCCGCCAGATGGATGTCTGCGAGATTGACATTCAGTTCACCGACACCACTTTCAATGGTCAGCGTGACGGGCAGGTTGGGATTAAGGGCGATTTGCCAGTCCTGCGGCTCATCACTGTCCATGATGGACACAGGAAATGAGAAAAACTTGGCAGGAGAATTGGTCTCCTGGATAGCAACGCTGCGGTGGCTGGAACCTTCGTCAGTGGAGCTGATCTCATCATAGTAGACAAGGTCGGCTACGATCAGAGCGGTGTCATCGGTTCCAGCGTCAACGTTGACAATTTCCAGGCCGCTCTTCAAATAAAGTTCGTAGCTTTCCGCATTGTTGGTCGCGAATGTGAGCGTTTCTTCCTGGCGTTCGGCTGTGGGAACCAGGCCCAGGGAAGGGCCGAAGATCATGGCTCCGATGAGTATACCCACTGTAATGGTGCCGATGATTGCGCCGTTTACAAACGATGATCGCCCAAACAGCAGGTCAAGCCCGATAGCAATGAGCAGGATGGGCCAAAGTTGCACTAGGGCAGCCACACTCGCTCCACTGATGATGCCCGCATTAATCAGCAGCCAGGTGATGCCGACGCCGATCAGAATGATAGGCCAGAAAAGCGAGCGGTAGCCGGATTGTCCGCGCTTCTGAGACATGAGAAGCCCTTTCTTAGGTAGTCGCTAGGCGTTAGCGGGTCGCACGGATAAGCAGAATGGCGCCTGCAACGATCAGCACCAGTGGCACCAGCACAAAGACCAGTCCCAGGATGCCACCCAGCACACCAAACACGATGCCGATGATGCCGCCGACCAGCCCAAGCGTACCAGCGATGATTGCGGCGACCAGTCCTAGTACACCACCAACCAGCGCGCCAACCAGGCCAACGATGCCACCAATCAGGCCAGCGATGCCGCCGACGATGGTATCAACAATTGTCGTGCTGCTGCCGGTAACAACGGCTGCATCTGGCTGCCGATTCAGCAGCAGGAAGATCGCACCCAGGATGATGAGCACAGCGGCGACGGATGTAATCGAGCGTGAGCCTCTAAAATCGTTCTTAGGTTTCTCGTACATGATTTCCCCCTTGATAATCAGATGATATTTCTAAGCATCTATACGCAGGGGGTCGTTGGTTGTTGCAACAGGAACTGTATAAAAGTCGTTAACTTCCAGGCTGGATGCAGATGGAAGGGCCTTCTGGTGGGTAGGTCCAGGTCTGCTCGATATTGGAGCTGGCAGCCATCGCCTGGAACTGGTTATACAGCGGAACCAGCGTTTCGCAGTCACCAAGCGCTTCAGCAGCTTGTCCCTGAAGATACCAGCACTCAAACTGACGCCCTTCGACAGGCATGTTCTGGAGGGTTTGCAGGCTGGTGCAGCGCTTGAGGGAATCCCGTGCCTGGACGAGATTGCCCTGCAAAAAATACTCACGCCCTAGCTGGTACCAGCCCTCTGACCATGCGGGAGCCAGTTCTGTCGCCTGGGTGCAGTACTCGATAGCGGCTTCCCGTTCGCGCAGACGAATGGATACTTCGCACAGGCGCAGATGGGCTTTTGCGTTATTTTCGCTGAGGGCGATGATCTGGAAGTAGGCGGCGGTGGCGCTGCTGGTATCGCTGGTTTGCATGGCGTAAAGAGCGCGTTCAAAGTACAGCGGAATCATACGCCGATGAATGGCAATCGCCTGATTGATAGCCGCGATAGCTTCTCCATAGCGGCCCATATCGCTCAGGATGATGGCCAGAGTGCGGTAGGCGTCCATGCGCCATGCGCTTTCGGTATTATCCGCAAGTTCGACGGCTGTACGTGCTTCGCGCAGACCCTGGTCAAAAAGGCCTTGCTGCGCGTATCCGAGGGCGAGAGCTACCCTGGCCGTGACGTTATTATAATCGCGCTGGGTGGCTGCTGAAGCCATCCGAGTAGCATCTCCAGCCCGATCATTGGCCTGTAGCGCAAAGGCATGGATCGCCTGCACACGAGTGCGCAGCAAAGGCTGATTATATGCCGCTGTTGTAAGTTGCAGAGCGCGTCGTCGATCCGCCTCGAACTGCTGATCGACATAACTGTTATAAACCAGTGCCCTGGCCAACAGGATGAGTGCTTCCGTATCTTCTGGTGACGCTTCCCACAATTCTTCTGCTTGTTTGATTGTATTGCCGAGGTCGCCACGCGCGAAGGCGGCTTGTGCGCGCTCTATAGATTGCTGGCTGACGTTGGCATTCAGCAACCACTCCACGATCCAGTCCCGCGACATGACAAGCATGCCAATAATGACACTGATGATGAACAGTGAGGGAAAGCAACCACCAAAATGACTGTTTCTGGAACCAAATAGGGGACGTGTGGATCGACGGTTAATACGCATGATCGTACTGTTTCGTTTGATATAATCGTCGAGTGTACCGCATCCGTGGGGCTTAAGCACGGAAGTTACAATACTGGTTTATCGTTTCTGTTTATTAAGGTGCTGCGACGAACGTCATGTTCGTTTGTGACAAACATCACTTAATCCAAGGGGGTTAGTGTGAGACAATTCAATTGCCAACGACAGAGGATGCTGACCCACAGAAAGCACCTCAAATACCCCTCTCTTATTTGGGAACTATATTTTGCGGCAAGCCTGTTGTATCCTCTACAACAGGCTTGTTGTGTTAATGGGCAAGTTGCTCTCTATCAGCCTCTGGTTTGACCACTAACTGTACCTGTCAACGTCCTCAGAGCGAACGATCGTGCGCGTATTCATGCTTTCCAAAGCCTGCATTGTCGGGATATACCAGCGCAAGCTCGAACTCATTGCCAAACAGGGTGTGGAGTTGATGGTCGCAGTTCCACCTTCCTGGCGTGATGAACGTGGCGAGCAGAAACTCGAACGAGTCTACACCGAAGGCTACACCCTGAAGCAAACGCCGATCCGCTTCAATGGCAACTTCCACTTTCATTACTATCCTGATTTGCCACGTCTGCTAAGTGACTTTAAGCCGGATATCGTGCATATTGATGAGGAACCCTATAACGCTGCCACGTGGCATGCGCTGTATCATGCCCGACGCATTGGCGCACGGTCATTGTTCTTCACCTGGCAGAACATTTACCGGAACTATCCGCTGCCATTTAACTGGGGCGAATCCTGGGTGATGCATAATGTTGACGCTGCTATCGCTGGAACATATAGCGCGTCGGATGTTTATCGGGCGAAGGGCTTCAAAAAAGCGATTGCTGTGATTCCCCAGTTTGGCACAGACCCCGACCTTTTTGCTCCTGTTACCCAAAAATCAAATCGGCCATTTACGATTGGCTACGTGGGGCGATTGGTGGAAGAAAAAGGGCTTCGCTTGCTCGTGGATGCCGTCTCCCACCTCGATTTTGACTGGCGTCTCCATCTGGTTGGCAGCGGCCCACTGAGCGAAGAACTTAAGCAGCTCGCGGAACAATTGGGCATTACGGAGCGCATCACCTTCACCGAATGGATGCCATCTTCGGAGATGCCTTCTGTCTATCATGATTTCGATGCGCTGGTGCTGCCCTCCCTGACACGACCTAATTGGAAAGAGCAGTTCGGGCGCGTGCTGGTAGAGGCGATGGCAAGTGGTGTACCTGTAATCGGCAGCGATAGTGGCGCAATTCCATTTGTGGTCGGTGATGCTGGGCTGATTGTGCCAGAGGGCAGTGCCGATGCCATCGCCGAGTTATTGCAGAAGTTGCATGATGACTGTGACCTGCAACAGGAACTGGCCAAAAAGGGCCGCCAGCGTGTTTTAAATGACTATACTCATGCAAGTATTGCTCAGGCGACAGTCGATTTATATAAAGGCATGATGCAGTACATCTGAGTATTAGCCCCCTGCATCAAGAAAAACAATATTTGGTGCCCACATGAGAGGGCATTCGCTCTCATATGTTTCCAAAGAAGCGACACATGCTCGGAATGCGTTTGTTGTGCCGTGATAATAGAGGATGGCGCTATCGTTTTTGATCCAGCTTGGAAATGCAAGCGAATCGGTAGCGACAGCTACCATCTGCCATCTTGACCAATCTGCTGAAATGACGGATAGCATCTGAGCATCCCCCAGCTCGCTGATGACAGCCAGTGTGGTGCTGTTTTCAGCAAAGTTAGCATCGGACTCATTGGTGAGTGGCGTATTGCTCAGGTTAGATGATGCGCCAGATGCCAGATCAAGCAAATACAGGTCAAATTGTCCCTCTAGCGCCTCCTGAGACTTGACGACGAAAATTGTATCAAAGGCATCGAGTACATTGCTGCGGGCGTTCCAGGTGCCTTGTAGCCAGGTATGAATAGCCTGCGGACGATCACCGTTTTCGACATCAAAGCGATAGCCGACAAATACACGCGGTTGAGCCACGACAAAAGTCAGTGTTTTGCTGTCACGCTCCCAAACGAGCGGGGCATCCCAATCCATGTAAAGCGGCGTAGGCATCTCTTGTAATTGTGAGGCGAGGTAGTCAAATACGTAAAGGGCAGGTTGGCGAACATTGCTCGCCGATGGGCTAACAAAAGCCAGCCGTGTGCCATCTGGCGACCAACTGGCTCCTGTGCCAGGGGCAGCATTACGGGGCAGATTATCCGCTAGAAGACGCTTGTTATGACCGTCGAGGTCCATCTGGCATAGGCCGAACTGTCCCTGGCAGTCATCGCTAATGAACAGAATGTGCTGGCCGTCAGGCGTATCAATAAAACCAAAATTGCGCGTACCATCGGCTGTCAATGGCACACGCAAATCAGTTGTTAGATCGTGAATATAGATGTTGGCATCTTCGTCGATGCCCTGTACAAAAACATCATTCAGGCTATAACGAGCGAGAACAGCCTCTCTGTTGCTGTGGCCAAGTAAGATGGCTCCAATGCTCGCGATGAGCAACAGCACGCTCAATAGGGCACTCGTGCGCCAGATGAGCCGTAATATCACCGCGATGCTCGCGAGCTAACCCATTGACTAAGGCTATTCAGGATCAGGCAGGAACTCGACGGTTAGCTTCAATTTGCCAAGCTGAACGATATCACCATCCTGCAGACGGTAGGAGAACATGGGCTTGAGCACGTAGTCATTGATAAAGGTGCCGTTGCTGCTGTTGAAGTCCTTGATGGCAATGCGGTCACGATGGGCCTGGATGATGGCATGATGACGAGAAACACCCAGTTCCTGGGCTTTGTACTGTGTCAGGTCGATATCGACCTGGCGGTCGTCGGACGCCTTCTTACGGCCAATCACCAGATCATTGTTGACCATGACATCAAAGTAATTTATTTTGTCATCACCTACGTAAAAACGCAGTGCGGCTGGAATTGTTTCTTCTGCGTCGCCTACATAACGGGGCGGCATATCGGAGTGCCGCTCTTTGAGATGGAACTCCTGGGTTGCATTGGGTGAATCGCTGCTAACTTTATATTCAGACTTGCCTGTAATGCGATGAATTTTTGTATTATCCATTAGCCTTGTTTATCCTTGAACTCTGTTTTTGTGGTGCAGCGATGTCGTCGTCGAACTTAGAAATAATTCATAATTTCTATCTTTCTCTCATTGTATCGCCAGTTGCTTATGGAAACATATAACTTTTGTAAAAAGTGCATAATCATTTGTATATTGCTGCATAAAAACAGGGACATACTCGATGCTTGTAGTGTTCAAAATCCTATGTGTTGCACTGGGAATATTGCTGATTTTGTTCACAGTCATTTCTGTGATACGGACGTTCGTGCTACCTCGCAGTGAAAACGTCTGGCTGAACCGTATTTTCTGGAGCTATATCTACCGCCTGTTCCTAAAGCGTGTGCGTAAAGCAACCACTTATGAAGAACGTGACCGCGTGCTGGCATTTTTTGCACCAGTGATTGTGGTCGTTCAGCCATTTGTTTATCTGGCGCTGCTGGTCGTTGCTTATACTCCCATTTACTGGGGGCTCTCCATCGACAGTATGGAGCCAGGTCACGTCTTTGGTTCCCTGTATGAGGCCTTTCTACTGAGCGGGTCGTCGCTGCTTACTCTGGGTTATGCGCCAGTCAACGACTTGCCCAATATGATCTTGTCATTCTCTGACGCCGCCATCGGCATGGTGATTGTGGCGCTATTCATTGCCTATGTGCCGACGATCTATAGCGCCTTCTCCCAGAGGGAAAAGCAGGTGGCCATGCTTGAAGTCCGTGCGGGTGCACCGCCCTTTGGTGTCACGATGTTGCAGCGGATTTATCGTAACCAGGGTAGCCTGCAAGGGCTGACAAATCTGTGGATACGCTGGGAAGAATGGTTCGTCGAGGTCGAGGAGAACCATACATCCCTGACGATCCTTGTGTTTTTTCGTTCGCCAATGGCAGATCGTTCCTGGGTGACGGCTTCCGGCGCGGTGCTGGATGCAGCGGCACTTTTCGATAGTTGTGTTGCTGGTCCGCGTGTTCTTGAATGTGTGCTTTGTATACGGGCGGGGTTTATTGCACTACGCCGGATCGCAGATTTTTTCAGTATAACCTACGATCCTGATCCACAGCCAGATGACCCCATCAGTATCAGCCGAGATGAGTTTGATGAGGTATGGGATGAACTGGCCGAAACGGGTATCCGGCTGGTTGATGACAAAGAAGAAGCCTGGCGTAGTTTCGTGGGGTGGCGTGTGAACTATGATCGAGTTCTGATTGGGTTGGCGCGGCTTACGGGTGCCCCCTATGCGCCCTGGTCATCTGATCGCAGCTTGCCAGATATGGGTGACCAGCTTGGTTCATAGGTCTGGCTTCAGTAAATCCCCCTTTACTTGGGCTAATATGCGCAAATCTCAAACTTCATGTATGATTTGGCATGATACACTCTTAAAAGAAGTCATATCGACTGACCTTAGACTCAACTGACACATATGGAGCAAGCGCGTTGGCTGACAATCGTTTGCGCGAACTGCTACAACAGGGTGTTGCCGCTGCCCGCAGTGGCAACGTCGCGACAGCACGTCGTTTATTAGAGCAAGTAATTCAGCTTGATGAAAATAACGAGCAGGCATGGATCTGGTTGGCTACCGTCGTTAAGACCCAGGCTGAACGCCGTATCTGCTTGCAAAAAGTGCTGCAAATCAATCCCAATAATGCCACAGCCAAGCAAGCATTGGCTCGGCTTGGCCCCGTAACGGGAACTTCGGCAGCAAGTACAGGTCGTCCCACATCACCGTCGCTGACGCCCTCGTATTCACCTGGTCCTGAACCCAACCGTACGGCTGGCGATAACGACACCGTTCTCGCGCGTCGGCTGCTGTATGGCGTCATACTGATCGCTATCGTGGGCATGGTGATTATTCTCGTCAACAATTTGCGTGGGCCGCAGGAAGAACCACTGTCAATTGCTGAACAGGCTACCAATGCCGCGCTTGAGAGAATCACGCCTTCACCGGAATTGTCATCGACACCACGCCCAACTAATACGCCGCCGTATATCGTCGTGACGCGCTCCAATGTTACGTCGCTACCGCCGACATTCACGCCGACATTCACGCCAACAGCGACTGAAACACTCGAACCTACCGCAACGCCTTTAGGTGTCGATCAATATCGCTTGCTGGTTGTGGCCCGTGCGGATGGCCAGACCGAAACGGGACTGTATCGTATACGTGGTGATGGCGTTGATATAGAAGCACTGGCCAGTGATATTCGCGATGTGTCGCTATCGTTCGATGGCTCGCAGATGGTCTTTGTTCGCGAGGTTGACTATGGCGATGGCAATGTCGCCGATGAAGTCTTCATTGCGCCTTTGACAGATGCCGGTAGCGCTCGCCAGCTAACGGAATTGCGTACGGCTGATGCATCACAGCCCGTCTTGTCGCCCAATGGCCAACAGGTAGCATTTGTTGCCAACGTAGATGGTGATCAGGACCTGCTGCTGCTGGATATCGCTTCGGACAATATTTCTGCACTGACGGAAAATGACTATGTCGACCGTGATCCAAACTGGTCGCGTGATGGACGCTTTATCGTTTTTACCTCTGACCAGGATTCACCTGGTTTCTCTGATATTTATTTGCTGACGTTTAACCTTTCTGGCGAGGGTGATGCACCGTTTACGATTCAGCGCCTGACAGATGATGGAGGCAATAGTTTCTCGCCGTCCTTCTCCTTTGATACGACCCAGATCGTATACCTGAACGATGAAGGTGGGGACGCTGATATTGTCGTTATGACGCTGGAAGGGACGCAGGCACGCATCATCACGCCCGGAGAGACGGCGGAAGATCGGTCACCTGTGTGGTCACCTGCGGGACAGCATATCATCTTCATCAGCAATCGGATTGATGATCGCTTCCAGGTGTATGCAGCCAATGTCGAGACACGCGAGGTGACGCGCATCACGGACAATGATCGTCAGGCGCAGCAGGTTTTGTTTAGCCCGTAGCGCCGAATATTGTGCTGACGAGCGATTATATATTGCAAACAAACGAACGCTTATTGAGCGACTACGAATGAGGTCATAAGGCTATGGGTGAGGATTACGCGAGCGATCTGCTGCAACGTGGTCTGACTGCGATGGATGTGGGGGATAATGAGGCTGCCATAGATTATTTACGTCAGGCAGTTACAGCCGACCCTGATAGCCTCGAAGGTTGGGAGGCGCTGGCTGGCCTACTTGACGATCCTGTCGAGAAGGAAGACGCACTCAACCATGTACTGCGTCTCGATCCTGATAATGCCATGGCGAAGAAGGCGCTTAAAAAGGTCGAAAAACAGCGCAAACATGAAGATGCGAATCCGAAGAGCAACCCTGACGAGGAGTGGATACCAGGCATCAAACGGCGCGAACTGCGCTATGCACTGATTGGTTTAGCAGTATTTACAGTTTTCACATTTGGAGTAGCATTCGTCATTATCTCAGCCGTAAAGCAACAAGAGGCTGAACGTGAAGCTGAGGTAACTGCGCAGGCAGCGCGTATAGAAGGATTCACTCAGACTGCCGAATATAGCTTTGTCTCGACTGGCACAGCCGTCGCCCAGGCCCAGGAAGATGCGACAGCAACGCAGTTATCATTGACAACAGCAACCCCCACGCCGACTGAAACGCCTGACCTGCCACCAACGTTCACGCCAACAGCAGAAGCGACAGAGGTTCTGCTGCGTCAATTTGAACTACCGCCCAGTGATGTCACTGGAAGCATTTATGCCTGGGGCGGTTCGCCTATCGTCTCACGTGATTTCCTGAATTTCCGTCTTTATCGGCTGGCAGATGACGGAGCATTCACCAGAGTGAACGAAGACCTGATTAAAGGTGTTAGCGTTAATCCAGACGCAACTATTGCTACCTATTTGCGTCTTTTTACGTCACAGCGTCAGTCATTTCTCTATCAACTGAATTTGGCTGACCCGGAAGCTTTGCCGACTGATTTCTCGTTTGTTTATCAGAGCGGTATTTATACTATCGTCGATGTACAAGCCACGCGAGATGGCAACAAGATTGTATTCATTGGGAGCGATATCAACGAGGAGCCTTCTGGTATCTATATGGTTGACCTGACGACAAATGAAATGGTCGTCATCAGTCGTGATGATGCCCAATATCGTCAGCCGACCATTTCCAGTGATGGTAGTTACATCGCGGCAGTTCGCGAGGATGAAACAGGGCGGGTTGATCTTGTCCTGTTTGACATGACACAGGCCCTTACAGAAACAGGTTTTGTCACAGTGGACCTGACAATCGATGGCGAAGCTATTGTGGAGGCATATCCTCGCTTTTCCGCTGATGCTACTTTGCTTGCCTATAGCGCCGCCGCTTCTGTGACGCCTGATAACCACGAAATCTTTATCATTGGTCTGGCAAATGGTCAGCCCGCGCCAGGCAATGTTCCAGTTGCGACGGCACCCTATGACGAGATTCGGCCTGTCTTCAGTCCAGATGGAAATTATCTGGCTTATAGCGCCAAGCTGACCGAGGGCTATAACATTCTGATTCGCGATCTTTCTGGTACAGGTGTATACCAACTCACAGAAGACGAATACAGTGTGTTTGCAGGCGATTGGATTAATTAGGTTTGCCTACTGAAATTTGTACAAAGGGTTGATTTTCGATCAACCCTTTTATATGATATTCCGCACTTGGCTCCGTAGCTCAATTGGCAGAGCAGTTGACTCTTAATCAATTGGTTGCAGGTTCGAGTCCTGCCGGGGTCACCAACTTAATATTGCGTTATAAATAGGATTACTGTTTTTGTTACTTTGCTGATACAAAGAATCAAATTTCATTTTAGCTAAGAATATGGGCTGGAAACGTTCAAGTACGCAGTTGTAATACTGGGTTATTACAGTTGTTTATCTATCTCTTAATTTCGTAATATAGGCAACTGTAGAGCACCTTTCCACACAATCCTATTCGAGATATCGCGAGCCGATGAGAATTCTGAATTTTGAATCCCATGAGGCCATAAACCTCGATATTATGACTAAAATTTGTAAATCATTTTGATTCTATCAAAAGCCTCTTTGCGACTGGAATCTATCGTGCTAACCTCTGTGAAACCCAACTGGCGATACAAATTTATCGCAGGTACATTGCCATGTGCGGCATACAGAC
>JACKCF010000003.1 GCA_020634165.1 Anaerolineaceae bacterium | reverse complement strand
CGGGGATACTTCCGGTCACACGGCCCGCCAACTTGGCATTTTCGCCTTACAAGCCATCCAGACCATCGCCCCTGGTGCGCCGTTATGCCATGCGCGGTCTTCCGATCCTCAATTCGATAAGATCGAAATCGCACTAAAGGGTGGGCAAAACGGCTTTGAAGATTATTTCTGGACGATATTGCAAGGCAAAGCACATCAACAAGAAGTGAACTAGACATATAAAGTTTGTTTACGTTGCGCGTTTCTTTGCTACGCTCAATGATGAATCTCGCATCAATATCATCTTTTTCGATAGCATTTGACTAGGCACACGATTTGCCCCTGAAACAAAAAGGCCAAGATTGGCCCGCATGAGAAGATAAATGCTTTCCATTAATTTTGTCATATGTACCAACGGAAAAATAACGCCATCCGGCAGGCTCACCGTTGTATGCTCAACAGTGACAAGCCCTGTAAAGGAGCAGCCAATAGAGATAAGCTGCTCCTCAACGTATGTTATATATTTCCTCTAATTGCTGTCTAGGTAGCCAAGCATCTCCAGCAGCGCGTTAGAGCGTGGCAAAGCGATGACAGCATTCACTTCGCTGGCGAGGCCTGGAATAGCAAATTTCGTCACATCATTCTGGATGCCTGTTAGGCCACTGCGGAACCCATGCTGCTCCCAGGCGATGCGCTGTAAACGTTCATCCTGCATAGCATCCAGCAAGCTTTTGCCCTGATTATTCAACGCAATCAGCGGGTGCGACGACCAGACAGTCGGTACCGGGTAAATGATCTGAATCTGGCTGTTGATTGCGTCCGCTTGTTCCGGGTTATTGACGGCCAGTTCAATCAAGAGGCTCTCATAGTTGGCAATCGCCGGATAAGCTCCCATCCCCAGGGTGATGAACTGCTCGAAGAGAATGCCGGAGCTTTCTTCCAGCCGACCTTGTGCATCATAGAAGGTTTTAATCGTCGGCAGTTGTTCCACAATATTGCTCATCGTAGCAATATCGCCATCGACGAGCATATTGGCCATCAGTGCATAGAACATGTTTCCGGAATTGCTGCGCGTTGGGTCGGTGGTCACAACGTTGAAATCACCGAACAGGTCCGTCACGCCGAGGTCAGCCCAACTGGGCTTGTCCTCAGATGTCAGCATCGTCATCAATTCAGCCGTATCGATTTCTTTGCGACCATCGGCAGCTTCTGTGACCAGCCCCGCATCTTCCAGCGCACTGGTGATGGGGCGCCAGGCATAAATCACGATGGGCGAGTTGAAAATGATCTCGCTCTTGGCTGTTCCGCTTGCAAATAACTCCGGATTGTTCTCGCGGAAAATTTCCAACGCACTGGTATTCGAGGGCCACAGGCAGTCCACGCCTGTCAAGTCAGTGGTTGCCTGTTCGATACTGCCCATGCGCCGATAAGAGACATCGAGGCCGTACTCGCGAGCCAGAATGTCTTTTACTTCTTGGTTGTCAAGGAATCCCGATTTTTCACTGCCAATGATGCACTCGACATGTGTTGTTTCCGTCGGTGATATTTCCTGGACTGTATTCAGAATGCTGGGTGCCAATGCCGCGACGGCAACAACGATCAAACCCAGAACGATCAAACTTCGCACAAGTCTTAGTGTTGAACTGCGATTATCAGTCGTTTCCACTGATTTGCTCCTTAAGTATGTCCTGAACGGTGTAGTGCGTTCGGGAACCTAATTGTAGCCTTTGGCGCTGCGGAATGCAGAAACAAGATCGCTTGTACCATCAAAGATGCGCGCAGAAGTCAGCGTGGTTGCCGGTCGTAATTGTTCTGGGTCAGCATCCCCGAATGTGATTGCAAACACAGGTACGTCATTTTCTGATTGGCGGACGTAGGATTGGAAGGCGCTATAGCCATTGCCACCATCGCGCCCATCCGTCATCAGGATGACCGACGGTAGACATTCTTGGGTACGAATCTCTTCCAGATGTTCCAGACCAGCCAACGCTGCATTGAAAATATCGGTGCCGTTACCTGCCTGTGTGCGCTCAATCTGTAGATAGAGGTTGCGCAGTTCGGCTTCGTCATTGCCCTCTACAGTCCATTGATCGAGGCGGTTACCATTGATGATGGTATCATTGAACAGCACCACTGAACTGACATCCTTAGGATGGCCCTGCAAGAGATACTGCGTTGCAATAGATTGATCCAGCAGGGTACGCATAGCCGCCTTTAAGTCCGCCTCGCCCTGGCCACTCATACTACCGGAGAAATCGAGCACATAGACGGTGCAGGAAGGCCGCCGGAAAGACGTCTGGTACAGGTCAAGTGCTTGCTGGATGACCTCGGCATTGGGGAAGCGGATCGGCTGGATGACACGGTCTACGTCGATGCCCCATTCTGGCCTAAAAACATCGCGATTGGCATCGGTCAATTGAATGCCCAGGGTACTCGTCCGCCGACCAGCATTCAGCAATTCGCGTTGTACATCTTCAGTAAGTAAATACTGCTGCAATTCCAGGAAAATGTCTTCTTTGCCTTCTATGTTGCGCTCGACGTAGCCCAGTGGCGAGTCAGCAATCGCCAGACCATCAACCGGATAAATAGCATATAGAGGCTCGTGGCCTGCCTGTTCCAATTCCTGATTGGCTTCGATGATCAGCGCTTCATAGTTCACCATGGCATCATAACGTTCATATTGATCGAGGAAGAGGTCCTTTAACCAGCCGCTGCTACCGCTGGAGCGATCCACTGTGCCGAGTATGCGCTTGATGTCGGCTTCCACATTGGCTGATTCCAGGTCATCGGAGGTGATGACATCACCGCTTTTTTCAGCGAATGCGGTTAGCGCCGCAAAATAGAACGATGCGCCGGAATTAGATTGTGTCGCCGAAGTCATCATGAAGCGGATTTCGCCGGATTCCGTAGCTGTGACGATATCATCCATATAGATGTCCTCGCCAATCCAGCCGAGTCGTTCAGCGATAGAACGCTTAACGCCAAACACGACCGGCGAGCGCATAATGCTCTGAACATGTTTGGTGAGGTTGTGCGTGTCTCCATAATCGATCCAGAGCCGATTGGCGGGCCAGACCGCATCGTATGGCACTTGCCCTGATTGCAACATGCGCGCAATATCAACAGTGCCCATATAGGTCATATTCACAGCATAGCCGTTATCAGATGCCCATGTCTGAATAATCGGTTCCAGCGTCTGATTCTCTGAACCGGACACAATATGAAGGGTTCTATCCTCTGGGATGCTACCCGTACTCGTCGTATCACATCCGGTGATCACCAAGACAGCCAGAAAAACAATGAAGAGCATTCGTGTTAGTGTTTTTGCCATCAGACTCTCTTTGCCATGAGTAGAACGATTGATGTCTCATTCAAACAATGCTGCAAACTAACTGGCTACACTCATCTATAGAATAATCTGATAATTCATTTTGTGGTCCCAAGTAATTAGGGGTTTTGATGAGGTGGCTGTGGATTCTGGATATCATATACGACCAACATCAAGAGCATATTAAGCGACTATGTTCGACAGGCTCCCAATATTAAGTTCATACGAGTAGAACTTAATCCAAGCGCCAAACAAAGTTAACCTCGTGATCGTCTTCCCTGTCTACAATCAGCCCTAATTTGAAGCTTCGGATCCAGCTTTAAACCCGTGCTTATGATGGTGCACGCCATCATCTAGACCACAACTGCATACTGCTCACTTTACCACTTGCGATACTTCAAACACTTGAGAGGAATCTCGCATGAAGAGAACGACACGAATGAGCTTACTAGGCCTTTTCGTGATGTTGGCTATTGTTGTACTGCCAACCAGCATTTTTGCCCAATCTGACGTTATGTGTGAAGCATACAATGAAGCACCACAACTCGCTGAACGTGTAGCCGCTGGTGAATTGCCACCTGTTGCGGAACGTCTCCCTGTTCATCCTCGCGTTGTTGAACCCTATGAAAGCATTGGCACCTATGGTGGCCAGATGTTCGACCTTTATGGCGGCAGCCGTCTGGCAGAGTTCCGTCAGTTCGGTTATGAAAACCTGGTTCGCTGGAGCGTTGATGGTAGCGAAGTTATCCCGAACATCGCTGAAGGCTGGGAAATCAGCGATGATGGTACGACCTATACTTTCTTCCTGCGCGAAGGGTTGAAGTGGTCTGATGGTGAGCTGTTCACCGCAGATGACATCATCTTCTGGTGGGAACAGGTCGAAACCAATATCGATATCTATCCAGGTGGACCTTATTCTTACTTCGTGGTGGATGGTCAGCCAGCGGAAGTGACCAAAATCGATGATCTGACGGTTGAATTCAAGTTTGCCGCACCGAATGGTCTATTCCTACAGAATCTATCGGCTTCTTATGGCGTTCGCGTGACGCAATTCCCAGAACATTACCTCAGCCAGTTCAGCATGGAACTGAACCCGGATGGTGTAACTGCCATGATGGCTGAAGATGGCTTTGAGGAATACGGCCAGTGGTGGATTGCCAAGGTTGGCAGCTACGGTATGGATTCCGAATACAACAATCCTGAGCGCCCCACACTGCAACCCTGGATGCCAACCGCGCCGTTTATCGGTGAAGAGCGCTTCACCTTTGTTCGCAACCCGTACTACTTCAAAGTAGACCCGGAATGCAACCAGCTTCCTTACATTGACGAGCGCGTCTTTACCCTTGTCACGGATCCTGAGGTTGCCTTGCTGAAGACCATCGATGGCGAAGATAGCCTGTCCAACCGTGAAGTCAGCCAGCCGCCCAACCGTGCTGTCTACTTTGATAACATGGAAACAGGCAACTACCATTTCGTTAACGTCATCAACAGCGACTTTAATACTATGCTGCTGCACCTCAAGCTGAATCACCCTGACGAAGCCATTGCCAGCGTTCTGCAAGACATCAACTTCCGTATGGGCCTTTCAGAAGCAATGGATCGCCAGACAATCATCGATACCGTCTACATCGGCCAGGGTGTGCCGCATCAGCAGGCCCCACGCCCAGAGTCCCCGTTCTATAATGAACGTCTGGCGACTCAATACACTGGATACGATGTCGAAGCTGCCAATGCTGCCCTTGATCTGGTCATGCCGGAAAAAGATGCTGAAGGCTTCCGTCTGCTGCCGAATGGTGAACGCTTTACCTTCAACATCATCGTCAATCAGGGCTTCCGCCCAGATTGGGTCGATGTAATGCAGATCGTTGAACGCAACTGGGAAGAAGTCGGTATCGATACCAATCCGGTTATCGTTGGCGATGATGTATGGCGTGCCCGCGTCCAGGATGATGATATTCACGGTTATGTCTGGGCAGGTGAAAACGGTACCGGTCTGCTGCCATTGGTCGCTGCTGGTGGCTACACGCCAGAAGCCGCCTGGGGCTGGATTGCCTGGAACAACCAGCGCATGGACCCCAATGCTGAACTGACTGCTGAACCCATCGAACCCCCAGCGGAACTACAGCGTCAGTACGAAATCCTGGAAGAACTGCGCCAGGCCACCACGCTGGAAGCGCAAACCGCGCTCATGAACGAACTGCTCGATCTGAGCGCAGATCAGTTCTTCACCATTGGTCTCAGCCTGCCCGCAGGGGACTATCGTGTTGTCAGCAACAACCTGCACAATGTGCCTGATCCGCTCATCGCGGGCTGGCTGTACCCTGGCCCGGCTCCGGCTAATTTTGAAACCTTCTATATCTCAGAACAGTAAGTCAAACACACATCTCTATGGGACTGCTACGTGCGTGGTAGTCCCCATTTGTCATGTTTATGCGACTGAGCAGTCGCTGTTCAGTTCAAACCGTTATGAAGGCCCAGCCAGATGCTTCAATACATCATCAAGCGCCTGCTTTTCATGATCCCTACACTCCTGGCGATTTCCATCGTGTCGTTCACGATTATCAATTTGCCACCTGGCGATTACGTAGACAGGCTGGCAGCAGAACGCCGAACGGCGGGCGAGGAACTCACGCCAGAAGAACAGGCCAGCTTGCGCCAATTCTATGGTCTAGACCAGCCGATTATCGGCCAGTACATCCAGTGGATTTCGGATATCGTGCTTAAAGGCGATTTTGGCATGTCCATCCGCTGGAACTTGCCCGTTGATGATCTCATCTGGCAGCGTCTGGCCCTGACTTTTACCCTGTCACTTTCCAGTATGTTGTTCATCTGGGTGGTCGCCATTCCGATTGGCATCTACTCAGCCGTGAACCAGTATTCGCCTGGTGATTACGTCGCGACCTTTGTTGGGTTTATCGGGTTGGCGATTCCTAACTTTTTGCTGGCACTGGTTCTGCTGTACATCTCCTTCAAATACTTTGGTCAGAGCGTTGGCGGCCTTTTCTCCCCGGAATATATTGATGCGCCCTGGAACCTGGCCAAAATCGGCGATTTACTCAGCCACTTATGGATTCCGATGGTTGTACTGGGTACCGCCGGTACAGCCAGCTTGATTCGCACCCTGCGCGCCAATCTGCTCGATGAACTGCGACGACCTTATGTGACGACGGCCCGCACCAAGGGCCTGCCAGAATATTGGTTGCTGATCAAATATCCGCTGCGACATGCGCTCAATCCCTTCGTCAGCAGCCTGAACGACATTTTCGTCAATTTGGTATCTGGCGCGACGATTGTCTCCATTGTGCTCAGTTTGCAGACGACAGGGCCGCTTTTGTTCGATGCCCTGCGCAATGAAGACATGTATCTCGCGGGTAGCGCCATTATGATGCTGAGTGTGTTGACCGTTATCGGTACTCTGTTTTCCGATGTGTTACTGGCGTGGTTGGACCCGCGCATTCGCTTCCGTTAGTGGCAAGCCGACTATTTACCTACTGGGACATTTGTTTATGAGTACAACACAGGCGGCTAACCAGACGACGATAGCGCCAGAAATCAAGACGGATGAATCGATTGCCGTTGTTGCCAACCAGTGGCGGCTCATCTGGTGGAAGTTCAGGAAACACAAGCTGGCTATGCTGGGTGGCACGGTCACATTCTTGATCTATTTTGTGGCCCTCTTTGCAGATTTCTTCGCGCCATTCGCACCTGACGCTTATGCCGCTAACTATACCTATGCACCGCCGCAACAGTTGCATATTTTCGATCAGACTGAAGATGGCCTGCGGTTACAGCCTTATGTCAACGGCTATACTGTCGAGATTGATTACAACGCAGGCCGCCGCAATTTTGTCGTTGATCCTGAAGTCAAAATTCCGGTGGGCTTCTTTGTTCAGGGCGCACCCTACAAAATCCTGGGCCTTTTTGAAGCGAATATCCACCTGATTGGCCCCATCAATCCCGATGACCCGATGTATCTGCTGGGTGCCGACCGTTTAGGGCAGGATGTATTTTCGCGCACGATCTATGGCGCACGTGTCTCTATGACAATTGGCCTGATCGGCGTGGCCATGAGCCTTTTTTTTTGGCATCCTGCTGGGGGGCATCAGTGGCTACTTTGGTGGCTGGATTGACAACCTTATCCAGCGTGTGATCGAGTTTTTGCAGTCGATTCCTTCAATCCCGCTGTGGATTGGGCTAGCGGCATCCATTCCGGTCGATGTGCCGCCGCTGCAAGTCTATTTCCTGATTACGATCATTCTCTCTGTCATTGGCTGGACCGGATTAGCGCGTGTCGTGCGCGGTAAATTCTATGCCCTCAAAGCCGAGGATTTCGTCAAAGCGGCCCGGCTTGATGGGTGCAGCAGTCTGCGCATCATCCTGCGCCATATGGTGCCATCATTCCTCAGCCACATTATTGCCGTTGTGACGCTGGCTATCCCAGGCATGATTATCGCTGAAACATCACTGAGTTTCCTTGGCATCGGTCTGCGCACCCCTGTCGTGAGTTGGGGCGTCTTGCTGCAAGAAGCCCAGAATATCCGCGCAATTTCGACAGCGCCCTGGCTGTTCTGGCCGGGCATTGGTGTAGTGATTGCCGTACTCGCATTGAACTTCCTGGGTGATGGCCTCCGTGACGCCGCTGATCCCTACACATGATAATCTCACGAGGCATGAATATGAGCACTCCGGTCGATAACCTGCTAGAAATCAAGAATCTGCACACCCACTTCTTCACTGACGAGGGCGTTGTCAAAGCGGTTGATGGTGTTGATCTGGCCATTCCGCGTGGCAAAACACTGTGTGTCGTTGGCGAGTCGGGCTGTGGCAAGTCCGTCATGGCCCGGTCCATTTTGCAGGTCGTTGATCGACCAGGACGCATTGTGGAAGGCGACATCCTGTTCAAACCAGGGGCCGGGGAGACGATCAATCTGGCAGCTCTGGACCCCCACAGTCGGGAGATTCGGGCTATTCGTGGTAAAGATATCACGATGATCTTTCAAGAGCCGATGTCGTCCCTATCGCCGCTATATACCATCGGCAACCAGATTATGGAAGCGATTCGCTGGCACCTCCCTGTTAGCAAGCAGGAAGCACGTCAGATGACCATCGATGCCTTACGTAAAGTCGGCATTCCACGCCCGGATGAACTGGTTGATTCATATACCTTTGAATTGTCCGGTGGCATGCGCCAGCGAGCCATGATCGCGATGGCCCTTGTCTGCGAACCCAAGCTCTTGATCGCTGACGAACCGACCACAGCCCTCGATGTGACCACACAAGCCAACATCCTCGATCTGATTCGCGAACTCCAGGCGCAGATGGGCATGTCGGTCATGTTCATCACACATGATCTGGGCGTCGTTGCGGAAATCGCTGACGAAGTGGCCGTCATGTACCTGGGAACAGTCGTCGAACGCGGCACGGTTCAGGAGGTATTCTCGGACCCGAAGCATCCCTATACACGGGCACTCCTGCGCTCGATTCCTAAGCTTTCCTTGCGCAATAAAGAACGGCTGGACGCCATCCGCGGAATGGTTCCGCATCCGCTTAATCGACCCGGTGGCTGCTCATTCCATACTCGCTGCAACTTCGCCCAGGCGGGTATCTGCGATGTGATTGTGCCGCCTGCTTTTACATTAGAGAGCGGTCGCCAGGTTCGCTGCCTGATCTACGACGATAAGCAGCCTGTGTCGTTTGAGTCATTTACGGCGGCTGATGACGTACAGGAAGCGATTCAGCAGCCAACGATTTCTGATGATGTCATGCTCAAAGTCAATGATCTGAAAATGCACTTCCCGATCACAGCCGGCTTTTTCAATCGTGTCGTTGGCTATGTCAAAGCAGTCGATGGGGTTTCTTTCGAGATTTATGAGGGAGAAACGCTCGGCCTTGTAGGGGAATCGGGCTGTGGCAAAACGACCTTGGGCCATAGCATCATGCGCCTCTACAACCCGACTGCTGGAACGATGACTTACAGCAAAGAGGATGGCAGCACGGTCAATCTGGCCAAACTCGGTATGCGCGACCTCAAGCACTACCACCGAGAAATCCGCATGGTATTCCAGGACCCTTATTCTTCGCTGAACCCACGCATGCCTGTGCTGGATATCGTTGGTGAGTCGCTTAAAGTCAATAAGCTGGCCCAGGGCAAGGATTTAGAAAAACAGGTGCGCGATCTTCTGGGAAGGGTTGGTCTGCGACCGGAGTACATTCGCCGCTATCCGCATGCCTTTAGCGGCGGTGAACGCCAGCGGATCGGTATCGCCCGTGCCCTGGCACCCAATCCGCGCCTTGTCGTCGCCGATGAACCGGTCTCTGCACTGGATGTTTCGGTACAGGCACAAATCCTCAACCTGCTCAAAGACCTGCAAGCTGAGTTCGGCCTGACATATTTGTTCATCGCCCATGATTTGAGCGTGGTGGCCCATATCAGTGATCGTGTGGCCGTGATGTACGTCGGCAAAATCGTCGAATATGCGCCTACGGAGGAGTTGTTTCTGCATCCGCAGCATCCCTATACGGAGGCCCTCCTATCATCCGTGCTGATACCCGACCCAAACGTGCGTCACGAAAACCGCATTCGGTTAGAGGGCGATGTTGCTGATCCAGCGAATCCGCCCGGTGGCTGTGCATTTCACCCGCGCTGTCGTTATGCTCAGGATCGCTGCCGGACAGAAACGCCGCAACTCAGGGAAACACGCAGTGGCCATGTCACTGCCTGTCACTATGCTGAAGAACTGGCCTTAGCCGGAGTGACCGTTCAAGATAATTCTATGCCAACTGAATCGATTTGATTGGATTGTAGAAGGGAACACTTAAATAATGACGACAGACCTGAAAACACAATTTCACTACAGTGGTGAACTGACAAAACACGATTCCAAGACCTACCATCCGTATACCTTCGAGGTGCCGACAGGCACAACCAATATTCATGTCGATTTTAAGTTTGAGCCATTTTACGCCACGGGGCGTATTCATCGTAACCAGATCGACCTGTCGTTTAATGATCCTGATGGCATTCGCGGCGTCTGGAACATCGTCAAGCCGGAAGGCGCAGACATCAACGGCGTTTATTCCACACCCGGCATTGGCTCCTGGCCGATCCAACCTGGAACATGGACCGTATTCGTCGCTTCACATCGCATTCTGCCGCCGGATACCGTGACCTATGAAATCACGATCACCCTGAGCGATGAACCTCTTACTATAACCGCACCTGAGTACGACGGCTCACAGCGCGTCGCTAAAGCAGAAGCAGGCTGGTATCGGGGTGATCTGCATGCCCATACCATTCACTCTGATGGGAGTTGGGATATTCCCGAATTTACGGCTTACATGCGCGGCCTAGGTCTGGATTTTGTCACCCTTAGCGACCACAACACAGTAACAGGTCTGGAACAGCATCGCAGCCAGACCGAAGATGGCTTCCTGGCGATGGGTGGCATGGAACTCAGTACTTTCAATGGTCATATGCTGGCACTTGGCAGCAGTCATTTATACGAGTGGCGTCTCAACATTACTGAAGGCATGGACGTCAATCGCATCATGAAACAGGTCATCGACCAGGGTGATATGCTCATCATTGCCCACCCCATGTCGATTGATGAACCCTTTTGCTCCGGCTGCATGTGGCAGTTCGAGGATGCCCGTCCGGGTGTCGCCCTGGGTGTCGAAATCTGGAATGGCTTTTGGCATCCGTTCAATGAAGAGGGTTTGCAGCAGTATTATCTCTGGCTGACGTTGGGCAATAAACTGGTCTGTACGTCCGGCACCGACATCCACCGTGAGCCACCTGCGAATATTCCACGTCGGGTTGGCTTCAATGTTGTACACTCGGAAGAACTCAGTGAGCGTGCCATTCTGGACGCTATACGGAAGGGCCACTCATATGTCAGTGCCGGACCCGAACTGATCTTCTCAGCAGACATGGCATCCGGCGAAAAAGCCATCTGTGGGGATATTCTGCCTGCTGGTGAGGCGACGCTACTGGTCAAATGGACCGATGCTCATCAAGGCGATGTCCTGCGTCTGATCGTCAATGGCAAGGTAAAAGAGGAACTGCCAGTAGCACTCGCTGGCGAGCAATCCTGGTCGCTGACCTTTGAGGAAATGACCTGGTGTACAGTCGAATTACGCGATGAACAGCATAATCTATGGGCTGTCAGCAACCCCATCTTTTTTGGTAATAGCTGGACTTAGTGTTTTGGGAATTTCTGGTGAAATCAGTCAGTATGAATGCATTAGGAAGTGTCGGACTTATAGTCGACACATGAATGGCACCAATCAGATGTAGAATAGTTCGCCAGCTAGCAATCAGCAGAATCATCTTTATAGATATACGGATAGATTGTTAACCGATTTATTGCACGCAGTCAGTAATGTTCTCTTTTTGCTAGCTGGCTTATTCGTGTCCAGTGAATACCTAAAGCCCTGCCGATTTCACGGTGGCTCTTTCCACGCTCCCGCATTATTAGGATGGTTTCACGGAGTCTGTTTTTGTCAAGATTCCTGAAATTACTCGCTGTTGATGCCGAAATTGCCAACTTGAAGCGAATTTTATGCCTAGTTAACGAAACTGAGTCCCTCAGGTCCAAGGCTGTAATAGTCCGCCATTAATTTATGTGATATTCATCCTAAAGATCAAATATCACTTGAAAACACCGAAATACCCCTTCTGTTACTATCCCAGTCGAGTGAAAATCCATATTTGTCGGTACCAGAGTAGTTCGAGTCTCCTAGGGTGTCTTAAACCTAGAGGCTGTTATGCATTTAGGGAAGAATGCTAAACTGAAGAGATGAGCGAACGAAAAGCGCATCCAAGTAATGTGAGTGATGAAGAATGGGCCTTTGTGGCCCTCTACCTGACGCTAATGCGCGAAGATGCGCCGCAACGGCAGCATAACCTGCGTGAACTGATGCGCGTGGCTCAAGGCCGCCTGGAACAGCCGAGTGCCGTGATTCTAGACTCGAGAATGCTGCAATCCAGCCCGTAAAGCGGTACCAGAGCCGGATATGATGGAGCAAAACGGCGAAAAGGCAGCAAAACGCACCTGGCAGTGGATACCCTGGGGCAACTGCTGGCCTTGATCGTGACACCCGCTGATGAACAGGAGCGGGCACAGATTGAAGCCCTGTGCTGCCGAGGTTCAGGTGGTTACCGGAGAGTCTGTTGAAGTCGCATTTGTCGATCAGGGCTATACCGATGAGGATGCCCAACAGGCCCCGTAAACGCACGGCCTAAGCTTGAAAGTGGTTAAGTTGCCTTCTGCTAAAAAGGGCTTTGTGCTACTGCCCCAATGATGGGTCGTCGAACACAGTTTTGGCTGGATGGCTCGTTTTCGACGCCTGACACGTGACTATGAACGCTTGCCAGAAACACTCAAAAGACTGCATTCTCTGGCTTTTGCCGTGCTTCTGGCTCACCGTTTTGTTCATTGCATGGCTTTTTGCCTGTGAAAGTTCATAACACGCTCTAGGCGTCTATACGTCCGATAACTGTTGATGTCCATTTCTTATTATCCGAACCGCTATGTCAAGCTATAGTGCCATTGTTCTTCTGCTTGTAGAGTCGGAATCTGATCGAAGACGCACACATCATTCGTTCAATTAATTGGAAAGTAAATTACTCTTATGGGGCACGACCTATAAATTCGTGCTCGTAAGACTTGGCACAATCTTGCTACGTGTCAATGAATTGCCCAATACTTGTCATCATTGTGTTAGCTAGATTCTCATATTTGTCGACCGATGCCATCACTGAGGCTTCATACTGTGAGGAAAAAGCCTGTGCAGCTCTATCCCGCCAGCCATCAGTAGCATCCTGATATTGGCTGCGAAGACTGTGAAAATGACTGAGTAGGTACTGGTTTGAATGCAAAGCTTCTCGGAGTATGCTCTCTATCGATGTTGAAGTGTTATCCGACATATTCTGCCCCAATAACTTGTGCCGCAGGCGAGAACAAATACGGCAGTAACAGTGACACTGTGCCCGTCAGTGTATCCAACGCTGCTTCAAACTGCTCATAAGCCAGCCCAGCCTTGACGTATAATTCATAGACCAGCCCAATCCCGCTGTTATCGACGATTAGACGCGCCCCTCGCAGTCGATCCTGCACCTGCATCAATTGCAGACAACGTGTGGCATCGGGGCGTGGCGCTATCGCTGGGATGTAAAAGCGCAGCCAGGGTTCCTCTAGTTGGATGATAATGATGTAATCATCATAGGCTTCTTCCCCTGCAAACGGAATGACGATGCCGAAGTCTTTTGCTTCATACTGGACATCATAGCGTTCAAGAAAATAGGTCAACATGGATTGGATATTGCTCATAGGGTTTGCTCCCTCTTAGGTTGATTCTTCTGGTGAATGGCGTGTTGCTGTTGCCTAACGGAAGCGATCATCCATGCCGAGCCGTTTCGCGATCTGGGGCCTTGCCCGGTTCATAGAAGCCAGTTCCAGCCGGAAGTTCTCTGCCAGGTCGATATCCGGGTAGCGATGTCCCACGTCAATGCCCGGAATGCCACGCACCTGTCGCTTTGATCCCCCTGGCGGGCGCTGACCATTCTTCCGGGCGGACCTGATTTGTTCCAACCGATTAAGTTCCTGGGCGACCCAGCCGCGAACATGACGCGGTTGATCAGGATCATTAATTAGTCCACGCAGGTACTTCTGACGTTCTCGCTGGTAAAGTGATCCATGCTTGCCACCGAGCAACTGTGGCAGCCAGGTGGCGAGCGCAATGATCGCTCTAGCATTTGACTCGATCACTGACTGCTGCCCGGCACCGTGCGAGATGCTCCCTTTGGTTTGATGGGCAAATCCATATGGCAGTCGCGATGCGATGCTGTCGAACTTTTCCAGGGCAGCCCGACGTTTATTCAGGTAGGCCTGTGCGCGCCGATTGTCATTTTCAAGTGCGTGGTGGGTAGCTTCTACCTGCACCCGATGGGCCTCGGCCTGCTCGGCAAAGGCCTTTTCCTGGCCGATAGCTGACCGTAGTTCTTGCTTTGCCTGCTGAACCGCTTCATAAGCAGCTTTTACCTGTTTTTCCGCCGCCTTCACCGCTGCATGGGCCTGCCCAACAGCACGTTCGGCGGAGTTCATATGCCGCTTGCACGAATCGAGTGCATCCCGAGCAGCTTTTCGTTCGTCTTTATCATCACTTACCCTGGAAGCGCTGGCCCGTGCTTGTGCTAATGCACGTCGCGCTTCTGCCCGCGCTTCTTCGGCCTCTGTGACGGCATGTTTGGCGTCCTCTACAGCTTCTTTTGCAGCCTCAAATGCCTGTTCGGCTTTCTGTAGCCTTTCCTGTGCCTCTCTCACGCGATTAGCCAGCACCACTTTCGCCTGCTCAGCCATCTCATTGACGCGGGACATGGTCTCATGCGACCGTGTCACCATGTTATTCAGTTCACGCTGTGTCCGCTCGATTTGATGGCTGACATCGGCTGGATTAACCATCATCTGCCTGCTTTCTACATACTGCGCTCAAAGTTGCCCAGTGCGACGATCCGCTCCCGCAGGAAGTTCTCATACCGCACGGAAATCTCGTTATACTGGCGCATCATCTGCCGGACCTCATCCCAACTGGTGACGAAGTCGGAATAAGCATGCCCATCCCAGACATCATCCAGTCGTTTCCAGGCGACATCCAGCGTACTGAACCCATCTTCGAGGCCCGTGTCGAAGCGCTCAAGCTGTTTTAGCAGGTCGCCGAGTGCATTCTGCAAGCGGGTGACATCGGTACTGTTCATCGTTTACTCCTCATGATTGCTGCTGACCGTGTAGGCAAAAGCTAAGTCCTCAATGATCGAAATATTCATCAAGTGCCCATTTGCGTCGCAGTAGGAACTCTTCGTATTCTTCAGCGAATCGCTCACGGTACATGCGCAGGGCGCTTCCCATCTCTTGCCAATCGTTGTCGAAGCGGCGGCGCGTATCATCATTGCGCCATAATTTATCCGCTTCCTCCCACGTCGATTGAAGAGCATCCCAGTCGCGTGCCATATCTTCATTGAAGATGCGTAACGTATGCAGAAAACGCTGTAGTTCTTCGTATAACTCATCCATGATCTTGATTCCTCCAGTGTCGGTCGATGCCAATTTAGACATCTCCCACGACAGTTTGTCCCATGCGGCTGTGTAAGCGATCACTCCAGGAACGCATTATCGCGAGTTGATCGTCGCCCATTGCGGCTAGTGAATATGGCTTGAACTTCTCGTAAGCCTGTTCGTTGGCAACGCGGGCATTATATAACCACGCGCGTTGCGGCTTCAGGCTGCCAGGTAAATTACCAGACATGATCTCGCGAAGTTTGTCTTCCGGCATGGAGAGTGCCACGCGCCAGTCGAATAACTGCACATGTGTCCCTCTGTCAAATCGATCTTTGAGCGTGTCGAGGCTGTCGGACCACATAATGACGTGAACGCCGACTTCAGCACCATACCGCAGGATGTGCGTCAATTTATTGGTATGCTCGGAAGGTTCTTCGCGGCCCCGGCTGGGGACTGTGCGCAATTCCTCAAACTTGTGAATGCCGCCCACGAACAGGAATACCGACGGGCCCAGTAGCTCATCATCGTACTTAGCCTGTTCCTGACGTGCCTGCACCATCTGGTAGCATTCTTCCAGCAAAATGGCCGCGCCGCGTTTTTCCCGGACGTGAATATCATAATCAGAGAAGGCTTCCTGGAAGTTTTCCGGCGTATTGGCCCAGGCACTGCTGCGCAGGCTCAGGTCGATGAACCGGATTTGTACATCTTGCGGGCGATAGAACGCGGGCAGACTGAGCAGTGTGGACTCGAACAAGCCATAGATGGTCTCCTCGTGGTCGCCAACTAGCAGCAGATGCGAGCGGCTCACCCGCCGGAAGATCATCGATGTATGTGGCTTAATCGCCATTGCCTCGCCCAACCAGACCATTGCGGGCGTTTCTTCATCTTCCCAATCAAGCAAGTCAAGCTGCTCCCGCACCTCTGCCGCCGATGGCCAACTTGCCATGTTGTATATCGATTGCAACCGTTGGTTCTCACTCAACAGGGATGGGCGGTTGCCATCAAAGATAATCATCTCCGGGCGACTCTCCAGTGGATGGGTCGCGGCTTTATGTCGCAGCTCATGCAGAATTTTGTGAATATCGTCAGTTTTCAGCAGGGCAACCTGGCCTTCTTTGCTCTGCTCTGGCTGAACGTAATCATGTGTATAGATGACCGCGCCCGGACGCTGTAGCGCTTTGATCCTGCGGCCACCATCTGCACCGAGCAAGGCTTCTGCTTCCGGCTCTGAAAGTTGCAGGGCAACGCGCGTTGCGAACTGGTCCAGTGACTGTCGGACGTCGGTTCCCTTCAATGATTGCGAAGCCATCACCACATGCACGCCGAAGCTGCGGCCCTGTTCAGCCACGGTCTTGAGAATGGCAGCGGCCTGCGTGGCAATTGAGTCTTGTCCGCTCAACAGTACCTGGAATTCGTCAATAATCAGCAGGATACGCGGCAGCTTTTCGCCAGTCATGTCGCGGTACGTCGCCAGGTTCGGTGCGGAGATGCCATCTGATTGGAACAAGCGTGCCCGTCGGCTCAGTTCATCGGCCAGTCCCTTCAGTACACTCAGGCCAAATTCGCGCTCACTGGCAATGGCAATGACGCGCGCATGCGGCAGATCACCCTCAGCATAGGTGATAAACTCCACACCCTGTTTAAAGTCCACCAGATAGAGTTGTAACTCATCCGGCGAGTAGGTAAGGGCCAGGCTGTTGATAAGCACATGTAAAAGCATGCTCTTGCCGGAACCTGTGCGGCCCCCGATCACGGCATGGTAACTGCTGATCTTGTCCTGGCGCTCGCCCAGCCAGAAGTTAAGCACATCGCGCGCACCCATGCGCCCAATCGGCACATCCAGCAGGGAACGACTGTCGGCTTCCCACCAATTCGGCGGGGCGGGTGCAATTCGCTCGAAGGGAACTGCCACAAAATCGCCTTGCCGCGTCTGTTCGCCGAGTTGTTCCATCAGATAGTTGAATACGTCGCGCTCTGGCAGGGCATCTGGTGTAAATGTCTGAACCTGATCGCCAATGTGATAACTAAAGCTGGCTTCCTGACCATGAGCTTCTACGTCGATTACCATCGCATGGTCAAGGATCGGCTGCATATCAAAATCGCGCGGCAGATCCGCATCCATATCGAGATGCATCACTAGATAAATGCCTGTTTGTGTGCCGCGCTCGGCGATGCTGAGCAGGCTGTTCAATTCCTGTCGATCAAATTTAGCCGGGAAGTCTGCTACGCACAGCAGCCGATAAGCTTCTACGACATCCGTCGCGTGCTGATTGTATTCTTCGATACTCTCGAAATCGCGCCCGAAGTTCTGTTGCAACATTGTGCTGATATGATCGGTCAGCAATTTAATTTGCTGCCGGATGTCAGCGCTTTCACTGTAGACCGATGCGCCTATGATGCGATCTGAGACACCCTTATAAGGAAACGTGCTGCCTAGCCCTAGAGGATCAACCAAAATGGCTTTGAAAGAGAATACCGGAAATGTTACCAGTATCCGCGTCACGATGGATTGCAGCAGCAATTGAGCGGCGGCCTTGGTGTTCCGGTTAGACCGAATAATCAGATGGCCACTGCCGACCAGCGGCATCAACTGCGGTATACCATCCACATCGCCGACGCGCACCAGATGCGGCACGCTGTTGGCATCGTTGCGACGCGGGGGTTTATAGGATTTCCAATAGGGCGAATACCAGGGCAAAGATAGTGCTGCTGCTTCTGATAGCTTATCAAAATGCTCATTTCTGCTGTGTTGCAGATCATCCTGTTCCTGTTGATGCCGTTTTGAGGTATCAGCTACACGCTGTTGATGCTCGGTTTCTGCCTGTTTGAGGGCGCTTCCAAATGTCTCTACACTGCCGTACATACGTGTCAGGTTTTCTGAGTATGCCTTCAGCGCTTGTTTACGTTCAGCCTCAATCTGGCCACGCGCCCTGTTCATCATCTCACGGCTGTTATACTGCAGGCGGCTGATCGTAGCGGCTGCAGTATAACCGCGGACGAAATTCTCCTGTTTCTTTTTGTCTTCGTCAGTCTGGATCACACCACCGAGTAACCCAAAGAGAAACCCACCAATCCCAATAATGCCAATGAGTACGCCAATCAGGCTGGGTAAGTCTTCCCATTCCAGGCCCAGGCCTTCCATGATGACACCAAAAATCAGCGCTCCGATAATCAGAACTAACCAGCCGCCGCCAATCAAAAGAACAATCGCCATATAGGCCAGATAGAATAGCACTGCAAAACCGCCGAAAATGCCGCCTAACAGTCCGCCAACACTGCCCAGCATGCCACTGACAACTTTGCCGGAAATAATCGGAACTTCCCCGATTTCTTTGAGCGTTGTTTCCGCTTGTTCTGCCAGAGCGGCTCCCTCTTCCAGGGCTTTGGTTCCCTGTCCATTAATCGAAGGAAGGTGTAAATATTCATCTTTGATTTTTTGCTTTAGGTAACCAGTGATTTTTTTAGGATTATTGCTCGTGATTTGCTGAATGCGGTTGACATGCGCCTGGGCAGTCGCCAGTTTGCTCTCTGCCTGGATGTTTATTTCCTGCTTCTTTTTCTCGAAGATGCTTTGCGCTTGCTGACGAAGGTGGTCCAGCAACACATCATCCTGCTGTTGAATCTGAGCTAGGGCTGAGGGAACCAGGTCCAGTGTCAGGGTGTCATGGGCCGTTTTTTCCCGTGCTGTCTTATGTTGTACCTGCAAGTCCTGCATACGGTTCTTGTGCGTCAGCGGCAACTGGCTGCGTAAGGCCATTAACCGCTGCTGCTGCTGCCAGATAGGTTCTGAGGATGTAGTATTCATATAGGGTATTGCCTCCACACTCCCGTAAGCTATGTGATGCGGCTTACAATCAAATCGAGGATGTCAGCGACGCCTAAACGGCCGACATCGCTAATGATTTAAGGATAGATGTGGAGCTTTCCATTGCATTGACTGTAATCTGACAGTAAATCTCAATGTTAACTTGATACTTGCTTTAGAGGATGGTCAAAGGAGGGGTCAGGTATCCGGGGTGATCTTGGCCCCTAGTTCATGCAGACGGTACAGGCGAGCGTCAGAAAGGCCTATCGTATTCTGCATTTGTAGCCGCTCATAAGGCCGATCCGTGCGCAGCACCTCAACCAGATGCCTGCCTTCTGCATCCCACTGGCAGATGGTTCCGTCGGTGCTGCCGCTGTACAGGCCTGTTTCGGTCCAGACGACCGCATAGATCTTGTCAGCATGGCCCGATAAGCGCTGGTGCAAGGTTCCTGTCGCTACATCCCAGATGCTAATCGTCTTGTCGAAGCTGCCCGCAGCCAGCGACCGCCCATCGGGAGAAAAAGCCAAAGCTTCAATTACACCGCTGTGGGGGGATGCCATCGTTTGCAGCGATATGATCTGATCGCCATCTATCCGCCACAGGCGAATGCCTTCAGCGATATTGCTGCTGCTTGTTGCTGCTATCGATTGTGCCGGATGAACAGCCAGCGCCCATATGGCCTGGGAATGAGCAGTGATCGCTGTAATTTCGTCGAGATTAGGTGCTTGCCATACTTTCAGCAATCCATCATCACCGACCGTGACCAGGCGATCCTGTTTGGGCAGAAAGACCACTCTCCAGATAAATCGTGAATGGGCCATTTCCCGTATACTTTGAAGCGTTCCGTTAGCACCATCCCACAGAATCAGCTTGTAATCTTCCCCCACACTGGCTAGCCAACGCCCTTGCGCGTCGAATGCCAGATCGGCTACAAATTCGTGATGGTTGTGCAGCGTCTGCCGCAGTGTTCCTGTCGACACATCATAAAGCAGGATGTCCTCCGTATGGGCAACAGCTAAACTGTGCCCATCTGGGCTGAATGCCAAGGCCCGTGCCCAACTATGGGGGGTACCTGCCAGTGACTGCACTTGAAGCTGACTGCCGCGCTTCCAGAGATGAACTGTAGGGTGCTCATTGGCGCTGGCAAGATACGGACCTTCAGCCTGCAATGCCAACCGCCGGATGCCGCTTGCTTCCCCTTGCACGGTCTGCAACAGGTGGCCTTCCGGTAAATGCCACATTTTGATGGTACGATCATTGCCCACGCTGACGACTCGATTTTCATCCAGGAAAAAGAGGCCGCGTACCCACCCCTGATGATCTTGCAGGGTGCGTATACAAATGCCATCTTCCACGCGCCAGACCCGGATGATGCCATCACCATCGCCACTGACCAATATCTGCCCATCTGGGCTAAAGGCAACCGTCAGAACCGTCTCGGTATGGCCCTTTAGCCAACGTCCTACGGAACGCTGGCAATCCCATATATACAGATCGTGATCACCGCCACCGCAGGCCAGGGTATTCCCATCGGGGCTGAAGGCAATTGTCCGTATGCAATCGATCTCCGTAGCTATGGAATCAACCAGTGTGCCATCTTGTGGTTGCCACAGGCGAACAAGGCCGTCTTCAGCACCTGTCGCCAGTAAAGAAGCATCTGCACGGAATGTCAGCGCATAGCACCAGCTTGTATCTGATACCTGCACACAGATCGCATCTGACGATTGGCCCTCGTTCAGTGCCCATATACGGACAGTCGTATCTTTGCCGGATGCGGCTAGTAGCCCACTTGTTGCAGCCAGTGCCAGTATTTCACCTTCTTCATAGAACATAGCTGTCTGGAAGGGTTGCGCAGTATCTGTATCCCACTCCCAGATGACGCTGCGCTCACGGCTAGTAAACAAGCGACCATCGGGCGTAACCGCCAGCCCATTAATCCAACTATTGAAGTAATGAGTCGCCCAGCGCAAGTCAATCATAGGGTCGCTGTTCCAGGCATGGACGAAGCCATCCACTGTACTGGTCACGAAGCCGCCTTGCGGCAGGGCAACCGCTCGTAAAATCACATTGTGTTTTTCCAAAAATGCACAATCAACGAACGTGACGCCCATCAACTGTGTATCATGGAGCTGCCTGCGTAAGTCAGCCGCAATGAACCATGTATGGGAAAAATCTGCTCGGTCTGCGACGCCTGCATACACCATCAGATGAAAGCAATTAGCTGCCGCATATCCAGAGCGCGATTGCAAAGATCGTAGCGTTTCAATCGTGGCATTCATACGCTCGACGAAGCTATCAAGCCCAAACTGTGCTATCAACCGCTGAAAAATAGGTTGTAGCAAAGTGTGCTGCTGTTCGGTTTGGATATATGCCGGGGCATCTGCTAACAGCAGACTGCTGATGCACAGCCAGTCCAGTTTTCCGCTGAGGATCTCGTCAGTAATTTGGCTTAATAGGCGTTGTGTAAAAAGGTCCAGTGCATATTGAACGACCCGTATCTGCTCTGGAAAAGATGGGTGCTGTTCCACAAGGTGCAATATCTTCAGCGTTTGAATCGTATGCGATGCCGGAATTATGGTTGTTCCCGCGCGTGATTGAACGCGGTCCAGGATGTCAGGTGCGGTCCAATCGCGCAATATCGTCAACCACATGAGAGTGATCTGATGCGGTTTTGCCAATGCCTGATACTGTTGATCCAGATAGTTAGCTAGGGCCTGTGGCAAATCACTCTCATGCAGGCTGTCGGACGTCCCATCTACATAGATACGATTCGTATTGAGCAGTCCCCGAATGAGAACTGGATGGCCAGCCGTGCGTTGATAAAGATGTGTCAGCGCATGCAGATCGAGTTCGTAGCCGAGGTCCTCGCACATTCTGGCGAGATCATCCGGCTGGACGCCCTGCAAATTCAAATAAGCCAACGAAGGATAATAATTCATCAATTCGGACAGAAACTGGGGTACATTTCGTGAGATAACCAGCAAGTAGCTGGTGTGATGTCGAGATGCGATATACTCGAGGAACGGATGATAAAGCTCATACTCTGGCAAGAGGGTGCGGTTGTCAGATTGTAGTACTTCCTCAAAGTTATCTAGCACCAGCAAGCAGCGATGTAACCTCAGATAGCTCGTTACCTGGCGCAGCAGGCTCGCATCGTCTTGAGCCAGTGTTTCGTTGGGCATCAACAGCGTGGCCAGATAGCGAAAACTGCGTTCTAGACGCATATCCACCCAGCAGATCATCTCGTAATCTCTGGATAGGTCGCGGATCAGATAAGCGCACAGGCTGGTCTTGCCAATCCCAGGGACGCCCGTAACAAAGCAACTATGAGTCCGGTCCATTACTTGCAGCAGGTTTTCAAGATCTGTTGAGCGCCCATATAACTCGGAATAATTGTGGGGGACATCGTGCCAGTTTCCCCGCGCCGGGAACAACCGTGTTACGGCGGTAGCCAGGATCGGGTTGCGATCAATCTCACCACCTGCATGTCTCACGATTTCAAACGCATCCTGCAATGTGAACGTAGCTAGTTCGCTGTGCAATACATCCACCAGCGCCAGCAGCCACACGATGGGAATCGGAGGGCTGCGATCTGGCCTTAGAAAATAGTTATAGAAGTCATTGTCTCGCAGTGGAAAATCAGGGAGCTTAGCATTCAATTTATTGATGAAGTCAATATTGGTCATGGATGAAGGCATACGTTCACGCCAGTTCATCAGCGCTTGAACAAAGCGCGACTTATCATCATCACCCAGGCTGTTATTCAGACTATGGGATAATCTCCGAGTTGTTACTGCCGAAGGCAGATAATCTGGCAACCGATTGGGAGAAGTAATGACGGCAACGCGCCAGCGGCGTGCTATTACTGCCATCCTTTCGGGCACCATATCGGCAGCAACATACACAGGCTTCCCCGCCGAGATACACAAATCAAAGATGTTTGTTACAACAGGATGTTCTAAGGAATCTGCTGATAGATATGCGACGAAGGCATGGCAATCTTGGATGAGGAAGCGCAACTCTGATTTGGATTGGCTAGTGGAATGAATAGTCAATAGACGATAGCGTTGTGCCTGTAGTTGCTGAAGAAAGCTTTCAATATGAGGTGTCTTCTCATAGATAAATACGAGGAGAGTTGTCATCTTCTTCTGGTCTAACGCGAAAATGAGCAGTTGCCTCCAATTGTAACATAATGCCTCGCTTCCTAGTGTGCCGCAGAGACCCATTTCTTGGCTCTCTACCCTGAGAAGGTGCCAGTTTATTGCCTTATTATCATTATGGTCTGTTACCGTCAGATGTCGCTAACAAGGAAGCGTAACTTTTTTGCTTCTAACCTTGGCCTGTGTTCAAGAAAATGTACTTAAATAACAACTCATGCGCAGTGAACTCTGCAAGTGCGTTGTATCATGTTATTGTTACGCAAGATTGAAGCTGTTTGGGGAGTGGGGAAAAGACGTAAGACGAGCTAAAGTGTGATGATGAGCACATGTCCGCACTGCCAAAGAACAGAAAAGTAAGTCAAGGCTGGTAAGACACAGTGTGGAAGCCAACGATACAAATGCCAGATATGCCGACGGGTGTATACAAGAGTGTGGGCCATTGGGTCAACGCCCATGCCTGACAAGAGCGAAACTTACCGGGTGGAAGGTGTCAATGCTGAACTGCGGCACTATTTGGCACGTCTGGCACGACGCTCGCGCTGCTTCTCGCGTTGTATCAAGGCCCCACGCGCAGCGATTAAGCTATTCGTCTTTGCTTGGAACAGCCAACAACTCTACAAAAAACGCTATCCTCACTATCCTGCCCACCTCATGAGTTTCCTATAAACCCTATGTTCCCCACTCCCTGCATTGGACATTATTGCAGAAGAGGGTAGGATATTTGGTAGAATGGATTTGATCAATCAGAAGAAAGTCCTCAAAGAGATGGTTCACCGAGTTGTGGTGAATCAGGAAGTTCATATCATCGACGTGGAGTGGCTACCGCCCTTTGGCTACTTACAAGAGGTTTCCTCCCGAGTAACGGGTGAAACCACCTGTTTGAGTGCCTTCGCAACCGCAAAAAGTTCGAATAGAGTCTTCTCAGGTCTATAAATATTCAGAAATAATAATGATTTGTGCTCTTTACATATGGTTTTCATCTGTCAATTTTGATATAAGTGAATCTACCTCCTCTGCCTTACTTTGACACGGGACAAGTGTTAGCAGTTTCCAAAACCTCTCACTATGAATGGTCTCCAATAATGGTAAGTCTACTTTTATTGTGCATTTAACTTGTAGATATGTGGTAGGATTTGCGCCAAAGAACAGCACAGACCCTGGTACGAATCTGCGCTATCCCGAAAATATTCTGTTTTTGAATTCGAGAGCGAGTACCTTGCTCTGACCCTTTAGATCTCACATCATGTGCGATACACCCTCTCGCGTGAGCCTTTGGACCAGACACGTCGACCGTCTATCTACTTCACGATGACCTCAACACCGGGGAAGGCGTCGGGGGTATCGCCAAAAACAGCGGCGGCCTCTTCATCTCCGTTAAGTTGCCAGAGCAAAAATGCTGTCACGTAGTGGTTCATCAAATCATGGGCACGGAGCTTATCCCAGACTTTTTCAGCGCACATATCGAACAAACCGAAGGCAATCATCGCCGGGAAGTTCTCGCAGGTATCCTGGACCAGACCGTGACCGGCATAGTCGAAAACAACCATCCAGGCAGTTTCACTGCCCAATGAGGCAAATCCCTCCTCAAAGTCTGCAAATGGAATCGCCTGATCCTGATTGCCAACGATATAGAGCGTGGGAACCATAACATTATTCAGGCCCTTTTTACCAAATATCCGTTGATCGGGCGCCATGGGTATTACAACGTCAATGCGGTCATCCGCGAGGGAAGGGAATAGCCCGTCGGGTGCGGTATCCAGCCCATAAATGCGCGCGATTTCTTCCTGAAACGGTACGGCCAAATCACAATCATTGCCAATATAGGTCTCTTCGCAAAGCACTGCCAAACCAGCCAGGTCGAGCTGCCCGCCAACGGCTTGCAGAGCCGCGAAACCACCCGCAGAATGCCCGGTGCTAGCAATATGTTCTGTGTCAATCATGCCTGCAAACGGGCCTTCTGTTGCCATGTTTTCGGCAAAGTCAATGACAAGGCTGACATCCGTTGGGTTGGTATAATAAACTGGATAGAAGGTGTCCGGTTCATTGAGCACCTCACTGGCCGTCATACCGATATGATCGGGTGCAATGACAACAAAGCCCCACGAAGCAAGATGCTCCATCATATGAATAACGGAAGTCCGATGACCGGTGAACCCATGCGAGAAAACTACCAGAGGATAGGGGCCGTTACTCACATCCGGCGCTGCTTCGAACAAGGCATGACCGTAAGCTTCCAGATCGGTAAAGACTGGCGGATAACTAATCGGATAGGTATGGACTTCTTCCAACCCATCCGGATTGAGTGCCGGATACCAGACTGTCATTGGCAGCGGGCGTTCTTCGTTTGATAAAATCATCACCATTGTGCCTACAGGGTATTCACCGCGTATCCCGTAGGTGGGGGCATCCAGGCGGAATCCGGTGCGTGCTATGGTTTCATCCTCCTCCTGAGCGATAACGGCTAGTGTGACTGCCAACAAGGCAAGCAGTACCAGACCTCTGAAAAAGACGTTCTTCATGGTGTTCTCCTAACTATTTAATTAAAGAGCGAATTTAGATTAGTTACTCATCACACAACGGCTGAATGTTGTACGTTTTACGCACATCACAAGTTGGTTGATGAATGTAGCGATTCTCCGTTATCCAATTGATCAGTTCTACCGCTGAAAGCTGCTTGTCTTCAATCGCCCACTGGTAAATGGTTCCTGCCATATCGGCTGTCCAGACAGATTGACCATCCGGGCTAAAGGCGACTCCCCACACATTGTCAGCTGAATAACCCGCATAAATTTGTACAGTGGTGCCCGTTTCCAGGTTAATCAGGGCGGGAGATTGGGCATCTGAGGCAACAACAGCATATCGTTCATCAGGGCTGATATCACTATCGTACATCCATCCATTTTGGACTTCGATGCGGGCATGTGTTTCTGCTGTTTGCACGTCCCATACAATAGCGATGCCATTACTTGTCCCGGTGAAGACTCGCCTGCTCTGGGGTAGATATTGCACGCCAAAGGAAGAATGTGCGGCATCAAATGTCTGCTCTACATTGCCAGTTACCGTATTGAACAGACGTACACGCTCGAAGTAAGCTCCACTGAGTAGCAGATGGCTATCATCAATTACCGCAATATCGGTGACATCATCGAGGATAGCTTCGCCCGAGAACTGCCTGACAGGTTCACCACTTTCAATGTTCCAGATAATCAGGTCGCCCCCGTTGACGAAGCCCGCGTCCTGACTACCCGATACAATTTGATTTTGATTTGCCATGAACCTGACAGCGCGAACGGTGGTGATATGGTGTGATGTATCAAAAGTTTGCACAATCTCGCCTATGTCGCTATCAATGACATAAAGGGCAGATTCTTCCGTGTCGAAGTAGTCGGCCACGCCCCAGACAATCTGCGAACCGTCGGCGTTATAATCGACCAGGCCGGGGGCTGCCAGATCATTTTCTACATTGTGGAGCACCGTGAGGTATGTCGGCGAATCGGGATCAATATCCCAGATTTCGAGTGTACCAAATGTGGTGCTGAGTGCCATCAGGGTGCCATCCGGGTGGATTGCCATTTCAACGTATGATGATCCTTGTACCGATGTGACGGGCAGTGCTGTTTCCAGCTCCCACATCGCCAACATGCCACTTCCATACCCTGTAAGCATGACGGGCGCATCCTGCGCGAGTGCAGCAGTCGTGATTGTTCCGATTTCGCTGACGTTTTCTGGTTGAACATCAGCCGGATACCATTCGCGCGAAAAGCGGTCTTGTTCGTCACTCAGGTCTGAGATTGGGGATTCACGGATGATTAGTGAGCGCAAAATATAGACGGAATCGCGAGTTGGCGATAACAACAATCCGGCGGTCGAGTCGCCATTTGTCAGCGTTTCGAGCAGCTCACCTGTCTCCAGATTCCAGCGCTTTACGGTATAATCGAAGGATCCTGTAATTGCGACATGGTCATCAATGAGGATTAGCCCGGTGATGGCATTATTATGTGCTTCAATAGATTGAACAGGGGTGCTGTCTTCTGCGTTCCAGTAAACAATATGACCTGTATCATCCCCTGATAACGCATGTGTTCCTGTTGGATTGAAGGCTATTGCCGTGACACGTCCTGTATGTGCATTGTTTTCGAATGAGAAGGTTTCATCGGCACTTTGCCAGACCTGTATGATGCCTGTATCTGTTCCAACCCAGAGTGCTGGTTCTGTCGGATGATATTGTAGTGCCGTGATACTGTCATTATCGATGCTGATCGTTCGGATTTTGTCGCCCGTTGCCAGGTTATATTCGATAAGGTCGCCGCGAATACACTGCCCAGTATCCTGGAGACCACATCCCCCTGCAATAATGCTTGTTTCGGAAGGTGTCATTACAATGGCATTGATCCATCCTTGATGTGAGGCAATACGCCATAACTCGTTGCCTGTGGTCAGGTCCCACGCTGCTAACTCGCCTCTCAGGCACACGGCATCCTCAATGACACCACAGCTACCCGTGACTGCAATCGTACCGTCTTTATTGGTGGCAATGCTGTGGATACCCTGTATATGGGCACGCAACAGATACCGTACAGAGTCATCGTGTGCAATATCATGAGCGATACCCAGTGCAAGCGGTGGTGGATCCTCAATCAGGATGCTTTCGAGGGCTAATCGCAAGGCCAGCGGTGTATTGGCATTTTTCAAGGTTTGCGCCTGAAATGCCCACACCAGGCTTTGGTTTTCATCTGCCCGACGTTGAGCAGTATCGCGCTCGCGCTGGGCATTACGCTGCTGGTCAAATGCGAAAATGGACAATCCAATAGCGATAACAGCCGCTGCAAATGAGCCAATTGCTAGAAATTGTAAGAATCTACGCGCGCGCTGTTCGAGTTTTGTTTCACGTTCTTGGCGAGCTTTTTCTTCTGATTGACGATCTTCTCGGGCAGCGATACTTGCTTGTAAAAACCGTTTCTCATCAGGTGTAAGGGTTAGGGCAGCCGTATTTGCCCATGTTTCCATCTGAGAGAGGCGTGCGCCATTGAGGAGATAGCTGGCCTCTTCATTGGTTTGCAGCCACTCATCGACGGCGTGGGTCAACTGACCGCGATTGCGCAAATCGGCCCGGCTCTCATCTATCCAGGTGCGTAATTGCTGCCACTCCTGCAAGATGGCCTCGTGAGCAACTTCAATCGTTGGCTGGCGCGTCCTGTCATCGTGGTCGAGTGCCAGCAGACGATAATTTACGAATTGCTCAATAATCTCTTCCATTAAATCGGTATCGGGAGAGAGGGATAACAATTCTGCCTGGATGGTACGACGACGCGTATCTTCCTTGCCCTCACCCACTGTTACCAGGCGCAAGAACATCTGCCGAACCAGTTGTTGTCCTTCTTCGGTCAGATGCTGATAAATGTCTTCGGCACGATTGGCAAGTGCCCCGACAGCCCCCCCGATTTCCCGATAGGTCTTGTGTGTCAGTAAACGCCCTTGTCGACAGTTAAACAGTTCGGTAAGGGTATACTGGAGCAGGGGCAATGTCCCGGCCTGATAGTTGACATCGGCAATGATTTGCTCAACAAGGCCCTGTTCCAATGTGATACCGACGCGCTCTGCCGGGCCACGGATCGCACGCTCCAGCCCCCTGGCGGATAGTGGCAGAATTGTTTCGAGACGATTTTTGAGAATCTCGCCAAACTGGGGATAGCGAAGCGGGCGGTCATAATAATCAGCGCGGAATGTGATGAGGATGTGTACGCGACTGCGACTTTCGGTGACAGCGATGCGCAGCAAATCGAGGAAATGCTGGCGCTCAACTTCCGATTCTGTGAGTGTAAAGAGCTCCTCAAACTGGTCAATGACAATCACAAGCTCTGAATCATCACCAGGCAAAATGATATCGGCGATGCGGATCAAACCGCGTTCATCGCGCTGAAGCTGGTCACGGAGGTTGCTGGCCTGATTGGCTGCGATGCGTATGAGCGCTGTTTCCAGCTTGTCAAGTGGGTGCGCCCCCGGGATCATATCGACGATGTACCACTTCGCTGACCCCTTGATTGCCCCACGCCATAATTCAGGAATGACACCCGCCCGCATCAGGCTCGATTTACCACTACCGGAAGGTCCCACAATGGCCAGAAAGCGGTAATAGGGGACATCCTTTTGCATCCTCTTGATGATTGTTTTGATGAGATCTTCCCGTCCGAAGAAGTCGTGTGCATCAAGTGTCTGGAAGGCATGCAAGCCTTTATAGGGATTTTCCGGTTCGGGTAATGTCACCGATATTGACGATGGACTGGTATCCGATGGCGCTTCGGCTGTCGAATCGCCTGTGATAATCAGGTCCAGTTCGCGGGCACGAACAATCGCTTGCACACGATTGCGAACGCCCAGTTTCGGGTACAACCGTCGAATGTGCCATTTGACTGTGGCAATGGTAACGACGAGCTTGTCCGCGATTTCGTGGTTGGTCATGCCATCGGCGATCATACGGAGAATTTCGTGCTCCCGCATGGTCAATTGCTCAATCATGCTGAGTTCTGCCTGGGTATCGCGCCCGACGGCCTCACGAAATTCAGTGGCAAAAACGAGAACATTGCTATAACGCCATGCCGGGTCTTTTGCAGTTGCCTTCCGGAGAATATCGTTCACATCATGGCGGATGTCATTAGGCAGGTTTTCAATATCCGGCAATGGATTATTGATATGTTTGTAGAGACGCTCCATGCTGGATACGTTGGGGAAAGGATGCTCACCTGTAATCATCTCATAGAGCGTTACTCCTAGACTGTAGATATCTGTACGGGCTGTGACGGGGTCGCTTCTGGCTTGCTCGGGTGAGATATAATCCAGTGACCCAACAATGCCATCGGCTGCGGTAACATCGTCCCTGACGCCTGTCAGATCCTTGGCAATACCAAAATCAGCAAGATACGCATTGCCATCTTCATCCAGCAAAAGATTGCCCGGTTTTATATCGCGGTGGATGACATTGTGACGATGGGCATAATCGAGGGCTGAGGCGATTTGATCGAGTAATTGGGATGCCAGCTTCAGGTCATACGTTTCTTTTGTGATGGCGTGTCGCACACTGCCGCCACGCAGATAACGCATAATAAGGTAAGCGCCATCCGGGTCACGCCAGTAATCATAGAGCGGTGTGATGTGGGGATGTTCCAGATGAGCAATCAGATGAGCCTCAGATTCAAAACGACGGATAAAGTCCGGGTGATTTGCCAAACGAGGTAAAATAATTTTTATCGCTACCTCACGGTCAATAACATGTTGCTGTGCCCGATAGACTTCACCAAACCCGCCAGTGCCGATTTTCTCTTCGAGTTCATACCCTTTGATTGTTGTTCCAAGAGAATTCATCATCTGGCTTCCCCGGTCATGAAATTTTCAGAATTATAGGCGCATTAGCCGTGGATTCGTAACAAACTATACTTTTCCCCTCCCCCTTGCGTATGAGATGTTTACTTGATGTTGGATGAGATTCGGTATGGTGGGATGAGTCTTGCCATTGGTCTATCTGTAATGTGAAATCGGAAAGTCGGTGGAACACATTGGGGAGAGTGTTTAAGGGACTTCTCAAAGGCAATTGATCAGATTTTTAGTCTGGGAATTTCTTCAGTGTTACCAGAGAGCATGCTACTGTGATCTTACCCCGATAAAGTGGCGTGTGTTGATTCCTGATCGGAGCGCATCAAAAAATACTAGTTGGTCAATAGACTGTTTATTATTTATTTCATGTAAATTGAGTGCTATATCCTTGAGCATATGTAGTGTAAATTCTATCTGGTTCCCAGGGAACATACTCAGGATATCCATCGCACGCTGCAACCAACCTGCAGGTTCATCTTCAAAGCAATATATAATCGGCGTGTTAAGTGCTTCTGTGCATTCAACCAAGATTGTTCTTGTTTCAGTAGTTGGCCTACTCATGTCCAGTGCATACCCAATGAATGGCCGATTTGACGATAACTCTTTCCTTCTGCATGCATGATGAGAATAATTGAACGTAGTTGATTTTGGTCTGAATGGTTGATATTTGTCGCTGTTGAGGCAGGAATTGGTACTTTGAACCACAATTTATGCCTGGTTAATGAAACTGAGTCCCTCAGGTCCAAGTTTCCACAACTAGACATATTCACTTCATCAGGGAACGGGAATGTATAGTATAAAGTCCTCTGCCCTTCCTTGACTACAATCTTCGCGGGCAATTGTCGTTGTCTGCAAAGATGAAGAGGCCGCTCGCGAGTGTTTCGGTGTGGTGGATGAGAGTATCGGCATTGTCTACACGCGCACGGGTCGCCGCTTTTTCAACGATCTTGACCTTGAAGCGCAGTTCCTGGCGCGAGTACGGGATGCCATCTCAGCAGCCGCTTACTGGCGGCAGTTCGATACCACCTGGATGCTGCTTGACTGCGAATTGATGCCCTGGTCGGCCAAAGCGCAGGCTCTGCTGCAGGAGCAATATGCGGCGGTCGGTTCTGCGGCGACAGCGTCAATTGGTACTACCGTTGAACTGATGCAAACAGCCGCGAACAACGGCTCAGATATTGGCCACCTGTTGGAGAAGTACAGCTGCCGCCAGACGCAGGTTGCGCAGTACATCGATGCCTATCGCCAGTACTGTTGGCCCGTTAATTCGCTTGATGATCTCAAGCTGGCTCCGTTTCATCTGCTGGTGACTGAAGGCGCGACCCATATTGATAAGCCACACACCTGGCACGTGGAAACGCTCACCAAGCTGGTGAGCGATGACCTACTGATGGTGACGGATCACAAAGTCATCAACCTGACGGATGAAACCAGTCAGCAGGCAGGCATCACCTGGTGGGAAAACCTGACCGAGCGCGGTGGTGAAGGTATGGTCGTGAAGCCACTTGATTTCATTGCGAAAGGCTCGCGTGATGTGTTGCAGCCCGCCGTCAAAGCGCGTGGCCGCGAATATCTGCGTATTATCTACGGGCCGGAATATACTGATCACCTGGATGTACTGCGCAAACGCGGTCTGAGTCGCAAGCGGTCGATGGCGCTGCGGGAGTTTTCACTCGGCATCAAGACTTTGGAACGTTTCGTTCGCAAGGAACCCTTGCGTCGTGTCCATGAATGCCCTCGCACTTGAAAGCGAGCCTGTCGATCCGAGGTTGTAGCATCAATTATTTGAAAGTGACATCTTGCAGGCGCCTAAGGTGACCAACGGATTGCCTCCTTCATCCTTAAAGTAATGGATCGCAGTTACAATAAAGGAGTATATTTCAACCTTAATACGGTCGGATGCATCCATTGCCTAAGAAACCGCTTTTTATCATTATCGGAATACTATGGGTTATTAGTTTCACATCATTGGCCCAGAACGTTGTGCCCCAGAGCACGAATAACCTGCTGGACAACGCCTTTGGTGAACCCGACATTAACGTGAACAGCACGCTTGATGCTGTCGATGCCAACCCTGGCGATGGCATCTGCGCCGATGTCAGCGGCAACTGCACCCTGCGCGCCGCCATCATGGAATCGAACGTTTTTCCGCTTACGCAGACGATTCACGTCCCTGCCGGAACCTATCTGCTGACCATCCCAGGCACTGACGAGGACGCCGCCGCAACCGGCGACCTCGACATCACCGATCCTTTACTCCTTATCGGCGATGGCCAGGGCGAAACCATCATCGACGGCAATGACCTCGACCGCGTTTTTGATATTAGTGATTTTGTAGCGTTTGATTATTTGCCGTACATATTGTTAACAAACATGACTATTCAAGGTGGAAATGCACCTTACGGTGGTGGTGTTCTGATCAACGAGGGGACAATTAGCTTTCTACAATTGGTCACATTGCGCGACAACTACGCTTACGGACAACATCCGTGTGGTCAGAGCGCTGGAGCTGCCATATACAGTGAAGGTCCTCTCTCCTATATCTATGATAGTCTGATCACTCAAAATCGCACCCCCAACAGCGACATAACATCAAGCTACGGCGCGGTCAGCGGTTATCTAGACCTGATTCGATCTTCAGTTGTTAATAATGATACAGACTGGGCAATCATTGCTGACAGGAATGCCTGTACAATCTATGAAGATCTTGGCTTTTTTAGGGAATCCCTAATAGCCAATAACAGTGGTGGTGGCTTTTACTTAAATCGCTCGATATCTCTCAAACATACGACAATCAGTGGGAATGCAGCTGGTATTACTGTAGATTATACAGAGGCAGTGCCACTAGCCTATGACCCTGCTCTCGAATTTGTAACTATTGCAGATAACGGTTCTTATGGGCTGAAAATTAATTATCCAACCCGTATCCAACTTGGGCAATCAATTATTTCTGGCCATAGTCAGGATTGCGATGTAACGGGAGCATTATCCATAAATCCCAACTACAAAATCGATTACTGGCGCTATGGTTACAATTTAATCAGTGACGATAGTTGTCCTCTCACAGATTCCACGAGCAGGTCCAGTGTAGACCCTCAACTACTGCCATTGTCTGATAATGGTGGTTATACCTTGACGCGCACAATTGGCGCTGCAAGCCCTGCAATAGGTGCAGTCCCTAATTGCGACAGGATGGAAGACCAACGAGGACCGCTCCCTTATGACTCCGAAAACCCCGCATGTACAATTGGTGCTTTTGAGTATAACGATGGGGGTACCGACTTTGCTCCTAGAGTAAACTTGCAAATCGACTTCGACAATCCTACTCAAATTATTTTTACCAAGCATCTCTATCTAGGTTTTTCCGCGCCTATGTACGATCCACCTGGTGACACGCATCCTGACGACGTTACGAATCCAGAAAATTACCTGCTTTTTTTGCCTGGAACGGATGCCGGCTACGAGACAGTTGCCTGTAATGGAAGTATACGAACGCAGGCCGTTTCTATTCCAATTGTTCGAGTGGTATATGGTGAACCCTGGCCTGTTAACTATTCCGATCCTTCAATAATCTTTCGATCGGGTTTTATGGGGGCCATGATTGAGTTTGATCCGCAGGCATTAGGTGAGAACGAATACATACTGCTCAGTGGTAATTATGCGCTGCGCGTTTGTGACAATATCCGAGATATCAAAGGTATTCAAATAGATGGTGATGGCGATTGGTTTTCTGGAGGCAATCGTGCTCTCGCGTTCTATCATACTGGACCAGTATTACCGCAAGTAAAGGGTATCAGCGTGACATCAGATGGTGACCCTACCTTGTCACAGATTTATCCAGGCGCCGAACCATCTATCGAAGTGAGTTCATCTGTAGATCTGTTTGAGATAAGTTTTTTAGATTCACGTATGGATGGTTATACACTCACTGATCCAGCAAATATTCAGCTTATTTCTGGAGGGGATAATGCTGTTGTTGAGACGGTTACGTGCGCAAATACCAGCGGAGATGATGTGTTCGTGTCTTTGTCAAAGATCGATGGAGGCTTTTATACGGACTTTCCTACTGATTTTGTAGAGGGATTTGCTCCCTTCAAGTATCTTCGTTTTTCCCCTAGTGATGTTTTATCCGCCAATGCTTATCGCCTACTTCTCTGCGACGACATTATCAGTTTGGAACATATTCCCCTCGATGGCGATTTTAATGGTATTCCCGGTGGCAATTTCATGCTCGATTTCGTCACCAACGGCTTCGTGCCGACGTTGCTGACACCATCTGTGCCAACGCTTAATGACTACTCGGATGTCCTTGTCGCGCTGAACCTGCCCACTGTCAGCGATGTGCCTGCCGGAACCGTCTTCCAGATCGAGCGTACCACAGGCGTAACGCCGACTATTGTTGGCAGCGTCGATGTTGGCACAACCAGCTTCGTCGATAGCAACCTGATCTGCGAAACAGCCTATCGCTACCGCATTCGCCTATACGATGCTGCAAATTCCAACTTCAGCGGATGGTCGGATTATCTGGATGTGACCACCGCCAATTGTGTGACGTCATTGCAGCACACCTTCGGCCTGTATAAAGAAGGGCAGTGGCTGTTTTACGCCGTCGATGGCTACCAGCGCGAAGATGTGCGCTTCCAGTTTGGCCCACTTGAAGCTGGTTGGACGGCCCTGGTCGGTGACTGGAATGGCGACGGCTTGCCAGGAATCGGCCTGTACAAAGACGGCACCTTCCTGCTGCGCGACATTTCTGGTAACAGCGTGGTTGACATCAGCTTCAATTTCGGCCCTGCAACAGGTGCGATCCCCATCATTGGTGATTGGGATGGCAACGGCACCGATACAATTGGCGTGTTCAGTAGTGGATCATTCCAACTGCGCAACAGCAACGATGCCGGACCTGCTGATTTGACCTTCAGCCTCGGTAGCGCATCCAGCATTCCGCTGGCAGGTGACTGGGATGGTGACGGTACCGACAGTGTTGGCTATTTCGAGAACAATACCTTCTATCTGGCAACTGCCGGACCTACACCAACCGTCTACACCTCATTCAGCTTCGGTCCATTGGGATGGTCGCCTGTATTTGGTGATTGGAACGGCGACCTGACCGATACCATCGGCCTGTACAACAACGGTCTCTGGCGACTGCGCAACAGCAACTCAACCGGCTCTGTCGATTACGGCTTCAGCTATGGCGATCTGACGGGTGGTTGGCAGCCGCTGGCTTTCGATGGTGACACCAGCGTACTCAATCGGCTCTTTGCTGCAACAGTACCCACGCCGCGCGTGCCTGTCATTCCAGGCCCTGAGCTGTCCATCACGCTGAGTGCGGTGCCAACGCGGACCTTGCCGCCGCCAACTGCTACGTCTTACGCCACGCCGACGTCTGAACCTTTTAGCTGTGACAGGATCAGTGTCAATGACCTGGGCTATGGGGCCAATTCGATTACGCTGACGGTGCGTAATGACAATGACCTGGATGCCATTCTGACAGGCTCTGAGTTGAGATGGAACGATAGCATCATAAAGCCGGACTACCCGAATATCTACCTGGGATTCAAGTCCATAAACGGCGAAGTCTACTGGAGCGGTACAGATAACACCTCGCCCACCAATACATTTTTGGAAGGAACTTTCATCTCCAATGCAAATCGCACTGTCAGCAGTCAATCGTCATCTTATTGGGAAGCGACATTTGTAAATGGACCTATTTTCCTTCAGCAATATCTATCCCCGTGGGATTTCTCTAACTCCTATTTCTACTTCGATCATCCGACGGAACATGCCGATTGCGAAGTTCCGTTGACCCTTGACCCGGAACCTGAACCAACCAATACGTTGGACGCAAGCCCAACAAGACCAACAAGCACGCCTTATTACACGCCGTCGTCTGGACCCTTTAGTTGTGACAGGATCAATGTCTATGACCTGGGCTATGGGGCCAATTCGATTACGCTGACGGTGCGCAATGACAATGACCTGGATGCCGTTCTGACAGGTTCTGAGTTGAGATGGAACGATAGCATCATAAAGCCGGACTACCCGAATATCTACCTGGGGTTCAAGCAAATCAATGGCGAAGTTTATTGGAGTGGTACAGATAATATACCGCCCACCAATTCATTTCTTGAAGGTACTTTCTTCTCCAGTGCAAATAGAATTGTCAGCAGTCAATCGATAGCGAATTGGGAAGCGGTATTCGTCAATGGACCCGTTTTCCTTCAGCAATATCTGTATCCTTGGGATTTCTCCAACTCCTATTTCTACTTCGATCATCCGACAGAACATGCCGACTGTGAAGTTCCGTTGACGCTTGACCCGGAACCTGGACCAACCAATACGCCAGGGACAGGTCCGACACCACCGACTTCGACCAATACACCATCAATCTGCGAGTTGGATACAGTAGATCTGGAATTTGTGAGCTTCGACCCCCTGGGCGATGTACGCTTACAGCTCAAAAACAATCTGCCTGTTTCTGTGACTATTAGTAACTTCAACATTGTGTGGCCTGCTGTGCCCGGCCTTAGCTTGCAAAGGGTAGTTTATGGAGGCGAATCAGTTAATGATCTCCCGCCAAATGGCACAGCTGTTATCTTCTGGGAAAATCTAGCTGGCGGGGACACCATATCACCCACTCAGGGTGACCTTTCTTCAGATGGTAACTGGCTACAAAATATCAGTGTCGGAGCAGGTGAATCTAAATATATTCATCTGGATTTTACAGGTACTGGTGCTCCCTCTCTGGATTCTCTGGGTGTAGTCTTGGCAGATTTTTATGGAACGTATTTTTCCGTAGATTGCCAGAGCGAAGTGTTCCCAATGAAAATATGGTTAGATACAGATACACTGTCAGCCTCAAATAGTGTGCGCATGACCTCAGCACCTGCGCAAGATACGTCTTGGACAGCAACACCCTTGATGCCCACATACCAGCCTATATCACCATCACCAGTGCCTTCAATGACAGCATCACTAACACCGTCACCAACTTTCATACCCAGCATTACACCGTCACCTGGTAATATGCCACCAACTGCGACGCCAACGTCAACTAACACGCAGTATTTGACGCCGACACTAAGTCCATAAGGAAATCTGACGTCAGTCGTTATTCTAAAGGTAGCTATTATAATCCTGAGAAGAGACCATTTTGAAACGTGTACTGCCTAAAAAATCGTTAGCTTTCATCGTCATGCTATGCATGATGATGTCTCTCACGTTACTTGACAATTACTCAATGAGTGTGGTGCCAGCTAAGGCCGCGGAACCGCTACCTGCGTCCGTGTCTTCAGCAGGATATACACCGGATTTCACGGTTGATATCCTACTTGATACAGTTGATGCCAACCCTGGCGATGGCATCTGTGCTGATGCCAGTGGGCAATGCACATTACGAGCGGCGATTATGGAAGCCAATGCGCTCGATTTCTCTGTGACGATCTATGCGCCAGCAGGTACATATAACCTTACACTGGCTGGTATGGACGAAGACCTGGCCGCAACAGGCGATCTTGATATACGTAAACCGATGACCATCTATGGGGACGGTCCACAGGCAACGATTATCGACGCCCATCAGATGGATCGTGTATTCCACATCACGCCAAATGTGCCTTGTGCGCGAACAGACCTGCTTTCATGTTTCCCATTTGTATGGATTTCAAGTCTGACAGTACAGGGCGGGTCTGCGCCCTATGGCGGCGGAGTCTACCAGCAGGATCAATGGGCCTTCTTCACAGACGTAGATTTCATCAACAATGAGGCTTACAGCAGTCATCCATGTACGGGTAATGCAGGTGCTGCCTACTTAAACCTGGTCCCACAGGCAAACATCGCCTACTCGCGCTTCATCAACAACCACACGCCATCAACTTCAATCTCAACCGCCTATGGCGTCATCGCCGGACATGCTATTCTGTCGTATGTTTCCGTTGATCAGAACAACGCCGATTGGGCACTGATTAACAGCGGCAGCAGTTGTGACGCGCCCTATGATGGCCAGTTTGTTCTGTCGAACACGTCTATTACCCACACAACGGGTGGTGCCGCCTATGCTGAAAGCCTGGAAATGGCTTATACGACGATCAGTACCAATGGTGCAGGCATCCATCTCTACAACACAACCGGGGACTTTCGGACGATGGTTGGACGTACATATATCGATGAAGCCTTCAACCACTCAACCATTGCCTACAACAATTCCTTTGGCATTAAGCTTGATGATGTAGCCGTATCATTCAGCGATCTAATTGTGGCCAATAATGGCGCGAACTGTGTTGGCGCTGGCTTGACGAATGTTGCAGGCGAATATCGCGCAGGTGTTGCCACAGATGACTCCTGTTCCCCCATTCCACACCGCTTTTGGGTAACTAACCCGGGTCTCATGTCGCTCACCTTGGTTCAAAATCGATACTATCACCCAATTTCACAAGGGGGCACAGGGGGTCGTGGAGACACGGGACCAAGTCCAATGCCGCTGCAAATCGGTCAAATTCGCAGTACGCGCTACCACGATGATGCGATCTATACGCCATTTAGCAATCCCACGCTGCCAAGCAATGACCAGCTATTTGTCCCATTTCGCGGTGAACGCCTGCTCTACAATCCGTCAGGCGACAGCGATGTATCCGATGTCACTAATCCAAATAACTACCAGCTTATCATGCCGGGCAGCGATTCGATCTTTCAGACATCTGCCTGCAATAGCCTTTCTGGTGATGATGTTCTCGTGCCCATCGAGAGCGTATCGTACTTCGACTACTTTACACCGACGAAGTACATGTACAACCTGTATGTTGGTCCAAGTGTGCTGATCGACTTTGACGAATTGGTAGTTGGCGGCAGCCTGGACCGATTACCTGCTTCTGACTATCGTCTTATCATCTGTGGGACGTTGATTACAGCTACAAATGACGGCTTGGATAGTGATTACGATGGTGTCGCTGATGGCCAGCCGTATATTGTTGACTTCACCGCCGATCCACTTCCATACCCAGGTGTGACATCATCCTTTGCATTGATATCCGACGAACAGGTCGATATTCAAGTTGAGTTCGATACTTTGATGGACGCCTACCAGTTGCTGAGCGACGAACCCTATCACAGGGTCGTTTATGCAGGTTCCGATGGTATTGTCGATACGTCGACCTGTGAGGTGGCCGCCAATGACGACCGATTCGTAGACATTGCGAACGTACAAGCCGGTACATCCGCACCCAATATAACTCTGGATAGTCCATTCGATATTTTACAGGTATCAGTTGAACAGCCGTTGTCACCAGGCTTGTACGTATACCTTCTGTGTGACACAGTCCACGATGTAGAAGGCACGCCACTTGATGGGGATGGAGATGGCATCGCAGGTGGCAATCACCTTGTCGAATTTGTGATTGGTGGTTTGCTTACTCCCAATGCGCCTACACTGAATGACTACTCCGATGTTCTGGTCGTACTAAATCTGCCGACTGTGAGTGCGCCAGAAGGTACGGTCTTTCAAATCGAGCGTACGGGTGGCGGTACCACAGCAATCGTAGGTAGTACCTCGCTTGATATGCTCATATTCGTTGACGACAATTTAGTGTGCGAAACAGCCTATCGGTATCGTGTTCGCCTTTACAATGAATCTATGGGTGGTTTTGGCGAATGGTCCGATTATCTGGATGTGGCGACTGCCAACTGCGTGGCCTCGCTCCAGCATACCTTTGGCCTGTACAAAGAAGGTCAGTGGCTTTTCTATGCGGTCGATGGCTACCAGCGCGAAGATGTTCGTTTCGCTTTTGGCGAACCGGAACCCGGCTGGACGGCCCTGGTCGGCGACTGGAACGGCGATGGCTTGCCCGGAATCGGCCTATACAAAGACGGAACCTTCATGCTGCGTGACCTTAATGGCAGCAGCGTGACCGACCTCAGCTTCGACTTTGGTACGCCAACAGGTGCAGTACCCGTGGTTGGTGATTGGGATGGCAATGGTACCGATACGATTGGCGTATTTCTCGCAGGCACTTTTTTCCTGCGAAACAGCAACGATGCTGGTCCTTCCGACCTGACCTTTGGTCTGGGGAATGCATCCAGCATTCCGCTGGCAGGTGATTGGGATGGCGACGGCACAGATAGCGTTGGCTACTTCGAGAACAACGCCTTTTATCTGGCAACCGATGGCGTATCGCCAACGATCTATACCTCATTCAGCTTTGGCCCTCTGGGATGGTCACCTATCTTTGGCGACTGGAATGGCGACCTGACAGATACCATCGGCCTGTACAATAATGGCTTGTGGCGGTTGCGCAATAGCAATGATGCTGGCCCGGTCGAATATGGTTTCACCTATGGCGATCTGACAGGCGGTTGGCAGCCATTGTCTTTCGATGGGGACACCAGCGTACTCAATCGCTTGTTTGCGGCGACGGTGCCCACGCCGCGCGTGCCTGTGATTCCTGGTCCGGAATTGCCTGTAGTAGTGCCAACAATGGAAGATCAATCCAGAGTCAATTGGATTGGCCAGTTTTATAACTCAACAGACCTGAGTGGTGGTGTGGTGGCCTTTGGAAATTATCTCAACGGCCTGAGCGAAGACTGGGGTCTTGGTCAGCCCAGCGATGATGTAATCACTTTGACGGCTGTTAATGCTGATAACTTCTCAGCACGTTTCACTGCTAATGTCAATCTCACACCTGGACGTTATCAGTTCTTCGTATCTGCCGATGACGGCGCGCGCATGTCCATCAATGGCGTGTCTATCATTGATTTCTTTGACAATACGGGCCTAAGTACAAGGTCAGCGACAGTCAACATCAGTGGCCCAACCACACTCTCAGTTGAATATGTTGACCATTCAGGTTCGGCATTTATTCAGGTGCAGTGGGTCTTGATCAGTAATGTAAGTCTAGGATCTTCACCAGAAATCACATCAACCAATACCCCGCTCCCAACCTATACGTCAGGGCCAGATGCCACGCCGCCGACTTCGACACTGACGCTAACGCCTAGTGATACACCGGAGTTCACAAATACGCCTCAGCCAACATCGACGCCCCTGCTCAATCCGCTTTGTCCGTCGTTGGAATTTAGCTGCCAACAGCTATTTGACTGTGAAGAAGCCTACGCTTGTTATGATTCAGGCAATACGGATTTGGATGCTGACAACAATGGCGTGCCTTGTGAGGCCGAATTGCATTGCACCCCGCGCTAGCTTATGGCGGATGCTGCAAAGCGATAATCGGCCTTACGAACCAATTGCATTATGAAGCACCTACGTCGCGGATGCTTAGTCGAGGGATTGCATACTGGACGCTCATCCATTGGCCGTCAATGCACACTGAATGACATCTGACATATCCATCACATGATCTTGTCAACAATAGCTTTATTCACGGAGTAATGGATCACAGTTACAATAAAGAAGTATTATTTCAAGCTTAATACGGTCGGATGCATCCATTGTCAAAAAAATCGCTTTTTGCCATCGTTACTCTGCTATTCGTTATCAGCTTTGCCTCATTGGCCCAGGATATGGTGCCGCAAATCAATTTGTTGCCCCAGAAGCAAAATATTCTAGCCGATGGCGGTCTTGGCATCCCCGACATCACCGTGAACAGCACGCTCGATGCTGTCGATGCCAACCCTGGCGATGGAGCTTGCGCTGATGCTAGCGGCAACTGCACGCTGCGTGCCGCCATCATGGAATCGAACGCTTTCCCGCTGCCGCAGTCTATTCACGTTCCCGCCGGAACCTATCTGCTGACCATCCCCGGCACAGATGAGGACGCCGCTGCAACCGGCGACCTCGACATCACCGACAAGGTGCTTATCACTGGTGATGGCCAGGGCCAGACCCTTATCGATGGCAACGACCTCGACCGCGTCTTTCATTCACTTGTTCCCAAAGTGGATAATTCCGATGAAATCATAATTTCGAATTTGACCATTCAAGGCGGCAATGCACCTTACGGCGGTGGCATTTTTATTGAAACCGAAGCGCATGTAACTTTGCGCTTTGTCACACTTCGTGATAACTACGCTTATGGTCACTATCCCTGTGGCCAGAGTGCAGGAGCGGCACTTTATACAACCTCATATGCGAGCTTGATGTTCAGCACCGTTACTGAAAATCGCACACCTGATACCAACCTGACATCATCCTATGGCGCGGTTAGCGGCGTTGTTGAAGTGTGGTTTACGTCGATTATCAATAATCAGACAGATTGGGCAATGATCGTCGATAGGAATACTTGTAGTGGTGAAGTAACAATGTTTTGGATCCAATTTTCACTCATTGCCAATAACAGTGGCGGAGGGCTGCGACTCTACAATCCAATGATTGTCGCTAATTCAACAATTTCAGACAATTCTGTGGGTGTCCGTATAAGTTACTCTGATGAATCTGCCAACGAGTATTATCATCCTAGTTTTAACCAGACTACTATTGCCCATAATGGCAGTAAGGGGCTTATCATTGAATATCCTGTTTTGGTCGATATGGATTACTCAATCATCTCAGGGCATACCCAGAACTGTGATGTGTCTGGTGCACTAACGATCAATCCAGATTATGGCTTTGAGTTCCCCTATCACAATATTTTCAGTGATGCTTCATGTCCGGCAGGCCCAACGGACATAGAGAATGTGGACCCGCTTTTGCTGCCTTTAGCTGATAATGGCGGATATACGCTTACGAGAAGGTTACCTGAAACGAGCCCTGCGACCGATAATTTTTGTGATGGTAGTTCTGTCGTTGACGATCAGCGCGGCCATTTGCCGACTGGTGTCACACGCTGTTCAATCGGCGCTTACGAATATTTTGAATATCCTGGTCCTGGCGAGCCATTTGCGCCTGGTGTTTATGCTTATGACCTCCAAGATGATACAGAATCGAACAGTCCACAACTCGCGTTAACCAAATACCTCAATCTTATCTTCGTGGGACCAATGTTCAATCCACTGGGCGATAGCGATCTCAATGACGTTACCAACCCGGATAATTATAGGCTGCTCATGAAAGGGCCTAATGGCCAGTTCGATACAGATAGCTGCGAAGCATCACAGCAAGGTGATGACCTTCGTGTGCCCATCAAACGGGTTGTCTATGGTGCGCCCTGGCCGAGCAACTATCTGGATTATTTTACACCCCACTACACTATTTCTGGCGGTCTGCTTGAATTCGATGCCGAGGCTGTTGGTGGCACGGAATACTTCCTTCCGGTAGGCGATTTTCGCTTTATTGCCTGCGATAGCCTACAGGACATCAAAGGCGTTCATATTGATGCCGATGGCGATGGCTACAGTGGTGGCAACGCCATCCATGATTTCACCAATATCCAATCACCACAAACACAGGTGGTGCAGGTCGATGTTTTTGATGGTGGAACAACGCCGTCAGCGACGATTTATCCCAACACAGGCGGTGTCGCTATTCCGGCCTATGTCGATGACTTCGAGGTCGAATTCTCGGTGAAAATGGATAGCTATCCCCTGATGGACCTGGCCAATGTGCGTTTAGTGCAGGGAGGGACTAACGGCACAGTCGAAACCCAAACCTGTGATACCGTTGTAGGCGACGATGTGTCTGTCTCAATAGCGGATTCCGAAGTAGGTCACTATTCAGATTATCCTGAGGTTTTTACTGCATCAATTCCCTACATGCATGTGCAATATGCGGTCAATCAGTCGCTGAGTGCCAATGCCTATCGTCTGATACTCTGCGACGACATAAAAAGCTTAGAAGGAGTTCCCCTCAATGGCGACTCCGACAGTATCCCTGGTGGCAACTTCATGCTGGACTTCGTCACCGACGGCTTTGTACCACCACTCCCGACACCACCCGCACCGACGCTTAATGACTATTCTGATGTGCTGGTTGCACTGAATCTGCCAACCATTAGCCCTGTGCCTGCTGGAACCGTCTTCCAGATCGAACGCACCACAGGCGGTTCGGCCAGCCTTGTTGGCAGCGCCGATGTGGGTACAGTCTCTTTCGTCGATAGCAACCTGACCTGCGAAACAGCCTATCGTTATCGCGTTCGCCTTTACGATGCTGCCGCGTCCAACTTCAGCGAATGGTCTGATTATCTGGATGTGACCACTGCCAACTGCGTGACGTCATTGCAGCATACCTTCGGACTGTATAAAGAAGGTCAGTGGCTCTTCTACGCTGTCGATGGCTATCATCGCGAAGATGTGCGTTTCGCCTTTGGCGAACCAGAATCCGGCTGGACAGCCCTGGTCGGTGACTGGAACGGTGATGGTCTGCCTGGAATCGGCCTGTACAAAGAGGGTGCATTTTTGCTGCGTGATCTTGATGGTGACAGCGTGGTTGACATCAGCTTCAATTTCGGTCCGCTATCAGGTGCGATCCCCGTCGTCGGTGATTGGGATGGCAACGGCACCGATACAATTGGCGTGTTCAGTAGTGGATCATTCCAACTGCGCAACAGCAACGACGCTGGTCTCGCCGATCTGACCTTCAATCTGGGGAGTGCATCAAGCATTCCGCTATCAGGTGACTGGGATGGCGACGGTACCGACAGTGTTGGCTATTTCGAGAACAACACCTTCTATCTGGCAACGGCTGGTGCGGTCTATACCTCATTCAGCTTCGGCCCATTGGGATGGTCGCCTGTCTTTGGCGACTGGAACGGTGATCTGACCGATACCATCGGCCTTTACAACAACGGCCTCTGGCGGCTGCGTAATACCAACAGCATTGGTCCTGTAGACTACGGCTTCAGCTACGGCGACCTGACAGGCGGTTGGCAACCGCTGGCCTTCGACGGTGATACCAGTGTGCTCAATCGTCTGTTTGCTGTGACTGTGCCCACCCCACGTGTGCCTGTGATTCCAGGGCCGGGAGTGAATTCCACTTGAACTTTAGCTGGCAGCATGAGTTCGTCAATTTGAGTGATGTTGGTTGCCCTATGGATGCAGTCGCTACTGATCAATGTGCTGGTATTTTGACTCGGTTCCTCTACCCGCTAGCAGCAGTAGCTACAGCTTTGTAGGTATCGATACGATGATTTCTTATTGGGATTACGTGTCCATGCAAACTGTACCGGGGGCAGGCACACTCAATTCAGATCGCACGGGTGGCCGCTGGATAACGACGACAACCTTGGTGGGGCCAGAATCTATAGGTGGGCAAATCGACCCTGGTGTTTACCACTTTACAGTCATTAGCGATGATGGTGCACGTATGTGTTAAGAAGTGGCCAGTGATCCCTGTATTATACCGACAACGCCGACACCCGATTTTCCATTAGCCGGTCACTACTGGAATATCATCAATAATTGGATATTCAGGGGCGATACAACAGACGAAGGTAAAGTGCTATTTCAGTCAGGATGTACCTACCGCCTGGAATTGCAGGGGTTTGAAGGCATTGCTGGTGAAACCATCGTTTTGACATCGCCGTGACCGATGCTTTGCTGCAAATAATATGCTCAACACCTATAAAACCACCAGAAAGATTTCTGGTGGTGACATCTATCATTGCAAGCTGATGACGAATAAGGAACCTGCTTTATTTTTCGAGTAATGTTACCTGTTTATAATGAATTGTGATTGATCCTGTAAATCCTGGAAGTATCCATTGTCCAAGAAACGCCTTAGCCTACTCCTAGTTTTTGCCTTTTTACTAAGTATTTCTGTCATTGCACAAGATCTAGGCCTTGCACCCACGTATTCTCCTGGCAGCCTCGCACATGAGGCTGACTTCGTTGTGGACAGTACACTTGATACGGTCGATGCCAATCCTGGCGATGGCCTCTGTGCCGATGCTAACGGCCAATGTACCCTGCGCACTGCGATTATTGAATCGAACGCGATGCCCTTTGGCCAGAGTGTTTATTTACCTGAGGGCACATACACACTCACCATCCCTGGAGCAGACGAGGATGAATCGTATACTGGCGATCTGGATATACAGGACCAGCTCACTCTATATGGTGATGGCATGTCAAAGACCATCATTGATGGTGGTAATCTAGACCGCGTTTTGCACTATCGGCAGAGTATTTACTATCTTGAGAATGAACATGATCTTCCAGCCATATTATCAGGTGTGACCGTTCAGGGTGGAAGTGCGCCATTTGCAGGTGGCATCTATAACGAAAAAGGCTATCTGGAAATCACTTATGCTCGGCTGACGAACAATAATGTGTATGGGTCTCATCCCTGTAACCCGGCTGCAGGGGCAGCGCTTTTCTTCGGAGATAGAGTTGATATTGAGCATAGCATCATCGACGGCAATACGACTCTGTCTGTAGACTTATCGACGCATTTTGGCGTTTTTGCTGGGTCGCGTTTGCCGTTGTCAACATTCAGTAGTTCTCCTGGCCTGAACCTTATATCAACTGAGGTGATTAACAACGCTACGGATTGGGTATTTTCGCTAATGGCTTCTGATTGTGGTGGTTCAAGTCCCATAGCCCAGATGACATGGAGTGCTGTAACAGACAATACTGGCGGTGGTATTCTGGCGTATGGTGCTTACGTAAATATCAATGGCACGACGATCGGTAGAAATCAAATTGGCATTCGTGTGGTTCCAAAATTGAACCCGGAAGACCCTCAGTCCATTCCTTCTACTATTTACATGAATGGTGGGCAGATTCTAGATAACACACACATTGGATATGAGATCGTTTCAAGTGGTGGTTCCTGGTTTTACGGTGCCTTGATCGCTGGTAACACCATCAATTGTTCGTTTCCAGCAGGCGTCAAGATTAACGGTTACGATGGCATCTATCAGGACGATAGCTGTGTCTTGGTGCAACCTGAAAGAAATACGTTTGATTCGAACCCCGCCTATAGTTATACCGACCCCAACCCACCTGAGAATCCAATCGTAGAATATCAGCAGAGTTCCCTCTATCACGATAACCCGAATGGGTCGTATGGCATCCAACCGTATTTAACTTCAGATTTATATGTCTTTTTTTCCGAACCGATGTTTAACCCATTCGGCAATGATGATCCCCATGATATTACCAATCCAGCCAATCATTACCTAGTTCAGAAAGGCCCCAACAATGTATATGATTTTGCTACATGTAATAGTGAATTGGGTGATGATGTCGTTATTCCCATTCAATCAATAGAGTATCAGGCGGTACTCTCTGCCCCAATCGAGTTACGAGAACGCAACAATGTCGCTCATATTCGATTCGCTCCATCCGATACCCCAACAGGTTTCTTGCCCTCTGGACATTATCGCTATATGGCCTGTGGGTCGCTGCATGATGAAGATGGCGTCGCGCTTGATGGTAATAAAGATGGCGTTCCTGGCGATGACTATGTTTGGTCAATCTTGGGTACCAGTTTGCCGCCTGTATCACCGCGTGTTATTGCTCTTGCTTATGATCCCAAAGACGATGGCTATCATACTGCATGGCCGGCTGCGGACAATGTCATTGCCTCGCAGGTTTCGCACTTCACAGTCGATGTATTTACTGAAGGTGCTTTCAATCCATATGAGCTACCTAACCCCAATAACTTTATGTTGGCACAAGCAGGCCCAGACGGTACTTTCCAAACAACGGATTGCTCCGCCCCAAATGGCGACGATATAGCATTTGAAGTCTCCAATGTGGTTGGGTATCTGGTGACAAACCAGGTTTTACCTGTTCCTGAGCCGATTAACGCGGCCCAGGTCTATATTTCACAACCGCTTAGCGATGGTCACTATCGTTTCATTATGTGTGACGCTCTCCATGACTTAGAAGGTGTGCAAATTGATGGAGATGAAGATGGTGTGCCTGGTGGCAATACAATTCGTGACTTCTGGATTTATCAGAATATTGCCATTCCAGCCCCGCCGACACTCAACACATTGACGTCTACGACAATTACGCTCAATGTAGAACATCCTGATTTGCCCTTCGAAGCAAGCGTACTTGTCTATAAGCGGACTCCAAGCGGATCGTTTATTGGCGCGATAACGGTCCCAGAGGATGCTTCGACGGTGTTCGACTGGGGGCTTGAATGCAACAGCGTTTACCGCTACAGCTATCGGCTCCAGATCGAAAATGCCACAGGTCCCGTCAACCGTAGTGACTACTCTGAAGAAGTCCCCTTCCGTATGGCGCCATGTGATCCAGTCTTACGTCATACATTTGGCCTATACGATAGGGGGCATTGGCTGTTCTTTGATGTGGATGGCGATCAGCGGCAGGACATTCGCTTTAATTTGGGTCCACAGGAACCAGGGTGGATCGCGCTCATAGGAGACTGGAATGGTGACGGACTAACAGGGCTTGGCCTATATAAGGATGGAACATTTATCTTGCGCAGCCTGACCGAGGCAGGCACAGAAGATACACAGTTTGTTTATAGTCCGGTTGAAGGTGGACAACCCATTGTGGGTGATTGGAACGCAGACGGCACGGATACGATTGGTATTTACAGTGACGGCACATATTACCTGCGCAACGTGAATTCAGAAGGTCCAGCAGACACGGTTGTCAATCTGTCTGACTTTGATCCTGGTGCACCAACGGATGTGATACCCCTTTCTGGTGATTGGCGTGGCGTTGGCATTGATAGGGTTGGCTACTATCGTCACGGAACCTTTGGTCTCAATTGGAATTACCGTGAAACGGACCTCATGACGGCTGAGTTCGGGCCAGAAGAGGGTTGGTTGCCTATCATCGGCGACTGGGAAGATGATGGAATGGACACGGTGGGGCTATACAAAGATGGAATATGGCGCTTGAGTACGGCAAATGAGCTGGCTCGGGTAGATTATGGTTTCACTTATGGCGACCTCTCGAACCATTGGCAGCCGTTATCCTTTGATGGTGATGTCGCCATTCTTAATCGCTTTTTTTCAGAAACGGTTCCACAGCCCCGTGTAACGTCGATACCACGTTCCGATATGACGCCCATACCAACCATAACTCCAACGCCCACGCCAACACTAGAGCCGTCAGAGTGCGACATGTCATCGGTCAAAGTCGAGTTTGTTACGTTTGACCCATTAGGTGATGTGCGCTTAGTTGTCCTAAATTACCGGAGTGTGGTGTCCAATTTGGTTGATTTCAATATTGTGTGGCCGGCTGTTCCTGGCTTGCGCTTACAACAAGTGGTGGTTGGGGGCCAATCTGCCAATGATTTGCCTCCTAATGGAACAGGCACGATTGTCTGGCAGAATTTACCTGGTGGGGATACATCGCCACCGACGCAGGGCATCAATCCAGCGGATGGTGTATGGCTGATGGATTATGTTTTCCCGCCTCTATCCGCAACCTATATTCACCTTGACTTTACGGGAATGGGCGCTCCGTCCCTGGATACCTTTGGTGTGGAACTGGCCGACTTCGCTGGAACCTGGTTTGACATTAGCTGTGGGCCAGATACGGATGGCGATGGCAATCGTGGTAGCGATCAGCCTGTAAGTCGAATCATGTTGCCAACATCGAACGAGGCTCATACGAGTACTCCACCGGCAAGCTTGACACCTGCACCAACGAGGACGTTAGAGATCTCATTGACGCCATCAGTGACTTTTACACCGTCACCAACAATTCCCACTTGGACGCCATTTCTCTCGCCTACGCCATCACCAGGTTACACGCCGCCGACTTCGACATTGACGCCAACGCCTAGCGATACCCCCGAAGCGGTTATTACACCACCGACTGCGACACTGACTTCAACACCGAGTGATACCCCAGAACCGACGTGGACAATTGTGACACCTACGCCACGGTCAACAAACGCGCCGTATTTCACGCCAACACAGAAACCGTGACCATATAGAGCCGTTATGCCGATTTATCTTAGTAGACACTAGAATATCAGGATGGATGCGTTGTCTAAAAAGTCGATTTTTGCCATTGCCCCGCTGTTATTCATTATCGGCCTTGCCTCATTGGCCCAGGATGCTATGCCGCAGAACACGAATAACCTGCTGGACAATGCTCTTGGTGAACCTGACATTACCGTGAACAGCACCCTCGATACGGTCGATGCTAACCCTGGCGATGGCATCTGCGCAGATGCCATTGGCAACTGTACGCTGCGTGCCGCCATCATGGAATCGAACGCTTTTCCGCTGACGCAGACCATCCACGTTCCCGCCGGAACCTACCTGCTGACAATCCTCGGCACAGACGAAGACGCTGCTGCAACCGGCGACCTCGACATCACCGATGAGGTGCTCGTCATTGGTGATGGCCAGGGCGAAAGCATCATTGACGGCAATGACCTTGACCGCGTTTTTCATATTATGGTCCCTGTGCCTGATCATGATGATGTGGTTGTTCCATTGTTGGCTAAAATGACAATTCAGGGTGGCAATGCACCGTATGGTGGCGGCATTCTCAATGAATTGGGTCGTGCCGATGCTTGGCAAATCACATTGCGTGATAATTATGCTGACGGCCAATCACCATGTGGTGTTGGTGCAGGGGCGGCATTGTATTCAAGTCGCGAGTTTAACTTTTATTTGGGCACAGTTACAGAAAATCATACGCCAAGTATATCGACCGATACGACTTACGGTGCGATTGCTGGAACCGATGGTTACCTCGCCATTTATGCGACAACAATAAGTAATAATGCTACTGATTGGGCAGTTATATCAGGAAGCGGGAGTTGCGAAGCAATAGGCAGATACTTTGAGTCATGGTACTCGTTGATCGCTAACAATGAAGGTGGCGCGGTCCTGCTTGATGAATCATCCATTCACATGGTTGCCTCGACAATAACCGGACATAGCGAAGGTATCCATGTTCGCAATCCAAATAACTCAACCGAAGAACTCGGCTTTTTGTATCTTGCGTCATCGACCATTGTCCATAATGGGGCCTATGCACTGAAGTTCGATGGGATTACCTCAACATGGTTTTCCAATATGATATTCGCGGATCATTCTCAGAATTGTGACTTCACAGGGGCTGTCGCAATTAACCCTGATTTCCTTTTGTCTGCAAGTTATTCGCTATTTGATGATTCCAGTTGTCAACCTTATGACACAAACACCACGCCAGGTGAAGAAAACCTGCATAACACAGATCCACTGCTCCTACCATTAGCCGACAATGGCGGCTGGACCTGGACGCACGCAGTCGCTGAAAACAGCCCGGCTATTGGGAATGGCACATGCGATTGGGATGGCAGCGGCTACCCTTCTGTGTTGGGTCGATCTGCCGATCAGCGAGGATACTTACCCCATATCCCCAATAACGATTGCACAGTGGGTGCCTATGAATTCAATGATAATGGAACGGACTTCCCACCTTATGTGGGCATTACTGAAACGATTGAAGATCCTAGCCTGCCATCATACAGCTTAACCAAACGGCTTTTACTCCTCTTTGGTACGCCTATGTATGATCCATCGGGTGACACGCAATCTGACGATGTGACTAATCCCGCCAATTACCTGCTTACGATGCCTGGCCCAGACAATACATTTCAGACAACGAGTTGTGCGGGTGGTGTACAGGGAGATGATGTTGAGGTCCCCATTTCGCAGATTTTCCATGGCGCCCCAATGTTTGCGAACTATGGCTATCGCCCCTGGATTGAACATGGCATTTCCACTGCTGTAGTTGAATTCAATGCGCTGGCTGTCGGCGGTACGAATTATTACTTGCCATCTGGTGACTATACCTTCTTTGTCTGTGATGCGATAAAAGATGTACACGGTGTGCGCATTGATGGAGACGGAGATAGATTTTCTGGTGGCGAGAGCGTTACCCTCTTTACTAATATGCCTGCTCCTGTGCCATCTACAGCAAACACTACAGTGAGTTTTTCTAGCGCGTCGTCAGATGTTGTCCTTATGCCTGGGTCTCCTGTACAGGACATTAGTTCAGATGTTGCTACCTTTAAATTTGATTTTTCTGTAGGCATGGATGGTTATAGCCTATTGGATACAAACAATATTCATCTCATAAAGGGCGGCAATAATGGAATCATTGAGACAACTACCTGTGATACTCTGATGGGTGATGATACGCTCATCTCTTTAGAAATTGGCTCAGTCGGCCACTATCAGACATACGATGCCTCTGGTCCCGTTTTGCAGGAACAAGTACCATTTGAGAATGCTACGTATCTGGTCAATCAGACTTTAGAAGCCAACGCCTATCGCTTGATATTTTGTGACAGCTTAATCAGCTACGAGCATATCCCTCTGGATGGCGACTCCAACGGTATCCCTGGTGGCAACTTCAGCGTAGATTTCGTCACCGACGGCTTCGTGCCACCACTCCCGACACCACCTGCGCCGACACTCAACGACTACTCGGATGTGCTGGTCGCGCTAAATCTGCCAACCATCAGTGATGTACCTGATGGCACCGTCATGCAGATTGAACGCACCACAGGCGGTTCGGCCAGCCTTGTTGGCAGCGTCGATGTTGGCACAACCAGCTTCGTCGATAGCAACCTGATCTGCGAAACAGCCTATCGCTACCGCATTCGCCTATATGATGCTGCAAATTCCAACTTCAGCGGATGGTCGGATTATCTGGATGTGACCACCGCCAATTGCGTGACGTCATTGCAGCACACCTTCGGCCTGTATAAAGAAGGGCAGTGGCTGTTTTACGCCGTCGATGGCTACCAGCGCGAAGATGTGCGCTTCCAGTTTGGCCCACTTGAAGCTGGTTGGACGGCCCTGGTCGGTGACTGGAATGGCGACGGCTTGCCAGGAATCGGCCTGTACAAAGACGGCACCTTCCTGCTGCGTGATCTTGATGGTGACAGCGTGGTTGATATCAGCTTCGATTTTGGGCCGCAATCAGGTGCGATTCCCGTCGTTGGTGATTGGGATGGCAATGGCACGGATACGATTGGTATTTTCAGCAGCGGTTCATTCCAACTGCGCAACAGCAACGACGCTGGTCCTGCCGATCTGACCTTCAATCTGGGGAGTGCATCAAGCATTCCGCTGGCTGGTGACTGGGATGGCGACGGTACCGACAGTGTCGGCTATTTCGAGAACAACACCTTCTATCTGGCAACGGCTGGTGCCTCGCCAACCGTCTATACCTCATTCAGCTTCGGCTCATTGGGATGGTCGCCTGTATTTGGTGACTGGAATGGTGATCTGACCGATACCATCGGCCTGTACAACAACGGCCTCTGGCGACTGCGCAACAGCAACTCAACGGGACCAGTCGATTACGGCTTCAGCTATGGCGACCTACAGGGTGGCTGGCAGCCGCTGGCGTTTGATGGCGACACAAGCGTACTTAATCGGCTCTTTGCCGCCACTGTGCCGACGCCGCGCGTGCCTGTTATCCCTGGACCAGATTTCTCCACACCCACTGCCACACCTGTGACACCTTCAGCTCCCCTCCCTGGAACAATTAAGGAAAATGGCCGTTTGTACCTGGGACCTGGGACCTGTTATGGGCTAGTTGCTTATACATATGCGGGTGACCAATTTCAGTTTCTGGGCCGGATCTTGGCAGAGTGTGGGGCCAACACTGGCTACTACTATTATGTAAAGAACAACGCCGTGACATGGGGTTGGGTTTACGAAGATGATATTTTTCTTCCTGATGATTTTTCGACGATACCCATCATGGTAGCAACCTATACACCAACCCCAAGGCCAACATTACCTCCTGAAGGGACAGCGATTGTGACTTATTTCCTGGTGGATTTGACTACAGGGCCAGGTAATTGCTATGACGAAGTGATTGGGGGGACTGTTCGTAGAGACGACACTGTTACCTTGCTTGGTAGAGCGTACTCACCATGCTATATGAACTATTCTTACTATTACTATGTCGAAAAAACTAATGGCGTACGCGGATGGATTGAGATGAGGTATTTGAGACTGCCTGAAAATGTCGATAATATTCCCATTCTGACACCACCGCTGACGCCGATACCCTCAGCTACCCGGTTACCCTCACCTGTACCAACTGTTACGCCAACGCTGCCAATACCCCCGTCAGGCATTGCTGCACTCAACAACCGGGCTAATCTAATAACAGGTCCAGGTAGCACTGATTGCTATCAACGCATACCAAACAGTCAGTTGCAGTACGGCGAATTGGTTCTCTTAATAGGTCGTGCTCCTGCAATCTGTGGCACTAGCTACACGAATTACTACTACTATGTCCAACGATCTGATGGGCTGCGGGGTTGGATCCATCAAAATTATCTGCTTCTTCCTGATGACTATAATAACGTACCGATTTTGGTTGCTCCTGCGACTCCTGGTGTTATTCCAACGTCGCCTGTACCAACACTGACACCCACATCAACGTGGACCTCGACGTTTACACCTTCACCAACCTTCACAGCATCGCCAACTTTGACACCCTCAGCGACATTTACAGCATCACCGACTTTGACGCCTTTACCGACACTTACGCTCAGTAACACGCCCGGACCTGAGTACACACCGCCAACTGCGACAGCAACGCTAACGCCAAGTGATACCCTTCATCCAACCAATACACCCTACTTAACGCCTACGCCGTTGCCAACGCTAACGCCAACTGATACGCCGTACGCTAGTCCAACAAGTCCGACAAACACGCCTTACTACACGCCGACATCTACACCATAAGTGTACTACTGCTAGAAATAAGAACCTTAACCGAAGAAGAGAAGTGAGATTTTTCTGATTAGAACCGCAGAGAAAACTCAAGTTATGACATCTTACATGCCAGCTACATGACGTAAAGACAGGCTCTACAGACGAGCTTCATTGTGGCAGTAATGTATTGCATTTACACTGAATATAGTTGATTCTATACGAAGTTGGGATTCAGTCATTGAATAAAAAATGGTTCATCATCGCTATTGTCATACTCTTGATTTCCAACCTGCCAGCTCTGGCGCAAGGCGTTCCTGAAGCGATACCTTTTGCTGGGTATACGCCCGACTTTACGGTCAATAGCACCCTGGATGCAATCGATGCCAATCCGGGTGATGGTATCTGTGCTGACGCGGGTGGCCAATGTACGCTGCGAGCGGCCATCAACGAAAGTAACGCCCTGCGATTCTCACAAAATATCTATGTGCCAACTGGTACGTACATACTCTCAATTTCTGGTACAGACGAAGATTCAGGTTTTACAGGTGACCTGGATATCCTGGACACAGTGGCTATCTACGGGGATGGACCCGATCAAACCATCATTGATGCCAATCAGATTGACCGAGTTCTTCACATCAATCCCACAAATGCCTGCACAGGTCTAGAAAACTGTGCTGAAGATGCGCTTCTGTTGTCGGGTCTTACCATCAAGGGTGGAGCTGCGTCCTATGGTGGTGGTATCTATCATGAAAATGGTCCCCTAACAATCAATTGGACGAAGCTAACTGACAATTATGCAGATGGAAGTCATGTTTGCACCGGTAGTGCTGGTGCGGCTTATCTGGGTAATTTATCGGCGGTCCTAGAACTCAGACACTCCGAAGTAACAAACAACACAACGCTATCAACATCTTTGAACACGAACTATGGTGTTCTTGCTGGTAGAGTGTCATTCATATATGACACACGTATAGATCAAAATGACGCAGATTGGGCCATAATCATTCCTGATTACGAGAATATACCTGGTTGCATTGGAGATGATCCTGATTTCCGTGTGTTCATCAGATATTTGCGTGCCTCAATCACCAATACAACCGGTGGCGCATTTACTGCGAATATCCAACCCGACAGGCCCGATCTTGAGCCTATGTTTGAAGATGTGACAATAAGCGGCAATGGTGCGGGCATACGCTTCACGAACAACACAGGCAACTATGTGCTTCTGGAGGGACTTGCCCCTGGGAGTAGTTCATTCGTCGATGTTACCGTTGCGAATAACACAAGTGTTGGGTTGGATCTTATAGGCGACCTTCAGGCAAGAGTCACCAATATCGTGATCGCCGACAATGGCACTAACTGTACGGACTATGTTCATGGTACGGGGGTGATCAGTGATCTTTCTTGTGTCGATCCCAATGCCAGCGAACTGACTGCTGCCGATCCCCAGTTAACACCGCTAATCGCATCTGAGTATCATCTTTATCATTCAACACAACCAGGCAGCCCTGCTGAGAATGTCGGTGATTATGGCCCGCCGATATTCGTACCTGAACCGTTAGTGGCCATAGATGTCATTTCATCTAAGTACTATACGAATTATGGCCTTGCGAACATGGATGGCGCCGTTGAAGGGTTGGGTGACCAGCTCATCGTCGAATTCAATCATCAACCCTACAACCCACCTGGAGATACCGACCCAAACGATGTGACCAATCCAGCCAACTATATGCTAGTCACTGCTGGCGATAACGAGACAATTGAATCGACTGCCTGTGATGCAATTGGTGGTGACGATGTCCTTGTTCCTATCGAAGAGCTGCAGTTTTTCCCATACGGCTCACCAGATAGATATTTACAAGCGGAGAGCTTCATAGGCGATGTTGGTCCAAACACGATCATCAACTTTGATGAATCTGCCCTGGGGGATAGCCCAAATCGCTTAGCACTCAGATCATATCGTTTCTTCGTCTGCAACAATTTGCGTACAGTCGATGGTGGCAATTTTGACGGTAGATCAGATTTTGGTACAGGTACTGAGAACAGCGATGCCATATTTGACTTCCAGGCAGGGGGTACGGAATATCTGTCTCTTACTCGTATGGCTGTGGAAGACTCAATAGGTTCCAAGGAGTCTATTCTCGCCACAGATTATCAGGGTAATGAACCACCTTATTTAAGCTATGTTCCCCCAGATTTTGAACCGCTTGTTCAAGACGATATTAAAACGATTGAATTCTGGTCGAATCTCTATCTCGATGCGCTACAAATTTTGGATACGGATGTCTACTTCCAATTCGTCGCAGCCGGGCCTAACGGTCTCATCGACACACAAACCTGTGGTAGTGTTTCTGGAGATGACATTAGCTTACCGCTGACCAATCCCAGAGTGGGATCAGGTTATTATCTTAATATTTATACCGTCCGCGAAGAAGCACCATTCTATCTGGCACGGATAGATCTGCCATCAATTGATCCTGGCGAAAAATATGCCTTTATTGCTTGTGATACGATTCAAGAAGTAGAGGGAACACGGCTCGATGGCGACTATGACGGATTGCCTAGTGGCAACCTGGTCAAAAGTTTTTATACGTTGCCGACCTCGCGGCAGTTGATGCCGACAGTCAATAGTGTAACAGGTACGCAAATCGAGCTTGCTTTGCCAGATATCGCGCTGCCAGAGGGTGTAACTTTTGATTTTCAACGCAGTAACCTTGATGAGAGCATCATCATCGCTGCTGATGTTCCTGCGGATACTCCCTTTGTTGTTGACGAGAATTTTATATGTGAATCTGACTATCGTTATCGTGTTCGTTTTAGACGGCCTGGCCCGGGGTACGGCACCCTGCCGGATGACTATATCAGTTATTGGTCATATTATCTTGATGTCACTTCAGGGTCTTGTGCTGGCCCCTGGGTTGAGCGTGTCTGGGCTGAAAATCAACAGATTGATCTTGAGCCGTATGATGCCCGCATCACAGAGATCCTGATTGATTTCTCATATGGCCTAAGCGATACAGGCGGCGATGCGGCCAACTATCGCCTTTACGAAGCTGGAGACAATGGCATTATCGACAGTGTTAGTTGTGATGCCCTCTCAGGTGATGATCAGAGTATTCCCCTTGCTGTGCACGATTTCACTGTAGGTGATGACATCGTTTTTCTACATACCAGCGATGGTAACCCCTTACCCGTTGGGGAATATGCCATCGTCGCTTGCGAAACACTTGCTGGTGAGGATGATGGGCCATTGGATGGCGATCGCGATGGGATTGCTGGTGGCGAAGTCTGGCGCAATTTCTCGGTTTTGGAGCCAATCAAGGTTGCCGCTGTTAATACGGTTCATGGCGTTGTTGCTACGCCACTCAACGACGGTGATGTGCGTGATTTCCCATTTGAATCCATTGAGATTAACTACTCAAAGGATATAAGGTGGCCCTACTTCGGCAGTTATTATCTGCTCATGCCGGGTAGCAATGGCATTTTCGACACTGACCACTGCATTCCTTATTATGATAACGATAGCGACGACATCTATGTCGATTTTTACCGAAATATTGTCTCTATAACCACCATTTCGATGGATCTTCGGGAGGTACTGCCACAGACATCTGTACGCATCATCATCTGTGGTGTGCAGGATACAAATCAAATGTATTTGGATGCCGATGATGACGATATTGGCGGGGATATCTTCGTTCTGGATTTTGAAGTGCGCCGTGCGCCGCACGTAGTCAATATCATATCTGATGTAGGACCGCTCGACGCCCTGACATCTCTCGATATGCAAACGATAAGCATCACATTTAATGAACCGATGGCAAATCCAGTGGGCGATACTGAAGTATATGACATCACCAATCCCACTAACTACCGCTTGATTGGGCATGGTCCTGATCATGTACTACAGAGTGATTTGTGTGGTCCTCTTGCTGGCGATGACCTGATTATCCCCATCGGTAGTGTGGCTTACGATGATGTCAACTTTGTGGCTGATGTTGAGATAGTGGGTGGTCCCAATTTTTCATTTGCCACATATACATTCGTTATTTGCCAGACGATCCAGGATGCACAGGGAACGCCACTAGATGGTGACAATGATTTCTTCCCTGGGGAGCCTTATTCCACAAGTTTTGTGCTCGATATTGCTCAACTTGATAGCGATATTTATGTCAATACCACTGAAGTAGACATCATTGGCAACTGTGGCGTGCTGCACTGCTCATTACGAGAGGCCGTTATCGCCGCTAACAAGTTCAAAGATGTAGTCGTGACCATCCATCTACAGCCTGATGCTCTTTACGAATTTACGACGTCTTACATAGTGGATGGCCAGGACATGAAACGTGCTCTGCCTCAGATGACTTCCAACGTCATCATCAAGGGGAATGGGGCTACGCTACAGAGGAGCTATGCGCCGGACACACCAGATTTTCAGTTTATATACCATCTGGGCTATACTGCGACAAACAACTATACATCGCTCACGATAGAGAATCTGACCTTCAAAAATGGACTCATGTCAGGCGGCGCCATATCTGGCAGCCAAGTCAACATTTATGATTGCCGTTTCGAGGATAACACTAGCACACGCGGAGCGATATCCACCTTTATCGGCTTGGTTATTGATAACAGTTATTTTCTGCATAATCGGACTTACAACCCCAGTGATGGCAATATATCAGGGTTTGCTCCGATGGGGGCTGCCCTATACAGTATGGGACAGACTCGCATCACGAATTCAATATTTGAAGAAAACGAATCGATTGCTGTGGGCGGTGCAATTGGTGTATACGGCGATGATCAGGTGATTATTGAGAACAACTTGTTCATTCGTAACGAAGCAAAATATCACGGAACCGCTATTTACTTAGTCCGCTCCTATAACAATCAGATTATCAACAACACATTTGTTGATAATCGCATGACAAATACATCACCGATTCCCAACCAGGGTGGTACGATTACATTCTATAGATCGGGCAACAGTGAGGTTGTGCATAACACAATTGCCGATCAAGCCCCGCTTTCGGTCGCATTAATCGATACAGGATTTATAACGATACATGGCAACATCATGGTGGGCGATGGGCCGCTGTGTTATGACGACAGATCAGATGATGACACGACAAGTAGCTCTTCTACAGGCTACAACGTAGCGCCTAGTGCCGCATGTCTGAGCCAAAATCTCGATAATGGTGATGTACTGGCAGATCCACAGCTTGGCCAACTGCAATACGCTGGTGGTCCGACATCAATCCTGCCTTTGGGCCTTACCAGTCCCGCCCTCGATCTCATCCCGGAATCAGAATGTGCTGTACTTCAAGATCAGCGTGGTATCGCACGGCCAATTGATGGAGATGGAGATGGTATAGCAGCCTGTGATGCCGGGGCTTTTGAGACGTTGACCCTGGGTACTGCTTTCTCATCTGATCTCAGCTTGAGTTTTTTTGAACCCACATCGCTGCCACCTGATGGCGGACTGTTTACAGTTCGTGCGATTCTGCACAATGATGGTCCAATCGCAGCAGAAAATGTGTCAGTGATCTTTGGTGGAGAACATGCGTCAATTGCCAGGGATGCGGAATTCTTGAATACAGAAACAGGTCGCTGGCAACCAGGGAATATCTTGCCGGGAACAGATGCTATCATTGATTTAGTCTACCGTGCCGATCTCGATATGAAGGGTAGTAGCCTGACTGTATTTGGCGAGCTTGAGCGTAACGTAACGGTTGACCTTGATAGCACGCCTGATAATGGAAACATCTCCGAAGACGACTATGCTAGTTTGACCCTGTCTGTAGGGTGTTCCATTGTCCCATCCCTTATCGAACCCGGCGACGTTGATGGTATGGTATCAGCCATGTACGCTGCCAATGACGAAATCTGTAATCCTGGGCCGGATGCCTTCTCGCTTGCACCTGATTCTACCTACCTTGTACACAACTACAGTTATAGCGAATCAGGCTTTTCCAGCACACAATATACGGCTTTTCCACCTGTAGATAGCGAGATCTCAATTGATGGTCAGGGGGCAATTATTGACTTTGATCGTAACCGTGTTCATGCGTCACCGCTTCGCTTTTTCCTGACATTCCCTGGATCACGTCTGACGCTTAGTAACATGACCTTGCAACATGCAAATGGCAACTATACACATGGAAGCGTGATAAAGAGCCAGGGCGATCTCGTGCTTCGTCACATGACCTTTAACAACAATGAAAGCTACTATTCCAGCCACATCTACCATACGATAGGCTCATTGCTTATCCAGGACAGCTACTTTGAACACAATGGCGGCACTTTAATTGTAAACAAAGACGCTATTATTGCCCGCATTGAACGGTCGACGTTCTCTAATAATTATCTGGACGACTATGTTGTTTTGAACCAAAACACAGAGTTAGATGTTATCAATACCACCTTCGTTAATAACTCTGGACAAGCGGTATCATCATTTAGTTCAGGCACAGTTCGTATTGAGCAGAGTACCTTCTATAACAACGGCCTTGCACTAGATAATCAATATCCAAAGATTGTACTTAACAGCATTTTTGGTCCGAATGATTGGATTTGTAAGGGAACAACGGATAGTGCCATCACATCAGAAGGCTATAACGTTCTCCTGCAAGATGCGGTCAATAATTTGCCACAAGATATTCTTGAATGTGGCTTTAACCAACCTACTGATATGATTGTTACTGATGTCGGCCTCTTGCCTCTGGCCAGTTACAACGGCTCATTACCTGTCATGCGACCAGCAAGCGATAGCCCAGCGGTGGACCTGATTCCGCCAGAATCCTGCTATGCAGGTGTTGATCAACGGTTCATTGCGCGCCCGTTTAATGGGGCCTGTGATGCCGGTGCTGTCGAGCTGGCTTTAGATGAGAGCTTCGGAATCCCCGATGCGCTTCAACTGATAGATGTCACTGACAGCACCATTGCGCTTGAACTGCCTGTGGTACCCTCATCTGAATTAAGCATACAGCTTGAGCGTCGCAATGGTTCAAGCAATTCGACTTGGCAGCCCATAGTAACCTATACTTCGGGTACGACCACACATGTTGATTCTGGTTTGATTTGTGGTCAGGCCTATCAATATCGCGTGTTGTTCATCAGCGACGCGGGCACTTTTTTCAGCCAACCATCGACCGCCCTTGAAGTGGTAACTTCGCCGTGTGAGCGACCCATCACGCATACATTTGGTCTCTACAAAGAGGGCCAATGGCTGTTCTATACGCTGGATGGCGACCAACGGTACGATGCCCGCTTTAATTGGGGACCCCAGGAACCAGGTGGGCAGGCAGTGATCGGTGATTGGAATGGCGATGGCATTGACGGTATTGGTCTTTATAAAGACGGTCGCTGGTTGTTGAGAAGTGTTGATCTATCTGGCACCGTGACAGATACAGAATTTACTTTTGGGGACACGCTCAACGGCGCAATTGCTCTTGCTGGCGATTGGGATGGGAATGGCGTTGATACGGTTGGTTTGTTCCAGACGGGTGTCGCCTACCTACGCAACTCCAATTCCACTGGTGTGGCTGATGTTGTGCTATCCGTTGGTTCAACGACATCTGTGCCGGTTGCTGGTGACTGGAACGGCAATGGCGTTGATACGGTTGGCCTTTATGAAAGCACAATATTCTCTCTCATAGCACAGAATTCACAGCCGCCTACAATGCAGACCACCTTCTCATTTGGTCCGCTGAACTGGCAACCCCTTGCTGGTGACTGGAACGACGATGGCATCGATACAGTTGGTATCTACAACCAGGGTTTGTGGCGTATGCGTAATAGCAACGCTGGTGGCAGCGTGGATGTTGGCTTCAACTATGGCAATTTGGAGGGTGGTTGGCAACCAATAGGTAATTTCGATAGCTCACCAGCGATTCTCAATTTATTGTTTGCCGCGACCATGCCCACCCCACGTGTACCTGTCATTCCAGGGCCAAGCTTGCCAATTATCCCCACTGAAGTCGCGCCCGAGAATTTGCCACCAGCACCTGATGAAGCATCTATCGAGGCCACTTCGATTTATTCGGCAACATCTACGCCATCTGTGGAATAGGAAACAAGCACGATGGTTGTCGAATATCTGGCTGGCTTGTGTCCAGCGAATATCGAGATATTTGCCAATTCATTGGTAACACTTTCCTTATTGGCGCATCGAGAGAATAATGTATGAAGGTGAGTTTTGTCAGGATACTTCAGATTATCTGCAACTGAGGTGGAATAGGTATCGTGAACCGCAATTTATGCTCAGATACCGAAACTGAGTCTCCTCAGGTCCACTTACATTATGACTATCGGCTGAAGATTCAATGACCGACGTATTTATTAGCCCCCGATAGCACTGTTAACACATTCATCGTTGAGCGTAGCAAAGAAACGCGCAACGTAAACAAACTTTGTATGTCTAGTTCACTTCTTCTTGTTGATATGCCTTGCCTTGCAGTATCGCCCAGAAATAATCTTCAAAGCCGTTTTGCCCACCCTTTAGTGCGATTTCGATCTTGTCGAATTGAGGATCGGAAGACCGGGCATGGCATAATGGCGCACCAGGGGCGATGGTCTGGATGGCTTGTAAGGCGAAAATGCCAAGTTGGCGGGCCGTGTGACCGGAAGTATCCCCGCCAGCGATACACACGCGGCGAATACCAGATTGCTCAATCAGAGCTTTGGTGATGCGCCCCTGCTGCAAGCCAAGCTTTTGAGCGGTTTCCGGTGGCGATAAGTGGATACGCTCTGCGTGCTGGCGCGTCTGTGCAATGATGGGGTCATCTGGACCAAGCGCCGAATAAAGCAACACGCTGTTCCCTTGATCGAGCACAGCCATGGCTTCAGAAATTGTGCGCATACGGGTATTTTCCTCTGTCGCAGGATCAATCAACGCAGGAACATCGAGCCGGATGCCGACAAAGCCTCGATCCAGTGCGAATTGGATCTGATCACGCGTACCAGGGGCGGCGCTGCCACTCATAACAATCATTTGTGATGCAGCGCCAGGTGACTTCATGCTGCTCGGTTGAACCTCTTCCCGACTCTGCTGCAAGTAGAGCGTTAACGCGCGTTCTACACCGGACGATCCAACTAAAAAAATCGGTGTTTCCTGACGGCGTTCCCACAGGATGCGCCCAATGGTCGTCAGATGGTCATCATCCATCGTATCGAAAACCAGAATCTGATCGCCATCCGCAACGCGGGCATCAACGAAAGCATCCAGTTCATGAGGCGACTTGGACAACATATGCCAGTAGTCGATCAGACCGATCTGACGATCTGTTTGTTTGGCGAGATGTACACGCAAATCGGCCTCGTGCATGGGGGTAATTGGATGCTGGCTCATGGTTGGGTGGCGGTCCAGTCGATAAGTGACGTCGCCCACCCTGGCGAACAAATTGCCAAAGATCACATAACGCCGTAAAAACGGCGCACCGATAATCAGCGGCACAATGCGCGGTTGAAAATGCTGCCAGCCAATTTCGATGGCATGGCCGATGCTGCCCACCGTTGGCGAGGAATCGAATGTTGAGCATACTTTGTAGTGGAAAAATGGCGCGCCAAGCTGGGCGAGAGCCTTAAACTTATCTGGGAGTTCCGCGTCCATTTGTGCAGGAGTCATGGAACGGCTGATACCAGCAATGCCTACCGCCTTTACTTGCGGGAAAAGTGCGAACTGCTCCGGCGTTGGAACATCCAGAAACAAAACAGTCGGTACGCCGCCCATTTCCAGTTGTTCCATGACATCGGTAGAACCTGTGAAATCATCACCATAGAACGTTAACAGCATGTCACCATTCATAGGGCACCATATTTTTCCAGAGCTTGTTTTAGCTCAGAATGTTTCTCAGCAAATTCATTAAGGGGGGCACCTTCCAGGGCGGCTTGCCACGCCTGACGCAGGCTGCGCACGCCGGCGGCTGGTCCATCGGGATGGGCCAGGATGCCCCCGCCAGCCAGATACATAAGGTCTGTTGAGTGCAGGGCTGCGTAAGTATCAGGCGCCTGGCCCGCCCATTGCCCTGATGAAAAAACGGGCATGACGGTGAAGGATTTTTCAGGCCATAGGGGTGTCAGGCAGGCTTGGGCGGCTTCGATAACAGACGCATCTGGTTCACAGAATTTATTGCGCAGCCCGTTGACATGCAGATGGTCGACCCCAGCCATGCGGAAGAACTTCTGGAAGGCGAGATAAGACATGCCCAGGGCATCATGGCGGCTGAACATACCCCAGCCATTACGATGACCATGAATGGGCAGTTGGGCATGTTGGCGCAGGCGGATGGTCGCTGAAAGGCCAACCTGAATCATGTTGATCATGACGCAGGTCCCGCCTGCTTCATAAACCAGGTCATGGGCATGCAGCAGATGGTCCATATCACCGCTGATGTTGAAGGCCACCATGACTTTTTTACCCGTTTTATCGGCGTGCCGATTGACCACATCCATTACATGTTTGACGCGCTCTGCAAATGGCGAATGAGGGGAATCGCCCATGAGTTCATCGTCTTTGACAAAATCCAGCCCCGCTTCTGCAAGGAGTGAAACCAGTTCACCTGTTTGCTGTGGGGAGAGGCCAACACTGGGCTTGATAATCGTGCCGATAAGCGGCCTGTCATAGACATCGGCCAATCTGCGCGTGCCCTCAATGCCGAATTGCGGCCCCAGGTAGGCATCACGGTAAGCATCTGGGAAGGTGAAATCCAGCAGCTTAAGGCCGCTGAACTGGCTGAGTTCAAACAAATTGCCGGAAACAGTGGACATCAATACGGGGAGGTTGGTCCCGACATTGATATAAGGGAATGAGAGAATGACTTTAGCCCGTTGGTAAATCGGTTCGCCTTGTTTAGGTGGCCTAGAACCAGGCAACGACGGCTCATCGACACGACCAAGCCGTTCGATAGATTCGACACGTGCCATATGGGATTGGCGCAGTTCATCGGTTTCACCGTGAACGCGCATGAACGTGCCTGCCGACTGTTCCCCAGCCATGACCTGGGCCGCATGTTCCAGTGGATGGGCTGTTTCGATCAGATAGGTTGCGGTAAAACGGTCGGCACTCATATCGGGTCGATCCTGACGATGGCGAAGGGGGCCAGGGTGAGTTCATCAGAGGTTGGGCGCGAATCGTCGGATAGCTGCCGAAATTGCTCAGGATGCCGAGCGGCCTGTTCATATGACCCATCATCTAGCGATTTAATGGCTACAGACCCCATCATGCCCTGTATCCTGAGAGACAATTCCTGATTAGTCAGGTTGGCAAGCAGCAGGCGCCAATGATCGCCCTTCTTCAGCAGAATGCCATCGACCTGAAGCGGGGTGCTCGTCGCGATTTTGATTAGTTCGCCGCCTGTGAAATCGGCAATATCTGCCAGGACGTGATATATGGGGAAAACCTTGCCTGCTTCTGAAGGAAATGGAGAAGGCTCAACCTGTTCAGTTTCCATGATGCCGCGCTGGCCGCTAGTCTCGAAGAAAGTGATGCGCGGCACAGCAGATGCACTCAGATACTTGAGGCTGCCAAGTGCCCAACCTGCGCCAAAAAGCGACATCTGCCGTGTATCGACTTGTGGCGGCAACTGACCAGGGGGCGTTTCCGGTTCCGGGCCGGTTGCGTTGGGGTTAAAACGCATCTTGAGCGTCACCGGACTGACATAAATCAGTTTACCATGATTGAAGGCGATGGCTGTTTGCACGATGGCATCATGACAGGCAAGCGTTTCGACAAGGTCTTGGACCTCAAAAGCGTGGACCTGCGGATTAGTGGAGAACACGGAAAAATCACGATCATCGTTTGCGGGACGCCCCCGATTGAGTTCGGTAAAGAAGGCATCGGTGCCACCGCCAATCGGGACGCCCAATACAGCGAGTTTTGCTTTCGCCAGAGCGATCCATCGTAAGGATGTCGATTTCTCGTCCTGATGGAAGATCGCTAACGCACAAATGGGCAGCGGATGCTCATTTATCCATTGCGCCAGAGTATCGAGTTCAGATTCGGCATTATTCGTCAGATGGACAGCCAGCAGCAATTGTGTTGCGAGGGCATCGGCTTGCTGCGCGGCCATTTGCAAGCGCAATGGGAAGTCACCATCCATATGTAAGTCAACGCGCAGATGGTCGAGGTTAAGCTGTCGCAATCGTTCGATCTCTGTCGATGTTAGCGGCAGGCCATGACTGGCAAGACCGAGGCCGATGGCTGGCAGGGGGACAATTTCACCCTGACCAACATCAATCACAGGGACTTGCTGTTCTCTGTTGTCTACTTGTGGGGCACCTTCTAGCTGGATGGTAATCGCCTGATTGATGCGCGCTCCTGCCTGGACTTCGACTGGGAAGGGGTTCGCCAATGGAGTGCAGTAAGTTTTATATGAAGCATCCGTCCAATTGCGCTGATCTTCCATCTCGAAGATGTCGCCTTCAAAATGGATAGTCACCTGTGCATCTGATCCTGCTGGATGGCGAATCGCCCGAATATCGAAAAATGGCTGATGAGGCGCAACATTCAGAGGGAATACGTCTGTTTCCTTCGTGCCGTTATCGTGCTCAACAGTGATTGATTCACCTGCCAGGGACATCGGATGCAGCAGGCAAAAGCCAATCCGGTTGCGGCGGAAAGTGGTGTTGGCCTGACCAAGCATTTCAAACACAATGCGATTGTCCGAGGTACCTGTAATGATCGCTCGCCATTCAAAGTCGATGTTCAGGTTGGTATCGATGTGATGCGCCGTATAGGTTATACGAAATGAGTGATGTGCCTGCTCGATATATACATCACGTAACTGTGGCGGAACCGTGCCCCAATTGTGATCGCGAACAGCACAATACAAGCGCCGGACAATTTCATGCTTACCCAACCGGATGTAACGCAAGTCGCCATTGTCATAGGTAGCGGTCAGATCACCTGCTTTGAGAAGGATTTGTTCCGGCAGAGGCTGATCTTTGCCATAGCGCAGGATGTTTTTCGTAAACATAATTTCATCTCGCAAATGTATATTGTATACAATCTGTTTCATATATATTGAGTGCTTCTCAGCTAATTAAGCAGATAGTAGCCTAACTTTGAGGAATTTGCACGAATCTCTGTGGATTTTTGATACCAATATCCTCAAATTGCTTGACATCTGTCAGCATATTGAATACAGTATGCGGCAGTTACTGATTGTTAACAAAAATCATATTTATTTATGCAAAGCTTTAGTCGCATCCAGCCCATTAGCCTAAGAGAACAGGTCGTCCAGCAAATTCGGACAGCCATTATTGAGGGCCAGCTTAAACCAGGCGATCATATTGTCGAATCCTCGTTGACAGATCAGCTTGGGGTGAGCCGGACGCCTGTTCGTGAAGCGCTCATCCTGCTTGAGCGTGAAGGATTGGTCGTATCAGAGGCTAATCGAGGCAGCTTTGTGCGGGCATTCACGCTGGAAGATGTCTCCAATATCTTCTCTATGCGTGTCGCGCTGGAAAATGCGACGGGTGAAGCCTGCATCGACAAACTGGAAGATGACGACTACGCCTATCTGGATAACCTCATCGAGCGGCAAAAAGTCCATATCACGGCTGGTAATCACAAGGAAATCCGTTCCATTGATGTGAAGTTCCATCGCTTCCTTGTGGAAAAGAGCGAGAATCCGCTGATTAATCGCTTCTGGTCGGAGATTGTGGCCCAGATTGCGGCCTTGCTGAATATCCGGGCTGAGGCTATCCCTGACTATAACGAGTATCTTGCAATTTCTGATCATACATCCATTGTGGTGGCCTATCGCCAACGCGATCTTGAAGCCCTGAAAGCAGCGAACAAGCGCATTAATGATCGTGTCGCATCAGAGTGCCGTTTAGCTATCGAAATGCTAGGCGGCTAAAATGAGCTTTGATTGTGCTATGGATTGTATACAATATCCAATTTTGGAGCTACCTGGGATTTTCCCAGTTACTCGTATGGCTCACACAAGGAGGGAGAAGCATATAACGGATCGATTTTTACCTATCGCACGTAGAACTAAGTCTTTTTTGATAAGTGGTTAAATGAGGAGTGTAAAACGATGAGGAAGTTAATCGGCATTGTTCTGGCTCTGACGTTGGCTTTTACTTCAGTCGCCATCAGCACAGCCCAAGAAGGCCTTACCATCTGCTTTGGCTTCCAGGACTTGGAGACCGAATTCTGGGTCGCAGGTCATCGTGCTATTACCCAAACGCTGCGTGATCAGGGTGTAGAAGTTCTTGAGTTCAATGCGAACGAAGACCCCAATCGCCAGCTCGAACAGGTCCGTGACTGCATCGCTGAAGGCGTCGATGGCATTATCATCATCCCCCAGGATGGCGATAGCGCTGTCACCATCGTCAACGAGGCGCAGGATGCGGATACCCCGATTGCAGTGTTCAACCGCCCGCCCAATGACCGCGAACGCGGCATCATCGTCGTCGCTGACAACGAAATCATCACCGAGCAAGCTGTTGAGTTCATGGCCCAGAAGGCCCTGCGTCAGTACGAAATCACGCAGGAACCCATCACCCCGCTGATCCTTGTTGGCGCACTGCAAGACACCAACGCCATTGGCCGTCGTGACGGATTCTTCAATGTGATCGCCCGTTACAACGAACGCTACCCTGGCATGTTCAAGGAACCGATTGAGGTCGCTACCGAGTGGGACGCCGCAACTGCCCTGGCGAACCTGGAAGCCGCTATTACGGCGAACCCGGATGTCGATTTCATCTTCACATCATCGGACTTCCTGTTCCCGACCATTCGCTCTGTCCTGGAACCACGTGGTATGTGGGCCCCGACTGGCGATCCAAATCACGTCATTATGGGTGGCCTTGATGGTGATGCGACTGCCTGTATGCTCATCGACCAGGGTTATGTCGATGCAACAGGTGTACAAGACCTCTTCTTGGAAGCAGAACTCACGCTATCCGGCATTTTGGATGCTATTGAAGCGGGCGATTACCAGCCTAATGCGGTTCTGCCCGATCCAGGTTTTGCCCTGACTGCTGCCAATATCCAATATCAGCGCAGCGATATGTGGGGTTGCGTACTGTACGATGAGGGATTCCTCGACAACTAGGTCGCTATATAGACGTAACTGGTGCCCCATCTCGACGCTCTCGGATAGGGCATCAGTCACTGACTCGCCATCCTCTTCAAAGCACTAGCCACAGGAGGAGAGGATGGCATCACCATTTTTCATGGGATTTCAGACAATACAAGTATGGTATTTCTGAGAGTGGGTTCTATTCATTACGTTGAAGTTGTTGCGCTATTTTGTTCACAGGGTTCTTCGGCATGATGTCGAGCAGGTAAGGATGGTAATGTGTCTGCAATTCAAACAGAACATGAGCCACAGACACTCAATCTTAAGAGGATAAAAGCAACCGATCTGGCGACATCGGGCAGTCTTTCTGATCGTCTGGTGCGTTGGGGCAAAAAATTACTGCTGTCGGATTATTTTATTCTCATTGTTTCAATTATCGCTTATGTCATTGCGGCGCAGTTTTTTGATCGACTGGCGCGCCCCCTCAATATGACCAATCAGCTATCGAATATGTGGCCGCTTTTTGCCGTCGCCATTGGTCAGACGTTTGTGCTGATTATCGCCGGAATTGACCTGGCACAGGGGGCAACGATTGCCCTGGCCAGTGTGGTTGGTGCCATGATTATGGCGGAAAATCTCAACCCGGATATGTTCGATAAGCTGCCTTTTTGGGGCAGCATCCTGACGGAGAATGGCGGCCTGTTAGCAGGCAGCCCAATTGCGACACCCGTCGCTGTCATCGGTATGCTCGTTAGCGGGCTGCTGGTTGGCCTGATTGTGGGAACACTCATCACACGCTTTAATATCACGCCGTTTATTGCTTCATTGGTCGGTTTCATCTTCTTCAGCTACTTTGCGCTGTGGCTGACCCAATCGCGCAATATCTCCGGCCTGCCAGAGAGTTTCGTCAACCTGGGTGACTCCGGCGAATTGATCTCAGTCTACTTCGGTCCCAAGCTCGACCCGGAAATCCGAAGGCGGGATATTTTGGCTGTCGTAACAGCATCGACAGTGATTACGCTGGGGTTGGCTTTCTTCGCGGGGTATCTCCTCAATCGCACGATTTTCGGCAAGCATATGATCGCCATCGGCACCAATCCGCGCGCCGCTGAAATTTCCGGCGTACCGACTCGGCGCGTCATCACGCTGGTTTACATGTTCAGTGGATTGTGTGCAGCCGTTGGCGCCATTCTATATACCGCTCGACTAGAAATCGGCCAACCGACGCTGGGCGGGTTGAATCTGCTGCTCGATATTATCGGCTCCTGCGTGATCGGCGGCAGCAGTTTGTTTGGCGGCAAAGGGAGCATCAAAGGCACATTCTTTGGTGTCGTGTTCTTCGTACTGCTAGGCAATATTCTGGATGCTGCCCAGATGTCGCCATTCGTGATTGATGCGGTCAAAGGGTTGTTCATCTTAATTGCGGCGCTGCTGGACTATACCCGCACTCGCCTCGTCCGCGTGGAGCAAAGCACATGACCATTCTCTTTGAAACGCGATCCCTGACCAAATCCTTCTTTGGCATCACAGCCGTAAACAATATCAGCCTGGAAGTTGAAGAAGGTAAAATCCTGGGGCTGATCGGCCAGAATGGGGCTGGCAAGTCTACTTTGATGAACCTGATCGGTGGCGTTCACCAGCCAGATTCCGGGCAGATGCTGCTGGCAGACAAGGCCTACACTCCACGCAATCCAGCAGATGCCAAACAGGCTGGTATCGCCTTCATCCACCAGGAACTTAACCTGTTTACAAACCTGACAATTGCCGAGAACATCTTCATTGATGGCTTCCCGACGCGCCGTATTGGCCCGATTCGCTTCATTGATCGCGGCCAGCTTAAGCGAGAAACGGCGTCCATTCTGGAATGGGTCGGGCTGGATGTGCCTGCGGATACCGTCATAGAAACCATGTCCCCTGGCGAACGCCAATTAGCGGAGATCGCCAAGGCATTATATTTCGATGCCCGCATCATCATCTTTGATGAACCGACGACTTCGCTCACAGCGCGCGAAACAGAACGCCTTTTTGAGATCATGCGCCAACTGCGCGACACTGGCAAAGCCGTGATCTACATTTCGCATATCCTCAAGGACATCGCCGCAATCTCCGATAGCATTGCTGTCATGCGTGATGGGGTGCTGATGGCCCAGGAATCGGCAGAATCCTTCACGATTGATCGCATGATTAACCTGATGGTCGGTCGTAAGCTGGAACAGCTTTATCCACCCAAAACGGCGCAGTCGGAGCCGGATACCCTGCTACAGGTTAAGAATGTCTCGGCCAAGGGCCTGGTCAAAGATATTGACCTATCCCTGCGTGGCGGGGAAATCCTGGGACTATTTGGTTTGATGGGGTCGGGGCGTACCGAACTGGCACGGATTATCTTCGGGCTGGATCAGTTCGATGCTGGAGAAATCTACGTCGAAGGCAAACGCCGCACAGCGAATTCAATCCGCAACAGCATCAAGAACCGCATTGCTTTCGTTACGGAAAATCGCCGTGAAGAAGGCTTGCTGATGAATGTCAGCATTGCGGACAACACAACCTTGGTCAGCTTGCCGCAGTTCGCCAATGATCTGACGCTTTACGTCAACCAACAGGCGTTGAGTGACGCGGCGCAGCAAGCCTCACAGATTCTGCAACTGAAGAGCGGCGACATCACGACCCAGGCGGCCAAAGCCCTGAGTGGTGGCAACCAGCAGAAAGTCGTCATCGCCAAGTGGCTGCTGAATGAGCCGATGATCTTCATTATGGATGAGCCAACACGCGGCGTTGATGTGGGGGCCAAGTACGAAATTTATACCATCATCGATCAGTTGGCGGCGATTGGCAGCGGCGTATTGTTCATCTCGTCGGAAATTGAAGAACTTATCGGCATGTGCGACCGCATCCTGGTGATGAGCCAGGGCGAAGTCGTAGGTGAATTTACACGCAGCGAATTTGATGAAGAACGCATCCTGCGGGCAGCCTTCCGCGAGGGAGAGGAGAAACCGCATGCGGCGGTTAAGTGAGAGTCGGTTATTCAACTTCATCATCAATAATTCGACAGGCATCCTGTTTGTTGTCATTCTGGCGTTCTTTGCTCTGACAGCACAAAACTTCTTTTCACTCGATAACGCACTGTCAATCATCAAAAATGCGTCGTTCATTGGCGTGTTGGCCGTTGGCATGACCTTCGTGCTGCTCACAGCGGGTATTGATCTCTCGGTTGGGTCCAACATGTATCTGTCGGCAGTGGTGGCAGGCTTGCTGATGCGTCAGTTTGATATTCCCGTCTGGATGGGCCTGCTGACTGCACTGAGCATTGGCGGTCTGTACGGGCTGTTCAATGGATTTTGTGTGGTCGTGCTGCGTATTGTGCCCTTTATGGTGACGTTGGCGACGCTGGTTATGGGGCGCGGTATTGGCACATTCCTGACTCAGTCGGAACAGGTTGATCTGCCGGAAAGAGTCAATGAATTTGGTCAACTGCGCCTGTTGGGCATCCCCATGCCGGTGATTGTCTTTCTGATTGTGCTGCTGATCGCGATTTATATCCTGCGTTATACACCACTGGGGCGGCAGATGTATGCCGTTGGCAATGATCCCGATGCTGCCAAAAAAGCAGGGGTCAATACCGACCGCGTGATCTGGTCAGTATATGTGATTAGTGGTATCGCCGCTGGCCTGGTCGGTTTTGTGCTGGCCTCCCAGGTGATGCGCGTGGACCGCAGCTTTGGCGAATCGTATGAACTGGACGCGATTGCCGCCGCAGTCATCGGTGGGACCAGCCTGTTTGGTGGTGTCGGCAGCGCATTGGGTGCCGTTTTTGGCGCCATCCTGCTGCAAATGGTGGAAGCCGGCCTCGTGTTCCGCAGCGTAAACCTCTACCTGCAACCAATGGTGAAAGCACTGGTGATCTTCATCGCGGTCTTCTTCGATGGTATCCGTACCGCCAATATCGCCCAGCAGCGGCGACGGTATATCCGCAATGATCTCGACGATACAGATGCTCCAGTATCCAGCGCCTCATTGCCTGAACCTAAACCAGTCAGTGAATCTTGATCCGTCTTTATTCATAACAAACAACAAGGAAAACGATCATGACGATGAAAGTAGCTCTGATGGGGGCCGGTGGCAAGATGGGTTGCCGCCTGACCGACAATTTGAAAGAACATCCAGACAAATATGATATGGCTTATGTCGAAATCAGCGAAGCCGGTATCGCAAATCTGGCTGAACGCGGCCTGCAACCGACGCCGATGGATCAGGCGCTGGTCGATGCCGATGCTGTTATTCTGGCTCTGCCGGACCGCCTGATTGGTGACATCACCCACGAGATTATCCCCATGCTCAAACCAGGCGCGATGGTCGTCGGGTTGGACCCGGCGGCGGCCTATGCGGAAGTCATGCCGATTCGTGAAGACCTGACCTACTATGTGTCGCATCCATGCCACCCGCCGATGTTCAATGATGAGGTAACTGAAGAAGCGCGCACGGACTGGTTTGGCGGCGTCAAGGCCAAGCATCATGTGGTGTCGGCGCTGCATCATGGGCCGGAAGCGGACTGGTCCAAGGGCGATATGATTACCAAAGATATGTATGCGCCTGTCCTCAACAATTACCGCATTACCGTCGAGCAAATGGCCATCCTTGAACCCGCCCTGGTGGAGACTTTCGCGGCAACGTGCATCACAGCCATCAAAGAAGCCTATGACGAAGCGGTCAAGATGGGCGTTCCGGCAGAAGCTGCCTGGGAATTCCTTTCAGGCCACGCTCGGATTGAGTTTGCGATCATCTTTGGCTTCTCTGGCTTCCCCTTCAGCGATGGAGCCAAGCTGGCTATCAAGCAGGCTTATGAAAAGATCTTTAAGCCGGACTGGAAAGAAAACATCATGAACCTGGATGCGCTGAAGCGCAGCGTTAAAGAAATCACGGACAGCCTATAAATGGTGACATTCAGTCAAATCCAGCAGACGTTCGACGTTGTCGGTGAGCCAACTGTCGTTATGACGCTCGACAGTGATATTCGGATCATCGTAACTCAGCGTGGGGGGCGTCTGCTGGGCCCCTTTCTTAGTCATGAATCGCCCTCTGTTTTCTGGACGAATCCAGCTTTAGCCCATCCAGAGAGCTTTCAGACGTTTATGGATGCTGGCGAATGGAATATGGGCGGTGAGCGCGTCTGGATTGCACCGGAGATTCAGTACAACATCAAAGATCGTACCGATTTTTGGGGAACGCATAGCATTCCTGCGGCAATGGACCCTGGTCGCTACAGCCTCATCAACCATGAGGGAACAGTCTATTTGCGGCAGCAGATCGAACTCCAGGCTTACAACACAGCCAGCGGCACTACTCATCTTGATGTTGAACGAACCATCATGCGGTCTGGGAACCCACTCCGCCATGCAAAGAATCTCGATGAATTGATGGCGGGTGTCCAGTTTGCGGGATATACGCAGACCGTCAGCCTCAGCCTGTTGGGCGAGAAAACCGTGCCATCGGAGTGCTGGAATCTGGTCCAGATGAATGCTGGCGGCATGTACTATCTGCCAACACATGGTCCAGCCCAGGCCACGCCCTATTTTGGCACACCTACTGACGATGCTTTAGAAGTGACCGATGGTGCTTATCGCATTCATCTGACAGGCCAGCAGCAGTTTAAGATGGGCTATAAAGCGACCTACCTGACAGGTCGTATGGCTTATCTGAATGCGCTGGCAGATGATACTCACTACCTGCTGGTGCGCGATTTCGACAATGACCCCGGCAATCCTTATATTGAAGAACCACCTGACAAGCCCAATGAACGTGGGCATTCCGTCCATATCTATAACGATGGTGGGCAGTTCGGGGCCAATGCGGAAATGGAAGCCAATGGGCACACCATCGGCGGCAACGACGGTTCTACAACAGCGACGGACAGCTTCAGGATGTGGGTTTTCATCAGCCAGAGTGAACCCGCCCTCAAGCGAATCGCCAGCACCCTTCTAGGAATCAATCTATGACCATCAAGCTTGGTATCGGGAGTTATGCTTTTGCATGGTCCATCGGCGTTCCAGGCTACCCACTGCCAGATTCACCGATGCGCCACCAGGATTTTTTGCAATTCGCGGTTGATCTGGGGCTGCATGTCGCCCAGATTGCCGATAACCTGCCTTTGCATAGCCTTAGTGACGAACAACGGGCAGCACTCAAAGCATATGCGGATGCTAATCAGCTAGCGGTTGAAGTCGGCACACGTGGTATTCAGCCGGAAAATGTACGCCCTTATCTGGATATCGCCCACCAATTCGGGTCGCCTATTTTGCGGGTCGTTGTGGATAGCGCTGGCTTTGAGCCAGATGACGACGAGGTTGTCGCCATTGTGACGAATCTGCTGCCGGAGTTTGAAGCCAGAAATATCATTCTCGCTATCGAAAATCATGACCGCTTCCGGGCCGCCCAACTCGTAAATATCCTCAAAGCAATTGACAACCCGTTTGTAGGCATCTGCCTGGATACCGTTAATTCGTTTGGCTCATTGGAAGGGCCGCAGGTGGTTGTTGAGCAGTTGGGACCCTATGTTGTGAACCTGCATGTCAAAGACTTTTTGATACGGCGTCAGGACCATAATATGGGCTTTCTGCTGGAAGGCACGCCTGCCGGAGTAGGCATGCTGGATGTTCCCTGGTTGCTGGATGCTCTGCAACAATACGGTAGAGACTTCAGCGCCATCATCGAGCTGTGGCCTGCGCCAGAAGCTGATATGAACCAGACAGCCCTTAAAGAACAACAATGGGCGCGTGCGAGCGTAAAAACCCTGCGCCAATGGATACAGGAGTAATTGGATAGATGGATAAGCCGCTTAAGTTTGCCTTGTTTGGTACCGGGTTCTGGTCGCACTTCCAGCTAGGAGGCTGGTATGAACTAGAAGGCGTGGAGTGTGTCGCCGTCTATAATCGTACCGTCGCAAAAGCTGAGGCGTTCGCAGAGAAGTACAATATTCCGAATGTGTACGCTACCCCGGAAGACCTGGTTGCTAACGAAGAACTGGATTTCATCGACATTTGCACGGCTGTGGAAACTCACGCCAGCCTGACGCAACTAGGTGCAGAAAACGGCCTGGACGTCGTCTGTCAGAAGCCAATGGCCGTATCCCTGGTAGAGGCCCATGATATGGTTAAAACCTGTGCCGATGCAGGTGTGAAGCTGTTTATCAACGAAAACTGGCGCTGGCAGTATCCGATTCGTCAACTCAAAAAGCGGCTCGACAGTGGCGCGATTGGCAAACCGTTCCGTGCACGGGTCCACTATGTCAACAGCTTCCCCGTTTTCGACAATCAGCCCTTCCTGAAAGAGCTTGACCAGTTCATCCTGACGGACATTGGCAGCCACATTCTGGACACCTCACGTTTCCTGTTCGGGGAAGCTAAAACGCTGTATGCAACAACTCACCGTGTGCATCATGACATCAAGGGCGAAGATGTCGCCACGTGTATGATGACAACCGACCGAGGTCTGACAGTTACCTGTGAGATGAGCTATGCAAGCCTCACAGAAATAGAGCGCTTCCCACAGACATACATCTATATTGAAGGCGACAAAGGCTTTTTGGAATTAGGCCAGGATTACTGGATTCGGGAAACGACTGCTGAGGGTACGCTGGCGAAACGTTATCAACCACCTCATTATGATTGGGCAGACCCTGCTTACGATCTCGTGCATTCCAGCATTGTCCCCTGCCAGGCAGATATTCTGCGCGGGTTACGAGGAGAATCTGCCGAAATGACTGGAGCCGATAATCTTAAAACGGTGCAGTTAGTCTTTGGGAGCTATCACTCAGCCATGACTCAGCAAGTTGTTCAGCCCCTGGCACTTGTTCGCTGAGAGGTTGTGGTTAGGAACACCAACCACAACCTGAAAAAATGGCGCGGCTCAGTATGACCAAGAGCAGGTTTTCAAACATCTGAAAAGAAGATTCTATCCATCAGGTAAACGGAGGTCGGGTTCTCTTGGTATGTTGGCAACCCATTGCCAGTTGCTTCGGTTAGGTCCATCCATCAGACTCCCGACTGTTGGTAGATCAAGTTCTGCACCTGTATGTGGATCAAGCATGGTAGCGTGATATTTATGTTCACGTTTGTGCATAAACGCTTCGGTCACTGTTGATGATATTTGTCATAGATTTGGTTGCCACATCGCTGCCCCTTGATCGTGTCGTTTCATTTCAAAAATAACTTGAGTTATGACGACGGCATAATGCATAGTTTGGTTTATGGTTTCTTGTGTGATCCATAAATTATGCAGGAAGGCGGCCATCTTTTCCTGGACCCTTTGTCTTTGAGTTTCGTCACCTGGAAGCTTGCCACTAACAAAGCTGCCTCACTTTCATCCCCTTAACTAAAATTTACCTTATAGGTAATATGCGGTGGAATGCTTATGCCAATTGTTTAGGATAGAATCAATACAAGCTAATCAAGCGACAGTTGTATTGGGTAGCTAGTGCCTATGTTAAGGCTGTGCCATTTTCCTCCCTATATAGGTCGCACCTAGAAGACATTGCGATGCCAATTATTTACTTCTTATATGGGCTATCTTTCAGTGGATTGGGGCTTGCCGCGCTGCTTCAGTATCGACGCGGCAGCATCCTGCCACTTCACAAACAATTGCCGTGGTTGGCGGCATTTGGTCTGGCTTATGCGGGTGTTGGTTGGGCGGACATGTTTCTTACCAGCGGGCTGCAAACGGAAGTCCAGGGGATTCTGCGACTGCTGCGAATGATCTTACAACCTCTCTCTGGGTTGTTACTGCTTCGATTTGGCTGGGGGATGCTCACCCAAATGACCCCGCTTCCATCATGGACGCGGATTATTCCGGGTATCTTAACGGTCCCCCTGGCATTCATCATCACATACGCAGCCACAACATTTGTTACGCCTTCACCGATTCATATTCCTATCGATATCTGGTCACGCTATTTGCTGTACTTACCGGGCAGCATCATGGCAGGTATTGGATTCATCCGCCAGAGTAATGAACATAAGAAACGGGGCTTTCAGGATGCCAGTTATTTAATGATGGGTGCTGGAATAGCCTTTTTGACTGAAGCATTTATTGTCGGGCTGATTGTACCGGCTGCACCTTATGGTCCTGTTTCCTATTACAACTATGATCGTGTGCATTTCGATTCAATCCCTGCTGATACGAGTGCCAATAATGACCCATTTACAATAATTGACTGGCTCGACTATGCTCATGTCCTACAGGCCACGGGCCAGCCGATCCAATTCTGGCGAATGCTCTCGGCTGTTGCTCTCATATTCTTCGTTGTACGCAGCCTGGATGTTTTTGACGCGATTGAACGACGACGCATCCAGCGCTTACAGGAAGAACGAGATTTAGCACACTCCAACGCTCGCCATTTGGCCGAGAGCTGGGCAGAGGCCCTGATGAAAATTAACCGAGAAATTGCCGAACTCAAGGAATTGGATGCGATCCTCTTTGAGATTGTCTGCTCTGCGCGCAAATTACTGAATTCAGATTATGTAGCGCTGGGCCTGTTAGAGGAAAAGCAGCGGCTCATGTTACGCTGTTTTGCAACTAGCGAAACCATTATTGCTTCGCCAACGGTTGGCTCCAGCGTCCAGGTAGAATCCGAATTGATTCTTAAAGTCCTGAAAGCGGCAAAGCCCTATCGTACGAGTGGAGAAGAGGGAACAAACAGGCTGGCTGATCTCTGTCTCTGTACAGATGCTATCGTGAGTGAGGCAGCGTTTGTGCCGCTGATGTTCAACAACGTCGCGGTGGGTGTATTGTGGAGCGTCCGTACTGAATCCGATCCATATAACGCGGACGACTTGCCTGGTTTGGAAAGATTGGCGAACCAGGCCGTGATTGCCATCCAACATGGACTCATGGCTGCCCAGATTCAATCATTGGCTGTGGTTGGTGAACGTGCGCGGATAGCCCGTGAAATGCATGACGGCCTTGCGCAGATTCTAGGCTATATGAATCTACAAGCCCAAACGCTCGAAGCGCTCTTAAAGCAGAACAAGCGCGAAAACTTGTTCGCAGAAATCAAGCAAATGAGAGAAGCTATCCAGACAGCTCACGCCGATGTCCGCGAAAATATCCTTAGCTTACGAACGACGCTTTCGACCGAGGCGGGCGTAGCGTCTGCAATGCTTGAGTATCTGGATGGATTTAGCTTACAGACAGGAATCGACATCAAACTGCAAAATCACCTCGACGGCTACCTGGGATTGTCACCACTTGCAGAAGTGCAATTGGTATGTATCTTGCAAGAAGCACTGGCGAACGTTCGCAAACATGCACAAGCAACAGAAGTCTCCATCACGCTGGTAAGGCAGGTCGGTTGTGCTCACCTGGAAATCAGTGATAACGGAATTGGCTTTGTTGAACAAGCTGATAGTCAGCGATTCGGCTTACAAACAATGCGCGAACGCGCCCAGCAAGTAGGCGGAAAACTCTCCATATCATCCAAAGTTGGCCAGGGAACGACGGTTGTTTGTGTGTTACCAGAAATTGATCAAGTGAATCCAGCTCATATGGTCCCAATGTATATGGCTTCGGCTTCGATGCCTGATCCAGGATACTGAGCAATGGTAAACCTGCGCGAATGGGCACTCCCAATCTACACCATCATGATGCAAATGTCGGCAGGCAGTATGCTGGCATTATGGGTAATTAACATCGTCGTCTTGCGGCGATACGGCCACGAAATCGCGATAAAGCTAATCAAAAATCCCACCATGATTATCTTCGTCACAGTAGCAACGGCTATGATTGGCTCGCATTATCATTTAAGCCGCCCCGCATTCTCTTTATTCGCCATCCTTAATTTTCAGTCGTCATGGTTAAGCCGCGAAGTCGCATTTACAGTTTTATTTGCCTTATTGGTGGGTATTCTGCTGCTCCTGATCTTTTACCGACCGCATGCTGCAAAAGCACAGTTGGTAACAGGATGGGGCGCAGTGACGATGGGTGTGATAACAGTCTATGCGATGTCACGGGTCTATTTACTGCCGACCCAGATCGCGTGGAACTCGATAACGACACCAATTGCATTTTTCTGTGCGATGGTTTTACTAGGTGGCATTGGTGTAACAGTCATTCTATTAATCAATCTGTATATCTTTACATTGAACAAAGACAGTGATCTGCCACTGATACGGGATGTGATTCAGCGCGTTTTAACCATTTCCACAGGCGTTGTCGTTGCTGTTACCATCATTGAACTTGGGAATTATGGCTTCCAGATTATGGAATTGATCAACAGGGGATCAACAGCCCATGCCAGCCTGGACCTGTTACTCGGCTTATATCGTGTGCTATTTATTATCCGGGTTGCACTTTTGATTTGTGGCGTCGTGGCATTGGTGATTGTTACACTATGGCAGCGAAGAAGGTCCAAACCTTTAGTCCGGCTCCTGGCACCGGTCTATCTTACGTTCCTGATATTCTTGATAAGTGAAGTTTTGGGACGATTTCTATTCTATGCTGTCCACGTTCGGACAGGTATTTAGTCCGATGAAAGAATCCTCCATGACGATTAAAGTGCTGATTGTAGACGACCATAAATTGTTCCGGCAGGGACTTCGTAGCCTGATGAGTACGCGCGATGATATCGTGGAAGTCGTGGGAGAAGCCGCTACAGCAGCCGAAGCGATCAAACTGACTGAGCAACTCCATCCTAATGTGGTGTTGATGGATATTTTTATGCCTGATGTTAATGGACTGGAAGCAACACGCGAAATCAAGAAACGATTTCCGGATGTTGCGGTTGTGATTCTCACTTCTTCGGAAAAGGACAGCCATTTATTCGAGGCCGTGCGTGCTGATGCCGCTGGCTATTTGTTAAAAAACCTGGATGCCGACGAACTCTTTAATATGCTTCAGGGCGTGGCAAAGGGTGAAGCAGCCATGACACGGGCTATGGCTTCAAGGGTGCTCAAAGGGATTGCCCGTCAGAAAATTGGTGGTCAGAGTGAGCTTGATACACTGACCGAGCGAGAGAGTATGGTACTGCACCTCGTTGCTCAGGGAGAAAGTAACCCCCAGATTGCTGAGAAGCTCTCTATTTCTGTGAATACCGTCAAGACCCACCTAAGCAATGTTCTGAAGAAGTTACAACTGGACAATCGTGCACAGGCAGCCGCGTATGCTGTTGAGCATGGAATCACATCCTCAGATGATTAATTGACCACAATGTATATACCTGCGCTCTTCCAGGGATATATGCGACCAGACTAAGGACTGCTCGAATGAGGCACCACAATGAGGCAGATATTTTTGTATTGCTTAAACGAGTAATACCAGCCTGCCCAGTATGATCTGATCCACACCATGACCCCTTTTCGTCGCATACATCACCCAATCGGATGAGACAGTATCACCCGATTGGGTGATATAAAAATACCCCACTACGTCGATGTTCTCCCTTGTGAAAAAATTTACAATATGAAATGTAGCATTTCATCAATGACTTGCATTGTCTCTCATTAGTAATTCCAACATGGGAGGAATTATATGGTAGCCAAAGAATTTCTTAACGATGTGATTACAAGCACCATCATGACCCGCCGCAGCTTTGTTAAGTGGAGTGCGATAGTTGGTGGGGGTGCTGCTGTTGCGAGTAATCTGGCAGAGCTTCCGGGCCAATTAGGCGTTGGAAGTGTCATGGCGCAAGAGGACGAAAATGTAGTCTGGTCGTCTTGCGTCGTCAACTGTGGCAGCCGGTGCCCGCTGCGTTTACATGTCAAAGATGGTGTTGTCGTTCGCGTCGAGACTGATAACTTAGGTGACGACGAATTCGGCAATCACCAGATTCGTGCATGTGTTCGCGGGCGTTCCGTCCGTCAGCGTATGTATAACCCGGACCGTCTCAAATACCCGATGAAGCGTGTTGGCCCTCGCGGCTCTGGTGAATTTGAGCAGATCACCTGGGAAGAAGCCTTTGATCTGATCGCCGATAAGCTCAAGGAGCTGATCGACACGTATGGTAACGAATCTATTTACCTGAACTATGGTACAGGTACATTGGGTGCAGTCGTTGCCAAGTCCTGGCCCCCAAGTGCGACCCCCATTGCCCGCCTGATGAATTGCATCGGTGGGTACCTCAATCATTATGGCGATTATAGTGCTGCGCAGATTGAGTCTGGCCTGCCCTACACCTTCGGCAATACCTGGGCAGATACCTGGGTAACCAATAACAGCATTGAAGATATCGTCAACAGCAAGCTGCTCGTCTATTTCGGCAATAATCCTGGCGAAACACGCATGAGCGGCGGCGGTATGATCTACAGCCTGCAACATTACAAAAAGGTCAGTGGCGCGAAGATGATTGTCATTGACCCGCGCTATACGGACACGGCAGTCACCGCTGCTGATGAATGGGTCCCCATTCGTCCAGGTACAGATGCCGCCCTCATCAATGCCCTGGCCTACGTCATGATTACCGAAGACCTGCACGACCAGGAATTCCTGGATAACTACTGCGTCGGCTTCGATAAAGCCCATATGCCGGAAGGTTACGAAGACGAGGACAGCTACAAGGATTATATCCTCGGCACGGGTGCAGATGGCATCGCCAAGACCCCGGAATGGGCTTCGGCCATTACGGGCATTCCTGCTCAGAAGATCGTCCAACTCGCCCGCGAAATTGCACTGACCAAACCATGCTTCATCACCCAGGGATGGGGACCACAACGCCAGGCCAACGGCGAGCAAACCAGCCGTGCGATCCCGATGTTGTCCATCCTGACTGGTAACATAGGTATTCATGGTGGTGGCACCGGTGCACGCGAATCCTCATTTGGCATTTCGATGGTCGGCTTCCCCACGCTCAGCAACCCTGTTGGCACCTATATCTCAGTGTTCAACTGGCCCGATGCCATCGATCACGGCCCGGAAATGACCGCCACCAAAGACGGTGTGATCGGCAAAGACAAACTGGATGTGCCGATCAAGTTCATCTGGAGTTATGCCGGTAACGCACTCATCAACCAGCACGCCGATGTGAACCACACTCGTGAAATCCTCGGTGATGAATCCAAGTGCGAAATGATCGTGACTGTCGATGTGCACATGACACCCAGTGCCAAATGGTCCGATATCCTGCTGCCGGATACGATGAACTTCGAGAAGATGGACATTGCTGTCAATGGCGATGCCAGCAGCATGGGGTATCACATCTTCTGCGAGCCTGCCGCCGAGCCGATGTTCGAGACGATGCACGTCTATGATATGTGTGCTGAACTCGCCAAGCGGCTGGACGTCGAAGAAGAATTTACTGAAGGCCGCACGGTCGAAGACTGGCTGCGCTACTGTATTGACGAAACTCGCAAGTCCAACCCCGATTGGCCTGATTTTGAGTCCTTCCGTGAGATGGGTATCTACAAAGTCTCGAACCCTGGCGATCCCTATGTCGCCTATCAGGGCTTCCGCGAAGACCCAGAAGCCAACCCACTCGCTACACCATCCGGTAAGTTGGAAATCTTCTCATCACGCTTGCACGAAATTGGTCAGACGTGGGAACTGGAAGAAGGCGATGTCATCAGTGGCTTGCCCATCTACGTGGAAACGTGGGAAGGCGTCAGTGACCCCCTGCGCGAAACTTACCCGCTCCAGATGATTAGTGCGCACTATAAGCAGCGCACCCACTCCACCTATGGCAATGTCCCCTGGATGAAGGAAGTTGCGCCACAAGAGGTCTGGATCAACCCGATTGATGCCGAAAAACGCGGTATTAAAAATGGAGATCGTGTCTATGTCTATAACGGACGTGGGCGCACCCATATAGCTGCCCGTGTGACACCGCGCATCATCCCCGGCGTGGTCCACCTGTCTGAAGGTGCCTGGTATGAACCCGATGAAGATGGGGTAGACCAGGCAGGTTGTGTCAATGTGCTGACACGCTATCGCCCATCACCACTGGCCAAAGGCGACCCGATGCACACTGCCCTTGTTGAAGTTGAGAAAGCATAAAGGAGAATACTCAAATGGCAAACAAATTGGGATTCTACTTCAATGCCACCGTATGCACTGGTTGTAAAGCCTGTCAGGTCGCGTGCAAAGATAAGTCAGATTTGCCAGTGGGCGTGAATTGGCGTCGTGTTGCAGAGTATACAGGTGGTGAATGGGTCACAAACCCCGATGGCACCTGTGAGCAGAATGTGTTTGCTTACTATACCTCCATCGCATGTAATCACTGCACCAATCCCATCTGTGTAGAAGTTTGCCCGACGCAGGCCATGCACCAGCGTGAAGATGGCATCGTCATGGTTGAAGAGAGCAAGTGCATCGGCTGCCGTTACTGCGAGTGGGCCTGCCCTTATGGCGCACCCCAGTTCAACGAAGAAGTCGGTGTCATGACGAAGTGTAACTTCTGCCATGATTACCTCGATGAAGGTAAATCGCCGGCTTGCGTGGCTGCATGCCCATCGCGCGCATTGTTCTTTGGTGAGATTGACGAACTGCGAGCAGAACATGGCGAAATCGCTGAGATTGCACCGCTGCCGCCAGCAGATATTACTGAACCAAATCTCGTCATTCAGCCGCATCACAATGCTAAGTCCATCGGTTCTACTTCTGGCAAGCTCATCAATCCAGAGGAGGTTTAAGGCCCATGCAAGCCAACGAATGGTCTCTGATTATCTTCACAACGGTCATGCAAATGGCAGTTGGTTCATTCGTCATCTTGGGTGGCGTCCACTTTTTTGCGACGCGCCGCTATGGTGACCAGGCAGCAGATGCCTTGAGTGATCGCGCTTTGCTGGCAATCGGCCCGGTGGTTATTCTGGCTATGCTGGTCACGTTCTTACATCTAGGCAACCCGTTGAATGCGCCCCAGGCCATATCCAACCTCGGCTCATCATGGCTAAGTCGAGAAGTCGCCCTGGCCGTTGTCTTTACAATTGGCGGTGCGATATTCGCATTGATGCAATGGCGCAAAATCAGCACGTTGACCGTCCGCAGCACGGTGGGTTTGGTTGTAGCGGCTATTGGTTTGCTACTGGTCTGGGCGATGGCGCAGGTCTACTTGCTACCGACGGTCCCCGCATGGAACTCACCAGCGACAATCGTTACATTCTTCATCACAACGTTATTGCTGGGGTCACTGGCAGTTGGTTCCGCTTTTGTCATAACCTACCAATACCTGCGCAGTAAAGGTACCTTGCCGAATACGGATACACAGTTCGATATTCTGTCAACGACCTTGCGCTGGATCGTCCTGATTTCTCTTGTATTGCTGGGTATCCAGTTCGTGGTGATTCCTCTGTATCTTGCCAATCTGGCGGAACAGGGATCAGAAGCCGCTCTGGCAAGCATCTCGTTGATCCTGGATGAAGGTGGCGCACTGTTTGCGCTTCGCTTAATCCTGTTGTTCGTCGGTGCTGGCATCTTCTCGATATTCATGTATCGCACTGCAACCAGCGAAAACAGGACACACATTACAGGTTACCTCGCCTTTAGTGCGTTTGCATTCGTGTTGATTTCCGAAATTCTCGGTCGCTTCCTGTTCTACGAGAGCATGATGAGGATCGGGTTGTAAATCCGGGCAAGCGCAGCATGGTTTGTAAAAGAGACAAGTGAGAGGGAATGAACCCCCTCTTACTTTCTCTATCAACAAAACGTATGGGAGTCGTACGTCGTGGAAAATACGGATACAGTCGCACTATCTGAAAAACTCATCGCAACTTACTTTGCTTATCGGTTTTTGGGTAAGGCATTTTATGAAGCCCCCACAGCAGGGTTGCTCGGACAATTGAAGCAGGACGATCTTTTCGCAGATTGGCCGCTGGATTGTTCCAATGATGCGATGAAAAACGGCCTGGAGACATTGCAGGCATTTTTACGAGAATGGCATGCCGAAGACTTCAATGTGGTGCGTCGGGATTATGCTCATCTATTCATCGGCCCTAAACGCTTGCCTGCCCCTCCGTGGGAATCCGTTTATCGCAATGAAGAGCGCTTGATTTTCGATAAGGAAACCCTACAGGTGCGCTTGTTGTATCGGCAGTTTGGCATGGATGTTCCAACAGAGCGCAATGAGCCGGATGACCACTTTGGGTTGGAAATGATGTTCATTGCTCATCTGTGCCAGATTGCCTTAGAAGGCATCCGTACAGAGCAAACTTATTACACTGACCTGTCACTGGCTGCGATAGATAGCTTTTTCAGAGATCACATTTGTGCATGGGCGTATGACTACCTCGCTGATGTGACTGAAGCAGCGAATACACCCTATTATCGTGGGCTGAGTTTGCTCGCCTCTGGAACCATCACGCATACAACCCAATCCTGGCAAATTGAGAGTGACGCACTGGCATCCTCATGAACCTGATCGAGCTGGCGCTTGCAGCAGAGACATACTTCCAGCAGCAAACGATTATCCAGCAAACGACATCGCAGTGTGTGCGGACGAAGAATCTTCAGGCTAGCTGCGATCAGTGCGCTGTCCTGTGCCCAACGGGTGCCATAGGGCTGGATAATGGCATCCCAGAACTGGCTCCTGAGCAATGTATCAGATGTGGTGTCTGTTTACATGTTTGCCCAACGGGTGTATTTGAGCGATCTGACAGTTTTCAAAAGTTATTGCTGAATACGCAGGACCTACCTGAGCATCGGGTTGTTGATATTGCCTGCGTACATCACAGTGCGCCGCAGGCAACTGCTCCCGCAGTGGACGCGGTTGTTCAAACGAAAAACTGCCTGGCTGAACTGGGCGTATCGGCCCTGGTTGGGATGCTGGCCGTTGGTGTTGAGCAAGTCCGCATGCGGTTAGATGCCTGCGCAGCCTGCCCGTTGCGTGTTTTACAGCCCAATATTGAACAGTGTATCGCCGCCACCCAGCAGCTTCTGTCTGTGCTGGAACTGTCCGATGCGATTGTTCCCGTGTATGAAGCAGAACCGGATTGGGTAAGCCGCCCGTTACACCATAATGAGACGCCGCCCATGTCCAGGCGCGGTCTGTTTTCATCACTGCTCAACCCGGAAGCGACACTAAAACAACAAGCTATCAACGCCATCGATGAGGGTAATCCATCGGAACAGCTCCCGCGTGAACGGCGGCGCTTGTTAACGGTGCTGCGCATGCTCACCAAACCAATGCCTGAAATCCCTGAAGATATCGGGCTATTTGCCGATGGCTTTGTTCAGTTGGTCGTTTCCGACGCCTGTAATGCTTGCGGCCTCTGTGAGCGCGTCTGCCCGACAGATGCCATCCAGCTAGCTAAAGACGACGACCAGTTTATGGTGATCTTTGAACCGCATCGCTGTATCGACTGCCAATTGTGCGTCGATTACTGTGAACCCAGGGCGTTGGAAACTTACGGTGCGCCGTCACTGCGGGATGTACTGGACGAGACGCGCCTCAAATTGCATGCCGGGCAGATGCAGCAATGTACACGCTGCAAAGCACATTTCGCAGGCCCGCCAGACGAAACATTATGTCCGGTATGTCAGTTCCGGCGGGAGAACCCCAGCGGCATACGACTGCCGGATGCTTTACTGGCTCAATTACCGCAGGCAACCCGTGAAAAATTGCTCGCGGTGAACAAAATGCATAAGGGAGGGCATCCTCAAATAGATTCACCTAATTAAAAATTTATCCATCCTCCGAGTCACTTGACCTAAAGCGCAGCAAACAGCGTCATGGCCAACTGACCATCTTCTTGCGTAGTACGTTACACAGCAAGAGGCAGGTTATAAGTGGAAACGCCATAGCCTCCCGATACAGCAGAACGCAATCTGCTGTTGACTTGGAAAGGAGCACATATGCAGCACTCGCGGTCGATACCGGCATCGCTGCTGGACTATCCTCAATTATTTTCCCCTGGCCTGACGTTGATCACAGGACCTAGTGGCATCGGCAAAACGTCATGGTGCGCGTCATTGATGGCCTATGCGGCCCAATCCGGCCTGACGACAGGCGGCATTTCCTGTCCCCCACAACTTGAAGATGGCATCAAAACAGGCATCTGGCTGGTTGATGTGCGCACGGATGAACGCCGCCTATTGGGGAGCCACTCGGCAAGTTCGGGCCACAGCCTGCGCGTAGGTCGCTGGCATTTTGATCCGCAGGTCATCGATTGGGCCAATGCCATACTCAAGTCCGCCACCGAGTGCGACATTCTGTTGATTGACGAAATCGGTCCGCTGGAATTGACGCAGGGGGCCGGTTTCCAATCAGGCATTGACCTGCTGGATCGAAAGCAGTATCGGTCAGCATTCGTCGTCATTCGCCCATCACTACTAGCCGAAGCACAGTCAAGATGGACGCCTGCGCGTGTATTCAACATCATTGAGGACGCTCATGATTAGCATACACGACCTGACCGTGCGTTATGGCGATGTGCCTGCCCTCAACCAGGTATCGCTCACGATCCAGTCCGGTGAATGGGTGCTGGTATCGGGTCGGTCCGGCTGCGGCAAAAGCACCCTGGTCAAAGCCTTGTGCGGCGTAATCCCTCATATTGACGCGGCCACCATGTTGGGCAGCGTTACTATTGATGGCTTCGATACACGTGAACATTCCATCTCCACCCTCGCTGAACAGGTCGGCGTTGTCTTCCAGAACCCGGAATCGCAGCTATTTCATTTGCGTGTTGAAGATGAAGTCGCTTTCGGCCCGCGCAATCTGGGGCTGTCCGAGGCGGATGTTCAGGCGCGAACCACCTGGGCCATGCGCGTGACGAACCTGACCGCCTTACGCGATAACAACCCCGCCGAGCTTTCCGGCGGGCAAAAGCAGATCGTCGCCATTGCGGCTGTGCTGGCGATGAAGCCGCGCGTGCTGGTGCTCGATGAACCCCTGGCATCATTGGATACACACAACGCACGATGCGTGATCGAAACGCTGGATAATTTGTGCCGCCATCATGGCATGACGATTATCATGATCGAACATCGGCTGGAAGCGACGCTGCCTTATGTGGACCGCGTTGTGCTGATAGAAAATGGTCAGATCACCCTGGATGACGCACCCCAAGCCTTACAGGTAAATCCCAGCTATCAGGCACACTTTGGTCTGGGTGACGTGTTCGAGCGGAAACCCGACTCCCTGCAATCTCCTGAACCCCAAAATAGAGAGCCTTTGCTGGTTTTGGATGATGTATGGGCTGGCTATCGCAAGATAGATGTCTTGCGCGGGGTTCATTTTGAACTGTATCCAGGTGATTTCTCGGCGCTGGTTGGCCCGAACGGTGCGGGTAAGTCCACGCTGGCGCTGGTCGCGGCGGGGCTGCTTAAACCACGCAAAGGGAAAGTCCGGTTCGCCGCTGGTAAACGTTATCGCCCCGGCCTGGATGTAGCCCTCCTGTTCCAGAATGCGGCCAACCAGTTATTTACGGATTCGGTCGATGAAGAAGTGGCCTTTGCCCCACATAACTATGGGTGCTTTCAGCCGGACAATCATCGGCAGGTGATAACCGAGGCGGATTTACTGGCCCTGGCAGACCGCCGCCCTAATCAGCTCTCGGTGGGGCAGCAGCAGCGGACCGCGCTGGCAGCCTGTCTGGCTCTGCGTCCGGCGCTCATTATCCTCGATGAGCCAACGCTCGGCCAGGATTGGGGGCACCTCCAGCAGTTGATGGACTACCTGATGCTGTTGAACGCCAATGGCACCGCCATCTTGCTGATTTCTCACGATGAAAAACTGGTTCAGCGATACGTCCGGCACGTCTCCCTGATCCAGGATGGACAAATTATTGATAAGGCTAAGCAGCCGCAAGGATTGCAACATGAAATTTACAACACGTGAACTGACGACATTAGCGGTTTTCGGTGTGCTGTGGGGCATCGTGGAAATGAGCCTCGGCACGGTTCTGAAGTCGTTGAACATTCCCTTTAGTGGGGCTGTGCTGGCCAGCATCGGCTTGACAGTCGCCATGATCGGGCGCTTGTATGTGCCTCGACGGGGTTCTACGCTCTTCATTGGTGTGATCGCCACTATCTTAAAGCTGTTCAGCCTGGGCGGCATCATCATTGGGCCGATGATCGGTATTCTCAGTGAGGCCCTTATCGCTGAGTTGGTCCTGTCACTGGCGGGACAACCACGCCGTCGCTGGTTTGTGCTGGCGGGCAGCCTGGGTGTGATCTGGGCGATGGCCCAGCCCTTCGTGACCAACCCACTCCTGTTTGGGCGCTCCCTGGTTTCCGTCTGGCTGAATATGTTGGATCAGGGCAGCCGCTACCTAGGCATCGATACCAATGCAGCCTGGCTGATCGTTGTGCTGATGGCCGTGATCCACCTGGCCCTTGGTACTGTGGCCGGGTTGTTTGCATGGAACATCGGGCGAGAGTTGCAAAGTCGCACCGGCAAGAAACCTACTTACATACCCACAACCATTGAACATCAATCAAAACAATACGAAGGATAAAAATCATGAAACGCACAACCCTACTCATCATCCTGCTGATTATCGCCGCACTGGCTACCGCCTGTGCCCCGGCAGCGCCCGCAACCGAAGAAGCAGTCAGCGGTCTGAAAGTCTCTGATGCGGATAACCAGCAGACCATTTCCTTAGAAGCGATCCAGGAACTGCCACAAACGACAGCGAATTTCCAGGATATAGATTATGTGGGCGTTACCCTGCCGACATTGCTCGAAGATGCAGGAATCTCGCTGGATGATGTCACCGCCATCAAGGCCGTCGCCAGCGATGGCTACAGCGTCAACTATGAACCCGCTTTGTACACGCGCGAAGATGTCATCCTGGCGTATGCCCAGGCCGATGGCCCCTTAGCAGAAGATGATGGCGCCTTACGCATGGTCGTCCCCGGTGAACGTGGGCAGATGAATGTGCGCATGGTCGTCGAGATCGAAGTTGTTCGCTAATGCGGGCTGAAATCGCTGTGGATTATAGGCGACCCGCGCAGGCATCACTGGGGACCTACGGGCACCTGGCCATTTTTGGCTGGGTGCTCGCCATGATTATGCTGACCACTGATTATGTGGTACTCGTGGCTGGTGCCCTATGCCTGTCGGTGTTGGCCCTCATCTACCCAAATCCGTTCAAGCGTGTGCTGCGTTTACGCTGGTTGATCTGGATGCTTCTGTTGATAGTACCGACGATCTTCTTTTTTGGGGAACATGATAGCGTCTTTGCTGGCATAACATATTCCTCGGAAGGATTAGCAATCGGCATTCAGATCGCCGTTCGCTTTATCGTGCTGATTATCGCGATCCAGAATCTCACCTGCGCAGTCGATATATCCAGTATGGCGGGGCTTTTAGAACGTTTTGGCTTGCATGGCTTAGGATTTGCGATTGGGGTGGCTTTAAACCTGCTGCCCGCTCTGGAAATATCGGCAAGTCAGGCCTGGTATACCCTAAAAATGCGTGGTGGGCTGCGTCGGCAGCGTTGGCGCGGATGCCAACTTTTGGTTATCACGATCATCACCAACGCCCTCAAGCGGGCCGAAGAAGTTTCGCTTGCGGCAGAGCTACGAGCTTTCTCACCGGAAAAATCGCGTCCGTTCCCAATCCAGCAGGGTTCGCTGGATCGAGCGAGTTTGGGATTGATGGTACTCACAGTTGTCGTTCTGATTCTTGTATAAGTGCCTTGATGATTGAAAGAGAGATCATGCCAATACCCGTTATCACCATTATTGGGAAATCTGGGGCAGGCAAGACAACGCTGCTCGAAAAACTCATCGCAGAGCTATCTGCACGTGGTCGTGCCATTGGGACTGTCAAACATCACTCTCACGTTGGTTTTGACATTGATCGCCCCGGCAAAGATAGCTGGCGACATGCCCAGGCCGGCAGCCAACATGTTGTCATCGCAGCGCCAGATAAAATTGCCTCATATCGTCTGCTAGAGCGTGAGCTTGAGTTGGACGAGATTACTGCATCGATGACAGAAGTGGATATGATCCTGGTTGAAGGCTATAAACAATCCAATAAACCCTCAATAGAGGTCATACGATCTGCCAATAGCATAGAGATGATTAGTTCGCCAGAGCAACGGATCGCCCTGGTGACGGATGCTTCCATTGTTGTTGATGTTCCCACTTTCCAGTTGGATGACTATCTTGCTCTTGCTGACTTCATAGAGGCATATGCTTGCTTAGGCAAATTAGATACTAACGTACCTGAGCCTCATTGATACCTACACGCAAGTACTGGAATTCCTCTCCTTGCATATCGTTTATTAGAACCGTTTGATGAGGTACAAAGCGCTTTGCCACTTCGATTTGGTCGTCATAATTCCAGTCACATACTCGTAAGATGGCTTATTTTCTTGATCCGTGCGGAACGACGATTACAGACGAAGCTATCTTTGTCGTGAATGACCGTAACTTCTTGAGTTTTAGGCAGTCTATATCTATGTAAAGGCCATTTCGTAAGCCCTATACGAGGACTGGACTCATGCCTGTAACATATCGACCCTTTAACGCTTTTCGACACATCCTGAGCATTTTGCTCCTATCCTGTCTGATGATTCTGGCAATCGTCGGTAACGTGGCAGCACAAGATACTGCCGAGACCCCAACGCTAACCCCAACCGCAACCATTGAATTTAATGGCCCTGTTACCAGCATCAGCATTGACCGTCTGATTATTAACAACTTGGTTGTTCTGGTAGATGTGCCGAACATGACATTTGTGCCTCAAATCGGCATGATCATTTATGTTGAAGGTAATCTACAGACGGATGGAACTATCATAGCTATCATCGTGAGTGATGTGCCTATTCCGACAGCAACGCCTGATGCGACTGAAACCCCGCTCGTTACGGCAACAGCAACGCCTGAAGGTACACCAGTAGCGACACCCACACCAACCACAACACCGACTGATAATCTTGGCATTGGCCCCATCATTATCATTGAAGGTCCGGTCGAAGCCATCAATATTAACATCATCACAATTTACAACATCAATATTGTCGTCAGTGAAGATGATCCCGTTTTGACTGCCATTCGTATCGGCGACTTTATACGTGTTGAAGGTGAGTTGGGCGACACAGACGATGACGATGCTCCACTGGTTATCGTTGACGGCACATCGATCACAGTAGTTATCATTGCCATCAACATCACGATTGTCGATGTCGACATCTACATCAATGAGGGAGAAGTCTGGCGCGATGATAGCGATGACAATTGTGCAAACCCGCCGCCTCCCTGGGCACCCGCAAACGGCTGGCGTCGCCGCTGTGAAAATAATGGCCGTGGCGATAATGACGACGATGATTAGATAGTCATCAGCTATTATATGAGGGTAGCACGCTGGTGCTGCCCTCAGTGCTTCGCCAGACAGGATACGACGCCTTATGACGATTAAAGCACGTCTAACCGCATTACGAAATACATGGCTCCAACCGATACCGATTGGAGCGCTTGTTTTTGCGCGTATAGCATTCGGTCTCATTATGCTGTGGGAGGTCGAGCGCTATTTCACTTATGAAAGAGTGGCGCGCTATTATATCGACCCCATTTTTCACTTTCATTACACTGGGTTCCACTGGCTGCAACCCCTGCCTGGGGACGGCATGGTAGCAGTATTTCTCCTGCTGGGAATGCTGTCACTAGCGATTGCATTGGGAGCATTCTACCGACTGAGTATTGCCGCATTCTGGGTGCTGTTTACTTACGTTTTTTTGCTAGATGCTGCCCAGTATTTGAATCACTTTTATCTCGTCAGCTTACTCAGCTTCCTGATGATATGGGTACCTGCCAATCGCGCATTTTCAGTGGATGTGTGGTTGGGGATTGCCCAAAAGAAGATGCTTGTACCCGCCTGGACGCTATATATTTTACGCTTGCAGATGGGAATGGTGTATTTCTTTGGGGGCATCGCCAAGATGAACCCGGATTGGTTAAGCGGCGAACCGTTGCGTACATGGTTGGGAGCGCGGACAGATTTTCCACTGATCGGCCATCTATTTACTGAGGACTGGGCGCCCTACGTTTTCAGTTATGGCGGGCTACTGTTGGACCTGTTGATTGCTCCCTTGCTCCTATGGCGGCGCACGCGCTTATCGGCCCTACTGCTGGTCATTGGCTTCCATGTCACTAATTCGCAGCTATTCAACATTGGCATTTTCCCCTGGATGTCGATTGCCCTAACCCTGCTCTTTTTGCCACCGGAGTGGTTCAGTATACGCAAGGTCCACCAGGAACAAACCCTGATCGTATTTAATTTTGGCAGACAGCAAAAACTCTTGTTTGTCATACTTGGTGGCTTTTTCATCATTCAGGTTCTGCTGCCTTTGCGGCACTTCTTCATGCCAGGATATGCCAGTTGGACCGAAGAAGGCCACAATCTGGCATGGCATATGCGCCTGCGAGATAAAGAAGGCGACATACGCTTTTTTGCGAGTGACCCTATGAGCGGAGAAACGCGCGAAATCTCGGCTAGCGACTATCTAACGGATCGTCAATTTGAGCAGATGATAGGGCGTCCTGAGATGGTTTTACGATTTGCTCATTACCTGGCAGCGACGGACTATCAAGGAATGCAAATCCGCGTCTGGGACATGGTTAGCCTGAATGCCAGAGCGCCACAGTTGCTCATTGATCCAACGGTTGATTTAGCCACAACACCTGATGACTTAGATTTCGCTGATTGGATTCTGCCGCTGGTACAGCCTCTGGCTGTAGAAAATGCTGAAGGGGTTCCAGCGATACTATTCAATCGCCATTCAGATGACATCCTTGTGTTTATCAACATCACTGAGCAACCCTTCCTGCTGGATCATCTGCTGCTCGATGATGGCAATAACAGTCATCCCCCGATCAGTTTCGACACCGCTACCTTGCACCCAGAAAATTGCATGGTACTGCATACAGCCCAAGCGGACTGGGAAAATTTTTCCCCGATATGTAATGAGGCTGGTCGGTACCTGATGCCGGACTGGTTAGCGGACTATGCCTTCTGGTTGAACGATGAGAAGCTAGAGGAATGTGATGGGGCGACCTGTATTATTGTCGCCCCAGATAAAGACAACTAGATTTTTAGCGTGGCATGATGCAGAGTGTCAATCGGCCAGGAGTGGGAGCCGGACACTGTGTTCGCTGTCCCTGGGGTGAATCCAGTTCAAAAGGTGCTGTCCAAAAGGCCACCGAGGGGTCAAGCTCCCGCTGCGCGATAACATCACAAGGTTGGGGTGGCTCGGCATTGGTCAGTGGCGCCAGTGTCAGCATGGTGCATTGCCCAGGTGCCAGTCTGGCGACATCGGCGACGATATCGGGATTTCGGAACAATGCCGGATCACTGATATTTACGCCCGCGCCTGGGTTCTGAATATTAGGGTTGAAGTTATAGAGCGTCGTTTCGTTCAATGGCATCCAGCGGTCAGTCGTATTATTGATGATGGCAATACGATCAGTTGTGTAAGCAAAATACACATGAGATGTCACCTGACTGCTATCGCCACCCAGAACAAAGAACTCGCACACTGTGGGTTGATCCTGCGAATTTGGCGGTGCGGTGGGACAAACGCCCCGCTCAATGCCATCCTGGGTGACAGAGAAGGTGGCATTGCCATTGCCCTGCATCCAGAAGTGCTCATCGCCCCGGTTCGTCGTCATCCAGAAGGTATTTTCACAACCATCAACCGCCTTTGCCCCGGTACGGGCAATCGACCAGACTTGTGTACATTCACGGTCAGCGATGCTGCCGCGCCAGCGTGAACCGTTAAATCGCCGCGTACCATCCGCCGTGTTAAAAGAAATCCGGGTGATGTCCATCGATGCACCTGTCTGGTTCATCATCGTCAGGTCATTATCGTCATAGATCAGGCGCACATTGGCAGCGCTTAAAATGGTGACATCAACGGTTGAACCAGCCTCAACAGACGTTCCAGGTGCGATGCTTTGCTGGCCGATTGTTCCTGCTGGATACGGTGACTCAGTCGTCCAGGGTGCTGCTAATTGGGTCCCAAGCCGTAATCCAATCTTGTTGAGGTGGGCAGCGGCTTCTGGCGGGTTCATGCCCGCAAGGTCAATCATGGTGATTGCCTGCCCCTGTGTTGGTACACTCACGAGGGCAATCAGCAGGCAAGGTGCGATCAGTACACGGATCAGTACACGCAGGTATCGTATCACTTGGGATAGTTGGTGACGCATAGATGATCTCCTTGAGACGCATATCTCAACTGGCAGCTTGTTATCTATAATGTTATAGACTGAATTGTCTACAGAAAGTTACGGTGATTTCAGAAATACACCGTAACCCTATGTCGATTTTGGCGTCTGTATCTCTATAACGATCATACAGCGCAGATAGCCAGAGCCTATCTTTCCAATAAACAGTTGGGAAATACCCCATGATTGTGCTGGTATTACCTGATATTTCCGTTGACGATGAGCGACTTGAGCGTGCGCAGCACGGTGATCAAGAAGCAATTGCGGATATCTATCGCAGTTACTTTGATCCGATTTATCAGTTTGTTCGGCTGCGGGTGGGGGATGCGCAACTTGCTGAAGACCTTACCAGTGATGTCTTCGTCAAGTTTGTGAAGGCGCTCAAGAACGATAAGGCCCCACATACCAGCTTGCGTGGATGGATCTTCGCCGTTGCTCGCAATGTTATCTATGACCAGTACGGTAAAGAGCCAGAGTTACCAGTCGAGACATTAGACCAGTGGCTGACTACAGATGTCGATACCAATCCAGAGGTGCAAGCCATTCGCACGATCTCCATCGAACGCGCCCGACAGGCTATCAGCCTACTGGCACCGTCACATCAAGAGGTATTGATGCTGCGCTTTGATCAGCAGTTGAGTTTGCAGGAAACGGCAGAGATCATGAACAAGAAGGTCAATGCTATTAAGGCCCTGCAATTCCGCGCTGTGAACACCCTTCGCCAACTGCTTAGTGACCCGGAAATTGACGACCAAACAGGTGTGGAGTAGCAAAGATGGCGATTTCACCTGATCTGATGGATGCCTTCAACGATTGTATAGATGCGCTTAATGGGGGCGAGTCTGTCGAGAATGCACTCGGTCGCTTTCCAGCACAAGCGGATCAACTGCGCCCCATGCTGGAAGCTGGACTAATCTTCCCTAAAGTCCGTTTCCCTCAAATTGATGTAAACGCTGCCCAGTCGCGTGTCGAACCAGATGTTCAGCAAGCTGTTGAGGCCATATTCCGTGGGGGCTTGTGGGGGAGTTGGTCGGTCATCTTGCTTGTTGTTGTTATCATTGGTGCTGGTATTTTGGTCGCTATAGTCAGCAATCAGCCCGATGATGCCTTGATGCCACCAACCGCTACAACGTCGCCAACACTTACCCAAACGCCTTCACCAACGGTTACGTCGACTGAAACTTCGACCATGACGCTTACAACCACCGCTACACAATTACCAACAGGTACCGCATTGCCAATAACGCTATCACCTGTTGTAGATGCTGTTCAACCAGTAGAGGAGCAGCCTCCACTTATTGTCATAGAAGGCCCCGTTGAGGAAATCGCTGAGGATAACATTACCATATTCGATACCGTTATTGAGGTCGATCCAGATGATCCCTTATTAGACGCGATCACCATTGGTGATATTGTTCGCGTGGAAGGTGACTACATTACTCGCGCTGATATTATTTTGCTAAGCGCTGTGAAGATCACCTTTGTGGAGATTGACGTTTATGTCGATAGCGATAGCGGTACCGTTTGGCGCGACGACAATTCAACTTGTGCGAACCCGCCACCACCCTGGGCGCCTGCCAATGGTTGGCGCAGGCGTTGTGAAGGCGGCGGAACCAACGTCAATTCATCTGAAAACGATGACGATTAGCACGCACAAGTCTATCAGGCCCTAAGCTGACTGTGATTGCTAATGGGAATTGACCGAAACCTTTTGCATGGTTTCCAGACTTCATGAACAATGTCCACGAAACTGAGTTGGAAGTCTGTTTATGCACGATTCGGTCGCACCGTCGAAAGAGATGCCTCGACAATCTGTTATCTGGATAACGGGTGCTGCGATATTTGCGCTGGCACTGACGCTGGCATTTGTGCTGCTAACTCGTGTAGATAGTTTCATCGGCACTGACGACTATTATCATAGCCGGATTGCTGCCCAGATCGTTGAGCAGGGCAGCCTGCGCCTGAACTTCCCCTGGTTGCCAATGACCATCCTCAGCAACGACCAATTTGTAGACCATCATCTGCTGTATCACCTCTATGTGGCGCCTTTCATGGCCATTGGCGGCATAACTGGTGCCAAATTGGCCCAGTCGATTGTCTTTGGTTCGATTGCAGTTGCTTTCTGGTCCCTTCTGCGAACAGTCAAAGTCCGCCATGCATGGCTCTGGTCGGTTGGCATTGTGGCGGTATCGGCTCCCTTTCTGTATCGCATGCTGATGATCCGTACACAGGGGACAGCGGTTCTTTTGCTGTTAATCACGCTAAACATACTGTTCCAACGGCGCTATCTCTGGCTGATACTGCTGGCCTTTGCCTTCACCTGGCTCTATAACGGATTCGTATTGTTGCCAGCAATTGTTGGTCTATATGCCCTCGCTGCGTGGATCACAGAACGTCGTATTCTTTGGCGACCTGTAATGTATGCGTTTGCTGGGGTGGCCCTCGGTCTGGTGATAAATCCGTACTTCCCACAGAACATGGCCTTCATTATCGATCACCTGGGTGAAAAAGTGGATATTGGCAGCAATGTCCGTGTAGGTAACGAGTGGTATCCCTACACAACCGGTGAACTCATGGAGAACTCGCTTGGTGCCTTGTTGGCCCTGGCCGCAGGTATTCTTGCTGGCAGCTTTCGCAAATCAGCTCGCGACCATATCGAGACAACCGTATTGTTGGTGGCGCTGCTGACGCTGTATATGGTGTTTCGATCACGCCGCTTCATCGAATATTATCCGATTTTCGCATTGCTGTTTTGTGCAGTCGCCTGGGGACGCTCGCCAGTATCCTGGCGCAATGTTCTGCCAGATTGGATGCCTTCATCGGTGTACAGGCGCGCATATCCCCTCATCATCGCTCTGCCGATTGGGGTGCTGTCACTTTTCACTGTAGGCCAGGTCCATGATGACATCCAGCATGTGACTGACTTCGACTATATGCGGGGTGCTTCTGTCTGGCTGATGGAAAATACGGAACCTGGCGAGATGGTATTCCAGACAGATTGGGATGATTTTACGCGGTTGTTCTTCCATAACACCCATAATACCTATCTGGTGGGTCTGGACCCGACTTATTTGCAGGTAGCCAATCCGGTGCTGTGGAATCAATGGGTAGCCATTACCCAGGGGCTTGTTGATCGTCCCTCTGTACTCATTCAAGAAATGTTTGATGCAAAATATGTGGTTAGCGATAATAATCATGAAGCATTTTCTCAAGATGCGGAATCTGATCCGGCCATGCAGCTCGTATATCAAGATGAGTACAGCCTGATTTGGCTGATTCATGAGGCCAGCCCTTAGAGAAGTAGTCTTTATGATCGTTATCGTTTTGCCAGACGTCGCAGCAGACGACAATCTGTTATCGAAGGCACGCAATAAGGACCTGGATGCCCAGCGCGCCATTTATGAGCGATACTTTCCACCTGTGTTCCAGTTCATTCGCTTGCGGGTAAATAACCGTGAGCAAGCACAGGATATTGCTGCTGACGTTTTTTTGGATTTTTTCGCGGCACTTGGTGGTGGTAACCCGCCCAGTTCGCATCTTCGGGGATGGTTATTCCGGGTGGCTCGCAACAAAATCGCGGACCACTACGGTCGGGAGAAGCGGATCAATATCACCGAACTGGGTGAGTGGATTCCGGGGTCTGCGGATAGCAACCCCGAACATGCCGCATTTCAAGCGATGCAGATCGATCGGGTCCAGCAGGCCCTCAGCATGCTCGTAGCGGAACAACAGGAGGTTATTATTCTGCGCTTTATTCAAGGACTCAGCATACAGGAAACGGCTGACCTTATGGACCGGAGTTTGAGCGCGATCAAGTCACTGCAATTCCGTGCAACCGACACACTCCGCCAGATATTAAGCGCAGGACAACCGGAGTAGACGATATGGCAGCCCATAATATCACCGACGCATTTGATGATTGCATCAACCGGATGGCTTCAGGCCAATCGCTTGAGCAGTGCCTGCGCGCGTACCCACAATTCGCCGACCGTCTACGCCCGATGTTGCAGACCAGTGAGGTGGTGCAGCGTCTGCGGATACCACAAACCGAACTGTTGCAGGATCAGGATATCGTCTGGCAGAAGATGTTGCAACAGAGCTTCAATCCCAAGGTTGTGCCGCTTCGCCGCCGCCGTCCACCATACCAGCTTTTGATCGCTGCGGTCATGCTCTTCCTGACGATGGCGATTACATGGTTTATGTTGTCACGCCCTGACTTTCGCCCAGAGGAAGATGATGCAATTATCGCCACTTTGACCTCCGTCACATTGGCACCCGACGAGACAGCAACACCAACCGCGACCATCACCATTACCCAAACAGCCACATCGACTGAAACGTTGACCGAAACGGCGACAGTATCACCGTCGCCAACAATGACATCCACTAGTTCTGTAACGCCAACATCTAGCCCAACATCCACTGCGACCGTTATCGTATCTGCGACACAGATAATCGCTCCGACCGCGACATTCGTTCCTGGCTGTGGTGCACCACTAACGGAAGAAGATGCCATTGCCCGTGTGTTGAGTATTTATCCCAACACGACTATCACCAGTATCCGCCAGACGATCAAATATGGAGATGTCCTCGTTTGGGAAGTGCGCACCAGCCACAACATTCTCATAGATATTGATGTTGTCTGTGGGACCATACTGGTGATTGAACAGAGTGGGGGTGATAGCGGCTCAAACAACGAAAATACAAATGAGTCCGGTAGCAGCGGCTCCGGTGGCTCTGGTAGTAGCAACGACAATATCAACGATAATTCAGGTGGTGGTGATAGCACCAACGACAATAACAGTGGCAGTGGCAGTAGCGGTGATGACAACGACGATGACAACGACAACGATGATGATGACAATGACAACAATTCTGGTTCTGGCTCTGATAACGATGATGACGATGATTAGGTTGCCGGAAGCAGTACAAAAGTCCTGAAATTTGGCCGAAACTTTTTCTGGATTGTATGGACTACATCGGTGTAGTGCTTACAAAACATCAGTCAAATCAGGAGATTTGCAATGACTACAGCTTACAAATTACGTACACTCATGGCAGTCATCATTATCGTGGTTCTGGCAGCCATACCGCTTAAAGCCCAATCCGTACCCCAGGTTGAACTGGTTGGCGTCATCGAAAGCATGACGCTGGATGGCATTGTTGTGAACGGCCTGGATGTTGATATCCGCGCTGCTGAACTTAACACAGCAATAACCGTTGACGAACTCGTAGAAGTAGAAGGCTTTTTGCTGCTCGACGGCAGCATCCTGGCGCGCGAAGTTAACGACGTCGATGACGATGTGGAAGTTGGTGAAGCCGAACTGATTGGCACGCTGGAATCCTTCACCGATCCGCATATGTTTGTAAACGGCCAGATGATCGATGTCAGTGGCGCACAAATCAAGCAGGGTGTGACTGTCGGCCAGATGGTCAAAGTCCATGCCTATACCGTCGCTGCCAATACCTGGCTTGCCCGCGAAGTTGAACTCTATACCCCGGATGACGATGTATCAGATGATTCCTCCGATTCGTCACAGCTTCAAGCCGGTGAGTTTGAATTTACAGGTACGCTTGAACAGATTGGCCAGGGTTTCATCGTCGTATCTGGCCAGATGGTTTCGACCGAAGGGGCAGAAATCAAGAACCAACTGATGGCAGGTATTCGCATTCGGCTGCATGTCCGCGTACAGGATGGCATGATGTTCGCTCGCGAGATCGAATATGCCTTTGGTCGTGATGATGACAACGACAACGAAAACAGCAACACGAACACCAATAGCAACGATAATGCAAACGCCAATAGCAATGACAATGCGAATTCAAACAGTAATGCGAATGCCAATAACAACGACAACACATCGGTCGATACAGCCATTACTGCTGACCAGGCCATTGCGATTGTCCTGAGCATCTATCCCAATACGACCGTCACCGAAATTGAACTGAAGACCATGTTCGGGGGCACGCTGGTCTGGGACATCGAAACAACCCATGACATTGATATCGTGATTGATGCCCAAACAGGTGTGATCTTGTCAATCAACATGCACGATGATGACAACGGCAACAATAACACCAATGCGAACGCCAACAGCAACAACAATTCAAACGACAATAACAACGCGAACGCCAACAGCAATTTCAACTCAAACGACAACGATGACGATCATGACGACGACAATGACAACAATTCAGGTCATGACGACGACAATGACGATAATTCAGGCCATGATGATGACGATGATGATAACTCCGGTCGTGGCTCGGATGATGATGACGATGACTAGGGCTGAACTTTACGATTTTAGCTGAGTGCGGCTGGGATCGACGGAAGTAGTTGCAATCCATATTTTTTTCAAAGGGACATCCTCATGGATGTCCCTTTTTTGCATAACCTGAATTAGCATTTGTAGGACTAGGACTAAATAACCCCGCGTAGATCAAGCTCTTCAGCATAATGGCACTTGGCTGTCTGCTTGCTTTTTTCATTACCCACACGTTTGACATGCGGTTCTTCCAGACGGCAGGTTTCATCGGCATAGCTGCAACGTGGATGGAAATAGCAACCACTCGGCGGGTTCGATGGATCGGCGACTTCGCCCATCAACCGAATGCGGTCTCGTTTACCACGATCACGCGGGTCATTGATAGGTACCGCCGATAGTAGCGCCTCCGTATAAGGATGCTTTGGCTTACGGAAAAGCTCATCACCTGCGGCCATTTCTACCAGTTTGCCTACATACATAACAGCAACACGATCACAAATATGGCGGATCACGCTCAGATCATGCGAAATGAAAAGATAAGTGAGTTGGAATTCCTCTTGTAACTCCTTCAATAGGTTCAGGATTTGCGCCCGTACCGATACATCGAGTGCCGACACAGCCTCATCAGCCACAATCAGGCGTGGGTTGGTGATAAGTGAGCGAGCGATCACGATGCGTTGGCGCTCGCCGCCACTAAATGCGTGTGGATAGCGTGACATGTATTCAGGCCGTAACCCAACGCGGCGCAGCATTGTCTCAACGCGATCCTGTTTTTCGCTGCGCGGGATACCCGCAACCCTAAGCGCTTCACTGACATTTTCAAAAACCGTCATACGTGGGTTGAGCGACGAATAGGGGTCCTGGAAGATCATACGAATATCGTGACGATAGGGCCGCAGTTCTCGCCCATGGAGACCCGCCAGATCAACCGCTCGACCATCCGCCGTATAATAACGAATCTGCCCACCGGTGATGTTGTATGCACCGACAATGCAGCGGCCAATTGTCGATTTTCCACAGCCACTTTCACCCACGAGGCCGAGGGTTTCGCCATTTTTGATGTCGAAGCTCACGCCATCGACCGCTTTAACGTAGCCCGATGTCTGAGAAAATAAACCAGCGTGAATAGGGAAGTGCATTTTTAAGTCCTGGACTTCCAGCATGCTGCCAGGTTCGTCCAGGTTCATTGTTTGTGCGACTGCGACTTGTTGTGTCATCTTAGGTCGTTTCCCCTTCTGCCTGGAGCGCTTGTTCATACAACAGGCAACGTACAGCATGATTCTCAGCGAGTTGGGTCAAAGAAGGTTCAATGTTAGAGCAAGATGCAAAGCGCTCGCGACAGCGTGGGTGGAACTTACAGCCCATGGGCCGCCGGAATGGGCTGGGAACCATGCCCTCGATGGGATTGAGTTCTGACCGTTCCGCTGCAATACGCGGAATGCTTTCCAGCAGAGCCTTTGTATAGGGATGCTTCGGATTGTGGAAAATCGTATTGACATCACTTTTTTCCACGACACGTCCCAGGTACATCACAGCGACATCATCGGCAATTTCCGCGACGACTCCCAGGTCATGCGTAATGAACAGCAGCGCCATACCGTATTCATCTTGCAGTCGTCGCATCAGGTCGAGTATCTGCGCCTGGGTTGTGACGTCGAGTGCAGTGGTCGGCTCGTCAGCGATCAGCAGTGTTGGATTGCAGGACAATGCCATCGCGATCATCACGCGCTGGCGCATACCACCACTCAGCCGAAAAGCATACTCATCGATGAGGCGCTCCGGCTTAGGGATTTCCACCAGCCTCAGCAGCTCGATAGCCCGTTCGCGGGCTTCTTGCTTGGTAGCATCTGTGTGTAGCCGGATCATCTCAATGATCTGATTTCCGACTGTGTGCATCACACTGATGGACGACATCGGCTCCTGGAAAATCATGGAGATTTCTTTACCCCTGATATGGCGGATGTCGGACCCTTTATCGTCCAATTTGGCGATATCTATTGGACTGCTGGCGCCTAACATCGGCTGGTGATAAAGAATCTCGCCCCCGACGATTTTGCCAGGGCTGTGAATGATCTTTAGGAATGATCGGCTGGTTACACTTTTCCCGCAGCCACTTTCCCCAACCAGACACAGCGTTTTGCCGCGCTCAATGGTCAGGTCGACGCCATTCACGGCTTTGACGACACCCTCATCCGTGAAAAAGTGGATTTTTAAGTCTTTTACTTCCAGCAAAATATCCGACATAGTCAAACCAATCTTTATGACGTGCGTTGTTTAGTATGGATCAGCCGCATCGCGCAAACCATCGCCCAGGAAGTTGAAAGCAAGCACGATGATGATGACGGCAAATGCAGGGACCAGCATCCAGGGATAATTGGCAATCACGTTGATCTGCTGGGCATCCTGTAGTTGAACGCCCCAGCTCACCACTGGCGGTCGCAATCCGACGCCGAGGAAGCTCAGTGCTGTCTCTGCGATAATCATGCCAGGTAGGGCTAATGTCAGCGATGCAATGATGTGGCTATAGAAGGATGGCAGCATATGCCGCCAGATCAGGTCCATCGTGCTAACGCCATCCAGGCGCGCTGAAAGGACGAAATCTTCCTCTCGCAGTGCCAGGAATTTACTGCGCACCACCCGCGCGAGTCCGGTCCAGCCTGTGATCGCCAGCAGAAAGACGATGATCGTATAAACACGGAGCACGCTCCAATCAATCGGGACCAGCGCGGCTACGGCGATGATGATCGGCAGCAGTGGGATCGACATCGTTACTTCGATCAGCCGCTGCACCAGATTATCTACGATGCCACCCATTAAGCCGGAGATACCGCCCAGGACGATCCCCAGTACCATACTGATAATGACCCCAACCCAGGCCACACTTAATGAAATACGGCTGCTGAAGATAGTACGACTCAGTACGTCGCGGCCCAGGGCATCTGCCCCCAAAAGATAAAACGGCTGTCCGGCTTCTTGTGGGCCAAACAGATGAATATCGGTTTCGATAAGCCCTAGCAGCTTATAAGATTCACCATGCACGAAGAATCCAAGCGGGATGACCGTTTCTTCATCGACTGCAAATAACTTCTTGAACGAAACGGGGTCGCGCTCAAACGTGTAGCCCAAGACATAAGGTCCGACGAGTTGGCCATCACGAAACAAATGAATTTGCTGAGGCGGTGCATACACATACTCGGCAATATAGGTCGTTGCCGCCTGTGGTGCGAAGAAATCTGCGAAAAGTGCAACGCCATAGTACGTAACAACAACGATCAGGCCGATGACTGCCAGACGGTGCCGCCGGAACTTCCACCACATCAGCTTCCACTGTGAGGCTAGCTCAATGCTGACCTCGACTTCATGCGTTTGGACAGGCGGTGCCGGGACGTCAAATTGCTGTTGCGCATTCGGTATGATATCCATGATTTCAGTTCCTTTATTCCAACCGGATGCGAGGGTCCAGGATTGCCAATAAGACGTCAGAAATGAACGTGCCAATAACCGTCAGCGCGCTGAGCACCAGAATAAAGCCGGATGCTACATACATATCCTGCTCTAGTAAGGCATTGAACAGCACAGGGCCGGAGGTGGGTAAGTTCAGCACAATTGAGACGATGACCTCACCAGCGACCAGACCGGGCAGTGCCCAGCCAATGGTGCTGACGAAAGGATTGAGAGCGTAACGTACCGGGTACTTCCACAGGAGGCGCGTTTCTGAAAGCCCCTTCGCGCGGGCGGCATCGACATACGGGCGATTGAGTTCGTCCAGCAGGTTGGCACGCATGGTGCGGATAAGGCCTGCTGTAAAGGATGTGCCGATAATAATCATGGGAATAAACAGATGTTTGAGCAAATCAAATACTTTGGCCATGGTCCAGGGCGCATCCACATATTCAGCGGAGAATAACCCAATCAGCGCCCGTCCCCCGTACTTGTAGCTCAAATACATCAGAATCAGCGCGAATAAGAAGTTAGGCGTCGCCAGCCCGATAAAGCCAATAAACGTAGCGATATAGTCCCCAAGCGAATATTTCCTGACAGCGGAGAAAACCCCAATCGGCAGGGCAACAATCCATACGAATAATACGGTTGAGAGCGTGACGACAAATGTGAGCGGCAGGCGCTCCAGGATTAAGTCGCGTGCATCGCGCTTAAATGCCAGGGAATAACCAAAGTCGCCTTCAACGATGATGTTACGCATCCATTTTAGATATTGGACGTGCATGGGGTCATTTAGCCCGTATTGATCGCGAAGCTGTTCAATAATGGCGGGGTCGATGTCGTCCGTGCCAGATGCCATCATCTCCGTGACCATGTTGGTAACATAATCGCCCGGTGGTAACTGTATTACGATAAAGGCTATCACCGTGATGATCCAAACGGTAAAGACCATATAGATCGCACGACGAAGTAGAAATTTTTTCACGTCGAACTTACCTTAGGCTACACATAAGGATGAGGGGTATACCCAGCGGATATACCCCAATTGAACATACTGTCAGGTCCTTACTTTATTGCTTGATATACCACTGCTCTGGATAGGTGATCTTCTCGACACCTTCCACCCAGCCCTTGACCCACTCGTCGGGGTAGTTGCCCAAACGCTGGTGATACGGTTGGAAACCAGGGGCGGGACGCGAGATACCAATCACCCAGAAGTTATCGGCTGCGACTTCGAGAAGGTCAGACATAGCTTCGATCTGGCCTTCCAGTGAAGGTTGCTGACCGACCTGTTCATAGGCGACACGGATTTCTTTGATGTCCTCAGGCGGCTCGATTTGGGTGGCTTCCAGTGCATTGGTGTACCAGTAGAACCAGCCGTTACCGTACATACCCATCAATTCGCCCGGGACGTAGTAACGTGGGTCGAGGATCGCCGTCAGGCCAGCGCCGCCTTCACCGGTGAACATGGTGGCTTCCAGGTTGTTGTTTTCGCGCTGCTCAGTGAAGGTGTCATCAGAAACAGCATTCAGCAGGACTTCTACGCCGACAGCGTCCCAGTAACCAATGAGCAGTTCAGCGACCTGTACCCAGCTTGCTTGCCATGCCAGCTCGTTGACAACGGTTAAAACAAATGACAGACGTTCGCCATCCGGGCGCAGACGATAACCGTCGGCATCCTTATCCGGCACGACCATATCCAGGTATTGGTTGGCCAGGTCAACATCATACGCGACGTACTGATTGGCTAACCGTTCATTGTAGAGCGGTGAATCTTCAACCGGGCCGACCTGTGCAGGCGAACCCTGGCCAAAGTGAACAATCTCGATGACCTCTTCGCGGTTGATGGCGTGTGACATGCCAATACGGAAGTTGATGTCAGAGAAGATTTCTGCCAGGACGGGGTCCTGCGCATTGCGGTTAAAGTGAATAGAGTTTGAATTAGCGGCATCACTCAGCGGCAACGACATATTCAGTGGAGCGCCAGAATCCAGCGCATCGAAGAAGAACTCGCGTCCGGTGGCATCCTTGATGTAGTCGATGTCACCATTGGCCAGTGCCAGGTTACGTGCTTCATTATCCTGATAGGAAACACCAATGACCTCATCAATGTAAGGAAGCTGGTTACCTTCAGTATCAACCTTCCAGTAGTAAGGATTGCGCACCATAGTCATCTGCGTACTGCCACCGAGAACCGAAGTCGGAATCCAGGGGAACAGCAGCGGACGGTCCAGGTTGTTGAAGTAATTGTTGGTGTCATCTGTTGGACCGGAAGCCCGTAGATTGAACAAGCCAACCCAATCTTCGACGCCATCAGTTTCGGCAACAATGTCATCCACGGCATCATTGTAGTCCGCATGGAATTGCGTCAAATAGTGCTTGGGGAACCATGTGATGTGACGGCCATTCCATTGGGCCAGGTTCAGCAGGAAGGTGCCATACGGATTGGCGAAGTTAAAGCGAACGGTATAGTCGTCAATCTTTTCAGCAGTGAAGTCTTCAGCGCCTTCACGCGGTAACCAGTCGGCACTAGGGCCGCCAACCAGCAGTTCTTCGTTGAAAAGGACATCGTCAATGTAGAATATTATGTCATCAGCGGTGAAAGGTTCGCCATCGGACCAGCGCATGCCTTCACGCAGGTGGAAGGTATAGCTGCGGACATCGTCGCTGATTTCCCAGCTTTCTGCGATGTTCGGGACAACGCCGGAGAAATCCGGTGCCCAGGATACGAGATTTTCCCAGCCGGTTACGTACCACATACCGCCCCAGCCAGGGTTATTGCCGGTAAAGCCAACACGCATCGTGCCGCCATATTGTCCCACTTCTTTAAAGGGTTCGACGACTCGCGGGCTAGCTGGCAGGCGCTCTTCTACGGCTGGCAGTTCGCCAGAATCGACCATTGATGACAGCATGGGTGATTCGCTGTACATCATATCTTGTGCTGAAGCTGTGACGCCAAAAAGGGCAGTCAATAGCAGCATCAGTACCACTACGTGAAATCCTCTACGCATATGAGCCTCCTAAAAATCTGTTGTTTAGAAACTAAATTGTGGTTTGGTTGAAGCGAGTATTTCTGACTAATCTGTGGCGATGCACCTCCAAAACGGCATGGACTTTCGGATACGCCCTAAAAATCGCAAAATGTGATTGGTGCTCACATACCGGCGTCAATTGGGTATCAGGTTGGCGATACAGATGCGTAGGGTGCCAACCGCAGGGAATGGGGAAGGCTAAGTCGTGCTTTCACGTGCCTTTGCTTCGCGCGCACGGGCTTCCCGATAGGCTTTGGCGTCAAAACGCCGACGCTCACCCTCAAGCTGGTAATCAAGTCGATCCACGCCTAAAGCGTTTAGCACAGCTAGCTCGACGGGTGAGTAATCAGCGGGATCATCTCGATTGAAGTTCATAGGTTCTTTGAGCGCGACCGGCGGATTGGTGATAAACCGTGCCTTGCCAGAGTGATTCTGTGAGGAGGCATGCAGCGTATAGGGGTGCATGACGATGACATCACCGACCTTGGCCGTGACTTCTCTGAAGTCCGTGCATTCCGTGATGAAGTTGCCAAACCCACCCTCAAACGGATGCAATCCCTGGCGATTTTCATTCAGATACTCAGCGATTGGTTTGACAGAATCACAGGCTAGGAACGTCCCGCCGCCTTTGGGTGCAATATCCCGCCATACCACGATGACCAGCAAGCCCTGTTCTGGGCTGTCGAGAAAATGCCAGAAGAAATCGCCGTCTTTGTGCCAACCACCAGCTTCCGGTGATGGTGCCATCCAATCACGGTCTGCGCCCAGTTTGAAGTTGATGATGTAGCCGTCACCCCAGCGAACAGGGGTCTTTACCCGATCTTCGCCACCCAGCAAATCGCAGATCGCATCGTAGGCTTTGGGGGCGAATTCTTTGACATCAACATAGCTATCGGCTGGCATATGGACGATGGGTTGCTCCCACGTCGCAGGGTCGTCTTCGCGATACCCCAGGCGATCAAATGCTGCCGAGGTCGATTTTTTGGCAAACTCAGGGTCAAAGCAGCCTTCCAGATGAATAAAACCGTAATCAAGGAAGTGCTGTATCTGCTCTTGCGAGAGTGACTTGTAATCCATCCGTTTTCCCACCCTTACTGGACTCACTATTTGCTTAATAGACCAATCTGCATTCGCTCGATTGGCTTTGTTACCTACTCATTGACATCCCAAAAGACGAGCCGCCCGAACAGACTCGGATTGTTGTAAGACTGGTCGGCCACATCGAAGATGGACCAGATCAATTTGGTGTCACGGTCCGTGCCTGACGATCCATTCAGATGGGTCTGAAATCCGATAGTTTCCATATGTGCTGGCTTGATCGACCAGAAACCGGTTTCAAGGGGAACCAAAGCTTCAACGACATAACCGCCGGAACTTTCCACCACGATGGCGCTCACCTGGGATTGGTCGCTGTTATTGCCGCCGTAGAGCAAGCTCTCTGGCTGGGCGAGGTTGGCCGCCATAATGCCAATCTGGGCAATGCCTGCCTGATAAGCGGTCGCTTCCAGATCACCAGTTGTATTCAGGTAAAACTCAACCGAATCCTCGCGATACCATTCGGATGTGGTGTAGTTGCCATAGACGATCTGGCTGTCCTGGACTTCTGCCAGGAAATAGAGGTTGTCGTTATCAGCAGCGACCGCGAATGTGAGCGCTGTATCGTTATCCATCGGTAGCGTTGGGCCATCGGTAACTGTTACACGCGGAATATTTACCCAATCATCCGTGTTACCGTCGAGCACAATCGCTATCGGGAAAGCCGCGTAGTAGACCGCGCCACCAACGCTATCAGGAGCCAGTTGTAAAGCATCGCTTTTAGTTGGTTCAGGGATGTTGACAGCGATTTCAGTCTCAGTCGCGTCATTACCCGTTGCAAACTCGGTGACAGGATCAAGCCCAAGTTCTTCTCGGAAGGCATCCGCGACGGCATGGTAGGCTGGTTTGGCGTCGTATTCCTCATCAAACAACAATGGTTCTACGTTGGGATTGTTGAAAAATCCGAGGTTACTGTTGCGCAGCCATGTGAATTGATCGCTGACACCCCATGTCACAACGGCTGTACAGTGCGGGTTGATCAGGCAGGTGTGGGTGATGCTGTAGTAATCGCGCGCCTGTAGTTCGAGAATGTCGTCGCTCGCGTCGCCATCATGACGGAAGTCGACTTCTGTCAACTGAACTTCGAGACCGAGTTCACCCAGGCGGTCGATATTGGCGCCGAGATTTGTTGGCGAAACCCAGTTTCTTGTATCCCCAACCGTAAAATGGCCCTGTAAACCCACCCCATGAATCGGGACATCCCGTTCAACTAAATCAGAGACCATTGCATAGATAGCATCTGATTTAGCATTGAGGCCCTCTGCACCATAGTCGTTGTAAAACAGAATGGCATCAGGGTCCGCTTCATGGGCGAATGCAAAAGCGATTTCCACATAATCGTCGCCGATAAATTGCTGCCAGGGGGTTTGGCGCATCTGCGAGTTATCGTCGATGGCTTCGTTGACGACGTCCCAGTAGCGAATGCGCCCCTTATACCGTCCCACGACTGTCATGATGTGATCGCGCATAATGCCGATGGCTTCTTCACGAGAGAAGTCGCCATTCGCAAACCATTCCGGCATACATTGGTGCCACAGGAGCGTATGACCCCGTATGACCATGTCGTTTGCTTCAGCGAAGTTGACTAACTCATCAAGCCGATTGAAGTCGAATTGGTTGCGCCGAGGCTGAACCTCGCACATTTTGGCTTCGTTTTCCGGGGTGAGCATATTGAATTCACGGCTCAGTGTGGCTTCATGGCCGGGGGTATCCAGGTGATAAGTGTAAACAGCGGCTCCGATGAAAAAGTTGTTCGCATCGGCAAGTTCGCGTAACGAAGTAGTATCTTCCTGTGCAGGCAGGCTGGCCCAGCCAAATATGAAAAGAAAGAGTACGTAGCTAAATCTGTGCCTAAATAACATCTTACTTCGGCCCCGCATTCAAGTAACAAAACAGTCAAATTTAGCGATCTATTTGCGTGATGCTCCCAAGGAGCGCTGTTAGGAAGTCTGGACGTTGGCGGCCTATACTTGTCAGTTCTGAATGTTGTCCAGATTCCTGAAACATCAATGAATGTTACTAGTAACATAAAACGCTGTTACAATAACATATACTGTAAAGGCTGCTGTATGTCAAGAAATTGCCTAAAACAGTTTTGTTCGTAACATATTCCAGAGGGAAAATGGCGTGGCGAACACAGGCCTTAGCGGAGGGTAAAATTATATTATTTACGAAGAGTCACGCTCGTATAGCCTACTGCCGTCGAGCTGTAATCGTGTGGGGTTCTTTGCTGATTAGAGATACATTTTTTTCTATGACGACCGTCAATACATCTCCCTTTAATTCAAAATTCAGGGTATAGATATAAGGTGTTTCATACAGCCGCATTTGAATTGCGTACTTATTTTCGGCGACCCAGGCTCCAGATGCGAGCAACGGCAATGTGCCAGCCAGCCATATCTCGTCGAAGAAAGAGGCAGTTCCTTCCTGCCATCGGCCAAACGGAGCAACGATGGTTTCTATGCCATCATCCATCTGCATTGTGAGTGTACCCGTATCGCCTGAAAACCTAAGTGAAAAACCCTGAATACCCAGGCGATTTTCGTCGGCAGTGTATTCACCATCCATCTGCAAAACGTTGGGAGATGTAGCCTGTCCCTTTAGCGGAGAGAGTTTTAGCCCTGTAGTTGCTTCGCTGAGATGGGCAGTCGCCTCTGATACCTGTTCATTGGTTCCCTGCTGCAATGCAGGCAGCAAATTGTCCCATACAATGTTCATGACCTGCTGCATATCCTGGGCAGCACTGGTCATCGCCAGAACAGCATCATACTCGTCCATCACAATGCAGAACTGGCCAAAGGCCCCGTCGCCGCGATACAGCCCATGCCGACACCGCCAGAACTGGTAGCCGTAACCCTGGTTCCAATCGTTATCTGGATCAGTCCCATTTGCGATTTGTGCAGAAGTAGCATCTTCGATCCAGCCTTCACTCAGCAGCCGCTCGCCCTGCCACAGTCCCTTCTGTAAGTACAACTGGCCAAACCGCGCGATATCCTCCGTTGTCAGCGACAGCCCAACACCACCCAGCGCGATGCCTTTCGGTGAGGTCATCCACGTCGCCGATTGAATACCAAGTGGCTCGTACAAGCGCGGCGTCAAAAAACGCATCAAATCCTGTCCGGTTGTACGCTGAACAATTTCCGACAACATGTAGGATGCACCGGTATTGTATAAAAACAGCGTCCCCGGTTGATGAACGACCGGCGTCTCGAAGAAGCCTTTTGGCCAGTTACCATCTTCACGGTTGTACATGTAGGGGAACGTAGGGACATCATGCCCGCTAGACATGGTTAGTAGATGTCGAACGCGCATTTCAGCGAGGTTCTCGCTAATCGTAGTCGGCAAATCATCTGGAAAGAATGAGATGACGGGATCATCGACAGAAAAATAACCCGCATCAATGGCCATACCGACAGCTGTAGAGGCAAAACTTTTGCTGAGTGAAAACATCATATGCGGGATATTGGGACCATAAGGTGCCCACCAGCCTTCAGATACAACGCAGCCATGCCTCAACAGCATAAAGCTGTGGATTTCCTGCTCGCTCGCATCAAGTGCGTTTACAAAAGCCAGCAAAGCCGCCGATGAAAGCCCTTGCTCCTCTGGTGATGTCCGTGCAAGCTGGTTGCTTGAGCTACTCAACATAGTCCCCCATCCATTGCCAAAATATGCCAGAACAAAAGGTGGCTGCTTCAAGCAGCCACCCTCACTTTTTTACTCCGAAACGCTCACAGCGGTCTTGAAGACCTGCTGAATATGGGTCCCTGTTTCTGTGATTTCCAGGTCAGCTTGCAGCCGAATATCATCGGAGGCTGAACCGATCATGACCTGAACAGTCCCCGATTCAACGATGTAGTTCATATCCACATCGTAAAACGCGAAGTGTGCTATCGGTAGCTCGATGCTGACCACTTTTGTCTGGCCCGCTTGCAGACCAATACGCTTGAACGCTTTGAGTTGCTTCACGGGTCGGGTAGCACTGGCGATTGGGTCGGCAGTATACAGTTGTACGATCTCTTCACCAGCGATATCACCAGCGTTCGTCAGCTTGAACTGGATCGTGATCGTATCTGAAGGCACGACAGCAGTCTGTGACAGCGACAGATCACTATACTCAAACTGTGTATAGCTGAGGCCATGCCCAAAAGCATAGAGCGGCTTCACCGACATATCCATGTAATCCGTATGCCAATTGCTGCGTGCCCCGGATGGCTTGTGATTGTAGTAAAGCGGCACCTGGCCGACTGAACGCGGGAAAGTCATGGGCAGTTTGCCACCAGGGTTGATGTCGCCAAACAGAACATCTGCAATGGCGTTACCACCTTCCTGGGCAGGTAGCCAGGCTTCTACAATCGCTGCTATGTGTTCATCCGCCCAGGTCAGGTTATAGGGGCGTCCTGTTACGCAAACGAGAACGATGGGGGTGCCCGTCGCGTGGATTGCTTCAAGCAAGTCCTGTTGAACACCAGGTAAGCTTAGGGTAGCCGAGTCGATAGATTCACCAACGGAAGAACCTTTTCCCAGGCCGGATTCATCACCCAGCACGAGGACAGCGACATCTGCGTTGCTCGCAATCGATATCGCCTCATCGAATCCGCTTCTGTCCTCACTGAGGACGTCGCAGCCTTTGGCATACTGAATGTCTGTGCTCCCGGATGCCTTTGAGCGGATAGCGTCGAGGATGGTTGTCGTCGGCGGGAAATGATCATCCCAGCTAAAGGGCTTAGTAGCTGAATCCTGCGGCATCGGTTGATTTTCATTAATCATCTGCTGGAAAACATGCATTGTATGCGCCGGATAGTGATAATCGCCCTGCAAATGGCGTACAGAGTTGGCCCCTGGCCCAATAACGGCGATCTTCGACACGGATTTCTTGAGCGGCAGTAGTTCATCATTCTTGAGCAGGACAATCGACTTTTGTGCTAATTCACGCGACAGGGCGATCTGGTCGGGTGTGTTGTAAACAGCCAGGACATTGCCCTCATCCACATAGGGATTTTCAAACAGGTTCAGCTCGAATTTCATCTTGAGGACGCGCTTGACTGAGGCTTCAATCAGGTCAATCGAAATCTCATCATTCTCCAGCGCCTGCTTCAACGGCGCCGCATAGCAGTCCGCGAAGGGGAGTTCGATATCGATACCTGCTTCCAGACCGAGTCGAGCCGCTTCCGCAGCATCTTTGGCGACATAATGGTATGTTACCAACGTCCTCAGCGTGAAGTAATCCGACACCACCACCCCGTCAAAGCCCAGTTCATGGCGCAGAATATCAACCATCATTTCGCGAGAAGCCCCAATCGGGACGCCGTCCCATTCGTGGTAGGCATTCATCATGGATGCCAGATCCGCCTCCTGAATGGCGGCTTTGAATGGCGTCAGGAAAATTTCCCGCAGTTCACGCTTGTTGACCGTCACGGGTCCCCAGTTACGACCACCCTGGGGTACGCCATGTCCCGCGAAGTGTTTGCCGGTAGCTACAATACCCTTTGCGATATCATCTGACTGTATGCCCTTGATATAGGCCACGCCCAGGTTTGAGATGAGAAAAGGGTCTTCGCCGTAGGTTTCTTCGACGCGGCCCCAACGCGGATCACGAACGACATCCAGTACAGGTGCCAGCGTATGATGCGCCCCAATCGCTCGCATTTGCTGGCGAATGATTGAACTCATCTTCTCGATGAGGTCTGGTTCAAAGGTGGCCGCCAGTCCAATCGATTGCGGGAAGCTCGTCGCGCCGCGAGCCATCAAGCCAGCACAGCTTTCCTCATGAATGATAGCTGGTATGGACAATCTTGTATTCTCGACAAGGTGTTTTTGAATGCGATTTGCGAGTTTGGCTGTTTCATCAGGTGGCAAAAACGTTGCCGCACTGACGCGCGTGATATGTCCGGTACCATGTTTCAGGACGCTATCCGCCTTATCCTGGGAATAACGTCGATCTTCGTCAGTGAGCGAGCTTGCCCAAATCCCGGCAAGTTGCGCGATTTTTTCGTCCAGATTCATCTGGTCGTATAGATAATCGACCCGCTCATCAAGAGTACGCTGCGGATCTAAAAGAGGTTTTCGATCAATAGACATGTAATCTTCCCTTAATACCCGCATGAGTCAAACGAAATTTTGTCGTGTTGCTATCATGCGATGCAAAATGAATTGTAATGATGAGTATGGATACCTGATGTTGCACTTGGTTGTCACGCGGTTTTTGCCCGCAAGGATCAACCTGAAGCTAGCTGATGACTCTCTTGCCAAATAAATACAAAAACATACAACGGACCGGTGAGGTCGTTGCCGCAACGAGGCATCATCCCAAATCAAGCGATCTGCAAACGGCTGTCGAGTAGTGAAAAAAGCCAGATAAATACACGAAAACAAGACGTACTAAACAAGACCGAGACGAGTGGATGATGTCTCCTCTGGGGTGTTACTCTAGATTGTTGAAAGTTGGCCGTTACATTATCCTTTTCTTAGTTTGCACAGCCGACAATCAAGAGCACCAATCTTGATAAGCGATCTAAAAATCATAATGCTGTGAGGGCTTCCAAACGGCTGCCTCGCTCTATCTTGGAGCTGGCCCCGTCGTTTCCCTGACGATGAGTTCTGTAGGTAGCTGGCGCCGCAAATTAAGCACCCGACGATTTTCAATCAGGTCTAATAGCATATCTAAAGCAACTTCGCCCATATCCATAAGCGGCTGCCGGACGGTGGTCAAAGGTGGGTATGTTTCTGCTGCCATATAAACATCATCAAACCCAATAATGGAAACATCTTGCCCAACAGAGAGGCCCATCACACGCGCCGCCTCGATTGCTCCAAAGGCCATCATGTCATTGGACATAATCAACGCACTGGGTGGATTCGGTAATTCCAGGAGCTTCTGTGCGCCCTGGAAGCCCGATGCTTTCATATAATTGCCCTCTACAACCAATTCGGGGTCATAGGGCAAACCAATCTCTTCAAGCCCTTCCATATAGCCCTGCAAACGCTCATGAGAGCAGGTAATGTCCAGTCGGCCTTTGACGAAGCCAATACGTCTATGACCCAGAGCGAGCAAATAGCGCGTGGCTTCCAGCATCCCTTTGCGATTGGTCGCCGTTACACTCGCCTCATTGGGTGCTTCACTGTGATGATCAATGACTACAAAGGGGATGCCACAATCATTCAGACTTGCCACGACTTCATCAAAATTCGGCGGTACGATGACAATCGCTCCGTTGACCAGCCCTGATCTTAAAGGCGATAGCGTATTGTCTTTTCGCGCTTCCTGGCTGAACATATTCTGTGTGTAAAGCATCAACCCGCTACCAAGCTGTTCCGCAGCCGCCGATATGCCGCCAAGAAGTTCACCCAGGTAAACAGTGGTGTGCTTAGGGATCAGGACAGCCACGATATAGGGCCTGCTGATCGGAAATGGACTTTGCAAAGAATAGCCAAGTTCATTGACAACGGATAATATTCGTTGTCGAGTTTCCTCAGCAACGCCAGGTTTGTTATTCAACACCCGCGAGACAGTCATCTTAGAGACATTTGCCTCTTGGGCGATATCGGCCATCGTGACGCGCAAATTAGTCTTCCGTTATTTTGTAACATTTCAAACGTTACCGTAACGTATACTGCAACCCCACACTTTTGTCAAGGAACCGGCACCGTTAGATACGATACAAAGAAAATAGCTGCCATGCTCAAACGGACGATGTCAACGCAGCGCGAGTTATACCGTTATCAGGGCTGCGCAGGTCCATATCTCTGCCTGTGATGAAACGAGCTGCCATAGACGTACTATGCAGCGACGAATCTGGAGAAGCCGCTGGTCTGGGTTGCCATACCTTGGCTGTCAATCATATACCCTTCAACATCGGGCATCGCTTCTATGAAGTAGATGCCTTCTTTGCCCATGACGAAGGCTGCTGTTGCCAACCGATCTGCTTCAATGACGTCAATGCCAATGACGGTCAGGCTGGCGATGACGTCCATCGGGTCATCTTCTTTGAACGGATTATAGATATGGTGACCACGTACATATAAACCGGATGTCGCAATGCCGCCCTCCGTCAGTTCCACCGTTTTGACGACCTCTTTGCGGTTGAATGGGTTGCGGATACCTACCCGCCAGGGTTGTTTTTCTTCATTGTGGCCGTAGACCTGCATATCGCCACCAGCGTCCACATAGAAGTTCTCAAACCCCTGGCGATAGAGCAAATTGGCTGCTTCATCAATAGCCCAACCTTTGACAATACCGGATGGGTTAAAGGTGCCATTGTGCCAGACATCGAAATAACCATGCGTCTCTTGCCTGGTCAGCTCGGCCAATTCCATAATGACCTGCATATCATCGCAGGCATCTTCTAAACGCAGCTTGCCACGGCTGATACGGCAAACTTCGCTGTCCTCTTTAAATGGGCTGAACGTTTTGTCCACATAGGCGAAGAAATCGTAAACATCGTCAAATGCCGCAGCAGTTGCTGCGGCATCGACGATCTCCACCGTAATGGGCATGCCCATCATCAGGCGGATTTGTTTCATTGGGCGCTGCTTTCTGTAGCCTGGACGATGAGCGCATCTTCCAGGGCGCTGTCGAGCGATTCGATGAAGGCGCGGCTGGTATCCGTTGCACCGGATACCATATTGATGTCGGCGTCCTGGGCTTCGATGGCTTCACTGATGAGCGTAGGCATTGCATTCCGGCTGATGACATCGGACAGCGTGGTGCTGCGCGGATAGTCGGCGATGAGGATGTCCGTGACTTCGCCTTCTTCCACCACGACGACCACCTGCATATTGCCCCAGCGGTCTGCACGAACCGAGTCTCCGGCATACTGGCCATCATAGTAAACCTGATCTTCGCTCAGGATTTCCGGTGCAGGTGTCTCAGTCGCATCGGTATCCGTTTCTGGCTCGACGGTGACCAGTTCTGAAGGATCATAGGCATCTTCGGAAAGCGTCTGATCGTGGTCATGGCCGCCGCGGCCACCAAAGTCACCGCGACCACCGCGTGCTGGCGGCTGATTAAAATCTTCTTCGACCACCTCAACGGTATCCGAGGTGCTGACGACGTTGGTGGCATCTTCAGCTTCGCTGGCATGGGCCGTAAGGGCATAGCCACCGATGACGCTGCTGACGAGGACGGTTGACAGTCCCAGGCGCTTCATACGATTGTATTGACGATTGTGTTTGCCGTGAATCATGATGTTCTCCATTTTATTCAGGAACGTGTGTTTGTGATCCGCTGCGGGCTTAATGCTGGGCAGCGTAGCGATTTGTCTGTGATTTGGTGGCTTGCTTGTATCTCTTGACGAGCCAGCCAATCGGGCGGGCAGCGACGATGACAATGATTGTCAGGATGGCCATAACCCACAGGTTATAAAGCACATTCCCGAAGTCATCCCACGCAAAGTTCAAGTAATCGGCCAGGGAGTAGGTCATAGCTTCCATCTCGCCCATATTCTCTGGCGGAGTGAATTCCTGAACTGTACCCGTTTCGTCCGTTGTGGTATCAGCATCGAGCGAAACCATCTGGAAGCCGCCATCATCTTCAAGCGCGGGTGTGTTGAGCAGCATCACCGAGTACTCAAACGGGCTGATCAGGTTGCCAGTTGCCTTCAGAGCGAAGCCGCTGATGACAGTCACCAGTACCAGGATGATGAATCCGCGCAGGCCGAATTTACCTCTTTTACGCTGTGCCATTTTGCACCTCTCTTGTGACGATAACTGGTTCGGCTTGTGCAGGCGCCTGCCGCTTAAAGAAGCTGACACGCGGCACCAGATATTTGGTCACATGGGTCGCGATCCACTTCCAGTGCATGGCTACATGCAGCCCAACCAGTACCAGGCTCAATTCCGCAGCGATGATATGGATAGTTTCCCAGGCATGATCGACGTTAAAGCTGAGGCCGATTGTGCGTGAGATAGCGATCCCCGTGACCGTTACCACCGCCAGGTCAATGAACAGCGCCAGGTTCAGGGCATAGTTGAAGCGCGATTCGTGCAGCAGTGTCTTGAAGAATGTGCGGGTGATGTTCACGATCCAATCCCAGTGCAGGATGATGTGGATGACGAACGCCGCACCGAAGACCAGCCCGAGCAGTTCATGTGTTGGCAGTCCGGTGAAATGCTCTTCCATCTCCACGATGAATATCAGCGCCAGGAGCACATCCAGGAAGACGTTGATTTTCGTCTTGTTGGGTGATTTCTTTTTCTTGTCCATCTGTTTCCCTTGTACGCACTTGTGTACGTGTTGCGTGTACGAGCCTAAGGATGCAATACAGATGTTCAGAAAATGCGTAGAGTCCGTAAAAGAATTCCAGGGAATGTTTTGTATTTGTAATCGACTTTTCAGGCCGTTTTGGCCAGTAAAACGGTGTTTTTTCCTCTTATACGGCGGCGATAAAGCAGGGTGAAAAAGTTAAATATTCCCGTTTTGTGACCAGCGTACTATGCCTGCCAATCGGATTTAAGTTGGATTTAAGGATGTGTTGAAACAGCGTTTAAACATCAGAATCTGAACTGGCATATCGTGTAATCACATCGGAAAACACGTGGAGACACGAAAATGGCAAACACAGATCGTGGCCGCAAATTACTGGTCCGCAGCGCAATGGTGACAAGTACCACTATCGCAACGCTGGTTGGCTCGCAAAACCTGGCGATGCTTGATGCGCGCGCATTCCAGTTGACAGCAACACCCCAGACAGATGGTCTGGTCCAGGCAGCACCGACAACGGTTCAGCCCACAACCGCAGATACAGCGCAGCTTGTGCCAACGGACGTCATCCCAACACAGATCGAGATTGTGCACAGTGCGCCAGACATTACGATTTTGCGCGCGGCACCCGATATCACGATTTTGCAGCAGTCAGGGACGAATCTTTCTTCACAACCGGCTGCGACCAGCAATGTTGTCATTCAGCCGCCAGTCCCTGCGGAAATCGCACCGCCAGAACCGATTGTGATGGTACAGCCACAGCCTGCTGTCCAGAATCCGCCCCAGGCTGCACCTGCGCCACAGCCGCAGCCGCCATCACAACCTGTCCAGCAGCCAAGCCGCTCATCCCGTTAGGTCCGCTCGATGTTGCACTTTATCGAATTCCGGGCGATGGGCTGTGGCGTGACGATTCAACTGCAAGCGCCAGAAGAAGCGGCTGAATTAGTCGCCTCACTTCCAGAGCAAATCGCTGCAATCGAAGCCCAACTGACGCGCTTTAAGCCAGATAGTGACCTGATGCAGTTCAATGACCAGGCTGGCGAATGGGTGCAGGTCAGCCAGACGCTTTACGAAAACATTCTGGCTGCCAAACAAGCCGCGCGGATCACAGACGGACTGTACAACCCGATGGTGCTTCCGGCGATGATCGCCAATGGTTACGACCGCAGTTTTGAACACATAGGCGCGGTATCAGCACAATCGGCAGTAGAAGTCCCAGGCTGGCGCGAAATCGAAGTTAAAGCCAGCATACGGCAAATCCGCATCCAGGTAGGCACCGCAATTGACCTGGGCGGCATCGGCAAAGGTTGGACCGCCAAACACATTGCCGACCAACTGGCACCCATCGGCCCATGCCTCATCAATTTCGGCGGAGATATGGTGGCCACTGGCGCGCCCGATGGTTACCCAGGCTGGCCCGTAGCCATAGAGGACCCGTTTACAGGAGATGCCTTTGCCAGCATTTATCTCAAGGACAGCAGTATCGCCACCAGCGGCACCGATTATCGTCGCTGGCAGGGTACCGCTGGGGATGTCTATCACCACATTATCAATCCGAATACAGGCAAACCAGCGACAACAGATGTTGTCTCAGCAACGGTTATTCATCCGCATGCGCCAACCGCGGAAGCGTATGCGAAGGCCGTCCTCATCCAGGGGACCGAAAATGGCCTTTCCTGGCTATCAAATCAATGGCATGGCTGCGGCCTGACATTCCGCCAGGATGGTGCTGTTCTATCGACATCCAATTTCAATCAGTATCTACAGGAAAGGACTACCACCACATGAAACGTCTACTCATTCTCGTCGCCGTGCTAATCACTGCGGCCTTGCCGACCTTCGCCCAGTCACAAGCGGATATCATCACCCTGAATGATGCCACGCCCGCTATTGATGTCGCCATCTCGCTGCCTGCCAATGCTACCGGAACGATCTCGCTCAACCTGGCGATGGCCGCTGTGACCATCAAGGACGACGACAATAACGTGGTCTTCTATGCGGCAGATGAGCGCATGCACGGCCTGGATTTCAACATTGCGCCCAATTCTGGCCCACATACGCTAACAGTTGAACGGCTCCCCGGCCACGCCGAAGCCTCGGTAAGTGTCATTTCACTGCCGGAACTAGCGATGGAAGGTGCGACGCAGCTTATCCCAGGGAATGTCGTTTCGCTAAACCAGGAAACGAACCTCTCACTGAGCATTGATAACCCTGGCGATACGGTCGCCGTCAACATCCCGGAAGGCACAACAGGCGTGGTCACAACCACCTTCCCAGGCGCGTCTGCCACCACTCAGCTTGTGGATAACAACGGCATTCTGATTGCTCAGTCCAGCGGTGGTCATATCGATGGCATGAGTTTTGTGCTCGATGCTGGCGACTATAACTTCACGATCCTCGGCAGCAACTTCACCGAGCCGATCATCGCCGGTGTCCGTGCCATCTCCTCCGATGAAGCAGGTGTTGAGGTCATGGAAGCGCCAATAGCACCCGCTGAAACAGTCGCAGGCACAAACTGCATGGCGACCATTCTTTATAGCTCGGTCAATCTGCGCAGCGGCCCCGGTACCGGCTACAGCGTCCTCGACTATGGTTTCCATGGCGAAACATTGCCCATCGGGGGCCAGAATCCACAGAGTAACTGGGTCGTCGTGGCGACCGAAGACGGAAATTCGGCCTGGGTTTCCCGTAGTACAATTAGTATGGAAGGAAGTTGTGCTGAACTGGCCGTGTTCGATATTCCTCTGCGCGATGCTCAACCAGCACAGATCATCATATCCGCGCCGAGTACGACTAACCCAGCACCAGTCGTCAATAACAATCCTGCACCGTCAAATACGACCAATACAACCACCTATCACGATGACGATGATCATGATGAAGGTGAGCACGACGGCGAACATGAAGAGCACGACGACTAAATTCCACTAGGCATTGACGATGGATGCCTGTCCAGGTGATGGGCATCCCATCTCTTTGTATCACATTGGGTTCCATACACAGAAAAGGCCAATCATGAACACCGCCACATCGCAACAAACATCAAATCGCAATTCAAGGAAGCTCGTCTATGGCATTGGTGCAATCATCATCATCTTTGTGATTATGCAGTTTGTGCGGTTTTTCATACCGGAATTTGCACTCGATAATCCGCCAGTAACCAACACCGTCGCCTGGGATTCCCCGGAGACAGAAGCACTTTGGCAGACGGCCTGTGCAGATTGTCACTCGAATGAGACCGTTTATCCCTGGTACGCATATATTGCGCCCGTTGGCTGGCTCGTTGCGCATGATACGCATGAAGGGCGTAGCAAACTCAATATCTCCGATGGTAGCGAAATTGAACTGCGCGAGATGATCGAAGTCATCGAAGAAGGCGAAATGCCGCTGCCGATATATATCCCCATGCACCCAGATGCCAACCTCACCGATAGCCAGCGCACCGCTCTGATAGATGGACTGCGTGCCACATTCGGCTCGACCTCGACCAGAGATGCGAACACTACGACCACCAATACGGAAACCAGCGGTGACGATGGGGACGACGACGGCGACTAAGCCATCAGTAAAAGTTTTATCTGATAGGAAGTGACTGAAATGAGAAATTCAACCAGATGGACCGACATTGCTGTGATGATAGTTAGCTTGATTGTCATTGGCATCTCAGCCTGGTGGTTGTTCACCAGTGGCGCGATGAGCATCCCGCTGGACCAGGACCCTAAGCTTGCGTGGCACCTGGTACGTTCCGCAGGCATCGTCTCTTATGTGCTGCTGCTCGCCTCGACGGTATGGGGACTGTTTATCAGTGGGCAGATCGTCAAGGACTGGTCCCCTGGCCCCATCTCCATGACCCTGCACGCGACTGTATCCTGGTTGGCGCTGCTTCTGGGATTGGGGCATGGCCTGCTGCTCATGTTCGATGACTACTTCACCTATACGCTCTCGGATATTCTGGTGCCGTTTACCGGGCCTTATCGTCCAGAAGTCGTCGGCCTGGGAACATTGGCCTTCTGGTTGCTGCTCATTATCAGCCTGAGCTTCCCGCTCAAGAAGTTCATTGGCAACAAAGCCTGGAAACTGCTGCACTTCACCAGCTATCTGGCCTTTGCGATGGTGACCTTACACGGCCTCTTCGCCGGAACCGATGGTCACCTGCTCGGCTTCCGTATCCTGATTAGCGTTGGCGTCCTCAGCGTCCTTGCATTGCTGATTGCCCGTATGCGCAAAGATCGCAGCCGCGCGAACCAGCGATTGGCCCCGCGTCGTGCTGTCCGGCAGCAAACAAATTAAGTCAACTACGAAACGGATGCATTAGCTTGCATCGGGCGCAGTCTGGGCTGCAAAGGGAATATGCAGTTCAAAGACGGCGCCCCTTGCTTTACCTTCACTGTAAGCCGTGACCTTCCCACCGTACTGCTCCAGCAGCGCCTCAACAATCGATAGCCCCAGGCCCGTTCCTTCATAGGCACTGCGCACATCTTCCGTGCGATAAAAACGGTTGAACAACTGCTCTGCCTGCACATCATCGAAACCGATGCCCGTATCCCTAACTCGGATGATTAGCTGGTCAGGCTGATGGCTGACCGTCAGGTAGATTTTGCCCGCAGGCGTATATTTAACGGCGTTACCCAGCAGGTTATCCATTACCAGCCGCAGATGATTGACGGGCATGGGTAGGTCAGGCAGGGTATCGGGAATCTCTTGCTCAAATTCCACGTGCTTTTTCGTCGCGGCGATGCGCCACTGACGGGCAATATCACGGATAGCCGATGCCGTATCGATGACAACGGTCTCATTTTCTTTGATGCGGCTATCATCAATCCGTGCCAGCACCAGCAGCGAAGAAACCAACTCCGACATATGGGCAATCTCTTGCTGAATCTCTGCGAAGTATCGTTTCTGCTCATCTACTGTCAACGTGCCATCTTCCAATGCTTCAAAGCGTAATTTAAGCGTCATCAGCGGCGTACGCAGTTCATGGGCCGCATTACTGACGAAGCTGCGCTGGGCCTGCATCAATGCTTCGACTTGTTCCGCCATGTAATTAAAACTCTGTGCCAGTTGGTCGACCTCATCCTGGGATTTGGCATCGGGTATGCTCGTTTCGATGCGTGTGTCGAATGCGCCTTCTGCCATTTTGAGCGCCGAATTGCGAAGGCGCTGGACAGGCCGTGAAATGGTGCCTGATAGCCACAGGCTCACTGCGATCACCAGGAAGAGGACGGGCAGGGTGGTGCTCCCTAGCTGTACCCATTGCTGCTGAACATCAACATAGGCGGGGTCCATTGGCCGTATCAAGGTCAGGTATCCTAGCGTCTCCTGCTCATACAGAATCGGCACCGCGACAAAGAGCGATTCCTCACCACTCCGCGCTGGCCGGATATCGCTGCCAATCTGGGTGTTTTTTGCCATGACCAGTTCAGGCGTCGTCGGCAGGTAATCAGTGGAATCATAGCCAATGCCCGGTGTAAAGCTGACGATGCGATAATTGGAATCAACGAGTACATAATCTGTCCGATTATCCTGGTAAAAATTGGACAGCATACGCACCATTTCATTGCCGCCTTCGCCCTCAAGATAATGCTCAAAGGACTCTGTCAGCGTAGCAGCCATCATCAATGCATCGGTTTCCAGATGGTGCTGATAAAACTCAAGCGTGGCGAGCTGCAATTGTCTTCCGGCAATGATGAGTTGGAGGAGACTGCCCATCAGGACAGTCGCGAGGAAGGTGAGGAGAATTCGCTGGCGGATCGTAAACCGCTTGAGCATATGCCTTTATTCCTATTCTGGGTTGACGAAACGATAGCCTACCCCGCGAATCGTTTGTAAATAGAGCGGCTTTGTCGGGTCATCTTCTAATTTGCCGCGTAACCAACTCATATGGACATCGAGCGTGCGCGTATCGCCCAACCAATCTGTTCCCCAAACATCATCAAATAGCTGGTCACGGCTGACGACTTTGCCGAGGTTGGTCATCAGGAGGGTGAGAATCTCAAATTCTTTCTGGCGCATAGCAATCTCGACGCCTTTTTTCGTCACCGTGTGGGCTTCTATATCGAGGACGATATCGCCTACTTCAATGCGTGTCGCGATGTGTTCCCCTCGATCTAGATTCACGCGCCGCAGCATCGCCCGGACGTGGGCTTCCAGTTCTTTATAGCCAAACGGCTTCACCAGATAATCATCCGCACCCAGTTCCAGCCCCTTGATGCGGTCCATGCCGTCATCAAGGGCCGTTAGCATGATGATTGGCACTGTGCTGTGCTTGCGGATCGATTCGCAGACCTGCCAGCCATTAAGTCCTGGCATCATCACATCCAGCACGATTACATCAGGGTTTTCTACGAGGGCTGTACTCAATCCGGTATGACCATCATTGGCGACGGTCACATCATATCCCGCGCGTTTGAAAGCATCTCGCAGCGGGTTGGTCAGTTTGGGTTCATCATCAATCAGCAATATACGGGGCATCAAATACCTGGGAATAGATGGGCCATTCTCAGATTATATGCTGTGATCCTAAAATTTAAGGGAGATTTAAGTTACCAGACGACAAAACGAAGATAGAGAGCGAGCAATGACAGGCGCGCTCTCTGGGTTAATCAGGGCTTGTTACTTGTCTGTGTTTTCAATAGCCGCGCGTTTGGTTTGAATACGGCGGATACGTTCCATATCAAACTTTTCACTGCGATCAAACCGATAGATGCCATTTTGCTCTTGGAACACATCGGTCAGTTGCGTGTAGCAGTACCCGAACATGGTTGGGTTATCGAGCAGTGTGGCGCACATGGATTCAAAGCGTGCATAGAATGCTTCAATTGAACGGGGCCGATCTCCATAACCCCAGGAGTCTTCGCCTTCTTTTGCATCAGGGTTCCACCAGATACCGCCAAACTCGCTGAGGAAATACGGCTGCCCGTCATAGGGCACAGACCAGGCCTCTGTGACAGGGTAACGCGAATATCGCTTATGTGGTTCCGGCGCGTTGATGTAACGTTCTTCACCACCATGCCGCTTCTGGAAAGCATCCGTATCTTGCAGATAATCATGACTGTCGTAAATGTCAGATTCCGCTACGCGGTGCGAGTAGCCCGATGCATCCAGAACGGGTCGCGTTCTATCGAATGCCTTCGTCGCGAGGTACATCCCCTGCGTCACCACATCAAGATCAGTGATGTGATCGCCTATCAGTTGCCAGGTTTCATTCAGGGGGCACCATCCGACTATGCTGGGATGCGAATAATCCCGTTCGAGCGCTTCCATCCACTCGGTAATGTAACTGGCTGTTGGGCGCTGATGATCGTATTCGGGGCCAGCTACACCTGATCCCCAATCGCCAAATTCGCCCCAAACCAGGTAGCCAAGGCGGTCAGCATGATAGAGGAATCGTTCTTCAAACACCTTTTGATGCAGCCGTGCGCCATTGAATCCTGCTGTCTGGCTCAGTTCAATATCTGCGATTAAATCCGCATCCGATGGCGCTGTCATCAAACCATCAGGGTAATATCCCTGGTCGAGTACAAGCCGCTGGAAAACAGTGACACCGTTCAGTTTGACAGCATACCCATCAATTTCTATCGAACGCAATCCAGCATAGGACAGGAATGAGTCAATAAGATTGCCATTTTCGTCCAGCAACCGAATATCCAGATCATACAAAAATGGATCTTCAATCGACCACAGGTGCAGTCGATCATCTGGAATAAGGAGGTCACACAAAACCGTTAATTGCCCTGAACACGGGCATGATTTCGTCAGAATAGCCCCTTGTTCATCGCTCAATGTCACTTCGAGCCGTAAACCAGGGCGTGCACGAAAGACCGGCTGTTCAATCCGAAACATGTGATTGGCGACATCCGGTGTAATCCGTGTGCGTTGCAAGGCATGATCGGGAACAGGTTCTATCCACACGGTCTGCCAGATGCCTGTCGTACGCGAATAGAGTGCTTCTGCGGGATGATAGCGTTGATCTTGTTTGCCACGTGGCTGTGGTGGCTCGCGATAATCCCGCGCCCGGACGACAATCGTTGCACTGTCACCAGCCTGTACAACACCGCTCAGGTCACAGGTAAAGGGCGTAAAACCACCCCGATGTCGTTTGACTTCTCGCCTATTGACCCACACAGTTGTGTCATAATCTACCGCCTGGAAATGCAAAAGGATGCGCTGACCCTGCCAGTCTTCAGGAATATCAACCGTGCGGCGATACCAGACCGCATTGAGGAAATCGTGCGTCTCAATACCCGATAATTTTGACTCAGGGCAGAAGGGCACCGTAATTGTATCTGTGAGATCACGGTCGAGCAGGCCGCGTTCGAGGCCGCAATCACCCTGATCAATTTCAAATTGCCATTCACCATTCAGGCACATCCATTTTTCACGCACGAACTGCGGGCGTGGATATTCATTACGAGGTATTGACATGCGAAACCCTTCTAAACATAGGCAATGGATGATAACGACGGTTGGCTGCTGCTAATGACCTGTGCTCGCCGTCCGTATTGCGTTGTTACCAGAATAATACTTAGTTGGCGCTTGTCTTGCGATCCATCCAAACGGTCATTTTGCCCACATCCCGATGCCCCCACGCATAATAGGGGATTGCGACCAGCTCATCCTGCGAATCCAGTGTCCCCGCGATGACTTTGATGCCATCAAACAGATCAGGCCGATTTTCAACTTTGAGTACCGCATCGTCATCGAGCGCCAGGTCAAAAACGTCTTGATGATTGTCAGCTTCTTCCAATGCATACACGATAGGCCCGACTTCAAGCGCGACTTTACCTTCTAGATCGGGGACCTGCTCATCGGCAACCACGCGGCGGATCATCATCGGCAAGTGAATTTCAACATCGGTGATGCCGCCCCATGTGCTCTTGATCACGGCATAACCATCAGCAATTTCAGGCGCGATGACGTCACCATTCACCTTGATGATGATGTCACTTTCACTGGGTACATCCAGATAGTGGTACAGCGTGCCAGGTACTGGCTGACCTGCCGCCCAACCAGGTATCCGCAGCCGGAGAGCAAAAGGTGTCTCAGCTTGTGTTTCGATGGTCAGCTTAATCACACCATCCCAGGGATAGCTGGTTTCCTGTTTAACCTGAACAGGTGCTCCATCGATGTCTAACTTCGCACTATTTGATATGTACAGATTGACATAGAGGGAGGCATCTTTTACTGCGTAAATATAACCGGATAGTGAGGGCAGTAAACGCACAACATTTGTTGGGCAGCACGAACAATTGAACCAGGGCTGACGTGTGATGCTGTTATCCGCATTGAAGTGATATTTGCCATCGCTTGCTAGCGGGTTCACATAAAAGAATTCTGTTCCAGATAAACTGACGCCAGAAAGAAAGCCGTTGTAAAGCGTGCGTTCCAGCACATCAATGTATTTAGCTTCGCCTGTCAACAAAAACAGACGGTGGTTCCAGAAGATATTGGCAATTGCTGCGCAGGTTTCATTATAGGCTGTCAGATTTGGGAGATGGTAATTGGCTCCAAATGCTTCACCTTCATGTAGTGCGCCGGTGCCGCCTGTGATCGCGAGCTTCTGGTAGACGACATTCTCCCACAGGGCCATAACAGCATCATAATAGGCAGTATCCCCGGTCAGCGCGGCAATATCCGCCATGGCCGTGTACATATATATAGCACGGACAGCGTGCCCAACGGCCTCATCCTGCTCAATCACTGGCAGATGATCCTGAAGGTATGCCCCGCCTAATCGTTGACCATTCGCCTTGCCCCGTTCATCAAGGAAGAACTGAGCGAGTTCGAGATACTTATCGTTTCCGGTGATCCGCGCGAGCCTCACCAGCCCGATTTCAATTTCCTGGTGCCCTGGAACATCCCGAATACCTTCTGGTCCAAACACAGTCGCTATAAAATCAGCGTTTTTTATGGCGACATTCAGCAAGGATTGTTTGCCAGTTGCCTGGAAGTGCGCAACAGCAGCTTCGTACATATGGCCCACGTTATACAGTTCGTGGCTCATGTAGAGCTTTGACCAGCGCGACGGGCCAGATTCTTCTGGTACATTATCTGGGTCAATGGTGCGGGGTGTATAAAGATAGCCATCAGCTTCCTGTGCGGCAGCGATTTTCGCAATTAAACCGTCCAGGTAGGCATCAAGCTCAGGATTGTAGGCATATTGCAGGGCATATGCAGCGCCTTCAATGATCTTGAAAACATCGGAGTCGTTAAACCACATGCCCTCATAGGCTCCTTCCATCAGGCCGCCAGCTTTGGCGAAGTTATCGATCCGTCCTGTTGATTCCGACTTCTCGAAATTCGAGGGAATGGTGACTTCGCAAGATGTCTGGATACGCTGTGACCAGAACGAGTCTTGAATCCGCACATTTGTAAACGCGACAGGCTGAATAGGATAATCCAACTTGCTATTACTCATTTGCTTCTCCGGCTGCGATGTTTGCTAATGTAAAGTAAGTGATGGTTGGTGCCTGAAAAACTGGCTACAAGTATTATAACCACCTCAGGAAGGCAGAGTCTCAATTTTATCAGAGCGCGATGATCTGCTTCCACATGTTCACCTCGAAAATGTGAACATAGAGGCCTACTTAGCCCTTGAGACCACCTAAGGCAATGCCCTTGATAAAGTACTTCTGGGCGACGAAAAACAGGACAATGATCGGCAGAATCATAAGCGTCGAGGCGGCCATCAGGTGCCCCCATTCTGCGGAGTAGTAGCCCTGGAAATTCGACAGACCCAAAGCAAGCGTTTGTTTCTCAGGATCGCTGATGTAGATCAATGGTCCCAGGAAGTCGTTCCAATGATGCAGGAAGCTGAAAATGGCAATTGTGATAATTGCAGGACGGCTCATCGGCACAATCAGGTGCCATAAAATCTGAAAATGATTAGCGCCGTCCAGCGTGGCCGCTTCATCATAATCCTGGGGAATAGTGCGGAAAAACTGCCGCAGCAAAAAGATATTGAACATCCCGCCGCCAAACCACGATGGCACGATCAGAGGGACATAGGTATCGACAAAGCCCAGCCGTGACCACATAAAGAACGTTGGAATTAATGTCACGACGTAGGGCAGCATCAGCGTGGATAGCAGTAGCCCAAAGACAAGATCGCGTCCGGGCCAGGAGATACGCGCAAAACCATAAGCCACAAGCGTCGCCGATACAATCGTTCCCACCAGTGCCGGAATCAGGATCGTGAGGGTATTCCCCAGATATTGGAATAATGGATAGCGCGAGAGTGCAAAGTCGTAATTCTCCCAAGCTACCGGATTCGGAATCCATTGCGGGGGAAATGTAAAGATGGTGGAATCATCCATCAGCGAACTACGCACGAGCCAGTAGAGTGGGATCAAAAAGATGATGCTGAGCATAATCAGGCCGAAATAGGCGAGTGCAGTCCGAAAGATCGTTTGTCTCTGGATAGTCATCAGTCTCTTTCTCCCTCATAAAACACCCACAATGAGGATGTGCGGAAGATGATGTAAGTGAGCACACCAATGATGAGCAGTAGAATAATCGACAAAGCAGAGGCATAACCCATGTCGGACTGTCTGAAGGCTTTGCGATAGAGGTAAAGCACATAAAAGAGACTGGCGTTATTGGGGCCACCCTGGGTCATAACGAAAGGCTGCGTAAAGGTCTGCAAGGTGTTGATGGTCGTCAGGACAAAGTTGAAGAAGATGACCGGCGTCATGATCGGAATAGTCACATGCCTCATCTTGTGCCAGACATTCCCACCATCGACCTCGACCGCTTCGTATAACTGTTTCGGCACACCTTGCAAACCTGCCAGGAAGATCAGCATCGTACCGCCAACCCCCCACAGGCTCATGAGAGCCAACGAGGGCAGCACCGAATCACTTGCAAAAATCCATTTTGACTCTGGAAGTCCGAGCGGCCTTATAATCGCGTTCAGTGCGCCGAAGTCCGGGTTAAACAGCCACAACCACAGGTAGCTGGATGCAATGAAGGGCACAATCGAAGGAAGATAGAAGATTGTGCGGAACACGGGCAGCAATCGGACTTTTTGATCCAGCAGTACCGCGAGGAAAAAAGCAAAGGCGATGCTGGCTGGCACACTTAAAGCGGTATAGATCAATGTTACGCTTACGGACTTTAGAAACAGAGGGTCTGTTGTAAAAATCTTTTGGTAATTTGCGAGGCCAATCCATTCCGGCGTCCCGACGATTTTCCATTCAGTCAGGCTGATGCCGATGGCTGCCATGATGGGGCCAAATTGCCACAGGAAGAACCCAATGATAGCCGGTGACGTGAAAAGTAGCCCCCATAACAGATTTCGCTGCTTCCTCGATAATCCCCTTTGTTCTTGAGCGACTCGACCCTTACTGGCCACATTTTCCACTGTAAGTTTCCTTGATAAATAACTTGTCTCTATAAGGAGATGTTGGTCCCGACCCACGCCATGGTCCGGGACCAACAGGATAACTATGGGTTTATGGATTGACCCAACGGCCTTCAGTCAGGGCGTTACCCATCTCGACAGCCTGATTAAGGCCATCGGCAACGCTCATCTCATCGGCAAAGATCGCTTCAATGGCCGGACCAATAGCCTCGTCCATGATTTGTGGCCAGTTCTTGACCCAATAAATCGGGGCCTGAACGGCGTAGTTGAGGGTGTAATCAACAATCGAATCTTCCACACCTTCTGGATAAACGCCTTCTTGACCGTGCAGCCACTCATCGCGCTTCACAGGATCGGTGTAGTATTCCTCGGTCAGCGGCATCCACAACCCATCGGAGTACATCGGCACGTATTCGGGATCATTGTGATAGGTGTAGAACTCAAAGACCTCATTCGGGTGTTCCGTATTGGCGAAGATAACCGTCACGCCACCCAGGAAGGTGGTCACAGGTTCGTCAAAGCGCGGCAGGACACCAATGCCGAAATTGAGACCCTCGGTGTCCGCAAGCGACGATGTGGTCCAGTGACCGTCAATCTGCATGGCGAGCTTGCCTGTTTGCAGACCAACATCCTGACGAGCCTGGAATGCTGCCGGTGATGGCATGACATGATAGACATACATCAGGTCATAAATCGACTGGAAGACTTCCTGGGCCTCAGGGCTGTTGAGTACGACTTGCATGCCATCTTCACTGAAGATATCTGCGCCATTTGAAACCAACAGCGGGTGGTAAGCTGCCCACCATGTACCGGTGTTGCAGCCGTAGGTATCAATATTTTCGGGGTCGAATTCTGCGCTGGCCGCGTTGTTTCCATTGCGGTCAATCGTCAGTTGTTGGCAAACGTCAACAAATTCTTCCCATGTCCAGGCATCGGCTGCGTTTGTCGGCGGATAATCCAGCCCTGCGGCGTCAAAATTGTCCTTGTTGTAGAACAGCAGCATAATTTCACCAGCCGTGTTCGTGCCAAGGATTTGGTTATCGCCATAACGGTAGAAGCTTTGTGGCAACCGTGCAGAGGCAACTGGATCATTCTGGAAGTACTCGGTCAGGTCCAGCAGTGCGCCTTCACTGGCCCATTCGAGCGCGATGGCTTCATTCAGGTAGCCCATATCAGGATTAGTGCCGCTCGCGATCATGGCGGAAATTCTCTCCTGATAGCCATCACCGGCGATGCATATTAGGTTGACCTTGACATTGGGATTATCTGCTTCATAGGCATCAATGGCATTCTGTATGGCCAGACCTTCGGAACTTTCGCAGCCTGCCCAGATCGAAAAATCAATTTCGACGACATCTTGAGCCATGACGCCAATGCCAGTGCTCACAAGACATAAAATGAGGAATACAGGTAGCAACCGCTGTAGCAACTTCATGGATTTCTCCTTAAATGATAGTAGTTCTGTCGATTTAATTTAGGCATGTGAACACACCACATACCTGCGTAAGAGCCAACTTCATAGGCAATACATCGGCCACATCGTTGTGATGTTGACCATATTTGTTACACTTTATATGGGATGGGCATTCGTCCTCCTCGTAGATGCAATTCGCAGAGCCGCCAAGCTATCTAGTGGATTGCATCTTCTTCTTCGGTTAATTAAGAGTGCATTCGTAGCAGCGAAATGGGTCGATCATCATCCTTTCGTATCATTTTGAGCATTCAATAAATTAAAGCGATCTGCTCTGGATGGCTTCTTGGGCGCTGAGACAGTGTCTTTCGTTTTTGCGCCGCAGGATTCACGGATGAGTAGTTCGCCCTTAATCTTGATTTCCTGACTATCAGTGGCCTCATTATTTAATAAGGCGAGCAATAGCTCTGCGGAGGCCTGTCCCATTTCAAAACAGGGCAAGGTAACGGTTGTCAACGTTGGCCGCGAAATTGTTGCGATACGCTGGTTATCGTAGCCAACGATAGCCAGGTCGTCGGATAAGTGCAGGCCTTTGTCCTGGGCGGCATAGATGGTTCCCAGAGCCATCAAATCGTTGGCCGCAAAAATCGCTGTCGGAGGTTCGGGAAGTTCAAGCAGCTTGTTGGCAGCCACATAACCCTGTTCAACTTCAAAATGTCCATACTCAACGAGCGCTGGATCAAAGGCGATCCCATTCTCTTTCAATATCGTCTTATAACCCAAAAGCCGTTCTTCCGAAGAATAATAATCTTCCGAGCCATTGATATAACCAATACGCCGATGCCCCAATTGAATGAGGTGATTTACGGCCAGTCGCCCCCCGTACAGTTCATCGGGAATCACCGAATGGGGGAAGCCTTTGGGGAAAAGGCGATGGACAAAGACACACTTTTTGTCATTGACGTTCAGTTCGTCACTTGCAAACTGATGAAAAGTCTCCGCAAAAATGATCCCCTCAATCAAATAGCCCGCCATATCCTTAATCGCGCGTTGTTCGTCAATCGGGTCCCAGTCTGTATTGATGACGACGCAAAAGTAACCATCGGCTTTGAGGCGATCTTGGATGCCACGCACAATCATCGTCGTAAAAGGACTGGTGATGTCATCACAGATGATGCCAATAATGGGGGATCGGTCCGCACGTAAGCTGCGGGCAATGTGGTTGGGGTGATAGCCTAGTTTTTCAGCAATATCCAAAATGCGCTGTTTCGTTTCAGCATTCACGGGGTGGTCGCTGTCGTTTAAAGCACGTGAAACTGTTGCGACAGAAACCCCGGCTGCTTCAGAAACTTGGCGAATCGTAACAGGCATAATACCAAATGCTTTCAAAGAAATTATTTTACGGTAAACGTTTACCGTACTGAAAAATAATATAACAGAAAACGTTTACCGCGTCAAATAATTAGAGAGTAGATGAGCAGGGATGGAAGGTGCCAGAAATCCTTGCCACGCTTGGAAATGAAGTCACGCCAGTGATGATATCGGCAGCGTAACCTGGAAGATGGCGCCATGCTGGGCACTGTTCCGAGCCGTGATCGCGCCGCTATGCAATTCGACGAGTGATTTGCAAATTGCTAATCCCAACCCTGTGCCGCCCATATCGCGTGATCGGCTGGCGTCTGTTCGATAGAAGCGCTCAAAGATATGGGATAGCTGGTCGTCTGCAATGCCCTCGCCTGTATCTTCAACCTCAATCAGCACCTCCTCGCTGGTTCGAGAAGCATGGATCGTGATTTTGCCATTCTCTGGTGTGTGCCGGAGTGCATTAGCCAGTAGGTTGCGCAAAACCTGACGGATTCGATCCGGGTCAATGGTCAGCGTCGGCAGCACATGCTGAATATGCACAGTGAGATCAATGTGCTTTTGCTTGGCTGATGTCTGGAAAGTTTCATGTAGTTCCTGAATAAGATGCGTTACATCCACCTCCCGCAGGTTCAATGTCATAGCTTTGGCCTCAGCCAGAGATAGCTCATGCAGATCATTGACCAGGCGCGTTAAATGGCGCGTCTGGTTGTATATCTTGGCGATTTGATCGTCATCATTTGGGACGACACCGTCCAGGATTGCCAGTGTATTGGCTTGGAGGACGCTAAGAGGTGTGCGCAACTCATGCGCGACATCACTGACGAGGGACCGCCGTAGTTGTTCAGTGTGTTCGAGGTTGGCAGCAACTTCATTAAATGCCTGGGCAACTTCACGTATTTCCCGTGAACCTTCAACTTGCACCCGATTGCTAAGGTCACTCTTGCCGTATTGCCGCACATGATCTGCCAGCCTCATGAGCGGGGTAGTCAGCAGCCAGTTTACAATGATGCCGAACACAACCGCCGCCGAAGAAGCGACCAATAACCCAAGCATGATTCCATTATAGCGGCGTATCACAAAGGTGATCGGGTTATTAGGGAAGGGAAGATCATTCGCAATCGCAAGCTCTTTAAGCTGCAGGATGTATTCAGTAATGGCGGTTTGGTGGATCAAGAGCATCGCCACGCCAATGAATACATTGCTGAAAATGATGATAATGCCAACGGCAATACTCAGCTTGATCCAAAGACGGTTCATCGCTCATCTGCCAGTCGATAGCCTACACCATATACCGTATGCAGGTAAATGGGGCTAGAGGGATCAGGTTCAATCTTCTTGCGGATATTGCGAATGTGATTGTCGAGCGTGCGTTCCATTGTATCTACACTGTAGCCAAAAGCATGTTCAGCCAGTTCTTCCCGTGTGAATACATAACCAGGGTGGGCCATGAGCAACTTCATGATCGTGTATTCTGTTGGCGTGAGCTTGATGAATGTGTCATCCAGATACGTCTCGCGCGTATTCAGGTTCATAAACAATGCGCCACACCTTAACTGTGAAGCATCTTCTTCCTTGTTGGCGCGCCGCAAAACGGTCCGCACACGTGCCACAACCTCACGCGGATTGAAGGGCTTCGTCACATAATCATCAGCGCCCAATTCCAGCCCGATAATTTTATCTGTATCATCAATACGTGCCGTCAGCAAGATGATGGATACATCTTTCAACCGCTCGTCGCTGCGCGCGGTCCGCAAGACGTCCAGGCCATCCCGTTGGGGCATCATAATATCGAGAATCACCATATCAGGATGGTCATGCCGCATGATCTGTAGGGCTGTTTCGCCATTGTAGGCGGTCTTTACATCATAATTCGCTTGTTGCAGGTAGCCCTGTAAGACCGATACGATGTCTTTTTCATCATCAACCACCAGGACGAGCGGTTTGTTAGTACCCATGCCTTGCTCCGCTTATGTTGAATGCTCTATCGCTATCTTATAGCACAAGATGGCCTCCTGCCCTCAAGAGATCATCTAAGATGTGACTTACACATCTTGCGGCATAAATCTGTAGAAAATCTGGAGATAGACCGGACGCTTTATAAATCAGGGAAGATAAAGGGACAGCCATTCGACTGTCCCAAATTTCATTTATCGGATGCGCGTTGTACCGTCGTAGCGGGCCAGTTCCACCAGATTGCCATCGTCTAGGCTCACCAGCGTGACCGACTGCGTCAGTTCACCTGTACTATCGCTGGTCATATATGCTCCCTGAACACCCCTGAAACCATCGCCGGATTGTAACCACGTGTTGATCTCGTCCGGTGCAGTGGTTTGCAGGGCATGAGCGATCATATACATGCCATCATAGTAAGCGGCACTCTGGGCGATAGGGGCTTGTGCATAGCGCTCGATATAAGCCTGGGTAAAGTTCTGGCTTGCCCAGTCGCCTGCTACACCTGACCAAGTTATTGGGGCGATGATTTCGATACGAGCATCGGCAAACTGAGCTTGATTTTCACTCGTCAGATAACCATAGATCAGTGTGCCATCCCAATCCAATTCCTCTAGTGCCGCTTCCAGATTGAGCGCCGCTTCTGGCGTTGTCCAGACGAATACCGCCTCCACATCATCCTGGCTGATATTCCGTGCAATGCGTGTCATATCCCGTTCATCGACATCATGACTATACTCAGCGACCAGGACGCCATCTTCTGATGCGTTGATCTGGGTACGCAGATGGTCTTTGACATACTCGGCGTAGTCAGTATGGATTGTGACCGTCGCAAAGCGCTCCATCTCGCGCTCATCCAGCAGATAGCGGGCACTGGCGCTCGCCAGCGTGAGATCGTTAGCCCGCAGTTGGTACAGATAGTCGTTCTCAGATAGGTCGCCGGTCTCTAAACCCGTAGCCGATACGAACTGCGGCAGTTCAGCCTGCTGACTCAGTCGAATATTTGGAATGACATCCGCGTTATAGTCTGGTCCCAGGATGATTGCCACACCATCGTCCGTTGCTGTCGCAAATGCTGCTGACACATCGGCACTGGTTTGCATATCATATTCCTGCAAACGCAGCGTATAGAGCGTATCCGACGCTTCATCGTAGACGCCGCCATTGTTCTGAATCTCGCGAATAGCGAGTTCAGCGCCCTGCTGGGCATGCTGGCCATAGACTGCCGTGCTGCCATCGGTTGGCACAATCAGCCCAATCGCCACCGTGACGCGATTTTCTGCATCAACGTCGCGGACATCTGGCAGGACATTGGCGACACAGGTTACACACTCACCATCCGCATACTGCGCTACCTCGATCAGATCGCCAGCCACGACCTGTGCCAGCCGCAAGCTTCCCAATTCCAGATGGCTGTACGCACCCAGCACACCGGAATAATCTATGCTGCTCAGCCGAATACCATCGTTGATGCTTTGTGCGACCATCTGGACCGCATCATACATACCGGCTGCGGCAGCCGACGGCGTAGCCATCCAGCGCACCCAGTAATCTTCTACGAACTGCTGGCTGGTGACATCATAAGCGACAGCATTCCAGATGACCGGCGTTAGCAAACCCTCGCTGAGTGATGCGTCGGTTGCTGCCAAAAAGTCATCATCCAGCCCGATAAAGATGACATCACCATGCCAATCTTCATCGGCCAATGCCTGCAACACCAAACGCGCCTGGGCATCGGTTGTCCACAGCAAGAGCGCTTCCGCATCGGCATCCGCGACATCACGAGCGTCTCCCAGGAATTCGTCTGTATCCACCGAATGAACCAGATTCGCGCTGATAGATTCCTCGCCAGCCGCATCGACAAATGCAGCGATGCCAGCTTCAGCGCGCATCGTATCAATACTAATGATGGCGATGTTATTCAGGTAGCGTTCGTTGACCAGATAATCAGCCAATCCGAGCATCATCTCATCATCGCTGACGCCCAACTGATACACATTGGCTTCGCTGCTTGTTTCAGTATCGACGTAAAACAAGGGCGTATCGACAGCATAATCACGGAAAATAGCCTCCCGTTGACGCTGGTCGTTCGGTCCCAGAATAATAGTCGCATCGTCGTCAACTGCGTCTTCGTAGGCCTCGGCAGCTTCTTCAGTCGTATTCGCTTCGTAGACCATCAGCTCGATGTCATAGTCGGCCAGTACATCATCGTCCGCCATGATCTGTTCGATAGCAAGCTGTGCGCCTTGCAGGGCGAGTACATCGGCTTCTTCCTGGCTTCCCAGCGTACTGCGGATGAAAGCGACCTTGATGGTTTCACTATCGCCTTCGCTGGTGATGCGCAGATTTGTAATTACGGCTTTATCGTTGCTCTCTGTCTCGACTGCCGCCACAATGCCATCCAGCTCACCGGAAAGCACGTTAGCCAGGTCTGCGTCAATCCAGCCGACAGTACCGTCATAAGCAACTTCCATCCATTCGCCATCATCTGTCTGACGGGTCGCCGTAACAATCGTGCCATTCGGAATCGAAGCAATCACCTCGCTCTCAGTCGATGGCTCATAGCGCAGGTTGAGGTTGGCACCATCTGTCTGGATTTCTACTTCTGCTTCCGCAAAGACGGATACCGCCCCCAGGGCGAATATCGCGAAGATCAAGAGGATAGGCCAGTTGCGTTTCATTCTCATTTGGAACATACCTTTCATTTATCATCAGGGTTGTGATTTTGCCTTTATGCCTATTCTCTGCGCGGAATCTGTAGAAAATCTGGAGCCTGTATACGCATTTTGTAAATGTATTTGCGCATTATCTACAGAATGCAAAACGCAGTGACGACTATTCATCACTGCGTTTTTATGCTTGTGGAAAGGGTATTTCGTGTTACTCAGTTCGCAGGGCTTCAATCGGTTGTAGGGAAGCCGCCCGCTGTGCCGGATACACGCCAAAGAAAATGCCAATCGCAATCGACGATGCCAGCCCCAGCATGATGGATTCCGGCGTAACACTCACGCTGAACACATCCGATGCCTGGATGATGCCCGCAACTGCCACCCCGCTGATGACGCCCAGGATGCCGCCGACGAAGCTCATCACCACTGTCTCGATCAGGAACTGCTGCAAGATATGGGATTTGCGAGCGCCAATCGCTTTACGCAGGCCAATCTCCTTAGTGCGTTCTGCCACCGATACCAGGCTGATGTTCATAATGCCGATACCACCAACCACCAGCGATACGGATGCTACCGCACCCAACAGCAGCGTAAAGGTACTCGTCACCGTTGATGCCGCATCCAGCAGGATTTGCGAGTCAAAGATCGAAAAATCATTATCCTCATCAACATCAAGATCATGTGCGGCCCGCAGAACGACCTCGACCGTTTGCTTGACGCGCCCCACGCTGTCGGTATCAATCGCATGAATGCGGATATTGCTGACGCGCTTGGCACTCGTACCCACCACCGACGTATCAAACAGATTGCGCTGGGCGGTCGTCAATGGCACGAAGATTTGCTCATCTGGACTTTGGCCGAAGTTCGTTCCCTGTGCTTCCAGTACACCGATGACCTCAAACGGATTGCCATTGATAGTTACGGTACGACCAATAGGATTGACGTTGTCAAAGAGCGTTTCGGCGACATCTGGCCCCAGGACCGCCACCTGTCCGCGACGATCCAGATCAGCCTGATTGACGAATCGACCAATGTCCATCACGATGTCCTCAGCATCGGCATAATCCGCCGTAACGCCGTTGACGCGGATAGATTTGGTTTCCATGTCGGTGCGCACGATGGTCGTTTCATAGTAGGTCGGGTCGATGTATTCGACGTTGGTCAGGCTCGATTTCAAGACTTCGACATCATCCATCGTCAAAACAGCCGGAGTAACGCCGGAAACGGACAGGACATTAGACCCCGCTCCGGTGATCGTATCGGTCACTGATGCCTGCGCGCCCTGCCCAATCGAGAGCAGTGACACAATCGCCATCACACCGATGATGATGCCCAGCATCGTCAAACCGGAGCGCATTTTGTTCACCCAGATAGCATCCAGTGCCATCGCGACGTTCTGGTTGAGGCTCATACCGCCATTTGCCGGACCAATCAGCCGCCGCACAGATTCAGCCTGTTCTTCGCCAGGACGCTTGATGAATGCCTGCGCCAGCAAACCCATACAGGCCACCAGCGCCACGTAAAACATCACGGACGTATGTCCAGCCAGATCAAGCAGCATGGTTCTACTCAGTACACCGAATACGGCGGCGTAGTAAACCAACCCAAGCATACCCGCCAGCACGGTCAGCCAGCGTAGGGTTGGCCCCCATTCAGGCCGATAGATGCCCAGTGCGCCTGCGACAATCGCCAGCAGCCCTGCGACGGGCAGTAATCGTTCCAGGACATCCGTTGGACTGGTGATTGCCGCCGCAGCGGAACCAGACAGTGTGGTCCCTGACGATGCGGCATCCAACAATTCCGAAAGATTGCCCCCTGCCTCTGGCGACAGTGTGATTTCACCTGAAGCCACAGCTTGTGTAAACAGATCACGTCCCGCAGCCCGCACATCAATCAGAGGAGAAAAAAGAACAACCGTCATCAGGAGCACGATGCCACTTACGAGCGTCACAACGCTGGCCAGATGGTGCTTGCCATCATTCAGTCTTGTCAGCATCGGTCGGTCCTTTCTCAACAGTGAGGACGGCATTCTCAGGAATATCCTCGTTGGCAATTTCATCGATATCACCCTCATCGCCTTCGGGAAACTTATGTTGAATGGTTGTCTGATCGGCTTCGATCAGCCCATCGCGCAGGCTGATGATGCGATCTGCCTGTGCCGCGACCTCAGGATCATGCGTGACGATGACGATGGTGATACCTTGTTCCTTATTGAGTTTATGGAACAATTCCATGATTTGTTCGCCCGTTTTGGTATCCAGATTGCCAGTCGGTTCGTCTGCCAGCACCAGCGCGGGATCATTGGCCAGCGCACGGGCGATAGCGACTCGCTGCTGCTGACCGCCGGAAAGCTCCGTTGGCTTATGGTGTATTCTGTCTCCCAGGCCGACCATCTCCAGCACCTGTTTGGCGCGATCAATTCGGTCATTTTTCGATAGTCCCCGATAGATCATCGGCAGGATGACGTTATCTAGAACGGTGCTGCGTGAGAGCAGGTTGAATTTCTGGAAGACGAAGCCAATACGATCATTACGGATCAGGGCCAGGTCGTCCTCATGCATCTGCTGGATTTCAATGCCATCCAGCATATACTTGCCCGCAGATGGCACATCCAATATGCCGAGGATAGCCATCAAGGTACTCTTGCCAGAGCCAGATGGCCCGACAATGGCCACCATCTCACCTTCATAAATCTGTATAGAGACACCTCGTAAGGCGTGAACTTCCATTTCGCCCATCTGATAGACTTTGCGCAATTCATGCGTATCAATGATGCACTTTCTGTCTGGATGAGGTGCTAACGCAGCCTCTGTTGGGCCTGTTGTAGCGGCTTCCTGGATACTGGCCAACATGGCTAATTCCCCCCTCGCAGCAAGCCCGCACCTATACGAGTGGTGCTGGTGGTCTGGTCTTCAATCAGGACCGTCTGACCATCTTTCAGGGTGTCGGCATAGATGACAGTCAGGCCATTGGCCAGATCACCGGTCTGGACTGCAACGCGCTGGCTGCCCAGTGATGTACTGACGAGGACATATTCTTCGTTACCATCACGCAGGATCGCCCGACTATCGACTGCCAGGACATTCTCCTCACGTCCGGTGACGATCTCAATATCAGCCGTCATGCCAATGCGCACAGGCACCGATTGACCTTCAAGCACGTTAATCCGCACGGGATAAGTGGTGATGCCCTGGTTCAGGCTGGCAGAAGGCGCAATGCGTTCCACAACACCTTCGACCAAAGTATCCCCTAAAGCAGATAACGTAATACGCGCGGGTTGGCCTTCATTGAGTGCGAATACATCCTGTTCATCAACATCAATCATGAAGTGCAGTTGACTGTCGTCAGCGATGATAATCGCGACGGTATTGGCTCCCACCTGCTCACCCTCTGTGACGCGTACATCGGTTACGATGCCGCTGAAAGGGGCATACAGGCTGGCATCCGCCAGATTATTTTCGGCCTGCTGCAATGCGATTTGCCGCTGCATAACCAGCGCGGATTGGCGGGTGATTTGCTCATCTGTTGGGCCACTTAGTAGTTCATCAAGGACAGCTTGTGCCTGTGCGACGGTTGCTTGCGCTGATGCGCGATCTCCCAAATCCTGGGCGTTTGTCTCTGCGGTGTCGCAGGTCGCCAGCGCTTTATCAAGTCGCGACTGTGCATCATCCAATGCGTTCCCCGCAGCGGATTCATCATCTGGCAGGAAGGTTGCATCCATCTCGTAACCCGCCAATACATAATCTTCCCAGGCATCCTGGGCATTGTCATAAGCGGTTTGTGCAGTATCCAGATCAGCACAACTGGTCGTTATCTGGTTGCTGGCGATATTCAGCCCAGCTTCAATATCGGCCAATCGGGCCATTGCGCTGGCTAAACTGGCCTCGGCCTGCGTAATCTGGGCTTGTGTGGGGTCGGAGGTCAGGCTTTCATAGTTGGCCTGTTCAATAGCGAGGGCTTCTCTGGCGGAATCAACTTGCAGCAGCAAATTGGCTGTGTCGAGTTGTGCCAGCAGATCACCGGATTGCACTGTGTCACCAACATCAACCTGTATCTCTTCTAGATTGCCGCCGATGCCAAATGTCAGATTGACGACCTTCTCAGCTTCGACCACGCCCGTTCCACTGACGAGGGTATCCAGGTTGATCCGTTGGATGATGGCGGTTTCCTGGTTACCTGCGCCAGCAGCCGCGTTACTGCTCAGGGCAGGTTGCAAAACGAATAGGGCGGCAGCAATCACGCCCACGACGATAGCCGTACCGATTAAAAAACGTTTCATGGATTTTCTCCTCTGGTTACATCTTTATCCTGCTATGCACCTGCATTGTCGTAGATAAATCTGGAGAAAATCTGGAATGTATATACGGCTTTTGTAAAGTTATCAGCAAATTCTGGGTCGCTAAAGGGAAAGATTTGGGGGAAAAGGGGGAGAAAAATAGGTCGTCTGCGAATCTTATGAATTAGCCGTTGAGATGCCATGATTCACAACCACATCCATAGACGATCTGTGGTCGATAGCTAACAAAAAAAGCTGCTCCATCTTGTGGAGCAGCTTTTCCAATAGAGAGGCTCATGAAGTTATTCTTCTGCTGCGCCCTTATGCGTACCAGCCATCTGGCAAAATATCGCGCTCAACAGTAAGGAGTTCTTTCAGGATGGCATCCGCATCTGCAATGGATGTCACCAGTGGATCACTCATCATCGCGCGCCGCAGCAATGCGTAATCGCCTTTGATGATCGCTTCCGCAGTGAGTTCATGCGTATCCAGAATGACCTCTTGCATGCCGCGAATGCCGCGTGGCATCTCGCCTACAGGTCTCGGCTTGGGACCGTTCATATCAATGTCGCATAGCAACTCAAGAAAAGCGTCATCGTTCATATTGGTGACGGCCCCATTATTAGGCAGATTCACATAGAAGGGCTTGCCCAGGTTCCCGACCATATTTTCAATGATGTCCGTCGCGTGGTCCGGCCCCATGATCTCTTTGTAAGTGCTAATCGCAACGTCGCCATTGATGAATGAATCGACCTGCTCCCACATTTCGGCGTGACGGTCATAGCGGTCTTCAGTCTCCCAGATGGACAGCGGCGGAATGTCCTCTGCAAGAGTGCCTTTGCCCTGCCAGAAGCGCACATATTCTTTGGTATGCGCCACGCAAACCGGAATATAGCCAAATATCTCATACAGTTTGTAGGCAATCCGATTGTTATATAGTGCCTTCGCGCCGCGATCCCCGCCTGTATCTTCTGTCGCTGCAATCTTCCGAATTTCTTCCGCGATGATCGGCATCACATTTTTGCCGTCATACTCTGCTCTGAGCATCCATGTAAAGTGATTCACGCCCGCGATCCGCATATCAAAGCGAGCATCTTGCTCTGCACTCAGCGTTTCGCCTTCGCTGATAATGCCTGCACGTTGCGCATAACGCCGCTTGATATGGGGCATGTGTAAACTGTCACACAAGGCAAAGCTCTTAATCTGGGGGGCATAGCGCGAGAGGGCCATGCCATTCACAGTCGATGGATTGATGTAATTGATGACCCACGCATCCGGGCACATTTGCTCGATGTCTTTGACACAGTCCATGATGACGGGCAGTTCGCGCATGGCACGGAAGATGCCGCCTGGGCCAATTGTGTCGCCGGAACACATGCGAATCCCATATTTCTCGGAGATCGTGCAATCAATACCGCGATAATAAACGGTCTTTTCAGCAAAACTCAGAACGACAAAATCTGCCCCTGGTAGCACATCTTTCCAGTCATAGGCGGATTCAATCTTGAGTGAAACACCTGCCTCAGCGACGACCATCTCCGCTAATTTGGCCATGCGGTCGAGCCGTTCGTGATCTGTATCAACCAGGGCTAAGGTGCCTGTGTTCAGGTACGGAGAAAAAACCATCTGCCAGATAGCCTGCCGTCCAAAGAAGAGACTACCTGCGCCGATAACGACCACTTTTGGATGTTGAATATTTGTCATGTTGTACCCTCATTTTCTAAAAAATTATTCTGGGTTTGGAATAACCAGGTCGAGCGTGCCATAAATCAGATGAAAATGACCATCATCCTGCCATATTCCCTGTGCGTTATTCGGTATATCGATTTCGACAAACGGCTGACCACCATGAACAAGGCATAGCAGCGTATGCCCATCCAACACGTTGTTGACGGTCAGTACAGGCAGGACATCATAGGGATAGACGCTGTTGGTATGGGGCGCGCCTTGCCACAGGGTCGCCTCGTCGTAACCGGAAATATTATAAATTCCGGTCGCACGATCTAAGCCCAGGTTCGCTGTGCAGGATGTTTTGTCCTGGCGAATGATCGGCACTTCTCCGGCGCTATAGCCAAGCGGTGAGCAGCCTTCCACCAGCTTCAGCGGTGACGTTTGATCTGGTGAAACCTGTATCCGGTGCGCGCGCAGGTGTTGCTCACCCAGCACAACGATCACCGTATCAATCGTGTGGGTGACGCCGTTGACCACTTGTTCCCAGACAAACCTTAACCAACCCGTTTCATGTACGGTAAATGCCACATTTTTTGTCCGTTGGCCGCGAACTTCCCCATCGACCAGGCAGAGCATGTTATCGGGTGATGGCATGCCGTTGCTCAGGCCGACATTGAATGGAAATTGGGTGCTGTATACGAACTTGGCATACTTTGCATCCAGCCCCTTCATGCTACCGGCATTGAAGCGCTGAATGTCTCCCTCATGCGCCTGCAATATCCATCCAGGCTGCGCATACGCTTTGCGGAAATTTTCCGTTTCTACAGGGAGCGGTTCTTCGTCTGCTGTCCAGAATGGATCATCATCGGACAGAGTCCACAAACCACCGAAGGCTTGCATCGCCCAATAGGTTGCACCTGTCGAGATGTAGCGCTCAACGATTTCAGGGCTGCCGGTAGCCGTTAAAGATTGTCGCAGCGTGCCATCATTGCGTATCGCTCCACGATCAACATACCAGCGCAGATGCCGCCCCACCAATCGTCGTAATTGGCCCACCGAGTAAGGCCATGCGCCGAGTTTATAGGCCCACAATGGCGCACCCAATCGGGCGAATTTATAGGCGAGGCTCCTTCCAAATTCGGAATATGCGCCACTGCTCGCGAAGAAATAGGGCAGATTTTCCATCAGTAGGCGAATACGCTCCAGCAGTTCATCACGGCGTTCCGGCTTGGTGTGGCCGTCAACCTGCACCCATGCCAATACATGCGAACCAAAGACCCACAGATTGTAATCGTCGAAGTAGCCGACACCTGCCTTGTGCGCATCGTCATACCAGCCATCCCCGGCATAGACGCTATCCAGGTAATCCTCAATCACGGTATCAATGATGGATTGATCGTAGGGTAGACCGAGTGCTTTACGGCAGGCGTGGTTCAGCACCCAGAACAGTGACCAATTGCTCCGTGTCGTCACAGGTGGACGAGCAAACCGTTCCAGAAAATTGTAAATATGAGTTTGTTCGCTGCTGCTCAGGGTATCCCAGATGCGCTCCCTGGACTGCCACAGCGCAAACGCGATTTGCCCGGTTTCAACTGTGCGTTGGTCGTGCAATGTGGATGGATCGTATTCGACGCCCCAATAAGACGGTGATGTCGGGTCGCAGCCGTTGACCAGGGCGCGTCGCGTCAGGGCTTCGATGTCGTAAGTTTCTCCACGCCATGTAACAGTCGATGAGCGGTCCGGTTGGGAGAGCCAGCTACCTAGCCCCCAGAGCATCCGCGTCACTCCTTCATACGAACCACCGGAGTCAGCAGGGTTAGGATGCCCATCCATCAAGGTACGCGCGCCATCATTATCGAGGCTGTTTGCCCAGCCTGCGACCAGCCGCGCCCATAAATTCACAGCTTCCTGATGTGTAAAGGGTTGGGGATTAAGCGGCAAAATGAACTCTTTCAATAAAATCCACTATTTTGTCATTTTTGCAGTTAGAAGCGTACTTTACTTTCAAATTCACTTTGACGACGCAATTAGTTCTTCCAAGAATTAAACGATTTCTTGACAAGGCCCACAAAGCACGTTACGCTCACAGAAATGTTAACGCTAACAATTTTGTGTACACGACTATAAATCATGTCGTTGTGCATCGCAAATAATTTGGTTTATTGGTAACTAAAGCGATTTTTAAAGAGACTAAAGATGCTCTCAAAATATAATTACATCGATGTTCAATCCATCCTTGAACAAGAAAAAGCCGCGCCGCCATTCCCTCCAGCAAGCAATCGCGATGCCTGGAATAAGGTCTGTGCTGACCTGGGCGAAGAAAAGGTTGCTCGGTACATCGCCAACGGCGAAGCCTGTGCCAGGATGGACATTCCTGCCTTATCTGCCACACTCTACCTGGATTTCAAGCGGACGGGCGAACGCCTCCCCTATGAAAATCCAGTTGCCAAACGTAGAAGCATGCTCAGGTGCCTCACTCTGGCGGAATGCCTGGAATATGAAGGTCGATTCCTCGATCCGCTTTTGAACCTCGTGTGGGCTATCTGTGAGGAAAGTAGCTGGTCGTATCCCGCGCATCAAACCGAACTGACCGATATGACAAAACCTGTCATCGATTTGTTTGCCACAATGACAGGGCGGCAGCTAGCAGAGTTTGATCTGCTGTTGGGTGCGGAACTGGACGACTGGGTCGGTCATCGGATTCGTTACGAAGTCAATCGGCGCTTATTCGAGCCATACCTCACGCCGCACCGTCCCTGGTGGTGGATGTACAACACCAGAGACCGTCGAACAAACAACTGGAATGCGGTCTGCAATGGCAACATCGTTAGTGCAGCCATTCTCCTGGAAGATGACAATGCGCGCCTTGCGGAAATTATTGCGCGGGCAGCGCGCTCCCTTGATGACTACCTGGAAACCTTTGACGCCGATGGTGGTTCGACAGAAGGCCCCGGCTACTGGTCATACGGTTATGGCAATTATGTGCTGATGGCCCAATTGGTCGAGCAGCGCTCAAATGGTCAACTCGAATTCCTGGGGTCGGATCAGATTCGCAAGATCAGCCAGTTCCCGGCGCGCACAGTCTTGAGTCACAATCTCTTTGTCAACTTCTCCGATTGTGATATGCACGTCAGTTTGCAACCCGCCTTGCTGGCGTTCCTGTCAAAACGCCTGGACTTGCCAGAATTGATGGCATTGGCGCGCCAGCAACCTTCCGATGAAGCCGACCGCGTCGTGCACGAAATTTTACCCTGGGGCCTGCGCGAAATCTTCTGGTCAGTAGAGCCGGATGCTGCGCCCTTTGTACCCAATCAGCATGATTGGTACGAAGAAATGATGTGGATGATTGCTCGCTACGACCCACAAAACCCCGATGCTTTGGTGCTGGCGGCCAAAGGCGGCCACAACGAGGAAATGCACAACCAGAATGATGTCGGCAATATCATCGTCCACGTGAACGGGGAGTCCATCATTGCCGACATAGGCCGTGGACGCTATACCAAAGCCTACTTCACCCAATCGCTGCGTTACGATCATTTTGTCTGCCAGTCCCTGGGGCATTCTTTGCCTGTGCCCAATGGCCAGCAGCAGGGTGCTGGCCGCGAATATGCTGCTGCCCTGTTGGATCATCATGCTGATGACGCGCAGGATATGATGTCCATCGAACTCAAAGGTGCTTACCCGCCTGAAGCGGATTTGCAATCGCTGGTGCGGACTGTCACCCTGCATCGTGAAGCGCCTGATGGCTGGGTCGAACTGGTCGATGATTTCGCATATGCAAGCGGCGCGCACCCATTCGAGAGCATGCTGACGACATTTGGTGATGTCCGCATCGAAGCCGATTCTGTCCATGTACAGGGAGAAAAAGGCGCTTTACAGATCAAATATGACGCGAACACTGTTGCCTTTCGCATTCAAAAAGTTGAAAAGGTTGACCTCGCTGAGGGCGAAAAAGATGTGAACCTTATTGTGTTCTCACCCATAGACGAACAGCAATCAGGCAAGGTCCGGCTGGCATTTTACCCGGATTCACACAAATAAAGGCTAGGTGAAACCATGCTTTATCCACAGCAAAACGACAGACGCAACCTACTGAATCTATCTGGCTTCTGGGATTTCAAACTCGACCCTGACGAAATTGGCGCGAGTGATGGTTGGTCAATGGGGTTGGATGCCCCCCGCACGATTGCTGTCCCTGGTAGTTGGAACGAACAATTCGAGGATGCCTATCATTATCTTGGGATGGCATGGTACCTGCGCGACGATGTCTACGTGCCAAGTGCATGGCAGGGCCAGCGAGTCATGCTGCGCGTTGGATCAGTCAATTATTACGCCCAGCTCTGGGCAAATGGTCAGATTGTTGGTGAACATGTGGGCGGACATCTGCCATTTGCTTTCGACATCACCGACCATATTAAATGGGGCGAGGCCAATACTATCGCTGTTCAGGTCGAAAATCACCTGCAACCGAACCGTATTCCCGCAGGCAATTTGCCCAGCGCCGGAGGATTGGGTGGCTCGCCATTAGGCGGTGGGTACCCATCGGCCACCTTCGATTTTTATCCCTTTGCGGGTATTCATCGTCCGGTGATTTTGTACAGTGTTCCTCAGGCGCACATTGAAGATGTCACTGTCGTCACCGAGATCGAAGGCACAACGGGTATTGTATCGGTAACAGCCCAGCAGGTCGGCGACATTGCCCGCGGCACGATCAGCCTCGTAGGCGATTCTGTAGTTGCCACTGCCGAATTATCTTTTGCCGATGGCATGGCCCAGGCACGGCTACAAGTCCCCAACGCCAACTTGTGGTCAATGGATTCGCCCTATTTATACGACCTTGTAATCACGCTGCAAGATGGCGGTTTAGTTGTAGATCGCTATTCTCTGGAAATTGGCATCCGCACGATAGCGGTCAGAGGGACGCAGTTGCTCCTTAATGGCGAACCTGTTTACCTCAAGGGGTTTGGGCGGCATGAGGATTTTTATGCCAGTGGGCGTGGCCTCAACCAACCCTTGATTGTCAAAGACTACTCGCTGATGAAGTGGGTCGGTGCCAATTCCTATCGCACATCACACTATCCGTATTCTGAAGAAGAAATGCGGATGGCCGACCGTGAAGGCATGCTGATTATTGATGAAATTCCAGCCGTGAGCCTCAATTTCTTTGGCAGTGAAAACGATGTTGCCACCCGTTTGGCGATGTGTAAACAGCAGCTAGAAGAACTGGTTGTGCGTGATAAAAATCATCCCAGCGTCATCATGTGGAGCGTAGCGAACGAGCCTTTCGGCGGCATGATTGCTCGTATGATTAACCCCAACATCCCTGAAAATTACAACGAAACCGGACATAACTTCCTCGGCCAGCTCATTGATTTGGCCCATCATCTGGATGCCACCCGTCCGGCGACGTTGGTTGGCATCATGGGCGGTCCAGCCGAGTGGCTTGACCTCGCCGATGTGATTCTCATCAATCGTTATTATGGCTGGTATATGCAGACGGGCCGCATCCACGAAGGCGAGAAAGGTCTCGAACAGGAATTGGATAGCCTCGCTGAATTCAACAAGCCTTTGATTATGAGCGAATTTGGTGCCGATGCGATGGCGGGCATGCACAGCATTCCCGCCCAGGTTTTCACTGAGGACTACCAGCGCGACTTAATTAAGATGTATCTCGATGTGACCGCCAAACATGACTTTGTAATTGGCATGCACATCTGGAACTTTGCGGATTTCCAGGCGACCCAATCGATTTCTCGCGTGGGTGGGATGAACCTGAAAGGGGTCTTTACGCGCGCACGTCAGCCAAAAATGGCTGCTTACTTGCTGCGTGAACGCTGGAATAGCCAAGGGCAGTAAATGCTGGAAATAGCCTGCGTACATGCCTTGTTAGTTTTAAAAAGCAGGCCATTAGCGCTAACAGTTAGACTTTTTGGAAACGATATTATTTTGTAGGTTTTTGTTTCGATGCCTGAAAAGAAAAATCGCATTACGATTGCACAGGTAGCTGAATATGCGCAGGTCTCGACGATGACGGTGTCCCGTGTTGTTAACAATCGGGGGCAGGTCAGCGAGAAGATGCGTCAATTGGTGCAGAATGCGATGGACGAACTCGAATACAAACCCAACCGCATTGCACGCAGCCTCGTCAGCAACAAGACCTTCAAAATTGGCGTCATCGTTCCTGATATGTCCAGCATGTATTTTGCGGCGATCCTCTCCAGCATCGAACATGTCCTGTGGGAACACGATTATTACATGGTGGTCAGCAATACAGGCAAAAGTGAGCGCCGCGAGCAGGACGTCCTGGATGTGTTTGAGCAGGACCAGGTCGATGGCGTGCTGATCTTTGGCTCGCATCTGGATTATGAGCAGCTCACCAGCCTGCTGGGCAGCCAGCGGGCGGCGGTCGTCTTTAATGCCAAAGTCGATACCAAAGTCGCTGGGCAAATCCTGCTCGATCAGCGCGGAGCCATAGAAACAGCGGTACACCACCTCATCAGCAAGGGGCGTACCAACCTGGGTTATGCCGGCGTTGACCGCAGAACATACGCCATGCGCGAACGCGAACAAGCATTCCGCCACGCGATCAGCCAATTGGGCGTTGATGGCTGGATTATGGACTCCGATAAGCACAACATCGACAGCGAACTGGAAAAGTTCCTCAGTGACTACCCCGCAACCAACGGCATCATCTGCTTTAACGATGAATTAGCCGCTGATGTTTTATTGACACTCTCGCGGTTGGGCAAGCACATCCCCGACGACATTGCCGTCGTTGGTTTTGATGATATTCAACTTGCACAATGGGTTTCTCCACGCTTGACGACGTTTCGTCTTAAAAAGAGCGTGAGTGAATTAGGCGAACTGGCAGCACATATGTTGCTGGAACGGATTGAGGGCAACAACGATCATTCACCTGTCATCCTCGATCATGAATTGGTTATCCGGGAAAGCACGCCTCAATAGAGGCGAAAGGAGAGCGTCTATCGAGTAGCTCATCAGTCGTTGACCGATCACGAAATCTAGAAATATTGAGGGAATCCTATTATGAAGCACATACGTTACGCACTTTTACTTGTTGTAGTATTAGTTCTGTTAGCGGTTGTTCCTGTCTTGACGGCACAAGACATGATGTACAACGAAGCCCCGATGTTAGCCGAGATGGTTGCGGCTGGCGAACTGCCACCTGTAGAAGAACGTCTTCCGGCTGAACCGCTTGTCGTTGAACCGAACAACGAGATTGGTATCTATTCCGATCCGGCATGGTCAATGGCTGACCGCACATGGAACCTCGGCCTGCGCGGTACGGGCGATGGTGCAAACTTCATCCGCCACGTTGCCTACGAAGGTCTGGTCCGCTGGGACCCGGAATGGACAGAAGTCATCCCCAATGTTGCTAAAGCCTGGGAAGCCAACGAAGATGGTACAGAATATACCTTCTTCCTGCGTGAAGGCATGAAGTGGTCCGATGGTGAACCCTTCACGGCCAATGATATCGTGTTCTGGTACGAAGCCCATGCGACCAATACCGAAGTCAGCCCAGCACCGCCCAACTGGATGGTTTCTGGTGGCGAAACCGGTACCGTCGAAGCCATTGACGATTACACTGTCAAATTCTCCTTCGCTGCACCCAATGGTTTGTTCCTGCAACGGCTGGCAACGCCCGATGGCCTCGCCATTCTTCAGTTCCCGCAGCACTATGCCCAGCAATTCCATCCAGACTACAACCCTGATGGTATTGATGCTTTGATGGAAGAAGCCGGTGTCGAGACATGGGTGGACCTATGGGACCTCAAGGTTTTTGATGCTGGTAACTGGACAACACCTCAGCCCCAACTGTGGGCCTGGGTATTGGAAGAAGACAGCGGTTACACGGCTGATGCCGTCCAGGTGACTGCCGTCCGTAATCCGTACTACTTCAAAGTCGACCCGGAAGGCAATCAGTATCCGTATATTGATTACGTCCAATGGGATGTTGGCGCCGATACCGAAACACTGGTGCTGAAGGCGCTCAATGGTGAAATCGACTTCCAGGATCGTCATATCGGCGCATTGGCCAATAAAGCAGTCTTCTTCGACAATCAGGAAGCTGGCGATTACACCTTCGCAGAAACCATCCCCGCCAGCATGAATACGGCAGCTATCGCCTTCAACCTGACGCACGAAGACCCAACCCTGCGTGAAATCTTCCAAAATCAGGACTTCCGCGTGGCGATGTCGGTTGCGATCAACCGCCAGGAAATCATTGACCTGATCTACGTCGGCCAGGGCGAGCCATACCAGTTGGCTCCACGTCCGACATCACCGTTCTACAATGAACAGCTTGCCAAGCAGTACACAGATTATGATCCTGATCTGGCTAATCAACTGCTGGATGATGCTGGATACACACTCGGTGAAGATGGCTTCCGTGTGGGACCCGATGGCGAACGCATTAGCTTCTCAGTTGATGTCATTCCGACCCTCTTCCCGGAAACAGTCGATGTTGTCGAGCTGGTTGTCGGCTATTGGCAGGCTGTTGGTATTGATGCTCAGATGAACGTGATTGAGCGTACCCTTTTCTACGAACGTAAAGAATCCAACGCTCATGATGTAGGCGTATGGGGTGGTGATGGTGGTCTGGATGTTGTGCTGGAACCACGCTGGTACTTCCCATACAGCAATGAGTCGATCTTCGGTGAATTGTGGCAGTACTGGTACAATGGCGACCCTCGTGGTGAAGAGCCAATCGAACCCATCCAGAACCAGATTGATCTCTACAATCAACTGAAGGCAACGGCTGACCCGGCTGGCCAAACCGCTTTGATGGAAGAAGTCCTCCAGATCGCGGCTGATAACTTCTGGGCGTTGGGCATCAATTTGCCAGCACCCGGTTATACCATCCGCCGGAATAACTTTATGAATACACCTGAAAGCTATCCGAATGCGTGGTTGTACCCGCATCCAGGCCCGACGAATACATTCCAGTACTACATCGTCGGTTCATAAGGTATAGGCTGTTTTAGGGGCTATATCAGGCTGGTATAGCCCCTTACTTCAAAGGAATTTTTTATGGCACAGTTTATTATTCGCCGTATCCTGGTCATGATACCGACGCTGTTCGTGACCTCTCTGGTGGCGTTTGTCATCATCCAACTGCCACCAGGCGATTACTTAACGTCCTATATTGCGAATTTATCGGCATCGGGTGAGCAGGTAGAAGAGCATGTGATCGAAGCGCTGAATGAGCGTTTTGGCCTGGACCAGCCCATGCACGTCCAGTACCTAAAGTGGATAACCAATATTATTACCAAAGGCGATTTTGGGCAGTCTTTTGCATGGCGAACGCCGGTTGAGGACCTTATCTGGGGGCGGCTGAGCTTAACCGTACTTATATCTCTTGCAACATTGATTTTTACCTGGATTATTGCGTTCCCGGTGGGCATTTATTCTGCCGTCAATAAGTATTCACTGGGCGACTATATCGCGACCTTCTTTGGCTTCTTGGGGCTGGCAATACCTAACTTCTTGCTGGCGTTGGTACTTATGTATATCGCGTTCAAATATTTTAACCAGAGCGTCGGCGGGTTATTTTCCCCGGAATATGTAGATGCTCCCTGGAGTATCGAAAAAGTCCTTGACCTGATGGGACATCTCTGGATTCCCATGGTTATTTTGGGGACAGCCGGTGCAGCGAGCCTGATTCGCATCATGCGGGCCAATTTGCTCGATGAACTGAGTAAGCCCTATGTCCGTACCGCACGGGCAAAAGGGCTGCCAGAATGGAAAGTGATCTTAAAATATCCGGTTCGCGTTGCCTTGAACCCCTTTGTTAGTACCGCTGGCTGGCTACTGCCCACGCTTGTCTCTGGCTCGATCATTGTGGCTACTGTTTTGAGCCTGCCAACCACAGGTCCCATGCTGCTTTCCGCATTGACGACACAGGATATGTACCTCGCAGGGGCATTTATTCTGCTGTTAAGCATCTTGACGATGATCGGCACGTTGGTATCCGACATTCTGTTGGCCGTGCTCGATCCTCGGATTCGCTTTGATTAGGAGATTTGATTTATGACGACAGAATCGATTCAATCCAGTGTGGGCGGATCAAATTCTCCTTCAAATCCACCTGCGACCACAGAGCGAGAGAGCGACAGCAAAGTCTACGTCGCATCACAATGGACATTGATGTGGTGGCGCTTTCGTATGCACAAACTGGCCATGGCTGGTGGGATCGTCACTATCCTTATGTATCTCATTGCGATTTTTGCTGAGTTTCTCGCACCCTTCCCGGCAGATATGACCAACACACAGGCGACTTACGCCCCACCGCAAACGCTGATCCTGTTCGATGACGATGGGTTTAATCCGCATGTGCTGGGGTATACCGTCGAAGTTGATCCGGTTGCGCTGCGTCGTACATTCGTCGTGGACCCTGAAGTAAAAATTCCTGTCCGTTTGTTCACGCATGGCTACACCTATAAGATTCTTGGGTTGTTTGAAAGTGACCTCCATCTGATTGGTCCGGCGAATCCCGACGATACCATGTATATCATGGGGGCAGACCGCCTGGGCCGAGATGTACTGAGCCGCCTGATTTACGGTACCCGCATCTCGATGTCCATCGGGCTGGTGGGTGTCACCATCAGCTTGATACTGGGCATCGTCCTGGGTGGTATCTCTGGTTACTACGGCGGCATGGTCGATAACATAATTCAGCGTGTGATTGAATTCATTCGATCAATACCCACAATCCCATTGTGGCTGGGGCTTGTCGCTGCACTCCCGACTGAATGGGGACCCCTTCAAATCTACTTTGCGATTACCATCATCCTCTCCTTCATTGGATGGACGAGCCTCGCAAGGGTGGTTCGCGGTCGCTTCTTGAGCTTAAGAGAAGAAGACTTTGTGATGGCCGCGCGGCTAGATGGTGCCAGTCAGGCCAAGATCATGTTCCAGCATATGCTACCTGCTTTCTACAGCCATATCATCGCTTCCATCACATTGGCCATCCCTGGGATGATTATCGCGGAAACCTCGCTGAGTTTCCTGGGATTGGGCTTGCGCCCTCCGGTTGTGAGTTGGGGCGTTTTACTTCAGGAAGCACAAAATGTCCGTACTGTCGCAACAGCACCCTGGCTGCTCGTACCGGCATTGGCTGTGGTCGTTGCTGTTCTGGCGTTGAATTTCTTGGGCGATGGTTTGCGCGATGCCGCTGACCCATACGCATAGGTGAGGCCACTATGGAAGCTGATATTATTCTCGAAGTTAAGAACTTACGCACGTATTTTGAACTGGATGAAGGCACTGTCCACGCGGTTGACGGCGTCGATTTCACAGTCAAACGCGGTATTACATTGGGGATCGTCGGCGAAAGTGGCTGCGGCAAGAGTGTAACCGCTATGTCCATCCTCAAAATTGTCGATGCCCCCGGTAAGATCGTCGATGGGCAGGTGATTTTACGCAATAACGGCCAGGTAACCGATCTTGTCGCCCTGCCAGAACACAGTCCGGAGATGCGCAGCATTCGCGGGAATGCCATTGCGATGGTATTCCAGGAACCGATGAATTCTCTGAGTCCGGTGCATACCATCGGCAACCAGATTATGGAAGCCGTCATGCTCCATAATGATGTAACCAAAGCGCAGGCACGGGAACGGGTCATCGAACTCCTGGGATTGGTCGGCATTCCCAACCCGGAGCAGCGGATCGATAACTATACATTTCAGCTCAGTGGTGGTATGCGGCAGCGGGCGATGATCGCGATGGCATTATCTTGCAATCCGGCGCTATTGATTGCGGATGAGCCAACCACCGCGCTGGATGTAACCACACAGGCTCAAATCCTGGAATTGATGAAAAGTCTACAGGTGCAGTTTGGCATGGCGGTCATGCTAATCACTCACGATCTGGGTGTAGTTGCTGAAACGTGTGACGAAGTGGTGGTGATGTATCTGGGTGAAGTCGTTGAACAGGCTGATATTGACTCACTTTTTTACGACCCAAAACATCCGTATACGCAGGCGCTGATGCGCTCAATCCCTCGGCTGGGTGCGGGCCGGACGCAACAATTGAACCCGATTGAAGGCACGGTCCCTGACCCATTTAGTCGCCCGTCAGGTTGCCCATTTCACTCCCGTTGCGATCAGTTCATGGCTGGCAAATGTGATGTGATTCATCCCAAGCTCACGACATTGGAAGATGGTCGTACCGTTCGTTGTTTACTATATGAAGATGTATAAGGCGCGCATCCATGTCAGAGAATAATGTTCTTTTGCAACTTAAAGATTTGAAGATGTATTTCCCCATCAAAAAAGGCTTCTTCCAGAAGACGGTCGCCTATGTAAAAGCAGTGGACGGGGTGAGTTTTGAAATCAGACGGGGTGAAACACTGGGCCTGGTTGGCGAAAGTGGCTGCGGCAAGACGACAATCGGACGCTGCATTGTGCGTGCCTATCAACCAACCGACGGAGAAATTCTCTACGGTGAAAATAGCCATGCCGTCGACCTGGCACATCAATCCGAGTCTCAACTAAAAGACTTCCGGCGCATCATCCGCATGATTTTTCAAGACCCATATGCGTCGTTGAACCCGCGCATGACTGTTTTTAACATCGTCGCCGATCCGTTGCGCATCCATAATGTTGCTGCTGGCAAAGACCTTGAAAAAATGGTCGGGAACTTGCTCGAACGGGTGGGGCTGCATGCGGAACATATGCGCCGGTATCCGCATGCTTTTAGCGGTGGACAGCGTCAGAGAGTAGGCATTGCCCGCGCTTTGGCCCTGGAGCCGGAATTAGTCGTGGCTGATGAAGCCGTCTCCGCGCTCGATGTATCAGTACGTGCCCAGATTCTGAATCTGATGATTGAATTGCAACGCGAGTTGAACCTGACATATCTGTTTATCTCACACGATTTGAGTGTCGTGGAATATATCGCAGATCGTGTGGCGGTGATGTACGTTGGTAAATTGGTGGAAATGGCCCCCACGGATGAACTTTATCGCAACCCTAAGCATCCCTATACGGAAGCCTTGTTGTCATCAATTCCAATCGCTGATCCACGCCGGCGGTCGAAGCGCATCGTGCTGGAAGGCGATGTTGCTGACCCGTCTAATCCACCGAGTGGGTGTTATTTCCATCCTCGCTGCCCATATGCCCAGGACCGCTGTAAGGCCGAAACACCCGAACTGCGCACCATTAACAAAGAGCATACGGTCGCCTGTCATTTTGCCGAGGAACTCGACCTCAAGGGCATATCGCCTGTTGCAGCATCATAATCTGACATTGTGCTGTCATTCATTCTTTGCCCTCGCTGATATTCAATGCTTGGGCAATTTTTTTACTCGACGGCTGTTAGGAGAAGATTACGGGTGGTTGAACGCTTTAGAGTACATCGTTAATTCAGATGATGGGTCAGCGCAAACCATGCAGGGGGCTTAATTTTATTCTGCGTAGTGCAATATTTCGCTTATTACAGTATCCATTAACTCGAAATGACGTGGGAAAGCCAGCGAATAAAGGTCAACGTTATCCGCAGCATAGGCCGCAATTTCTACATCTCTGTTAACCTTATCTCGATCACTGTAATCCCATAAAAACGAATACCGTGTCAGAGACATAAATGCGTTGGATGGACTGAGTTTTTCTAATTTAGGGCTTGCTGTAACAGGCACTTCCTTGGACATCACGAATATCTTTTTGATGGGCAAGGGGTCATAAGAAAAACTTACTTTCGGTTTTAACCGTTTTTTTTGCGCCAGCGGAGCAAGCATCTCCGCCGAACGAGTATCAACTTGCTGGTAGCTATCTTCCCACAGGCGCATATTGGGATAATAAGGATAACAGATGAAGCCGTTTGCAGTTTTTTCGAGAAGCAAACAATCATCTGTTATAAATCGCAGCCCCTTTTGTACGAGCATCGCTGCAAGCGTCGATTTCCCGCTGCCGCTATCACCAAGAAACGCAATGGCATGGTCTTTGAACTGCACAGCACTGGCATGGAATGCGGAATATCGCCATTGATGGAAAAAGAAGGGCAGAATTTGATCTAATATAAGATGTCTCAGGGTATCAATGGGGACATGATCAGACATGTGGAATGCTATCTCAGCATTTGCATAATCCATGCTGAAGTCAGCGATTCCATGTACTCTGATCAGATGTTTGGAAGCCAGATACGCTAACGAGGCAAATACTTCATTGTTTGTGCGATGGATATCGCGCTCCCAGGGAATATCTAAAAACCCACTAGAGTCTGGGAGTTGTTTCAGTCTAATGCTTGTTTCGTTATTGAAAGCGACATCAAGCTCTGGAAACTCGATGTCGCTTACGAGAGCACAATCAGCTAACTGATACATGTCCAATTAGTTCGCCCACCGCTGCCCACCGCCGCCATCAGTATCAACGGACAAGGAACCTTTAACCAGATCCTTCACCAGGCCATGCTTTTTCAGCGCAGGTTTGGTATCCGTTTTATTCATGTTCGGCTCCAAGTTCATATTCTCTCATTCCACTGACTTAAACACTCAGTACTTTTTGAGTGTAACCTACAAACTAACGGGATGAAATGACATCCTGTTCATTAAACCACCTAAGCCAAATATCCACAACCAGAATATTCCATAAATATCCAGCGTATGTTTGATACGAGCCTTCACTCAGATTATACTCGCGTCGGGCTTCATCGAAAATATCAAGTGCCTCTTTTTCAAGAATGATGCCATTAGCTGACAACGGTATATTGGGAAAAATGGTACCCCACCTAAAGATTCTATCATGAGTCTAGACGCGTCTAGATTCCGAAAACTAATCAATGAGTCGGTTATACTCATTGTGTCCTGGGCTTGAATTAGCAATGCCTTGAAAGGTTTTAGTCATTTGTTTGATGCTTGTTTTGCTATTGAACGCGATATCAAGCTCTGGAAACTCGATGTCGCGAAAGCACAATAACAATATACTAACTGATTCTGGTGCAATTAACTCTTACCACCATTTTGCGAACCGCCCATATCATTGCGGCGAGATGTTGAACCTTTGACCAAATCCTTCACCAAACCATGCTTGGTAAGGATTGGCTTGGTGTAACTCTTTTTAGGAGTGTTATCCATATCATTCACTTTCGGTTCAGAGCCCATATTCCCTCATTCCACTGACTTAAACATTTATTGTTTCTTGAGTGTAAACTATCAAACTATCGCAATGATAGTTCATCCTGTTCATTGAGCCACCTAAGCCACATATCTATAGCGAGAATATGCCATAAGTATCCAGAATACTCTTGATAGGCGCCTTCATCTAAATTATAATCTTGTCGCGCTTCATCGAAAATATGAAGTACCTCTTTTTCAAAAATGATGCCATTGGCTGACAACAGTATATTAGAAAAAAGCGCTCTCCCTCCTAAAGATTCTATTGTATCCATCATGAGTCTAGACGCTTCCGGATTCCGAAAACTAATCGATGAGTTGGTCACGCTCATTTTTTCCTGGGCTTCAATCAGCAGCGTCTTGTATGGCCGTAGCCAATGGAAGTCAGCCGGTAAGGCAAACATAAACTCTATTATTCGCTTATCGTGTAATGGATACCGCTCTTCAAAGCCGTAAGAAACCGTCATCCGCTCATGGAGTTCCAGAAAAAAAGTTAGTGACGAGCTAACTAACCAGGTATATAAGAGCTTCTGTACGAAATTCGAGAAACGTATCTCTGACAGCACTTGGTTAGGGCGCGGGTTTTCGAGATAGTTACTTACATAAGTCGGGTTAATCCAGGGCCAGCGATTGGGCTGAGTTCGAGCTTTTTTCCGCAGAGCTTTAGCAAAACCAACCAACTTCGGATTACCTTTTACAAGAAAGACGTCTCTTAACCCTGTCAATAATCTGCTTGTAGCAATTGACAGGCTTCTTTTCTTGACGTCATGTAAATACTGACGCAAGAGCATGAAAAAATGTTTTTGAGCAACCATGTCTGAGTAACCTGCGAACAAGCCCATCTGCCAGTCATCACCACCCCAGCCACTCAACAGCACTTTGTAATTGTTGGCCTGAGCGTGATCTCGCAGAGTTTTGTAAGCGAGTCCAGGCGGAAAACCAGGATAGTCGGCATGCTTGTTGCACTGTTCCAAAACATATTCTCTTGAAACAATCAAATCATCGAAGAAATGTGCTTGAACACCCCAGTTATTGCTTAACCTCTGGACGGTTTCTGTTTCATTATCGCGCGCATCCTTATACGAAAGCGAAAGTATGCCAAAATCAGCTCTCTTATCACCTTCATGCCTGAACACCTGTAGCATCGATGCGACAGTCCTTGAGTCAATGCCGCCGCTTAAGAGCATGCCCAGGCTGCCTACATGACGTATTCTGCTATCTACAGATTGTCGTAATAGTTCGATAAAATGCTCGGCATAGTCTTGCCTGTTTTTGTAGGTAATCGTCTTTGAAAAATCGATATCCCAATACTTTATGTGTTGGGTATTTGATGTCTCGACAATGAGACTATGTGCAGGCTTCAATCTATATATGTTGGAAAACAAAGTATTTTCTTTGTCCCAATTCTGGTTCACCAAAAATCCGGTCAATCTGACTTCGTTGATACTCGTTTTTTCAATGACTTCCAAAATAGCTTTGGGTTCAGATGCCCAGATAAACTGCTCATCAGAAATGTAATAGTAGAATGGCTTGATTCCCAGAATGTCACGCGAACAAAAAAGACGTTGATTGTTTGAATCCCACACTACAAATGCAAAATCGCCAACGATGTATTCAGGACAAGCCGTTCCCCAGCATTGGAACGCCTTGAGGACAATTTCTGCATCCGTGTCAAAACGAGGACTGAAGTCTTTGGCCTCTAGCAGATCAACAAGCTCGGATCGATTGTCGATGCGGCCATGAAGTGCTAGCCATAAAGTATTACTCTCGTCAGCCAGCGGTTGTATTTCGTCGATGGACTCTGGCGTCAGGTACAACTTCATATGAGCCATACCAATTGGCCCATCAATATGGGACTCCACACCATCAATGGCACGGTGTTCGACACTGGAGATCATCTTTGAAATGAGATGTGTAGCGACAGTGTCACCATTTCTTTTGAAGATGCCGAGTATTCCGCTCATAAATTTCGACTAGAAAGAGTTGATAATCATTGGATAGTGGGATGCGACATCTTCTTGTTCATTGATGACCTGGTCCTCGTATTCAAGCCATGCGTGGGACTGTAACTGGCCGTCAACGAGGCAAGCACCAATCACAATTTTTGGATGGATTCCTTGTTTTCTCAACAAGCCCCATAATATCAGCGATTGTTCAAGACAGTTTGCTTTGAATAAACCATGTGTCGCAGCAATCTGTAGTAGACGGGTAGTGCGTTCAACCGCATTTAAGCTGTTGTTTCCGTATAGATATCCTGGATGATGGGCTAACGGAAATAAAAAGGACATGATTTTCTGTAGTTGACGTAGGGAGAAGATTCGACGACAGACTGCTGCAAAAACGAGTAGCAACGCGATGTAAGCCAGGAATAGCTTATCTTTTAAACGCAATTGCCAAAACTGATGCCACTTATTCGTCTTCAACAACAAGAAGTCCTGCATCTACCAAGCTCCGTACGAGGTCATCTATGTCCTGGCTTAGGGTATCTGGGTCGATATCGTATACGCTCTTCAATTTTTCTTGTGCATGCTGAAAGGTCTCGGATTCGAGTAGACTTTTTAAGATATCAGTACCCACTTTATCGAGTCCCCAGTAGGTTTCAGTGTCCAGGTTAAGTAAGATCGACTCTCCAGCAATCTCACGGAAGATCACATTGGGCGACATCTTAACAGTACCAGATCTCATTCCGTTTCCTTCGCTCTTCTTGCAGCTACACATATCTCGACGCAAACAATTACAACCTATATCTTACTGCACGCTTATAATTTGAAAAGGTGTAGGTACCTTTGTCACTTGACAGAAAGCCAGGAATAGTTCATAAATTTTATGTGACCAGTTAGTAGAAATGTCCATTCTATGCGCAAATTCGTGATTTTCACTATTCTCGTAGGACTGTTCTTCACTTCCACAACAGTATTCGCTGGTTCTTCCGCTTCTTGCAGTGTTTCAATTACACAGACCGTTGCAAATGTTGATTATGCTGAGATGCAGTGGACTGCAGACAGCAATTGTACTGGCGAGTTTTTTGTCTACATTTAAGCCTTTAATTACGAGTCATACTATGGTCCCACAAATGCCTCACAATTGTCACCTCATGCTGATGTCTTACCCTCACAAAGTTACACCTATCGGATAATTTATGATGGAAACTATACAGGCGTAGTCGGAGCAAATTCGTTCAGCATTTCAATTGATCCGATTCTTACGGACGCCTATGATACGATATATTTCGGCGTAAGGGGATATGGCATATCCGGTAGCAGCGGTGATGCTGTAGAAACATCAGTAACAAGTTCTGGTTCATCTGGTGGATCTTGCGGTACAGATGGTCGTGTTAATGCGGCTGACTGCGCCCGCGACACGTGGGCCTTGTATGTAAACCAAGAAGGCGACAGCTACAACATCAACGTGTGGGATTCACTTCTAGGCCAGTCCGTCATTTTTGTCTTTGCTGATGACATTGCCGCCTTGCCAGCGAATCCAGAGGAAAATACGGTTATCGCTACAAGCGCGGATGGTCGTATGATCTTGTCCAAGCTGACGACTGGCGAATACCAGTTGAATGTTTTTGAGCCGGATGGCAAGGTATCGGTCATCGTCTTCACGCTTCCGCTGACGGATAGCTATCGCCTTGATTACGGCGGCTAAGTTCTTTCGCTCTCAAATCATCTAGAAAAACAAAAGACCCGCACCATACTTCTGGTGTGGGTCTTTTATATATATGCAAGAATAACCCATCCTGACTGTGATAATCTAAAGCCTCGTAATCACCTTCTATCCATCACGATTGCTCGTAATCAAGAGATTGAGCCGCCTGAACAAAGCCTTAGCAAGCCCCTTCGCCTGACGAAACCATCGACCGAAATAATAAGGTGCGGTTGAACGGTCTTGAGGAATGTCATAGCGCATTCGCATATACGATCTTGATGGCAAAGCAATGCGATAAATCGCTGTGATGCGATCCTTCCAGTTGAGTTGCTGGAGCTGGCGAATGACGAGTTCGCCGCTTGTATCACGATGACTCATAAGGAACGTACGGTCAGCATCTTCCGTAAATCCGGGCACATCCATAAGACTGCTTTCCAACCGATCTGTGTAATGCTCACCAAAGCAGTCATCAACCAGATCCAAATTTGATCTTACGAGGTGAACCCATTTGAGATTTGACGCTTCTTTGGCGATGATATCCCAATTCATAGGGTATGTCTGGATGAGTAAATGAATATCCAGCAAGTTTCGGAAGATGATGTGTTTCAGACCATGCTGTAGCATCGTGTGGGCACTCAGATACACCAGATGAATCTCTGGTTGGAGTGTGTGATACGTGTCACCGTTGATTGAGAAAATAAGTGTATCTTGCAGCCAGCGTGCCAGCGTTTTCGGCGGAATCTCTTTGAAGAACGCATTGCCCAGTAGTGCACGATGTAATTCTACGACGACCGAATTGTACCTCTTAGACCGGAGTACGATGTGATGGTCAAGGCTGTCCAGGCCAGTTTCGAGCTTTTCACCTTTAATATCAAAATAGCCACTTTCCAGAAGATGCTCATGGGCGCGCCCAAAATCATCTTCCTTCACAATGAAATCCAGATCCGTTCGGCTTCTCAACAATGGATTGCCATATATAGTGTGAGCTAACGCCGCGCCTTTTATCCAAATGGGCCGGATATTGTGGTCATTCAATAGCCTGTTGATGGCTTGCATTTCATTGTCTTGAACGATGATCTTCCAGCCATTCGTACGAGCGGTATTTGCCAGTTCTTCTAACGCGGGGTCCGAGGGCGTACTTCCCAGGCGATTTTCCATTATCTCCAGGATGTAGCCAGCTACCTTATGCTGCATGGCTGCGGCATACAATTGAGGGGTGCACTGCGTCGCATCTGGTTGGGTAATGAACTGACCCAATCGTCTTAGGTCATTCTGATAATCAACTGACATGATTGACTCCGCTTCTGACACTCTATTGTAGCTTTCATTGCTTCTCATCGGAAGTTTGTTGAACATACCGATAAGTTGAATGGTCTGCGGTGGGGCACGTATAATGGCCACTGACTATTCAGAGATTATTTCTAGGAGTGTGTGGTGGAGTATCGTCGTTTAGGCAGTAGCGGATTACAGGTAAGCGTATTGTCTTATGGAGCCTGGGTATCGTTCTCCAATCAGCTTGGGGTTGATACGGCCAAGGAAATTATGACAACTTGCTACGATGCAGGCATGAATTTCTTCGACAACGCCGAGGTCTACGCGAAGGGCGAAGCCGAGACCATCATGGGCGAAGTGCTCAAGCAGACGGGTTGGCGGCGTGATAGTTATCTGGTATCGAGTAAGGTCTTTGGCGGCGCCATCGAGAACCCTTCGCCGATACAGCGGGGCCTCTCACGCAAGCATATCTTCGACGCTTGCCATCAGGCTATGGACAGGCTGAATGTTGATTATCTCGATCTCTATTTCTGCCATCGCCCTGATCCACAGGTGCCGATTGAAGAAACGGTACGTGCTATGTCCGATCTGATAACGCAGGGCAAAGTATTGTATTGGGGCACGTCGGAATGGTCCGCGCAGGAAATCATGCAGGCTTACAGTGTCGCACGGCAGTATAATCTCGTCCCGCCAACGATGGAGCAGCCCCAGTACAACATGCTTTTCCGCGAGCGTTTTGAGCTTGAGTATGCGCGTCTATATGATGAAATCGGTCTGGGAACGACCATCTGGTCGCCATTGGCATCCGGCATCCTGACGGGCAAGTACAATGATGGTGTTCCATCAGATTCTCGGATGGCTTTAGAGAGTTACAGTTGGCTAAAAGACCGACTCTTAAGTGATGAGGGACAGGCAGCGATTGCAAAGGTGCGCGAACTGACCACAATCGCGGAGGAACTGGGTGCGACGATGGCGCAATTGGCTCTGGCATGGACGATCAAAAATCCGAATGTCAGCACAGCGATTACCGGCGCGACCAAACTGCACCAAATCAAAGATAACCTCGGCGCGATTGATATTGCCCACCAGTTGACAGATGACGTCATAGCCAAGATTGAAGATGTTCTGGACAACAAGCCGGAACCGTATCAGTCTTAGGTATGTATGCCAGGTTTAAAGAGAAGGTCCGGCTATGTGACGCTGGACCTTTTTAATTGACATATTTTTGTGGATCGCAGGGTCTAAAAAGAGACAGGGGCACTCGATGAATGCCCCTGCCATTGTATGTCGATATAGCTTGTGGCGTACTAGGACTTTGCCTGGGGCACACCACCCGGCCACCATGCCCACTTGCCCAGCAGAATCGTAATCGCCGGAACGAGCATCGTTCGCACAATGAAGGTGTCGATCAGCACACCAACAGCGACCGCAAAACCGAGTTGCGCCAGCGCCGTGATGTCCCCAAAGACCATCGAGGCGAAGGTGCCAGCCAGGATAATGCCTGCCGATGTGATAATCGGTCCAGTGGCCACCACTGCTTCATGAACGCCATCCAAAATGCCACGGTGCCCCACTTCTTCCTTTACGCGCCCAATCAGGAAGATGCTGTAATCCACGCCCAGGGCGACCAGGAATACAAAGGCGAAAACAGGGATGATGAATGACAGACCTTCACCTGTACCCAGCACAACGCTGAAAGCAAACTGCGTGATGCCCAGCGTGAAAATATAGCTGAGGCCAACCGTTGCGATCAGGTAAATAGGGGCGATCAGGCTGCGCAGCATCAACAGCAGCACGATGAAAATACCCAGGCTGACGACGCCAATCGTTAGCACCAAGTCATAATCAAGCGTGTCTCGCAGGTCAGCGATGATGGCGGGTTGGCCGGTGACGACAGCTTCGCCGCCATTTTCGTATGCAGGCAAAAGTTCTCGAATCTGTAAGACCGCGTCCAGACCCTCTGCACTGTTGGGGTCTTCAGCCAGGATGACATCCATACGATAGCTGGTCCTATCTTCAGAAAGATGGCGATCCAGCAGTTGAGCGATAGCATCTGCTCCGGCCATGTCGGAGTCAGATGGTACTAAGTCCGCCAGTTCAGTGATGTCCATATACGGATTTTCAACACTTTCAAAGCGTGTCGCGAGCGCCTCAAGTGCGGGTTCGACCTCGCTCATTTTCTGGAAGAAAGTGAGTGGACTAGCGAAGGCTTCCTGCAAAGTCACAAGATTCGGATCGTCAGCCACTTCCGGGAATCGATCTGCGATATTGTTGAAGTAGGTGGCCATGCCTTGCAATAGTGAGGTTGCACTCTGTAGATCAGGGATTGCACCGCCGCTGGTTGTCGAAGACATCATCGTGGCGATGAGTCGTAATTGGCCATCAACCTGAAGAATATTTGCGAATTCGCCGCTCTGTCCGGTTGGGTTGTTCAGGCTCATGACGTCGGCAACGCCATCCAACGCCATCAGGTCAGCTTCGAGCCGAGCGATTTCAGCGCTCATGGTTTCTGGGTCACGGTCGGTCGCTGTGACGGTCAACGGCGAAAGGTTGCCAGGGCCGAGGGATCGCTCTAGCACCTGGTAACCCTGTTTTGCCTCTAGATCATTGGGCAAGTCGGAAACCGTGCTGTAATTCAATGGTGCTGAAAGACCATAGATACCCAGCGGCAGCATCAAACCCACTACGACAACAATCACCAGCAGTGGCCGTTGAGCAACGAGGTTTGAGGTCGCTTTGTAAAACCTGCCAGAAGACCGATGCGTTGCCTTACCTGGCCAGAAAGCGCGGTTACCTAATACCGAAAGGATCGCGGGGACGAGTGTTAAGCCAGCCAACAGCGCGACGATGATACCAATCGCAAGTGCCGGACCAGAGGTGTTAAACAGACCAAACTCGGCGAAGACCATCGCCGTGAAGCCAACAAAGATGGTTCCTGCGCTGCTGGTGATGGTCTCTCCGACCTTTTCGATAGTCGTCACAGTAGATTCATGAATGTTGCTGTTGTCAGCGACTTCTTCTCTGAAGCGGCTAATCAAAAACAGGCAGTAGTCCGTCCCTGCGCCATAAATCACCACCACTAGCAGAATGTCCGCATAGCTGGAAACGATCAGGGTCCCATCTGCCAGCATGGCCACCAGGCCGCGCGTAATCAAATACGAGACAGTGACAACTGACAACGGGATCAGTGGACTAACAGGCGAACGATAAATCAGCAGCAGCAGCACAATCACAAGGCCAACCGTAACGACCAGTGTGCTTTCTGCTGTAGAAATAGCGGCGTCGGAGAATGCGGAGAGCACAGGCTGCGCGCCCGTAATGTAACTCGCGACACCATCGGGTTGATTGGCATCAATCCACTCCCGAATTGGCTCAGTGACGATCTGACTGAAATTGGTATCGGCTGCTGCCATGCTCAGATTCACAGGAATCATGGCAATTTCATTGCTTTCATCAACGGTCATATCCGCCACTTGTTCCGAACTTACAGGGGATATGACGTTGATGATGCTCTCAGGCGCTTCTTCGCCATTTAACCACTCGACCAGTTGGGAGATGTACTGGCTCGTTGGCGTGTCGATCTGCTCGTCAAAGGAGCTATTTGCCTGGTTCAATATGCCCAGATCATCATCTGTCTGGACGACAATCACCATACTGGTGCTGCCAGAAGAAGCCGGAAACGCCTCTTGGTAGACTTCAAGCTCATGCCGAAAAGGCGCGTCGGCAGGTAGCATCACGCTTTGGTCAGAAGTCGCCACATCGGACAGATTGGGTGCAATCAGGGTGACGATGACAACGGCAGCAATCCATGCACCGATGATGGCATAGCGCCATCTAACAGCGATTTTTCCGATTTGTTCAAAGATCATTCTCGTGTACCTTGTGTTTTTTGTAATGAGCGTTGTCGTGCTGTATGCAAATTTTATGAATGGGTCGCGATTTTCCTATGCGTTTGAGGAGCTATCTTCTCCACCCATAGAATTTATTTTACCCGATGCTACCCATGAACTTTGATATAGGTTCGTAGGCCAGTTGTCATGTATCTGCCCACATAATGTGATCAAAGTTCCAATATGTGTATCGTAATTCACAGCCTAAAAGTTGTGGAATGATGCCAGCCTTTTCATCTTGATAGCTGTGCCTCTAAAAATTCCTTGAACACCATAACTGAAGACATACGTTACCTGCCCAAAAGTTGCCAGGAGTTTTTGACAAGACACACTGAACACGATACAATCTCTGTGAGTATAATATCACGCTTGAATATTTATTCATATGAACCTGTTTCATTTAGTGATTTTGAGCAAACTTAATAGTGTCGCACTCTCGGTATTTTGGTCCTCTCTCCCTTTCTTCATGCCTACCAAAAGACTGCTTCGCAATCTTGTGAATAAGCTGATTAATCAGCTTATGTTAGCGGGTTTCTATCGTCCATCTGCAAATTGGAATACGTCTCAGGACGTTTTAACCAGATGTCATTGTGCGATATGCGTATCTGATAAATAGGCATCTGATTCTTGGTAATTTGCAGCACCAGATATCGGATTTTTCAGGAAGGAGATGCAACCGTCAGAGAGAGGCGCGAAACACATTTTCGGAGTTTGTAGTTCAAAAGAATTTTTCGGGAGACATCAATGAAGAAAAGTTTTCTGTTCACAGTCGTATTAGCCCTTTTGCTGGTCAGCGTCGGCCTGGTCTCCGCCCAGGAGATGACCGATGTTGGTACGCCGCGTAATGAAACATTGATTTTCCAGACCTTCGACCGTCAGACACAGACGCCGGATCAGCACAATCCCTTGATGAACTTCGCCATCTGGCGCGGCTTCAGAGAGTTGGGCTGGGGCTTCTTGTGGGAAACCGATACCGGTACAGGTGAATCCTACCCTGAACTGGCCGCCGAGATGCCGATTCCGCTCAATGATGAATTCACATCGTTCGAGGTTCGTCTCAAGCAAGGCGTTTACTGGAGCGATGGCGAAGAATTTACCGCAGATGATGTCATCTTTACGCTGGATGCTTACCGTGAACTTCAGGGTACATCAACATGGTTTGGTGTCGCGCGCATCAATGCGTACGTATCCGACTATGAAAAGATTGATGACTACACAGTCCGCATCGATACGATCAACCCGGCTTATGATTTCAGCACAGTGCTGGGCGTCTATACCTGGGGTTCAGCATTCATCATTGTCCCAGAGCATATTTTCTCTCAAGTAGATAATCTGGCTGAATTCCGCAACACGTATCCGGTCACCATTGGCCCATACACCGTAAAAGAATTCGACCCGAATGGCTTCTGGCAATTGTGGGAGCTGCGTGAAGACTGGGAACGTTCGGCCTGGGGTTTCCTGGATGAAGATGGCTACATGCCGCAGTACATCCTCTACAAAGACTATGGCCCGGAAGAAACCCGCTCGCTGTCATTCGTCCAGAATGCCTACGATGTCGATACTTTCATGAGTCCGGACTCAATCAAAGCGGCCCAGGCCCGTAATGAATATATCACCACCTTCTCGCCAGATATGCCATATCACAATATGGACGATGCTTGCGGCTACGGCGTTTTGATGAACCTGCAACGTGCACCGCTGGACCTGCCAGAAGTTCGTTGGGCGCTGGCACTTTCGCTCGATCTGGCCAATGTTGGTATTAACTCAGTCAACGGTGAATTTGTTGCTTCACCGCTGCCGATGGTCGATACACAAATCCTGCGCCCGATCTACTTTGAGCCACTCATCTCCTGGCTGGAAGAATTGACGCTGGCGGATGGTTATCAGCCATATAATGCCAACTGGTCAGCCGAATTTGTCGATACCCTCGGCCAGATGGGTGCCCAGGACCTGCCGGAAGATCCGATGAATTTTGGTATCGGCTGGTGGAAATATGATCCTGAAGAAGCGGGCAACCTGCTATCGTCGGTTGGATTCACCCAGAATGCCGATGGCATCTGGCAACTGCCGAGTGGCGAAGTTTGGGACCTCGAATTCGTGATTCCAGGTGACTGGAACAAAGTCATGCAGCGCGTTGGCTTCTCGATTGCCGATAGCTGGCGCCGTGCAGGTATCCAGGTCAATGTCATCCAGGTCGACAATGCCGAATTTGGTGTCGTTCAGAATACGAACGCCGAACGTGTTACGATGCTCAACTGGACCAACTGTATCTTTACTCCCAACTACCTGAACTCGTGGAACAACGTCGAGCTTGAGTATGTGAACGACGCGGATGCAACCGATACCAACAGTGGCAACCAGTATCAGTGGTCCAACGCAACTGTCGATCAATTGGTTAAAGATGCCAAGCAAATCGAAACCACGACCGAAGAATTCCGTCAGATTGGCCGTGAGATCATTCAGCAGTTCGTGACGGATATGGCTTATATCAATATCATGAACATCCCGACCACGATCCCGACCAATGAATACTACTGGACTGGCTTCCCCAAGCGCGATAACTACTATGCTGTACCGTACTCATGGTGGAGTTCAGTCAAAGAAATCGTCGCCAACATCGAACCCACCGGTCGTTAAGTACCGGCACAATCCAGGGAGCAGCCCGCCTGGGCTGCTCCTGCAATTGCTGGCTTACCGGAGCTACATATGGGACTCATACAATATATAGTCAGCCGTGTTGGTGCCTATCTGATCGTGTTATTTGTTGGCGTCACCATCACGTTTTTTCTCCCTCGCCTCATGCCAAGCGATCCCATCGAAGGCTACATTGCCCAGATGCAAAATCAGGCCGGGCAATCGATGAATCCAGAGACAATTGAAGAACTCAGGACATCGATGCGCAAGCTTTACGGGTTGGAAGGCAGTATCGTTGATCAGTATGTTGATTACATAAAGCGCGTCTTTATCTCTTTCGATTTCGGCCCATCGCTGGCATCCTATCCCAAACCCGTTTCGGAATTTATATTCACTGCCTTGCCCTGGACGTTGGGCTTACTGGGGACCGCCCTGGTTGTATCGTGGCTGATCGGCAATATCATTGGCCTTGTAGCTGGCTTTTACCACAATAGCCGCTGGGCCACGCTGCTGGAGATTTTCGGCGTAATTCTCTATCCGATTCCGTACTACATTCTGGCGCTGGTGCTCATCCTGCTATTTGCCTACATCTGGCCGATCTTCCCCCTGAGCACGACCATCTTGCCCGGGCCAATCACATGGGAAAAGATCAACTCGATTATTTACAACTCGTTCCTCCCGGCCCTGACGCTGGTTCTTGCAGGCTTTGGCTGGAACATCCTCGGCATGAAGGCGCTCTCGTTTGCCAATAAAGAAGAAGGTTATGTCACCTTCGCCCGCCTGAAGGGCACCCCTTCGCGCACCATCATGTTTAGCTATGTCTTTCGTAATTCCATCCTGCCCCAGATAACAGCCTTGGCGCTGTCAATCGGTGGTGTTTTTAACGGTGCGCTGCTGACAGAAATCCTCTTCTCATATCCGGGCCTGGGCCTGCTCATGCGGACGGCAATTGGTAGCGGCGACTTCAATTTGCTCTATGGCACGATCATCATGTCGATTGTTTCAGTAGCGACCGCCGCCCTCATCATTGACCTGGTCTACCCGCTGCTAGACCCAAGAATTCGTTTTAGGTAAGCGTCATGAAAATGAACTTTCGTCTGAAGCTTGGCATTTTCATTCTGGCATTTTTCACGCTTGGCAGCCTGATCCTGCCATTATTCAATGACGTTGATCCATCGCAGCAGGGCACTTACTTCAAGAATCTGCCAATTAGCGGCGATCATCTGCTGGGGACAAATACCCAGGGCCAGGATATTTTCTGGTATCTGGTTTATTCTGTTCGCAATTCCCTGATTTTGGGCGTGGGTGTCAGCATCTTCACGACGCTCATCTCCGCTGTTCTCGGCCTGAGCGCAGGCTACATCGGCGGATGGTATGACCGCATCATCATGATCCTGACCGATTCCGTGATTGCCATCCCCAGCTTCCCGATTCTGATCGTGCTCGGTACCCTGGTGCGTGGCAACACCAACTTTTTCATCCTTGGGCTTATCCTGGTGATCTTTGGCTGGGCCTGGGGAGCGCGTACTGTTCGCTCGATGGCCCTGTCCATCCGCGAGCATGAATTTATCAACACCTCGCGTTTTTCCGGCTCGAACACGGTAGAGATCATCTTTCAGGAAATTTTCCCTTATGTATTTGCCTATATGGTTGTTGGCTTCATCAACTCGATCCTCTTCGTGATTAACACCGAAGCCGCGCTGGCCGTGATTGGCCTCTCCAAAGTAGAAATCCCGACGCTCGGCTCGATCATCTTCTGGGCGCTCAACTACAACGCGATGTTCATTGGCCAGTACATGTGGATTGTCGCACCCGTCGTGGCGACGGTCGTGCTGTTCCTGGGCCTCTTCCTGACGTCCACCGGCTATAACCAGATGTTTGCAACCAGGCGAGGGCACGCATGATCAAGCTGAACAATCTCGTTGCAACCTATACCACAGAACGCGGCCAGGTTAATGCCGTTGATGGCATCAATATTGCGCTGCCTTCTGGCAAGATCATCGGCATTGCCGGGGAATCCGGCTGTGGCAAATCGACGCTGCTCAAGGTCATCTACGGCGACCTGATCTACCCGCTGGCGCTCACATCGGGCAATGTCGAATATGGCTTTACGGGTGATCGTGGCACGGAAGTCACGACCAGGGACATCAAGGAATATTGGTTCCGTCGCATCTCGTACATCCCGCAAGCATCCATGAGTTCCCTGAACCCCGTCATTCGCATTCGGCGCCAGTTTGTTGATTTCCAGGGGAATGTTGTGGACGAGGCCAAAATCCTGGCGGAAGTGCGCGAATACGTCAGAAGTCTGGACCTGCCGGCGGAAGCCATCGATGCCTATCCGCATCAGCTATCTGGGGGGATGCGTCAGCGTATTATGGTCGCGATGGGCACCTTCTTTAAGCCGGATATCATCCTGGCGGATGAACCTACGACTGCTCTTGATGTGGTCGTCCAGAAGAGCATCCTCATGCTGCTGATGGATATTCAGGAGCAGATGGAAAATACCATATTGTTTGTGTCGCACGATATGGGCGTGCACTATCAGTTAACCCACAAGATGCTGATTATGTACGCCGCCAAGGTCGTCGAATTTGGCGATTCTGAAGATGTCTTCAGCACCTCGCTGCACCCATATACCAAGATGTTGACCGATTCACTGCCAACCATCGGTGATGACCACATCCGCGAAGGGGTTTCCGGGCGTCCGCCAAGTCTGTGGGATGAACTGGTCGGCTGTCGTTTTGCGGCCCGTTGCCCTCTGGCGACGGAAATCTGCCGCCAGCAGGAACCCGCACTCTTAGAGCATAAACCAGGGCATTTTTCTGCCTGCCATCATGCCGATCAAGTATAGGGCGAGCGAACATGACGACAGTACTCAAAACAGAAGGCTTGAATAAATCCTATCGGCTAGGTGGCTTCATTAATCGTGTCAAGATCAATGCGCTGGACGAGGTGAACCTGCATATAGAAAGCGATGCGCCGGTCATCATTAGTCTGGTTGGTGAATCCGGCAGTGGCAAAACCACCCTAGCGAAAGTGATTCTGCGCCTCGTGGAGCCATCATCCGGTACAGCCACCATCTACGATCAGCAGGTAGCAGGTAAAGGCGCAGTCCCATCGAAGCATACCTTCCTGTCCTCGATTCAACCGATTTTTCAGAATCCCTTTGAGGCGTTCAGCGCCTATCGCTCAGTCGATAAATATCTACAGCGTACAGCCAACCGCATCAATGAGGCATCTGCCAAAGAGGCTGAGTTGAATATTGAAGATGCGCTGGCATCTGTCGGCCTCAAATATGCCGATGTCAAAGGCAAGTATCGCAACCAGTTTTCCGGCGGTGAACTCCAGCGCATTTCAATCGCGCGCGCACTCATTCCGCGCCCCAAGATGATTATTGCCGATGAACCCGTCAGCATGATCGATGCCTCGCTGCGCATGAACATAATTAACCTGTTCCTGTCACTGAAGGAGGACTACAACACCAGCTTCCTGTACATCACGCACGATCTGGCGACGGCTTACTATGTCAGCGACTATATCGCGGTGATGTATCGCGGAACCATCGTGGAATTTGGTAATGCCAAGAGCATCCTCACCAGTCCAAGGCATCCCTACACCCAACTGCTGCTGGATTCCATCGCCCTGACCGACCGCAAATGGGAACGTAAGCCCTTCGCGGCATCGGATATAGAAGCCAAGGAATTCCAGTTTACTGGCTGCCGCTTCCGCAACCGCTGCCCACTCGCGGAAGACATCTGCAAGCATGACCGCCCACAGCCCATCGCGCTCCCTGACAATCGCGATGTTTATTGCCACTTTGTTGAAAAAACGGCTCAAAAATTGGAGACAACACCATGACCAACACCCAGGTAGAAAAATGGGGCCTGTATGAAGCAGCATTCGATGGCCCATCCGATGGCAATCCCTTCGTTGATGTTGAACTAAAAGCGACCTTCCAGAGCGGGTCAACTTCCGTAGAAGTCACAGGCTTTTATGATGGCGACGGCGTCTATCGTGTGCGCTTTATGCCGGATGCCATCGGGGAGTGGACTTACACCACCCACAGCAACCAGCCTTCGCTGGATGGCAAAACGGGCCAATTTACCTGCATCGAACCTGGCGAGAGCAATCATGGTCCGGTTAGTGTGCAGGATACCTTCCACTTTGCTTTTGCTGATGGCACGCCTTACTATCCGTTCGGCACAACCTGCTATGCCTGGACCCATCAGACGGAAGAATTGCAGGAACAAACGCTCAAAACCCTGGAAGAAGCATCTTTTAACAAGATGCGCATGTGTGTCTTCCCCAAGGACTATCCGTTCAACAAAAACGAACCGCCATACTACGCCTTTGAAACCAAAGCCAATGGCGAAGATGACTATACGCGCTTCAATCCGGTATTTTTCCAGAAGTTTGAACAGCGCGTTGGTCAACTGATGGAGATGGGCATCGAGGCCGATGTCATCATCTGGCATCCCTATGATCGCTGGGGCTATGCCCGTATGGATGAAGAGACCGACTATCGCTATCTGCGCTATCTGATCGCCCGCCTGAGTGCGTTCCGCAATGTCTGGTGGTCACTGGCCAATGAGTACGACTTCATGCTCGAATACAAGCCAATGGAACGCTGGGATAACTTCTTCCAGATTTTGCTGAAAGAAGACCCATACAACCACCTTCGTGCGATTCATCAGGGCCATCCCGAAAATATGTATGACCACAACAAGCCTGGTGTCACCCACGTCTGCATTCAGCACCCTGATGTGCGCCAGGTCGTAGAGTGGCGCAAAACCTATGGCAAGCCCATCGTCGATGATGAGCTGGAATACGAAGGCGATATTGTCTATCCCTGGGGTGGCATCACCGCCCAGGAAGAAACGCATCGTTTCTGGCTGATGGTGACCAACGGTGGCTACGGCGGTCACGGTGAAACTTACATGCACCCTGACGATATACTGTGGTGGGCGAAGGGTGGCGTCCTACATGGTGAAAGCTGGAAGCGTATTGGCTTCCTGCGTGAAATCGTGGAAGGTGCCCCAGGCGGTCTGTCGCCGCATCATGGGGCAGATTTAGACATATTCCCTCAACCTATCAGCCGCTGGCTGTCATCACGTTACTCCGGGGCCTATCACGGCGATAGCTACCATCTGCTTTACCTGGGCGTTTATCAACCGGCGCGTTTTCTCTTGTGGATGCCAGTCGATGATGCCTACCAGTTTGATGTCATTGATACCTGGGATATGACAATCGAACCGGCTCAGGTCAATATACTCAGCGAGCTACCCGACTACTCCTATCCATTCGCACAAAAACCGACCTATGAAGTGATACTGCCCGGCAAACCCTATCTGGCCCTGCGCATCACGAAATAGCAGCGTATATGGCTTGATGCCGCTAAAAAGCTGAATAGACACGCCATAAATAAACACTGCTATGGGACTGAGTTGAGCCTCATAGCAGTGTTTTTTGCTTTGGAATTCACATTTTAGGACATAGATGCTGATTGAACTGTCAGCATCTATTTTGATGTTGGCTATGCAGTGCCTGGGTCACTACGAGTCTGGAATAGGAAACCAATAACACCAAGCACGATGACAGCGATGATGGTGATAATACCTGATGTGCTTTCTGTGGTGGCACCACCGTGCATTGGGTCGGCTAATGGCAGTGAAATATTCAGGCCGACAGCAATAGCTGCGACACCGGCCACGATCTGGCTGGCTCCACCGAATGCAGTACTCAACCGGATCATCAGGTCCGCGATAGCTGAACCCAGGAAGGCGCCGACAATGGCCAGCACAATCGCGACGATCAGATACACCGTGCCATCCAGGTTGAAGGATCGTCCGATGATGGCCGCGACTGCCAGACCAAGGAACAGACCGAATAACACGTAGGCCATCTTGTAAAAAGTCCAGAACAGGAAGCCCAGGACCACCCCCGCAACGATAGCGGCGATGAGTTGTATGGCATCACCTTGCCCGACCAATAAGGCATTGGCTGCATAGTAGCCGATCACAAAGCCGACCAGAGCCAGCACCAAACGATAGTAGCGCTTCCCGAAGAAGCACGCGATTAAACCGACAATCAACAAAATCAGACCAGTTAAAATACCCATATCTACTCTCCCTACTAAGCCCTAAATTTTATGAATCGCAACGGGTATGTGGTGACCTGCCCGATTACGGACCTGTTGTGGATGCGCGTAAGTCCAGGCATCTATATTTTAGCGGCTATCCTGGGTTTGGTGAGGGTGCCTACAGGTGTGGACACCCTCATATACGATCTTTCTACTCGACAGGTTGGCCGTTAACAGTAATCGTGTAATCAGGGTTGGGTAGAGTCCCTAACGATACACGTACTGGGATCGGTGCCAGGTCCATTGTGCACGGGATCGGTTCAGTCGTATCACGATAGACTTCAATCGCGAACGCATCGCCATCACGGGTGACCCGTGTCCGCAGGGGTGCCGCACAAACTGACGACCCCGCAGCATCAATCGACACATTCACCAGCGGCATCATCGACCGCGTTGACAAAACAGCTACATCGTTGATCACCAGCATATCCGTATTCGTGTTATCAAACTCGGCTTCAGCTACGGAGCACATTTCCTCAGCACCCAGGATCGGATCACTGCGCTGTAAAACCAGGATGCGATCATAGGACTGCGCCAGCGGTGAAACAATCGCAAATTCAATGTCAGAAACTTCTACGGTCTCACCATCGGCCATCGATGGCTGATAGGCATAGACTTCGATGCTCTGCCCAGGCTCCGCATCAAAGGCCAGCTCTAGTGAGAACGGTCCGCTGCCAGCGAAATCTTCTGTCTGGACCGTCGCAGGGCCTTCTGCAAGAACATCTTTTGAATCGAAGTCACGTACTTCAACGATGATATTGTTCTCAAAGGCGCCGCCAGCCATGCCTTCAATGAGCAGTGGCGAATGATTGACACCAGCACTGAAGTATGGCGTCGTGATGTCGACGTAACGCAGCCCGAACTGGCTGTTTGCGTTGAGATATAGACTATCATAGGCGACTGTCGAGCCGTCTTCTGGGGATGTGGAATACGCCGTCACGAAAATTTTGGTATTACTCTCCAACTCGCCCAGATCAATATCGATGGACCAGTCACCAACCGCACCCAATTCTTCCGCTTGCAGCACAGTCGCACCCTGGAATATCGTGTCGCCTTCTGGCGCAGATACCTCCACAATAACATTGCCTTCAAACAAGCCAGCACCTGTTCCAGAAACTGTGAAGGATGTACCTTCGACAGCACTGTAATCAGCAGGAGAGGTCATATCGATGAAGATGGGCGGTTGTTCGGTGGATTCCTCAATTGTCACCAGGCCCCAATCACAAATCATGTAAGATATCTGAGGTTCTGACATGGCTTCATCCTGCGCCAGAACAGGCAGTGCCAACAGCAACACACCAATCACCAGCAAAATTGTTCTCTTGACCATCTTCATTCCTTTCATGACATGGCTTTCTTTGTTATAGGACCGTAATCAGTCCTGTAATTAAGATAACACATTTAGTGATCTATTAGGTCATTGACATGACTGTATAGGGACTTATCGGGCGGCGCCTTGTGCGCAACAGTGACCAATTCATTGACTATCAACAGTTGGTTCTGACGGACCATGAGCGCGCCACCTGGCTGCCCGGCCTTGAAAGTCTCATACGCCAGATGGGCCATTTCCGTAGCCAGTTTCCGGTCCAGATGAGAAACCTGTCCACCACGCTGGGCATGCCCCAACCGAGAGAAGCGTAATCGAGTATCTGTCAGGCGGGGGATATCCTCAAGCAAGTTCGGTAACGTCTTGACGCCTTCTGTCACGACTGCCAGCGCAAAACTATCGCGTATCACGGCCTGCTTCAGGCGATCTGCCAGCCAGTTCATATCAAAATCGTACTCCGGTACCAACACCGCATGAACGCCTGCCGCATAGGCGATTTCCAGTGCCAGGTACCCCGTATCACCGCCGAGTGTTTCCAGCAGAAAGAGACGCCCTGGCAGGGCATGGGCGGTCGCGAGAATGCCTTCAATCGTCTGATAAGCAAAGTTACAGGCGGAATCAAAACCCAATGTGCGTTCAGTGCCAGCCACATCATTATCAATAGTTGTAGGGATCGCCGCTACGGGAATTTGCCATTCGAGCAGCAAGGGGAGCACGTAGCGCAGTGTGCCATCCCCACCGAACAGCACCACATTGTCGATCTCGTTATCCTGGAGCGTCTGCCGCAGTTGGGCACGCGCATTTTCTTCTGCCAGGACAGGCACACGGCTTGATGGGAGGTAAGAACCCCCGATCCCTTCCATACGCCGTACCATTGATAGGTCAATCGGACGAAACTGCCCACTGAGTACAGCCTCAAAGCCGCCCATTGCACCAACAACAGAATCACCCTGTGCCTGGGCCAGCATGGTATATCGCGCAATCAGGGTGTTGATCCCAGGGGCATCGCCGCCGCTTACTACCATGAGTGTTTTCATCATTGGATCATCCACACTTTCTGATGGGCTGTTTCTGATTGGGTATTGTCCGAGAATCGGTGAATAACATCAATTTGAAAAAGACAAGAAAGGTTATAAACTCCCCCACATATAGATTACTCATGGATTCCTGTAAGGACAACAGGTCGTGACTTATGGGCCTCTTGATCTTCTGACAGTCGGTGAAGCACTGGTTGAAGTCATGCGAACAGGCATTGGCCAGCCGCTGCATCAGCCTGGACCGTTTATCGGCCCTTATCCGAGTGGAGCGCCGTTTATCTTTGCCGCACAGGCCGCACGCCTGGGGATGCAGGTCGGTGCTATCGGCAGTGTCGGCCAGGATGCTTTTGGTCAATGCCTGCTGGATCAACTGGCTGAGGACCACATTACAGCTTCAGGCGTACGCACCCTGCCAGGTCACACAACCGGAGTGGCCTTCGTCGCCTACAATGCCGATGGTTCGCGCAATTTTGTGTTTAGTCTGGGCGCAGGCGGCGAACTGACGCCCGACATGCTTGATCCGGCCCTGTTTGAAGGCTTACGTTGTTTGCACCTGATGGGATCGACGCTTTCGATGAGCCAACAAGCCCTGGAAACAGGGCGGGCTGCATTGGAGCTGGCGAAAGAGAATGGGGCAACCTTTAGCTTTGATCCTAATGTTCGCCCGGAAATGCTGCCCCTCGATCAGGCACGAGAAATATTTGCATCCTTCATCGCCGCTGCCGACGTCCTCATTCCAACTGCCGAAGAACTGATAGCATTAACACAGCAGCCAGATGTCATCTCTGCCGCTGACCACTTGCTGTCTGTAAAGCCATCGCGCATCATTGTCGTCACCGAAGGCGCGAAAGGTTGCACTGTTTACAACCGTGAAGGGGCCACGCATGTCCCTGGTTTCAGCATCACCGAAGTTGATCCAACCGGAGCTGGCGATTGCTTTGACGCGGGTTTTCTGGCAGGCTGGTTGAGTGGTAGCACCCTGGTTGATGCAGCCCGTTTGGGCAATGCCTGTGGCGCGCTCGCTGTCACCAAACAGGGGCCGATGGCGGGTGCGGCCAGGTTGGCAGCCGTCCGCGAATTTATGGCATCACAAAGTTAAAGTGTTTTTGTCTGTGAACGCACGATAACCTTCTTGATAACATGTTATTTCACTCAATTAGATGCACAGAGGAGCACCAACTCATCATGTCCCAACAACTGACCCCCGGCCGCTATCGTGGTTTAAAAGCCAGCAGCATGGCCAATGCCGATATTTTCGGCATCGTCGCCTTTGACCAGCGCGGTAGCTATCGTCGTATGATGCCGGAGAACACCCCTTTTGAAACGCTGGTTCAGGTCAAAGTGGAGATCATCAGCGCACTGGCCCAGCAGGCGACGGCTGTGCTGACGGACCCAATCTATGGCCTTGCCCCGGCGATGCACATGAGTGGCAAATCCGGCCTCATGCTCTCGCTGGAAAAAAGCGGTTACAGTGGCGATTCCACTTATCGCAAAATGGAATTCCTGAATGGCTGGACGCCGGAAAAAATTCGTAAGATGGGCGCGAATTCGGTTAAGATCATGGTCTACTACAACCCCCAGGCCGAAGAACTCGCTGACGAGTTGGACAGTGTTGTCAGTAGCGCCATCGCTGATTGCCACGCCTGGGACCTTCCTGTTTTCTTGGAGCCGATGTCCTACAGCGTTAACGCCAGCTATGGCAAAGACAGCGCCGAATTTGCCGCCGAACGAGCTGATGTTGTCGTGGAAACAGCGCGTCGTTTAAGCAAAACAGGTGCCGATGTCCTCAAGATGGAGTTTCCTCTAGACCTCAAATACAACCAGGATCACGCTGAATGGCACCAACAATGCGAGCGCCTCAGTCAGGCATCGACGGTACCCTGGGTGTTGTTAAGTGCAGGCGTCGATTTTGAGGAATTTGAGCCGCAAGTGGTTATCGCCTGCGAAAGTGGCGCCAGTGGTTTCCTGGCAGGGCGTGCCATCTGGAAAGAAGCCGTGACCATGTCCACCGACGAGCGTGCCAATTTCTTAGCGACAACCGCCAGTGACCGCCTGCGCCGCCTGTTGGAGATTGCAGAAGCCAAATCGCGCCCCTGGACGGACTTCTACACAACCCAGGCCCCGTCCGCTACCTGGTTTGAATCTTACGGGTAGGCTAGTCTCTAAAATTCAATGGGCCGCTGCTTCAAAGAGATGGCGGCCCATTCTCCTGCTTAGGAATGGATGACATCCTGGTACGGTTCCAGAATCTGATCAATCTCTGACAGCATATCCTCAGCCAGCGACCACGATGTACTCCCGACATTTTCCTCAATATGGGCGATAGTTTGCGCTCCACAAATCACAGAGATGACCTCAGGCTGCTCAATCAGCCAGTTGATCGCGATCTGGCTCAGTGGCTTGCCAATCTTAGCGGCGAATACCAGTAGCTTTTCGCGCATCTGGTAAAAAGTCTGGAACAACTCCCCATTCAGTTTGGGGTTCGCTGAACGGACGTCGTGGGCATCAAACTGCTGCCTGGCCTTAAAGTGGTCGGTCAATAATCCCTGGAATAATGGACTGTAGGGGAAGAACGCCATGCCGTGTTGTCGGCAATCCGGTAGAATTTCGCTTTCCGTACGATACTCCAGCGGAATATTATGATACTGGGTTGGATTGCGCTCAAGCATGTTATAGAGGCCCTGATGCGAGACAATCTGGCCGTATTTTCGTGCTTCATCCGCCAGCGCGACCGAGAAGTTCGACACACCTATATGCCGAATCTTCCCCAATTTTTTGAGTGTATTAAGTGTCTCAATCGTTTCATCAACAGGCGTCTGCGGATCAGGCCAATGCAGTTGGTAGATGTCAATATAATCCGTGTTCAGGCGGCGCAGACTGTCATCGATTTCACGCTCGATGCTGGCTCGGCTCAGGTCATTTGTGATTGTGTGCGTATCATCCCAGACCAGACCACACTTAGAGGCAACAATGACATTCTGCCGTTTACCCGCAAGCGCTTTGCCGAGAATAGTTTCCGCGTGGCCGAACCCATATACAGGCGCCACATCGAAGAAATTAACACCAAGCTCTATCGCTCGATGGATCGTCCGTATGGTTTCGTCATCATCGCTGCCATTCCAGATGGCACTACCGCCTGCCGCCCAACAACCAAACCCAACAGCCGAAAACTCAAAATTGACTGCACTAACCTTTTTCATTTTCATCGTGATGCACTTTCATTAGGTAGTGCGCGATTCGCACTATTTCACGCGCTGATTGAATTCAACTCTTTCACCGTCCGGCCCCAATATGTTGAAGTAGTAAACGCCATTCTCCCAGAAGGGTAAGAAAACCGGAGCTTCTTCCAGGGGTGTATGACCATTTGCTTTTGCCATCTGGAAAACGGCGTTGATGTCATCGACATCGAGCGCCAGATGGTCAATGTGGCCATGCTGTCGCTGCCGAATTTCTTCGAGAGCGGCGGCAGGTAACTGGTAAAGCTCCAGAACGAAGCCGTTTAAATCCATCATGGAAACGAAGATATTGCCATCAGCCATTTCCAGCACTCTGGCCATCACCTCACGGAAGCCCAACTGTGCATAAAATGCTTTCGACTGGTCCAGATTGGTGACGGGCAATCCCAGATGTTGAAATCCCAGAACATGATCGCTAAACATAAAGAGGCATCTTTCCTAAGTGTGTCGTAGCCGCAAATGGCGGTCGATGATGGCAGCTTTGCGTGGGTGCCAGGTAATAAACTTTTGTGGTTAATTTGACAGGTATTACCATCGCAGAGTATAATTCACGCAACTTGTAATTACAAGTTGTGCAATAGATGATAACATCTCGGTTTCTGCATTAAAGGCAGGCTGCCGATGGGGTAGTTACTAAAGCATTTACCGCAACACTTATTGCAACTAATGACAGTCTCTTTGAGCAAATACTGAGCATGAAAACACTTCTTAGACAGTTAGATACCGTCCATCTGTCGCGAGCATGGACAAAAGTAAACCCCACTTTTTGCGGATACTCGACATCGGCACTGTTCTGTGGGGGTACCTGTCCCACAAAACCGATAACCCTGCCCATCTCTCAAGACTTGCTCCCCAAGGAGAACACCACTGGTGCCAACTGGCTCCGGTGTTCAAACGCCATTCACCTCAACGAAGGAGCCGTTTATTGATATAGCCCGCTACTGAGTCAGGAATATAAGACGACACCACTCAACTAGTCTTTAGGAGATCTATCATGCGTAAATTCCTTTTGTTAGTAACCGTCCTCGCACTTATGCTGATGTCGTTCAGCATGGTGCAGGCTCAGGATTATTCAGGCCAGACTATCGTTGTAGTCACCCAGACAGGTCGCTCCATTGGTGGCCCTGTTGAAGACTACGCCCCGGAATGGGAAGCGATGACAGGTGGCGACGTCCAGTTGCAGCAGTTCGCCTTCGGTGAATTGTTCGAGAAGATGATCGCAGCGTTTGAAACTGGCTCCATCGACTATGATGTCATGATCTTCCCAGCAGACTGGGCGGGCGACTTCATGGCCCCTGGCTACCTGGAACCGATTCCGCAAGACCTGCTTGATTCACTCGAACCTGATGACATCATCCCGCTGTATGCGGATCGCATCACAGCCTGGGGCGACACAGTCTATGCGCTGCCATATGACGGTGACAGCCACATGATGTACTACCGTAAAGATCTGGTGAATCCGGAAAGCCCCTACGCTGCTGATTTCGAAGCAGAATATGGCTATCCCCTGGACGAACCCCAGACCTGGGACCAGTACATGGATATGGCGACCTTCTTCAACGGCATGGAAGTTGAAACGGCTGGCGAAGTTTTCCCAATTTATGGCGTCGGAGAAGCCCAGCGTCGTAACGCCCAAAGCTACTGGGTCTACCTGTCACACGCGGCTGGTTATGCCAAGGCACCCGATAACCCCTGCTTCTTCTTTAGCTGCGAAGATATGACGCCAGAAGTCAACAATCCTGGCTTCGTCCGTGCGCTGGAAGACTACATCGCACTGCGCGACCTCGGCCCGGAAGAAATGATTAACTGGGATGTTTCCGATACGCGCGTTCAGTTCCCGGCTGGCTGCTGTGTCTTCAACATTGACTGGGGCGATGTTGGCCCGATTTCCTACAACCCTGATGCCTCAATCATCATTGGTGATACTGGTTTCGCTCCGCTGCCCGGTGGCTCAGAATATTGGGACTCAATGGCAGGTGAGTGGGTAACACCGGAAGATGGTGTCAATCGTGCGCCGTTTATCGCTTTCGGTGGCTGGATCATCGCCGTTGCCGCAGACAGTGATGTCAAAGAAGCAGCGCTCGACTTTGCCGCCTTCATGGCGCGCCCGGAACTTGTTCGTGAACTGGCGACCATCCCTGATACTGGCATCAACCCGTCACGTTACAGCCAGCTCGATACTGAAGATGTTTCACTCTGGGTCAACGCTGGCTTCGATGAGGCAGGCGCTGTGGACTACCTGAGTGCCATTCTCGAAGGCATCAACCACCCGAATGCCGTCCTCGACCTGCGTATTCGCGGCAGTGCTGAATATCTGAGCATCCTCGATACCGAAATTGCGCGCGCCCTGGTTGGCGAAATTACCGCGCAGGAAGCGCTGGATAACGTCGCTGCCCAATGGAACGACGTTACTGACCGCCTGGGTCGTGATGTCCAGCTTGAGCAATACCGTTCCTCAGTCGGCTACACCGGCTAACATCTGTTGCTTTTGGGGCGTGCGGATTCGTACGCCCCATCTCTTTATCGATAGAACCGGGCTAGGAGCTGGCACATGCAGGAAAAAGCGACACCATCCGTCGCCAGAAAAGACCAGTATGCAGTCATGAAGCGGGTTTTTCTGTATCCTGCCATCACGCTGCTGCTAGCATTGTCGATCTTCCCACTCTTGTGGTCCCTGGGCATTAGCTTCACTGATTTCCAGCGCGGCGACCAGGCCATCCAGGCAAATGAGGGGGAAGAAGTTTCCGGCGGGTTAGGCTTCAACCTGACCCTGCAAAACTACACACGCATGCTCACCGATGAACGCCTGCATGCCACCATCCGCAACACCTTTTTTTATGTTTTCGCTGGTGTGATTATCCAGTACTTCTTTGGTTTCGGCTTGGCTCTGCTGTTGAATCAGCATTTCATCGGACGAAATCTCGTCAGAGTAATTTTCCTGATGCCGATGATGGTTACGCCAGTGGCTGCGGCCTATACTGGCCGCATGATGTTTGATTCGACCATATCGCCATTGGCCCAGTTGCAGCGAACCCTGACCAGCATGGTTCAGAGCATCGGCGCGGCACTGCCCGGTGATTTTTTAGATAATGCCGTTGTTAGTATCCCCTGGTTGACAGATAGTTTTGTAGCGCCGCTCACGATGGTGCTGATCGATAGCTGGCAGTGGATTCCATTCATGACGCTGCTCTTGCTGGCGGGCATGCAAACCATTCCTGATGAAATTTATGAGGCGGCCCGCGTCGATGGGGCAAGTTCCTGGCGCATCCTGACGCGCATTACCTTCCCGATCTTGCTGCCTATTTCTGCCACTGTCATCCTCATTCGAGGTCTGGAAATTTTCAAGATCATTGACGTGATTATGGTCACTACAGGTGGTGGCCCAGGCAATGCTACCGAATCCCTGACGATGTACATCTTCCGCACCGCGCTGACGTTTGGCAACTATGGCTATGCATCAGCCATTTCCTTTGCGTTGCTGGTCGCCGTGATTATTTTTGCCACATTGTTCCTCGCGGGCATGCGCCGCGTCACACCGAGATAAGGGCCTGTCATGAGAAAGAAACGCACATTCCTGCAATCGGTTCTTCTGTATGCGACGGTCCTGTTCTGGTGCTTTATTGTTCTGTTCCCGTTTTACTGGCTGCTGACAACGTCCATAAAGACGCAGATTTCGGTCAGCCGAGGCCCCAAATACCTGCCAAGCTTTGAAGTCCCCTTTATCACCATCATCGATGAAGATGGCAATGAGGTCCCCTATACCACACCTGGCGACTTCACCCCGACAGGTCAGCATTGGCAGGACCTTTTTACACGTGATCGTGACGAAGTCGTGCGCCACTTCCGCAACAGCCTGATAGCCGCCAGCGGTAGTACCATCCTGGCACTCATCATTGGCTCGATGGCAGGTTATGGATTGTCTCGCTTCAAATATTACTGGGGTCGGCTCGGTTGGGATAACGAAAACATCGCCTTCTGGATCATCTCCAATCGGTTTTTGCCGCCAGCGTTGTTCGTCGTGCCATTCCTGCTGATTTATTCGCGGCTCGGCTTGATAGATACCCACAGCGGCCTGATTATCGCCTACACGATGTTCAATTTGCCCTTTGCTGTATGGATTATGCGCGACTTCTTCAATGGCCTGCCGATTGAACTTGAAGAAAGTGCCATGATTGATGGCGCCAGCCGTGTAACCGCGTTCCTGCGCATTGTACTACCCCTGAGCGCGCCTGGTCTGGTCGCAGTCGCCATTTTCTCGTTCGTTTTTTCCTGGAACGAGTACCTTTATGCGCTCATGCTGACCAACTTCGAGGCGATTACTATGCCGGTGCTTATCGCAGGCCAGAACAACACGCGCGGTATTCAGTGGTGGTTCATCTCCGCCCTGACGCTAACCGCTGTCGCGCCAGTGGTAGTCATTGGCCTGCTGCTGGAGCGTTACATCACGCGCGGTTTGGTTGCAGGTGCGATCAAAGGCTAAAAATCCTACTGCTTGTCTGGCAGTTTTGGTTAGAAGCACCATCACCGCCTGAGATTACTATTGCTCAGAATGCTTTGCTTTGCGTTCTGGGAGCCGCAGCAGTTCGATCTCAAAACGAGAGCGATCTCCCCGATGCAGTGCGCGGTAATATTCCAGTGGCGTATTGTTATCATCGTAACTGACGCTGTCGATCATGATGAGCGGCGATCCAGGTTCGACCTGCAACAGCTCGGCTTCATCAGGTCGAGCTGCAACCGCTTCGATAAAGCGCCGTCCCCGTGTGATGAGAATGCCGCAGTTAGATTCCAGAAATGCATATAGTGATTGATTTTCCAGATCGGCTTGGGCCAATGTCGGGCATAGATTGGCTGGCATAAAACTGGTAACGATCAACAGAGGTTCATCTTCATTTACAGAGCGCAGGCGTTTAACTTCGATGACAGGCTCGCCTTCCTCAATTTCGAGGTAATTCGCAACCTTGGCGCTCGCTTTTACAATCCGCTGTTTGAGGACCTGCGTACGCGGTGTCAGGCCACGATCCAGCATATCCTGATAAAAACCTGTGAGCTTTTGCATCAGGCTTTCACGGATTTTGTGCTGGGCGACGAACGTTCCCTTACCTTTTTCTCGCGTGATATAACCCTCATGCTCCATCTCGTTCAAAGCCTGCCGCACTACCGTTCGGCTTATGCCAAACGTATCGCATAACTCTGGCTCTCCCGGGATCCGATCCCCTGGTTCCCAGTGCTGCTGATCGATAGCCGTGCACAGAATTTCTTTTAGCTGGATGTAGTAGGGTAAATGACTCTCGCGTTCGATACGCTTATTGGCCAGATAGGAATCCATAAAAACACAGGTGCCTTTTTAATAGGTTGCTTATCGTGCTGATCTATATTACCACTCCTGTACCCGCAGCGACGTTGATATATGTAACCTGAATGATGGAATGCCAAACCGGACATAGGGAATTGGCATATAGCTAGGTATCATAATGCGCAGGTTTGACTGATACACGAGGAAATACTCATGGCAAGGTTTACCCGTTTGCAGGTCTACAATCAGGTTCTTAACGACAAGGTCGTTCCACTTTTCTACCACAAAGATATTGACATCGCGCTCAAAGTGACGGGCGCGCTGTACAAAGGTGGCTCCCGCCTGCTGGAATTCACCAATCGTGGCGATTTCGCCATCAACGTCTTCAGCCAACTGGTGCAGAAAGCAGCGGATGAATTTCCGGAGATGATCATTGGCGCGGGCACAGTCAGCGATGCGCCAACAGCGGCGCTCTATCTGGCGAATGGCGCCAACTTCATCGTCAGCCCGACCTTCAACCCGGAAGTAGCTCGCCTTTGTAACAGCCGCAAAGTAGCCTACATGCCCGGATGCGCCACCCTGACCGAAATCGCGACCGCCGAAGAATACGGCGCGGAAGTGGTCAAGCTCTTCCCAGGCGAAACATCCGGTGGGCCAGCCTTTGTCAAAGCGGTCAAAGGCCCGCGCCCCTGGACGAGCATCATGCCAACCGGCGGCGTCAGTGCTGATGAAGACAATCTGCGTGAGTGGTTCAGTGCTGGTGTGGCCTGCGTCGGCATGGGCAGCAAGCTCGTCCGCAGCGACTACCTCAAAGCTCAGGACTATGACAGCATCACAGAGACTGTCAAACAAGCCTTCGCGATCATCAAAAAAGTCACATCATAGCGAGGCAAAGAAAATGAGCTACCCGTTTGCGGTAGCTCATTTTGCTTCTAGACAGTGGAAAGGTCCCATTCTTCGTGGAGCTTTGGCACATCGCTGAGCAGCCGCTGTGTATATTGCTTTTTGGGATGCAGAATCACAGCATCGGCGCTGCCACTTTCGACAAATTTACCGTGCTCCATGATGTACACCGTGTCTGACACATAATAGGCCAGCCCGATATCATGCGTGATGAAAATCGGTGTCATTCCGACTTCATTGCGCAGGTCCATCAGCATGTCGAGGATGGTCGCGCGTGAACAGGCATCAATCATCGAAGTCGGCTCATCAGCCAGCAGAATTTTCGGCTTCAGCAAGAAGATGCGTGCAATCATCAGGCGCTGCTGCTGCCCACCAGAAAGCTCAAATGGATACTTGTTGGTTAGCTCGTCAAACTTCAAATTGACGAAGCTGCACGCCTCTCGCATCATCTCCCGTTTTTTGTCATAGGGGAGTCTGCCGCCTCCGCGCATGCGAATGCAATCCAGCAGCACCGCATCGATTTTCCTGAAAACGTTGTAAGATGAGAATGGGTCCTGGAAAATAGCCTGGATATTTTGCCAGTAGGCTTTTTTCTTGCTGTGAGAACGAATATCACGCAATTGCCCATCGAAATAGATCTCACCTTCAGTCTGTTTAAGCAGACCAAGAAGAATCTTTGCCAGAGTCGTTTTCCCGCTGCCGGATTCACCAACAATCGAGATGACTTCCCCTTCTCTAAAGCTGAAATCGACGTGATCAACAGCAACCGTTTTATTGCTCCCAAAGCCGAAAATTTTGGTTACGCCTTTGCCGCTCAGGATGACCTTATCGCTTTTCACTTTTGTAGGCCTTTCTCAGATCTTCTTCCGGGATGATGCAGCGATAGGAGCGCCCTCCGCCAATATCACGCAGTTCGACCGACCGAACCCGACACTCTGGCATCACAAATTTGCAGCGATCAGCAAAGCGGCAGCCAGAGGGTGGATTCTTGAGGTTGGGGGGCGTACCAGGGATGGCGGTCAGCTTGACATCCCGCAGACCTTCTTCCGGTACGATGATGGACCCCATCAGCGCCTTGGTATACGGGTGAATCGGGTCAAAGACCATTTCATCAGCGGAACCACGTTCCACAATCTGTCCGGCATACATAATCATGATATCGTCGGTGACGTTGTAGAGCAGCGGCAGTTCATGCGTGATGAAGATCAGCGACTTGATGATGCCTTTTTCCATCAGGTCCAGGATCATCTTGATGACCATTTTCTGCGAGGTGACATCCAGTGCTGATGAGGGTTCATCGGCGATCAGAACTTTTGGCGACAAAATCACCGAAGTCGCGATCACCGTACGCTGCTTCATACCGCCAGATAGCTCAACCGAGTACTTTTGCAGCACTTCCGCTGGCAAGCCCAACAGCTCAAAACGCTCCCGTGCCAGCTCGTAAATTTCTTTCTTAGGCGTATGCGGATAGTGTGCCTGGATGACATCCTCAATGAAGTGGATGACCTTCTGTGTTGGATTGAGTGCATTCATCGCAGCCTGGGGAATATAAGAAATCTCGTTCCCTAGGATGGTCTTGCGAACGACATCCGGGTCCATGCCGGAAATATTCTGCCCATCGATGATGATATCCCCGCTGGCATAGTACAGCGGCGGGAAGTAATAGCCCATCAGGCTGAGTGCAAGTGTCGATTTGCCACAGCCCGATTCACCAGCGATACCTACCGATTTGCCATCATCAACCTTCACGGACACATGATCAACGGCGAAGATTTTATCCCCAAACCGCGTAACGTAGTTTGTGGTCAGTTCATTGACTTCTAGAATAGGTTTTGACATGTGCTCACTTAGTCCCTTAACGCTGGGTTGAATACCTGATCAAGCCCTGTATTCATCAGGTTCATCGAGAATGAAATCAGAGCAATGACGAGAATGATGGGTAGGTAAGCCCACCACTTGTTAAGGATATGAGCCTGATAGATCATCGCCCAGTTCAACATCAGCCCCAGTGTAGGAACTTCTGTTGTTCTGGGTCCCAGGCCAAGGATGGAAAGACCTGCCTCAGCCAGGATGCCCGATGAAATCTGCAAAATCAGCGCCATAACAACATAAGACGCAATGTAGGGCAGGATATCCATCGCCAGGATATATGCGATAGAGTGCCCAGATAACTTTGACAGGTTCACATGATCACGGTTGCGTAGAGAAATAACCTGCGCGCGGACCGCCCTGGAAGTCCAGACCCAGGATGTCAGTCCGATAACCACAGCAATCGTAAACGCCCCGCGCGATTCCTGCCCAATACTGAATGAAATCAGAATGAGCAGCACAAAAGTTGGGATGACCGTAAAGAGGTTCATGATGAACACGATCACCTGGTCAACCATGCCGCCAACATAACCCGATACCAGGCCCAGAACGAGACCGATACTTGTCGCCACAATCCCGGCCACAAACCCGATAGTCAGTGAGACGCCCGTGGCGCTGATCAGTTCTGTCAGCACATCCCGCCCGAAATTATCGGTACCCAGGATAAAGAGGCGGCTATTCGCAACTTCATTGACATGCACATAGTCGGTTTGATTGACGATATCTGACTGCTCTAAGGCACCCGTTTCCGGATTGGTACTGGCGATGGTGGCCCCTTCCGTAGAAAGAAGACCCTCAAGCGAGGCCGTCAGGCGGATGTAATAATTGCGATCTGCATTCGTCATTCCAGGTAGGCGCACCGTCGGATCGAAGTTAAGCTCCCATAGGTCGAGGAGTTGGGCGGTATCCGCACCATCAATCTCGGCCTCATCGACGCCATTACCGATGAGCCACTCGCGCATCTTCGCGCGGTCCTCGTCGCTCAATCGGCCAGCCACACGCCGTGCTTCGGCATCATCGGTAATCAGCGTGTAACGGGTTGCTGAATCAATACTGTCGTACAGATTGACATAAATGCCTGGGGACAGGAATGTTCCTCGGCTGATGATCTTTAGGGGCGCATCCGGCACAAAAATAGGGTAGATCACGACTGTCAAAAGAATGGCTAAGAATATGACGAAGCCAATAACGAATTTGCCTGATCCAAATACCTGTTTAAGCATTAGTTTCATGGTCGTATCTCCGCCTATTCCGATTGAGCAGCTTTAATGCGTGGATCAATCAGCCCGTAGACAATTTCAAGGGCAAAGAACGCGACCAACACCATCAGTGTGACAATCAGTGTCGCTGCCGAAATCAGGGGGTAATCTCCACCTAATACGGCCGTGAGCATCGTAGAGCCTAGACCTGGGTAACTGAAGATAATCTCAGCCACCAACGCGCCACCTATCATCGTGCCGATAGAAAGCGCCAGACCTGTGATCTGGGGCAGCATCGCATTTCTGAAGACGTAACGGATGATCTTGCTGTCTTTAATACCCAGGAAACGCGCATATTTCACATAATCCGCGTTCAGCTCATAAATCGCCATTGAACGCATGCCAATCGCCTGACCGCCGATGGTAATCAACACAATTGACCAGAATGGGAGCTGATAGTGAACGATGACCGACCAGACAAACTCAAAGCTGGTCGAGGGAACCATGTCAAATTGATAACCACCAGATGTCGGAAACCATCTTAAATTAACGGCGAATATGACCAGCAAAATGATCGCCATACCAAATGCAGGTATATTGCTGAGGAAAATACTTATCGGCATAAGGACCTTATCGAAGCCCTTGCGCAGGTAAGCGGCTAAAGCCCCCAGCGAGTTGCCTAATATCCACCCGACGATAATCGCCGGGAATTGTAATGCAACCGTCCACCAGATGGACGACTGTATAACGTCCGCAACCGTCCTGGGGTATTGGCTGATCGAATAGCCAAAATCGCCCCGCAACACGTTGCGAATATAAATAACATATTGCTCTGTGATGGGTTTATCTGTGCCAAACAGCTCTGTATATTGCTCGTAAACAGCCTGGACACCTGTGGCATTCGACATGCCCTGTGCCATTCTGGCGACAATGGCGGCCACCGGATCACCCGGCATCAGTCGGGGAAGGATGAAATTTAAGGTGAACGCAACAACCACAGTAACAAGAAACCAAACCAACTGCTTTAAGAAATAATTTCTATATCCTTTCAACCCGACACTCCTCATCATTCCTGTAGAAGACAACAGATGAGGTGGCAGTCACCCCACTGGCTTGGGATTATAACCTATCCAATACCAGAGTAACGAAGTAACTGCCACCTATATTTTGGTTATGGTTCTAACTATGGGTTGACGAGTTCCAGGTTGTAGAGACCAGCGACACTCCAACCATCCATCAGGTCAAGCGGCGGAACGGGCGGTTCGGTGCCATCACCGTCATACGGGAAGTTGGTCCAAACGCTCTCGTTCACCGTGTGGAAGGACTGCGGACGATACATCAGTGTGAAGGACGGGATGTCGGTCAGGTACATGTCGACCAACTGTGTATACATGTCCTTCAATTCCGCTTCGTCTGTGACGCTCGGAATCGCCTGAATCAGGGCGTCAACCTCTGAATTCGAGTAACCACCCCAGTTACCACTCCAGTTGCTAGCCATGCCCAGCCACTCAGAGCTGAGTAGGTTGCGGATGCGTCCCCACGGTTGTGTTGGGCCAGCACCAGCACTCCACATCATGAAGATGTCGTAGCCTTCGGGCAGCGGAGCATCAGACTTGGTGACGACAGTCTGGTACACGGACCATTCTGGGAAGTTGGTGGTGATATCGATACCGATTTCGGCACCCGCAGCAGCAACCACTTCGATAGCCGCTTGCCAGTCAGACCAGCCATTCGGGCAGGTCGCGATGTAGCTCAACTTCTGGCCATCGAGTTCACGCCAGCCGTCGCCGTCAGTATCAACAATGCCAGCCTCATCGAGGATCGCCTTGGCGCCTTCGATGTCATTGCCAGCCCATTGCAGGTCGGCAACTGCTGCTTGATCATACAGAGCCTGTTCACCAGGGGTCGGGTTCATCAATGAACGCGGAACCTGATCGAAGGTAGCGGACTGATTTGTCATAGCGTTGGCGATGATGGTCGGGTAATCAACTGCAATGGCGATTGCTTTACGCACAGCCAGGTTATCCAGACCAAAGGAACTGCCAGTCAGGTTGAAGAAAGCTGTTGGCAGGCTGGCGCCAATACCGTACGGGGCTTCTGGCAGGTATGTCGAGATCGGCAGACCATCGACCAGCCACAGGTCCTGAACGTTCGAGTTGAACTGCTGGCTGACATCGACCTCACCAGCCTGTAGGGCTGTTGTACCAGCGGCATTGTCTTTGAAGATTGTGTGGGCCAGGTACTTCGGAACTGGCAGGCTGCCCCACATGCTCGCATCTTGGCCCCAGTAGTTGTCATCACGAACCAGGATGACCTTGCTGTCGTCAGTAAAGAACTTGTAGTACGGGCCAGAGAAGACGACATCTTCAGCGGTATCTGCCAGGAAGGCGGTGGCATCTTCAGCAACACGCTCTTCCAGGGCCTGGGTCCAGGCCATCTGAATGACGTAGTTACTGCTGACATAAGCCTGTACGATCAACGGATTGACTGCTGTACCGTCATCATTCAGTTTAGCCTTCACAACAACTGTTGAGTCGTCGAGTGCAACAATGTCATCAATGTAATCAACGTTGCCTGCACCGGTCGGGGTGCTGTATTTCACATGGGTCGCCCATGTATAGGCAACATCGGCAGCCGTTACTGGTGTGCCATCACTCCAGTGTGCTGCTGGCTTAATGCTGAAAGTGAGTTCAGTGCGCTCATCATTCCATGCAAAAGGACCATCAGCCAGGAGCGGATAGACCTGACCATCGAGCATGTTGTACAGATATGGGGTTTCAAACATCAGGACACGAGCATTGTCGCCCTGTGAAATCGCCATAGCGTTATTGTTGTTGCTTGAATATGGATTCCAGCCAACAACCGAACCCCACTGCTGACCGTTAAAATACAGGGTTTCGTTGCGGGGCAACGTATCCTGTGCGAATGCCGGTGCGACAGACACCGCCACGAGCGCTACAAGAAGCAACGCAACAATGGTAAAACGTGTAAATTTCATAGCAGTTATCTCCAGATAAAATCTATAAAAATATGGATAGATAGCCGGTTTAGGGCCGGTAACAACTAGGTACTTTCTACGAACATCAATCGAAAATATTACCTCCCTTTGCTGCTTTACACGCTATCAAACTGCCTTATGTCAGGCTGAAAAACGGTAATTTCTCTTGAATATTTTGCTTCCACCGAAGAACTATTGGGAAGCACTCACGCGAAAAGAGCGCAGAACGGAAACCGGTTTCATACGCTCGCAAACTAAATAGCATTGTAAGACGGGACAAGGTTTGCCCAGGGTAAAAAGTATCGGCGTGAGAGTGATGAGAAGAGGACATAACTTGTTTAAACTGAAAGTCCAATTTTAAGGAGGTCTATTTACTAATGTATCGTTCATTTCTGGTTATATCCCATAAAGACAGATGTGTCAACACAAGTTAATGGACTAAAAGGCCGATATTGGGTCGATAAAGTTAGCATCTGGTTTAAAGACCGCATCATCCTGTATGGAAATTGCTCTCGCCTTTCAGTCAGTGGACCTGGCAAGTAGAACTATTCAGGGTGACATTGTCTACAAACTCGCTATGATTGATTCAAATATTAATTAGAAAATGAGAGGCTTCTTGCTGGATGACCACAGACACTGTCAAACAATTTCACTTCACTGGCTCACTGACCAAAGATGATTCTAAAACCTATCACCCCCACACATTCGAGGTGCCAGCAGGCACAACCAACATCCATGTCGATTTTGCATTCACGCCCTTTTATGCTACGGGTCGCATCCATCGCAACCAGATTGATCTGTCTTTCAATGACCCCGATGGCATTCGCGGTGTCTGGAACAGAGTTAAAGCAGAAGGGGCAGACATCAACGGCATTTATTCCACACCTGGCATTGGTTCCTGGCCGATCCAACCTGGAACATGGACAGTATTTGTAGCAGCCCATCGCATTCTTCCGCCGGATACCGTGACCTACGAACTTGCCATCTCACTAAGTGACGAACCACTCACTATCGTCGCACCCCAATACGATGGCTCTCAGCGTGTGGCTAATGCGAATCACGGCTGGTATCGTGGTGATCTGCATGCCCATACCATTCATTCCGATGGCTGGTGGGATATCCCTGAATTTACAGCTTACATGCGCGGCCAGGGCCTGGATTTTGTCACCCTCAGCGACCATAACACCGTGACAGGTCTGGCGCAGCATCGCAGCCAGACTGAAGATGGCTTCCTGGCAATGGGTGGCATGGAACTGAGCACCTTCAATGGGCATATGCTGGCACTCGGTAGTAGCCATCTTTATGAATGGCGCCTCAACATCACCGAAGGAATGGACATCAATCGCATCATGAAGCAGGTCATTGATAAGGGCGATATGCTCATCATTGCCCACCCCATGTCGGTCGATGAACCCTTTTGCTCTGGCTGTATGTGGCAGTTTGAAGATGCTCGCCCAGGCGTAGCGCTGGGTGTCGAAATATGGAACGAATTCTGGCATCCCTTTAATGAGGAGGGGCTGAAGCAGTATTATCTCTGGCTGTCATTGGGCAATAAACTGGTTGCCACATCCGGCACCGATATTCATCATGCGCCCCCGCCGAACATTCCCCGCCGGATGGGCTACAACGTGGTTTATGCCGAATCACTCAGCGAACAAGCCATCCTGGACGCAGTGCGTAAGGGGCATTTGTATGTCAGTGGCGGCCCCGAATTGCTTTTGACTGCGGAAATGGCATCCGGCGAAAAAGCCATGTGTGGCGATGTTCTGCCTGCGGGTGCCGCGACAATTTCTGTCAAATGGTCCAGCGCCCACGAAGGCGATCACTTACGCCTCATTGTTGACGGCAAGGTCAAAGAAGATAGGCCAGTCGCGCCAGCCGGAGAACAGTTGTGGTCGCTAAACCTTGATGAAATGTCCTGGTGTACGGTCGAATTGCGCGACGAGCAGTTCGATCTATGGGCCGTCAGCAATCCTGTTTTCTTCGGTGAGGGCTGGTCCTAGCTTCGCACAACCATATTTTTCACACTGCTAAGAACAGGTCGTAGTAAACAGAGGTGCCAGCGAGCAAGTTGGCACCTCTGTTTTGGTAAATCAGCGAACTAGTCTCCGGCTTCTGCTACAGTCGGTAACGATTCCTGTTCCTGTAATCCGCCCATTGCTGTGCTGATGATCTGCCAGATTTCGTATGCAATCGGCAGCATGGCAAGGAACCATAAGCCGTAGGCTGCACCATGTAACGCTGTCTGAGCGTCATTGAGGAAGATGCCTGCCCATAGCAGCACACCGCCCAAATGCACAGCGATCAGACTGAACCAGTTGCCACCCAGTTTGGCGGGTGAATCCGGTAGGAAAACGCGCCTGAGCAGCAGTGGAATGATCGCGAACCCAAATTGCAGTGCCCAACCATATATCAGGGCTTGTGGCGCATTCTGTTCAATGCTCGGACCAGGTATGCCCGGTATTTGCAGAAGCACCAGCGGCGCCATCATGACAGGTGCCAGAATCCAGAAATAGGCTGTAACCAGGTGGAGGATGCCCGGTGTCGATAGCTTTCCTGTGCCGATGAGCGGCTTAATGACGTTCAGCAGCAGCCAGATCGTCGCGCTCAGGTGCAGGACGATCCCAGGGACAGTAAAAATACTCGCTTCAAACCAGGGTCCCAGAATGAGGCCAAGTGCGCCCAATGTCATCATCCAGAAGATGCGCGTAGGCGATTTCGGCCAGGCCAGTGACTTTCCGGTGAAACTCGGATACAGGTCGATGAGCAGGCCCGCAAACAGCAGCGACATGAAGCCCCAGTTATTGGCATGAATGTGAACTTCAAGCGGCACCTTAATTTGTAGCCATGTACTCCAGCCCTGCCATAAGCCTGTACCAACGATAATACCCAGCAGCAGGTAAGCCAGCCCCATGATGTAGAACTTGCGACCTTCTGAAGCCTGTGAAGCGCCAGCCGAACTGCGTAACCCACTCAGTTGTACGATTAGCAGGATGGCGGCAATAAAAATGAGCGTTCCGCCAGCAGTAATCAGCACAGCATTAATTGGCGGGATGCCAATCAGCAGGATGAGCAATCCCAGGTTGAGCATGAGCCAGATATCCCAGCGCATCTTGGGGCGCGCTGCACCCGCGCGCGCTGCAACCAGAATAGGCAAGATGCCAAAGGCAAACTCTGTCAATGCTCCCAGTGTGATGAAATGGATGCGCATCCAGCGCAAACCCGCAAACATAGGCAGCAGTTCAAAGTTAACCAGAGAAGCGTCGAGCGCGCCGAGTATGCCAAGCGCGATATACAAAAAAGTAACCAGAAAATAGGGATTGAACATGGGTTTTCTCCTCTCTAATGAGCGATGCGTACTGCCAGGAATGCCAGCCGAGATGTCGCCTCTACGCCGCGTCTGGCACCATCCCGTGTAATCACGATGGCCCCGGCGGCAACAGGATGGCGTTCATCATCGACGGTCATCCATCCCGTTCCTTCCAGGAAGTGATACACAGCCTGTGACTCAGGGTGTGGTGGGATGATCTGTCCGTCTTCAAGGCCAGCAAGGACAACTTTGATAACCTCGTTTTCTGCAAGGATTTGGGGCTTTGGGCCTTCAGCAGAGAATTGAATTTTCTCGCGCCAATTCGGATAGTATGTTGATGTCATGGGATTCTCTTTCCTGGGAACGAACATAATCTGAAAAAAGCGGCTTATCGCTTGCTCAGGGCAGATAAGCTCGCAGTGGCCGGTATACGTACAGGCGCCTGGATTCGCGACAACGGCATGATGATCTGCGATGGCCAGTGCGCCCGTTGGGCAGGCATGGACGCAGAGTTCGCAGCCATTGCAGCGTTCGAGATCAATCATTGGCACGGGAAGGTCCTGCTGCCAATCAGTCATCCACGACATCCTGTTCTGGTTTACCAGCCAATTGATTACAGTTTCCGGCATTTCAGCGGATACTTCTTCGACTTTTATCGAATTTCGCATTTGAGGTTGACCAACTGGATGGAGTTGGCCCGTCTGGGGTAAAGTATCTCTTGGAGAAAAGGTCAGTCCCTCAATCAGGAAGATAGCGCAATGCTCAGTGACGATATGATGAGCGCATTCAGGAACGCGCTTGCCGGCGTTCCCTATTTCGCAAATCTCAGTGCGGCTATGATCGAGATGATTGCGCAGCATGCCCATCGTCAGCAATATGACACGGGCCAGGTCATCTTCTGGGAAGGGGATAGCAATGTCGCGCTCTACATCGTCGAACAGGGCTGGCTCAAGGCGGTCAAGATATCGCTGGATGGTCGTGAGCAGATTCTGGATTTTGTGGGTCCAGGCGAGGTCTTTAATGCCATCAGTGTATTTGTAGAAGCTGCCAATCCGGCAACAGTTATCGCGCTCGAACCAACTGCCGTTTGGATAATCCAACAGCATGCCGTAGAAAAATTGCTCGATGAACATCCCGAACTAGCGCGGATCATCATCCGCAAACTGGCAGGCCGTGTTCAGCAGCTTATCAAAATGGTGGAGGACCTTTCGCTGCACAAAATCGAGGCGCGTCTGGCGCGTTACTTGATCGAGCAATCCACCGACGAGCAGTATCAGCGACCTCGATGGGCAACCCAGGCGGAAATTGCCAATCGGCTTGGAGTTGTGCCCGATGTCCTCAACCGGGCATTGCGTGAATTAGCAAAAGAGAACCTGATTCAGGTCAGGCGGCACCAGATTCAGATTCTGGATTTTGACGGATTGAAGGCCAAAGCAAGGCTGGATGAATAACGGCTGTATCCGCAGCCATCCCTTAAATCTTGACAGACCTATCGGCACATGGGAACGATGATTTCAGTTGTATTGCCAAACCAAATCAGTATGATAGGAGGCGCTGCTTAACATAGCTGTTGCGCTGAGAAATGCCCGCATATTGGCTGATTCTCAACAGCAAAATAGGCGTCTGATTGACTTATTTCCTGGGACGTGGTGCCCATTTTCGCCCCTCATAAAAGGAGAAAAACGTGCTTCCTGATCATTTTGTGCCTGAACTCGCGCCGAAGGCAAACGAAGATGCGGTGATTGTTGCCGATCAGGTGCGCTTTACCGTCCTCACTGAACGATTGATCCGTCTTGAATTTGATCCTTCTCGCGTATTTAATGATCGTGCCACCCAGAACATGTGGTATCGCGATCAACCTGTTCCCGATTTTACAGTCGATCAGGATGATGACTGGCTGACCATCGAAACTGAAGCTTTTGTCCTGCAATACAAAAAGGGAGAAGCGCTCACACGCTCCAGCCTGTCGATCACAGTGAAGGGCACTGACTATACCTGGAAGCCTGACGACATCGACAGTGAAAACCTCAAAGGGACCATGCGCACCCTGGATGGCATCAACGGCTACATTGCCCTGAGTGATGGCCTGATTTCTCGTTCAGGCGGCGCCTTGATCGATGATTCCGCAACCTTGCTGTTGAACGATCAGGGTTGGCTGGAAGTGCGCAATCCTGACGTGACCGACTGGTACTTTTTCGCCTATGGCCACGATTACAAAGCAGCCCTGCGCGATTACTGTGCTGTCAGTGGCGCTATGCCACTCATCCCGCGCTGGATTCTCGGCAACTGGTGGAGCCGTTACTGGCATTACACTCAGGACGAATTTGTCCAGCTTATTGAAGACTTCAAATCGCACGAAATTCCGCTGTCTGTCTGCATTATCGATATGGACTGGCACATCACCGAGACAGGCAACGACAGCACAGGCTGGACGGGTTATACATGGAACAACGACCTGTTCCCGGACCCACCTGCCTTGATAGAGTACTTCCATGAACAGGGCTTGCGTACCGCCATGAACCTCCATCCTGCTGATGGCATTCACCCGCATGAAGCCCAATATCCTGAGATGGCCCGACGCATGGGCATCGACCCGGAAACAAAGCAGCCTGTTCCCTTCGACATTACCGACCCGACCTTCGTCGAAGCTTATTTTGAAGTGCTGCACCATCCCTATGAAGATATGGGAGTCGATTTCTGGTGGATTGATTGGCAGCAGGGCCTCACCTGTAACCTCGTCAACCTGGACCCGCTCTGGTTCATCAACCACCTGCATTTTCAGGACCTTAAGCGCGATAAAACGCGCCGCCCCTTTATCTTTTCGCGCTGGGGCAACGAAGGCCACCAACGCTATCCCATCGGCTTCTCTGGGGATTCCTATACATCCTGGGATTCGTTGTCCTTCCAGACCTATATGACCCCAACCGCTTCCAACGTGGCTTATGGCTGGTGGAGTCATGACATCGGCGGTCACATCAGTGGCATGCGCGATAGCGAATTGTTCACGCGCTGGGTGCAGTTCGGCGTCCTCAGCCCGATCATGCGCATCCATACTTCAAAGGGATTCTTGTACGATCAGCGCCCCTGGATATACGAGAGTATCGACGCCCAGGTCGTCATTCGCGATGCCATGCAACTGCGCCACGCCCTGATTCCTTATCTGTATACGATGGCGCAGCGTGCCCATCGTGAGAGCGTACCGCTTCTGCTGCCGATGTATTATGACTATCCTGAGCAGGAAGCGGCCTACAACTGCCCGCAGCAGTATCTATTCGGCACTGAGTTGATTGCAGCGCCCTTCGTCACACCCATCGACCCTGATACGCGCTTAGCTCGTCAGGTCGTTTGGCTGCCAGAGGGTAGCTGGTACAACGTCTTCACTGGGGAGCACTATGAAGGTGATAGTTGGCATGCCATCTATGGCGCCCTGAAAGACATTCCGCTCTTTGCTAAAGCCGGTGCGATCCTGCCAATGGGACCGACGACTGGCTGGGGCAATATCGACATCCCCGATGAACTGCATCTGCACATCTTCGCTGGCGCGGACAATACTTTTACTCTGTACGAAGATGATGGCGACACATCTGCTTATCTGGCAGGCGGGAGCGCCACCACTCAGATTACGCAGAAGTGGTCAGATGGTCAGCTTGACCTGACAATCAGCAAAGCCGAAGGCGATCTCTCGCTGCTGCCAGTAGATCGTAAAGTCATTCTGCATTTTCATGGCGTCAAATCATCGGTCAACATCAGCGCCCAGGTCGATGATCGCGTCCTTGCCGTCACATCGAATTACGACCAGCACACAGAAACGCTGACGTTGGCGGCTGTTTCTCACAATCCGGCATCATCGCTGAACATCCGCCTGAAAAGTGAATCGGGCACCTTGCTCTCACACCGCGACCATAAGCAGGAAACAGTTGTACGGATGCTGCGTTCGTTCAATTTGCATTCAGGGGTTGGCAATAAGGTCGCGGAACATCTCACGGAAATTCTGGCTGATCCTGAGAAGCTAGCGCCTTATCTGGTCACCATGAAACCGTCCCAAATTCGCGCCCTCTGTGAAACACTTTTTGAAGCAGGCGTGCATCACATCTCAGACACCCATCATCCGGAACTGCTCATCCTGTGGAACAATCGCCAGGATGAAGCTATTAAGTATCGCTACAGCGACAATTTCCTGATTTTCGGCATGGTGCCCTCGGAGCACTATCAGCGTGATGTGGTAGCGGGCTTCCTATCCATCGTTCCGACGATTCTGACCTGGAAGCACGGCGTCATGGAGGAACATGTTCAGCGGACACAGTGGCAGCTCGATCTGGATTATCATGGCATCGCCACTGTGACGGAAGCCTATCACGAAGACACGCCCTGATAAGCACAGCTAAGAACCTGAAGCGCATATTGAGCCATCAGTATGCGCTTCAGCCTGAAAGCATCACCAACGCGCTACTTAGGAGGAAAATCGGCATGGAATCCGTTGCACCAGAAGAAGTCGGCTTGTCATCAGAACGCCTCAAACGGCTGGATGCACTGATCCAGCACTATATTGATGAACAGGGCATCCCGGGTGTACTGATGCTCATTGCGCGGCATGGTAAGCTGGCCTATAGCAAACCCTTCGGTCTGATGGACATCGCCACCCATCGTTCGACACAATTGGATACCATCTATCGCATCTATTCCATGACCAAACCCGTCACCTGTGCAGCCGTCATGATGCTCCATGAAGAAGGTCATTTTGCCCTCAGCGATCCCATTTCGGATTACATCCCCGAATTTGCGGATACCCCTGTTTATGTGGATGGCAAACAGGTCCCGCCGGAGCGCCCCATCACGATTCAGCATCTGCTGACGCATACATCCGGCCTGGTCTACGCTGCGGGCAACTCGCCAGTGGAGCAGATGAATCGCGAAGCGGACCTTCATGGCCGCGACGTTCCATTGGCTGAGTGGGTGAAGCGGCTGGCAGCACTGCCCTTAATGCACCATCCGGGCACCGTCTGGCATTATGGCCCATCCATTGATGTGCTCGGCTATCTGGTTGAGGTAGTAGCAGGAATCCCCTTTGCTGAGTTTTTGCGGACGCACATTTTCCAGCCGCTTGGCATGCTTGATACTGATTTGTACGTTCCGCCAGCCAAGCTCGACCGCTTGGCAACGCTCTATGGCGAGGGCCTTTGGGTGACGGATGCCGAATCATTGGGTGACTATACTCAACCGCCAGTTTGGGAATCCGGCGGCGGTGGGTTGGTATCCACCGGCATGGATTTTCTGCGCTTTGCCCAGATGTTGCTTAATGGTGGCGAATTGGATGGTGTACGCCTGCTTGGCAGGAAAACGGTCAGCTATATGACCACTAATCACCTGCTGTCGAGCATTGATCGTTCGCGTCGGCAGCGGGGGTATGGGTATGGCTTCGGCGTTGATGTGCTGCTGGACCCGGTTGCCGCCGGACGACTGTCCTCAGTCGGAGAATACGGCTGGAGCGGTGGACTGGCCAGTACCCATTTCTGGGTTGATCCGGTGGAGGACCTCGTAGCCGTCAAAATGACGCAGATCGTTCACCGCGACGAAGCAGGCAACGATGTGCCGCATCGTGATATGAATACCGATCTGCGTACAGCCGTTTATCAGGCGTTGATAGATGCGGCATTGTAACATACCAGAGTGTGAAATCGCTTGCGACAAACAGTGCATGTAGTGGCAAGGCATGCCCTGCCACTTAAAGATTCATCTATAGGCTCAGGGGTGTAAACGGAATATTGTCATAGCCAAATGCTGCTGGTCCAATGACCTTGAGCGCCGCTTCGGTCGTCAATTGCTTCGGGGCAGGCATCCCCAGCACCGCTACTCGCAGACCGTAGCGCAGTGCCTCTGTGCCAATCGGTTCACCATCCTCCAGCGATACCAGTGTAATCAGGTCCGGCACAGTACAGATGACTTCTCCGTTGTGCACGGCGATGAGGTTCTCATTCTGGAACTCAATTTCGAGCACATCGTCCGCGTTCTGGAATGCCGCAATTTTCATCGTCCCCCGTGCGAATCCTGTTGTCGTCCGCCGGAATAAATCGACGATCTTTCCACGGAAGAGCACCTTGCCACCTGCTGCCTCTGCGACAGTTTGGGCCGCATCCAGTTGATGCTTCCGAGCGTGCAGAACGGCATGTCCCAGGTCACGCGCCAGCGAAAGCGTATCCCGAATGATGAATGCTTTGACCTGTGCGCCTGTCATCACGGGCATCACTAGCAGCGCACTGCCGCCCATTTCAATCGTCAGCGACCTTGCGTAGGCTTCTGCTCGCAGTGGCGTATCAATGTGGTCGAAAATGACGGTGTTGCCATGAATATCACACAGCAAAAACGGACTCGCCGGAATGCCACCGATGGAAAAGGTATCCATCTGCAATTCCGGGAAAGCGCGCCCCATACCGTCGCCATCGACCACTGGCAGATCGAGTTGTAGTCCGGCAATCAGCGGCTGAATCGCATTGGAGCCGCCAACTTCACCGATAATGATCGCCGCGACTTTCTTGCCCAGGTGCGCTTCCAGTGCGTGTACTGCCGTGACCATTTCCTGACCATTGGAAAGGCGCTCATTGCTGACGGTTGGCGCACCCATGCCGCTGACGGCACATACCAGGTCATCATCTGCCAGGTCATCCACATCGATGATCTGGCAGGTTTTGCTATAATTTTTTAGCTCATATCTCAGACGAATACGCCCGATGGTCGTGCTGCCACCGCCACCTGTGCCCAGCACCCCGGCACCAATGGCGATGGCTTCAACTTCATCCAGGCCGACTTGCCATCCCATTAACCGAACCGCTCCTCAACCGGAACGAAGTCCACGTCATAGCCAAAGTAACGCGGTCCTACCAGCGCGATACCTTCCGGTGTGCGCCATTTTTCATTACTGGGGAAGGCAATCACTGCCACACGGAAGCCGTAGCGCATACTTTCAGTCGTGATTGGCTCGCCCGTATCGACATCCAGCAGGGCGATCAGGTCCGGCACGGTCACACGATATTCGCCATCAATTCGCACTGCCAGATGTTCATTCTGGAAGCTGAGTTGCAGCTTCTGGCCGCTATACGCATCGATGCCATCTATGAAAGCATCACCCTTAGCGAAACCGCCCTCCGTCCGTCGTTGAACATCGCCGATTTTGCCTTTGAACACCAGATAGCCACCGACGGCCTCGCGCACCGTATTCACTGGGTCATCTTCCTGAACGCGCGCTTTCTGAATCACTTTGCCAATATCCATCGCATACGACATGGTGCCAGGGATAGCTGCTTGCTTCAGTTGTCCAACGGTCGCCGCATACAGGGCAATCATGGCCATCGCGCCCATATTGACCGTGATGCTGCGTGCAAACGTTTCTGTCCAGTTGTTGTTGATGGTCTCCATCAGCACGGTATTGCCGCGCTCATCGGACATGGCCATTGGCGTTGCGGAAATGCCAAAAAGGGTATGTGTCACCATCTGAATTTCCGGGAAGGCGCGGCCCATGCCATCACAATCCACCAGCGGAATCCGTTTGCGAGCAGCCACATAAATCGGCACAACCGAGTTTAGCCCACCGGCTTCGATACTCATCGTCGCTTTAATCGGCTTGCCAATATATTTCCCGACCGATTCAAAGGCATTGATGATGTCGTCACCATTCGGCATCTTTTCCAGCATGACGGTTGGCGCGCCCATCATAGCCGTAGGCACAATCAGATCGTCATCCGCCAGTTCATCGAGCGTGTACATCTCAACTGGACCATAATCACGGATCGCCTGTCGTGCCATTAGCTTGCCAATATAAGGGTCGCCGCCGCCGCCCGTTCCCAGGACGGCTGCACCTAAGGCCAGGTCTTCCAGGGTATTTTCATCAATGATTCGCATAATTTAGCTTCCCTTCAGGTCGCCGACTGCTTTGACCATGATACGGGTCGCATTGCCGGGTAAATAAGCGAGTGGGACTTCTTCGACATCGACGATTTCAATGCTCTCAGGTGTGGCACCAGCAGCAATCGCCCGATCTGAGGCTTCCTTCTTGGCCTGGTCGAGCGCTTCATCGCGCGACATTTCCGCCAGCGAGAAGATGCGGTCACACTCGCCGCCGACCTGGGCAATCGCCGCGCCAATCGCATTCGCGACCGAAAAGTGGCTCGGCTTAATCAGTTCCGATGAGCCAGGAATATCCTTCTGAATCAGGATGCTGCCGCCGCCAACCACCACCACTGGAACAGGAGTCGCGCTCGTTTTCATCCGATCAACGGCGATAGTAGTCATATCCATGATTTCCGCTTCAACTTGGGAAGCGAAATCTTTGCCCACAGAGGCCACTTTGGCAGCATCGCCCACATCGGCTTTGCCCGTTGCCACCAGGATATCGGTTGCCGTCAGAATATCACCGCCGAAGACCAGCGCCTTCTCAGTGATTTCATAACCCACGCTGCGTGGCCCAACCTTGATCGGGTCTCTTTCGACCAGACTGCCGCCACCCAGACCAATCGAGTAAGTATCCGGCATACGGAAATTGGTACGGACGCCGCCAATATCGACGGCCAGTGCTGCTACTCGCGGGAAGCCATTTTGCAATACACCAACATCGGTTGTTGTACCACCAACATCAACCACAATGGCATCTTTCAGCCCACTCAGGAAGGCCGCGCCGCGCATACTGTTCGTCGGACCTGATGCGAAGGTCAGCACCGGATATTCAGCCGCGAAATCAGCATTCATCAGCGTGCCGTCATTCTGGCTGATGAAGAACGGCGCTGTGATATTCATTTCAGCCAGTGCATTCTTGAAGCCGTTCACTGTGCGGCCCGCCAATTCACGCAGGCAGGAATTCATGATGGCCGCGTTTTCGCGCTCCAGCAGACCAATGCGCCCGATCTCGCTCGATAGCGTGATATTGGCATCAGGAATGACCTCGCGCACGATGTCGGCTGTCTGCGTCTCGAAGATCGTGTTCACTGGCGAAAAGACTGAAGAAATCGCAATCGCCGTAATACCCTGATCCTTGATCTGCTGCGCGATTTGGCGGATTTCTTCTTCGTTAAATGGCGAAATTTCGCGCCCATCGAACTCATGGCCGCCGTGTGCCAGGTAATAGTGGCCGCCGATCTCTTCCCGCAGATCATCCGGCCAATCGACCATCGGCGGCAGGCAGACCGTAGCAGGCAATCCCAACCGAATACAGGCCGTTGGCTGTAAGTGCTTGCGCTCGACGACCGCATTGGTGAAGTGCGTCGTGCCGATCATGACGCCATCGACCTGCGCCACATCCAGGTTGGCATCTGCGATGATCGTCTTCAACGCGCTGATAATGCCCGATGTCACATCGGATGTTGTTGGTGACTTGGTCCAGGCGACGACCGTCCGACCATCCATCAGGACGGCATCGGTGTTGGTCCCGCCAACATCAATTCCTATTTTCACAAAAAACTCCTTTATGAATCGAGTAAACCCAACAGGTCAATTGACCGAATCAGAATAGTTCCTTACCAATGACGCCACCCGGCAGTGGCTTGAATACTTCGTCGTAGCCAAACGCTTTGGGTCCAACGACATCCAGCGCTTGCGCTGTCTTGAGCTTTTCCGGAGCAGGTACACCCATAACAGCGACCCGCGTGCCATAGCGCAATAGCTCCGTCGTGACAGGCTCGCCCGTTTCTTCCGTCACAATGCAGATCAAATCGGGTACGGTGACAATGGCCTCACCATTCATATAGGCGATCAAAAACTCATTTTGCAGCTCGATTTTGAGTTGATCGCTGCCGCTATGACTGTTTATCGTGACGGTGCCGCGCGCGAAGCCTTTGGTCGTGCGCCGCTCAACATCGACGATCTTGCCACGCAGAAGGAGCCTGCCTTCCAGCATGTCAGCGATTACCTGCGGCACATCATCGCCATCTTTCTGCGATTGCATCACCTGCCTGCCCAGGGCATGTGCCAGTGTCAGCGTATAGTGAATGCCATATTCTTTGACCTGTGCCCCTGTCATGACCGTATCCGCCAGAGCGCCGCGTGCCCCCATGCTAACCACCAGATTACGCGCGATCCGTTCGGCCCATTTGTCGCTGGTCGTCTGCGGAACGACTACATTGGTGCCGCGCGCATCTGTCATGGCGAAGGGGGCCACGCGCACATCGTCATTAAACAGGAACGACGACATCTGAATTTCCGGGAAGGCCCGCCCCATACTGTCGCTGTCAATCGTGGGGATGCCCGCCTGCAAGCCTGCAATCATGGGATTCATCGAATTAGACCCGCCGATTTCCGCAATCACAATCGCGTCGAACTGCTCACGCAGGTGCTTTTCAAGCAAGCGAATTGCCCTGAGCATTTCCGTGCCTTCGGAAAGCTTCTCGATGCTAACGGTGGGCGCGCCAATGCCACCAACGATGACCACCTTGGCATCGTCCGCCAGATCATACGGGTTGATGGTTGTCTGAGGACCGTATTCTTTAATCAGTTGGCGCAGATGCAGGCTGCCTAGATAGGGATTGCCACCACCGCCTGTTCCCAGGATGCCCGCGCCAATCGCAATTGGCGTGATGTCGTCCAACCCAACCTGACTAAGCATAAGCTTCCTTTTGCGGTGCATCTTCGTCAGCCAGATGCAGATGGCAGGCAACGAAGTGATTCTCATTGGTATTGACCAGCGGCGGCAGCGCGGTGTCGCAAGCAGGAACTTTAGCTGCATGGCATCGCGGCGCAAACGGGCAGCCTATATCGCTTACTTTGGTATGGATGTCGCCCGTCAGGATGATCTCTTCGCGCGTGATGTCTGGGTCCGGGTCAGGAATCGCTGAGATAAGCGCCTGGGTATATGGATGCTTGGGCTGCTCGAAGATGGTTTCGGAATCAGCGACCTCGACCAGTTTGCCCAGGTATAACAGGCCGATCTCATCGCACATATAACGTACCACACCCAGATCATGCGAGATGAACAGGTAGGTCAGGTCGAATTCGTCCTGTAGCTGCTGCAACAGGTTGAGTATTTGCGCCTGCACAGAAACATCCAGCGCACTGGTTGGCTCATCCAGAATGAGCAGTTGCGGCTGAACAGCTAACGCGCGTGCGATCCCGACGCGCTGCTGCTGCCCCCCACTGAACTCATGCGGGTAGCGATAATAATGCTCGGATTTCAGCCCGACGATGTCCAGCAGTTCCAGCACTCGCTTGCGCCGATCACGCGCATTCAAACGCTCATGCAGCCACAACGCCTCGCCGATAATCTGGCCGATGGTCATGCGTCGGTTGAGCGATGCTGCTGGCGCCTGGTAGATCATCTGCATATGGGTACGTTGGTCGCGCATCTGACCTGCATTGAGCCTGGTCAGGTCCGCACCATCAAAGATAATCTGGCCCGATGTCGGCTCCACCAGCCGCAGGATGCACTTGCCAACTGTCGTCTTGCCGGAACCCGATTCGCCAACCAGCCCGAACGTTTTGCCACGCTGGATGCTGAACGAAACATCATCGACCGCTTTAAAGTCGTCAATCTTGCGATTGAGTAGGCCGCCCTTAATCGGGAAGTACATCTTCAGATTTTTGACATCGAGAATCGGTTGTTTTGATTTCGCGTCTTTCACGTCGCCACCTCATCCATTTGCGGGTACAGATGGCAATACACATTGTGCGCGCTGGTCATGGCGCTTGCTGATGGCACTGTCGTCCGGCATGGGGCCATCACATGTGGGCAGCGCGGATGAAAACGGCACCCCGCTGGTGGATGGTTCAAATCGGGAATCGTGCCTGGAATGCCGATCAAACCGCCTCGGTTGGATTCTTTGCGCGGCACGGCCTGGATGAGTCCCTGGGTATAGGGATGCTTGGGATTACGGAACAGCTCGCGTACAGGCGATTCTTCGATGACGCGACCGCTGTACATCACCGCCACTTTTTCGCATGTCTTGGCGACCACACCTAAATTATGGGTGATGAGCAGCACCGTCAGACCGAGTTTCTTTACCAGCGATTTAATGAGTCGCAAAATCTGCGCCTGGATCGTCACATCCAGCGCAGTGGTTGGCTCGTCAGCGATGAGCAAATCGGGTTCACCTGCTAAGGCCATCGCGATCAGCACCCGCTGCCGCATGCCGCCGCTGAACTGATGCGGATAGTCATGGATGCGCGTCGCCGCCTGCGGAATGCCGACCAGATCAAGCAGTTCGATAGCGCGTTGCAGGGCGTCTTTGCGTCGCTGCCTTGCGGAAGGCATCACTGCTCGCCACAGCGCGTTATTCGTTGTGCCATAATGCTGCTGGAAGATCACCGCGTCGATGAGTTGTTCACGCACCGTGAACATTGGGTTCAGATTGGTCACGGGGTCCTGAAAAATGACGCCCAGGTGCTTCGCCCTGAAGCGCTCCATCTGGCCTTCACTTTTTTCCAGCAGATTTTCCCCATTGAAGATGATTTCACCCTGGGTAATGCGCCCCGGCGGCATCGGGATCAGTCGCGGAATCGACAGCGCGGTCATCGACTTGCCGCAGCCTGTTTCGCCAACCAGCCCGTAGACATCGCCCCGATGCAAAGTCAGATCGACGCCAGCCAGCACTTTGGCGACGCCATCAAACGTCTTAAATTCCAGGTGCAGGTCGCGGATTTCCAGTAGTTTTTCTGCCATAATGATGCCTACCTATCGCCTGGAACGGGGGTCGAGTACATCGCGTAAACCATCGCCAAGCAGGTTCCAGCTAAAGACCATCAGCCAGATCGCCAGCCCAGGGAAGGTCGCGATCCACCATTCATCCGGGAAGTAATCGCGCCCCTCATTAATCATTGCACCCCATTCGGGCGTCGGTGGTTGCGCGCCCACGCCGATGAATCCCAGCGCGGCGGCGGTCAGCACAGCGAACCCAAAATCGGTCGTCATCTTGACGATAATCGGCGAAATCGCATTCGGCAGAATATGACGAAACAGAATGCGCAAATTGCCAGCACCCAGCCCACGAATGGCTTCAACATACGGCTCTTCTTTAATCGAAATCACCTGGCTGCGTGTCAGCCGCGCAAATCCGGGCCACCACACCAGTGCAATGCCAATCATGGCGTTGTCGATGCCGCGACCGAGTGCGGCAGTCACCGCAATCGCCAGCACCAACCCTGGCACTGTCAGGAAAATATCCGTAAAGCGCATCAATAATTCATCGACCCAGCCGCCGAAATACGCCGCGACTGCGCCAATCGTCACGCCGATGCTGGTTGCCAGCACGATAATCGTCGTCCCGACCTTCAGTGCCAGTCCGGTGCCAATCAACACGCGGCTGAAAATATCGCGGCCAATGCGGTCTGTGCCAAAGGGATGTTCCGCGCCCGGCTCGGTAAAGCGCGCCACCGGATTAACGCCCGTTGTCGCATCCTTGGGATAAGGAGCAATATACGGCGCGAGGATCGCAACAGCGAAGATGAACACCAGAATGCTCAGGCCGAGCATCGACATGGTATTGCTGCGAAAGCGATACACTCCGCGTCGCAGGTTTTCCCAGCGATGACTGCGTCCATCGTCGATAGAGACTGGTTTGTCGTCAGTGATAAAATCAGCCATAGTAGATCAGCCGTAACGAATTCTAGGGTCAATGATGCCGTATGCCACATCTGTCAGAATATTGACCAGACTGAAAATGATGCCATACATCATGGTGATGCCCATAATCGGCTGGAAATCTAGCCGCAGGGACGACTCCACCAGATACAGGCCCAGCCCTGGCCAGTCGAAGATCGATTCCACCAGTACAGCCCCGGCCATCAGCCAGCCGAATTCCAGCGAGATAATCGTCAGCGTGGCGATGAAGGCATTGCGCAGCACATACTTGAGCACAATCACACGCCAGGGGATGCCGATGGCACGCTCGGTCTTCACGGAATCGTTGTTGAGGGCTTCCAGCATACTGGCGCGTGTGATGCGCGTGATGCTCGCCAGCGCCCCGAAGGACAGCACAAGTGCCGGCAGCCACAAATGTTCCAGTGCCCGCCCAAACGAGGCGAAGTCCAGTGCCAGCAGGCTATCGACAGTGAGCAAGCCCGTAATCTGGTTCGGCGGAATATCCAATCGCGGGAAGCGACCACTCACCGGGGCCAGGTCCCAGTTCACACCGAACTGCGTCTGGAAGATCATCGCCAGCCAGAATGCTGGAAAGCTCACAAAAAAGAGCGACAGAATGCGCGCACTGTGGTCTGGCAGCTTGTTCTGGTACAGCGCGGAAATTATCCCCATCGGGATGCCAATGGCTGAGGCGAAAATGATGGCCGCCAGTGTTAGCTCCAGCGTCGCCGGAATGAATGTGCGCAGATCGTCAGCCACCTGACGGCGTGTATACAACGATTCGCCAAAGTCGCCGCGCAGCAGTCCAGCCATATAGTTGATGTACTGCTCCGGCAGCGATTTATCCATGCCCAGTTCCGCCGCCAACCGTTCACGAATCTCCGGCGTGGCCTGCGGTCCAGCCGCCAGACCGACCGGATCGCCCGGCACAATCCGCGAAATCGTAAACGTGATGAGACTCAAACCAATCAGGATTGGGATGATCAAAAAGAGGCGGCGAACAAGATAAACTTGAATACTCATAGAGCAATAAACGCTCGATTTCTGGGGTTGGGATCATGGATAGGTGCCGCAAGGCGCATCACCCTGCGACACCCAACTTACTTTAGTTACTGAATTATGGACAGCTCTCCATGGTCAGGTCCTGGAAGAGCACCGTCAGCGGGTACATTGGCGAGAAGGTAAAGCCACCAACGCAGTCATTGAATGCAATCGTACCGGCTTCGTTATACATCCAGGCGGCAGGTGTATCTTCAACCAGAATTTCCTGTACTTCGGCATACATCGCTTCACGCGCAGCGGCATCGCCTTCGCTGCGAGCAGCGTCCAGCAGTTCATCAACGCGCGCATTGCTGTAGAAGTTGCAGGAGTTAAAGCTGCCCCAGGAACTGGAGTGGTACTGGTTATAGTAGTGGGCATCCTGGTCCGCATAAGCCGGAACCGTGTAGATATTGATGATGTCCGGGCCAGTTTCCACCGTATTGCAGCTAGCGACCATATCCGGCCACAGCATCGGTGTCATATTCAGTGTCACGCCGATTTCTGCCAGATTCGCTTGCAGGATCAGACCAGGAATTTCTTCCATTGCGAAGTCAGTCACATAAACATAGTCGAGTGCCAGCGTACCAGCTTCCCATTCATCTGCATAATCAGAAGCAGCCAGATACTCGCGCGCGGCATCCAGATCAAAGGTCGGGATCGGCAAGCCAGCTATGAAACCTGGGATATTATCTGGCTGTGGACCTTCCAATACCCAGATCATATTGTCAAGTACTTGCGGCAGTGAAGCATAGTCCATCGCGCTGGCGACAGCTTTACGGACATTCACATCGGACATCGGCCCCTGCTGATTGTTGAACTTGAGCGTATCAATCAGGTAGCCAGGGTGCTGCTCAACGTGGAAGCCGTCCGTTTCATTGATGCGGTCAATATCGCTGAAGTCAATCGTATCGGCGACGTGGGTTTCACCAGAAAGCAGCGAATTCACCTGTGTCGAGCCTTCACGCTGGATAATCCAGATGAAGCCATCAATGCGATTGTCTCCGGCACGCTGGCCCCAATAATCGCCTACAGCCGTAAATTCATACAGGTTGCCGATTTCCCAGCGACCCTGGACGAATGGGCCGGAACCCGCCGCATTCTCTTTGAGATATGTCTGGCCGAAGTCATCACCGAGGTTGGCTTCTACGGTTGCCGGGTTGATGACATACAGTTGTGTCAGCGTACCGATGAACGGTGCAAAGGACTGCGTCAGTGTGAATTCAACAGTGTATTCATCGACAACGGCAACACTGTCCACGATGCCTTCCCAGCGATAGGTGGGTGGGCCTTGTAGCTCCATCGCACGGTTGAACGAGTAAGCAACCGCTTCTGCGTTAACTGGGCTGCCATCGTCGTTGAAAGTGGCTGTTTCTACCAATTTGAAGGTGAAAACAGTCGCGTCGTCATTAATCTCATAAGATTCGACCAGATTGGGAACGATCTCATTACCACGAGCGATAAACAGCGCATCATACAGGCTGCGTAATGCCGCGTTGATAGAATAGTTTTCACCAATAGCCGGGTCGATATTATCAATATCCTGATTACCACCATACAAAAGGATATTGCCATCCTGTGCTGTCAGTGTGATCGACAGGCTCAACGTCAGCACCAGCGACAACACCAATAGCCATGATCGTCTTGCAACGAACATCGTTCTACCTCCCTTAGTAGACGCTAATTTAATTAGCGAGTATAACAATCCGTTGCAGGGCCAACAATCACATCTGGCACAAGAACATTTGGTGTTTACTTGGGTAATGTGAACAGCCTACATTCGGAAATATGTTCCAGTAAGGGAGTGATTCATCAATAATGGGAGTAGCATGATAAACCTGGTCAGAAACTACATAAATTGGTTCATGGTCATACTATAGAGTCGTGCTGTTTTGGGTAAAAATATCCCTTATTGGATAAGCTGGAGAGCAAAATATGCAAACTTTTACAGGTATCTGGCCAGCTCTGGTCACACCAAGCAACCCTGATAATACGGTTAACCTCACTGTTCTGCGCCAACTGATCGATTATCTGATAAATAAGCAGGTCGATGGCTTTTACGTGGGTGGGACAACCGGCGAGGGCATTTTTATGCCCGTTGCGCAGCGTAAACTCCTGCTGGAAACAGCCCTTACCCACATTAATGGTCGCGTTCCGATCATCGTGCATGTGGGTGCTATATCGGTCGATGATGCGGTGGACCTGGCACGGCATGCACAGGCGCATGGTGCGGTCGGCTTCAGCAGCATCATTCCACCGATGTATACTGGCCTGGATTCGATCATTCCCTATTATCGTCAGTTGGCTGCGGCTGCGCCTGAACTGCCATTTCTGGCCTATATCCTCAACCCTATTGTGGATTCTGTTGAACTGCTCAAGCGTCTCAGCGACATTCCCAACATGGGCGGCGCCAAATACACCGGACCAGATATGTTTGAGCTTCAGCGGATCATCGAAATGGGTGCGGGTCAGTGGACGCTCTTCTCAGGCATGGATGAAGAATGCTTGTACGCCCGTATGATGGGGGTGACGGGTGCCATCGGCTCGACACTCAACATTATGCCTGGTGCCTATCGCCAGATTCATAAGTTGGTGGATAGCAATCAGCACATGAAGGCCCAGGAACTACAGGAAAAAGCCAATCGTATCACGGCCCTGATGATCCGCTTGGGCTTCCAGGGGGCGCTAAAGGAAATCTTGTCCAGGATGTTGAACGCGCCTGTTGGCAATCCACTTTTGCCCAGGGTGCCCCTGACCGATGAGCAGCGCCAGGTGTTCTATGCCGAACTGGAAAAGACGGCCTTTGCGGAGTTAGCAGCACTTTAGATCAGGGGCCATCGTAACTGTGGCCCGTTAGATGTATCTGGCGGATGGGCCGCTGCGCGGTCTTTTCTTCCTATGGACGCTAAAAAGTGTGCGTAGACAGGTGGACTTTGCTTTTTTGTTTAGCTTTTGGATGGCCATCTGTTTTGTAGGGAAGGTTGCCCATCGACCATCTTCCGCGACAGGTGAATCAGTTGGCCCTTCACACCATCTTTCAGGAAATTGCTGATGCTCCTCAGATAGCAGAAATGGTCGAGGCGTGGTTTGAAAAAGTTGTCACTCGCCTGTTTGTTGGCTGAGCCGCTAGATGCGAACACCTAGCAGCTTACGAGCGGTCTCAGCCAAACCTTCCCCGGAAATGCCGTAATGCTTGAACATGGTTTCCTGATCCCCGTTGATGGTGTATTCATCTGGGAAACCAACAATCTTAAACGGTATCTGAATGCCTTCCTGCATCAGCGTGCTGGCACATAGTTCTCCCAGGCCACCGTTGACGCTGTGCTCCTCGACCGTGATGATCGCTCGCGTGTTGAGGGCGGCATCCATCAGTGCATCGCGATCAAATGGGCGCAGCGTGTGCATGCTGATGACTCGGCAGGAGATGCCTTCTTTTGCCAGCAAATCTGCCGCATCGACTGCATGCGGTGTGGGTTCGCCAATCGAGATAATCGTCAAATCTGTTCCAGGCCGTACCTGAATCGCCTTGCCAATCTCAAAAATTGCTGTCGCAGGGTCGTGCAGATTTGGCATGGCCTGCTTGCCTAGCCGGATGTACGCCGGACGCGGGTGCTCAACCAGGGCACGAAGCACTTGCTCTGTCTCAAAGTTATCTGCCGGGGCCAGGATGTCGATATTGTTGATGCAGCGCAGGACAGCATAATCATGGATAGCATGGTGTGTCGAACCAAGTAGGCCATAACTTACGCCAGCGCTGATGCCAACCACACAAACCGGACGGTCCGAATAGGCCACATCGTTCTTTACCTGCTCCAACGAGCGAATCGTTACAAAGCAGGCCGGGGAAACTGCGAAGACTTTTTTGCCGCCCGCAGCCAACCCTGAGGACAGGCCAACCAGGTTCTGCTCGGCAATACCCACTTCCACAATCTGTTCTGGCAGCGTCTCACCAAAGGCGACCAGCTTGCCCGACCCACGCGAATCGCTGGTGACGACCAGGATGTCCTTATCGTTTTGGGCCAGGTCCAGCAGCGTATCGGAAAAAACCTGTTGGTTGGGTTTTCCCATCGTTTTTTCAGTCGCCATCAGCGGATGCCTTCCAGTTCAAGTCGGGCAGCATCCAGTTCAGCCAATGCAGTGGCTAATTGCTCATCTGTGGGAACCTTGTGATGCCATGCTTTCTGATCTTCCATATAGCTGACACCCTTGCCCTTGACCGTATTGGCCAGCAGCAGGCTCGGCTTGCCCACCTCAAATGGAACAGTGCCAAGCAAATCGGCCAGCGCTTCCACGTTGTTGCCATCGATCTGACGCACCGCATAGCCAAACGCCGTGAATTTATCCGCTAGCGGCTCCAATCCGTTGACCTCTTCCGTGCGCCCTGTAATTTGCAGGGTGTTGCGGTCCACAATGACGACCAGATTGTCCAGCTTGTAATGGGCTGCGGACATCGATGCTTCCCAACTGGACCCTTCTGCCAGTTCGCCATCACCCAACAGCGTAAACACGCGATAGGTATATCCGTTCAGCTTGCCCGCCAGGGCTAACCCAACCGAGACGGATAGCCCATGACCTAGTGCGCCTGTATTGTGTTCAATTCCTGGGACTTTGCGCGTGGGGTGGCCAATGAACTTGGAATAGTTCTGGTTAAGGCCCTCAAGCAGCTCATCGCGGCTGTAAAAACCCTGGTCCGCCAGGACGGTATACAGCGCTTCGACAGAATGGCCCTTGCTCTGGATGTAGTGATCGCGGTTGATCTTGTTGAAGTTCTCCGGCGTGATGTTCATGATGTGGTTGTACAACACATTCAAAATATCAACACAAGACAAACTGCCTGCGGTGTGCCCCGCACCCCCGCGATGGATAATTTCCAGAATCGTCTTGCGATAGGCTATCGACTTCAATCGCAATTCGTGTGCGTTCATGATGTCTCCTGGACTACTTAAAGATGACGGGCCAGCACTTATCTGGCTTCTACCACGCCAATCGTGAGCAGCACGCAGGCCCATGTGCGCTGCTCGCCTGTGGCAATAACAAGCCCCGTATTGCTGGATTTAGCTGCGTCGTAAAAAGGGAAACGTCCTAGTTTTTGGATCTCTATATTGGGCATCAACTGCCGATATTCGTCGAATATCGGTGGTGTTTGGTCGCTATCAGGGTGAATCGCATGGACGGCTTCAACCGGTATGGCGTCAAGCAGAATTTCCAATACATCGGTCAGGCTGATAAGTCCAGGCGCTAGGTTTAAGTATACACGTTTTGCAGCCGGATTTGCTCCCGTAACAAAGGGATAATTACTGTCAGCAATCAAGATTTGGGTGCCATGCCCGGCGGAGCCGAGCGCCTCTAATATTTGCGGATGCAGCAGCTTGTAGCGCAACATGTGTCTTCACCATCAATCTATCGTGAATTAAAAGTGCTTGTTAAATTATTTGGGTCGGTGGCTGCCTATGAGAGGCAGCCACCTGGTTTACTAACTTACTCAGACAGGACGAAGTTGCTGTAATTCATGGTGTTTTCAGGTGTGACCAGCAGGCAGTCGATGGACTGCTTTTCTTCGGCGGGCAGTTCACCCGTCTGGATGTAGACCGACGCCTGATCGACCGCCATCGCACTGAACAGCGCCAGCGGTTGCAGAACAGTCGCATCCATGCCGCCTTGCTCGATGGAAGCAACCGCATCGGGGCTACCGTCGAGGCCAACCACGAAGACGTCGTTCATGCCCGCCGCTTCGAGGGCGGCAACAGCACCGAGAGCCATCGTATCGTTACCACTGATGACACCCTTGATGCCCGGGTTGCCCTGAAGGATGGTTTCCATCACGTCGAAGGCTTCTGTCTGGCTCCAGTTGGCGGTCTGGACAGCAACCAGTTCCAGGTCGGGGAAGTCGCCGATGACATCGTTGTAGCCCTGTGAACGGACACCCGCGTTGGTATCGGTTTCCTTACCGAGCAGTTCGACGTACTGGCCTTCTTCGCCCATGAGTCCGACGAAGTATTCGGCACCCGCGACTGCGCAGGAGTAGTTGTTGGAGACCAACTGCGAGGCGGCGATGCCGGTCGCATTGATTTCACGGTCGATCAGGAAGGTGGGGATACCAGCTTCCTTGGCGCGTTCAATCGGCGCGATAGAGGCATCGGCCCCGGCATTGTCGAGGATGATCGCGGCGGCACCCTGCGAAATGGCAACATCGAAGTGCTGATCTTGCAGGTTCGGGTCATCGTCGTGGACGAGGACGAGGGTCTCGTAGCCGAGTTCCTCAGCCCGTGCCTGGGCGACATCCGCCTCAGCCTGGAAGAACGGATTGTCGTGCGAGGGTGTGATGATGACGATCAGTTCGCCATTGCCCATCGGCACGTCCATATCATCCTGTGCCATCGTCGGCACAACGACAGTCACCAGCAGGGCGAGTAAACAAGCAACGAACAAAAATCTATGTTTCATGAGTGGCTCCTATTGTTTATACAAAGATGAATATGTATTCAAACTGTGGCCAAAATTGAACGTATTCCGCAATACCACTTCCTTTCTCTCCTTGATTAAGGATGTTCTTAACTTACTGACGTTGTTGCAGACGAACCTGTAATTGGTCAATCACAACAGCGAGAATGATGACAACACCTGTGATGATGATCTGTAAGAAGGAACTCAATCCCTCCAGCACCATACCATTGCGCAGCACGCCGATCACAAACGCGCCAATAATCGTGCCGAACACCGTACCGCGACCACCTGCCAGCGACGTACCACCCAGCACAACCGCTGCGATGGCGTTCAATTCAAAAGTTTCGCCCGTCGCCGGATGCGCAGCGACCAGTTGCGATGCGATAATCAAGCCGACCATCGCCGAGCAAAAGCCGGAGATGACGTAGGTCAATAACGTGACGCGCTTGACGCGCACACCGGAAAGCTGGGCTGCACGTTCGTTACCACCGATGGCATATACCTGGCGACCAAAAGGCGTCTTACGCGCGATGAATACCGCCAATATCGTCAGCACCACCATAATCCACACAGAATAGGGCAAGCCCAATAACGACCCCGCGCCCAACTCCGGGAAGCCCGTATTGCCCAATTCCACGCTGCCAACCAGATTGGGGAAAGTCGCGCCGTTGGCACTCAGCAGCGCCAACCCGCGCGCGACATACAAAATGCCGAGTGTGGCAATAAAGGGTGCTACATTAAATCGCGTGATGATGACGCCGTTCACCAGCCCGATGAACATCCCCACAATCAGCGTGATGGCGATCACGATCCACACGTTGAAATAAATGACGATGCCGAAAATCTCCAGAATAAGGCCCTCATTGATGAGCGCTCCGGCGACCATTCCTGCCAGACCTACAATTGAGCCGACTGACAGGTCAATGCCACCTGTCAGGATGACGAAGGTCATACCAATGCCCAGAATCGCGTTAATTGCCACCTGTTTGGTCAGGATGACCAGATTGCTCTGGGTCAGGAAAGAATCGTTGACGATAGCGAAATAACCTAGTAGCAAAAACAAGGCAATAAAGGCACGCATGCTCACAAGAATTTTGCCAATAACAGCCAGCCCGCTGTTCTGCGTCGTCTGACCATCTAAGTGAGACATGTCGTTTTTCGCTTTGATCATGAAAAGCCTCCAATTAATGAGCAGCAGCCACACCGTGACCAACGGCAGAGGCTTCCACCAATGCTTGTTCCGTTGCTTCTTCACGGCTGAATTCACGAATAACGCGCCCTTTGGACATCACGATGATCCGGTCAGATATCGCCAGGACTTCTTTAAGTTCGGTCGAAACAAACAGGATGCCCAACCCCTGCTGCGCCAACTGAACCATAATATTGAAAATTTCTTCTTTAGCACCAACGTCGATACCGCGTGTAGGTTCATCCATCAGCAGCACTCGCGGATTGGTGAGGAGCGCCTTGCCGACGACCACTTTCTGCTGGTTGCCACCACTCAGCGAACTAATCAGGTTGCGGGTATTGCTCAGTTTGATGGACAAATCATGCACATACTGCCGCACCGCATCTTGCTCTTTCTTGGCATTCAGGGAAAGCAACCGCGCCAGATAGTGTTGCAGGCTCGCCAAAATCATGTTGTCATGAATAGAAAGCGTCTGCACCAGCCCTTCACGCTGACGATCTTCCGGCACCAGCATAATGCCCTGGTCAATACGGTCGCTGACCACATGCGACTGCATCTTCTTGCCATCCAGCATGATTTCCGTCGCGTGGTACGGATGCAGGCCCATCAGGCATTCAAATAGCTCAGTACGGCCAGCGCCCATCAGCCCATAAAGTCCGACGATCTCACCAGCCCGCAGGTCCAGCGAAACATCATCCAGAATGTTGTCTTTGCCATGTGGGGCAGGCAGCGTCAGGTTCTTGACGCTCAGGATCACATCGCCGATGTCATGTGGGGCGGGTTCATAGGTCTTACTGGCATCACGCCCAACCATGTTATCGACGATCCACTTTAAATCGACATCTTCCAGCGGCGATTCTGCGATCAGGTTGCCATCGCGCAAAATAGTGATGTAATCGCCTATCTGCATCAGCTCTTCTAGCTTGTGCGAAATATAGACAATCGACACGCCTTGCGCTTTTAGCTCCCGAATCACCCGAAACAGTACTTCAACTTCGGCATTACTAAGCGCTGATGTTGGCTCATCCATAATCAGAATCTGCACTTCGAGCGCCAGCGCCTTGGCGATTTCGACAATTTGCTGCTGACCAATGCGCAAATCGGCCACCAGTGTCTTGGGACTGATCGGCTGTTCCAATCGCCTGAGTAGTTCCTCGGCTTTTTTCTCCTGCGCCCGATGATCGATGACAACCCCACCGAGCGTCTTTTCGTGCGAGACAAAAATGTTCTCGCTGACGTTCATATTGGGGAAGAGGTTCAATTCCTGGTAGATGATGCCGATACCCAGTTGTTCGGCTTCGCGCGGGTTGCGTGGGGCGATTTCCTGGCCCTTGAGCAAAATGCGCCCTGATGTGGCCTGTTCCACACCCGCCAGAATTTTCATTAACGTACTTTTGCCAGCGCCATTCTCGCCAATGAGGACGTTGACCTTGCCCTCATAAATATTGAAGTCCACCTTGTTCAGTGCGACCGTGCCCGGATAAATCTTGGTGACTTGTTCGGCGTGGGCGATGATATTATCGCTCATTCGACGACCTCCAACCGCACTGGCATGATGACGATCTCTTCGCGATCATCGAATGTGAACGCACCCAGGAAACGGATCGTAGCGCCAACATGGTCGTCAATAGCGAATGGGGTAATCACCTCGGCATCAGCCCGATCTTTGAGTGCATCGGATACCTGTGCAAACTCCACCTGATTGGTGAAGTCATTGAACGCGATGAATCCAACCGCATCGCGCAGCGCATTGCCACGCAGTACCGGGCCAATCGCCAGGTAAATATCGGCTTCACCATCGAAGGGCTGCAAATCCAGATGAGCCAACCCAACCCGTGATTCACGATCAACTGTGAGTACTTGGGCTTCACCCTGGGTCATAAAGCTGTAGGGGCCGCTGCTGGTGCGATGCCCATATTGCTCGATGGCGGCATCCTCATCTGCGTCGATCTCACTCAGCAACTGCCCAATCTCAACGGCATTTTCTTCCAACGTCGGCAGAAAATCGCTCTCCCAGATGCCATTGACGTAGTTCTCTGCGCTGAATCCTTCTTTGGCAATTCGGTCCTCTTCCAGTGTGCGGACGGTCGCCAGGGTACAGCCACTTAGCACAAATAGGCTCAACAACAGCAGTTGAACAGACGAACGCTTCATATTCCTTTTCCTTGTTGTTGAGAATGACGCCTCGCAGGCAAAATGCAGAGGATACCTGTGCCACGAGATCGCACACCTAAGGGCTGTTTTGGAGGTAAAAGTCGCAGGTAGTTACTGATTGAATATGTCATGAATAAATCACTATGAATATATATTCAGAAATGAATCAATATTATAATTATGATACCCATTCTTAAATCAAAATGCAACTATACCGGATATATAGCTCAGTTTCGTATGCTTAGTGGCTGAATTTCTCTTGCCATATGTCCTTGATGGGAGGAGCATCTTGAACAAGATAGTCCACTGAATTTGACAAGCAAAAAGCATTGCGTTAGCATCTTCTGAATTGGTATTCTTACACGAATAAATATTAAAATCTGGACTTAGAATATGATTCTTCGGATTGAAAAATGGGGCGATGTTGCACGAAGTTTTATTGCTGGAATAGCTGATAGCCCTTCTTTTGACGACGATTTTGTCGTCACACCCATCTACAAAAACCGCTCCCAGACCATAGCTGGTGTTTGCGGCAGTAACAAATCGCGCAAGGTTCGCCTGCTGCCTGCTGCGGAAGGCACTCATCAGTGGAGCCATAAAGACTTTGCGCTTCCTGACAATAAGCCCTATGCTATTGAAGTTATCAACACCTGGGAAATGGCAGTTAACCTCTTTGCGTGCAGTATATTTGTCAAAGTGAGGGCCAATCTCTTAAGTAAGCCATTTCGCCTTCGCCTCCTAAGCGAAGCGGTTTAAACTGATCGAGCATAGAGTATAGAAAACGACGATGCCAACATATCGAAAAACAGTCTCTGCCGAAGAGCTGAGACTCATGACCAAAATCGCATATCTTTATCACAAGCGCAGCCAAAAACAGTCCGAGATCGCCTACCAGCTTGATCTCTCTCAGGCGACTGTATCCCGCATCCTAAAGCGTGCCGAAGAAGAGGGCATCGTCCGTATCTCTGTCACAATCCCGACGGGTGTCTATACCCAGCTAGAAGAAGAATTATGCGAAAAATACGGTCTTAAAGCCGCTATCGTCGTCCATTGCGAGGATGAAAACGATGAGGCCGTTTTCCATCATGTTGGCAGCGCCGCCGCCTACTATATAGAAACTACCATTGGTCGTAACGAAATCGTTGGCCTTTCTTCCTGGAGTTCGACCCTCCTGGCGATGGTCAACTCTATGCATCCGCTCGCAAAAGCATCCGATGCCAAAGTCGTGCAGATGCTCGGCGGCATGGGCAACCCCTCTGCGGAAATTTATGCCGCTCGCATCACCGAACAGTTTGCTGCGCTGGTGCAGGGAGAACCTGTCTATCTACCTGCGCCAGGGTTGGCCCGTTCGCAGGATGCCCACGCCGATCTGATGGCGGACCCCTTCGTCAGGGAAGCGACGGCCTACTTCGACAAAATCTCTCTGGCGATTGTCGGCATCGGTAGTGTGGAGCCATCGAAGCTTCTGCAAAGCAGTGGCAACATCTTCTCCGAAGAAGAATTAGGCGCATTGCAAGAAGCCGGAGCAGTCGGGGATGTCTGCCTGCGCTTCTTCAACATCAACGGCGAACCTGTGAATCTGCCGCTGGATAAGCGCGTGGTCAGCATTCCGCTGGAGCAGTTGACACAGGCCAAGCGTATCGTCGGTGTGGCTGGTGGCCGCCGCAAGCTGAATGCCATACGCGGTGCCGTCAATGGCAAGCTCATTAACGTGCTAATTACCGACCATCATAGTGCCCAGGCATTATTAGACGGCTGATTTTTCCCGAAAAGGTGTAGTGAAGCAGCGGACTGGCTAAAAAATTTGCCAATCAACCGAATATATATTCAGTTTTTAGTAAAAATACGAAATGGCAGTCGCGAAGATATTAAGAGGGTTCGGCTGCCAAAAGGTAAAACCTGATGACAAAAATACTCGCTTTAGACCAGAGCACATCCGCAACCAAAGCACTCCTTTTTGAACCCGACGGCCAACTGCTTGATAGTGTCTCTGTGTCGCACCAGCAATACTATCCAAAAGCCGGCTGGGTAGAGCACGATGCCGAAGAAATTTACCAGAATACCTTGCAGGTTTTGCAGCAGCTCATTCAGAAGAGTGACCTGTCTGCCTCAGACCTTCACTGTCTGAGCATCACCAACCAGCGCGAAACCATCGTCGTCTTTGATCGTGATACAGGCAAACCACTGCACAATGCCATTGTCTGGCAGTGTCGTCGCGGTGATCCTATCTGTCAGGCACTGATTAGAGACGGCCATGAGAAGAGCGTTCATCAGAAAACGGGCCTCAAAATCGATACCTATTTCCCGGCCAGCAAACTCGCATGGCTGCTCTTTAATTATCCGTCGATCAAGCAAAAGTTGGAAAATGGCGAAGCACTAATCGGCACAATCGATACCTATCTGGTCTACCGACTGACGGGTGGTGCTGTTTTTGCGACGGATCACAGCAACGCCAGCCGAACGCTGCTGTTCAACATCACCACCCTCGGTTGGGATGAAGGCTTGTGCCGACTATTCAATATCCCTATCAAGGCGCTGCCGGAAATTCGTGAGAGCAGTGAACAGTTCGGCCATACTGACCTGAACGGCCTGCTGATGCCTTCTATCCCGATCTGCGGCGTCATGGGCGATTCTCAGGCTGCGTTGTTTGCTCAACGCTGTTTTTCCCCTGGGGATGCCAAAGTCACTTTAGGCACAGGTTCCTCGGTGCTGCTGAACATCGGCGAGACGCTGCGATACTCTCAGAACGGCTTGCTATCGGCCATTGGCTGGGTCTACAAAGGCAAGCCGACCTATGCCTTTGAAGGCATCATCAACTATTCCGGCGCAACCATCGCTTGGCTGCGCGATCAACTCCAACTCATCAAATCGTCGGCGGAAACCGAAGAAATTGCGCTCTCTGTGGAAGATAACGGCGGTGTCTATCTTGTTCCGGCGTTCGTAGGGTTGAACGCCCCTTACTGGCGCTCAGACATCAAAGCGGCCATCGTCGGTATGACGCCTGCCACTACCAAAGCCCATGTGGTTCGCGCTGCCGTAGAATCCATCGCCTATCAGATCAAAGATGTGCTTGAACTCATGGCAGGGGATGCCGGAACCGAACTCAATGCCATTCATGGTGATGGCGGCGCTGTCAAAAATCGTTTCCTGATGCAGTTCATTGCTGATTTAGCTGGTATCACAGCCCGCGCTTCGGAACTGGCCGAACTCTCTGCGTTGGGGGCTGTTTTCGCTGGCACATTAGGCATGGGCCTGTATAGCAGCCTCGATGAACTCCGGTCGATTGGCTCCGATTATGTGAATTATGAACCGCAGATGGAGGCTGCCCAGGCGAGTGAACTTTACGCCGGATGGCAGGCTGCGGTCCAGCAAGTACTTTGAAAGCAACTTCCGTATAGATGATCTTAGAATCTTGGTTCATGAAAGGTAGATAGTGATGCAGAGCAAACTTACTTTTGGCGTGATTGTTGGCAATCGCGATTTCTTCCCGGACGCCCTGATTACTGAAGGACGCCAGGACATCCTTGAAGTGCTGGCTGAGTCTAATATCACGCCCATCATCCTCGATGAAGATGCGACCAAGCTCGGCGCTGTTGAAACATGGCAGGATGCCAAAAAATGCGCCGACCTGTTCAAGAAGCATCGTGATGAAATCGATGGCATTCTCGTTATTCTGCCTAACTTCGGCGACGAAAAAGGCATCGCGGAGACCATCAAACTTTCCGGCCTGGATGTGCCGATTCTGGTGCAGGCTTATCCCGATGACCTCAACCAGATGATTCCCTCGCGTCGTCGAGATGCCTTCTGTGGCAAAATTTCTGCGTGCAACAACCTCTACCAGTACGGCTATAAATACAGCGTCACCCAACTGCATACCGTTCATCCCAAGAGCGAGTCCTTCAAGGCTGATCTGAGGCAGTTCATGGGGGTATGCCGTGTAGTCAAGGGCCTGCGCAATGCCCGTCTGGGTGCCATCGGTGCCCGCCCGAACGCCTTTAACACCACCCGTTATAGCGAAAAACTGCTGCAATCCGTCGGTATGAGCGTCCAGACCATCGACCTGACTGATATCTTTGGTCCGGCGCGTAAGCTGGCTGACGATGATGGTCGCGTCAGGGAACGTATTGACCGCATCATGAGCTACGTCAAGACCGATGGCGTGCCCTCACCTTCGCTGCTTAAAATGGCGAAGATTGGCGTCGTCATCGACGACTGGATGCAGAAGCTGGACATCACCGCGTCAGCCATCCAATGCTGGGATTCCCTGCAAGCCAACTATGGCGTTAACGTCTGTACCCTCATGAGCATGATGAGCGAGCAACTGCTGCCCAGCGCCTGCGAAGTGGACGTCACCGGCGTCGTGTCGATGTATGCCTTGCAGTTGGCGTCCAATACGCCCAGCGCCCTGGTTGATTGGAACAACAACTACGCAGATGACCCCAATAAGTGTGTGCTGTTCCATTGTGGCAACTGGGCCAAGAGCTTCTTCCCGGAAGATGACTTTGAAATGGGCTACGCACCGATTCTGGGTTCGACCCTCGGCGACGAGAACACCTACGGCATTGTTCAGGGACGCACCCCATCAGGGCCGTTTAGCTATGCTCGCATCACCACTGATGATCGCAACGGCGTCATGAAAGCCTATGTGGGCGATGGTATGTTCGTTGATGATCCGATGGAGACATTTGGTAGTCGCGCCCTGGTTGAAGTACCAGAGCTTCAGGGCTTGCTGCGTTACATCGTCAAAAACGGTTTTGAGCACCATGCCGCCATGAATGCTTCGCATTCAGCAGCCATCCTGGCAGAGGCATTCGAGACGTACTTCGGTTGGGAAACATACCACCACAACGCCTAGCTGCATTTTCAGAATGCTCAAAACGAAAAGAGGGGGCCTAGGCCCCCTCTGCATCATCTGACTCTGTCTTACCTTAGTCACCCATTGCCGGCGACTTGGCACCCATTGTTTCGCTGACCATCACCGGACCATCACCTGGCATAGGCAGGACATCTGGCCACAGCGATGCACCATGTTCGTAGGCATCAATACCCATCTCGTCTGCTTTGGAGCTGACGCGCAGGTGGCCAATCGCCTTCAAACCGCCGAAGGTGATACCGGCTGTGACGGCTGTCCAGATGACGACGGCTGTCGAACCAATTAGTTGGTTGATGAATGTTTCAAAGCCACCGCCGACCAGCAGACTGGTGGACCCGCCCATCAGTTCCGGCTGGCCCACGATGCCGATCATCAATGTGCCGAAAATGCCGCAAGCACCATGAACCGCGAACGCGCCGACCGGATCGTCAATTTTCAGGGATTCGATAAGATCGACAACCAGGATGACCAGCACACCAGCAATCGCGCCGATGACAACGGATGCCCAAGGGGCCACAAACGCACAACCTGCCGTAATCGCCACCAGGCCAGCCAGCGCACCGTTGAGTGTGATGCTCAGGTCCCATTTGCCACTGCGGATGTAGAGGAAGAACATTGCAACCACCGTACCCGCAGAGCAGGCCAGGGTTGTATTCACCGTTACCAGGCCCATCAAACCTGTGTCGCCCGTACCCAATGTGGAACCAGGGTTAAAGCCGTACCAGCCGAACCACAGGATACCCGCACCGATGGTTGCTAGGCTAAGGTTATGCGGCTTGGGCATCTCACCGAAAACACGCCCCACACGTGGGCCAAGCATGATGGCACCCATCAGCGCCATGACACCGCCGACGGTGTGGACGACCGTGCTGCCTGCAAAGTCGAAGAAACCACGCTGTGCCAACCAGCCACCGCCCCAGGTCCAGTGCACAACCAGCGGATAAATGATCGCGCCTGCGATAATGCTGTAGATCACATCACCGACGAAATCGGTACGTTCTGCCATCGCGCCAGTCGTGATGGTGCTGGCAGTCGCTGCGAAGGCAAACTGGAAGAAGAACAGGGTGAATGTGCTTAAGCCAGCGCCAGCATAAACTGGCGCGCCATCTGCGAATGAGAGCGCATCACTGAGGAAGAAATTGCTCGTGCCGAATAGGCCACTTTCGTGTGGCGTACCAAAAGCCAGACCAAAACCAACGGCCCAGAATGCCAGACCCGTCAGGCCAGCATCCATGAAGTTTTCTAGCAGCGCATTGACGACGCCGCGCTGTTGGATCAGACCAGCTTCTAGCATTGCGAACCCGACCTGCATAAAGAAGACCAGGAAGCCTGTTAAGAGTACCCAGGTTGTGTCAATCGAACCTTGTAGCGCCGCTATAGTATCTGCTGTAACGGCGGCATCGTCTTGCGCTCGGATCACTGGCACAATCAGTGTCAGTATCACCGCAGCAATGGCGATGGAAAGCAGACGATACACATGCCGAGAACGTTTGCGGTATTTCTTCAAATCCTTCATCGAATTCCCCTTAGCGATATCAACGTAATCGTTGTAAGACTTGCAGAACAAGCAGGTGGCAGCTCATGCTGTCATCGCCGATGGGTTGATCGTCCAGAAGGGCGGTCAACAAAAGCATTGACACTGGGTATTTAGACTGACCTCTTCACACCTCTCCTTGGTACCCCTTGCAACATGGTCGCTAGTCTAACTCTGGCCCTGGGACCTGTTGACAGCAACATATGATGAACTTTAAGCGAACGTTTTAGTAAATTATGACAATTCTGACGCCAGAAATCGCCTGGAAATAGTCAAATAAGACAAAAAAGACATGCTGTATCTTATTGACTTAAACTGTGATCTAAACAAATTTATGCATAATGCACTAGTTTGTGCTTCATATAGATGAGATTTGAGCGTAAATTAGTGCGAAATGACGAACTGAAAGCACACGAAAGACCGTCTTTTGACGCAAGCAAATATAGTCTTGGCATTTTTGCTGCATTCGTAACTGGATGTCTGTCACAGCCATAAGCTGGCACTTTTACTGCCGCTGTTCTGCACAACACACTGGGAATGGGTAGAAGTGAATCAGAGTGCGGTAAAGGTAAGAGATACGTAAATTATGTCCTGTGCCTATTGACACCAACCAGATACTCAACTAGATTGATTATCAATGTGATTGACTATCAACTGCTTTGATGAATTTGGGGCGATTATGACGGATACCTGGGATGCTCGTCGCGTAGCACGGGAAGTGTTGGAGACGATGCCTCGCCTGAATCGGGCGATTTTTTCTTTTACCCATCAGACGAATGACGATGACATCACACTGATGCAGGTTTTTACGCTGGTGGCTTTGATGGAAACGCCCATGACAGCCAGCGAAATCGCGCGTAAGCGCAATGTGAGTCTGCAATCCGTCAGCTCATTGACGCAGTCATTGGTAGAGCGCGGCCTGCTCACCCGCGTACGCAAACCAGATGATCGCCGTCAATATCTGTTGCAGGTAACAGAAGCCGGAATTACCCTGGCTGAGCAGACAAAACAGACCATGGTCAATTATGCTACGGATTTGCTGAGAGGCATGACTGAAGAGGAACTGGCGGCAGCCAGTATCTTTTTGCCTGCACTCAAACGCCTGAGCGACCTATCTCCCCCGGATTCAGAAAATACCTGCCGATAAGTCTAATTGCTTTTGTCGTAGATTGTCGTAAAACGAAGATGATCAACTATTCGTATGGGTATTGCCATGCATGATGGCAATGTTCAGCACATGCAGCACTCAAGACCAATAAGAAGGATTCACAAAGCATATGATTCGATTATCTGGTTACGTTAAGCCATTTCTCGGCATCGTGATCACTGCGATTCTGCTGTTATTTGCGCAAGCTATCGCCGATCTATCGCTACCCACCTATACCGGCAGCATCGTCAACGTCGGTATTCAACAGGGGGGTATCGAAGATGCTGTTCCAGCGGCCATTCGCCAATCGCAGATGGACAGATTGCTGCTGTTCATGAGCGAGGACGAGGCCAGCACCGTCCTGGCCGCATTCAAGCTGGAAGATGCCACTTCAGCCGATCAGGCCACACGCGATGCCTACCCGGTCATCGCTGATGAACCTGTTTATGTGTTACAGGATACCAGCGCGGAAACTATCGAGGCACTCAACCCTGTTATGGGCAAAGCCTTGTTGGTCGTCAGCGGCATTGAACAGGCATCGTCCGGCACAGGCGACACCGAGGGTATGTCATCGATCAACATGCCGGACAATATGACCCTTGATCTGTCATCTCTGCCAGAAGGTGTCGATGCCTTCACGGTCCTGCAAAATTTGCCACAAATTGTGCGTGATCCAATCCTGTTGCAGATCAACGAACGTATGGCATCCATGCCGGATACCTTGATTGTTCAGGCGGCTGTGAGTGCTGTAAAAAGCGAATACGAAGCACTCGGTATGGATACAAACAGCCTACAGACGAACTATGTCGTCCGCACTGGCCTGACGATGCTGGCGATCTCGCTGTTTTCAGGGGTCTGTACCATCACTGTTGGCTATCTGGCTGCCAAAACTGCGGCTGGCATGGCACGCAATCTGCGCAGAGACCTGTTTACCAAGGTTGAGGGCTTCTCTCACCACGAGTTCAACAAGTTCTCGGTTTCATCGCTGATTACGCGTACGACCAACGACATCACCCAGTTGCAGATGCTGATGGTTATGTTGATCCGTATCGCCTTCTATGCGCCGATTATGGGCGTTGGCGGCATCATCATGGCCCTCAATACCGATGCCAATATGTGGTGGACAATTGCCGTCGCGGTAGCCGCCCTGCTGACCTTGATTATAGTCATGTTCTCGCTGGTGCTGCCCAAGTTCCGCATCATTCAGACGCTGACAGATCGCCTCAATTTGGTCGCTCGCGAAAATCTATCTGGCATGATGGTGATTCGTGCATTCAATACCCAATCATTTGAAGAAAGCCGCTTTGACAAGGCCAACATCGACCTGACCAACAATAACCTGTTCGTCAGTCGGGCGATGGCGGCCATGATGCCGATGATGATGCTCATCATGAACCTGGCCAGCATCTTGATTATCTGGGTTGGCTCGCATCAAGTCGCAGAATCCACCATGCAGGTAGGCGATATGATCGCCTTCATGCAGTATGCCATGCAGGTTGTTATGAGCTTCCTGATGATGTCGATTATGTTCATCATGCTGCCACGCGCGGCTGTCTCTGCGGATCGTATTGCGGATGTCATGGAAACCGAAGCCATCATCAAAGACCCGGCAAAACCGGTTCAATTCCCGAAGCCTTTCGACGCCAGCGTGGAATTCCGCAATGTGTCGTTCCGCTATCCTGGCGCGGAAGAAGATGTTCTGCACGACCTGAACTTTATAGCAAAACCAGGTGAAACAACCGCCATCATTGGCTCGACTGGCAGCGGCAAATCGACATTGGTGAACTTACTGCCGCGCTTCTACGATGTGACCGAAGGCGAAGTTCTCATCAGCGGTGTGGATATCCGCGATGTGACCCAGCACGATCTGCGTGCGAAACTGGGTTTCAATCCGCAGAAGGCAGTTTTGTTCAGTGGCACCATCGATAGCAACTTACGCTATGCGGATGAAAATGCTTCTGAAAGCGAATTGGCAGATGCGACCCGCATCGCCCAGGCTAACGAGTTCATCAACGAAAAACCGGAAGGGCTTGAGACAGAAATTGCCCAGGGCGGTAGTAATGTCTCCGGTGGTCAGCGCCAGCGTTTGGCGATTGCTCGCTCGCTGGTGAAAAACCCGCCCATCTACATATTCGATGACAGTTTTTCCGCTTTAGACTACAAAACGGATTCCGCTTTGCGCCGCGCCCTGCGTGAACGCACCCAGAACAGCACAGTGATTGTCATCAGTCAGCGTGTGTCTACCATTAAACATGCCGAGCAGATTGTCGTCCTCGATGAGGGCCGGATCGTGGGCAAGGGAACGCACGACGAACTGATGGAAACCTGTGAGGTTTATCGAGAGATCGCCCAGTCGCAGTTGAGCATGGAGGAACTGGCATCATGAGTGAAAACAAACAAAATGGTAACGGCGTAAAACCCAACGAAAGCAGTTCCGCTGCGCCTCGAGGCCCTGGTCGGGGTGGCCCGATGGGCGGTGGCCCACATGGCATGATCGGCAGTGGCGAAAAAGCTCGCGACTTCAAAGGCACGATGCGCAAGCTCATCAATTACCTGAGCGAATACCGCCTGTCAATCATCGTCGTGCTGATCTTCGCGATGGCATCGACCATCTTCGCTATCGTCGGGCCTAAAATCCTGGGCGAGGCAACCACCAAACTGTTTGAAGGCGTGATGGGCCAGCTCGCGGGTAGTGGTGAAGGCATTGATTTTGTCTTTATTGGCAATATCATCGGCTTGCTGCTGGTGCTGTACATCATCTCGACCATCTTCAGCTACATTCAGGGTTGGGTGATGGCTGGTGTCGCCATGAAAGTCACCTATCGCATGCGCAGCGATATCTCCGAGAAGATGAATCGCCTGCCTCTGCGTTACTTCGACAAGACCAGCCAGGGCGAGGTGCTTTCTCGTATTACCAACGATGTCGATACCGTTAGTCAGACCCTGAACCAGAGCCTCGGTCAGATCGTCACCTCAGCGACCACGCTCATCGGCGTACTGGTCATGATGCTGTCGATCAGTGTTCCCATGACTTTGGCCACCATCCTGATTATTCCGCTGTCGTTTGTGATTATTGGTCTGGTCATCAGCCGCTCACAGATCTATTTCCGAGAGCAGCAGACCTACCTCGGTCATCTGAACGGTCATGTGGAAGAGATGTATGGCGGCCATGATGTGATGAAGGCGTTCAATGGTGAAGAACGCAGTATCGAAGCCTTCGAGGTCTACAACGATACGCTTTACAATACCGCCTGGAAGTCACAATTCCTTTCTGGTTTGCTGATGCCAATCATGACCTTCGTCGGCAACCTGGGCTATGTCGTCGTCTCGCTGATCGGTGGCTATCTGGCGATTCAGGGCGCGATCACCGTTGGCGACATCCAGGCGTTCATCCAGTATTCGCGCCAGTTCATGCAGCCGATTACGCAGATCGCCAATATCTCCAACGTGCTGCAACAGACAGCCGCCGCTGCGGAACGTGTCTTTGAATTCCTGGCCGAAGAGGAAGAAGTCCCGAACACAACCACGCCAATCACCGCTGAGAACATCCAGGGTCAGGTAACATTCGACCATGTCAAGTTTGGCTACAAACCCGATGAACTGGTCATTCGCGATTTCTCGGCAGAGATTCAGCCTGGCCAGAAGATCGCCATCGTTGGCCCGACCGGCGCTGGCAAGACTACCATGGTCAAGCTGCTGATGCGCTTCTACGATGTCAATGAAGGCGCGATTCGCGTCGATGGTTATGACATCCGCGATTTCACCCGCTATGACCTGCGTCAGGCCATCGGCATGGTGTTGCAGGATGCCTGGCTCTACAACGACACCATCATGGAGAACATCCGCTATGGTCGCCTGGATGCGACTGACGAGGAAGTCATCGAAGCCGCCAAAGCCGCCCATGTTGACCATTTTGTGCGCACGCTGCCGGATGGCTACCAGACCGTGCTCGATGAGGAATCCGGCAATGTGTCTCAGGGCCAGAAGCAGCTTCTGACGATTGCTCGCGTCATCCTGGCTGACCCGCGCATGCTGATTCTGGATGAGGCCACCAGCTCGGTCGATACCCGTACTGAGGTGCTCATCCAGCGCGCAATGGACGGTCTGATGGTCGGTCGTACCAGCTTTGTCATCGCCCACCGTCTGTCAACCATCCGCAATGCGGATTCCATCCTCGTCATGCGCGATGGCGATGTCGTCGAACAGGGGAGCCACGAAGAGTTGCTCAAACGCGGCGACTTCTATGCCGAACTGTACAACAGCCAGTTTGAAGTATCCGATGAGCCGGAAACGAGCGTCGCCTAAGCGCGATCATTCAACAAGCAAAACGCCCTCCATGCAGAGGGCGTTCTTGTTTTCGCAGTTCGCTAAATCACTTCCAGAAATTCATAGTCTGGCAGTTGTGGGAACGGGGCATGTGGCTCCGTCTGGTACCAGAACGCTGTCGAAGCGATGTCGTCCTGTAACGGCAGATAGGTGCCATTGTGCCGCCATCCCAGTGCCTGGATTGTCACCCGCAGATTTTCCTCAAAACGGATCGGGTCCATCACATGCCAGCGATACATGCCGAATCGCAACTGGCTCTTAAATGTGCCCTCTGGTCGAATCACTTGATGGAAGCCGAGATAGGGCGTCGTATAAGCGCCATACTGGCCCTGGGGTTCCTCAAAGCCCCACGCCCCACCGAAGTAATCCTCCGTACCCGTCCCACAAATAGTCGGATAATCCGTGTCCCCATCCATGAAGAACTTCATTTCACCTTCGCCCCACCAGCCATTGTTATTGCTGCCCCAGGCGATATACGTCCCCACATACTGCCCTTTGCCTGTAACGCCTTCTAATAGCGTATGGTCCGTTTTGTATGCCAGCGGATTGCTGCGCTGCCATTGGGCATGCAGATAAGCGGCATCGTCAGGAACCTCGGTGAGTGTATATGTGATCTGGTAGTAAAAATTCCTGAGTTCCTCATCTATCAGATTTTCCAAAGTGATGCGGGCATGCTGGCGGAATGGCATCTGCCAGTAAGCGTTGAACCCGCCAGCGGTATTTACGGCAATTGGCAGGGAGGCGACGCTGCTGCGCTCACACCAGCCATTGCAGAAAAAATCGCCCAGCGGCACTTCAATCGAAGGCGTTTCTTCGTTATCCCAGTAAAAGCGAATAATGAGCTTGCGCCACATGCTCGGATGACAGGTCAGCCAGATATGCTGGATGGCCCCAGGACCGTCGATATTGGCCAGCGTGACCGTTGCCAGCGGCGCAATATTAATACACGGCGACACTTTCCAACCCTGGCCCAGATCGCGCGCAGCATTCGCACCCGCGCCAGTCGTCGCCATGCCGCCCTTCCCCTTCTCGCCGTCGAAATTCTCTGCACTGATCGAGCGCGTCTGGGCGTTAGAAAGCAGCGACAAATTGCCGAGATTCATATTTAAGCCATTAAATGCCATATGACAAACTCCTCAAAAAATCAAAAAGCGGAATACTTATGTATCCCGCTTATGATATGTCTTTTGAGTTGTTTGTGCCCGTGCTGGCGCTAAGTCCATCGATGTCCTAGACGAAGCCCAACAGATGTGCGACCAGTGTCGTCGTGAAGGTCACAGCCACGCCCATTGCAATTGGCAGGAACGTCGCCACCATCGTCCATTTGAGGTTCTTGGTTTCGTTCCAGATGGTCAGGATGGTCGTGCTGCATGGATTATGCAGCAAACTGAACAGCATCAGGTTGATCGCCGTCAGCAGCGTCCAGCCACCGACTTCAGTCAGCACATGGTAGACCTGCGCATCGTCCAGTTCGATCATCACGCCTGCTTGTGCACCAGCGACTTTGCCTAGCGTCATGGTTAGCATCAAGATCGTTGGAATGACGATTTCGTTGGCTGGGATTGCCACAATGTAGGCAACCAGAATCACGCCATTCATTCCCAGGAACCAGCCAATCGGATTCAGCAAATTGACCAGATGGGCAGCGATGCTGGCATCGCCAATCATGATGTTGCTGCTCAACCAGATGACGGCACCTGCCGGAGCAGCCATCATGACCGCGCGCCAGAGCACGATCAGCGTACGGTCGATAATCGACGTGTACAGCGTCTGCAGGATTTGTGGCGGACGGTATGGCGGCAGTTCCAGGCTGAAAACCGATGTTTCGCCCTTTAGCCAGGTTTTTGATAAGCCCCAGGATACGATGAGCGTCATCACAATACCGAGGACAGCAATGGTCACGACACTGAGCGCGGCCACGAGGCTGGCCAGAGCTGGTGGGGCCAGCGCGCCAATAAAAATCGTGCCCATAAGGATCAGCGTCGGCCAGCGGCCATTACAAATGCTGAAGTTATTGGTCAGGATCGCGATCAGGCGCTCCCGCGGGCTGTCGATAATGCGGGTGGAAATCACACCAGCGGCGTTGCAGCCAAAGCCCATCATCATGGAAAGTGACTGCTTACCGTGCGTTCCGGCACTGGCAAACAAACGATCCAGATTGAAGGCCACACGCGGCAGATAGCCAAAGTCTTCCAGCAAGGTAAATAACGGGAAGAAAATCGCCATCGGCGGCAGCATAACCGCGATGACCCAGGCTGTCGCCAGATAGATACCATCAATCAAAAAGCCGGAAAGCCATACGGGCAAGCTGAGTGCGGTCGCCAACTGATGCAGCAGGTTGTAAACCGTGCCCAAAAGTAGGTCGCCCAGCATCTGTGACGGGATGTTGGCCCCTGCAATCGTAATCCAGAAAACGATCAGGAACATCAGCCCCATCGCGACGAAGCCACCAATCGGATGCGTCAGAATCCGATCCAGAGCGCGATCAAAAGTCAGGTTGGCTTTTTTCGTATCGCGGCTGATGGTGGTATCAGCGATCTGAGCAGCATCGGCGTAAATCGCCGTCATCACCTTATCGTGATAGTCTTCGCTCAGTTCCGCGCGTAGCTGTTTAGCTGTTTCTAGAATGCTTGGTTTGGGCTCCTCGCCCAGGTTACGTGTCATGAGATTGCTTCTACGGCTATGATCGGTTCAGGAGCGGGTTGCTGCATAATGGTTGCAGTCTCTGCCAGCGTGCCCAACCGATTCTCGCTAATGGCCTGTTCGATGCTTTCGTCACCATCCAGCAAACGCAGGGCAACCCAACGCGCATTTGGCAAACCTGGGTAGGCGGCTTCGATTTCTTCAACCAGCGTATTCAGCGCATATTCCACCTGGGAATCCTGCTGCCGAATGTGATGCGGCTTGGTAGCGACCTTGTTGCGTGCAACATTATCAATTGCATCAAGCAGTTCCGGGATACCCTGCATCTGGCGGGCGGCCATCGGAATAACAGGTACACCCAGCTTGCGCGACAGGTGACGCACATCAATCTCGATACCGTGACGTTTGGCTTCATCCATCAGGTTGAGCGCCACCACCACGCGGTCCGTGATTTGCAGGATTTGCAGCGCCAGATTCAGGTTGCGTTCCAGACGTGTGGCATCAACCACCACAATCGTGACCGATGGCTGGCCAAACAGGATGAAGTTACGGGCGATTTCCTCGTCCGTGCTGGTTGAAAGCAGAGAATATGTCCCTGGCAGGTCAACCAGTTTGTAGGTCTTATCGTGGTAGGTAAAGCCGCCTTCTGCACGGGCGACCGTTTTACCCGGCCAATTGCCCACATGCTGCCGCAGACCCGTCAGTGCGTTAAAAACGGTGCTCTTGCCTGTATTGGGGTTACCCGCAAGTGCGATCACGTAATCTGCGCCTTCAGTGCTGACGCCGAGCTTTTTGAGGCTGGCAGCATTATAAGCGGGGCATGTCTGGCAGGTAGCGGGCATAGCTTGCATCGTCATGAGCGTTCCGTCTCCCTAAGTTCAGTTTCTGTTAAAGCGTTATCCGACAAAGCGTGATCTGATGCCTCAGTTACAATCGGTTCGATCTCGATTTCCTTTGCCTGGGCGCGGCGCAGGGCAATCAGGCTCTCACGCACACGATAGGCAGTTGGGTCGCCCAATGGGCTGGTGAATTCGACCGTGAGTAATGTCCCTGGCAGTATGCCCAGGTCCATCATGCGCCGGCGATTGGAACCTGTACACGTCAGGTCAGTGACGATACCGCTTTGTCCTTTTTCCAATCGATCCAGTGTAACTGGCATTTTATACGCCTATCAATTCAGAATTTCAACCTTCTAACACGTATTTTAGCCTTGCCTAAAATATTTGTCAAGTGATTGGTCTGCCTCTTTAATGACGAATTCATGAGAAAATAAAAAGGGCACAGATGACGATCATCTATGCCCTTCTTTAGTAGAGAAATGAGCGTTTAATCAAACAACGGCAGCAGTGACTGCATGTAGGTCTGCAAAGCGCGATCATCTGGCTCCAAAGGCACCAGCACAACACTGTCTGCGCCTGCATCGGCCAACGCTTCTATCGAGGCTTTACACTCCTGTGGTGTGCCCACAACCGCCAGTTTGGAAATCCACTCATCAGGCAGATGCCGCTCGACGTACTCGCGACCCCCTTCAGCCAGCTTATTTGCGGCGTCCAGCAGGCCCAGCGGTTCCAGATAGAAATCCATATGACGATTGGCAATCGCACCCGCAATACTCGGACGCACTTTAGCAAAGGCGGCTTCATGGTCCTCATCAACCACACAGAACGCATAGACCGTCAGCCGATGTGGCTCATTGGCTTTGCCGACTGATGCTTGCCCCAGCCTGATTTGCTCCCGCGCCCAGGCGACATACTCCGGCGAAGCGAATTCCGCCAGCAAGGTGCCGTTGGTCACACGGCCAGCCAGTTGCAGCGACTTAGGGCCGCGCACACCCAGCGAGATGACTGGCACCTCAGCCGGAGGGAAATCCAGCTTAACCGCATCCAGATTCACAGTCTGACCGTTGAAGGTCACGGTTTCACCTGCCAGCAAGCGCTGAACAACCGTCGTCACTTCTTCCAGAGCAGCCAATTGTGAGGGCGGGAAGGCCCCGACCTGCTTCATCCAAACGCCGACGCCATGACCGAAACCTGGCAGAAAGCGCCCTGGGAACAGGCGCAGCAAGGCACTGAGTTCCATAGCGACGAAGGCAGCATTACGCACCACCGCAGGCAGAATGCCCAGCCCGACCGTGATTGATTCCGTATGGGAGAGGGCCGTCGCGACGGACGCGATGCCTCCGGCGAAAAAACAGTCTTCAACGATCCAGACTTCATCGAAGCCAGCCGTTTCCACTTGCTGCACAAACGTCACAAGCTGTTCAGGCGGGTTCTGGCACCGGAACATGATGCCGATGTCAAAATCTGTGGGCATAGAACACCCCTTTATGCGTGGACTTTGTCAACAAGGGCCTGAACGATCTTGTCCGGTGATTCACTTCCACCTGCACCTGTAAAGCGCAGTACCTGTGTCAGCGGCAAATCCTGGAAAAAGACGAGCATACTATCGACACCGAGCGCCTCGGCATCACCCATTGCCTGTGAGGCAAAGTTGTCGATCATCGGTTTTACGATTTCGGCGCCCTTTGGATCGCTCATCCAGTCTTTGAGTGTGCTGTAGACATGCAGTAGTGACGCAACAGCGGAACCCTCGGTCAGGTTGACCTGTGCTGTCAGGCGAATATCTGCCGATGAAGCCCCCACCAGCAGGTCAAACGCGCCTGCTTCTGCCAACCACTGGCCATAATCCGGGTCGTAGAACATAAAGGCGCGGTCATCCAGCGTCAGCGTTATCTGCTTGGTTTCACCTGGTTCCAGCGCGACTTTTGCGAAGGCTTTCAACTCCTTAATCGGGCGTGGCAACCGCGATTCCACATCGGAAACATAAAGCTGCACGATTTCCTTACCGGCGACATAGCCCACATTGGTGACATCCAATGTGACCGTCAGTGGCTGGCCTAACTTGAAGTTCGTCGCAGAAACAGACAGGTTGCTGTATTCAAATTGCGTATAGCTAAGGCCAAAACCGAAGGGGAACAGCACATCGCGTTCCATCGCATCGTATCCCCGGTAGCCAACGTAGATGCCTTCGCCATAATGAACAGTATCTTTTTCACCGGGGAAGTTGAGGTGGCACGGCGTATCAGATAGCTTTATGGGGAAAGTTTCACCCAATTTGCCGGATGGGTTCACATCACCGAAGAGAATATCGACGACAGCCCCCGCGCCTGCCTGTCCAGGCAGCCACGCTTCGATGATCGCATCGACGTCATTGATCCATGAGTGCATGTCGATGGCTGAACCGTTATTGAGGATGACCACGACGCGCGGATTAGCAGCCGCGACAGCATGGATCAGGGCCACCTGCTGCGGCGTCAGATACAGATTGGGACGATCATAACCTTCTGACTCGACGCTTTCCGGTAGGGCGATGAACAGCAGGGCGACATCGGCGTTATTAGCCAGCACCACCGCTTCATCTATCGCCTCCTGATTTAGCTCGACGCTGGCATCACCAATGGCGTACTGCACTTCACTGCGCTGCCGCAGGAATTCGAGCGCGTTATCGACCTTGGTTGTATTGATATGCGAGCTGCCACCACCCTGGAAAACAGGCATCCGGGCGGCCTGACCAATGACCGCGATGCGTTCATTGCCTTCCAGCGGTAGCACGCCATCTTCGTTCTTCAACATGACCATACAATCTGCGGCGATACTGCGCGCCAGCGCATGATGACCTTCAACGTCAATTACGCCGCCGCCTTTGGGTGTTTCCTGGGCGTGCAGAATAACCTTCAGCAGGCGCTCAACCACCGTATCGAGCGTCGCCATGTCAAGGTCGCCGCTGTTTACAGCATCAATGACCGCTTGCGTACGATCAGGGGAGGGCCCCGGCATTTCCAGGTCCAGTCCGGCTTTGACGCCCTCAGGCCGATCATGGACCGCACCCCAGTCGGACATCACGAAGCCTTCAAAGCCCCATTGGTCGCGCAGAACCTCCGTCAGCAGGTAGTGATTTTCCGCAGCGAAGGTGCCATTGACCGAGTTGTAAGAGCACATTACCGTCCAGGGCTTGCTGCTGCGGATAGCCAGCTCAAAGCCAGCCAGATAGATTTCATGCAGCGTGCGCTCATCCACAACCGCATCGACGGTAAAGCGCCGTGTTTCCTGGTTGTTGACAGCAAAGTGCTTGACGCAGGCGCCGACGCCTTTGCTCTGCATACCCTCGATTAATCCTGCTGCCATCTTCCCGGCCAGCAGTGGATCTTCTGAGAAATACTCGAAATTGCGGCCACACAGCGGCGAACGTTTGATGTTCATGCCAGGGCCAAGCACAATATCGACGCCAATATCAATCGCTTCTTCAGCGATGGCTTGCCCTAATTTACCAGCCAGTTCAACATCCCACGAAGATGACAGCGTCGCTGCAACCGGGAAGCAGGTCGCGGGCAGGCTTTCGACCATCATCGAGTCAATTTCAGATGCACGTCGTAGCCCATGCGGCCCATCAGACAAAACAATCGGCTCAAGGCCCAACCGCTCGATGCCAACGGTACGCCAGGGGCTGGCACCTGTACACAGGGCGGCTTTTTCTTCCAGGGTCATTTGAGAAATGAGGTCAGATATTTGGAGTTTAGGTTCTTGGAGGGTCATCACAAATCCTAGTCTAAATAGCTTTTTTGATGATTGCATGTCTCGTCATGCCAATGCGGCCCAACAAATAATGCAATGTGTGTGTTAAGCAGACAAACATACCCAGTTTCACAGCATGAAGTGGGTATGCTTAGTGTATCCAATTTGCTTGACGAATGCTGTAGGCGGGCATCATGTCCGCTGGTGACACCTGTCACCTTTGCCGTATTAGCCAGCCTGGATCATAGCCAGGGTGAACACCAGCGGACTGTTCCAATAAACGGTATGCTCATTGACGGACCACGCATGGTCGCTGTCTACATACCGCTTGGCTGGATAGCTCGAATATAGCAGCGGGTTGGTAAAGGCATTGGCACCGCCTACCATAACGCCTGCCGGAACCGCGTCGATGCCGTCCTTGCTCCACATTGTCGAATGCGGGTGTCGGACGCTATCTATGCCATAACCGGAAACATAGCTGAATCGCAGCGGATTCTGCCCCAGGATGTAATTCACGGTCTGCTGGGCGACTCGCAAAGTGGCACCATCGTTCTGTCCGGTGATGGTATCGCCAACAGCCATTGTGACCATCGTATACAGCGCCGGCCCATTGCTGCCCCAGTAAAAATCCTCATCAAGCAGCGTCGTACCCCATGCGCTTGTTTCCGACCGTTCGATCATATGGGCGCGCCAGGGACCGTACTGCTCCGTAAACCAGTCGATAGCGGCCTGATCGGTATTTGCCGACATACCATATTCCATGAACCCGACCATGCCCATCAAACCGACGCCATAGGCATTGTCGATACGGCTCTGCCACAGGTCCGCAAAGCTCTGGTAGTTGGATAAATAATACTGGTTGTAGTGATCTGCTCCGGTGGCGTTATACAGGGCTGCCGACGCCCACAGACGGTTGTCCTCGTCCTCATTGTCCATATAGGGGCCAGGGATCGAATCCACACCGTCAGGGTTCGCTTCTAAATAGGCCCATCCGGCTTCCGCTGCCGTTAATAGGGTCGCCGCAAATTCAGGATCAAAGTCATCGTAAATAGTGCTGGCCATCGCCAGGGCGGCAACCGCCGAGGCGCTGTTGGCGGTCGGCATGACGTTGGTGCGACTGCCATCACTGTCCTCGATATAGCGCGTCTCAACCGCCGCATCCGGCAAGACATCTTCCGTGCCACTGACGCGCGACCAGAAACCGCCCGATGCGGCGTCCTGCATTTTCAGCATCCAGTCGAGTTCCCAGCGAACCTCGTCCAGTAAGTCAGGCACACCGTTGCCACTCTCAGGGATGTTGGATTGACCATCTGTGAATTGCTCTGGGAACATGCGATACGCCCATAATAAGTCAGACACAGCCAGCGCTCCGGCGTTGACGTATTTGCCATAATCGCCAGCGTCATACCAACCGCCGGAAGCATCCTGCGAGCTGGCAATCCCAGAACGGAACTCGGCCACACTATCCAGCGGATGGCCGATGCCCCGCGCGAATGGTCCTGCATATTCTGATGCCAGTTCGATGCCCTGCCGCTGCAAATAGTAATAGCGCATGATATCGACCAGCAGATCGTCATAAACGCCTGCCCCAATACGGAAACGCGGCGATTCGTCCGCGCCTTCTACATTAAGGAAATAGGTGCCCTCCGTCGTGAAGTCGCTGAAATCGGCTGACCAGACATGCTCACCAGAAGCCGTATCGAAATCTGTCATTAGTGCCAGTTCGCCCGTATAGACGACCGCACCCGTCATAGCATCCAGCACAAAGAAGGCCTGCCCATCACTGAAATCCGGTGTAAAACTGCTGACCAGCGCCACTTTTTCGGCATCAGCCGGATAGCCGACCTGATTGACTTTGATTGCAGCCACCTGAGGTTCAACATCGGGCGAGGTAAAGCGTAGGTTGTTGATCCACAGCGTTCCCAGTACATCTCCGGCATTATTGATGGAGATGAGGAACATCTGACGCGGCTCAAAATCACTATCGGTGACGAAATCCTGCAACGGGATGCGTACTGCCTGCCACTCATCGCTCAGGCTGACGTACTGCGCCAGATTGACTGTATTGGCATCCAACTCGACAGTGTCACGGGTATTAACATGATCGCGCAGGTTGATGCCCAGATTATCGATGTTGGCATCACCCCGAATGTTGAACTCCAGCGCGCCATTAGCCACATAAGGCCGCAGATCGTAGGCTTCCCAGTTTTCATTGGCAATGACCGTTGCCCACCAGCCATCACAGCATTCGCCCGTCACCTCAATGCGCAGCGAAGGCAGACCATCCAGCGTAACATCTTCGTCTACAGGCAGCGCGGGTCCCTCATCAACAGCCAGGTTCAGGCCATTGCCGGACCCCGCCCACATACCGTGACGCTGGTCAGCGAAAACGGGTAGATCGCGTAACTGCGGCGCGCCATCCTGGGCAAAAGAGGGCACAACAATCAGGGACCATATAACAGGCATCAGCAGTAGGAGCAGGCGAAGTGGACGCATAGGGACCTCGGTATTTTTGATTAGATACTGTTTGTTATGGCATATCATCGGCGCGAACGCAATACGCCTCTGGTCTCCATTTTTCAACTATAATGCTAAAAACTTAGTCAAGGAGTTGTCCGTGCGAGTTGATTATATCGAAAGTGGTTCAGCCGATATTTGCCGACCGATTTTGCAGTCCGTGCACAGATGGTTCGGTATTGAGTCCATAAATGAAGCCTACATACAATATGTGGACGAACACCCAACGTTTATCGCCTATGAGGATGACATGCCCATTGGGTTCCTCTCGCTAAAGCGCCACTATGCACAGGCGGTGGAAATATGGGTGATCGCCGTGCATGTGGACTATCATCGGCGCGGTGTTGGGCGCGCCCTTCTGGATAGCACAGAGGCCATGCTGCGTGAAGAAGGCGTAAAATTTCTTCAGGTCAAAACACTCAATGACACCCATCCCAGCCCGGAATTTGCCCTCACACGCGAATTTTATAAAGGGATGGAGTTCGTCCCGCTGGAAGTGTTCCCGACAATATGGAGCGAGGATCACCCCGCATTGCAACTCATCAAAGCGCTGTAAGCAAAAAGACCACTGCACATCGGCAGCGGTCTTTTTTTCACACGATATGAACTAGCTATTGACGGCGTAAGTCTTGAGGCCGCGCATGTACTGCGCACGCTCGAAGGCAGCAGCGTCAACGCCGTGCTTCTGGCTCATGCTGCCGCGCAACTGTTCGACCGACTCGTACTCATTTTCTTCCAGCCACTGGACCATCTTGGCTTCGACCTCTTTGGCATGGTCGATACCGAATTTGAGCAGGGCCGAGGTCATCATTGTGACGTTGGCACCCACCATCAGCATCTTGAGAGCATCCTGAGCAGAGTGAATACCGCTCGTTGCGGCCATATCAGCTTGGATGTTGCCATACAGGATGCCAATCCAGCGCAGTGGCAGACGCGAAGCCTGCGGCGTACTCAGGAGGATGTTCGGCTCGGTTTCCATCGTTTCCAGGTTGATGTCTGGCTGATAGAAGCGGTTGAACAGTACCAGCGCATCGGCACCTGCATCATCCAGCTTCTTGGCCATATGCGCCATATTGCTGTAATACGGGCTTAACTTGACCGCCACCGGAATTGAGATGGCTTCCTTAACGGAATTGACAATACCGATGACATTCTGCTCAACATCTGCACCTGGTTGCTCAAAATCAGTCGGAATGCTGTAGATATTGAGTTCCAGCGCGCTCGCACCAGCTTCCTGCATCTTGAGCGCGAATTCCGTCCAGCCACCGAGTGTCGAGCCATTCAGGCTGGCGATCACCGGAATATCAACGGCTTCACGGCATTTGCTGATGTGCTCCAGATAAGCATCAGTCTTGGCATAAAAGACTTCTGGTTCCGGGAAGTAGCTCAGGGCTTCAGCATAGCTTTCCGTGCCATATTCCAGGTGATGCAGCAATGCTTGCCGCTCTGCCCGGATTTCTTCTTCGTAGAGGGAGTTCAGCACGACGGCGCTCAGGCCCGCATCTTCCATCTTCTTGATATTATCGAGTTCTTTCGCCAGGGGTGATGCCGAGGCCACCAGCGGTGACCTCAGATCGAATCCCAGATACTTGGTTTGAATATTCATCCACATCGCTCCTATTAGTCGTCTGTGCCTGAGCTACCATTGTCATCGGCGGGGCCGTAGGGGCGCTGCGCCAGATACTGGTACATTTCCCAGCGCTTGATCACATCGCCTTGCGCTTCCTCGAACATAACGCTGGCAGCATCTGGTCGGCTCATTTCCAGCATACGGAAGCGGTTTTCCATGTGCAGGAATTCGGAGACCGGCTTCTTTGGCTGGCGCGAGTCGAGCGTCAGCGGGTTCTTGCCTTCTTCTGCCAGGGTCGGGTTAAAGCGGTACAGCAACCATTGACCCGTATCGACTGCCATCTTCTGGTCCTGCATAGCGGTCTTCATGTTGATGCCATGAGCGATGCAGTGGCTGTAGGCAATGATGAGTGATGGGCCGTCATAAGCTTCGGCTTCAAGGAAGGCGCGCAGCGTCTGTTCGTCGCGTCCACCCATCGCTACCTGTGCGACGTAGATATTACCGTAGGTCATCATCATCCGGCCCAGGTCTTTCTTGGGCGATGGCTTGCCACCAGCAGCGAACTTCGCAATGGCTGCACGTGGGGTTGCCTTGGAGGACTGGCCACCGGTGTTCGAGTAGACTTCGGTATCCATCACCAGCACGTTGACGTTGCGGCCACTGGCCAGGACGTGATCCAGACCACCATAACCGATGTCATACGACCAGCCATCACCACCGATAATCCAGACGTTCTTCTTAGCCAGGTTATCCGCTACGGTCAGCAGTTGCCTGGCTTCCGGGCTGTTGATGCCACTCAGGCGTTCCTTGAGGGTGGCGATACGTCCGCGCTGCTCGAAGATGCCTGGTTCGTCGCTCTGGTCGGCGTTGAGAATCGCCTCGGCCAAAGTGCCGCCGATTTCGCCGCTGAGGCGTGCAACCAGTTCACGCGCGTATTCGATTTGCTTATCGAGTGCGACGCGCATACCCAGGCCGAACTCAGCATTGTCTTCAAACAAGGAGTTGGACCAGGCCGGACCACGCCCTTCGTTGTTGTGTGACCAGGGTGTCGTCGGCAGGTTGCCACCATAGATCGATGAACAGCCTGTCGCGTTGGCGATAATCGCGCGATCACCGAAGAGCTGGGTCAGGAGCTTGAGATAGGGTGTTTCACCACAACCGGCGCAGGCCCCACTAAACTCGAACAGCGGCTGCTGAACCTGCTGCTGACGAATGCTGTTGACCTTAATCAGGTTACGCGGCATCTCAGGAATGTTGACGAAGAAGTCCCAGTTTTCAACTTCCTGTTCGCGGATAGGTGGCTGCGGTTCCATGTTGATAGCCTTGAGGCCTGCTGCGGCTTTATTCTTAGCTGGGCAGACGTCCACGCAGATACCACAAGCGGTGCAGTCTTCTGGCGAAACCTGAATGGTGTATTTCATGCCACCCCATTCACGGTCGCGGGCATCCGTGGCCTTGAAGGTCTCCGGCGCATTTTCCAGAACTGCTTCATCGTATGCCTTGATGCGGATCACCGCATGCGGGCAGACCATCGCGCACTTACCACACTGGATGCAGACATCGGGGTCCCATACCGGGATTTCCAGCGCCAGGTTGCGCTTTTCGTACTGCGTCGTGCCTGTTGGGTAGGTACCATCAATCGGCATCGCACTGACGGGTAGATTGTCACCGTCACGGGCGATCATCGTCGCCAGAACATTCTGTACAAATGTGGGCGCATTCGGTGTAACTGGCGGTAGGAAGCCTGCGCTGCTGGTTACAGCATCCGGTACGGTCACCTTATGCAGATTTTCAATCGTGTTATCGACGGCAACCAGGTTCATCTTGACGATTTCGTCGCCCTTCTTGCCGTAGGTCTTCTTGATTGACTTATTGATTTCTTCGATGGCTTCGTCGCGCGGCAGGACGCCGGAAATCGCGAAGAAGCAGGTCTGCATGATGGTGTTGATGCGATTACGCATACCGCTATCACGCGCCACCTTATAGGCATCAATCACATAGAACGCGAGGTTCTTGTTGATGATGTGCCGCTGGTACTTCTCTGGCAGCGTATCCCAGACTGTCTCCGGCGAAGCTGTGGAGTTCAGCAGGAAGATGCCATTCTTAACCGCATCCTTCAGAACATCATACTTCTCAAGGAAGACCGTCTGATGGCAGGCGATGAAGTTCGCGCGGGTGATCTGGTAAGGCGAGTGAATCGGCTGCGGGCCGAAGCGCAGATGCGAAACGGTCATGCTGCCGGATTTCTTGCTGTCGTAGACGAAGTGGCCCTGCGCGTAGTTATTGGTATTTTCACCAATGATCTTGATCGAGTTCTTGTTGGCGCCAACCGTACCGTCACTGCCGAGGCCGTAGAACAGCGCGCGCACGACCGAATCGGATTCAACATCGAACTCAGGATCGTAATCCAGGCTGGTGTTGGTGACGTCATCGATGATACCGACTGTGAAGTGGTTCTTAGGCTGGTCTGCCAGCATATTGTCGAAGACACCCTTGACCATCGCCGGGGTGAATTCCTTCGAGGACAGGCCGTAGCGACCACCCGTAACCATCGGCAGTGCACCATGCGGCCAGCCTTCAAACAGGGCCGTGATGGTATCCAGATACATCGGCTCGCCTGTTGCGCCCGGTTCCTTGGTGCGGTCGAGGACGGCGATAGATTTGGTTGTCGCCGGAAAGGCGGCTACGAAGCGATCCACATCGAACGGGCGGTACATGCGTACTTTGAGCACGCCGACTTTTTCGCCCTGGGCATTGAGTGCATCCACCGCTTCCTGGGCTGCCTCAGCGCCAGAAGCCATGATCACGATGACACGTTCAGCATCTGGTGCGCCATGATATTCATACAGTTGGTAGTAACGACCCGTCAGCTCACCAAATTGCTGCATAGCATCTTCGACAATTTGTGGTGTCGCCAGATAGAACGGATTGACTGTCTCGCGTGCCTGGAAGTAAACATCCGGATTCTGGGCAGTACCGCGCAAAACCGGACGATCTGAATCCAGACCGCGATTGCGATGAGCTATGACCAGCTCGTCGTCAATCATCGCGCGGATAACTTCATCGGGAACGAGACTGATCTTCGACACTTCGTGCGAGGTGCGGAAGCCATCGAAGAAATGCAGGAAAGGCACACGCGCTTTAAGTGTTGCCGCGGTCGTGATGAGCGCGAAGTCATGTGCTTCCTGTACGGATGCAGACGCCAGCATACCCCACCCAGTTGAGCGCGCCGCCATCACATCGCTGTGGTCAGCGAAGATGGAAAGCGCCTGGGCAGCAATCGACCGTGCGGCGATGTGGAACACCGTCGAGGTCAGTTCACCGGCGATCTTGAACATATTTGGGATCATGAGCAACAAGCCCTGCGACGCGGTGAAAGTGGTCGTCAGTGCGCCGCGCTGCAAAGAACCGTGTACAGCACCCGCCGCACCGGCTTCACTTTGCATCTCAATCACCAGGGGCGTTGTTCCCCAAATATTGGTCTGGTTACGAGACGCCCAATCATCCGCCCATTCGCCCATCGGCGATGACGGCGTGATTGGATAGATCGCAATCACCTCGTTGACTTTATAGGCGATGCGGGCAACTGCCTCGTTGCCATCCAAAGTAGCAATATCGGTTGTCATAGGAAATTCCCTCAAGCATATATATAGTTTCAGCGGTTGAGGCCTTCACTATTGTCCCAACGATACCCGGCAATCAGTAGTGCAATACATAATCCCAAAGGGTGTAAGACGTCACACATCCGGGCCTGGACAATTATCCAGGCCCGGTGGTAGGTGTAGTCTTATCGCCAGGGCTGTTGCGGAAGAACCTCTTCCATTTGCAGTCATGTGCAGTAAAGAGGGCAGTAACTCAATCACTGTTTTTGCTTGATTAAGTCCACCAGCTTTGCTAATGCTTCTTCTTTTAATTTGGATAGATCATCGTTGCCATAATGCTCGATTTCCTGGATGATCTGGTTAGCGTCATCCAGCACGGACATGACGATGCGATAAGTATGTGATCCGGCTGATGTGACATCACAGTGGAGGTGGCAGCCAGGATAAGTCTTCCACAACTGCTCGGCGGTTTTGCTGGACATGATCTTAGCTCCTTGTGTAAATATCGCCCCGCGGCCATCATCACTGTTAGCGGATCGTCAAAGGCGGTCGACAGCAGATAGTCAACGGCGCATCTCATCTAAAAGCGTGCCATCAGCACCGAGCAGTTGAAGATGCATCGGCATTTGACCAATGGCATGCGTGGCACAACTCAGGCAGGGGTCAAAGGCGCGCACCACCGCTTCCACTCGGTTGAGCGCCCCCTCACTCAGTTTGTCGCCCCGGACGAAGTGCTGGGCCACCTGTTTGACGCCTTTGTTCATGGCCATGATGTTATGACCTGTCGCGACAATCAGGTTCACATCGGTCATCGCGCCGTTTTCATCCGCCTTGTAATGATGGATGAGCGTACCGCGCGGTGCCTCAATGATGCCGACGCCCTCGCCACGATTCGGCTTTGCCTGGGCGCGCACCTTAGTACTCAAAATATCCGGTTCGTTTAGCAGTTCTTCTATGCGTTCAATGCCGTGGAGGAGTTCGATCAGGCGCGCGTAGTGATAGTAGAAGGCACTATGGCGTTGCGATCCGGGAATCTCCCGGAACTGATCCAGGGCACGGTCAGCAGCGGGGGTACCACAGGTCTTCGCCACTTGCAGGCGGGCCAATGGTCCGACGCGGTACATTCCCTGCGGATAACCAGCCGGACGGTAATAAGGTGACTTGAGGTAAGAGAAAGATTCAGTTGCCTCGCCAATATAATCGTAGAACTTGTCATGGGGGATGTCAACTTCGACGATCTTGCCGTTTTCATCTACCAAGCGCAGAATGCCGTCATAGTGCTCCAGCGTGTTGTTCGCAGTGACAGTCCCCAGGTACATTGTCGGGAAGCAGGCAAACGTTTCGATCTCCTGTTCATACTTGGCCAGCAGGTCGATGAAACCTTCCAGCGTGTGTATCGCAATTGCCTTAACTTCTGCAATCGCTCCCAGGGTTTTCTCGCGGGTAGCGGGTTTCAGCGGTTCTTTGACGCCCCCCGGTATCACCCAGGCATTATGAATCCGTTTGCCACCCAACTGCTCGATCAGATCCTGCCCGAACTGGCGCAGGCGAATGCCCAGCCGTGCGATATCCGGCGCAGTCGTAATCAGGCCAGCGATGTTGCGCACCTGTTGCGGTGCATCCATGCCCAGCAGCAGGTCAGGCGCAGAAAGATAGAAGTAGCTCAGCGCATGTGATTGCACCATCTGCGCATAGTTGAGCAGCTTGCGCAGCTTCACGGCAGTCGGTGGAATGTCCACAGCCATCAGTTCGTCACAGGCTTTGGCCGATGCCAGCAGATGGCTGACCGGACAAATGCCACAGATGCGCGCCGTCAGCGATGGCATCTCACGGAAGGGACGGCCTTCCGCCAGTTTTTCAAAACCGCGTACCTGCGTCACATGCAGATGGGCATCCTCCACATGGCCATCTTCGCCAAGCTGGAGCGTGACGCGGGCATGGCCCTCGATGCGGGTGATGGGTTCAATGGTTATGGTTCGCTGCATTGTCATCATCTCCTATCCGAAGTGCCCACGATTAACGAGGTCAGGCGTGCGGCCAGCCAGCAGTTCCGTCAGCACATAGCTAATCAGGCTGACGTGAGGTGGGCAGCCCGGCAGCGTCAGCTCAACTGGAACGACAGCATGAACAGGGGTGGTCTGTGCCAGCAGCGCCGGAACGCCATCTGTTGGCATTTTGCCCGTGTGCGTGGCTTTGGTTGTGTAAATTTCATGGAGCATGTCATCCATATTGAAGCGATTGTGCATCGCTGGGATATTGCCCGTGACAGCGCAGTCGCCAAAGGCAATCAGGGTGCGTGTATGCTCCCGAATATGCCGGATCATATGCAGGTCATCCTCACTGCTGACAGCCCCTTCTACCAGCGTGATGTCAACCATCTCCGGAAATGCTTTCATATCCACCAGTGGGCCATAGACAATATCGACCAGGCCCACCAGATCAATCACAAATTCATCGACGTCTAGCAGCGACATATGGCAGCCAGAACAGCCATCGAGCCAGACGGTGGCTAAAGTGGGTTTTTGGCTCATAACACGCGCTCCCGATGTTCTACTAAGCGGACGAGCAAGCCGCAGTCTTTCTTCATCTCGGCGGTGGCTACCTGCTTATCGAAAAGGGCACCGGTTGGACAGGCCATGACGCATTTGCCACATTTGGTGCAGTCATCAGCTTCCCCCCACTTGCCCGTTAGCCCTGGTAGAATGCGTGCCTCGCTGTGATGCCCCCGAACGGCCCACACGCCTGCCCCTTCAACCTCGTCACAGGCGCGGATGCAGCGCTGGCACATCACACAGCGGTTGATGTCATAGCCGTAACGCTCGTGGCTCAGGTCAACCGGCGCCATCTCCCAGCGTGGTGCCAGCATGATATGCGTCATGCCCAGTCGCTGTGCCAATGCTTGCAGTTCGCAGTAGCCATTGGCTTCGCAAACCGCGCACACATGCTGGCCGGATGCGAAGATCAACTGTAAGAGCATGCGCTGTTGTGTCCGCAGGGCTTCGGTATTGGTCACAACCGACATGCCATTGCGCACCACCGTCGCACATGCCATCTGCGGCAATCGCCCTCCATCGATCTCTACCATACACAGGCGACACGACCCGTTGATGGTCAGTCCTTCCAGAAAGCAAAGTGATGGTATGAAGATGTGATTGCGGCGGGCGACTTCCAGAACACGTTCGCCTTCCGCGGCTTCGATGAGCTGTCCATCAATCGTAATCGTTACCATTTCAAGAGCGTCCTTTCTGAAAAATAAGCATTGTTTGCCATAAGTACGGTGCTGATGTGGTCCACGATGAGGCGGGCACTTGTGGCTACGGATTGCGAAATGGGCTGGTCCTGATGAGTGTTCTGGACCTGCACACCCAGCAATCGACAATCACAACTAAGTTCTGAGGCGAGATAACGGGCGACCAGCGCCAGCGGCAATGTATGCGTCGATGCACTGAAACCGCTCGTCTGTGCCCAATCAAGCAGCGCAACCGTGCCAGGTTCAGCGTTCATCGCTACAGCATCAATGAGAAGGATGGTATCTGGTTGAAATGGGCGCAGTACACCAGTACAGTTCTCTGGGGCGATGCCTGCATCAACCAGCAAAATATGTTCTGTAGGGACTAAGGCGGCCATCAACGCGCGGACGATCATCACGCCCACGGCGTCGTCACCTGCCTCTTCACGACCGATACCGACAATCGCCAGTCGTTCAGACTTTGACAGGATGTTCTTCAACGGGTTCTGCCAGGACCCGCTCAACATCGTCTTCTTCTCCATAGTAGTAAGTAAATCCATCGACGGTGGTTCCGGCCAGCGACCAGTCATCATTGGCAGCATGCCAGCACTCAAAACGGCAGCTTTGCATACACTGCCCACAGAACGTACAGCGACCCACGTCATAGCGCATGACGAATTGCTTGGCTTTCTTATCAAGCACAAACAGGTCAATCGCATTGGCCGGGCAGTCCTTGACGCACAGATTACAACCCGTACAGCCTTCTGGTGCCCACATCAGCCGACCACGCAGACGTTCCGTTTCATTGGGCTGCGGATTAGGGTAGGGTTCTGTCGCTGCTCGGCTGAACAGGGCGTGGAGTGCATCTTTGAATAGCGTTCCGAGCTTCATTGGCCACCTCCCATCAGGAAGATCAGCAGCCATTGCACCAGCGCCAGGAGGGCACCATAGCGCCACCACATGCCAACCGTCTGGTCGATGCGCAGGCGTGTCATCAATGTCTGCAATCCCGCGATGATGAGCAGCGGGAACAGCGTCTTAATCACATAATCCAGTGGGTTATGAATACCACCCAGGTAAAAAGCGGCGATCATCGTCAGCCCGATGACCAGTTCCACCCACTGCCCCAGCCGGAACAGTGCCAGACCGCGGCCACTGTATTCTGTCAGTGCACCTGCGACGATTTCCGTTTCAGCTTCCGGCGCATCAAAAGGCGTGATTTCCAGCTTGCCCATCAGCCCAATGATGACCACGACGAAGCCAATCGGCTGCGTGAGTAGCAGCCAGTTGCCGCTGGCATAAGCCATGATGTCGCTGAGCTGCCAGCTACCTGCCGCCAATGCCGGACCCAGCAGCGCCAGCAAAAACGGTGCTTCATAGGAAAAGAGCTGGGTCAGTGTGCGCGTTGCTCCTACCATCGAGAAGCGGTCACGGGTATTGGCCCCGGCCAGTCCCAGGCACAGTGTCAGCATACTCAGCATATAAACAGTGACGATCAAATCGCCAGGGAAGCCATAAGCTGGCGGTAGACCCGCAATCGGCAGATAAAGTGCGGTCGTCAGTGCTCCCGCCAGACCAATGATCGGCAGGCCAATGAACAGCCATTTATTGACGCCGAACGGCAGCACTTCTTCGTTCGCCAGCAGTTTCACTGTATCGGCCAGCGGTTGGTACCAGGGCGGCCCGACGCGGTCCTGCAAGCGGGCCACCAGTTTGCGGTCAATCCACTGGTAGAACATGGCATTCGCCAGTAAAAACAGGCCCGCCGGGAAGAAAAGCATCGTCACCAGGACCTGTAGCAATTCCGTCATCGATGAATGTCCTTCGAGTAATGCGTTCCATAATGATTGATGCCGTACTGCCGCAGCCGATCCCAGGTCCACAGGTCGCGCTGACCATCCTGGCTGATGACCGATGTGCGATCATTGCAAGAGAAACACGGATCAATGCCGACCAGAATCATGGGAACGTCCGCCAGATGCTGCCCGATGACCAATTGCGCCACCGAGGCGATGTTGCACAAAGTGGGCGTGCGTACGTGAATGCGTTCTGGCATGTCGCCGCCGTTGCTCTTGATGAAGTAGAACAACTCACCTCGCGGCGCTTCTACGCGGCTGATGGCCTCGCCTTCTTTGACGCGGCGCGGCATGCGGGTCGTCAGGGGGCTGTTGGGCAGATGATCCAGCAGCATACGGATGTATTCAAAACTGGCCAACTGCTCCCGCAGACGCACGATGAATCGTGCCAGCAAATCGCCAGTGGATTCGTAAACGGGCAAAATGGGATGTTCGGCATAAGCGGTATAAGGCGAGTCGATCCGTACATCACGATGCACACCGGAAGCGCGGCCCGTTGGCCCAATCACGCCCGATTGCTCGGCCTCATCACGGTTCATCACGCCGATACCGCGTGTGCGCTGCAAGAACAGGCCATCCGTCGTGACCACTTCCAGATAGTGCAGTGTACGTTCTTCGAGGAAGTCCAACCCTTCGCGAATTGTAGCGGCCTGCTTGTCATCAACATCATATTTCACACCGCCGAGCACATTCGCGGAATAGTGAACGCGGTTGCCCGTCAGCGCTTCCAGAATATCCATGACCGTTTCGCGGTCGCGCCAGCTATACATGAAGAGCGTATCGAATCCCGCTTCATGGGCCGCGACGCCCAGCCACAGCAGATGACTATGGATGCGTTCCAGTTCAGCCACCAGCGAACGAATCGCCTGTGCACGCGGCGGCACCTCGACCTCGGCCAGTTTTTCCACGCCCAGGCAGTAGGCCGTTGCATGGATATGCGAACAAATCCCGCAGATGCGCTCCAGCAGATACAGGTTCTGCACCCAGGTTCGCGATTCAGTGGCTTTTTCGATGCCGCGATGCGCATAGCCCAACCGCACTGATGCCGACTGCACAATTTCGCCGTCGACATCAAAGGCGAAGTGCCCCGGCTCTTTTAATGCAGGGTGCTGCGGCCCAATTGGGACGGTAAAGCGTTTCCGATCAGTCGATGGCGTCATGCGTCACCCCCATTGAGTACAGTATCTTTTCGCAGCGGGAACACCTCTGGCTCCCAATCGTCCGGCAGGAACAACCAGCTATCATCCGGTGTGCCATCGAACCTGATGCCGAGCATCTCGCCCGTTTCACGTTCGTAGGGGCTGGCATACGGGAACACAGCACACACACTCGGAATCACCGGATAAGCCCGATTGAGCGTGACGCGCAGCGTTAGTACCGCCGCCCCAGCACAGAAGTGATACAGCACTTCAAATTCGCCCACCTCTGGTCCTTTGTCCAGACCAGTGATAGCCGCCAGATACCCCCAGCGTGCCTGGTTCAGCTTTGTGACGGTGGCCACCAACTTTTGCGGGAGGACGTGCGCGTCATAACGCTCCGGCGCAGGTTGTGACCAGTCAGTGGCCAGATCGCGTAAAATCGACTGCGCATGGAGCAGATTGCGGTCAGTCGTCATGATACGGCCTCCTCAATTTTTGGCCCGTTAGTGGACATCTTTTGCAGCAGGATCACCAGCGCATCAATGATCGCTTCCGGGCGTGGTGGGCACCCTGGCACGTAAACATCGACCGGAATGACCTCATCAATATGGCCGATGACGTTGTAGCATCCGGCGAAGGTCCCGCCAGTGATGGCACATGCCCCCACCGCAATTACATACTTTGGGTTTGGCATCTGTTCATAGGTACGCAGCAGACGTTCGCGCGCTTGCCGTGTCACAGGTCCGGTACAGATCAAAATATCAGCGTGGCGCGGACTGCCATGCAACTGCACACCGAAGCGCTCGGCATCATAGCGCGGCGTCAACGTCGCCAGAATTTCAATGTCGCAGCCATTGCACGACCCACTGTTGAAGTGGATCAGCCAGGGGGAATGCTTCCGTGACCACAACTTTAGGCGATCAAGCACACTCTGCCACAGGTTCGTTTCTTTATGAGGTGATGCTCCGTTGGTCATTTCGCCCTCTCCCTCAGCCCAAAATCAGGGCAATCAGCGATACAAACAAGCCGAACAGGAACAGCAGCGCCATCGGCGATCCGCTGCTGGTCGCCAGCACGATGACCCCCAGATGCAGCGTCGCGAAAAACAATGCGATCAGGAAGAAAGGGCGATAACCAGGCACCGAACGGTCGTCGTCTGCGGGTGGGGCTTCGCCACTGGCGTACAGGCTGGTTGTGTAAGTGGTGTCATCCGATGTGGATTGATTGTCACCCGCCAGCAACCAGCCGATCACAGCTAACCCAGCGACGAGCAGGACATAAATGAGGAATGCAATGGGCGGTGAGAATAGCACGGTCATGCTCTCACCTTTCTAATGTTGTGACGGTTTATCCAAACAAGGCCAGGAGTGCGGCACCAGCAGGATCGACGATGCTATCCAGCAGGCCCGGCCACAACCCGACCACAATAAGCGCGATTGCCAGGATGAAGATCGGCAGCCGCATCGACAGTGGAATATCTGGCAGCGCCTCCCGCGAAGGGCTAGGCTGCATATCGTATGCCGTATTGATAATGGGCATGACGTAGGCTAACGCGACGACCGAAAATAGTGCGGCCACCACGATCAACAGAACAATCCAAACGGAAGGTTGTTGAACACCAGCCAGCAGAATCTGGAATTTGGAGACAAAGCCACCCATCGGTGGGATGCCCACCAAACTGAGGCAGGCAGCCGCCAGCGAGAGCGTCACGCCAGGGTAGCGCTGTGCCAGCCCCTTGAGGTCATCCACACTGAAATCAGCGGCGTCCCCATTACGGCAGCCGGCTGCATATGCCAGTGCACCCAATGCCAGGAACGCCAGCGACTTCATAATGCCGTGAATGAACAGATGCAGCATACCGCTGCGCAACCCCATCATCGATCCGGCGCTGATGCCAATCCCAATCGCCAGCACCACATAACCAATATGGCCGATACTAGAATATGCCAGAATGCGCTTCACTTTGGTTTGGCTGAGTGCGAGGATCGTCCCCGCCATGATGTTAATCATGCCCAGGACCAGCAGCAGGCCGCCCCACGCTTCCGGCGACCAGATGATGAGCGAGAGTGCCCGCATCATCGCAATCAGGCCCGTCATCGTGACAGCACCGGAGAGCAGAGCACTGACGCCTGTCGGCGCTTCGCCATAGGCATCTGGCAGCCAGGTATAGTTCGGGAAAAGCGCCAGCTTGACGCCAAAACCCAGCACGAACAGCGCTCCGGCGACGATCAGCAGCGGCGATGGCTCGACAGCTTTCATATCGAGGTCGAGCGTACCGTTGTGCATCAGCACCAGCGCGATGCCGAACAGCACCAGAATCGACCCGCTCACGGTCTGGATAAAATATTTGGTGCTGGCACCCAGGGCATCTTCCCGCTGCCGATGATAAGCGACCATCAGATAGGACGAGATGGCCATGCCCTCAAACCAGACCCACATATTGAATAGATCATTGGCGCACACCAGCCCGATGACCGTCCCCAGTAGCAGCAGCAGTGACGCATAAAATTTCTCTTCGCCGACGGTGCCGACCAGATCATTGCGCGAGAAGATCGTCACCAGCGTGGTCAATAGCAGCGTCAGCACAATCATCAGCAGGCTGATGCCATCCATGCGCAGGCTGATAGCCCCATACTCGACCGTGAGTACTTCCGAAGCGGCAAACGCCTGCATCACGAAGAACAGCGCAATCCAGACGAAAGCCAGCATCAGCAGCGCCAGATCATGGGCGTGAATGCGGCGTAGGGCATGCTGCCGATGCCCGAAGACGTATACCAGCGGCGAGGTGACGCATGGCAATCCGATCAGTCCGGCCAGCCAGGTCATATCAGCCCTCCGCCTCGATGATGTCGTCCAGTTCCAGCGTCCCAACCGATGCGTTCAGCCGCACAGCCATCGCCAGCCCAATGACGACCGCCATCGTATCGGCCACGATAACCGTAATGCCCAGGCTCTGGCCCAGGGCCAACTGGCCTGTCTGTGCGCCGGCGACGACCAATATCAGCATGGCGGCTTTCACCATAATCTGGAGTGCAATAACGGCTTTTAAGACATTGCGAGCGATCATCAGCCCGTAAAGGCCGGTACCCAGTAAAAACCAGGCCCCAACAAATAGCATATGAACCGGAGGCATTTACACCGGCTCCTTCTCCAATCTGTCCAATGGAGCAGGTATCATGCTATTGTCGATTTCCGGGGCGGCAGTGACGTGTGTTGTGTCCGTTGTTGTGGGGTGATGTGCGACGCGGCTGGCTCGTACTCGCACGATGTCATCGGACACACTCAATAAACCGAGTACGCCCATCACACCAGCGAATATCAGAACGATCTGTGCAGCCATATCCAGACCACGCACATTCCACAAAACCGCAGCAAGCGGCTCTGCGACGACATCATGCGGTGCGGGCAGGCTGTTGACGGTCATACCAGCGATCATGGTCATCGCCAGGACAACGAAAATGAAGAGTGTCCGCCGCGAAACATAGGGTGTCGCTGGTGGGTCACCGATCATGGTGATGGCGAAGACCATCAACACCGTGACCAGCCCAGCACCTACACTTAGCTCGATGACAGCGATCTCCCACGCGCCCAGTTGGTATAGCAAAAGCCCAACCAGTGCGCTGACGGCGGCCAACCAGAGCGTCGCATGTAGTAGACGTGTGGATACAACGGCGAATAATGCACAAAACACTGTGAGGATGACAAGAATCGCGGTTAACATGGTCCACGCTCCTTAGCCAAACCTTATTACTTGCAGCTTATGTCAGTAAGTGCAAATGTACAAAATCCAGCCTGACATCTATCACCTTCAAGCTATGATAATTTACTTATATATATGGGGTCATAAAAAAGCCTCTCCAGGTCATTACATTCCTGATAGGCCTTTGTGACAAAAATCACTACCCGATTCCTGAGCCACATCTGACAATGAAATTGAATAAGGATTTCTGCCTCAACTGTGGCGGAATGTAGCTAATGTTGATCGCGTCCTCCACGATTAAAACGCATCCGCCTGCCGGATGCGTTTTCGCTTAGGTGCCACGCCAGGTTTTGCTGGTCAGCAGGTGCAGCTTAACAAACGACATCAGCACTGCCTCTTTTACAAATGTTTCTTACAAGTCCTGATTATTTCGCGACGCACTCCCGCCGCTCACCTGCTAGGAAGCCTCTATGCCGCCACACTGTTAATTGCAATTCGCTGTGTTCATCAACTAAGGAAAGGCCTGCCAGTCGTTCCAACAGAGTGACGCTCTGTTCCTACTTACATCCACACCAACGCGACCACATGCTGTTCTGATGACAATCACCCCCAATAGCATACGGTCCCGCGTGATTTACAATCTGGGACGCCCCTCGCCCCAGGTATATGCAAGCAACTAGTCTTGCTTGAGGAGTGAACAATGAAGATCTTACAGCACCACTCACAGCTCAACCTGTTGGGCATCAACCGCCCGAACCGCATTTACTGGCAAATGAATACCCCGCAATTATACGAAGAGGCCGTCCAGCGTCACGAAGGCTATGTTGCCCACCTGGGGCCGCTGGTCGTCCGCACTGGCGATCAGTCCTCATTAGCCCACAGTGACCGCTTCATCGTGGCCGAGTCCGCTACCCAGGGCAACATCAGTTGGGGAGAAGTCAACCGTGCTTTCCAGTCAGAGCGCTTTGACAAGCTGCTGCTGCGCATGGGGGCTTACTTCAATGGGCTGGATGTCTTTATGCAGGATGCCTTTGTCCGCACATCCTCGGATGGCGAGATGATGCCAATCCGCGTCATCACAGAGACAGCCTGGCACAATTTGTTCGTGCGTAATACCTACCTGCATCCCAACACGGAAGAACTCGAAGAGTTCGTGCCGGAATATACCATCGTTCATGCCCCTGGCTTCCGTGCCAATCCAGAGCGTGACGGCACCAATTCCGATGTGTTCGTCATCATCCATCTGACCCGCAAACTCATCCTGATCGGTGGTACCAGCTTCGCCGGAGAAATCCAGAAAGCGATATTCAGCGTCATTAACTACCTGCTGCCGCGCCAGGATGTACTGACTCTGGAAGCATCAGCCAACATCAATGACAAAGGCGAATCGGCCCTGTTCGTCGGTGTCGATGGTTCCGGCAAGACCTGCCTCGCCACAGACAATACACGCCTCTTCCTGGGGGATGCCGAGCATGGCTGGAACCACAACGGCATCTTCAGCATCAGTCGGGGCTGCTATGCGCACGTCCTCGGCTTGTCTATGGACGAAGCCACCGATGTCTGGCAGACGACGCGCCGCTTCGGCACCTTGCTGGAAAACGTGGTCGTCGATGTCGAAACCCGTCGGCTGGACCTTGATGACGATTCCTTCACGGAAAATACGCGCGCTTCTTACCCAATTAGCCATCTGCTGCGCTCAACTCGTTCCGGCGTCGCCGAACATCCGCGCCATGTTTTCCTGCTGGCCAAAGATGGCGATGGCGTCCTGCCCATTGTCAGCAAGCTGACGCCTGAACAGGCGGTCTACTACTTCCTCGGTGGCTACACGACCGAGATCGCCTCAGATTACTACGGCAAGCCGATTGCGCGCCGCCGCTTCAGTGCCTGCTACGGGGCACCCTTTATGCCACTGCATCCAGGCCATTACGCGCAGATGTTCGCTGAGCGGATTGAGATGTATAAGCCGCATGTCTGGCTGTTGAACACTGGCTGGATGGGCGGCCCATATGGCAAAGGTGGCCGTGTTCCGGTGGAAGTCAGTCGGGCAGCGGTTCGGGCCATCCTGAATGGCAAATTGTCCAATGTTGAATTCTGGACGGATGGTATCTTCGGCCTGCAAATCCCCAAGTACTGCCCAGGCATCGCCGACGAGATGCTGAATCCAGTCACCAGGTGGCCGGACATGACCAGCTATGAACTGGCGGCTCAGGAGCTTAAGGCAGCCTTCAATGAGCACTTAGCCCAATATCAGAATGAAGTAAATTCTGAACTACTGGCAAATCAGCCACGCTTTAGTTAGGACATTCATCAACAAAAAAGGGGAACCTGCACAGGTTCCCCACTCACTTTAATTGTAACAAGCCCTTTAGCAGGGTATGCTCAATAAAGATTTATTTGCGTTTATGAGTGTTGCACCGTGAGTTCTGAACCCAGATTCCGCATATCATTCTGGATAGAGTGGGGGCCGACTGCCTACCTGTGGCCGGATAATCAGGCGGCGCGTGATGCCTTTGGCTACATCGGCCTGGAAGACAAATTGCCTCTATCCGATCACACACGGGAGCGTGGCGCAGCCCTGGCGGACTGGTATCAAAGTTCGCTCAACTGGGATTTCCCAACTTTGCCTGGTCCCTGGCGCCAATCGGAGTGCAACGAATTTCGCGAAGCGGCCCGCTCATTTTTCATGGACCTCTGCTATGAACTCGGCCCCGATTTTGAGATTACCTACGATCAGGTCGAGCCAGATGAAGACCCCGATCTGGACGCCTATCTTCGCGACCCTCACAACTTCCGGCGGTAGCCTACTTTTTGCCCATTGTCGCTAACTTATCCAGCGGAATGAGTTTTTCGCCTTCTTCGGTATCGACTGCGATATACAGTTTGCCATCTTCCGTCATGCGATCCAGAAAAAACACGCCGTCCAGATGGTCGATTTCGTGGTGTACGAGGATGGCGTCAATGCCTTCCACGTGCATCTCGAAGAAATTGCCCTGGACATCCTGCGCCCGAAACTTTAGCCAGCTTGGCCGCCGTGTGTCCCATGTCACCACACGTGGCAGGCTGAGACAGCCATCGAAGCCCTTGGCTAACGGTCCAGCTTGCAGAATGACGGGATTAATCAGCTCGCGTGGCGGTTCCATCTCGCCGGATTCCTGGCCAAAGCGTACGACAATCACGCGCTTATGCACATCAATCTGCGGTGCTGCCAGCCCCGCACCCGGATTCGCCAGCAGAGTCTCCTTGAGATCAGCAACCAGCTCGCGGATGCTGGCATCGATCTTCTTCACCTTGGCTGATTTCTGCCTGAGCTTGGCTTCTTCCTTGGGATAGATGAGGATGTCTCTGACGGTCATAGGATTACCTGCACGGCTTGGTCATAAAACAATCATACCCCAGACGCCGTCTGAGGTATGGATTGCACATGATATTTTGAAGGGCGCCGCTTAGTTACTCCCGCGATCCAGCACCACAATTAAATTATCTTCCGCAAGCTCATCGCTGGCAAAGAAACCCGCCAACACAATGCGGTTGCCATCCATAGACGCGGCCATATCAAGATAAAGTCCCTGTAGCCTGATGCCCTCTGGTAAGTCCACAAGTGATCGCAAATCGACCTGTTCCCCGTTACTGATGTCCGAAAGAGGTGCGATATTTAGCATTTCAGCATCGCGCTCACCCGTCAGGTAGATGAGTGTCTGATCGTCTATCAGCGCAGAAGCACCCGCCGGAATATTGTCAAATTCATACTCCTGTGTCGCCTGTGTCGCGAGATCGACGACGATGATCGTATCACGCTGCAAGTTGACGACGACCGCCGCTTGCTCATCATGTGTAATTTCAATATCTGTTACACCGAAGTAGGGCCGATTGTCAGCATTACCAACGAGCGTGATCTGTTCACCCGTAATCAGGTTCCAGCGGATTACGTTATCAAGGCTGGTTGATGCCAACAAGGTCTCACCATCGGATAACATCCGCATTTCGGTCAATGTCACCGGGAAGTACTGTTGATTATCCATCACTTGCCGGAAAGCAGCCATCGATAGAAAACGGTTGAGAACGGTTGAAACAATATAGCCCGTTTCTGTGTCATAAATAATCACCATCGGGAAGGGATAGCTGCTGCCTGATTGAACCAGCAGGTTGCTATCCGGCACAAAGGCGATTTTGCCCATGCTGGGCACTGTCGCAATGCGGTTGATGAGTGAGCCATCGGCCATATTCCATAGGTAAATCCAACCCACTTCATAGTAGGCAGCCAAAGCGCTGCCATCTGCACTGAAAGCGATTTCACGAGGGAAATCGGGTGGCCCGGATAGCTCGTACAACAGCTCGCCTGCATCCAGATCATACACACGGACAGGCAGTGCAGTCGGGTCAACTGCCAGGCTGTCATCAATGGCGTAAATCTGGCCGATTTCGTGCATGGCCAGCAGATGGCCATCCGCCGTCATCTGGAAATTCGATCCCCTACTTGTGATGGGAATCATACGCACAGTGTAGTCGTCAAGTTGGGCAGCAGTCGGCAAAACAAGCAGCAAAACAAGAATCGTGATAAGGAACCATCTAACGTGCTTCAAGAAAATGCCCTTTCAGCAAGTGGGTCAATTTTAAGAGACCATCATACTGTGGGGGATGTGCCGTTGCTTGTCAACAAGCAGGATATAAAAAACTGGTAACAGGTCAGGATTGCTCTAGATGATAGAGCACAATGCGCCAGCCATCCGGGTCGGCGATGGTCACGCTCCTGTCTAGCCAATAAGGATTTTCCGGCGGAACAGCGGGATAGCCCATGCCAGCCAGTCGATCTGTGATTTGCTGGATGACCTGTTCATTTTCGATATAGAACACCAGCAAATTATCCTCAGATGGTGCTGGACATGGGCTGCCATCGACATGCTGCGTAAATTCCAGATGATAGCCTGCGTCGGGCATTCCCAGCATGACGCCATCGTAACCCGCATGGTCCTCAAAGTGGCCAATGACAGGCAAGCCCAGGCCATCACGATAAAACGCGACGACCTTCTCTAATTGGTCGGTTGGACGGGCGACGCGCACCCGTGCCGCGAACCACTCACTCATAACGCGCTCTCCTCAAACAAAAAACGTGCCGTGACCTTTGTCACGACACGCCTATTTTATATGGATTGATGCAGATTGCTTAACGGCTCTGAGCATCCATAGCGGCGACAGCAGCCATTGCCACAATGTCTTCGACATCATCGCCCGCTTGCAGGACATGGATCGGAGCACCGACGCCCAACAAAATCGGACCAATGGCGGTGGCATCCGTCAGGCGGGTGAGCAGCTTATACGACACATTTGCTGCATCCAGGCTGGGGAAGACCAGCACGTTGGCGTTCTTCACCTGGCTGAACGGATAGCGTTCGTCGATGATTTCTGCGACAACTGCCGAGTCAGCCTGCATTTCGCCATCAACCACGATGTCCGGGCGGCGATCACGGATCAGGTCAACTGCGTTGGCGACCTTGTCACTGAGCGGGTGACGGGTGCTGCCAAAGTTCGAGAACGAAAGCATCGCCACGCGCGGATCAATGCCGAGCGTCTTGGCGAAGTCATTGGCCAGGATAGCGATTTCACTGAGTGTTTCCGCATCCGGGTCAATGTTGACGGTTGCATCGGTAAAGACGTAAACCTGGTCCTTGACGATGATGAGATACAGACCGCAGACGATGGAAGCATCCGAGCGTGTCCCGAAGATTTGCAGCGCCGGACGCAGCACTTCAGGATACTCATGTGTGATACCACTGACCAACGCATCAGCATCACCCATATGGACCATCATCGGGCCAAAGTAATTGTGATCGCGCATCAGGGATTCGGCTTTTTCGAGCGTGACACCCTTACGGTGACGCATTTCAAAGAACCGATCCCGATAGGCATCCACTTTTGCCGAGGAATTGTAATCGACGATGGTCGGCTCAAAGTTGAGGCCCAATTCCGCAATCTTGCTGCGGATAGCTGCCTCATCACCGAGCAGAATTGGTTCGCCGATGCCTTCATCCTGGACCTGGGCAGCCGCACGAATGACTTTTTGCTCACGGCCTTCCGCGAAGACGATGCGCTTCTTTTCACCCAAACGCGCCGTATTCACGATGAAGTTACGAACCGTGCGGCCACGGCCCTGACGGGCGATAAGTTGGGTGCGATATTCCTCTATGTCGATCTGGCGACGGGCGACGCCACTGTCAATGGCAGCCTTGGCAACAGCCGGGGCCACCCATAACAGGGCACGCGGGTCCAGTGGCTTCGGAATGATATATTCACGTCCAAACTTGAGCGAAGATAGACCATATGCTGAAAGCACGCTGTCAGGCACATCTTCTTTTGTGAGATCAGCCAGGGCCTGCGCGGCGGCAACCTTCATGTCTTCAGTGATATTTTTGGCATAAACATCGAGCGCGCCCCGGAAAATGAACGGGAAGCCGAGCACATTGTTAACCTGATTGTTATAGTCGCTGCGGCCTGTGCCAATGATGGCATCCGGGCGGACCGCCAGGGCTTCTTCCGGCATGACTTCCGGCGTTGGGTTAGCCATCGCCAGGATGACCGGATCGGGATTCATACCCTTGAGCCATTCGGCCTTGATCGAGCCAGCGACCGCCAGCCCAAGTACGAAATCGGCACCAACGAGGGCCTCTTCAATCGTACGGGCGGGTTTCTTGGTGGCGAAAGCGGCTTTGTACTTATTGAGATCGTCGCGACCATCGTAGATGATCCCGCGCGAGTCCGTCATGATGATATTTTCGCGCTTGACGCCCAGGGTCACATAGAAGTTACCTGTTGCGATAGCGGCTGCACCGGCGCCTATAATGACGACATTGAGGTCTTCAATATTGCGTCCAGTGAGTTCACAAGCATTGAGCATTGCCGCGCCGCTGATAATAGCCGTGCCATGCTGGTCATCATGGAAAACCGGAATATCCAGCATTTCCTTCAGACGTTCTTCGACCTCGAAGCATTCCGGTGCTTTGATGTCTTCCAGGTTGATGCCACCGAAGGTAGGGGCAATGGCTTTAACGGCAGCGATGATCTCTTCTGGCGTCTTGGCGTCGATTTCGATATCAAACACATCGACATCCGCAAAACGCTTAAAGAGTACACCCTTACCTTCCATCACGGGCTTGCTGGCCTGCGGACCCAGGTTACCCAGACCCAGAATTGCCGTACCATTGCTGACGACCGCGACCAGATTGGACTTGGCCGTGACCTCGTAGATATGGATCGGTTCTTCGTCGATATACTTAACAGCTTCTGCCACACCGGGGGAATAAGCCAGTGATAGATCACGCTGTGTAGTGAGGCTTTTGGTCGGGCTGACCTCGATTTTGCCTGGTCTACCAGTGGTGTGGTAGGCAAGGACATCTTGCCGGGTAATTTCTGACATAAAAGAAAGCTCCTAATATAAATCACACCAGTCTTCATCTTAGCTCGCATTACACTTTTACGAGCGTTACTAACGCCATGCCTTCGGCATGACCTTGTCAACAGCATTCTATGACATATCACTGTCAGGGTAGGAAAATACGGAATCCATAAGAAGGTACCTATAATTTGACCAAACAATCTTTTTGGGGCATACAACACAATCATGAGTGTCCAGCGCGCGACGCAAATCCTCCCCACTTAACGTCACTCTCTAACTAGTTTACCCCAATTTACCCTGGTGCTTTGATACCGCGCACGGCCCATGCTCTTGCTAGAAGATGGATGGAGCCGTCGTCCTCAGCAGGAATTGTTTTTTGTAGATGATCTCGGAGCAGTTCGCGTTCCCTAGTTCCCAAAGACAAGGCGTATTGAGGGGCAGGGAAGCTCCCGGATGTAAAAGACAGCCAGTAGCTATCAAAATCATCAAACATCATCCTGGCATCAAGTGGGTGAACAACAACATCCCTAAGACCACTATCCGACCACAATTCCATCAGAGTCTGTGGATTACAGATTGGGAAGCGATTTCCTTCGTGGAGCGACCGCGCTTTGGTGTCTAGATCAGAAGCGGCATCCCAAAAATACCGCAAGTACTCCATCTTATCGGCATAATCCCAGATGTAGACGGCGACAACACCCCCTGGCTTGACAACCCGTGCCAGTTCACGCAGCGCAATTTCTGGTTCTGGGACGAAATTGAGCGCAAGTCCACTAACGCACAAATCAAATGTATTGTCTGTAATTGGTAGCGCGCTGGCATCAGCTGTTGCCAAACACATGGCAGGAAGCCTATGGCCAGCGTATCGCAAAAAATCTAAAGAAGGGTCGATGCCAACAATGATCTTCGCTTCTGTGGTAGCTGAGATTGCTCTGCTAAGTGCACCAGTGCCACAACCCATATCAAGCCAGGACAGGCCCACAGCGGGTTGCAGCCAGTCCATAAAAAGCCTTGCGATTTCGCCGCTCCATCGGCCCATGAATTGCTCGTAAGCATCGCCAGAAGCCCATTCTTCTAGTGGTGTTGTCATACAGCTTGCCCTTTGGCTTAAGCAACGGCTTCGATTTTGCTTGATTGTTACACATCATGCGGCATACAACGGCGCTTGTACATTATTTCAGAACACGGTATCAATACAGGCGATGCGATAGACTATTTTTACGCACGCAAGGATGCCCCCAGATGCCAGATGCCAGCAGTGACTTTTTAACCTTCGCTATCCAGCAGTTCCAGAAGATACAAAACGAATCCAATGCCGCGATTCATCAGGCGGCGCAGGCGGTGGCCGATGCCCTCGCAGACAACCATCTGTTGTATCTGTTCGGCAGTGCCCACTCTGGCTTGGCGGCGAAAGAAGCTCACGGGCGCGCGGGCGGACTGGTTCCGGCGATCTTCATCGAAGATGTGATGGATGGCGATGCCGAGCGTGTCGAGGGCATGGCACGCATCATGCTGGGCCGTTATGGCCTGGAAGCAGGTGACGTGCTGATTGTCATTTCCAACTCAGGCATCAATGCCATACCCATCGAAATGGTTCAAATCGCCCGCGAAAAAGGCGTAACCAGCGTGGCGATTACGTCAATTGCCCATAGCAGCAGGGTTCCTCTACGCCATAGCAGCGGCCAGCGCTTATACGATGCTGCCGACATCGTCATCGATACCCACAGCCCATACGGCGATACGGTTCTGCCTGTCCCTGGCAGCGAATTCCGTGCTGGCTCTACATCCAGCATAGCCAGTATCGCCATCGTACAGGCGATTGTCGTGCAGACCATTGCACTACTTTCTGAGCGTGGCATGGTGCCGCCATTTTTTGTCAGCGCCAACGTGCCAGAAGGCAAAGATCATAACCATGCCATGATGGCCAAATATCAGAAGCGTCTGGCTCGCTATCAGATTCCACTGACGTGGGAAGAAGAAAAGAAGTAAACAGACTTAGTCCGGTCACAGCATGCTGTGACCCTACGGTAGAACAAGGGAAGTTCACATGCAAACGCTGATTACCAATGCCCGTATTATGGCGCCAACCATAGTCTATGAATCCGGCTGGCTGCTTTTTGATGGGCGCAAAATTATATCATTGGGTGCGAATCCGGCGCCGAGCGTTGAAGGCGCGACCGTTATCGACGCCAGTGGTCTCACGCTGCTGCCCGGTTTTGTCGATGTGCATGTTCATGGGGCGGTTGGCCACGAAGCAATGGACAACAATCCCGATGCCCTGCATGGCATGGCCAAATTCTACGCGCAGCACGGCGTCACCAGTTTTCTGCCGACCACCTGGACCGAATCGCGCGCGAAGATCATGGGCACGCTCAGTCTCGTTGCGCAGATGATGGGACCGCAGCCGGAAGGTGCGACCATCCTCGGCGTGCATCTGGAAGGACCATATATTGATGTCGCCAAGCGCGGTGCCCAGCGTGAAGACTATGTTCGGCGTGCCGAACCTGACGAAGCGCTGGCCTTCCTCGATGTTGACGTGATTCGTTTGCTGGCGATGGCCCCGGAATACGAAGAAAACTGGTGGCTGATCGACGAATGTCGCAAGCGCGGCGTCACAGTTTCCGCCGCGCATAGTTCGGCCACTCACGACCAGATGCAGCATGGCATCGATCTGGGTATTACTCAGGCAACGCATACATACAATGCCATGACTGGATTGCACCACCGCGAACCAGGCGGCCTGGGTGCCGTGATGTCCCGGCCGGAAGTCGCCTGTGAACTGATCGCCGATAATATCCATGTGCATCCAACCGCCATGAAAATTCTCTACAAAGCCAAGGGACCAGAAGGCATCATTCTGATTAGTGATGCCATCCGCGCGGCAGGGATGCCCGATGGCGAATATCGCGTCGATGATGACCGCACCGTCATCGTGAAAGATGGTGTTGTCCTGCTGCCGAGTGGCTCGTTGGCAGGCAGTACCCTGACGATGGATCGGGCACTGTATAACTTCATGGCAGCAACGGGCGAACCGCTGGAAGTCCTCTGGCCGTGTGCCAGCCTGAACGGGGCGCGTTCAGCAGGTGTCGCTGGGGAACGCGGCAGCCTGGAAAAAGGCAAAATCGCTGATTTGGTGCTGGTCGATGATGACATCAACGTCCAGATGACCATCGCCGAGGGCGTAGTTGTCTACCGAAATGAAGCATTTTCTGGGTGATTGAAATCCAGCTCTACAACCTCAATAAACCCCACCCCTAAATAATCCCCTTTCCGTGAGGTGAGGGGACTTCTATGAGGCAGAATGGTTGTAGAATGGCATCCTTCCACCTCATGGAGGAAGGACCGAGGATAGGGGTCTGATATGGGTATGAATACTCAATCATAAAGCAGATACGATGCGCGCTTGGCTCGGAATTCGTCACAGAAGGCGGGCCAGTCAGCCGTAATCGCCTCAATGGACTCGCCTGCATCAATCTGGTGGCGCGCTTTGTCGCTGCCCACCAACTGGTCGAAGTGATAATGACTGCCTGCCTCCCACGCGGAGCGCCAGGAGAATTGCTCAGGGTACATCTGCCGGATCGTCCAGATGAGCGTCAGCCACGCAATGATTGGCTGGTAGGCATCCGCCTGCGTGACGTGCGCCTGTACGCCAAAACACATCTGCCCCTGATATTTGCTGTCCGTCGGCTGGAAAGCATGGGGCCGGAATACGACACCATCAATGTTGCTGGCATTGAGTTCGTTGGCGAGTTGTTCAGCGTCAATATATGGCGCACCGACAATTTCAAACGGCAGCGCAGTCCCGCGCCCTTCGGATAGATCCGTGCCCTCGATCAGACAAGCACCCGGATAGTGCGTCACAGTACTATAGTGCGGCATCGCTGGTGACGGTGTCACGAAGGGCAGGCCCGTCTCCGGCCAGCGCGTTTGTCGCCGCCAACCCTGGCAGCGAATGATCGTCAGGGCGGCCGGGGTCGGGTTCCACTGGCGGTTGATGAGATGTGCCAGTTCACCGATTGTCATACCATGTTGTATCGGAATATTGTAGCGCCCCACAAACGACGCAAATTCTGCTTCCAGCGGTGGCCCAGCGATGGTATCGCCGAGCGGGTTTGGCCGATCCAGAATCATAACGGGAATGCCGACATCCCCACAGGCTTCAAGGATGTAGGAAATGGTCCAGATGTAGGTATAAAAGCGTACCCCCACATCCTGAATGTCACATACCAGCACATCAATATCGCCCAACATATCCGGCGTTGGCCTGAAAGTGTCGCCATACAGGCTGTATATCGGCGCACCTGTATGCCGATCCACCGAATGACCAACATGGGCAGCGTCGGCTTCTGCCGCAGCGAAGCCATGCTCCGGCCCGAAGAGCGCCTTCAGTTGTACATTAGGTGCCTGCCGCAAAATATCATAAGTCCTGATCAACGCCTGATTGACCGCGCTGGGATTCGTCATCAATCCCACGCGCTGGCCAGCCAACGACGCAAACCCCTCGTTGCGCAGTCGGTCGATGCCTGCTGTCACAATCACGTGCTATCGTGTCCTATTCACTATGTTGAGTGTCGCGACCCACTCGTTCAATTATTTATTGTATCGCTCGTAGCCGGTCAGGTCACAGCCTGCGATTAATGACCCAGCGGCACTTGTGACTTCACGGCGGCAGCTTACCAGGGATTCAGCCCCTTCAATCACCGTGATTGAAAGATCAAAATGCCGATCTTCGCCCGGTTGCAGCATGACCAACCTGCCGGATTCGCGTGCCGCGTTCTGGCCTTCAGGGATGCAGTTACCTGGTTCAATCCCATTGACGTAAATGCCCTGGCGGGTGTTTTTCCACTGGCCCAGATACGGCAGACTGCTCACATCCCAGCTAAACTTCAAACCAAACTCTGCATTAAGCAAGGCAGCGCAGGCCGTTCCTTCGCCATTATCACGCACATGATGGAAGAAAACCTGTTCCGCGTAACCTGGGGATGCCGCGCCATATTCCTGCCAGCTTTCGACGCCTGCGGTGGCTGCCTCATCACGCGGGTACACCTCGCTGTCAACGAACAACTGTGTGCCCTGCTGCACCAGCGGATAGCCTACATTACAGTGATACAGCAGCATAAATGGCGTCGGTTCATCTCCCAGGTTGAGGACCGTATCGCGGATACGAATAGTTGGTTCCATCAGATACAACGAGATTTTACGCGAGAGATAAAGCTGCTCCCCGAACAGGCTTGACTGCTGCACGGTTGTCTCCAGATTGATGCGTTCCGGCGCACCATCGAAATAAACGTGCGGCGTTGTTGCTCGCTGGCGTGTGTAATTGCCATGCAGATCACGGCCATCTTCCGGCGGACCGACGTGCGTCAGGCCGCAGGTGGTCATTAAGCCGCCGTTGAACAGACTCAGCCAGCTTTGGCCATACTCCGGTGGATGCGGCGACCCCGGGGCAATCCATGTCAGTGGGGTGCCTTTATAATGCGCTGTCCAGATATCCATGCCTCGGTCCGGCAGCAGCGTGATGCTCAACCCACTGGGGCTGTAGCCATCAACGATGCGTGAGCCATTGGCCAATGCGGATTCTCTAAAATCAGCGAACTGCCGCCAATCCAGGCTGTGCATTTCGACAACGTCGCGGTTCAGCCAGGTCGTGCGCATGCTGCTTTCTCCTGAGTACGAAAATAGTCCAAACAAAGCGTCAACCTAGCTTATTTTAGCGCATCCGTCGCGATGTACCTCAAAATTGGATCGTATCTTTCGTTGGGCGAACAAGCAGTCCATTAGGGTCGCTGAGTGGGCCTGGAATGGGTAATATCGACACTATAGAGTATTGGAACGAAACACATTCTTTTGAGGAGACTGACGAATGGAATACAGAAGATTAGGCAGTACCGGCTACAACGTATCGACCATCAGCTTTGGTGCCTGGGCAATTGGCGGGAGCTGGGGCAGCGTCGATGACGATGAATCCCTGCGCGCCCTGCATACCGCCATCGATCATGGCGTCAACTTCATTGATACTGCCGATGTGTATGGCGATGGCCGCAGTGAGCGCCTCATCAGCCAGGTACTTAAAGAGCGCTCAGAAGAGATTATCGTCGCGACCAAAGCGGGCCGCCGCCTCAATCCCCATGTGGCCGATGGCTACAATCGCGAAAATCTGACAGCGTTCATCGAGCGCAGCCTCAAAAACCTGGATGTCGATGCCCTCGATATCGTGCAGCTACACTGCCCACCGACTGAGGTTTACTACATGCCCGAAGTCTTTGGCGTGTTGGATGACCTCAAGCAGCAGGGCAAGATCAAGCATTATGGCGTGAGCGTTGAGAAAGTCGAGGAAGCGCTTAAAGCCATTCTGTACCCTGGTGTGGAAACGGTGCAGATCATCTTCAACATGTTCCGCCTGCGCCCATCGGAATTATTCTTCGATATGGCCAAGAAGCACGACATCGGCATTCTGGCACGGGTGCCACTGGCCAGTGGTCTGCTCACAGGCAAGATGACGCGCAGGACCGAATTCGCGGACGACGATCATCGCAAATACAATCGTCATGGCGAGGCATTTGATAAGGGCGAGACTTTCTCAGGTTTGGATTACAACATGGGCCTGGATGCTGTCGAAGAAATAAAGAAGCTGGTGCCGGAAAACGTGTCGATGGCCCAATTCGCACTGCGTTGGATTCTGATGTTCGATGCCGTGACCTGTGCCATTCCCGGCGCCAAGAACCCCAGGCAGGCCAGCGATAATGCGGATGCTGCCGATTTGCCGCCGCTTTCCGATGAGACCATGCAGCGTATCGAAGCCATTTATAACCAGTACGCGCGCGAACAAGTCCATTATCTCTGGTAATTTCGTCCCATTCTTACGCTCTGCAAACCCGTATCTAGTACCGTGATACGGGTTTTTTATCTTCTCAGTCTGCAAACGTGATAATATAGTCCCACATAGAAAGACCCTCATGAGGCGCTTTCAAAAGAGTTAATTTCTAAAGGGTAGAATTAACAGTCCTTACGATAAAATAATGCTAGACACATGTGAAGGCATCACAGCCAGGATAGCCATCTAGCTACAGCCACACATAAAACAGCTACGGTTTCCTGATTGGTGCTGTCAATCCAATCATAGTTGCTCTGGTTGACTTATGGATAATTCGCTGCTCTTATTACTCGTGCCACAAATCATCATCGCCTACGGAATCACCTGGGGAATCCGGCGTTGGGCTATGCGCCATAATGTCATGGATGTTCCTAACGCGCGTAGCTCCCATACAAAAGTGACCCCACGTGGCGGTGGTGTTGCCGTTGTGCTGACCGTCACCCTCAGCGTAATCGGTCTTTCGCTCGTTACAGGCACACTCATCACCAGTGAAATCCTGGCTTATCTGGTCGGCAGCATGTTGATTGCGCTGGTCGGCTTCATCGATGACGTGCGCTCACTGTCAACCGTACATCGTTTTGGTGCCCAGGCGCTGGTCGCTCTGGTGATGGTTTATCTGCTGGGTTATCCACAAACCTTCCAGGTCCCGCTGTTTGGCATTGTCGAAGTGGGTATTTTCGGCGCTGTCATCACCGTCATCTGGATTGTTGGCCTGATTAATGCCTACAACTTCATGGATGGTATCGACGGCATTGCGGGTGGCAACGCGGTTATCGTCGCACTGGGCTGGCTTTCTCTTTATGGTCTGTCTTTCAACCCCAATATCAGCGTCGTTGTTATTACAATTGCCATCATCGGTGGATGTATCGGCTTTTTAGGGCACAACTGGCATCCGGCCCGCATCTTCATGGGGGATGTCGGCAGCACATTCCTGGGCTTTACCTTCGCCGTCCTGCCCCTGATGTTGCAGGAAAGCCAGGTGCCATCCCTGACATCGGCGGCCCTGCTGCTGTGGCCCTTCTTATTCGATACGATTGTGACCTTCGGCCATCGTATGATCCAGGGAAAGAACGTCTTTGCCGCCCACCGCGAGCACATGTATCAGCGATTGGTCATCGCCGGATTGCCGCATGCGGTTGTCAGCAGCACCTACATGGTCCTGTCGCTGATGGGCGTAATTTTTGCCAACGCCTATCTTGAAGGTAGCCGCATTATCCTGATTGCCCCACTGGCACTTGGCATTGGCCTGGCTTATGTGACCTACTTGTTCTCAACCAAGTACAGATTCGCCATCCGTCCTATAGAAGATGATACAATGCACCACAAGACGGAGACGCTACAGCAGGGCTAGGGTCATAGCATATTCAATCAACTAATGAACGGCCAGCTACGCTGGTCGTTTTTATTTGAAATGTTCGATGACCATATCAATCGTCTGCGCCAGGTCAACCGAAGGCGACCAGTCAATGGCTTCATGGACGCGGCTCGTATCCGGTACGCGCCGTTGCATATCTTCAAACCCAGGCGCATAGGCTTCACTGTAGGGCACGAGGATAATTTCTGATTGGCTGCCTGTGCGTTCGATGATGAACCGTGCGAGTGCCTCAATCGTGATTTCATCCGTTCCGCCGATGTTGTATACGCGATGGTCGAGTTCCTGTTTGAATGCCAGATAAGCAACTGCTCGCACCACATCCTGCACATTGCAAAAGCACCGTGACTGCTGGCCGTCACCATAGACCGTCAGCGGTTCGTTGGCCAGTGCCTGCTTCACAAAACGCGGAATCACCATGCCGTAGCTGCCACTCTGGCGTGGCCCGACCGTATTGAAGAAGCGCATCGCGACAGCATCAAGGCCGTATTCGCGTGCGTAAGCCAGCGTCAGGAATTCATCGACCATCTTGCTGGCGGCATATCCCCAGCGGCTCTTACTCGTTGGTCCCAGGACGACATCATCGTCCTCAGCAAATGGCACCCGTGTTCCCTTGCCATAGACTTCTGATGTGCTGGCGACCAGTACCCGTGCACCATAGCGCAATGCCGCCCGCAGTACATGATCGGTGCCCATGACGTTGGTCTCAATCGTATGAACCGGACGTTCCACCACAAGCTGGACGCCCACTGCCGCCGCCAGATGCACGATAATATCAGCCTTGGAGGCCATACGGTCGAGCACGACCGCTTCAGTGACATCTGCCCGTGCAAAGTGGAAACGACGATTAGCCAGCAAATGGCGAATATTGTCCAGCGATCCGGTCGATAGATTATCAATCACCTGCACATGGTGGCCCAGGTTGAGCATCAGCTCTGAAAGATGCGAGCCAATAAAGCCCGCACCACCAGTTATCAGGATGGTCTTCTCGCCATTGGTTGGTACATCACGGGTAGTCATGGTTGTCACTCCTCACCGCACCAAAAATGCGCGGGTAGATGGTTATTCATAGCTTAGGACACGGCCTGTATCACGTGGGTTGCATATTCGATGTTCGTATAAGTTACCGAATGCGACCCTGCCGCACGCAAAAAGACCGCTCGTTCTTCAATAAGCGATCACAGCATAAATGCGATTGTCTCAGTATGAACAACGTTTTTCTAGACTGTTATGCCCGTCGCAACCGACCGACTATTAAGAAGATGCTGCCAAGGATCAGGGCCAGGACGCCCGCAATGGCAATAATCCCCGGAATGCCGATGCTGGCGATAAACGGCTGGGCGATCACTGGCGAGATGAATTGTCCCAGGAAAAGGGCCAGCGTATTGCCACCCAGGACGCGCCCACGCATGCTTGCCGGGGTTTCATTGGCCAGCCACACAGTCACATTCGGCATAATCAGACCATTGCCGAAGCCACCCATTATCAGGCCGATCAGCAAAGGCGGCCAGCTAACACTCTGGCTGATGATAACATAGCCGACACCGATGAAGAACAAGCCAGCAATGATAATCGGTAAGTTTTTGAAATAGCGCGCAAGGAGGCCAAAAACATAGGATGCGACCGCAAAAGCCATCGTCATGCTGGCCATGGCAAGCGCATTATCACTGCTAGATTCTCCATACAGCGTTTCCAGATGGAACGGCAACTGCACACCTATCAGGTTGAATGTGATTTGCACAAACAAGACCAGCGAATAGATGAAAGTGATGAGTTTGATAGGTAGGGTTTGTGGCTCGTCTGGATGATTGATAGCTTCTGGGTCCGGTGTGCGATCTGGCTCGAATAAAATCCAGATAATCATTGGAACCAGGATAAACGTGCTTGCATAGATGATAAAAGGGACGCGCCAGGTGATATTGGCCAGGTATCCGCTGCTGAACAGGAAGATCACACCGCCGAAGCCAATGAATGAGGCTTGCAAACCAAGAAATTGGCTGCGGGCAGGACCTTCAAAATAGTCGGCAATGAGGGTGGTGACAGTGGTCATCACGCCGCCGACAGCCAGACCGAGAATGGCGCGGCTGATGAGCAGCGTAGTCAGGTCTGGAGCGAAGTAGCCATAGACGCCCGAAATAGCATAAATCAGGGTTGCGACCAGCAGCAGCGGCTTGCGCCCATAGCGATCAATGATGGCTCCGGCGATGGGCGAGCCGATAACGATGAACAGCGCCGGAATCGTCAGCACCAGCTTGACCAGCAGGCCGTCTGGGTCTTCTGTGGCGAAGGCCCGCTGCATGGCAGGTAGGACGGGCGTAATCAAGCCACCGATCATCGCTCCCATCGTGCTGATGAGCAGCAGTGTGAAGCGAATAATCAGTGTAATCGGAGGGTGCTTACGATTCATAGGTGCCGCGGCGATTGTCGTCAATGGCGAGTCCTTTAGCGATGATGCCACAATAAACGAAGGTGGCCTGCCAGATGGCCACATGGCGATTCACCACCGCCACGCTGATCCATGTGGGCAAGCCTGAATCTCCATTGTATACTGCCTCAGACAACGGACGCTATGACCTGTAGACCAATTCCTCGGACGAGCCTCATGCCAAAACGGCCCATTGCCATACTATTTTTCCTGCTGTTCATCACAGCTTGCGCTGCCAACCCACTTGGGCTTTTCGCGCAAGATGATGATCTGACTGTTACCGAAACACAACTCCTGGAACGGGTCGATGCCTTTGGCCTGGAAACAACCCTGCTAACGGGCATGATCGAGAACTCAGGCGATGTCGCTTACGGCAGTCTTACCTTGTTCGCAGATGTTTTGGACGAAGATGGCGAAGTCATTGGTGAAGCCTTTGGCTACCTGACCAACCAGTGTGGTGTTGCCCTGACCGATGTTGCAATTGCCCCCGGCGCGTCCCGCTATTTTGAAGCCAGCGTCGATCTGTTCGCAGAGGGTGAGCCGGACGAGTACGAATTTTTCATCGAAGCCGATGAAATCGACGACGACAGCCTGCTAGACATCGACACAGAGGGTGTCACCCAGGTCAGTGACCGTGAGGTTGTGCTGGTTGAATGGGAGAGCGAGACCAGCCTGCGCTATGGCGTCGGCTGCGATGGTGATGTTTTCACTGAATATGATTGGTTCCATTATGATCTGGCGTCCGGCGAAACCGAGGCGCTCGATGCCAGCCCGAATGAAGCCTTTATCACCAATGCCTTCCTCCAGCAGACGGGCATCACCCAGGTGACGCAAAGCCGCGAACAAGACCCACAGCTTTATTTCACCTCGTTCCTGACCTTCCCAACGCAGACGCCGCGCATCATCTACCAGACCGATTTGCACAACCTGATTACATCCGAGCGTGATGGCTCCTTCAAGCGCGTGGTCAATACGAATCTGTACCAGTACAGCTTACAGGGTTTTGTCTGGTCACCGCTGGCCAATTTCGTCGCCTATTATTTTGGTGCATTCGGGGAACCGGTGCGCTATCTGACGGCCCAGGCCAATGGCGCGATGATCAGCGGCCCATTACAAAATCAGGACCCCTCGCAGACGGTCCCTGGCCTGACGGATGATGGCCGCCGTGTCATCATCACGGGCACCTATCCCAATGCCGAGGGTGAAGATGTAACGGGCTACTACTTCCGATCAGTGGTCAGCGGCGTAGTCGAATTCATGTTTGAGGCTGAGAACATCCCTGGCAATAACTATCCGGCTCCGGCATACTTCCGCAAAGACGACAATACCCGCTATATCTACATCGTGCGCGATATTGATGAGCAGCCGAGCCTGCAATGCTTCTACCGTGAGGAATCTGAATTGCACACGCTCACCCCACTGCCAATTTCTCTGCAAGATGACGAACGCGCCTGGACCTTCCTCTCTCCTGAAAACAACATGCTGGCATTAGCAGCCAATGGCCGCAATGGTGGCCTATGGCTGATTGACCTCCATGCTTTCGATGTGTGCCGCTAGACTCTTTTTGACGTAGTTGGACTTTGCGAAACATTGCTCATTATGACTATCACTCACAAGAACACGTATGAAAGCGAGTTTAATGATACACTGGAACGTAGATCATATGTTTCCAACAGACTCGTGGCCTAAAGTATGCAGCGATACACCTCCCAACAGCAAATTGAAGATATTAGTCGTGCTCAATTGGATGAAGTCTTTTTTCAGTTGGGCTGGATACCGAATCCCATCAAACGAGATGTGGGTGAAGATATTATTGTTGGAATCTATGACTCTGGTCGATGGAGTGGCTTGAGTTTCTTTGTCCAGCTGAAGGGTACCAATAGTTTTGAAACGTATAAACTGAAGACAGAACCGTATATTAGTTATCCTATTGATACTAGCGACCTAATTCATTGGCAGAATGCTGTATTGCCAATTGTGTTCATCGTATGGGATATAGGCAGACGATCTGGAATATGGGATACGATAACGAATATTATTGATCGACTAAATCAAGTTAATCCGCAATGGACAAACAAAAAAACTGTGCAAGTCAGGTTAAAATTATCTAGTATGCTAGATAATGTCGATGAGGCGAGGAATTTGCGGCGTAGTATCGCGGACCAAGTCTATTCAGCAATAGCACATAAGAAATCCCTAGATATCGATCTAAACTTAAACATTCCTAATTCACCACAAGGGAAGGATTTTTTTTCACAGTTCGAAGATTTTCGTGCTAGAGGAGGTCAAATCACTATTCCACCAGAATTTATCGCTGATGTGTCTGTTTCCGATTGGCATCAGCAACTGTATGGAGAAGCTGTATTCTCAAAAGACCACCCATGGTTTATAGAATCTCGTGAGTCTGACATATCTATACCAACTCGTATGGATATCATTTCACCAGAAGGAAAAAGCGCAAGTCTACCATATATAGACTTAAAGGTAATTTGGAACGGCCCTGAACAAGGGATTGTCTCAAATCGTCACCAAGAAATACCCATCCACATTGAAATCATGTTGAACTGGAAAACACGGGAACTTGCAATAAGCTTAACATTAGTTGGTCCTGGCCTGAATGTCCAAGATACACTAGATGCTTTACGGTTCTCTCAAATATTTCATACACCAAGCTCGAAACTCTATCTTATGCCCCTTACCGCTCAAAAACCTTTGATGCTGCAGTCACCCATTGATAAATTACAGAATGGTATTGACGAGGAGTTTATAAACTTAGTTGAAAAACTATGTCTTATTCAGAACAAAACTGGGGTGAGGTTGGTCTTGCCGGAGTTAGTCTTGGATAGTGACACAGCACGTCGAATTAACGAAATACACTCCATTGTTTCTACTGGTAGTCTTCAGATGTCAAATACTGAGGCTACTCCAGAATTAACTAAACATACTATAACGACTGCACTAAAGGCTATTGAAACAGGTCAAGCTGTATCATATTCAACTATTGGATCTGAGAGTTCTATAGAAATATTGGGTACAGATATTCCGCTTGGTGAAGGTAATTGGAACATTACTATGTTACCTAGAGTGAACGCAACTGAGTTGCAGTCAATTCTGGATGATATGGAAGCAGATGATACAAAAGCAATACCAGTTCACATACTTACTGGCTCTGCTGAATTTCCTAAATGGAAGTCTGAGTAAGCTTGCTAATATCTCAATTGCTAGTAGCTTGCAAGAACTTCGCGCACAGCTTTGACAGCCTCTGCCGGATAGCCCTCAACCTCGCTCAAATGAGCTTCATAGACATCCAGCAGACCCAGTGCAGCCGCGAGTGGCTCGCGCGATAAGGCGGCATTGATCTCCTGGCCCACTTCCGGGAAAACCTGCTCAAAGCGCCGGAACGGGTCCAAATTGTCCAGGCTGGTTTTATCTTTGGCAGGGAGATGATGCGCCAATAGCGTCAGCAGATGGCTGAGGGCATGGTTCCTGATGAACACTTGCCCACTGATAATTTCGCCGCGTTTTACACGTCCGGCACCGACTAGCAGCAAACACGGGACCATGCCCAAATCACGCTGAATAGTCACTGGCGAAAGTGCAGGTGCCGTATTGGGTACAGCGATCTGCTCAACCTGCTCCCGAACGCCACCGTGATCAAATGCCACTGAATAGTCATTGACCTTGGCCAGCTTGATCTCTTCCAGGTCGAAGATCGCGCATTCCAGTAAATGCCCACTGGCATACAGTATTTTCAGGCCATGTTCCGTCTCACGGACGGTCAGCACGATGTTTTCATGGTCGGGCAGCCAGTCGAAATTTGTGCGGAATGTGTCCTGCACACCATGTTCCGTCACGACGAAAAAATCATGGTCAGACCACTCATCAGGCGGGTGGCTCTGGTTGGCCGTCGAACCCACCAGCACCAATCCCAGCACGCGCGGGTTAGCCTGTAGTTTTTCTGTTAGTTTGTCAGTAAATGCCTGATAGTCGGCTGCCTGCATTGAATAACCTTTCGCTTGGGAAAGGCTATTCTACAGGCAAAAATCCTGTTTATAGCATGGGAATAGTAACTTGGGCAGCGCACCATCCCAGGTTGATGCTCGTTAGGATGGTTTGGCAGCTTGTCGGCTGCGCGGCGGCACATAGTCGATATGTTCCTTGCCGCCTATGTCAAACCCAAACGACAGCCACAGGTCATCATCGGGGCACAGATTGATGCACGTCAGGCACAGCGTACACTCCGTAGATAGCACCCGCTCGCCATTTTTGATGTACTTAGGAATGTCGATGTTCATCGGGCACATTTCGACGCAGACGTTGCAGTTGGCACAGTCGGCTTCTTGGTTTCCGGCGACTTTAACAAGAGCGAAACGTGAGGTCACTTTCATGGGAACAGAAATTGGGCACAGGTATTTACAGAACGCCCGATTGTCGCGCATGATGAGTGCCAGCCCGATGCCCACCACGTAATACAGCAGCAGCCCACTTACGAACCAGATCAGGCCATTGCGACCAAGTGCGCCATTGTAATTAAAGGCCAACCAGAGGATCGCTACCAGCACAAAACTGGCGATGAAATGCAGGTAGCGCAGCCATCCCCAGGGTGCGGGCAGCCGAAAGCGGCTGTGCTGATGCGGCAGCAAATTAAAAATCATGCCGAACCAGCAGGCCCATCCACACCAGATACGGCCAAAAATCAGCGGGCCGACGATCTTCGCCAGGGCATAGTGCAGCAAAATATAGGGTCCGATGCCTGCCAGGAACGCCCAGAATAAGCCCTCAATTTGCATGTTGCCATGATCGCTGAAAAGAGCCACCACCAGTAGCAGGCCGCCCATCATCAACATGATGAGGCGACGTCCTAATTCGCGCCGATTCTGGTCAAGCGCGATATAGGTGCCGATGCCAGCGCCAATGAATAGGCCGATATAGATGAGGAATGCCACCAGCAGGCGGTCGGCTTGCTGTGAGCAGGCGACTGCCGCCACGATCCAAATTCCGAACATGATGCCAAACGGCACAATCAACATACGCTCATCAAAAATATCGCGCCGTTTACGCCGCCCATTGGATTTCGCCATGATGCCCCCTATGACATGACTCGGTTCCATTGTCACAGAAAAAGGGCATTTGGGGCAGTAAAGCCTGCTATGGTCCGCGCATTATGAATGTCACACCCTGTCTAGGCCTCACCGTTGACATACCAGTTCACAAAACGCTGGCTATCAACATCATATGTCAACTGAAAATAGCAGTCGCCGCCATCTGCAACTTCAAGCAGCCTGTCCAGCCAGCCTGCTTCCGCTCGGCAAAAATAATTGGCATAGATCAATCGCTGGCCATCGCGTACGAATCCGACATACTGCCGCCAGTAATCGTCATAGCGCGCCCATAGGTCAGGATGGAATTGCGTCACGTCATCTGTTTGCAGGAAACGGGTGGCATTTTCGCCTAATGCTAGAATATCGTCACGGCTCGGTGTCCAGAACTCAGTGCCTTCAGGAAACAACCAATAGTACGCCCTGAGCATGTCGCTATCTTCTTCGGCATCGAAGATAATCATGCCGGGCTGGTCAGCGATGATCGGCTCTTCTGTTGGGGCTAACCAGTCGATAATGCCGCAGCCTGAGGTGACAACCGCCAGCGTGAGCAGGGCCAGTAAAATCAACACACGCTTCTCTCTGTACATAATCGGCTTCCTTCTGCCTTGTTGATGACATGGTGTAGACGTCCGCAGTTGCCGATTTGTTCCTGAGTCGCTTGGGTGCCAGCCAGCCAAACTGAAAAAACCTCACGATGAGTGAGGCTTAATTTTTCAAAACACGACGATCACACGGCGAAAAATATCAGCGTGAATGCGTGGAATATCTCTTTAATAAGTAGGTGGTCAATCGCCCGCGGCGGCGATGATGGCGGGTATGCCTCGTTTTTTCATGATGCGGGCTGATTTGCGGAGCTTGGCGCGGAAAAGGGCAGCTTCGATGACGCCATACTTTTTGCGGATAATCTCCTGGACTTCGCGCGTACAACGTTTGCAGAACATCGCATCATCCGAGTGAAAAGCCGCTTCCGGGAGTTCCTGCTCACAGTGTGGGCAAGGGCGTAAGGGTTGCATTTCTGGCAAGGTTGTACCTCCTATGCTCGTTTACGCTGCCTGGTATTATAACAGAAGTGCTATATTCCGTCAGGATTTGCACCCTAACGTAGGGAAATCAGCGTCGATTTATAACAGAAAACAAACATTATGATTGTCATAAGAGGTCATAAGAGTGCCAACTTACTGAATTGTTTCATGCTTTTAGGCACATGTTGTCGTAAATAAGGGGAATTTTTGCAGGCCTTTATGGCTTTATGGCATATTCATCGCTTACAATATGAAGCAGTATTAACTCACACCGCTCGTCAATCAGCCAGAAATGCAAATTCGTGTGCTGCGAACTAGGGTCAGCGCAGGATAGGAAAAATACATCGTGTCAGAAGACCATAACCTCATCAATGGTGAACGTCCGCTTGGGCATTATACGGTCGTCGTTCTGGAGCGCTCCTCAGAAGGCAGTTGGATGCCGTCGGTTATGCCGCTTAGTGCCATCGTAACCAACTATCGCCTGGTGCTAACGCCTCACAAAAAGCGCTATCAACCCGCGACCCTGCCCAGCCATTTCATTCGCCAGGTGAATATGGCCACCCGTGATCGCTACTCTTGTATTGAACTGATCGTAAAAAGTGGACATCGCCTGTGTCTGCTGATGGGAACGGGCAAGCTGGATGACCTCTATCATGACCTCAGCGCCATGAAGACGCCGCCGCCCAAATTCCGCTTTGATGAAAATATCGCCCAAAAAGACATCGAGCGTCTGGTGACCTATCTGGAAAATCAACGCCAGATTGCTTCAACCCAGCACGACTAACTGGCTCCAGTAGGCTATTTTTTGGCGGTCTTCAGATAGTCCAGGGCTGCCTGGATCGTAGGCAGTGCCTTGATACGCACGGCTGTTTCTGGGGGGATGTGCAAAGAGAGATTGTTGTAGGCATCCAGCACCGCGCTGATGCCCAGAATGACGATCATATCGCCTTTTTCGACAAATTGTTCAAGCGAATCCGCCACATGTTTTGAGGCATCGCGTGGGGTACCCTGGCTATCGGCGAAATTAGCGATCACGCTCAGGGGATGTGCCACTTCCTGGATCAGTTCGCGCCACTTCTGGCAAACAGCATCATACTCTTCCAGCGACCAGTAGCCGATGAACTGCACATAGATATACGATTTTTCCGCATCGCCCCAACCGATCCGTATGGTCATGGCCGTCACTTCCGAGCCTGTTTTGCATCTCTTTGTTGTAACCTACGCCGTTATCGAGGGCAAGCAAATCTTGTAAAAAATTTATGCGGATTTTCCTCTTAGGCCTGCCAGCCAGTTGACGAAGCGCATATCTTCAAACAAATGGGCCTCGACCATCACCGCCGCTACCGGTTGCTGAACGGCACTTTCGACTTCGCTGCGCACCTGACAGACCTGTGCGGGCATAATCTGGTAATTGCTCGGCACCGACTGGCGCAGGTCATCCAGTTCGCTGATGTCGCCCTCGTAGCACAATACATGTGGTGCCAGATCGTCGATGAGGTCCAGGTCCGTTTCCGAGGTAATTTGCAGATAAATGGGCATCTTCCAGCGCTGTGCCGTGCTGACGACCTCGCGCAATGCTTCCGGCGGCAGCATATCGCTGTAGGTCCAGATGGCACTGGCGCCAGCCGCACGTGCCTCAACCACGCAGTAAGCATCCAGCAGATAATTGCAGTCGATGACGGGTGCATCCGCTATGGCGCTGGTCATCAGGTTGAGATCGGCATTGGCGTCCCCATACACCGTATGATCGGTAAAGAAGGCGATGGCATCCGCACCATAATGCAAACAGGCGATGGCTGTGCCAATCGGATCGTAAAGCTGACTGCGCGTGATGTGCGCGATGATCGTTGGTGCAGGCTCCCAATCCAGATAGAGTGGGCGCGGCTGCATATGCGCCAGATCGCGCAGCGCCGATTCCGGCGTGTGCTGCTGCTGGGTTTTCAGGTGCTGCTGCTTGCTGGCGATGACCACATCGCGGGGCATGTCTTTGAGCATGAGGCTGTAGTTCCGCTGGGCTGGTTTCTTCTGCTACCAGTATAGCGCAGGTCGTAAAGGTATTTAACGCAAAGAAACAAAGGGAAAAAGAAAGACTTAACACAGAGACCCAAAGCCACAGAGAAAAAAGTTATTCCCCGCGTGCTTTTTGCTTGGAAATCTCTAAGAACTTACGAGCATTTTCAAGGGTGGGATCGATTTTTAATGCTGCTTCGTAATCAGCAATTGCTAAATCGTATTCGTTTAACATGTAGTAAGCACTGCCGCGATTGTTGTAGGCATCGGCATTCTGCAGATCGAGTTGAATGGCTTTGTTGTAGTCGGCGATGGCTTGCTCGTATTGCTTCAAATCATAGTAAGCACTGCCGCGATTGTAGTAGGCATCAGCATACTGCGGATCGAGTTGGATGGCTTTGTCGTAGTCAGCGATGGCTTGCTCGTATTGCTTCAAATTATAGTAAGCAACGCCGCGATTGTTGTAGGCATCGGCAACCTGCGGGTCGAGTTGGATGGCTTGGTCGTAGTCGGCGATGGCTTGCTCATATTGCTTCAGTTCATCGTACGCATAACCGCGATTGTAGTAGGCAGATGCATACTGTGGATCGAGTTGAATGGCTTGGTCATAGTCAGCGATGGCTTGCTCGTATTGCTCCAAATTGCGATAAGCAACGCCGCGATTGTTGTAGGCATAGGCATACTGTGGGTTCAAGCGGATGGCTTCGCTGTAGTCACGAATCGCTTTATCATAGTTGCCTGCTTTTACGGCCTGGTATGCGCGCTCGAAATATTCTGAGGCGGTTAGTTTTTCTTCTATAACCACAGGTTCGGCAGCTTGTTCAGCAGTTTTCTTCTCAATAATAGGTTTTTCAGCAATGGGCGTCGGATGAATGATCATCTCTAGCGGCTTGTTCAAAAAGCGGTCGCGTAGACGGCCCATCGCCTCGTCAAAATAGTCCGACGGAATGCGCAGGGCGTTATATGTGCCTAATATGTGCAAGTGAATCGGCAGGTACTTCTGCACATCGGCGAAGTCGAAGCCCTCAAAATACAGCGGCACGATATTGCGCTTTTCCTCAATAGCCGTTTCGATCTCCCGCCGCAGCCAGTCCCCTGGCTCGGAACAGCGTTCCAGGGCGCTCGGCGTCAGCAGCACCAGAAAATGCGCACGGGCCTTTATCTGATTGAGGATGATCTGGTCAAATGCGCCAGAGTCGATGCTCTCGTAGTCCATGAACACATCGTAGCCGTTTGCGTGCAAATTCTGAAAAATCGCGCGGGCATGGAATACGTTCGTGCGTCGGTAGCTGATGAAGACCGTTTTTTCGACCTGATAGGGCATTTTGCGGTGTGTCCTGCTGGATTCCGGCAAACAGTCATCATATTATGACCCAGCCTTAAAATCGCGGCAACAGAAGCAAACCCAAAAAGGCGCGATACGTCGCGCCCTCTGTGTTCTCTGTGCCCTCTGTAGTGAATTTTCTTGCGGCTATTTAGCATGCTCCACAGCTTCCTGGCTGACCTCGCGCCCGACAGTCAGGCATTGACGCAAGGTATCGTCCAGACTCATAAATACCGAGTCCGGCTGTGCGCCCAGGCTGTCCAGCAGCTTACTGAAGAAGCAGCGCGCCGCCGCCGTTGCCGCCACATCGAAAATCTCAGTATCCGTCATGCCACAATCCCGCATCGCCTGAATATCCGCCTCGGTGATGGATGACGCATCCCGCGCGATTTTCTCCGCAAATGCCATAATCGCCACATCAACGGGCTGCAAATCAGCCTCGGTATAATCCGTCGCAATCGCCGCCAGTTGCTCCGAAGAAAAATCGTTTTTCAGTAGGACGCTGCTGTGGGCCATCATACAGTAGGAACTGTGCAGCCCACGCGCGGCTGCTATAGTTGCCAATTCATAGCGCCGCAGGTCAAGATTGCTGCGGATGCTGCCAAGCAGGTTGCCCCATGCGCCGATCACCTGCGGGCGATGGCTGAACAGCTTGACATAGTTAGGCACATAACCCATCTTGGCATCATTGTCCGCGTACATGGCCTGTACATCACCTTCGGCCTCATCCACCGGAACAGTCGAAATATAGCTCATCCACAATCCCCTTCATTGCCAACGATTCGATGCCGTCATTATAGGCATCTACATGTGACGAGCTAGAAATTTGTCGTAAAAAGTTGGCAAGAAATGGCAATAAAAAAGGCGCAGTCGCTCGCGCCCTCTGTATTCTTTCTGGTAAAAATGCTTTAGGTCGGGCTTTTACTCAGCCCTCGTTACTCAGCCCTCAGCACTGCTCTTACAGCGACCCCGCTTTAAAATCGCGGCAACAGCGGTTCTCTGTGCCTTTGTGTCTCTGAGCCTCTGTGTTAAATTTTTCTTTTACCCTTTGCTTCTTTGCGCCTTTGCGTTGGCTTTTTATAGCGCCCGCATCTGATACAGCGACCCATCCTCAAAGCCGCGCTTGCGATAATAACCGCGTGTACCAATCGCGCTGATGACCGCCAGCTTGCCATAGCTGCGCTCAGTCGCCAACTCAACTGCTCGCTCGATGAGGGCGGTTCCGAGGCCTGCATGCTGCGCGCGCCCTTCTTCACTTTCGCCGATGCCCAGCGACTGCCCATAAACATGTACCTCACGAATGATGGCCGCATCGGCCAATTCGGGATGCAATGAAGCCTCGTCGCGTTTGGGCAGGCACAACCGCAAAAATGCCGCAATCTGCCGATCCTCGGTGATGTACTGCAAAAACACCTCATCGCTGCTGCTGGATTCATACCACAGTTCGTCCAGATGCAGTTCGTCGGGATCGACTATATTGTTGCGAATTTCCCGTGAGCGAATGTCCATACAGCGTTCGCCCTGCTTGGCCAATTCCTGGTCCACAATCTGCCGGAAATTGGTGAGCTGGTTGCCATCGACGATGTCCGTGCTGGGAATATCGCGGATGACGCGCGTCAGGCGGCAGTATTCGGGCGTCATCTTAAAGCACTCGACCAGCGTGCGCAGCAATTCTTCATGGGAATAGGGCTGCCAATCCCCTCGTTGATAAACCTGCATCAACTCGGCGCTCTCGATCAGGCTGCACGGATACACTTTCAGTTCATCCGGTCGAAAATCCGGCTCACCGAACATGCGCGCATAGTCAGCGATGTCCGCATCGGGATCGCTGCCGTAGAGGTTGGGCATCCAGTGGGCATGAATCTTGAAACCGGCCTGTCGCAGCAGCTTGACCGCCCTGCGCGTGGCATCAACAGTGTGGCCCCGCCGATTCTTGCGCAGAACCTCGTCGTTCAGGCTTTGGAAGCCGATTTGCACCTTGGTACATCCCAGCCGCCGAATCCGCAGCACTTCTTCCGCGCTGATATGATCCGGTCGCGTCTCCACCACCAGCCCGACCACACGACAGTCCGCTGTTTCGTTTTCGGTATGGGCCGCTTCCAATTCTTCCCAGGTCGCGAACTCGTCAATCGGGCTGCGGGCGATAGCTCCTATGGCAATGTCTTTTACTAACTCACGGGAACGGCGCATTTCTTCAGCATAGACCTGCTGCACAGCCTGATTGTAGCTCTGCTGCGCACCGACGATGGTCACATTGCTGGTATTTCGTTCTGGGTGCAACTGGGACTCGGCTGCCAGGGCATCCCACACTTCCTGCCTGCGGTCGATGCCCTTGCCGAAGTCGTGCAGGGCGTCGAAGATGCGCTTGACGAACCATATCTGGAAAGTCTCTGGATAGAATGACCACGTGCCACCCAGGACGATGACCTCGATTTTGTCAGTCGGATGGCCCATGTTGAAGTAGGTCAGTACGCGCGTATAGGTCTGCAAATACGGGTCAAAGCTGTTCTGCTCGGCGCGTTGTGCCCCTGGCTCATCGCTGAGGTAGCTCTTGGGCATGCGCACATCATTTGGACAGAAGATGCACTCCCCAGGGCATGGAAAAGGTTTGGTCAGCACGGTGACAGGTGTCACGCCGCTGATGGTGCGCGTCGGCTTGCGACGCAGCTTGAATAGCTGTTCGTCGCTGTAGACCGGCACGCCATCCTGCCCCGCGAACGTCCGGTAGCTCTGGATGAGCTGTGGACGGCTGTACATGCCTTCGCCATTGGGCATCGGGAACTGTCGCAGGAGCTTCTCGAACTCCGTGCGTGGCAGGCGATCCGGCGCACTTAGAACTTCGCGCAGGATCGGCACCACCTGCTCACGATGGGCGTGTGGGTCAAATTCAAACTTGGATTGCATGCAAAAATGGCCATTGGGCTGCTGATACAGATTGCCCCCATTTTATCAGAGCCAACCTCGCACCGTGTAGCCGCAAGCAACTAGAGCCGTGAAACGTAATTATTATGGCGTTTGAATATGTGTGGATTATTGTCGATCCACTTTGATAGTTTCTTCCCAAAGTGATGTTCGTATTTGGGATCTAGCTTCCGTAGTACTTGGCCCAGTTGACCTAAATGGGCTCGACCATCAGGTTGCTTTACTTGAAGATAAGCTTCTTGCAGAAGACTCTCAAGCTTAAGCTGAGCTATGAATCCTGGTAACTCTTCAACATAGTAAAAACTATCGCAGGCATCTTGTAAGTAGGGTGACGATATCGCTTTGTGGCCTATACCCACTACTGTGCGCTTCTTTTTCTGGATACGTTCGCACAGTTGCGTGAAATCACCGTCTCCAGAAACAATGACAAATAGGTTGGCGGTGCCTCCACCTAATAGTTCTCCTGCCTCAATCATGAGTTGTTTATCGGTTGAATCTTTGCCTACACGATCAACCTGAATTCTTTTGATCTTTAGCGTGTCTAGATGTTCTTTGTGCGACAGCAAAGGTGGTTGTAGCCAGTCGCCGTAGGCGCGTTGAATGATTTGACCACCGAAGTAACTGGAAAATCGGAGAATATGGCTTATCTGGGTTAACTGGATGTTGTCAGCATCAATCAACAATGCGACACGTTGAGAGGTGGGAATACCAAGCATGGATGCTACTCCTAGCAAATGTCTGACAATATAAGAGGACTTGAGTGCCATGCAGTCGGTGTTGCCCAGCCTTTCGCTGTGGCGTTGGGATTAAGCGAACTTAATCGCGCATGTCTCTTATCCAGTTATTTGTCAAGCTATTTTTAAGAAAATAGCTCCACTTGCGTTAGGCGAATCCACACTCATTCGTGAGGATGAATCAGTACCTAATCGTGCTGATTGCCAAGTGTCTCTTGTGCAAATGCACATCGAGTTTGCAAATGTGAAAAAGCTCACACCTGCTTGCACCGACTAACTGCAAAATAGCACAAAATGCTTACCTAGACAATTAAGCAGTGATCGAGTTCTGTGCTATTTGTATTGAGGATGAGTTAAACCGTCGTCGGACCCTCGCCATCGACCTCGTCATTTTTGCGCTTGGTGGCGAAATCGCTGTAATCCAGCTCGAATTGCAAGCCGCCGAAGCGCCGTGACACGCCGTTATAAATCAGCGAGGCGACCCAGGCCGTCAATCCGGTCGAGAAGCCGGACATGAAGATGCTGATACATATGCGGATGAAAACATCAAACCGCAGCCCATGCAGCGGCATATGAAAAACCAATAGCAAGATCAGCGTGAAGATAATAATCTGGATGGATGCGACCACGATGCCAAACCACAGGCCAACGCGGAAAGCGGAACCGGGCGTAATGCGTCTGAGCGTCACCATGAGCATGCTACTCCACTACCCCTACGGATAGTGCCAGTATAACGGAAAACTAGTGCTAGTGTCTGACGTTTAACAGACGTTTTACATTCATGAAGACATGCTCATTCTAATGGACATAACGTCCAAAGGTTTCATTTTGCCATCAAAAATCCATGTTAAACTGCTGGTATTGATGAATTAGGAAGTGGTGTGACGAATGAAGCTGACACCTAAAATGTGGTTGGAAGTGGTGCTATTTGTGCTCATAGGTTTGGCCATTAGTGGTCTTTTTAGTCTGATAGCTATTCTCTTTTTTACCGATGTTTCTGTCAGTGGCCTTGCTTTTGGAATAACAATTTGGTGTGTCACTTTGTTCTTTGTAGGACACTTCCTTGTAAGACAAGCATATTATCACGATCAGTATGAACGAGAAGATAGTAGCCATCAAAACGTTCGTTTTGCTAATCAAAAGATTGCCGATAGTATTAGTGATTTACAGAAGCTTGGCTTCCGCCGAATGGGTGAGATTATTAGTCGAACGCGAGTTCTTAAAGAAGAGGAAAATCCTGGATGGTATCTAGTTAATGAAACGATACCTTCTCTTGCTGGTATAAGTAAACTAGGTAAAGTAGCTTTCGTAACATATTTTCCTGATAATGGTGTTGTTACAACCCATCATTCCAGAGGGCCACAGATTTGTGTGGGTAACTATCTCCTGACATCAACAGGAGCTAGTACACTTGAAGACACGTTAGAAAGACACCAGCAACACTTAGATATTCATAAACAAAAATATGGTTCGCCGATTGTTGTCAGAACCATACCTGATCTACTAGTTGCGGTGCGTGAAGTAGACAATATTCAACAGGAACGTATATGGCCAGTTCAACGACGCTTCCTACTTTCCCTAATCACAAAAGGTAGTGTTGCATTTTGGCTCTTTTGGATGGCAATGCAGGTGGTGTTTAGAATTGGTTCGTCGCTTGTGGAAATTGTAATAGTTTTGATAATGTGGGGTAGTTACATGTTGTTTTCACGCCACTACAGTAAGTGGCGTAGTAAACAGAAACTCAAAAAAGTGGATAAACAAAATGATGATCCCATATACCTCGCATCCGTAGCTTATTATTCTGATTCAGCTACAGATGCTTAATCGGGTACAGATCAATTTGTGAAATAAAAAGCCCATGCCGAGGTCCGGCATGGGCTTTCTTTTTAGTTTGATTGTGTGTTAGTTACGCGATGCTTCATAGGCAGCGATCCCATTTGCATAAAGGGCGCGGATCATGATGTCGCCATCAGCAGCGCTAAGTGACAGGGTTTCGCCTTTGTGCAGCGGAACATTGTGATTGTTGTAGAAAACCCAGGCGCGACCAGCTTCAATCGTGATCGTCCAATTGCCTTGTGGCAGGGTTTCGCCTTCGTAAGCAACGATGCCACGCTTTTTGTTCGGAACAACGGCAATGGTCTGGGAACTTTTTTCTTCTTGAATGGGTCTTGCAAACATGATTGAACTTTCTGTATTTTTTGCCAACCGACGGAGCCAGCATAACAGAATGCTTGCGAATTTATGAATACATAATAAAAACGTTTTTGCGACTTTTTGCGAGTCATTTATTTTTTGAAAACCCGCCTGTGCTTGGAAATAAAAATAGCCCGTTTTGCGGGCTATTTCGTTTGTTAGCAGGTATTGGCTTGTTATTGTCGTGCCAAGCTATAAACGGTGATGCCTCTGGCATACAGCGCCCGAATATGCACATTACCATCTTCCTGGCTCAGCTTGATGGATTGGCCTTTATGAAGTGGTACGTTGCGCTCATTGCAGAAGACCCAGGCATGGCCGGCTTCAATATTCAGCAGCCAATCACCCTGCGGTAAAACTTCGCCTTCATAAGAAACGATTCTATGTCCGCTGTTTGGGATAACAGCAATGGTTTTGTGTAGAGGTTTTGCAAACATCAAAGTTTCCTTCGTTTGTCCAACTGCCGTATACGATCAGTAAACGACAGCCCTGAGTATCTCATGCCCCACATTGTATAGGAAATTTGTGAAAATAGATGAGTGATTTGTAGAATTAGCTATGCACTATGCACAATTCGACTGGCTGCGATAGTAGATATAGAGCAGTCCACTGGCGATGGCCGTCAGCGTATGCCACCCACTGTGTCCCTGAATCAGGCTGTGGGGGTCGCAAAGAATATGGTTGATGTCCAGTATCCATATGCCGAATGCCGCCACAAACAACACCAGCCCAATGAGCAGCCAGCGCACATCAATCGTGGGTGATGTCTGCCAGTACCACACCCCTTCGATAATCAGCGCAATCACCAGCACGATGCCAAACAGGTAGCGGCGCGTATCGGGAATAACCACCAGCGCAATCGCCAGCACTATATTCAAAACCACATAGACGAGGCTGGCTGTTGTTACTGACCACTTTGCCCAGCGTTGAATCACATACACCAGCATAAAACTCGTTGCCAGATACATGCCAGCCACATCCGTAAACTGGCCGATGAAACTCAATGAGGCGTGGTAAAACGCACTACCGAAGCCGACCACCAGCATAGCCATGCCGAAAACAAGACCATACATGGGCGTCTTAATCAGGATATTGTTGTAGGTCGGGTGAGGGTAAAGCGAATCGTATGCAACCTGGGCAAAAATCAGCAGGCCGATGAGCACAAAAGCCAGCGAACTCCATGTATTGGCGGGTTGACGATAGGTGTCACCATCGTGGAGTGCTTCACAGAAGCAGTTATCCGGCATGCAGCTAGCGGGTTGCCAGGACAGCCAGTCAACCGATGCGGTGCTCACCAGGGCCGCCCCAATTAATACCGCCGCGAATAGGGCAACTGGAATAGCAATGTACACGGGCCGATCAAGCATAGTGAGCCTGCCTCTTTATGTGGTGCCAGCCAACAACTATTTCTGAGCCTTATGCTTACGAATAAATGCCAGGGCATCTCGCATCGATGGAACCGTTTCCAAAGTGCTAACAATCTTATGATCCAGACGTTTGATATAATCTCGGCCCAAATATAAGAAAGCGTGATTCGCAATGACAACCGCCAGCTCTCGATTTTCTGGTGGATCCCTCAGCATATTGGCCACATGGATATAAAGGAGATTTTCCGGCCAGGTGTTGATATCGCCAAAATCTGTGAGGGTATAGACTTTAGAATCTGCGGATGCTGCCAACTGTTTGACTTGACTCTGGGCATGGTAAAGATCGGAGCGTGTCCAGGGGTCTGTGACGTGAATCCAGATGACATCTTCCTCGTCAGGATGCCATGAGGCGGTGACGGGCATGTTAAGTGGCCTCCGAAAATACCGTCTTCATGAGGTTATGCTTACGGTACATGATAAACCAGCATTGTCAAATAGAGGCTTTATTTCCGTGCGCCTTATGGACTGTACAGGCATATGCCCTCAATATCGTGCTAAAAAACTCATAATATGGTTCAGTGAAAGGCCGTGAAGATGTCGGCTGGAAAGATAACAACTTGCTAGTCAGCCAGCGTGAATGATGAAACTAAATAGCACCAGCCATTGAAGGTAAGCTTTTGTCAGCCTCAATAGCGTCGAGTGCCTCGTCGAAGTTATCCACGACTTTGATACAATCCCGATGATTCGGGCTGATTCGGAAATAAATATTGAACATAAAGCGAATATGGCAGCTATATGCCACGATAAATGTTCGTTTTACGTTGCTCTGTACTTTAGGGTTATTTGTGATAATTGCCAGTTGCGGCAGCCTGAACGTCGGCGGGAAGGTCACAGGGCCATCGGCAAAGACAATGGTATAAACAGCATCTTTGGCTTGGCGGGCCATATCGCAGGTTTTAAGGATAGCGTTTTCAAGGTCATGGAGTTCCCATGTGCCAGCAAATTTCATCAACAGCACATTCTGTTTGCTAGCATGCCACTGGGTGAAAATAGGCATAAGTAGGGTCTCCAGGTCGCCAATTAAACGATTGTCCAACTTGACTATATGGCCACTCTAACCAGGAAACCCTTAACGTTTTATATGTCTATATACAGGCCGCTAATATGCCAGAGCTTTGTTTTTATTCTTTTAGCAAAGCCACAACTTCGATTTCAACCAGTGCGCCGATGGGTAAACGTGCGACTTCGATAGCGGACCGTGCTGGCGGCTCATCGTTGAAAAAAGTCGCATAAACAGCATTCACTTTGGCAAAGTCATCCATATTATCCAGGAACACAGTTGTCTTAACGATGTGTGCCATATCACTGCCAGCGGCTTCCAGGATGGCCTTCACATGGTTAAGCGCGTGACGTGCTTGCTCCTCAACGCCTTCGGCCAGCTTACCCGCAGCCATATCGGTGCCAACCTGCCCGGCTGTATAAACAAACCCATTGGCGATAATCCCCTGGCTATAGGGCGCGACTGGCAAGGGGGCATTGGTTGTTTTTACGACTTTGCGCATGAGATAACCTCTTCTGTAGGGTCAATCAAAAAAGGGCACAATCTGTGCCCCTATGTTTATACCATTCTGCGTCAGTTTCTGCGATATGGCCAGACCTAGCTGCTGGTCTCCCCATTGCGAGCAGTGACTAACTCCGCCATCAGGTCCGATGCTTCCGTATAATAGCGATTACGGTACAGGGCTGCTTCCAGGTTGGCAATGGCCCGGTCGATGTCCCCTTTGCCAGCATAGGCCTGTGCGATGTAATAATACATTTCCTCGACGCCATCGGTCGTTTGCAGCGTCTGATATACCAGATTGATGACATCATCGTAGCGGCCCATCGCCAGATACGCTTCAAACGGGCCGAACTCGTACCACATCATACGCCAGGGAAGCCCAACCCCAATCGCCTCGTCAAAGCTGGCTGCCGCCTGCTCATATTCTTCCAACTGCAAATAGGCCCATCCACGATTAAACAGCGCGAAGGAATCGGGCGTGGGGCCGTCCAGTTCTGCTTGCGCTTGGCTCAGCGTCCAGATGGCGTTGAACTGTGGGTCCCATTGTTCACCAAGCACGGTCTGGAGGAGGGGTTCATCTTCCATCTTGTAGATGACCAGATAATCGCGATTGAATGGTCGCCAGCGTTGTTCGACCTCTGCATAAGTCATAGACCGTCCACGACCATCCGGGCCATTACCCAGCAGGGGATCGAAGAAATACAATTGCTGCTGAAGATCATCATAGCCCATCAACACGCGATTGTGGCTCATCCAATCCTGCCAGCCGCCAGCGCCATCATAGTAGACATTCTCAATCAATACCGGGAACTCGGCTGCGATCAACCGCGTGAGCAGCTCAATTGTGCCGCCGCGCCGTACAACAGCCCCCAGGCCATACTCCTGGGCGACAGTTGCCATTTCTTCAATGCGCACGCTGACATCACCGCCATACGGATTCAGCCGCGCAATGATATCGCGGTACGTCTGGTTAAACTCACTGAAGTAGCTGAGCTGCATCGTCAGGGCGCTGGCGGAACAACGGTTGGTATCCTGATGGATCATCGTCAGGCCCTCCAGCCGCCGGATGGCTGGAATCTCCATTTCTGAACTCATGGATGTTTCGTCCTGCGCCAGTGCAGCGACGCCCATCGTGAGGAGTAAGGTGAGTAGGATGAAGCGGAATAGTCGGTGCATAGGTTTATCTCGTTCAATATTGAACAGATTTAGCTTCCAGTTCGCATGATGTCTGTGTGGTACGCCAGGAACCTGCGTATCGCGCACAACAATACCGTAAAAATCTTACAGTTCTAGTCAAGGTTCTTTAGAATATCGTTCCAGGGCACTTTTTTGCCCGACGATTTCCCCACTATTCAGGGTCTTCACTGTTTCCTGTTTTGCGTGGCAGGCCGATCAGCAGCGCAATCGGACCCAGTAGTACAATCCACATGGCATTTTGCAGGCCAATGGCCGTCGCTACTACGCCGATGATCGGGCGAAACAGGCTGCCGAACAGTCCCGCGACATTGCCAACTGTCAGCGCCACGCCGCTCTGGCCCGGCAGGCTGGAATAGAGCCGACCGGACAGAATCGAGTACCAGCCTGCGTTAAACAGGCCGATGACGCCCAGTATCGTTAACTTGACCAGCAGATTATCCACCAGCAAAAAGGCTGGATAGAGTATCAACTCGGCTGTCACACTCACACGCAGATACGCCAGTCCCGGCACACGCTCCAGCAGTGGGATCAGCAGAAAATCGCCAATCAGGCCGACACCTGTCCACACCAGCACGGCGATGCCCGCCATTTCCTCCGATACGCCGACCACATCGACGAAGTACAGCGCCAGGAAACTGAACAGTACATCCAGCATCAGGTCACTGAATTGCAGCAGCGCCAGCCAGCGAACAACATCCCTGTTTCTGAGGGCAATCAGTGCCAGACGAGCATTCTCACGCATGCTGCGTTCAGGTTCATCATCGTCTGCATGGCTGGCCCCATTGACTTTGAGCGCACGATGAGCTGGCATCACAGCTACCCATATTGCCGCTGCGATCATCGCCAGACCAACCAGGGCGAAGGGTAGCCGCCAACTGGCGCCCTGGCCGACGAACAGCCCCAGCACAATTGGACCCAGGACCACACCCAGCGATCCGGCGAACGTCCAGCGCGCCATATTCTGATCATGACGGTCAGGTGCGTGGTCCATCAGGCTGGCCTGTGCTGGGCCGAGGAATGCCCCGGCGGCGGGCATCAGCACGATGAACGCCAGCATCATCAGCGGATAGCTGAATGTATTCGCGATCCACAGCATCGTCAGCCCATAGACGATGCCGCCGCCGACCAGCACCAGCCGCCGATGGCGTGTATCTGCCAGCAAGCCAAACACGGGTTCGATGAAATTGGCCAGGAACAACGGCAGACCAATCAAAAGACCGATCTGCGCATAGTTGATGCCCAACTCATTACGGATGAAGGGCCAGGCTGTTTCCATGATGCCAAATGTCAGTTCGTCCAGGAATTCGATGATGAGCATGACCAGCACGAAAACGGTCATGCGCCGGAGTGTGACGTATTTCATAAAAGGCTCCTTTGATGATAGCTGAAATGGAAATTGGGGAGAGATGTTCGGCAGCCAGGAACGCAAACACGCCACGCCCGATGGTTCGGGTGCGGCTGGTCATACGATGATATTCAGTTAGGGAGTCAGGTGACGCTTAGCCGCCGCTGCGACAACGCGGTGGAGCGTGCTCGGTATAGGTTGCCATAGGCGCATTATACTATAATTTTTTAGCTTATTTCACTTGCTCACAACAGGCGCCCTATGGAATTTTCGTTACCACCATCCATTGTCGATCATATTGCTGGATACACCTGGGAAAAGGATGACATGGGCCTGTCGCTCAATGACGTCTATCGTCTGACACAGGGCGCCCAAACGCGCTATCTTAAGATAGCAAGTCGTTATCATGCGCCTGAATTGGAAGGGGAGGCGGCGCGTATCCGCTGGTTGGGTGCGTATTTGCCTGTACCGCAGGTGGTCGATTTTGCCAGTGATGAACAGGGTGCGTATCTGCTGATGACAGCGGTACCGGGCAAAATGGCCTGTGACGAAATTTTCAGGGATCGCATTCCAGAAGTGGTCGCCGCCCTGGCCGACGGCCTCCGCCAGTTCCATGCAGCCCCAATTGGCGATTGCCCATTCAATAAACGCCGCCGCGTCCAGCTTGAAGAAGCTCGCCAGCGCCTGCAAAAAGGGTTGGTGAACGTAGACGAGTTTGAGCAGCAGTGGCAGGGACGCAGCGTCGTTTCACTCTATGAAGAACTCCGCCGCATGCAGCCCGATGACGAAGACCTCGTCCTCACACACGGCGATTTTTGCCTGCCCAACATGCTCATTGACCCAGCGACGATGGCCGTTACAGGCTTCATTGACCTGGGCCGTGCAGGCATCAGCGACCGCTATACCGACCTCGCTCTGACAGCCCGCAGCCTCGGCTATAATTGGGGCAGGCAGTACATTCCGCTGCTGTTTGATGCCTATGGCATCGGCCCCGATCCAGACAAAATGGCCTTCTACTTGCTGCTGGATGAGTTCTTTTGATCCAACCGCTTTGCCTATGATGGTGCTCCGCACACTGGACATGCTGAAAATATCACTTGATAATCGCACACATTGAGATAGACCTTTTGAGAAATACAGGCCCTTCATGATGAAACGATTTTTTCTGCTGGCCATAGTGTCGCTCCTTGCTTTGCCCGTTTTCGCCCAGACAACCCTGCCGCTGACGGGGCCGCTACTGGCGATCAACACCGTCGATCAGGACGCCATCTTGCTATATGACATGGCCAACGATAGCTACCGTGAACTGCACTTCGGCAACCGCGATCATTTTGTCTGGGATTTCTCCCCGGATGGCTGCCGCATCCTGTTCACTTTGGCCGATGGCACCGAACTGCCAACGCTCTACAGCGCTAAGCTCGATGGCAGCGACCAGCAGCCGATGGTCGAATATACAGATGCGCCTGTCGGTGAATGGGGTGTTTGGGAGCCGGATTGGTCGCCGACCGGAAAAATCGCCTTCACCATGATTCGCAATGATGGCGACGAGCGCACGACCCATATCGCCTGGGTGCCAGCCGAAGGAGGCGTGCCGGAGTTCTACAGCGTCACCGGCAGCGAATACACGCCGATCTGGTCGAACGATGGCCAATGGCTGGTCTATGTCAGCTATTCGGAGCGTGTCGCCGGAGCCAATGTCTTTGCGACCGCAGTCCCCACCAGTGAACCTGCCCCTGGCCAGGCCGAAGTTCAGGTTAGCCTGCTCAATGAAGCCGATGCCTGGGTCGTCAGTGCCGATGGTGAAACCAAATACGCACTGACAAATTTCCCAACGGGCAGTGTTTCAATGCCGCGCTGGTCGCCTGATGGTGAACTCGTTGGCTTTGTTTTTTCGCCCAGTGGCAACAACGATACTGTCTGGATGATCGCGAATCAGGCCAACAGCATCCCGACCCAACTCAGCTTCCAATGGCACCTTGCCCTCGATCTCACCTGGCTGCCCGACAGCACTGCTATGATTGGCGCGCTGCGGGATTTCAAGGGTGTCACGGCCAATCTGCTCTATCAGGTTCCGCTGGTGGGCAACGCTGACGAAGTCGCAGCCCAGTATCTGTCTGAACTCAGCGTTTCGCATGCGGACTATCCGCGTTTTAGCCCCGATGGCCGTTATCTGGTCACGCGCTCGGCCTATGAACTCATGCTCATTGATCTGCAAACAAGGCAGGTTACGTCCCTGGATGCCCGTACCCTGGGCAATACGCCTGCTATCTGGTCGCCGGAGGCTTTTGCTGGTGAGGCAGCCTGCGATTAAGGTCTGGTGAATATCCCCCAAAACTGCGCGGTAGCCATGTATCATTGTTTTTGTAATCAGGTATCAAAAGAGGAGAATGTCGCATGGCTGTACGCTCTGCATCTGCCAAATGGGAAGGCACACTTAAAGAAGGCAAGGGGACGCTCAACACCAGCTTGGGCGAACACCAATACAGCTTCAGCACCCGTTTTGAAGATGGCGTCGGGATTAATCCTGAACAATTGATCGCAGCGGCCCATTCCGGCTGCTTCACAATGGCCTTGAATGCCGCTTTGGAACGGGCTGGTACACCCGCCGATTATGTCCAGACCGAAGCCAAAGTTGAATTGACGCGCGGTGATAGTGGCCTGGCCATCACCCATATTGAACTCGTTACCGAAGGCAAAGTCCCTGGCATTGACGAAGCCACCTTCACAAAAATGGCAGAAGATGCCAAAGACGGCTGCATCATCAGTCAGGCGCTTTCCGCTGTGCCGATGAGCGTAACCGCCACCCTCGTCAGCTAGGCCCACATTCCAGCAATCGAGAGGCGGGCATCACGCTCGCCTTTTTAATTGCCTAACTGGTGAAAACCGTTATGGCTTGCAACAGGATTGGCAGGGCGAGATGTTGATGCCACCCCTGGGTTACTGAGGGTAGGAGGCCATAGGCATGGATGGGCAGTTTGCTGCTGAGTGCATCGTAGACTATCGCATACAACGGACTCTCTTCTCCAACCAGCCACGTTGTATAGCCAAAATCAACCTCGTTATCAATGCCTTCCAACCACTCAGGTTCTGCATAGGGCATGTTTTGCCGTTGGTCAGCTCTGGCGAAGGGTGCCGTATCCGGCAGCAGCGGTTGCCCACCAATGTGGACCACAGCAATGGTTTCGTCCAGTCCAGGGAAAGCACTCAAATGCACAGCATCTACCATGCCACCAAGGCGTATGCTGCCATCCCAATTCAGATCATCGGGCTGCCATTTAAGCTGGGTGAAGGCTGGTCCTTGTGCGTTTCCCCAATGCAGCGTGATCGGTGATTTATCAATACCTAGGGTGACGGTACCTTCCTCGCCAGTGGTTGGTGCGGCATCAACGGCATTCTTGGCCCAGATCATAGCCTGGGCATAGCTGGGAATACGCCAGTTGGATGTCAACTGGAAGGTCTGCTGCTGGTACATGCTGTCTCCTGCTGTATGTCGGGGTGACTGAACTCAATTGCCATAGGCTGTGTAATATCAAAAGAGGCCCTTGAATAACAAATCCCTGTGAAAATCACCTAACCGCCTCTTAACCTATCCATGATATACTCGTCATGTTATATGATTATGCTAAATAGCGTATACTTGTATTTTCTGCCCATCTTTAAAAGTCATACCATCCCTTGCAAACGACCAGAAATCTAAGGTGAATGGCAAGTTTAGCAGACATCAGACGGCGAACCGCCGCCATCAAACCCAAGTCAGTCTCCTGGGCACGCATCGTATCGGATCTCATTAGCCCACCCGTTGTCTGGGCCGTTGTTGGCTTAGTCGTTGGCTTGACATATGGGAGTACGCTGCCTGCAGGGGCTTTCTGGGGGCTTATCTTTGGTATTTTCGTTTGCTGGCTGCCCTTGCTCTTCGTTGCGCTGATGGTCTGGCGCGGCAGAATCAGCGATATCCATATGCAGCATCGCCATGAACGCATCATGCCGATGATTGTAACCATTGCCAGCTCTTTCCTGGCGCTCTGGCTGGTAGAAACGCGCGATGCCCCTCCGGTCTTCGTCTTGCTGACGCTGATCGCTCTCGTTCAGATTTCCCTGATGCTGATTATCACCCTCTTCTGGCAAATCAGCATGCACACCATGAGTATCACCGCCGCGACCATTGCTGTAAGTACCATGTTCTCTACGTTGTCCGGCCTGCTGCTGGTGCCGTTGATTGTGCTGGTTGCAGCCGCCCGCCTGGAACTTAAACGTCATACTCCAGGTCAGGTACTGGGCGGGACCATCGTTGGCGGTATCGTCCCGCTGGTTGTTCTCGGCATCCTGAACGCATAACTTAACCTACAACAACAAATAGAACATTCCGTTATAAATCACGTGCTATTACTGATTGTGTCATTGAGGCACACTCTTAAGATTAAGGATAGTAACGGAGTGCTTTCGCTTGTTACAACAGCCTGCAAATCATAGATTAGAACATATCGGATTGTTTATAGGGTCAGCTATGGATAACAGTGTGGAATGGGAAATTGAAGATCGCCTTATTCGGACAATTACATCCGGTTCCCAAACAGTGGAAGTAATGATAGATACTTCGGCAACGATTGTATCAATGCTGGAAAGTTCATCTGCAGAAACGATCCATATCATTTGCGATCTCAGCGACATCACGACGATGCCGTTGGACCTGCTGCATATGAAGCAGGCGCTTGAGTGGACACATCATCCCAAAGTGGGCTGGATTGTCTCGTATGGCACCAGAAACAGCGCCATTACCTACGTTACAAGTGTGTTGGGCCGCCTGCTTAACGTAAAATATCAGCACCAGCCTTCCTATCCACAGGCCATCAGCTTCCTGATGAAGAAGGACGGGAGCATAGGGAATTTCGCTAAACTGGTAGAGCGCAACTCGGCCTAATAACCTGTTCAACGTCAACGCAAAGCGATTACTCTTGCGGATAGTCGCTTTTTTCTTCTTCTGGCTCCGCGTGACCATTACTGTCGCTGTGGTTATTGGCTTGCTGGATAGCTGCCATCACCTGGGAACGTGACAGAATCACCGAACTATCGTCTTCGTCCAATAAATCAAGCGGAATCGCAATACTCTTCTGATTGAGATAGTCAATCAGCGCATGGCTGAATTTGCGTACCTCAGTCGTATTGCCGTATTGTTGACGTACATCCCGCAGATGATCGACCATCCACAGGTACAGGTCCGCTTCCGTGCGATGATGCTCCTCGCCCGTTTCTGAAAGCACATTGTATTTGCGAATGAGCGTCACGGCTGGCCGGAATACATTGTCGTACCAGTTCGCCGCAGCTTCCTCCATACTGATCGGATGGCCCAGCCGCTGTTCCATCACTTGGGCATGCAGATAAATGTGCCCTAATAGCTCTGGATAGCGAGAATGCTCCGAAAGTTGCAGGTTGATGTGGTTCGGGCGTGTATGGGGCAGGCCAGTTTCTTCAAGGAACGCGATATAGTTCGCTCCCTGTTCGACATCTTCCAGCGTCATCCCCGGCTCCAGATGGAACGAGGAGGGTAGTTCCGTGACATACGCCTGGATCGTTTTGCTGCCAATCTGCCGAGCGACCGAAACACGGTGGTTGCCATCACGCACAAAGTAAGCATCGCCCACTTTGTAGACCTCAATCGGCGGTACGCCCTGCATACTGTTGACCGTCGCATAGACGCGGCTCCACCGCTCACGCATATCGTTGCTCTTGGGCAAAAACGAGCTGGTGAAGTCGTTATAGCGCCCCACACTGCCCACGATCTGATCGACCGGAATATCCTGCAAGCCTCGGTAGCTTTCCTCACGCAGGCGCAGGCGGCGGCGAATATCTTCAAAACTGAGCAGTTCGGCGGACTTGCCACGCAGTAAAGACAGGACATCTTGCCAGAAGGCACGTGTACGTGCGCCCTGGAATTTACTGATGCCTTCAATATAGTTTGATCGAAAGTGATTGTCCTCAGCCATAGTTGACCTCGTTTCTACTCCCCTTCTTGATAGTTCCGCGAGGGACGGCGATGGTTATGGCTCGATGTTGTCGCTTATCCTTGTTCCGACAGGCGACGGGCTGCGTTACTCCATAAAATCAAGTTCAGGGTAGGCACCGACTTGCGGTGCGGTAACATAAAAATTAGTTGAAGAAAGATAACTAAGCACAATGACGGTCCATGCAATACGGCTGAACCCAGTCAAACGGGCTAAACGGAAATGCCTTTCGATCACTTCCATCTTACCAGAAAATCAAGGCCAATATAGCCGTTACTGTGTTAAAGTCCGTTATAGAAAAGCGTAAAATAGAGTCTCATTGTCACAAGCTGACGATAGTCGCCAATAGCTTTTGGCAATTGTGAACAACCATCTAAGAAAGCTAACACAATGTCCCATATCTTAGTGACGAATGACGATGGTGTCGATGCGCCTGGTATCCTGGCCCTGGCACGGGCGATGCGCCAATTCGGGACGGTAGAAGTCGCGGCACCCGCCCGTAACCAGAGCGCCAGTGGCCACAAAAAAACCCTCTTCCAGGACATTCGCATATCTCGGAAAACAATTGATGGCGATATTCCGGCCCTGGCCGTCGATGGCTCTCCGGCGGATTGCATCGCGATAGCTGCGCTTGGCATGTGTAAATGGCCGCCTCGGCTGGTCGTATCGGGCATCAATCGCGGCGAAAACATGGGCCAGGACCTGACATACAGCGGCACCGTAACCGCAGCCCTGGAAGCGACCATCAACGGTGTCCCTGGTGTCGCCGTATCGCTCTCGAATACCTCTGCGAACCATCCTGATGACTATGCCGAAGCGGCCCGCATTGCGGCTATTGTCGTCTCAAGGGTGATCGAACATGGTCTGCCACCGCTGACCATTCTCAGTGTGAATGTGCCTGCCGGGCAGGTCAGAGGTCTGCGTATCACGCGCCAGGGCTTGCGCGTCTATAATGATGAGGTCGAGCAAAAGGGCGACATCGTGCGCATTGTTGGCGAACCGCCGTCGGGCCGTACTGATGTGGCTGGGACCGACCTGTGGGCGCTGCATCAGGGCTTTGCCAGTGTGACGCCTGTCCACCTCGATATGACCGCTTACCACTTTATGGCGGATTTGAACGCCTGGGATATGGAGACCTAGCCGCATGTTCGACCAAGATACCAACCACAAACTGCTGCAAGAAAAATACATCCAGAACTGGCTGGCCACCCGTGAGCAGTACGGCGACGAAACCGCGCTGGCGGTCTTCCTCAGCGACCTGCGCCATGAACTGACAGCTATCATCAATACCAACCATGTCGTTGGCATACTGCTGGAAAACGAAGACGTCGCGACCGATATTCACGACGGTATCAACACCATCGACCGCTCCAGCGAACTGGCTTTGCAGATTTTGGATGCCTTTCGCAACTACTGTCGCCGCATCGACAACGAGCGCGAGTAGTACAATTCAGAGAGTGATACGGCTTTTCTCATCGAAAGAACAACCACAAAGTCACGAAGGACACAAAGATGACTTCCTCTGAGTCTTTGTGCCTCTAAGTCTCTGTGTTAATCCTTTCTTTTCTGCTTTCACTCTTTGCGTTGAAAAATCATGGCATCTCGTTTGATGAAAAGTGACGCCCCTTCTAACGCCCTGCGCCCTACCGTATAATCGCGCGCACGGTTTTCTCGTATCGGAGCGCGCTTTTGCCCAAATTGCAACGACATCACGGCACGCTGCTGCTCATTGTTGGGCTGGCGCTGACCCTGCGGCTGGTGCTGCTGCCGCTGCTGCACAATCCCGGCCTGCATGACGCACTCCATTATTACAACCTCGGCGCGCGGCTGGCCCAAGGCGAGGGTTACACGCTCGACTATGTGTGGCATTACAACACCCTGCACCCGCAAATCGAACATCCCACCGACCACTGGATGCCATTAACGGGCGGAATCGTCGGCTTGAGTATGACCCTTTTCTGCATCAATCACTGGGCAGCCATTGGACCATTTTTATTGATGGGCGCGCTGCTTCCGCTGCTGGTGTATGCGTCGGCCCGCCAAATGAACCTGTCGATACGCGGATCGCTGCTGGCGGCGGCGCTTTCGGTCGCCATCCCGGAAATTGTATGGCAGTCCTTACGACCGTTAACCACACTCCCGCAAATCTGGCTCTACGGCGGCACCATGATTTTCCTCGTTGCCGGATTGCGTAACGGTCGCTGGTGGCAGTATGCACTGGTAGGACTCTGCCTGGGATTGGCCTACCTCAACCGCAACGATGCCATTTTACTGGTCCCGATGATCGTGCTGATGTTTGGCATGGCCATTTTTAGGCGTGATATTCAGATACGGTGGCGCAATGCCATTTTGCTGCCGATAGTGGCGGCGGTCGTGGTCGCGCCCTGGCTGATTCGTAATATGCAGGTACTCGGCCAGATTGGCAGCAACGCCACCACTCGCATGATGCTGCTCACGACTTACAATCAGCTTTATGTGTATGACGACCCGATCACGGTCGAAACCTGGTTGGCGCAGGGCGTCGGCACCATCATCAGCAAGCGCCTGTTTGAACTGGCCGCAGCCTTCAAGCAAATGCTGACCTTTTCCGCACCTGTGTTGCCGCTGCTGTTCATCGGTGGCGGATGGCTGCTGTGGCAAAAGCGCGATAAAGAACGGGCCTTTGCTGCGGCTCCGGTGCTGCTGCTCCTGCTGGTGACGCTGATCGTTTATCCCTTCATTTTGCCCTACCAAAATCAGGGCGGCAGCTTCCGAACAGCCTTTGTCAGCCTGCTCCCGCTGCTGCTGCCGCTGGCTGCCTATGCCATCGAAACAGCCATTAGCGAACCGCGCTGGCAGATAGGGATGGTGGCGATTATCCTCGTGTGGAGCGCCATGTTCGCCTGGGATACGGTCCGTCTGGACGCCGCCTTCAACGATACCTACTATGCCACCATGTCCGATTTAGCCGATGCCGTCCACACGCTGCCGGATATCACTGGCGATGGTGAAGTTTTGCTGATGGCGCAGGACCCGTTTATGCTGCGTTACTATGGCATTCGCAGTGTGGTCGTGCCCTATCACAGCACGGAGGATGTCCTCGCCGCTGCCGAACAATACCAGATTGACTATGTGCTCCTGCCGACTGCCTGGTCCGATCTGGATGCGTTTTATATGCAGCGCGGTCCTGTCTATCCACATTTTGAACTGGCGCTGACCGTCCCCCGCGCAGGTCGTACACCCCTGGAACTGTATGCGATTCATCCCGATGCCGACTAACGCGCGCAGCTATTCTCGCTGGATTTGGCCCATTCTGGCGTTGGCACTCGCCCTGCGTCTGCTGACGCTGCTTGGTGCCGCTCCGCTGGATATGTACATAACCGATGGCGGCGACCGTTTGTGGCTGCTGGTCAACGGCCTCGGACTGACCGCTAATCAGGTTCGTGGCCAGATCACGCTCGTACTCCATGGCCAGATCACGATTTTGCCTTTCCTCAATGGCTCCCTACCGACGCCGCCTCTATATCTCTACATCATTGGCTGGTTACAGCGCCTATTCGGCCCGGAAATGGGCATCATCTCTATCTGGCTGATGCAAGCCCTGATGGGCATGGCGGTCTGCTGGTTCGGCTATCGGGTGGGGCGCAAGCTGCACTCGCAAACAGCCGGACTCATTGCGGCATTGGTATTGGCTGTGCATCCTGAATATGTGCGCGAAGCTGGAACGATCCTTACAGAATCGACCTATATTTTTTTCACATTCGCCGGCATTTGGTTGTATGTCGAGTACATCATTCAGGCAGAATATCCGCGTTGGTGTATGATCGCCCTGATTGGAGCGGTCTTTGGATTGGCGACGCTGACGCGCGCGGTGCTGCTGCTGTTTCCGGTTGGCATCGGACTGCACCTGCTGCTCATTAGTCGCGGGCGCTGGTGGCGATATGCTCTGGGGCTGTTGCTGGCCTATGGGTTGATGATCGGCATGTGGACCGCCCATAACTGGTTGCTCTATGGCCGCTTCGTCATCGTCAGCGATCAGTTTACGCCAGCCCTGTGGCGCGGCGCGGTTACGACCGATGGCGCACCAGCAGATAATGATGCCCAACTCGCAGGCACGACACCTGGCGATGCCGCAGTCGAAGCCATTAGCGGCGATATTGGCGGCTATATCGCGCTCCGCATCAAGGAACTGGGTGGCTCATATCTGGTGCCTGCTGGATCAACCACGCTCGGCGGGGAAAGCCTGCGCGCGCTAGTAATGAATTGGCTGCGCGAGGATCGGTCACTGGAAGGGCTGGGGCGCGTGTTTTCCGGCGATGACTTCTGGCTGAAGTCGCTGATGTACCTGTTCCACTTTGGCGGCATTATTTTAGGGCTGCTGGGTATGGTCCTGGCCCGCCGCAACTGGCAGGTCATGACCGTGCTGGCAGGCTTCATCCTGTATACGACGCTGGTCCATAGCGTGCTGATTGCTATCCCGCGCTATATATTCCCGACGCAAATGGCCTTCTGGATGCTGGCTTCGGTCCCGCTTGCGATGCTCTGGGAACGCCTTTGGTGGCGCTCAAGTCGTGTATAATGACGCATACAGCAAGACGAGGATACAGGCAATGGTGCTGGAACAACCGGGCATCGTCACTCATAAGGGCTACACAGTTGAGGAATTCGAGCGTTTTGCGGACCTGCCGGAGAATGCCGACAAGCTGTTGGAATACATCGGTGGGGAGATTGTCGAAGTGCCATCGAATCCGTACTGTTCACAAATTGCAGCCGCCATTATCGGATTCTTATTCATGTATCTGCGACAGAATCCGATTGGCCATGTAACTGGCGAGGCTGGCGGTTACATGATCGCGGGTGAACGTTATGCGCCGGATGTGGCCTTTATCAGCAAGAATAAACAGGCGCAACTGGCTCGGTCGGGTTACAATCCTGTGCCGCCAGACCTGGCTTTTGAAGTGATTTCTCCAACCGATAACGAGCGCTTTGTCATTACCAAAGTGACCAATTACCTGTATGTCGGGGTGGTCGTGGTCGTCGTTTATCCGCAGGAGAAGACGGTCGCTGTCCATCGGGTTGGCCAAAAAGTCGAAATGCTCGAAGGTGATGCCATCCTGACCCTGCCTGACATCCTCCCAGGATTTTCATTGGCAATTAAAGATATCTTCATCGAAGATGCTGATGCTTCCTAGCTCATGAGCGGAAATGCCATCGCTCTTGGCAATATCTACTGGCTGATTCCACAGGAAGATGGCCAGATTTCGCATCCCCATGTTGTGATTCAGATTGAGGGCGACGTCATAACACTCTGCGCGCTAACGACCAACAGGCGCAAACTCTCTATTCCTGGCAACATTTTGCTCGATGAAGGCGAAGGCAATCTGCCTAAACACAGTATTGTCGAAGTCAGCAAGCTGAAAGTGGTGTCTGCCGAAGAGCTGGGTGATTACATTGGCATGCTGTTGCCACAGCGCATCGAGCAAATTCTGGCAGGTATCCAGTTTGTCCAAACCTCGTTTTTGAAGAAATAACCTCCTCGAAAAACGACCATCTCAACTAGTGGGCTGCTAATGGCCATATTGGCCCCTTGTGGATAGAATTGGCCAATCTTATGCTGGGACCATTCCTATTTTTAGCTATTAATTCAGCAGGGGGAGAGATATGGCAAACGACGGTAATCTGTGGCAGCACATGCATGACCAACTCGTTGCGGGTGAATTGCTCGAACAGGTGAAGGTGTATGCAACGGAGTATTTGCAGCAAGTCAATGACCAGCGCGTTTTCCCTGACGAAGCAGCATTGGGTGGACTCGCCCACTTCGATGAACCGCTGCCGCAGGCCGTTGGCGATTCTGAGGCCATTTTGCAGAATTTACACGAATATGGTGCGCCAGCGACGACTGCTCAAATCGGCGGGCGCTATTTCGGCTTTGTGAATGGTGGCATCTTGCCTGTTGGGCTGGCAGCGCGTTGGCTGGCGGATGCCTGGGACCAAACTGCCGGTCTGTATCTAACATCACCGATTGCGGCCAAGCTCGAACATATCTCAGAGAAGTGGATGGTTGATTTACTCGGTCTGCCTGCTGGCACAGCGATGGGCGTCGTCACGGGAACATCCAATGCAACCATGTGTGGATTGGCCGCTGGGCGCAATACATTACTAAAGAACCAGGGCTGGGATGTCAACGAGCAGGGGTTGGCTGGCTCACCAGCAATCCGCGTCGTCATGGGTGCTCATGCACACGGGTCAGTCAAAAAAGCGCTGGCACTGATTGGCATTGGGCAAAAACAAATCGAAATCGTGCCCATTGATAATCAGGGCCGTATGGACCCAACGCAACTGCCGGAACTCGATAACCGAACATTGCTGATATTACAGGCAGGCAACGTCAACAGCGGCGCGTTCGATGACTTTGTGACGTTATGCCAACGCGCAAAAGACGCTGGAGCCTGGGTCCACATTGATGGCGCGTTCGGCTTATGGGCAGCAGCCTCGCCCAACACGCGCCATTTAACAGCAGGCATCGAACGGGCGGATTCCTGGTCGGTGGATGGCCATAAGACGCTCAATACCCCCTATGATTGTGGCCTCATTCTCTGCCGCGACCGGGCCGCGTTGACCGCCGCTATGCAAGCCACTGGCGATTACATTCAGTACAGCGAGGACCGCGACAACATGCTCTACACAATGGATATGTCGCGGCAGGCACGGGGCATCACGCTCTGGGCCACGCTCAAGTATCTGGGTCGTGAGGGCGTCGCCGCTTTGATTGACCGCCTATGTGACCATGCGGCTCTATTCAGCGAGCAACTCCAGGCGGCTGGGTTCCGCGTATTGAACGATGTGGTATTCAACCAGGTGTTGGTCGCCTGTGATTCGCCCAATCTGACCGAAACGACGCTGCGCCATATTCAGCAAAGTGGTGAATGCTGGTGTGGTGGCTCAAAGTGGTTCGGTGAACCTGTGATTCGCATCAGCGTCTGCAACTGGATGACCACACCACAAGATGTTGAACGTTCGGTTAGGGCATTCGCTAAAGCACGGGAAAACGCCATTTTGGAAATAACAACACAAACGGAATAGGTTCATGATGAAGGAAGCGACAAAACAAAAATTGACTGAAGCAATGGCGGCGGCTTTTAATATCCCGCTGGAAGTCGCACAGCGGCCCGGAACGATTCTGGTCGAAAGTGCCGACAAGAAGGCCGATAGCTGGCATACCTTGTTCCCGATTGGCAAACAGATTCGCGTATCAACATCGCCGCAACTGATGCAGCCATTGCAAAATATTCTGGCTGAATTTTCCGCAGACCACCCACTAACGCTTGATGAGGTGGTATCTGCTCTCGGAACTGATAACTTCAGGACCGGAACGGAAGAATTCTATGTGTTGGAAGAGGAAGGCTTTGCGCCTTTCATGCCAATGGCGCCTTATACGGTGCGCCAATTGACTACTTCCGATCAGACCGCATTTGATGCCTTCCAGGCGAATTGTCCACCGGATGATGTCGATATGGCCGATGTCGGACTGGACCACGAGGCGGCCTTTGCCGCGTTTGCTGGCGACCGCATCGTGGCCGTTGCCAGTGGCTATGAGTGGTACGGTTGCCTCGATGTAGGCATCTTGACCGATCCGGCTTATCGCGGTAAAGGGTTGGGCAAGGCCGCCGTGAGTGCCTGCTGCGAATACTTTTTGCCCAGGGAACGCCTGGTTTTCTACCGTCATGACACGAAGAATGTCGGTTCCGGTAAAATAGCTGGTGGGTTGGGTTTTACTCATATCACAACAGTTGGCAACTTCCGCCGGAAATAGCTACTTGCCGTGAGACCACTATAATAAGTTCCATCAGAGAGGGCAAAGGTAACCCATGACCGCGCTCATCAAGCGGCTGAATCAGGAACGGCAGGGGCTATATTACGGCTGGCGCATCGTCGCTGTACTGGCGATCACCACGACGCTTGCTTATGGTGTGCTTTTCTATGCCTTTTCCGTGTTCATCGAGCCGATGGAAGCTGAACTGGGCTGGACGCGCACGACCATCAGCACTGGCTTTTCGTTGGCGCTGTTCGTGAGTGGCTTTGGTGGCCTGGGCGTTGGCTGGTGGCTGGATCGTTATGGTGGGCGTGCCTTGATGACGGTCGGGGCGGTCGCTGCGGTGCTGCTGCTGTTCGCCTGGGCCAATGTCTACGACCCGACGATCTACACGCTCATCTGGATTGGCATCGGCATGGCGATGGCGACCGTCTTTTACGAACCCGCCTTTACGATTGTTGCCAACTGGTTCACGCTGCGTCGGGGCCGTGCGCTGGCAATTGTGACGCTGGTCGCTGGATTCGCCAGCACAATCTTTCTGCCGTTGACCAACTATCTGAACGAGATGCTCGGCTGGCGGCATGCGATTATGGCGTTGGCTGTGTTGCTGGGCATTATCGTCATCCCGCTACATGCGCTGGTGCTGCGTCGCCGCCCGGAAGATATGGGCCTGTCGCAAGATGGCATCGAGCATCCATTGGTAGATGTTTCGGTCGGCAAGCCTAAGCGTAAGCCAATCACCGTAGGCGAAGCACTCCGTACCCGTTCCTTTTGGGTGATTACCCTGGCCTTTGGAGCGGTGGCGCTGACGGGCGTTGGCTGGCGCGTACACTATTTGCCCTATCTGCTGGACCTTGGCTACGATCCCGCCTTTGGTGCCTTTCTGACGGGACTCATTGGTGCCATGCAGGTGCTGGGCCGCCTCATCTTCGCCCCACTGGAAAATTATTTCAGCACCCGTGTGATTACAGCAGGCATCTTCATCATGATGTTTGCGGCCTTTATCGTGCTGATTGCCATACCTACCCAGGCGGGTATGCTGCTGTTTGTCGTGCTGTTCGGGGCCAGTTTCGGCGCCAATACCCTGGCCAAAGCCTCCCTTGTAGCTGATATTTTCGGCGTGACGCATTATGGCCGCATCAGCAGCATGATGGGCCTGTTCCTCACTTTTGTGATTACCGCCGCGCCAATTAGTATGGGGGCGATCTATACCGCCAATGGCAGCTATGATCTGGTCGTGATGTTGATGCCGCTGTCGCCGCTGATTGGCTTCTTCATCATCTGGCTGCTGCCAAAGGGCAAAGCCAGCGACCTGTAAACGCCGATCAACACGAGTAGATATGGACACCCTATGGTACAGACATCACCTGTAAGACGATCCTCGCCGGATAAGATGATTTATGTATTGGTGCTGGTGATTATCGTCCAGACCATCTATCCCCTGACCGCTGATGGCTCCTTGCTGACGCAGATCATCTACAGCCTTTTCTATGCCTCACTGATTGTTTCCGGCATTGTCGTCGCCCGTGAACAGCGCCAGGATATTCGTCTCTTAACAGTCCTGGGCGCGACCTGGTTCATTTCTTCCATCATCTACAATCTGAATCAGCATGCGACCTGGGCGCGATTCCTGGCATATGGGGCCATTATTCCTTACCAGATTGCCGTCACGCGCGTGCTGCTGCTCTACATCTTTGCTTCTAAAAAAGTTACTCGCGATGTGATTTATGCAGCGGCAGCCGTCTATATCCTTATTGGGGCGATTTTCGTGCCAACTTATGGCCTCATCGAGACGATAACCTACGAACAGACCGGAACGAATGCTTTCGTAGATACCACCGTCGAGCCAGGTCAGGTGTTCCCCTGGCAGAACTTTGCATACTTCAGTTACGTCACCTTGACGACGCTCGGCTTCGGCGATATTCAGCCGGTGACGCTGGTAGCGCGTGCCGCCGTGACAATTGAATCAGTCATCGGCGTGTTTTATACAACGGTCATCATGGCGCGGTTGGTCAGCCTGTATACGGCCCAGGGTGTAGAGGCGGAGATCAAGCACGATCACACTCAAACAGGCTAGGGCGCTTCGTCGTTTGGTAGTATGTTTTAGCTGCTAGTAATGGGAGAATATCAATCTGTTGTTGCTCGTGTGCTGCCAGTTTGTGAGATAACACGCCCTGTACTAATCATCGAAATACCTTGGGCGGAGCGTGTGCTGATCATAATTGCCTCGATGATGGGTTCGTAAACAGGATTTTCTGCGACCCATTCGACGATGAAATTCGACCCCCAACCACCGCTATCGTCCGTTTCTTCTACGAGGAAACCTGTCGTTGCCAACGGTGAGACTTCGACTGGCTCATCAATATAGTTCCTCACAAGAGTACCGTTGGTATCATAGTATCGAACGGTTTGAATAATAATTGGGGAATCGGGGTCCGTATTGTGAATAGCCAATGTAATGGCCAACCTTGTGTTCATCCCTTGCCGCCCGGCAAATACCTCTGAATAGGCCGGGATATACACTTCTTGCCCCGTGACGATCTGCAAGTCGCGCCCGATAACAGGTTGCAAGGTGCTGCTTGCAATCGGTTGTCCTGTGCTAAGGCTATCTGCAGTACATCCTATGAGGAACACCACAATAGCAAATAACGATACCCAGGTGAAATAGCGTGCTTGGTTCATCAATGAGTTCCTTCAAGCGCACTGTCAATTGGCCTGATTTTAACCCATCTCTGCCAAATCCTGTAAAGTCGTCATTTCATGAATCACCTGTTTGCTGGCGGATCATCTATTTATTGAGCGATACCTGGGTCATGCTTGATTTTGTCAGTCCGCTTTTGTTATGCTGCTGAGGACTGATAAAACCAAGTGCCACTTACAGTGGGCGTCGTGGCCCCACGGAAGGAGATATGACACATGCCATTGTCACCTGTTCGGAGTACTTTACAGAATTAGCGCTCAACGAACTCTATCGTCAACATAAACACCTCACCTGCATCCGGCAGATTTCCCCGCAGCACCTTTTTATCAGGCATCCAGCTTCATTCGGCCAACTGACCAAACCCTGGAAAAACAAGCTCCCGATTTATCTGCATCATGCCTTTCCGGTGCATAAAAGTATTCCGCTCGATGGCTCCCTGGCTGACCTGACGCACTTACGCAAGCATGCCCTCGAATTATGCTCGGATGATTTTGTGGTTCAGGCGCGGATTGTAGGTGAATATCCGCATACGCTGCTCTCTGTCGCCCAGAGCATCCGCCGAGATCATATTTTCGCCTCAAATGACGTGCCCAATGGCCGCGTTCTGTCGCTGCTCATTGATGGCCGCTGCGCCTATATGGGTATCTCCTGGGCAGCACAGAACCTATCGCCCTATAATGGCGGCGCGTTGCCATCTGATGAACCCGTCCCCAATCGTGCTGGCCTCAAGATGATCGAAGCACTGGCGACCTTTGGCGTCCAGCTACGGTCCAATGATCACGCGCTCGACCTGGGGGCAGCTCCTGGTGCCTGGACTGAAGTCCTGCGAAGGCGTGGCTTGCGGGTAACAGCCGTCGCGCCTCAGGAGATGTATACCTGGCTCCAGGCTGATCCTGGCATTCAGTCTTACTTCATGACTGCCGAGGACTACCTGGGCCAGTGTGACACAACTTATGATCTGATCGTCAATGATATGCGGCTGGACGCTCGTGATTCCGCGCGCCTGATGGTCGCTTATGCCCAACATCTGCGACCGGGCGGTATCGCTATCATGACGCTCAAGTTGCGCATGCAACATCGCCTCAGCCTAATGGACCACGCCCTGCGGATTCTGCGCAAAGCCTACAAGATCATTCGTATACGCCAGCTCGTCAGCAATCGCCGCGAGGTAACGCTTTTTCTGCGACGAAACGATTGAAAGCACATTTAGCTGTAGCGGGCAATCTGGTACACTCTTTGCATCCTTCATAGCCCAATGAAACATCGAAATTGTGAGTAACTATGACCTACATCCTCGGCATTGAATCATCCTGTGACGAAACAGCAGCGGCGGTTGTCATCGATGGCAAAACGATTGCCAGCAACATCGTCGCCAGCCAGATTGACCTGCATGCGGAGCACGGCGGCGTGTTCCCGGAGTTAGCCTCGCGTGCTCATGTGGAAGCCATCGACAGCGTGGTCGACCAGGCGGTGCGCGATGCCGGCATTAGTTATGCCCAGTTGGATGCCGTTGCCGTGACGCAGGGGCCGGGATTGGTCGGATCGCTGCTGGTGGGCATCAACTACGCCAAGGGGCTGGCCCTCATGGTCGATAAGCCGCTGCTGGGCATCAACCACCTGGAAGGCCATATCTACTCCCTCTGGCTGACCCAGCCCTTTAAGGAGCCGGAATTTCCGGTACTGGTGCTGATCGTCAGTGGTGGGCACAGCGAATTGCTGCTGATGAAAGGGCACGGCCAGTACGAGCGCCTGGGTGGCACGATTGACGATGCCGCTGGCGAAGCCTTCGACAAAGTGGGTCGCCTGCTGGATTTACCTTTTCCCGGGGGGCCACACATAGAACGGGCTGCGCGGCATGGCAATGGCACCGCCTTCGATTTCCCGCGTGCCCTGCGCGATACCAGCTATGATTTCAGCTTCAGCGGCCTCAAGACCGCCGTCCGCCGAGAAGTGACGATTCAGCCATCTGGCTCCCGCGGTCGGCGGCGGCGCGGTGCGGAAAAACGGACACAGCTCCGCAGTGATGTCAGCATCAACGATGTCGCTGCCAGCTTTCAGGAAGCCGTGACGGATATTCTTGTAGAAAAAACAGCCCGCGCTGCTAAAGAATACGGCGTCAGCGAAATTTTCATGGCGGGGGGCGTCAGCGCCAATACCATGCTGCGCCTCAAGATGCGCCGCGAAACCGACCTGCCTGTGCGCTACCCGCCGTTGAACCTGTGTACGGACAATGGTGCCATGATCGCGGCAGCGGGCTACTTCCGCTATGAATCCGGCCTGCGCAGTGGCCTCGATTTTGACGTGTTGCCCAACTGGCCGCTCAGTAGCGCGCTGTATGAAATCGCTGAATAGAAGCGATAATCCAATCAGGGATATAGGGTCTGCTTAGTGCGGTAAATGTGAAATAGCATGAAACCGTATATAGGCAAGAAGACCCCCGCAGTTAATACGCCTGGTTGTGTAGATTGCGTCACCAGACTGATGGTGATGTGCCAGATAAACACACCGATCATGATCACAAGAAACAATAGGAGTAGGCGGCGGGTCATACGGGCGTTCTGGCGGTAGTGGTAGGCAATCGCGAACAATATTGCCGATAGAACAATAATGATTGCCGTAAGTGCCATCGGACTGACAAATGTCTGGGAGAGAAAATCGAGGTGCTCACGGCCCCAGGCGGGCATATCACCCAGAATTTCTTCCAAATTGTGGATGACGAAAAGCCCGAAGATCGGCAGCCACCAGCGGGCTAGTTGGCTAACGGATTGTTTAGCGACCATATCGCTCATTCTTCGTTCTTAGACTTACCTGCCTGTGACAGCACATCCCCCAGAGAGACACCCATCGCCAGCAGACCGACCACGCCCCACACGATATAGGCCAGCACGGTCATGCCATGCACAATCAGGCCAAGTGCGACTGCGACAGCATTTTCCATACCGACTATTTCGCCGGTGATGGCAATCGCCGCCTCAAACGGACCAATCGCCGCCACACTCACCGGAATTGCCACACTGAATGAGGCCAATGACACGCCTAGAATACTGGTCATCAGCATATCGACATCGGTGATACCGAGCGCAATCAACATGGTATACATGGCGATATAAGAGAACGCCCAGGCGATCAGCGTCCAGGTGATGGCATGCGCAAATCGGCGCGGATTGGTCAGCGGCTTGAGGCCATCCAGCACATGATCGAGCATGGATTCCAGCGGTAGGCGCCGCAGGAAGGGCACGATCTTGAAGACCGCATTCAGCACCGAATGCGCCATCTGCGGATAGCGGGCGAAGGTCAGCAGCACGACGAAAGCGACCACGCCGAGGACACCAAACAAAGCCGCCGCCTGACTGACCGTATCCGGCACAGTCGGAATCTGGGAGAGGGCCAGTAGCAGCGAAAGCACTACCAGCAGCGTATCCAGCATACGCTCGACGACGATACTGGTTGCCGCCGTCAGAATCGGGACGCCGCGTCCGGTTGCCAGCAGCGAACGAGCAACTTCTCCGGCCCGCAGCGGCAGTTGGTTGAGCAGGAACGTAATCGCCACGATGAAAAAGGCATCCTTGTGGCCGATGCGGTTATCAAGCAGCCCGCGCCAGCGAATACCCCGTGTGACAATGGTCATGGTCAACATACCGAACGTGACCAGCAGCCAGAAGGGATCGGCTTGGCGTGCGCGGTCGATGATGTCCTGTATCGGCACATCGCGCAGCACAAAATACAGGAAAATCCCGCTGACGATGATGCTGGCAATAATCAATAGCGTTCGGCGCATAAAATCTCCGCTTAGTATCCATCCGTGACCAGGGATGATTTTGCTTGTTCTTCGTCAAGAACTGTCACGCGATTATCCTTTGTTTCGGCACATAGTGCCGAAAGACAAGGGGTCAAGGGGCGACAGTCCCTTGTGGGAGGACGAGGGCAAAGCCCTCGTATTCAATCCTATTTCTCCGGCGGCGATGCCTGCCGACCGAGCATCAACGCGGGCACAATCGCAATCGCACATAAAATCGCCCCGATCAGGCCCATCTCACCCAGCACTTTGATTGCTGATTCGACATACACCTGCTGGTACTGGTTCGGATCGAATGTCGTGCCAAGACTTGTTTGCGCAGCATCCACCAGCGCATTGACGCGATAGAACGCCAGCGAACTCAGGCTGGCCACGCTGACGGTCATGCCGACCAGTCGCAGAATAATGACCAATGCCGAGGCCACCCCGCGTTCCTCGTCGTGGGCGCTGTTGATGATGGCCGCGCTCACAGGCGAGAAGGTCAGGCCAATGCCAATGCCGATCAGCACATTCTGAATGCCGACCAGGGCCGTGCTGATGTCGATATTCCAGGTAAAGAATACCCAGGCAAAGCCCACCAGCGCCAGTCCCAGGCCGGAAACAACCGTATTGCGGATGCCGATACGTTCGCTCAGCCAGCCACCGGGGATGGCTGCCGCTGCCATCGGCAGCGTGAGTGTGCTCAACAGCAAGCCGACTTCCAGCGCGGCTTCCGTCAGCGTCGCCACGCTCTCCTGGCGGATGTTCACCAGCAGCGGCACGTTCACCAGCCCGATGAACAAACAGTATCCGACGAACAGATTGACCACGCTGGCCGCACTCAGGTTGCGGCGCGCGAACATGGCCAGATTAATCAGGGGATCGCGGAAGCGGCGCTCCACGACGATGAAGCCCAGGAAGAGCAGCACGCCCAATCCCAGCACTGGCGCGGCATATTCCGGCAGCGGTGATAAATTCTCCAGCGAAGCCCCGCTGATATCCACATTCGCGCCCAGGCCCAAACTCAGGCAGCTCAGTGCGCCGACGATCAGCACCGTGCCGATATAGTCAAATCGGCCTTTGACGCGCACCTGCGGCACCTCGCGCAGTCCGTACAGCACCAGGAACAGGCTCAGCAGCGTCAGCGGTACATTCATCCAGAACAGGCCCTCCCAGGGCATAATCTGAATGAAAAGGCCGCCATACACCGGACCGAGCACCCAACCGAGCGTATCAGTCGCGGCGACCAGGCCCAGCGGACGCGCGCGTTTCAGCGGCGGGAACAAATCGCCGACCAGCGCCAGACTCACAGGAACCAATGCGCCCGCACCCAGCGCTTCGACCACGCGCCCCACGATGATGACTTGCAGTTTCACATAAGCCGGATCAGGGCGTTCACCCATGCGCCGATACAGATCGTACAGCCAGTCGGCGGGCCAGGTGGTCGCAATTGCCACCCAGATCGAGCCAATGATGAATACCACCAGACACACCACGTATACCCAGCGCCGACCCAGTAGGTCACTCAGGCGGCCCATAAATGTCAGGCTGATGGTATAAGCCAGCAGGTAAGCGGTGACAATCCAACTGGCATCATCCAGTGCGGTCTGAACAGGCAGTTGCAGCTCGTTAATCAGCTCCGGCAAAAACGCGGAAACGACGGTCAGGTCCAGCGAACCAATGAAAACCGGAATGGCGATGAAGGCCATCACCACCCAGGGATTGACCGCGCGGTCGCCGTCGTTTTTTGTTTTATTCGCCAGCATCGGCGCTCCTATTGGGCGGGGTGAAATCGAGTTCAGTGTTGTAGTCGTAGATTTCGATGTGCCAGGCTGTATTGTCTTCGCTGTCGCTGGCTGTATCCGGCAGGGTGACGACCAGCAGTGCCGGCAGCGTGGTCGCCTGGTCAATGTAGACATCAACCATGACTTCCTGCTCAATTGACAGCAGGTTGAACAGCAGATCGTTGATAACCTGACCTTCGGCCACGCCGCTGATGTGCCACGACTGCGTGCCGTCGATCAGCGTTTCCGTGCCGATGTATGCTACTTCTCGCAGTTGGTTGATCGCCTGACTGAAGCCGGTATCTTCGGCGATCAGGTCGCCAGGGTCAAAGCCCTCAGCAATCGGGTAGTTGATCCACTGGTTAGCCAGCTTAAACCATTGATCAAGTCCCTCAGCGAAGAGTTCCACCGCCAATACAGGTAGTGCCCCTATTTTCAGGTTGACGCTGGCATACATCATGTTCGGCGCCTGATATTGCCCCTCACCGCGACGCATAGTGGCATAGACCACGCTCTGGCCTTCATCCAGCGAAACGCCAAAGGGGTAGGCGACGCCCGTCTGCTCGATCAGCAGGCGGAATGTTTCTACATTGCGGATGTTCTCGACGACCTGCGCCAGCAAGGGCGTTGGTTCTGGCGGAGGCGTGTCATCACCTGGCGTATTTCTGTTTAGCAAAGCGACTGCCGTAATCGCAACAACCGCGATCACCACGATCAGTGGTAGCAGCCAGCGCAAGGGCGATTGACCGCCGCTGTTGCGCTCCGTATTCATCTGTGTATCAGCCATGCGTTGCCCTTCTACGGTAACAAGGTGCTTGTGCAAAGGCGCGCGGTCAGCATCATATCTGCCGCACGACTGGGCGACAAACCCAGTATAATCCCACACCACCTATACGAGAATAGAAACCCATACGGTGCACAAAAAGACGCGAAACACAGGGCATACCATAAGCCGGATGTCCTTACTTTCATGGCAAATTTATTCGATGTCTCTACTATTCGCGCTGGCACTTTGGCATATACTGGGGATGATTACAGTTTGGGTTATGACAAAACGCCTATATTCTATGGGCTTTTTCGGCAGTAAAAATAGCGATAGGGCCTAGGCAATACGCCTTATCCAAAAACGATTTAGAGAATTCGCACGAAGATTGTTTAGCGATAACGACTGAGAGCAGGTGAGTATGAGACGGTTCGCCTTACTGATAGTGTTAATCGCGTCCATGACGGTGTTGGCCGCTTGCGGTGGCGCAGCGGATGACACCAGCCAGTCAGCAGGTGACGGTGGCGTGGAACAGGGCGTTGTCCATTGGCCCCGCGACCCGCAGTTTATCCTGTTCCGCGCAGAGGTCATCGGCGGTGATGGCTCTGATACCATCGTCGGCCTGAACAACATTCCACGCTGTTCCATCTATGGCGATGGCCGCATCGTCTGGACAGTCCCTAATCAGTCCGGCTTTGAGGATGTACGCTTTGATTATCTGTCCGATGAGGTCATCATCGACTTTGTCAATTTCCTGGTCGTGACCAACCGCTTCTATACCTATGATGCTGTTTTCGAGCGCACGGTGCCGACGGTAGCCCAGCCCGTTTACGAAAAACTATCTTTGAACGTCAACGATAGCGAGCATTCCACCGATGCTTTCGCGGAGTGGCCATCAGGATTCTACTCAGATATTGTCGAGCGCTGCGGCAGCATCGCCCCAACCCCGCGCATCTTTGAGCCGCAAGGTGCCTGGTTGACGACTGAAATGGTGGAATACAATCCGCAGTCACCAACAGAATACTGGGAGCCGGAAGCATCTGGTCTGAATCTTGCCGATGCCAGCGATCCTGATTCAAAACTATGGTTGGAAGGCTCCAATGTCCTGATCTTATGGGATGTGATGCGCACCAACCCGCCGGACATTCAGTTCAACCAGAACGGTATGTACTATCAGCTTGCGCTACAGGTACCCGGCGTGACCATCAACGCGCCGCTAGCCCCAGCTCAATAATCAGTTCCTACTAAATAGCTTATGCAGACGCCAGTCTTTGAGGCTGGCGTTTTCGTTTCCTGTAGTTAACCGTTGCAGAGGGTAATCATTGGCCAAAATAAGGCTAAGCATCGGCAGTAAAACGAATACGTTTGTTGTTATGCCCCCCGTTGCCCTTTATAATCGAAGTGTCATCATTTTTCAGCCGATGCCAAACCGTGTCATGTTTGGTATTCGCCTCCGGGAAGGGAGACAGCCTCATTTGTGCCCCTCACCGGATTAGTCACCGCCATTATGAGATGACATCGCGTCGGTAACCTGACAACCCTTCATCGTTCAGCCCCGACAAAGCGATGCATCGAGGAGTTTTCTTAATGACTTTAAGTTTCCTATCTCGCTTGGTGGGATTGGTCATTTTTGGTATTTTGGGCGCGCGCTTCGGTGCCGACCCCAGCGTCCATACCTCGCTCAACCTCAGCCAGGAAGCCGGAGCCACCGTTATGGGCATGACCGGCGTCCTCTTTGGTCTGGTCGCAACGCCTATCCTGACCGTCCGCCCGGTACAATCTCTGCGTAAAGCCATCAACGAAATGCCCGCTGACCAACTGGTGATGTCCCTGGCGGGCCTTGCCGTTGGCCTGCTCCTGGCACTCATTTCTGCTTATCCGCTGTCCCTGCTCCCTGAACCCCTGAACTGGGTATTGCCCGCCGCAATAACGATATTGGGCGGTTACCTCGGCCTGACGATCTTCGCCAAGCGTGGCCGTGAAATTCAGGAAGAAGTCCTGTCGCGTATTGGTCGGTCATCGGCACGGCCCACTAGCACAGGATCGCGCAAATTAATCGTCGACACCAGTTCCCTGATCGATGGTCGCATTGTTGATGTTGCCGAAACAGGCTTTGTCGGTGGCACATTAATCGTGCCGCGCTTCGTCCTTACAGAACTGCATCAGGTCGCTGACTCACCGGACCCACTGCGCCGTAATCGCGGTCGTCGTGGCCTCAACCTGCTCAATAAATTGCAGCGTAGCGAACTGGTGATGGTTCGCATCGTCGATGACGACTTTGAGGACATCTCCGAAGTCGATGACAAACTGGTCGCCTTAGCCCAGCAAATGTCGGCCTCGCTCATCACCAACGATTACAACCTCGGCGAAGTTGCTGATGCTCAGGGTGTTCCTGTGCTCAACATCAATAAGCTGTCGAATGCTGTCCGCGCCATCTATATTCCTGGCGAAACATTTGCTATTCGTGTCATACAGGAAGGTCGAGAAGATAATCAGGGTGTTGGGTATCTTGATGACGGCACGATGGTCCTGATCGAAAATGGCAAGACATACCTTGATCGCAGCATCCAGGTCACAGTAACCAAACTCATCAACAGAGAAACGGGCCGTATAATCTTTGCGTCACCAGCAAATTAGTTGCTGTATGATAGAACCAACGAAGGAAGCGCTTGCCAATTCGGCAGCAGAGAACAAGTCACTGTAGGAGATGGACCAATGGTCATCCGACCGCTGGAAACGAACACTGCTTACGCAACTTATGATGAAACCACCCACATTGTCTATGTGACCTATCGTGGCAGCCTGGATTCCGATGCGAGTTCAGCCGTATACGAATGGCTTAATCAGTTGATTGAAATGGTCGGAACAGAATCCATCTTTGGGGAAATCTGGGACTTCCGCAATGTCGATCAGTTCATGCCGGATAATTTGCAGGATGCACGCAAGAACAGCCGCATCATGAACCTGAAGCAGAATACAGGCCGCTTCCCGGTGGCGATGATCGTCAAGGATTACTATCAGGAAGAAATCCTGCGCGGCCCGATGAAAAACGTGCCGGAAAATACGCGCAAAACCATTGTGCGCTCGACAGAAGCGGGACTGGCTTTTCTACAGGAGTGGCATAGCAACCACACACCGGAAAGCGAATAGTGGCATCATCGTGTCAGCTCTTTACGAGGCGTCGTAAGTTGGTGGACAGCCGCTTACGACGACCTCCCTCAATATCCTCCCACTTGTTACAATACGCCATATTCGTCAGTAGAACGCAATTCAGGACCTATTCGTGAGGTTGGCTCTCTTATGGAACGCTCGATTATCCTGACGGTAGCTTTATCCGTCGCAACGCTTCTCGTTGTTCTGGAACTGGTGCGGCGGCGTAAGCTGCGCGAGGAATACAGCCTGCTGTGGTTGTTCACAGCAGCCGTGATGATTATCGTCAGTGTCTGGCGCGAGCTGCTTCATAGCCTCGCTCAATTTGCGGGTATTGCCTATCCGCCGAACCTGTTGTTCCTGCTGGCGGCCCTGCTGATCCTGTTCATCCTGCTGTATTACTCGATCATCATCACCCGCCTGACGCACGAAAACAAAACCATCGCCCAGGACGTGGCTCTCCTGCGTTATGAGATTGAGCAGCTCAGGATTGCTCAGAACCGTATGCCGAAAGGATCAAATGGGGCTGGTGATGATCAATCCAGCAGCAACCATCAGAATGACAAGCCCCAGGACATAGAGAGCCAACCATGACAGCCACCCCTTCGGCTGATCGTTCGTGTCCTCGGCGTTATAAATGCGTATGCCATTAACGACATCCGGCGTCTGTGGCGGAATGTGAATACGTGGGCCAATCATAAAGGTCAGCAGGACGCCGCCAATCAAGCCACCCAGATGAGCGAAGTTGCCGATGAGCGTACCGCCTTCCTGAGCATTCACATTGACGAAAATACCATAGGCAAAGTTCAGGCCCATCAGCATCAGCGACTGCTGCATGCGTTGGCGTGCCCACCCGCCATACAGCTCACGGTTGCGATACAGGTAAATCAATTCTCCGCCCCATAAGGCGAACACGGCCCCGGAAGCTCCCAGGCCGCCCTCATTGAGCAGGGTGCCGAGCACACTACCACCCAATCCACCCAGGAAATAAATCAACAGGAAGCGCGTCCTGCCAAACAGCGACTCCAGCAGCCGACCCAGGTACAGCAGCGCCAGCATATTGAACGCAATATGTGCCAGGTTCCCATGCAGGAACATCGACGTCACCAGCCGATATATCTGGCCATGAGCGGTATAGTAGGGAATATTGACGCCGTTGACGACCAGCCATTCCCAGGCGGAATTGCTGACGAGGCCAATCACAAAAATCACCACATTGATCGCCAACAGCGTATACGTCGCATACGGCTTCTCGATGCGCCTTGGCAAACGAATCATCTGCTTCGGTTTCTCTGGCACATCCGGTTTGCGCTTCTGTGGATCTTGCGCAAACGGGTGCCGCTGCCGAGGCTCTTCATTCCCCAGAGGATGATCGGCTTGCTCGTCGGATGGTGTGTTATCGAGTGGATGGCTCATTGCGAATCAGGACTTTTCTGATGGTTTGATCGGTGAAAGTTGGTCGCCGAATAGCCAGCGAACGGACCTTAGTATAGTCCAAACACATCAGAAAACTATGTGAATCGTCAGCCGGACTTAATACACGCTCATGCACGGTCGATGTTAAGATAAGCATATTCGATAACAACTACCTGGATAAGCGCATGACTGAGTATACATTTGACGACAAACCCAAAAACGATGACAAAGCCAAACGGACAGGCGACCCCCTTTCGTGGTCACAGGTCTTCCAACTGGTACTGGCACGCCCCAGCGTTAAGAGCTTCGAGGTGATCCTTGATGACCCGACCGTATCCCGATCCCGCGCGTGGTCTTGGATTGCCATAGCTTGCGCAATCTCGGTGGCTATCACAGTCATATGGCTTATGACCCTCTTTTCTACGCCAGTAGATTCTCTTTCAACTCTTATCTATGGCGGATTTACTTTTTTTTTCACAGTTATCTTCGTCGCCTTCGGTTTCTACCTGACAGTGCGCCTGTTGCAGTTATCAGCGCGTATTTTGGGCGGCAGAACGATGTTCCTGGACCTATTTTATGCGATGGCTGCCTTCAACGCGCCGCTGATGGTTATTAACTACGGTGTGTCTGTCATGGTCGGCGGCAGTGGTGGAACGGGTTTGCTATCGTTCAACTTGGTATCCCTGTTCTTGTCCCTGTATCAGGTGCTTCTGACGGCGATGGCCATCAAGGCTACTTCGCATTTTGGCTGGGGTCGCACGATTGCGGCAATGATCGTTTTTTGCGTCATTGTTGTTGCCATTTACATGCTGATCATTGGTGCAATTGTTTTCTCCGTGCCATATCCGACGCCACTTTAGTTATGAGTTTGTAAAACCATTAGGTGTTTGGCCACGTATTAGACAATACACCTCGGCAAACAAACGAATGGATACACGATGACGACGCAGACCCCGCTCAAATATCCCGTTTTTGACCTGAAAACGCGGGCAAATCCGCAGGCCGTTTACAACCAGATGCGTGAATCGGACCCGATATGGTGCGCACATGGCCCTGAGACAGGCAACCCAATCTGGTTTTTTGTGGACTATGAAGATGTAGTCGCCGTGCTCAAAGACGACAAACGCTTCATCAAAGATGCCCGCCGCCTGCCACGTGAGATCGCTCAACGTTACATCAACCTCGATCCTGATCCAGTATGGGATACCATCAACGGCCACATGCTCATGCGTGATGCACCTGACCACACCCGCCTGCGTCGGCTGGTGCACAAGGTCTTTACTCCCCGTGCGATTCAGGCGTTGCTGCCCCGTATTGAAGAAATCGCCGACAACCTGCTCGACCAGATGGCAGGCCAGCACACAGCGGACCTGATAAATGCTTATACGTTCCCGTTGCCAATCACCGTCATTGCCGAAATGCTGGGCGTGGAAAGCGAAAAACGCGACAAGTTCCGTGAATGGACCAATATCCTGCTGTTCAGCCCGGACCCCACCCAGAACCAGACCGCAGCCATGGAATTCGTCATGTACGTCAATCAACTGATTGAGCAGCGTGAACAGGAAGACACGGGCGATATTCTTAGTGGCTTGGTCCGTGCGGAAGAAGAAGGCGATTCGCTCAATCGGCAGGAACTGCTGTCGATGGTCTTTTTGCTGCTGGTCGCTGGCCACGAAACAACCGTCAACCTGATGGGCAATGGCATGCTGACCCTGATGCAAAATCCGCAGCAGTTTGAGTTACTCAGGCAGCAGCCGGAATGGATCGACAGTGCAGTCGAGGAAATGCTGCGCTTCAATGGTCCGGTGGAAACGCCGACCATGCGTTTTGCCCTGGAAACTGTTGAGTACAAAGGACATGTCATCAAGCAGGGCGACTTAATCCTGCCCTCGCTTCTGGGTGCCAATCGCGATCCCAAAGTGTTCGAGCATCCCAACACATTCGACATCACCCGCGACCCAAACCCGCATGTGGCTTTCGGCATGGGTGTGCATTATTGTGTCGGCGCACCTCTGGCCCGCCTGGAAGCCAAAATCGCGCTGTCCAAACTCATCGCCCGCTATCCCAATATGGCCCTGAATACGGCCATCGACAATCTCGAATGGAACGGTAGCCTGCTCATTCATGGCATGAAATCACTGCCGATTACCTACTAAAGTCCATTTTGCCGCAAACACAAAACGGGATGCCTTTTTGAGCATCCCGTTTGCATTAAAGCGTCTATGTATGAGAACTAGTTTTAAGTATGCCGCGCGCGGCGTCTTTTTTGCCGCGTCACACGATGAACGTGTTTACGGCGAAATATCCGACGAAGGAATCCGAACATAATCGACCTCCTTGTGAAGCTCAGATAGCCTCATTATATGTCGGCTGTAGTGTGCTGACGGGTTGGGGGTGTCATACAAATAAGAACCGTATGTCATATATGAACCTGTTTTCCCCAATAAAAATGAGGATGCCTGTCAGACATCCTCATTTTATGACTTGAACTTAGGACCTAAATCAATCGGGACTAGCGTATGCGACGGCGCATGCGGCGAGCAACGCGGCGGCGCGTCCGGCGACGGATGGCAAGACGACGACGTAAGCGAGCAAACATATTGGGCCTCCTGATCTGATTAAACGACATGTTTACAGTGTAATCCTGTTACGTAAAGGGAGTGTGTTGAGGTTGTAAACGGTCTGTAACTTACGTCCTCCGCTGATTACGCTCCTGCTGTTCGTAAAAAGCGATTTCTTCTTCGGTCAGATCACCATGCACCAGTTCGCCATCATCCCCCAGGCGCATCCGATATTCTTCAGCCATATCGGGCCGCTGCTGAACATATTCTTCTTCATAGTGGAATTTGCGCTTCTCACCTGCGTTGTTAATTACATTGAGCAGCTCTTCGTCCTGTCGCTCCTTGGACTGGACATAGCGATAGTGCATCACAAAAATGCCGATCCACAGTAAGGTGAACAGTATAGAATCCTGGTGATATATATTTCGGTCATTGAAAACGTAGAGATACAGCGAAAGGATGATCCAGTTGACAAGGAGGAAGCCATGTATCGTTAAAAACCGCTGCCGTTGGTGAATTCGGCGTGTGATTCTGTACAGGACATTTTGCTTTTGTTGGAACATGCTCTCTGACCATGAATCATCACGGGATATTGTTTTGAATGCTTATTTGCTCATAGTAGGCATTTTTACTTTCCGTCAATTCGTCGGTCGTAAATTCATCGTCGCCTAGTTGAAAGTGATGTGATTCTGTGAAGCGGGGTACCTGCTTGAGGTTTTTTTCTTCGCGGCGAAGCTTGTGCTTTTCGCCTGTTTCACCCAAGATTTCGAGCAAGGCTCGATCCTCTGCTTTGCCGATGCGCGCCCATATGTAGTGGAAACCCATCATAGCAATCATGAGCAGCATAGCCATTTCTGGTTCGTGCCATCTCACATAATCGGTTCTAACGCCCGGATTTAGCAGATGTTCAATCAGGGCCAATAAGAAAATGACGACCCATCCACTAAATATGAATACATGAAAAAGTAAGAAACGACTTCGCCTATGGGCACGGCGCGCGATTTTCCCGCGCATAGCCTCGGTATCAAGTGATTGCTGCCTGCCGCGTTTTTGCTTTTTCATTTTGGCCGCTAACATGGATTTTTACCCCTGCTGATTTCGCTCCTGTTGCTCGTAAAAAGCGATTTCTTCTTCGGTTAGATCACCATGCACCAGTTCGCCATCATCCCCCAGGCGCATCCTGTATTCTTCCGTCATATCGGGCCGCTGCTGAACGTATTCTTCTTCATAGTGGAATTTGCGCTTCTCGCCGGTTTCACCCATGACTTGCAGCAGGGCTTCGTCCTCAGCCTGCCCGATGCGCAGCCGCATAAAGTGGAATAGCAGGATCACTATCCAGATGAATGTGGCCAGAATAGGATTGCGCCACATGTAGCCACCTCCATAGGAATAAACAGAGGCTTCATACATGGAATAGGTCAAAATGACCATCCAGCCAATGAACAAAAATACATGCGCGAGGAAAAACTGTTTCCGTCGAAAGCTGCGCCGGGTCAGACGGTAGCGTTCGGCTTGCTGCGCATTGGCAAATTCGGGTTCACGGCCAAAAATCAGGATGCGCAGCCAGCGAAGTGGTGCCACGACGAAAGTTTTCCAACTGCCACCGATAGCCCACACGGTGCCATACCAACTGACTTTCGCAATCCACACGATAGCGGCCCAGCCATTACGGGCGGTCCATTTAGTAGCGGCCCAGCTATTGCGCACCAGCCATTTTAGGGTCGACCAGGTGCCACTGGCGATAAAGGTAATAGGTGCAACGATCAACCAGTAAACCAGCAACCCCAAAATATCGACCACAGAGCGCTGCGGTCGTTGGTCATTTTTGCGTTTGATCTTGCCATTGTAGATCATAAGCTGTCCCCACATTTGCTACCTTATACGCATGTATTGTACGCCAGGTTGCAATGGACTGGTGATTATATTGCCTGCTCGTCGTACTGTTTGACCAGCCGCTTGGGTGCATAAGCGCGCCACGCATCCTCGAACAGATCACGTAGCTCATCAGGGTCCGCCAGTGGCATCCGTACCAGCACACATTCGAACGACTCATAATGTTCGGCCATGTAATAGCGGTCAGGATGTTCCGCCAGCAAATATTCCCGCTCCAGCCGATCCGGCACCTTGAGCACCAACGTATTTTCGTCAATTTTGGCGATGCAAGCCAGAAAACGCTTGCGAATCTTAAAAGTGGGTCCACCAAAAACGAGGTGCTCCTCAACCTCCGGGAAGGATAGGGCAATCTGACGGATGTCATCGAATAACATGGGCCTGCTCCGATTGTCTATTCAAACAAGCTGAATAGTCATTATATAACAGAATCAGAAAAAATGTTCTATTATGCATTTTGCAAGCAGCCAGGCTCGCGTTATGATGTGCACCGCAAAAACGACGGAGCCAGTAGACTATGACGACCAATCTGCACTTGCAACGTGATCCAGAGCAGAATGAAATCCACATGCTGCAAAACTATGCTGAACTGGCTAGCAAACACATTTTAGAAATCGGTAGTGGCGATGGTCGCCTGACCTGGCGCTATGCGCATCTTGCAGGTCAGGTAACGACTTTGGAACCAGGTGCTTCTGCTGTGGCTGTGGCGAAACGTCTGCGCTCGCACGATCTCCAGACAAAGGTGAATTTAATCTGCTCCCAGGCGGAGCAGTTGCCTTTCTCTAAGCAAAAGTTCGATGGCGCGATCTTCGCCTGGTCCTTGTGATGTATCACCATTCCGGGCATGGTCCATGCCCTTCAGGAAGTTCACCGTGTGCTGGTGCCAGATGGTTACATGATCGATTTGCGTCCGGTTGGCATTGAATATGCCTTAGAAGTGGTGGCAGGTGAGCAGGTCATCTCGGTAGGCAATGCGGATGCTGCGGGTCGCGCCGCCCGCGATCAGGCAGCAAATCAGGCTGTTGAACAGATACAGGCGCTGGGCTTGTTCATCCAGGAAGCCCATACACCTTTTAGCCTGTACACCTATTTCCCCTCGCCGATAGATTACAGCGAACATCTGCTAGAGCGCGGTGGTTCAACCCAGATTGAAGATGACACGTTGGCAAATGCTGTTCGTGAATTTGAAAAGGCAGGCACGAATGCCCAATTCCGTGCCCGCCATTCGATGATTATTTCACGCTATTGTAAACAGGACGTGCCCAGTTACTAAAATAGTTTGTCTTTTTGGGACGCCTTAAAGCGATCCATCTGGAAATTAGCGGCTGCCATGAAGAGCGCCACACCAAAGATCAGCAGACTAAGCGCGGTAGCAACCAGAATGAACCCCTCATCGTTCAGCACTTCAATCCGGCTCACTTCAGGATTATCTTGCAGGTAGGTGACAGTGACATCGCGATTTTCTCGCACAGTATTGAAGAAATCACGGCTGACTTCCTGCTCGGCGGAAATAAGGTCCAGACCCAATTCGGGATTAGCATCAAATCGATAGCGCACATAGTAGGTCGTGGAGCTTGTGTTACTGGTTGTACTGCGGCGACTCTCCGTATATTTCTGCATGACCGTGCCGTCAGTGGTGATGCCAACCGTGTTGAGCAGGTTCTGGTTGCTGACGGTCATCTGATATTGGCTGAAAGACGCCCAGGCGAAGATCGACATCAAAATCAGCAGCGCAACAATCAGCACCCATTTCCACTTTGAATCCCCGAATTTGCCTTTGAAGGCCCACAATCGCACCCAACTCGGCAGCGAAGCATACGGGTCATCTTCCAGTGGATTGTTCTTCAATTTAATAGGCGTTTCACTCATCAGCAACCCCTCCCCAGGCAAGTAATATCTCGTCATTATGACATAAAATTCCCCATAACCGTGCAATTGGGCAACTGTTTTTGCAGCTCTTTTAGAATGTGGTAACAATGTCCGGATTGTAGTAAATTGCGTAATGATTTAACCGCTGTGAAAAATTCATGCATCCTGGGCTAATGTAATTTGTCACTTACCGAAAATTAATCCGCAAATTCGGTTACAAATCCAACAAAAGTTACAGAACCCCATCATTTTCCTTGTTAACGTAACAGGAGATACGGCGTCTAGCGAATTTGCGCTGCGCCACTGGCCGTTAACAAGGAGTAACTGACAATGACCCATATTATTACCAGCCTGTGTCTGCGCGATGGCGCCTGCGTCGAAGTTTGCCCGGTTGAGTGCATCGTTCCCGGTAAGCCAGAAGATGAATGGCCCTGGTACTTCATCGACCCGGATACCTGCATCGACTGCGGTGCTTGCATCCCGGAATGCCCGTTCGAGGCGATCTTCATTGAAGAAGAAGTTCCGAGCGAATACGAAATGATGGAAGGCCAGGAGCGCGTTCCGTTTGATACCAAGAAGACCATCACCCACGGTGAAGGCGATGTGGTTGACCTGACGCCTGATATCCAGCCGAACTATGACTTCTATGGCAAAGGCCCCGGCTACGAAGCTCTGAACATGTAAGTCACTTTTCAGTGAATTCAAAACCCCGCCAAGTGCGGGGTTTTTTGTTACATGGTTGCTCTCCACTGACAAGCCACTGCGCTTGCTTTACAATGCGCCCATTGTTTGGCGTGTTTTATTGGAGGTAAAGTGGCTCGTTCCCTGCGCTGGTTTTTGATAGCGCTGTTCCTGCTGTTCGGTTTCGGCCTGCGGATCAATGGCCTTGGCCAGATGAACGATGCCACACTTTATGATGAAGCCGCCTATGGCCTCGACGCGCTCTCACTGCTAGACAACCCACAGCTTACCCCTTTCTTCGAGCGCAACAATGGCCGCGAAAGTTTGTGGATGTACCTCACGGCTCCCGCGCTGGCCATCTGGGGGCCACAGCCCTTCAGCCTTCGGATCATGGCCGTTTTCGCAGGCATGCTGACCTTGGCCGCCGCCTATCGTCTGGGCCGTGAATTGCTCGGCAAGCAGGGTGCGCTCTGGGTGATGGGTGCCCTGGCTGTGTTCTACTGGCAAGTGCACCTCAGCCACATCGGCTTCCGAGCGGCGCTATATCCACTTTTGGCAGCAGCTTCACTGACTGCCTTCTTCCATGCCTATCGAACCAATCGTCGCTGGTGGCTCGCTGGCTTGCTTCTTGGGTTGCTGTTTTACACCTATATCGCGGCGCGTGTCTGGGTCGCACTTGGCCTCATGTTACTCGCAACCTGGCTGTTGACGGCCCCAACACGACGACGAGGTGCGCTTACAGCCCTATTGATCGCACTCATTTTCATGCTGCCACTGGGACTGTATCTACTCAATCACACAGTGCCGGAAGATCGTGCCTCTCAGGTCGCAATTAGTTCACCCGATGAATTGATTCACAATCTGGTCGCCTGGGCGGGAGCATGGTTCTATCAGGGGGATGCCTACCAAACGCACAATCTACCCAATCGTCCCGTCTTCGATTTTCCGACAGCGATTATGGCTCTAATGGGTGTAATCGGCCTGTGGCGATATGTGCGTCGCTTGCAGCTTGCTCTGCTGGTGATTGCTTTCGCCGGCGCACTCGCACCTGCCTTACTCAGCATTGATAATCCGCATATGCTGCGTGCCTATGGGGCTGTCGTTCCGCTGACTGTTCTCCTCGGAGCCGGATTGCTCTGGCTCGTTCGATGGCAACCGCGATGGGGCACTCTGGTAGCAATTGCCCTGATTGCCTGGGCGGGCCTGAACAGCTATCTCGATTTTCGCTCTGTCGCCGCTAGCTGGAACGAATTCCTCCCAGGTGAGCACAAAATACAACTCGTCGTCGATTACTTATCGGAGCATCCTCCGCAAGTCGAACAGACAGTCGCCGTCATGGGCTTCCCAAATGCGCATCCTGTACTGCCATTTTTGACCTACGATCAGGCTGATACGCGCTGGTTGCAATTCGAGTCAGGCTATTGCACCGTGTACGATTCCAGCGCGCCCATGTTAGCGGTGGCTCTCTCGCCAGATATTAACTTTCAGCAGTCGCAACTGGACCGATTCGGCACCCTGGAAACAATTCACCAACAGGGTGATTTTACGATCTGGCAAGTGACGCTAGATGAGGATAGTCAATCATCTCCGACCTTCGACTTTGGTGGCATCATCCAACTTAGGCCGCTCGATGTGCTGACATCAGCCGAAGCAGGGCAAACGGTTGGCGTTACGCTGGCATTTGCGGCAGATGGTGATCTGGCGATTGACTACAACGGCTTTGTTCAACTATGGGGAACCCCTTCACCTCTGGAAGGCGGCCCTCTGTGGGCACAGGCTGATCTGCGCCTGTGTGAGCCGTACCCGACCAGTCAGTGGCAGTCGCAGGATGTAATCGTCCAGACATGGGAATTAAAACTGCCGCAGGATATTTCCGGCGGCAGCTATGCGATCATGGCAGGTGTCGTTGACGCGCAAACAGGCGCGCGCTTATTGCTCGATGATGATCGAGACATTACACCCATTGGTGAATGGGTAATCTCGCCCTAGATTCGTTACGCTTCTGGGAGCTGTGTTTCAGTCGGGTCGTTTAAGCTCGTGTCAGCATTTGCGTTCAAGGGCAGCGACATCAAAGCGAACAGTCCCAGGAAGACAACGACGATTACGATAATGAAGATTTCCATGGTGCAACCCCAAAACAACTCATACTGCATTTGACATCAGGCTATCAAACAAGACTTACAGTGACCTAAAGACAACTCGCCGCCTATATGACATGTGTCTATCTCATTAAACGTTAAAACAGGTCATAAAGTTCCGTTTTGTGTCGCAATCTATACAACATTTAATGATTCCCTCATTCTTTTGAAGCTGTAATGAAGATTCTTGCCAACTGTTTCCGCTGTCTTTAGGTACATTGCAATTGTGGTGATGTTCACGAAGGGCACGTTATAATCGCTCGTCGTCATAATGAGGGGGACGCATGCAATCAAACGGAGCCACCATCGTATCGATTCACGTCGGCAAACCGGCGCAGCATGGGCCGGATGCCATCTCCGACAAGCCCTGGGAATCGGGCATCGTCAAGCAGCCTGTTACAGGCAAAATCTGGTTGGATACGCTCAACCTGGAAGGGGACGGCCAGCACGATCTCAAAAATCATGGCGGACCCTTCCGTGCCGTGTTGGGCTACAGTGCCGATCATTACCCTATCTGGCGTGAGGAACTTGCTTATCCCGATCTAAGTTATGGTAACTTCGGTGAAAATTTCACGATTAGCGGTCTGGAAGAATCGACTGTCTGCCTTGGGGATGTCTATGCCGTTGGCGAATCCGTTCGCTTACAGGTCGCTCAGCCGCGTTACCCCTGCTGGAAGTTAGCGCGTCGTAATGGCATCAAAGACCTGACCGCACGCACTGAGCAAAAAGGATGGGGCGGCTGGTATCACCGTGTATTGCAAACGGGTTACGTCCAGGCGGGTGATGCCTATACCCTGATAGAGCGACCTTATCCACAGTACACCATCGCGCTGCTGAACGACCTTGTCACAGGCCGCAGAGTGGATGCTGACCTGTGCCGCACCCTGAGCGCAATCGAAGAACTCTCCACAGATTGGCGCGTTAAGATGCAGCGACTTTCTGAGCATACAGTCAGCGAGGATGCAGGCTGATGAGCAAATTTCTGAGACAAACGCTGTGGACAGCCTTGCCCTTCGTCGGCGCGCTCCTCATGATCGTAATCTTTCTCCTGCTGTTGCAGCAGTTCACGGCTGTGGAAGCGGGACCGCTTGATGTTCTGGAAGCTTTCTGGAAGTCGATTAGCAGTCGTGGCGAACTCAGTCTGCGCAAAATCGGCAACGTCATCGAATTCTGGATTCCGCTGGTGCTGGTGAGCATGGGCCTGGTCGTGACCTTCCGTGCCGGCCTGTGGAACATCGGTATTGAGGGCCAGATGATCTTCGGCGGCATCTTCGCGACTGGCATGGCCTTCCTGCGCATCTCCGATAGCCCCCTGGTGATGGTCCCGCTGGTAATTTTATCCGCCATGCTCGGTGGGGCCTTGTGGGCGCTGCTGGTTGGCCTGCTGAAAACGAAATTCGGCGTCAATGAAATTTTTGGCGGTGTCGCTCTGAATGCCATCGCCAGCCAGATTACATTGCAGCTCATCGCCGGACCCTGGCGACCCCCCGACAGCGACAAAGCTCAGTACAGTGATGACATTCCGGGTGCTTCGATGCTGCACGGCATTTCTCCCGATTTTGATGTCAGTTTAGTGGCACTTATCATCGCTATCGCCGCGATTGTGTTGGTCGTGCTGGCACTCAATGGTACGCGCTGGGGCCTCAACCTCAAGGCGACCGGACGCAATCCGCGTTCGGCGCTGCTTTTGGGCGTCCCCGTGACGGCGACCTCATTAGGTGCGTTGGCACTGTGTGGCGCGCTGGCAGGTATCGGCGGCGCCCACCGCGTCATATTTACAGAGGGCCAGGTCGCCGGACAGTTTACGGGCGGCATTGGCTTCATCGGCCTGCTGGTGGTGCTGCTGGTTGGCATGCGCGGTGCCTGGGTACCATTGGTGGCCCTCTTATTTACGATCATCCTAAACGCCGGAACGCAGTTGCAATTCATCAACCTGGATAGCTCTCTAACTGGCGTGTTGCAGGGCATGCTGGTGCTTATGGTGATGCTCTTCAGTGGCCTGCGTGATCGCTGGCAGCTACAGCAAAGTCGCAAGGTCAAGATAGCTGCCACACCGCAGGCAGAAGGAGCCGATTAGCATGAACGAAGAACTGCTCAATGTCCTGCGTACCCTGGTTCTCAGTGCGACCCCGCTGACCATCGCCGCGATGGGGGAAACCATCACCGAGCGTGCGGGTGTCATCAACCTCTCGCTGGATGGCTCGCTGGCGCTTTCAGCCGTGACGGGCTTTGGCGTAGCCATTTTCACCGGAAGCCCGGAAATCGGCATACTGGCGGCGATGCTGGCAGGTGCCCTTGTCGCGCTGATTATCGCCCTGGCCAGCATTGAACTCCGCCTGGATCAGGTGGCGATTGGCTTTGTGCTGACCCTGCTCATGGCTGATCTCGCCGAATTCGTCGGTGTGCCTGTAGCAGGCCAGCGCGTGAATGGTGTCCCTTATTGGCCGCTGCCGATTTTGAGCGATATTCCTATCATAGGTCGCATCTTCTTCGACCATAACGCGCTGGTCTACATCAGCTACCTGCTGGTGATTGGCACCTGGTTCTGGTTGTTCCGTACGCGCGCTGGCCATGCCCACCGCGCCATAGGTGAACGCCCCGAATCGGCCTATGCTCGCGGAACGCGCGTCAACTTCCAGCGGTATATCTACACGATTATTGGCGGCTCCCTGGTCGGGATGGCTGGTGCGGCTTATTCGCTCAGTGTGCGCGTTGGCTGGACGACCCCGCCCAGCATGCTCGGTGATGGCTGGATCGCCCTGGCGATTGTGATTTTTGGCGGCTGGCATCCAGCCCGTGTGATGCTTGGCGCCTACCTGTTCGCTGGCCTCAAAGCTGTTGCCGGGGCCATTCAAAGCACCGATCTGGCCATTCCGGTAACTTTGCTTAACACATTGCCCTGGGTGTTGATGATCGCGACTTTGCTGCTCGTCAGCAGTGGTGGCGTGGAACGCTTACTGCGCATCTTCCCGCGCCAGATGCAGTATCGCCTGCGTTCGATCCTCCGCAGCGATCCGCCGCGCGCACTCGGCCAGCGCTTCGATGAAGGGTAGCAAGCCTAGTCGAGGAATAAAAAAGGGCGCTTAATGCGCCCTTTTTCTTGCCTGATCGTTCCTAGTTTGGTGGCTGGAACCGTTCGATATCATCGTCCAGCGGTGGTTTTTCTTCCCCTGTGACAACCGGCGGCATCGCGCTGGTAGGTGGTGTCACTGGCTGGAATCGACCCGTTGAAGGGGGCGAAACGGCTGGGTAACTGCCAGTCGGGGGCACGGCTGCATATTGTCCGGTACTGGTCACAGGGCCGCGTTTGTAGCGTGGCCGCACGAACAGGTACCATCCCAGCACACCCAGCACGCCCATACCTGCCATCACAACCGCTGCCCCGATTGCTGCGAACAGAATCCGCTGCAAACGAGCTGGCGTCAGGGCTTCCTGTAATGTGCGTGGCGTATCGGACTGCACCGTTGGCATATCGACCACAATCAACTCGGCGCCAAATTCCAGCACTTGCGGAATGCTGCTTTCTTCGATGCTGTAAGTCACCTGGCTCGGTGAAGTCGGCATATAATCCGCGCTGACGACCTGTAGCGTATATACACCCGGCATCAGTCGCTGAAAGCATACCAGCCCTTCGCTTTTACGCGCCGACTGCGACAGCAGGGCCGTATCAATAATGATGTTGTCTTCGTTCAGCAGATTGACACTGACACCATCGACCAGATAGGGTTCGCCGCCATCGCGGGCACCGCTCCGGTTGCGGTCCTCAAAGGCGCGGACGCACAACTGGCCCTGGCCTTCCTGTGCCGATATCATTGCCATCGGCATCAACAACACAGCGGCCATCACGCTCAGCAAGACCAGCCGCTGCACTGTTTTCATCTGTCGGATCATCACGCTTCTCCTGCGGGATAGGGTCATCAGACTGGCGCTATTACAGACGTCGGGCGATCAAGGCGACGACCGCGCCGCCCACCAGCACGACACCCGCAACGCCCAGCACGATCAGACCAGCCATGCCCTGTAGACTGGGGCCAGCGTCATTGCCTGTCTCTGTCTGGATGATAGGTTCACCCGTGTTGCTGTCGTCCGGCGTGGGGATAATCGCCACTTCGACGCCTTCACCAGCGCCAAAGCTCAACTGGAAGCGCGCGCCAGGTTGGATATTAACTACCAGCGATTGCGGCGTCGTCATGCCATAGCCAACAGGTGCGCTGACGGCAGCAGTGTAGCTGCCCGTTTCCAGGCCCTCAAAGCAGAATGGCTCGCTAACGCCATCGGTCACATAGCTGCCGACTTCAAAGCCGGTTGCATCATTCAGGCGGATCACACCATCAGCCAGTAAGCCTTCGGTCGGCCCCTGAATGCGATTCTGATCGGTATCCTCAAACATCAGCACACACACCGCAGCTTCCAGCGTGACCGGATTAGCATCCGAACCCGATTCAATCGGTGCGGGAGGGGCTTCCGTCGCAGTCGCTGGAATCAATGTAATCGTTGGCGGAATATCTGACGTTGGCTCTGCCGTGACTTCTTCGGTGGTTTCTACGGGTTCGACAGCCTCTGTCGGCAGTTCTGTGGGCGCTGTCGTCGGTTCCGCGACGATAATTTCCGATGACCTGTCCTCAGTGGCAGTCGGCTGCACCGCGACTTCCTGCGGAGTAACAGTAGCTTCCTCGCTGGTTGCGGGCGCCGCGCCGCCTTCCTTAATCAGCAATTCCTGCCCGATTTGCAGCACATCCGTCGCCAGATTGTTGATGCTGCGAATTTCGCTCACTGGGATGCCGTAAGCAACGGAAATCGCGGCCAGTGTATCGCCGGATTGCACTGTATGGACCACGCGGCCAGAATCATCGCCTTCCTGCGGGTTGACGAATGGCGCGTAAGTCTGCGGCGTTGCCGTTGGTGGGCGCGGTGTCGCATTTGTATCACCAGGGTCGCCACCATCACCCACGTTGACATCACCTTCACCAACAGCAATCAGTTCAGCATCCTCGTAATAGACCGAGTTGGGGTTATTCGGTGTGCTTTGTGTGCTATAGATGAAGACAGTCACACTACCTGCCGGAACGGTCGCTTCCACGACCACTTCTTGCCAGGAGCGTGTTGAGCGCATCCATGGCGACCAGGTAATGCTGCCTGTGACCGGGCTGCCGCTGTTCACACCAATACCGACGCGGGTGCGGGCACCACTGGCGCTGGCATTATCCTGATACACCCACGCCCTAAAGCGCAGGGTCGTTCCTTCAGGGATATTCGGTACCGTCTGGAATACAGACGCGGTGAACGTGCCATACCCGCGCGAAATATCCTGCGAGAAATTGCCGGAACGCTTATAGCTACCGCTGTGTGGGTAACCATTGGGCGGTTCGTTCATCCAGACTTCGGTTTTGGGGGTCAGCGCGATCCAGCCATTCCAGGCGGGAGCGACATTGAAAATCGTACCATCTTCTTCGGAAGCGCTAACCTGGTGATACTCACCACCGCGCTCAAAGCTTGGGTTTTCTAGCAGATTTGTTTGGGCCTGGGCTGCGCTGACGCCAATCAGCAGCAGAAAAGTGGCCAAAAGTGCCTTAAATCGCGTCATAACGCGCGTCTCTCCATCTGTGCTTATGCGGGCGCGATTATATCATGGCCATAGGGGGTGTCAACATGGGCAGACAGTACGCAGGGTAGGCGGTGGGTGGCACCTTTCGCCACCCGATGTACAATCCAGCCACATTAAATTGGGCCAGATCGATACGCTGTGAAGGCAAAAACATGCAGGCTGATGTGGTTTTTCGGACGATCCACCAGAATGAACGCGACCAACTTCTGGCACTATTTCATCATCTGAACCCCAACGACCTCCCTCTCCCTGAACAATCCGTAGTTGATGAAATCTGGTCGCAGATGATGACCAATCCCGTAATCGACATCTTCGTCGCCGAAACAGATGGCCAACTGGTCGCGACCTGCACCCTGATCCTTGTGCCCAATTTGACGCGCGGCGGACGTCCATATGCCTTCATTGAAAATGTCGTTACCCACGCCGATTATCGCCAGCGAGGGATCGGCACAGGACTGCTCAAACACATACTTGACCACTGTTGGGAGCGCGATTGCTACAAAGTCATGCTGCTAACAGGCCGCCACGATGAAGCGACGCACCGTTTTTATGAAAAGGCCGGATTCAGCAAAGATACTAAAACAGGGTTCACCGCCTATCGCCTGGACCATTAATCCCAGAGTGTAGGCGCTCTGGCGCAGGGCATCAATTTGCTTCAAGGTACGGGGTGAGTTTGTATACAAGTCACCGTCTTGCCAGCAGGATTTCTCATGACCGACTATAGGTCACGTCGCGACCTGCCTTTATAATCGTAAACATGGGCAAGATAACACACCACAACTATCCGAATCCCACACAGATGCGCCTCCAGCATATTGTCATTCTGATTGGTGTCATATTGGTTTTGATCAGTCTGCCGTTACTGGTCCTGATTGCTTTTGCGCTCAATGGCCCACTGCTGCTGATGGGTGTGCCGCTGCTTGGCTTTTTTCTGATGCCGCTGCTGCACAACTTAAGCGCGACACCAGCCGTCAGCGTTGATGATGAGGGTCTGCGCGTACGTCCGGCTTTTTCACCGGAGCAGCAGGTTCCCTGGGATGCCATTGCCGAGGCCCGTGACTATCCCCTGCTGCCAACGGAAAATCATGAGGTAGTGCGCAAATTCTTCGTGGACGGTCGCAAAAACTATCGTGCGCCACGCGGCATCATGCTGATTATTCCTGGCCTGGGTTGGCGCTATCGTGCGACCGGTTTCTTCGCGGGGGCCAATGGTCGTCCGGTGATTGCCTTCACCAGCCGCGCCCATACGGATTACGATATACTGGTTCGGCGGCTGGAACGCGCCTTGCCTGCATCCATCTGGACGCATCCCGAAGATAAGCAGCCCATCTTATAAAGCATGACCGTGCGACATAGTGCTTACGAACTGCGTATAGGGATTGCGACTATTTAATGAGGCGCTTTAACTGGCCAATGTACTGTTTCTGGAGCACCTTAGCCCAAATGACTTTTCCTGCTAGCGGGCCATTGCCCGATGCCATATAGATGAGAAAGGCATCCTTCCACCTCATGGGGGGCAGGACAGGCGGATAGGGGTCTGGCTGACGGAAAGATTTGGCAGATTCTGGACACGGTACATATCAACAGGCAATTATCAAATCGTATCCTTCCTTTGACATTGCGCGAGGCATCATGACACGACTGGCATTCTACCTGCGCTACGCATTCCGCAACATCACGCGCGGTGGTCGTTGGACCACGCTCGCGATTTTTTCCATTGCCGCCGGTGTGGCGACCGTTGTCGCCCTGCGCGGCCTGGGTTTGGCCATTGGCGATTCCCTGATCGAAAACATAGCCGTTGAACTTAAGGGTGATGTTCTCGTCTATAAAGGCAACTTTGGCGATGGCTTCGGCGCTTCTTTCGGCTCAGAAGATTCGGCCTATTTCAATGACAACAGCGTGCAGAACATCCTGCGTTGGGCCGAGGATCGCGGCGCGACGGCCAGCCCCTTCGTCAGGGGCAGTGCTGTCCAGGTGTCGCGCATTGGTGAAGATGGCGAACAGTCTGTCGGCGGTATCACCTCCAGTTTTGGCGATGTGTCCTTTATTTCAACCACCTACATTGAACCCGGCAACTATCCATCGAACTACCAGATAACCGCGCTCGATCCGGCAGGTGTGCCCTTGGGCGACCTCTTTACAGATGATCTGGACGCGGTGATCAGTCAAAATCTGGCGGATCAGCAAAATATCGGTGTTGGCGACCATATCCGTATCAGCGGCACAGAAGACGAATTTATCGTGCGCGGCATCGTCGATACGTCCCAGGAAGCGGGTCTGCGCAATATCTTTAGCTCATTCTTCGGCTTCATGTACCTTGAAATGGACGATGTGCAGCGGTCGATCAATCCCGATATCCGGCCCAATGCCATTGCGATTGATTTCCCCGATTCAACTGTTCTGACACCGGATTTCATCAATCAGTCCATCGAAGAACTGCGCGAACTATCCCGTGATGGCGAATGGACCCGCGCCGAAGATGTCTTTGAACTGCTCGAAGGCTACACGGCTATCAGCCAGATTTTGGGCGATTTCATTGTCGTCATGGGCCTTGGCGCGCTCCTGATCGGTGGCGTCGGCATCATGAACACCATGATCGTCATGGTCCGCCGCCGAACAACCGAAATCGCTGCTGTAAAAACCTTCGGCCTCAAAGGTCGCCAGGTCGCGGCCATGTTCCTCACCGAAGGCTTGCTGCTCGGCTTTATGGGCAGCGTCATCGGTTGTGTGATCGGTGTGCTGTTAGGTGGCGTCGTCAATCACTATGGCGAAACATTCCTGCAACAGGCGCTTCCCTGGCGCATCTACCCGGAAGCGCTGCTCTATGGCATGACGCTCGGCATGGTCATCACGGCCATCTTCGGATTGGCCCCCATCCTGACGGCTTTGCAGGTGCGCCCCGGCATCATCCTGCGCCCCAATGAAACCCATGTTCCCAGCCTGGGCATCTTCCAGACTATCGGCCTCATGCTGCTGGTAACTTTCCTGATCGGCCTGATTGTTGGCCAGATCATCCGACCCTCGTTTTTATTGGGTCCCGATACTTTCGTGCAGGAAAATCCCTATTTTTCCTATTTCGTCGGCGTGATCGGCGTAGCGGCCACACTGGCTTTCCTGGGCGTACTCGTCATGGTCCTGTGGGTGATTGTGTGGATCGTGGGCAAGCTGCCTAGTTTCGGCATTGTCGAGCTGCGGCTGGCTCTGCGCAACCTTAGCACCAACCGCCTGCGGACTGCCACGACTTTGCTGGCACTCAGCGCGGGCATGTTCGCCCTCAGCAGCATCACCTTCGTTGGCGAGGGCACCCGCGAATTGTTGAACCTGCAATTAACATCACAATTGGGCGGCAATGTGCTTGCCTTCCCGATTTCTCCAGGAGCATTGTCGTCAGTGGGGTCGCTGGCGGTAAAAGCCGCCCTCAGCAATGTTGAAGGCATCAAGTCGAGCAACAGCTTCAATCCCTATCCGGCGGATTTAATCGCCATCAATGGCCAGCCTATTGACATCGAAGGCGTGCCGCAGCGCACAGAAAATGGCAGTCGTTTTATGGATGGCGATGTCGATTTCCTCGATCCGAAGGTGCAGGCCTACTTCCAGTGGGATAACTTCGTCGTCTGGGAGACCAACAACGACGCCCTGTACGACCGCCTGAGTACCATCGTGCGCGGTCGCAATCTCAGCACGGAAGATATCAGTCAACCATATCTGATCGGCCCACTACAAACCGCCGAAGTGCTGGGTATCGACGTTGGTTCGGTGCTGACTTACCGCGTCGGGAATCGCAATTACGATATCGAGGTCATTGGGCTTTCTGGTGCCAGCGCCCAGTCGATGATGGGCAGCGGTGGCTCGGTCATTGTCGCCCCTGGTGTCATTCAATCTGCGGCCAGCTTCCAGTTCTATACGTTCGATGTGGAAGAAGAGTCCATCAATCAGGCTCTGGTCAACCTGAGCGCCATTCGCATCCCGCCGACCTTTGCCATCGACGTATCCTTTATAGATACCCTCGTCTCGCGGCTCATCAATCAGTTCGCCGCCCTGCCGACAGTCGTCGGGTTGCTCTCACTGGCTGCGGCAGCGGTCATCATGGCCAATACCGTCGCCCTGGCCACCCTGGAACGCCGTCGCCAGATCGGCATCCTCAAGGCTATTGGCCTGCGCAGCAATCGCGTCCTGGCTGTCATGCTGATCGAAACGGTCATCATCGCCTTGCTGAGTGCGGTATTGGGCATTGGCCTCAGTTCGCTGTTCGTGACCCTATTCACGGGCCTCAGTGGTACACCCATCCCGCTCCCGACCGATTCCCGACTGGCAGCGCTGGCCCTGGTTGGAGCCGCCGTATTGATCGGCCTGATATCGACCTTCCTCAGCGCCAATGTCGCTATCCGCGAGCGCGTCATGAACGTCCTGCGTTACGAGTAGGCTCTTTCTAGAAACAGGCCCATTGCATGATGGGCCTGTTTTTCATTTGGATTGCTATGTCGCTAGTCGTCAAAGTAAAGACCGTGATCTTTCTGGGGATTGTCGCATCGTTGACGATTGTTCCCTTCGTCGTTTACTTGGTCCTGCCACTCGCCGAATTGATTGTCGCTACCATTCTGATCTCCATACCCCTATTGTTGGGGTGCGTTCTGGTAGTGACAAAGTCACCGCGATGTCGAGCACTGTTGACTGCATTTGTCGTCATTCTCATTGGCGCTCAGGTGCTTTTCTACTCGGATGCCAACCTGCAACACCGGATTATCTGTTCAACTTCTGGACGACATTCTGTAGCTGACCTCGTCCATAGCGAAGATTCAGTCGGTGCATCGTTCACGCTATGTGGCAATCTCCACAGTTGTGACGTACTGGAACTAGAAAACGCCGAACGCTATGAAGTCTGTTTGATTGAAGATGTGGCTGACCGGCAAATTGGCACGGTGTATGTCAATCAGCGGATCATATACAGCCCTGATGGTGATCCGTTGGTCCAAATGTTTTACGATCTCGATTTCTTGCGTTTTCAAGATGCTGGAACGCTTATTATCCGGGGTTCGGCAGTGGTCGATGTACAAAGCAAATGTTTGGACTATGCCATCGCAAACCCTTTTGCTGAGTGCAGCGTCACCTATAGCACGGAAGGGCTGAAACGGTCACTAGGTGGGTAGTATGATCTTAATACCGAGCTTAAAACAGGGATAGGGCGCTATTGCTGCGAGGCCGACGCCTCATCCTCTAAGAACGCCAAATCCTCGATCAACTCCGGCTCATCAACGAGGTCGCCATCACGCAGATTGCCGATAGCGGATTCGCTCATACGGCTCTCGTTCAGGCGCTGGTTCAGTTCCTGCGCGATGTACGCCGCCAGATTCTCCTCGGAGATACTCCCCGTAATCAGGCGCTTGCGATCACCCGCCAGGAGTGCATAAACGTTGAAGCGCGCAGATGTGTGGGCTGATTCCAGCGTGGCGGTCATTTCCTCATACGTGAACTCGATAATTTCCTCGTTATATAAGTCGACTTTATTCATTGGGATAGGCCAACTGTAAGCAGAAAAACCATCATCAGCCAGTTGCAAATGCGAACGCATTAGGAATGAGCTAGCCAGGGCAGCGCCCATACCCCCAAAGATCAGCCCTAATAGGATGACGGGGAGAATCTTGCCATCTGCCAGAAGTTCGTTGCCGACAAGGACCATAAAAGCAACCAGAACGGACAGCAGAACCCCCAGGACGATCTTGTTCGTTCTACCCACCAACATGGGATAGCTCAGATGCAGACCATTATCGTCATTGTCGTGGATGGTGAGGTAAGACGGTTTTTTTGCTTTACGCCGCTTGACCTTGATGCTCGATTGCTGGTCCTCGCTAAAATTAAAGACAGAACCGCACTCTGGGCACAGCGCGAGCGTCTTCTGAATATTGACATTCTCTGGTGGAATAGGTGTCTGACAGTTCGGGCAAGTGAGTTGCATAAGGATTATCCGTGTCAGCTTACATGGACAATGCCTCTATTATTCCAGATTCTTAGGTCTAAAACAGCCGAATCACGCTCAAATGCGTAATCGAGTTATCTAGATGCTTTTAAGAGCTGTCATTCGCCTCGTGACCGTCGATGCGGACATATCGGGCATCTTGGTCACTTCCCCGATTTCCACATTGCTGACGATGTTCGGCAGGGTGATACGCACTGTCGTTCCAGCACCTTCCGCGCTGGCAATGGAAATACGACCTTTATGCTGCTCAATTACGCGCTTAGTGATGGAAAGTCCCAGACCGGTGCTGCCGCCATCAATAGGCCGATGTTCTGCACCTCGGAAGAAGGGTTCAAACACGTAGGGCAGGTCTGATTCTGAAATGCCTAGGCCGTTGTCTTCGACTTCAATAACGACCTTTCCCCGATCCTCATAAGTGCGCACGCTGATCTCGCCGCCACCTGGCGTAAACGTAATTGCATTATCCAACACGTTGGAAATCGCGCGCTGCATCGTTTCCTCATTGATCTGGACGTTAGGTACAGCCCCTTCCACATCCAGATAAAGCTGCACCGAGTCATCTTTAAGGTGATGCCTGCGATTATCGACAAGGTCGCTTAACATGCGGACGATGTCTGTTGGGATAGTCGGCAGATATTCGTTGCGTTCCAGTTCCGCCATTTTGGAAAAACTATCCAGAATCGCCATCAACCGATCAATCTGCTTTTCAATGACGCTGATGCGTTCGTCCTGTTTGCCGCTATTCGGGTCGCGCTTCATCATATACAGGCTGGTATTGATCGTAGACAGCGGGTTCTTGATGTCGTGCGAGGCCGCCTGGATGAACTTTGCCATCGCATTCGAGCGCTCTTTCGCTGCCAGCAACTGCTGCGCCTGGAGTTCCGACCGCCGCCGCTCACTCATATCAATAACAAGGCCGATGCCACCAACGATAACGTTATTTTCTACCAGGGGTTGCAGTGCATATTGGTATAGCCCCTGATTGGTTGTGCGTTCATATGTCACCGATTCCCCATTCAGGACGCGCTGCATAAAGCTGGTCGGATTGCCAGAATCCGGGTGGAGAGGCCAGGGAAGAATATCACCAGGAATAGCTTTGCCTTCGTTCTCCCCGATATAAATACCTTGCCCCGCAATAGATGTCGGCTGAAGATTCTTATCAAACGTCCATAAGATGCCTGGAATATGCGACATCGTCAATTGCAGGCGAGTTTGCGATGTTGTCTGCTGCTTGGCGAGATTACCTTCAACCTTTTGCCGGTTATATGTAAACAGCAGAATCAGGCTTTGCATCAGCAGCATATGGATGACGTAATCCTGAATAATGCCTCTGTTAATATCCGTCATCACCATGCCGAAGATGACGACGATAGCTATATTGACGATACTGACCAACAGCGTATACCGCAGCGGCATCGCGATGGCGACACCGAGCGTCACCGCTACCAGCAAAAAAATTTCCGCATGCGGGAACTCAGAGTAGGCTGAACGAATGACGATGATCGCCATACCCACGACGACCGATAACAGAAAGCCGATCTGCACCTGGCCAATGCGGGTCAGTGTATAGCCAATGGTCACTACCAGGAAGCCGACAAAAAGTGCGAGATAGACCTCTAATGGGGAACCCGTAACAATATTGAATAGCGCCAGGAAGAGGACAACCGGCAGCATAAACATATAAAGAACACTCAACATGTGCATGAGTGAGCGCTGCTGTGGATCGGTGATGCTGGCGGGTGGCTCTACCAAATTGTCATGGAGCCAGTTAAGCTTCTGCCTAAGACTTTGTGATTGTGAGGTAGAAAAAGATTTCATCGTTTACCTACAAACAAAGCGATCCCCCTAAGTATACCGGGTAAATCTCGATAAGAGCGTTGGTGATTTTAATAACTTGTAACAATTTTTTGGTGATTAAAGCTACATTGGTTGATTTTTTCAGACATATTTGAATAAATGCGAGACAAAGTATACATCAGCTTGCCCGCCCACAGATAGGAGTTTGACATGGCGATTGCATCAGTTTTAGCGCGTGCGGATGTCCCCAAAGAAGCCACCTGGAATAAGGAGAGTGTCTTCGCAAATGATGATGTCTGGCAGCAGGAATTCGAGGCTGTCTCAACCGATTTATCTCAGCTAGATGCCTTCCCGGGGACGCTCAACCAGGGGGCGGCCCAATGGGCAGAATACGAAGAAGTTTCCGAAGCGTTGCGGCGTCGTGCCGCTAAGTTAGGCTTTTATGCCCAGATGTCGGTGTCAGTCAATGGCAACGATATGACCGCCAAGCAGCAGATTGGCCAGGCGATGGGCCTGTTTGCTAAACTCAATAGCAGGACGGCATTTGCGGAGCCGGAACTGCTGGCCATTGGTGAAGACACGCTGCAAAGCTGGATCAAAAGCGAACCGAAGTTGGGCCATCTCAGCAAGTATGTGTCTGATCTGTTCCGGCAGCAGGCCCATGTGCGCTCGGCGGAAGTTGAAGCCGTGCTCGGTATGCTGACGGAGCCATTCGGTGGCACTCAGCAATCAGCCACTGAACTTTCAAACGTCGATCTGCGCTTTGAACCAGCCATAGATGAATCCGGTGAAGGCATTCCTGTCAACCAGAGTGTGCGTGGCATCGCCATCAGCAGCAGCGACCGTACCCTGCGTCGCACAGTCTGGCAAAACTACATGGATGGCTATCTGGCCTACAAGAACACCTTCGCCAGCACCTACCTGACATCGGTCAAGCAAGCCGCCTTCATGACCCGTGTACGTAATTATGAAAGCACTCTGCATCGCCAGTTATTCCAGCACAATATTCCAGTAGAAGTATTCCATAACCTGATTGATACCTTTAAGAAGAATCTGCCGACCTGGCATCGCTACTGGGATGTACGTCGTCGCGCCCTGGGTTACGAGACCATCCACCCCTGGGATATCTGGGCACCGCTAACTGAGAACGAGCCAAAAGTCGATTTTGGGCAGGCTGTCGATATGATCGCCCAGGGCATGACCCCCCTTGGCGAAGATTATGTTCGGATTTTGCAGCAGGGTTGTTTACAGGATCGCTGGGTGGATAGCAGCGTCAATGAGGGCAAGCGCCAGGGGGCATTCTCCTATGGCACCTACGATACTTTCCCCTTCATCATGATGACCTTCAGCGATGATCTCGGCAGCGTCAGCACACTGGCCCATGAACTCGGCCACAGCATGCACAGCTACTTCTCACGCAAGACGCAGCCCTATGCCTACGCTGGCTACAGCCTGTTCGTTGCGGAAGTCGCCAGCAACTTTAACCAGGCCCTGACCCGTGCCCATCTCTTCTCCAGCCACAGCGATGATCGTGACTTCCAACTGACGTTGATTCAGGAGGCGATGGACAATTTCCACCGTTACTTCTTCATCATGCCGACTTTGGCCCGTTTTGAATTAGAAGTGCATGGTCGTGTAGAAGCAGGCAAGCCGCTGACAGCCAACATGCTCAACGAGCTGATGAGTGATCTGTTCGCGGAAGGCTATGGCAGCACCATGACCGATGACCCTGAACGCACCGGTGCCACCTGGGCGACCTTCGGCCATCTGTTTGTGCCATTCTATACCTTCCAGTACTCAACAGGCATCAGTGCCGCCCACGCTCTGGCACAGGACATCCTGGCGGGTGATGGCAGCGCCGTTGAAAACTACCGCGAGTTCCTGACGCTCGGCAGCCGTGTCTATCCGATGCAGGCCCTGCAAACCGCTGGTGTCGATATGACCACACCAGAAGCGGTCGAAAAGACCTTCGGCGTCCTCAGCGACCTCGTTGACCGCCTCGAAAGCCTCATCAAGTAGCTACATAACCTACATAACCACGCAATTCTCTAAAAAGGCCAGCGCATATTTATAACTGGCCTTTTTTAGTTGACTAATAAGATTTGAATAGACAACCCTTACAAACCAAAGTATACTGCTAATAGAATAAAAGTTCTGTTCTTGGCTGCGTTATGACTTGGAATGAATAGGAACAAAAATGAAGAACAAAATACGTGACTTTGTCTATTTGGACATTGAGAGAACAAGGTCAATCCTCGCTCAGTTATCAGAGGGCTTGCCTAATGAAAGAAATTCTCAAACAGGTCGAGAAGTTGGCGGGTCTGGTGATTTAGAAGCTAATGTTCCCTTTCTAGTCCATGCTACAGCAGGTGCAGACTACAGATATGTACGCTCTGTTTCCGAAACAAAGAGTTTACATGATCATATCTTTGAAAGATGTCTTACTGAACTTGATAAAGTTGATTTAGTGACTCGATTGACCGAAGGTGACTCATTTGATTGGGATGAAAGCAGCTTCTATGATGGAATGTTTATTTTAGTTACAGGTATATTCAAAATTGTTGACTATAAATATGTAGTAAGACAGATGGCGAACCTGCCTAGCATAGTGAGATTAATTGCCAAGATTTCTTTGAAAGCAGGTCAAGAGTCAACAAGCAAGGAATACAAGAAAAAAGAAACTGAATTTAAAAACTTGGGGTTGAAAGAGATCCAGCAGGTAATAGAAGAATTCTACTCCGATCTGACCAGAGTAAGAATTTTTCCATATCGAGATGACCCTCAATGTGTATTTTTAGGAGATTTGGACAAAGAATATTATCGTTATCCTAGCACAACATTATCTGCAATGTATGGTTCCTTTATTGATGCGGGTTGGAAAGCTCTAATACAAGTGCACAAAAGTAATGATGTTGCTTTTACTAGATTTACTAGTATAGGAGGCGATGCTTCTAGACTGGAGGATCAAGTCGAGAAAATTGCAGACTCCTTAACCGATATTACAAATATCACACAGAGTGTTACCTTCCCCTCAGTCGCATTTACGCCTCTGGCAATTTTTAGAGAACTATAAATAGTACACCGATCCATACTTAGCATAGGTCCATGCTATAATGCGCTTACCTGCCAGAGGAGCTTATGCTGATGTTCCACACAGTCGAACGCCACAGCCTGGAAGCATTTGAGAAGGTCATCGCTCAACCAGAAAATGTTGATAAGCGCTTTGAATACATTGCCGGGGAGATTTGCGAAGTGCCTTCTAATCCGCTTGCATCCAAGATCGCTGGCTTGATCCTTACTTTTCTAAATATGTATATTTTTAAAAATAATGGGGGTCAGGTTACCGGCTCTGATGGCGGGTACATGATTGGTGGTGATCGCTATGCGCCTGATGTGGCCTTCATCAGTACTGAAAGATACCCCAAAGAATTGCCCTATGACATTGGCTATTTGCCTGTCCCGCCTGATCTAGCCGTTGAGGTCGTATCACCAAGTGATGATCCGCGCCAGCGATCCATCAAAATCACCAACTACCTCGCTGCTGGAACGGTAGTGTGGGTGGTGTATCCAATGGCCCGTGAGCTGGAAGTGCATGCACAGGGTCAGCGCGTACGCATCTATGGCGTTGACGATACGCTTGAAGGCAGCGATATGCTCCCTGGCTTCGCGATGGCGATTAAGGATATTTTCCCCGCATCCCAGGCGGCTGATGAAGCCTAAGCGCCAGCCGTGAGCGTGAGCAGATCAGACAATTCTGCCAGTGGGATAGCAATCGTTTCATCACCGGAAAAAACGGTGTGGAAGCCATACGGCGGCAAAAACAGCAGCATTGTGGAATCTGTCAGCGCGAAGGTGCGGAAGTTCGCAAGGTTGCGAGCGGCGGCATCATCCCGCTTGCCCATCAATCGCAGAATATCACCTTTGGCACGGGCGCGCACCTGTTTGACGAGTTCAGTTCCCGCTGCCAGATCATCTACAAACAGGTCGTAAATATCGATGAACCTTTGCCCACGCAGATCATACGTGATGGTTTCGATCCAGTCATCGCCATATGGCCCACCGACATACCACGAAAAGCGCAGCATCAGTGTCACATAGCGATCTACATAGCGGTACGTGCCGTGCGTATTGGTCAGGTGGAAGTTCAGGTCCATCTTGCGGAACGGGCTGACCTTGAAGGCCGCGACGAAATTACGCCGCGCCTGAGAAAAACGTGCTTCAGCCCAGTCCTGCACAGCCGCCAGATTGCTGACCCAATCCGGGTAATTCAAATCAATCGTGACGCGCTTTGTCATGGAACCATTTTCCTTCCCGCAAGCCATCATGCTACTCATTCCGCTCCAATGCCAATCCATCTGATGCCAACAATGCCTCAACTTCCGCCAATGGCACCGCCACTTCGATCATGCCAGCGTGTATCGGCCCCACACGATGGGGCGGCAGCATCAGTACCAATGCGCCCTCTCTCAGGATAAACGTCCGGTAGTTCTCGATGTCCGCTTCGGCACCGTCTGCCGGATAAGCAAACAGGCTGAAGATGTCTGCGCCTTCCTGTGCTTTGACTGCATCTGCCAGAATGGGCAGCGCCAGGTCAACATCCACAAACAAGTCTTCCAGCATGATGACCTGCTCGCTGGCCAGATCAAACGTGAACGTCTCAATCCAATCATGGGGATGTGCGCCCCCGGAATCCTCATCGAAGTGCAGCACGAGTGAAACAAGGGTGTCGCTGTACCAGGTGGTGCTGTGTGAGTTCCTGATGGAAAATTCAGCCCTATGCTGAAAATCAGGTGTATCGGCCATATAACTCAGGAAGTTGTACCGATTGTCTAATAAGCTATGTTCGACGATGGCAAAGGCGAAAGTATGCTCACGGATCCACACCGGATACGATAAATCAATGGTGATGACCTGGACGAGGCTGCAATTCGCATGTGCCTGGTCGTACATGCCATAGCGCCAATCCGGTTCTCCGCAGGACGTGGCCTGGGCAGTAACCGGCAGAGTTAGCACGCAACTGAGCAGCCAGAGGGACAGCAAGGGCATAGATCGCATAAGGCAGCATTCGTTAAAGGCATCAACATTATCTTTATAGAATACCTGCTGAACGCTGCCATAGCGTCAAAAATGTTGTAAAAAATGTGCCGAATTTACCAGTTTTTATGACACGCTTTTTGTGTCGTAGGACATCAACCCAATGAATGCCCCAATGATAATGACAATGGTTGCTCCCACTGAAACGAAGAATCCCCATCCCAGCAGTTGATAAGGTTGATAGACGGGTGACCCCAGTTCCATCATTTTGATGACCGCCTGCGAGAATCGGGGCAGAATATCGAACAGGAAGATAACCAACGTCGCCACCTGCAAAAAACCACCGATCATCACCAGCACCCACAGGATGCGATTCGGCAATAACCGGAAAAGTAAGGTGCCAATGCCATAGAATAAAATGGCAAAACCACTCCTCAGCCACTGGATCTCCGATTTGGTCATGATCGCTACCACCATCATCACCATGAAAAGCGTCACGAGAATCGGGGCGAACCCTATCACGCCATCCAGTGATCCGGCATAAATATTCGTGGCCCAGGGTTGCGCTTGCAGGTACTTGGAATAGTAATTGATCTCGTCCAATTGAGGCGCTGAAGCGAATTGATACCAGGGGCTGAGGTTGCCACCCAGAACGGACGTGATCGCAAACACACCAAAGGATGGCCGAGGCGCGTCATGCGGAATAGCCGTTTCGATGTCATCCATGACAGTCACCCCTGGGGCGATTTCAAGATTCTCCAGCGTGACCCAGGCGTCAAACGAGGCAAATATATACACGAAGCACATAACAAACAACGCAATAGCGGCCATCACCTCAGTCGTATTGCCCTCGCGCGATTTCGGTGTGCCCTTTTTACGCGCCTTGGCTTCGGATTTCGATTCGCCTTTGACGGCGCTCATCATCCAGTCAGCTTCAATTTCTGGCTCAATCGCAGACGTATCCGGCTCATCCAGGCTGTATGTATCCTCCGGCAGACCAAACGTAATCGGGTCCTCAACCGGAGCCAGAACTTCATCGCGCAAATTCTGCTTGAGATAGGCACCCCCTTTGAGTGCCATCTGCTTGATCTCAGCCGACTCGGCGCTGTCATATGCCTGACGCAGAATCGCTAACGCCCGACGGTCGCCGGATTTAGCCAGCATCTGGATCGCCTTGCGTTGATCGGCGTCAATAGGGCTGTTGAGAAGGCGCTGTGCGCGCTGCAAATCGTCCATGTAAAGTCATCACACCTTTGCTGTAAGCGTGCTAATTTACAGCCAGCATAGCACAAGGATAGCGATCTAATCTTTAAGAAATTAATGCTCATCGGAAGTTATAGCGATGACCGAACTGATAACAATTGCTAAGCAGCAAGCCAGAAGCAAAAGGAAGCCCCAATCCAGCAGTTGTAACGTTGTATACGATGGGTTTTCGATGTTTATTATCCGATAAGTAGCCTGAACGAAACGAGGTGCGACATCAAATAAGAAGATGATAAGTGAACCTGCAATAACCAGACCTGCGATCAGGATAAAGTACCATAATACGCGATTTGGAAATTGTTGCAGGAGAGCAATTTCTATCCTACGACGTGCGAGTGCTTCATAGCCGACTTTATATGTTCTTGGGGTATGGATCGCTATGGAAATGATTATCGTCACCAGGCAAGCCAGAACGCTGGCAGCCGTTGTCTGATTAACGATCTCAGTGCGGAATTCCGCAGTAGAATAGCCTACCATGCTAAAAGTGGCACTGCTTGATTTCAGTTGATTCATCTGACTATCGCTTAGGAACACATACCAGGGGCTTTGCTTACCATTCAGCACAGCGTTAATAACAAATACAGAAAAGGCAGGGTTTGGATGACCAGCTACTTGTGCGATGGCGATTTCTTGTCCCAGGGAATTGCCGGAAGGCAGGGGCAGCTTATTCAGATTGATCCAGGGAACTAATGCGCCCGTTAATATGATTATGAGGCTGGCATAGTAGCAGACACGCGCTGCGTTGACATCTGTACGCTTGAGTTTCCGTTCACGTATAGGCATTTCATTCTTTACATTGAGCTTCAGCCGAGCAGCATCTAGCTCAGGTAAGACGGGCGGCTTGCTTTTCTCCGCCGGATTGTACGTATCCTCCGGCAGATCAAACGTAATCGGGTCCTCAACCGGAGCCAGAACTTCATCGCGTAAATTCTGCTTGAGATAGGCACCCCCTTTGAGTGCCATCTGCTTGATCTCAGCCGACTCGGCACTGTCATACGCCTGACGCAGAATCGCTAACGCCCGACGGTCGCCGGATTTAGCCAGCATCTGGATCGCCTTGCGTTGATCGGCGTCAATCGGGCTGTTGAGAAGGCGCTGTGCGCGCTGCAAATCGTCCATGTAAAGTCATCACACCTTTGCTGTAAGCGTGCTAATTTACAGCCAGCATAGCATGAGACGGTTCGGCAGACCTTTAAGGAAATCTGCGTGAACAAAAAATAGGCGACTGTCATTGGTCGCCTATGATAGCTATCACGCGGATGATTCAATTCAGGGGCAGCGGACTACTTGTAATAGACGCGCATCGTCAGGTGGCCAAGCCGTAGTTCATCGCCGCTGGCCAATGGATAAGAACGCTGGGGCTGTAGCTGTTGGCCGTTGATGTAGCTGTAATTGTAACTGTCCAGATCAGTGACGTGCGGCGGCTGTATTGCCGTATCCAGAATCAGATGGCTTCGCGAGACGCCTTTTTCCAGCGCGCCAAGGGTGCTCAGGTCGATATCGACATCTACTTTGGCACGGTCATCCTGACGACCAATAACAAAGCTCTGGCCACGATCTACAACCATCGGCACATCGTCATGATCGAAGTAGATGATGATCGGCTGTGCATTTTCGAGCAATTGTGTCTGGACCGTTTTCAGAGGATTCGTATGCAAAATGCTCAGGCTGCGTGTAGCGACAATTTCCATCAGGCTGTCGTACAGATCAACATGGCAGTTGGCGCAGCTCGTACCATTCTCGTGGTTAACGTGGCCACAGACAGGGCATGGTGTTTCCAAAACGACTGGCTCCCAGGGACAAACAGGTTTGATTTTACTTACCTCAGTATAAGAGCAAACCATATCGTTTTTGCATAAAAGTTGTTCGACGGTGTTACAGAGGGTTTGTGAAGACCATCTTGCTTATAAATCATCCTCGGAAACCAACGGCACAATATAGATAACGGCTTCCTCATAAGGATGGGCGTCTTTGATAGCCGCCACCACTTGTTTGGCAATCGCACGATCACAAAAAGTCTCAATGCGGGCTTCTGGTACGCTGTTGATGGTTTCTCGCTGGCCCACATTGGGGGTCGCTGATGCACTCGGTTTAAAGCGTCCCGTGCCTGTATTCATAAAAGCACAGTGGGTATATTCACCGACGACACCACCGCCAGCATTGGCAATCGCGTCTAATACAGCATCAGCATGTTCCGGCGGAACGCCCGTGATGATGAGTACACGTTCTGGCATGGAATTTCCGTTCTGAAAGCGTAGACAAACGAGGTGTTATTCTGGCGCGCTCTGATTAAAAGGAACAGGCGGCTCTTTAGGGATCATGGTGACTGTTTCTGGCAGGGTGTCACGGCGCATGGAATCAATGACGATGGCCAGCAGCACCTTGAACATGTAGTAGATAACTGTGCGGATATTCAAAAATTGTGAGCGTCCATGTTGGCGCATGTGGAATCGGACCGGTACCTCGACCATACGCAGCCCCAGGCGATGCGCCATGACAATCGTTTCTGGCTCTGGGTAGTCCTGAGGGTAAATCTGGGCGAAGCACGTAATCGCCCGATGATTGAATGCCCGGAATCCCGAAGTTGGGTCCGTAATCGGCTGGCGCGTGAGCAGGCGCAGCAGTCCGGTGATAATCAGAATGCCCATGCGGCGCGTTGGCGGCGTACCATAATCGCCCTCACCGATAAACCGCGACCCAATCACAATATCGACGGGCTGTGTGGCCATGGTATCCAGCATCATCGGAATATCAGCCGCTTCGTGCTGGCCATCCCCATCATTCCGCACCATCAGCCGATAGCCATAGCGCGCCGCAAACCGGAACGCAGCCTGCTCCGCTGCACCGATGCCCACATTATGCGGCATGGTCAATACGATGGCCCCCGACTCGCGTGCGACGGCTTCCGTTCCGTCATTGGAGCCATCATTGACCACCAGCACATCAACCTCTGGCAGAATGTTGCGGATATTGCGCACAACACGGCCAATATTGCGTTCTTCGTTGAACGCCAAAAGCGCGACCAGGGTCCGCACAGGACTGGCAGTGCTAAAGTGAGGGTAAAACGGCTGATGGATCAAATAGTCCGGCTCGCTATTCAGTATATTTGTGCGAATGGTAGCTTAAAAGCCCGATGGCGTACAGTGGCGACGATCTGCAATGCTAAAGCGCAATAAGGCTTCCGATAGCTGGTAGACGCCAGGAGCCGAGGGGGCAATGTTTGGATGTGGGCGCGTTTTTAGTGGGGCGTGTCTTAAGCTAGCCCTGGCAATCGATAACGGCTCGTGTGACAGTTCGACTCAGTCATCGACATGGGCAGCGGGGGCAGGGGCCGATGTGGCCGTTTCCTGGGATGTCTGCATGATGGAACGCAAATACTCTGCCATTTCCGCTTCATAGGTGATCTGAGCATCCATTTCTGCGGCAACACTAAATTCAATAATGACTTCGGCAACGGCTTCTTGCACGGTCTTACGAATGAGGTGTTTAAGTTGGCTTACTGTCAAATCGGAAATTTTCGGGTCTTTCATCAGCGTTCAGGTTCTGCCGATTACAACAACTCGGCGCTGACCCTACTCCTTTCATCTGCGGCCATACATGACCATTGTACTGCTTCGTTCGCAGGTCTGCACATATATTTACGAGCAACTTACACAAATATCTGGCCATTGTTTGCAGACTGTAATGCCTTTTATCCAATTATTAACGATCCCGAAGGGTGGTCATCAGGTGGGAACTTTGGCCTTAATTTTGACTAATGATGGCTTAGGCATAGCTGCTAAGAAAACCATGTGGCGACCTGGTGGAGGAAAACCTCTGCCCAATCCCTTGACCTAGAGCGTACTCTATGTTGTACGCTGATTTCATGTTGAGGATAGGTCCATCATAAGGAGACAAAACCACATGGAATACACATATTTAGGCAATACAGGTCTTGAAGTGTCGCGCATTTGCCTGGGCTGTATGAGCTTTGGCGATCCAAACTTGCCACGTTGGGATTGGGTGCTCAACGAAGCAGATGCCGCGCCATTTTTCCGCCGCGCCATCGAATTGGGTATCAACTTCTTTGATACAGCGGATATGTATTCATCAGGCCGCAGCGAAGAAATCACCGGACGCTGGCTAAAAGAATACGCCAACCGTGACGAGATCGTCATCGCGACCAAGGTGTTCTTCGGCCCATCGGATCAGCCCAATATGCGTGGACTATCGCGCAAGCATATCCAGCAGGCCTGCGAAGACAGCCTGCGTCGATTGGGGATTGAGGCGATTGACCTCTACCAGATTCACCGCCTGGACCCCTATACGCCCATAGAAGAGACACTTCACGCACTGGATTTGCTCGTTCAGCAGGGCAAAGTACGCTACATCGGTGCTAGCTCAATGTACGCCTGGGAATTCATGCATGCACTCAGTGTTTCCGATCAACATGGTTGGGCGCGGTTTGTCGCTATGCAAAATCACTACAATTTGCTCTATCGGGAAGAAGAACGGGAAATGGTGCCGCTGTGCCAATCACAGGGTATCGGCATGATTCCCTGGTCGCCACTGGCGCGTGGAATGCTTGGCCGTCGCGCTGAACCCAATCAACAGTCAACAACCCGCGCAGAGACCGACCGGCTGCTGTGGTTCTATCAATCCCCCGCCGATCAGGCCATTATCGAAGCCGTTGCCCAGGTTGCCGACCAACGCGGTGTGACGATGGCCCAGGTAGCACTGGCCTGGTTGCTCTCACGCCCGACCGTGACTGCGCCCATCGTTGGCATGACCAAATTATCACACCTGGAAGATGCCGTTGGCGCAGTCGACATCCGCTTAACCACTGAGGAAATTGCCATGTTGGAACGCCCCTACCAGTCCTTACCAACAATGGGCATCACACCGCCGTTCCAGGCTCCTCAGCCCGGTATTATCCACGACCGCAATCCAATTTAGTCAGGGAACATATATGAAAATACAGTCGGTTGCTAAACAGACGGGCCTCAGCATTCATACGCTGCGATACTACGAGCGCATTGGCCTGATTGGTTGCGTGGATCGGGAGCAGAATGGACATCGTGACTATGGCCCGAACGATATTGATCGCATCCAGTTTGTCTTGCGCTTGCGTTCGGCAGGGATGCCAATTAACAACATCAAGCGCTATATGGAATTGGCCCAGGGCGATATGGATACGGTCGTCGAACGCCTGCAATTGCTGGAAGATCACCAGCAAGCAGTCGAACAGCACATTGATGAATTGCAGCAGCACCTGACGCTGATACGAGACAAAATCGCGCACTATCGCGAGATCAACGAAACGCAGTTGGCCATTCGCAATGGTACGGTAAGCAGTTAGGTCAATTCAGCGGGGAGATGTTGGAGCAGGGTGCCACTCCCCGCTATGATGCGTATGGGGCGCTTATCGGTGACAGTTTCATAAAGCCGTGTGTACTCGGTCAACGATGCGTACGCACCAGGGAAGCGTAAAATCGCCTGTCCAACCAGGCCCGTATCGAGCATCAGTTGCAGGCATTCATCATACTCCGCAATGCGGAAATCGATCCCTTGCCAGGTTACGGGGCAGTCAAAATAAGCAACATCAGCGAACAATAGATGAAAGGCTGGATGCTGGTTTTGGTCTTTGTATACGCGCAGATACAGGCGTGACAGACGGCTGTGATAATGAAACACCTGACAGCGGTAACGTTCTGGCTCAGTGATATTAAAAATGTTCTGTGAACCGGGTTCCGTTTTGGTCATGCGGACTTTGAATCTGTTTAGCCAACTGTATGTGCAATCGCCTCGCCAGTATACCCTTCGTGTACATCCCAGGGCAATAACAGCTTAGACGTCCTTCAACAATCGCTGGAAGATAAGTTCATATTGCTCCGCCATAATGTCTATTGAAAAATTCGCCTGTACGTAGGCGCGTGCCTGCTGGCCAATCCGCTGCTGCAGAACCTTGTCTGCTAGTAATTTGCTGACCGCTGTCGCCATTTCTGACGTGTTCGCTGGATTCACCAGATAACCGGTTTCTCCATCGCGCACGATTTCTGCCGGACCGCCTCGGTTGGTGCTGACAACCGGCACTCCACATGCCATCGCTTCCAGATTCACCTTGCCGTAGCTCTCAAAGTCGGAGGGGCACACGACCACGTCGGCGGCTTGCAGCACATGTTCCACATCCGTGCGAAACCCCAGCAGATGCACATGCTGGCTGAGTTGAGCATCAGCCGCGATAGTATCCAGAATACGTTGACGATACACGGCATCCTTCGCCACACCAAAAGCATTTTCCCCAGCGATCAGGAAATGCGCCCCTGGATGCGCCTGCAAGACCAGCTTCGCCATCGCCAAAAAGTGATGATGCCCCTTTACCTCCTGGAATCGCGCAACCATCGCCACGATAGGGCCGCCAGCCGGAACACCAGCCTCAGCCAGGATCACCTCACCACCATCCCCAGGAGCGAAACGCTTGGTATCAATGCCGGAATAGATCACGGGTAAGTTCTCTGGCGACATAAACGGTGGATCACCCAGGAAACCATCACGGATAGCGTGGCTGCGTGCGGCTCCGGTCAACGAACGGAAAAAGTCACGCTGCCAGGGCTTGGGATGGAACCACCAGCCATGACAGGTCCACATTAGGGGGATGCCTGCCGCCTCTGCCGCTGGCTGGATTAGGGGCAGCGTGTGGTAATCCGCATGCACCAGGCCAATGTTCGCCCGCTTTAGCAAAGCTGCCATGCGCCTGACCACAGGAAAGCGTGCCCATATCTGCGGCACAAAATACGTTGATGCACCACGCCAGTGTTCGTAATGTACAGGCCAACCATGTGCCGCCCACTGTTCGCCAAGTTCACCTGCGCGCGGCAGCAATAGATGCGGTCGAAAGCGTTGCGGGTCCAGTGCTTCGGCCTGCGTTAACAGGTCCGTTTCACCGCCGCCGACGCCGCTGTACCACGATGTAAAAAGGAGATTGATCGTCATGAGCGTTATTATGGCTGGCTATTTTCCTGCCGCAAAGTGCTAGATTTTACCTTAGTGGCTAGGCATACTTGACCAGTCCTGCCCTGGCCATTCAGCGGGAAATTATAGGAAGTATGTAATAAAAGCCTCGTTGCATCTTGACCGCATCTTAACAGAACACCTATAATTGTACACAGTGTCTAAAACTGGTTAAGTGTGAACTGATCTTGTAACCGGTTTCACCATATCCAGAAGACAATCGAAAGTTTATGGAGGAACGAAATACAATGGATCGACGTGTACGTCGTACACGCCGCCAGATGCGCGATGCGCTGCTGGATCTAGTCATGGAACATGGCTACGAAAGCGTGACGATTCAACAAATCACAGATAAGGCTGACCTGAGCCGTGCGACCTTCTACCTGCACTACAAAGAGAAGGATGAATTGCTGGCCGATAGCCTGGAAATGCTCTTTGATGACCTGGCGGAGTCCTTGGATTCATCATTGATTAACTTTGACTGGCAACGCCCTGATATCACACCGACTACGATGTTCTTTGAACATGTAGTGGAATATAGCGAGCTGTATAGTTCGTTATTCCTGGGGTCACGCAGCCTGACTTATATCAACAGTCGCGCTGTGAACTATATCTCAAAGGTGTATGAAAAAGTGCTTGCGACCTCCGTGTCACAGGATACGATTCCTGATACTCCGATTGAGATGATCGCCCGCTTTGCAGCCGGTGCGCTCTTTTCCCTGACGTTGCAATGGCTGGAAAATGGCATGAACGAAACGCCGCTTGAAATCGCGACGATGTGTCAGAATTTGATTATGCCCGGCGTAGTGGCGGCTTTGGGCCTGCCAGAACTAGCCTAGCGATTGGGTGCCTAGCCGCGCATTCCTGCGCCGCTTTCAACATGCTTCTTAAGCGCTTCCCATTCCTTAGTGACCTGCGACTTGAGCGCAGCACTGACGAACGGCGCATACCAGAAGCGAATCCAACCCACATTGACATTGAGTGTGTCCTTAATCATGGTACTGCCGCCTGTGGAGTTGAACTCTGTCAGGCGGTGGTATCGGAACCCCCCATGGGCACCGCGCCACTCCACCAGTTTATTCCGCTGGAAGTCCACAATATCAACATTCACAATCGTACGACGCCCCATAAAACGGCGCTCTAATGTGAGCATCGTTCCCGCGCGGATGGGTTCCGCAGCGATCATATTGACGCTCAGCGTATCCGGCTGCCAATCACTTAACGACTTATAATCCGTCGCCACACGGAAAACTTCAATCACAGGGCGGTTGATTTCAATATGGTAGTCAACAGTCGGCATCGTTTGCCTCAATAGTGGTTGTCACGGTCACAGTGGGACCATTATACCGTCGAACCTTAACCTCTCCCACCTGACTCTTGTGATACGCTAGCATCATGAGATTAAGCGATATTACTAGTAACTGAGGTCAAAGATAGCCATCGTGGAACCAGAACAACGTAAATCGATTAAAGAACTGATTGACTCACCGGCACCGCCGCCAGAAAAAGCGCCCAAGCGTCGCCCGATGGGTGGCGCACAATCGCCAGCCATCGTTGTGGAAAAGCGCTCTCGCACGACCTGGTTGCTGCTGGTGGTGGTCTTTGCTGTTTCGACGTTTACCATTCTGCGCATCATTAACAATGCATCCGAAGTCAGCACCCAACTCGCCGCTATTGAAGAAGCCCATGCTGCCGAGGAAACCGATTCAAAATTCGCGATCACATCCGGCGAAGAAGCGAATGAGCGCGTTTCGGTGATTATCGACCAGATCAAAGGCGGCACGGGTAACACCGCCCGCGAGGTTAATCAGGTGCTTCAGGATCGACTGACATCCGCAGGGATCACCTTCACACTGATTGACGACAGGCTTTACTACACCGACTACGGCAAAATTCAGGGCATGATGCAGGATATTGGCGCATCGGTCTATATCACAGGCAACAATGATTGGTCCAGCGACGACAACCTCATGCTGACCTTCATCTTTGCTGAACGTGACGCCGAAACGGTCGATGCCTCTGGGATAGCCAACACCGAAATTGCGTCCACGGAAACTGAGTATATGTCTATCAGTGAAAGCGAAGCCGACATAGCTGCGGAATACCTCGTCGCTTACCTGTATTACGGCGATTTTGCCTACGGCCAGTCTTTTCAGCCCTTTGATAATCTCATTTCATTGGTAGAGGCCCTGCCGCCGGATCGCCAGAAGACCATCGTCGATATCCAGGATTTGTACTTCCATCGCGGATACATCTATCAGGAGCGTGACGACTATGCGGATGCCATCGCCGATTACACCCAGGCCATGACCTACGGTGACGATGCCTGGACCTATAACAATCGTGGTAATGCCTATCTCGAATCCGGCGATCTTCAGCTCGCTCTGGCCGACTTCACCTATGCGCTTGAACTGGACCCAGAGTATATCTTTGCCTACAACAATCGTGGAATCGTCTACTTCCATCTGGATGACTATGAGCGTGCCCTGCAAGACTACGATCAGGCCATTCAGCTTGACCCCGATTATCCTAATCCCTATTGGGGTCGCGGCGATACCAACTATGAGCTAGAAAATTATCAGGCCGCCATCGAGGACTATCGTCGCTACGCGGAACTCTCCGGCCAACTCCAGACCCATATGAGCTGGCGCATCAACCTGCACAGCCAATAGTTGAATGATGTTGGATAACAGAAGCTAAGTAGTTAAGTTTGGGCCTTATTGTATGGGAAGGTTAAATAAGCTGAACTTTTACGTTGAACGCCTATCTCTAAACAAGCTTCAACGGTGCCTGTTCTTTGGCCTGACAATAGTATTAGTTTTTGTCTCAGGCATTGGACTGAGTAAAGCCGACAGCCCTGATATCTGGCTCCAACCGCGCCCAGAAGCAACTGCAATTCCCACTAGCGAGACTGAGCAACCCAAATCCCCTTCATCGGGGGCTCCTTCAACGACAGTGCTTGAGGAAGAAATTCAGGACAATTTGCCCAGAATCGTCCTGAATCTTGAGCCTCTAGAAGCATATTCGCTACCTATCCAGGGCGTGATTGAGAGCCTGCAAACTCAATTGGAGTTGTTTGGATTCGACATTGTTCTTGAACAACAAGAGATTAAGCAGGGAGATTACGATACCGCCGCACATATAAGCGAAGGTCATGATGCAGAGCTGATTATATGGAGCCTGCCTGGATCAGCAGAGGTTGCTCTTCAACTAAACTATCTGGCAACCCCACGCAGAGATCGCCGTGTGACACGCTATGTCCAACGTCTATTGCTACCATCACAAACACCAGATCGCCGAATTGCGCTTCGCAGTGGCCTTGATGCAACTTATTTCTCGTATCTTGTCCTCGGTCAATATGATCTGTTCTACGAAGCACATGATCTGGCACAAGGCGCACTGGACCAGACCGTAAATTATCTCACTGTCTTATCGAATGATCAGATTTCAGAGCTTGATGGGGCCAGCGCATATATCTTCCGGTCCATCTCGTTGACTTATACAGAAGACTATGGCCCTGCTCTGGAGGATGCAGATCGAGCAATTGAACTCGTTCCCGATTCACAGGTTGCATATCACACACGTGCAGATGTATACCGTCGTCAGGATGCTGATTCATTAGCCATCCCAGACTACGAACGGGCTTTAGATTTAGACCCATTCTACGTTTCGGCCTATGGCAACTTGGGTAATGCCTATAATGGCCTGGGCAATCGTGAACAAGCGATGGTCAGCCAAAATAAAGCCCTGGAATTGGATCCAGAGGACCCGTTTACGTACAATGACCGAGGGATCATATTCTTCGACCAAAGGGATTATTGGGCTGCAATTGCGGACTATACTCGCTCTATCGAGTTGTTCGGCAACTATGAATATCCATATTCAAATCGTGCTAACGCCTACTATCGAGTGAATAATCTTGAACAGGCCCTGGCCGACTATAGTCGGGCGATTGAAATAGACCCCTATTTTGCCAAAGTTTATTACGCACGTGGCGTGATCTATCACGAGATGGATCAGTATCTCCTGGCCATAGATGATTACGATGTATCTATTTTTTTACGACCTGAGTATCTACTTGCTTACCATAATCGTGGTCAGGCAGATAATCAGTTAGGTCGTTATGACGAAGCTGTCCGCGATTTTGACTATGTGCTGGAGCAAGACCCCTATTTTGCCTATGCCTATTACAATCGAGGTATATCGCACATTCAATTAGAGAACTACGACCAGGCGATTAGTGACCTAAATCGAGCTTTTGAATTGATTGGCGATATCTATCAAACACGAGGCAGAAGAGGTCAAGCATATTTAAAAGCAGGTTACTACAAAGAAGCACTCGAAGACTTCAACCGTGCGATTGAGCTAAATCCCGATTATTTTAATGCCTATCATTGGCGCGGTAATCTGTATGAAGAAGTCGAGAACTTTGATGCTGCGATTGCTGACTATACACGCGCCATCGAACTAGACCCAACCGATCCATACGTGTTATTTGACCGCGCACAAGTCTATGAACGACTTGGAGAATATGAATTGGCGCTTGCTGATTACAAGGCCTATCAGGAATTAGATGATTGGGATTTTGTTGAATACCGAATTCGCCAGTTGGAAGACCGAGTGGACGAATAGCACTCACCGTAGGTCGAGCGTCAGCTTAGCATCGGCCAAAAACAACTATTTTCTAACGATGCCCCCTAGTTATGAGGGGGCTTTTGTATTCTGATCGGGCGTATGCTATATGTATACCGCTAGACACAACACAAGGATGTTCGATGTTTCGTAAATTATGGATTTTATTAGTTGCGCTCGCACTGGCGATTCCAGCCTATGCGCAGGGCGCGCCCCTCGTGGCCTTTACCAACAGCAGTGGTCAACTGATCGTCGCCGGGGCCGATGGCGTCACCCGCTGGATTGTCACCAATCCTGGCGAAACGCTCGATCCGACCCTGGGCTATACTTGGTCGCCTGATGGCTCGCGCCTGTTTTTCGCCGTTGATCTGGGCAGTGCGGTCAGTATACGCATTGGCGACCCCGCCACCATGTCCGTCACCGAAGTCGGTCAGGCGGCAGGCGATGTCAGCGGTGGCCAATGGGCCGATAACGGTTTGCTCGTTTTCGGGTCCGATGTCGCCATTCCTGGAACGATAACGATCAACGGGACAGTCGCTTCGCCCTATACCCAGAATGCCCGCAGTCTTTCGCCTGATGGCAATAATGCTATTCTGCTGTTTGATGGCAGTGGTATCGCCCTACAGCGGCCCAATGGCGGTATCGACGCCCTTGGCCCGAACACAACCGCGCTCAACGCCATCTGGAGTGACACCGCACCAATTGTGGCCTTCAGTGGCCAGACCAGCGATGGCACGCCCAATCTGATGGCCTTCAATGTCAGCAACGATCAGGTCGCTATGCTCGTCGGTGGCAGCCTGCCGATGGAACCTATCGCCTGGGTGCCGAACAGTGCCGGACTGCTCTATCGCGATACGACGGGCACAATTCGTTTTGCCGATGTCGCCTGCCTGCAAAGTGGATGCAGCAGCAATCCCCTGGAAACAGGCGCGCAGATTCTGCCTGCCTCGGCGCAAAATGTGGTGATCGCCGGGAACGCAGTCGTTTATACCGATGGCAACCAGCTCAAAGGGGTGCCGATTGCCTGTGCTCAGTCCAATGATTGTAACGCGCGCACAGTCATCATTGATAGCCAGACCAGCCCACGAACAGGCGTTTTTGTCGCTGGCAACCGAGTGATCTACACTGGCTACCAGTCTGATGCCAATAATCAGGCAGATCGCCATGTGCGGACAGTCGACGCCAGTTGTATTGCCAGTGCCAACTGCCAACCGCAGCCGCTACTTAATGGCGCGGTCGCCGGAGCCATTTCCGATGATAGCAGCGCGATGGTTGCCGATATCCTCGGTTCAGGCGTCCATATCGTCAACCTGAGTAACCTGACCACACTCTACCTGACCGACAGCGGCTATAGCAACGTTGTTCAGTCTGCTCGCTGGAACTGAGCCAACCTCAAATCATACAAACAAAAACGGTGTAGGTTGATGCCTACACCGTTTTTTTGTTGCTCGTGTCTACAGACTATCGAAATTAGCTGCCGTATGTCGCCAGAATGCCATGAATGAAGTCCTGTGCGGCTGGTACATCGGTACGGAAGTTGAAGTCGTTACCGACGCAGTTGTTATTCTTCGCCCAGCCGAAAGATGTTACGCTGACGACGATATTGGTATCTTTGAAGAAGGTTGGGCCACCGCTGTCACCATAGCAGGTACCGCCGCCAATGCCAGGATTGTTGGAGAAGCGAGCGCTCTGTGAGCCTTGGCCGCTCAGGTAGCTGTTAACTTCCAGCAGGCGGACATTGCCCTTATAGCGTTCATACTCATCCATCTGGGTTGGGGGCAGTGTGCCCTGAACGCCATAACCAACGGACAAGAAATCCTGACGGTCCTGACCGCGCAGGCTTTCCAGGAAGCCCAGCTCAGGGATTTGACCGAAACCATTGGCAGGATAGTACGGGTTCGCCAAAATAACGACGCCAATGTCATAATTTGCGGGGAACTCAGCAAAGTCGTTGTATTGCGGGTGTGGAATAACCGTTTCGACTGCATACCACTCAGCGTTGAACCAGTCTTGCAGTGAACCATAATTTCCGATGCCCGACAGAGCATTTTCTTCAAAGCGGACGTAGGTAACATCATTGATGTTGCCTGCTTCTTCAACACAGTGACCAGCGGTCAGCATGACACGTGGGGCAATCATGGTACCTGTGCAGCTAAAGTAGCCCACACCGTTCTGAACAAACAGCAGCGTACCCACATTAGGATGGGCATTATTATCGGGAACACCCCAGGTAATGGCCCCTACGCTGATGACGCTCAATGCCAACGCAACAGCTACAGCTAAAACTTTCATAAATTTGCGCATTCTGAAACTCCTTATTTGGCTGTGTACTTCTCACATTGCGCATGTACGGAGGATGCAACCGACAACAAACAACATAACTCCCTAGCCCCTTCGTACTGGCAGGGAGTATAACAAAGAATTACCAGAGTTATTACTGAGAAGTAAGTACTGCAATGACAATAATTGTCAGGGTTTTGTTTGGATTGTAGGTTATAAAAGCGTCTTTGGCAGTCGTTTGATGACGGCCTGTTACTACTACTGGTGGGCAACTAAAAACAAAGTTGCCCTATGTTGTTGTCTTGCCCTGTGCTCTTAGCGACATTGTGGTTATCTTTTACCCAGCACTCAGCACACGCTTCTCAGCACTGAATTACTCCCACTCGATGGTTCCAGGCGGTTTGCTGGTGACATCATACACCACGCGATTGACGCCCTTGACCTTATTCACAATCTGGCTGCTGACCCGCGCCAGCAGGTCATACGGCAGACGTGCCCAATCAGCCGTCATGAAGTCCTGCGTCTGAACAGCGCGCAGAGCAACGACCTCCTCATAGGTGCGGATGTCTCCCATCACGCCGACCGCCTTTACGGGCAGCAGCACCGCGAAGCACTGGGCCGTATCGCCAACCAGCAGGCCCGCCTTGCGCAGTTCATTCAGGAAGATGGCATCGGCTTCGCGCAGCGTTTCCAGGCGCTCCCAGGTTAGTTCACCCAGGCAGCGGATGGCCAACCCTGGTCCAGGGAAGGGCTGCCGCCACACAATATGATCGGGCAGACCGAGCGCTGTACCCACTTTACGAACCTCATCTTTGAACAGGTCGCGTAGGGGTTCCACCAGCTCAAAGCCAAGTTGCTCTGGCAGGCCGCCGACGTTATGGTGGCTCTTGATGACATGTGCCGATTTGCTATCTGACGCGCTTTCGATCACATCCGGATAGATCGTACCTTGTGCCAGAAAGCGCACGCCTTCCAGTTTATTGGCTTCTTCTTTGAAAATCTCAATAAAGGCCCCGCCGATGATTTTGCGCTTGGCTTCCGGCTCCGTGCGGCCCTGTAAAGCATCGAGGAAATGCTCGGTGGCATTGTTATAAACCACATTCATGCCCATCTCATCCCGAAAGACCGCCAGCACTTCTTCTGGCTCGTTCTTACGTAAAAAGCCCGTATTGACGAAGATGCTCGTTAGCTGGTCCCCAATCGCCCGATGTATCAGCGTACCTGCGACGGCACTATCGACGCCACCACTCAGGCCGAGGATGACACGCTCATTGCCCACCTGCGCCCGAATCGCCTCAATGGCACTTTCGATGAAAGCCAGCGGCGTCCACTTGGCCTGCAATCGCGCGATCTTGAACAGGAAGTTGTGCAGTATCGCGCCACCCTGTGGCGTATGGCTCACTTCCGGGTGGAACTGTACACCGTAGAATCCGCGCTCGACGTCACCAATCGCGGCAAACGGCGAATGATCGCTGGATGCCAGTGGCGTAAAGCCCTCCGGTGGCTGCTCAATGCGGTCTCCGTGCGACATCCACACATTGAGGTCGCTTTCCAGGCCATCCAGCAGCGGACTGTGCGGCTGATGCGTAATCGTGGCCGGACCGTATTCGCGCTCGGTCGATGCCGCCACCTGGCCACCGAGGGCGTGCGTCAGGGCTTGCATGCCATAGCAAATGCCCAGGATCGGCCTGCCGCTCGCTAATAAATGCTTGGCGACTTGCGGTGCGTTGCTCTCATATACACTGTTGGGGCCGCCGCTGAGGATGATCGCTTGCGGCTCGTGCTGATTAATGCGGTCAGGGCTGGCATCGTGAGCAAACACCTCGGCATAGACACCTTGCTCACGGACGCGCCGCGCAATCAACTGCGTGTACTGGCTGCCAAAATCAATGACGGCGACACCGCCTTGGCGCAGGTCTTGGGTCATAAGTGGGCTTCCTCGTTGGCATCTGGCTGAACAGCCCACAGTTTACCGTCATCTGCCTGGGCTTGGTAGCAGTAGTTTGGCTTAACACAAAGTCGCAAAGGCTGGAAGGGAGAAAGAAAGACATAACATAGAGGCACAGTGGGATAAGAGAATGTCTCTTTGTAGTGATTATTTGTCTGCCGTCTATATGAAATAGTGTTTTTCGCTTACAATAGCCCTAGAGTTCAGGAGTTATTCTATGATTGCTTCACGAGACTATCTGCACAAAGTCATTGATAACCTCTCGGATGAAAGCCTGGAAGAGTTGGGCCAGTTCATTGCATTCTTGCACTTCAAAGAACAGCGAGGTTCATCTTGGGTGAAAAGCCTTTACGACCTATACACTCCGGTACGTGCTGCTGCTGAAGACATGAGTGATGACGAAATCGACGCCCTAATTGACACAGCTATTGATGAGGTTAGGCGTGGCTGATGAACTCAAACTGGTGCTTGATACACAGGTATTCCTGCGCGCATTAATCAATCCAAAGTCTGCCGCTGGCGCATTATTTGCTGATTGGTCGCATATATTTACGCTGGTAACTTGCGACCAGATTGACGCGGAAATCTTAGATGTGCTTCAGCGTCCCAAAATACGTGCGAAGTTCCCCCAAATTACAGACAGTCTTATCGAACAGACTCGAAAATTATTATTGTTAGCTGACCGTGTTGTCGTCAATGAGAACGATATTGATGCGATATGCCGCGATCCTAAAGATGATATTTTCCTGGCCTGTGCTAAACGATCCCAGGCAAATTACCTTGTTTCCGAAGACAAAGACTTGCTTGTTCTAGAGAGTCATCACACAACACGTATTCTTAACATCCTTGAAATGCTAATGATCCTGCGTGAATCAAGTCAGACTGAATAGTTATCTTTGTGCCCTTAGTGCCTTTGTGGTGATCTTTTTTCCTATCTTGTCTCTGCGTCTTAGTGCCTCTGCGCCTCTGTGTTAATTCTTTCCCTTTTCCTTTCATCCTTCGCGCCTTTGCGTTGACTCTTTTCTTTGTGTCCTCAGTGCCTTCGTGGTGATCTTTTCTTTCTCTCTGAGCCTTCTGTATGCTAAATCATCTTCTATGTGCTCCCTGGTGATCGTTTTTCCTCAGTACTTTGACCTCAGTACTCAGCACTTGCTTTTCTCTCATCTTGCGAAAAGACCCGTGCAAGGGTATCGTGTGGCACGCGAATAACGACGAATTGAGGGTTCGACGATGCGCCTGTTGCGTCGCCTGCTGCCGGATCTCATTGCCATACTGATTTTGTTCGCCCTGCCGCTGGGCTTCTTCAACCAGCAGACGCTGGGCGGTAAAACCCTGCTGCCAACAGAAAACATCTACCAGTACGAACCCTACGCCAGCGAACGTGCCCAGGCGAGTGCGCCGGAGTATCCGCATAATCACCTCATCAGCGACCTTGTACTAGAGAACTACCAGTGGAAAAACTTCATCATCACCCAACTGGGCCAAGGTGAAATTCCGCTGTGGAACCCGCACCAGTTCGCCGGAATTCCCTTCTTGGCTGCTGGTCAGCACAGCGCCCTCTATCCCTTAAGCGCCATCTACTACATGATGGACCTCCCCAGTGCGTATGGCTGGTTCACCGTCGTCAACCTCTGGCTGGCGGGGGTATTCATGTATGCCTTCATTGTGCTTGGCCTCGGCCTGCGCCGAGAAGCCGCCATGATGGCCGGAGTAATCTACCAGTTCAACGGTTTTGTGATCGCCAGCGTCGTCTTCCAGATGATGATCGGCGGCATACCCTGGCTGCCATTGATGCTGCTCATGACTGAGTTCATCATTCGGCAGCAGCGCCTGATGGGCCGCGCCGCCAGTGTCCCCTGGGTATTTGTTGGGGCTGGTGCGCTCGGCATGAACATATTAGCGGGCCACGTCGAAATCACGATTTACACCCTGCTGATAACAGGCTTTTATGCCGCAGTGCGCTTGCTGGTCGTGGGTTGGCGCCGCCGCACCTGGTCGCTGATGGTCAAGCAGGGCGCGTGGCTGTTGTTGATGATCGGCCTGGGATTTACCCTGGGCGCGATCCAGTTCTTGCCCCTGTTCGAGTTTGCCAATAGCAATTGGCGCGCTGCTCGTACTGATTTCTGGCAAGTCCTCGATTTCGCCCATAAGCCGCGTGATATTCTGCAATTCCTGCTGCCGAACTTCTACGGCAATCCGTCACATCACCAGTATTTCGATGTATTTTCCATGCAGATGGTCCCCGTCACTGGCGTTGACCAGACGCACACCGATTGGGGCATCAAAAATTACGTTGAAGGTGCGCTCTATGTCGGTGTGCTGCCGCTGCTGTTGAGCGTATACGCCCTGTATGATCGCTGGATTGGTTGGCGCTTCCGCAATGAAGATTCACGAGCGACCACAACTGCCGCCCTCATGATGGCCAATGAGCCGCCGTACCGCGCGATATTTGCCATTCTCGGTTTCTTCAGCTTGTTGTTTATGTTTGGCGTACCGGTATATGCCATCGTCTACGTCCTGCCCGGCATCAACCAACTGAATAGTGCCTTTCGTTGGGTATTCGCGCTGACGTTGTCGGTCTCTGTGCTATCTGCTTTTGGCATGGACGCCCTCATTCGTCGCGCTGCGGAAAAGCTCGCGCCGCGTCTGTTGAAGGTCGGCCTGTTGGTGATGATTGCTGGTCTGATGCTGATGGTCGCTTTGTTGGCCAGTCGTTTGCTGTTCCCGCAGTTGGAACCCATCATTGAGCAGGTTCGAGGGTCGATGCTGAAAGCCAGCAATGCCTTCCCGGATGCGCGCAGCTTCTACAGCTACGAATTCGGCAACTTGGCGATTTTGTCCGTCATGCTCTTTCTATCCGGCGGCATGATCTGGCGCGTGGGGTGGATGCGTGGCTTTGCTGGGTTCCGGCGCTGGGCGATTCTGTCCGTCGCTCTCGTCACGGTCGATCTGATGATCGCTTCCTGGGGCTTCAACCCCGCCAGCGATCCGTCTCTGCTGACCTACAAGCCCGCCAGCATCGCCTTTTTACAATCACAGCAGCAGGAAGGCGAAATCTGGCGCTTCACAACCTACGAAGATAATCGCGGTCCGATTCTCAATGCCAACCTGGGCTGGATGCACGGCCTTTACGATATTCGCGGTTATGACAGCATTATCCCCGGCCCAACGATGGCCCTCATGGAGAGCATCGCGCCCCAGGTGCAGCGGGATTTCAACCGCATCGCGCCCATCTTTACAACCTATGAGGATGAGCAGGGTAACGCCTATTCGGATTCGGCGGATGCCCTGGCCTCGCCTGTGCTCGATCAACTGGCTGTGCGTTATGTGCTGACCTACGCCGATCAGAATATCGACGTCCCTGGCTATGAACTGGCCTACAGCGATAATTCCGTGCGCATCTATGAAAATACCGACGCGCTGCCCTATGCTTATCTCCAGCCGCTTGATGATGAGCAACCCATTCCTCTGACGGTCTACAACAACACAGGCCGCGAGAAGTTCATCGATCTGACAGTCAATCAGCCGCGCACGCTCATCATCAGCGAGAACTACGCTGATGGTTGGCGCGCTTTCATCCGGCCCATCGGCGCTGCCGAAGACACCGAGCAGCCGCTTGAGGTCGTCGCTACGGCCCATAACCTTCAATCCATCGAACTTCCGATTAGCTCCGTAGACTTGTCAGCAGGCGGTTACACTCTGCGGCTGGTCTATAGTCCGGTCAGCTTCCAGGTAGGCTTGTTCGGGAGCGTGTTGGGCGTCCTGGTCCTGACCCTGCTGGCGGGTATCTGGGTGTGGCGCAGCTTTGTCGGCACCAATACCGAAGAGAGCAGCACCACCGCCCGTGTCGCCCGTAACAGCATCGCCCCGATTGTGCTGCGCCTGTTTAATCGTGGCATTGATTTTGTGCTGGCCTTCATCATCTACCGCATGCTGGATCAGCAAAGCGTCGGGACCTACAACTTTGCCGTTGTCATCTTCGTCTGGTTCGATATTTTCATCAACTTCGGCCTCAACCTCTACCTGATCCGCGAAGTGGCCCGCGACAAATTGCGTAGCGGCTTTTTCTTTTTCAACACCAGCCTGATGCGTTTTGGCCTGTTCCTGATCGGCATCGTGCTGCTGATTGCCTTCCTCGATGTATGGCCGCGCCTGGGCGCCAATGCCATCGAACAGGAGGGCATCGGTGCGCTGTTTTTGCTCTACCTGGGCCTGCTGCCTGCGACTCTCAACACAGGTATGACGGCACTGTTCTACGCTTATGAACGCGCCGAAGTCCCCTCCACCATTGAAACCATCACCGCCATCAATAAGGCCGTTTTCGGCGTGATTGTGCTGGTGCTCGGCGGTGGCATCATCGGACTGGCCGCCGTCAGCATCGTCAATAATTTCATCACCTTTGGCATCCTCGTCTGGCAGGGGCGCGGACTGATTGGCCGGATTCCTTCGTTCAGGCCTGATTTCCGGCTGATGGCCAACATGGCCCGCGAGAGCTGGCCGCTGATGCTCAACCACTTCCTGGCGACCATCTTCTTCCAGTTTGATATTGTGATTTTGCAGGCCGTGCGCGGGGAAGAAACCGTCGCCCAGTACAGCACCTCCTATAAATGGCTGCTGGCGATCAATATCGTTCCGGCGATGTTCACCCAGGCACTGTTCCCGGTCCTCAGCCGCCAATCTGAAGAAGACATGGATGCTTTCTATCGCTCCTACACCTTCGGCCTCAAACTCATGCTGACGCTTTCACTGCCGCTGGCGGTAGCTTTTATGGCCCTGGCGGAAGTTTTAACCGTCATTCTGGCCGGACCGAGCTATCTGCCTAATGCGGCCATCGCTCTACAAGTCATGATCTGGAGCATTCCCCTCGGTTGGCTGAACAGTCTGACGCAGTATGCCCTGATCGCCCTCAACCTTCAGCGCTGGATCACGGTGGCGTTTTTCCTGGCAGTCGGCTTTAATATCGTCACCAACCTGATTTTCATCCCGCAGTATGGCTTTGTCGCCGCCGCCGTAACCACCATCTTCTCGGAAGCAGCCCTGTTGATCCCCTTTGGCATCCTCATGCAGCGCGGTATGAACCGCCCCGTTCCCTGGTGGGGCATCACCTGGCGACCTGTTTTAGCGGCACTTGCCATGCTCGCTGTGACACTCATCACCTGGCCGCTCCTGAACGTGATCGCCGTTGTCCTTGGCGCACTCGTTTATGCCATCGTCCTCATCGCCCTGCGCCCCCTCTCTGATGAGGAATCCGCCATGCTCAGTCGCATGTTGCCCAACCGCCTCGCACAATCACGCATTGGCCGTTTTGTGCTCAATACCTAACGCAAAGTCACACTATTTTCTCTGAGCGCTCTGTGCCCTCTGTGGTGATCTTATCTATTTCCTCTCTGGGTCTTTGAGCCTCTGAGTCTCTGTGTTAACTCTTTCATTTCCCTTCCATCCTTCGCGCCTTTGCGTTGGATTCTTTCTCTGAGCGCGCTGTATTCTCTGTGGAGATCTTTTCTATTTCCTCTCTGAGTCTTTGAGCCTCTGAGTCTCTGTGTTAACTCTTTCTTTTCGCCTTCCATCCTTCGCGCCTTTGCGTTGAAATTTTTCTCTGAGCGCTCTGTGTTCTCATATGTTAGAAGGTAGGCCAGATGTTAAAGTATGAGACATCTGAGCCAGCCGAGTTGGTCAGGTTGTTTTGTGGCAAGTAGCACAGACTACGACGCAGAGAATAATCGCCAACATGAAGGCGGAACAGAGTCGAGTCTGAACCGTATCCAGTCGCCGAGACGACGTATCCCATGAGGCAAGAGCCGACTCTGTTCACAGGCTGAAATTGTACCAGATAGGCCAAGATAGGATGGAAAGAGTGGCATCATGTTCAAACTATATATCGGTATCGATATTGCAGCTGAAAGTTTGTCCCTTTACTGGCAAGTAACACAGACCAAGCAAACAGGCCAGATGGCGTTAGCCCAGACCCTCAGCGATTATGAGCACCTACATCAGACCTTAAGTCAAATCGTAGCCCCTAAACACATTCATATCGTCATGGAAGCGACAGGCAACTACTGGCTCAAGCTTGCTTTGTTCCTGCATGAGCTTGGGTATTGCGTGAGTGTGATCAATCCTATGCAAGCCAGACGTTTTGGTCAAATGCAATTGAAGCGAAGTAAAACGGACGCGGTCGATGCCCAGTTGTTGTCTGACTTCGCTCGTCTGATCTGCCCTGACCTGTGGACACCGCCAGCTACCATCTGTCACCAGTTGCGACATGTGTTGGAGCGTCGCGATGATCTACTGAAAATGGCGACTCAGGAGCGTAATCGATTGCATGCCTTGCAGCACGATCCTCATGCACCAACAGCCATTATCACTCAGGTCAAACGGCATATTGCCACTCTCAAAAAACAAGCCAAGCAGCTACTTGAACAGATTGAATTGCTGCTGGCCTCTGATTCCCAATGGCAACAAGCTGCCCAACATCTCCTCTCGATTCCAGGTATGGGCACAGTCACCACTGCCTGGTTGCTGGTCACGACCCAGGCTTTCTCGCGCTGTGATACGCCACAGCAGGCGGCTGCTTATGCGGGACTCGTTCCTCACCACCGTCAGTCTGGTCGTAGCCTACACAAGCGCTCTACTATCGGTGGTGGGCATCCCAAACTGCGACAAGCTCTCTATATGGCCGCAGGCGCTGCCATCCAATTCAATCCCACTCTCAAAGCGTTCTACAACAAGAAAGTCGGTCAGGGTAAAGTCAAGCAAGTTGCCCGCATCGCTGTTGCTCGTAAGTTGGTTCATCTCGCCTGGGCCTGCGTTGTCAAGCACCGTGACTATGATCCGACTTATCCTGATCTACTTCTTACTGCTTGACTTTTAACACCGTATCTCTGTGGTGATCTTTTCTATTTCCCCTCTGAGTCTCTGAGCCTCTGAGTCTCTGTGTTAACTCTTTCATTTCCCTTCCATCCTTCACGCCTTTGCGTTGGATTCTTTCTCTATGCCCTCTGTGGAGATCTTTTCTATTTCCTCTCTGAGTCTTTGAGCCTCTGAGTCTCTGTGTTAACTCTTTCTTTTCCCTTCCATCCTTCGCGCCTTTGCGTCGAAAATCTCAGCACTCAATCCTCAGCACTCAGCACTGAAATCCGCACGATTCCCCACCGAACCCCCTCGCCCGAACACCATTTCTGATACAATGACAACGCTTTTCACGTACGATAGTGTTATAAGCTGTGTAATCACACACTCTTGTCACCAACTATGGAGGCAACCAACAATGCGTAAATTTGTGACCATTCCCGTGCTGGTGTTGATGCTCATCGTAGCAAGTGCCTGTCAGACGATTGGCACGGCCAATGACGCCACCAGCGCGCAGCGCTTTTTACCCAATATTGTCGGCTACACAGCCACCGATGCCGATAGCCTCGTCGATGCCATCACCACCGCCGGGGCCGGAGCCGCACTTACCAGCGGCAACATTCCAGCGATTGCGGCCATTCAACGCGCCGATGCCATGATTCAGTGCTTGCAGGAAACCGGCTCGATTGCGGGCAAAGTCTATACACAGGATCAGTGGACCGATATTGTTCCCGAAGCTGGTGTCTCGATTGTCGTCAACCGTACCCGCGTCAATCAGAACGTCATCGCCTGCCTGTCGAGCACCGGCGGTGGCCTGACAACCCAATCTGTACGAGTTGAACCATGCGCTCGTACGGGGGACTTTACCGTCAACGGCGAGGATTTCACCTATATTTATGTCGGCGTCGGCAATAACATCTGCGGCTTGTTCCAACTACACTTTAACAATGTCCAGGCCAACAACGCCCAGTAGCGCTATCAACCAGTGCATAAATAGAAAACCGCCCATTTACGGGCGGTTTTTCCATTTTCATCTGTAGTGGCAAGGCATGCCTTGCCGTTTTAATACTTCCGCACCAGCGCCCGATACACAGCCGGCTGCCGCGTCTGAATGAACTGGAACTCTTCGCGGTTTTTGCGTACCTGGTCCAGATCAATGCGGGCGACAGCGAAGCCTTCCAGTGGTTCGCCGGTTTCCTCGTCAGTTTCGTCTTCCAGGCTAGCGAAAATCTCGCCGCGTGGGCCGACGACCATGCTCTCACCACCAAAGTTCAGCGTCACATCTTCGCCAACACGGTTGGCACCCGCCAGGAACAGGCTGTTTTCGTAGGCACGGGCGCGCATATAAGTTTTCCACTCATCGATGTTGGCTGTTTCCCAGTTGGCCAGCACGCACACCAGATCAGCGCCTTCAAGCGCTTGGCTGCGCACTACTTCCGGGAAGGCCAGATCGTAGCCGATAATCAGGCCAATGTTGCCGATCTCCGTTTCGGCGACGGGCAGCTTAAAGCCCTCACGGAACGCCATGCGTTCTTCGCCGCGCAGATGCACTTTATTGTAGACCTCGACCAGTTCGCCATCGGGGCCAACCAGCACTGCCGAGTTATACAGCACGCTTTCCACGCGCTCTTTCGTCACCATGCCGAACGCGACGTAAATGCCGAAGTCATTGGCGCGCTGGGCGATCAGGTTGACGGTCGGGCCAGGTACACGTTGGGCGATGTCCGTAAAGCGCACACCCAGTTCATTGCCGCTGGTAATCAACTCTGGGAAAACGATCAGGTCCACCTTCTGCTGGGAGGCAATGCGAGAGATCATCTCCGACATTTTGACCAGATTATCTTCCGGCTCACCCAGCTCCGGCTTCATCTGCACGATGGCAACCGTGATTTCACGCATGTGGGGCTATCCTCTACTGTCGTGGGTCCAATCTTGATGGGCCATAAGCATATTGCCCGGCCCCTGATTTGCATTTGCTCATACTCGCAACCATTGTAATACGATTCATTCTAGCGCGATACCGGCGATTTAACGACCGCTTTCGTCCTGTATCCGAGAAGGTTTAAACTTGCGTTATTATTGGGAGGCTCTAAATCCTCGTGCGATACTTATCGCGCAGGATGGTAGCGGTATGTTGTCCACTAGTGGGGATTCAGTTGTTGCAACCAACTCAAACAAACACATCTGGCCCGAAAAGTTTGCTGCGAACCCTCGCTCGGCTTCTCAGACGTGTATGGGTGAACTTCAACCAGCGTGATGCTTTACGAGTGGCAGCCCTGTCTTTTTACGCTTTGCTTTCCTTGTTTCCAACACTGGTATTGCTTTTACTTGCTGCCAATCTGCTTTGGGGAGAAAGTGTCGTCCAAGAGCAGGTCGAGCGGTTGGCACTGAGGCTGTTTCCTGGGGACGTTCCGACAATGGTTATTTCCGGTGTAGAAAGCGCCCTCGACCAGGGTCCCTCGCTGAATATCGTTGCTTTGGCGGGATTGCTATGGGCGGCATCCTCGTTCTTTTCCAACCTGACCATTGCGCTTGATACGATCTTCGATCTGCCCACCAAACGTCGCCCTATATGGCGTAATCGCGTGGTGGCAACATTGACTATTTTTATCCTGGCACTTTTATTGGCTGCTACTGTGGTCATTACTTATGCTTTGCGCTCGTTCACCCAAACGAGCCTGGAAACTCCTGGCGTAATCATGCGTCCCGTTTCGTTATTGGTGCCGTTGCTGCTTTATACCCTCATTCTGGCGCTGCTGTTTCGCTATGTTCCCAGGGCAAGGACACAGTGGCGAGCGATCATCCCTGGCGCGGTTTTGGGTAGCATCGGCTGGGAACTGAGCCGGACGGTATTTGCACTTTATCTGGAAAATCTTACCAATTACAGCGTGGTTTATGGCTCATTGGGGGCAGTTATCGCTCTCTTGGTATGGACGTACATCAGCTTAGCCATTCTGCTCCTAAGCGCGGAAGTCAGTGCGGCGCTTGACGATTTGATGCAAAAACATGGAGCACCATAACCGTGGGCTAGCCATGCCTGCGGCCAGCATTTACCTGTACCACGCGTCACGAATCAATCGGGAAATAGGCTGACAACTCTGTTTCACAGCCTTGATCCTGCAAAAATGCGAGTAAATCGCGTGCAAATTGTATGTGTTTGGTCTGCTCGTTGGCATCATACATTGGTAGCTTTCCTGCCAAACGTATCGCATATGAGTAGCGACTTACTGATTTATCGATTACCTTGCTTTCGTGGAACGTGATGTATAGGTTCGCTGTTTCACAACGCCAGCCATATGTTTTGATGATGTGATCGGCGAATTGAGCTTTAAATCTGTCAACAATGGTTTGCATCGGAGAGGCGCAATTGAAATCTATATCGTAACCAGGTTCAAATATTGTGCTCATATACGGTTCCTTTGGCTTTTACGTATAGAGTAAGTCATCAAGGAGAAATTGGATAGCAAGCTAAGTAACAGATTAAGCAAGTCAGGTTGCTTCTCTTAACTGTGCTTGACGCCGTGATATACTGGTCACGACATTGTCAGTTATCCTGACGGAACTTCCATGCTGGAAATTGGTTTACTCGCTCTAGCGACCCTGGCAACTGGCGGCCTGATTGCGTTGGCACGGACACACTGGCACCAGCGCCATTTCCATAAACCAACACCGCGTCAGCACAGCCTTGATGACGGCACCCTGATTCGTAAATCCCATGCGACCATTGCCCATGCTGGTGTCTACAGCTTTGGCACGCCTGCCAAAGGCGGCGAATCACGTGGGTTTGCTCAGTTGCGCCTGGAATACGGTGATCTGATTTTGCAGGATGCGCGGTCCAAACAGCTTCTTTACTTCCCAATGATGGCGATTCAGTGGGTGAGCGCCATTACGCTGGAGCCAGGGGATATTTCCGCCATCACATTGCATATCGAGCGCGAGGGTCGCTGGCATCTGCTGACGCTGCGCCTGCCACAGATGGAGATGACGGTGCTGGTGCGTGTGTTACGTCAGGCCATCCACAGCGCGCGCATCAATATCGGCAACCTCTCGTATAAGCCGATCGGCCCACTGTCCGCTTACTATGCCCATCAATCTCTTCAAGGCGAAACCGTCCTCGACCAGCCAGTGGAACTCTATTTGCTGCCGCACTTGTTGGTTGTGCTCAAAGGGGATCGCGTCCAGGCCAAGCTGGACATCAGCAGTGTACGCCGCGTACTGGCTGTGGATCGTATACATGGTGTGCTGGATTCGGTGCTCAAGCCGAACACGCCGGAGGGCATTGTGCATCTCTACAGCATGAGCGAGACCGTCAGCTTTGCCCTGGCCCCCTTCCGTGATTTTGCTGATGAAATCGGGTCACTCTCCCGCTGCCCGGTAGAGCACGTCTATCGTGAAGACAAAGCCAGCAAGGTCTAATCTCCATCACCATTGAATATCAGCATCCAACTTACCACAGAATCGTTGACTGTATTGAACATCTTTTATACCGAGGTTTGGCAAAGAAGGTTCGTTTGCTTCTCTAAATTCCGTATAGCGTTCAAGAATCGCCTCTGGGGCCATTTGGGCAAATTGGCCCACATTATGGATGCCTATTGCTTGCAGGACGCGCGCAAAAACAGGACCAATGCCGTTTATTCTGAGCAGGTCGGCCAGTTCCAGCGCCTGTATAAGCTTATTTTCAGGGAACTGAGCGTTGTCAGCGAGCGCCTTCCTTTCAATAGGTGTTAGTGCCTGTTCGTAGAGATGTTTGGTCGATGTCAATCCAGCAGATTTGAGTTGTTCAAGTTCTGATGAAGAGAAGATGTCCAGCTTGGCCAGAGGAATCGTTTTCGACTCGTAGCTGTTGATCTCCCGATTGAGAACAGTAAGATACTCTATGCTGACGCCCAGGCTATCTGCCAATTGCGGATATGTTTTCTTGTTGCTCAACAACATTTTTAAGGCAGCCAGATGGTGGACATCACGCTTTTTGAGTTGATCGATGATAGTCGCCAGATGATCGAGCAAAATGCGTCGGCCAGGGATGAGATACTTCGTCGACGTAATTTCCGCGAATTCGTCGAGAGAGATGGCTCCTACGTTGATCGAATACATAACGATCCTCACTGCTAATTGGATTCGGTTGTTTCAGCCAACGAGCTATCTTTATTGTATGTCAGAATGATACCGAGTTGGTGTCTATTCAACGCCCTGTGCGCGGTCAATGCGAATGCGGTAAATCACCCGATTGTCTCCGAATGTGCCATCATCCCAATCGTACTTCTCAGCCAATTGCTGGTTGTGGGCATTGGCCCCTTCCTGGCTGATGTCGATGACCGTGCCGGTGACATCCAGGTAGCGATACATATTGCCAGGGTCGAAGATCAGGCAGCGGATGTGTGGGTTAGCGAGCATGTTCTTGTGCTTGCGCGTAGCTGGCGTGGAGTTGAGCAGGAGCGTGTCGCCCTCCATGCTGAACCACATCGGCGTCATCAGAGGATCGCCATCGGCGGACTGGGTATGCAGCACGACAAAGGCGCGCGTTTGTGGCAGCAGCAGGTCGCGGAATGAATCGGGTATAGTAGGCATCAGCCGCGCAGGGTGGCCCTAAGCCGACCCATCACCATCGAGCACAGCCTTGACGCGGAACTGGTTGGCGTCTTTGTCGGGCGCATTGCTGACAGCCGCCTCTGGCTTGAGGGCGGGCAGAGGTTTGTCTTCGCGCATGACTGATTTCAGTGGCAGCACCGATGCAATCGGATCGATGTGGGAGGTATCGACTGCCTGCAATTTCTGGAAGTCATGCAAAATGGCCGAGAGTTGTTCCGCGTATTTGGCGACTTCTTCATCACTGAGTTGCAGGCGCGCCAGGTCGGCAATCGCGCGGACATCGTCGTGGGTCAGGGTGGCATTGTCGGCCATCGGGCACTCCCAGGTTCAGGTCATTTGGGCACGCTGGACATTATAGCACATGCGGCCTATCCCGCTGAGGGGTGACTTTACGTGAGGTCAGGTCCAATTATCTACGTATCACTGACTATTTTCAGTCGCCAAGCCTGAAAAAATCACGCAACAGTTCGCTAATTTGTGACATAATGAGCCTATAGCATGTGTTCTTTTTTGGCTGGGGTCAGGTCAATGAAATGACTAGCAAGACGTATACCTGTCAGTATCTGTCTCCGAACCTCATTCTTGTGACGTGGCATACCTATCCCACTGAAGACGATGAACGGCACTTCTTAAGCGAACATCGACAGCAGCTTGGTACTGCCCAGGAACCCCTGTATTACATCTCCGATCTGCGCCAGGGACGCATCATCACCGTCGCGACCCTCGTAAGAATGAGTGAACTCACCCAGCATCCCAACTACGGCGGGGGAACCGCCTTTAGCAGCGACCCCATCAGCAAGATAATGGTGAGCAGCTTCCGCCGGATGTCGCTGGATGCCACCACCAAGACAGCTATGTTTGAAAGTCTGGAAGAGGCACTTGGCTTCCTGGAAAGCCTCAAAGCGGGCATCACCGATGGCATTGACTGGAACGCGGTCGTTTCAGGTCCCGGCTAAGCTGTTTATTTTGCCTCTGAAAGCGATAGTCATTGATGTTCGCCAGCGTGATGGATAGCGACCTAACTTAGGGAACTCGAATATCAGCGCGGTTAAGTAAGATGGGTACTCTCAAGCGAGGGTGCTTTTTTGCTGCGAACATCCCCTGTTTGAGCTAGGATTAACACATCTTGATCGCTAGTAAGTGGGTATCGCCATGCCGCCACAAAATGACGAAGAACGCGCCGAACTCAAACGCCTGATTACTCAGATGCGCAAGGGCAAGCGAGATTTTGAGAATTCGGACAATGATGAGGTTATTAGGTCGATAAATAGTCTAAGAAAACGCGGTTGGCTAAGAGATTTCTCGTTGAATGGTGCTGATCTGAGGGGTGCTGATCTGAGGGGTGTCGACCTTAGCGGTGCCAAGCTGGTGAGAACTGTTATGAGCAATTCTCTCTTATGGACAGCTTCACTAAGAAAAGCAGACCTCAGAAAGGCTAACCTGAAGGACGCCTCCCTATGGGAAGCCAATCTTATGGAAGTATCTTTGATAGGAGCTGATCTTAGCAATGCCGTTTTAAGAGATTCTAACCTACGAAAAGCAAATTTGACGCTAGGTTCCTTGATACGAACCAATTTGTGGGATGCTGATCTGAGAGAAGCAATTCTGAACCATAGCACATTGATTGGTGCTGATCTGAGGGGCGCTGATCTGAGTCGAGCCAATTTGTGGGATGCTGATCTGAGAGAAGCGAGTTTGAGTGGCACTAATCTAAGTGGAGCCAACTTGAGTGAAGCCAATCTAAGTGCAGCCGACTTGAGTGGCACTAATCTAAGTGGAGCCAATTTGAGTGGCACTAATATTAGTGAAGCACATTTGCGCTATTCGGTGTTTACAGGTGTTGATCTGTCTGTTGTTGAAGGACTAGAAGAAGTTAGACATTATGGTCCAAGTTATATCGACTATATGACCCTCTACAAGTCTAATTCATTTCCAGAATCATTTCTGGAAGGGTGTGGTGTTCCTGAGCTATTACGGCTATATTTACCAGATTTGATAGCTGCGGAGAGAAAATTGCTTTCAACCTTCATTAGTTATAGTCATGAAGATAAAGAATTTGCACGTAAATTACATCGTACTCTTCATGGGATTGGTGCACGTGTTTGGCTTGATGAGAAGCGGATGAAAATCGGCCAGCGAATCTACAAAACGGTTAACAATGCCATCCACGAATATGATCGGGTGATACTTATTTGCTCGAAGGACTCGCTCAAGAGTGATTGGGTAGATGATGAGGTTACAATCACACTACAACGTCAAAGAGATTTACAGAAGAAAGACCCCGATCACTATGTACTCATGCCTATAAGAATTGATGATTATGTTTTCAGCCATCACTGCAAATTCACCTGGACACCTGTGCTAAGGGATTTATTGATTGGTGATTTTCGGGATTGGGAAGACAATGACGCTTTCCAGACCAATTTTGAGTTGCTTAAACGCTCCCTACAATTGATGTAGCAAACCCCCAATCTTTCGGGGACCAGGGAGGTCGCCTCTTTGGTACACTGAAAAGTGTCATGCATAAATAGGGGGACATCCCGTGAAGAAGAAAAATTCGGAAATGAATCCGCAGGGCATGCTGTTAGGCATGGGCGCAGGTATCGCAATTGGCGTGGCAATGGGCAATATCGCAGTTGGTATTGCCATTGGCGTCGCGATGGGCGTAGCGTTTTCCAGCTCGATGGCCAGGGATGAGCGCAAAAAGAAAGAAGAGTAGTCGTTTTACTATTAAATTCGATCAAAAAAGCACGTCCCGATGGGCGTGCTTTTTGCTTCTGCTTTGAAGTCCCTCTACTTGTGGGAGAGGAATTCAGGGCGAGGGCCTATCTGTGCTTTAGTAGACCGACCGTTCGCCGACGCCGTTGGTGGCCCCAGGCAAATTGTTGAGGAAGTCCTCGTTGGTCTGGTACATGCGGAAGCTGTTGAGCAGTTGCTCGGTCGCGCCGACTTCGCCGGTATCGGTGGTATCGACAAGGTGGTTCCACATGCGGCGCATGGTGAACACGCGCTGCAACACATCCGGGCCGAGGAGCATTTCTTCGCGGCGGGTGCTGCTCTGGCCGATGTCGAAGGCCGGGAAAATGCGGCGTTCTTGCAGGCGACGGCTCAGGTGCAGTTCCATATTGCCCGTACCCTTGAACTCTTCGTAAATCATATCGTCCATCTTGCTGCCGGTATTGACCAGGCAGGTGGCGACGATGGTCAGGCTGCCGCCTTCTTCCACATTACGGGCCGCACCAAAAATGCGCTTCGGCGGATGGATCGCTGCGGGGTCCAGACCACCGGAGAGGGTGCGTCCGCTGGTGGGCACGACCAGGTTATAGGCGCGAGCCAGTCGCGTGATGCTATCGAGCAGCAGCACAACGTCTTTCTTGAGTTCGACCAGCCGCTTGGCCCGTTCCAGGGCCATTTCCGCCACACGGACGTGATGCGTCACCGGATCATCAAATGTTGAGGCGATGACTTCCGCATCCACGCTGCGGTCCATGTCGGTCACTTCTTCCGGGCGCTCACCAATCAGGCCAACCATCAGGTGGACCTGCGGGTAGTTCTGGCTGATGGCGTTGGCAATGTCCTTGAGCACGGTCGTTTTACCGGATTTTGGCGGCGAAACGATCAGGCCACGCTGGCCAAAGCCGATGGGTGCGATGAGGTTGAGTAAGCGGGTGGAGAGAATATTGGGGCGCGTTTCCAGGTTAAAGCGGCGTTCCGGGAAGATGGGGGTCAGCGATTCAAAATAGGGCCGCCGTTTGACATCCTCCGGATTAAAGCCATCGACCGCATTGACGCGCAGCAGGCCGTAATACTTTTCGCTGTCTTTTGGCGAACGCACCTGGCCGATGACCATGTCGCCGGTGCGCAGGTTAAAGCGCTTGATCTGCGACTGGCTGACGTAGATGTCATTGATGCCGGGCAGGTAATTTTCGCTGCGCAAAAAACCAATGCCATCGTCAACGACTTCCAGCACGCCACCGCGTAACTGGTGGCCATGTCGCTCGGCTTCGACGCGCAGCAGGCCAATGATCAGGTCATCTTTCTTAAGACGGCTAAAACGCGGTACTTCGTTTTCACGAGCCAAATTACGCAGTTCTTGCAGCGTTTTGCCTTCGAGTTGGGCTATGTCCATATGTTTAAGGTCTCCGGTATTGGCGCTAAGGCGCGCACACCTAACTTGCTGTTTGGGGCAGCATGACTAAAGGGTAATTGGTTAGCCGGTAAATATCCGGTTCATAGGCATTGTTTAGGGTAGGCTGGGCGCCCACTATGCAGCAGACGCAGTTAAGCACGGGTGATAAATTGACTTCGTTGCAGGGTAATAGGGAGAAAGGCTCACGCCTGACCACTATGCAGAATATATCATAAATTATTTTCCGGGTCAAACCCTTTTGTACGGGAAGTATTAAGATCGAAAATAGCCCATATCGGGCTATTTTCGCTGGAAATGCTGATTTTGACTTGAGATTACCTTAATTCCAGATGCTTGCCTGCCAATTGGCCCCAAAGCGACTGATGATAGCGTGACCAGACATCGTAGTAGGCAATGCGAGCATCATCACGGTCAGCGAGCAGGTCGAGGCACAGAGCACGGATGAACAACGCCTCCGGTGTGAATTCCCGATTGGGGTTGTTGGCCCGCAGCGTATCCAGAATATTGAGTGCATTGGCCGGATCGTTATCGACCAGCAGCGACTGATACACAGAATCCGGTACTTCCAGCACTGAAGGCTGCTGCTGAATGATCTCGAAGCCTGCGGGTGGATCGGCGATTTCCGCGCTGTAAGTACTTGAACGAGCATCCGGTGCGAAGGCCCACCAACTTGTGCCGATGATATCGAACTGTACCGCCAGCCGGTTGGCGCGGCCCAGCTCCGTGATGGGCACCATTTCGACAATGGGCAAATTGACCGCATTGAGCTGCGTCGCGAGGTCTTGCTCCGTACTGAGGCTGATGCGCGTGAAGTAGAACGCCAGCACGGCATCCGTATCACAGGCCGGGGCCTCACTAGCCGCCACCAGCGCCTCGCAGATATCGAGGGCCGTGTTGCTGGGCACGGCGATGGCATTTAACAGGGCCTGACTCTGTTGGGCGACCCAGCTATCGCCGCCGCCAACCGGAGCGACCGACTGCGCAATCGCAATCGCATCATCAAGCTGGCCGTTGATAGTATAGGCCATTGCCAGCACCATCAGCGCGCGCTGACCACCTGCGACATCGAAACCGTATTGTTCCAGTGCAGAGTTAATCAGATCGATGGCTTCATCGGGTTCCCGTGCCAGGATCGGCTCGGCTTCCAGCAGGGTGCAGCCGAGGCTGTCCTGGTTAGCTAACTGCGCATTGAGCGCGGTCGAGGGACGGTAGAAGTTGTTGGCATAGGTCCACGTCACAGGAATCTGAGATAAGCACGGCCAATCCGGCGATTCCGATATGCGCGCAACTTCGATAACCGATAGCTCTGGATTGATGATTTCCGGGTTGGCTACAGGCCAATCGACAAATTCTCCGACGCGGATTTCTTCGCTGGGCATGGCCAGGTCGGTGGCCTGATTGTTGCGATCCGCCACAATATACAGGCGAATGCCAGGGCCATCATCCTGAACTTCCAGCACGGCTTCGTCGAGTCCGTCGCGGTTGACATCGGCCACGCGCTGCAACCGCACCGAGCGAATGCTGTCAAAGGGCACCGCAGGCAGTTCGTAAGCAATCGGCAGAATGCTGAATTGACCCGCGTCATTACGGGTCGCTAGCACGATCTCATCGTACTGAACGACTGCGCCGCCATTCGCCAGGGCTGTGATTTGCAGAACAACATCCTGCCCGCTGCGGCTATCCAGGTTGGCAGGCGTAACGATGACATTGAAATTGCCGACTGTGAAGTCACTGCCTGCACCATTGCTATTAAGGGCAGCTTCTATATACGGATGCACCAGTGGCCGCATATCCACCGTGCCGATGGGGGCTGCCAGTACGGCTGCTATCAGGCGGTCGAGATCAGCGGGGTTGTTAGGTGCCCCCGGGAAGCGGCGACCAAGTTCATACAGGGTCAATTGCACGGCGCGCTGCGTATCTTTGTCGGTGCTATCCAGCGCGGCGATTTGCTCCAGCGCCAGATTGACGACATCACGCTCCAGCCAGAGCTGCAAAGCATAATTTTCTAGGGGAGCCTGGGGCGGCTGCGGAATCACAGCCGTCGGAACGGGTGTGTTTGGGCTGATGAAAGCTGGTTCCGAGGGTGGCGTATTGGTCACGAACATGGGCGCACTGGCAGTTGGGACGGCCACATCTGGTGGGGGGGTATTGGTGGCGATGCCCTGGGCCGATAGCGGCATGGGCACCATCATCGCCAGAACGAGCAGGCAAATGCCGATCCCGATCATCATCCCTATTGGCAGATAACCTGTCCGCTTGACCGTCATAAAAGCCTCCCCAAGTGATGCCCGCGCCCAGCAATGGGCGCTGCTGCGAAAGTCGATCCATTAAGTGAATTGCACCCATGCTAAGGGCGCACCATCATTGCCCGATTTTACCCGCTTTGGGTCGGATTGCCACTTGTCCGGTCGCATGCCTGTAGCGCCTTTTCAATCATGCATAGTGATCCGGTTTCGATAGCCACCTACCTGCCAGCAACCCGACGCCTGCCCGACGCCAATTAGCCCTGGCTGGACGTCCTATAGGTGCTCCTATATAGTTGTGCCGATCCATCGTGAAGCCTCATCAGGAGCCTAAGCGATCATCATGCTGAAAAATAACATGCTGAAAATTCACCATTCTGCCCGTATCTGGCTGGGATTGCTGGCCATTCTGCTGCTGATTGGCAGCAACGTACTGGCCCAGGGAACACCGGAAGAGGTGTTCGATCAGTTCATGGCCGCCTGGAACGAACACAATTTTGAGGCTATGTATGCGCTGGTCCATCCCCAGGCGCAGGAAATGTACCCCAAAGCCGTGTTCGAGACGCGCTACGAGGGCGCTGAACTGGCAATGGGCTTTGGCTCTGTGGCCACAACCCTGACCGAGACACGCATTCAGGGCATCAGCGCGGAACTGCATTACGACGCCACTATCACCTCGACCACTTTTGGCGACATCCCTGACCCTGATCGCACCATGCGCATGATGCAGGTCGATGGCACCTGGCGTATTGCCTGGTCGCCGATGGATATTCTGCGCGATCTGGCGTCGGAAGTTGTGCTGCGCTCATCAAACGATTTTTTGCCGCGTGCCAATATCTACGACACCAACGGTCAGTCGCTGGTTCAGCAGGGTGGACGCATCATTCAACTGTTTGCCATTAAGGGCGAGATTCTCAATCAGCAGCAGTGTTACAGCACGCTGGCGGAGATGATGCTGCGCAGTTATGGCGAAATTGAGCAGATTTTCCTGCAATATGATGATGAGACCTACTTCCAGCTTGGCGAAACCGACCCGGAAACCTACGCGCGCTATACCCAGGCGTTATCTGAATCTTGCAATATCTCCGAGAACAATACCTTTGGTGGCGACCGCATCGCCGAATTCACGGATCGCAATTATTACGGGCATGGCGCCGCCGCCCATGTAACTGGCTTCGTTGGCGCAATCCCGCAGGAAGAACTGGCATCCTGGCAAGCACGTGGCTATGGCTCCGGCGACTCAGTGGGGCGTTTCGGCATTGAGCGCACCCAGGAGAGCTACCTGGCGGGTTTGCCAGCCAGCCGCTTGCAAATGGTGGCTCCTGGCGAAATCGTCATTCGTGACCTGGGCAGCACGACCAGTTCGCCGCCCACCCCCGTACAGCTTACCATCGACCGCGATTTGCAGTACGTGGTCGCCAAAGCCATCAATGATGCCTATAACTATGCAGGCGAGCGCAACTGGGGCCAATCGTCTATCTCACAGGGCGCTGCTGCCGTCGTCATGGATATTCACACAGGGGCTGTGCTGGCGATGGCCAGCTACCCGACCTTCGACCCGCGCATCTACAACCTGAGCAATACGGGGTATGGCTCGGTGGCGCTGAACTATTTGCTAGAACGCGCCTTTAGCGATGCGCGTGAGCCGCTGATTAATAAAGCAATCAGCCAATATACGCCAGGATCGGTCTACAAAATTTTCACGACAGCCGCTGCTGCCCAGGAAGGCGTCTTTCCCTTCGGCCCCAATGTGACTGAAGACCAGCGTTTTCAGTGTGACCTGATCTGGAACGGTGCCCAATATGGTGACACCGCTGGCGACCGCCCTGACTGGCGCGTGGCCGATGAAATCGCTGCTGCCGGGCCAGTTTATATGTGGCAGGCCCTGAGTACATCCTGTAATCCCTTCTTCTGGGAGATGGGTGGCCGACTGTACCAACAGCGAGGTGCCAACGTCAACCTGTCCTATGCGCAGCGCTTTGGGTTGGGATCACCAACCGGCATCGTCGGCCTGGAGAACGAAAACAGTGGCAATTTGGCTGCGCCGAACAACCCTTCTGCGGCGATTAACAATGCCATCGGCCAGGGGGATGTGCAGGTGACACCCTTGCAAATGGTCACCGCTGTTGCTGCCGTTGCCAATAATGGCACGGTCTGGCAGCCTTACATCATCCAGCAGATTGGTGGCTTCGACGGTACAGATGTCGTCAGTGTGACCGAACCAACCGTGGTTAATGAACTGCAACTGGATCAGGCGGTGCTTGATGAGATTCGGCGCGGCATGTGCAACGTGCCTGTTGACGATGTATTGGGCACGAGTTATCGCACCTTTGGCCCGGATTCTAACCCGCCGCCATCTTATACATCCTGTGGTAAAACAGGCACGGCCCAGGCTGGTGCCCCCGGTACGACCATTCCGCCGCACTCCTGGTATGTGAGCTACGCTCCGGCAGATAATCCGCAGATCGCGACGGTGGTGCTGGTGCGCTACTCGCGTGAAGGCTCGGAAGTTGCCGCGCCGATCACGCGCCGCATTCTGGATTACTACTTCAACGCGCCCACCTGGCCGTATCCAGAATGGTGGAACAACAGAGACTATGTTCAGGTAGCTGTACCGAGCGGCTTCAGCGGCACGGAGCGTTAAACGAGGCCAATCGTCAGGGAACCATCATGTAGGGGCTGGTGTCTTGCTTTATGATAGAGACATCGGCCCTTTTTCGTTCATTTTTCTGAGGCTAACCCTATGATCCGACGGATGCTCTTACTGGTGCTGATGATGGCTCTTGCAGCCAGCAGTACCATCGGCCAGGATGCACCCTCACCGGAGGACATCGCGCTGGAAGCGATTGCCAACGCTGGAACCTACCTCAATCTGAGTGGCCTGGGACTGAGTGAGTTGCCGGCTGAAGTCGGCAGGCTCAACCGCCTGGAAGCCCTGCATGTTCAGCAGAATGACCTCACGAGCCTGCCGCCTGAAATCGGCCAGATGCCGCCGCTGGTGACGCTGTGGGCGTATGACAATGAAATCACAGCGCTGCCGCCTGAAATTGGCCAGTTACATTACCTGAGGAACCTCAGCCTGAGCGAAAACCGCCTCACCTCGCTGCCAGATGAAATTGGCGACCTGTTCAACCTGACGAATCTACAGCTTGAAGGCAACCAATTACGTGAATTGCCCGCAGCGATTGGCGAGCTTCGTAATCTGGATACGCTTAATCTGGCGCGGAACGATTTGAACACACTGCCGGATGAAATTGGCAACCTGCTCAATCTGCGTTTGCTGGACCTGCGCGATAACAACCTGGAACGTTTGCCCTGTTCAGCTATGAACCTCTACCAACTCGATTTGATCGACCTGCGCGGGAACCCCATCAGCTTCCCTCCGGCAGATGTTATCGACAGCGGCCCGGCAGCGATGCGTGATTATCTGGCACAGCATTGTAACGAGCCAGGTGGCCCCGACCTCGCACTCATCCTAATCGCGTTGGTCCTGGCGACGGTTGGCGGCCTGATGCTCTTTGGCGTGTATCGCCAGCAAAATGTCGTAAAAACCAAGCGGAAGGTTCAAAGCTGATGCGGTGGTTACTCCTTTGTATTGTTGCATGGCTCGCCAGTGGGATTTCCTATGCCCAGGATAGCCAGCCTGTGGTCATGCCCGATGTTGCCCGTTTGGAGAATTATAATGCGATTACGCTGTGGAATGAGGGCATCAACGCGCTGCCACCAGAAACCGCCCGGATGACCCAAATTCGGCATTTGGACCTCAGCAGCAACACCTTTACTGAGTTCCCACTGGTGCTGACCGAGCTGCCCACTCTGGTCAAGCTGACCTTCACACATAATCTGCTGACCGAGTTGCCGCCGCAATTTGGCGATCTGCCTGCCGTTGAAGAAATTGACCTTTCGCATAATAGCCTGTCGGAGCTGCCACCGCAGATTGGCAATCTGGCGACCCTGACCAAGTTGACCGTTCAGTACAACCAACTCACAACGCTGCCGCCGGAAATTGGCAATCTCGAAAACCTCTATATGCTTAATCTGGGCGAGAATCATCTGAGGGAACTACCGCCGGAGATCGGCAATTTGGACAACCTGTGGGGCCTGTGGATCGCTGATAATGATCTGACGAGCCTGCCAATTGAAATCGGTGGTCTACCCAATCTTGCCTGGATCAACGTCGAGCGTAATCCGTTGATGACGATGTCGCCCTATGCCGAACTACGCTACAACGACGCCATCCTGAGCTACCTACAGGAGCAGTATGCCCTGGCGCAGCGCACGAAACAGTCGCTGCTGGTGATGACGGGCGCACTTGGCGCTGGCGTGCTGGCCCTGGCTGGACTAATATGGCGGCGTCGGCGACCGCGTCGCAAGAAAAAACATGCCTGATCAGGAGCTTGCCAGTGGAAAAGCGTAAGAACGACGATCAGTATTCAGAAGATCGCTGCCCGGTATGCGGCGATAATCGCTTTGAGTGGGGCAAGCTGCACACACGCGGCGAAAATTCGCGTATTGGCTTTAAACCCCAGGATGCAGGTTTTATGGTCGGTAGTATGAACGTGGATGCGCGTCACTGCATGACCTGTGGTAATGTGCTGCTGTTTACTAAAGAAGACTAGACGCGATCCGATGAGTGATAAACCTCGTCCCAAGTTGCAACCGCGTCCGTTGGGGATGGTCCCGCAGACCCATGAGCCGCGCCTGTTATGCCCTTACTGCGGCCATCACCGCTTTGACTGGGGCCAGTGGGTTGGCGGACATTTTCAGGATGAAAAAACGGAGCAGCCTCCTCAGCCTGTACGCGCCAGAAAATGCCAGGGCTGTGGCCATGTTGCGCTCTTTGTCCCGCGCGATAACCAGTCTCCCTGAGCCTTCCGCAACCGCCTTCACGCCATCTTCATTGGAACTTAACCACATTCGGATAAGCTGATAGAACGTTTCAGACAATCTATTAACTGAAGGAGAAAACGGGATGGGCGATGCCCCCCATTTACAGCGTTCTCAACGCTCGGTTGGCGGCATGTTAATGGCGACGTTGCTGATCGTATTGGGTATTCTTGCATGTGGTTCAACGCTGGTCATTGGCGTGGATGTGGCCTGCGTGGCCAGCGTCGATGAATGGGTGCCTGTCTATCCGGGGGCTGTGGAAATCAGCGAGTCGCACAATATGTTCCGGGCCAAGGGTATGGGTATCTCGCAGGTGGTCTACGAAACCAGCGATCCGCGTGTTGATGTTGTGCGCTGGTACCTGGACTATCAGACCAATATTGCGATGCGCCACAACACGATTGCTTCGTCCGGCTATCGTGCCATAGATAACCCCGATGGTGAGGGGACGCGCATCATTATCTTCAGCGAATGTGCCTACAATTAACCGTCCGCAATCTGCCTGTTTGCTAGTCCCTGAGTACCAGAAAATCGCCCGTTTCTGATCTATTTCTTATGCTGGCGTAGGGTTCTGATAGGGATAGCGTCACACTTTTTTTACAATTAGGTGCTAAATTAACAGTGTCTGATGAAGCTGCCCCCACACTTCACAGACACAGGCTTCCCCGATAGAACCGACGCCCCCTCCTCCCTGGGGGCGTCCGGTTTTAATGGACCAGACGCATTTGCAGAACCAAAAAGAGGGCACTTGCAAGTGCCCCCTGATCGTATAGATTTCTACGTGCGAATTTTAGCAGGATGTCGGGAAGAATTCCGTATAGCCGCCTGCGACACTGGCCACTGCCGACACCTTATAGGGCGTCGCTGAAGAACCCGTCATGATGGAACCAAAATCGCCTATGCCTGTATTCGATCCCGTAACGATGCCGCTGACATCGTAAATCTGTACGGTGATCGTGTCGCCTGGTGCGGCTCCAGCCCAATCCACTGTCGCTTGATACACACCCAGGCCCGTATCAAAGAAGCAGCTTGCCAGCGTAAACGATGGACTATAGGTGGGCGCCTGTATCTGGTCAGGATCGGCCAGCCGCGTGATCTTGCCGGAGCGTGGTGTCACGCATAGGTACGTATCATCATCGTAGGCCCGGACCTCCCAGTACAACTCGGAGCCAGTCGGGATGCGCCCTGTATTCCAGTAGAAAGATGTCTCAGGGCCATTGGTGGCGTATGTTCCCGCGAGTACGCCATTGTAGTCATAGAAGACGACCTCATAGTGAGTGGCCCCTTGCACAGGCGTCCACTCGTACAATGTATCGCCAACGGGCACTTCAACAGTCGGATAGACCAGCCGGAAGCCCGCACACGAGACTGGCCCCTGATTTGGGTCTTCGGTAACAGGCGGCACAGGTTCTTGCGACCCACCGCCCAGGTCACCCCCGACGAAGCCACCACAGGCATTCGGTATCCGTAATTGCTGGCCCACAAAAATGCTGTTCGGATCAGCCAGATCATTGGCTTCGATGATCGCCGGCATGCTGGCTTCATGGTTCAGCGCGATGCGGAACAGGTTATCACCGGGCTGCACGACATATGTGACATCGCCGCAGGTCGGCGTGAAACCCGTGCTGGTATCTTGTGTCGCGACGATTGTCGGAGCGATGACGGTCACTTCGGTGGGGGTGGCTGTCGGCTGCGGAAGATCACGCGGTGTGACGTCCCGTTCCGGCCAGCCATTGGTCTTAGCGACATTGTTCAATGCAAATTGCACACGCTGTCCGCGCTCAAAACCAGCATCGGTGATGGGCTGTGGCGGCTGCCAGCTCATGACGCCACCATCGGGACCCAGCAGGGCGATGGCGCTCTCATTGGCGTTGATATTCTGTCCGGTCGTGGTCTGGACGCTGCCCCGATGCACAGTCACCAATGAACTGGTTTCATCAATCGACTGGAACGTCACCAGCGAACCAACCCGAATATCGACGCCGTTAACCGTCAGGTCGACGGTGATATTTTCAGGGCTTTGCACTGCGATGACCGGCTCGGCCTCGTTACAGGCAGGTGCGCCAATGCCTGTGCTGAAATAGAACGCCTGCATCGGTGTGCGCTGGCTGCTGCCAACAGTCGGGAGGGCATTGAGGGCCGCACTTTGCACCAGGTCGGATGTCCGCACCCATAGAATTTCGTCATTGACGATAGCTCGCGCCCATAAGCCCTGTGGCGTCAGGCCATCGACGGGTAGCAGTTCACCTGTTGGCGCGACCAGCCGAATATTGGCGGTTTCCGTTGGTGAGGTATACAGGTTGGCATCAATAGCCACCGGAACCGGAATGCTGTCGATCACCTTGGCGCTGTTTTCTGGCTGAACGGTATTTTCGATGGTGGCATCACCCAATAGCAGAAAGACGACACCCTGGCCAGGTAGCGCATTAGGCACATTGGCCTGTACGTTCATGACGGCTGCGCCAAACTGGCCCGTATCCATATCCAGCGGATAAGTCTGCAAGGTCGCAATATCGAGCAGGTTGGCGCGGTCAGTCGGCTGGCTGAAGGTGCCTTCCGGCTGTGGCACAAAAAACGTGCTGTCAACGCGATCAAAGCCATAGCAGGCCGCGTTGCGGTTCAGTCCGGTGCAGTTATCGCCGATCTGGTTTAAGGCATCCAGCACAATCGTCGGACAATTGCGCTGGGCCAATACGGGTACGACCGCCACAAATAGTAAGATTAAACTCATCAACGGCAATCGCCTGAACATAGGTTTCGCTTTCCATGACCGCAGCAAATAGCGGCCACCTACGGGTTTGCAAAAGGTCTGTTTCGGTTACATTTCTGTTATATCACGATTCGTGCAATCTTGTCTCCAGAATCGGGGTCTTTTTGGCAGTTTTTTATGGCAAAAGTGCCATTTCTTCTGTGAAAGACGGAATAGATTATTTGTTCTGTTGACGCTATACTGTAGACATCATCATTTTATAGAAGGGAAGCATGCCAATGAGCCTCAGCAAACGTGCCGATGACTATATCTATCGCCTGGGTGTTGACCAGCGCACCATCAAGCGCCAACTAGACGGCCTGCAAGAAAGTGACCTGTTTTTGCAGCCGCAGCCGCGTGGCAATTGCGCCAACTGGGTACTCGGTCATATCGTTCAGGATCGGCAGAATATTCTGCGGACACTTGGCCTGGACGCATTCTGGACAGCCGACGAGGAAGCTATCTATGCGCGTGGTTCACAGCCAATCACCAGCGAGGCCAGCCCGCACCTGACGATGCAACGATTGCTGGCTGATTTGGCACAGGCGGAAGACATCCTCATCGCCCGTTTAGAGCAAGTGACAGATGAAGAATGGGACGTGCTTGACGAAGATGGTGATTCATTGGCAAAAGTAATCAACTTCCAGATATGGCATGAAGGCTACCACGTTGGCCAGTTCGAGGTTTTGCGCCAGTTAACAGGCGTCAACGATCACGTGATTTAAGGGCTGATTTCTGCTGTAACGTGGACTAAACGCCTGGTAAGCGCTAGGCATTACAACTTGCTAACCAGTCCCCATCGTGTACAATCGCCTATCCCATAGGCATGGGTTGCCATGCCCCCGATTGGGCTAGTTGAAGCAGGCTGGAAGCGCCCGATGAACCTGAACGAAATTTACCAGATCGACCAATACATCGATACCTTCGCATTAGGACATTATGCCCGCGTCCTTTCCGCGACAGACCTGCGCACGGGTCACAATGTGGCCTTTAAGGTCATGCGCCCGGAGCATCTGGTGAATGATGGCGAACCACGCTGGGAGTTCAAGGCTTTCATCAACGAGGCGCAGATTCTGCGCATTCTGGAGGCCAACCCGATCCCAAATACGTTGATCGATTGCGGCTTTCTTTCCAGCATCGCGGAAGCCCCTGGCGAGGGAGAAATCGCAAGTTTTGGCCAGAACGTTTTAGCATTCAGCACAGAGATGCACGAGTATGCCCTGGAAGGCTGGCGTCCTTATCTGGCAATCGAGCCGCTGCCGCGCATGGATAACCTTTTCTACGCCATGCGATCATCCACTGGCAGCCAGAATGGCCCGGTTCGGCGGCGACTGCCTAGCGAAGAAGGCATCACACTGGCGCTGCAATTTGCCAATTTGCTCAAGATGGCCCACCAGAACACGATTGTTTACCTCGATCACAAGCTGGAACATCTCTACTGGGATGGCCAACATCTGCGCGTCATTGATTTCAACAGTTCGCAGCGGCTAACGGGCGGCGCAGGTGATTCGCAGCAGTATGCCAAAGACGTACACAATATGTGTGTTGGTGTGCTCTACCCGCTTTTCACGGGCATGTCCCCTCAGCAGACGACGCTGCGCCCCCAACCAGGTGGGCGCGAGGATGTCGAAGCGCGCTATATGGACATCACCGAACTGGACTTCATGATGGCGCCGGAACTCAGCCGTTCGCTGCAAGGGCTGCTACAGGCGGGTGCTGCCCTGGAAATCCGCACAATTGGCGAATTCATCGAAGAGCTGGAGATGGTCGCCAGCCTGCATGGCCGTGACTTCCCGCATGCCAGTACACGCCCGGAGAGCCGCAGCGCCCGTGATCGCATGCGTCAGGGGCTTTCTCTGCTGCGCGAAGGTGAAGAGCACATCCGCGAGGCCCGTGATATTTTCCGCGATACACTCATCATTGATGGCATCAGCGAAGACCTGGAAGACGAATTACGCCGCCTCGTCAAGAGCGTCAACGAAATGCTCAACCACCGCGTCATTCCATGATATTTCCTGGCGATCAGGTACAAATACATTCCAATGAGATAAAGCCAAAAAGCGATTCGGCGTAAATACAGCCGCGTCTATGATGTATGACACTTCCCCCACGTATCCGTCCAGGCATACGCTAAAAGAAAGTGGTAGGAGGTCGTCATGAACCACGAGTCCAACCGCGATAACACGAATTACCAATTTGGCATTCTCTCCTCTGTCCTCCAATTATTAGAACTGGTCTCTTTGATTGGGCTGCTCTTCTGTGGGCTGCTGCTGACGCACGGCTCCATGACGATGGACCTGGCCCAGGTTATGGTCTATGCAGTATGGTTCCTCATCAGCGTTGTCAGTGTGCATCTGATGCAGAACGATGATCGCTGGGGGGCCTACAGTCTGGCGGCTGCGACGATTGCTGTTACCCTGTTCGACCTGATTAAAGGGCATGCCTCACTCGGTGGTGCATTCCTCGGTCTGCTGGTGATGGTCATCGTCATCGCTTACCTGCGCTTTACCCGCAGTAACATGAATACTGACCAGTAGAAATTGTTGAGGTAAACAAAGAGGCACGCCCATCTGGACGTGCCTCTTTGCATAAAAGGAACTCTGCAAGGAGCTAGCGGTTGAATTTGTTGCGGCCCGCACCGAAGATCGACTTCGGCAGGCGGAAGCCGTATTGTTCCAGACGGGACAGGAACCCGGGTGGGAAGCCTGTCGGCAGCAGTTCGCCGCCACCTTCGTGGCTGTAACCGGTAGATGTCTGGTCGGGGGTCTGGTACAGGAACAGGTCCATCAGCGTGATCTGGTCGCCTTCCATGCCCAATAGTTCAGTAACCTGTACAACCTTGCGGCTGCCATCCTTCAGACGGGCCTGCTGTACGAACAGGTCGATGGCGGCTGCGATCTGTGAACGAACGACCATCACCGGCAGATCAACGCCTGCCATCAGCGTCAGTGTTTCCAGACGCGCGATGGCGTCACGAGGGCTGTTGGCATGGACAGTCGTCAGCGAACCATCATGGCCGGTGTTCATGGCTTGCAGCATGTCGAGCGCTTCACCACTACGCACCTCACCCACGACGATACGATCAGGGCGCATACGCAGCGTGCCCTTCACCAGGTCGCGGATTTCCAGCTTGCCTTCATCTTCTGTACCGGGCAGTGCTGGGGCTGTTTCCAGGCGGACCACATGGCGCTGGGCCAGTTGCAATTCTGCGGAATCTTCCACAGTGACAATACGCTCGTCCTCTGGAATATAGGAGCTAAGGACGTTGAGCAGGGTGGTTTTACCGGAGCCAGTACCACCCGCGACCACAATATTCAGGCGAGAAACAACACAGGCCCGCAAAAATTCGGCGACATCTTTAGTAATCGAGCCGTAGCCAATCAGGTCTTCGACCGTCAGGCGCTTCTCAGGGAATTTACGAATAGTGATCGTCGTACCAAGCAGGGCCGAAGGTTCTGTGACGAGGTGCACACGCGAGCCATCTGGCAGGCGGGCATCGACCATCGGGTTTTTACGATCCAGCGTACGCATCAGCGGACGAACAATGCGCTGGGCCGTCCAGCGGATATGATCTTCATCATCGAAGACCACATCGGTTTCGATCAACTTGCCCTTGAATTCAGCGAAGATTACGTCCGGGCCGTTGACCATAATTTCCGAGCAATCTTTACTTTCTACCAGGGCCTGAATCGGGCCAAACCCAAGCAGGTCATCCAGCAGACCGTTTAAGAGTGTCTGGAAGTCGTCATCCTGCAAGAAAACGCCCATCTTGCTGAGGACGGTTTGCAGGCGTTCATCAATGATGTCAATTTTGCTCTGGTCGTAGCGTTCCCACTTATCGGCCTCACCAGGGGACGCGAGCAGCTTGGAGCGCAGTTGGCGCCGTAGTTTGGCGATGTCTTGGGGGGTACGATGCTTGGCCGGCACATGGTAGCCAGTATCCAAAATCCAGGACCCATCTTCCAGCACCTTCTCGACGGTAACTTTGGTAATACCAGAACCAACAGAAAAACCTCCCGCTGGTTGGCCGTTGCCGTTGTAGCCGTTGCCATTGTGGCCTTTACTGCTGTGACCGTTGCTTTTACTGTTGCTGACAGGTGGCGCGGGTTCGTCTGCGAAATCGCTGCCGAACAGATCGTCATCAGGAGCAGCCGTTGTTTCCTCGCCAAATACTTCATCGAATTCACTCATAGGATCCGGCTGGGGCTGCAATGAACGGATCGACGAAGCACCATTTTTTGCGCGTTGGGTGCGTTTAGAAAGTAACGACATAATACCTGCCTCATACTCCACTGGGCCGCCTGCATCCTGGCAAGTGCCTTGCTCATGGATGCTGCGATACTCTGGTCACGTTACTCTCATTCTAAGGCCGGAATTATGTAGGAAGAATAAAGCTATTGGTATAAAAGTTAAGGTTATTTATGAAAACATGGTATTTAGGACACAGAATCATCATATAGAAACAAAAAAGACGAGCCGCAGCTCGTCTTTTAGTGGTTGAGACCTGTATGCCTAGTTGTTGACGCGGGTCACGTAAGACCCTTCTTCAAGGTTCACTTTGACGGTGTCACCCGCGTTAATGAACATCGGTGCCTGAATTTCCATACCGGTTTCCAGGGTGATGCGCTTGGTTGGGTTATTGGCACGATCACCGGCAACAGCCAGTTCAACTTCGACGACCTTGTATTCTTCTGTTTTAGGGAGTTCGTAGTCGATGATCTCGCCCTGGAAGCTGTTGAGCTTCAGGTCCATATTTTCTTTGAGGTATTGGATATCATCGCCGAAGACATCCCGACGCAACTGCGGCTGTTCATAGGTTTCCATATCCATGAAGGTCAGGAACTGGCCATCATCAAACAGGTACTGTACAGCACGCCCTTCGACGCGAATGTCTTCCACGCGGGTACCACCATTAAAAGTCATCTGGGTGGTGGAGCCGGAACGCAGGTTGCGAACAGTCACGCGGATGGTCGCACCACCACGCGCGGTCTTATTGTGAGAGTATTCCAGCACACGATAGAGTTCACCATCCTGGGTGAAGGTTGTGCCTTTACGCAGTTGATTGACATCAATCATTGAAGTTTTTTGCCTCTGTCTTGTCACTCTTTGAACGAAGGAAGTATACAAAGGCATTTGCTAACCGACAAGCGTCGGCAAGTGAGGGCGAGTGCAGTGGCTGGTGCGTGTGCCAGGGGGACAAACCAATTTTTAGCTGAGTAGAGGCCCGATAGGATTGTTTGTGCCATGTGTGTCAGGTCGGGAGAAGCAGGCAGTACCTCTACTCAGCGGGATGAGATGCTATGAATGAGGTTAGCTCATTACAGGCGAGAGCTTAAATTCTTGCTGAACGTAGCCGTTGTCAATAAACCACTGCACTTCATCACGCAGGGTTTGCTCCAGGGAGCGCGGTTTATGCCCTAGCTCATGGGCCGCTTTCGCGCTGGTGTACTCAATCTTGATATTTATCGTGCGCAGGCCGCTGCGCGTCGCTAACGGGGGATTGCCGGTTATACGCGCTACGATCTCTGCGACCGTCGCATAGGCCATGCCCAACGCATAAGGCATATATATGCGCGGTTTGTTGATACCAGTGATGTCCGACAGCACAGCCAGAATATCGCTCAGGCTGTAGTAGGCGTTGTTGATGATATAACGCTCGCCGCTGCGTCCATGTGTTACGGCTGCGATCATCGCCTGGGCGACATCACGAGCATCCACCAGGCTGGAGCCTCCTGATGGAATGGCTGGCAAATCCCCTCGAAGAAAATCGAGGACAATCTTGCCCGTTGCTGTTGGTGCGGCATCCCCAGGACCCCATATCCAGGACGGGTTGATGAGCACAACCGGCATATGATGCGCTCTGAGCCAGTGGGCAACACCTTCTTCCGCCACGACTTTGCTGCGTGCATAGGCATTCAGCGACATTTTGCCGGATGTCGCACCCGTGTTCTCGTCACTAGGGCTGCCATCCACTTTGGCGCCAATGGTCGTGCTGGAACTGACGTAGATCGCTTTTTGAACACCCTGGCGCTCGGCAGCCGTCAGGAGGTTGACCGTCCCGCGAATATTGATGCGGCTGAGATTTTCCCAGTGATTTTCCCCAGGTTGATAATATTCCCGGAAATAAGCAGCCGTGTGCATAAGAACATCCACGCCCTGTAAGAGAGGCTCAATCGCATCTACATCTTCCATATCGCCCTGGACGATCTCAACGTCCAGATCACCCAGAAGGCGGCGAGCTTTTTCGACATTGCGGGCCATCGCCTTAACGTGATGCCCTTCGGCGACGAGCAGCCTTACCAGATTGCTGCCAAGCAGGCCGGTGCTGCCTGTGACGAAAACGGTCCATTTGTCTGCCAGGTTGGGTTGATTCATGGGTCTCTCCTGCATCACATCCCCTGATGTGCTAGAATCCGAACATTACAAAAAGATCATTTTGCGATAAAATACGAGTGATTACTCACGTTTATAATACGAGTAATTGCTCATATTTCAACGATTTCTCACCCGTTGCTCATGCAGGAGCACTATGTCTGACCAACCTACTAGCAAACGTCGCCGACCGCAGCAGGCCCGCAGCCAGCAGCGTGTAGAGCATATCCTGGGGACAGCCGCAGGCTTATTCGCGGAACAAGGCTATGAGGCGGTCAGCACCAACCACATTGCCAGGGCCGCATGTGTGTCGATTGGCTCGCTGTACCAGTTCTTCCCTAATAAAGAAGCCATACTCGATGCGCTGGTCGATAAGTATCTGAACGATATGCAGGAAGCGCTCATTGGGCGCATTGAAGAGGCCCCCAGCCTGGAAGACGCTGTTCAGCGGATTGTGCAGGGGATGCAGCGCTTCGGCAAATCCCACAAAGCCTTTAAGCACGTCTTTGCCGAAGTGCAGCTTGCGGCCGTTACGGATCGTATCCATACGACGGTTGTTGGCTGGATTGAAGCCATGCTTGGCGAACATTATCCGCAGCTTGCACCGGAACAATGTCATGCTGGCGCAGAAGTGAGCCTGTGTATCGTCAAGGGCATGATGCTGGTTTATGATCGACCGACTGGCCTGACGCGGGAACAATTGAGTGCCGAAATGCAAGCCGCTTTGCTGGCCTATATCCATGATTTAGTCCGCCGAAATGGCATCACCCCCGGAGCCTGACCCATGCCGACAGTCATCGTCGCCAGCACCAACCCCGTCAAAATCGAATGTGCCCACCTGGGCTTCCTGGCGATGTTCCCCGACGAGCCATTTGCTGTCGAAGGCGTCAGTGTGCCCTCCGGCGTCAGCGACCAGCCCATGACCCGTGCCGAAACCATCCAGGGCGCGACCAATCGCGCTAAGAATGCCGCCAAAGCCAAACCCGATGCGGACTACTATATCGGTATCGAAGGCGGCGTCGAAGAGGTTGATGGGCGCTTTGAAGTGTTCGCTTGGGTGGTGATCCTCAGCAAGGAGCAGTTGAGCCGCGCACAAACAGGCATTTTCTATTTACCGAATGAGGTAGAAGATTTGCTGCGTCAGGGCGTGGAACTGGGCGAAGCCGATGACATTGTGTTCCGGCGGGAGAACAGCAAACAGGGCAACGGCGCCATTGGCATCCTGACCGACGACGCCATCACCCGCACCAGCTACTACGTCCCGGCGGTCATCATGGCCCTGATTCCGTTTAAGCAGAGAGATTTAAGCTGGGCCTGAATTGCGAAATCTCGACACTCTAGCACGTTCCAAGAGAGACAAAGTTGAGGAAAAATGATAATGAATGCTCTCAGAGTTTTTCTGGTTTTTTTGGGATTCCTAACTGTTTTTTCTCATGGTCGCGCAGATGATATTGAGGATTCAATACTGGTGATAGTCGGTCCAGCAGCAACGAGCATATTCTCCTACGATTTGGAAACCGATTTGGTAAACCAGATTGCGCCTGACCTGAAGGAAGCCTATCCGTTTCGCAATTATGGTGCTGTTGACAGGTCCTACACGGGTGAATACATATCGTTTACAGAGGACGGCCCAGAGTTCACACTCATTATTCAAAATATGAACACAAATACACGTGAGTACTTTAGCGCGTTTGGCCCAGCGATTTGGTCGCCAAATAAGAATATATTTGTTACGGGAAATCATGATGGTGATATTGTCATTTACGATATCGATGAGCAGAGGATTACCCATTCGTGGAATTTCGTAGGCGGTCAAGGAGACTTCACATGGTCCCCTAATTCAAGATTTCTTGCGTTTTATTCAACGGTTAATCTTGAAACCGGACTAGAGCATGAACGTTTATGGGAAAAGTTCATCTACATTCTTGAAGTAGAGACGGGCGACATAACACTTATTGCTGATGAAAGCAAAGCGTGTGGACCTCATTCAGATTATCGAGGCCTGGAATGGTCGCCAGATGGTGAAAGGTTAGCCTTCTCAGCACAGTGTGCCGCAGGACTCAATGCACCAATCTATACAATCGAATTAAATGGCTTTTTGACTCGTGAGAGTTGGACTTCTGACTCCATTGAAATTCGCCAACTCACGATTGCGGATGAACAAGCCAGGCATGGTATGGGAAGTTTAGCTTGGTCTCCAGACGGTGAAACACTCATTTTCATTAATGTGCTATATGATGCGAGTATCCCAGAACCCTATCTATACGCCATAGATATGAGCGAGGTCGAAGCCAATGGCCCGCAAGTTCCAGAAATATTCCTGGACTTCAGTGATATTGGCACTTATGTAGATGGTCCAGTCTGGTATTAGCTTTGAAGTGACCCACCGCCCACCATATCAACAGCTAAAAACTGGACTCTCTCCACTCAAAACCTGTCAAACATCACAGAAATTTCACAACGGTACGGTCACATTGGCAATGTCGCATGTTACAATAGCATCTGATTCGATAATGACCTTATGAATGACCTTGTTGATAAACGAAACGTTTCACATCACGTTAACCGTTAACAGGACCCGTCCATGCACCTTGAATCGACGCGCCGCCTGATGGCGCGGCTGCCGCGTTCGCGCGTTGTGCGCCGCTTTTTTCTGCTTACTCTGCTGCTGATAATGCTGGCAGCGCTGCCTGCGGTCGCTCAGGCCCAGGTTGATGACATCATCACCATGCAGGTTGATGCTGGCTTCGGCGGCTACTTTAGAGAAAATGACTGGCTGCCTCTGCGCGTCAGTGTGCAGAACGGCGGCCCCGACCTGACGGGTAAGCTGATCGTCCGGCCAGAGACATCCGGCACAGTCGTCAGCAACGCCTACAGCACACCTATCAATCTGCCTAATGGCGCATCTCAATCTGTTTTCCTATATATACAGGCCCGTGCCTTCCCGCCCGAAATCACCGTCGAACTGCTCGATGAAGCCGGCAGCCGCGCGGCAAGGATCGTCAGCAGCATTCGCGTATTGGAACCAGAACAGTCGCTGCACGTCATCGTCGCTGGACCGAATACGGAAACGGTTGTACTCGGTGCCGTAAACGCGGGTGGCTTCACCAACCAGCAGGTGCGCTGGGATATCAGCAATATTCCCGATAATGCCCTGGCGCTGGAAGCGGTCGATACGATGATTCTGATGAACATCGACAGCGAATCGCTCAGTACAGCCCAACGCGACGCCCTCACCAATTGGGTCGCGGGCAGCGGCCATCTGATCGTTACAGGCGGTCCGCAAGCACTCCCGACCGCAGCTGCGATTTCCAGCCTGCTGCCGCTGGTTCCCGATACCACCGTCACGGTTGATAACCTCAGCGGCCTATCCGAACTGGTCATCTCAGATGATCCTCTGGAAGGTCCGGTAGTGATCGCCTCTGGTGAAGTGCGCGACGATGCGTATGTGTTGGCCGCTAATGCTGATGGCATGCCGCTGGTTGCTCGCTGGCAGTATGGCGGCGGTACCGTTGATTACATCGCTGCGGACCCGACGCTGGTTCCCATGCGCAATTGGGATGCTTCTCTGCAAATGTGGTTCAATCTGGTCGCCAGCGCCAATAGCTACCCGGCCTGGACCAATGGCATCCTCAATTATGATGAAGCGGCGGTATCCATTGCCATTATGCCCGGCATCGAACTGCTGCCACCCGTGACATCCATGCTGCTGTATCTGGTGCTGTATATTCTGCTCATCGGCCCGGTGAATTATTTCCTGCTCAGTCGCATCAACCGTCGCGGCCTGGCCTGGATCACGATTCCGCTGCTGATTGCGGTTTTTGCGGGTCTTTCTTGGACGGTGGGCTTCAATCTGCGCGGAAATGACGTCATCGTTAGCCGCCTGCATATTATTGAAAGCTGGCCCAATGCCGATGAGGCCCGTATTCGCGAGTTGATAGGGGTGCTCTCGCCGCGCCGCCAGAGCTATGACATGAGCCTGACCAATGAGCGCTTTCTGCGGGTGATGTCTACGAATCGAGAAAATCTGCTTTCGCAAAATCTGACCCAATCGACTGCTGAAATCGTGCAGGACCCCAATTTTGGCGCGCAGGATTTTTCGGTGGATGGTGGCATTTTTGCTAACTTCATCGCTGAGGGCATGATTGAGCGTCCGGCTATCAGCGGCAGCCTGACCTTGACCTTCAATCCGGATAACACGCAGACGCTGCAAGGCGCCATTCGCAACGACAGTGACATCACACTGACGGATGCCGTTCTGCTGACGCGCAGTCTGGCTTATCACCTGGGTGAACCCTTCATGCCCGGTGATGTCCAGACCATCAGCCCTGGCCTCATTACCCTGGCCGCCGCAGGCGAAAATCCGCTGCCGTCGCCGCTGGAATATACCAGCGAGGATTTGGTAGCCGGTACCAGCATCGCCCGCCTGCGCACTATCTCGCGCGCGAACAACGCCAGCACCAACGATGTACTTGGCCTGTCTGGGTTGACGGGGCGGGAGATCAACCAGGTGATGAGCGAACTCGGCCCAGGCGAAGTTGAGGTATTCAACCGCCGCGCCGCGCTGCTCAACAGCTTCATGATCGACCAATTTGGCTCGACCGGACGTGGCCATAATGTCTATCTGGTGGGCTGGGCTAATGAGTGGCCGCGCGATCTGGAACTAGGCGCTCCCTGGAGCACCGTCGATACGACGCTCTATATCGTCGAACTGGACCTTACCATAGAACAGCCACCGTCGTCACAGCGCGTCCAACTGACACCAGATGAATTCACCTGGGTAGGTCTGGATCGTAATGGCGTGGATGCAACCAGCGGCCCCAATGACCTGCTGCTGGTCCCGAACAGCGACATGACGCTGCGCTTCATGCCTATCGACAGCGCCATGTTAAGCGAAGTCGATGAAATTGGTCTGTATATGGATCGGGGGGCCAGCCGAGGTATTCGTGTCGCCCTGGAAATATGGAACTGGCAGACCGAAACCTGGGACCTGATGGAAGATATTCGCACGGAAAACTATGTCATCAGCAACCCGGAACCCTACCTCGGCCCGCGTAATATGGTCGATATTCGTGTGTCCCTCGGCGATGAACTCGGTTCAGCCCGTATGCAGGGATTATGGGTAACGCAGGCTGGCAATTTTTAGAAGCATCGTATAAGAAACAACGTGGTAAGCGGGTCGGCATCGGCCCACACGAGCAGGAGCTTGATAGAGCATGGAAGAAGTCATACCTGAACTGATTATCCAGACCAAAGACCTGTGGAAGAATTTCGGCGAATTCCAGGCCGTGCGTGGGGTGTCGCTGTCGGTGCCTGCCGGGTCGATCTATGGGTTCGTCGGCCCCAACGGCGCAGGCAAGACCACGACCATGCGCATCCTCACCACTCTGACGCGCCCTACCAGCGGCGAAGCCTGGGTGGCTGGCCATAGCGTGCTGGAAGATCGCCGTGCGGTACGGCGGGCCATCGGCTACATGCCGGATGAGTTTGGCGTCTACGAAGACCTGCGCGTCTGGGAATATCTGGATTTCTTCGCTGCCTGCTATGACATTCCGGAGAAAAATCGCAAGCGCCTGGTGGGCGATCTGCTGGAACTGGTGGACCTCGCGCATCGTCGCGAAGACATGGTCGATAAGCTCAGTAAGGGTATGAAGCAGCGCCTTTCACTGGCGCGCACATTAGCTCACGATCCGCAGGTGCTTATTCTGGACGAACCAGCCAGCGGCCTCGATCCGCGTGCCCGCGTGGAAATTCGTGAACTGCTCGGTGAG
>JACKCF010000002.1 GCA_020634165.1 Anaerolineaceae bacterium | reverse complement strand
ACCGCCGCGCGGCCTCAAAGATGTTATAGGTACTGAGCATGTTGTTCTCAAAGATGACATTATTGGGTTCGCGGCCTGGTGCTGGGATCGCCGCCATATGCACTACGGCATCCACCCCCTGATAACGGTCATCAATGCCCCAAAGACCTTCCATTACCTGGCCGAAGTCTGTCAGATCGGTTTTGGTGAATGGGCACAGCGATTCCTGCGGCGGCACTGTATCCAGATTGGCGACATCATAGCCATGAGCCAGCAAATCCTTGATACACGCACGGCCAACTTTGCCGCTGCCACCCGTTACAACAACGCGAGTCATATTTTTCTCCTCACAATAAGGCTCTTTAGGAGGAGTGTAGCAAATCGCAGCGAATTTCTTTAATGCCATACCATTTGATTAAGTCAGTCCGTGCCAAATCTCAGCAGCAAACGTGAGAAAATCGCCCGACTACACCCCAAAATGCGTTAAAATACGAGGGGCCAATTCTGTTGGCGTACACCAATAGGCTGATTTGATGGCCAGTTCAGTGCTGGCCATTCTTGATTTTCCGAGGTCTCGACAGTAGATCACTGCCGGAAAAGGACAAGACACCTTGTATACTGACATTGCGCTCGTATTTGCCGTTACACTGCTGATTGCAGTGCTCATTTCGGGTCAGACACAGCGCACATTTCTTTCAACAAGTGTCCTCTTCCTGTTCGCTGGCATTCTGGCTGGCCCCAGCTTTCTAAGATTAAGCGATGTTCAACCGGAGAATCCGGTAGAAACAACGCTGGCGACCTTGGCTCTGGTCAGTGTTTTGTTTACCGATGGCATGAAGGTCCGGCTGGATGAGCTACGACGCATCTGGCGCCTGCCGAGCCGCGCCCTTCTGTTTGGGATGCCGCTGACTTTTGTCATCATGACCGTTGCCGCCCATCTGATATTTTCTCTATCCTGGCTAGAGGCAGCCCTCATCGGGGCTATCCTCAGCCCTACAGACCCCGTCTTTATCTCTCAACTAATTGAAAGTGAGGGGATTCCGCAGCGCTTGCGGCATCTGCTAGGTGTTGAAAGCGGGTTGAACGATGGCATTGTTCTGCCAGTTATCCTGATTCTACTGCAACTTATAACATCAGAAACGCCGGAACCCCTGCTTATGCTGGGGGAACTGATTGGTGGTGTGCTCGTCGGTATTGCCGTCCCCTGGCTGTTTATCAAGTTCGAGCAGCGCATTCGGTTCCTTTATGTGGGTACGATTTACGAACCACTCAATGCATTCGCCATTGGTCTATTCGTCATCGTTTTATGCGAAGCGCTGCATGTAAATACGTTCCTGGCAGCCTTTAGTGCAGGCATCACTGTTGGGAACGTCAGCACCGAGGTTCGTGTGGCTTTTGAAGGTTTTGGGCGTACGCTCACGGAGCTGCTCAAACTGGCAGCGCTCTTCTTCTTTGGCCTGCTCATCAACCTGAACCTGTTCGTGGATAGTGGCCCAGCGAATTATATCTTCGCGGCGATTGTGCTCATCATTGCACGGCCTGTTGCGATCTATATCGTGCTATGGAAACAGGATATTCCTAATCTGGAAAAAGCCACAGCCGCCTGGTTTGGTCCCAAAGGGTTCGCCTCCATCTTCTATTCCTTTTTCATCTTCCAATTCGCACTGCCTAATGGCTACGAACTTTTCAACATCCTGGCCTTTACCATCGTGCTATCAATTGTCGCACACTCTTCGACCGATGTTTTCTTTGGTCGCTACTTCCAACGGGCGGCTGAACGGGCAGCAGAGGAACCCATCTCTTTGGAAGATGCTCTGGAGGGCATACAAGAGGGCCAGCCTAGTGCTGATCCCCCTTAGTGGTCTTTTTAGTCAGCTCGTTCGATGAGCTTATAATTTCCTGGCTGTAACAATATGTGCCGGCGCCTCGAAAGCTACTTGTCCCTCAGCAGTGACAAATTTGCTCAAGTCCTGGCGAGCGGCCTGCAATAACACTTCTACCTGTTGATCGTCGAGGACATCCGCCAGCACCCAGCCCTTAATATCCGTGAAAACCCAGTCATCAATCGAGGGAAAGCGTGCTTCCCCAGGCAGGGTATGCACCGTTAGGTCCGTCAGAGGGGCATCTGCAAACAGGTTACGTAGATGCTGCGCATCTCCTAGGTTGTAGGGTGCCCGAAGGGCATCGCCAACATCTTTGCCGAACAACCGCTGAAGCATATCCACCATCATGGCATAACCAGGTGTGTTCTCCAATGAATCCCAAACGGCAATCGCGAGCGTACCACCAGGCTTGAGGACACGAGCCATTTGCGCAATGGCAGCCCCGCGATCCTCAAAGAACATCAGCCCAAACTGGCTGACTACCGCATCGAAGCTGGCATCATCAAAAGGCAGGTCTTCGGCTACTCCCTGACGCCAGATAATGTCCTTGTTCTGACGAGCAGCGACAGCCAGCATGCCTGGATTTACATCCAGTCCAACGACAGACCCTGATGATCCGATATGTTCAGCGACTTTCCTGGCCAGAATGCCTGTACCGCAAGCAACATCAAGCACACGTTCGTCTGACTCAATTCCGGCTAAGTCAATGATCCTCTGCGGCCAATCAATAAACAGCGCTGGTATAAAAAACTGTTCGTAAATTTCAGCAGCACTGTGGATAACCTGACCTTTTTGTGCATCCGACATGGTTCCCCCTCAGGAACTATTTCCATTACCTTTATATTCTGAGATACATTTGCCTGTGACTAGTTCACAAACTAAACTGGTAATGATGGTTAAAAGAAGGGGTATCCTATGACGGCTTACGGCCAATATTGCCCGATTGCACAGGCATTGGAACTCCTGGGCGACCGCTGGACGCTGCTCATTATCCGAGACATGCTCACGGGTACACAGCACTTCAACGATTTCTTACACGGTCTACCGGGCATTTCAAGAGCATTGTTAGCCAAGCGACTTCGCCATCTGGAGCGCGTCGGCATCATTGAAAAACACACGAAAGACAGCGGTCGCAAGACGACCGAATATCACCTGACACAATCCGGTCAGGAATTGGATGCGATTATCAACTCGCTGTTACTGTGGGGGATCAAGTGGAGTTTTGGCGACCCAAGAGCGGACCAACTCGATCCGCTGCTGCTGATGTGGTGGATACATGACCGCGTCAATATGGATGAACTGCCTTCGCAGCAGGTCGTAGTGCAGTTCGATTTTTCGGGGGCCTCACGTGATACTTATTGGCTGGTGATGAGTGCGGCTGAGGTTATGCTGTGCCTGACCGATCCTGGTTATGAGACAAATGTCCTCGTCAGCGCAGATTTGGCCACGTTCTTTAAACTGTGGCTTGGTCAGATCGAGTATGAAGAAGCACTACAGGAACGCACAATCACGGTTGATGGCATGCCCAGATTGGTGCAATCCTTCCCGAACTGGTTCGCCTGGAGCCTGGCTGCTCCGGCTGTGAGAGCGGCCCGTCAAGCGGCCAGCTAGCGATTTGATTTACTGGCATTTCACAACGGACCATTTGCGCTAAACTAAGCGCACTATCTGGATCGCTTGATGCATCCCTCAACTGGAACCTTAAATGAAACTCACCCAAGAAACGACCCTTTTTTGCCCACACTCAGATGCCAAGCCAATTGCCTATGCCCTGAAAGCCCTGAAGCGAGACATGACTGCCATTTTCGGCAATGAGCCGCCTACAGTCGATATGCAACAGCCCCATCAAATTCGCGTGGCGGTCGTTCCCAGCGAGCGCGAAGAAGCATTTACTGTGCGCTATGAAGATGATGCCGTCATCATTGAAGGCAGCGACGACCTGGGTGCCGTGTTCGGCATTTACTATGTCTGTGAGCATGCCCTTGGGATTGATCCCTACGGCTTCTGGACCGACTTCCCAGTGCAGCCGCGCGCGGAAATCGACCTGCCGGAGATGGCCTATACCTCGCCGGAACCGAAGGTGCGCTTCCGAGGCTGGTTCATCAACGACGAAGACCTGCTCATTGGCTGGCATGATGAAATGGAAATCTCACTGGCCACCTGGGAGATTATCTACGAGACCATTCTGCGCACAGGCTTCAACATGGTCATCGCCGGAACGGGGTCAAAGCCGATGGATGCTCATCTGCAACTGGCCAGCGATATGGGCGTGTGGCTGACGCAGCATCACGCCGAGCCATTGGGTGCGCGCTATTTCAGTGATGCCTACCCTGGTATTCCGGCACGTATTCCAGAAGAACTGGACCGCTTTGTCGAGCTATACCGCGAAGCCATCAACCTGCATCGCGGACGCAAGATCGTCTGGTCGCTGGGCTACCGAGGACAGGGCGACAGCCCGTTCTTTCGTTCCGACCCACGCTACGCGACAAAAGAAGCGCGCGGCAAAGCCATCGGAGATATGATCCAATTGCAGAAAAATCTGGTCGAGGAGGTGACCGATACCCGGCAGCACTTCGCCCACAATGTCTATTCAGAGAGCGCCGAACTGTACCGCGAGGGCCATCTGACGCTGGATGACGACATCATCCGTGTATGGGCTGATAATGGCTTTGGGGCGATGCGCGCGCGCCGTGAGTGGAACCGTGAACCCCATGTGTCATCGCTACCGTTAGCGAGTGACCAAGACAGGGACAGCGGCGTTTACTATCACGTCAGCTTCCATGACTTGCAGCTTGCCAGCGTACATGTGCCCTTCGTCGCACCGGAACTGATTCAGGATCAGTATCAGCAGCTATTTGATGCAGGCAATATTCGCTTTTTGACGCTGAATGTGAGCAATATTCGGCCACATGTGTTCAACATCGACTTCATCGGCAAACTGATTCGCTTCCCCGACGAGCACTTTAACGGGGAACTGTCTCCGGTTGAGCAGCATTATGCCGCCTGGGCAAAGAAATATTTCCCTGGCCATGAAGCAGACATTCGCGACCTCATCCAAGGCTATCATGATGCTTTCTTCCGATATGGTCCGCTACCGGATGAAGTCGCCGGAGAGCAGGTTGCGCAACATGGGCTGCGCAATGCGATCAGCGCTATTGTGAATGGGCGCAATGTACTGGATTCGCCCTTTACGTTCCATTACATTCCCGATCCGGTAGAAACTATCGAAGACTGCTTCAACTGGTTATTGGCCAAGACCGAGCCGACCCTGCCTAAATGGACCTCCCTACAAGCTGCTGCCGAAGTTCTTGAACAGAAGCTGGATGGCTATCAGGCGCAGTTCTTCACCGATAACCTCCGTATGCAAATTGACTATATGGCCAACTCGTATCAGGGATTGGTCTACGGGTTGCGGGGTTTACTGACGTATATGAACGAAAACTACCTTGATGCTTTCTGTTTGCTCAGTCAAAGCAAGTGGGCCATGGAAGCCGCCTGGGAAGCCTTCACCAGGACCGAGCACGATAAATGGATCAACTTCTTTCGTGGCGAGTGGCTGACAGGCACACAGGAAACCATTCGCTGGCTGAATACTGCCCGCAGCATGGCCAAAATAGCCGCCGACACCCGCGCCGATCATTATTGGCCAGCATTTCCCGTTCATGCACTAGGCGTTTACGGGCAAGCGTCGATTCATACGATTATTCAGGCTATCACGGATGATGATTCGCTGGCGCGGGCACTGATCGCAGCCAAAGAGGGTCATATCCTGTCACCGTCAACGTGGCTGACCTGAGACCAATTTCAGCCTGTGATGGGTATTCTCATCACAGGCTGCCTACTGACTAATCCAGTACTGCCTCAAGAATCGCTTCTGCAACTTCTTCCGGGTCGATGTCTTCCGTCGCACTGAGCACGATTATCGTTACATCTTCTTCGGGCAGATAGGAGCCTGCGCTCATAAAGCCAAGCACACTGCCAGTATGCCCCCAGACGGGTCCGACATCACTCTCACCCAGATTCAGGCCGAGACTGTAAGCGGCACCTTCGCCATCATCGACGAAGTTGAGTAATTCGCTCATCATGGCGTCATCCAGCAGCGATTGCTCCTGCAAAAGTGCCAGATAAAACGTCGTTACATCGCCAACGGTAGAGATGATGCCGCCATCAGCCAGTCCGGCACCATCATTGACATCGGTCAGATTTTCCAGATCGTCATTGAAATAACCCCAGCCATCGACAAATCCACCCGGCATGGATTCGCTGACCTGGGTGTAGGTATTGCTTAAACCCAGTGGCTCGATCAGGCGCTGGCGAATGAGTTGATGCAGCGGTGTGCCGGTCGCGTTTTCCATTACCAATTGCAGCAGCAGATAGTTGGTGTTGGAATAGTAAAATTCCGCATCCGGGGCAAATAACGCGGGCAGGTCATAAGCGTACTGGACAGCTTCAGCGGCTGTCCATTCATGCGATGGATCATCGGCTACGGCCTCCCAGAAGGCATCTTCCGCCAGATAGTCCTCAATGCCGCTGCGCATGGCTAGCAATTGGCGAATGGTCACAACATCAGCATTGGCGATGTTCTCCACGACCTCATCCGGCAGCCACTCGGCGGCAGTATCGTCCAGATCAAAAATACCATCTTCCACCAGCATAAGCGCCACCACAGCGACATAGGTCTTGGACATGCTGCCAATTCGGAAACGGTCATCGGCCACCGTTGGGCGGCTGCCATCGGCAAGCCCGCTTGTCACAACCCAGGTACCCTCGGGCGTGGTGAGCTGCACCGCGACCGCAGGACCATCTTCTTCGGCATATTCTGCCAGGACATCCTCAATCGTTGTCTGTACATCCTGCGCCAGGAGGACGCTGACGCTCAATAACAGTATTCCCAGTACCAGCCAAAAATAACGCATGAATACCTTCTCCAGGGAGAGATGACCCGTTAGCTATTGGTACTGTACGGTTGTTTATGGATTCTGAAACGAAAGAAAAGGCACATCCGTATGGGATGTGCCTGATTGATTACTGTGCTTCCAAAGCCGCATCTATTTGCTGCTGCAAGACAGTTTCCTCAATAATGCCCTGCGCGCGGTAGATTTCCTCGCCAGCGGCAGTAAAAATCACAAAGCTGGGGTGCCCTGGTAGATTGAGATCACGGAAGATGGCTGCGCCGTCGGCACCATCACGGGCATTATAGCTCATGAACGCGACCTGATCGCTGTACTGTTCTTCCAGCCCATTCACGATGGGCGTCATACGCGCTCAAGGCGGTCATTCATCAGTATAGAAAAAGAGGAAGGTCGGCTTATCGGTTGCAAGTGGCAAGTCCACTGGCGCACTTGCAGAAGGCGTACAGGCCGTTAGCCCCAGTAACAATAAAACAAACAGGCCCAAAAATCGCATCACAGTCGTCTACCTGTCTTTTGAATAGGCTATCACTATAGCGTGAGCACCCTTTCTTTGTCACGCATCTCGCAGAAATTCGCACACGCTGGTGATGATCTGTTCGCTCATCAGAATGCGATTATGCCCCAAGCCAGTCGTCAGCATAACCTCCGCGCCCTGCCAAACGGAGGCAATCGTCTGCGCGTTGGTATAGGGCACCGCAGGATCATCCCGATCATGAATGAGCAGGACGGGTTCTGTGCGGCTACGCGCCGTATTTTCAACATCAAAGGATTCAATTGAGCGATCAACGAGGTTGACCAGCAGACGCTCGAAAGCGGCCCTGGCGCGCGCAGGTAAATTGATCGCCTGGGAAAAGGTGTCGATCATATCTTGCAGGTGGTTGACAGGCGCAATCAGCACGAATTTTTCAATGCCGATAATCGTTGGATAACGCTCTAGCATCAGGGTGATGACACCTGTCCCGAAGGAGTGCGCTATCACAGCATAGGGAACCCCAAGCTGCCTGATGACCTCGTAGAGGGCATCGCTGGTCTGGATGAAGTTGGACTGTGTGCCGGATGAATCCCCATGCGCATGGCTATCCATCAGGGTGACGCGGCAGCCTGCATCGAGCAGCGGCTGCACAAACTTATAGAATTGTCGGCTGCTGCCTTCCCAACCGTGAATACAGAAAACGGTCGGTCCTTCTCCCCAACTGTAAGTACGGATAAAACCCTCTTGGAAAGGTACATCCACTATTTGCGAGGGCGGCAGGGTATACTTGTCAAATCGAGCTGAGGCTGACCGCTTGGGCGTCATAAACAGGCGAAATGCAATCCGGGCGGCGAGGTCGGGCAGCAGACGGCCTGCAATGCCAAAGAATATCTGAATGCCCCGGAGCGCAAGAGGTAAGGATTTCGATTTGTGAGCGACAGTTGCCACGATCATTGACCTCGGCGTGTATAATCATTATGTGAACGCTGGTCACATTAAACCCAAGAATGTGACCAATGTCAACATTTGAGCGTTATTTTCAGGAAATTGGTGCAATGGCCCCATCCAACGAACGACCCTATCATCATGGCAATTTGCATACAGCGATGCTCGATGCGGCGCTGGAAATCTTACAGGCCGATGGCATCGGCGGCATCACAATGCGAGAAATTGCCAAGCGTGTTGGCGTTTCACACTCTGCTGCCTATCGCCATTTTGCGAGCAAGGAACTGCTGCTGGCAATGATCGCAAAAAGTGGCTTTGAAGCGCTCACTGAGGAACTCAGGGCCATTCGCCAGGATGACGACATCCCGATTGGGAAGAAGTTCCAGCAGATGGGAATCGCATACATTCGCTTCGCTGTGGAAAAGCCGGCACAGTATCGGCTGATGTATGGCAGTAATGCAATCGATGCAGCCGAATTTCCAGAGCTGCAATCGGCTGTACGCACGCTGGCAAAGGAAGTTTTTTCGATGATTAAGACCTGCCAGCAGGGGCGAACCATCAAAGCCAGCAACGCGGTACAAATCTCAAATGCTGCCTGGGCACTGACACACGGCGCGGCTATGCTCCTCATTGATAAGCACATTCAGGTGGAAGACATCACGACCTTCGCCAGGGACATCACGGAAACCCTGCGAGAAGGGATTGGTCCCTCTAAGTGGTAACGCTCAACAAGTGGTTGCTGTGACGTTTCGGGCAGGTCATAATCAGCCTGGATTCATCATCACCGGATAGGCCATCCGTCATGCCCCTGCTCATCCTCGACATTGGTAGTTCTTCTGTGCGCGCCCTGCTCTTTGAGGATGACGCTCAGGTCATCAATGGCAGCAGCATACAGCGCTCGCACCAGTTCAATGTCAGTGAACCAGGGGAAGCAACCGCCGATGCCGAGCAGTTAAGGTCATTGTTGGAGCAGTGCATTGACGAGGTGCTTACACACCCCAGGGCGAGCGAAATCCGAGCAGTGGCGGCGGCCTGCTTTGTCGGCAACATGCTGGGCGTCGCTGCCGATTATCAGCCACTGACGCCGCTTTATACCTACGCCGACAGCCGCAGCGCAGCCTCTGTTCAGGAACTGACTGCCAAAACAGATCATGCCAGTACGCTCCAGCGAACAGGCTGCCGTGTGCATACGGCCTATCACGCGCCCAAACTGCACTGGCTGAAAACGACCCAGCCGAATTTATTCAATCAGGTCAACCAGTGGACCGATTTTGTCACCTACTGCATGACGCAATGGTTCGGACGCGGCGTTCCGTGCAGCTATTCAGTAGCGTCATGGAGTGGGCTGCTGAATCGTGAGGCACTCGACTGGGACGAAACCTGGCTGTCAACATTGGGACTGAGCCGAGAGCAATTCCCGACGCTGGCCGATGTCAGCGACGAACAGGTGGGTCTGAGCGATGCGTATGCCCAGCGCTGGCCCATACTTCGTGAAGTGCCGTTTTTGCTGCCCCTGGGTGATGGCGCTGCGGCGAATATCGGCAGTGGTGCGACCAGCGCTGACACGCTGGCATTGACCATCGGGACAACCGCCGCCCTGCGCCGCATCGTGACCGGAAAGCCACCCACAGTCCCTGATGGCCTGTGGGCTTATCGCGTGACCAGGGATCAGCATCTGGTCGGCGGGGCAACGACAGAAGGCGGCAATCTCTATCAATGGGCGCGCAGTACCCTCAATCTGCCGGATGACGATGCGATTGAATCGGCGCTTTTGGCAGCCGAACCTGGCGAGCATGGTCTGACGCTGCTGCCGCTGCTGGCCGGAGAACGCAGTCCGGGCTGGTGGTCACAGGCCAGCGGCATCGTCACCGGACTGCGATTGGGTACCTCACCTGTTGATATTGTGCAGGCACTTATGGAAGCTGTTGCTGTGCAGTTGGCGACTATCGCGGAACAATTGGGCGAGGCGCAGCGAGTTTATGCCGGCGGGGGCGCACTACATCGCTCGGCGGCGTGGTCGCAACTGCTGGCCGACGCACTCAACGTGCCATTACATCTGCTGGCAACGCCGGAGGTCACTGCGCGCGGGGTCGCCATGTTGGCTTTGCATGTACTCGATGGTCATGACCTGGATGAATTTCCAGTGCCAGTAAAAACGGTGTATCAACCTCGCACTGACTATCGCGAGCAATGGCGTACCATCCGAAAAGCACAACAGCAGCTTTATAACCAAATGCGAGGAGGTTACTCAGGATAGATATTTCATTTGCTTTCGTTTTATTTCATTCACTTTGACTTGGCATCAAAAAGGGTTTACTATCGCATAGGGTACAGCGCATCCCAGCCTGTGTCATCCCAACAGACGAAAAATAGAAGGGGGCATTTCATGAAACGTGTTGGTTTTATTTTGAAGGTCAAACAAGAGCTTATTGACGAATACAAAGAGCATCACCGCAACGTCTGGCCAGAGATGAAAGAGGCGCTCAGTGCCTGCGGCTGGAAGAATTATTCCCTGTTCATGCGCGCGGATGGCCTGATGTTCGGCTATTTTGAAACGCCGGAATCCTTAGAAGCGGCTATCGCCTGCATGGAAGATACCGAGGTCAATGGCCGCTGGCAGGAAATGATGTCCCCCTATTTTGAGCTGCCAGAAGGGGCGCGTCCTGACCAGACCATGATGGAGATCGAAGAAGTCTTCCATATTGATTAAAGCTATAAGTTTTTAGTCGTTAGTTGTTAGTTTATTTGATTCACATAGATCGTAGATCACAGCACTTGCTACAGGCGAAAATCTAAAAACCAATAACTAAAAACTCAGAACAAACTGAGTCTATTTAAGGGAGTTTTGATGAGCAATTTAGAAAGTGCCTTTGCACTCGCCAAAGAACGTTATGCGGCCATCGGCGTGGATGTTGATGCGGCCATGGAACAACTCCGCAAGATTTCGATCAGCCTGCACTGCTGGCAGGGTGATGATGTTGGTGGCTTTGAAGACCCGGAGCGCGGCCTGAGCGGTGGCATCATGGCTACAGGCAATTATCCTGGCAAAGCGCGCAGCGTCGCCGAACTGCGCCAGGACCTCGACAAAGCCTACAGCCTCATCCCTGGCGATCACCGCCTAAATTTACATGCTATCTACCTCGATACCGACCAAAAAGTAGCCCGCAATGAAATTCTGCCGGAGCACTTCGCCAGTTGGGCCGATTGGGGCAAAGCGAACAATCACGGCATCGACTTCAACCCGACGCTGTTCTCGCATCCATTGGCTGATGATGGCTTCACCCTGTCGTCAGAAGATGAAGGCATCCGCCAATTCTGGGTAGAGCACTGCATCGCCAGCCGCGAAGTCGGGGCTTATTTGGGCGAAGAACTGGGTACAGCCTGTGTCACCAATATCTGGATACCGGATGGCTTCAAAGATACGCCCTATGATCGCTTTGGGCCGCGTCTGCGTCTGCGCGATTCGCTGGACATCATCTTTGAGAAGAACCTGAATCCGGCTTACAACCTGGACGCTATCGAAAGCAAGCTGTTCGGGCTGGGCGCAGAAAGTTATACAGTCGGGTCGCACGAGTTCTACCTGGGTTATGCTGTCGCCAAACAAAAACTACTCTGCCTGGATGCCGGACATTTCCATCCGACTGAGGTGATTTCCGACAAAGTATCCGCCGTGATGCTGTTCGTGCCGGAGCTACTGCTGCACGTCAGCCGTCCGGTACGCTGGGACAGCGATCATGTCGTCACCCTGACTGATGAACTGCAAGCTATCATGCAGCAGTTGGTGCGCAACCGCTTCTTAGAGCGTACCCATATCGGCCTGGACTTCTTCGACGCCAGCATCAACCGCGTGGCCGCCTGGGTGATCGGCACCCGCAACGCCATTCGCGCGCTGTTGATGGCCCTGCTGGAGCCAAACGACATGCTGCGCAAGTACGAAAGCGAAGGTAAATACACGGAACGTCTGGCGCTGCTGGAAGAACTCAAGGGCATGCCCTTCGGCGCTGTATGGGATATGTACTGCGAACAGCAGGGTGTTCCGGTTGGCTTCGGCTATATGGACGAAATCCACGCCTATGAGAAGGATGTACTGGCAAAGCGCTAATAACCCCACCCCTAACTCCCCTCCCCATGAGGTGAGGGGATGTGTGCTTGCTGGCATGTAGATTTGAAAGGCATCCTTCCACCTCATGGGGGAAGGACCGAGGATGGGGGTCTTACTGAAAATGATCGTAAACCAATTACTTTGGACAAAAAGCTAGTCAACCAAACAAGGAATAACAATGGACCTCTATAAACCGAATGAATACAAGCACGTCAATTATGGCTGGGATGATGCCTATGCCGACACGCTTGATCCGGTCGAACGGCTGGTGTATCGCTCCAACATATTGGGCGACGACCAGCGCGTGACCAATACCGGCGGCGGCAACACCTCGTCGAAAATTATCATGAAAAACCCGCTGACGGGCGAAGATGTCGATATCATGTTCGTCAAAGGCAGCGGCGGCGACCTGCGCACGTCCAAGCGCGCCAACTTCGCCTCGCTCTATATGGACAAAGTCGAAGCGCTGAAGGGCGTTTACGATCAGGCGGATGTCAAAGGCGTCAAAACCGAGATCGAAGACGCGATGGTGGCCATGTACCCGCACTGCGTCTATAACCTCAACCCACGCGCCAGCTCGATTGATACGCCACTGCATGCCTTTATCCCCTATCGTCATGTCGATCATACGCACCCGAACGCGGTCATTGCGATTGCGGCTTGCAGCAACGGCCCGGAACTCACCAAAGAAATCTATGGTGACGAGGTCGTCTGGGTGGACTGGCAGCGGCCTGGCTTCGACCTGGGTTTGGTGCTGGAACAGGCCATCGCTGAGAACCCCGGCATTGTCGGCATCATTCTGGGTGCGCATGGCCTCATCAACTGGGCCAATGACGATAAAGAGTGCTACGAACTGTCGCTGACGCTGATCGAAAAAGCGGATCGTTACCTGCAAGCGCATGATAAAGGCGCCCAAACCTTTGGCGGCCAGAAGTATCAGGCGTTGCCGGAACTGGATGCCAACAACATGCTCTACGAAGTGCTGCCTGTGCTGCGCGGCATGATTAGCCAGGAACAGCGCTTTATCGGCACGGTGCAGCGCGACGACGCGATTTTGACCTTCGTCAACAGCAACGATGCGGCGCGTCTGGCGGAACTGGGCACCTCCTGCCCGGATCACTTCCTGCGGACGAAGATCAAGCCGATGTACATCGACTGGAATCCGCAGTCAGAAGACACGGCGGCTCTGATCGCCAAGATGGAAGCTGGCATTGAGCAGTACCGCAAGGATTATTCCAGCTACTACGAAGCCTGCAAGCGGCCCGACAGCCCGGCGATTCGTGATGCCAACCCGCGCGTGGTACTGATTCCCGGCATCGGTATGATCGCCTGGGGCAAGAACAAGAGCGAATCGCGCGTGACGGCTGAGTTCTATAACAATGCGGTCGCGGTCATGCGCGGCGCTGAAGCGGTCGGCGAGTATCTGGCGCTGCCGCGTCAGGAAGCGTTCGATATTGAATACTGGGCACTGGAAGAAGCCAAACTGCGCCGTATGCCCAAAGAAAAATCACTGGAACGCAATGTCGTGATCGTCGTCGGTGCTGGCAGCGGCATCGGTGTTTCGACGGCGCTGCGCGTGGCCAAAGAAGGCGCACATGTCGTCTGCGTGGACCTGAATGCAGAAGCAGCCGAAGCAACCGCCAAGCAGCTCACCGATATCTACGGCATGGGCATCGGCGTGGCTGGAACAGGCATCAGCGGCTGTGGACCGGCCATCGGCCTGAGTGCGGACATCACCAAGCGCGAGAGCGTGAACGCCATGCTCAAGCAGGTATTGCTGGCTTATGGTGGCATCGACAATGTGATTGTGACCGCTGGCGTATTCGTCTCGCCGGACAAGACCGGACACGTCACCGATGCCCAGTGGCGCTTTACGTTCGATGTCAATGTGCTCGGTGGCTACACCGTCGCTGACGAAGCCCGTCCCATCTGGGAGAAGCAGGGCATCAGGGGCACATTGGTGCTGACGACCAGCGTCAATGGCGTCGTCTCCAAGAAGGGGTCTGTCGCTTACGATACCAGCAAAGCCGCCGCCAACCATCTCATTCGTGAACTGGCCGTAGAGCTATCGCCGTTGGTGCGCGTGAATGGTCTGGCTCCGGCAACCGTCGTCGAAGGCAGCAGCATGTTCCCGCGTGATCGCGTGATTGTGTCGCTGACGAAGTACAACGTGCCTTTCAGTGAGGACGAAGATACGGAAACGCTGCGCAGCAAGCTGGCCCATTTCTATGCCCAGCGCACCCTGACCAAAAGCCCGATCACGCCTGATGACCAGGCTGAAGTTGCCTATCTGTTGAGCACGGATGCCTTCAGCAAGACAACTGGCCAGGTTTTCAGCGTCGATGGTGGCCTGCATGAAGCGTTCCTGCGCTAAAATTGCGTTAAAATAGAAGGTAAGGGATGCAGGGTTTCGGCTCTGCATCCACATGATCTTGCGATTGACCGTGTGACCCCTATCCTCGGTCCTTCCCCCATGAGGTGGAAGGATGCCTTGCTAATCGACTTGATGGCAAGCATCGGTCCCTTCACCTTATGGGGAGATTCAGGGGTAGGGTCCAATGTGGCAAGATTATTTCAACTTAAAACCTTATCAATAAACAACTAGTCAGAAAGCCTAGCCAACATGCTCGAACGACCCTCCCCTAAAGGCAAACCCGTTTCCCTGTTCGTGACCTGTATCGTTGATATGATCTACCCCGATACGGGCATGTCGGTCGTGCGCATTCTGGAGCACCTGGGCATTTCTGTTGATTTCCCGATGGCGCAGACCTGCTGCGGCCAGCCAGGGTTCAACAGCGGCTATCGCGACGAAGCAAAAACGGTCGCCAAGCAATTTTTGCGCGCCTTTGAAGATTCCGAGGTGATTGTTGCGCCATCTGGCTCGTGCGTGGCGATGGTCCGGCATGAGTACACGACCCTGTTCGCGGATGACCCGGAATGGCTGCCCAAAGCGGAACGCGCCGCCTCCATCACCTGGGAATTCACGGAATATCTGGTGGATGGGCTGGGCATCACCGACCTGAACCTGCGCCTGCCGGAAAAGCAAACCTTTACTTTCCACGATGCCTGCCACGGCCTGCGCCTGCTCGGACTGAAAGACGCCGCCCGCACGCTGCTCGGCAACACCCAAAATGCCGAAATTGAGGAAATGAGCGAGTGCGATGTCTGCTGCGGGTTTGGTGGCTTGTTTTCGGTGAAGATGCCGAACGTCAGCAACGCCATGCTGCAAACCAAGATCGCCAACATCGAAGCGGCTGAGGCAGATACGGTCGTCACTGGCGATGCAAGCTGCCTGACACAGATGAACGGCGGCCTGTCGCGCAAGAAGTCCGAAAAGCGCGTTCAGCATATCGCGGATGTGCTGGCAAGTGGTCTGCCAAATGGGAAGTAACGTCTTTGATTTACTTTGGTGAATCAACTAGAATGATAATTGAATAGTCGTCCAAGTTGGCTGGATACTGTAATGATCTTTCAACACACTCTAGATAACGTCCTTGCTGAGAGAAAGACACAAACACGGCGTGTTATCAACCCTAGCGACGCTGAGATACGTGGTCGTCACAATCGGATTGAGGCTGTTCTCACAAATGGTCGGCTGAAATGGGTAGTTGGTCGTACTTATGCGGTACAAGCAGGACGATGTGAATCGTCCATTGCTCGTATACAGATCACTAAAATTAACAGCCAATACGTTAAATACATCTCCACTCATGATGCTATCGAAGAAGGTTTCAACAGTAAGAGCGAATTCCTAGAAACTTGGAAAAAGATACACGGCCCAAACTCCTTAAACCTTCGGGTTTGGATCGTTAATTTTAAACTCATAGCTGAAGCTGTTGAAGGATATCCAACTACAGATATAATTAATATTAATCAAAATCTAGAAGTTAGTGTAAGTGATGCAAATAGATGATTTGGTTATTCTAGGTAGGGCAGCTCCCCAGCATTTGAAGAACGGTAGAACCACAATCTGTTTAGGTGGCTTTTCATACGAGTATGGGTTTATACGTATCTATCCAACAAAACCTCAAATGGGCGTTAAACGATGGGATGTAATCAGCGTAGAAGTTGAAAAGAATGATGCTGATACCCGAGACGAAAGTTGGAAGATTGTAGGTTCGCGAGACAATTGGGATTATCTGGAGGATTCAGTAAGTAAGAGAGGAGAAGTAAAAAGCCAACAAGCGCGACGAGAGATTGTAGATAATAATCTTTCTTCATGTGTCAATGAACTAAACTCACAACATATCAGTCTCGGATTTATCAAGCCCAAACAGATTTTTGAAATGTATTTTGGCGACAATCCTCAATACGGCAAACCGGTTCAATTGCCCTTGTTCTCGACTCATGCCAAACAGTGGGCGGCGGTAAAAAGGGACTACGCCAAGGAACCACGCTTGAGATACGAGTGTGAAAACTGTCTAACTAAGCAAGGCTTTCATGACCAAGTGGTTCTTGAGTGGGGATTCTATGAATGGATGAGAAAGAACCCCAACAATATTGAACAAGTATGGGAAAATGCTCAGTTCTTGTCCGAGAACCATGAAATATATCTGCTTGTCGGAAATCAACAGAATCACAGAACCAGCTACATGGTTATTAGCACAATTTCACTCAGAAAATTAGACAAACCAACAACGAAGAGCATGTTCTAGCCCTAAATACAATTCCCTCGCCCTGGGAATCGGCAGTAGAGGTACTGCACCTCGCCTTCGCTGACGAAATCCTCCAGCAGCGGGCGTGAGAACACAAAGTCGCGGCGGAAGGCGCCGTTGTCGTGGCAGGTCAGGCAGTCATTACGATTTTCCGTGCTGGGTAGGTAACTCTGTGCATCGAACGAGCCAAAGTTCCAGTCGATCACGCCGATGGGCGTCGGTAGCTGCTGCACAGTCCAGTCGTCCCGTTTTTCGATCATGTGAATATTGGGCTGCATAGTTCCGGCGATTAAATGTCCGGTACTGTCTCGCAGAACATTGCCCACCAAATCGGTCTGGGCATCATATGTCTCGATGATGAGGCGCGCGCCGTAGGGAATCTCCTCCCCGGCCTGGACCGCCTCCACCACATCCGGCGCAGCGTAGACAAAACGCACTGTTCTGTCGGGCCGATCCACGACCAGATACAGGGAAAACTCATCGCGATAGTTATCGGGAAGGGTCATGCCAAAATTGGGAACGGAAGCAGGCGCTGGCTTGGGCTGCTGCGTCGCCGCAGCCAGCATCAGCAAGCCAATCACCAGTCCGGCATAGATCAGGGGCAGGTATTTTTTCATCATGCAGCAATTGTAGCCCCAAATTATGACCACAATCTAACGAAGTGATTGAGATTTTACGCTATGGATTGTTGAATGAGTCGCGCGTCAGTTGGAAGTCGAGTTCGATCTGTGTGGCCTGGGCCGATAGCGCTGCCTGCGTCGCGGCATAACTCTGGGCGACCTGGGTCATCTGGTCGAAGCTGAAGACCGTAATCGCCGTTTGCGTCGCCTGGACGAAGCGCTGGCTCTGGGTCGCGGTCTGGTCGAGCTGCGCCTGGGTCGATTGGGCGTAGAAGGCGCGTTCGGTAGCCAGCGCCTGCTGCGATTGGGCATCACCCGCCAGGGCGTTCGATGTGAGCTGTAAATTGGCACGATCAATCGCCAGGACCGTGCGCGTCACATCCAGGTTGAGCAGCGAGGGTGACAGAATAAAAGCCGCCAAGCCACCGATCAGCAGGCCGGTTATCAACATGAATACAGACAATCCACAACCGACAGGCGTCAGTTCCATGCGGGTACGTGGGCGCTGTTTAAATTTAGGTGAGCCTTGCATCATCGCGATACGACCTTTTTCTTCTCATCGTCCATTGTAGCGCACATCATCGGCTAACTGAACAGCCACCTGCTGACACACAATCCGCACGACACATCGTGCTATAATCGCTGTCGATTGATCACTCACTAGGCTGTGTGAATGAATTTCCTGTCCAGATTGTTGCCGCAAAAGCATCCTGTTCTGCTGATATCCTTCTCAAATTTACAGAAGCCGCGCAGTACGTCCCTGATGCGCTACGATACCCGTGATGGATCAGAGACCTGGGTCGACCTGGGGCTGGATAAAGAAGCGACTATCAGCAGTTGCACAGGCATCAGCGGCCATGACGGGCGGCTCTATCTGCTGGCGACGCGCCGAGATGTCACCCACGTCTTTGCTTTTTCGCAAGCGAGCCTTGAACCCCTATGGCATCAGGCCCTGCCAGACGTCAAAGATGCCCATTCCCTTGCCCTCCTTGGCCCATATGCCTACGTTGTTTCTACCGGCACGGATGAAGTGATGCGTTATACCGTCGCCGATCAGGGATTTAACGATCCGCAGGTCGCCTGGACGCCCTCTGGCGCAGGCTGCGATACGCACCACCTCAACAGCGTCACCAGCCATCAGGGAGATGTTTACGTCAGCGGCTTTGGCCCCAAAAAAAGCGACCGTTGGAGCAGCGCCGATGATGGTTACATCTACAACCTGTCGAAAGACATCTATGTCAAAACAGCCGTCTACCATCCCCATACAGTGATTTCGTATCGGGGATCGCTTTACTACTGCGACTCATCACGGGCAGCCTTCGCCAGCATGGACGCACCGCTGGTTTCGCTGGAAGGTTATGTGCGCGGGGCCTGCTTCACCAGCAAAAATATCGTCTACGTTGGCACCAGCATGGGCCGAAAAGTCTCCAAGAGCACAGGCATCGTCAATAATCCAGCAGATAATGGTGAAGACTGGGGCTTCTGTGGCATCACGCGCTTTGATCTGACGACCAAGCAGCAAACAAAGATCGACTTTTCAGCACATGGCCGCGAAATCTACGATATTTATCACCTAGCCTGACTTGAGATCGAGCATTTGCTGACGGGGCGGAATGCCCGCAAAACCATTGGCACTCCAGCCAACATCGACGCTACGTGCTTGCAACTCCGCGTACAGGTCACGGGCCGGATCACCAGAACGCCAATCATAGCCAGCTTTTTCTGCAAAGGGACTGTTAGCGGTGCGCTCGCCGCTGCTGCCATCCCCCTCCACAAAAGTATCGACCACCACACGCTTAGCGCCGCTGTTAGCCAGCACATCCGCGAATTCCGGTGAATAGGGCAAACACGGCGACACCGTAATCTGCACATTGACACCTGCCTCGGCGCAGGTCTTGATCGCGTCCAGCCGCTGCCGGACATGATTGCTGCTGGGACCATAGGGCAAATCCCCCAGATCAGTTTCCAGGGTCATACTCAACCAGGCATAGGGAATGCTGGCAATAAGCTCGGCATCATCGATCACCAGCGGGCTGCGCGTCTGGATCACCAGCAGATCAAGGTCATCATACTGGGCAAAGACATCCAGGCAGCGGCGCGTCAGACGATGTTTGCGCTCTAAGGGCTGGTAGGGGTCGGTCACGGAACTCATAAAAATGCGCATTTCAGAGCGATTTTTGGCCTTTGCCAATTCCACAGCCAACAATTCCGGTGCATTCTGCTTCAGGATGACGGCATCACCCCACTGCTCACCTGCCTGCTTGTTGTAGAGCCAGTTGGGCATCACCGCCGCGTAGCAATATTTGCCGCAGTAGATGCTGCCGAATCCGCAGCCAGCCGCCCAGGAGAGCGTATGCGTGTAGGGATAGACACCCTGCGTCAAAAAGCCGCCCTTCTGGCGTGTTAAGATGCGCTTGGCGGTCACAAAACGGACAGCAGTCATCAGGGAGATGCCTCCTCAGCTACATGTGGTCAATTGGCAGGAATGGGAAACGTCGAAGCCCATTTATTGTACAAATGTTCTACAAAGCATGCAAGCAAAAAACGTCTTTATCATCACATTTGGTATGACAAAAGGCAGGTGTCAGCCGAGTGACTCTAGAAACCATGATGTACAAGTATCGCGTGTATGGTAGTGAAAATATTGTCAAGATTTGGCTTTCGTTGGAAATCGAATCCCAGACTGTTGACAGACAGACAAAATGATACCACAATCGACATTGATACTAGAACATTTGTTTGAATAGGATCAATTCGATGAAATCAGAAAAATCTAATCTTAAGAGGATGGATAATGTCGGAATCGCGGTTGAATCTCTCGACGAAGCCATTGCTTTCTTTGCTGAGCTGGGTCTGACGCTTGAAGGACGCGCCATGATCGAAGGAGAATGGGCTGGGCGCGTTACTGGACTGGGTTCACAGCGTGTCGAGATCGCTATGATGGTCACGCCCGACGGCCACAGCCGCCTCGAGCTTTCACGATTTCTTGCCCCGCCTGTCGTCGCCGATCATCGCAACGCACCGGTGAATGCCCTCGGATACCTGCGTGTCATGTTCACTGTATACGACATCGACGATACACTCATGAGGCTGCGCAAACACGGCGCACAGCTCGTCGGAGACGTGGTTCAGTATGAGGACTCGTATCGACTCTGCTATATTCGCGGCCCGGAAGGAATTCTCATCGGGCTGGCTCAAGAAATCTCAAATCAGTGAACCAATGAATTTGTAAGTCGCGTCATGACTTACCAGTTGATCGCTACCTGCATTTTGACATAGGTGAACGAATGCGCTTAGGAGTCGTCACCACCCATCAAGCGGCGGCGGCGTTCTTCGATCTGGGCCATGACGTCATTGGTGACTTTGTTAGTCTGCTGTTCCAATTCTTCCAGACGCGAGAGGTCGGCTTCTGGCAGGCCAGTGGTGGGGTTGATCTTGGGTTCTACGCGCAGGCGGCGCACACTGACCTCGGCCTGATCTTCCTGCGCCGGGGCTGTTTCGGTATCCGTCATTTCAGTGACGTTGCCTTCAATGATTTCGCCTTCTTCAGCGGCTTCGGCAGCGGACTCGCTGCGGTTGGACAACATACGGAAGCCAAAGAACAGGATCACCACGAGGATGGCAATCGGGACCAGGCTGGTCAGCAGGTTGACGACCTGCCCAATCAGCCACAGGCCAATAATCAAAGCCGCGATGCCGATGATAATCTGCGTCGGCGTCAGCTTGCGAACATCAAAGTTGCGAATGCGATTGAGGAGTTCGAACATGGGGACCTCTCTCAGACGAACATAAACCCATTATACATACAAACAGTACGCACCGACTACGGCATCGGTGGCATAGCACCGAGTTCATAGAGGTTTCTAATGGCAAATGCCCACCTATTATTCCGCAGTGGATGTAATCTCACTCACACGATGTTAGTCATCGGCTCCGGCTAATGAATCGAGCCTTACAGCCTGACCACTCTCGGCTGATTGATAGGCGGCCTCAATCACTGCTGTGAGGTCGTGTCCAATGGCATTATTTTCATCAGCAAGCGTATTCTCCTGGATGTGGGCAACCCATTGATCGAAAGGCGTGGTCGTCGTTCCCGCATCTATCTCTTGAATCGCCCAATCCACGCTGTTGAGCTTTGCACTCAGCAGATGCAGTTTGCGGTCAGGTGCGGTCGCGGCATAATTAGCTGACGGTTGCAGGCCACTGCTTCGCCGTATCATGAACTCGCCGATCCCTGGCTCGCTATAGAGCACAGACCCCTGGGTGCCATGTACTTCGATAGAAAATGGCGCGGCACTGGTGACATACCCAACCTGGGCAATGCCGATGCCACCGTTGGCATGGCGCATGGTCACGACCGCGTTGTCCTCGATTTCACGGCCCGTCACATGGCCAAACGACGCGCTCACACTTTCTGGCCGCCCCAGAAAATAGCGTGTCAGATAGACTGCATGGCACATATCAATCAGAGCACCGCCCTGCGCCAGCACAGGATCAAGGAATGCATCGCTCAGCATGCCTCGCGGATGTTCCTCAGTCGGCAGGACACCACTATGGCTGTCGCGAACAAGAACCAAGGTTGGATCGCCAATCAGGCCCTGGTCAATAACGGCCATGACCGCACGGGTAGATGCCATCGGCAGGCGGCGCATGGCGACCACGAATTTGACGCCCGCGCGCTGAACTTCCTGGAGGATGCTCTCAGCTTCTCGCAACGTAGCCGCGATCACTTTTTCGGTGAAAATATGTTTGCCTGCACGGGCGGCTGCAATCATGACGTCAGCGTGCATGTTGGTCGGTGTAGTGACCACTACCGCATCAATATTGGGCTGAGCCAGCAGCTCATCCAGATTTTCGTAGAATGGCGCATTGCGTTTAGCTGCCTCGGCACGACCCCGTTCAGGCACTTCATCCCAAACAGCGACAATTTCTGTGTCAGAATGCTCTTCTGTCTGAAGGGCATAATCCTTGCCGTGAACATGCCAGAAGCTCAACATCGCAACGCGAATCATACAGATTTGCTTTCTTGTAATAATGTCATTCCAGATAAAAATCCATGCGATTCATTATACTCCGGCAGCAGTCGCCAATTAATACCATCCGATTTTGAAACATCCCTATTGATCTACCACGATCTGAATATCATAACCCTGCATATCCTCAGGCAAACCCACCCAGAAAGGCCGCAGCAGTTCATAGTCGCAGTCGCCTTCTGTGACAAAGCGCAGTCGCAGAGAGTAGGTCCGGTTGGCATCATCGCGCACGGAATCGATGATGTCGTGGTGGGCAGTACAACCTGTGCCATAGCTCCATATGCCTGCCAGGGCACGGCCTGTTTCAAAATCATAGGGATTGCGCTCTACTGGCCAGCGGCACGCCCCCAGGGCATCGGCATCCCCATAGAACTCAATATGGCCGATGGCATCGCGAATGACGTAGACATGGTCGCGCATGGCATAAGCCGCTTCGTAGCAGATGCCACTCATGATGTGGCGCTCGTCAGTCAGTTCCGGTGGCAGGGGAATTGGGGGGATGTTTTGCGGTGTGACGGAAGGCAATACCATGTGCACAGGTGTGCCAACAGCCGCTTCTTCGGCAGTAAAGGGGGACAGGTTGCAGGCCGCCAGCAGCCCAATCAGGCTGCTGATCCATAGCCAGCGCATCCACTTACTGATCCGGTGTCGGTGCAAACGACCTGCCCCTGCTCGTCATGACGATATGGGCATCATCCTAATCGCAAGCACCGACACGCGCCAGTCTAGGTGGCAGACGCTTGTCCTGCGCTATGGGCGGCGTTTTCTCGCTGCACCACCCACCAGCCAACAACCAGCGTCAGGAGCAGCGCCAGCACCCAGTAGAGTAATTGCGCATTCAGGCCAAACTCAAAGTCAGGATTAATGTGGGGCATCAGTTCGGTGATGATGCCAAAAATACCCACTGCCAGCAGCAGCACACCCGATGCCCGCGTAAGAGCCTCATGGTGGCGCGTCAGCCAGCCGATAAAACGGCGCTGGAAGGGTACCGCAACCAGCGGCAGCACCAACAACGGCCAGCCAAATCCCAATCCGAAACCGAAGAAATAGACGAAAGTGGCGAGGATGTCCTGCGTGCCCGTCGCAATCGACAGCGAACTAACCAGAATCGGTCCCGTGCAGGGCAGCGTCATCGGGCCAAAGAGCAGCCCGTAAACATAGGCCGTCAGGTAGCGATTGCGCAGCATCGGCGCTTGCGCCGTCTGCAATCTGGCGAAGGGGTTACTGCCGCGCAGCATAAACAGCCCCATCACGATGACGAAGGCATACACAATCGGCAGCAGAATTGGCAGCACCTGGCCCGCGCCTGCACTGAGCAGCACCAGCAGCACACCAACGATCAGCATGGTCGTCAGGATGCCCGCCAGCACCAGCACACCCAGGAAAGCCGTGCCCCAGGTTGGGCCGCGCTTTTCGTTGGATGTGGTTCCGGCTAAGAAGGCGATCAGGCCCGGATACAGCGGCAGCAGGCATGCATTGGTCAGGATGGCCGCGTTACCCAGGCCGAAGCCCAGAATTAAATCTTCCATGTTTTGTTACTCTCCCAGGAGTGAACCCCAGGATGCAGCGACAAACACCGCATCCTGTTCATGAGACATTTCTCGGAACTAAGAACCCATCGAGGCGTTTTGCATCAATTGGATGATCTCGTCAGCAGTGTGGCTGCCCGTGCTCAGGTCGCTGAGGGTGCCATCGGGGCCAATGATGAAATGCGGCGTCGAAGGCGGTGTGGTAATGCTGCGACCATACTGCGCGACCAGTTGCTGCAAAAAGTCATCCGGTGCGACAGCGAAGGGCCAGTCAAATTCCTGGGCCTGGGTGTAATCTGCCAGCGTCGAATTCGCCAAGCCGGATTCCACGCTGATGCCAATGAAAACATACTCGTCGGAATTCAACTGCGGCATGGCATCGCGTACCCGACGAAGCTGGGCACGGCAGTTGGTGCACCAGGTCGCCATCGGCTCCACATAGACCGTCTTACCAGCGAAATCCGCCAGCGTGAAGGTTTCGCCATTGCGAGCATCAACCAGTTCGATGTGCGCCCAGTCGGGGCCGTTATAGTCACTGGCCATATCATCAGCCATTTCAGCCTCGGCCATATCGCTATCAGTCATATCTTCACTATCGGTCATATCTTCGCTATCAGCCATATTGCTATCAGCCATATCGCTGTCGGCCATATCAGCGTCAGAAGAATCCGCCTCGCTATTGACATCAACGACGGATGTATCGTCATTGGCCTGGCTACTATCGCCCATATTGGCCAGCGCGTCACAGGCTGTCAGGGCCGTTATCATCATGATCAGAATAAGGATTTTCTTCATAGTTTTGTTCTCCCGTAGGTAGGTCTTTTCCCAGACAAATGGCGACTTCGCAGTCGCACAACAAAATCACCTTATGCACAACAACTTACGAATTTCTTGCATATCGGCCTTTAACCGCACTGAGAAGATGAGAGTTTGCTGACAGCAAGCCAACTCAACGTGGCGTCCGCGCGTGGTGTCGTTTAGGCTGTAGGGACAAATCGGAGCCGTTCCCCAGGACCCACTATTTATGAGCCAACCTTCAACTATTGAGCGTATCCAGGCGATGCCTGGTCCAGCACGTGTTGCTATCTATATTGGCGGCCTTTTGCTGGTACTGGTCGTTGTGCTGGCGGTGACTTTATTCGTGTTCATCGCTACAGCAACCAATCAGCCGCGTACACAGGCGGCGGTTGCGCCTGACGTGGGAGCCATCAGCGAATTTGCAAAACTGCCCGATGACGATGCCTACCCCAGTACACTCGCTATTGCTGATGATGGCACCCTTTATACAGCCAGCTACAAGACCGGAGCCATCTGGGCGATTACGCCGGATGGGACGATCCGTGAAGTGCCCAATACCCGTGAACGCCTCGGTGCAGTCATCGCCCTGGCAATAGGCCCCGATGGCAATCTGTACGCGCTGGATCACACGGACCCAATCGCGATACAGGGCGGCATTTTGTGGCATATTACGCCGGATGGGGATATTCATCATTCCCTGGTGCTAGCGGAAACAGACCAGACCAATGTGCGGTTTTTTGATGATCTGGCTGTCGATAGCGATGGCCATGTCTTCATCAGTGAGCGGGTGCAGGATGCCATCTGGCGCTGGGAACCCAGTACCAACGATATTGACTTATGGTGGCGCGAATTAGACGATTCCAGCGATATGGTGCCTTCACCAGGCGGGCTGGCTTATGATGCCACCACCAACAGCGTCCTGGTTGCAGATGCCACTCTGAACACGATCACGCGCATCCCCACCCATGCAGAAAGTACCCAATCGGAAGCGGAAGTCATCTACCGCTTCAGTGGGGCAAAACAAGCCGCCCCTGGCTTCGATGGGCTGGCCGTCACACCGACGGGCACAATTTATGCGGCTGCGCTGGGCCAAAATGCGGTCATGCGCCTCGATGGTGGTGAAATGGTGACTATCGCGCAGGGTTTTAGAGGGAGCAGCGCTGTTGCGTATGATCCACAGCGCAACCTGCTTTACGTCAACAACTGGGACCAGAGTTACCTGCAACCGCAAAATGTTTTCTTGTTCCTCTATATGGATATTCCACCAAGATTACCCTTTGGGATCGATCGCATCGAGCTGACAACGCAATAAAAATGCCACCGTCGGTATAACGTGATGCCAACTTCCAATAACAGAATACAAACTCGTACGGGGGCACAGAATGAAGGCTCAAGTGTTCATCGTTTCATGTTCAATTTGTAATACAACCAAGTAATCTTTTTCATATGACTTTTGGGGATTTGGTCACGAAAACGGTTGCGTTTCTATTCTTTTTATCCAATAATTTACAAGGGTACAACGTTGGGGGAAGCACTGTGTCGTCTAGGGATTAGGCAACGAGCCATTATCCATTTTGAGCCGACGCCACAGGAGAAATAGCTATGTCACAGAATTTAAACGGTCGGCGACGTCCAAATAGTCGAAACCGTGAGCGTGATATTATTTTGACAGCGGCTTCCATCATACATGATGATGGTTTCAGCCGCCTCAATGTTGATGACCTCGCCAAAAAAGTGGGTATTTCAAAGTCCACACTTTACCAGCATTTTGACCACAAGCGTGATATTGTCCTCTTTGCGTTGAACACAGGCGCACAGGTCGTTTCTGATTTCCTGGCGAGTGCGGAAGGTTCGCCCCTCGACCGCCTGGAAGCCCTTCTCCGCTTTTTGTATCGTTACCGAGAAGATGAGGATAGTTCACTGGCTGGCATCATCTTTACAGAGGCGATGGAACTCGTCAAAAATGATGACGATGCCTCTGAATATATTACCAGCATGACAAGACTCATCAACAGCATCATCGAAGAAGGCCAGGCCAGAGGAGAAATCCGGCAGTCACTTTCCTGCGAGGTGGTCAGCGGCAGCCTTTTCAGCACCGCTGTCTTGCTTTCATCCTATTACCTGCCCACCAAGCTCAAGGCAGATGCCTCCTATGTGGACCATGTGATTGGCTGGTGGCGCGGCAGTTTAGCCTGACTTTCTCTGATTAAGTCATAGATTAGTAACCTGACGAAAACCCCACGCCCCGTTGACCGGGGCGTAGCTGTCATTTACCATACAGGCCAACTTATACCTGACAGTGTTCAGGTATAGGTCTATCTGTTGAAAAAGCCTGCTGGAAGTACCATGAATGACTTTCAGGAACCACCTGTAGACCCCTTAGAAGATACCAACCCATCCCTGGTGATGCGTCCGGTGCAGGAACCACCGCGCCAGGGCAGTGCCTTCGGTTGGGTGATTATGCTGTTTGCCCTGTTGCTGACCGCTGCCGCAGTGGTGGTTTTGCTGCTGCCAAATGATAGCAACAGCATACCGGATGTCGCCAACCTGCCGACACAGGCCAATGAGCCGACGCTCGCGCCGACGGATGCCATCCCAACGACTGAAGCACAGCCAACGGTCGAGGAACAACCGACTGATGAGGTCATGCAACTGCAAACCGACAGCAATGTCATTCCGACAATTAGCGCGGAACGCATCAGTGCCCTATTGCAGGCTCCGTTCAATCGTGAGGCAGGCCCGCTGCCGCAGTATGATCCATTTACGACTATTCCCCAGCGCCCACGTACAGAATTCATCGACTACACGGTTGTGCAGGGCGATACTGTCTTCGACATCGCCCAGCGCTATAACCTGGCTGAAGAAAGCATCGCCTGGTGCAATGGTAAGCTGACCTTCAACATCCGCCCTGGTGATGTGCTGCGCATCCCGCCGATGGATGGTGCCTGCTACAGAGTTCTGGGAACACGCAACCAGACTGTCGCCGATGTCGCTGACGAGTACAACGTTAGCGATCCATACGATATCATCGATTTCCCTGGCAATAACCTGTACGGCCAATCGCCGGAATTCGTCCTGCAAAGTGGCTTTGACCTGTTCCTGCCAGGTGGCGAGGGTCCGCTTATCACCTGGGACCCTGGCTCGACCATCGAAGAGAACAGCGACGGCACCTATACCGTTTCCTTCGCGCATGGGCAGGCGGGTAGTTGTGGTGCTGTCCAGGCCGCTGGTGGTACCTATTGGGGCAACCCGCTGCCGAACGGCACCTGGGTGCGCGGCTTCTTCAGCGGCCACACCGGGCTGGATTTGTCCGCGTCGGTTGGGACGCCTATCTATGCGGCCAATGGCGGACCAGTACTTTTCAGTGGGACGAGTAATTGGGGTTATGGGATCACGGTTGTTCTGGGGCACGGCCCCTTCTCGACGTTGTACGGCCATATGAGCCAGCGCAACGTCAGTTGTGGGCAGGTTGTCAGCACCGGTCAGGTCGTTGGACTGGTCGGCAGCACGGGCAATAGCTCCGGCCCGCACCTGCACTTTGAGATTCGCTACAACGATGTGCCGCAAGACCCAACACTCACCGCTGGAATCGGTTGGTAGACATCAGTACGCTCAAGCAAAAGGACGCCTCGCAGCGTCCTTTTTATTAACTATGCCGTCGCGTCTAGTCACCATCAAATGAATAGGTAAATTCGACCGGATAGGCTTCCATGTGCCCACTGATGTCAAAAGTTCCGGTCCCGCGCAAACCGACCAGTTCATCTGTGCCGGAACCTGGCACAATTTCCAGTGATTCCTGCACACCTGATTTGCCATCTGTGTCAAATGTACCTACGTGTTTGATAGCGAAGCTGCCTTTTTTGCCTGCAAATGAGCCAGTCACGCGCTGCAAGCCAACGACGGTACCGCTTTTGTCAGGATTGTAATACATCAAATAATCGAGCTGGCTTTCACCCTCAATGTCGCCACTGTAGCCATAGGTGATAGTCGATTTGGTCATCTTGGCACCATCATCCAGTTCAAGGTAGGGTTTTTCGTCCCAGGTTTTGAGGGTAAATTGTGCTTTGGCGGTTGGCATGCTGCGTTCCTTCATGTGATGTTCAGGTCAATATGCTAGGGTCAGGGTATCATTTAAGGGTGTGAACCTATTGTAAAAATGCGACAGATTAGAAATTCTGTGCTAAAGATTACATAGCACATTGACATTTGATTTAAGAAGCAGCTTCGTAGGGGTTTGTCATGCCAAACCCTGGGCAAGACATGTCTTGCCCCTACAATGTATGCTCTCTTATAAAATCCTGAACCTGTCATGCAGCAAATGTCAACTAGCTTGAGCGAGGCTAATACGTGGAACCAACCACCCGCACCAGTCGGGGCATCTTAAAACCGCAGTTGGCAGAGCAGCATTTCCAGCTCAGTCGGCATTCCCCGGCGCCGGACCTGTCAGCCTATGTGGATCGTTACTGGGTGATTGACTGGGACCTGCGTGGGCAGCCCCCTTATGAACAGGCAACGATTTCCTCGCCGCATATCAACATGGTGTTCGATCCGGCCAAACCGGGCATATTCGGTGTGGCGACCACGCGCTTTCGCTATCTGTTGACAAGCCAGGGACACGTGTTCGCGGTCAAGTTCCATATTGGCGCGTTTTACCCTTTCATTCAGTCACCCGTTGCGGATTTCACGGACAGCCTCATCAGCCTACGCGATGCCTTCGGTCCATCCGGGGAGCATTTGCAGGCACAGGTGATGACCACCCATGATGTTCCGGCGAAAATCACGCTGGTCGAGGATTTCCTGCGCAAGCGGCTGCCCGAATATGACGAAAATGTCACCCTGGTTCAGCAGATCGTCGGTCAGATTAGTGAGGACCGCAGCCTGATGCGCGTCGAAGACCTGGCGCAGCGCCTGGGTTACAGTCCGCGCAGTTTGCAGCGACTATTCCACCAATACGTCGGTGCCAGCCCCAAATGGACGATCCGCCGCTACCGTTTGCAGGATGCTGCTGAGATGCTCGACCAGGGCACGCCTGATGATTGGGCACGGTTGGCTGCGGAACTGGGTTATTTCGATCAGGCACATTTCATCAAGGATTTTAAGGATTTGGTCGGTGAGACACCCGCCGTTTATGCTTCAACCACTGACGACGATTCAGAAAATGACCCCAGGAGCGACTGATGCTGACTCTGCCTGAAACCAACTGGACATCAACCATACGCGGACTGCATCAGGTTGCACTGCTCATGGCGCCGATTCATCGGGCGCTGCTGCCTAAACAACCCAACTGGCTGCATCTGCCACTGAATGTCCAGGCAAATGGGCTGCTCTCGCAGACGCTGCCCAAAGGTGGCCGCATCCTGCTCGATTTCAAAGGCGGATTCGTCATCTACCAGCGGCCAAACGGCACACAGGCCGCCTTCGCCTTTGCCAGTCATTCCCAGGCCAGCCTGATGCACGACCTGCTGGCGGCCCTCCAGCAAGACGAATTGGATACCATCCTGGCCGATGCTGGCGACGACGCGCTGCTCTCCACACTGCTGCATCACATCAACACCAGGGAAGGCACATCCACCCTCCTGAATGCTGACGAGTTCAACCAGCATGAGCCGCTAGCTATCGACGCGCAGGTGGCGGCAGCTTATGCCAATGTGCTGTATGCCGTTTTTACAGGCGTGGCACGCTTCAGAGCGCGTTTGAATGGGCATTTATCGCCAGTGGTGGTGTGGCCGGAACATTTCGATCTTTCGACATTGTGGTTTGCATCGGGAGAGATGGATGAGCATCAGGCGCATATCAACATTGGCTTTGCGCCCTACAGCCCTGGCTATGAGCGGCCTTATCTGTATGCCTATGCCTATCCGTATCCACAGGATTTTTCGCCGCCAGCCCTACCTAAGCCTGCATTCTGGAACCCGCAAGGCTGGCGTGGCGTGGTCATCCCCTATGCGGATATTGCCAATCAAAATGACGTCGCTGCCTACGTCGAGCAGCTATGTATGGCGTTGTTTGGCATTCTGCGCGAGGTACTGGCCTAACTATCGAAATAGGTCCTGTATTTGGCGAAGTATTCGTCGCGCGTCAGGCCATATTGCAGCGAATCATGGTATACGCCATCGGTATAGATAACCTGGCGCAGACGACCTTCCAGCACGAAGCCTAAACGCTCATGCAGCGCGATGGATGCCTCATTAAAGCCATAAACTTCGACATTGACCTTGTTATAGCGGCGCTCAAGGAAAAAATAGCGCAGCACCAGCAAAACCGCCTCTGTCGCATAGCCACGTCGCTGATGGTCCGGCAGGATCGCCAGCCCATAACGAAATGTGCCATTACGCAGATCACAACTGTGCGTGTTAATGGTGCCCACCAGTTCACCATCGAGGTTTTCGACCTGAAAGCGGAAACAGTCGTTTGCAGGGCCTTTGGTCGATTCTTCCTTGCTCCAGGCTTGTACGCTAGTGACGGATGTAGGAAAAGGCACCTCATAGGTGGCACGTGCAGCTTGGCTGTCGTAGTTCCACTTGTCATGAATCTGCCAATCGTCCGGTTCAACAGCCCGCAGCCGGACGCACTTGCCCTGAAAAATATAAGTCATAAGGGGATACTCCTGTGGGAACCGCGTGGGTTCTGCCTGTGAAAGCCCATCAATCGGCGGCAGCCGCAGGCTTGTGCAAAGGAATCAGCGCAACGATACGGTTCGGCTCGCCCTGGGAACTGGTCGCCATCATGGAGCCACCATGCAGCCGAACGATGGCATGGGCCAGCGCCATGCCCATACCCGTATCAACCTGATCGCCCAGGCCCGGGCGGCTGAACGGCTCAAAGATCGTTTCCAGCGTGTCCTCGTCCATCGGTTCGCCCGTATCTTCTACCGTGATTCTGGCATAGTCCAGGCCGATGAACAGCACTTTTTCCAGCTTAAAGATGACGGTTGTTTCGCGCTTGCTAAAGCTAATGGCGTTGGTCAGCAATTTTTCCAGCATACGCGCAAAGCGTTCCGCATCAATCTGCCCGGCTATTGGTTGATCTGGCAGGCGTAGGTCAACCTCGATGGCGCGCTCTTTGGCAAACAGGTCCACTTTCTGGCTCACGGAATGCACCAGCCTATTGAGATCCACATCACCCAATGCCAGATGCAGCGAGCCTTTTTCAAAGCGCGTCAGGTCGAGCATGTCCTCAACGAGGTTGATGATGTAACCGTTCACGCGCTCCAATGTTTCAAGATGGTGCGAAAGGCGCTCCGGCTGTTTGCGCAGCATGTGCAAACGCAGCGCGAAGCTGGTGAGTGGGTTGCGCAGTTCATGGGCTGCATTGGTGATGAAGCGCATGCGTTGTTCCTGCAATGCGATCTGTCGGCTGACATCGCGCACGACGCCCACCATGCGGATATGTTCCGCGCCAGGACCACCCACAAGGGTAAAAGTGATGTGCGCCGAAAACTCGGTACCGTCCTTGCGCCGAATACGCGCCACTTCAAGCTGATCGGTGAATGGATCGGCACTGCTCATCAATCCGGCGAAAGGATCAGCATGGGCGTCGGATTCGGTTTCGATGTGAATTTTTTCCAGCTTCTGGCCAATCAGTTCCGACGGGCCATAGCCGACCATGCGGCACAGCGTCGGGTTGACGTATTCAAAACGGAAATCCTCTATGTAGAAAATGCCTTCGCCAGTTGCATCCAGGATGGCCCGTAAACGCTGCCGCTCAAGTTGCAGATCGCGGATGTGCTTATCAACAAGGTACTCCAGGCGCATATTCTTCTGCTGGAGTTGTTCGACCAGATCCGCATTTTCCAGAGAAATGGCTAACTGGCTGCCAGTTGCTACCAGCAGTTCGACATCATCAATGCTGAAGTCGTCCCCGTTGGAACCCCGTATGGCGACAATGACACCATACTCGCGAATATCCCCCGCAATCGCCTGACGTCCGTCTGGCAATGCCACCACATGCCCGGATTCCGCCAGGGGTGCCGCCGCCAGATCAGCCGCACTGCGCTTTTCGTAGCCCTCGATCTTATCCAGCAGACCCTGGTAATCTTCCAGAAGCGTGTCAGGATCGCCCTCACCGACCAGAACCTTGCGCTGGACCTCGGCATTAACCGGATCATAAGTCACCATGAAGAGCGTATCCGTCTCCAGCGACATGGCGATGATGTTGAGCACTTCCAGCAGGGTTTCTTCCAGGTTCTCCGTATGGATCAGCAAACGGGCTACCTGATACAGTGCATCGGTCTTGATGAGGGTATCCAGCAGGACATCCTGCGTCTTTTCGCGCTCCTGCAATTCGTATTCGGCGCGCTCCTGCAACCAGGCTGTGACCAGCCGCTGGCTGCTGGCCTGGGCAATCGCCTCAACGAAGTCGGTATCACGCACAGAGAAGTGATTGGTATCCGTATGATCGAGGTTGATGATGCCAATGACCTGATCGCGGAACACAATCGGTACGGCCATCCAACTGGCGATATGTTCAGTGCCGGGTATGTTCTGCCAATGATCGGCTTTAGCCGTGTCGTGCACGATAACAGGCTGCTGCTGCGTGATCAGAGCCTGCCGCACAATCTTATTAGACAAAAATGTCTGGATGATATTGGCACTGAGGGTATCAGGGTACCCACGAATCACTGCCAGATCGTAGTGGTTTTTATCCACCATACAGATGTTCGCGCTGGTGTAGACGACATGCAGCGCAATGAAATCCAGCATGCGATTGAGCATCGACCGAATATCGTGCACGTTGTTTATGAGCGGCTGTAATTCACCTAACAGCACTTGTCTTTCCAGCGGCAGGGTCTGCGCCGAGTCTGTGCCAGGCAAGAGTGTCAACAGCAGGGTATCGTCGCCGCAATTGACATCGGCAACGGGTAATGGTCCCACACTACACAGGCACAGGTCGCCCTGTGTTAATTTCAGCGTGACGGTAAATGGCTGTTCAGGCGATGTCGCTGTTAAATCAGGAAAAGGGGACTGTTCTGTTGAAAGTACATCGGTAAGCGGTTTCTCAAGGATATCCTCAAGGGTGCAACCGCCGAGCATGAGGAAGGCTTTGTTAGCCGCCACAATACTGCCAGCATCGACCACGAGCAGTGGTACGGCGACTGCATCAAGGATGAGCTGTGTCGTGCTGATAGCTGTCATGGACGCTTACAAAGTCCTATGTCTGGCTTATCTTAGCATACTGACAATCCGACGATTATTGCGTTAAGAATAACACCTCTTGCTGTAATTGTCGCCTGTGGTCAGTGTATGATTGAGAAGCATATCATACTCATGCATCATCAAACATTTCACCCTCGGTTACGATCACTTTGAGCGCTCCGGCGAGTGTTTCAATCGTGCAGGGGGTCTCTGCCGCAGGCTCCTCTTCACCGTCAGCATAAATCTTCTGCGGCGGGTCCGCTTCTATATGGATGGTTTTGCCCTGCCACTGCTGCAATGGCATGTCTTCACGTCCGCTGATGCTGCCCATAATGCCCAATACGGTTTGCAAATCACTATTGAGCACATACACATTGAGCAGGCCATCATCAATCATGATCTCAGGTGCCAGACGTATGCCGAGGGCGCCAATCGCATTGCCATTGCTGACCATACAGGCAATACCTTCTGTCTCGATGCGTTGGTCGTCAATCGTCAGAATGTATTTGCCATAACGCGGTTCGCGCATGGCCTGGACAGCACCCACGATATAAGCGGCGATACCAAATCGATCCTTCATCTCGCGATTGACCTCTTCGTGGAAGCGGGCAATCACGCCAGAGCCAATCCGCAGCAAAAAATAGCGGTCGCCAATTTTCCCGGCATCAATCGTGCGCAGCCTGTGCGGCTCACAGATAACGCGCAGGGCATCAGCCAGAGTATCCGGCAAGCCCAGTTCATCGGCCAGCGCATTGGCAGTTCCACCGGGCAGGACGCCCATTGGAATGCCCGTATTCAGCATGCCACCTGCGACATCCAGTTGGGTGCCATCGCCGCCATACGCCAGAACGGCATCCACGCCTTGCTCGACCGCCAATTTAGCGAATCGGGCACCATCACCCGCCTTGCGTGTAATCGAGACATCCCAATCCATAGCAAATTCATTGAAGATGTCATTCATGGTGTTGAGTATCGGCTCATCCCCACCGGATGCGGGATTAATGATCACCTGGACGCGCTGATAGGGTGCGTTCAATGGGCGGCCTCTCGCGAGACTATTTGCGGGGTAATATCCATCAGGGCGGCCTGAACCAGCCGCAGGGTATTGTCATAGTCATCACGGCGCAGTTGGGCGCGCGGCGCGTGAATATAGCGCGCGGGCATCGAGATCACCATCGACGGAATGCCCGCATTGCTGACGTGCACGCTGCCCGCATCAGTGCCCCCGCCTAATGCCGTTTTTAGCTGATGCGGAATCTCATGATTTTCGCCAACCTGGCGCAGGAAGTTCAGCAGATGCGGCGGGGTAATCATACTGCGATCCATCACCGTGAGAACCGGCCCCAACCCCTGTTTGCAGCCTGGATTGGGCGTGTTGATTTCGTCGGGGTCGGCATCCGCCAGGGGCAGATCGTGGGCCGTGGTAGTTTCCAGAACAATCGCGACATCGGGTTGCAGACGTTGGGCAGCAATACGCGCCCCACGCAGGCCAATTTCTTCCTGTACGGTAAAGGCTGCCAGAATATCAACCGGATAAGGACCGCCACGCAGCAGTTCGATTAGGAGGGCACAACCAGCGCGGTCATCAAAGGCTTTGCCGCGCATGACGTTATCGCCCACCAGCGAAAATTCACTATCGAAGGTGATGCGTATGCCGCGCTTGGCCTTGCTTTCTGCGGCGCTCTTGCTGGTCACGCCGATGTCGATGCGCAGGTTGCTGAGTTTGGTCACATCCTGGTCGTGATTCTTGTGAATCGGCGTCCACAGAATGACACCGGGCATGCCTTCTGGCCCGACGCGGACACGCAGCGCGGGCAGAATGCGATCATCGACGCCACCGACATTGCTGAACTTAAGCAGGCCGTTGCTATCATGGCCCATGACCATGAAGCCAATTTCGTCCATATGGGCGGCGATCATCACGCGCAGGTTGCGTTCCCCCGTGCCCTTCTTGATCGCCGTCAGGTTGCCAATGCTGTCAATGTGGATGTCCGTGACGTGCTCTTTGATCGCACTGAGCACGATCTTGCGCACTGCCGCCTCTTGTCCACTGACGCCAAATGCTTCTGATAGGTTTTTGAGCAGATCAATATCGGGCATAACAAACCACCTGTATGTTCTTTCAACCAGTAAGTATCTATCTCTTTACCAATCGGGGATGACATCTTTGCCCTGGTGCTGACGAGCTTCCGTCCAATATGGACGATACATCTCGACAAAATCCTCATTGTCACGATGGTCGGCCAGCACACGATGCAGGATTTCTTCGGCCTGGTCATATTGCTGACGCATCAACAGGTAACGAGCATACAGTACGCACGTGGACAAGTCGGTATCATCAATCGATAGCATGTGCTCGATATCACCCCAGGCTTCTTGCAGCTTATTACTGTTGATGAGCCGCGCCGCGCGCATCGCCCGGATTTGCAGATCGTCCGGCAGCCATTCCACCAGCAGATTGACATCCTGCATGGCGTTTTCTGGCTGGTCCGCGCCTTCATAGGCATTGATGCGCAAGCGTAAGGCGCGCGCCGCCAATTCACTCGCCGGACCTGCCAGTTCAATCGAACGTGTAAAATCAGCGACAGCCTGTTTATGGTTGGCCTGCATATGACAGGAAAACCCGCGATCCATGTAATAGACGGGATTGTTCGGTTCCAGGTCGATGGCTACATCGAGGTCACGTTCTGAAAGAAGAAAGCGACCTTGCATCCGATAGCACAGGGCGCGTTCAGCAAAAGTCGTAGCCGACGCCGAGCCATTGTTCATTAAGTCCGTTAAACGGGCGATTTCCTGATTAATGGGCATGGGGTATCGTGTGCCTCGGCCACACTCTCGGATGAAAACGACTAGGACAGATTGTTATGAATTACTTGTAGGGACAATTTTCGTAATCGCAGCTTTCAGCGTCAATCAGCACTTCCGGCTTGCCACAGACCGCACAGGTATTGCTGACCGCTTCGATCTTGCGATCAGCGGCTTCCTCCACCTGGACTTGCTCCATTTCCGCAGTGCGGCGGGTGTAATGACTGAGCGCACCCATCGCCGCCATCAGCACCATTGGGTCAGGGTCCGTCAGGGCTTCGTTGAGCGCAGCCGCAGCCGCATCGTATTCTTCATCACTTAGATCATCAACATAATCGCCCAGCATCTGGGCGGCTTCCGCCCGTGCGGATGGGTCTTCATTGTGACGCAGATGGTGGATCACATCTTCAAAGGTGACTTCATCACTCATGACCGAGCCTCTCCACATTCATAAACTGAACAGGGTCAAAAGCGCCCTGTCATGCCTATGATACGTCATCCAACTCATTCCAGTCGATAGCTTGCATAAAATCCGCATCCAGCGAAGCGATGAAATGCGCCAGTAAACGACCCGTTCGCTCGATGTCGCGCAGACTACATGTTTCTATCGGAGAGTGCATATTGCGAATCGGCAGGCTGAGCAGCGCCGTCGGGATACCCTCACGCGCGACCTGAATCGCCCAGGCATCGGTGCCGGTTGCACCAACGAAGGGCATCGGCTGATATTTGATCTCATGCCGATCTGCCACTTCGATGATTTTGTCGTAGAGCTTAGGATGGATATTGGCCCCCAGCGCGATTTCTGGTCCACCATCGATGTCACTGGCATCATCGCTGGGCATACCGGGCTGCGGCGCAAAACCGACATCCAGCGCAATCGCGATGTCTGGCTGAATGTGATAGGCGGCGGTTGTCGCACCATACAGGCCGCTTTCTTCCTGAACAGTTGCCGCCGCATAAACGTCCCAGGTGTGCTGCATATTCTGAAGTTCGTTCAGCGCGAAGGACACAATCGCAATACAGGCACGATCATCGAAGGCTTTGCCCACCACCAGATTGCCATTGAGTTCCAATAGCGGCGCGTCGGGCGTAATCAGGTCGCCGATCTGCACCAACTGCTCGACTTCCTCAGCAGGCAGGCCGAGGTCGATCACAAGCTGGTCGAACGAGGGATATTTTTTGCGATCATCGGCACTGAGCAGGTGCGGCGGCACCGTCGCGACAATACCGCGCAGCGGTTCCTTGCCATGCACAATCACAGGTTGGGCCATCATGATGCGGTTATCCACGCCGCTGACGCGATGCACGAAAATGAAGCCATCGACCACATCGCGCACCATCATGCCGATTTCGTCCATGTGGGCAGCCAGCATGATTTTACGCGGCGGATCAACCGGACGGGTGGCGCGCTTGATACCGATCAGGCTGCCCAGGCCATCGATCTCAAATTCGTCAACGAAATCAGCCCAGGTATCGCGCACTAATTCGCGAACAGGACCTTCATGGCCGGATGGCGCATGGGCTTCGGTGATTTCCTGGAGATGGGATTTAATATCGAACACGGTCGCTCCCCTTGCTGGTGTGCATAACGCCCGCTGAGTTGTAGTGTGGAATCACATTAAGGCTAACAAATTCAGAGGGGGAATCAAAATACCAATAGCCAAACGTTCATGGAGTTGTTATGTGTCGCAGGAAATTCGATGCAAAAATCCCAGCGTCCTGGCAGGACTTCAGTTCGATCTTTCATAAATCACATCGCATCTCGACCCCAATACTATTAGGCGCGTAGTTAGTATATACTCCAAATATTGTAAGACATTTTATGGTGACAACGAGGGAACAATGCCATTTCAGGTGAGTTGGTATATTGAAAATGAGATCATCTACATGAGTAGTTCGGGTGAGGTCGCTGCAAATGATGTGAGAGAAGCGATCCTTTCCACAAAACGCCTCATGGATAGTAGTTCAAAGCCACTTGTTCATGTCATTGTGGATGTAGGCCATATTGTTCAACCCATGTCTGTAAAAGATATGATCGGCGTTCTGCGCGAGATGGGGCCACATGAACGGGCTGGCTGGCACATTATGCTCCAAGAACAAACAAGGCTGGTAACTATGGGCACTGCAATCGCCACCTCATTATTCAAATTTCGTACCAGGTCTCTTGATACTATCGAAGAAGCAGAAGCCTTCTTGAAAGAGATAGACCCCACACTCAGTTGGGAAAAACTAATAAGTCCATCTTAGTGAGATAACTCTGCTGGCAGTCATAATTTGGTACGTTGGCTAATCACTTTGTTTCAAAAAAGTACCATCTGGAACGCTACCTGCCCTGAGTTTATGTTATGCTGCTCCCATGATAGGCTATATTCATTCACCTCAAGCACATCTATTTGACGTCGTAGTCCAACCTGCTTTCTTAACCATAAACCAACGTGGAAACATACTTTTCTATTCAGTGCAGCATCCTACTGCGGTTACTGCAACAAAAACCCAAATTCACACACTTTAGGTTAGAATGAAGTTCATATGGAACTACATGACTTCCATAGATACCATAGTAGTTCCAAGTACATCATCGCTGATAAATCAAATTCAGATATTTCCATTTGAAGGTCAAACACATGATTGAACTTGCCATTTCTTCCTGGTCCCTGCATGGTCAACTGCGGCAGGTGTGGTATGAACCGGATCAGGATAAGACCATGATTAACCACGCCGCCGAGGAACGTGACGCAGTCCCGGACTTGCTCGCTTTACCGGCACAGATGGCGCAGAACGGCGTCTTTGTATTAGAGCTTTGCAATTTCCATTTGCCTTCTGTCGAAGAAAGTTACCTGCTCCAGCTAAAGCGGGCTATTGAGGATGCGGGTGTATCGCTGGCCAATCTGCTGATTGATACCGGCAATCTATCCTCCGCTGATGATGAGGAGTGGCTCATCAGCCTCCAGATGGCCAAATTCTGGCAGGATGTCGCCCACACGCTGGGTGCAAAGGGCGTTCGGCTGGATTGCGGGATTGATGCGCCCACCCCTGACGCGATTGAGCGCAGCGCCCGTGCGCTACAGGAATTATTCGACTACGGCCAGCAACTCGGACTGGATACCACAACCGAGAATTGGCGGCAGCTCAGTTTGGAACCTGAAAATCTGCTTGAGATTATGCGGCAGGTGGACCGTCCGCTGAAGCTGTGCGTCGATTTTGGCAATGCGGAAAAAAGTGCCGACAAAATGGCTACTCTGGAAACGCTATTGCCGCGTGGCAACAGCATCCACCTCAAAGTAACCTTCGATGGACTGTCGGTAGATACTGACGAACTGAAAACCTACGTCGCCATGATTCAGCAGGCGAACTTCTCTGGCCACATTTCCCTCATCGTTGGCGAAAAAACCGACGAATGGGAGCGGATTTTGGTGATGAAAGAGGCCGTTGAAAACTTGCTGTAAAAAGTGAAAAGGGCGTAGCAGCATGCTGCGCCCCTACGGTACTGGCAGAGATACTATTACTGCTGCCAGAAAGGTTCCGACAGGTACTTGTAGGCATTATCGGGGAAGATGGTAACGATTACGCCGGACTGGCCTTTCTCAGCCAGTTCATCCGCGACCTTTAAAGCAGCCACCATCGCTGCGGCCGCGCTGATCCCCACCAGATAACCTTCTTCGCGCGCCAGCCGACGCGCCATCTCATAGCTGGCTTCAGTTTCCACAGGCAGGTCACGATCTGCCAGAGAGCCATCATAAATGCCTGGGGTGATGGCCGTTTCCATGTGCTTCCAACCTTCGATGCCATTGAAAGCGCTGTCCGGTTGGGCGGAGATGATCTCAATAGCTGGATTATATTCTTTCAGGCGGCGGCTGGTACCGACGAAGGTGCCGCTGGTGCCTAATCCGGCCACAAAATGGGTAATCGCACCGCTGGTCTGCTCCCAGATTTCGGGGGCTGTTGTTTTGTAGTGGGCCTGCCAGTTGGCCGGATTGTTGTACTGATTGGCATAGAAGTAGCGATCTGGTTCCTGTGCAACCAGCTCACGGACGGCACGAATGGCACCGTCACTGCCTTCTAATGGGTCAGTCAGTTCGATATCGACACCATACGCCCGCAGAATCGCGAGGCGTTCCGGGCTGGCATTGGCCGGAATGAACAGTTTGACATTGTAGCCGCGCGCCGCACCGAGCATGGCATAGGCAATGCCCGTATTGCCGCTGGTGCTGTCCATCAACGTCATACCGGGCTTAAGCAACCCATCTTTTTCCGCTTGCAGGATGATGTTATAGGCGGCGCGGTCTTTGACGCTGCCACCAGGGTTTGCCCATTCCGCCTTGGCATAGATAGCGATGTCCTGGGGCAGATGCGCCGTCATCCGCCGGAAGCTGAGTAGCGGCGTATTGCCAATCTGCGCTTCCAGGCTGACCGACTGCATCGGGGCGTGATGTGGCTCTGCCGCGCTATATGGAGATGTGATTTGACGTAATGCGCTCATGAGCGACTGTGTTTCCTCTCTTGCGAGTTGACCTTCATGCGTGTGTGACTTCACTGTTTGGTCCGAGTGACCCTTGCTGGCAGCACGGATGTCGGTTTGCCAACGACCTGATCCGGCTGCACTGGCTTTGGCAACACGATGAAGCAAAAAAGCCAACGGGCAGCAAAAAAGCGCGTTCAAACCTACCCATCTTCGTAGGGTAGTCCGCGCTCTGCTGGTCGTTGGCTTGTGTTTTCTTAGCCGATGTTATTGCCTAGAGTCTTGGACTACCTATGGTTCTCCAGACAACAACAACACTGTATATAGTGTGCCATTAGATGGCTCCTGATGTATTCATTGCGCTAAGTGTAATCTGCTGGGATGAGTAAGTCAACAAATCGAGATCAAAATTCCGTTAAAAATTTACGGATCAGGTTACTCAACCGGACTTATCCATACACAGCGACACCTTCTGGACGCATTGGTCCAGCGATGTCTTTCCTATGAGATTTAAATCAGCCTGGCTGGGGCCAGCGATGACTAAACGTGCATGGCATGGGAACCGTAGGATGAGCCAGCGTTACTGCCACCCTCTTGCATAGCTTCTGCGACACGGCGATAGAGCACCTGCCAGGCTTCGCCAATTTCCGGGGTATAACGATGGCCCATCACTTCAACGAGCGACATCGAAAATGCCTGCCCCATCGTCTGGAACTGGCGCGGCTTCAGATGGTAGTGAGCGTGCATATCTCTAAGCTCACGAACGACAATTCGCAGTTGCTCTGGTTCATCAACAGTATGAACAATGCGAACCATCATTTTCATAAAGCGTTTGCGCTGGGCATCAACATCGCCAAACATAGGGTGTACGTCTGGCATAGCAGATAAAACATGATCGTAGAAAATCTTACCCATCTGTTCAGAATCCAGATGGAGAAGCGTGTAGTGCAGCAGCAATTTCTGACGACTTGTCACTGGTGACATCATCATACCCGATACCCACATCTCATACATCGAAATACATCATAGTGGAAAAGTTGGCACGAAAGACTTAAGTTCTGTGGAAAATTATAATTTGCGTGAAGATTCGCCCCCTTCACCAGTCTATATGAATAACTGTATCTAAGCGATAAAGATAAGCATCAAAAAGCCAGAAAAACTGTGTAAGTTCTCGTAAAAATTGCTTGAAATGACGACACATCCTGCTCTACTGTGAAGATGTAGATGCGAAGTGCATTTATAGACAACTGAATACCGCAACACCATCGTCTCATAAGGAGAGAGGATACGTCATCATGTCTTATATTTTGAGAGGACATCTGTGTGGGTACTTGTGTGAAGACATCAAATTCACCGAGGACATCGCCAACGTCATCGTGCGGATTTACCGTCGTGACATCGACCAGGACACGCTTGATCGCGTCGTCGCCCGCCCTTCAGATACGATCACCCCGCTGACCAAAGAACAGGTCGACGCCAAAGCCAAGAGCCTGCTCTTAGAAACCCGCACTGACGATAACGGCCGTTTTGAAATTAAATTGGGCGATGAGCAGGACTACAACGGCGGCCCATTTGAGGTCGATATCGTCATCAACCGTGCCCCTGGCCAGGAAAAAGAAGCCGCTGAACCAATTCAGGTTTCGCTGACCACGCTCAACCCGCAGTGGCGCCAGCGTGAAAATGACTTTCTGGCTGTCTGGGACTTCTGCATTCCGCAGCGTCTATGGTGCGCGATTCGCCGCCTGCTGGATGCCTGGGTCATCATTGGTCGGCTGGTCGTGTGTGGTGCAGAAGACGCCAACGGCGGCAAAATCCCAGTGCCGGATTACACCGTCAACGCCATCGACAATGACTGGATACAGGACGACCCGCTTGGCAGTGCTGTCACAGATGCTAACGGCTTCTTCCGTATTGACTACACATCCGACACTTTCACTCGCACACCGCTGACACCAGGTTTCGGCATTCGCTTCGAGAGCTTCGGCCAGTCCGGCCCTGATGTCTACTTCAAGGTGCGTCGTAACAGCGACAATGCCCTGATGATCGACGAGCCAGAAGCACGCGGCCTGGACCCCGACCGCGTCAATCGCCCACCGTGCTGGTGTGTGGAACTGTGCGTTCCCATCGACGTAGAAGACCCTGACTATCCGTTCTTCACCCAGGTGGGCGTGTTCCGCCTGCCGACTGATTTCCACAGCAGCGGCGCGCAGCAGGGTCGCCTGAACAAGAGCATCCTCGGTTTAGGTGGTGATGGATGGGGCCTGTATGGCAACCTGCGTCTGGTTGGCCTGATGCCGCAAAAGCATCCTGACAACAACCAGCCGATGAAGTATCGCTTCCTGTACGGCGACACCAACAATCCAGTGCTGCCACTGACGACGGCTAATCTGGTCACCTCGATCCAGATCGGCACGATCCTGACAGGCTGGACGCTTAACCCTGGTGGTTGGCTGGAACCGACCTTTGATACGGTCGGCGTCGTGCCGGACGTCAGCATCACCGACTTTGACGTGAATCTGGTTCCTGATACCAATGGCTGGGTTGAAGTTCCGCAGCATGCCAACTTCAATCCGAACAACAACCTGATGTCATTCCATACCCCATCAGTTGCGGCCCCTGGTGGCAACCCTGGCCCCGCAACGGCGGGTGTCGCTGCTCCGGTTGGCAGCGTGAAAAATGGCAAGCTGCTGTTCGTCCGTTTGCAGGGGATTGATGTGGGCGAAGCAGGCACTCTCTACCAGAGCGCGGCCTACCCGCTGTACGTCAATAACTGGCGCGAAATCGGCGAGGTGGACCTGGGTGAACTGGTCAGCGATCCATGCAGCGAAGTCACGGGCAACGCCATCAATGTGCGCTTCACTGTCGACCACGAGTTTACACGCGACTGGTCGCTGGGCATCACCAGTTCGGCCTCACCATGGACAGCGCCAACCCTGCCGAGCCAGAGCAACCCGAATCCGGCACCGGCCTCAACACCTGCGCCAACAACTTCCAGCCGCGGGGTGTTCGGGAGCTATGTGGTCGATACCAGCACATGGCCATCATGTACCTATCGCATCATCCTCAGCACCTATCTGGCGCTGACCGATGGCGACCACAACGAACCGGGCAGCAACATCGACGATGTGATGTTCTACATCCAGAGTTAGGCCAACGTCTGGCAAAAAGGCCATTCACATTTATGGGGCGCGTAAAATGCGCGCCTCCACATAGGGGGAGGAGGCCCTGGTCATGTGCCAGGGCCGTACCTTTTTTGATGTATAATCAGTCTGTCGTTGGAAACGCATACACCATCCACGAATGACGCCGCTTCATTCGCTGGTTTTGATTGCGAGGGGAGACAGCATGCACTTCGTCTTTGATACCCATTCGCCCCTTTCATCCTATATTGACATGATCTGGCACATGCAGACCGAGCGCGCCGAGTCTTTCTTATCGACGGCTGCCGTCAATTGGGAAATCGTCTTTACGCAGATAGATAACAAAATGACCATCGGGGTACGGGGGCCGGAAACAAAGGCATCCCTTGGCGAATCCACCGCTGACGCGGATTACTTCGGCATTACGTTTAAGCTGGGCACTTTTATGCCGAATTTACCCTTACAATCGATGCTTAACCGCCAGGATGTCGTCCTGCCACTGGCATCGACCCGTTCTTTCTGGCTGCTGGGTTCCAAATGGGAAGTACCGACTTTTGACAATGCGGATGTGTTCATCAATCGCCTGCTTAAACAAGAGATTCTGACGCATGATCCAGTTGTCACGGCAGCATTACAGGGCGAAACACCCGACCTTTCACCGCGCGCCTTGCAGTATCGCTTTCAGAGAGCAACGGGCATCTCGCAGAAGATGATCCAGCAAATTGAACGCGCGCGTCAGGCGGCAGTGTTGCTGGAACAGGGCAAGCCAATCCTGGATACCACCTATGATCTGGGCTACTTCGATCAGGCACATCTGACTAACTCGCTGAAGCGCTTCATTGGTGAAACACCGACTGAAATCGCCGAGCAAGTCACGCGCAAATCCTACATGGGCTGAGTCGCAACGATGTTGCGTTTTTTTCCAATACCTCTGCGCGCGGCTGTTTTATGATGAGCACGTAAACAACGAACGACATACCACCTGAGGAGCACATCATGCGTAAGTTAGTCATCACCGAATTCATGTCACTGGATGGCGTTATCGAGAACCCCGCCTGGACGTTCCCTTATTGGAATGACGACATCGCAGCTTTTAAAGGCGAAGAAAGTGAATCAACAGATGCCCTCCTGCTGGGCCGCGTAACTTATGAAGGCTTCGCGGCGGCGTGGCCGACCAGCGAAGATCAGGGCGCGGAGTACTTCAATGGTGTGCGGAAGTATGTCGTATCAACCACGCTGAAAAATGCCGACTGGAACAACTCGGTCATCATCAGCGATAACGTGGTGGAAGAAATTGCCAAGCTCAAGGAGCAGGATGGCAAGGACATCACGGTGCATGGCAGCGGCAAACTGGCGCAGAGTTTACTGGAAAATGGCCTCGTTGATCGTGTTCGTCTGCTGGTTTATCCGGTTGTGCTGGGCCAGGGTCAAAAATTATTCGTCGATGGCATGACAGCGACCTTCAAGCTGGTCGAAACGAAACCTATGGGCGATGGTGGCGTGGTCGCAATGATCTACGAGCCAATTCAGGAATAAATCCGACAGAAAACACAGAATAGGGCCTGGTTCGGCCCTATTTTATTTCCTTGCGATAGCACACGCTGCGAGGATCGTCGGCATACAGATCGTAGCAATCGCAGCGAGAATAGCCCATATTCTCGTAGAGGGCCATCGCGGCTGGCTGCTGAATCCCCGTTTCCAGCATCAGGCCGGTGTAGCTGTACTGGTGTGCAATAGCTTCTAAGAATTCCATGATTTTACGCGAGATACCCTGTCCGCGCATATCTTGACGCACATACACGCGCTTGATTTCAGCGATGGTGGCATCGGGCATTGGGCGTAAAGCGCCGCAGCCGACCGCCTCGCCATCGACCCAGGCGACGACAAAAGCCGCCCTGGGGACCATGACATCGGACGGATCAAAGCCGCCACTGCCATCATCGCCATAGATCGCGCCGAGTTCTGCGGAGAGTTCCGCGATGAGTTGTTTTGCCAGGGGGCTGTTGGCCGCTTCGGGTTCGATGGTGAGCTGCATTATTCGACCTGTGGATACTAAAAAGGGCACAATGTATTGTGCCCCTACAGAACGTTTTCCGCTATTATGCGCTGGATCGCTCATCGACGGATTGAATGAACAGCGCTAGCATTTCTGGCTCGTAAGCAAATGGCGCGAGTATGATTTCTGCCATCTGCCGTTTCTCACTTTCCGCCAGAGTGAGCCAGCCACGACTCATATTGGCCGTATTGGTAATCAACAAGTCCCAGACAGGATTGCCCACTTCAAGCGGCATGTTCCAGGACTTGTTTTCGTTTCCCTGTTCTTTCTCCATCATATTGTGCTATGGCTAGTCCATCATCAACACAGGCCCAATGCGGTCCAGCGCCCAGTCAATATCGTCGCGGTCGATGACCAGCGGCGGTGCAAAGCGAATGACGTTATCGTGCGTTTCTTTGCAGAGCAGGCCCTGTTCCATGAGCGCCTCGCAGAAGCGGCGCGCCCCACCCGCCGATGGATGCAGTTCCACACCGATGAGCAAACCGCGTCCACGCACCTCTTTGATATGCGGACTGTCGATCTGGCGCAGGCGGTCCATGAGGTAGTCGCCCATTTTCCGTGCATTCTCGATCATGCCTTCTTCGACTAGCACGGCCAGCGCTTCCCGCGCAACGGCGGCTGCCAGCGGATTGCCACCAAAGGTGCTGCCATGATCACCTGGGGTGATGACGTTCATCACGGCGGAATCGGCCAGAACAGCGGAAACCGGATAGAAGCCGCCGGAAAGCGCCTTGCCGATGGTCACGAGGTCGGCGCGGACATCTTCCCAGTGAGCGGCCAATAATTTACCGGTGCGACCCAGGCCAGACTGAATCTCATCGGTCAGCAGCAGCACATTATGCCGTGTACAGATTTCGCGAACTTTACGCAGATAGCCTTCCGGCGGCACGATGACACCGCCCTCGCCCTGGATCGGTTCAACAGAGAAGGCGACGGTATTGGGCGTGATGGCCGCTTCCAGCGCATCGGCATCGCCATAAGGCACGATTTTGAAGCCAGGGGTGAAGGGGCCGAATCCGGCGCGGTACTGCTCGGAATCGCTGAAGCTGATGATGCTGATGGTCCGTCCCTGGAAGTTGCCACTACAGGCGATGATTTCGGCTTTGCCCTCTGGCACACCTTTGACGATGTAGCCCCATTTGCGGGCAATCTTAAGCGCTGTCTCGACGGCTTCCGCACCGCTGTTCATGGGGAGCATGCGCTCATAGCCTGTCAATTCGCACAATTCACTGGCCAAAAGTGGCAGTTGATCGTTACGAAACGCGCGTGAAGTCAGGGGGAGCTTTTGGGCTTGCTGCACAAGTGCCCGATAAATGCGTGGATGAGCGTGTCCCTGGTTGACGGCACTGTACGCACTCAAGAAATCAAGGTACTGCTTGCCTTCGACATCCCATACCCAGATGCCCTCGCCGCGTTCCAGCACCACATCCAGCGGCTTATAGTTATTGGCCCCATACTGTTTTTCCAGGGCAATGTAATCACTTGTTCGTAAGCCAACCCGTTCCATAAGCTACTTGCTCCAACAAAAATTATTTGCGTTCTACAAGCAGTCTAGCATGCGATTGGGCGGGAAACGTGGGTCTTAATGGGGTTTGCAAGGCAAATTCAGCAGAGCTTACAAATGGTGAAAAGCATCACGATTTGGGCGAAGTGCCTAGAATGGCGAATTAGCCGCGTTCGCGCTCCACATCGGCCAACACCTGGTCGATGGCATAGCGGGAAATATCCGCCAGCACCGGATTGGTCGTGCGGTAATAGGGGAGTGCCACCAGCGCCACCGAGAGCGCCCAACCACGTCCACGTACCCAGGTCGCATCATCGACATCGATGGCCTGACGGAAGGTCCAGCGCATAGGGGCGGTAAACAGATTCCAGGCGACCATCAGGTCACAGGCTGGATCACCAATGCCCATCGCACCAAAATCAATGACAGCCGTCAGTTCACCATCCTGGGCCAGCAAATTACCCGACTGAATATCGCCGTGCAGCCACACAGGTTCTGCATCCCAGGCAGGCGCATCCAGGGCGGTTTTCCAGGCAGCATTTACAGCATGAGTGTCGATCATCCCCTGGCAACTGAAAATCGCGGCGCGGGTCATATCTTCCCGCAATGCCAGCGGCACGCCGCGCGCCGAGTTGGCTTCGGCTCGTGGGCCATCCGTCGTGTCGATTGTCCACATGGCACGAATGAATTCCGCCATATCGATGGCTGCTTGCTGTTTGTCCGTCAGACGGTCGATAGTGGCGTTATGGCCATCAAGCCATTCATAGACGCCCCAGTGCCAGGGATAGTCGTCTTCTGGCTCGCCTACTGCCCGTGGAACCGGAATTTCCAATGGCAGATGGGGGGCCAGGAACGGCAGCCAGCGCATTTCTTTCTGGGCCTGGCCCGCTGCCCAATCGATACGCGGCAGGCGCACGCATAAATCATCCCCCAGACGATAGAGTGCATTGTCTGTGCCAGCGGAAAGTACGGGCGCAAGCGGTAATCTGGACCATTTTGGGAATTGGTTGGTCAGCAGACGTCGAACCAGTTTGCTATCAATATCGACTTCATCGTCGTGCATCTTATCATCAACCATTGCCTGCTCCTTACGCCAGATCCACCGAAGGCTGTCGGGCTGTGCCATTGCGCTTGCATATGAACAGCCCACGTCCCATCAGGCCCTGTTCGTCATAGGACACATTGAACCCGACAGAGGACAAAGCCTGCTGATAATCTTCGCGGGTTGCCATCACCATGCGATGTATTTCCTGTTCGTGAGTGATGCCTTCAGCGCGGCCAATCAAATAGTGAAAATCGAGCGAGATCGTCGTTGCGGCAGTTAAGGGCAGGGGATCGTCGGTAGCGATGTGGCTCATGCGCACGATCTTTGCGCCATCGGCCTCCACCTGATCAACGCCGACATGCCCCACACGATAGTCGCTGAGGTAGATGAACGGCTCTACAAGCGCAACACCACCGGGCCGCAGATGCCGATAGAGGTGCGTCGCCACCTGCGCCATGCCTTCGACAGTCTGCGCATAAGCGATGACACCAAACAGGCAAATGATGGCGTCGAACTGCTGGCCTAGCTCAAAGTTGAGCATATCCGCCTGCAAAAGGGTGGCATTGGGCAGACGCTTGCGCGCCTCGGCCAGAATATTCTCGTCAAGGTCAATGCCTGTGATGTGGTAGTGCTGCTGTAAATGGACGCTGTGCGCCCCTGTTCCGCAGCCCACATCCAGCAAACGGGCTGATGGACCATCGATATGAGTCTCAATCAGGTGGTGAACCCGTTCCGATTCCGTGACATAATCCTTAAAGCTGTAGATTGCATCATAGAATGCAGCCGACCTTGTGAACATTTATGACCCTCTATGAACCACTTACAGCTCAAATGTAACATAAAGACCATTCATGGACAAGCGTGACAAGTGTCGGCTATAAACTGATTTGCAGACAGGGTATAATCTCAGTCGATTTCGTACGGATTTACCTAAACCCACTGGTGATAACCAAATGGACCTGTCTTTCCGTCGGGCGACAATGGAAGACATCCCCTTGTTGGCCCGCATGAACAAGGAACTCATTGAGGACGAACGCAGTCGCAACCCCATGAACATGGACGAACTAGTCGCACGTATGACGCGCTGGCTGGAAGACCATTATCATGCTGTCATCATGGAGCGAGGCGAAGAGGTCGTCGGCTATATTCTGTACCGCACCGTCGATGACGAGTATTTCCCTTATCACAGCAACATTCATGTACGCCAGTATTTCGTGACGCGCAGTTCACGGCGGCGCGGCATCGGCCAGCGCGCTTTTGAGCAAATTGTCGGGGAATATTTCCCTGAGGGCTGTGCCATCACCCTTGATGTGCTCGAACGCAACCCGGAAGGCAAACAGTTCTGGATGAAGCTGGGCTTTACGGTCTACCACACGACGCTGCGGCGTGAAGGCAGCGACGATGAGCAGGAAGCCTATCCACCGCGCTAGTTTGCGCCCTTAAAACCTTCTCCATAAAACAGGCGAATATAAGCAGGCGCGGGATGGCGAACCTCGTCTAGCTGCTTGAGGACAGCCTGGGCATCGAACGCGACCTGGCGCATATGGACCTGATAGCCACTTTTTTCAGCTTCCAGAATGGCATATTTGGCGGTAATGCCACCTTTGGGGTTGCCAACGCTGCCCGGATTAACCACATGCACCCCGTTGATGCGGCGCTCAGTCTGCCAGTGCGAATGTCCTACACAGATCAAGTCGGCATCATGGCCGACAAACCACTTTGAGATGTCCTCATCGCTGGATTTCGCATATAAACCTTCAGCACCATCGTCATGACCAGGCCGTGCATGGACCAGCAAAAGTCGGGTGCCATCTGGCAATGTTAAGCGGATGTCGAGCGGCAAAGAGGCTAGCCACTTCAGCCAGTGCAGCGCATTGGTCTGGTCCGCGCGCAGATGCGCCAGAACGCCCTGCGTCCAGGCAAAGCCGGAATGCACTTCGACTATTGTGCGAATCAGCTCAGGATTTTCTTTGGCTTGCTCTACGGTGGGCGGCGGGAAACTGCCCTCGAACAGGTAGCGATCCGTATTGCCGCGAATGAAAACGGCATTTTGCAACTGGCTGATGCGCGTCAACACGCCCAGCGGATCGGTACCGATGGCGACATAGTCACCCATGAACAGGTAGCCATCGACACCACCCTGTTCGGCAATGTCTGCCAGGACAGCATCCAGGCCAATGGCATTGCCGTGAATGTCACTGATGAGTGCATAGCGCATGGTATTTTCCTAACAACCATATGGTTTGTCCGTCAGGCAAGACATAAACTATAGTAAGATCACCGTCGTCTTGCTACTGCTCAACAAAGGATAATTCATGAAGATAGTTACATGCAGAATTACGATCTGCCTCATTTTTCTGCAATTATTTTACTTGAGTGCCCCTACACTTGCACAACCCAATATGATTAGCGGCTATGCCCTGTCTCTTGATGCTCAAAGCCTCACGATTCGCAGTGTCCTTCAAGATGGTCAGCCGGGTGAAACTATTGCAACTCTTGATGGTTTCACTATCAAGAATCAATTTAATGCTAATCAGGATCTATTTGAACGAATGATCTTTGCTTTGTCGCCAGATGCGCAAACACTTGCCTTTATCGTCTGGCAGGATGATTTGAGTGGGTCACTGTTGTTGTTGGATGTCACAACCGGCATCTATGAACAACAAACGCTAACAACCCCAATTGAACAAGCGTATAGCGTCTCCTGGTCACCCGATAGCACAAAATTGTTCATAATTTTAGATATAGACAGCTCCCTTATTTTTGATGTTGCTTCTGGGAATGTGATTTATTCATTCACTGAAAGGACGACCTTACCGGTATTATGGTTGCCCGATAGCCAGCAGTTTATCTATATTGGACCATCAACCTGTGGAGCAGCTTTATGTCGTTCCTGGTCAGATTTATATCTGGTTGATCTCCAAACAGGTACGCAAACAGCCCTCACACATATTGATGCAAATAAGCTTAGTTTAGTGAACAAGCTAAATCATCTCCCCCTTTTGGCGCATCATGCTATATATGTTCCTGATGATGAAATGATTTACTTTATCCTATCTGAAGTAAACGACGGACCTATCGACATCGTGTTACTTGCCTCAGTTGATTTGCAGGGGAATATGCAAATTGTGGCAGATATCTATGATATGTATGCCGATAGTTTCTTCATGGATGTCCACAATATTTTTTATGACGAGCATGATAAGCACATCAATATCGTTGTTACAAGCGAAGGCGACGTTCCATATCGGTGGAGCATTTTACGATATACGACGTCTAATGAGCTTGAAGTCCTCTATGAGCGCAGCTTTGAAGCTCCTGAAGTCGAGATCATCACATCTATGGCTGTTTCACCAGATGGCAGCCGCATCGCTATAGGGGGTTCATATCCTAACATAGGTAGTACGACCGTCGTTGATCTATTTAGCGGTGAAACCCTATGGCAAAACAACGATCTGGAAGGCGTATGCAATATTCACTGGGCCGATATAGATAGCATATTTTTCAGTCAACGAGACGATGGTTGCCCCATGTTGAGACGAAATATGCGATTCGATCAACTGTTTTATCACAACATTTCCAGCAATGTTGATTCACTTGTTGTTGACAGTCAGCAAAATGAATACGTTTATTTTGCTTCCATCTTTCCTGAGATACCAACTTACCCATAAAATTCCTTTGGGGTTCATCCCTTGGGCTTGAGGACATAAATCGTGCCGAATTGGGCGACCTCATATTGAGACAAATCATGACGCGATAGGCCCGGTTCCCAGACGACGATGTAGTCGGCAGCATCGGCCCAGCCGATGGGGTTGGTATTGGTGTTGGTCAGGCCGTGCTGAACCTTCAGCAGGTAGTCATAAGGCAGGCCCATCGTGTAGGCCGGGTCGGTGCGGCTCCAGGGGATGATCCACCAGTAATTGCGCATCTCCGGCATCAGGTCGTAGCTGATGACCAGCGTATCGCTACCCTGCCAATCGGCAGCGATGTAATCTACAGCCGCTTCTACATGCCGATACAGCCAGCCATTCAGCGGTGTATGAACGCTGTCGTCATAGGTCACAATGCGTCCGATGCGGTCCATGCCGCCGACTGACGCCGCCAACGCTACAGCGATGATGAGCGCCATATTTTGAGCGCGATTGCTAGCCATCAAGCGGCTGAAGAGGGCATCCAGGGTCGTAGCCACGACGATCAACTGAATGCTGATGAAGCCAGGATAGTATGTCGGCTGCTCCCAGGGTGGTGTGCGCGTGGCGATGAATCCGGCAGCGATCACCAACAGGAAGATCAGAAGAATTAGTACACGCCCAGCCCATGTGTCGATCAGAATGCGCTGGAACTGGCGCAGTCCACGTTTTTTCAGCAGCCATAGACAGCGGCCAATCGCCGATAGGCTGCCGCCGACAAAAATCGCGGACATGGCATGGTTGATCGCAATGGCGATGCCTGACAGGCTGCCCCATCCAGGAGCCTGTCCCTGGAAAGCCAACCAGAAAGCAATACGTATCTGTTCCGGTACGCTGATAAGGAAATCGAACGCACGTTCAGCCGTTGAGCGCGAAACAGGTGCAGATGCTTGTTCGATGACCTCAGTGGCGCGTTTGGGTGATGAGGTATCCGGCCCGGATGCTCCTGCCGATGCGGGACCGTCATAAGGCGGCGCAATCGGGCCACTCTCCGGCTTGAGGTAGGCAGCATCGTCCAGGGCCTGCTGACCAACTAGCGGCTCCTTCGCGAAGAAGGCACGCACATCAGCGAAATCGCGGTCAGCTTCAAACAGCAGGTAGGGCGCGAGCATAGCCATCACCACCACTGCCCCGATCAGCAGTCCGCGCCACTGCCAGCGCGCGCGCAGCATCAGGGCGATCACCAGCATGGCCGGATAGAGCAGCACCGCGCCAAAGTGGGTCATGAAGGCCGCTGTCGCGATAATACCCGATAATGCCAGATAGAAACCGCGTTCGGTAGCGATCCATCGCCACAGGCAGAGCAGCGTCATAGCGAAGAAGCCCGGCAGGAATAACTGCGCCCAGGCCGTATAGGTTCCGGCGATGCTGGTTTCATGGAACGCGAACAGGGCCGCAGCGGCCAATCCTGCGCGCAGACCAAACAGGTCGGTTCCCAGGCGGAAAATGGCCCGTGTGCTCAGGGCGTTCCAGAGGATGCCTGTCAGCAACATCGCCCAGAAGGGATTGCCCGTCACGATGAGCATAGGCAAATTCAGCCAGACGAGCATCGGCATGTTATAGGCGGCAACACTGCTGAGTGTCCCGAAGGCAGGAAAAGGCCCGCCTGCCAGCCAATCGCTGCCGCGCATCACCACTGGCACCATGTCGATTTCCCAGACCATATTGTGCGCGCCGAGCAGCTTGGGAATCAGGCTCAGCAGCCAGATCAGCAGCAGGGCGACCCAGGCCGTGCGCGGCACACTTGGAATAATTGGGAGGGAACGGTCAGGATGCGTCATGGGGCGTATTTTGGCGGCAAGCACGGGCGATGGCAAGGTGATGTCTTACGGAGATGTGAGGTGTTTGAACTTATAATCGGGATATCGACAGGAACATGGAACACTGATGCGCATGAAACCCAAGCAGCAGTCGATGACTATCAAGGGCAAGGTAGTGATTGTCATTTTTGCGATTGTCATAGCACTCATCGGCCCATATATATGCTTTCTACTGGTGGGCGGTGCTTATGAAATCTACATGGGATTGAGTGGTTATTTGTCACTACACTCTATACAGGCTGCGATTCAAGAACAGTGTCCGAGTCTCGAGATTGAGGTAGATATTAGCTATTACGATTGGGACCCCTTCGGCTCATATTGGAGTCAGGAAGTTCATTGCAGCAAGAATCCCTATGCTGCTGAATCTGGCTGGAAGTGCTCTTGCCAAACACCCATACCTGAACCACAAGGCGCAAATCAATGACCGGCAAACGTAAACAGAAACCGACCGATAAGCGTATCAAGCAAGTGCTTATGGGCATGTTAATTGGCGTGGTTCTGTTTGGGTCGATACCAGTAGCGTGCATCGGTATCTGGTATGCGTCCTGGGCACTTGCAATTCAGCATGATGTAGCAAGCGTTCAAGAAGCTATCAACGAGCAGTGCCCGGAGCTTGATATCAAAGTAGAGAGACGTCACTACGACTGGGATCCATTTCTCTCGTACTCTAGTCCCGAAATTTATTGCGAGCAAAATCCTAATGAGCGCCAATCAAGTTGGCAATGTTCGTGCCCAACACCCACATCCGAAGCACAAGGTGAGACAAAATGAGCCGCAAACGCAAAGAGAAACCTGTCAGCCTGAATGACAAGGTTGGTAAGCATCTTTTCTCTATTGCCTTGGTAATCACTGGACCGATTTTGTGTGTGGTGGTGACGATCTTTGCCATCTGGATGACGTCGGAGCTAGGCTTTCAGCACAATCTGAGCACGCTGCAAACGGCGATCAACGAACAGTGCCCTGCGCTTGATGTGGTCGTGGAAAGACAGTACTATCAATGGGACTCTCTTAGTGCCATTAGCTCATATTATACGCAAAACATCGATTGTGTAAGTTTTCCCCACCCAGATTCAACTTACTGGAATTGGAAATGCTCCTGCTCAACATCTACAGATGAACCCTAGACACAACAAAAACCGACCCCCATCCTCGGTCCTTCCCCGAAGGAGGAAGGATGCCTTTGTGGGTATGCGTATTTTCAAGTGAGAAAGAATCTACCGGAAAGAAAAACACCCCAGATTGTTGGTCCAGGGTGCTTGGTATCACTATGAACGTTATTCTTCGCTGATATTCGACAGAGCGGCCTGAACCAGCTCTGGAGGTACTTCACTGAGGCCATGCACCGTCTTGGCATGGTCGGCCACCTGTGCGAGAATTTCGTCGTTTGTTTCCCCACGTGCCACGAACTGGCAGTCTGCATCCGGCCCAATGTGCTTACACTGAAGTTTTTTTCCCATTTTTAAATCCCCTCAAATAATCTTTTGCCAACAAACCCAGATATAGCATGTATGCGGTCGGATGCAAAATGAATTTGGAGAATATGTTAGTCACATCACCAAATTCTTATATGTAACCAAGTCGGCTTTCGTTGCCGCAGACATGACCTATACCTCCATGCGCTGGCGCATGGCCTCGAAAGCGACGACGGCTGCTGTCGGGGACATGCCCAGTGAACGGCGGAACTCACGGCCATAGGGCAGTTGCAGCACGGCATCGACCTGATTAGCCAACCCGCGCGAGAGGCCGCGTTTTTCCCCACCAATGAGGGCAAAAGTCGGCTGCGTCCAGTCATAGTTGTAGATGGTCGGTGCCTTTGGGTCGGCATCGAGCGCGACGGCTTTCATGCCTCGGCTGTGGAAATGCGCGACAGCCTCTTCGGCGGTTTCGGCATAGGCCAGCGGAATACGTTCGTAAGCTCCAGCGGAAGATCGCGCCACAACAGCGGTGGCTGAGGTCCACTGGCGCGGACGCAGTACCAATCCATGCACACCGGCGGCAAAAATCGAGCGAACCGCCTGACCAAAGTTGAAGGGGTCTTCGTGGCCATCAAGCATGATGACCAGGGGACTAGCCTCGTCCTGTGCCAGTTGATCCAGGGGCAAAACCAGGCGCGCTCCCACAATCGCGACGATGCCACCATGTGACCCACCTGCCGCGTACTGTTCGATCACGGCTTCTGACACGCGCTCAAAGGGCACATTTTCATCCTGGGCCAGCCGCAGCACAGCATGCGCTGATTTGTTGAGGATGCCCTCACGAATCAGCAGGCGTTCTATCGTGCGGCTGTGGCCTTCGATGGCCGCGCGGACAGAAATATGCCCTTCCAGCATCTCCGGGGCGTCGTGCTCAAGTTCTTGCTCAGGCATAGTTCTCCTGCAAACTCGCCAGATGGTGCAGCTCATGGCCGACCAGCACATAGGCCGCCGCCCGAACTGTCAGGGCATGGCCACCCGCGAAGCCTTCTCGCAAAAAATCCTCGTCGCTGAACGTATTCAGCAGTGCGAGACTGGCCGCACGAACAGCGTCATATTCAGCAAAGATGCTGTCAAGGCTGCGGGTATTGGCATGGGTGTAGGGCATCCAATCATCCTGCTCAAAACCGGGCAGGGCGATGGTATCGCCGCGCGCAATGCGCAGGGCGCGATAGGCAAAGACGCGCTCGGTATCGATCATATGCAGCAGCACCTCTTTAACCGTCCATTCGCCAGGGGCATGGGGCACATCCAGCTTATGGACAGGCATCGCTTTGACCAGCAATTTCACCTTCTCGATGCCCGATTCAAGATGCTCAAGGATGCGGCCATCGTCCGGTACGCGGCTGATGTAAGCTCCCATATAATCGTTGTACTCGTTGGATTCTGGGCGGGGAATGACGCTCATGCAGGTTGCCTCTCTGGTTGTGACATTGTGCAGCGTCATCTTACCCGCATCCAGCCAGCCGATGCAAGCAGTTGCCCGACCAAACAGGACTTCATTTGCCGATGCAGACCCAGTATGATGTGACATCGACTGAATGACGCCCACATGGTGACCTTCCTATGACCGAGCCTTTCCTCGCTTTGCCATCGACGCAGTACAAGAGCAGCTTCATCGACGCCGTGCATGAATTCATCAAAGAGGATCGCTGGCGCGGGTGGAAGCCCTCGCTGCTGCGGTCGGAATTCGAGAGTTATGTAGAGAATGTGCTCCTGATGGAAACTGACCCTCCGGCGGGATTCGTGCCGCAAACCACTTACTGGATGATCGCAGACGACCAGTACGTTGGACGGACCAGCATACGTCACCATCTGAATGCCAGCCTGGAGACATTTGGTGGGCACATTGGTTATGAAGTGCGACCGAGTATGCGCCGTATGGGCTATGGCACCCTTATGTGCCGTTTGGTGATCGTCGAGGCTCGTAAGCTGGGTATAGATCGCATTCTGATTACGTGTGACGACGACAACATCGGCTCGCAGAAGATCATTGAAGCCAACGGCGGCATTCTGCAAGATAAAGTTGATAATGGTCGGCCTGCGCTCACGCGCCGCTACTGGATCGAAGCACCGGAGTAAGTGCTGACCCCCATCCTCAGTCCTTCCCCCGAAGGAGGAAGGATGCCTTTGGCGCGACCTGAAATTCTTTAAACGATCCTCGCCGCATAGAACGAAGCTTATTTCTGCAGAATGGTGATGCGACGCTTGCCAAGGGTATCGTGCAGGCGACGTTCATAGGCGGGATGGGCAGCGCGCTGTTTTTTGTCACTGATGATGGCGGCGATTCCGCCGGATTTGAGGGCAGGCAACTGCGCATCAAGTAAAGCTGTGATGGGATCACTAACGGCATCGCCCCGCCAGGAAACCTCAACGCCGTAGGGAACATCGGTTATGAGCAGGTCGATGCTGTTTGGCGGCAAGCAGCGTCGGGTGGCATCAGCGGCCCATACACCCAAATCGATAGACTGCGGCAGAAGATCGTGCAGGCGGTTGGCACTTTCGAGTGCTTCCTTGTGCGAGTCCTTGCCATAGGCCGCGAGCATCTCTTCCAGTGACTGCCGACGCGCTGTGAGTCCCGCGTCCGTCAACAAATCGAGGTTGCGCTGAGCCAATCCCACCACTTCTGGCACGATGTCTGCACCATACAGAACCGCGATACGTTCACTGTGCAAAAAGCCAAGTACGGTCAGCAGGTAGCCGCCGCCACAACAGGGATCGAAGACGGTCAACGGCCTATTGGGGAGAAATTCATCACAGCGCTGGAAAATTTCACTGGCCAACCGCACCGGAAAAGATGGTGCTCCTGGCTGGGAAAACAGAACGCGACCCGAAGCCAAATCCTCGTAATTTTCGCGCTCGGTGACGTAGCGATATTTCATCACTCACCCAGGCTGATGGATTCAAGCAGGGCCTTGTCATCACCATTTTGAGCAAGGCGGTCGCCTGTTTGTGCATCGTAGACGATGGCGAACAGATCGTAATCGCCTGCGGGAAGTTCACCAACGGGCAGAATGGTTGAGACACAACTCGCTGGCCGCTGATCAGGCAAAGCATAGTCAAACTGAGTCGCCAGGGCACCATCCGGGCCGATGAGCTGCAAGCTGGTGTGGTACTGCCCCACAGGAACAGCTTCCCCAAGCTGCCAGATGAGCGTCAGGTACAGCTCGCCATCCACCACCACCGGACCACGCGCGGCAGTCAGGCCGAGGTCGCCTTCTGAGGCGTCGTATACAATGGCGGCTGGTTCCTGGGATTTGGCTTCGTAGAGAGCCAGGGTAGCATCGTCGCGCTGCATCATCAGTCCGCACTGCAAATAGCGCGTCCTCAGCAGGTAATCGACCACGCCGCTGTGGTTGGTTTCGGGGACGTCCAGCACGGTCAGCCGCCAGATTGAATGGGCATCGACCAGCGCCGCCTCGACATCGCGCAGATAGTCGTTGTCCCCCTGGGCGAAGGACATGCCGATGCGCTCCGGCTGTTCGTGGGGCATCCCAAGCGGATCGAAGTAGTAGTCCTTGGGAAACAGGGCAAAGGGCGTGGTTTCATAAGGCATGAAGTGGGCCAGCAGGAAGTCGCCGTCGCGCTTCTGAGCGTCGATCAGGTCAATCGCTTCCAGGAAGCCAGCGGCAGGCGCACGGTAAATCTGGCCGAACACATTCGCGATGAAATCCGGCGTCAGTGTGGTCGCGATGCCAATCAGCAGCCAGATGGACAAAATAACGGGCCGCAGGTAACGCTGCGATGCCATGCGGTCGTTGCCGAGGGCGACCAGCAGCGCCAGCACAGGCCACAGCACCAGCATATAACGGGCATGGACCATAAACGGAATGACTGCATTCACGATCATAATCGCCAGCAGCACGATGATCAGCCAGCCCCAGGCAAAGCCCGACCGACGCCAGCGATAGCCAGTTGCCATCACCAGTAAAATCAGCAGCAGGGCGATATTGCCATTGCTGAAGGTATGCGCCAGTTGTTCCAGTACCTGTCCGGCCTGCATGGATGTCTCATGACGGGTGACTTCGCCACTGCCGCGCTGAATAATGCCCATCGTGATGCCCACCCAGGGCAGGAAGGCGACTGCTCCGAGGACCAGCGCGGTCAGCAAAAGCCACCAGCGGCGTGTGCGCCGGAAGCGCAACACATGCAGCCAGCCCAGAAATCCGCCGACGGCCAGGGCGATATAGTGTGTATACAGCAGCGCGGCGATGGATAAGGCCAGCAGGCCGTACTGCCAGATCGGCGGGGCACGGCGCGCATCACGCAGGCGCAGATACAGCCAGACGCACAGCACAACTTCAAAGGCCAGCAGCGTATAGGCGCGACCTTCGTGCATATAGTCAATGAAAAAAGCCGAGCCTGCCATCACCACAACCGACGCCAGCGCCACCCGCTGACCAAAACGGTCATCTGCCAGCCGATACAGCAGGGCGATGGTCAATAGGCCGAATATCCATGAGAACAGGCGCAGCGCAAATACGGAATCACCGACCAGCGCGAACCAGGCCGCCAGCGTGTAATGATAGAAAACGCCCATGCCGCCAGGGTCGCCAGTCGCGGTCTGCAGCCAGATGCCGATGGGTGACAATGGCCCCCAGCGGTCGCCGCCGGCGTTACGGATCGACCAGTATTCATCGACAAAGAGAATATCGGCGTTGAGCAGGCGCGCAGCCAGCAGTCCGGCCAGCAGCAGCAAGGGAACCACCCAGAGCCATTTTGTATTCAGACGTGTACGCATATATCGTAATTCGACCGTGTTTCTATCTAAGTGGGTCGATTATGGCGATAAAGCGCACCAGCGACAAGACTGCACCACAATCAAGCGCCGTGCAAATCTGAGCAATGTTACATTTATAATTTTCTTTGACTTTGTTACCTTTTTTGCAATAGGTTATGGGCCTTAGGGCAGACATATTTTTTTGGTAACGTTCATATGAGGGCAGACAATGCCTACAACAGCAAGCAAATGGCGCATCCAACTCGCTCACCAGATAGCTGGCTACTATCCAGCCGAAGCCGTGCTGCTGGTTGGGAGCGCGGCAAATGGTCTGGCAGATGCCTGGTCCGACCTGGATTTGCTCATGTATTGGCAGGCTGTTCCTGATGTAGCCACACGTCGGCAGATTGCGGAGCGCATCGGCGGAAAGGGCATCACCTGGGAAGATACGACCGATGGCGACTTCGCCCTGCAATCCCAGGGTGATACATTTCGGCTTGGTGAACATGCGCTCAAGGTGGACATCACCCACAAAACGAGGGCATCTGTCGAGGCATTGATGGCAGACGTCACGCAGCATCACGATCTCAATCCGATTAAGCTAGGTGTGCTGAACGGGTTCATGGGCGGCATGGCAGTTACAGGCCACGATCTGCTCAGCCAATGGCGTGAGCAAATTGGCGACCTGCCTGCTGAAATGATACAGCCGCTGCTGGATCGCTATCTGGACCTGACTGCCTATGATTTGGTGCTGATGATTGTACGGCGGGGTGATGCCCTATTTGCGCGGGAACTGATTACAGGCTGGTGTACAGCGATTGTGATGGCATTGCAGGTCATCAACCGGAAATATCCGCCACTGCGTGCGAAGCATCTGGCAGCAATGGGTGAGACGATGGCAATTCAGCCGGAAGGTTTGGCCAAGCGTATTCGTCAAATATGCAATGCACCTATCGCAGAGGCTATCGAACTCGCCAAGCCACTGATTGAAGACACATTCTCACTCATCTCGCAACAAGGTTACGATGTGACGGCAGCTATAGCGCGATTCCAGCAGATCAGGCTGGCGAACCATAGGCCAATCAGGCTGGATCAGGCATAATAATAAACATTATGGAATCATAAAACATTGCTGAATAATTGAGGAAATGCGAAACTTAATTCGCAATCTTTATTCTTTATACATATATTCAGGTTTATCATCATCTTACAGAACTGAAACGCCAGAGAGAGCGTGTCAGACAATCGTAAGTGATAGAAGAGACACAGCACGGAGCACAAATCATGCCCCAATTTACGCCCATTGGCAGCGACAATGCCCAGAACTTAAGTCGGCTCGGCAGCGTTAAACGCGGCTGGATCAGTGGTATTTGCTGGTCCCCCAACGGTGATACGCTAGCGATTTCCAGCGCAGGCGGCCTTGCCCTGTATATCAATGGTTTCGGCGGCTCGCCGGACCAGATTATCGAAGATGCTCATGACGGTCCAGTTAAGAGCATGGCCTTCAGCCGTGATGGCCAATTACTGGCGACTGGCGGCGCGGATACGGTCGTCAAGTTGTGGCAGGTGGACCCGAAAACACGTCAACTCAGCCTGCGGACCACACTCAAGGGACATATTGATTCGGTCGAGTCAGTCGCATTCAGCCCGCTGGGAACGATGCTGGCAACGGGCAGTACAGACCACACCGTCCGCCTCTGGAATACTGAAATTGGCATTCAGCAGGAAGTTTACTACGGCCATGATGCTGAAGTAAGCTGCGTAGCGTTTGGTCTGGGCGGCGAAGTGCTGCTGAGTGGCGGTTGGGATACCACCATCCGCATGTGGGACCTGAAGGGCGAAACCAGCGGCACGATTCTTGGTCGCCATGATGATTGGGTCCGCAGTATGCGCGTTTCCCCTGGCGATACCATGCTCGCGACCGCCAGCAAAGACATGACCGTCCGCATCTGGGACCTGTATGAAGCACGTGAACTGGCGATCTATCAGGCGCACAATGGTGGCGTGGATGCCGTCAGTTTCTCGCCAACGGGCAGCGTCTTGGCCAGCAGTGGCCGCGACAATACCATCCGCTTCTGGGATACAACTACTGGCGAAATGGTCAATTCGATTGAAGCACATCGCAAGCCCGTAATGGCGCTCGATTTCAATCCGGTTGGCACAATGCTGGCATCCGCCAGCGGCGATAATACCGTCAGCTTGTGGGTCGTCAATGCCTCTTAAACAGGCAATTCTTGCCAAATAAGGGCATCCAGACGTTACAAAAAGGGTTAAGTTCAGAAACCCTTACAAAAAAGTTATAAATAAGATGGCTAAGGGCACAGTACGCTGTGCCCTTTATTGTTACAATAATGTCATATGGGGAAGGCATTATGGACACTAAAAAAGCGAAGCAAACGGCCATCATGACACCGGATATTACGCTGAGGCGTCTACCTGATCGGTGGAGCTTGCCCATTGAAGGCGCACGCATCACACAATTCCTGATTGACCACGCATTGGCTCTACGCTTCCAGGTAGAGTCCCAACGCACGATTTTACGCATCGAGCACGATTTTTATCTGTATACTGGCGACGTTCCGCAGCCGGTTGATTTAACCATGAAAACGGAAGTCGGCAGTGTGCTGGTGCTGTACAACCTGCCTGTCGCTGAGTTCAGCATCCGCGATAATGGTCGGCTTGAAGTTGCCATCGGGGAAGAATACCGCCTGCTGGTCGATCCACATCCTGAACAAAATGCATGGCAAATTGTGGCTGATAACGGATTGCGGGTGGCCTGTATGGCGAACGGCCAGCTCTCTATCACGCGCGCCCAGGCTTAGGGCATATATTTTCCAAACCAGACCCCCATCCTCCGTCCTTCCTCCCTGAGGTGGAAGGATGCCTTTCTGAGCGACCTGGCAACAGCCAAAAGTTCCCTTATGTCGCGAGGAGGGGATTAGGGTTACGAGCCAAATGATCGTGATAGACACACAATTTTTGACTGCTATCTGCCCCAGCAGGACTATCATAAAAGACGGGCACAAGGCCCGTCTCCACGATTGTATTCAACACATCAAACGACTCTGCAAAGCTGTTATCTGGACACCCTGCCAGATGCATCCCCACTCATTAATTTCTGAACTTCATCCACTGTGACGAGATTGAAGTCACCGAATATGGAGTGCTTGAGGCAAGACGCTGCAATCGCGAAATTCAGTGCCTTTTGCTTATCGTCGCCATATGTCTTTAATCCGTATATCAGGCCGCCCATGAAGCTATCCCCACCGCCGACACGGTCAACGATATGGGTGATGTCAAAGTCGATACCCTCATAAAATGTGCCTTCATCCCACAACACGGCTGACCATTCGTTATGGCTGGCGGAAATTGACCCGCGCAATGTGATGGCGATCGTCTTAAGGTTGGGGAAGCGTTCGTTTAGTTTCTCGCAAACGTAAAGATATTGGTCGGCTTCGACCTTGCCGGCTGTCACATCGCTTTCCGGTGCGTGAATGCCAAAGACCTTTTCAGCATCTTCCTCATTGCCAATCGCAACATCCGTGTAACTAACCAACTCCGGCATGACCTCTGCTGGCGTTTTACCCCATTTCCACAGGTTCTTGCGATAGTTCAGATCGCAAGAAACGGTGACACCCATCTCTTTTGCCGCTTTGACTGCCTCCAGGCATACGGCAGCCGTTCCTTCGGAAACGGCGGGTGTGATACCTGTCCAGTGGAACCAATCCGCATCGGCAAAGACCGCTTGCCAGTCGATCATGCCGGGTTGTATGGTGGAAATTGAGGAATGTGCCCGATCATAGACCACCTTGCTGCCGCGCTGCATAGACCCCATTTCCAGGAAGTAGATGCCTAATCTTTCGCCACCATAGACGATCTTTTCTACGCCGACATTGTATTGGCGCAAGAATTGCACACACGCCTGACCGAGATCGTTCTTCGGCAGTCGCGTCACGAAATCGACTAGCAGGCCATAATTGGCAAGGGACACAGCGACGTTGGATTCTCCGCCGCCATAAATCACATCGAATGAACGCGCCTGTCCAAAACGCAGGTATCCGGGGGGGGAAAGGCGCATCATAATTTCCCCAAATGTAACGATTTTCTTTGTCATGTTTGATCTCCAAAGTATGTTTTTGTACTACATAACCATTGTGTTCAACTTCAAAATTCCAATGATGGGATTCTACTACGAGTGTCAGATTAAGCTATAAATCGACCAACTTAGTATCTTTTCGAGAAATTGATTGGCGTCTGCTTTCTAGACCCGACCCCTATCCTCGGTCCTTCCCCCATGAGGTGGAAGGATGCCTTTCTTGGCTGCTTGGTAGCTGGCAAAAGTCCCCTCCTCGTAGTGTGAGGGGATTTAGGGATGGAGTCCGCGAGCAAAAAGATCGTTAGGTAGAGGTCGCTTATATCTTGAAGGAAATTCTCCCAGGATATTTTTCCAACAGGCGCATCCTTATCGACGATCCATTTTACGTAAGACACTAAGCAACCAACACTTATCATCGCCGCAGCGAACCGCTGCTCCCCATGACCACCTGCTCCAGTTCCTCGCGGGTCGCGTATACCAAATCACCGAGTGTCGTTAGCGCCAGTGCCGCTAAGCCCGTTCCGTAGTTCATCGCTTCTTGTAGGGGCATGCCACTTAGCAAGCCGTACAATGTCCCAGCAGCGAAAGCATCGCCCGCTCCCAGGCGATCCACAATATCTACCGGGCGACTGCCCACGCTGGGTGTTTGACCGCTATCGCTTGCGAAAGCGCCCTGATGGCCACTGGTCACAATAACACACCCGCCCCAGCGTTCATAAGCCGCTATCCGCGCCTCTTCAATATTTTCCGGCATTCCCCACAGATTGACAGCATCACGCAAGGCGACAAAGACCATATCGGCCTGTTTACAGAATGGGTCGAGCTTGGCGGCGGCTGTCGGGGCATCCCACAACAGGGACCGATAATTCACATCAAATGAGGTCGTAATGCCGTTTTCCTGGCAGAAGGATAAGGCGGCTTGGGTGGTGGCATAGCAGCTATCGCTCAGTGCCGGAGTGATGCCCGTCACATGGAACCTGCGCGATTGTCTTAATACGTCTAGTGGAAGCATGTCCGGCGTCATCTGGCTGGCGGCGCTGTTTTTGCGGTCATACCACACGCGGATACCGCGCGGAGGGGTGCCATATTCGATGTAGTATGTGCCCATCCGCGCCTCATCCGACCAGTGAATCATGCTCGTATCGACGCCGTGCCCCCTGAGTTGGTTGGCACAGGCCCGACCCAATGGATTGTTCGGCAAGCTGCTGAACCAGGCAGTGCGTAACCCTAAACGCGCCACGCTGCTGGCAACGTTCGACTCTGCGCCAGCGAAGTTCATATCAAGTTGTTTGGCTTGTTCTAGATACAGGTTGGGCGCAGGCGAGAGGCGCAGCATCGTTTCGCCCAGCGTGAACAGGTCATATTGGCTCACGGCAAAATCCTCATTCTGAAAGAAAGAGCCAGCTAAACAGATGTGATTGCTCGATGGACCCCTACGGTCCTTCCCTCCATGAGGTGGAAGGATGCCTAAACTGCGACCATTTTCTACAAAAATCCCCTCGCCTCACAGTGAGGGGATTTAGGGTGGGGTCCGTTACATCTAGTTCATTCAGCAGTCAAATAGATTATTCCGGGCTTTGACCCGCTGCATCCAGGCGCTTCTTGGCCTCTGCGTAGACATCCGCCGGAAGTGGTCCTTTTTCCGCGATGGCGATGTTCTCCGCGAGGTGCTCCGGATTGAGTGTGCCGACGATGGTCGTATCGCAATGTGGGTGACTGAGCGTGAAGCGCAGCAGGAAAGCGGTGCGGCTCTCGCCTGCTTCCAGCAGTTCATCCAGATTGGCTTTTTCAAAGGCTGCCCAGCGATCCTGATTGCCCAGACCTTCGCCTGGTTCACCGCGTGCGACACCACCGCGAATGATGATACCCGCTCCGGCTTCTGCCGCTTTGGTGATGAGGTTCTCGTGCTGGCGCTCCAGGGCCGAATAGGGAATCTGGAAGACATCGAACACGCCCCAGTCGATGTAGGTCGCCAGATGCGGCGAGGTCGAGGAGCAGCCGATATGCTTGACGACACCTTCTTCACGCAGTTCGTTGAGCGTATCGACGACGCCATTGGCCTCGGAGGTGGCAACGTCAGGGTTATGCAGTTGCAGAATGTCAACATAGTCGGTGCGCATCTTCATCAGGGAATCAGCAATATTGCGGCGGATGTTATCGCGGGTGAAGATATGTGGCGTTTCGTCATGGTCGCCAGCGAAGATCATCTGACAGCCGCATTTGGTCGCCACATAAAATTCATCACGGCGGCTGGACAAATACTGGCCGAGGTACATTTCGCTCTTGCCGTAATCGTTGGCGGTGTCGATGAAGTTGATGCCCGCATCGAGCACAGCGTTGAGAATGGTCTCCGCCTGTTCGTCGGTGCAGGGACGGCCACCCCAGATACGCCGACCGCGTACTTCCATCGCGCCATAGCCGAGTTGGGTCACTTGCAGGCCCGTGCGGCCCAGTGTTCGCTTTTCTAATGCCATCTTGTTCTCTCCCGTAAAACGCTCTAATTACGCAAAAAATTACAGCAGAGAGTTTAACATGGTGGTGTCCGCACGACCAAAGGCGTGGTCTTAAAATGGAATATCACCTTAGAAACATCAACCAGATACCTAGCGCCGCCAGAGCCAGCCAGATGAGTACGACCATCACGGCGCCGAAACGGCTTGTTGGCCTATCCGCCAGCATGTGGTCAGCCGCTTGTTGATGCGCATCGGCCATCACCTGCGGCGGAATCAACTTTATCGCGAGGACGATACCCAGTGGAAGCAGCAGCAAATCATCCAGGTAGCCGAGTACAGGAATGAAGTCAGGGATCAGGTCTATCGGGCTGAAGGCGTAGGCAACCACCAGCGCGGCGAAGACTTTGGCATACCGGGGCGTACGGGCATCACGATATGCCATGCAGAGGCCATAGACATCGCGCTTGATGCTGCGGGCACGGTCCTTCCATTTTTGGAGCATGCTTACTCGATATCCTAACGGCGACGCGGGGCCGTGATCGTGAACGACAGCGTCGTGTCAGTGATGGTTACGTTCGTAATCTGAGCGCCGCTGTTGTTATTGGCCGCGCTGCGCTGTAGGCCCTCGGCGATACTCGCATTAATACGGTCGATCTCCGCCGACTGCACCGTCAGGTTGCCGAAATCGACATTATCAATACGGACGCTGAGGCCGCCATTGCTGGCGCTGATGTAGACGCTCATGCTGCCAGGGACACGGTCGCCGCGCTCCGTCACGATGATGCCACGTACAAACACTTCACCTGGTCGCAGATCGACTCCTGGTGTTTCCAGCAGAGGATTGCTCTGATTACTCAGCAGGGTCGTGAACAGCGTCTGCACTTCCGACTCCTGCATGGTGACGGTAGCTGTAGTGCTATTTTCATCGATATTCAGTTGCACATTGGACTGGAAATTGCAGGCGGTCAGGCTGACCAGTAGAGCAAACAACAGTGTATACAGGCGCATCCGAGGCATAGTCGTGGACTCCAATGAACAGACAAGCAAACAGTCGTTAACATCTGTATGCTATACGTAGAAAGGCGCCTATGTGTCGTAAGTTTTAGAATGCGTTGAGGGTTACAGGGGCATTAATACGCGGCAGCCTTAAGGGTCTGGGGATTGCTTCCTATAGTAGACAAAACATGCAGAATTTCGTTTCCCAAACTATCCCAATTCTATCCAGCACAGGCTGTATTTATGGGTTTTTTACAGGGATATAACCCAATTTATCCCAATAAGATTGGGATATTGGGGATATATTGGGTTAAAAGGCGTTGTTTTATACCAAGATTGAGGCATTAAGGGTTGCTACTGCGCTCCCTGACGGAAGTTAGAATGGGTTGCTCGGGATACCAGAATGCACCCGCGAAATCTTCCTCGACTTCTTTTTTCTTGCCACTCCAGGAGTCGATATCGAGACGGAAAACAGTGGTCCGCACCAGTTCTTCCGACACAGGCGGACGATAATCATCACCCGCGTGTAGGTGGGGCGCGTATTTGTCGAGCAGCAGTTGCAGCGCCTGGGTCGCAGCTTCCTGGTCTTCGACGACGCTGACAGTCCCGAAGCAGGTAACACCTGCATATTCCACGCTGAATTCGAGCGCTTCCGGCGCGGGGAGCATACGCCCCATCTCCATAACGCTGAAGCAGGCCCTGGGGTTGGTTTCGATCACCGCGCGGGTACGGCCAACGCGGGCAGTATGGGTGTAGATGCAATGGGCATCGGCATTATAAACAAACAGGTTGGTATTGACGAAGGGCTGACCTTCATAAGAGAGTGCCAGCGTCCCCACGGCGGCATACTGCAAAAACTGGCCAATCCAGGCTTCGTCATCGACGCCCCTGTCATCCCGACGCATGGCATTCAAAGGTTGGTTGAGGTAATCGCGAGCCATGTTAATTGCTCTCCTGTTGTTCGGTTGATGTCAGATTGGCACAAAAAGCCCAGTGATAAGGTCCGGTCTGCATCCAGACTGTGGGCCGGAATCCTGCTGCAAACAGCATGGCATCCAGATCGGCGACATGGGCATAAACTTCGGTATCATCCCAGGCACGGCCAATTTCTTCTTTTGCGCGCTGGTTGGCGGTTTCACTGGCGAAGATGATGTCCAGCATACTGAACACACCGCCCAGCTTAAGGACGCGAGCCACTTCTTGCAGTGCCTGCTGACGCAATCTCGGCGGCACTTCATGGAAGGTGAAGCTGGAGATGACGACATCGAACCGATCATCTTCAAACGGCAGCGGCAAAAAACGCGACTGGTGTAACTCAAAGTCTGGATGCAGTTCGGCGCATTTTTCCAGCATCACGGGCGAAAAATCCACGCCGGTGATGTGCGCCCCACGCTGGTACAGCAGATCAGCGAAGCCGCCTGTTCCAATGCCGATATCGAGCACACGCGGTTGCTCACCTGTCAGCGGGATCATAGCGGCAGCCATATGTAGGCTGCGTGTATAGCCTGTCAGTGGGCCGCCGATGCTATCCACATCGTCAGCGTAAGTCTGTGCCCAGGCATCGAATAACTGGCGGCTCTGGTCGTCTGTGCGCATAGGGTTCCTTTGTCTAGTCTGGTATGGCCTCTATTGAACCTGACTGACCAGTCCAATCCAAGCCCCAGAGTAGACCAATCTCCAAACACAAAAAAACGGACTGCTCAAAGTAGTCCGCTATGCGCTGAAGAGACTAAGGCGGGCGCAACATGTTGGTAGGTGTACGAGATAGCGTGATTTGCAAATAAGGAAGGGTTCTAGTAACAATTTCATCTCGACCAAGAGAAAGAAATGGTACATGAACCCTCAAGAACAATTATGTCCAAGATGTGGCACAAGTGGCAAGGATGGACACATTAGCATCCATAGTCGCCAGGAAAAACGCTATCGGTGTAAAAGCTGTCAGGGGACATTTAGCGAGACATATGGGAGTGCCTACTACCACCTAAAGAAACCAGAAATATTCACGGTGGTGGTGACGTTGTTAGCCTATGGCTGTCCGCCGCAAGCGATTGTGGAAGCGTATGGGTTGGATCGGCGCACGGTGAGACGCTGGTATCACAAAGCGGGTCAGCATAGTCGCGGCGTGCATGAAGCGACCGTGTGGCAAAGGAAGTGGGATTTGATGCATGTGCAAGCAGATGAGATCAAAGTGCGTGTGCAAGGCGGGGTAATGTGGATGACATTGGCCATCATGGTCAGTACGCGCCTGTGGCTAGGTGGCGCGGTGGATGTGAAACGCAGCAAGGCCATGATTGTTGCTTGTTTGCAACAAGTGGCTCGATGTGCCCTCTGTCGCCCCTTGCTGCTGGCTGTTGACGGCTTCAATATGTATCAGACTGCCATTCGCAAAGCCTTTCGTTCAGCGCACTCTGTTGGCAAAAACGGACGTATGAAGATGGTGTTTTGGAACAACATTATCTTGACGCAGGTTGTTAAGGCACGCGGCAACCAACGTGGCAACACCGAACAGGTTGTGACCATTGGGACACGGGCACAGGCCAAGTCCTTGCTGCTGCGATCAGGCGGTGGTCAACACATCAACAGCTCATTTATTGAGCGTTTCAATGGCACAGTCCGCCAACGCTTAGCTTGTTTGGCCCGGCGCACGCGAGCCAGTGCTCGGCGTCAGGCTACCTTGCAAGATGGCCTATTTCTTATGGGCTGTGTCTACAATTTCTGCACTTACCATCGCAGCTTGGCACAGGCGATTTATCTTTCATCCCGGTCATCCCGGCGACTGCGGTGGGTGAAAAAGACACCAGCGATGGCGGCTGGTTTAGCGACCCATCGCTGGTCAGTTGAAGATTTACTCTTATTCAAAGTCATCGAAGGGCCTGCGTGAGTGTTCACGCTATTGTGCATAGCTACTAACATGTTGCCCCTACGGCATGTAATGCGTTATGCCAGCAGGAAGCGTTCCGTCAGGGGCGGGCGTGGGTTGCCCTGGCGATCAACAAGCCCGTAGCCATTGTGCATGCCCTGCGCCCAGGCATACCACAGCATCGCAGCGATGCGTCCGGGGTAGCGGGCTTTGAGGTAGCTGATGAAGTGTGTCGCATAGTTGGCGATATCCTGCGCGGGATCATCAGGCCGATCCAACACGCCCCACTCGGTCAGCCACAGCGGCTTATCCGGCAGAATCTGGCTGTAGGACTGGATCGAATCGTCGATGTGACCAAAAACCGTGTAACGTTCGCCAGGAACAGGACCGCGTCCGTAAGGGTGCAGGGCGATACCATCCAGACGCACATCTGACGGGAGTGCGGCAATGGTTTCACGGGCATATTGCGCCCCAAAAACAGGTCCGCCAGTGTGGCCACCTGTAATAATGCGCACATCACCATCGCTGCTGCGGATAGCGCGTGTGACCTGAGTCAGCATACTGACGTAGTGATTGACTGGCACCGGCACCGATGCCATCGCGCCGCGTGGCGCATCCTGCTCATTCCAGACCTGCCAGACATCCACCAATCCACGACCTGCCCATTGACGGGCGATGCTGCGCATCATATCGGCAAAACGGCCAATAAGCGTTTGCCACTGCTGATCGGTCAGATCGCTCCAGGGCCAGTATTCACGTTTGCCCTCGCCATAGGTCTGGTGACTGGTCGCCAGGATAACGTGATAGCCAGCGCGCTTATACTTCTCTACCTGGGGCAGATAGCGCCGGAAGGCGGCGTCAATGTCTTCTTCGCCAATATCGTTGGACACGTTATATCCGAGCCGGACCCAGCCCATGCCACCCAGGCGCGAAGGATCGGGCACACCCAGTGGATGCCGCGCATCCAGATTGACTCCAACCGGATTTACGCCAGGGAAGATGTATAGATCATCCTTGGTAAAGCCTTCCAGATACCACGCAGCGCAATAACCTTCCCGACTATCCGGCATTTTGACGCGCAGCCACTTGCTCTCTTTGCCGAGTTTGGCCAGACTGCGGCCATGCGGTTCCATCGGCTCGATGCTATCCCAGGGGTTGATCTGGCCGAGGATGATGCCATCCGTCGTGGGGAGGGTCCGCACACGCAGGCCGGTATCAATCGGGCGTACACGTAAATCCTGAACATAGACCAGACTGGTCGGGTCGATGATATCGGGCAACTTATAGCCGCTCATGCCGTTGCCGAGCTGCTGCACGATCACATGGAATTGTTCATCAGCCGCTTCGCCCAGGGCATCACCGAGCTTGACCTGCGTATTCAGCGGCACGCTGATTTTGCGCAGTCCGGCATAGGTCACGATGAAGGTCTGTCCCTGGTGGATGGTCGTCACCTGGACGTACTGCCCCAGACCCAGCGAATCGCTGGTAGACGCTCCCCACTGCCTGGTGACGGTGCCATTGGCGGCAGCCGTAACCATCGCGCCAGGGGCACTGCGAATGCCCAGGCCGGGCGGCATGGGATTGTTATTGGTGTAGAAGGGTGTCACGATCTCAATCGGGCGGTGGACGGTGGGCCAATCGAGTACAAAGCGATCATAGAGGTGAGGCGCTTCGCCGGTCTGCTCGCCATAGCGATCTGCTTTGGCAATGCGATTGGCCAGCAAGCTACTGAGTTGCTGCGGCGTTTTGGCCTGGACGAGATCGACGCGCACCACCATCGGGTATACACGCCGAATGTGGCGCAGCGGGTCATCCTGATACCAGGTCAGGGGCGCGGTCACGGCGCTGACGTTGCGATAGCGATTGAGGTCATTGCCCGCCGGAGAACGCACAATCGCGACACGTTCAAAGGCGTCCGTATAAGGGCGAACCACCTGCAACCAGTTATTGAAGTCGCGATCTGGCAGAACGAGCGCATGGGAGATTGAGGAATCGGTCATAGTTACCTGAGTTTTGTCATCAGATGCAGGCGTTTGATCTGTCATACGCCAGCATGAGTATAGCCTATAACGAATACGAACAGCGCACCATATGGTTTTCCATCCGGTGCGTTTTTGGCATCTAAAGACAAATAAACATCTGACCCCATTAGAATGGAAATAAGGACAGCATATAGCGCTACAAATCTCGGAACAAAGTCATCAAGTCGCACTGCCATAGAGGATCATATGATACGCTATGAAGTCATCCACAAGCAGAAAATAGAATATCGCTTGCAGGAGCGTTATCAACAGGAGATCAAGCAACTTGAAGCGCTCGGCTTTCATGACCTTTACCACACCCGCGAAGTGGTTTTCCCATTCAGTGCCTTATTTCTCTTATGGCTGTACCCGATACTGAAAATGAACCGAGAAGTTTTACAGATCGAAATGCCGTTGCGTTATGTGCTGCTCAATCCGCTGTTACTCAATCGAGAATATGATACATACGCACATGTCTTTGGATTGGGAACGAAATTTGCGACACTTTTTGCAGATAATACGATGTTAATTACGACCAATTATTCGGAAACCAGAATTGTCAAACCAGAACTCAAAATCTATCACTACTCGCTCCCAAAACTGACGCCCCTCGGCAAAGTATGGAATGCACACATCGATCACATCGCAGACATTGAAACCAAAGGCCGCGAAACAAATTCCGATTTGTCGATTGAAAACTTTGAAAAGATCATGCTGAGAGATGATAAGGCGCTCTTGTTTGGGCGTTAAGGAAGAAACTTCATTGAAGACACGTCTCATGTGATTCGACTATTTTGATTTCTACGTAGTACGGTTCTGGTATCTAAAGACTGCAAATAGCAACCCCTATTAGAATTGGAACAAGGAATTACGGAAGAGGTTTAAACCCTGAGCATGTTAGTCCAGAAAACGCTACATAATGAGAACTATGGGCAAAATCAGATCAAATTCATGGACAGAGTTGAAGTCTATGCCAATATTAATAGGCAGAGGCAACAAGTTTCTAGGCCCTGGTTTGTTTACCTAGTTGCAAGTTTACCAGTCATCTTTGTCATGCTGGTAATGATGTTCGTCTGTTACAAATTAGTCGAAGGATTTCTTACAGAGGGCATTGAGATTGGGAATGTTATTGGGCTAGCTATCATGTTGCCTTCAATAAGCATCCCCTACCTAATACTTCGCCATTATTGGAAAGCATATCAAGTTGTCAAAATACTTCCGACAAGTAGCCTCCTGCAACTACTGGCTGAAAACGGCGTTATTCATCATGGCCAAATTCTAAAAATCAGCAAGGCAAAAGACGGCCAGCATAAGATCGAGTTCTACTTTCATGTTAATGATGGCACGACGATCAGAGGAGAATATTACACTCGTCACAACATCGAACACCTTTGGAATAACGATATCATTACCATTGCCACATATGGGTTTATGATGGTCCTGCTATAATCTACGATCTCCATATCAAGTATTTACATAACTCTTTGAAATCATGGTGAAGACCAATTACGTATTAAGTGCAATTGCACAGAAAATCGCGAGAGGCAGCCGCGTTCTGGAAACACGTGCGCTCAGTGGCGGTATTTCCGCGGAGATGTATGCGATGACGCTGCAACGGGTGGACGGGACGCAGGAGACAGTCGTCATCCGGCGGCATGGCCCGATTGATCTGGCGGCCAATCCCAATATCGCTGCGGATGAATTTCGGCTGCTGGAAACACTGCACCAGATAGGCATTCCGGTGCCGCAGCCGATTCTGCTGGATACCTCCTGTGAAATTTTGCCGACGCCCTATCTGGTGCAGGGCTTTGTTCAGGGTGCGCCGGACTTCGCGCCTGCTGATTTGGATCACCATATCGACCAGATAGCGCAGCAACTGGCGCGAATTCATCAGGTGGATATACAGGCACATGATGTCCGTTATTTGCCGCACATCAACCCACTGCATGATCGCATTTTCAGCAAGATGCCGGATTCACTCGATGAGAGTATCAATGAGCGCGCTATTCGCGAGGTGCTGATCGCCGCCTGGCCCTGGGGACAATCCAATGCTGATGTTCTGCTGCATGGTGATTACTGGTTAGGGAATATTTTAATGCGGGACGGCAGGCTGTTGGCGATCATCGATTGGGAAGATGCCAAAGTCGGCGACCCACTATATGACCTGGGCAATGCACGGCTGGAAATGCTCTGGTCATTTGGTGAAACTGCTATGCATCAATTTACAAAAACTTATCTGGCGCACATGCCAGCGCTGGATACAACCCGCCTTCCCTATTGGGATTTATGTACAACGCTGCGTCCGGCAGGCCGCCTTGATGATTGGGCCGAAAGCCCAGAGCAAGCCCAACACTGGCGTGAGGGCATCCAGTGGTTTGTTCAGCAGGCAGTGGCAGCCATCAAGGTATGAGACAATGCCAATCCGCCAGTGAATTTGCACGCAACAGCCCTTCGCGGCATGATTATGACGGTTTAGGTCATCCTTCTCAAAGGGACTTTGTATGAGTCGGTTTGGGTGCTTCGGCGTCGTTGTTCTCCTCCTCGCCATCAACCTGATTATTCTGGTCGCCGTTGCGGGTTTGATTGCTCTGGAATTTGCCATCAATGCCTTCTGGGTGACACAGCCAGGGCAGGTTATCGGCCTGGGCCTGACGATCATCGCCATGCTGACAGCCGTTGCGCTGTGGGTGCGTAACCGCGCCCGAACCATCTTCGGCATCATCATCCTGATGATTGTGGTCAGCTTGCTGACTATCACTGCCTATCTATTCTGGGAATTTCTGCCGGAGTACAACAAGAACTTCATGCTCAACCGCCTGCAGGAACAGCCCGTTGAGTTCGTGGCGCGGACGGTCATTCTGCTGCAACTGACGATTATTCCGTTCGTAGTGGGTGTTTCAGCAAGCTGGCGACGCTTCCAGGGGACGATTCGTTACGCCTATACGTCACCCTGGGCTTTCATCGTGACGCTCACCAAGATGGTTTTCTCGGTGCTGTTGAGCATCATCGGCATCTGGTTCCTGATTGTTATCATCCTGCCTGCAATGGGCATCAATCCCGATCTGATCGTCAGGAATGTGCTGGATGCGGTCGGCATCTCCATACGCTAAAGGAGTTTTTCTGTGACTGAAACCATGCAAGCTGTTCAGATACATGAATACGGCGGCCTTGATGTCCTCAAGCTGGAAGCCGCTCCAAAACCTGTGCCCACTGAAAACGAGGTATTAATCCGCGTGGCAGCGGCAGGCATCAATCCGGTGGATACGTATGCCCGTGCGGGTGGTGTCGCGGGCATGATGGGCAATGATCCATTTCCGCTCATTTTAGGCTGGGATGTTTCCGGCATGATTGAGCAGGCCCCCGCCGAGTCGGGCTTTCAAGGTGGGGATGCCGTCTATAGCATGGTCAATTTCCCTGGTAAAAGCAGCACTTACGCTCAGTATGTCACCGCCAAACTCACAGATATTGCCCACGCGCCGCAGGCCATTCCGATTACAGAGGCTGCGGCAGTGCCGCTCGTCGCCCTGACGGCGTGGCAGGTCCTGTTTGAAGCCGGCAATTTGCAAGCTGGCCAGCGCGTGTTGATCCATGCGGCAGCGGGTGGCGTCGGCCATATTGCAGTGCAACTCGCCAAATGGAAAGGCGCGACTGTCATCGGCACAGCATCAGCCCAAAATGCCGACTATCTGCGGCAGTTGGGCGTGGATGAATTTATTGACTATACCGAGCAGCGCTATGAGGACGTCGTCAGCGATGTCGATCTGGTATTTGATTGCGTCGGTAGCGATACAATGGCGCGGTCAATCCCAATCACCAAACAGGGTGGCACTGTCATCACCATTGCTGGGCAGCCAGAGGCAGATGAAAAAGATGGGGTACGGCTCAAGCGGGTGCTGGTGCGCAGCAGCGGCGAACAGCTAGCAGAAATCGCCAGACTGATGGATGCGGGACATGTCAAACCCACTGTTGCACATCGCTTTCCACTGGCGCAGACAGCTCAGGCCCATGAATTGCAAGCCAGCCGTCACGTCCGTGGGAAGATTATTTTGACGACATAGCCACAACATCAAGCGCAAAAAACAGACGCCTCGTGCCGCGTTCCTACGTTGTCAAAATCGTTTAGAGTTGTGATGATCTGACTTGGTGCCAGTCCGGGGGATGATTGGCCAGACGCCAGCGCCAGCCGACCGGATAACCGATCATCTTGGCGACGTCCCCTACGATACGGATGATGGGAATCAGAATAATGGCATACAACCAGGCCAGCACACCCTGGCGAGGTGAGCGCTGCATGATAGTCGGCAGGCGGCGCAGCGGCTGCCAGATATAGATCAAGCCGCCAATCAGCAGCAGCAACCAGAATACAGGATGTACCTGTAGCGCGAGGTAAAGCAATGCAGGCAGTGCCACCAGATAGGTAAGATAACGAATGGCATGACGCTTGCGCCACAGGTCGGCTTTGCCATCCCCACGCGCATAGAGATAGTATTGCTTAAAGAAGGCGCGCAAACCGCCCCTGGGCCGGAAATCCACCACTGCTGAGGGCACAAACGCGAATTTGGCATTCAGCAGCTTGAGGCGAAGATCAAAGATGAGGTCTTCGCAGTAGTCGAGCCATTCCGGGTAGCCATTAACCTGCCGCGCCAGTGCGGTCCGCAGAGCGACGCTGCGACTGCTCGGCAAGAATGTCTTTGCATCAATTTCATGGTCCAGCGGCAGGACAGTGGCGCCCATTGCCGCCTCGAACACCGTATGCGGGTCGGCCCGGAAAAAACCGGCTGCCACACCCACTGAGGGATCGCTCAGTATGGGCTTGACCAGCATTTCCAGCCAGTCATTGGCCAGACGCACGCCGGCATCGGTAATGACTAAAATATCACCCGAAACCTGCTCAATCGCGCGGTTGCGTCCCTGGCTGATGTTACACCCTGGTGCTTCAATCACGGTTAGGGGCAGGGCTTTGGCCCAGGACACCATGCGGGTAACTGTATCGTCGCTACTGCCGCCATCGACAATGATGATTTCATCGGGGACATGCGTTTGCATCGCCAGACTATCCAGCAAGCGGTCGATGCTCGCACCTTCGTTGAGCACGGTCGCGATCAGGGAAATACGAGGTTGGGCAGGTGTCGTCATGGCTATCAAATGATTATGTATATACTGAGCTATCTAGAGACCCCACCCCTAAATCCCCTCCCCGAAGGAGAGGGGACTATCTCAAGCAAAGATGGTCGCAATAAAGGCATCCTTCCTCCTTCGGGGGAAGGACAGGAGGATGGGGGTTGAGCATAGCTCTATGAAAGTAGTCACGTTAGCGCAAAACAACCTCGGCTGCAATGCTCAGACCTTTTGCATAAACAGAAAACTGCGCGCATCCTTGATGCTGGTCCAGAGTGCATCATCTTCGGCAAATACCTCGTGTATGGCGGGCAAATTGCTTTTTTCATCGGCGATGAGGACGCAGCCATCGGGTTTCACGGCTGGGAGAATGCGCCGTAACACATCAAGTCGAGGCTCGGCATCGAGCATGTGCAGCGTGCGGTCGATGACCACCACATCGAATGTGGCATCGGGACTGTAATCGTGCAAATCGGCGACGACGCCTGAGATTGCCAGATTTTCGTTTTCGGCATCCGCCAACAACTGCTCAATGCCCGTTGGGGAGACATCTACACCTGTAACGTGGTGGCCCAACCGAGCGATAAACAGGGCATCACGCCCCTGCCCACAGCCCAAGTCCAGCACCTGTACGCTCGACTGATCATATTTCTTGAAGAAATCCACGAACGCCTTGGTTGGCTCTCCGAGGGCATGGCGCTGTTCCTGATAGAGCGCGTCATAATCATACGGCATGGTATTTCCTATTGATTCGGTGGTATCGTCTGCGACTGCGGCGGATCGTATTCTACGACCCCGAATGGAATCGGCTCGCTGCGGGCAGTACTGCCATCTTCCAGCACCGCTTCTGCGACCAATTCATGATCGCCCAGTTCGAGCACCCACCACAGGTCCCAGGGTGCGGCATCAACTGTACCTATAGCGACATCATCCATGTAGTAAGTCACCTGCTGCGTGCCTTCCGGCACACCGACCGTCAGGCGCAAGCGCTGTGTTTGGATAGGCACAATTGGCGATAGCTCAAACACTGTGTAAGGATCGGGTTCCAACAGGCGCAGCGCATCCTCGTCATCGGGCGCGGACACAATGGCACCCAACGGTGGCTGACGCAGCCCATTGCGCACACCCCAATCACGGGCTTCCTGCGGCAGCACGATAAAGGTCTGCTGAACGATGTCTTCGGCGGGGGTATCTTCCGTTGCCAGTAAGCCCGTCTGTCGGCCGATGTCGAACACCTGATAGAAGGTATCTTCCTCGGTGGGTTCCGTGCCAGGGATGAACCATTCGACCTGGGTATGCGGGCAGTTGACGGTGGGCAGCATACCACTCAGAGAGCAGACCGTCGTCCGCGTCAGGCCATCGGGCCGCTGGAAGTCCAATTCTGGCTGGCCGAGCAACACCTGCCGCATAAAGTGATGGTAAATCGGTCCTGCGCCGCTGATGCCTGTGACTTCTACCATCGGCGTATTATCAGCATTGCCGACCCACACGCCGACGACCAGATTAGGCGTGTAACCGACCACCCAGTTGTCGCGGAAGTCGGTGGTTGTGCCTGTTTTGGCGGCAGCCGGTCGGCCAATGTTAAGCGGACTGTTGAGGCCAAACGATGGCAGGCGAGCATTGTTGTCGCTCAGGATGTCGGTGATGATGTAAGCGATGCGTTCATCGAGTACCTGTTGTGTCAGCGGTGCCTGCTGCCACTCATAAAGTACATTGCCATCATGATCGGTCACGCTCAGGATGTACTGCGGCTGAAGGCGATAGCCACCATTCGGGAAGATGCTGTATGCGCCGACGAGGTCAATCAGCCGGACCTCACCGCCGCCCAGGGTAATCGACAGATCGACGTCCGTATTCTGGGCGAGATTTTCCAGGCCGATGTTTTCCATAAACTGAACGAAATTACGCAGGCCCAGGTGTTCCAGTGCCACCACCGCCGGAATATTGTAGCTCGATGCCAGCGCTTCCCGGACCAGCACCGGACCATGCTCGACCTGACCATAGTTGGCCGGGGTGTAGCTCTCCAGTTTGCGCGTGATAAAGGGCGTTTCCACATCAAGGATCATGGTGGCGGCTGTGTACGGATCAGCCAGTTCGGGATTCATGGCAGCGGCATAGGTAAAGGGCTTAAGGGCGCTGCCAGGTTGGCGCAGAGCCAGCGCCGCATTGACGGCTCCATCTATGGTTTCATCGAAGTAATCCGGACTGCCAAGCATGGTCAGAATCTGGCCTGTATAGGGGTCCATCGCCACAACGGCGGCATTATTGGCATTCGCGGGAACCCCTGCCCCTGGTGCCGGATGATTCAGGAACGATAGCTGCTGGCGCACGATGGTCTGGGCGGTTTGCTGCCAGCGAGCATCGACCGTCGTCACCACATCCAGGCCACCGCCATAAAGCTGCTCAGGATACGTGCGTTCGAGCTGCTTCCAGACGGCCATCACGAAGTGCGGCGCATCAATCGGGAAAGGTGTACTACCGAATTGCAATTCATCCTTGGCAGCGGCATCCGCCGTTTCCTGGTCGATGTAGCCCGATTCGACCATCAGCCGCAGCGCCACTTCCTGGCGGTCTTTGGCGCCCTCGAAGTTGGTCAGGGGATCATAATAGATGGCGTTCTGGGCGATGCCTGCCAGCAAGGCGCATTCCGGCAGCGAGAGATCGAGCGCTGATTTGCCGAAATAGGCGCGCGCGCCAGCTTCAAGGCCATAAGCCAGATTGCCGAAATAGACCTGATTGAGGTAGAGGGTGAGTACCTCTTCCTTGCTGAGTAGGTTCTGCAACTGCAGGGCCAAAACCGCTTCTTTGAGCTTACGCTGAAGGGTCCGTTCGGCCTGCTGATTAGGGTCCAACAGAAGTAAACGCGCCGCCTGCTGCGTGATGGTGCTGCCTCCGGCCACGACTTCACCGCCACGCAGGTTGATCCACAAGGCGCGCGCAATGCCCTCGATATCGACGCCAGGGTGCGACCAAAAATTGGCATCCTCGGTAGCGACAAAGGCATCGACGCAATGCTGCGGAATCTCATCAAGTTCCAGGGGGGTGCTGCGGCCCTGCTCCGGCGGACTGATTTCATAAAGCAGCGCACCATTGCGATCATAGATGCGCGTGCTAGGCAGCTTTAGCCCAGCCTCGAACTGCTCAATCGGCGGCAAGCCCTGGAAAATCCAGACGTAGAGGAAAGCCGCAGCCAGCAGCACGAGCACACCGCTGGCCAATATAATCCGGCGGAAATGGCGTTTGATCCATGCGAATAGGCGTGTCATAACACTCCGGTGTGAGCTAACGTGCACGTCAGTTTTTTAGAAATAATCTTGCCTAAGAAACGGATTAATAAGTTCCCGATCACTTTGCCGGACCCTATCCTCGGTCCTTCCCCCGTGAGGTGGAAGGATGCCTTTCTAATCAACTGAGTGCTAACTTCTGTTCCGCACCTCACAGCGAGGGAACTCGGGATGGGGTTTTGAAACAGCAAAAACCAGGATGTCAATTACACAAAATCCACAGACAATTTTCATTCATTTCTCGGTAGGCACTAGCTTTTCATCAGGTGGCTGACCAGTTCATCCACGCCGATGGTCGCCAAGGCGGTGTGCTCATCGGATGTGCCGTAGTACACCAGCAACTCGCCATTACGCTCGACAACGCCACAGGTAAAGACCACCTGACTGAAAAAGCCCTGTGTTTCATAAGACGCTTCTGGCATGAAGATCGGTTCCGAATCAATGGCAATCAGTTTAGAAGGATCGTCTTTGTCAGCGATGAACGCCCCCAGGCAGTAGCGATCTTCTTTATCGGCGGCGTGGTAGATGACCAGCCAACCTGCATCGGTCAGGATGGGCGGGGCGCCCCCGCCAACGCGAGCACTCATCCACTCCACATGGGATGAGGTCACAATCGGCTTGTGGTTACCCCAGTGCTTGAGGTCAGGCGAATCCGCGTACCACATATGCAGGCCCCCGAACTGCGGCATGGGTCGGTGGTAGCAAATATAGCTACCATTCACCTTCTGCGGGAAAATCGTCACGTCGCGGTTGGAGGGTGGGAAGATCATGCCATGCCGCACAATCTGTTCAAAATTGCGGGTGCTAACCAGGCTGGTCGCCACACCATAGGTGCTGACCGCCGTGTAATTGATGTAATAGGTATCGCCAATCTGGGTGATACGTCCATCTTCGATGCCATAGGCTTCAAAAGGATCGGTCGCACTCAGCCAAGGCTGCTCATCGACAGTGAAATGGACGCCATCCGTGCTGCGTGCCAGTCGCAAATGGCTGATGCTCGTCAGGCGCAGCAGGCCCGTTTTGCGGTGTTGAACCAGGCGCGGGTCGTCTGTGAAGTAGTCTGGATCACCTTTCCGCACACGGTCGATGACCAGTTCGCCATCGACAAAATAGGGGCACAGAATGATATTCTCATCTGAAGAAATAGGCCGTTCTGCAACTCGCAACAACAGCAGAATTTCATCTTTGTAGGTACAGGCTCCAGCATTAAATGTGCCGATCACGTCCCAATCCGAGCGCGAGGGTGTGACATCTTTGGGGCTAATCAAGGGATTGGCAGCATGGCGCGTAAGCATGATGAACTCCCAGTGGGACTGTGTAGCGTAATATTTGTCTTCATTGTACGACAAATGAGGAGGCAAGTCCCGCTGATGGTGCTACGCATACCTACTGATGGTTGATTTAGGACCTAGAGATAGTGAGTCTAATTGGTATATGCGCTACTCCATATATTTACAAAGTCTCATTTTTCTGATGTAAAGGACAAAACGTTAACAGTTTTGCATTACACTGAACAATATACTAATTAAAACACTATAGAAGTCGGTTCAATCAAAAGGGAACTGTCCTATGCATTCAATATTTAAGCGTACCATAACCGTCGGCATCGTCATGATTATCGCATTTAGTGCGGTAATGACTGTTTTTGCAGCCGTTTCAACAGGTTTTGAAGAATTTGCAGTGAACACGTCTGTCAATAGTCTGACCATCCCAGGCGTGACGTTCAGCGGTGGTCCAGAGTTCAAGGTAAATACGGCTAGTCCATTCACCACTTTCTCAGGAAATTACATCTCTGGTGGCGGCAGTGGTACCTTGACAATAACTTTTGACTCACCGCAGAGTCATGCATCCATGAAATTCGCTCAGGCTGCTAACCCATTCCAAGTCACAGCTATGTTAAACGGTTCGGTTGTGAATACAGTCCAGTTTACTGGGACAGTGGGTTTCAACGAGGGTATTGCCTCAATCGATGATACATTTGACCAACTAGTACTGGCTAGTGGTGGTTTTTGCTCTGGTTGCTTTGCAATTGACGACCTGGTCACAGAAGATGCTGGTGTAAGTTCTGTGGACAATCGTCTGAACTGGCATTATGGCGATGCGACCATTGCTATCCTGTATCCAGGTGACAATGCGGTTGATGTCTACGACTACGCCACTGGTAATTACATCTTCAATTTCATCACCGCCAATGATGTCCCAGATACGCCACCTGACCAGAATACGATCATCCGCCAGGAAGGCAACATCATGGTCAGCATCCTGACCACAGGTGAGATTCAGTTCAACCTGGGACCAGATGCTGAGGGCAAGTCCTACGTATTCATCATGGGCGATATTTACGGAAGCAACCTATACGGCTTTAAATACGATCCCAGTGAGTAGGCACTAACCAGAAAAGGCACACTAAGGTGTGCCTTTTTTCTTGTCCACTGGCTTCTTTTGCTGGCTGGCCTGCTCATGCAATGATTGCGCCGTACGGGGGTCGGCACCACCTCCAGCCACATCGCGGAACATTTTATCGACCTGGCGACTGTCGCCACTCTCCATGACATTCAACATCTCTTTAGAAGACATGCGCGTATAGTCATGGTCACCTGATTGCACGCTGACGCGCCGAATAATACGGGCCAGATCCGCGCTGGCGCAGTTGGGGCACTGTGGAGTGCCTGCATCGTACTCTGCATAGGATTTATAGAACACGTCAAATTCGGTGCCGCATTCTTTACATCGGAAGTCATAACTTGGCATAGCGTATCTCAACTTGCTACTAAACTATTGCAGTATAAACAGTACTCGCCTTATGTTGTTAGAGTAAAAGCAGGTCTGCATCGGTTATTTTACCAGGTAGGTTGATGTTTATTCGCCCAGGCAATACCTGCTCTAGCTCGTAAAGTCATCACCTTTAAAATAGACGTTATATTGCTGCGTTCATCATTGTTTTGCATGGTAAAGTTATATTTTGATATTATTAATGAGAATAAGTGGTGGTCGCCAGGGTGTAGATAATGCGGATAAACATCCTTTAGATCACTCTGAAGAAGGGGGATTGAGAATTGAGTATCAGTGTGGTGATACCTGCCTATAACGCCGAGACATACTTAGCCGAGACCTTAGACAGCATCCTCGCCCAGACTTATCAACAGTTTGAGATCATCGTGGTTGATGATGGATCAACCGACAATACTGTAAACATCGTTAAGGAATATGCGAACAAAGACAGTCGAGTGACTCTCATTCAGAACGACCACGGTCGCCAGAGCAAGGCACGAAATACCGCCATTGCTGCATCAAAATACGAGTGGATTGCGCCCGTCGATTCCGATGATATTCTGCTCCCAAATCGTTTTCAGTGCCAGTTAGAGGAAGCTGCCAAGCATCCCGAGGTCGTCGCCTGGGCCAGCTTTGCAGAACGGGTTACAGCCGATGGGCATCCCTATCGCCGCCTAGAGTCGCCCCCGACGACCATGGAGAAGTATCGTGAAATGCAAGCGAATCACGATCTGATCTTCATCCCCAACAGCACCTGTCTGATAAAGAAGTCCGTTATCGAGAAGATTGGCGGTTATGACGCCCGTTTTGATGGTGTTGAAGATTTGGAGTTGTTGGACAGAGTCGCAGCCGAAGGTCCTGTTCTGGTTATCCCAGAGGTACTCCTTCATTATCGCATGTACGACGATAGCTCGACTGCCGCATATGACAAATATGTTGCTCAACGCAAGCTGTTCAGGTTTCTCTTTAAACGGAGAAAAGAGCGGCAAAATGGCCGCGATATTGATATCGATACGTATCTGGAAACCTACGACAATATCAGCTCTGTTCGACGCTTTTTGCGCCATTTAGATACCTTAAGCGGATTCCATCACCGCGTTGCGGCTCTGCAATTCGGTGAGAAGAAATACATGCCTGCTCTCAAATCACTCATTCTATCGACGATCTATAATCCCTGGTTTACCGTCCATGGTGTGCTCAAGCGATTGCGGCGTGGGTAAGATAAGGCTTACGTTCAACGCTATCTGACAATCCGAATATCTGCTGACTATTACGTTGATAGCTCTGATGGGAAACCTCACACTGGATTGTATGCTGTGGCCTATAGCGACGCAGATTCGTGAGCTATAGTTAGGGTGCGAATTCCTCCTAAGGAGCAGGTCACATGGCAAGTTCCAACCAGCTAAAACGCACCCGCCCAGAAGCTGAAGGCATTCCTTCTTCGGCGATTCTGGATTTTATCAACGCTGTTGAACAACATACCCATCCTCTGGATGCCTTACACGGATTCATGCTGCTACGGCACGGCAATGTCGTCGCTGAAGGATGGTGGGAGCCGTACGGGCCGCGTACCCCGCACTGGCTCTACTCGCTCAGTAAAAGCTTCACATCGAGCGCCATCGGCCTGGCTGTGGCAGAAGGGCTGCTGACAGTCAATGATCCGGTCCTGAAGTTCTTCCCAGATGCTGCGCCGGAAAACCCCAGCGACAACCTGAAAGCTATGCAGGTTCGGCATCTGCTGGCTATGAACACGGGCCATCAGGAAGACACGACCTCGAAGGTGTTCTGGGGAGAAGATGACAACTGGGCGAGGGCCTTCCTCTCACTGCCTGTGGAAAATGAACCAGGCACATGGTTCGTCTACAATACAGCGGCCACCTATATGCTGTCAGCCATCATCACCAAACTGACGGGACAACCGCTGCTGGACTATCTGACGCCGCGCCTGTTTGAGCCACTCGGCATCGAGAACCCCGCCTGGGATGTGGACCCGATGGGCATCAACCTGGGTGGAACGGGCCTGCATATCACGACAGAAGACATCGCGCATTTTGGCCAGATGTACCTGCAAAAAGGCATGTTGAACGGCCAGCGCATCCTGGCAGAAGCATGGATCGACGAGGCGACGAGGGCCATATCTGACAATAGCAATCGCGAGGCCGGGCCTGACTGGATGGTCGGTTACGGCTACCAGTTCTGGCGCTGCCGACACAACTGCTATCGGGGCGATGGCGCATTCGGGCAGTACTGCCTCATCATGCCGGAGCAAGATGCGGTTGTGGCGATCAACAGCGGGGTTCGAGACTTACAGGCTGTTCTGGATAAAATCTGGGAACACCTGCTGCCAGCGATGCAGGCCGATGCCCTGCCTGATAATCCCGACGCACATGATGAGCTGGCTAAAAAACTGGCGTCCCTTTCCCTGCCCATGCCCCAGGGTGAGCAGACATCCTCGCAGGCAAAAGCAGTGGACGGCAAAATCTACTCAATGGCGCCTAATGACCTGAAGTTGAAAAGTGTCGCTATGGCGTTCGGGGATGAGAGCAGCACCCTGACCATTGGCACAGAAGCAGGCGAACAGACCGTCCCGATTGGCTATCAGACGTGGCACAAAGGCACGGCTATCCTGCGCGAGTATGGCGAGGAAGCTGTCGCGGCCAGCGGCGCATGGACAGATGACAGCACCTATACGGTGCATCTATGTTTTTACGAGAGCGAAGTCGGTCCTATCTTCACTTTCCATTATGCGGGCGATGACCTGCAATTGGCCTATGAACCGAATGTCTCGTGGCAGGCTATGGAGGCGATGACGATCACGGGGCACGCAACGGACTAATCGCCAACAACACCTTCAACACCTGGGGCTGTATACGTCGCATCGGCACGGCTAAAAAACAGCAGCGATGTCACTGCGGTGTATACGACCCCATATAGGACCAATGCCGTCTGCATATTCACCCACTCCAGAATAAAACCTCCCAGGACGCCGCCAATCGGCATAGCTACCAGCACACCCGCCGACATCATGCCCAGCACACGCCCACGCATGGCGGGCGGAATGCGGCGGTACTCAATCGCACTGAGTATGGGATTGAGTGGACCCGCCATCGCGCCCATCGTCACACTGATTGCGATTAGGCCTACTATCGGCGGGAATAGCGCATAAAGGAAAAAACGCCCTGACAGCAGCACAAAGCAGACAGCCACCAGCCGTAACTGATTGGGGACACGGTCGCCAAGCCAACTGTATAGCAAGCCACTTAACAGACTGGCCGCCCCAAATATCCCGGTAACAAAGCCGAGGGTCGCTGCGCCTTCTTCAACACCAAACAGGGTACGCATATAGACGGGCATGGTCACCGCCGAGAACGAATAATCAATCATGTTGGTGACCATGATGACGAACATGAGGCTCAATAGCAGGCGATCTATCCGCATGTATTGATAGCCGGCTTTGATATCTTGCCAGTAGCTAGCATCCGTTTCAGGACGATTTTTGTTGGCCAGGTGTGCGGGAATGAACAGGATCATCCCCAGTGCTGAAATGATGAAGGTGATGGCATCAATGGTTAAAACACCTGTTGCCCCCATTGCAGCAATCAAGAGGCCCGCAATGGGCGCACCGACCATCGTCGCTGCCCGTTCCAGCGATTCACTGAGGCCCGTTGCCCGTTCCAGAGACATGCCTGCCACTTCTGCAAGTTCCGGCAGCAGCGAGCGCCTCGCAGAACGCCCTGGGGCATCCATCGGATTGCCCAGGAAGATCAGCACAATGAGCTGCCAGAATTCGAGGCCGACCGTCGCGTAGAGCACAGGAATGAGCAAAATCGTCAGGCCACTGGCTAGGTCAGCGAACACGCTCACGCGCTTGTATCCCGTACGGTCAACGATAGTGCCGCCGAAGAACATGCCAATGACAATAGGCATCACGCTGAAGAAGGCTACAATGCCCATCTGCACAGTACTGCCAGTGGTTTCCAGCACGAACCAGGGAATAGCAATCGCCGCCATCGCATCGCCTGTGATGGAAATCAGCGAAGTGATGTATAGCGTATAAAGCGGTAAGCGCGTTTTTCTGTCTGGCATGAACATATCCTTGTTGGGCGGTTCATCTTCATTTACGGCCCACAAAGCGGATGTGTTCAAATTGTTTGGGGAATGGGCTACAGCTTGCTCTCCGGCGGAGCTTCTTTGCCACCATCAGCGCGCAGGACCTTGATGACGCTCTCGACGCCCTGCACGAATACGCTGTTATCGTGCTCCCAGCCCTGGGTGTGTGTATCTTCGGCTTAGTTGTTATTTTCGTGTGACACAACCCATATATTGCCTGGGACATTCAATTTTTGTGATATATCTGTGGTCACATGATAAATAAATGTGGAATTGATTTCTGCCAGTTCAGGATCGTTGCAGTATTCATCTCCAAGTTGATAAAAAATTGTGTCATTTCCTAACCAACGTGCATCACAGACGTCGGCCTCTCCTGCTACATCAGATAAAACTGCTAGAGTTTCCTGGGTTTCCAGATCAATTATTTCAACAACTAAGGTCTCGTAGTCGGGGCCAAGATGACTACCCAAAATAGTCATATATTTCTCATCAGGGCTAAGCTCAATTTGTCTGATGTTTATACTTGTATTTGGTCGATAAAACACCCGTTCAGTATTTCCTGTTGCACTGAGCTGGAATACTACAATGGATGCGCCACTACTATATTCGTCGTAAGATTCCATCAACCCCATGCCAATGTAAAGACTATGCTGACGTACATTTATATCAACCATATCAATGGTAACAATGTCGTAAAGCTGTTCAAGAAAAACGATTTCTTGATTAGAGTTCCCATCCAGGTCAACAGAATAAAGTTGTAGCTCTCGTGATTCACATGAATTGTAAAACTGATAAAATTTCTGTGTTGAAGGCCACCATACTACGCCACAACTCGCATGCCAGGGACCAAGTTCTTCAAGAGGTGGATTATTTAGCCTATGCCCAGCACTATAGTCTCGGTTGACTATATAAATGTTATTATCTGAAAGCATAAAAAAACCACTACTATCCGGTAACCATATTCCCCCAGCCTGTTCAGTCGCTACAGGCACGGGTATTAGACCTGTCTGTTGTTCGTCAACATCAAAGAGAAACCATTGTTGTTCTGGAGCCAGTTGCGCAAATGTTTCGATATTATCCTGATCGCGTTGCCTTGGGCGTAATAAAAGCCTCAAAGATTGTCCATTGGGGGCCCAACTGATTGATCCCCAAAATGGCACCCTGACCGGATCAGACAAATATCCATCTGCCACTCGATACAAAAATAAAGCATAAGTGTCACTTGTGCTTTGGTATGCTGTGAAGGCGATTAGAGTCTTTTCTGCATTAACTTGAAAAGCACCCTGGTCTCGTACCAACCAATCGGGACTGACTTCATCGTCTAGCCCAAATGCTGCGGGCAAGCCACCAACTGAGATAATATGCCCCTCACCATTCAGGGACCAAAATTGGACCAGATCGTCTCCAGCACTGAGAAATATAAAATCGCCGCCATCTGCGGTTACGTCCGCACCGTTACTTGCTATGAGAACAAACAGAACACAAAGCTGAACGAAAACTTTCATTGATGGAGTTAATTCCCAAAATCTACTTGATAAATATTAGAAGATTTGTAGCTTAACGCTCATCTGCCAAAGCGGTAAAGCGCATGAAGGCCCGCTCCTGGGGGGTCATGTCGGTGGGGTACTCGTAGTGGTCGTTGGCTTCCAGGATGCGGTAGCCTTCTTTTATGTAGCCGCGAATGGTATGCAGGCTGATGCCCATCTCATCGGCGGCGAGGTGGGCAGGCATGCCCTCAATCACGCACAGGCGGATGGCCTGCCGAATGCGATCGGTCATTTCAGGATAGTCGCGCTGTTCCGGCAGAATGAAGGCGTTATAGAGGCGTTGCGTGCTGTGGTCAAAGGTTGCGCGCTGCACTTCTGAGGTGATAATCATATCGTGCTCAACCGTCGCGCAGATGGCCCAGGCAATCCGTAAGCGCACTTCGTTTTTCAATAAGAAGGCTTTGGCGCCTTCTTCGGCAGCGACCTGCGCCAGTGTCGGGTCTTCCAGACTTTGCACCATACACACGACGCCCGTCTGCGGCGATAATTCATGGATGCGACGGATGGTATTGCGCAAGCCCGCCGCGCCACCCAGGTGGTCGGAATCCAGGACAATGATGTCCGGCAGTTCTGCCTGGAGTGTGATGCGGAGATAGTCCCATAGCTCGCTGATGCGGTGCGTCATGAACATCACGCGCGTGCGACGATCCCAGGCGAGATAGCTGTTCAGGGCTTGCATCGCGTAGATATCCGAATCAAAGAGGACAACCCGCAGGTTGAGTAAGCCGATACCTGATGGCATAGGTTAGGTGACCTGTTGTTGCTGGTATGAGCTTCCTTAGTTTATGCCGAAAACGGCGACTCTGCAATCAAGGTTGTTTTGACGCGCTAATCAATGCCGCATTTTTGACCTGTCCACTGCTCAGGAAGGCCCGCCCAACATGGCCACATTCATCATTGGCGATATTCACGGCTGCTACGACGAACTCTGCGAACTGCTCGACAAAGCGGCCCTTACATCGGACGACCGCATCATTGCATTAGGCGACCTCTATAATCGGGGGCCGGACCCACGCGGCGTCTATCGCTGGCTGCGCGATACGCCCCAGGCAAGCAGCCTGATGGGCAACCACGAGTATTATCACCTGCAAACGGCTGATGGCGACATTCAAGCCAGCCCGACGATCTTGCTGGCCCGTTGGCTGCTGGATGAGGATTATCATGCCGCTGTCGAGCATATGCGCACGCTGCCGCTGTCCATCGAACTGGATGAAGCTGTTCTGGTGCATGGCTTCTACGAGCCAGAGGTTCAGCTATCGCATCAGCGGCCAGGGATGCTGCTGGGACTTGATGAAAAAGAAGAGGAACTCAAAGATTGGTTTGATCGCCCCTGGTACGAGTTATATGATGGCGAAAAGCCGCTGATTGTCGGCCACAGGGATTATACTGGCGAGCAGAAAGTGTTCATCCGCAAGGGGCGCGTTTATGGGCTGGATACACGCTGCGTCTATGGCGGCTCGCTTACCGGACTGATGCTGCCGGAGTGGCGTTTTGTGTCGGTGCCTTCTCGCATCAAATACTGGTCCATGCTCAGGAAACGGCACGGCTTCACCTAAATGGCACAAGCATGTCGTACAATAGGGTGGAACCGCTGTCACCGTTCCCGCGTCTAAAAAGACAAAGGCAGGAGCAAGCATCATGACCAAAGCCAAGCGCAAAAGAGGGCAATCACGAAACGTCGGTGTGGGTCTTATCATTGGCCTGCTGATTGGTACCCTGTTGGCCGTGCTATTCCGGCTGGGTCTGTCATCGCTGAACAGGGAATTTTCCGATGACGAAATTGAGCGCATGGTGATGGCCGCCCATGATGCTGTCAGCACCCGCTTTGACCGCATTCCTGACGATTTCCCGCTGCCGATTCCGCGACTGGCTGATTTGGAATTTGCTGTCGCGGGTTATGAAGGCGTCGAAATCGTGGAAGCGTACAGCCCGCCCAACCTCGACTTTTTCTCCATCCGCATTCGTTATATCAATTGGTTTGGCGATGAGTTCCCCAACATTGATGAATCCACGCTGGAAAGCTGGCAAATCCCGTATGGCTTCGAGATCGTGTACAGCCTGCGCTCACCGCATGCCGCCTGCATCCAGGCCATGATAGACTCGCGCACACCCGATATGATCCGCGACCGCTGGCACTACGACCTATGGACGCACACCGTCCAATCCTGGGGCGATTGGGTGCAATCGGTTTGCTATAAAGATGACCTGTACTAAACAAAACGTCACAGCTTGTAGCAGGCAATAACCAGTATCTATGCGCCCATTCTCATATGTGAATAAGTGACAATTGGCATGCTGGCATGCGTGGTTAACTTATGGCCCCCATGCTATAATCGCACAAATTAATAAAGGCGTTCACCAACAGTTTGTCGCCTCTTGTCGCAACGCAAGCGGCTATCTATGTACGGATAGCCTTCTTTACATTCATTATCTGTCGTTTTCTGTTGAAAGGATGGTCAACGTGGCTTCGTTAGTCATGACGATCCGAGAGACGCTGCGCTACCGCGGTGCAATCGGCCAATGGAGCTGGGTGCTGCATCGACTGAGTGGTTTAGGCGTCGTCTTGTTTTTGGTGCTTCACGTAATAGATACGTCGTGGGCGGTCTTCTTCCCCGGCCTTTACGAAGAAGCCATCGCTTCTTACCAGTCCCCCTTGTTTACAATTGGTGAATTTATTCTGGTTGCGTGCGTCATCTACCATGCGTTCAATGGTCTGCGCATCGTCATCTTCGACTTCCGCCCCGATCTGTGGCGTTTCCAGGCCAAAGCGGCGCTGTACGTCCTGGGCGCGACGGTCGTCGTGCTGATCCCCGTTTTCCTGGGCATGATTGGTCATGTTCTCGCCCATTACGGTGAAGAAGGCGTCTTTGTGCTCAGCCTGGATAAAGTCATCGCCGGGCAGCTACCCTTCCTCGCGGGCTTTGTGGTGGCGATCATCGCCGCGCTGGTCATCGGCGGCGCCTGGAACGCGGTCACAGGTGGCGAAGAAACCACTGTCAGCGCCAAGCAAAGTGGCAGCAAGCTGGAGCGCTTCTGGTGGTCATTTATGCGCGTCAGCGGCCTGCTGATTATCCCGCTGGTGTTCGGCCATCTGGCGCTGATGCACATCATTCAGGGCGTCTTTGACCTGACGCTTTCCGGGGCGACCGTTGCCGGTGTGGCAACAACAGGGTCGGCCCTCAGTAATGGCGTGCTGACGGACATCATGAGCACCAATATGGCCAGCATCCTCAATGGCCTGAATGATACCGGTACGGCTACCGAATTCGTCCTCGAACGGTGGAACTTCCTGGTGGGTGGCATAGCGCTCTGGCGCATTTACGATATTCTGCTGCTGATCCTGGTATCGCTGCATGGCTTCAACGGCCTGCGCTACGTGCTGACGGACTACAGCATGAAGTCGCCGATGCTGCGTAAATCCGCTATCGCCCTGACGGTCATCGGGGGCATTACGCTGGTGGTGGTCGGTGGCCTGGCGCTGCTGACTTCAGTCGAAGCCGATGCCATCCATACCGCGCAGGAATCCATCTGCGAGATTAACCCTGAACATGCTGACTGGTGTTCCGAGTTCGTGGTGACCAGCGATTAGCGCAGTGCCAGTAGCCTTTTACAGGTAGCCTTCTTAGGAGATTAAACGATTATGCAAATGCATCAACATGAAGTCATCATCGTCGGCGCAGGTGGCGCGGGCCTGATGGCCGCTCTTTATGCAAGTGAAGGCGGCGCAGATGTCGCTGTCGTCAGCAAACTCTACCCGACGCGCTCCCACACGGGCGCGGCCCAGGGTGGTATCGGCGCGGCACTCGGTAACATCGACGAAGATAAGCCGATTTACCACGCCTACGACACCATCAAGGGTGGCGATTATCTGACCGACCAGAATGCGGCCAAGGTGCTGGCGGAAGAAGCCATCGACGCGGTGATTGAGCTGGAACACTACGGCCTGCCCTTCGACCGGACGCCGGAAATGCGCATCAGCCAGCGGCGTTTTGGTGGCCATACTCGTAACTTTGGCGAGGAACTGGTGCACCGCGCCTGCCACGCTGCCGACCGTACCGGCCACATGATTCTGCAAACGCTCTACCAGCAATGCATCAAGAAGAAAGTCAACTTCTTCGATGAATTCCAGGTTGTTGACCTGATCGTCAACGATGGCAAGACGGCTGGCGTGGTTGCAGTCGACCTGGCTTCTGGCGAGTTCCATATTTTCCATGGCAAGGCCGTTCTGTTCGCGACAGGCGGTTGGGGCCGCTGCTGGAGCGTCACCAGTAATGCGCACAGCCTGACCGGCGACGGTGCCGCGATTGCGCTGCGTCGTGGGGTGCCCATGCAGGATATGGAATTCTTCCAATTCCACCCAACGGGCATCTACCGCATGGGTATCCTGATTACGGAAGGCGTACGCGGTGAAGGCGGCGTCCTGCTGAATGACAAGGGCGAGCGCTTTATGGAAAAGTACGCTCCCAGCGTCAAGGACCTGGCCAGCCGCGATGTCGTCAGCCGTGCGATTTATGACGAAGTCGCCAATGGGCGCGGCATCAATGGCAAGTCCTACGTCTATCTGGACATCCGTCCTAAGACGGTCAACCACTACTTTGAGCAGGAAGGCAGTGACAAGCGCATCGACGACAACTATGTCGAGAGCAAACTGCCGGATATTCTCGATTTCTGCCGCACCTACCTGGGCGTCGATCCCGTGAAAGAGCCGATGCCGGTCCAGCCAACAGCCCACTATGCGATGGGTGGCATCCCGACCAACGTCAAGGCAGAAGTGGTCATCGACGAAAACTGGACCGTCATGCCAGGGTTGTATGCGGCTGGCGAAACCGCCTGCGTGAGTGCGCATGGTGCCAACCGTCTGGGGACCAACAGCCTCGTTGACCTGGTTGTGTTTGGTCGGCGTGGTGGCATGGAGATGGCCAAGTACGTCAAGGGCGTCGATTGGACGCCACTGCCAGAGGATGCTGGTAAAGAGGTCGAAGCAGAGTTCAAGCGCATCCGTGATGGCAAAGGCAATGCCAAGCCTTATGAACTGCGCGACGCCATGCAGAAGACGATGAACGATTTCGTGGGTGTGTATCGTACCGACGAAACCATGAAGAAAGCGGTCGATGAACTTAAGAAATTGCGTGAGCGTTACTATAACGATATCAGCATCGACGACCAGGGCTACAAGTTCAATACCGATCTGATGGAAGCCTGGGAACTGGGCTGCATGCTGCAATTGGCAGAAGTTACTGCCCAGAGTGCCCTGCTGCGGACGGAAAGCCGTGGTGCCCACAGCCGCGACGACTTCCCCGACCGCGATGACGAAAGCTGGATGGTCCATACGCTGGTTTACCAGACCGGCGGTGAACAGGAATCCGACTATCGCGTAACAGCCGAAAAACCAGTTGATCTCTCGTTGTGGGACGAAGAGAAAGCCGAAGGCTTGCCAGAAGACAAGCAGAAGTTCCGGCCCAAGAAGCGCGTCTACTAAGCCGCGTATCGACTGGTCATCTTAGCTGACTGAATATTTTTTGGAGAACAACAGACATGTCGGATTTGACTGTAAAATTCAAGATACGTCGGCAGAATCCTGAAGTCCCAGGTAAAGACAAGCCGTATTGGCAGGAGTTCACCCTGACAGGGGTGGACCCGACCGACCGCGTGCTGGAAATGCTGCACCGCATCAAGTGGGAGCAGGACGGCACACTCAGCCTGCGCCGCTCCTGCGCGCACGGTGTTTGCGGCTCCGATGCCATGCGCATCAACGGCGTCAATGCCCTGGCCTGCAAGGTGCTGGTTCAGGATGTCGGCAACGAAATCATGGTCGAGCCAATCCTCGGCCTGCCCGTTATTAAAGACCTGATCGTTGATATGGAACCCTTCTTTGAGCATTACCGCAGCGTGATGCCCTACTTCATCACCAACGATCCAAAACCAGCCGATGGTCGCGAACGCCTGCAAACCCAGGACGATAAAGATAAGTTCGATGATACGACCAAGTGCATCCTGTGTGCTTGCTGTACGACTTCGTGCCCATCTTACTGGGCCAATGGCAAATACGTCGGCCCAGCCGCGATTGTCCAGGCGCATCGTTTTATCTTCGATACACGCGATCATGGCACCCAGGAACGCCTGAACATCCTCGCAGAGGAAAATGGCGTGTGGCGCTGCCGTACCATCTACAACTGCACGCCTGCCTGCCCGCGTGAAATCCAGGTGACGAAGGCCATCGGCGAAGTCAAGCTGGCGATTCAGCGTGGCAAGCGTGAGGGCATCGTCCGGGTGGTCCACGCACACCAGCACTAGACCCCCATCCTCGGTCCTTCCTCCGAAAAAAGTTCCCTCGCGTTCATAGAGGGGATTCAGGGGTGGGGTTATATATAAAAACACAAACGCCCCGATTGGGGCGTTTGCGCTGCATGGGGATCTTATGGGGTAGATTTCAGGTTGTAGGGGCAAGACATGTCTTGCCCAGGGTTGGATGCCAACCCCGTATGAAGAATGCTTTGTTTCGCTAAGGCCTAGAGGATGTCGTCGTCCTCGTCGTTTTTGCGCTTGTCGGTGATTTCATCGTCATCATCATAGCGGCCAATCTTGGGGCGCATGTTGCCGCCGAAGAGCATGAACAGGCCCAGTGCGATCAGGCCCAGCGGCCAGATAGTCGCCCAGTCGATGCCACCGATCAGACCGGGCAGGCCAAATACGACACCGATGCCAATCACCCAGAAAGCGGGTGTCGCGGTGGTCCAATCCTTGCCTTCCGCCATCGTACGCGCGATGATGGTTGCGCCAATCACGAACATGATACCTGGCCACCACCAATGGGTGATGAACAGCAGCGCCAGCCCAATCATGAACACGCCGCCACTGATTTGATCTGCTCTCTCTTTGCTGTGTTTCACTTTGCCGTTTTCCATTGCTGCTTCCCTAAATACCCTTGATCGTGCGTTATGAGGCTGTTGTGCACGCTGTTTATCGTTGTGAGCCTTCACTGAGTAATACGCAGTGTTCGGGATAGGGTTGCAAGACGATAGCTGCTTTTACGACATTTTTACGAACACGAGGTAATCACCAAACACGACTTTGTTATCAAACTCGTTATCTCAGACCCCTATCCTCGGTCCTTCCCCCATGAGGTGGAAGGATGCCTTAAATAACATTTGTGGTCATTCAATCGAGTCCCCTCACCTCACAGAGTGAGGATTTAGGGGTGGGGTTTCTAAATTGCCAAAACTGATAAGAAAATCCAACAACTAACGACTATCAACTGCTCACTCAAAATGGCCTTATGACCATCACCATAAGCGGTAGTGACGGCTTTCTATTTGGGGTATACTGCCACGAGTCCGCACCAGAAATGGCGTTTGGACACTAGCGTAGTGCTTTTTTGTATACATTTCTTGGAAGATTGCACGGCAATTCTGTATGCACTGTATCGCCTGCCGAAAACACCATCAATCTGATAGAAGAGACTTATGTCGCTAGAAGGAACCATGCCGCAGCGTAACTGCGGCTTTTATGTTTTAGCAGCCCAACGGATCTATCTACACACAGGAGGAACCTCATGAAGCAAGTTGGCTATGCTGGCGTTGCGCACATCCACACGCCTGGTTTTGTGGACCGTCTGAACAATCGTCATGATATCCATGTGAAGGCTGTCTGGGATAAACAGCCTGAGCGTGCAGCAATCACCGCTGAAAAGCTGGGAACAGAAACCGTTGATGATCTGTCGGCAATCCTGAATGACGACGAGATCGAAGCGGTCGTTATCTGCTCGGAAACATCCGACCATGAAGAACTGGTCAGCCGTGTCGCAGGTGCAGGTAAGCACCTCTTCGTGGAAAAGCCACTTGGCACCACTGGCGCAGCAGCCGCGAAGATGGCAAAAGCCATCAAGGATGCGGGTGTCATCTACCAGACGGGTTACTTTATGCGCAGCCAACCCGTACACCGCTTCATCAAGCAGCAGATCGCAGCCGGAACGCTCGGCAAAATCACCCGCGTGCGCCATTCCAATGTACATAATGGCTCGCTCGGTCGCTGGTTCGACCCAGGTCGGGGCTGGTTCGCGGATGGCTGGATGTGGATGACCGATGTCGAACAGGCCGGCGTAGGTGGCTTTGGTGACCTTGGCTCGCACTCGCTGGATATTCTGCTGTGGCTGTTCGGCGATGTTGCGCGAGTGACAGCACAGGTCGATCATGTCTTTGATCACTATAGCTGTGACGAATACGGCGAGGCTATGCTGCGCTTTGAAAATGGCATTATCGGCACACTGGCAGCCGGCTGGGTCGATGTCATGCGGCCTATGCCGATTATGGTCAGCGGCACCGAAGGCACGATTTATATGCAGGAGAACAATGTCTATTTCAAGTCCGATCACGTCGAAGGGGCGGATGGTACGCTGCCCTGGACCGATCTGCCGGATGCGCTCCCGCATGCCTTTGAGCTGTTCCTGGATGCCATTGTTGGCAAAGACGCCGAACTGATTAACGTGGATGATATGGTCGCCCATGCGGCCGTCATGGAAGCCTTCTACAAAGCAGCAGCAAGCAATACCTGGGTCCAGATCGAAAAGCCAGGTTCGTAAACCAGGCAATAATTCCACCTGTAGCATAGCAACAGGCTGGTTTTTGCTATTAGACCCCCATCCTCATTCCTTCCCCCATGAGGTGGAAGGATGCCTTTAATAAGCGATAAGGCATTCAATGAAGTCCCCTCACATCACGGGGGATTTAGGGGTGGGGTTTTGCTTTACTCAGTAAATGACCTGCTAAGGTAAAACCTAAGTTCTGACTTACCAACGGAGTAGAGACAATGAGTACGTTAAAAGTAGGTATCATTGGTGTGGGGGGTATTGCGAAGACGCATATGCCCGGTTGGGCAACTTCCCCACATACGGAAGTGATCGCTGGTTCAGACATCAGCCAGGAAGCCGTCGATAGCTGGGCCGATCAGTGGGGTGTTCCTATCCGCACCACCAGCAGCGCGGAACTGATTAATGATCCGGCGATTGATATTATCGACATCTGCACACCCAACAGCTATCACGCGCCGCTGACGATTGCCGCCCTGGAAGCAGGTAAGCACGTCATCTGCGAGAAGCCGCTGGCGGCCACCCCGGCAGAAATCCAGGCGATGATCGACGCCCGCAATAAATCCGGCAAGCTGCTGATGACCGCCCAGCACTTCCGCTTTAAGGGTAATTCCAAAGCGATGAAGGCCGAGATTGAAAGTGGCGCTCTGGGTGATATTTATCATGCTCGCAGTTGGATGCTGCGCCGCATCGCGATTCCGGCACGGCCTGGTTTCCTGATGAAGGAGCATGCCAGCGGCGGCGCGACTATCGACATCGGCGTCCATATCCTCGACCTGACGCTGTGGTTTATGGGCAATCCCAAGCCTGTTTCCGTGACAGGTGTGGCCCGTACAGAAATCGCGAAAATTCCGGGTGCGTTCAGCGCATGGGATAACTACCGCGAAGTGCCAGCCGACATCATGGACGTGGAAGAAATGGCCCTCGGCTTCGTCCGCTTTGAAAACGGCGCGACGCTGATCCTGGAAGTATCGTGGATGCTGCATCACGATACCTCTGGCGAAGATATGCAGATGTGGCTGTATGGTCGCGATGGTGGTGCCCATTGGCCGAAGGATGAAATCTACACGACCAATTACGCCAATAAGCAGCTCTATAATCGCACATTGCAGCTCACCAAAGACGAGAACGAAGCCCACGCTCAGGAATGTATTGAGTTCGCCCAGGCCATCGTCGATGGTGCGGAACAATCGCCCGTGCCTGCGGAGCAGTCTTTGCAGGTATCGCAAATCCTCAATGCGATCTACGAGAGCCAGAAGACGGGCCGCGAAGTTCTCATCGCTGACCTGTAAAACGAGCCTGAGGTATAGAAGCGAAAAGGACACAACCGATAGTTGTGTCCTTTTGCGTATTGATAAGCTACCCCTCAAGGGGACTTTGTAAGGGCATTGCCCCTACGGAAAATCATTGCCTGGGTTAGTCGCCTGCTTCCGGCTCGATACTGGTTTCAGCTTCGATGCTGGCGTCCGGCGCTTCGTCAATATCAGCGATGACTTCCGACGCGGCAGCATTGGGCAGTTCGGCGCCAGCATTTTCAGCTTCGCGGCGGCTGAACAGCCATGCTTCCTGCTCGGCAACACTCACATCGTCGATGCTGAGTTCAATGTGCTTGCGCTCCGTATCAATGCCGACGATACGCACCAGCACGGCATCGCTTTCGCGGAACATATCCGCCGGTGTAGAAGCGCCCAGATTTTCCATACGGCTGGTATGGACCAGGCCCTGTGCACCACTTGGGGCGGCCACGAACACGCCGAAATCAACCACATTGGTGACGACGCCTTGCAGCAGATCACCGACGTGATATGCCTCTGTAAAAGCCTCCCAGGGATCAGGCAGGATGGCCTTACGGTTGAGAGCGATACGTTCGCGCTCGACATCGATACTGTCAATGCGGACAGTGACCTCATCACCGACTGCGAGAACATCACTCGGATGACCTACATGGCGGTGATCGATATTTGAAATATGGATCATGCCATCGACGCCGCCGATGTCGACAAAAGCGCCAAAATTGGTGAGGTTGACCACACGGCCATTGACGACCTGGCCAGCTTCCAGTTGTTGCAGACGTTCGCTGCGGGTATCACGCCGCGCCGCGCGTTCAGACAGGATCAGACGATTGCGCGCCTGCTCCACCTGAATGACCTTAAGCTGGACCTTCTTGCCGACAATCTTCTCTTTGACATCCCGCAGGCGAGTGACAGACACCCCCGACGGGATACTTTCGATGTGCGAGTTGGGAACAAAACCCATGAGACGATGGAAGCGAACCAGCATACCGCCCTTATTGACATCAACGATGCTTGATTCGATAGTCTCGTCACTCTCCAGATAATCCTGGGCGAGCTTCCAGTCTTCAAGCTCAAGGGCCTTATTGATGGAGACAATCAGTTCACCATCTTCATCATAAGGGCGCATGACGTAGACTGGAATTTCCATACCGGCTTTGATGGTATCGATGTAGTTTTCCGGTAAGCGCGAAAGGTCTTTGCGGGTGACAATGGCATCACGTTTTAAGCCGACATCGATTATGACTTCATCGCGACGCACTTCCAAAACGACGCCTGTCAGAATTTGCCCACGAGTAGGCTCATCGTAATTATAGGCGTCCAACAAGGCGGCGAAGTCCTTATCGGAAAAGGTATCGCCGTTCATATCGACATCTGTCGGTGCCGCGTTCATTGCTAACATATCACCTCGTTATTTGGGTTTATCTGCACCAGCACCAAATAGCCCCGCTGGTGAATAGGGCTTGTGGCCAGGTTGGCCCTGAATCCGGCTCGTCTTTCCACTTATCAATGTGGAGTGCAGCCGTTACTCGTTTTACACCACTGTAGGCCGCGGTCCTCAAGCTCTGGCTCTGGCTTGATGACCTGACTTGCACTCACAGGCAGGCAATGGTCCTTGATATAGAGAAAGAACATCCCACCAGATAGCCGAACGCCATCTGCTACTTGCCTTATCACCTTGTAAGTTACAGGGGAGTAACTAACGGTAAGCAGTTGCGAGTGTTATACTCTACATTGATCATCGAGAGTAATCGTATCACAAAGCATCTTGCAAACTCAATAAGTTGAGGTCGGTTCTAATAAGACACATATACATCGTAAAAATTATGTTAAGCGCCTCTAAGCTGCTATTCATGTAGCCCGATAAATATCTAACAAAAATCGCCATTTTCAGGCAAAATAGCCTGACTTGGTGCAGATATCCCACCAGCGAAAGCGGCAAAAATCGAGCGCAGCCGCCCCACCACACGGAAGGAAAGCGACTCCCATGCGACTTGCGATATGCTCCGATATACACGGTAATCTCATTGCCTTTGAGGCTGTTCTGGCGGACCTGGCCCAGCAAGAGGAGGTCGATGCCATCTGGTGCCTGGGTGATCTGGTGGCAGGTGGTCCGCGCCCGCAGGAGTGCATCCAGCGCGTCCGCGATCTGCTGGAAGAACATGGCAAAGACAAGTTCAAGGTCATCGGCGGCAATACAGACCGTTACCTGCTGACAGGTGAACGCATGGCCATGCCCATCTACAATGAGGAAGAAAAATATCAAGATCGCAGCCAGCAGTTCGCGACCCGTGATGCCGTCTTCAACTGGTCATTGAGCAAGCTTGGCTGGAGCGATTACGAGTTCCTGAGCCAGATCAATGGCCGTGAAATCCACACCTGGGTCGAAGGGTACGGTGGGGTTATTGCGGTGCATGCTGTTCCAGGTTCCGATGAGCCGACATCCCTGCTGCCAACGACTTCCGACGAAGAAGCGCTCGATGCCCTGCTCGACCGCGAAGGTCGCCTGTGTCTGGCAGGCCATACACATCGGCGCATGAACCGTGACCTGGGCAGTTGGCGTGTGGTCAATCCGGGCAGTGTCGGCATGTCCTTCACGCAGCCAGGACGCGCAGAATGGGCCTTGCTCACATTCGAGAACGGTGATGTAAAGGTCGATCTGCGCGATGTGCCCTATGATGTCGAGGCGGTGCTGGCGGAAGCCAATACGCTTGGGCATCCCAGCACCGATTATCTGGTGCGGATGTTGAAGCACCCTATGCCTTAATGTCTGCCTGATTAGACCTCTAAATCCCCTCCCCGTGAGGTGAGGGGACTTTAATAGACAAAGATGATGGCAATAAAGGCATGCTTCCACCTCATGGGGGAAGGACCGAGGATGGGGGTCCAGGCGATAACTAAATCGTAAAATGGATTTCTTGGATAGCTGCTGACTGCTAGAAAGCACAACAATGGATAAACGCGAGCAATTCCTGGCTGATGTCGCGCCAGAGGATCATCATGCGGCGCTGCTGGTTGCCCAGGTGGGTGCCATGCCAACTGAACTGCAACTGGTCATTGATGTGGCGCGCTATGATGAATCGGTCGAAGGGCTGCGCCCCCTACGCAGCTATATCGTGCGCGTGCTGGGTGTCGTCGAGCATCAGATTACGGGCCTGGGCACGACCACAAGCGATGTTCACCTGCTGACCGATCACCCGCTGCTGAAGCAATACACCGACGAAGCTGCCGCGCTCTTTTTCCGGGGCCAGCCGGATGATGCCAACGCGCTGGCGCTGGATATCGCCCAGGCGCATGCCAGCACCTTCGGACCCTGGCGCCACTTCCCGGAATACATCAACGCTGAAAAGCCGCTGCTGACGCTGCTGACCAGCGGGGGCGGTCTGCTGGGACAAATGCCGCGTTCCCTGGCCGATGCCTGTGTGCCCGTTCTGGAGCATCATGGGCTGGAGACAAAACTCATGCTGGATGCCTCGCAAGCCAGCCGCGCCGAGGGGCCGATGAAAGATCAGGATTTACAGGTTTTGCTGCTGGGGGATGCCTACTTTATTTCGTATGCGTTCGCGTTCGATGAAGTGGGGAAAGCATAGTTCACGTGTAATTACGGCCCGTACCTACGCCTCCCGACATTTTACTGATTGGTACTAACAAATTCGGCCAGGATGCCGTGCGCTTGCGCGAGGCCATCTTCCATTGAATCCGCAAAACTGAACTTCTTTGCCGATAGTTTATCCAACATATTCCCAATGACCTGGCCGACATAAGGCGCGTTGACGAAAATATACCCGGCTGCGCTTTTAGCTGCATTGGCCGAGTTGGTCAAAGTTTTCATATCAAACGGGATTTTATTGGATTGAGTTAAGTCAGCTAATAGAACCCAATTCGCATCACCGGATTTCTCAGCCAAGGCAGTTATTTCACGCATGCGCGCCAGAATGTCTTCAATCGTCAATTGGCCTATACATTCGGCACGGAAGATGCCTGGTTCCAATCTCTCTATGTTAATTGGCACGACTGTTATCCTTTACTTAGCTACAAGGAGCTAGCAACGTTGTATTAGCATCAAACTACAGGATCAAGCTATGGTTCAATTATGATGATATTCGTAAGGTTTATTCATTGAGGTTTGATGTGAATACACTAATGATGACGCTTTATTCGTTTTTGCGATGTGATCTGTCGTATTTCATAGGCTTGACGGCTTAGTTTTGGACGCGGTTGGCGATGAAGTTGATTGTGAGCTGGACATCGGGGGAAATGCTGGCGATTTCCGGCACGCTAGGGATCGTGATGCCCCAATCAAAATAGCGAATGGTGCTGGTGGCACTACCAATCAGTTGGTCTTCACTAGCTAGCATAGCCTCTACTGAAAACGTGACTTCGCTGGTGGTATCTATCAGGGTCAGGTTGCCGACCAGCTCAAAAGTATAGGGCTGGCCGATGGTGATGGTCGGCGGCAGGTTGCGCAATTCACTGGGCACGAACTCGACAAATTCGTACAGGTCTTCCTCAGATAGCAGTATCTGGGCGCGAATCGCCCTATCGCGCAGTTCTTCGCCTGTAGCGAGCGTCCGGGCGTTGATGCGGATGGTTCCGACCTGTGATGTGGTCGGATTGCCAGGGTCAACGATGATGTCGCCAGCGACCTCGCCTGTGGTGCCAACGACATCAGCCAGGGTGCCGTTGCGTGTTTCTTGCAGGGTGAATGTCACTTGCGATTGCTGCGGCACGATGCGGTACAGTGACCGCTCCACAGGCACGGGCGTCAAGGTCGCGGTGGGTTCCAGGGCGGGCACACTGGTAAAGCCAACTGTCGGCACGACAGCCGGCGCGTTGGTTGGTAATTCCGTCGGTACGATGATGGGTTGAGCGGCTACTGTTGCCAGGGCATCATTGGCGGCACTCAGCGCATCGACGGTGCCCTGTAGCGCGGCATTCTGCTGGTTGAGGGCATTCACCTGGGTCGCGAGGCCAAAGGATTGGGTCGGATTGTAAGTCGGCAGCAGGTTGAGATCGAGCGTCGGGGCGCTGATGGCTGTACTTGGCGCTCCAGGCCCACCAGCGAACCAGATATGCCCTAATATGCCCAGGACAATCCCTGCTGCCAATGACAATATCGCAATGAAAATCAGCCGTAGATCACGCACGGTTCTCGTCCGTTTTTTGTTGGTGGATATCCAGTTTCGTTTCCGTATCCATCTCATCAGCTTCTACAAGATGATCGATGGCGGTCGCCTGCTGGCTTTGCTGCCGGATGGTACGCGCCAATTGGTTGACGTAATGCAGGTTACGCCCCAGGTCATAAATTTCGGCCATCCAGCGGCCATCGCTCTGAATTTCAATGGCAGTGGTAACAGCGTCGATTGGCCGCAACTGGATTGTAATGCGCGAAAAAGGCACGACATCCGTCAAACCAAAGGACTGTACGCGCAGGTCAGCGACAATCTGACCTTTCGCCGCATCCGCTGTTTGCAGGCGCAGACGCTGCTTACGGCCTACGACACGGTCCACCTGCTGGTTGAGGGTGCCCTCCGGCTGCGGGATAGGCTGGCCATCGAGATCATTCACGACGGCCAAAGCCACTGAAAAAGCCTCAAGGCGTGGCAAATCCACCTCAATGCGCGTTTGCTGATGGGTTGTCGCATTATCACGGGCCTGTTTTTTACCGACAAAAGCGCGGCGCTGCTGCCATTCCCTGAAGGCAAAACCTCCGGCCATAACCACTGCCGATAAAACGGTCCAGAACAGGGCAATGGCAGCACTAGCGGCGATAGGGAACTGCCATGCCGCCAGCGACAAAAACGCCATCACAAATATCAGTAAGGAAAAAAAGACCAGCACATAGCTCTGTTTACGATAGGCCACCTGATGCCACCTCAGTCTAGGCTTTGAAAGCATAATCACATTATAGTGACAAACCCTACCAGCGCCCATTGACCATAAAAACAGCCCACCTGTTTGGCGGGCTGTCTGATGTTGCTTGATTGGGCCTTGTCCGTACCGCTCCTAGTCGACACCACGCAGGCGTGGGTCGAGGGCATCGCGCAGACCATCACCCAGAAAGTTGAAGGCGAACATAATCAGGAACAGGGCCAGCGCCGGGAAGAGCGCCTCGTGCGGGTAGTTGCGCAGAACAGCGGCACCGTCGCTGATCATATTACCCCAGCTTGGCGTCGGCGCGTTCACACCCAGGCCGATAAAGCTCAGGAAGGCTTCAAAGCGAATGTAGGTCGGGATGGTCAGCGTTTCGCTGATGACAATCGGGCCGAGGATGTTCGGCAGAATGTGCCGAATCATGATCTGTCCGGTTGATTGGCCGAGAGCGCGCGCGGCTGTGACGTATTCGGTTTCCCTGGCAGAAAGCACCTGACCACGTGTCAGACGCGCAAGGCGCATCCACGAGGTAAGGCCGATGCCCAGGAAGATGAAGAATACGCCGCCCGTCGCTCGGTCTATCTCGCCCATCTGGTAGACGAACGTCCCCGGCTGGGTAGATGCGGCACTACTTCGGAAGAAGGCCATCAGCAGGATGATGAGCAGCAGCGTCGGGAAAGCATACATCAGGTCGACAAAGCGCATCATCCAGTTATCGACAGCGCCACCGAAGTACCCACTGATCAGGCCATAGGGCATACCGACCAAAATACTCACCAGCGGGCCGATGAATGCAGCCAGCAAAGACACACGGGCACCAAACACCAAACGTGACCAGAGATCACGGCCCAAATAGTCGGCGCCAATGGGGTATTTATTGCGCAGGGGGGTATAACCTGTGCTGACGGGCAGCACCAGAACTTCGCTATCCGTCACATAGACGGTACCCTGGATGTTGGCCGTCACATCATCGGCGAGCGGCTCGCCAATTGAAACGACCTGCTCATCGGCTACATGAATTACCGAATTATCGCTGAGGTCATACCGCTGAACATCACTTGCCGTCAGAATGACATCATCACCGCCGATGAAGACGGTACCACTCATATTGGCGTAGATGTTGCGATTGCTGGTATCGATCAGTGCATCACCAGCAGCAACCGATTGGGTATCGCTGACGGTCAGACCGCTATCACCCAGCAGCCACTGCTCTGACTGGCGAATATAGATTTTGTTATCAACGATGAAAGCATCGCCCGTGATGGGCGTCGTCACGTCATCAAACAGTACGGTGCCCGCATCGACTTCACGACCATCGCGAATTTCGATTTCGGAGCCTTCCGGCACGTCAAATTCCAGCGGCGGAATGAGGGCCAATTCAACATTGTTGCGCGTGACAAAGATGGTACCAGCAAAGGGCGCCAGCACTTCAGTACCATCTTCACGAACGAGCAAAACATCCCCTACTGCAACGGTTTGCAGATTTTCCACCTGCACTTCTGTGCCATCACGGCGCCAGGTTGTTTCCGGTTGCAGCGCAAGCTGGTTATTGACGATATGGACAACGCCATCATACGGCGCGGTGGTATCGCCAAAGAGCGTATCACCCGCGACCACATCATCAAGGTTGGATACAGACAGGCGTGTGCTGTCGCTGATGTCAAAACGAGCGACTTCGATGGTATCTGGAATCAGATAAAAACGGCGAGCATCGACAAAGACGGTACCTGCGACACTGGCGGTTAGATTATCCCCGGCAAAGTCGATCAGCAGATCGCCTTCGTTGACTTGCTGACCCATTATTGCCAGCACTTCACCGCCGGAGGAATCAAAGGTTTCGTCACGAGCCTTGAGGATCGGAAATAAGTTGATGACCCAGGCTGGAGCCGCGTTGGCTTCTTCGGTGTTCTGGTCATCGATGCCTTCTATGGCGACGACCGGAGCAAAGATCGCCAGCAGCATATTGACAATGATGATGATGAGGCCCAATACGGCCATACGGTTACGAGTGAGCCGCCCCCAGGCGTCTGCCCAATACCCTTTGGAACCGGCTGAGTTGGGATCATCGAGATAGGCAACATCGTTGTTGTCGGTCTCGGGTGTTGTCGTCACATTGCTTGTCACGTCAGTTTCTCCCACTACTCATACCGGATACGCGGATCAAGCCAGCCGTACGAAATATCGACAATTGTGTTGGCCAGCACCAGCACGAATGCGAACAGCAGGGTTGTCCCCATAATTAACGTATAGTCACGATTGCCGATGCTCTGGACGTAGGCACGTCCAATGCCCGGAATGGCGAAGATTTGCTCTGTTACGAAAGACCCCGTCACCAGGAAGGCGGTAATTGGGCCGAGGACGGTCACGACCGGAATCATGCCATTTTTGAGGACATGCATCCACAAAATACGGCGGCCATTGAGGCCCTTCGCCCGTGCTGTGCGGATGTAGTCTTCATTGAGCACCTGGAGCAAGCTGGCCCGCGTCAGGCGGGCGATAATCGCTGCCTGGGCGAAGCCGAGGGTAAATGCCGGCATGATGTAATGTGCGGCGGTCCCCCAACCAGAAATGGGCAATAGCTTAAGCTCTACACCAAGAAGATACTGCAAGAATGGGCCCAGGGTAATGGCCGTCACAGATACACCAACTGTCGCGATGCCCATACCGACGTAATCCCATATGGTATTGCGATTGAGCGCAGCAACAATACCTGCGGGTAACCCGATGGCCACTGCGACAATGATGGCGGCGATACCAAGCTGAAAAGTTACACCGAGATTCTCACGAAACATATCGGTTACGCTGCGGCTGCGATTCACCAGGGATGGGCCAAAGTTCATCCAGCGCAGGGCGCTTTCGCCACCGGGCAAATTAATCGTGAAAAGGTAATCTTCTGATGTGCTGCGTGGTGGTCCAGGTTCGGTAACAGTTGGCACAACAATCTGGCCGATGTAGCGCAGATATTGAATAATCAACGGCTGATCCAAACCAAAACGCGCTTCAATATTTTCAATAACAGAATCTGGGAAATCGCGCTCTTTATCGAATGGACCCCCTGGTACGGCGCGCATCAAAAAGAAGGTGACGAGCGACACCACAAACAACACCAGGAACATCCATAGAATGCGGCGGGCGATAAACCTACCCATAGCGTCCTCCTACATGGATTCAAGAATCCCCGAATGCCCACCTTCGGTGAGCTTTGACCTGACTGACTAAGGCCCTGCCATCTGTAGATGAACATAGGCCAAACGTATTAAGTAACAATGCTTTTTAAAAAGTGCAAAAATCGAGCAGATTCTTCATATTTTTGCCTGTCAATCATCACGAGTCAGCGCGTTAACCGCCTGACGGGTATGATCCCAGGATGGAAAAGAGGGGCCTACCGAGTAGTCCCCTCTTTACGTGTGCTACTTATTCAGAAGCAGCTCCGAAGCAATCGCAGAATTAGCGATTCAGGCTCCAGTTTTCATACTGCTCTGCGTTGTCAACCGCATAGGTGCGCTCAACATACGGCTTGGTCAGTTCGAGGTCGCTGTACCAGTAAATCGGGATGATAGCAGCATCTTCGTAGACCAGCAGTTGTTCGGCTTCTGCGTACAGTTCCTGGCGACGAGCGGTGTCGGTTTCAGCGGCGGCTTGTTCGACAAGGGCGTCGAAGGCTTCGCTGCTGTAGCCGGTGTCACTCTGGCCGGTGGTGCTGAACACATCGAACAGGAAGTTGTGTGCATCAGGATAGTCGAAGCACCAACCTGCACGCCAGACCGGGAACTCAGCGCGCTGATCGAGGTAGACGCCGAAGTCCTGGTTGGTCAACTGAACTTCAATACCGAGCAGGTCTGACCACTGATCGCGGATCGCTTCTGCGATGCGGCGGTGGCCTTCACTGGTGTTATACAGCAGGGTGATTGGCGGCAATTCATCAACGCTGCCCAGGCCCATGTCTTCCAGGGCGATGTCGAGTTCTTCGACAGCAGCATCAGGATCGTAGCCAATACCAAAGCCAAGTTCTTCCATTGCATCCGGCTGAGGAGCAGCGTTCAGGCTCGGCAGGGTGAAGTAGGTGGCCGGTGTCTGGCCGCCCTGGGTGACTTCGTCAACGATCTGCTGGCGATCAACGGCATAGCTGAAGGCACGACGCAGGTGGACGTTATCCATCGGAGCAACGCTAAGGCTGAAGCCATAGTAGTAGGAGCATGAGCCATCTTCGATGACCAGTTCCTGGCTCAGTGTCGGGTCAGCTTCGATACGCGGGATGGAAGCGCTGTCGACATCATCGACATCGTCCAGGTTACCAGCTTCGTATTCAGCCAGCGCGGTTACACTGTCGAGGAAGTTGAAAACAACACCATCGAGCTGCGGAACCGGATTGTTGTCGGTGCCGGGCCAGAACGGGTTCTTGACGATGCTGATGTATTCGTCGTGGTTCCACTCCCAGAGGGCGAATGGGCCATAGCTGACGAAGTTCTCAGGTTCAATCCACAGTTCGCCGGATTCTTCGATGGCCCACTGCGGCTGAGGACGAGCCATCCACATGCCATAGATTGAAAGCTGGGTTTCTTTGGGGAAGTCGGTGGTAACTTCAAAGGTGTAATCATCGACTGCACCAAATAGAACGTCATCACGGGTCACGGTCATCTCAGCTTCGGGGTCCTGGAAGTGATAGTCGGCGCCACCGACAATTTCGTAGGCCAGAACATACGCATATTCGCCGCCAGTCATCGGGTCGAGGGTCCGTGCCCAACCATATTCAAGGTCATGGGCGGTGACGTAACGAACGTTACCGTCGGCATCAACAACTTCTTCGACTGCGCCAGTATCGGCATTGTACTTGACCCACGGAATGCCTTCACGCAGGTGGAAGACGTAGGTGGTTGTGCCATCGCCATTGTCGACGACGTCCCAGCTCTCGGCGATACCTGCCGCAGTAGCCGCAGTTTCGTCATCAAGCATGGTCAGGCCGATGTAGGTTTCATTCAGCATCTGAATTGATGAGCTGTCCGTCGCCAGGGCCGGATCGAGAGTCGGCACATCGCTCGGACCAATCTCGGTACGAAGGACGTTGTCCATCATATCCTGGGCAGATATCACACCCAGCGCGACCACTAGCAATGCGACCATTGCTACCAGGCCGAGAGTACGAATCACTCGTTGCATATCGTAGCTCCTTGAAAAATAATTGAAAGTGTACTGTGATGACCTTCACTCTTCGGTCTATTTGGGGTTATTGGAGATCCCCATCTTTAACCATAGAGGAAAGTTGTGAAGATCTTTTTAACACAGGGTCGATATTATCGTGTAGGGAATCATGTTACAAGTTGCATTGTGAAAATTACCAGCAGAATGCACAAAAATACGGGCCTTTTTACACACATGTCGCCTAATTTTCACTATTTCACAATCAAATCCGGTCCTTCATCGTAAAGCCCTACCTGGCAAGGTGCCCAAGCGGACCTATGCGCATGGTGGTCGATGGGGTAAGGTCAGGGTCTCTTGTTTTAAGCTTGTCATGATTTGACTGCGAAATAGGCAAGCACTATCATCCCGCCGAGTTTTCTACGATGCTGCAACAAGTCCTCGATACCGCCGTCAACACGATCACGCCTATATTGTTATGCGTCCTGGCCGGGGCCTGGTTCGGGCGAAGGTTTCGACCAGAGCCGCGCGTCTTTTCTCGATTATCGCTGTACGTCTTTCTACCTGCGCTGGTGGTGCGCAGTCTGGCCACGAGTGATGTCAATTTCTCCGAGATTTTGCCCATTGGGCTGACCGTTTTCAGTGTGGCGGGGACGATGGCCCTGCTCGGTTGGGTTATGTCGCGATTGCAACCCGCGCTGACCCGCCCCACGCGCAGTGCCTTTATACTCACTATTCTGCTGTTCAATTCCGGGAACTATGGCCTGCCCTTCATTGAGTTCGCACTGGGGAGCAATGGCCTACAGTACGCCACCATCATCCTGGTATTTTCGTCGATGATGACGCACTCACTGGGCATCTTCATTGCCTCGTCAGGTTCATCCAGCCCGACAGAAGGCTTGCTCAACATCCTCAAAAATCCGCTGCCGTATGCGACCGCGCTGGGGTTCTTCCTCAACGTGGCCGATGTGTCACTGCCGCTGCCTGTCGCGCGCACGATTGATGTGCTGGCGAATGGTTCAATTCCGATTCTGCTGATGCTGCTGGGTGTGCAGCTCAGTCGCTTGCAGGTGAAGCAGCTATCTCCGGCTTATATTCGGGCGATTGGGCTGGCGGCGACCATGCGCCTGTTCGTGTCACCGATTGTCGTTTTCCTGGTGACGCGCATCACAGGCGTCACCGGAACGGCCTTCATCGTGCTGATGCTGGTCCTGAGCATGCCAACGGCGGTCAACTCGGCAGTGCTTTCGTATGAGTTTGGCAGCGATGCCGACTTCGCCACACCTGTGATTCTGACTTCGACCATCGGCAGCGTGGTGTCGTTGAGCATTCTATTCACAATTCTGACGAGTGCGGGGATTTTATAGCGGCGCCAAAATCGCACCATATGGAACGCTTTTCATTCCCGTTTTGTGCTACCCTGCCCAAACAGCACGATAATCGATGCACACCCGTAGGGACGCAGCACGCTGCGTCCGACTTTTAGCAGGGAGAACATGACCTTGTTTCTAATGACCACAACTACCAAACAAAAGTCCCCTCTCATCACGGAGAGGGGATTTAGGGGTGAGGTTTTTTTGTTGCCAAGCAGCTAAATATGGCAGAAAAAGTCCAAAAACAGTCCTTTCCGCCCGAAATTGCTCGGAATCTGCACAACCAAATCGAATTTCCCTGCGCGTTAACTGCCGTATACGGCAACAAAAACGCCTTATTTGCGCCAATACCCCCACCGATGCGGGGTGCGTGGAATCGCAAACTGTGATTTGCTAGTAGCATGACACAGTCACAGCAGGAGATGGACACATGGCACAGAAAATCCGCGAACCCCAAGGCTACCCAACTAAAGACGCTGCCCAACGAGCCAATGATGATATGTGGCGCAGCTTCAAAAAACAGTTTCAGGAGAAACCCATCACCTATGGGATGGTATTCGCGCTGTTTGGCTTTGTCGTCGGAGCCGTCATGTTTCACCATCAGCCTGATTGGGGTGATACCAATAACTATCTATTCAATTACCTAACCATTTCTTTAACCGTGGGGCTTGGCGTGCTCGTAACAGTCTTCGTATTAAATGAACTCCAGAAACGCCGAGAAAAAAATGAACTGTCAAGGCAATTACTTATTGATATTCAGTATGGAGCTAACGACGTGGCACTCAACGCAATTAATAGACTGCGAGGCTATGATGAAGACTATGGGTGGCTAACTAGCGAAAACAGCATTTTTGATGGAAAACTCTTGCGTGCGGCACGACTTCAAGGATCTAAACTCAGTAAAGCAAACTTTTCTAATGCCCGCTTACAAGGAGCCAATTTTCAACAGGCCAGACTACGCAGAGCCAATTTTCAAGGCGCGAACTTGAATGTCACAAATCTTCGGAACGCGGATTTACGTTTCGCACAACTCGAAGGTGTACCCCTACATCGTGCCCTATTGCAAAAAGCTTACTTGAATAATGCGAATTTGAAGGATGCGAATTTACACTTGGCATCATTGGAAGAAGCTGACCTAAGAGGTACCAATTTGGCAGGTTCATCTTTGTATAGAACAAATCTATCAGGTGCAAACTTATCCAATTGCAGTCTTGTGGGTGCGTATTTGGAGGAAGCAGAGTTTTCGACGGGTACAGTTCTGCCAGATGCAAAAGTCATAGAGATTAGAGATAGCCAAAGGATGTATGACAAGTACTATGAGTCTGACCAAGGTCCATCCCAGATGCTACGTTACACTGATCCCCATCATCCAGACTTCTGGCAACCCGATTGGGTAAAGGACAAAGAAGCCCCCTCCACTGATGAGTGAAGGGGGCGAGGATTTTTAGTGGTGGGAATCGACTTCTTGCGCGCCGGTTTGTGCCATGACGTCGCGCAGGGCTTGAACGGCCTTGCCCATCAGGTCGGCACCGGTGAAGCCGCCGCTGTGCCCCGCGACCAGCAGGTGTGGTTCCAGCGCCAGAATGCCCTGGTAGTCATCGGCGATGAGGTTTTGCATCAGCTCAGGAATCTGACCATCACCCGCGCCGGAGACAACAACGGAGCCATCGGCCAGCTTGGCATCCTTGATGTGGACGTAGCTCACATAGTCGCGGACCATCGGCCAGCCGCGATCAACGACATTTTGCTCACCACACTGCACGAAGTTGGCACTATCCCAGGCGAAGCGCAGATTGGGGCTGTTGACGCCTTTGAGCAGTTTTTCACAGCGGGCCAATACGTCGCCCGTCACTTCCTTCTCGTTTTCCAGCACCAGCGTCAGACCTTCACGGGCAGCGAGGCCGCTCAGTTTGCCCAGGCGCTCGATGGATTCCTCGACATACTGGTCGAAGGTGCTGTTATCTTCACGGTTAGGCGGATAGAAAGAGAAGATGCGCACGCGGGTGCAATCGAAAGCGCTGCCGATCTCCGCCAGACGTTCCAGAGTGGCCAGTTCGCGTTCAATGGGGTCCTCAATCGGCGACTTGCCGACCGGACTGCCCAGGCAAGCCACATGAATACCGTGCGCGTCCAATTCTGACTTGGCGCGCTGCACCTGTTCGTCCGTCAGGTCCTTGATATTGGTTCCCCAGGCGCCACGAAAATCGATGTTGGGGACGTTGAGTTCATTCAGGACTGTGAGTTGTTCATCCAATTCACTGGCGATTTCATCGCCAAATGCGCTGAGGGTAAAGCTTGCGGTCATGGTTCTTCCTTTTGCTAGTTTATAGTTTATAGTTATTGGTTTTTAGTGATTAGTCCGGTTCATATACATCGTAGATCGCCATACACCCTGTTTCTGACTAAAACATCCTTCCATCTTTAGGAGAAGGAACGAGAGTTGGCGTCTAAAAACTAACGGCTAACCACTAAAAACTATTTCTACTGGAACGATTTGCTCATGTCATCATCGGCGGATTTGACTTCCGGCTTGACGAAGCTGGATGTATTGATGAGTTCCTGCAATTTGCGCTGATAGGCTTCGCCATCCAGCGGCAGATCAACGGTACAGTGATCGAAGGAGGACAGCAGAATGGCATTAGCCAGTTCAAGTGAACCGGCGCCTTCCACAGCCGGAACCGTCACATCGCCGCCATTGAGGATAACATCCGCGAAGTTTTCGATGATGGCAATGTGATTACCGGTTGTCGGTTCGGGATAAGGCACATCTTCGATGCTATGCTCGACATGCAGGAAGCGCTCCGGCGAGTTGTCGATCAAATCCAGCACGGATTCCTTGGTGCGGAAGAAAGTCAGCTTGCCGTTCTCAAAGATGAGCTTGCCATTCTCGCCCACGATTTCCAGGCGGTCGCTGCCGGGGGCCTCACCTGTTGATGTAATCAGGTGGCCAATCATGCCGTTGTCAAATTCCATATAGGCTGTGACTTCGTCCTCGACCTCGATGTTATGGTACTTGCCCAGGCTGGTGAAACCCGTCACGCGGTTGGGCATACCCACCAGCCACTGGTAAATGTCAATGTTGTGCGGGCACTGATTGAGCAGGACGCCGCCGCCTTCGCCGCTCCAGGTTGCGCGCCAGCCACCGGAATCAAAGTAAGCCTGGGTGCGGAACCAATTGGTGATGATATAGGTGGCGCGGATGAGCTTGCCCAATGCGCCCTCATCAATCATTTCCTTGATTTTGCGCCAGTGGCCGTAGGTCCGCTGCTGGAACATGGCTGCAAACAACAGATCGGGATTGCTGGCTTTCGCGGCTTCATAAGTAGCAATCATCTTACGAGCATCGGCGATATCAGCCGCAAGCGGTTTTTCCGTCAGCACACTGACGCCTGCCTCAAAGGCCGCAATCGAGACTGGAACGTGGTCATAGTGGGGTGTCGCGATCAGAATGCCGTCGAGGTTTTCTTTGGCGAGCATCTCTCTAAAATCGCTGTAGATCGCCACACCATGATCGCGTTTGGCCTGTTCGAGGTTCGCTGGCATGACATCGCTGGCAGCAACGAAATCGACATTTTCTAATTGTGCCATGCTGTGAGCATGATTTGATCCCATGCTGCCATAGCCGACGATCCCCAGCCTAGCGCGTGTTTTATCCGGCATGTTTTACTCCTAGGTGTATTTGAAGAAAGTTGTTTTGATAAGCAAAGCCCCATGTGTGGCGCTTTATGCCAATAAAATTAACAAGCTATCAATCATCCTATAGGATTATAGCCCTGACCCATAGCTCCGGCGACCAACAACGGACTTATGTCATTACTTCCTTATTGCAGTGTCAGTTCCATGAAGTGGATATAACGGCGCAAATCTTCTGAAAGCGGTAGATAGGGTGGAATATCCGTAAAACCATAAGCGCGATAAAGCGTCTGAGCACCGATCATGAAGCCCAATGTATCCAACCGTGCGCGACGATAATTCATGTTTCTGGCTTCTGAAAGGGCGGCATCCACCAACTGGTGGCCAATGCCCTTGCCACGATAGGCGGGCCGTACAAACAATGTGCGCAGTTCACAGATGCCTGCTTCCAGCCTGCCAACAGCGATACAACCTGCTGCCTGTTGGCCATCAGTCGCCAGCAGCAGGCAACCATGCGGCGGCACATGCTCCCCAGGGAACTTTTTGCGGACATCATCGTATTCATGTTCAGATGTGAATTCCGCCAGTTGCAGCTCTGGATATTGCCGGACGATTTCTGCGACCATCCATGCCACATATTCTTTGGCTAGTGTAATAACATGCTCCAGGGGCTGGCCATCATAGGCCGTGACAATCGGCATGATTTGTATCTCGCAATCGGATGTCTATGGAATCGCTGGCAGTTTAACACGGAAGGTGCTGTGCTACACCAGGGGTCTGCTTGTTTTTATTGTCATCACTGGCAAAGGCACTCCAATCGCAGTATGATGAAAACAGATTTGGGCAGGGAGCCAAAACATGCGTCGTTTACTGAGTTTACTGGTCGGTTTTGCGATTGGGGCAGCAGCAGGCTACGTCCTGATGACGCTGTTCTCGCCTGTGAATGGAGACGAACTGCGCAGCAATATGCGCGAGCACTATGCAGCCTCTTTGCGCGCTGGTCGGCAGGCGGCAGCGGAAAAACGCGCCGAACTGGAAAAAGAACTGGCTGAATTGCGCGCTGGGAACAAGGAAGAAACGACTTAGCGAACATCCGAAACCTTACGGCGGGATTTTCTCTATGGTTTGGCTGAACCCCCATCCTCAGTCCTTCCCCCGAAGGCGGAAGGATGCCTCCCAAACACACTCGGTGGCTGATGTGAACCCCTTCTCACTATGGAAATGACAACCCACTCCCTGACACGCACATCCCGTTATTTGACCTGGGCCGCTCTGGTGGCCCTGCTTCTGGTTGCGGCGACGATTCGTTTTACCAACATCAGCGCACAATCGCTGTGGTACGACGAAGGCACGACGGTTGGCCGCGCCATGCGCGACATCCCCACCCTGATTGAAACCATGCAAGCCAATATCCATGTGCCAGGTTATTTCATCCTGATCGGCATCTGGGAAGACATAATGGGCAACAGCGAATTTGCCCTGCGCAGCTTCAGTGCGTTCTTCAGCCTGATGAGCATCGCTGTGACCTATGCCCTGGGGCGGCGACTATTTGGACGAATTGCGGCCATTTCTGCGGTAGGATTCGTCACTTTCAATACACTGAGCATCTATTACGCTCAGGAAGCGCGCATGTACAGCATGCTGGCGGCAGTCGTGGCCTTGAGCATGTACATCTTCGTGCGGCTGGTTGACCAACTATCGAGGCCATCACCTGAAACGACAGCACCCTGGTGGAAAACAGGCGCGTTTAAGTGGGGGCTGGCGCTGGCCCTGATTAACGGCCTCGGCATGTATACGCACTACTTCTTCCCGCTGATTATGCTGGTCCAGGGAATCATGGCGGTGCTGTGGCTGGGACTGATGGCTGTGCGCAACTGGCGCGAGAAAAACAGTCAGCGGTCGATGCTGGTGGCCCTGGCAACGTACACCATCGCCAATCTGGTGACGCTGGCCCTGTTTATTCCCTGGGCACCGATTGCGCTGCGACAGATCACCGGACATGGCAACCCCTCACTGGCCGAACCGGAAACGATGGAGCACTTCCTGCGCCAGTTCCATGGCGTGATTACCTTCGGCACAACGTTTGAAGTCAGCATGGGTGGGATGGGCATCGCTATCTACCTGCTGCTGATCTTCGGCCTGCTGATGGTGCGCGGCGTCGGCAAGCGCGATGGTCGCGATACCTGGCGTTTGCTGCTGCCGATTGTGTGGGTGGTGGCGACGCTGATCTTCTTCCTGGTGCTCAAGCTGAATACACGCTATCTGCGCTTTTTGACGCCGACGCAGATTGCCATCGCGCTGTGGATGGGACGCGGCATCGCTGTGCTGTGGCACATTCGGCCACGCGAACAGCGAGCGCCCATGCGCTATATTCCGCGCTTTGCTGGCGTGTTTACGGCTTTCGCCATCATGGTGACGATGTTCAACGGCCTTGATCCGCTTTACAACGACCCGGATTATCGGCGTGATGATTACCGGGGATTGGTCCAGCAGATTGAAGATGCGCTGCGTCCAGGGGATGGCATCATCGTCAGCGCGCCAGGAGTCGCGGAAATCGTTGGCTACTATTATCACGGTGATGCACCGATCTACCCGCTGCCGACCAGCGACGATACGGTCGGCGATATTGAGCGCATTCTGGCGCAGCACTCGCGCATTTTCGTCGTGTATTATGGCACCCGCGAGCGCGACCCGGACGGCTCAGTCGAGGGTACGCTGAATGCCCAGGCGTATCAAATCAGCGACCAGTGGGTGGATGATATGCGGTTGGTGCGTTATGTCGCCCCAATTGAGCTGGATACGTTCACCGAGTCCGGTATGCAGTTTGGGGAGCACATCACGCTGGAACGCTATGCCCTGAGCAGTGAAACAGTCACGGCAGGTGATGCCCTGCAACTACAACTGGAATGGACAACCGATACGCCGCTAGAGGCGCGCTATAAAGTGTTCGTGCAGTTGCTGAATCCCGATGGGACGCTGGCTGCCCAACGCGATAGTGAACCAGGCGGCGGCGACCAGATCACGACCATCTGGCAGCCAGGGGAAACGATCATCGACCGCCACGCCCTGGCGATTCCTGATGATTTACCCGAAGGTGATGGCTACACACTCATCCTGGGGCTGTACGATGCCAATCCCCCGAATGATCGTCTGCTTGTTGGCGAGAACGATCATCTGGTGTTGGCAGAGATTACGGTTGAGAGATAGTCAAATAAATCGGCTACATCCGCCCTGGCGTGGGGAAGAACCTAAGCTCTTTAACCTGGTCTAACTGATCGCTGAAGTCCATCGATGGCCATGCCAAAGTCCGTGCGAGATAGCGTGGCAATCTGACGGAAGCTGGCAACTCATTGAACACTCCCTCTGCTTCATGTTCCTTATGTATGCGCTGTTGTTCACGCCGAATCATGGTCAATAGCCAGAAAAACGGCAGAATTGCGGAGTAGAGATGAACACGCTTTTCTAGATCAGCATCCTGTTTGGAGCGCTCGGAAAGATAAGGCTGAAGAAATGCCTGCCATTGGTCATAGCTCACCAGGTCTTCTTGATTGGGATGGGTCATAACATCGGCAACATCGATAGCCGTGTCACGCAATCCGCTGTCTTCCCAATCTATAAGACCTAGACGATGGTCTGGGCGATCAATGACGTTGCCGAAACGCGGATCAGACTTACAGAAGCAATATACTGTTACAAGCTGCTGAATTTCTGAGACAAGACGATGGCACTTGGTCCAGGCCTGTATGCAAAGTTGCGCAGCAGTCACTCCTTGCGGAAAACGCACCTCTGTCCATTGCAGATACTCTTGAAGGATGTTTTCCGCCTGAGAAATCCACCCTTCAAGTGGACGCTTCATCCCTTTGGATGGCCATAGTTTATCTATCGGTATGTCATTGACCTTCAGCCAAACTTGTGCGAGTTGGGCTAGTTCCTCAGTTGTAGGCGAATAGCGATCCCACATCTCTCCTGCCATATATTCATACAGAACAACCGGGCCATGTGTATCTCGTGCGGCTTCCAAATGGATGGGAATAGGTGCAACGTCTATATCCTGGAGCACATGTAAAGCGTCAAATTCGCGTTGTGAAGATTGTTTGCATTCATCGGGATGGAGATATTCTTTGGCAATCCAGTGCTGATCCTGATGTTTGACATCATAGAGTCGATTACTCTGATGCGTGAGGGGTGATCGTAGAGTGACGTGTAAGTCATCGGGCACACTGCCAACCAATGCTGCGACCATGTTCTGAATAGCATTTGTCATGCTCATTCCCCGTCCACTATTCAATAGATTTATCTACATAGACCACCATATAGAGATTGGGGTTCCATCACGAGGCTGATCTATGAAGCTGAGAGAAATTACATCAATCATGTATCAGTCACCCCTCAATTCCTATGCTAAGGGTGTTTAGGATAACCTCGTCCATAAAAATCCCATCAAGATATACGGCTATCTGGCGGTAAATGTCGGCAATTGGGGCGATTTTTGCTTACAATATTGGCATATTGTACGAGTCAGATCGTCGGCACGAGATGAGTAGGGGAATGCAATGGCCAGCCACGACAGCAGTTTTTACGCGAATGGGGATAATAAAGAAGCCGTCATGGATACGTGTATGGCTGCCTTAATTGCTATGGGCGCCAACATCCAAACCAAGGACCTCAACAATGGCTATATCATGGCAACTACTGGCCTGAACCTTATGACCACAGGTGAAACTATTGAAGTGCGCGTGATGCAGGAACGCTCACCAGGACGGTTTGTCATCAAAGTCAGCAGCAGCACCTCGCAGCCCATCGCCTGGGGCAAGAATCAGCAGAACGTACAGGCATTCGAGGAGCAATTTAACTTCTATTATCCTTCTATGCTGCCGCCTAACTCACCTGCTAATGATGCTGCACAGCCCGATGATCCCTATGCTGCGCTATCGCGGAATATGGGGAATGTGCAACCTTATGGGCCGCCAGCAGAACAAGTCAATCAAGAAGCGGATGATGCCTGGATGCACCCAGACAGCAACGATTACTACGAACCGTTTGCTGACCAGCAGCAAGCCCCGAGCGTCACACCGCAGCCGAATGTCATGGTCGACTATATGCAGTCGATTAAGGACAAACCCGCAGCACAGCCACAAATCAAAGCCCCGCGTATTTTCATGTCGTATCGACGGGCGGACAGCGCCGATGTCACCGGACGCATGTATGACCGACTGGTGGCGGCTTTTGGCAAAGAGGCGATCTTCAAGGATGTGGACAGCATTCCGTTTGGCGTCAACTTCGCAGAATATTTAGACCAGCAGGTGCAGAAGTGCGACCTACTGCTGGCCATCATCGGCAAAGACTGGGCCAGCATTGCCTATGAAAGCGGCGACCGACGGCTGCACGACCCCAAAGATTTCGTCCGCATTGAAATTGAGTCGGCACTCAAGCGGGATATTCCGGTGATTCCGATCCTGGTACGGGGAGCTTCCATGCCCACCGCCAGCGACCTGCCCGACTCGCTCCAGGATTTGCTGTGGCGCAATGGCACCCAGGTGCGGTCCGACCCTGATTTCCATAATGATATGAACCGCCTGATTGACGGCATCAAAGGCCAATAACGCGGTATCATCTAGGTGAACCTGACACATTGATTGGAGCCATGCTGTGTTAAAAGGTATCGACCACCTCGTCATTGGCGTTCATGATCTGGAAGCGACAACAGAGAGTTACCGCGAGTTGGGCTTTACGGTCAGCCCAGGCGGCAAGCATCCCGCAGCGACGTATAACAGCCTGATTGGTTTTCAGGATGGGTCGTACATCGAACTGCTGGGATTTTACGAAACAGCGCCGGAGCATCCCTGGTGGGATTTGCTGCACAATCGCGGCGGTGGGCTGATCGATTTCTGCATGCAGACGGATGACATCCACAGCGACTATGCCCAGCTAAAGGCAGCAGGCGTCACCATGACGGAATTGACCGACCTCAGCCGCGTGCGCCCGGATGGCTATGAACTGGCCTGGATTAACAATAAGGTCAAAGGCGTATATCAGGGGCTGGTGCCCTTCATTATTGAGGACAAGACACCGCGTGATGAGCGTGTTCCCAAAGAGCGGGCGCACAATAATGGCGTAGTTGGCATCGATACGCTGACGCTGATCGCTTCTGACCTCGACCTCGTGCAGCGTGTTTATACACCCCTTTTGGGGCATTCCGGTACGCCGACGACCGATGCAGACCTGGATGCGCGTGGCATGGTCTACACCTTTGGGCCACACAAGCTGCGCTTTTTGACGCCCAACTCGGCCAGCAGTCCACTGGCGGCACACCTGAGTAACCATGCGCCCGTACTTTATCAAGTATCGTTGGTGACGCACGACATCCCTGGTATGTTGAGCCTGACGAAAACACAGGGCGCGCGGCTGATGCTGGTGTCGGCCTGATCAGGTAATGGCGCCTGCCTGGAGCACATGCAGCGTCAGCAGCAGCAGTTCGGGCCGTTCCGCGCCGTGCTCCGCCAGGGCCTGTGCGCACTGGTTCAGCATCTTCTGGGCAACCAGACGTAATCCCAATTTGGCCAGCGGCTCCTGAATCATCAGGACGAGATTGGCTACGCCTGCGTCCAGGTCTTCCGCAGCGAACGCATCCGACGCGCGCGTTATCAGCTTGAGGAATTCCGGATCGCCTTCTTTCCCTACATGCTGACGAAAATCAAGCAGCGATTGGGCGGCGGCTGTGCCAGGATCGGCACGCAGTTGGCGCATGAGGTTGATGAACTGGTTCTCCTGGCCGATCATACGCGCCAGGGAAAGGGCCAGTTCCATACGGGCACGATCATTTTCAAAATCCAGCAGCAAGGCAAAGACCGTCTCGATAGCTTCTTCGGCCCCCAGATTGCCGAGGGCAGCGGCATAGGCCATCTGCAAACCCTTGTCTTCCTCGTGTTTAAGGTGCTCCAACAGCAGCCCACGCACTGCCTGATCTTTGAGGGTGCCCAATGCCCGCGCGCAGTGTGCCCTGACTGAGCGATAATCCGAGTTGAGGCCCTCGCGCAGGGCCGCAACCGCCTCCGGGTCGCCGATACGGCCCAATGCCCAGGCGGCCACATTGCTCAGGGATAGCTCCGTGCCCAGCAGAATTTCGATAAGGGCGCTCGTCAGGCGCGGGTGCGAAGGCGTCCGGGCAATAGAAATCACCGCCTCGTAGCGCACATTAAAGCGCGGGTCCGTGAGCGCATCGACCAGTTCATCGACTGTCAGTGGGCTGTGGGACAAGCCCATCTTCTCCGTCTGGACGACGGTGGCGCGTTCGTCACGGGCACGATAGAAGCGCACCAGACTTTCCAGCGCGTTGATGGGATTGCCCTGGATGAACATGCCGGCGTATTCGGTCACGCTGACGTTGCTATCGCCGCGCACCCGCTGGAAGATCAGCAGGCTGAGGGTGGGCAAAACCACGCTGGCGAGCATCAGCGGACTAAATGGGTTTAGTTCAACGAAGAATACCTGGCCCGATAGGCCGCTAAACCAGTCAATCAGATTACCGCCAATGAGCTGGCTCAAGCCGCCAACAATACCGATGGCCGAGTAGTAAACCGCCATATAGCGGCTGCGTTCGTTAACGGGCACGACACTGCCAAATAGCAGGCGGCGTGAACCGAGCATCCAGGCAGTGCCAGAAATTCCCTGGAAGAAGGCAATAGACAGCGCCACTGGCAAACTTATATCGCTGCCTTTGGGCATGAATAACCAGCCAAAGGGCAGCGCAATCATCAGGATCACACCCAGGAGCATGATCGGTTTGCTGCCATAACGATCCGCTGACCAACCGAGCAGGTTCGACATCAGCAGGCCACCCACCAGTGCCGCCGTCGGCAGCAGCACAACCTGACTTTCCGTCAGGCCGACCTGTTCCTTCATGAACAGGGGCAAAAACGAATAGAGTGGTCCGGTGCCAAAGGTAATCAGCGCAATGCCGACCAGATAGAAAATGAGATTTTTATCGCGCAGGGTTCGCAGCATATCGCGATAGGTGGCGGGCTTTTCGTCATCTGTCTCACTAATGGGATCGCCACCAGGGACGTGGGTATGCGACCATACCGATGCAAATCCGAATAAAATGCCAATCACAATCAGGAATTGGAAGCGTTCCAGGCCACCGGGCAGGCTGAGGACAAAGCTGGCAACCGCTACAGCAATGATCGAGGCAATGCTGGACATCACATGGCTGTTGGCGGTGTATTTACCGCGTATGGAATGGGGAATAAATTCCTGCGCCCAGGGATAGTAACCGACTTCCGAGATGGCGCGACACAAACCAAAACCGATCACCACAACCGAAGCGACGATCAGCGTCACCTGGGGGCCAAATTGCACGGACACCCAGGGTAGGGTCAAGAGCAGGATGGTGACGAATTTGCGGATGCCGAAGAACGTAATATAGGTGCGCTTGTAGCCAAAGCGAGCAACCATCGGCGCGATGAACAGGGCCACCAACCCCAGGAAGGGAAACATCGACAGCAAAAAACCTATTTGCGAGGTGCTGATGTCAAGCTCGTTCAGGAAGAGAATAAAGGCTGACCCAAAAAAGGTGAACTGCACGAACACCGAATTAAGTGCGCCAGCCGCCAGACTCCAGGGCAAGGCGCGGATTTTTTGGGTGGTGGTAATGGGGGCGGTTGTCGTGGCCATAGAGGTTTCCTGATGGCGTGGCTAAAGCGTCCATCCATATTATAGGCCAAGCGCCTCATGTTGGTCATCGGTGGTCCTATGATTAGGCAAACATAAACGCAAACAGGAGCCAGTTCTTACGGCTGGCTCCTGTTCCCCTGTGGCCAGGGCTGGAATGCGATTGGGCTATGCAGTGGGTTCTGGCGTACGTCCCAGGATTTCGTCGATCTGGCGCATCTGGTCCGGCTTGAGGGGACCATATTGCATAGCAGCGCAGTTTTGCTCCACCTGGGCGACGTTGCGGAAGCCAGGGATCGGCAGGGTGAGTTCACTGCGACCCCAGAGCCATGCGAGTGCGCCCTGGGCCAATGTGCGGCCCTCACTGGTCAGGATTTCGCCAACGGCATTGACCATATTCAGCCATTCGGGGTTGGCCTGGCCATCCTTGAAGTATTTCATCCAGTCCGGCGCATTGGGGCCACGCACATCGCCTTCTGGTAAAGATTGGCCGGGCTTGTACTTGCCCGTCAGCAAGCCCATCGCCAGCGGGCCACGATTGATGGCTGCAAGGTTGTATTCTTCGCAGACGGTGATTACATCGGGCGCATCGTCGATGACGTTCATCTCGACCTGAATCGCCGAGCAATTTGGCCCCTCGGCGAAGATACGCGCTCGGTCTTCAAAGTCGGTGCTCCAGCCGTAGGTGCGGATTTTGCCCTCATTGACCAGCGCTTCTAGTGTCTCGCGAATTTCCTCGGCACCTTCTGGACCGAACTCATTCCAGTGGAATTGGAACAGGTCTACATAGTCTGTTTGCAGACGCTTGAGCGAGCCTTCTAGCGACGTACGAATGGCTTCTGGACGCACATCTGGCCCTGTATGGGTCATGGTCGCTTCGTCCCAGGTGTAAGCGAACTTGGTCGCAATGACGACCTTGTCGCGACGATCTGCCAGGGCTTTGCCAAGAATACTTTCACTATGCCCCATGCCATAGACATTGGCGGTGTCGTAGAAGTTGACGCCCATATCAAAAGCTTTGTGCAGTGCGCGGACGGATTCGGCATCATCTGTGACACCTCCCCAATCCTGGCCACCCATCGCCCAGCAGCCCATACCAAGCGGGCTGACTTCAATGCCACTGCGTCCAATTTTACGATAGTCCATGTTGTTATCTCCCATGTTTAAATGTGCCTTGTTTTTCTAGCTAGATGCCTGCTGTGGCATCCGGCCCAGGATGTGGTCAATCTCTTGCATTTGTTCGGGTTTCAGTGGGCCAAACTGCATAGCCCCGGCGTTTTCGATGGCTTGTTTTAGGGTGCGAATGCCTGGAATCGGGATGGTCGTTTCGCTGCGTGCCCATATCCAGGCGAGAGCGCCCTGGGCCAGAGTGCGGCCTTCGCTGGTGAGAATATCGCGCAGAGCTTCCAGCGCATCATAAGCGGGTTGCAAAACGTTCTTCTGTGCCCAGGGATCATTACGGACATCGTCCTGACCAAAGGTCGATTGGGTGTTGTACTTGCCCGTGAGGGCGCCGCGTGCCAACGGCGTCCGATTGAGGCTGACCATGTGCTTCTCTTCGCAGAGCGCCAGCATATCCGGCGCATCGTAGACCACATTCAGGTCGTGCTGGATGGCGGCGCAGTTGCCGGCTTCAATGAAAGCACGTGCTTCGGGAACGAAGTCGGTGCTCCAGCCATAGGCACGGATTTTGCCTGCCTTAACCAGCTTTTCCAGTTCATCGACCAGTCGAACAGCGTATTCAGCGGGGTACTCGTTGACGTGAAGCTGGTACAGGTCGATGGTTTCCACACCCAGGCGGCGCAGGCTGTTTTCGCACTCGGTCTGCGCAATCTGAATGACTGTCTGCGGGTCATCGTACCCTGAAACGAGTTTTTTGTCGTAGTCAATCTGATGGCCAAATTTGGTCGCAATCACGACCTGATCGCGCTTGCCTTTGATGGCCTTGCCGAGAATGGTCTCGCTGTGTCCCGTGCCGTAGTTGGCTGCGGTATCAAAGAGGTTGATGCCGCTATCAATGGCCTGGTGAATCGCACGAATAGACTCATCGTCATCAACCTGGCCCCATCCAGCCTGCACATCCATATACTGGAACGGTCCGCCGATGGCCCAGCAGCCCATCCCCAGGGCACTTACGGGCATATCGATACCGGGGATTGTACGTGTCATCGTCATGATGGTTTCTCCATTTTCTTGATCGGAAATTGCAGTTCAAATGCCGACTTGCTGCTATCGGTGACATCTTCATGCAGAAAAATCTCGCGGAACGGCCCAGCGACTGCGTAGCCATTGCGCTGAATCCACTCATTGAGTGCGACCCAACCAGGGGCCATATCGTACGGCCCGGTGTGGATGACCGCAGCTACAGTCATGGCAGCCAGGATGTCTTCTTCGACACCAGCATCGCCACGCAGACGCACACTGCTATCGGTTGGCTGGGCGACCGCTATCGGGATATCCGTCGGCGGGTGGATGTAGGAGGTGAAAATGGCCATGATGGGCGCTGTCGGATAGGCGTTGTAGGCTTCTACTCGCCGCCGCAGTTCAGCCATCGTCGCACCGACATCCTGCTTCAAAGGGGCGGCACCGCGCGCAATCAACACTTTCATCGGTTCCAGGCGCTTGACCATGACTTCGTAAGCCGCCATGCGTCCATCCATCTCAACTTCGTAAATCTTGTTGTCCAGATAGGCGATCTGCTCTTGCAGTACCCTGAGCTGGTCAGCGAGATCAGCCCGCTTGGTACGCAGAAAGCGCCGTGTTGGTCCAGCGGTCATCGTGCCATCGAGCAACTCCGCGATTTCGTTGAGCGCCAGCCCCATGTTTTTGAAGGCTGACAGCCGATAGGCACGGGCCAACTGGGTGTAGTCGTAGTAGCGATACCCCGTTTCCGCATCGACGGCGACTGGCTTGAGCAGGCCAATGTCATCGTAGTAGCGCAGGGTCTTGATACTCATATCTGCCAGGGCGGCAAATTCACCGATTTTCAGCATGTTGTCACCTGTTTAGAAGCTTCTGAAAGGGAGCATAAACCATTCGGCTACCGGAGAGTCAAGTTTAATGAACCGTAATGTTAGTAAATTGGTCCCTGCTCCCAGGAATAGGGCCATTTGCGTGTGCGACCGAGTATAATCTGGCGATAGACGTTTTTGCTTACTTAGTGAATTGGAACAAGAATCATGGCTATTAAACAATCGATATGCTGGTGGTGTTTTGATAAGCTGTCGCCAGAGGAAATCTGCAAGGCGGCGGTCGATATTGGCTATCCGGCAGTGGAACTGGTTTTTGAAGAGAATTGGCCTATCGTCAAAGATCATGGGCTGGCGATTGCCGCAATTGGCGGTCATGGTCCATTGGAAGATGGTCTGAACAAGCGCAGCAATCATGAACGCATCCAACGCGAAATCGAAACCAATCTGGAAAAGGCTGTGAAGTGGGGCATCCGCAACCTGATTGTTTTCAGCGGCAACCGCAACGGCATCAGCGACGAAGAAGGGCTGGCCAATACGGTTGAGGGATTACAACGGGTCGCCAAAGCCGCTGAAGATGCGGGCATCATGCTGGTGCTGGAACTGCTGAACAGCAAGGTCGATCATCCTGATTATCAGTGCGATCACACCGATTGGGGCGTTAAAGTTTGCCAGCAGGTGGATTCCCCCAATGTGAAGCTGCTATACGACATCTACCATATGCAGATCATGGAAGGCGATGTCATCCGTACCATTCAGGACAATCACCAGTGGTTCGGGCATTACCACACAGCAGGCGTCCCGGGTCGGCATGAGATCAACGAAACGCAGGAGTTGTACTATCCGCCGATCATTCAGGCGATCCTGGCGACGGGCTATGATGGCTACCTGGGCCAGGAGTTCGTCCCGACAGGCGATCCGATTGCGGGTCTGCGTCAGGCGTATGCAACATGTGATGTCTAGGCATCCCAGCTTTTGATTTGCTCAATCAGAGCGTCGAGGTCGCTGATGGGCCGGGCCTGCTCCCACATATGAACCACATATCGACTTCTGAACTCGTGATACCAATCGGGATGGCGCTGCTGGTCGATGATAAAACCAGGGCGCGGGCCATGCTCAAAATCGCCGTAGAGATAGGGAATATAGAGGATGCAGCCCGCATCGGTATCATAGTTGATGGCCAGCAGGTTGTTCACCGGATGGGCTGTGATCAGGCGAACAGCAACGGGCGCGAGCTTGGCCCACTGCTTGAGCACATACAGCGTGTCCATGATATTCAGCTTTTTGCGTTCGCGCTGCTCAGGGGATTCCTGGCCATTGGTATCGAAACGCCGCAGACTGATGACCAATTCTGGGAAAACAAAGCGCATATGAATCCCCTGTTCTACAAGCCGGAACAGCACCGGATTATTGGCATCGAAGGCGCGCGTCAGCCAGATCGAGGTGAAGAAAAGCGATTTTGCCGGAGCGATAAAGTCCGGGAAGGTCGTCGATTGTGTGGAAAAGGTGGTATCGACAGCTTCCCATGCGGGCGTCGTGGTGATAGCTGTGGGCTGACGAGTCGGTTCCGTGCCCCATATCAGCCAATCGGCGCTCACATTGAGCGTCTCGCACAGTGTTATCAGGGCATCCATCGACGGAACCAGGTGGCCGTTCAACCACTTGCTGACCGTTGATTCCGCATAACCCATTTGTCGGGCCAAGTCGCGCCCAGATAGCTGTTTTTGCCGCAAAAGCGCGCTCAGGCGTTGATCTAAGCTCATACTTTTCTTCCTGGGAAAATTCTTTCCTGAAGGTCATCGGCCTTTTCCTGGGCCGGACCCCGTTTTCCATGTCATGATGCTAACCTAAATGGCAGCGAATAACAGCCTATGAGGAGGTAATCATCATGATCGACTGGCAAGCCGTTATGCAAAGCTGGGATACGCAGCAAACGGCGTATCTGCCCGCGCGCGAGGACCGCTTCAATACGATGCTCGATGTGCTCGAACTGCACTTTGGCCAGACGCCATTCACTGTGCTGGACCTGGCCTGTGGTCCGGGGTCTATCAGTGGGCGCGTGTTGGCGCGCTTCCCGCAGGCGCGCTGCATCGCCGCAGATCTCGACCCAGTGCTGATGCACCTCGGCAAGCAAACCTATGGCGAGCATGATCGGCTCACCTGGCTGGACGTCAATCTCAGCCACCCTACATGGTCGGTCGATGGCGAGAGCAACCCTGTCGAGTGGCTCCAGACGCAGCGCATTCATGCTGTGCTGACCACCACCGCGCTGCACTGGCTGCTGCCGGATGCCCTGGTACGGGTGTATATGCAGCTTGGCGAGTTACAGCAAGAAGGAGATGTCTTCCTGAATGGCGATCATATGATGTTTCTGCCGCACATGGTCACATTCCGGGCCATCAGCCAACAGGTCAGGGAGCGACGGCATCAGCGCGTTTTTGAGGAAGAGAAAAAACAGGATTATGCCACATGGTGGGCAGCATTCAGGGACCTGCTGCTGCAAGAAGACCCGCAATATTATGGTCAGCTCCTGCAAGAGCGCGATCAGCGTTTTGCAGATCGCCAACGGACTTTTGCCAAGCCGATCCGAGCGATGCACGAGGCGGTCTTAAGCAGCGCGGGCTACCTCGAAATTGCGCCGATCTGGCAGCGCTACGACAATTGCATTCTGCTGGGCGTGCACGGGCCGCGAATCCAACCTGTCGTGTATTAGGATATGTTGACATTTGCTCGCAGAGAGGTTGATGTAGGGGTTTTGCATGCAAAACCCTAGGGCATAGCGTGCTATGCCCCTACAACCTGCGCTTTTTAGTTTCCGACATACCCTTATCTGGCAACTGTCAACAGAACCTCGCACAGGCAGTCGGCTCTTTGGCATAGACCGCATTGCTAAAATGATGCCCAGCAAGCAGAATAACCTTGTACCTGATGAGATGGACGCCCCAGGCGAATGAGAGGAAGTTCGTTATGAGCAGTTGGGCACAATTCGCAGAGCAAGCGCCGGAACTTGCGGCATTCGGGGAAGCGCGATTTGGCAGCGGGGTGGCCTATCTGGCGACGGTTCGTAAAGATGGCGGCCCCAGGGTGCATCCAGTGACGCCCATTATCGGTGATGACCTGTTCCTTTTCATGGAGCCGACTTCGCCCAAGGGCAAGGATTTAGAAGGAGAGGACCGCTATGCGCTGCATTGTGCAGTGGAAAATAGCAACGGCGGCAACGGCGAGTTCTATGTGATGGGGCGTGTAACACGGGTCCATGATGCAGAGGAACGGGCCAAAGCCGTCGCAGCCGCATCCTATTCGCCAGCGGATCGCTATATTCTGTTCAAGCTGACGGTCGAGCGCGCCTTCATGAATCAGTACAGCGACGAGGGCGCGAATATCAAACGATGGCCGGACGAGTCCTAGTTAGCTATCCGCCGACTGGCTCAGTACAGGCTTGATATCGACAACCGGTGTGCCATCAATCGCTTCAATTGGGCCGATTTTCAGGCGGTTGCCATCGATTTCCAGCACGGTCACGCGATGCAGGCCAATCGGGTTGGGACGATCCGGCGAGCGAGTCGCAAAAACCCCTTTGGCCGGGTTGTGAATCTCGCCGCGAGGGTGTACCTGCAAAACATCGCGCACCGATTGATGCAGCCACGTCAGAATAATGACGGTATCGCCTACACTGATGCCCTCCAGCGCTTCACTAAAAGCTGGCTCAATGTCGATAAGGGCATCGGGAGCGCCTTCATAACCCTGACGTGGCGCACCTTTACGTAATTTTAGCTCCGAGTGGATGACGCCAATGGGATGCAGTGTATAGTCGATATCTGGCATGTTTTTCACCTGTGGTCGCTAAGAGCGTGTTTGTATTTGCTTGTGAGCAGCCTTTACCCGATCTATCGTAGCGCTGAAAAGTATCTTCGGTCAAATGGCCTCATTGCCAAAACCGGACTCTGCATGCAGAATGTCGCTATAACTAACTAAGACAGGCTGCCCATGACGGACACACCTAAGAAAAAACCCCTCTCACCGGAAGAGCGCGAGGGGATTTATCGCAAAAATTTCGCTTATTTGTTGATTGATGGCATTTTGTTCATGGTGGCGCTGAATGGCTTCATGGGTTCCACCACCGTCATTCCCGACTTCATTCGCCAACTGACAGATTCGGAAATTCTGATTGGCCTGGCAGGCAACCTGTTCGGTATTGGCTTCGCGCTGCCGCAGTTGTTCATCGCGCGTTATATCGTGCGTTCCGAACGCAAAAAGTGGTGGTTCATCGGGCCGAACATCCCGGTGCGCTTCGTCGTCCTGATCTTCGCCGGACTGGTATTCCTCATTGGGCCGAATGAGACAGATTTGATTTTACTGGTGTTCTTCGTCGCATATGGCATTGCTGCGTTAGGGGATGGTCTGGTAGGTGTGCCCTGGTCCGATCTGGTCGGTACCAGCCTGGATAGCCGCTGGCGCGCGCGCATGTTCGGCCTGACAAGTGCCATCACAGGTGTGCTGATGCTGGCTATCGCTCCGGTGATTGCGCTCGTTCTAGGGGAAAATGGCCCTGGCTTCCCTTATAACTACGCCATACTGTTTGGGATTGCAGGCATCATGTTTGCAGTTTCGATCCTGCCTGTGATCTTCGTCAAGGAGCTGCCGGGTGGCAAGGCTGTCGATAAGCTGCCGCCGATCACTGAGTTTTTGCCGGACCTGGGGCGCGTGTTGAAGCATGATTTGCCCTACCGCGCGATGATTATCATTCGCTTACTGACAGCGCTGTTTTTGATGGCGGCCCCCTTCTACATTGGCTTTGCGACGGAAAAGCTGGGCCTCACCAGTGATGTCGCAGTGCCCAATCTGCTGGCGATGCAGACCGCAGGCGGCATCCTGGGTGCGATGCTGTATACATGGCTGGGTGCGCGCAGCAATGCACGTTATCTGAGGATGGCATTGTTGGCATCGGCGATGTTACCCGCCAGCGCGCTGCTGGCAGATTCACTCGGACCGTTCCCATTGTACTTTGGCTTCTTCATGTCTGGCATCGGCACAACCAATCTGATGTTCGGCTATATGAACTGGATCGTGGGGTATGCCAATGATGATGAGCGCCCAATGTACGTCGGTCTGAACAACACCATTTTCGCAATTGTATCGATGATTACGCCGATTATTGCGGGCACAGTCGCGGAACAATCCGGCTATGAAGCGCTATTCGCGATTGCACTGGTGATGACGCTGGCGGCACTGGCCATGATGATGCGCTATATTCATGACCCTAAGGAAGAACTGCCTGTGGTTGTCGCTGTTGGGGATTAAGTTTTGTTGCTTTTGAGTATGTAGTGAATTGGGACCAAAAGAGACTCCGTAGTGGCAAGGCATGCCTTGCCACTACCAAATGCGCTAGACCACCAGCAAATTAAGTGTTTTAGAAAGGCCCCCTTATGATTGATTCCGTTCCGATTCCGCCGCTGGTTCATGTCAAACAGACCCTACCCACCGCTCCCCCAGTCGATATTGACGCAACGATGGAATCCGAGTGGGCACGGCTGTGCCTGAGCGAGCAGGTCAGGGGCAAACGGATTGCGCTGGGGTTCGGCAGCCGAGGCGTAGCTAAGATCGACGAAATCGCTCGTAAGCTGGTAGCGCTGGTCAAGGCGTCTGGTGGTGAACCGTTCATCGTTCCGGCGATGGGCAGTCATGGCGGTGCTACTCCAGAGGGACAGATCGACGTGCTGGCCGGACTGGGCATCACCGAAGCCACAGCCGGATGCCCGATTGAAGCCACGATGGATGTGGTGGACCTGGGGATGACGGCGTGCGGCCTACCAGCATTGATCGACCGCAATGTGGCCGAAGCCGATGGCTTCATGGTCGTCAATCGCGTCAAGGTACATACAGATTTCCATGGCAAGCATGAGAGCGGTCTGCTCAAGATGATGGGCATCGGCCTGGGCAAAGAGCGCGGCGCAAGTGCGATTCATCGCTTTGGCGTCGAGGGACTGCGCGACTATATGCCGGTTATTGCCAAGCACATGGTCCAATCGCTCAATTTCGTCGCTGGATTTGCCACTGTCGAAGATGGACACCATCAACCGGTTTATCTGGAAGGCTTTGATCGTGACAGCCTCGTCGCGGGTGAGCAGCGCCTGCTGGAAACCTCGCGCGATCTGATGCCGCGTTTGCCTGCCGATAACATCGATGTGCTGATTATCGACGAAATGGGCAAGGACATCAGCGGCGCAGGCATGGATACGAACATCATTGGTCGCTGGTATATCGCGGGTGAAGCCGAGCCGGAAAGCCCACGTATCAAGCGCATCGTGGTGCTGGATTTGACGGAAGCGTCACATGGCAACGCCACTGCTTACGGTCTGGCGGATTTCGCGGTGCGGCGCTGGTTCGACAAAATGGACATCACCATCACGACCAAGAATCTGTTCACCAGCGGATTTTTACTGCGGGCACGGATGCCGCTGGTCTTTGAGACAGACGAAGAAGCTATCCGGTCCGCAATTTTCGATGCGTTCCGGCGGACACAGGCGTTTGAAGAAGCGCGCGTCATGCGCATCAAAAACACGCTCGAAATTGAAGACGTGTGGGTGAGTCCGAATATCGCTGATGAACTTCATGGCAGGCCGAATATGACGGTTGATGGCGAAGCGCAGCCGATGGTGTTCACTGAGGGGCACTTGTTTTAAGACAGCCCCTACAGCTAGTTCTTCATTGATTTAGGCACAAAAACGGTCGCAGCATGCTGCGACCCTACGCTGCTAATCCATACTGAAACTTAGTAGCCTGCTCCGCGTGTGTTGAGGTTGATCGCATACAGAGAAGTCGTCGCCGTAATGTAAAGGCGATTGCCTTCTGGCCCACCAAAAGCACAATTGGAAATGGTCTCCGGGACGCGGATTTTGCCGAGGCGTACGCCATCTTCGGCATAGACCTGGATGCTATCAGCGGAACTGGTGAACAGGTAGCCATTCTGGTCAAAACGGAAGCCATCGGCCATACCAGGGTCAATGTAGCAGAAAGTACGGCCATTGGTCACGGTTTTGCCATCGACTACATCATAAACACGGATGACACGCTCCGCATTCGGGTCATGTGAGCCAGCCGTATCGGCTACGTACAGACGCTGTTCATCGAGCGAGAAGGCGATGCCGTTGGGCTTGATCATGTCGTCAACGATTAACGTGGTTTCGCCCGTTGCCGGATCGTGACGGAAAACATAGCAGCCGTCTAAATCCGGGTCGGATTCATAACCCTCTTTGGTTCCAGGCAGGATGCCATAAGGCGGGTCGGTAAACCAGATGGTGCCATCCGATTTGACGACGACATCGTTGGGCGAGTTGAACTTTTTGCCCTGGTAGTTATCGACCACGACCTGCACCGTGCCATCATGCTCGGTGCGTGTGACGCGGCGCGTACCGTGTTCGCAGGTCACCATGCGCCCCTGTAGATCGAGCGTGTTGCCATTGCTATAGTTGGATGGCTCACGGAAGAGCGACACCTCGCCCTTTTCTTCTGACCAGGCCCACATGTGGTTGCCCGGCACATCACTCCAGACCAACAGCCCTCTTTTGAGATAGACAGGGCCTTCCGCCCAGGTGCAGTTGGTGACAAGTTTCTCTAGTTTGGCATCCGTCAGCAGCAACTCGTTGAAACGATCATCAAAAATCTCAAATAAATCAGACATCGTTATATGGTCTCAATCTATATTGTGATACACAGATGCCCATTATAGCCAACAAAAAAATCGCCTGCACACATATACAGACGATTCTTTCGGGGTGTGAGCTACAGCGTTTGAGAACCCCCCAGAGATAATCTCACTAGGTTTAACGACAACTACAGACGATAGCATCCGATTTCGCGGACGTAATGACTTCCTCGGCCATTGAAACAACCAAAGCTGCCGAGGCTGCGGTGAGAGCGATCATGATGAGTGCAATGGCTGTTGCAATTACTAGCATTAGAGTTGTCATAGTTACCACCATTCCTGATAGTGTCGCGCTGCCGTTCTCGTTATTGACTTTAGATTACATAGGCCAGCTTACGCTGACCTTTCAGCAGGATGCCCATCCGAGGAAATCGCCTAACAAATGGTCGTTGTCTATAAGATACGGCGCCAATCTTCAACGTAGCACGGCGTGAAATGCTGGTATGATGAATCTCAGGTCATGAAATGCTAGCGTGAGCAGAGAGATAACTGAATGTGTGGAATTAACGGCATTGTTCGTCTATCCCCTGATGCTGCCCCGGTTGATGCAGAGGAACTCCTGCGCACACGCGATGCCATGTTCAATCGTGGCCCGGATAGTGCAGGTATCTGGCTGAACGATGCCAGCGATATTGGCCTGGGGCACCGTCGCCTAGCCATCATTGATCTATCCCCGGCTGGGGCGCAGCCTATGTCCTGGCAGGATGATCGTTATCATATCGTGTTCAATGGTGAAATTTACAACTATGCCGCCCTGCGTGATGAACTTCTTCAGAAGGGTGTAACCTTCAGATCAAGCAGCGATACGGAAGTGATCCTGGCGCTGTACGCCCTGGAAGGCCGAGCTATGCTCAAGCGGCTGCGCGGCATGTTTACATTCGCGATCTGGGATGAGGCCGAGAAAACGCTGCTGTTGGCACGTGATCCTTACGGCATCAAGCCGCTGTATTATGCGCAGGATGGTCGTCATCTGCGCTTTGCTTCCCAGGTGAAGGCACTGCAAGCCGCCAACACTCTCTCCACGACCCTATCCGACGCCGGACTTGTTGGGTTTTTGCTATGGGGTAGTATTCCAGAGCCGCACACGCTCTGGCGTGAGATTCAGAGTTTGCCAGCAGGCCACTCGCTGCTGATCGAAAATGGCCAGGTGCATTCGCCGGAAGCCTTTTACGATCCCAAAGCCGTTTTATCCCAAACTGAGCACATTGAAACTGGGGATATTCTGGCGCATATCGCAAATGCGATTGACGAGAGCGTCGAGCATCATCTGGTAGCGGATGTGCCTGTCGCTATTTTTCTATCATCCGGGCTGGATAGCTGCATGATCGCAGCCAGTGCCACCCGCCAACTACCCAAACCGCCCGTGACCTTTACCGTGACATTCGATGATCTGGTCGGTACGCCAGAGGACGAAGGTCCATTGGCCGCACAGGTCGCCAAAACACTGGACACCGAGCATATCGAAACGCGCATTACGCATCAGGATATTCAGGATTTGTGGTCGCGCGTCACGAGTGCAATGGACCAGCCGAGCATCGACGGCTTCAATACTTTTGTCATCACGGAAATCGTCAGGAAGAATGGCTTCAAGGTTGTCCTGAGTGGCCTGGGTGGTGATGAGCTGTTCGGAGGATACAAGAGCTTCCAGCGGGTGCCAGAGATGATGCACTTCGCGCAAATGGGGCGGATGGTACCAGGGCTGCAAACCCTGCTCCAGGCGACGATGCCGCGTCTACGCCCCAACCAACCGAAGCTGGCCCATTTGCTAGCAGGCAACAGCCTGTCCGGCGCGTACTATCTGCGACGTGGACTGTTTATGCCGCATGAAGTTCGGGCCATTCTCGGCAAGAGCCAAGCAAAAGCGGGCTTTTCCGAAAGCGATCCGGTTCAGTATGGAAAAGGCGTACTGGATGCAGCCCAGAACGGCCATGCACTCGATCCCTGGATGCAGGTCCATGTGCTGGAAAGCAAGCTCTATATGGGCAATCGCCTGCTGCGTGATAGCGACTGGGCGAGCATGGCCCATTCTGTGGAACTGCGGGTGCCCCTGGTAGATGCTACTTTACGCACCCAGATGGCACAGGTTGGTTTTGGCCGCTCCTTGAATTTGACCAAACCAATGATCGCCAGAAAATCCGCACCCGAACTACCGGAAGCGATCTTCAACAAGCCAAAAACAGGCTTCTATATTCCGGTGATGGAATCCACCCAGCGGGGAAGTATCCACACCAAAGGGCTGAACTCACGCAAGATGGCCTTTGAAGTCCTCAAGAGTTTTGGCGTTGATTTACAGCAGCCGGTGGGCATCAGCATTTAACTGTCTGATGAATATATTTGCTCATCCAACAAGGTAATGCCATGATCGTACATGTCTCAACAGGCAGCTCTTACGATGCGGGCGGGGTCGCACTGGTTAGCCGCTTGATTAACCGCAGCCTCGCGGACTACAGTGAAAAAACAAGCCTTCCCTATCACATTCTGGACCTGGGAACACCTCACCCACACCTGACGGACCCGTATGCGAGTTTCTTTTCCGGCAGCAAAATTGGCCTGACGATGGCCATGTATCGCTGGCATGTGGCGCGCCCTGACAGTGTGTTCGTTCTATCACATCTTGGTTTAGCACGTGCGTATGCCTTGCTCCCAGGCGCATGGCAGCATCCCAGCGCACTCATTCTTTATGGCATTGATGCCTGGAAAACAATGACCGGACTACGGAAGCGCATTCTGGATGATGTTGATCTGTGCCTGTCGATCTCACAGTTCACTGTTGACCTGGCGCATTCTTATAACCCTGACTTCCCAGAGACGAAAATTCTGCCGTTGACGTTGGAGGACCGTACGCCACAGGATGAGGTCGATCCGGCGTTATTGGAGGAAGTGGGAGAAGATTTCCTGCTGATTGTGGGGCGGATGGCGGCTACCGAACAGTACAAAGGGCATGATCAACTAATAGAAGCTATGCCTATCATTTTACAGAAGCACCCGCAAACGCGGCTGGTTATTGCAGGTAAGGGTGATGACATGCCGCGTTTACAGGAAAAAGCTGCCTCTCTGGGCGTCGCGCAAAATGTGATTTTCACAGGATTTATTTCCGAAGCAACCCTGGATGCCTTGTATACTCGCTGTCGCGCGCTGGTGATGCCGAGTACACGCGAGGGCTTCGGGCTGGTTTATCTGGAAGCGATGACGCGCAAAAGACCCTGTATCGCGCTCAAAAACAGCGCCGCCCAGGAGGTTGTCGCGGATGGTGAAACAGGTATCCTCATTGATGAGCAATCCGCAGAAGCCATCGCAGAAGCGGCACTTACTTTGCTTAAAGACGACGCTCTCTGCCAGCGACTGGGCGAGACAGGCTATCAGCGCTATCACAACACATTTAGCTGGCCCATGTTCAATGCCCGCTTTCAGGGCTATCTGGATGAACTCCTAAGCGCCCGCCGCTAAACAGGCTATTCCTGGCTTTTCTCTGCTGTGCGCCACTGACTAAAGAGGGCTTCGGCAACCGCTTCGTCCTCGACAAAATGGACCTCACCATCGCCGGTTGGGATGAAGTTGCCATCATGCAGGTGCAAGCTATCGAGTTCGCTCTCTGGAAAGCCGAGAACAACCGCTTTGCCACTCATGGCTGGCGTTTGAATTTTACCAAAGCTGCGCACATGTGTTGATGCACCGGATGGCATCCTGGCGCGGGTGCTACCACGCAGGTCGATTAACATGTGGACTGGCTGCGGCAGGCGCAGCATGGAAAAAGTACAGGCACGGGCCGCGTGATGATAATCGCGCCAGTTCCAATCCCCCTGGACGATCAGTTGCATGACTGTTTTTTCTTCGTCGCGCCACTCAAAATGGAAGGGCATGTATTTGGCCTCCTTGAATATCGGTCCCAGCTAATGGCTTTACTTTAATCGGCAGTGGTGTCCCTGTCTACAGGTGAGTGTGGACCAGCGAAAGTTCATGTTCTTAACTACGCCCTCACCAGAAAATATGGTACAGTTCAGCCAGAATATCACACCAGAAGTTCCCGCATGACCACGACCAGATTTGACAACCCCTTATTTGAAGACGACCCAATCCTGGGCCGCTTTGTGGCTTATTTCCCCAGTTATCGGCTGCGGCTGCTGATTATCGGCGGCCTGCTGTATGGCATTCCTGTGCTGGTACTGCAAGTACTGCTGGCGAATGTCGAAGGGGCCAGCGTGCTGATTGTCGCGGGCTATGCGATGATAGCGCTGCTGGTCGGGTGGTATGTGCTGCATCTGTGGAACCGTGAAGTGACTGTTTACGAAAACGGCTTCACCTATCGGCGCGGCGGCCAGTTGGGATATTTCCGGTTTGCGGAAATTACGCGCATTCACCAGCACGCCGAGCGCGTTTCTTACTTCGGCATCATCAAACGGGATGTCATCACCTATACGCTGAATACCGATCAGGAAGAAGTCCTGCAAGTGAATGCGGTTTACAAGGACGTCGCCAAGCTGGGGCTGCTGCTGGAAAGCAAAATCACGGCAGCACGCCAACCGCTGGTTGAAGCCGAGCTGGCACAGGGTAAATCGGTTGAATTTGGCAGTTTGACGCTGGCTGGCAGTGGCATCAGCTATGCCAACCGCCAGCTTTTCTGGGATGACTTCGGCAAGATGGCCATCGAACGCGGGGCGCTGCGGCTTTATGATCGCCAGTTGGTTGAATGGGCAGCCGTTCCATTGGCTGAACTGGACAATCTGATGCTGCTGGTCAATCTGCTGCGGGATCATCAACCCACGCCTGAAAGCACCCCCGCATGATCTACGAGATTCACCTGTACGTCCCCAAACACAATCAACTCAGTCCCAAGATGGTCGAATGGCTCTATGAGAATGGCCAGGGGCAAGCCCCGGAACTGCACTGGCCTGTGCGCAAAATTCGGCAGAAGGCGCTGGCGCGGCACATGCTGCGGCTGGACCCGACGCTGATCCCGATACAGGCCCCAGGGGGCGATGTCGAGCTACATTACCCTGATGAACGCATCGGCCTGGTGATGTATATTCACGACCGAGGCGTGATTCTGTTTTTCCCGTATATGGCGTACAGCGTTTATTCGCGGGTGGTACTGGGGATATGCTACACGTACATCCGGTTTTTGTACGACGCAGCGGGTTTTTGGAGCTTTGACCCCCAACTAAACGTGATTAGCTTCGCTGATGACTTCGTCAGCATTGAAGATACGGCCACCCTCATGGACGAGATGCTGCCCAAACAGCTACAGGGCTAACCCCAGCCAGAGATTAGTCGCTGACTCGATCCCAATCTGACAGATCACGATCAATAATCTGGCTAAGCTTCGCATTGTGATCACGATAGTGATCTACCAGCCATTGACGGACTTCAGGATCCATTGGGGGCTGCTTCATCTCTTTTTCATTCGCTTGGTTACTACGCAGCACCGAGAAATTATCTTTTGTGTAGTAGTCAATATTCAAGAACGCTTCGATTGACTTGATGAAGGCATAAGCATCGCGTCTGAGATCCGAGAAACAGACAACTTTGATCTGTTCATCCGGGAAAACCTGTCGATACCGTTGAATTTGTTTGTAGTAATAACCTGAGTCCAAATATGTCCGAAATGGCCCCCGTCCATTGGTTATTTCACAGGCTGCGTAATAGATTTCCTGCAATGTTTTTGCGTCCATATTTTGATTCTTTTGAATACGATCATAGTCGATCATGATCGCTTCACGAAAACTGAGTGTGTCCAATCCACGTGAGAACCAATGCCACCAATGGGAATAAGCACGATCTACTGGATTCCTGACGATGATAATGATTTTTGCAGCAGGATTAAATTCGTAAATTCGTCTGGCGATATAAGGTAGGTAGAGGTTCCGATGCCGCGCCTCCCCAATAATGGGTTCGCCCATCCAATGCTTAAAATACTTCTCACGATAGTGGTCTATGCCAAGCGCATACTCATACTCAAAAAAATAGGGTTCTTTCGGGTTAGACATACATATATCAGGGATATTGCGAAGATACTCGTAAAGCGTGGTCGTTGCGGATTTGGCCGCGCCGACGACAAACACCCCTGGCAGAAATCGACTTTGCAGGCCCTCTAAGGCCGTCGTTGAGAATTGTTGCCGTTCAATCTGAAGAACATCTGCCGCTACATGAAAACCTTGTGATGCCCAGTAGGGGATATATTTATGCAGTTCATTATTTTCAATAAGAGGCTTGACGATATTGGCAACCTGCTGTCCAGGGTCTAACTCCGGTTCCGCCGAGGACTTAGCCTGAGCAGTCCCATTCAGCACGTTCTGTAAACCGTCTTTTACTTTTTTTGTGAGTTTACTTACCAGGTTCATATTCATCCGCAGGCCATTTTGTTAACATGTTTGGCAGGTGGCTTTTATACTCAGGCCGTGATTGACGACCCCGCTAACTGCAAGCATTACAACCCACTATACCCTGCTAATATTACCATCTAGCCAGGGTACACGGCGAGTTTCAAAATGACTCGATACAGACAAGTTGAATACAGGCAAATTGCCTGACATGGAGTTGGCATTTCCAATGACCACTGCTGATTAGCACCTGTCTTTGGCGATGCCCGCTATGGCGACCGAAAAGGTAGGACTATGGGTGTATCATCACAAATTCTTCCTGACGTTTCTTTAGCCAGGTAATCGCTTCCTCATCTGTGTCAAAAAAGCGAATGTAATCCGTACTGGACACTTTATTCATGGCGAACCGTACAATGCCGAATATCATGTTATTTTCCGCAACCATAGCAACTGACATGGCAAGCGTCGTCGGTAAATCTCGCATCACCTTGATTGCTTCGGTCGTCAGATAGGGCGTCGGCATGGCACCCTTGCCGAAATGAACCACACAACAGAAGTGTTTTTGCTGGGCATCATATTCCCGTGTTGTTTCCCGAAGTGTGCGCGTCCACTCATCAGTGGTATCGCGACGCAGGTCTTCGTACCGCCAATACATGATGCCATCTGGGCGTTCACTAGCGATAAATCCACTCATGGCTACTACTGTATTCCTCTACTCATATACGCTCTGTTCAAGCGTTCGATAATGATTGATGGTTAAGCGTCAAAAACAAGCTATGCTTTGACACTTAAATAGGGCTTTATACAAGCCATCCGCAGGCAATGATCCTTCGGACACCCTTATTTGGGTCATCCGATGCGCACTTTTCTTTGCGAAACGATACGCCTGCATAGTTTGTTAACTTACATTTCAATCGTTAAATCTAAGTATATTCACGTATTGACAATTCCAACGTAAACATTTGCCAAAGGGCGAAGCTCTTTAGCAAAATATCCGTATTTCTTTGTGTGCAATGTCATATTAATGATCGAGAGGGAACCTTTGTCAGCACCTATCAGGACAACGATTGACCTGACAGATACTGACGATGGCGTTCATCAAGCCACTGGATGGCTTTTTCTTCTGTATCGCACATTTCGACATAATGAGAATCGCGCACCTGGTTGAGGATAAATCGCAGGCCCGTCAGGATGAAGTTATTGGGAATGATGACGGCCATAGACAGTGCCAGCGATCGAGGGCGTTCACTGGCGAGCTGTATCGCTTTGGGCATACCGTATGGCGTGGGCATGGCAGTCTTTGCCATTTTGGCGAGAATGCGCAAATGCTGGCCATTGACATTATATAGAGCAAGTAATTCACGCGAGGCGGCAACCCATTCATCGGTGGTATCCCGCCGAAAATCCGCAAGATAAATAACATGAATGCCATCAGGCCGTTCTTCGATGCTAAAGCTGCTCATTGTTTATTTGTTTTGCTCCTTCGTCGGGTTTTGTTTCGTATCAGGATCACGTTTTTGCAGCCAGTCGATGCCTTCTTCATAGTTATCAATCAGATGCATGTGATCGGACTTATAAAGACGGCTCATGATGTAGTGCATACCCATATAGATGTTGCTGTTGGGCACAATAATGGCTGCGGAGACATTTAGCCCTACGGGTTTGTTATTTATCACACCGATGGCTCGCTTAAGTAGGTAAGGCGTGGGCAGGATGCTTCGCTCGAACTGATACAGCAGCCGTAAGTGTCCGCCTGTACTTTGATACATGGCGTACAATGCTTTGAGTTGGTCGGCCCAGTCGTTGACAGTCGCGCGCGATGCATCGCCAACATACATCACATAGATGTCATCCGCTGTTCTTTCGACATGCAAGCCACTCATGATCTATGCACTCTTTTAGGGAAAACACAACATATGTGTTGGCTTCCAAGACAATTTATTTGCATTCAACATACTGGAACAGGCGCGCGTAGTTTACAAAGGCCCACAAGAAAATATGCGAGGGAATTCTTAAGTCAAAGAACGTGAATAACACATAACTGTTCTTGAACAATGAATCCAGTCATCAACACATGCTCACTATTCCCAATGTAATCAGTGTATGAGGAAATAAGAGGGCAAACCCTTAAAATTAGGGAAGTAGTCCGTAAATATCCTGATGCAATATCTTACTTATCGATACCTCTTTCAGCAGCTAGATAATTCTGATGGCGGTCCGCAAGCCAGGTGAGTGCGCTGGCATCATCTTTGAAAAAGTAGATATAGTCCGTCCGAGGTACTTTATTGATGACGAAGCGCAAAATATTGACAATGGCGTTACTGTAAGAGACCATCGCGACTGATACGGCCAGTGTCGGTTTGCGAGCCTGGGCGACTGCCAGCGCCTTAGCAGAGGCATAAGGTGTCGGCAATGCGGCCTTATCGACCTGGGCTAATACCCTGAAATGGGTTTGAGCCTGATTGTGATGCTCCATATTTTTCAACATTACCTCGGCCCATTCTTCGGCGCTATCCCGCCGGAAGTCAGAAAAGTGGCACATCAGGATACCGTCTCGTTCTTCATAGCTAAAGCCGGACAATATGAAAGTCCTTCCAATTCATCAAGAAAACAATCCATTTCATTATAAGTAAGGTGGCCGCAGATATGCCTCAAGAACTAAAAAAGCGGGGACAATTTTATCCCCGCTTTTTTATCAACTGTGATTGGGCTATTTAGCAACCGCCCTGCTGCAACTGATAATCAAACTGGCGCGAATTGTTATCTTCGTGAATTTCCGCAACGCCGTTATCGGGGTCAACGGTCGCACGATAGGTATGTGTTTCTGCGAAGAAGGTCGAGACAGTCAGTTGAATCTGGACGGTGACGTTTTCGCCTGGTTGCAGCGGTGGAATCGTCGCCGAGCTAACAGCCTGTTGGCTGCCGTTGTGCAGGTCCTGCAAAACGACGTTGGTCTGTGTGCTGGGCGATGTGCCGCTGTTGGCAACCGTAATCGATGTCGTGGCGGTTTGCAGGCAACTTGGCTGCGCTGGATTAGTGGACCAATCAACGATGCTCAGGTCGACTTCGGCCACTGGCACAGAGGTCGCTGTCGGTGCAGGGGTATTGGTTGGCGGCGGCGGTGCCGGATTTTCTACGGGCAAGCTGCTGATATCGCCGTTGACCTGTACCAACCAGCCCGCGATCCAACCGGATGAATTAAAGACTTCGATACGGAACCAGGCCCGATCAGCGCTTGGTTCAGGGTTGCGTGCCAGAATGCGGAAGGATTCCCCAGCGGCGACACTGCCCAGCGGCGGTTCATAGGCGACGCCTGGGCCACTGCGGATGTTGGCACCCTGGAGCGTAGTCGCAGTCGGGAAGCTCGCAGTTGGCGGGATGGATGACGGTGGAACTGGTGAGGGCTGCGACTGGGTCGCGGTTGGGGCTGTCGTGGCCGTCGCCGCTTGCTGGTTCGTCGTGCTGCTGGTGCCACCGTTGTTGGTCTGCGTGTTGGTCGATGTGCTGCCAGAGGCATCTTCCGTCGGCGTATCTGTTACCTGCGGCTGAACCTCACCCTGGACGCTGAAGTTCACTGAGGAGGGATCGCTGGCCGTGCCATCATCACGTATCGCCACGACTTCCAGCGTGTAGTCGCCAGGGGTGGTCGCGGGCCAACTGGTTTCGATAGAGAAAGCGGCAGCCGTCTGATCGCTGGCATCGGTCGTGCCGATGTTGACGCCGTTAATCATCAGAGAAACCGTTGAAATATCCGGCCCGGCATTCTCAATGCGGGTCGATATGACGACTGAAGCATCTTTGAGATAAATTGCATCCGGCTGCGGCGAAATGATGCGCACCTGTGGCGGTCCCTCGAAGGCCGTATTTTCGGTTTCGCCTTCCTCAGTTGGGGTGCAGGCCGCTAGCAATGCTAGAACAGCGATTAACAACAGGGTAACGATCCCATGCCGGAAAATCGCAGTTTTCATAGTGTTCTCCTAATCGTGCGCAGACAGACATCGGCCTCTATTTTGGTCGATGCCGTGCGTCAACAGGTCTTAATATGCGCTCCAGACTGTAGCGCATTGCACACATTTAGGCGAGGGTTATTGCCATTTACCAACAATCCCCTTACGCAGTAGGCGGGCAATCGGTGGGCGCAGGTGCGCCTAAACCATACGCTGCTCGACCAGCCAATCATGGATGATCTGGGCTGTTGACTGGTAGGTGGCTTCGGTCATCAGATTGTGGCCGGAGTTCGCAATTACACGGTGATCGGCCTTATAGAGCTTGGCCATGCGCTTATGGCCCTCCAGCGTCACGACCGCATCCCGCTCCCCAGAGAGCAGTAACATAGGCGTCGTCACATTCTGAGGGGGCGACCAAAATGGTGGATTATGCTGATAGACGGCGAGAATCGACTCGTTATTCAGTTTGGCGGCCAGTTCCCGGGGCGTCAGGCGGGCGCCATCCGTAATGAGGGCTTCTGCGGCGCGCTGTGGATTGCGCACCCAGTTGCCAGCGCTCCAACTCAGCATGGACATGGGCAGCACCAACGGATCACGCTTAATCATCGGCCAGAGACCATCCGCGAAGGTGCTGTAAGCCGTCCAGGGAGCGACCAGTACCGTCGCAGGTAAGGAATCGCCGAAGTACTTCAGGTACCACTGCGCCAGTGCGCCGCCCATACTATGCCCCATCAGGATGGGTTTGGTAGGCATGCGCCTGATTTCAGCGGCCAGGAAGCTGAGGTAGTAGTCGAGGGTACACAGCCAGATCGGCATCTGTGGCAGCGAGCCGGCATGCCCCGGCAGACTATGGGCGTGGCTCTCCCATCCCCAGGTCGCCAACAGCGCCTGCCAGCCATCCCAACACCAGGCACCGTGCCACATCCCATGCTGCATGATGATAGGCGTATCGAACTTGCGTTCATGGGGCGTGTAAGTGACGCGCTCAATGCCATTTTCGATGCGCTTGGTGACGGTGTAATGCTCGTAGCGCTCGGTCTGTTCGTAGAGGACGCCGTTGGGATTTTTATTATGATTGCTGGCCAGGGTCTTTCTGACATCGCGGCTGGCCAGGTAGGCGAATGCTAATCCCTGCTGGGCAACAGCATAAAGTGCACCCAGCTTGAGCAATCTTGTTAGGATGTTGGACATCATGCCTCCTATTCGGTGGCTTCGTAATATGCAGAGTCGTAGAACAGCGGTTGGCCCCATTCCACATCAACAATCGGGCTGTCTATGATGCCCGTGAGGTCAACATACTCGCCCCTAAACTCCCAATTGCCGTTTGGGTTACTGGCAAAATAGAAACTCAAACCAATAATATAGTCATTGACTGCCATAGCTGGTCTATCGTAAATCGGGTCATAGCCCAGGTCGTTTACGGTCGGCATGATAAACCACAATTGACCACCTCTGTACGGACTGAGAATTTTGGTAACATCCCAACGCCATGTACGAACATAGCAGTCTTCATACTCAGACCTGCACGTCACAACAGCGATTTCTTCATTCTGATACCAAAATAAAAAGTCTATTGGACGAGCATTTGGAAATTCAATAGGACAAGAATCTTGCAGAGGGGCATGGCATTCACGAATTAAATCTGATGCCATTTCGTTATCTGTTTCCGAGGGAAACAAAACAAAATTCTGTTCATCTGGCGTAGAGAGTGCATTGGACATCACATCGCCTAGTTGCGTATCCAACAGCAGCCATTCGTTCATGTCACCATAGCGAACATAACGCCCGGTTAAGGATAGCTCCAGAATAGGCACAATTACATCGGGCACAATCAGTTCTGGCTCGGCAGCAGTAAACAAAGGCCAACGCCAGATGCCGCTGTCGTCAGCGAAAGCCAACACTGCACTGTTCTGGCTCCACGCCACTTGGAGAGCACCACTTCCGGTAAGGTTGAGCTTTTTCTCACCAATTAGCTGTATACCAAGCGCCTGACCATAGCCGACGTATTCAAAATTATCGAACATGTACACATGCAATGCCTGTTCATCCCAGATAGCAATCAAGCTACTATTGGGAGAAAAAAGCAGATCATTGCCAGTCAGCGTATGCGCAAACCACGTTGAAAAATATTCTCCGTCAGGGTGAAGAATGAGTTCATAGTGCTGCACAATAAGTTCATTTCCCTGACGAAAAACAACATGGCTGCCATCGTGGGAAATTGCAATAGGGGCGGTCGACACATCTATTGGTGTGACGCTGCGATCAGGATTGACATGATATTTGCTGCCGGATTCTGTGGTAACAGTCAGCCAGCGTTTGAGGGGATATGGCACTTCTTCGCTTGGTGGAATGGATTCATCATAGGTACTGAACTGCTGTAGCAGAATCTGCTCGAATTCCTCATCACTTACGTTATATTCAATAAATGTATTTGTAGGGGTATCCCATTCATAATAGCTAATCCCATCTTCTTCATTACTATGAAAGGGTGCCCCATAGTAACCTGATGTGCCATCTGTATATGTGCCATCATCGTTATATTTGAGTGCGAAGAAACCTTGTTGTCCCACGACCCATTCTGCGCCACCACCATTATAAAGACAGTCTGTTGTGTAGCCGCGAACTGCTGATGTAATTTCCAGCGCAGGTCGCCAGCGCATGATAGGTAAGAACTGCGGACCATTACCCTTAATATAGCGATCCACCAGCATAATAGCACTATAGCCACGCTCATCGGATTCCAACACTGTTGCATAGACTATGACATCGTAGTCAGCAAGCTCCGACATTGGCATATTTGCGCCACCACTACATGCCTGGACAGGAGCAGGCACGAACGAAAAAATGAGCAGCGCCAGGAAGCCAAAAATCCCCCGGCGCGGCCATGTTTTCAGCATATTAAGCATTGGTCGCTAATCCGACTCGCTGGTGAGAAGATCATCATCGACGGCAGCGGCGGTTCCCGTGGTGGCGGATTTGCCAGGGCTGTCTGTTTTCAGGTCGGCGGTGACATTTGGGTCCGTCTGGGCCGTAAAGCCGCCCGTCTGCTGGACATCGACGCGCTCACCTTCCAATTGGCGCGGCAGCACGTCTTTGGGATCGAGCTGGGCCACTGGCAGCTTAACACTCACCATCACCACCAGGGCAGGCGTATCAGTGTAGAGGCCTTCTTTCATCGCTAACCCGATGCCACAACCGACGACGTTGGCGTAGGTCATCAGCTCGTCAGCGTGCCGGGCCTGAACCTCAGTGAGCTTTTTCATGGTTTCATCAGACGACATCGTAATCCCCCTATTCATCAAACGGTGTGTGATGAACCCCGCCCCTGTTTCCCCTCCCCGAAGGAGAGGGGACTTTTGCCTGCCATCAAACTGATTAGCAAGGCAAGGATGGGGTCTTGCGAACAATATAGAGCATCTTAGCGCAAAAGTGCCTCGGCTTGTTCGCGCGTTGGCAGCGCCGGAATCGCACCGCGTTCGGTGGTGGTAATCGCGCCGACGGCATTGGCGAAGCGCAGCAGGGCATCATAATCGGGATGATCGCCCATCTCCAGCAAGCTGACCAGGAGCGCCGCGACAAAGGAATCGCCTGCGCCAGTGGTATCGACGGCGGTCACGCGGTAGCCAGGCTGGTGATATTGGGCGTCAGCGGTGTAGAGCGTGGCACCACCCGCACCATGCGTCACCACAATGATTTCAGTCGGGTCACGCCAGAGGGAACGGGCATCGTCAGTACCTGTCAGGAAAATGACTTCTTCCTCGCTGACCTTGACGATATGGGCGTAGTCCAGCCCACTGAGCAGGCCCATGCGCGCAGCATCCGGTCCTGGCCATAAGGCCTCGCGCAGATTGGGATCGTACGAGATGCGCAGCCCCTTCTCCTGGGCGTGTTTGACGGCGGCCCAGGTAGCATCACGTTCCGGTGCATCGATCAGGGTGATGCTGCCAAAGTGGAAAATCTGGTGCTGGTCGATGACCTCGTAAGCGACATCGGCTGGCGTCATCAGCATGTTGGCGCTGGGATTGCGGTAAAACTGGAAGCTGCGTTCACCATCCGCGGCCAGGGAGACGAAAGCCAGCATGGTACGGGCTTTGTCGCTGAAGCGCAGACCGCTGGTATCAACGCCTTCCGCAGTCAGCACGTCCGCCAGATAGTGGCCGAAGGGATCATCGCCAACCTGGCCCAGGAACGCGCTGGATACACCCAGCCGCGCGACCGCCACTGCCACATTGGCTGGCGCGCCACCGGGTGCTTTCTGGAAACCGGACGCCTCCCCGACCGTGACGCCGCTCTCCTGCGCGACAAAATCAATCAGCAGTTCACCCATTGAAACAACGCTCATGGCGGTGTGTCTCCTGTGTAGCGGCTGGTGGGCGGCGGATTCGATTCATTTTAGGTGGTAGGGGCACAATATATTGTGCCCCTACGCTGAGCATCTGACTCGTTTCCAATACACTTTACCAGCAATCAAAGTCACTCGTCTAAATAAAAAGGGCATGGAACCCCATACCCTTAGTTTATCGCAAAACAGGTCGTTCTGGTGATGTTTCGCCTGCGCGGGCTAAATCTCCTCCGGCCACCAGGGTTTCCGAATGAGGGTCATCAGGAAGAGCAGCGTAAAGCCGGTGATGATCCCTGGCGAGAGCACCAGCAGCAGGACACCCAACCAACCGACGAAGATAAACAGGCCACCTGTCAGGATGAGCGTATAGAGCAGCGTCGAGAAGACAATCGCGCTGACAATATGGGCCAGTACCCACAACCAGGACGCGCGTGTATACAGACGCAGCACCAGCGTTTGCAGAATGCTCATCATGACAATCGGCGGACTGTAGAGCAGCACGATGTAGATCGCCAGCGCACGAACATCGGGCGGGCGCACATTATTGAACTGGCGTAGCTGGTCAATATAGCTGCCGAGTTGGTCGGCCATCGTGAGCGCGACGAACTCCGACACAATCACGCCAAAGATCGCACCCAATACGCTGACGAACAGCCACCAGCGAAACTCAACATGAAATTTCTGGCGGACCAGACTTTTTTGTACACTGCCGATCAGCAAACCAAGCGGAATGCCGCTGCCAATCGCGAAAAGGGCCATATAGACGACCGTCTGGGCGGTCCCGGCGGCGGGCATGAATGGCAGCGATACCACCAGGCGCGTCAGGACAGGCAGCAGCACGCTGACACCTATCAATGCGCCGATAGCGCTCAGGCACAGGCCAATCATCCACAAAAACATAAATCGTATGCTGGTCAGGAAGTGGTACATAGGGGAACGTTGCCTTCAAAGCTAGCAACAACAAGGAAACCTTGCATCATTGAACGCATAAGGAGAGGAGCTGCCAAGCCGCTTATGGCAATTGGTTTCTTCTTGAGAGTGCTTTATCAGCACACTCCGATTACTTACTATACCATATTTGGACTTCTAACGATACATCTGGCACGAAAAGTACACCAAATTACCTGGATTGGGGAGCCTCGTTGGCTCTATTAATGCAATAAAACAGGCTCGACTGCTATATACTGAGGACAGGTTTGTTCATAGTGGGACTGTGGCCTGATGGTGAATACATCCATCGATTATGAGTTAGTACCCTTCACCTACAATTCCCCCCTGCTGGTCGATGCTGTTAAAGTCTATACGCATGTGTGGTCGCAGCGCACTTATGGCGAGAGTATCGATTTTTTTAAGAACAACGCGCGGCGGCAAAACTTTTATGGCTATGTGGTCCGTGCTGGCAAACAAACGATTGGCATGGGCTTTGGTACCCGTTCGATGATTGGCCAGTGGTGGCACGATAAAGTCGCCCAAAAAGTTGGTGAGGATCATCCTGCTTTGCAAGATGCCTGGGTCCTGGTGGAACTGGCGATCTTACCCAATTATCGCAATCGCGGGTTGGGCCTGCGTATTCATGACGCGCTGCTGGCAGACCAGCCCTACCCGAATGTGCTGCTATCTACCCAGGTCGATAACAGCGGCGCGCGGCGCTTTTACGAGCGTTATGGCTGGGACTACCTACACGCGGGCTTTGCCTTCTTCGAGAATCATCCGCTGTTCTGCATCATGCATAAGCACTTCCCAGAAAAAGTATGAAGTTGTGCTAAAACACATACAGGGCAAGGCAGTGCCTTGCCTCTATTTTGCATACGACTTAGAGAAATGAATTTCTAATTCCCACGTAGTTCAGCCATGAGCGCTTTGGTCTGCTCGACGACCCCAGGCGTGATTTCATGACCACCATCGTGCACTTCCCAGTACCACAGCGGCGTCCCTCGGCGTCCGAGTTCACCGGCAAGCTGGCGTAAAAAGTGCCCCAGTGATTGGTTTTCCCAGCCTTCATTTTCGCCAGCAAAGACGATGTACTTCACTTCGCTGTTGATCGGTGGCAGCGGATAGGGTGGCGCGCTCACCAGCACCGCGCCGGAGAACATACGCGGATAGGTATGGGTATAGAAGTAGGACATATTGCCGCCCCAGCTAAAGCCCATGATGATATTGGCATGCACATTGACCGGATAATAGGATTCCAGTTCGTCCATCATGTGGTTGACGTTGCGGAAGGCGCGATAGAAGTTATTAGAGGCTTCCTGTTCGTTATCAAACTGGGTCGCGATCAGCAGTACGCCTTCATCCTGTGCCCACTGGTAATAAAGCGCAGCCATTTGTTCCGCCTGCATACCCCAACCATGATTCACCAGCAGCAGTGGCCATCCATCGGGTGGTGTCTGGCCTTTTGGCTCGAAGATGGTATAGGTCGTATAGCTGTTGAGGTAGCGCTGGTAGACTTCGCCTGTGAGGACATCGGGCGCACGACCTTCTACCGGGAAAGTTTTGGCGTTGGACATGGCGACCATCACCCAGGGCAACGACCCGAATAACTGGTATTGCAGGAATACCACCGCCACACCAATCACAAAAATGGCGAAGAGCGCCAGCATGGCCATTTTGCCTGGGGTATAGCGCGGCTTGCTCCTGGGAGCTTCCCGACGTTTGAGTTTGGTGAAATCAACCTCGTCAGAAGTATCCCGCTTGATAACCACTGGCTGGCTGGCTGCCAGCGGTTTGATGACCGTCTCTTTGGGCTTTGTCGATTCCCTGCCCAAGTATTCAACCGTTTTTTCCGTGAGCGACTTTAAATAGGGGTCTGGCTCAATTGTGGCCAGCTTTTGCAGCACCCGGATATAGCCCTTCTCGCCGGAGCGTCCAGCGAGCATGATGCCTTGTTTGCGCTCTGATGGATCTTTCGACTTCAGTAAATCGATGACTTTCGCATTCATTATTTTCGATCTGCAAATGACTGTACATACTTTTAAGTATTGTAACGGAAAGCTATGACATTCATGCGTAAAAACTAGGCTTACAGGCGGTGTCAAATGACACATTTTTCGGGTGAATATGCAAGTGTGAGCATAAAAACGATCTTTCGACTATCTATGGCGGTATGCCTCTATAATTTAGGGCAAAGTCCTTACGATCAATGTGGAGGAATAAATCCACCAGTGGATACCATCAACCTTTATCCAGATATGACCATCATGTCTGATCATTTTCGTTATGGCCTGACCGCCTACGGTGATGTACCTATCTATATTGTCGAATTGGATGCGACTGATCGCGAGACTGTTGAGAGATGGATTGAATTCACAATTGATCTACGCACCAACTGGCCAGATACAGCGAAACGACTCTATACGATCATAGACCTGTCCAAAAATGATGTGTCCATAACCAATCTGGCGACCAAGCGGGTCCAGGACCTGGCCAAATACAATCCAAGCCTCATGACCCATACAGGGCTGGTACTGCGACAAACCATTCTTGGGAAAATAATCAACACCACCACAAGCATTCTAAGCCGCTCGATGAAGGCGTTCGATATTCAGGTGTTTAATGATCGCGAGAGTACCTATGCATGGCTCGTCGGTCTTATTGAGCAAAATGAGCGCTGATTCAGTAAGCTCATGGTCAGTCATTATGCAAAAATTCGCAACCAACAGGCAGACACCGCGTAATCGCATCATAGTGATAGCCAGTCTGGAGTAGAAACATGTTCCGATGGCTCTTGAGTGCAATGATTTTGCTGGTGTTAATCGCCCCGACAGCAGCACAGGACAATCTGCATACGCACATGTTGCAGCATGACGGCATGGATCGCAGCTATCTGGCCTATGTGCCGGATACCCTGCCAGAGACGCCTGTTCCGGTGCTGATAGGTTTGCATGGTGGTGGCGGCCATGCACGGCAGTTCATGGAATCGACAGGTTTTAACGCCATTGCCGACGCGCGCGGGTTTATCGTGATCTATCCCGACGGCATCGACCGTACCTGGAATGATGGCCGTGATGGGCCTGATCCCAATGTGCAGGCGCGGCTGCTGATCGACGATGTGGGCTTTATCGAGATGGTGCTGGATGACGTCGCCGCCAACTATCACATCGACCCAGAGCGCGTGTATGCGACCGGAATTTCCAACGGTGGGCATATGTCTTTCCGGCTGGCATGTGACATCAGTGACCGAATTGCAGGCATCGCGCCAGTGGCGGCCCTGGTTCCGGCGAACATTACCTGCGAACCACCCAATCCAGTTTCCGTGCTGTTGATGAACGGCACCGAAGACCCGCTGGTTCCCTGGGAAGGTGGCACGTTGCTAGGTGATCGCGGCGAGGATTTATCCACCTGGGAGAGCATGACGCTCTGGGCAGACATCAACGGGTGCAGCCAAGACATTTCTACGGAGATTCTGCCGAACCGTGTGCTGCGCGATCTGACGGTGACGCAGGTGCATACTTACCAGGGGTGTGATGCGCCGACCGTCCTGTATGAGGTTGGTAATGGTGGGCATACCTGGCCTGGTGAGGAAGATGGTCTGCCGCGTCTGATCGTTGGCAACACCAGCATGGATTTTGAAGCCAGTGAGGTTATCGCGGACTTCTTTGGGTTGTAAAAACCATAGTATATGACAATTTAATAAATAGAGTATAATTTTTTCCTCTTACAGTAAGGAGTATATTGTCGTGCCTAGAAGTGTTACTTTTGAGAGATACTCTTTATCTCCTGATATATGGCAAGGAATTTTAGCAGAAGAAGAATTAATTCGGAGATTTGGTCAACTGTTTCGTGTAAATAACCTATTCGGAGACGAGGGAGAACGTTATGGATTTGTAAATTGTATTTTTCAAGATGGGTTGGTCGCTGGCTATTTTGCTCATGAAGGCATGAAATCGGCCACTGATTATGATATTAACAATATACCGTTGACTACCGTTAGCACTCCGTTTGCTCATATTTTATTTGCCATTGTCTTAGAAACAGGTCAAGTAGCATTACAGAGTACGCGTATTACTGATTTTGTGGACTTAAATTTGAGACAAATGCGAACAGCATTTCCCAACGCGATTGTACAAATGCTTAATCTGGCGAAATATCCTGTAGCTCGGTTATACCTAGAAAAGGATACTCTTAGGCTTACTTCCGAAAACCTATATAGTCTGTTTTTGACCTACAGAACGACCTATTTACAGGTGGTTAGTCTAGCAGGCAGGCAAGTCCCTAGCTACGAGGATTTTAAGATATTCAATCCTCGCGTTGACGAAGATATAATATTCCGGCAGATTTTTGAGGAAGATTTGTCTGATGGATTAAACACTATTGAACTTAAAACAGATGAAAATGGAGATCTAAGAAACACAGCAACAGCAAAATTAGCTGCAAGAGTTGGCGATGTTAATAAAGTTACTGCATATGTGAAAAGTGATACCGAAGCAATAACCTTAACAAATCAAGTTTCTGATGACTTTGTAACGCCCGTCAGTTCTGACACAGAGACAATCTCTCTAACAAGACAAGATGTTGAGCGACTTAGACAAGCAATAACTATTAAGGATTCAATTGTTATAATAGCTGAAGATTTAAGAGAAACACCTTCTTTAACTGATTTACCCTTGTTTAGAAATCTAAGATCTGATGACAACGAATCATAGATCACCCGAATACTATTATGAGCAAATCAAGAAGAATGAAAGTATATCTTCAGTTCAGCCAATCGATCTGAAGTTATTTTCAGATATACATAAAATGCTTGTAAATGACGACGATCTCAAGGGCAAGCAAATAGCAACAGTCATAGTCTATGGAGACAATGGACGAAAAGCAGTAGCCGTATATCCTCAGATTTCTTCAAGAGCAAGATTGAACATATGTTCTGATAAACGTCTAAATCTCAAGGATTTTCATCTATTCCTTACAAATCCGCGCATTTTGGGAGACATTAAACCGACTGGCGTCAAAAGTAGGTTAAGAGATGAATGGAAAACCTTAATAGTTGCTTTAGTTATTGTTTTCATTTCACTAGCAATATTTTGGTTTGTTTCAGCCGAAAGTGCCAAACTTTATAACGAATTTCGCTTGAATTCTCAGCAATTCCCGCTTGTGCAGGATACCATAGATTTTTATCAAACGATCGGACAATCACTCTTAACAATAATAACGTTATTCCTGTCTGTTTTCATATTGTTCACCACCGCTCAAAATAGTTCGATAGTCAATGATTTGAATCTCTACAAGACAGGAAACTTTCATCAGTACATACGTGATGACAAATACATCATATTTATCTCGGTATGCGTATTGCTTCTTGTGTTCTTCGGACTTGGTTTTTCATCAGTACCTCAATCATTTGAGGTTCTTTCCACAAATATTTTGATTAACAAGATAAATCTATGGATTCCCCTTCTCTATTCGTTGGCATTTGGAGGACTTACTATAATTCTTGTTTCTTTAAACTACTTTTTTAAGCGAATAATCGTCGCTAGAGAATCCAATTTAGTTCAACAAATCATATCTCAGCAAATATCCTCAGAGATTGAAAAGAGTCACCACTGATATTACTAGCAGTGACTCAATCTTTTTATCCAAAGGCCGGGACGATTAGCGGTTGGCCGCCTGTATTGACGTAGTAGTGCGGCACCCAGCCCACGCCGTAGACATCGACCGCGATGTCTTTTTTATAGGGTGTGATGGTCTGTTCTTCGATGTCGGCAGCGATATTAACCCACTTCTGGTTGACATCGTTCAGCTTTTGTTCGTATTCAGCTTCTAAGTCGACCATTTCGCGTTCCAGCTCGCTGATGACGTCGTGGCTCTCTTGGATGTCCGCTTCGGTTTGGCGCTTATAACGATTGGTCCGCGACATGCGCGACAGCGTGTAATTCGTGCGGCCCTTGAAGATGCTCAGGACAGCTTCACCTGTGGTATAGAGCGATTCACGCTTGCGGTCACGGATTTCGATGCGTTCGGCTTCCAGCTCGCGCTCTTTGCGGCGCAGCTTTTCTTCAAGGCGGTCCATTGCCCCGCCGTACTTCGTGTTGAGCTTGTCCATCTCATCATCACGCGCTTCACGGGCCTGCTGCGTCACCCGCGCCTGGAAGTCGCTCATATCCGTATCAGGATCGCCATAAGTCTTGAAGGTCTTGTGATAGGGGATGATGAGCCGTGCGGTGTTGTACAGGAAATCAGTTACATCGTTCCGTAAAGCCTTGACGCGCTTGGGGTCAATTAATCCAGCGGATGGTTCCTGATAGATGGCGATATTGGCGTTGAACGGCTCACGCGAGAGTTGGCGGGAATCCACCACTGGCGCAACGTGCTCATCCCAGTGCACCAGACCGGATGGCATGAGGTCCGGCACGTGGAAGGCATAACGGCGCGTGGTATAGATTTGCGCTGTCTTCTGGGAGTAGCGCACCGTCGTCTGGGCAATCAGCACAGGCACATAGGCCAGCAAAACCTGCCCACCAGAGAAGCGCTGCCCGGCCTGGGTGAACGCCTGCTGATCCGTCATGGTCGTCGGCAGGAAGAACTGATCAATCTCGTTCGGGATCGGTGGCGGCGTTGGCGATTGAATAAAATTACCTGGTAAGCGGCCACTCTGCGGACTGTTCCCCGTTTGAGGTGCGGCCTGGGCACCAAAACCCTGCTGCGCGGGTGTGATATACGGCTGCGCACCAAAGGGCGGTGTACTGCCGCCTTGCGGCATGTTCGCAGGTGCCTGATTGAACCCTGGCGGGGGTGGCGGCGTCATGCCTCCGCCTATGGGCGCGTTCGATGGCGGTGCTGATTGTGCCCCATAGCCCATCGGCTGTGTCATCGCATTGAAGTACCCCTGCTGCGCCTGCTGCCAGGGATTTTGCTGTAGCTGCGGCTGCACATAGGGATTCTGTTGGACGAAAGCACTCAACTGCTGTTTTTTGCCCGCCATCAGTTGGCTGATCTGGGGCCGCGTCAGGGGGCCAGCCAGATAATTCATGGCCCAGCGGGTATGGACCAGCAATGGGCCGCCCCGATTGTGGACGTTACGCATGAGGAACACACGCGGCTTGAGTTCAGCAATCAACTGACCGGATTCCTCAATATTGAGGTCATCTTCGGCAGTCGCGAGTTCACGCAGACCGGCCATCACGCGCTTGTAGTCATTTTCGCTCTGTAGGCGGCCAATGAACCAGGTACCGGCATTGGTCAGCCCCTTGTAGTCCAGGTCACCGGGGTTCTGCGTCGCCAGAATCAGGCCGACACCGAAAGCACGGGCCTGCTTAAGTAAGCGCATAATCGGGTCTTTAGTGGGGGGATTTTTAGGATAAGGCGGGAAGTAGCCGAACATCTCATCAACGTAGAGCAGGGCGCGCAGGCTGGAGGTACCGCTCTGCATGCGCATCCAGGCGTTCATGCTCTCCAGCAGCAGCGTCATGATGAACATGCGCTCCTGGTCGCTGAGGTGGGCGATATAGAACACGCTGACTTTGGGCTTGCCATCGGGTGTATACAGCAAATGCTGGATGTCCAGCGGTTCACCCTGAATCCAACTGGCGAAAGACGGCGCCGCGATGACGCTGTTGAGTTCCATTGCGAGGCCGTAGCGCTTCTTCTCGCTGATGTACTGATCGACCGGAAACACGCCCAATTTTTCAAAGGGGGGCTGCTGAATCTGCAGGATGATGTCCTCGATGGTCATGTCACGGCCTATGCGCCAGTTGTACTCGATGATGTTGGCCATCAGCACATGCGGTTCATCAGTGACCGGACGCATATTCATACCCGCCAGGGCATAGATGGCTGTCACAACACCATTGATGCGCTCGCGAATCAATTCGGTTTGCGTGTTCCAATCCATACGCGGCGCTTTCAGCGAGGCCAGAATACTGATGGGCAGGCCCATATCAGAACCGGGCGTATAGATGCTGAGGCGCGTGGCCAGCTTGAGCCACTTGAGGCGGTCGGGCACGATATCCCATCGCGCGAGGCCATCGCGCCATTTGGCTGCCTCATGGGCGGCGTACTGGTCCGGCGACATATTGGCACGGCGCGCGTCATCATCCAGAATCCAGGGACGGAATTCCTCTGGCTTCAGTTCAGGGAAGGTCAGCGCCAGGTTGGTGATGTCGCCTTTGGGGTCGATAATGATCGCCGGAATGTTATCCAGGATCGCTTCTTCCAGCAGGCTGATGCACAGGCCGGTCTTGCCGCTGCCGGTCATGCCGACCACAACCGCATGCGTCGTCAGATCACGCGAGTCGTAGTAGACCACATCATCGGTCAGCTTTTGGGCGCGGTTATCAAACATACGGCCCAGGTAAAAATTAGTGGGTGCTTCAATAAATGCCATACACAGCGTCTCCTATGTGCTTACGCGGACGCTCCGCGCACGCTGTTGCCAATCGATCAACTATGGGCAGGTGGGTTCAGGCTATATTGACATGTCAACCAAAGTCAACCGTAGGGGCAAGACATGTCTTGCCCAGGGTTTGGCATGCCAAACCCCTACAAAATCAATAGACTCCGACCATATATCAACAAAAGCCAAATAGAGTATTCGATAGTTTGTTCTACGTTAGTATAGCACAGGTTTTTCGTCAATCGGTGCCTGGCCACTTTAGCTTTCGCTGAATATTATCTAGTGTATCCGTTATACTTGGATTCCGACAATCAAGCACCTATTCATACTGAGATTACCAGACGCCATATGCGCGTTTATCTGGAAAGGGAACACCTTGGCACTCTACAACAAGCTCTTCATCTTCGACTTTGACGGCACACTGGCTGATTCCCGCATGAATATAGCCAACAGCCTGAATTTCGCGCTGCATCAGCACGGCTTCACCGAAGTCCCACACGAGGAGGTCTATCCGCTGATTGGCAAGCTGACCCTGGCTGAAACTTTCGAGAAATTCTGCGATGACCTCGATGCGCAGCGGTTGGATGCGTTGATGGCGTCTTTTTCCGACTATCAACTCAGCCATATTGCCGAGGAAATTGAGCTGTTCCCGCAGGTGCGCTCGACGCTGGCGGAACTCGACAACCGAGGGGCGACGATGGCCATCGCCACCACCAAACGCACCCATCAGATCGAAACCATCCTCGCGGAACTGGGTCTGGCGAAGCATTTCAAGGTGGTGTTCGGGCAGGGGACGCTGGCTGTTCATAAGCCTGATCCGGCTTGTGTGCAGTATATCTGGGACCACTTGGATACGTCTTTTAGCCCTGAGCAAACGGTCATGATTGGCGATTCCGAAGTGGATGTGAAAACAGCGGTCAACGCGGGCATTCACATGATCGCCGTCACGCATGGCACCGACACACCGGATACGATGCGTCAGCACGGCGCGGAGCATTTTGTTGGCTCGTTCGATGAATTGTTGAATGAGGAGCTAATAGAAAACGTGTTTGCTGATTAGCTGACAAACACGCAGCAACTACTCAAAAATTTCCACTTAGGCCCTCAACCGAATAAAGTCGAAACAAAAGCGTGCCAAATGTTATTCCATATGGAACGCTTTTAATAGAACGTTAGTGCTAATATCAAATGTGTCACACCCTCCCAGGCGCCGCGGATGCACGGACGGCGATTTTGTCAGGCCGTAACCGTTACACAGCCGGACGGCAAGCATCCGCTGGCAGCCGGGAACATCAGGGCGGGTTGGCCCACCATCCGGCTCGCCCTGTTTAGGAAAAACAGTGCTGAGGACTGAGTTCCGAGGGCTGAGGAAAAGATCACCACAAAGGCACAAAGCACACAAAGAAGAAAAAACAGTGCTGAGGGTTGAGTGCCTAAGAATAAATATAGGGGCAGGGCTTGGCATGCCAAGCGCCTACACACGACTTGTAATCGCACACTGATCGCTGAGGGCTGATTGCTGAAAGCTCTTTACTAAAAACTAACGACTAACAACTGGTTTCTCAAAATGGCACAGAACTACAGCTTAAGCGACAAAATCACGGCGCTGGATGCCCTGGCCGCCCATAACGAAGATTTCGATGCGGCCAGTGATGCCTGCGGCGTGAGCGTCAAGACACTGCGCAAGTGGCAGCAGCAAGAGGCGGCCCTTCGGCAGCAGCAGGCGCAGCAGTCGATCCTGATCGCTCGGCAGCAGATGGCTGATAAGGCGTTGCTGTTGGTACAGGCCATTGACGAGGACATCGTCGCCAAAGCGCCGCTGAACCAGATCGCCAGCGCGCTGGGCGTATTGGTAGATCGCTACCTTAAGCTGGAAGACGCCGTGCCGGATGATGACACAGAGAAGGTAGTCCGCTTTGAGTATTTCTACGACGGCTCAACTCATGTGGCCCCACCCTGGGCAAACCCAGATTATCGAAGCACCGAGCCGCTTCAAGGTGGTCGCGTGTGGTCGCCGCTTCGGCAAGACGGCGCTGGCACGCAATATACTAACGGAAAAAGCGATCCAGCATGGGATGACAACCTGGTGGCTGGCCCCGACCTATCCGATGGCGGCTCAGGTCTGGCGCGATTTGAAGACGAGCCTGACGAACCTCGCCGCGACTGGTCGGATTAAAGATGTCGCTATCAGCGAAACTCATCAGCGCATCGACTACGCCCCCAGCGGTGGCTCGATTGAGATTCACAGTACGTTCAATGCCGATTATCTGCGTGGTGCAGGTTTGGATTATGCTGTGCTTGATGAAGCGGCCTATATGGACCCAACCGTATGGCCGGAGGTCGTGCGACCCATGCTGCTGGATCGACGTGGCGGTGCTATCTTCCTGAGCACCCCTTTTGGCCGCAACTGGTTCTACAACCTGTTCCAGAATGGCATGGACCCGCTCCAGAACGAGTGGGCCTCTTTTCGCTTCCAGACCCATGCCAACCCCCTCATTGACCGCGACGAACTGCGTCAGCTCGAGCGCATGACACCTGCGCGCGTCTGGCGAGAAGAATACCTGGCGGAATTCATCGATGACGCGGGAAGCGTGTTCCGGGGTGTACGCGCGGCACTGTATACTCCACCCGTGCCGATTGAACGCCATGAGGATCATCGCTACATCATGGGCGTGGATTGGGGTCGCGACAATGACTATACGGCGGTGGCTGTGCTCGATGCCACCACCGGCGAGTTGGTCGATCTCGAACGCTACAATCAGGTTGGTTGGCAGATACAGCGCGGCTATATTCGCGATGCTTACCTGCGCTGGAATCCTGGCGTCATCTGGGCAGAGGCTAACAGCATCGGCAGCGTAAACATCGAGGCGCTACAGCAAGAAGGACTGCCTGTGCGCCCCTTCATGACAACCAGCCGCAGCAAAGGTCCGCTGATCGAAGGGCTGGCACTGGCCATCGAACGGCGCGATATCGCCCTGCTGCCTGATCCGGTGCTGCTAAATGAATTGGAAGCCTATACCCTGGAGCGGCTCCCTGGCGGCGGGTATCGCTACAGCGCGCCATCCAGTATGCACGATGACACGGTTATCGCGGTCGCTTTGGCGTGGTATGGGGCACAAACCGGTAGCCTCCGCCTGGATTTTGCCTGACGCTCTATTCAGGCGTTTTTACATGTTTTCATAGGTATCAACCAACAGGCAGGATCAATCGGGAGCATAATAGACCAGAGATCAGCCTTCATCGGGAGAACGTTATGATTCTCAATCGCAGCAGGGCCATTCTTCTGGTGTTGACCTTGCTAGTTACATTGTTCGTTACTAACGCTCAGGAATCCAACGATTTCCAGATCGATGATTTCGTCGTCACTGATACAATCACGCTTGATCTCGTCATCGCCCCAGAGAACTCCGGTGGTTATTTAGCCCCGAATGGATCACGCTTAGCCCTTCTCAATCAGCGAACATTCTGTTTCTACACCTTGCCTGATGGCATAGAAACATTCTGCTATCAGTTAACTGATAGGAAGCTGCCTCAAGCGGATACGGTCAAATGGTCCCCTGATAGTCGTTACATCACGTTCACGGATCACAATGCCCTTGCCTTGTTCCAGGACAGCGACATCTGGGTTATTGACAGCATCGACGGCAGTGCAACGAACCTCACCCAAGATGATTTTGATGGCGATTTGCGCTTTGATCCGATTGAAGGTCCCGGCGTTTTCATCGATCTTCAACCCGCCTGGATAGATAACACCACAATAGCCTTTGTCCGGTATGCCTATTCAGCAGAGGTGAATGACTTCCTGACGGCTGAATTGTATGCCGTCGCGGTGGACGGTGGACAAGCAAATCTGATACACGCCATTGCTGAGAGTACGCAAAGGATGGATGTACTTTATCTGGATTGGCTAGAGGGAACCCGCCAGTATGCCTTCAATCAATTTGAATATACTGCCGATCCACGTTTGTATCAGTGGTTCCTGGCTGACGATGATGAGCATACAACCGATACACTATTGATCGACACAGACCGCGACAGCCGAGCAGCACGCACGACGATGATTGACATCGCGCCAAATGGCGAAGCTGTCCTGCACTACAATGCACAGTTATTAGCTACAGCGGACTTACCCGGATCGCCGCAAGATAGTATGGCTGCTGTGACCCGCGCAAGCGATCTGACGACATTATTCATCGACCCTGACCGAAAGGTAACAGAAGCGGGTTGGGCACCGGATGGAGATGGCCTTATTTACACAGTCCTCGTAGAGCCTGATGCCGGACTTTTCGTAACCCATGCAGCCGGTGAATCCGGTCGGATGATATTGCCCGGGCAATTCCGGGGGACGACATCCACACACATGCAGCCGTTGCAATGGGCCAGCAACGGTTCCGTGCTTATTACCGACACTGATAATCGCCTCATACTTGTCCAGATGGGGGCCAAATAGCCTAACGCTCTATTCAGGCGTTTTTACATGTTTTTATAGTTGTTATCCCCAACTTAATGGGTTCGTACGGCATAATGATTCCTGTAATGATTCATTCCGGGGGTATATTATGCTGAACCGCATCAGGGTTGTGCTGCTGTTGGTTGTTGTGATGTCTGTTTGGGCTGTCGCAGCCCAGGATACGCCAGACTTCAACATCGATGACCTGGTCGTCGTTAACATTATCGAAACCGAACTTTTGGGTGGGCCTGTCGGCACATCCGGCTATTTATCGCCAGATGGCTCAATGCTGATGCACACCGATGGGGAACAATTCTGCTTCTATGCTCTACCTGACCTCGATCAGCTCAGTTGTACCCCTCACCCTGAAGACCGAAATCCGCTGCCAGATTCAATTGTCTGGTCGCCAGACAGCCGCTACCTGGCTTTTATGGATTTTGACTTCCTGCGTTCACTGCGCGACAGCGATATCTGGATCATCGACAGTGCCGATGGCACCATGACCAATCTCACTGAAGATGATTCATTCGATGCGCCTGTTATACGTCCCCCCGAAGGCCCACCGCCTCACATGGACCTTGAGCCACGCTGGATGGACGACACCACCGTTGCCTTCATCCGTTATGACTACGATGTCGAAGCAGAGAATATCCTGCCCGCGGCCATTTACTCAGTATCGGTTGAGGGTGGAGACCCGACTCTTGTCAGAGACATATCTGACAGCAATGGTCGGTTGGATGTCTATTATATGGATTGGCTGGCGAGTCAGGATCAGTACATTTTTAATCGCGCCAATCGGGGTGATGACGAATATTATGTGCTGCTGGGTAATGGCGATGAAGCCCCTCAGGCCATCCTCGAAGAGGCTGATGTTGAAGGGCTGGCTGCTTCGGTCTATATGCTAAGCTTATCGCCAAATGCAGAGCAGGCCCTGATTTATGATGGCCGCGCCCTAAGCAACCCCGGAATTCCGCTTGAACCAGAAAATAGTCCGGCGCGGGTGATCGACCTGAGTACATCCGAACTCAGCCTGATTGACTCTGAACAGATCGTCTGGGAAGCAGGCTGGGCACCGGATGGCATGGGCCTGGTCTATACGACCCGCTCAATCGAAATGGAAAATGACGGTTTGTATCTGACGAGTGCGGCTGGCGAACCTGGTCGCATGATCTTAGAGGGGCGTTTCGCTGGAACCACTTCATACAGCCATCAGCCGATCCAATGGGCCAGCAACAATACGATCCTCGTCAGGAATAATGACGGCTACAATCTCGTTCTGGTTGAACTGGGTACCGAGTAGAAAAGGCGATTCGATGCGACAACCATTTTTGAGAAGTTTATCGGCAATCGTGTTTATGCTTGTGGCATCCATCCATGTGATGGCCCAGGAGAACAGTGAATATGTTTTAGTCAACACCACTGTGCTGGAGCTAGAAGACACGGTCGGGCCAGGCAACGCAGTTTACCTATCGCCAGATGGATCGCAACTCTTACATTACAAGTATCCCGCGTTCTGTTTTTATGCGCTGCCATCGGCTGAACAAACTCTGTGCGTCGAACTTCCAGATGATATAGGGCCACCAGCGAATTCGGTTGTGTGGTCACCAGACAGCCGCTACGTGGCTTTTATGAGTGGTGACGTCGTACGCATGTTCCGCGATAGCGACATCGCCGTAATCGACAGCCAGGAAGGTACCCTCACCAACCTGACTGAAGAAGGTGCCACCAATATTCGATTTGGCGATCAGGATGATGATGAACCGGCTCCGATTGTCGATATGTCACCACAGTGGCTTGATGATACAACGCTTGTCTTCGTTCGCATCGATATGAGCGGGGATGAGGAAGAACATCCAGCGGCGCTATACAGTGTGTCAGTAACAGGTGGCGAAGCTGAACTGCTGCAAGCGATTCCTCAGAGCCAGAAGACATTTGATGTCTACATGCTCAATTGGCTAACGGGAACGAATACATATGCTGTCAATCTGTACAACCCTGACGACGATCTATACGGCGTACTCTTTGCAGAAGATGGCGGCTTCCCGGTATCGATTATCGCGGGGACAGATTTCGGATCACGCGCGTATAGCCTTGGCAGCATTGATATTTCGCCCGATGCCCGGTATGTCATGAGCTACGATATGCGGGGATTGAGCATGATGACGGACGAAACGCAAACTCCGGCAGGCAGCCCTGTGCAGATTACAGGAACAGACGATTTCATCACGCGCCCGATTGACAGCCGCTATGGGGTTTGGGATGCAGGGTTTTCCCCGGATGGGACTGCCATCGCATACACGGTACGCCACCGAGACATTCAGGCTGAAGATGGTCTCTATATCACATCGACCATTGGCGAAGATGGCACGCTGGTCTTGCCCGGACGACCCGTCGGTCCGTCACTTCTTGGCATGCAACCGATAACCTGGGCCAGTAATGATACGCTGCTGATCGTTGATCTAGACGGGTACAGCCTAATTCTGGTCGAACTCGGCAGAGAGTAAGTAACCCAACGGATTACCTGAAAGGCGCGGCAACTGCTGCGCCTTTTTGCGTGCAGCTAAATGCCAAAATTCTTTACCAGATATTTATGGCTGTGGTGGCTCAGTTTATTGGGGTTTGGGTGCATAATCATGAGCGTAGTGGCAATGCCTTTTTTCACTTATTTTTCCTGTTAAGGGAGTGGTCAGCGATGCAGGTGGTAAAGCGTGCAATTGGGTTGGCTGGGGTATTGGTGCTTGTGCTGAACGCGGTCGTGTTCGCCCAGGATGACAATGCCGCTGCTAATCAGCTTGTTGTCACAAATGTGACAGAAATCGAATTGGACGGATCAATCAGTGCGCGTATGGGTGCCTATCTGGCGCCGGATGGGTCTCAGTACGCCTTGACGGCTATGCCGGATGAGATTTGCTTTTTCAGTCTGCCGGATAACGTCCAGACAGTATGTGGGACTATGCCGGAAGACAGTTTTCCTGATCCGGGTACCATCACCTGGTCGCCGGATAGCCGTTACGTGGCATTAATAGACAATACGGTTCTGCGCTCGGCAGATGATAGCGACATTCTGCTCATAGATAGTCAGGATGGCACGGTAACGAATCTCACCGACGACGGCTACACCGGCTCTATTTTGTCTGATCTGGTTAGTGCCATGATCGACCTGGAACCGCGCTGGGTGGATGACACGACTATCGCCTTCCTGCGTTATCGTCGTGAAGTTTACGAAGAGGCCCTGCCTGCAGAGCTATATACTGTTTCTGTCGACGGGGGTGACCCTGGACTGGTGCGTGTGCTGACATTGAGTAAGGGCACGTTGGATGTTTATGTGATGGATTGGCTGGCGGGCACACAAAGCTATGCCGTGTCACTGAACCAGATGCAGACGCCCATTTTCGGCATCATGTATGCGCGCGATGGTGCATTTCCGGTACCTGTCAACATGGTCAATACACGCGGATCACGCCAGGAAGGTATTTGGGCTGTCAGTATTTCGTCAGATGGGCAGTATGTCTTCTCCGTAGATCGGGCGGCCCTGGAACGAAATCTGGCAGAAACCGAGGGTATTGAACGCAGTCCGGTCCAGGTTACAAATACGACGACCCTCAAAACAGAACTGATCACCAGCGACCACCCCGTTTCCGAAGCTGGCTGGTCACCCCAGGGCAATGGTCTGCTGTACATTGTGCGCTATGGGGAAGAAACCGAACTCAACGGCCTGTATCTGACACCGGCCATTGGGGAACCAGGCACACAACTGCTGCCTGGTCGCTATCAGACCCCAGTCGTAAATGCCATACGTCCAATTATGTGGGCCAGCAACAATACAACCTTACTTTACGACTCAAACAATGAGCAGTTGCTGCTGATCGAACTCGGCACCGAGTAAGTAACCCAACGGAATACCTAAACAGGCGCGGCAATGCTGCGCCTGTTTACATTCCGATAGCAGCATAATCGCCAAAAACAGCCCGATCAGCCTTATCACCTTTAGCGATAGGAATCGCAGGCTCCGCGCCCTAAGATGGACGCTGCTATCAACAGGAGGGATACGATGCACATCACACAGGCCCGTACAGCCGATGTCGAAACCCATATGCCACAGCTCTGTGATTTACTGATTGATACTGTCGAGAGCGGTGCATCCATTGGCTGGATTCCGCCTATATCGCGAGCCGACGCGGACCGTTACTGGCAGGGCCGTGCCGACGCGATCAACGAAGGGGCTTGTGTCCTGCTGATCGCCTGGGAAGATGCCGCTATTGTTGGGTCAGCGCAGTTGGGGCTGGAACAGCGGGCCAATGGCAACCATCGCGCGGAAGTGCAAAAAGTGATGGTGCATACCCGCCAGCGACGGCAGGGCATCGGCCAGGCATTGATGCTCGCGCTGGAAGATTATGCGATTAAGGGTGGGCGCACACTGCTCTTTCTGGATACGCGCCAGGGCGACCCATCAGAGGGGCTGTATCGCAAGGTTGGGTACATCCATGCGGGAACCATTCCGCAGTATGCCCGCAGCGCCAATGGAAACCTGCATGCAACAGCTTTCTACTATAAAATCCTGAGCGAGTAAGCCATTACGGGGACGGCGTATCCATCGCCTTCCCTAATCAACCCAGGATAAAAAAACGCATGCAGCTAAAACTCGAACGCCACCCACAAAGTCCGGTCATGTATCCCAATCCACTGCATCCGTGGGAGGCGATGAATGTCTTTAACTGTGCAGTGACCTGGCACAACGGCCTGTTCCATATGCACTATCGGGCGCAGGGTGTGGATTTTGTCTCGCGGATTGGTTATGCGGTCAGCGGTGACGGCCTGCGTTGGAACCGAATGAGCGAGCCAGTCATCAGGCCGCATCAGGGGCGTGATGACTATCGCGGGGTGGAGGACCCGCGCGTAACGCCACTCGATGGCCGTTTTTATATGACCTATACCGCTTATGGCCACAACAGCTTTTTCCCGATGATCGCCCAGTCGGACAACCTCATCACCTGGGAGGACATCGGCCCGCTGGAAAAAGCAGAGAACAAAGATCATGTGCTGTTCCCAGAGAAGATCAACGGGCGCTATGCCATACTGCACCGTCGCAGCCCGAATATCTGGATCGCCTACAGCGACGATCTGGTGACGTGGACCGATCATCAGGTTGTGATGTCCCCGCGTGAGGACAACGAGTGGGACGCCGTCAGCATTGGGTCCAACGGGGTGCCGATCAAGACCGAGCACGGCTGGCTGCTGTTCTATCATGGCTATGGAGAAGAACACATTTATCGGCAGTCGATTGCCCTGCTCGATCTGGACGACCCGACCAGGGTCATTCATCGCCCTAAGACGTTCACGATGGAACCATTTGAGACATGGGAAGTTCGCGGCGATGTGCCGAATGTGATTTTTAGCTGCGCAAACATTGTTGTTGGCAGTGAACTGTATTTTTACTACGCCGGAGCGGATCGGCTAATTGGGCTGGCTACTGCTCCGATGCGTGACGTTATTACTTTCGCTCGAACAGGTGAATAAGGACTAGTCCGGCTCGTAACCGTCGTGAATGAGCATGCGTCCCAGGCTGCGCACGGACACATAGGGAATGTAGCCGTGTTCACGGGAACGTGTATAAGCGTCTTCGATATGCTCCGGTCGCAGCGTGTAATCAACCACAAGGACCAGCTTCCCGGCCTGCACCCATTGGTCGAGCATGGCTTCGCGCTGAGCGGTCCAATCTTCATAGCTGATTTCATTATCACGTGGATAGCCATAGTGCAGGCTTTCGACCAGAACGCCCGTCACCGCTTCCATATAGCCGGAATCGGGGTAACGCAGCGGAATATCCTCACCGTTGATGGTAAATACGCCAAACCCAGGTGAGCGTTCCTCGGCATGCTCGGCAATAGCCATGACGAAATCGACCATCTCCGCATAGGCGGTTTCCCGGCCATAGTCTTCTTCATAATAAGTGGCCGCATCGACGCGATCCAGCAAAACGCCATCGAAGCCCATGTCGATAATGCGGTCGATGTAGGCGTCGTCGCCTGTCAGGATGATCTCCTGCCACTGTGGGTCCCAATAATGCACCCAGACATCCCCCGCCCAGGTGCCATCCGGCTCATCGGCCCAACGCGGCCAGAATTCGCTGTCGCGGCGCCATTCGGTCTGCCAATAATACTGGAAGGTCGCAGCCTGGCCGATGCTCATATAGGCTACAACCAGCTTATCGCCGCCTTCGCTGTGGCGCAGCGCTTCGATGTTGTCGCGGCTGCTGCCGGACAGCGCGATGTCGGCAATCACCAGATCAAACGCAGTTGGCGCGAGGCGGTTCACCCGCGCGCGCTGAAGCTGAATAATATAGTCGTTGACAGCGCCCCAATCACGTTCAGGGGCGGAGTCCGTGTCCTGAGCAACAACCACACTCACAACAGTCAAAAACATGAAAGCGATAGCCCCAAACAGGCGTTTCATAACCTAAATTCCCTATTTTAACTATGCGGCCAAGACCCCTATCCTCGGTCCTTCCCTATGAGGGGAAAGGATGCCTTGTTTGCAACTATCCCAATTTAGGGATGGCGTTAGATAGCCCTACTCGACCGCATCTGCCTACTTAAAGCCGCTGAGGGTGAAGCCGCGAACGACCCAGCGTTGCAGGAACAGGTAGACGATCAGGATCGGCATGACGAGCAGCACCGAGGCAGCCATCTGCAAGCCGAGGTTGCTGGTATGGCGGTCATTGAACCATGTCAGGATGACAGGCAGTGTGCGCACATCGACATCCCGCAGCACGATCAGCGGCCACAGGTAGGCGTTCCAGTTGAGGATGAACACCAGCGTGCCATACGTCGCCAGCGCAGGCAGAATCTGCGGCAGGATGATGCGCCAGTAAATCTGCCACTCGGATGAGCCATCGACACGGGCGGCGTCGATCAGTTCGTCGGGGATGGTGGAAATAAACTGTCGCATAAGGAAGATGCCAAAGGCATCAAACCAACTGAGCACCACCATGCCCCACAAATTGTTGGTCAGGTTGAATTCCAGCAAAATGAGGTACGACGGAATCATCGTAAGCTGGAAGGGAATCATCATCGTGCCCAGAATGTAGACATACATGGCTCGCTTGAACCGGAAATTGTATTTGGCGAACAGGTAGCCAAACAGCGAGCTACTGAACGACAGCGTAACGACGTTGCCAATCGCCACAAAGGCACTGTTGAAATAGAAGCGTTCCAGCGGCAGCGATTCATCATTGAAGATGGTCAGGTAGTTATCAAAGGTGAAGTTCTCCGGGAAGAAGGTGCGATTTATCGGGTCAATAATTTCCGCATGGGGCTTGAACGACGCCAGAATCGTCCAGACGAAGGGTGTCAGGGTGACGACGCAGCCGAGAATCAGGATGGTGTAGACAATGATTTTTTCCCGCGTCTGGGCAAATCGGCGCGGATGGGCCTGCTGTTGAAGTCGGCCTGTGTATGTATTGGCTGCCATCGTCTAATACTCCCAATCTGAGCGCAACACGCGGGATTGAATCAGCGTGATGATGGCCACCATGCCAAACATCACCAGCGAAATCGCCGCTGCCCAGCCCATCTTTTCATAACGGAAGGCGTTCTCGTAAATATCCAGCACCAGCACCCGCGTCGGGCTGCTATCCGGTCGACCAGGACCACCCTGTGTCATCACCTGAATAATGTCGAATACCTGGAACGACGAAATCACCGTCAGCACAGACGTCACCAGAATGGTGGGCCGCATCAGCGGCAGGGTGACATTCCAGAAGACCTGTGTCGAACTGGCCCCATCAACTCTGGCGGCATCTTTCAGACTTTCTGGTATGCCTTGCAGGGCCGCGATGAAAATCACGAGGTTGTAGCCAAAGTCCTGCCACAGGTAGGCGATGACCACTGCCAGCAGGGCGGCGGGCATCCCTAATATATTGGCGAGCTGGTCCTGCAACCAGGCGATAGGCGCGATGCCAAACTGACCCAGCACATCGTTCAGCAGGCCGTACTGCGCGTGGAAGATATAGCCCCACATCACAGCCACGCCTACGCTCGATGTCACCACCGGCAGGAAGTAAACTGCCCGGAAAATCGGCTTCAGAACTTTGTGGACCGATTCAATCATCACGGCCAGCGGAATCGTAATCAGCATGTTAAGGGGCAGCACCAGCGCCGTGAACGCCAGGGTATTGCCCAGGCTGTTACGGAATGTGCGACCATCACGGGCGGCACTCAGCATTGTTTCAAAGTGCTGAAAGCCGACGAAGGGGTTATTGCCACCCAGGCCGAGGAACGGACCACCGACTTCACGCGGGCTGTAATCGAAGAAGGCCAGGATCAGCGCCCACAATAAAGGGAACACGCTCAACACCAGCAGGTAGAAGATCAGCGGTGTTACCGTCCCAGCGACGAAGCCATGCTCTTCTAACCGGACTTTTGCCGTTTGCGGTACCAGCGTCCACAGTGGGATGAGGAATACCAGCCCACCGATCATACTGACCCAGGGGGCTAAATCCGGGGCAACTGGATAGAGCGTCACCAGCAGCAGATAACCGAATATCTGGCCGGAAACGATACCCACCACCAGCCCAATGAGCGCCCCCTGCCAGGGAGAGCGATTCTTGCGATCAAAGATAAGCGGCGTCACACCACTGCCAGCAACCGCCCAAATCATCAGCCAGTACAGGCGAAGGGCGTCGAGGTCAATCCCATCCATAGCGTTGCTCTTCTCATTGGTCGTGTGCGATAGAGCGCCTTGCGACGCTCACTACCCAGGTAGCGACTAAGGTTCTTGTAAAAAGTCTTTTGAAAAAGGGAAGGCAATCCGCGTCGCCTTCCCTTGATGCACTATCTCAGACAGGTGCCTTATTCAAACGAGGCGTTGCTGTCTTCTTCCATATAGAGCATGGCATCTTCGACGGTCAGCAAGCCTTGCAGCATGTCGAGGATGGTCGGGTAGATGATGTCGTAGAAGACCAGGTCACGGTCGGGCATGCCGCCGATGTAGCTGCCGTATTGCAGTTCCGGCAGTACTGGTTCCAGCCAGGGCAGCGCTTCCAGCAGTTGCGCGCTGTACATGTCATCTTCGACCAGAACGCGCAGGGCCGGGATCGTGCCGGAGGTCATGTTCCAGCCGAGGGCATTTTCCGCATTGGCGGCGGCGAACTGGACAAAGTCCCAGGCAACTTCCGCATTCGAGCTATTACCGGAGACGGTCAGGCCCCAGCCGCTGTCGGCGGCGAAGCTGGCGTCTTCACCAAATGAGGGCAGCGCCACATAGTCGAACTCACCAAAATCGGGGAAGTCGCCCAGACCATACTGAACAGCCCAGGGGCCAATCAGAACCATCGCGGCCTGCTCGGTAAAGAAGGCATCGCCGCCCCAATTGGAGGAATCATTGAACAGCACCGGATCGATAATGCCCGCATCCACCATTGCTTTCATCTGGTTGAGGGTCGCTTCCGCTTCCGGTGAGTTGAAGACGAAGCCGCTCATGTCTTCGTTCCAGTAGGTGCCACCGTTCTGGAGGATACCGGCCAGGAAGGCAAAGACGATGGCATCGGCATTGGTATAGTGGTAGCCGGTGACGGTCATCTGGCCATCATCGCCAACCTGCGTCAGGGCTTCGGCATCGACCATGAAGTCATCCCAGGTTTCCCAGACGGGCGGATAGGCCAGACCAGCCGCTTCAAACATGGCTTTATTGGTCAGGACCGCACCATATTCCAGGTTGAACTCCTGTGGCAAACCATAGGTTTCGCCATCACAGATGTAGCCATCCATCGGCGCATCGAAGAACTGTGATGTATCAACCAGTTCACCAGGCATCGCGGCTAAACGGTCGGCATAGCTGCATACCCAGGTACCGAACAGCGCCAGGATGTCGGCTTCATCACCCGCTGGCATCGCTGTCTGTAGGGTCTGGATGTAAAGGTCATATTCAAAAGTTTCCATTTCGATGGTGACGTTGGGGTTCTCGGCCATGTAGGCATCAATCAATGCCTGGGTGCCTTCGTTGAAGGCCCCTTCCTGATGTGCCCACAAGCGCAAGGTAACCTGATCCTGGGCTGTCACCACACCAAAGCTAAGAACAAATAGTGCGGCAAAAACGATTAGTAGTTTCTTCATGGTTCTTTCCCCTCTTAGACTAGCGATCGTTACAATTGATTCGGCGAAAACGTCAACTCAAGAGCGATCTTTCTCGTCCACCTCCTTGCTCCAGACAGGTTGCCAGGTGGGTGCATTCAGGGCATGTTAGCCACTGAATTCATCTTGCAGATGCACCACAGATGTCAGGTTGCGCGGGTTATCCGGGTCGAGGCCCTTCTGGATAGCGCGCGAGAAAGCCAGCCACTGGATCATGGGCAGGTACTGCACCAGGGTGGGCAGGCTGGGGCTGGCATCGACGACATAATCAGCCGCCTCATGGGGTGCAATGCACAGCGTCGCCGCACCGAGGGCCTTCATTTCGTCGAGAACGGTGCGTTCCGCTTCGTAGGCTTCTTCCCCCAGCAGGCCAACAACAACCGTCTGCTGGTCCACCATCGACATAGGGCCGTGACGGAACTCCATCGGGTGGTAGGCTTCGGCGTAGGTCAGGGACATTTCCTTCATCTTGAGCATGGCTTCTTCCGCGAGGCCGAAGCGCGGCCCACTGCCCAGGTAAAAATACTGACTGTAGTTGGCGGGGTTACTATATGGCTCGACAAAATCCGCCAGACTTTGAATATCGGCATTGGTGCGCTTGACGCTCGTAGTGGCATAAGATTGGCCGCCAATAACGCGGATGAAGCCCTCCGCCAGCACCGTCATCGCGGAAAAAGACCGCGTTTGGGCGACGCTTTGTTCCTGGCCTGCCGGAGCGATGAGTTCCAGCGTGGCGAATTCGTTGAGTGGACGGTCGCCATAATTGGCAATGGTCACGACATGATCGCCGTACTGGTCTTTGAAAGCGCGCGCCGCCCGAACTGTTTCGGTTGTTTCCGCAGAGCGTGAAATTGTCACCAGCAGTGGCTTGCTATTTTTGGCGTAGATCGCTTCCGGATGGAAGATCAACTCGGACGCAGGAACGGCGCGGGCAGCAATACCCGTTGTCGATTGCATATAGTTGGCGGCGATCATGGATAGATAATGTGTCGAACCGCAGCCCGTAAAAATCACAGTGTCATAGCCACCGTTCCGCCAGAACGATCTGATGGCTGCTTCATTGCTTTTGATAACGTCAACGGCATTGGTCCAGGCATCCACCTGAGTGGCGATTTCAGTCTGAGTATGTGCCCCGCGCATAGTACGCCTTCCTGAAATAAGCTCATTTTCAGCCCGTCACAATCATGCGTGCTTACTATTGAGCGTTTCTGCTAATTTCGATTAATTTAACACCAACTTTGTTGACTTTCAAGCAGTCTGACTCTAAAATCAGTCAAATTCAATCGAATATAATCACAAAAACGTTCACTAAGGCATGTGCATTATGACCAAAATCACGTTTATCGGGGCGGGGAGTGCCGTCTTTACGTATGAGATCATGACCGATATTCTGATGACGCCTGGGCTGGATACCGGAACAATGGCCCTGGTCGATATCGATGCCGAACGGCTCGACCTGGCGCATCAGATCACCGAGCGTGTTATTGAAATGAGCGGTCGCAATTGGACGGTGGAAGCCTCAACAGATCGCACCCAGGTGATGGCAGACAGCGATTATGTCATCAACACAATCGAGGTGGCCGGGTTGGCCAACGTCCGCCACGACTTTGACATCCCCATGAAATACGGCGTCAACCAGTGCATTGGCGATACCATCGGCCCAGGCGGCATTTTTAAGGCGCTGCGGACATTACCCTCATGGATCGACATTCTGGATGATACCGAGGCGCTCGCGCCGGACGCCCTCGTCATGAACTACACCAACCCCATGTCGCTGACCTGCCTGACAGGCATTCGGGCTTCGTCGCTGCCGATTGTCGGCCTGTGCCATTCAATCCAGCATACCTCGCAGGAAATCGCAGAGTATCTCGGCATTCCGCATAGTGAGCTAAAGTATCGGGCGGCAGGCATCAATCATCTGGCGTGGCTGGTGGAGTTGACGCACAACGGCGAGGATATGTACCCGCTGCTGCGCGAAAAGGCCAAAGATCCGGCCATCTATGAAAAAGACCCGATCCGCTTTGAGACTATGCTGCACCTCGGCGCTTTCCCGACCGAGAGCAGCGGCCATTCCTCGGAATATACGCCTTACTTCCGCAAGCGGCCTGATCTGGTCGAGAAGTACACGCGACCGGAATACCTGGGTGAAACGGGTTTTTATGCCAATAACTGGCCCAACTGGCGTAAGGAATCCGATGAGTGGATTCAGAAGATGCTTTCTGGCGAAACCGAAATCGAGATGGAGCGTGGACCGGAATACGCTTCTTATATCATTGAAGCGATTGAGCACAACAAGCCGACGGTCATTTATGGCAACGTCTACAATACGGGCCTGATTACGAACCTACCCTATGATGGTGTCGTCGAGGTGGCCAGCCTCGTCAACGGTGATGGCATCCAGCCGACTTTCTTCGGCGATCTGCCGACACAGCTAGCCGCGCTCGATCAGCAGCATATGGCTGTTCATGATCTGGTGGCAACGGCTGTGCTGGAAGAAAATCGCGAAGCGGCGTTCTATGCGCTGATGCTGGACCCGTTAACGGCAGCGGTCTGCTCGCCAGCGGAAATCCGCCAGATGTTCGATGAGATGGCCAGCGCCCAGGCGGCGTATCTGCCAGAGTGGATGCAGAAATAAAAAACCCACCCCTAAATCCCCTCCCCATGAGGTGAGGGGACCTGATCTGTGCATACGAGTAGGACTAAGCAGCAGCCCATGACGAAAATCCTGGTTGCCGGGGAACTGAATGCCGATCTGGTGATGACGGGTTTGCCGTCGCTGCCTGTTTTAGGGCAGGAACTGATCGGCGATGGCTTTAAGCAAGTCATGGGCAGTTCATCGGCGATTACGGCGGCGCGGCTGGCCTCACTGGGGGCTGATGTCGATTTTGCGGGTGTGGTCGGCAAAGACGACCTGGGCAGCTTCGTGCTGGATCAGTTGCAGGGGTTCGGCGTAAATGTCGGACATGTTCAGCGGATAGAAGTGCCAACTGGTGTCACCATCGCCCTGACTTACAGCCACGACCGTGCCCTGCTGACGTTCCCTGGCACGATTGAAGCCTATGACGGCAGCGACCTGACAGTCGAACGCCTCAGCCAGTACGATCATGTTCATGTGGGGGCATACTTCCTACAGACGGGTTTGCAGCCTCATCTGGCGCGGATTTTTAAGCTGGCCCAGGAACAGGGCGTCACGACTTCGCTGGATGTCGGCTGGGACCCGTCGGAAACGTGGATGGACAATCCCTATTTGCTGGCGGTACTGGACTACAGCGACTATTTTGTGCCGAATGACGATGAAGTCACGGCGCTCATGGGCGGCAGCTATCAACCGCAGAGATTGGCAGAAAAGGTCAAAGGTACGCTGCTCGTCAAGCGCGGAGGTGAAGGTGCAGCCGCTTACGATAAATCCGGCGAACTGGCGAGAGTGCCCTCCTACCATGTCGATGTGGTCGATACCACTGGCGCGGGCGATGCCTTTAACGCGGGCTTTTTGTATGCACGCATCGTTGAGGGCTTGCCGCTGGAACAGGCGATGCAGTTCGCTGCTGGATGTGGCGCCCAGGCCGTGACGCAGGTCGGGGGTGCGACCAACGCCCCAACCGCGCAGGCTGTACATAAGCTAATGAATACCTGGCAGTCGAGGGAATAGCTATGATCTGGATTAGCCGTATTTTCAGTCTGATTTTGCTATCTGGCCTGCTGGCGAAAGTCACCCATGCGCTGACGCCGACCCCCACGCCGCAGCCTACTTGGTGGCAGCCCTCCCCAGGTACGACCTGGCAGTGGCAGCTTAATGGCGAGATCAACACGAGCTACGATGTACAGATGTACGACATCGACCTGTTCGATACGCCGCAGGAAACCATCGACAAGCTGCATGCCGATGGCCGTATCGTCATCTGCTACTTCAGTGCCGGAACGATTGAAGCCTGGCGACCCGATGTGGACGACTTCCCTGAGTCAATCCTCGGCAAGCCGCTGGATGACTGGCCCGGTGAGCGCTACCTCGATATTCGGCAACTGGACCTGCTCAAGCCCATTATGGCGGCTCGGCTGGACCTGGCTGTTGCAAAAGGCTGTGACGGCGTGGAGCCGGATAACGTCGATGCCTATACCAACGACAGCGGTTTTGACCTCACCGCTGAAGATCAACTGACATACAATCGCTGGCTGGCGGAAGCGGCCCATGAACGTGGGCTATCCATCGGCCTGAAAAATGATGGCGATCAGGTGGAACAGCTTGTGGATGATTTCGATTGGGCGCTGGTGGAAGAGTGCTTCGAGTTTGGTTTTTGCGATCAGTTCCTGCCGTTTATCGAAGCGGGTAAAGCCGTCTTTGGCGTCGAGTACGAAGAAGGCGCGCTCGACCGTGTGGATTATTGCCAGCAGGCCAATGAAATGGGTTTTTCCTGGCTGACGAAACGGCTCGATCTGGCGGATACACCGCCGAATAGCTGCTCCGACTATGTAGAAGAAACCGATTCGTAATGAAATTCGGCATACAACTGCCCAACTTTGGCCCATTCTCGGAAGTGGATCGTTTGCTGGCGATGGCACAGCAGGCGGAATCCGCTGGATGGGATGGTTTTTTCCTGTGGGACCACGTCAATATCCATGATCGCATGGCGGACAGCATGACCGTGCTGGCGGCTATCGCCACTGTGACCTCACGCATCGCCATTGGCCCGATGATTACCGGGCCTTCTCGGCGGCGGCCCTGGAAACTGGCCCGCGAAGCCACCACGATTGACCATCTCTCGAAGGGTCGTTTTGTGCTTGGCATTGGCCTGGGCGCAGAACCGCGTGATTTTGACAATGTGGGCGAAGTTGTGGCCCCCAAGCCACGCGCGCAGAAAATGGATGAGGCCCTGGCGATCATGGATGCGCTGTGGCAGGGCGAAACAGTGACGCATCACGGCGCTTATTTTGATGTCGATGACTTACACTTTGAACCGCGTCCGGTGCAATCGCCGAGGGTGCCGATATGGGTCGCGGGGCTGTGGCCAAATAAGCCGCCGATGCGGCGCGCAGCCAAATGGGATGGCGCCTTCCCGATTGGCAACGGCTACACCCTGTCGCCAGACGAGTGGCGTGAAATCATCGCATATGTCAATCAGCACCGCACTGATGCGACTGCTCCCTATGCGTTTGTTCACTCTGGCATTACTCCGTCTGATCGTGATGCGGCCCTGGCAACCGTCACAGCCTATGCGGAAGCGGGCGTGACCTGGTGGCTGGAGGACATCAGTCCGGTGCGTGTTGGCTGGACGCTGGGTGCTGACTGGCCGGAACCCTGGCCTGTGGACGAAATCGTCGCGCGGATTGCAGCCGGTCCACCGAAAAAATAGCTCTTTAGCAATCCCCTCAACCAAACCTGCTAAAATACACGGGTAGTCCATCTACGGCCAAAATTGTAGAATGTTCTCTTTGCTTGTTCGTATCTGGCAGCCGATTTATATCAGTGCGCTGCACCGATGATTAATCCTCAGGAAATGAGTAATGTCCCTCTCTGATTTGATGACGCAAGAGCGCCAGGAAAAAATCGTCCAACTGCTGGACCACAAAGGGCGGCTGACCGTCTTTGAAATTTGCGACGCATTTGACGTCAGTGAAGCGACCGCGCGCCGTGACCTGGCTGCGTTGGCTTCGCAAAACCTGATCCGGCGGGTGCATGGTGGCGCAATGCGCATGCAGGTCGTTGCGACAGCAGAAACGCCGATTGTTCAGCGGCAGGGCCAGCAAACCGAGGCTAAACGCCGCATCGGCAAGGCAACCGCCGAATTGATCGGCAATGGCGAAACCTTGCTGCTTACAGGTGGGACAACCGGATTGGCTGTGGCCCGTGATCTCCGTCAGCATGAAAACCTCACGATCATAACGGATTCGCTGCTGATCGCGGACGAACTGCTGGAACACCAACGTCATAACATCATCATGCTGGGTGGCGTCATTGACGCGGATGAAAAAGCGGTACGGGGCACACTCACACGCATTCTGTTGCAGCACTTGCAGGTCGATAAGGCCATCCTCGGTACCAAAGCGATCTCGTTGGAGCGCGGCATCAGCGTAGAAACGCCGGAAGAAGCCGAATTGTGGCGAGCTTATATTCATACGGCCCATCATGTCATCCTGGCGACTGATGCCACCAAATTCAATCAGTCGGCGCTGGTACAGGCTGTTCCGATTGATGCCATCCACACTATTGTGAGCGATACGAGCCTGAACGACGACTATGTCGAGCAGTTGCAGGACAAGGGTATTTTCGTTGTCATCACCTAAACCATAAAAGGGATGCCCTGGCAGGACATCCCTCATAAAAAAGCGAGCCGATTCAGATTGTGCTTAGTATCTATCCGTAAAATAGATATTTGGGCAAGTCTGTTGGATGAATACCTTCAAAGATTTAGCGAGGAATCCAACAACTTTCTGACCCACCCCCCCCTCAATCCCCTCCCCATGAGGTGAGGGGACTTTTGCCTGCCACCAAGTGACTAAGAAAGGCATCCTTCCACCTTATGGGGGAAGGACTGAGGATAGGGGTCAGACAGCAAAACACACTGATTGATTTATCGGATAGTTACCTAAATGACCTGCTTCAATTGATTGGTGATTGTTTGAAGGAGCGCGTCAAACGGCTTGTTGAATTTTTCCACGCCTTCTTCCTGCAATTCCTCGCCGACCTGCAACAGATCAATATTGTATTGGGTCAGTTCAGCGACGGCTGCTTCTGCTGCGTCGAGGTCTTTATCGACGGTGCGCTCAATCGTGCCATGATCGTTGAAGGCTTCCAGCGTTTCCGGCGGCAAGGTATTGACCGTATGCGGACCGATCAGGTTATCGACGTAGAGTGTGTCCGGGAATGACGGATCTTTGGTGCTGGTGCTGGCCCACAGTGGCCGCTGAACCCGTGCACCGGCATCGGCCAGCGCCTGCCAGCGATCCCCACTAAACAGCGTGCCAAAGCGCTGATAAACCAGTTTGGTATTGGCAATCGCGATCTTGCCTTTGAGATGTCCGGCGCCCAGTCCTTCCAGAACAGGGTCGAGCTTGGCATCCAGACGGCTGACGAAGAACGAGGCCACTGAGGCTACCCTGGACAGATCGCCACCCTTCTCCTTGAGTGTTTCCAGGCCGCTGATGTATGCCATCACGACATCATCATAGTGCTTCATGGAAAACATCAGCGTGACGTTGATGTTGATGCCCTGGCCAATCAGGCGTTCGACTGCGACGACACCCTGTTGGGTGGCTGGCACCTTAATCATCACATTCGGGCGGTCCACTTCCTTGAAGAGTCGTTCGGCTTCCGCAATGGTGGCATCTGTTTCGTAAGCCAGATGCGGATTGACCTCCAGGCTGACGTAGCCATCGACGCCATCGGTCGCATCATACACAGGCCGCAGCACATCCGCTGCCTGCTGAATATCGCGAATGGCAAGCGCTTCATAAGCGGCCAGGGGTTCCGTGTGCTTTTCCGCCAGGTTGGTAAGCTGGCCATCATATGTCTGGCCTTCTGCCAGCGCCTTCTGGAAGATGGCCGGGTTGGAGGTAACGCCCATCAAGCCGTTTTCCACCAACTGCTTCAATTCGCCGGACTGTAAAATGTCACGACTGATGAAATCGAGCCATATCGACTGACCCAGGCTCTGCAATTCTTTAATCTTAGGCATGCGTTCCTCTTTTCAGATTGCTCTACTGTTCATAATAGGCTTGCTGTGTCACATGTTCAACTATTTTGGGCCATACAATGCCCTATTTCTCATCCAATTCACAATTCCCCAGGGATGGCTTTCATCCAACATGCTGCTGCGGAGAAGCGCCCATTTTTTGACAAGTGTTGTCCACCACGATATAGTTCTATAGAGAACTAGATTATTTGGCAGCAATTGATGAGTATTCTTAATCTCAATATTGATCGCAGCAGTCCAGTTCCCATTTACTACCAGCTCAAACAGGAGATTGAAAACCTGATTGAGACGGGAGAATTATCCCCTGGTGACACCTTACCCTCTGAAAATGAATTCTCGAAAGCCTACAGCATCAGCCCGATGACCGTTCGGCAGGCCATGTCTGAGCTGGTGAACGATGGCTATATTCATCGTGAGCGCGGGCGCGGCACATTTGTTTCTTCCAGACGACTGGCTCATACGCTCGACCGATTGATGAGCTTTTCCGAAGATATGCAAAATCGTGATCTGACGCCGAGTTCGCAAATCCTGATCTTTGAAGAAACACCGCCACCTATGAAGGTGATGCGCCACGCCAACCTCAGCAGCAGTGACCGTCTGCTGCGTATCCGGCGTCTGCGGCTGGCTGATGACCAGCCTGTTGGCCTGCACGATACGTACCTGCATGGGGTGACTTTCTCCCAAGAGGAGCTTGAAACAACCCAGTCGTTGTATCGCATCCTTGAAAATAGGGGGATTCAGTTGGCAGAGGGCGTCAAAACAATTGAGGCCGTCGCGGCAGAGGAAGATGTCGCGGCGCTGCTGGGCCTTCAGCCTGGTTCGCCCCTTTTGCAGACGACCCAATTTTCCTGGGATCACATGGGCAACTTCGTCGAGTTCGTCATCGCCCATTACCACTCTGATCTGTATCAGTACACCATCCAGCTACGACGGTAAATCGTCGTTTGACCATGTGGGGGCCGAGATAAAGAGGAGAGATGTGCGGAAAAATATGAAAACAGACAAGCCAGACAACCTTCGACCGTTTTCAGTTATGTTGTTTTAAGGAGCAGGTGATATGAAAAAAACAGTCATCCGTGTGCTATTCATCAGCATCCTCGTCTTATCGCTATCACTGGCGATAACCGGACCCGGAATTGCCCAGGATACGCCCAGCGTCGCACTGATTGTCGCGCAGGGGGGTCTGGGTGATCGTTCGTATAACGACCTGGCCTTTGCCGGCCTGACGCTGGCCGCGCAGGAATTGGGCGTAGAAGTCGTGCCGATTGAATCGCCTGATCCTGTTGGTGAAGGTGAGCAGTTGCTGCGGGCTGCGGCAGAAGCAGGCTTTGATCTGGTCATCACGCTGGAATTCAGCCACTTTGACCCGCTGGCCCGTGTAGCCCCTGACTATCCCGATACGCTGTTCTCCATCGTCAACATCGTGGTCGAAGGCGACAACATCGTGTCGATCATGTTCGATGAGCACACCGGTTCTTATCTGGCTGGTATGCTGGCGGCTCTCGTCACCACAGACGATAGCATTGAACAGACCAACGATGATGCTGTCCTGGGCGCCATTGGTGGCGTTCCTTCCAGCGGTATCGACGTCTTCCTGTATGGCTACTTACAGGGTGCCTGCGCCGTCAATCCCGATGTTGATGTGCTGCTGGCCTATTCCAACGGCTTCGGCGATCCGGCGGGTGGCCGTGAACTGGCGCTTTCCATGCATGAGCAGGGTGCCGATGTGATCTTCCAGGTGGCAGGTGGTACAGGTGAAGGCATCATCGACGCTGCCCGTGATGAGAACTTCTTCGCCGTTGGCGTTGACAGCGACCAGGACTTCCTGGCGCCAGGTAACGTGCTCACCAGCATGATGAAGCGCGTTGATGTGGCCGTCTTTGATGTAATCTCACGCCTGGTCGATGGCACGCTGGAAGGCGGCACCGTCGCCCAGTACGGCCTCGATGTCAACGGCGTTGGCCTGACCGACATGACCTATACCCGCCATATCGTCCCGCCGGAATACGTCGCCCAGGTTGAAGAAGCCCGCGAAGCGATTATCGCTGGCGATCTGGATGTCGTTGATATTCGTCTGCTGGACGAAGATACCTTCGCCATCATCTCAGAAAATCCCACCTGTGCAGGTCTGGACGAACTGCACTCCGCCATGATGGAGTAACCGCTTCATTTGGTTGCAGGGGGCTTCGTGCTCCCTGCTTCTCCTATCAGGATCGCATCATGACTTACCTGTCCATGCAGGGCATTACCAAGTACTACCCTGGCGTTGTCGCCAACAATGCCGTCACGTTTGAAGTCGAGCAGGGCGAAATCCATGCCCTGGTTGGCGAAAATGGTGCCGGAAAATCCACCCTGATGAAAATCCTTTACGGGCTGGAGCAACCTGACGCTGGCCAGATTGCTTTCGACGGCCAGCAGGTAAGCATCCCCAATCCATATGCCGCCATCCGCATGGGGATTGGCATGGTACACCAGCACTTCCAACTCATCCCCTCGCTGACGGTTGGCGAGAATATCGCGCTCGGTTTTGAGACGCGCAAAGGTCTGTTCGTCGATCAGAAGACGGTCAATGAGCGGGTGCAGGCGCTGTCGCAGCAGTATGGTCTGGCAGTCGATCCCACGCAGCGCGTCGCCGATCTGTCGGTGGGTATTCGCCAGCGTGTGGAAATTCTCAAGATGCTTTACCGCGATGCTCGCCTGCTGATCCTGGATGAACCGTCGGCAGTGCTAACGCCGCAGGAAGTCGATACCCTGTTTGACGTGATCCAGAATCTGGTCCAGCAGGGCTGCACGGCGATTTTTATTACGCATAAACTGCGCGAAGTCATGGCGATTTGCCAGCGCGCCACCATCCTGCGCCGAGGAGAAGTTGTCGGTACACTCAAGGTCGCAGAGACTACGCCCACAGAAATCGCGCGGATGATGGTCGGCAGTGATGTCGATACGGTGCAACTGACGTCGGAAAGCCATCCGGGGCCGCTGCAACTACAACTCGAAAATGTTTCCGCTGAAGATGACCGCCGACTGCCTGTGCTCAAAGGCATCAATCTGTCGATTCATGGCGGAGAAATCGTCGGGCTGGCAGGCGTCGAAGGCAATGGTCAGCATGAGCTGCTGGAAGTACTCATTGGCCTGCGCAAACTGCGAGCCGGAACGATTACCATTGGCGATACCAACGTGACCGCGTTCGATGGCCGCAAACGCCGTGAACACGGCCTGGCCCTCATACCGGAAGATCGCAATCATGAGGGACTCAGCAACGACCTGACCATCTGGGAGAATATGGCCGTCACCCGCTATTATCGCGCGCCGCAATCCCAGGGCAGCGTGATGCGTATTGGCAGACTGAAAGATGCTGCTCGCGACTTGATGAAGCGCTTCGATGTACGGGCCACCAGCCACGATACTGTCGTCGGGACGCTCTCCGGCGGTAATGCCCAGAAAGTGGTCATCGCCCGCGAACTTGCGGATACACCGCGCGCGCTCATCGCAGCACAGCCGACGCGCGGCCTGGATATTGGCGCGGCACGTTTCGTCCATGAGCAGCTTGTGGACCTGCGCAACCAGGGCGTCGGCATTCTGCTGATTTCTGCTGATCTGGATGAGCTGCTGGCCGTCTGTGATCGGCTGGTGGTGCTGTTTGAAGGGCGCATCGTCGGCAGCCTGAGGCGGCAGGACGCAACACGCGAACAATTGGGCCTGCTGATGGCAGGTCGCACCACAGAACAGGCGGGGGTCGTATCATGAAGCAGCTTCAGGAAGTCGCGCGCATCCTGGTTACGCTGGCCCTGGCCCTGATTATCGGCGGCATCATCATGCAGCTTTCTGGCAAGGATGCTCTCAACGCCTATCAGGTGCTATGGAATTCCGCCGTTGGCACCGACCGCGCCATCGCCGATACCCTGCTCAAAGCCACGCCGTTGATCTTCACTGGATTGGCGACGATGGTCGCCTTCAAAGCGGGTATCTTCAACGTCGGTGTAGAAGGCTCGCTGTATATGGGGGCCTTCGCTGCCGCCTGGGTCGGTTTCACCTTCATTGATCTGCCTGGGCTGGCCCTGATTACGCTGGCATTTTTAGTCGGCGGGTTGGCAGGTGGCCTCTGGGGAGCGATCCCTGGCTATTTCAAAGCGTGGTTCAAAGTGGACGAAGTCGTCACGACGATCATGCTCAACTACGTAGCCATCCTGTTCACGGAATATCTGGTATTGGGGCCATTTTTCGTACCGGGTATGTCGAATGCCATGTCCGCGGAGGTGGCTTTGCAGGCACAACTCCCGCGCATCATCAGCCGTTCGCAGTGGAACCCCAGCTTTTTTATCGCAATTGGCACTTTTTTTGTGGTGCTGTTCATGATGCGCCGCATGACGCTCGGCTACGAAGTCAACGTCCTGGGCACGAATGCGACCTTCGCCCGCTGGGCAGGTATTCCAGTGCGCCGCCTGATTGTGCTGGTGATGTTCATCAGCGGCTTCATTGGTGGGCTGGCAGGTGCCGGACAGGTGCTAGGTGTGCATTATCGTTTTGTGGCAGGGTTCTCACGCGGGTTAGGCTTTGATGGCATTGTCGTCGCCCTGCTTGGTCGCAATTCCCCGATTGGTGTGCTGCTGGCGGCGCTGTTCTTTGGGGCGCTGCGCAGTGGGGCCGCCACTATGGAAATGTTCGTACGCATCCCGCGTGACCTGATCGACATCGTACAGGCGTTGATTATCTTCTTCATCGCGATTGATATTGGCTTCGGCTGGCTGAGGCGGCGCAGGCAAGCACCCACAGAGCCATCTGAGCCAGTTGCTGTGGCACCCGCCGGGGATTAGAGAAGGCCATCATGGAATTTCTCGATTTGATTGTGAATGTTTCGGCTTCGACGCTGCGGTTGGCCACGCCGCTGATCCTGGTGGCCATGGCCGGACTCCTCAGCTATCAGGTGGGCCTGATTAACATCGCGCTGGAAGGGCTGATGCTGATTGGCGCTTTTGTGGCGGTGGTGCTGGGCGTGGCGGCGGGTTCCGCATGGACAGGCGTCCTGCTGGCCGCCATCGCTGGCGCAATAGGTGGCGCGTTTTTCGCCCTGTTTGTGACGGACCTGCGCGCTGATCTGATTGTGGCGGGCCTCGCTATGAACTTCCTCGCGCTCGGTGGAACGGCTTATTTGCTGCAAATCCTGTTTAATGTACAGGGATCATATACTCCGGCGGATTTCGCCTCGCTGCCTGTGCTCGATATCCCTGGCCTGAGCGATATGCCCTTCCTTGGCAAATTGTTGTTCCGGCACTCGCCGCTGGTGTATGTTTCGTGGATCATCATCCCCCTCACGGCGATTTTCCTGTATCGTACGGTCCCCGGCATTCATATCCGTGCTGTGGGCGAAGACCCGGAAGCAGCCCGTACCGTCGGTATTTCCGTGCGCGGGATGCAATATCTGGCGCTGGTGCTCGGTGGGCTGTTATGCGGCTTGGCCGGGGCGCATCTCTCGGTTGGCGATCTGGCGCTGTTCCGCGAGAATATGACCGATGGGCGCGGTTTTATCGCGCTGGCGGCGGTCTACTTCGCGGCTGGGCGGCCCAGGCTGGCAGCGCTGGCATGCTTGTTGTTCGGCTTCTTTGAAGCGCTGCAATTCCGTTTGCAGACGACCAGCAACATCCCGACGCAGTTCTTCCAGATGATGCCCTATCTGATGGTCGTCATCATGCTGGTGGCAATATCCGTTCGTAAAGAGTGGCAAAAAGGATAAATCCCGATGGGCCGATTTGCAGTCCTCGTCATTGATATGATTCGCGATTTTACCGACATGGAACATGGCAAGGTTCCCAATGAACCTGCCTCCAAAATGGTGCCGACTGTTGTTCAGTTTGTGGAAGATGCTCGCCAGCAAGGCGCGCTCATCATCTGGGTGGTTGATTCGCACCGCCCTGGTAAGCCAGATTGGGAACTGGAAAACGTCCGAGATCACTGCCGCGCGGATACCATTGGCGTGGAACTGGCTCCGCCGCTACAGCCACAGCCGCAGGATTACCTCATCAATAAGCGCCGCTACAGCGCCTTTGTTGGCACCGACCTCGACTTGATACTGCGCGACAATCACATTGATACGCTGTTCCTGGCCGGAACCAAGACCAACGTCTGCATTCGGGCGACGGCGCAGGATGCTTTCTCCAACAATTATCGCGTGATCGTGCCGCGTGAATGCGTCGCAACCGATAAGCCGCATCTGCATGAGGCTAACTTAGAAGACATCGACCGTTACCTGGGGCGCGTCACCAGCGTGGAAGACGCCCTGGCATGGATGGCATCCGCCCAGACGGAAACGACGCCCCATGCTTGATGTGCTGGCGACAGGCTACCCCAGCTTTGACACCATTTTTCCGGTGTCACGGAGCGCTGCTGTCGGGGAAACGGCTCTCATCCAGGCATTGCCGGATGATGGCCAGATTCCCTTTGGTGGCTGTGGTGCCAATGTCGCCGTTGGACTGAGCCGCCTGGGCTTTAGGACCGGACTGGCGATGATCCTGGGGAATGATGCCCTGGGTACTTCTTACTGTGATTACCTGGGCCAGCAGAACATCGACCAGAGCAACGTTATCTGTATGCTTGGGGAACAATCCTCGCGCAGTTACTTGTTCCGCAACCCCGATGGCGAATACCAGAACTTTTTCTTTGCGGGGGCGGCGGATGCCTGGAATGGCGACCTGACACTGCACGGCCTGGAACAGGTCAGATACGGGCTGGTGACAGTTGGACCGCTGCATTATAACCGCCAGTTCGTGGAACAATGTGCATCGGCCAATGTGCCTATCATCTGGCAGATGAAACCGGATATTCAGGCCTACCCGCCGGAAAGCCTCAGCCTGTTTTTGCAGGCCAGTGAAATCATTCTGATGAACCGCTTTGAAGCTGACCTTTTGTTAGCAGCTACAGACGCGCCATCATTGAGCGACCTGCTGCGCGGGAAAACGCAGGTCATCGTGCTGACGCGCGGCGCTGATGGCGTCACGGTCTATGCCGATGGTGAACAGGTCGCTGTACCCGCTATTCAGACCCATGTCGTTGATACGACTGGCGCGGGCGATGGCTTCACCAGCGGATTTATTGCCGGGGTGCTGCGAGGCCGCGATCATGAAACATCGGCGCGCCTGGGGGCCGCTGTCGCGTCTTTCGTTGTGGAAAAAATCGGCTGTCAGACCAACCTGCCAACCTGGGAAGATGTACTCAAGCGATACGAGGAAAACTTCGGATCATTATGATGCAAACACTCTACTTAAAATGTCAGCCGGAAGACATCGGCGATTTTGTGCTGTTAACAGGTGATCCGGCCCGTGTGGATCGTGTCGCCGAGCAGTTTGAGACCTGCGATTATGAGATGCAAAATCGCGAGTTTTACGTGCGGACAGGCCATTACAAACAGCGGCGTTTCTCCGGGGCATCGTCCGGGATTGGCGCGCCTTCCGCAGCGATTGCGATTGAAGAACTGGCGCAACTGGGCGTAAAAGCGATTGTGCGCGTCGGCACGATGATGGGCGTGGAAGCGCCGATGGGGTCCTATGTGATTTCCACAGGTGCCGTACGCTTTGAAGGCACCTCGCGCGACTATCTGCCGCTGGAATATCCGGCTATCCCTGATTGGTCGCTGGCGAGTCATCTGCATCAGGCGGCTACCAGCCGAGGGCTGGCATGTCACATGGGCCTGACCACAACTTATGACAGCTTTTACCCCAAGATGGCTCCGGCACTGGTCGGGCGCGGCCTGCCAGATGTCGAGCAACTTAAGCAAGCCCCTGTACAGGCACTCGATATGGAAACCTCGCTGCTGTACATCCTGGGCATGCGCCTGCGACTGCCGGTTGTCTCCATGTGCCTCGTCACCAATACGGCTGATCCGTTTGCTGTGCTCGACAGTGACAAGCGCCGTGCTGGCGAAGAAGCCCTGATCCAGACCGTGCTCGATGGCATCCTCGTCTGGCAGGCATCCCATACTTAACATCCCTTGCGGAAGCGAACCATGACTGAAACACTGCTTATCAACGGAAACTGGCAGGCAAGCAGCACAGGTGCATCCATCCCAGTGCTGAATCCAGCGGATGGCTCGATCATCGCCCAGATGGCCGTCGCCAGTGCGGATGATGTGAACGCCGCTGTTGCCGCCGCCAGAAAAGCCTTCCCGATATGGGCCGAACTCAATGGCCGCGAACGAGCGACCATCATGCACGAGGCGGCGCGTCTTTATCGTGAAAAATACCTCGATGAATCCGTGCGTTTGCTGACGATGGAAAACGGCAAGCCGCTGAATGATTCGATCAAAGAGTGCAAATACACTGCCGATGTCATCGACTTTTACGCCGACGAGAGCCGCCGCATTACCGGAACGCATTTCAGCGGTGATGTGGGACCAACCCACAGCTTCATGCTCAAGCAGCCCGTCGGTGTGGTCGCGGCCATTGTGCCCTGGAATTTTCCGGTTGATTTATTGGCCTGGAAGATCGGCCCAGGGCTGGCGGCAGGCTGTACTTTCGTCATTAAGCCCTCGGAAGAAACGCCGCTGGCCAGTGCCCTGCTGATACAGGCGTTCCTTGATGCGGGATTGCCCCCCGGCGTACTGAATATCGTGACCGGTGCGGGGGAGGTCGGGGCCATGCTGGTTCAGCATCCTGATGTGGACAAGATTGCTTTTACGGGGTCTGTGCCAACGGGCCAGTGGATCGGCGAACAGGCCGGACGGCAGCTTAAGCGGGTGACGTTGGAACTAGGTGGCAGCGCGCCCTTTATCGTCTGCCGCGATGCCAACCTTGACCTGGCCATTCCTGAATCGATGCGGCGGGCTTTTTCCCACACTGGCCAGATTTGCATCAGCGTCAACCGCATTTTTGTGCAGCGCCATGTATACGATGAATTCGTGCAGCGCTTTGCCGAGCGTGCCCATGCGCTGCGCGTCGCTGCCAATGGCCTGGAAGAACCCAATGCGGATATGGGGCCGATGATTAACGTCAAAGCCATCGAAAAAGTGCAGCAGCACGTCGATGATGCGCGGTCCGGCGGCGCTAAGGTGCTGGTCGGTGGGGAACGCCTGCGCGGCGAGGAATATAACCCACAGGGTGTATTCTATCCGCCGACCGTGCTGGCCGATGCCACCCCCCAGATGCGCGTCATGCAGGAAGAAACCTTCGGCCCGGTCGCGCCAATTGCCCCATTCGACACATTGGATGACGCTATCCATCTGGCGAACAGCACCCCCTATGGGCTGGCGGCTTATCTTTACACCCAGGATTTGGATTCGGCCTTCTATGCCTCGCGACGGCTGAACTTTGGTGGCATCGGCATCAACGTCAATGACATCACCGATATACGCGGGTCTTTCGGCGGCATGAAGCAAAGCGGCATTGGGCGGGAATTGGGTGAACCGGGCCTGGATGCCTACCTGGAACACAAGCACATTCGCTATCGTTATCAAGCCCCTCGTCAGGAGTCGTGATGTCATTCGAGAGCTTATTCAAAAATGGAGCGCCTATCGTCGGGATGGTGCACCTGCTGGCCCTGCCGGAAACGCCGGATTTCGGCGGCGATCTGGCGGCCATCTATACCCGCGCGGAACAGGATGCCACTGCCCTGATCGAGGCCGGCGTCGATGCCCTGATTATCGAGAATTTTGGCGACGAACCCTACTTTAATGGGGAACCAACCGCAGCCCAGTTCGCGGTGATGGCCCATGCCACGACGCGCATCCGCCAGATGACCGACATGCCGATTGGCATCAACGTGCAGTTTAATGCATGGCAGGCGGAAGTCGCGCTGGCTTATACCTGTGGCGCACAGTTCATGCGGGTGGAAGTCTTTGTGGATACGATCATTTCCGCACAGGGGCAGGTTGCCCCCTGTTCAGCGCAGATCACGCGCTATCGTCGCGCGCTTGGGGCGACCAATGTGCAAATCTGGGCTGATATCCAGACCAAGTACACGCAAAATGTGCTGCCACAGCCAATCACACAGTCCGCGATTGATGCAACCAACGCCGGGGCTGATGCCATCATCGTGACCGGAGGCGCAACGGGCCAGCAAACGCCGCTATCGGTGGTGGAAGAAGTCAAAAATGTGACCGCGCTGCCTGTGCTGGTCGGCAGTGGAACGACCCTCGACACGCTGGAGAACGTCCTGCAAATCGCCGATGGTGCCATTGTTGGGTCCTCGCTCAAAGAAGGGGGACATGCTGTGAATCCGGTGTCACTCAGCCGGACGCAGGCTTTTATGGATAAAGTGCGCCAACTGCGAGGCTGAGACATGGTTGTACGTCTACTGGATGCTGTCGCCAGCGATTTCGCCAGCATGTCGGCATCGGACCTCAAACAGAGCATCGCCAGCGCAGAGGGCCGCACGGTTGCTATGGAGGCCATTTGTACTTATCAGTCACCTGTTGAAGGCGTGTCTCACGGTGAAATCGGCGCGGCGATGGGCGCAGATATTATCATTCTGGACCGCTACGACAGCCTGAAGCCTGTGATCCAGGGTGCGCCCGATTGGGTAATAGAAGACACGGCTCCGCTGGCTCGCTATCGAGAATTATTGGGGCGGCCCGTCGGCGTTAACCTGATAGTGGCCGATGCCGAACAAGGAGCCAGCCTGGGCGGTCGATTGGCGACTGCGCCCCATATTCAGCGCATCATCGACCAGGGTGTGCAGATCATCACGCTTTACGTCCGGCCTAAGATGGGCGGTACGCTCGACATGATGCTGACAGCCGCCAGCACCCTACACGAACTCAGTGACAATCGCGTACTGTTGATAGGCGTGCCCTCATTTTCCAAGCCTGCGCCCCGAACTGAGCCGCAGATGCGCGACTATCAGTACGAAGTCGAGGCACTGCTGCAATCCGGCTGTGATGGCATTGGCCTGCCGATGCCAGGTAGCAAGCAAGGCTGGGAACCCGCCCACGCGGCGCAACTCATTGATGCCATCCACACGCAAAACGGGCTGGCATGGTTGTTTCTGACCGGATCAGTCGAAGGAGCGCCGACCAGCGTCATGGCACAGTTGGCACTCATGGCCAAGCAAATCGGGGCAGATGCCTGCCGCCTGGACGAAGCTGGGCTATCGGGCATGCCTACACCGGAAAATATCCTCGCCTTTTCGTTGGCACTGCGGGGCCAGCGCCATACCTATCGACGCATGGCCGCTTCTATCCGGCGCTAGCCAACCGACAACCTGCTACCGCATATTTCGGGAACACCCACAACACAGCCTATAATCTGGGTGATTGTTTGGTTCACCAATATTCAGGAAAAAATGATGATTACCGAGAAGATTTATTTGTATGAGGGCCGCCAGGACGTCACGCTGACGACTTATGTGCTTGACGATTCGCCAGAAATGCTGAACGGCAAAAAACGGCCAGGGGTGCTCATCTGCCCTGGCGGTGCATTCGTGTTCTGCTCAGATCGGGAGGCGGAACCCGTTGCGCTGCGCTTTGCAGCCATGGGCTACCATGCTTTTGTCCTACGCTATTCGACCTTTGGCAAGGGCGTCCCAGGCTACTTCCCGGTGGGGGAAGAAGTTGAGGTTGACCCCGAAAGCATGCATCCGGCGCCTATGCGTGATGTTGGTCGGGCCTTTTTAGAACTCCACAAACATGCGGATGATTGGCTGCTCGATATGAGCAAAATCGCCATCTGTGGATTTTCCGCCGGCGGGCACACCTGCGCTATGTACTCCGTCTACTGGAACGAGCCGCTGATTACCGACTTTTTCAGCGAACCCGCTGAAAAATTTAAGCCCGCCGCATCGATCCTGGCGTATCCGGTCACAGACTACCACGTCATGATCGCTGGAGCGCTGACCCCAGAGGAGCAAGCTGTATCTGATTTAGCCACGTTCGCATTGCTGGGGACAAAAACACCGTCTGAGGCACAGCTCAACGAAGTCAGTCCGGTGCTGCATGTGACAGAGCATACGCCGCCCACATTTTTATGGTCCACATCGGAGGATACGCTCGTACCTGTAGAAAATACCACCCACATGGCGACAGCACTCGCCAAGGCGGGCGTGCCGTTTGAGGTTCACATTTTCGAGCGCGGCGTACATGGCCTCAGTCTGGCCAATCAGGCAACCGCCACGAATACCCTGCAAATGGTCAATGCCGATGCCGCCAAGTGGATGGACCTCGCCGAAACCTGGCTGGAAAAACGTTTTGGTTTTGATCTGCCGCCCACTATAGAGTAGGAGCGCTAAAATCCTCTTGCGAAAGTCAGCAGGAGCGCAGCAATTAAAAGTAGCACCACAATCAGCAGCGCAATGCGCCCAGGCGTCCAGAAGCGAGGACGGTCGTCGCCGATGTACCCAATCGTCAGGGGATCATAATCCGGTGGAGAATCATCGCCAAATTCGGCGATATCTTTCTCGTCTGGATATTCATCTTCACTGAACCAGACTTCCTCATCGCGCATCGCGATTCCTTCCTACTTCTCAATCCAGCCGTGCAGCAGCGACTGCGCCCGGATTGGCTCCGGTCAGCAGGTGGTCGATGCCGCGTTGGGCGGTCATCGCGCCCAAAGAAATGCCATGCCCGGTAAAGCCGACGGCATAGGCCACGCGCGGTTTGCCGGGTAATGTGCCCACCTGCGGCAGTCCATCCACGCTGAAGCCCATAATACCCGACCAACGCCGCGTCACAGGCACCGTCACATCCGGGAAGTATTGGCGCATGTAAGCATCCAACGCCGACTGCACATTGGGATTGAGGCGATCTTCGCTGGTATTGGCTTCTTCCGCAGTGAACAGGTCACGCGCGCCACCGATCAGAAAGCGATTGTCGAAGGTGCAGCGATAGTACATGTAGCCATAGCGACTGTAGCCAACACTCTCCAGCACACGTTCTGGCAGAGGGTCCGTTACCAGGCATTGGGCCCGCGTCGGAATAATGCGCCCCTCAAAGTAGCCATCGAGGAAAGGCGAATAGGCATTGGTACACAGCATAACGTACCGCGCCTGATAAATCGCTTTTTCCGCATAGACCATGACCATATCCGGCTGATCCTGCGCAATCGCATACACTGGATTGCTGCTAACGAGCCGTGCCTCACTCAGGCGCAGCAGGGCGCGCGTCAGGGCGACAGGCTGCACAGCGCCATCGTCCGGCTGCTCGATTGCGGCATAATAGCCACGCCCCAGCGGATCGTGATCGTGGTAAATGGCAGGGAATCCAGCCGATTCCAGGGCTTTGGCTGCCTGGGCTAACTCCGCCGCTTCTTCTTTGCTTTCCGCCAGTAAGAATGACCCGCACGCTTCAAACGGAACATCACCCGCCTTTTGTACAATCTCGCGCCAGAACGCGATACTGCGCTTAGACAGGTCCCACATTTCGCGGACGATTGCTTCGCCGTAGCGCTCCACAGCCCGATGATAGTAGCTATCCAGTCCGGTAATCATGAAACCAGCGTTACGGCCACTGGCACCATGCGCCATATCACGCGCATCGACGATGGTGACATCATGCCCGGCCTCATGGGCGAAGTAGGCCGCCGCACAGCCAATCAACCCCGCGCCAACCACCAATACGTCCACCTCTTCAGTCGGTCTTGGGAAATCGGTCTGCCAATGGGAAACAGTCATCTGCCTGCTCGTTTTCTGTAAATAAGTTGGCTAAATTTGCGCACATTATAAATAGGTGCTGTTAATCGATTGTGATATTTATCACTATATTATGGCATGCTTTCTTCCTATACTGAAAGTAAGCATGCCATTTAATGCTTTTGATCGAGCGTTTGTTGGCGCTCTACCGCATACAGTTATCCTCGCTACTTCCTGGCCACTGTACACGGCACCACGATTCTCCATTCCGGCTGTTCGCATCTACCTCATGCCTCTCTGTGCGAAAAGGATGCAACCAACAAGCAAATGGACTCAGGGATACCCTGTAAGTTCAGGTACATCCACACACAACAGCGCTATAGGGTGCCCTCTCTCCAGTCGGTCAATCAGAGACTACAGGGAGGTTGTTAGGATGTTGAATCGTTGCCGATTTGTACTAATTGTGGCAGTTCTGTTGCTTATGGTACTGCCAATGTCGTTGTTCGCCCAGGATACAGAGACTGATGCGGGCATGGATCGTGATGCGATGATTGCTGTGTGGGAACGTTTTGACAAGGAACTGTGGCAAGGATGGAATTACGATATTGTCGATGAGGTTCTTGCCGATGACTTCACTATGTATTCCTGGGGGTATCCACCTCAAAACCGTGAGGACTATGTTCAATATTGGATAATGGGGTCCAATTCATGGGCACCTGCGTACACAATGGAGCATCACATCTTGCTTGTCGATGGTGATTATCTGGTTGTCGATGACAACTGGGGCGGTATATTCGAAAATGAGTTTAATGGACAGCCACCAACGGGCGAAATGGTTCGTGTCAATGGCGTAGAAATCTTCCACTTTGCAGACGACAAAATCACCGAAGCATGGGTTCTCTATGATGCGACACCGTTCATGCTACAAATGGGCTTCATGCCAACGGAAGATGAAGTGCTGCCCGATGTGGCCTGGGATATCGCGCTGGGCGAGACATCAACATCACCGGAAGAAAACAAAGTGATGGTGGCTGGCCTCGTTGAAAAGATCAATGCGCATGATGTACCAGGATTCTTCGCTGGCTTCGCCGATGACGCTGTCATCCATGATATGGATGCGGACCTGACAGTCGATGAAGCCGTAGACATGATGCTCGATATCCAGACCAATTTCCCCGATCATCAAGCTACTGACATCACCTACTTCGCAGAGGGTGATCTCGTTGTCTACATGTTCACACTGACCTTTATCGAAGACCAGGTCGTCATTGGTGGCCTGAATGTTGATCGCATTGAAGACGGCAAGATCGTTGAAGAGTGGTGGCTGTACGACGCATTTGGTATGAGCCAGCAAATGGCTGCCATGGAAGACGCTGAAAGCTAACCATCACTGGCTATTGAGTAACGAATCATCAGCAATTGAATATTGTCGGGCGTGGTACTCACAAGTCCACGCCTTTTTTGACTATATGTTGAATGTGAAAACCTCTTAACAATTCGTAATCCTCAACGGTCTTTGTGTAACAAATCGTTATAATTAGATTTAAGTCGATAATGCAACACAAGGACTCGTTTTTATGCCCATCCGTTGTGGCTGGGGCGATGACCAGCAAACACTCTATATTTTTCAGTTTATGGGTTACTGGACCTGGGAAGATTTGCACCAGGCAGCAGAAAATATTGGCGACCTATTGGACAATGCGCCACATCCCATCAATCTGATTTTCAACTTTGCAGACAGCTTCCGCGTGCCGCGCAATGGCATCAACGAACTGAGCCAGATTGCCCGCAAACTGTTGAACAACCTGAACATGATGATCCTGGTGGGGATGGACCCGTCTATGCAGATGGTCAGCCAGACTGTCCTGAATATGCATCCCAGGCTCAAAAGTCGCGTTCATACTTGCTGCACTTTTGCAGAAGCGATGAAATTCCTTGAAGAAGTGACAACCGCCCAATATGACCGGGCATCCTGCCAGTAAATCGCTCCTTCGTATCCTCTCCAAGCGCCCTGAATTCGCCTCCAGGCTTGTTCCTGGGGCCAGGGCGGCCAACTTGACCCCTTACGACTAGCCCATTACTCCTATTCCTGCCCCATAATAAGGGTGTCGAAATGCTGCACAGTGGTATACTAACGGTGTTGATATTGGCGTTGTCGTAACAACGGTTGTGTTTTTGGGTCGGCATCAGTACCAAGCTGCATGCGAACCAGGGGCACTTTCACCCGCTTGGCAGGGAGACAGCTTTCATGAGGACCACAAGACGATTTTTATTGCCTGCACTGGTGCTGACAATGGCGCTCATGCTATTGCTTTCTGCCACTGTGACGCAGGCCCAATTCTTCGGGACAAACTGGATTGGTGAATATTATGCCAATGCTGACCTGAGTGGCTCACCCGCATTTTCACGTATTGACCAGCAGGTGAACTTCGTATGGGCGGCCAGCCCGCTGCCAGGCTTCCTGCCAGAGGATAACTTCAGCATTCGCTGGCGCACAGGCGAGTTTTTGCTGCCGGGCACCTATCGTTTTTACCTGACAGCCGATGATGGCGCCCGTGCGATCATCAATGGCACCCTCATTATGGACTTCTATGGCAATATCGGCACACAGCAAACGCAAACAGCCGATTTCACCATCACGACAACTAACGAAACATCGATTGTCATCGAATATGTAGATCGTACAGGCAATGCGACGGTTCAGTTCTTCTGGGAGCCGATCAGTGTCGCCCAAACGGGTACCCCTGGCCCATCACCCACACCAACTGCTACGGGTCTGCCACCGATCCCACCTGGTTCGCTGACCGCGACTGTCATCCGTGCCAGCGTGTTGAATATCCGCGACGCGCCTTCATTAGGTGGCAATCGCTTCGACCGCATCTTCCGAGGCCAGACTTACCGTGTTGTTGGTCGCAACGATGATGCAAGCTGGTTCCTGCTGGACCTGGGTGGACGTACTGGCTGGGCCTATGGCTACTACCTGTACTTCAACTTCAACGAATTTACGGCACCTATCAGAACAGCGACCACGTTGTATGGTCTGCCCGCAGGCTATAACGATACGGGTGTACTAGTCCAGGCACGTGCCGGAATGCGCATGCGTGGCGCGCCAGACCTCATGTCTGAACAGACAGGCCGCATTACCTGGGGCAGTTTCTTACCCGTTGTCGGTCGGACCGCAGCAGGGGATTGGTATCAGGTCTTGTGGAAAGGCACCATCGGCTGGGTCTATACGGGCTTCCTGAAGATCGTCGAGGGTGATATTAACAACGTGCCGATCACAGGCTGACCGAACCGCGACAGATAGACATTAAAAAGGGCTTGCCAGTTGGCAGGCCCTTTTAGGTTGCGTTTTAGCCTGAGTGCAATGCAATCATCAGCGTTGTGGCATGACTTAACCCGTCTTATCGACGGACCCATTCTCTTCGGAAATATCCGCGACAACCTTGTCATTGGCGATCATCAGGCGGACCGCTTCCAGGGCGCGTTCCATCTCCAAAAACGCTGCGATTTCAATACCGCGCTTCTGTAGGGCATTGCGATAAAACTGAATCCAGGACGTGGTACCAACAAATACCACCTGAATACGCTTATCTGTCGCTGAACCAGGCAACTCCTGGGTTGCCCGTTGGATTGACTTAATCATCTCGCTAAATGATGAATCCGCTGTGCGCGTATCGGTAATGCGATAGATCTCCTTGTCTTCATCGTTGATTAGTTCATTGCTGAAGATATACACATTCTTGATATCCTCATAATCGACATACCCTGTCAATGTCGCAATCAGGATAGGTTCACCTTCGAGTCTCTCTACGGTGACGGGCATTGCAAACTCCTATACACAGGAACACTCCGATAGGTTTACGGTAGCATAGGTTATGCCTTTAAAACCTTGATATATTATTGACAAATGTTATTGCTGCTGTTGTCTTAAGCGTCTTTCTGTGTCACTACCCCTGAACTAGCCACCTGACCTATCCACCTAGCGGATGTGATAAACGGGCTTTGGCCCTAATCTTATATTGGAATGGTAGTTGCCAGGCTATTCCGACACAGATGTCACAATCCCCCACGTGAACATCTCCAAGAAAGCACAGCGACAAGCTGTGTTTTCTGTTTTAATGCCCCATTCCACAGGCTCATCCGCAAACAGATCAGGAACATCGTCACTCTCAGCTTGGGCTGATCTGGCTATACTGGGGGCATAATCGCTACTCATTAGGTCCGCAAATGTATCGCATGCTGCTCGATATTCCAGAATCTTATCCAACTGAGCGCCTGATCGTGCGCGCTTATCGTGACGGGGATGGCCCGATGTACTGGGAGATGGCGCAGCGCAATCGCGACCATCTCTTTCCGTTTGAGGCTCACAACCCTGTCCGCTCCCTGCAATCCGAATACGAGGCCGAAAATCTGGTCCGTGAGTTTGCAGCCAAATGGGAGTTTCGGCAGCAGTTCTTCCTGGGTGCATTTGATCGTCAGGATGGCGCATTCGCCGCACAAATCTACATCGGTGCGACCAACTGGGATGTGGGCGAATTCATAGTGGGCTACTTCGTCGATGTCGATCACGAAGGGATGGGCTATGTCACGGAAGCAGTCAAAGGCGCGCTGGCGTTCATCTTCGACCATCTGCAAGCCCAGCGGGTAATCCTGCATTGCAGTGATGCCAACCCGCGCAGTGCCCAGGTCGCCCGACGCTGCGGCTTCGTGGAAGAAGGCCATCTGCGGCAAAATATCACGATGGCCAATGGCCAGCGCTGCGGCGAGTTCTACTTTGGTTTGCTACGAGAGGAATATTTGCAGCAGCAGATTTAATCGTCTGATGAAGCCAGTACCCGCTGCAATGTAGACAGATCAAGACTGCCGCCACTGACGACAATCACCGTTTCTTTGCCATCATTGGGGATGATGTTGTGCATTATCGCCGCCACGCCGACCGCGCCACCGCCCTCAACCAGCCAACCCTGCACCGATAGCATCCACCTCATGGCCGCAGCAATCTGGGCTTCACTCACCAGCACGATGTCATCGACCAGTTTTTCTATCAATGGAATGGTGATGCTACCTTCTTCAATATCACCAGAAAGGGCCTCCGCGAGGGTGTCCCAGTTCTGGGGCAGATTGGTGCCATTGCGCAGATTGTAAAAAGCAGGTGCGGATTCCGCGTTGACACCGATAATTTCGGCAGTCGGGCACAGGGCATCAATCGCCAGCGCGACACCGCTTAACAGGCCCCCACCGCTCAGTGGAACGACCACCCGCGCTATGTTGGGCCGCTGCTGCGCGATCTCCAGGCCAACTGTGCCTGCGCCAGCAATGATGTCGGGGTCATTATAGGGCGAGACAAACGGCACATCTTCATTTTCTGCCCAGCGCAGCGCTTCCGCTTCCGTTTCATCGTAGTTGTCGCCGCAGAGGATCGCTTCCGCGCCATAGCGCAGTACCCCTTTGACCTTCTTCTGCGGGGTGTGCTTGGGCATCATGATCGTTGCCTCGGCATCGACCAGACTGGCCGCATAAGCCAGCCCCTGCGCATGATTGCCGGAACTGGCTGCAACCAGGCCTTTTTCACGGGCGTCATCATCCAATGAAAGCACTGCATTGAGGGCACCGCGCACCTTAAACGAGTGCGTCTTATTGGCATTTTCCAGCTTGAGAAACACGTTTTCGCCCAACTCTGGCGCGGCTTCTAAAGGCGTCGGTGGCAAATAAGGCCGGATGCGGTGTTCAGCACGGATGATGTCAGCAAGGGTCGGTAGTTCACTCATCATTAGCAACCAAAGGGCACACTGATATTCGGGACGTCACCAATATCATACAGATCATAGCGCAGCAGAATCGTTCCAGTCAGCGGCAGATTACTGCCCAGCAGGAAGGCATTCTCAAAATCGATGTTGGCATAGTAGCGCACGACGACATTATGCTCTGGCGCCACCCATAGTTCACCGCTGATACTGGTGATGTTTCCATTATCTCCGAGGTTGAGCGCGGGCAGCAAAACATCTTCTGATGCGAAAGCATAGCGCCAGACCTGCTCGTTGTTGATCGTCGCCTTTTGTGCAGCGACCCGCGCCGTCTGCACACCACCGAGAAGGCTGCCAGCACTCAGATCAGCAGCGAAGGCGGCGTCTTCTGTGGCATTGGTCAGGCAGGTGCCATCGCGCAGCAAAAAGGCATCGGGACCGAGGCGAACGGCTTCGTAACGGGTATCCTGTTCACTGCCTTGCAAATCGCCGCTTACCTGCGTCACCACGCGCCGTGAGGACGCCACCTGGTTGTACCAGACCTGGGCCGTTGTACGGGCATTGGCCTCGCGCGTGGTGCGGGCATAATAGCCGGAAAATGAGAGGGCTGCTTCGTAATGCCAGCCTGGTAGCTGCGTCAGATTGGCGTCGATTTCCGAGAATTCAACTGTATCGAACCCTAGCGGCGGCGCATTCTGAGTGAGTACCACACTGGTTGAACTGGCATCAATGTCGATCAGGGTGGGGATGGGTGCACTGCGCGACCCACAGCCTGTGGCCACAATCGCCAGCAGCAACCCGATAAGGTAAAAAATCAGTCGTTTGGTCATAGGCATGATTGTAGTCGGGTTCGCAGTTGCGGCAAGGGCTTAAAGCTCATAATCTGCCGCCCAGCGAATGCCCTTCGTCTGCCCATTTTGTGTTGGCTCAATGCGTAGATAGCAGGCTGCAAAAGGAACATCCTCGATCTTCAGCACGTAAACGGCATCTGTATCTGGACTATATACTGCAAAAATATCAATATCGCCGACATAATCACGACTCATGCGTTCAGTTTCTGAAGATAAATCGAGACTGCTGGTATTGAACTTGATGCAGCCATTGCCCATATCTCGTGCCGTCTTGACCTGTACTCTCTGAAAAATGTCATCCTTCTCGACAACAAAATCGTAGCGTAGTCCTTGATTAAAAGGCATGAGCACAACATAACCAAGTTCCACAAAACGGGCCAGCACTTTAGCCTCGCTAATATCGCCTTTTCTATGCGTATTCATGCTGTTCATCGCTTTCCCAACAAAGTTACTCTTTTTGCTATACTCTCATTGAGTATTGATTTACTAGCACGATTTTCATACAATCTGTTTCTTGCAATCTGATGGATTCCCATCTTGAATTGCAAACAGGGCTAATGGTATACTGCGCATCGCGATGCCATTGTAGCTCAGTTGGTAGAGCACTCGACTTGTAATCGAGCGGTCATGGGTTCGAGTCCCATCAATGGCTATGCTCTCCAACGAGCACTCTAATCAGGGTCGGTGCCCGAGTGGCTAAAGGGGGCGGACTGTAAATCCGCTAGCGGAAGCTTACGTTGGTTCGAATCCAACCCGGCCCACCTAGTGCCTTCGTAGCTCAGCCGGCAGAGCGCAGTCTTGGTAAGACTGAGGTCACGGGTTCAAATCCCGTCGAAGGCTTCGACTCAACCCGATATGTTCTAATGAGTATGGTGTGATATGGCGAAAAAAGGCAATCGTATTCTCGTAAAACTGCGCAGCTCTGAAAGTGGCCACATGTATTATACGTTCAAGAATCGTATGAATACGACCACGCGCCTGGAACTGCGGAAGTATGACCCGATCGTCCGCAAGCACGTCATCTACAAAGAGACGAAATAGCGGATTGTCGTTGGCGCGTCCGTCGCGCCGCATCATAGGAGTGTAGCTCAACTGGCAGAGCGACGGTCTCCAAAACCGTAGGTTCGGGGTTCAAGTCCTCGCACTCCTGCAAAATAAGTATAAAAAAACCAGCCATCGCGCTGGTTTTTGTATTGAGTATGGCGATGTCTCCACAGGGTTTAACTATCTTCTTATATGACCTTTATTACCTTGTGACGAACAGTGAGTAGCGTTATACTCATTCTTGAACGATTAAGGAGTTCACTGTCTTGAAATAAGACACTTACATAACCATTGCTACGCATGCTTGTGAGGGAAGTCCGGTGTAAGTCCGGCGCTGTCCCGCAACGGTAACGGCAAATCTCTGCCGAAGCCCGATCGCTCACCTGTATGCCAGCTTGTGTACGTCCTTCGTGGAGAAAGGGTACAAGCAGAGACATGATACGCTTATGTTCCTCGCCCGCTCCCTAGCGGGTTTTTTGTTTCTAGGGCAAGTCGCATTTTCCGAGCATTAATCCATGTATTGATGCCCATCTAAATGAAACCATATCTCCCCGGAAAGGGTTGAGGAATAATCATGAAATCATTAGCGAGAACTGTACTGATTGCTTTACTGCTGAGCGCACTCGTATTTGCATCCCAGGCGCAGGATGCTAATTTGACCGATAGCTGTGTTGAAGACTATGAGGCCACAGTCGATTACTTCCCGGATAAAGTCACGGTCGACTATGCCGAAAACTTCGATGTCGAATACTTCAACAATTACAAAGTCGTGACCATGCTGCCCTGGCCTGGTGCAGAAGAAGCCTTGCAATACGTCCTGGTCCAGTGTGGCACACCTGCACCAGAAGGCTACGATGAAGCCGCCACCTTTGAGGTACCTGTCAACAGCATGGTGGCGATGTCTACCAGCATGCTGCCCCATCTTGACGAACAAGGTTTGCTGGATTATCTGGTCGCTGTTGACACTACCCTGTTCACCAGCAATGAAAACGTGCTTGATCTGGTTGCCAGGGGTGACGTCGCCGAAATTGGCGGTGGCGGCAGCGGCGGTGAGATCAACTTTGAACTGCTAGTGAGCCTGGAACCTGATCTGGTCATGGCCCAGGAATTTTATGCAGGCGGGACGACCCTCAGCCAATTGCAGGAAGCAGGCATCCCCAGCGCGCTCAATGCCGATTACGCCGACACCTCGCCGCTGGGTCAGGCGGAATGGGGTAAATACATTGCACTGTTCTTCAATACAGAAGCCCAGGCCAATGAACTGTTTGATGGGGTGGTTGAGCGCTACGAAGAGCTAGCAACTCTCGCAGCCGATGTCGAAGAACGGCCAACGGTCATCACCGCCAGCCCATTTAGCGGCACATGGTATATGCCAGGTGCGGATAGCACCATCGCCCAACTGCTGGCAGACGCTGGTGCCGATTTCCTGTGGGCCGATGAACCTGGAACGAGTGTCCCGCTCGATATTGAGGTCGTTGTCGAAGTTGGCGCGGATGCCGAATTCTGGGTGAATGCCAACCAGTTCTGGGGCACGACTGCCGATATGCTGGCCGATGAATCGCGCTTTGCCGACTTCACCGCTGTCATCGATGGCAACGTTTGGAACAACAACCTGCGCATGAACGCCAACGGCGGCAGCGACTACTTCGAGAGCGGTGCCGCCCATCCCGACCTGATTCTGGCAGACCTGATCGCCATCTTCCATCCTGACCTGCTGCCAGATCACGAATTTACCTACTACCAGCTACTGGAACCCGCCGAATAGAACCTTTTATCAGGTGGACGAGGTCATCTCGTCCACCGATGGCTGCCTTGATTGCAGCCGCTAAATTCAGGAACGCTTTATGGCACAACCGTCTGTAACCGAACTGATTAGCCCGACCACAACGCAAAGAATGCGCCTGGGCCTGCCTGGTCTGCGTCCGATGCTGATTATGGGCATTGTGGCCTTGCTGGTGGCTATCTTCCTGTTGAGCCTGGTAATTGGGTCCGTTTCGATCCCGCTGGAAGAAGTGGTGCGCATATTGCTCGGCCAGGAAGCAACCAAAGCCAGTTGGAGCAATATCATCCTCAATTACCGCTTGCCGCAGGCGGTGACGGCTGTGCTGGCGGGTGCCGCTTTGGGCATCAGCGGCCTGATGATGCAAACCTTCTTCCGCAATCCACTGGCTGATCCTTTCATCCTGGGCATAAGTTCTGGTGCCAGCCTGGGCGTAGCCCTGGTTGTGCTGACAGTCGGTACGGTGACGACCACTTTACTATCCGGCCTCGGCCTGCTCGGTGATCTGGGACTGGCCGCAGCAGCCAGTATGGGTTCGGCTGTGGTGCTGCTCATCGTGCTGTGGACCGCACATCGTGTTTCTAACGGCATGACACTGCTCATTCTGGGACTGCTGTTTGGCTACCTCACCAGCGCGATGGTCAGCCTCCTGCTCTACTTCAGCATCCCGGAACGCATTCAAGCGTACATCAACTGGACCTTTGGCAGCTTCAGCAGTGTCACCTGGGACCAACTGCTGATTATCACGCCGACCATCATCGGGGGATTGGTCGCTGCGTTCCTGTTGAGCAAATCGCTCAACGCGCTGCTGCTGGGCGAAGCCTACGCCCAGAGCATGGGTCTCAACCTGATGGCTGCGCGTTTCGGCATCATCGTGACGACAGCCATCCTTGCCGGGACGGTGACGGCCTTCTGTGGCCCGATTGGCTTCATCGGGATCGCCGTACCGCATCTGTGTCGCAGCCTGTTTAACACATCGGATCATCGTATGCTGGTGCCACTGACCATTTTGGTCGGCGCGCTGGTGGCACTGGCAGCATCTATCATCGCCGATGTCCCAGGCAGCTCGATTGTGCTGCCCCTGAACGCCGTGACCGCTTTCATCGGCGCACCTGCCGTCATCTGGGTGATCCTCAGCCGCCGCAACATCAAGGAGACCTTCGCTTCATGAGCGCGATACGGCTCCAGCTACAGGCGGTCAGTGTGGGGTATGCTGAACGTCGCCAGCCAACCAAGGTCGTTGTGCCGCCCTTCACGGAGTCCCTGGAAGGCGGGCAACTCGTCTGTCTGATTGGTCCCAATGGAGCAGGCAAATCGACGCTGCTGCGCACGATGGCAGGCATTCAAAAGCCGCTGAGTGGGCAGGTTCTGCTCAATGGCAATGATGTTCATCGGATGAGCGCCAGCGACCGCGCCAAACACATCAGCGTCGTCCTGACACAAAAAACGGAAGTCGGTCTGTTCACAGGCTATGGTCTGGTGGCGATGGGGCGCCATCCCTACACCGCCTGGACCGGGCAGCTATCCGAGAGCGACCATGCAGTGGTTGTGCGCGCGATTGAAATGGTCGGCGCGGAAAAACTCGCCAATCAGTCGATTAACACCATGAGCGATGGCGAACGCCAGAAAATCATGATCGCCCGTGCATTGGCCCAGGAACCCAATTTACTGATTCTGGATGAACCCACCGCCTTCCTCGATCTGCCGCGCCGTGTGGAAACGCTGGTGCTGCTGCGTGATCTGGCCCGTGAAGTTGGCTGCTCGATTGTGCTTTCCACCCATGACCTTGATCTGGCTTTGCGGCTGGCGGATCGCATCTGGCTGCTGCCCCAGGACAAGCCGATTCAGGTGGGTATGCCGGAAGAACTGGTCCTCAACGGCGCTTTTGAAGCCGCCTTCCAGAGCAGCACTGTTGCCTTTGATGCGGAAACCGGCGCCTTTAAGACGCACGACGATTGGAGCAGGCGCGTCTATCTACAGGGCGACGGTATCACCTATATCTGGACGCGCCGAGCACTGGAACGGGCCGGTTATGCCATCAGCGACCATGCTGAAGATGGCCAGCCCTCCATCCGCATAGAAGATACAGATGCCCCTCTCTGGCATGTCACCATTAATCAACATGCCACCGATTGTGATTCCATTGAAGCCCTCATGGCTGCGCTCAGTGCCTGATTGCCAATATCAAGTTGGGATATATAACCCAACATTTTGGGATAACCCAATGCGAAACAGGGCATTTTGCAGCAAGATTGCCCTAAGTCCATTGGCTTGACTGTATCCTGCGAAGTGTCTATTTTTGGGGTGTTTTCAGCCGCAACCGAATGGACAGACACTTCTATGCCCACGCCGACGCATCCCAACCTCATCTATGTATTCGCTGACCAACTGCGCTGGCAGTCGGTGGGGCTGGCTGGTGATGAAAAAGCGCATACACCGCGCATTGATGCCTTTGCCAAAGAAAGCGTGACCTTCGTCAACTGCGTGTCGGGCCATCCCATGTGTGGACCTTACCGCGCCTCGCTGTTCACGGGCAAATATTCCAGCAGCACGGGCATGGTTATCAACGAACTGCGCATGAATCCGAACCACACCGCCTGGGGACACGTCCTGCACAATGGCGGCTACGATACCTACTACATCGGCAAGTGGCACCTGTGGGCCAACGAACTCGGCAATCATGATGACCCTAAAAATTCCTACACGCCCCCTGGCGCGTATCGCCTGGGCTTCGATGGGTACTGGGCCTCGTATGGCTTCCACCACACCTATTGGGACCAGTACTATCATGAAAACAGCCCGGAACGCATCGTCATTCCAGGTTACGAACCAGATGGCCAGACCGACCTCGCCATCGCAAAACTGCGCGAGGCCAAACAGGCTGATAAGCCCTTCGCCATGTTCCTATCGCTGGGCACACCGCACGATCCCTGGGAGGAAAATGGCGTTCCAGCGGCATATTATGACCTTTTCCGTGAAGTTGAATTCCAACTACCACCCAATTACAAGCCAGAGAATGACCCTTACGCCGATGCCTGGGCGCGGCTGCTGTCAGAAGACCAGCGCGGGCAACTCACGGAATGGATGCGCGTCTACTATGCCATGACGGCCAACCTCGATTGGAATGTGGGCCGATTGCTGGATGCCGTCGATGACATGGGCCTGCGCGAAAATACGATTTTCGTGTTCACATCGGATCACGGCGAAATGTTCGGGGCACAGGGACGGCGTGCCAAAAATATCTTCTATGAGGAAGCGGTGCATGTGCCTTTCGTCCTGCGCTACCCAGGGGCCGCTGCGGCTGGCAGCGTGTCGGATGCCTGCCTCAATACACCTGATATCATGCCGACGCTGCTGGCCATGATGAACCTGCCCATTCCCGCCGAAGTCGAAGGCATGGACCTCAGCCATTGCGCTTATGGCCAGCCCGGCCCGGAACCAGAAGCGGCTTTTATGCAGGGCATGGGCGCAACGGCCATCTTCGAGGATGGTCACGAATGGCGGGCACTGCGCAGCAAGCAGTATACCTATGCGGTTTATCTCGTCGATGGTAAGGAACTGCTTTTCGACAAGCTGGCCGATCCTTACCAGATGCACAACCTGATCGGCGACCCTGACCATCAGGCGACGGTGGAACACTTCCGGCAGATGCTCAACGAGCGTATGAATGAACTCAATGATACATTTGAAGCCTGCACCTGGTACCGTGACCACTGGACCGACGACCGCCTCATCCTGCGCACAGCAACACTTAGCACTGGCTAGTGATATGCATCGTAGAGACGCAGCATGCTGCGTCCGATAGCTTGATTTTTGTACTCAACGGACAACCTGCATTGCGTCTGGTACAATCGCCGAACAACCACTTTCCAATAGTTTTCTTCCGAGCTAACCCTGATGACCTTAGCCGACCAATGGCAACCGCGCGCCTTCCATGTGATGACCAAACCGCGTGGCGCGATCTGCAACCTGGACTGCAAATACTGTTATTTTCTGTCGAAAGAACAGCTTTATCCCAATAGCAAATTCCGTATGTCGGAAAATTTGCTGGAGGAATATACACGGCAGTACATCGAAGCCCAATCTGTGCCGGATGTGACGTTTGCGTGGCAGGGCGGTGAACCCACGCTGATGGGCCTCGATTTTTTCAAGACCGCCGTGCGCTACCAGCAAAAATATCGCAAGCCAGGGATGCACATCACCAATGCGCTGCAAACCAATGGCGTCACGCTCGATGACAACTGGTGCGATTTTTTTGCTAAAAATGACTTTCTCATCGGCATCAGTCTGGATGGTCCCAAGCACCTGCACGATGCCTACCGCGTCGATAAAGGCGGCAATCCGACTTTTGATCGCGTCATGCACGGCTTGCGCTTGCTCCAGCAGCATGGCGTGGAATTCAACGTGCTGACGACGGTCCACGCTGCCAATGCCAATCATGGCCTGGAAATATATCGCTTCATGCGGGATGAAGTAAAAACGCAGTTCATGCAGTTCATCCCGATTGTGGAGCGCGACAATGACACTGGCTATCAAGAGGGCAGCACGGTCACAGAGCGCTCGGTCAAGTCGCTGCAATACGGCAAATTCCTGAGCGACATGTTCGATGAGTGGGTGCGCCACGATGTTGGCCGCGTCTTCGTGCAGATTTTCGATGTCGCCCTGGCCGCCTGGACGGGCAACCGTCCTGGCCTTTGTATCTTCGAGGAAACGTGCGGCGTTGCCCTGGCGATGGAGCATAATGGTGATGTCTATAACTGCGACCACTTCGTCGAACCCAAGTACCTCATGGGCAATATCGCCGATATTCCCCTGAGCGAAATCGTCGTCAGCGACAGCGCCCGCGACTTTGGTCTGGCCAAACGTGACACCCTGCCACAGTACTGTCGTGAATGCCCTGTGAAGTTCGTCTGCAACGGCGGCTGCCCTAAGAACCGCTTCATCGAAACACCGGACGGCGAATCCGGCCTGAATTACCTGTGCGCAGGCTACAAGCACTTTTTCACCCATATCGCGGAACCAATGCGTTTTATGGCAGGCCAGCTCATGCAGCAGCGACCACCCGCCAACGTCATGTTCTATATGGCGGAGCAAGATAAGGTGCTGGAAGGCGCCTTCGCCAAAGCAGGTCGCAACGATCCCTGCCCCTGTGGCAGCGGCCTCAAATTCAAGAAGTGTCATGGTCAGCGCCAACGCCAGCCCTAATGCAGGCAGGCCCAGATCAGACTGACCTGGTAAAAATAAGGACCGATCCCTGGCAGTTCCGCGAACGCGCCCCAGGAGGAGGGTTCCACCTGAAATTGGCCATCAAAGCTGCTGGCCCGTGCATGCAAATCAGCCAGACTGGCTAAACCCAATTCGGCGCGTTCGGCATCGGTGATGCTGCCATCAACCGGACACTGAGCAAAATGCCCCCGAATATCGATTGTGTACTGCGTGCCGTAGCTCGGCAGTCGCCCCGTATTCTGCTGATAGCGATCCAGGGCGGCGGCATACAACCACCCCGCAGTTGTATAGCCATCCTCATAGGCACGATAAGCCAAATCCGCTGCCAGTTGATAATGCGCCGGACAATCGCCATGCTGGAAGATCAACGCCGCCCGATAGAGGTCATCGGCACGGGTGATCTGACCTGCCTGCAAATAGCCCAGCACGACCTCACGCCGGAGGCGGTCGTCTGTAATGAGTTGTTCCACGTTAATAGCCTGTCCTGGCTGGCGAATGGCCTGATCTTCGTTGTAAAGTTGGATGAGGTGCGCCGACACCGCAATATCGTACACGCCATCAAAGCGAATATCACTGACTTCCGGTTGGCATACATAATCAGGGCTGGTCAGGCGACCGAGGATAAGCAAAAAGTACAGCACGGTATTCCAGGCAGACACAGGCGATCCTTCGTGATGGAGTGAATCCTCACTTTAGATACACTTGTGCAACTTATTTGACTCAATGGCTAGGCGTTACTATCGTAGAAGCCGTTGTATTATAGAGAGCGCCTATATCAGCAAAATATCGGCAAGTTGGGAGTCGCGCGTTGAAAAATATCAGAACAGCAACAGCCGAGGATGTTGGTGCTTTGGCGGCGCTTACCATCCCCGTCCATCAGATGCATGTGGAGGCTCAACCCGGCATCTTCAAACCACTTGCTGCGGATGATCCCGACCTCCTGGCTTTCTACGAAGCGCTTCTCGCTGATCCCGACCACATGGTCTTAATTGCAGAAAGCGACAATACGCCCATTGGTTATCTTGTCGCCCGCTACCGACGCTTTATGGATAACGTCTTCTTTCACGATCACACAGCCCTCAATATTGACCAAATCTCAGTCGCGCCGGAGGCACGTGGGCAGGGCTACGGCAAACAACTCATGCAGGCGATTCTGGCAGTGGCTAAAGACCAGAACCTGCCCTATGTGGTACTCGATGTCTGGGACTTTAACACCCATGCCCGCGATTTCTACCTGAGCCTGGGCTTCAAAGCCTATCACTCCCGAATGTATTACCATCTGGATTGAACACATATCTCATGTGATGTTGTAGAGACGCGGCATGAAATAAGAATGTGTCTCTCTTTAGCCCGAACCCCACCCCTAAATCCCCTCCCCATGATGTGAGGGGACTTTTACCTACTGCCCTGTAACAAAAAAAAGGCATCCTGCCATCTCACGGGGGAAGGACCGAGGATGGGGGTATAGAGACAAAATATCCGCCAAGCTAAATATTGGATAGATATTTATTCCCAGGTTGGCAGCAGATCACGCGCTTCTGTATCGATCACGCCGCGATCTGTGAATTTCACAAATGGGCTGACGCTCAGGCTCATGATAGACAGCAGCAGGAAAGGCCGCTGATGGGTCATACCCAGGCCGCGCAGCGCTGTTTCGACCGCTTCCAGATCAGCCGCCACCTGCGGAACAGGCTCGTCGCTCAGCAGGCCGAAGTAGGGCAATGCCAAGCTCGCCAGTAGATTTTCACCGTTCGCGACAGATACGCCGCCGCCAGTTGCCTTGACCGCCTGCGCCGCCCAACTCATCGACACCGCATCACGGCCAATCACCAGCAGATTATGACAATCATGGGCGACTGTGCTAGCGAATGCGCCAGCGTTCAGACCTGTATTTTTGATGATGCCGACCATATGCGACGAACCATCCCGCGAGATAATCGACGCCATCGCCAGACCATCGCCCTCAGCGAAAATGGGATAGCCATCGGCATCAACCGGCACCGTGATTTGCTCCAGCCTGGTGAGCGTGTTCATCGTGTTCTGGATGACGACCACATTGGCCGTGACGTCGCGCGTACCAGAGCTATTCGTCACCAGCCGGAAATCCTCCGGCTGTAGTGGCCCTGGAACCGGACTGTTGATGGTCAGTGGCGGCAGGTCCGGCCACTGAACAGGGGCCAATTTGCCGTTTTCGGCGATCTTTTCACCAACGATATACACCGCTTCCGGCGGGAAATGGGCCATGTCGCTGGTCAGGACGAAGTTGGCCTTAAAGCCAGGGGCAATGCCGCCCACATCACGCAGGCCCATATAGCGTGCAGGCCGTATCGACGACGAGGCCCAGGCTTCTAACGGAGCCAGCCCGTTTTCAATCGCCAATGTGACCATGCGCGACAGATGCCCTTCGATCAGCAGCGGCGGTTCCAGGTCGTCCGTCACCAGCAGAATACGCGATTTATCGGCCAGGGCATTGACGGTCGCCATATTCTCCGACGTGATCGACTTGGTTTGCAGCATGACCGCCAGCCCTTTACTGAGCTGCTCCTCGATCTTCTCCGGATAGGCCAGCGTATGATCCGAGCCGACCCCGTGTTCGAGGTATTCCGATAGTTCCGGTCCGCGCAGCGTCGGAATATGCCCCTCGACCATCAGGCCAGCATCCCAGGCAGCTTTGACGATGGCCTGCAAACGTTCATTAGCGCCCATCAGCCCGCGATAGTCCATGACTTCACCCAGGGCGATGACCGTCGGTTCCTCGGCCAGCCGCCTGATGACATCGGCATCGAAGACCTGCCCGGTCCATTCATAGTCGGGGGCAGTGGCCGGCACACAGCTAGGGATGGAGTGGTAAATTTTCAGTGGCAGATCGCACGAGGCATCAAACATCCAGCGAACGCCGGCTTCTCCGGCCACATTACCGACCTCATGCGGGTCGCTGAGGATGGTCGTCGTACCAAACGGAATCACTGTTTCCGCAAAGCGGCGCGGTGTAATCAGGCTGGATTCAATGTGCATATGCGAGTCAATCAAACCAGGGGCCAGCATCAACCCACCAGCATCCAGCTTATCTTTGGCCTCGATGCCCTCTGGAGGGGTGCCTTCTTCCACATAGGCAAAGCGCCCATTGCGGATGCCCACCCAGCCTTCAAATAGCCGCAGCCGGAAAACGTCAGCAATCTGAGCGTTATAAAGAATCAAATCGAGCATCAGATAGTCTCCTTAGCGTCAGAGAGCATATCCTGAAGCGCGGTGATAGATGACAACATATGTTTCTGTAGCGATGGACAATCTTGGTGAACGAGGTGGAGGTAAGTTCTATTTTCTAGCGTCATGAATAACCTTCTTGAGTCGACTGATTTTCTTTCTTCTCAATGCGTTCAAATTTGCATTTATCGAGCATCGCTAGCAGTTTTGCTACTTCGTCAATCGAATTAATGTCAGGAGGCTCATAATCTTCAGAGGGGTTCTCATACATCCATCGCAAGCTATCGATAGTTTCCTGTACGAAGGGCAATAAGACAAACAAAACGTTAAAATGGTCGTTCCAGTTTGCACCATAAGCTTGAGCCATCACAAGCATGTCGTGAGGATGCTGAAGATGAGGAGATCGAGTTACATAAAAATACTCAAAAACAATTGCGCCCTCGAAGTCTGTGAGATTTATAACGTCAGGTTCTCCTGACTCAGTTGGCATGGCCTTCCGAACCTGACTAATATGCACCCGCCCATAAGTTTCTGAGAGCTTCTCGAAGTCGCCGTAGAGATAATACCTATGATTTGGTATCCCCATCCATAAATAATCAACGGCTATTTCGACGGAGTCGTCCTCATAAATAATGATCTCGTAGTTTCTACGCCCTCCACTTGCAGAAAGACGGTGTTCCCACCAATCCATCCAGTCCTTACTTGGTCTTAAGAATGGCATGTTATGATGACTTCCCTGATAGCGTCAACTTACTCTATTCTAAATCATCCGATGTAACCTTGTATCCTCGATCCATCAGGATACAAAATCAAATCGAGCCTCAGGCATCCTCCTTGGCAGCATCCAGCAGTTGCACAGCGCGCAAGGCGATGGCGATCACTTTATGTTCGCCCTCAAAATAGAGCGCCTCTTTTTCTGCGAGTGTGGGCTGTTCTGGCAGCCAGATATTGGAATCGGTCGCCACAACACAGCCAACCTTGACGCCACGCACTGACCCAACGATGAACATCAGCGAGGCTTCCATCTCGGCAGCGACGATGCCCGCATTTTTCAAACGCTCATTCAGTTCAGGATCGCGCACGTAAAACGCATCCCTGGAATAGCCGACGCCCCAGTAGCAGTCCTCGCCGCTCTCCTTCGCCGCCTGGATGAGGGCATTGCTGACATCGAGATCCGCCACAGCCGGGAATTCTGGCGGCAAATAAGCAGCCGATGTGCCCTCACCGCGATAAGCAGCGGTCACGACCACCGGGGAGCCAATCGGAATATGTGGTTGGCGGCCACCGGAGGACCCCACCCGAATGAAGACTTCCGCGCCAACATTAATCAGTTCTTCCATAGCGATAGCCGACGACGGCCCGCCGATACCTGTCGAACACACGCTGACACCGACGCCCCCAGTTGTGCCCGTATAAATGGTGTATTCGCGGTTCTGGGCGACCAATCTGGCCTCATCGAACTGCTCAGCGATGCGCTCCGCCCGCGCCGGATCACCTGGCAGCAGCACATAACGGGCGACATCACCTGGCACACAGCGGATATGTTTCTGAACTTCGGGTTTTTCAGTCACAGGATGTCCTCATCGTGGGATGGCTATAAATTACTGAACTGACAATTGGCTAATGTTTATCAGAGTGAGAAATTAGCAACAAAGGCAGTCAGTGATTCGTTTTTAGTCGTTAGTTGTTAGTTGTTAGCTATTCATCATTTTGATTCAGACAGTACGCTAACGTCCAACTATAAAAACTAAAAACCAAGAACTAATCACTCAAAACTATTTGGGCATCACAATCAGGCTATCGGGATTCAGCGACAGATAGGCCGGGCCAGCATCGAACCGCACCTGATCTTCCGGCAGGCGCACCTTGAACTCGCCCAGGTCACTCTGGATGACGTATTCAATCGCATTGCCCTGGAACGTGCGCAGCAACACATTCACCGGAACGCTGTTCGGCACGGCATCCGCCGCCAATTGCGCCGACTCTGAGCGGAAGTAGACCCATACCTCATCGCCCGCACGCAAATCACCGCTGGCCTGGGATGCCTGGAACGTCGTGTCGGCGGCCTGCACAGTGAGGGCGTCAGTATCGACCGCACTGACCGTTCCGGCGAAGTGATTCTCAAAGCCCATAAAGTCCGCGACGAAGGGCGTTTGCGGCTGCTTGTAGATTTCTTCCGGCGTGCCGCTTTGCTCAATGCGACCATGATTCATCACGACCACGCGGTCAGAAATGGCCAGCGCTTCGATCTGATCGTGGGTGACGTAGAGCGTGGTGACGCTCAGGCGCTGCTGTAACCGCCGGATTTCCGTGCGCATATTGACGCGCAGCTTGGCATCCAGGTTGCTGAGTGGCTCATCCAGCAGGAGCAGTTGCGGCTCGATCACGACTGCGCGCGCCAGGGCCACCCGCTGCTGCTGACCGCCCGATAGCTGCGCTGGTCGCCGTTCGCCAAGTCCTTCCAGATCGACCAGTCGCAGCGCTTCATCGACGCGCTTGGATTGGTCCTTCTTGGTGACACGACGCATACGCAGCCCAAAGGCCACATTCTGGTTGACAGTCAGGTGTGGGAACAGGGCATAGCTCTGGAACACCAGCCCTATGTCGCGCTTATTGGGTGGAATTTTGGTGACGTCACGGCCAGAGATGGTGATTTGCCCGCCAGCGGTATCCACAAAGCCTGCTACAGCGCGCAGCGTGGTCGTCTTGCCGCAGCCGCTTGGCCCCAGCAGTGATACCAACTCACCCTCATTGACCGTCAGATCATAATGGTCGAGCGTTGGCACGCCTTTTTCGTATTCCACACGGAGATCGTTAATTTTCAGCATAGCTCACACAGAATCTCACACAAATTGAGAAAGGCCAAGCAAGCGCTCGGCGGCCTGTACCAGAACAATCGAAAAGATAATCAGAATCGTCGAAAGCGCCGCAATTGTCGGATCGAAGTAATATTCCATGTAACTGAGCATGGCAATCGGCAGCGTATTGACGCCAGGGCCACTCAGGAACACCGACACAGGCACATTATTAAACGACGTGATGAAGCCCAGGATGAAAGCAGCAGCAATCCCCGCCCGAATATTGGGCAGTACGATCAGCAAAAACGTCCGCAGGCGGTTGGCTCCCAGGTTGACGGCAGCTTCTTCCACCGCTGGGTCGAGGTTGCGCAGCGCGACCGATACCACACGCACACTGTACGGGAACAGAATCGCCGTATGGCCGATCATCAAACCGGTCAGCACATCAAACTTACCAAACAGCACGAAGAAGTTCAGCATCGATAGGCCGATGACCAGCCCTGGCACCAGAATCGGCAGGGAAAACAGGGTCTCCACAAAGCCTGCCCCTGGGAAGTCAAAGTGCGTCAGTGCATAAGCCACCGGAACGCCAAAAATCAGCGACAAAATCGTCGCAATCAGGCCAAGCTGCAAACTGGTCCAGAAGCTGCGAATGAACTGCTCATTGGCGAAAACATTGGCGAACCAATCCAGCGAAAAACCGCGTGGTGGGAACGACAACGTCGATTCCGCGCCAAATGAAGCCGCGAAAATAATCAGGAACGGCCCCAATAAAAAGAAGTAGACGATGCCCAGACTGAGGGTGTACCAGCGTGAAATCTTCATCGGTTCACCTCTGGGCCGTCGGTTTGGGGCGCAGCATGCGCACAAGTAGATTGACCGCCAGCGCCGTGACGATCATGACGACAGCAACCACTGTCGCGCCCTGCTCATCGAAGGCCATCATGGCGCGCTGCCGCAATAACGTCGACAGCATCAGCATACGGTTGCCACCCAGGATAACAGGCGTCACATAAGCCGTGATCGATCCGGTAAAGACCAGTGTTGCCCCCAGCACCAGCCCATCGGCTGATAGCGGCACGATGACGCGCAAAAAAGTCGTGATACCATTGGCTCCCAGGCTGCGCGCGGCTTCTTCCACATCCTTGGGGATATTCTCCATCGCGCTCACCAGAGACAGGATCATCAGCGGCAGGAGCAACTGCGTCAAGCCCAGGATGATGGCCCCTTCGGTGTAGATCAGCCGTTCCGGGCTTTCAATCAGGCCTGTACTGAGCAAGACGTTGTTAATCAGGCCTGTTCGCCCCAGGATGATGAGCCATGCATAGGTACGCGCAACCGGATTGGTCATCAGCGGTAGGATCACCAGCGACATGGCCAGCGTTCGCCTTTTGGCTGGCAGGCGTGCCAGCACATACGATGCCGGATAAGCCAGCACAATATTGATGAGCGTAATCGTCAGGCCCAAACGCAGTGTGCGCACATAGATGATCTGGGACGTTTCTTTCTGGAAGAACTCGGCATAGCCCGCCAACGTCAACTGACCCGTTTCCGGGTCCTGAAAACTTTGTGCCAGCAAAAAAAGCAACGGCAGCACAAAGAATATAAAGATGAACAACAGGGCTGGTAAAACCAGTATGGTAATTGTTCGGCGCATAAGGTTCAGTCTGGCGTCCAAATTGAGTTTTGTTCGCTAAGTCGAACGATAGACACTGCATCGACTACGATAAACCCCACCCCTAAATCCCCTCCCCGTGATGTGAGGGGACTTGTCTTTTCTACCCTGCTAATTAGCAAGGCAGCCTTCCACCTCACAGGTGAAGGACTGAGGTTAGGGGTCAAAATGCGGGTGGGGAGAGTTCCCCACCCGCATTGGCCAATCGTATTACTGAAGCATGATTTCGTTCCAGCGTTCCAACCATTCATCGAGCAGTTCATTGAGTGCGGCCTGGTCCATGAAGATCAGGCTGTCGATGAGGTCTTCGCCGTAGGTCAGCAGCGGCGCAATATCTTCCGGCACTTCTACGGTCATGTTGGTCGGGGAATCGACCAGGTCCAGCGCTTCCGCTTCCTGCACCTCTGCGGAAATCAGGAAGTCGATGTACGCCAGGGCCAGGTCTTCATTTTCCGTGCCTTTGACGATGCTGACGACAATCGGGTCACCAACAGCACCTTCTTCAGGGATCACGAATTCGAGTTCGACGCCTGTTTCCATCAGGTTACCACGCGCAAAGCTGGAGTACGGTGATACCCAGACCTCTTCCTGCTGGTAGAGGGCGACCAGGTCAGCACTGCGGGTATAGGTCGTCACCAGTTGGCCAGCCAGTTCCGGCATGACTTCCCAACCCAACTCCCAATCTTCGGGATCAGTTGGGTCGCCACCCATAGCCGCTGCCATCATGATGATATTGGCCGGGCCAAATGTGGTGGACATTTCCGGTATGCTGACGAAGCCAGCAACATCTTCGCGCAGCAGGTCGGCCCAGGAGGTGATCGGTTCTTCGATCATATCCGGGCGGTAGGCCAGGGCGTGGCTGTTGATAGCGTAGCCGATGCCCATATTGTCGCCGAGTGGGTCCTGGGCGAACTCATACAACTCATCGTAATTTTCCAGCGCTTCGACATCAATTTCTTGCAGCAGGTCGAGTTGCTTGGCGCGCATAGCATACGCACCAGCGAAGTGCACGACATCAACTTCCGTGTTCTCGCCCATTGCTTCCAGGCGAGTCAGACGTTCGGCGTTGTTGCCGGATTCATAAATGACATCGACATCATACATTTCTTCAAATGGTTCAGTGACGTTTTTGTCAATCAGGTCTTGGTTAAAACCAAAGGTGGAGACGACGAGGGTACGGGTTTCTTGGGCGGAAAGCTGCACGGACATCAGCGGGATGATTAGCAGCATGACGAGGGTCAGTAACGACGTTGATCTTTTGACGTTCACTAGGTCCTCCTATGGAGTTGTCTAAGACGGGTGGAGTATAACAAGAAACCCTTCACATAGCCTTAAAAAACTGCACAAGGATAACCAGTAACTTCCATCGGGATTACACAATGGTGGTGTCAGGGCAATTCTGGTATCAATATCGGTCCTGATGAGGGCGTGTAGACCGCAGATTCTGTGAGCGTTTTTGTAGGGGTTGGCATGCCAACCCCTTTATCTTGCAGCAGGTTATTTTTCGCTAAACGCCAGTTCGACAGCAAAGCCAGCCAGCACAACCGCAAATGTGCGTTGCAGCCGTTTAACTGCTTTGGCAGAGTTCATCAGATAGGTGCGGATGCTGCTCGCCAGGATGCCATAGCCCGCAAACACAATGAAGGTCATCAGCATGAATACGGCACTGAGCCAGACCATCTCGCCCATCGGTGATGTGGTCTCTTGCGAAGTAAAAAGCGGCAAAAAGGCGAAGAAGAAAATCGTCAATTTGGGGTTGAGCAGATTGATAGCAATCGCGCGCAGGATGATTTGTCGCGTATTGGTCTCGGTTGTCTGCTTATCCAATGCCAGGTTGCCGGATTCGCGCCACATGTTCCAGGCAAGATACAGCAGATAGACTGCGCCTGCCAACTTCATAGCAGAAAAAACCTGTGCGCTCATGTTCAGCAGCGCCGATAGCCCCAGGATGCTCGCCAAGATATGCGGAACAATACCCAGTGTGCAGCCGAATGCAGCGGCGATACTGGCCCGCCATCTCAGCGTCAGGCCCGTTGTGATGGTGTAAATGGCGCCTGTCCCTGGGACGAGTATGACAACAAGAGATGTGAGCAAAAATTCTGGCGTAATCATAAAGCTCCCCATCGGCACAAAAGATACATTTTCAGAACAGTGATTTGACCTCGATCATAGTAGCATACTTTGACTAATCTGATCCCATTTTGGGGCCAAATGGGTCAGATGGATTGAGCAAAATGAGGTAATATCAGACTTCATGTAAAAGTTCGGATATGCGATTCGTAACTGGTTTTTAGGGAACACTTTAGCAAACGAGAAATTCTATCCAGAAAGGGTCTTTTTATGAGTACACCAGTGTATCAGGATGCGTCACGCTCGGTTGCGGAGCGCGTCTCTGATCTGATGCAGCGGATGACGCTGGAAGAAAAAGTGGCTCAGTTGGGCAGCTTCTGGGTCCACCAGATCATCGACGGCATCGCGCTCGATGTCGAAAAGGCCGCGCCGCTGATGGCCAAAGGCATCGGCCATGTGACCCGCGTCGGTGGTGCCAGCAATGTGACTCCGGTGCAATCGGCTGAATTAAATAATGCCATCCAGAAGTGGCTGATTGATAATACCCGCCTCCAGATTCCGGCTATCATCCACGAAGAATGCTGTTCCGGTTATATGGCCAATGGCGCGACGGTCTTCCCACAGACAATTGGCGTTTCCGCCACCTGGGACACACAGTTGACAGAAGCAATGGGCGATGTCATCCGGCGACAGTTACGCTCCGTCGGTGGGCATCACGCGCTGGCCCCAGTGCTGGATGTCACCCGCGATGCCCGTTGGGGCCGCGTCGAAGAAACCTACGGCGAAGACCCTTATCTGAATTCTGTGATGGGTGGTGCTTATATCAAGGGCATCCAGGGTGACGACTGGCAAACGGGCATCGTCGCTACAGGCAAGCATTTCGTCGGCTATGGCACGACCGAAGGCGGCATGAACTGGTCGCCAGCGCATATTCCGGAACGCGAACTGCGCGAAGTCTACCTGCACCCGTTTGAAGCCGCCGTGCGAGCGATTGGCCTGGGGTCGATCATGAACGGCTATCATGAGCTGGATGGCGTCCCATGTGCAGCCAACAAAAAGCTGCTGACGGACATCCTGCGCGGTGAATGGGGCTTTGAAGGCACCGTCGTATCAGACTACTTCGCCGTCAACATGCTGGAAGGGCACCATTACATCACCAGCAGCAAAGCGGAGTCGGCTAAGGTGGCCCTGAACGCAGGCATCGATGTGGAACTGCCCAACACCGATTGCTATGGCGATGTTCTGCGCGATGCTGTCGAGAGCGGCTACATCAGCATTGATCTGGTCGATCAGGCTGTTGAGCGCGTCCTGACGCAGAAGTTCGTCCAGGGCATTTTCGATCAGCCTTATGTTGATGCCAGCGTCGTTGAATTTGATACCCCTGCCGACCGCGACATCGCCTACAAGCTGGCCCAGAAGTCAATTGTGCTGCTGCGCAATGAAGGCGGCCTGCTACCGCTGTCGAAGTCACTGTCTTCGCTGGCAGTCATCGGCCCCAATGCCGATGTCGTCCGCAACATCTTCGGTGACTATACCTATCCGGCCCATATCGAAACGTTGATCGAGAGCCATACGCAGGCCGCGCTTGGTTTGCCTGCACCAGAAGGCGTCACCATCAGAACGCTGGATGACTTCATTCCGGCGGTCAGCATTTTGCAGGGCATCAAGGATGCTGTCAGCAGTGAGACGACAATCACCTATGCCAAAGGCTGCGATGTCATCAGCGATTCCCGCGATGGCTTTGCCGCAGCGGTCGAAGCCGCCAAAAATGCGGAAGTAGCCATCATGGTCATGGGCGACAAAGCGGGCCTGACTGATGAATGTACCTCAGGGGAAGCCCGTGATCGTGCCGAACTCGACCTGCCTGGTGTGCAACCGGAACTGGTGCGCGCGATTTATGAAACAGGTACGCCTGTTGTCCTCGTCCTGATGACAGGTCGTCCGGTCACGCTCGATTGGATCGCTGAAGACATTCCGGCCATTATCGAAGCGTGGTTCCCGGCGGAAGAAGGCGCGGCGGCAGTGGCCGATGTCCTCTTCGGCAACATTAACCCCAGCGGCAAGCTGCCGATTACCTTCCCGCGCGCCGTCGGCCAGGTTCCGATTTTCTACGGGCACAAGCCATCCGGTGGTCGCTCCATGTGGAAGATCGACTATGTAGAAACCAGCGTCAAGCCGTTGTATCCCTTCGGCTATGGCCTGAGCTACACCACCTTTGAATATGGCAATCTGCGTATTTTGGCAGAAGCTGCAAAAGCAGGCAGCACAGTCACGATTCAGGCCGATGTGACCAACACCGGTTCCGTCGCAGGGGATGAAATCGTGCAGCTATACACGCACACCACCCGCGCCAATGTCACCCGCCCGCTGAAGGAACTCAAGGGGTTCCAGCGCGTCTCCCTGGAAGCGGGCCAAACCAGGACCGTTACCTTCGAGGTCAGCGTCAATCAATTCGCCTACTATGACATCGACATGCGCTATATTGTCACACCTGGCACCGTCGAAGTGATGGTCGGTCCCTCATCGGCAGACCTGCCGCTGACGGGCGAGTTCGCTATCGGCGGCGAGGAAACCGTCATCACCGACAAAGTGTTCTTCTCGGAATCTTCAGTGCAATAAGGCAAATCTAGAGCATGGGGCACAATAATTGTGCCCCTGCTAGAGTTCGGTCTGCATCTCAAATTCGGGATAGATACGCACATAGTACTCCTGCCCGAACAGGCGTCTGAGCATGTCCAGCGGAAACATCTCAGGCGTAATCGGGAATTGGGTGCGGTGGCAGCCAATTGCCCTGATCTTTTGCAAAATCGTGTCGCTCACATCAATGACATGCGTCGCATGACCCGTATCGATATGTACAGCGGCTTTCGTTTCCCCATTGAGGATGGCTTCTTCGCCGCGCCCCTGGAAAAGCGTCGGCTCCTGATAGGCGAATTCCAGGCAGGTGGTCGCTTCTTGGGCGATGACGTAAGCGTTCCGAACCTGCTTGTGGGCGATACCTGTCTCACCGAAGAATTGGCCCACACCCAGCCGCGCAATCGGCTGTAGCTCACCTGCGTCTGCCTCGCGCATGACATCGACTGTGCCTGACAGAATCACATACAGCTTGTTGCTCTGTTCACCTTGCTCCACGATGCAAAAGCCTGGTGGATACCAGTTGGTATCGACAAAATCGTTGCTGTAACGCAGCATCGTCGATTCTTCCGCGAAGATGCTCAATGCTTTGAGGAAATCCATCGACTCCCGATATTGCAGGTCTTTGGTCATCAGCCAGTTGGAGAGTTCCTCAACCAGCAGCATTTCTTTTTGGGGGAAAAAGGCGAAGTACAGGCGCGCCGTCTGGGGGCGCTCACTATTAAAGCGCCGCACGGCTTCCTCAGTCGCATAACTGATGGCAACGTGGTCAGGATGGCCGTAGCCGCCGTCATGCCCAAACGTCAGCACCACATCCGGCTGAAAATCGTGCAGGACCGCCAGAAGGTCTTTGACCAGCTTCTCCATATCGACTTTACTGAGTCCGCCATCGGGGTAGTCCAGGCAGCGAACGTGCTGCACACCCAGGGCAGCACAGGCTGCTTTGAGTTCTTCTTCACGGGTGTGGCCGAGGGTTTGCCGAGTGGTGCGATAGCTATCGTGGATTTGTCCGGCGTCGCCTTTGGTCGCGGAGATGACCATTGCTTCCGCACCCGATGCTGTGTATCTGGCCAGGGTGCCGCCGGAACAAAAACACTCATCATCTGGATGGGCGAAGGCTGCGAGTATGCGCATGATAATAATCCTAATTTTGCCAACGATCACACAGCATTATAAGCATTCCGGTGATAATTGCATAAAGTTACCGAGAAATTACCGGTCGGCAGCGTAAAACGATATGATCTTTTTTGGCCCTTTATGAACCAAAACACTTTGCGTATAATGAGCCTGTATCGTCCACACTATGAGGATGGGAAACCGATGAAACTAGCAGAAGCCCTCATCAACCGCGCCGATGCCCAGAAGCGTGTACAGCAGTTACAGGCCCGTCTGGCCCGGAATGCGGTTGTTCAGGAAGGCGAGCAGCCTGCGGAGGACCCGCTGGAGCTGTTTGCAGAGTTGGACCGTGTGATCGCGGAGTTGAACCGTCTGGTCAAACAGATCAACCGTACCAATTCGACGATTCAGTTTGACGACAATCGCACCCTGACGGATGCCCTGGCAGACCGCGATGCCCTGATGACCGAGCGCAGTGTGCTCAACGGCGTCCTGACGACTATCAGCAACCAGAACCAGTTCCGCTACAGCCGCTCGGAAATCAAGACAGTGGCAACTGTCGATGTCCGCGCCATCCAGCAACGGATTGATGACCTGTCACGGCAGTATCGTGAAATTGATGCCAGCATTCAGCAAATCAACTGGCAGGCCGATCTCATCGACGAGCCATCAGCATAAGCGATAGATGGTAGCTGGTTGACCGTAAGAGGCGAACGTCCACGGCCCGGCGGAAGGGGTTCTAAAATACTCACGCAATTGCCTGAAGAGCAATCGGGGACATGGGGCATGTCCAAACACACTGCACAAATTCGCCCAGCAATGTCACAAGGGCACTGTGCACTGAGCATTGTAACGACCAGACGTTGATCTTACGCCATCCGGTGAGGGTGGGTACGGGGTCCATCGCTAAAGACAAACGCGCCAGCGAGTATTCTCTGGCGCGTTTGTTTTTATCCCCACTGCTTGACACAATCGCAAAATCGAATATTATATAGGCAAATGCATATATGCAAATGACTATATCATGTTGAAATACGCCCTGTTGGGTTTTCTGAATTATCGTTCGCTGAATGGGTACGAGCTTAAGCAAATTATGGAAAGCTCGACCAAGAACTTCTGGCATGCTGATCTGAGCCAGATTTACAAGGCGCTCAAATCCCTTGAAGCAGAGGGGTGTGTTGTCTCGTCGCTGGAACATCAGTCGGAGCGACCCGACCGTCGCAATTACGAAATTACGGAAGTGGGCCAACAAGCTCTGCATAATTGGCTGGCGTCGCCACTGACGACAACCTCGCGCATGAAAGAAGAGCTACTGCTGAAAGTCTTTTTCAGTGGGCAGCTAAACCCGGAGACCATCCTGACGCAGTTGCGGCTCCAGCGCGATCTGCACCAGCAGCAACTGGCCCACTACAGCGGTCAAACCGTCGAGGATGTGGAGCAGAATGCCTCGTCGCTGGAAGCACCTGCGCTCGACAAAATCTTGTGGGAATCCACACGGCGGGCAGGAATCCTTTACGAAAAGATGTATATCACCTGGCTGGAAGAAACCATCGCATCTATCGAAAGCCACGGGGCAGGAGAAAGCTGATGTACCATCGCATCGTTCGCAGCAAAGTCTATAAAACATTCGGCTATCTCAATCAACATGATTACGAGGCCGTCACAGCCACCTTCGACCCACAGTTGATCCATAGCTTCGCTGGCAGCAGCGCCCTCGGCGGCATGCGCCATAGTCGTTCAACAGCCCAGTTATGGTATCAGCGGCTGTTTCGGCTCTTCCCAGACATTCGCTTCAGTGTGAAGAATGTGGTCATTTCCGGCTTACCCTGGGACACGCGCGTGGCGGTACAGTTCCGTGTGGATTTGTCCGAGCCGGATGAAACGGCTTTTTATAACGAAGTCGCCCAGTTTTTACAGATTAAGTGGGGCCGCATCACACAGATGTATCTTTATGAAGATACCGATAAGCTGGCAGGGCTGCTTGGCCGTATGACCTCACACGGCATCGAAGAAGCCGCTGCCACGCCTATCGTGGATTAGAACGTGTTGACATTTGATTTTAGGAGCGTTTTTGTAGGGGGTTGCCATGCCAAACCCTGGGCAAGACATGTCTTGCCCCTACGATCTACGCTCTCCGATTGGGTCATCAGCCAGCAGATGTCAACAGAACCTGGCTAACTCAAAGGCTGCTGCCACTTATAGATGAACGCTGATGAATCCGGCAGGGTAAAGCCATTGAACGTATCACCTTCCAGGCGGATGGCATATTGGTTGTCGATGCTGTTGTCGCCTTCTGGCGCGATGTCATCGACATAAGCAATCGAGGCCAGCCGTACCCAATGGCCTTCCAGCCCAAAAGGAATATCGACCTTAACGGGATAGTTTTCAAAGTTCAGCAGGATGACCATACGGTCGGTCGCCTCGTCATTGGGCGTGGAAACCCAACCGAGCACGCGCCGACCACCGCCTTCATTCTCGTCCATCCAGGGACCGAGTATCCACTTGAACAAGCCATCTTCAATCGGGTTGAAGCCATGCAGCTTGAGAGCCGGATAGCGTTTGCGCAGGTTAATCAGGCGCGAAGCCCACTGGTAAAAGCCGTGATCGGGCAGCACATCCGGGAAGGAGAAATAGACGCGATTACGTTCACGCTCGACGGCTAACTCCTGCCCCATATAGATCATCGGCTGCCCCAACGCGACCATCACCGCCAACAAACCGAGGCGCGCTTTGCGTTCTTTGGCCTGCGGATTGTTCAGTTCCGGGACGAAACCCACCTCATGGGCGACGCTGTGTTCATCGTGGCTTTCACAGTAGTTGACCACATTGTTGGTATGGGCCGCGAATTTCCCTTTTGAGAAGTAGAAAATATCGCCGAGGTTTTCCGGCACATCATCCGTGCCCTCGAACTTACCCTCGCGCAGGAATGCCTTGATCGCATCGTGGAAGTAATCGCACCATTGGCCAAAGCCGTTATAGCCCTGGCGATTCAGGTCCTGCTGATTGGGCAAATTCTCTGCAATCAGGATGACATCCGGCTTGAGCGCCTGCAATTCATCGGCCAGCCGCTGCAAAAAACCATGATCCATATAGTACGTGTGGGTCGCATCGAACCGGAAGCCATCGACATGGTATTCCGTTACCAGCATCTTGCAGGTATCGATGAACATATTCTGCGTTTCGGTGCGTTCGGTCGCCATGCGGTTGCCCCAGGGCGACTGCCCGCTAAAGTACAGGCCGCCTTCGGCATCGTTCTGGATGTCATCAGGATGGTCGAGGATGAACTTCCACAGCGGGTTCCAGCTATTGGCGGAGTGATTGAATACCTCATCCAGAATGACCGACAGCCCATGCTGATGAGCCGCATCCACCAGATGACGTAAATCATCTGGCGAGCCATAGTCGCGCTCAATCGCCATAAACAGCGACGTATTATAGCCGAGCGCGGTCTCACCTTGTGGCGTCGGCACCTCGGCAACAGGCATCAGATACAAGCAGGTGACGCCCAGATCATCAAAATACCGGGCTTCAATGCGGTCGATGACACCTGCAAATTTACCCTGATGCGCCTCAGAAATATCGGGATGCCCATGCGTAAAGCCATGCACATGCAGTTCGTAAAGAATCAGGTCATGGATCGCATGCGTCTGGAATTCGCTGTCATGCCATTCATAGGCTGACGCATCAACAACGACGCTGTTGTTACTCTCGTAATCCGGCCCCAGGCAGCGTGAATAGGGATCAACCATCAAGCGGTTATCCAGCACTGTGTCGCCCGCCAGCGCATCATAAATCACAAAAAATTTATACTCCTGGCCGATCTGAGCATGGTCGACTTGCAGCAGCCAGATATTGGGCGCGTCAAAGTAGCCCGTATAAAGCTGCATCCGGAGGAATTTATCAGGGTCGGGATTGTCGCTGCCAGGACGCTGCCAGTCGTTGAAGTCACCCGTAACGTAAACACGCGCGGCATGCGGATGGAACAATCCGAACAGCACGCCGCCATCTTTCAGAGGGTTTGCACCCAACGCGAATTTACCACCTGCTTCACTGATATAAGCTTGCTCAGGGAAGCTGTATTGCGCGACGACTTCCCCGGCAGCTTGCCCGTTCGGCAAAGTCGGCTCAGACGAATGGACAAATGGATTCCAGCGGCGGCACCAGTATTCCTGATATTGGGCAAAATGATCCGGCTGAATCGTCCGAAAGAGCCGATCATCTTCCACAGCCTCGCTGGCAAGGTCACAAAACTTGAATGTAAAAGGTTGGTCGCCCGTCAGTTCAATTTCAAAGACCGGGCCGTAATCGTCGGTGTGATGCGGTTCGATTGTTTGGGTCGTGCCGTCGCCGGCGTTCGTATGCAGCAGGCCAGGTGAGCCATAAGCCTCTGCGCCATCGGAATGAACCTGTACACGGTATGCCATTCATGACCTCACGTGATCGATCAATCAAGCGCTGTTGATCGTAACGACGAAATATGAGAGAAAGGTAATCTGAATGAAAGAGATACACAAGTAGATGCCAAGTAATGGCTAAGGTAAGTGGTCGTCGAGCCTGCCCAGGCACATAGGTCCACAATTTGCGCGCCACAATCCTGCACAATATAATCGGGCACGTCGTTGTTTTGACGTATGTATCCATAGTGCGTTATCTGTAAGGTTCAAGGGGTTAAAAATATGAAAAGTAGAACACGGTTTGCCGCTACTTCTCTGCTGGCAGTGCTGTTGCTGGCCCTGGTGGGCAGCTTGGCGCTGGCACAGGACGAGGTGACCCTCACCGTCTGGTCCTGGCGTACCGAAGATGAAGATGCTTATAACGAGATTTTCGATGTTTATGAAGCAGCCAATCCAGGCGTCACGGTAGAATTCGTGCCTTTTGTCGCCACTGACTATAACAACATCCTGGCCACTGGCCTGACTGGCGAAGGCGGCCCGGATGTCGCCCAGCTCCGCGCTTATGGTGGCGTACAGGCGCTGATCGAAGCCGGACAACTGCTGCCGCTCGATGGCGAAGTTGATCTCAGCGGCTTCACCGATGCCATCCTCAAGGGTGCAACGGGTCGCGAAGATGGTCACGTCTATGGCGTACCCTTCGGCGTACAGGCCCTGGGTGCTTTCTACAATGTTGGCATCTTTGAAGAACTTGGCCTGAGCGAACCGGAAACCTGGGACGAGTTCATCGCCGCCCTGGATACCATCGCTGGTGCTGGGTACATCGCGATTGGCAACCCGGCCCTCGATAGCTGGATGCTCCCCATCCTGCACGATGCCGTTGCCGCGCCGCGTTATGGTGGCCCGGAATTTGAAGCCGCTGTCCTCGCTGGCGAAACTGACTTCACCGATGAGAACTACGTCGCGTCCATCGCTGTTTTACAGGACCTACAGCCCTACCTGCCGCCCGATGTCACTGGTGTCGCCTATAATGATGCCCGTACCCTGTTCATCAGCGGCCTGTCACCGATCTTCATCGGTGGTTCCTTTGAAATTGGCTTCTGGAAGAGCGAAGCACCGGATATCGAAGTTGGCATGTTCATGGTTCCGCCCCCGCCCGATTCATTGACGGGTCCACTGGTCCCGTCCTGGATGGATGGTTCCTATGGCGTCAACGCCCTGACCGAGCATCCTGAAGAAGCGAAGGCTCTGGTTGAGTGGATGGGCAGCGTGGAATTTGGCCAGATGTTCACCGACAAGATCAACCAGCTATCCCCGGTCGCAGGCACCGAGCCGACCGATCCGCTGCTGGCAGAATTCGCCACAGCCATGATGGAAAATCCGGCGGCTTATATGCTGCTGGTAGACTTCCGCTATGGTGATCCGACTGGTACCAACATCCTCGGTCCAGAAATTCAGCGCCTGTTCCTGGGTGAAACCACACCGGAAGAAATCGCGGATGCGCTCCAGACAGGCATCGCGCAGTGGTTTACACCAGCAGAAGCTGAATAATCGCGCGACGTATCGCACGACCTGAAACCACAGGGCAGACTGCTACGGTCTGCCCTTCGTTTATCTATAGGTTCCGATTTTTATGAAACCGCATTATCCACCTGATCTATCCTACATCGCAGTCGGTTAGGAGGAAGGTGAACCCATCATGACGGCCTTACCGAATGCCAACCCAGACGCCAAACCTCGACGGACCTGGCGCAAAAACGCGATGATGCCATCCGTTCCCACCATCGCGCTCTTTATTCTGCCTGCCTTTGTGCTGTATACCGTGTTCATGGTGTACCCGCTGGTGCAGGCGCTCATCTTCAGCACCTTTGAATTTAACGGCCTCGTTCGCGGCGATTTCGTCGGCCTGCAAAACTTCCAGCAACTGTTTTCACGTTATCCGCTAAACGAACAGTTACCCAGGGCTTTTGGCCATAATGTGGCTTTCTTCCTGGGGACTATGGCCATTCAAAATACGGCGGGTTTGCTCTTTGCGGTCCTGCTGCACAAACCACGTCTGGGCAAACGCTTCTTCCGCACCGTGTTCACCATGCCTTACCTGATTAGCCCAATCGTCGTCGGCTATCTTTGGCGGCTGATGTTGAACCCGCTGTTCGGCCCGATTAACAACACGCTCAAAAGCATTGGCCTCAGTGACCTGGCCAAGCCCTGGCTTGGTGATCCGGCAACGGCACTGCCGACAGTCATTCTGGTCAATGCCTGGATGTGGGTCGGCTTCCCGATGCTCCTATTCGGGGCAGGGCTGGCAGGCATCGAGGAAGACCTGCGCGAAGCCGCCCGCATCGATGGGGCCAGCAACTGGGGCATCTTCCAGCATATTGAATTTCCACTGCTGACGCCCGTCATCGGCATTGTGACCGTGCTGACCTTCATCGGCAATTTCAATGCCTTTGGCGTTGTCTGGTCCCTGGCTGGCGTCGATGGTCCCCCAGCCGGGGCGACTGATGTGCTTGGTCTTGTCTTTTACCGAACGGCCTTCGATGGCGGTTCGGATGCTTTCGGTCTGGCGTCGGCGCTGGCGGTGCTGATGTTCCTGTTCATATTCACGGTATCGGTCGGCGTCCAAACCTGGTTCCGTCGCCTGGAGGACAGAATGCAATGAGCACCGCGAATCCTTCTCAGAACCGTTCTTTCCATTTACCGCGTATCTCCTTCGCGTCGGTCGGCTCCAATGGCATGCTGATTATCTATGCCATCATCGTGCTGCTGCCACTGTTCATCGTCGTAACCAATACCATGCGGCCAACCCGTGAAATCTACCGTGTTCCAGTTGCTTTACCCGCGTCGATCAATTTCGACAGCTATGTCATCGCCTGGAATGAAGCTGATTTCAGCACCTACTTCATGAATTCGCTGGTGATTACGTTGTCGTCTGTTGTTCTCGGAACGTCTGTTTCAGCATTGGCGGCCTACATCCTGGGGCGCTATAACTTCCCTGGTGGCCGTATTCTGTCGTCATTCTTCGTCGCTGGCCTGACCCTGCCGTTCCGGCTGGCAATTGTGCCGCTGTTCCTGCTGCTCAACAGCCTGGGCCTGATCGACAACCGCCTCGGGCTGATATTGGTCTATGCGGCAACCGGCATTCCCTTTTCGGTGTTCATCCTGTCGTCGTTTTTCCGGCAGCTACCGCAGGAACTGACCGAAGCCGCTCGCATTGATGGCGCACAGGAGTTCACGATTTTTGGCCGTGTGATGCTGCCCCTAGTGCGTCCGGCGCTGGCGACGGTCGCCATTTTCCAGTTCGTGCCGCTGTGGAACGACTTTTTCTTCCCGCTGGTGCTGCTGCGTTCGACCGATAAGTGGACGCTGCCCGTAGGTATGACCCGCTTCTTCGGTGAGTTCCAGACCGATTGGTCAACGCTGTTCGCTGGATTGGTCATCACCACCCTACCGCTGATTATCCTGTTTTTGAGCGCCACCGAGCAGATCATCACAGGGCTGACAGCAGGCGTCCGCAAGTGACCTCAATAAAAAAGCCATCACACTATGTGGTGGCTTTTTTCTCCTGGCATTCCGCGCATAATCCATTCAGCGTCAGATGATCGGCCTGTAGTTCAAAGTCGTACGTCTCGCGAATGCGCTGTTTCAGCGTCGCAACCATATCGGCACTGATGGACAACACCTTGCCGCACTGTATACACACCAGATGGTGATGATTGGCTTCTCCGGCGATGCTGTAAACCTTGCCCGTGTGCCCCAGGTCAGATTCCACAACCAGACCCACTTCCACCAGCACGTCGAGCGCACGATAAATCGTCGAGCGATCAATCGTTGGGTCCATATCATGGACTATGCCCTGAACATCGCCAATGGTCGCATGGCCTTTATGGGCACAGACCGCATCCAGCACGATCATACGCGGTATGGTCACGCGGTAGCCATGCTTGCGCAGAACCTCGCTATAGTCGGTATTTTCATGCGTCATGATGATTGTCCATACGCATCTCGGATCGCTGCCCGACGCATCTGGTGCAGCAGGCGTGCGATATTGTGTGCGCTGTATTCATTGCGGTACGACAGCCACCAGTCGATCATGGCGAAATGCGCCCCAACGATGTAATTCGCCAGCATGTCGATGGGCTGATTTGGCTCCGTATGCGGGTAGGCGATTTTCAGATTTTCCAGCAGGTTATCAACCATCTGCCGCTGAATGCCCGTTTTGATCGACTGCGCGTCCTTAGAACGCATCAGCGCGAAATATACCTGCTTATGGTCAGCCAGTTCTTGCAGCAGGGTTTCCAACTGGTGAGAAGGCTCATCACCCAGGAGTTCTTCCGTACTCAGGATGCGCAGTGTCAACCGCGAGGCAAAATCCGCATGATGATCCAGCATCAGGTCGTCTTTGCTCTCATAATGCAGGTAGAATGTCGTGCGGCCCAGATTGGCACGCTCAGTGATGTCCTGGATCGTGACAGCGTCGTAGCCTTTTTCACGGATGAGCTGTATAAGCGCGGTGCGCAGCAAACTGCGCGTGCGTTGTACCCGCTTATCAACCTTGTCTTCTGCCATCTCTCACCCCGTTAAGGCCGCCTAAAATGAACAAATCGCTCGATCTGTTCAGTAGTGAACAGATTGAGGAGGCTGCTTAGTGCCTTTTATCTGTGTTCCCCATACAGTGATGGCAACATACATTCAGCCACTGAGGAAACCATATCATGCACTCTAACAATCATCCTGCACAGAACCCATCGCGGTCAAGTTTTATCCTGCGCCACCTTTTCCTGCTGATCGGCGCAATAGCCGTGCTGGCCGTCCTCTATATAGAAACACAGAATCTGACAGTTGCTGGCGCGGGTGCGGTCCTGCTGGTGCTGGCACATGTCGTGGCCGTCGTTGTTATCGCCTACAGCGGACGCTCGATCTTGCGCGGAGTCTTTCTCAGGATGCACGGCCAGCCTATCACGACGACCCACGATCACAGCCAGGAACATGGCCATAGTCATCATCACGCTGATGATCTGCAAACGGAAGGGGTCACGCTGACCTGGGCCGGCTTATATGATCTGTTCACGCGCGTGGTTTTTGGTGGTCAGGTCAAGAAAATGATGCAGTCGACGGTCCGGCTTGCCAATATCCAAGCTGGTGAAACAGCTCTGGATGTTGGCTGTGGCACGGGAACGCTGGCCATCCTCGCCAAGCAGACCGCTGGACCCAATGCGACCCTCTACGGCACCGACGCCGCCCCGCAGATGATCCAGCGCGCCCAGGAAAAAGCCCGTGCAGCCCAGGTCGATGTCAATTTCCAGGCCGGATTGGTCGAGAAAATACAATTCGCGGATGGCACATTTGATGTCGTTATGAACAGCCTGATGTTCCACCATCTACCAAGCCTCGAACTCAAGCAAGCGGCTCTGGCCGAAATGTACCGCGTCCTCAAGCCTGGCGGTCGCCTGCTCATTGTCGATTTCGAGCCGCCCAAGCGCGGCCTGTCCAAAACCTTCCTGACGCTGATCCTCGGCGATATGACCGCCATCGACAATACAATCGTTCCGCCACTGCTGCAAAAGGCTGGCTTCGTCAACGTCACGATGGGGCCGACCGACAGCAAAGTCGCGACGTATATCGCTGGCATTAAGCCTACATCATAGCTGAATGCCAAAGCCATATTGCGACTTTTCGCAACAAGCCGTTTTCCGGTCGATGCCTGCTATTGTGATAGTAAATCCTTCTTAAAGGAGTGCACACCCATGAGCCACGCACAACCTCACCAACATAGCCATGATGACCACGAACACGGTCACACGCACGATCACGATCATCACAGTACAGGCATTATTGGCACCATTGGCGCGGCTCTGCATCTGCCCGGTTTCGGCCACGATCACGATCATGGCTATACTGAACTGGCCGCTGATAGTGCCCTGCGCGATAACAAGCTCGGCATTCGCACTGTATGGCTGGCGCTGCTGGCCCTGGCTATCACGACCGTCTTGCAGATCGCTATCTATATCGCCAGCAACAGCGTCGCCCTGCTGGCGGATACGGTCCACAACCTGGGCGATGCCCTCAACTCGATCCCGCTGCTGATTGCCTTCTACCTGGCACGGCGCGTGGCGACCCGCCGTTACACCTATGGCTTTGGCCGCGCGGAAGATGTCGCTGGCATCCTGATCGTCATTTCAATTGCGTTCAGTGCCGGTTACATCATACTGGAATCGGTTCAGAAGCTCATCAATCCACAACCCCTGACCAACTTGCCCTGGGTGGCGGCTGCGGCTGTAATCGGCTTTATCGGCAATGAATTGGTGGCGGTCATGCAAATCCGCGTTGGCAGGCAAATTGGCTCCGATGCCATGATCGCTGATGGTCAGCATGCCCGTGTCGATGGCCTGACCTCGCTGGCAGTGCTGATCGCCGTTTTTGGTACGATCATTGGCCTGCCAATACTCGATCCCATCATAGGCATCGTCATAGGCATTGCCATCGTCGGCATCACCTGGAACGCGATCAAGTCGGTCTGGTATCGGCTGATGGACGCTGTCGATCCGGCGCTGATCCACCGTATGGAGCATCCCATCTGGGATGTGGTTGGCGAAGATGGCCTCAGGCAGATTCGAGCGCGCTGGGTAGGTCACCGCCTGTATGCTGATGTGACGATTGCCATCGACAGCGCACTCTCACTGCCAGAAGCCAACACCCTTGTCGAGCGCATCCGAGCCAGTTTAAAGCGTGCTGTTCCCCATCTGGACGACATCAACATCAATCTCACCCTGGCTGACTAACGACCTGAACAGGCTAACCGACAGCAAAATCAGCCATCCCTTCTGGCTTCAGGAGCGATGGCTTTTTTGTCTCATAAATCCGATAAGTGCTTACTTTGACCATAATGCTGACAAATTGGATGCTGGCACGTGACATTTTTCACAATGCCTGCCGTCTCATTCTGATATGCTAGATTTTGTTTCCTATGAGAGGGTAATTGATTAAATATGATGACGCCATACATGTTGGCCACTCTCGTCATCCTTGTAGCAGCCATCATCTTGTTTGTAACTGAAAAACTGCGTGTTGATGTCGTCGCCCTGGGCGTCGTCATCAGCCTGATGCTGACGGGCGTTCTGTCTACGAATGAAGCCCTGGCAGGTTTTTCAAACAGCGCCGTCCTGACTATTGCCTCATTGTTCATCGTTGGTGGGGCCGTTTTGCAAACGGGCCTCGCCGCCATGATCGCTGACCGCATCATCAAAGTCGCTGGCACCAACGAAACGCGCCTGATCGTCACAACCCAGGCCGCCGCGGCCATGATGTCCGGCTTCATGAGCGATACGGGTGTGGTAGCCGTGATGCTGCCAGCCATCATCAGCCTGGCCAACCGCGTGAAGGTCAGTGCCTCGCGCCTGTTGATTCCACTGGCCTATGGGTCGTTGATCGGTGGCGCGATGACGCTGATCGGTACACCGCCCAATATCATCGTCGCTGACCTGCTGCGCGACCAGGGCCTGGAACCATTCGCCTTCTTTAGCTATACACCGCTGGGCTTGCTGATTGCCGCTTCTGGCATCATCTTTATGCTGCTGGTTGGGCGGCGCCTGCTGCCGGATCGCACCAAAAATCGGGGCGGTGTGCAGCTCATCACCCCGCATGAACTGGTCGAACTCTACAAACTGCCGGATGGTCTGTTCCAGCTACGGGTACGCGGCAAATCCCATATGGAAGGCAAAACGCTGGAAGAAGCCCAGCTCCGCTCGCAGTTTCAGGTCAACATTCTGGAGATTCGCCGGACGAAGCAGGCCCGCAATCCACGCCGTGCCAAAGATACGGGGTCTTTGCTGCCGCTGAATGGCTACACAAGCGTCCATCCCACGCTGGATACCATTTTCCAGGTCGATGATGTGCTCATCGCAGCCGGAACGCCGGATGATGTATCGCGCGCTGCTGCCCAGTGGAACCTGGGCGTTCAGCCAGTATCGCCCGATGACCGTGATATGCTCATCACGCATGAAGTCGGCATCGCCGAAGTTATTATTCGACCACGTTCGTCACTGGTGGGTAAAACGCTCAAAGATGCGGCCTTCAGCGCCACCTATCACCTGACCGTGCTGGAAATCGAGCGTCCTGGCTTTGAAGAACGCCTCGATACCGATTCCACCGCGCTGCGCACCGGGGACATCTTGCTGGTGCAGGGCAAATGGGTCGATATTTTCGCCCTGAAATCGCGCGAACGCCGCAACTTCATTGTGATGGGTGAAACGGAAGCGCTGGCTGTCGCGGTCAACCGTGAAAAAGCCCCGGTGGCACTGGCGATTATGGTCGGCATGCTATTCCTGATGATTACCGGATGGGTTTCCGTAACGGGGGCCAGTATGCTGGCGAGTCTGGCGATTATCCTGACGGGCTGTTTGTCGATGGATGATGCCTACAACGCCATCGACTGGAAGAGCATTGTACTGATCGCAGGTATGCTGCCCATGAGCACCGCCCTGGAAAAAGTCGGTCTGGTGGAACTGGTCGCCAGCGGTTTTACCGATGTGCTCGGCAGTATGGGCCCGATGGCCATCCTGGCGGCGCTGTTCCTGATGACCTCAGTCTTTACACAGGTGCTATCAAACACAGCCACCGCCGTGCTCATCGCACCAATTGCCTTTGTCACCGCGACCAGCATGGGCGTTCAGCCTCACGCTTTCATGATGGCCGTTGCTGTCGCTGCGTCGATGGCCTTCGCTTCGCCAGTGGCGTCACCTGTCAATGCGCTGGTCATGGGCGCGGGCAACTATCGCTTCAGTGACTATCCCAAAGTCGGCATTCCGATGATTCTCATCGCGCTGATTATCTCCGTCATCGTCCTGCCGATTCTATGGCCGTTCTAGGCTTAGAACACACAGTTGGTAAAAATCTTCCGACTCTATGCCATTAACGTGTACGGGCGACAGCCGCCCAGCTATCGCCCGCACACACTCGGAGGACCTTACATGGATCAGGCTTTCGCCCGCTCCTGGGAAATACGATCATGGTAGTACAACGCACTCTTTTTGGGTGTGCGCTCCTGTGTTGCAAAATCCACATAATACAGTCCAAAGCGGCTCTGATAGCCCTCAGCCCATTCAAAGTTATCCATCAGGCTCCAGGCGAAGTAGCCTTTTACTGGTACGCCTAGCGCGATAGCCTTTTCAACCGCGTCAATATGCTGCCGATAATAGGCAACACGCTTGGGATCATCGACTACACCATTGGCCGGTTTGGGGTCATCATAGTTGCAGCCATTTTCTGTGATGAAAATTTTGCTCGGATAGTAGCCGTTATGGACATAGAGCAGGGTATGCAGCAGTCCATCGGGATATACTTCCCAATCAAGCGCGGTATGCTCGTTGCCCTCAGCACGCACGAACTCATAGCCCATCGGGTTGGCATCCGTCGCCTTGGCGAGATGGCGCGTATAGTAGTTGATGCCCAGGAAATCTATCGGCACCTGCGCCTTGCCAATCTCGCTTATGTCGATGTTGCTGAGTGCGCCCAGGGGTTCCAGCCACCTGATGCCATCCGCCGGATACACACCCCTGAAAACAGGGTCCAGGAACCAGTTATTATGCAAAATCGCGAAGTGCCGCGCGGCGATCTGATCGTCTGTGTTTTCCGGTCGATAGGGCCGACTGTACGCGAGGTCCAGCGTGATGCCGACCTGGGCGTCTGGCACATTCTGGCGAATGATGGGCACCGCCGATCCATGTGACAGCAGCAGGTGATGGGCGACGGTAAAGGCCGCGACGGGGTCCTGCTTACCAGGGGCATGTACCCCGAACAGATTGCCTACAATAGACGATACAAATGGCTCGTTGAACGTCGTCCACTGCCTGACCTCGCTGCCTAATTCCCGCGAGACCAGATCGGCGTATTCGGTGTACCAGTGAACGCTGTCAGGGTTTTCCCAGCCGCCCTGATCTTGCAGCGCCTGCGGCAAATCCCAGTGATACAGCGTCAGGTAGGGCGTGATATGGGCCTGATGCAGTTTTTCAATCAGCCGCTTATAAAAATCCAGGCCCTGCTGGTTGATGGTTCCGGTACCTGCCGGAATCACACGCGGCCAGGATACGCTAAAGCGATAGCCGTCGATGCCCAACTGGGACATCATGGCCACGTCCTGCGGGTAGCGATGAATATGATCGCAGGCGACCTCGCCCGTATCGCCGTTACGAACCTTGCCGGACGTATGGGAAAATCGGTGCCAGATGCACTCCCCACGCCCAAAGTCGAGACCGCCGCCTTCGATCTGATAGGCTGATGTGGCGGTTCCCCATACAAAATCTTTCGGAAACGTCATCGTAAAAATCTTTCTAAGAAGGGGAATCTGGACAAATATCCCCGAAATAAGACACTCATTCTTAAGGGGTACAGACTCGTCAGTGGGCACATCTGGTGGGATGAGCCTTCTAACGAGTCCATACTTTCGCGATGAGTGCAGTGAAGATGACGGCGACAATCGCGAAAACACTCAAGGGGCCGATGATCGCAGCAGAAGCATAGGAGCGAACCTGTGCAGGGATGTCGTCGGCGTTGTTGGTAAGCCCTGGTTCCATCACAGAACCGTCAGCCCCCAGAATGAACAAAATAGCTTGGCGCAACACGCGAGATAACGTGCCATACTGCGCCGGAACCGTAACTACGTGGCGCCATTTTCGTAGCGCGCGATGTAGTCCTCATATAGACGCTGCGCATGGTCGCGCGGATTCTGATAATACTCATCCGGCGTGATATCCAGCGTGACCGTACGCTTGGCTGGCTGCACCATTGGTTTGGTTTCCGCAAATTTGCGGATCACTTCGGCATGCGGTTTCAGGCTGCCATCGGGCCGGACCAGCCCAAAGTGACGCTCATGCTTGGCACCGTCCGGGTCGCACGGGGGACGATCCCACAATTCTTCGACATAGTCGGCGTAACACCATAACATCGAGCCTGTCGCCCCGACTTCGACCAGCTTGGGCAGTACCGTTTCGATGTGCTCTGCCAGCGCTTCTTCACTGGCCATAAACTGCTTACGCTCAACGCCTTTATACGTCACCCACTCCCACACTTCGGAATCGCGGCCATCGGGCGCGGTACAGCCGCCCCATTCTTCGGCCAGGGTTGGCTTGCCACACAGCGCCGATGTCAGCGCGCAGTAGTAAGGCATAAAGTCCGGGTCGAGTGGATGCCGAGCGAAATCGACGTACATCGGGTAGCCGTGCATCACCGCGACATCGGTTTCGGCAAACACTTTATCGATGTTGAGGCCGTTATCCATCAGCAAATTAGCGGAATGCAGACCGCAGGTGACATCATGCACCGGATCAATTTCGCGGATGAGGGTCCGCATATCGCGTACCCATTCACGGCCTGCCTGCGCCGAATGCGGCCATGCGAACAGGTCCGGCTCATTGCCCAGGTTCCACATCCATATCGCATCATGATCCTTGTACTCGCTGACGACCGTCCGCAAAAGCAGCCGCGATGCGGCCAGCGCTTCTTCGTCATGGAACATATTGCGATACGAGGAATCGACAATTTTGCCCTGGGACAAGACCTGCCGCATAAAGGGCGAGGGTGCTGGTTCGTCTTTTTCCAGCAGCCAGCGCGGCGACCAGTTGGGGCCGCTCATATGCCCGGTGAAAAAAGTTACATCCAGCTTGAGGCCACGCTCGGCGGCGATGTCACATACGGTGCCGAAGTCGCGCAGGCGCTCGCTGGATACACTGGTCGATTCGGGCTGCCAGTCGTCCCACAACAGGAACAACCGCACCACATTCATGCCAATGCTGGCGATCACATCAAATTCTTCGCGGACTTCATCCGCTTCAAAATTCGACCACCAGTACATGGCTTTGCGTCTGGGCCAGTAATTGACCCCTAAAATGAATGGCTGGCTCATACCTGCTTCTTTCGTTACAACCCCATTATTCAATGAAACCGGTTACATATTGACAGGCAAGATGATGCCTGTCTTTTGGTCGATCAGGCTTGCTTTTGCACCGCGCCACAACTATCACGGATAATTAGCTTGCTGCTCAAAAATACGTGACGTATACCGCTTTTATCACCTCTGATGGCATCCAGCAGCATTTCGACAGCCATGCCGCCTAACGTCTCTACATCCTGGCGAACAGTCGTTAGCTGCGGCGTCGCCTGGATAGCCGGGGGCAGATCATCGTAGCCGACAATCGCAATGTCATGGGGAACTTTCAGGCCCACTTCCTGGATGGCGCGTAATGCTCCCAACGCCATCGTGTCGGATGCCACAAAAACCGCGTCAGGCTGCTGAGGGAGCAACTTCTTCATGCCTTTGTAGCCACTTTCCAGGGTATAGTCCCCATAAGCCACAAGCGCCCAATCAATCGCAATGTCACTTTCGTCTAAAGCTTTCCGATAACCGGCCAAGCGATCATCACCCGCCGAGTTGTGCTTCGATGAAATGGTCGCTATACGTTGGTAGCCCAGGTCAATCAGATGGCGTGTGGCGAGATACCCACCTTCGGCGTTGTCCGTATCAATAAAGATGATGTCATCCTGCAAATTATCAGGCCGACCAATCATCACAAAAGGCATATCGCGCTCAATCAACTGCGGAACGAAGGGGTCTGTCGTGCGGTCAAGCGTAACACGATCCGTCGTCAGGATCAGGCCATCAAGCAAGCCCGTATTGACGATACTCTTGATCGTATCATGCCCCTCTTGCTCGGAATGAAAGATGAACAGGGCCAGCGTCAGGCTGTTGTTATTAGAAACCTGAGTGATGCCGTTCGTCAGGGCCGGGAAGTAGGGATCGAGGAAGACCGCGTCTGTCCCTTTAGGAATGACCAGGCCGATGATGTTAGAGCGATCCGAGGCGAGGGAACGCGCGACCTGATTGGGTTGGTAACCTGTCTCCGCGATGATGGCCTCAACCTGTTCGCGCAGTTCCTGACTAATATGTGGATAGCCATTGAGGACACGCGACACGGTCGCCTTGGAGACACCTGCTAACTCAGCAATTGCAGAAATTGTAAGCTTCTTCATCAAAACATCGCAGGAGGGTGTAAGAAATAAAATCAAAAAACAGTATCTGAAACCGGTTTCAGATGAGAATAACCTAAAGGAAATTGCCTGTCAAGAATTCCAGGACGAATATCACTGTGAATCCATAAAATGAGGCGCATTCACGGATGAGTAATCAATCATCCATGCTGTCGAGGATCGACTGGCGAACGCTGTCATATTCCTCTTTGCTGATCAGGTTCCTATCGTAGGCATCTTTGAGCTGCTGCAAGCGGTCGCTCAGATCGCTGCGGCCTGCGCCCTGGGAAGTCGTCGTAAAGTTGCCCAGCACATTTTTGAGCAGGTCTTCTGTCTCCGGCGTCAGGGTGCCGCGCTTGGTTTTCATGTCCACCAGATTGACAGAACTGGTTCCGTAGATGAACTGGTTTGCCGTCGTCTTTACCTGTTTGCTGGCAGCCCCAATCACCATCAAAATGCCGAGCGTCAGCAGGCCACCAAACCCAACAATCAGGATCGGGACCATATTGTCGGTCACGTTGCGCTCATCCCCGGCTTCATTCTGGCAGAAGTAATAAATATTTTCGCCGCTTTCGCCATTGACCATAGACCAGCTCTGACGTTCGATGGTCATCGTTTCGTCACTGCTGCAAATCAATGAGCCTAAAATACCCTTTAGCCAATCACTATCCGCAAAAACAAAACTGCCTATAAGAAATGCAACCGCTGCCAGAATGAAAAATCCACCTAAAAAGCCCATCACGCGCGCCGACATAATTAGTCCCCTCATCACTAAGGAAGTACTTCCCGATGCCTAAAACAATAAGCGAGGTGCTTTGCAATGACCTAACTGAAGCACCTCGCTCGGTTTTTGGCTACTGGAACAGCCGATTTTTTGCGTATTTTTTGCGACTAGATCAGGTTCAGGCGCTTGCCGACTGTCTCAAAGATGCTGAGCGCTTCTTCCAGATCATTGGTGGAGTGCACGGCTGAATTCATCACACGGATGCGCGCCTTGCCCTGGGGTACCGTCGGGAAGCCAATGGCCATCGCGAAGACGCCCTCTTTAAACAGTTCTTTGCTGAACTGCTGCGCGACTTCGGCCTCACCCAGCATGACGGGCACAATCGGCGTCTGAGAGTGTCCGGTATCGAAGCCCAGTTTTTGCAGTTCTGTCTGGAAGAACTTGCCGTTTGACCACAGCTTTTGCACCAGTTCGTCGCTGTTTTCCAGCATATCGACCGCCTCCAGGCAGGCGGCGACATCCGGCACAGTCATGGCACTGCTGAACAGGAAAGGCCGTCCGCGCTGCTTAATCCAGTCGATAATGGGCTGTTTGCCAGCGACAATCCCACCAACGACGCCAAAGGCTTTGCTCATCGTGCCGACCTCGATATCGACCTGGCCGTGCAGATCAAAGTGATCGACGATACCGCGCCCACCGCGACCGAGGACACCTTCGCCATGCGCATCATCAACCATCAGCAGGATGCAGTGTTCCTGCGCGATTTCGACCAACTGCGGCAGCGGCGCAATATCACCATCCATGCTGAAAACACCATCAGTCACGATCAGGCGACGGTTGTATTCGGTTGTCTCGGCAATGGCGCGGCGCAGGTCGGCGGGGTCGTTATGGTTGTAACGCACAACCTGGGCACGGCTCAGGCGGCAGGCATCGATGATACTGGCGTGGTTGAGTTCATCGGAGAAGATGACATCTCCCTTACCAACCAGCGCTGGAACCGTCGCCAGATTGGCGGTGAAACCACTTTGCAGCGTAACCACCGCGTCCGCACCTTTGAACTGGGCCAACCGTTGTTCCAGCTTTTCGTGCAGGGTCATCGTTCCGGCAATCGTCCGCACGGCACCAGGGCCGATGCCATATTCATCAATGGCTTTCTTAGCCGCTTCTTTCAGTCGAGGATGGTTGGCCAGACCGAGATAATTATTGGCGCACAGGTTGATCAACTTGCGGCCATCGATGACTACGTGCGCGTCCATCGGGCTATCAATCACACGGATGTTATTAAACAGGCCCTGCGCTTTTAGCTCGTCAATCTGATCTTCCAGATATTGGGTTTTGTCCGTCATCAGTTCGTTGCTCCGTTTTGTAAGAATTTTTCTACTCAGACGCCGTAGGGACGCAGCATGCTGCGTCCACTCTGCTAATTATGATTTGCCTGTTTCGTAATACTGCCGAATCGTCGGGATCAGGTATTCGTTAAAAGACCGATCCACATCGTATTCAGGTGCCCAGTTCCATTCCTGACGCGCCGCCGAGTCATCGACATCAGCAGGCCAGGAGTTAACGATGTTCTGGCGCGCTTCGTGTGGATCGAACGTGATTTGTGCATTCGGGAAGCTGGCTCTGACTCTTTCAGCGACTTCGCCCGCCGATAAGCTAAAGCTGGTGACGTTGTAGACATAATGCTTCAACTGCTCGCGCGGCGCTTCTGAAAGTGAAATCAGGGCTTTGATGGCATCGGGCATCACCATAAACGGGATACGCACATCTTCCGCCACGAATGACTCATAAAGTTTGCCCTGCGCCGCCGCATGGATCATCTCTGGCGCGAAGTCACTGGTGCCGCCGGTCGGCATGGTATGGGCGCTAATCAGGCCAGGGAAGCGTACACAGCGGAAGTCCAGGCCAATCGACTTGGCTGCGGAAAGCTGCTGGTAGAACTCAGCATAGTAGCGGCCCAGGTGTTCACAATAGAGTTTGTTGCAGCCATACATCGTGATCGGATACAGAAAGCTGTTCTCGTCGATGGCCCCCTGCTGGGCTTTGGTTTCCGTATCCGGCAGGCCATAGACTGCTATCGAGCTGGGATACAAAAATCGCACGGGGTACCCGCGCGACCGTCCTTGCTCAATTGCCAATTTCAACAGATTGATCGTCCCCTGCACATTCACACGATGGGCCGATTCCGGGTTGAACTCGCTGTGAGTCGATAGCAGCGCCGCCAGATGCACGATCATGTCGATTTCGTACTCATTCAGCAGCAGGTTGATCAGCTCGTTATCGAGAATATCGCCTGTGATGACGCGGTTCACCATCGGCGTCAGGGCATCATCCAGACCAGAGAGGTCCAGCACAACGACTTCCGAGGCTTCTTGCATTTCATAAAGCTGACGGATCAGGCCGTGGCCGACTTCGCCATTGGCTCCGGTAATCAGGATGATTTTTTCGCGAATGGGGCGTTGAGTTCGGGCAAACATAGATGGTTTTTTTGCTCCTAATAAAGAGTCAATACTTTACCTCCCATCCTACATCGAATGCCTTATAAGCGGTATGCCACGCTAGGGCACTGGTTATGGCAATTTGTACCAAATTCATCCACATATAAGCCCCAACCAATAGCTTAGAGGTGACATCATAAAAAGCTATAGATGTCCAGCCTGACATTTGTGAAGGATGTCACAAGAAACTACAGACATTGGCACTCGATGATTGATTGTGAAATCCGTCACAATAAAGCTGTGTTATCAGTTTACGCTGGAGTGAACTATGGTCAGGCCTGTCGAAGTCGCGCCACCTTCTGATGATAAACGGTGGCGGATCATCAATGCGACGATGCGGCGTTACGGGTACAAACCCCATGCGCTGATCGAGACCTTGCACGCCGTCCAGGAAGCCTTTGGTTTTTTGGATGATGCTTCACTGAGTTTTGTAGCCCAACGCTTAAACGTCCCTATGAGCAAAGCCTACGGGGTCGCCACTTTCTATCACTTCTTCAGCCTCAAACCCCCGGCACGGCACAATTGTGTCATCTGCCTGGGAACAGCCTGCTACATCAAAGGCAGCGACCAGATGCTTAAATCACTGGGCGAGGCTTACGGCATCGAAGAAGGCGAGATCACCCCGGATAGCGAATTTGCCCTGTTGAGCGCACGCTGCGTCGGTGGCTGCGGCCAGGCTCCGGTAGCGGTGGTGGATGGTGAAGTCGTCAGCGGGTTGACCCCGGACAACGTCGTTGCGATGGTACGGGAGAAGATCAATCATGCATCGTGAAGAATTTGAGCAAATCGTCCAGGCAGAACGCGATAAGCACCGTGCCTACGAGCATCACATCAATGTGTGTACAGCCCTCGGCTGTGTCGCTTACGGCAGCGAAAAAGTCGTCGACGCGCTGGAAGCCGAAGTCAAAGAGCGCGGCCTGGAACATAAATGCAAAATCACCGGTGTGGGGTGCCTGGGCCTGTGCGGCAACGGCCCCATTATGAAAACAGAACCGGACAATCAATTTTACCAAAGCGTTAAACCCAGCGATTCGGCAGACATCATCGATCATCTTGGAAAAGAACCTGTCAAGCGCATTCATTTACCACAAAATAGTCCTTTCTTCATCGGGCAGCAGCGGGTTGTCCTGTCCAATGCGGGCAAAATTGATCCAGAAGAAATTGAATCCGCGCTGGCATTCGGGGCCTATCGTGCCCTGTTCCAGGCGGCAACGGAAATGACCCCGACTGAGGTCCTCAGAGAAGTCACAGCCAGCGGCCTGCGCGGACGCGGCGGCGCTGGTTATCCGACGGGCCTTAAGTGGAGCACCGTTGCCAAGATGGACGACACCATCAAATATATCGTCTGCAATGGTGATGAAGGTGACCCTGGCGCGTTTATGGATCGCAGCATCATGGAAAGCGACCCACATCGCATCTTAGAGGGCATGGCGATTGCCGCTTATGCCGTTGGCGCGACAGAAGGCTATATCTATGTGCGCGCGGAATATGGTCTGGGCATCCAGCGCCTGAAGAAAGCCATCCGTCAGGCGGAGAAGATGGGTTTCCTCGGCAATAATATCTTCGATTCCCCCTTTAGCTTCAACGTGCAGCTACGGCTGGGTGCTGGCGCATTCGTCTGCGGTGAAGAAACCGCCTTAATCGCCTCCATCGAAGGCCAGCGCGGCAATCCACGCCCACGCCCACCGTACCCGGCCATGAGCGGCCTGTGGGGGCATTCGACCCTCATCAATAATGTCGAGACATTTGCCAATATCGCACCGATTATCCTTAACGGCAGCGAATGGTTCGCGGGCATCGGCACCAAGAAGAGCGCCGGAACCAAGGTATTCGCGCTATCGGGCAAGGTGAACCGCGTCGGCCTGATCGAAGTGCCGATGGGCATCACCCTGCGCCAGATTATTGAAGGCATCGGCGGCGGCATCCCCGACGGACGCGCGTTCAAAGCGGTCCAGACAGGCGGCCCTTCCGGTGGCTGCATCCCGCAGGAACACCTCGACACGCCAGTTGATTATGAATCCCTGCGCGAACTCGGTTCGATCATGGGGTCGGGCGGTATGGTCATCATGGACGATACCTCGTCGATGGTCAGTGTGGCGCGTTACTTCATGGAATTCTGCATGGATGAATCCTGCGGCAAATGTATTCCATGCCGTGTGGGTACGGCCCAGATGCACGAACTGCTGACGCGCTTCGTCGATAAAGAAGCTACGGAAGCAGACCTCGAACTGCTGGAAGAACTGTGCGACATGGTCAGCCAGACCAGCCTGTGCGGCCTGGGACAATCGGCGCCGAATCCGGTCATGAGTACCCTACGATACTTCCGCGATGAATATTTGCAGTGCATCGCGCCAGCCCAAGAACCGGCCTGAGGAGACAAACATGATGCCTGTAAAGACATTCAAAATTGATGGCCAGGATGTCAGCGGTCGTGAAGACGAGACGATTCTGGAAATCGCCCGTGAAAATGACATTTTCCTGCCGACGCTGTGCAACATCGCCGGACTGAAGCCTGTGGGTGCCTGTCGCCTGTGCATGGTGGAAGTGGCGGGATCGAATAAGCTGCTGCCGGCCTGCGCCACGCGCGTCCAGGAAGGCATGGAAGTCACGACTAACAGCGAACGCCTGCAAAAATACCGCCGTATGATCCTGGAAATGCTCTTTGTTGAGGGCAATCATATCTGCTCGGTATGTGTGGCTAATGGTCACTGCGAACTGCAATGGCTGGCGGAAAAACTGGGCGTCGATCATACCCGCCTGAATTACATGTTCCCGGCCAAAGAGGTCGATGTATCGCACTATCGCTATGCCATCGACCACAATCGCTGCATCCTGTGTACCCGCTGCGTGCGCGTCTGTGCGGAAATCGAGGGTGCGCACACCTGGGATGTCTCCGGGCGCGGCATCGAAGCCAAAGTCGTCACCGACCTGAACACCCCCTGGGCACTCTCAGAAACCTGCACCGAATGCGGGAAGTGCGTCCAGGTGTGCCCGACAGGTGCGCTCTTTAAGAAGTCGCGCGCTGTTGGCGAAATGGTCAAAGACGGCCAGTTCTTACCCTATCTGAAGACAATGCGCGAGGTGGACAATGCCTGATAAAGTCAAAGTCGCGACCGTATGGCTCGATGGCTGCTCCGGTTGCCACATGTCATTTTTAGACATTGACCATGTGCTGCTGGATATCGCTGATAAGATTGATCTGGTTTACAGCCCGCTGGTCGATAACAAAGACTTCCCGGACATGGTGGACCTGACCCTGGTCGAGGGTGGCGTCAGCAGCGTTGATGACCGTGCCAAGATCATCAAGATTCGTAAGCATACCAAACTGCTGCTGGCCCTGGGTGACTGTGCGATTACGGGCAACGTCCCGGCCATGCGCAATCGTTATCCGGTCGCGGCAGTCGAAGAACGGGCTTACATTGAAAATGCCGACGTCAATCAGCGGCCTCCCAGCCTGGTTGTGCCAAAACTGCTGCCGAAAATTCAGCCCGTGCATACTGTTGTGCCAGTTGATATTTATCTGCCGGGCTGCCCGCCTCCCGGCCCTGTGATTCGTGACGCACTGGTCGCGCTGCTCAATGGCCAGATGCCCGATGTTTCGCCTCGTTTCGGTTAGGAGAGACATATGACCAATACCATCACCATCGACCCCGTTACCCGTATTGAGGGGCATGGCAAAATCACGATTGAAATCAATGATGACGGTGACGTCACCAACGCGCACTTCCATGTGACCCAGTTGCGTGGCTTTGAAAAATTCTCCGAAGGGCGCCCTTTCCGTGAGATGCCCGCCCTGATGGCGCGTATTTGCGGCATTTGTCCCGTCAGCCATCTGGTGGCCTCGGCCAAAGCCTGTGACGAACTGCTCGCCGTCCGCATTCCCGTAACGGCTGTCAATCTGCGCAAAATCCTGAACATTGCCCAGATGGTCCAGTCGCATGCCCTGAGCGTGTTCTATCTCTCCGCGCCGGACCTCATGCTCGGCATGGATGCCGACCCGGCCAAGCGCAACATCTTCGGCATGTACGAAGCCGACCCGCAGCTCGCTCGTAATGGCGTCCGTCTGCGCCAGTTTGGTCAGCAGGTGATCGAACGCCTGAGTGGCAAGCGCATTCACCCCAATTGGGTGGTGGCTGGTGGCGTCAGTGACCCGCTGACACCGGAAGCGCGCGAAGCCATCCTGGCCGATATTCCCGAAGTGAAGCAGATTACGCTGGATGCCCTCAAATGGTTCATCCCGCTGATTGACCAGTACCGCGAAGAAATCAAGGTCTTCGCCAATTTCCCGACCATGTACATGGGCCTGATTAATCCTGATGGCTCGCTGGAACACTATGACGGCGTGCTGCGCATCATCGATGCTGACGGCAATCACGTCAAAGACATCGACCCGCGCCACTACCAGGAATCGATTGGCGAAGCGGTGGAAGATCACTCGTTCCTGAAGTCGCCATTTTATAAGCCACTTGGCTATCCTGAAGGCATCTACCGCGTCGGTCCGCTGGCCCGTCTGAATATGGCCACCCGTGCCGGAACGCCCCTGGCCGACGAAGCCCTCAAAGAATATCAGTCGCTGGATTGGGAAGAACGGCAGTCATCGTTCTACTTCCACTATACCCGCCTGATTGAAATTCTCTACGGCATTGAGCGCATTGAAGAGCTGCTTAACACGCCTGATATTCTCAGTACCCATGTGCAGTCGCTGGCGAATGTCAACGCAGCCGAAGGCATTGGTGTCTCAGAAGCGCCGCGCGGCACGCTGCTGCATCACTATAAGGTCGATGAATACGGCGGCATCACCTGGGCCAATTTGATTATCGCGACTGGCCACAACAATATGGCGATGGATCGCGGTGTCTACCAGACCGCCAAGCGTTTCGTCGATGGCCGGAAAATAGAGGAGGGTATGCTCAACCGCGTGGAAGCAGTCATCCGCACCTTTGACCCCTGCCTGAGCTGCTCGACCCATGCTATCGGCCAGATGCCGCTGCATATTGAATTGAAGGATCAGAATGGCAATGTGCTGGATGTACTCCAGCGCGACTAGGCCGAACGAAATGAACGCTATGAAGCTGCTCATCGGCTACGGCAACACCATGCGCCAGGATGACGGGATTGGTTGGCTGATCGCTGACCACCTTGCACCACAGTATGACGACACGGATGTGACTGTCATCCAGGCGCACCAACTCATGCCGGAAATCGCCTCGTCTATGGCGGATGCCGACCGTGTCATCTTCGTCGATGCCTCGATTGAAGGCGTTGCGGGTGAAATACAGGTGCAGCAGCTACAACCAGCAGTAGAACTCGGTGATGCGCACGCCCTTACTCCCTCACAGATCTTGCGCCTGACCGAGTACCTCTATGGGCAATGCCCAACAACTTACCTGGTGACGATCACCGGGGCCTGGTTTGACCTGGGGGACACTCTTTCTGAGGCGGTAGAGGCCGCAGTTCCCCAGGCCGTTTCTGCAATTCAGAGCTTGCTCGCCGACTGAACGCCCGGCGCGCAGGTATAACCCCAAATCAAGAGGTGCAGCTCGCGACACTGCACCTCTTTTCTTTCCCTAAAATCCTGCTATGAGAGTGAATTTGATTGTTACCAGCGAGCAATATGTGCGTAGTGGCAAGGCATGCCTTGCCACTACCATTAGCTGATTGCTTATAACCTATTTGCCATCCACGCAGTTGAACGCCGCCAGGAAGGGTTCACTGCGATTGCCAGCAGCATCTTCCAGCGTCAGCAGCCACTCAACGGGGCCGATGAAGTTTTCTGCACCCAAGGAGCAGGACACATCCCAGCCGAGGACGCCTGTGCGCATAGTGCCATTCAGCAGCATCGGTACTTCATGGATGCTCTCTTCCCACTCGCCGATAGCCGCATAGACAAATTCGACTTCCAGCGACACGATATCATCGCCATCAGGATTGATGAACTGTACCGGACAGGCTTCATCGGCAAGGTTTGACACGACGTTGCATTCTTCTACGCCGACGATGGTGGGGTGCGTCGCATCCAGCAGAACGAGGGGGTCAATCGACTGCGATACCAGACCAAGGGGTATGGATGCGATGTGCTCCGGCTCATATAACTCGACGGTCATGTCGCCCGTCGGAGCGCGATGTTCATCCAGCGGAATCAAAATGTGGGCACCTGCGGGCGCATACACGGTCCGTTCGCCGTTGCTGATGTGGCCCTGCCCATCCAGCAGGTCAATTTCCATCGAGTCGGCACCGGCCCGTACATAGGCGGTTGAATCCAGCGTAATGGTGACACCATTAATGATGACTGGCACGGGGGCCTCGTGCATCTGGATCAAAACGCCGCCACATTCGGCAGTCGTCAGCAGGAAGTTCTGCATATTGTCATAGAGCGGTTCCTCAGCAGTGACTTCTGGCAGCAGGCTGTCATCTATATCCACGCGGCGCGTCGGAATCCAGCCAATCTCGCCGCCATCGCGGACAATACGCAGCCAGTTATGGGTGCAGTTACAGGCGTTGATGAAGACTTCTGTCCCTTCTGTCAGCGAGGCCAGCACGTCAAAATGTGATCCTGGTCCACTATAGACATCACTATCAGCCAACAGCGGCAGGGTGGTCCCGGCATCATTGCTGGCGACATTTTGCATTTCCACATCGCCGATGGTTATCAGGGTCAGGCTGTCCATTTCCGGCTGAAGGTTAAAGACGGCAATCCCGTCGCCTGTCGTCCGGGCTGTGCAAACGCCTTCCAACGACATGGTCTGGCCTATTGCTTCAAAGCTTGGTGCTCTTTCACAATCAACGATGACTTCCAGATCGGGCTGGCCATAGCAAACGACATTGCCTTCAAGATCGGCGCAGCTTTCCACCACAGTGCTGATGATCTCTTCGCTCGGCACAGTGCATGTCGATTCCTGAGCCAAGACAGGAACGCCGAAGAGGAGTGCAACAAGGCACACTATCCAAAAAATCTTCATTTTATGAACTCCAGGATAAACACTATTAAGTTGTGAGGCGCTGTTAAACCCGCCGCGACGCAGATCTAAGGCGCTGCATGTCGCGTCATATGTTCGCCAGATGCCGCCTGGAAAACGAAGATAAGCCGTGCAGGCGCGTCTGAATTGTTCCAGAAGTAATGCGGCTGACCAGCATCGAACAGGAGGCTGCAACCTGGTTCCATCCGGTAGGCATCTTCTCCGACACGGTAGCAGATGCGCCCTTCAAGACAGTAGACAAATTCCTGTCCGGCATGGGTGATCGGCTTGGTATCGACGGCATGGCCTGGTTGCACTGTAATCAGGAAAGGCTCTAACTGCTGGTTGCGCAAACCACTGCCCAGGCTTTCGATCTTCATTGTCTCGTATTCAGACAGGTCTCGGTCCGCAGGCTGGAGATAGATCACAGATTGCTCGGCCTGTTTGACGAAGAACTCCGTAATCGAAACACCAAGCGCCTCGGCGATCATATGCAGCGAAGCCACCGTAGGCGAATTATCCCCACGTTCTATCCGGCTGATGGCATTAACTGAAAGCCCCGCCCGCGCCGAAACTTCTCGCAGCGACAGGCCAAGCTCTTCCCGAATTGCACGGATGCCAGGGCCGACCTCACTTGGATCTGGGTGTCCCACAATGTCCTCACTTTGCTGTACATATAAAGTGTACGATTATGGACAAAAAGTGTGGCAGTGACAAATGTCACGAGCTATAAGTAAGGGATTGGGTAAGTTTGTCTATCAGGGGTCATAATAGCCAATCGGCGCCCATTGATTTGATAGGGATGCCGCACCACACTATACTCAGTCTTGCTCAAACTGCTAACAGCTATTGCGTGAAGTCCTGGCACTGTTTGCCGATGAAGTTTAGCATCGCTCAGTCCATAAAGTGGTCTTTGGAGTCCAGAACAACCATGTCGACTAATATTGATTTGCGAACGACTTTCAATCAAGATGCAGACGGCTACCATGCGGGTCGGCCACGCTATCCAGACCGATTATTCGACGACCTCGTCCAAAAGACGCATTTGCAGGACAGTGCCAGGTTACTAGAAATCGGACCTGGGACAGGACAAGCTACCCAAGCCATTGCGCAACGTGGATATCAGATTGTCGCAGTTGAGCTGGGCGCGAACTTAGCCAAATATGCACAGAAAGTGCTGGGAGATTATCCAAATGTGCAGGTGCTCAATACATCGTTTGAAGCTGTCGATCTGGCACCTAATACATTTGACCTGGTCTATTCAGCGACGGCCTTCCACTGGATTGAACCCGATGTTCAGTTTCAAAAGCCACATAAACTTCTCAAAAGTGGGGGGGCACTTGGCGATCATTCACACGCATCATGTTTCCGATGAAGCTGATGATCGCTTTTACTATACGTCACAGCCTATCTACAAAAAATATAACCCAGGCGATACGTATGATGATAATGAAGTCCTGCACCGCCTGGTAGATATCGAACCCAATTCAGTTGATGAGAGCTTGTTCGAGCCTGTCTTCTTCAGGGCTTATTCCCTGTTTGTGCAATACTCTGCGGAAGAATATGTCCAGTTAATCTCGACCTTTTCGCCAACGATCTCTATGCAACCTGCGAGTCGGATCGAATTCTTATCCGAAATAAAGGACCTTATTGCAGACACGTTTGACGATCGTATTCAAAAACATTATGCAATGTCCTTGACAATTGCAAAGAAAAAGTAAGTACTTATTGATGTCAACAAGATTGTGAGCAACAAATCATGTCCCAGCCCAGCCCGGAACGCCCCAATATCATTGTCTTTTTTACAGACCAGCAGCGTTGGGATACGACTGGCGTGCATGGCAATCCACTCGGCCTGACGCCTAACTTCGACCGTGCCGCTCGCCAGGGCACCCATATTGCCAATGCCATCACACCGCAGCCTGTTTGCGGCCCTTGCCGTTCCGTGATGCAAACCGGCCTGTATGCGACGGAAACCGGCTGCTACCGCAATGCCATCTCGCTGCGACCCGATCAGCCGACGATTGCCCAATCTTTTAATGAAGCCGACTACAAAACGGGTTACATCGGCAAGTGGCATCTGGCGGATATGGCCAGTCACGGTCCGGTGCGACCTGAACAACGCGGCGGTTATCAATACTGGCTGGCAGCCAATTTGCTGGAATTTACGTCTGACGCCTATGATTGCCGCCTGTATGATGGCGATGGCCAGGAACAGCGCCTGCCCGGCTATCGCGTCGATGCCATGACCGACGCCGCCATTCGCTATATTGATGGTGTTAAAGACGATAACTTCTTCCTGTTCCTGTCCTTCCTGGAGCCGCATCACCAGAACCACACCGATTCCTATCCGGCACCGGATGGCTACGAAGAAACTTATCGCTCGGCCTGGATTCCGCCGGATTTGCAGGCGCTGGGTGGCTCGACGCATCAACATTTAGCGGGCTACTATGGCATGGTCAAGCGCCTGGATGAAGCCTTTGGCCGTCTGCTGGATGCCCTTAAAAGCATGGGCATCGCGGAAAATACTGTCGTCATTTTTACAGCCGATCATGGCAACCATTTCAAGACGCGCAACGGCGAATATAAACGCTCCTGCCATGAAAGTTCGGTCCATGTGCCGATGGCCATTACAGGTGGCCCATTTACAGGTGGCGGCCATGTCGATCAGCTCATCAGTCTGGTGGATTTGCCGCCGACGCTGCTCGACATCGCAGGCATTGACGTGCCAGACGACATGCAGGGCAGCAGCTTCTTGCCGTTGGTCACGCGCGAGCCTGTCGATTGGCAGGATGATGTTTTCATTCAGATCAGTGAAGCGGAAGTCGGGCGCGCGCTCCGTACCCAAAAGTGGAAATACAGCGTCACCGCGCCGGATGCCGACCCCTGGGAAGATTCGGCTGCGGATACCTATCACGAGGCCTATCTCTACGATCTGGAAACCGACCCTTACGAGTTGTTCAACCTGATTGGTTATCAGTCGCACCAGGTTATCGCTGCCGAGCTGCGCCAGCGGTTGCTGAACCGGATCGCGGCAGTCGAAGGCGCACATCCGACGATTGTGCCGCCTGCGACCTATACCCAATTTGGCCAACTGAGTGGCTCGACGGAATTCCCTTATTTCCCAGCAGATTTGACCGACCCGCGCTAGGAATCAAAGAGCCAATTCCTCATAGACGCGCAAAGCGGCGCCAATTTGTCCGGCTTCCGTGCCCAATTGCATAGGAACAGCCTGTATCGAGCGCCAATTGGCCATGAGGTGCGTCGATAGCCCTATGTTGATGGCATCCAGGTACAGCGGCTGCAAGCCGATGCTGCCGCCAACCAGGATCGCTTCCGGTTCCAGGACGTGGCAAAGCCCCGCCAGCGCAGTGCCGAGCTTGTATCCTGCCGCCTGAATGAAGGCGCTTGCCTCTGCATGGCCGTCTGCCGCCAATGCAAACAGGTCGATGGTCGTCTGCCCGGATGGCAGCAGGCCGCTGGCTATCGCCTGCTGCGAAAGGGCGATACCGCCTGCGATGTCTTCGATAAACAGGCCCGTTTCGTAATCCAGCAACTGCCCCACATGCCCCGCCAGTCCCTTGCTACCATGAACGATGTGTCCATCTAGCACCACAGCCCCGCCGATGAAGGTCCCGACCGCTATACAAATCATATGACGAAAGCCACATCCAGCCCCACAGCGGAGTTCTGCCAGAGCCGCCGCCTTAACGTCATTATCAATGAAAACGGGAAGAGCCAGTTTTTCTTGCAGCATGCTCGCTATCGGCACATTGACGAAGGTTGGATCATCCGTATGGACGCCGAGCATGACGCCTGTATGTGGATTGAATTGGCCACCACTGCCGACACCAACGCCAATCGCATCGACCTGCTGCAATAGGGGCGCAGCACAATCCGCCATTGCCTGCACCAGTTCAGCCGGTGGGGCCAGCCGACCCGCGCTTGCCGGGGTTGGCCGATGCTCCTGTGCCAGAATGTACCCTTCGCGCGTGACAATCGCGGCCCGAATGTTGGTACCACCCAGGTCGATGCCAATCGCCAGCTTGTCACCTGCCGGTTCAGCGGGTGTGGTGAACATAATACTCGGTGATGCGCCAGGGGCGCGTGATGGCCGACCCTATCACGACCGCATATGCACCCATGTCGAAAGCGCGCCTGATGTCATCCGGCGTCCAGAAGTTGCCCTCGGCGATAATCGGCAGATCGCATTCCTGGCGCAGGGCCTCGATCAGGGCGAAATCCGGCACATACTCCGGCAAATCCCAAACCGACAGCGTCGTCGCAATTGCATCCACACCCAGTTCAATGGCGCGCGCGATGTCAGCCGCACTGCGAATATCGGCCAGCGCCAGCGCACCATTCTGATGAATCGCAGCGACGATCTGTTTTAATGACGAGGGCCGCTGACGGTCGGTGGCATCAAACGCGATGACCTCGGCCCCAGCATCGGCCAGAGGGCCAACCTCGTTGTGGTCGCCTGTAATCAGGACTTTCTCGCCCAGGGGTATGGATTTTTGAATGGCAATGATCGGCAGGGATACCCTGGCCCGGACCGCTGCCACATGCTCGGCGCTGTTCAACCGCAGGCCGCAGGCGCCACCCATCTGCGCCGATTCGGCAAAGGCCACAATCATATCGACCGACTCGGTCGGCGTATTCGGGTCCGCCTGGCAGGAAACGATAATGCCGCGTTGAGGAATCAGATCAATAAGTTCCATGAGGCACCTGCTAATCGCAAACAGCGCCGATTTTATCTCGCTTCAGACCAGATCGCTTGCGATAGCTCCGTGGACACTATTCACACGCATCATGAGAATCTCCACCGTTTGTGATCATTTGCTTGAACTACATTCTCGTGGCATGCACATGGTTGTGCACATAGCTGCCATCTATCCTAATGTCAGCGCGTGTGATAGGCATCAGAGAATGTGGAGTGCAAGGTAGATAAATGGAAATTCCAACGTATGAAGAATCGAATCTCTTGAGGACAAACATTTGTCAAGCACTCGGTGATCCTAAGCGCATTTTGATACTTTATGCTCTGAGCGAGAGCCCACATTATGTCACTGCATTATCGGAAGTGCTTGATTTGCCTCAACCAACTGTATCTCGTCACCTGTCGATGCTACGCCAGCGCTCGCTGGTCAAATGCGAACGTAATGGTACTGCGATGGTCTATCGGATCGCAGATGAACGAATCATGGACGTACTGGAGACAATGCGCGGTTTGTTACGTGATATCGTTGACGAAGCAGCGAGATCGCTTGAGACATAATGCTCGAACGGTGCTCATTTGGGTAAGTCCAGTGCTCCAACTGTGGTCCTAGTTGCTATCGGGGCTATAAGGATGGGCCCGTTACAATCTGGCTCCCAATCGTCATGAAAACTTCACATCTGCAAAAATAATGTTAATAGATGGCGACTGTCCATTGATGCACACGCAGATGCACACAGCCGATCCCTACCCTTAAGGAACACATTACTTAAAGTTCACGTCTGGGGATTGGGTAGGTATGAACAAGAATAGCTTGTTGCAACTGGGTGTTTCCGTTGCCGATGATCGGGCTGCATCTTCACCAGAGCAGAAGACTTCAAACGAACACCGGTCTTTGCGCGTGTTCAAAGCCAATCGCTCGCTGACGAGCATCTTAAAGATGCTCAACATCCTGTGTTCGATCAGCCCATCGCTGGCGGTACGCTTCAGCACATTTTTGTTCCTGCGACCGCGCCGCAAACCGCTTAATTACCTGGACAAACTCCCGACCAAAGGGCAGCGCATCACCATCTATCATAATCTGCGCAAATTGGTCGGTTATCAATGGGGTGCTGGACCACGAACGATCTTGCTCGTTCACGGTTGGGAAAGTCACCTGGGTTACATGCTGCCGATGGTGCAGCCACTGGTCGATGCCGGTTTCAAGGTCATTACCTTTGATGCACCGGGGCACGGGCAATCCCCACAATTGCTCACCAATATCATCGACTTCGGCGACGCTGTCAAAGCGACCATCGAGCAGCACGGCCCGGTGTATGCGGTCGTCGCCCACAGCTTTGGCGCATCGGCCACCAGCCTGATGCTCAGTCGTGAGCGTGGCATCAACATCAACCGCTTCATCATGCTCTCGCCGATGAACCATGTGCAGCGCCAGATTGAAATCTTTGAGAAAATCCTCAATTACCCGGACTTTATGCACGAACGGGTGGTGAACCACATTTACAATCATCTGCCGGTGCCAATCGAGCAGTGCGATGTCACGCAGGCTGTAAAACGCATCGCCGCACCGGGTCTAATCGTCCACGACCGCGGCGACAAAGTGATCTCCGTCGATAACAGCTATGACATAGCTGCGTCCTATGTTGGCGCCGTGCTCAGGGATACGCACGGGCTGGGACACCGCGGCATTATGCGCAGCCCAAAGGTGCACCAGTGGGTCGTGGACTTCTTAAATACCAACCCGCAGAACAACTAGAGTCGTTTATCCTGGGTCCGCTTGTCCGTGAAATGTGCCCGCGGACAAGCGGCCAGACCCTTATCCTGGCTGGGCAGTTCGTTTGCTCGCGTAATGTGCCCGCGAACAAGCGAATTGCCCCCTTGTTCTTGCGAACCAGCGAGCACCTATAAAGGTTCCGTATAGAAACGACGACATATCTGCAACACCAGCAGGTAAATTCATTACAATAAACCTAACAAGCATACGGGTGATGCTTGTTTGCGTTACCAGCTAAACAGGACACAGACATATGGCCCTCAGCCACCAGTATTCCGATATTTTCCTCTCGTATTCACGCGGCAACAGCGCCTTTGTGCGCCAGTTGTTCGAGCGCCTGGACGAGGGCGAAGTACAGGTATGGATCGACTGGGATGACATCCCGCCGACTGCCGAATGGTGGCATGAGATCGAAACGGGTATTGATGCGGCCAATACGTTTGTCTTTGTGATGAGCACCGCCTCGCTCAGTTCGCCTGTTTGCCACATGGAGCTGGCCCACGCAATTGCTTCTAATAAACGTATCGTCCCCGTTTTGCATGAGCAGGCTGATCGCAGCCAAGCCACCCGTGTTTTGCTCGACCGTGTGGCTGAGAATGCCTATATTCAGGCGCTGCTGGCAGGACGTGATCCACAGGCTGTGGCCGATGAAAACTGGACCCTGCTGGAAAGCCTCAACTGGTTGTTCATGCGCGCATCGGACGACTTTGACACCGCTTTCGCCACGCTCATTCAATCGCTGAATACAGACATCGACCATGTTCGCGCCCATACAATCCTGCTGGTCCGTGCCCGTGAATGGGATACGCGCCATCGCGAGAACAGTTTTTTGCTCGGTGGGCAGCAGATCACGGAGGCGGAAAACTGGCTGGCCCAGGGTCTTGAAAAAACGCCGCCGCCAACGGCCCTCCAGATGGAATACATCTCCGCCAGCCGCCTTGCCGCTACGCGCAGGCAGCGCCTCATTCAAAGCAGCATGCTGGTCGCATTGGTGGGCACGATTGTTTTCAGCGTACTGCTGGCGTTGGCTGCCACAGATGCCAACGAACAGCGCACCTTCGCCGTGACATCGCAGGCGCTGGCAGAAGCCAACGAAGCCACCGCTATCAGCAATGCGCAGACGGCGACGGTAGCCCAGGGTGTGGCTGAACAGAATGCCGCCACCGCCACCGTCGCCCAGGGGGAAGCCTTTATTCAGCGCGACCGCGCCGACCAACAGGCCCAACTGGCGCTTTCTCGGCAGTTAGCGGCCCAGGCCAGCACCTTATTCACGGACGCGCCGGAAGAAGCCCTGCTCATCGCCCTGGAAGCCTTCCGCATCGCGGATACGGAAGAAGCCCGCCGCAGCCTGATCGAAGGCTTACAGACCGCACCGCAAATTCGCTATGCCATTCAGGCTTACCCGAACCCGATACAGCAGCTTCATTTCAGCCCGGACAGCCGCACAATGGCCACCATTGATAACGAAGATGGCTTGCTGCTGTGGGACGTCGAGACTGCCCAGCAGCTCAACCTGTCGCCCGATATCTGGTGGTCGGTCAATACAGCCCAATTTGATGACACGGGCAACCTGGTGACGGTTGGCGCACTCAGCCGTTTTGCCACCTGGGACAGCCGTACCGGCGCGCCGATCAGCCTGCCCGCACTCACTGACCTGAGCAACACCAGCGAGGCATCGCTCAGTACGGCACTCTCGCGCGATGGCCGCCGCCTAGCGACCTTCCAGCCTTTCCTCAGCCGTGTCGCCCTGACCGATACGGCCAGTAGCGATATTATCGTGTCGATTGACATTGGCGATGCGATGGAGGCTTTTTCGGAAATCAGCGAAATTGCACTCAGTGATCGTGGCGACCGCCTGCTGATGTATGGCGGTTCTACTCTGAGCCTGTGGGACGAAAGCACAGGTGCCATCTACGAACCAGCCAATGAATTTGTCTATACGGCTGCGCTTTCGCCCAATGGCCAATTGCTAGCCTGGGCGGAATTCATCAACCAGAGGGCGATCATCCGCGTCTGGGCTGTGGAAAAACAAAGCATGCTGACAAGTATTGAACCGGACATCGACTTCCCGATCCGCACCCTGCAATTCGATGAGGCCAGCCATGTGCTGTACTACGGCACCACCGAAGGCTCGGTCGGTGGCTATGATGTGCTGGCGCAGGAAGTCGTGCTGCCACTGACACGTGCCCATACCACCAGCATCGAAGCCTTGGCCATCAACGCCACTGGCGATTTGCTGCTTTCCGGTGATGAAACGGGCGTCGTCATCCTGTGGGACATCAACCAGACCGACCGCCTCGCGCGGCATCTCACAACTGATTTCTCGCGTCATGTACGCTACCTGGGCGAGGACCAGCGTTATCTACTGGCAGCCAATGTTGATCTCGCCATTTATGATCTGCAAAATCCCGCCGAGCCGATGCTGGTACAGCCAACAGACTACGACCAATATGTGCGCAAAATCGCCTGGGACGCGGACCGCTCACTGCTGGCTACTCTCGGCGGCCAGGGCGGCGTGCTCAAGCTGTGGCATGTGCAGATCGTCGATGGCCAGCCGCGCATTGACCTGCTGGCAGATGACCTCCAGCGCGACATTTCCGATATGGATTTCTCACCCGATGGCCACTACCTGCTAACCGTCGCCGATGACCATATCAACGCCTTCGCTATTGACGAAAGCATGGGCGATTGGGCTGTCGAAAAAGTTGATTTGCCCGATGTGCCCGCCGTGTCGGTTGTAGCTGTTGATCCGGCTAATAATCGACTGGCGACTGGGCAGATTTTTTCTGTCGGCGATCTCATTAATTCTGAATCCAGCACAGATAACAAAGTCACGCTGTACAGCCTCGATGAGCGCGGCCTGCCCTATGGCGACCCTGTGCGAACCATCATCCTGCCGCAGCGCTTTCTGACCGTTCCCTGGCTGATCGCCTTCAGCCCGGACGGCGCACTCATGGCCGCAACAGACATCGAAGGCAATATCGGCATCTGGTCGCTGACGGATGAAAGTGCCGCGCCGCTCCTCATCAACAGCCCGCTGCGGACCATCAACAGCATGCAGTTCAGCGCCGACAGCACCCTGCTGTTGACGACCAATACCGAAGGGGAAATCCAACAGTGGGACGTGCTATCCGGCAGAGAGGCCGGGGCACCATTGGGCCGTACCGGCAACCCCCTGCTTGATCTTGATGTCGATGCCTCTGGCAGCATCGTCGCTGCATCCGAGGACGGCATTCTCCTGTGGCGTTTCGATGATGAGCAGCTCGCCAATCTGGTTTGTGAACGGGCCAATCTGGTTCTGTCACCTGCCCAATGGCGGCAGTACTTCGGTGATGTGCCGTATCGCGCCTCCTGCCCGGATCGCACCCTGACCGCAGCCGATTTGCTCATGCTGCAAGGCGATAGAGAAAATGCGCAAACCCTGCTAACGGAAACCGTCGAGGGGGCGCTCCGGCTGGCGGATGCCCAATTCAGCAGTACCGTATGCCTCGTCGGTGCCCTGATGACTGAACCGACCGTCGTGCTCCCCGCCTGCGATCAATCACTGCAACTCGCGCCAGATGCTGCCCAAACATGGCAGATCGCAGGCATTGCCTACGCCCTGGCTGACGACCCAACGACAGCCATCAGCCAGTTCCAGCAGGCCAATGGCCTGGACCCCTCGCAGACAGATCAACGTAATGGCTGGATAGCCTCGCTGGAAGCGGGTTCGCAGCCTTTCGACCCCCTTGAGCGCCAAACGCTGCGACAGTTTTACTCGCGCGAGCTTGACCTGCGGCTGGCACAACTGCCATTTGTCGCGCGCTTCGCCTATGAAATGACGGATCGCATTCCACAAACGACCAGCATGAAGCGCGCCTCGTTCGTGCGCTGGTTCAATGACCATGCCCTATCCTTTGCTCCGTTCCTGTCGCCGGATTTGCATGCTGGCCTCGACGGATGGGTGATCGCTGGCGGCATCCCAGCCGGTCGCCTGAGCCTCGTATTTGATGATGAGCGCATTGGCGACTACGTCTCGGACCCGGATGATGCCATCGTGCTGGCCCTGCAAAACGATACCGAAACAGCCTATACCTACATCTTCCAAAGTCCGCGCATCTACGAAGCACTGGAAGACTGGCAGGCAGCCCTTGAAGGCGCCAGCGATGCCGCTATTGAGGATTTCGATGGCTACCGCATCATGACCGCGCGGCGGCGCGTTGGCGGCTTATTCAGTGCGGCAACCTTCAACGAGTACTATCTGCTGCGTGATGGTGTGCAGATCGTCTTTGCCAGTGACCACGATGAAACGAGCATCACCAAGGCGATTATCGACCATTTCCTGGCGACACCTGCCGTCACGGATAGCAGCGTCTTTGATGATCCAACTCCGCAAACGATCAGTGAAGTATCCGGCCCGCTGCGCAGCGGCCAAAATCACGGGGAACTGGCAGCAGGCCAGGGCCAGCGCTGGCTGATTGATGCTCAGGCAGGTGATGTCCTCTATATTCAGGCCCAGGCTGACTATGATATTCGCCTGGAACTGTACGGCCCCGATGGCAGCCTTTTCCTCAAGAACGATGATGTGCATTTTGAGTGGAACGAAGCGGTGCTGTTCGCCGCCACCTTCCCCACAGACGGAGCCTATGAACTGGTCGTTGCCAGCTATGACAATCTGTATGCCGGGCCATATTATCTGTACGCCTATACGCCCGATCAGATGCCAACCTTGCAACTCGGCAGCAATGCGGGCTACATCGTGCCGGAACAGTTCGATGTGTGGTACTACCAGGGCACCGCAGGCGAACGCATCCAGATCGAGCTGGTCGCCAGTTGGATCGGCAGCTTCGACCTGTTCAATGCTGCTGGCGAACGGCTGGATCGCTCTGTTTACTACACCGTTGAAGAGGGCCGTGACTGGATTCCGTCCTTTACGGTGCCGGAAGATGGCATCTATCCCATACTGGTTTACGGATTTGACGAGGTGGAATACGGCATCTACAGTCTACAGGTCCGCCAGCTCGATTAGGATTGATGTCAAAGCGATTTTCGGCGTGACACCTTACGCCTTAATTCGAAGAATTTCCAAATTAGGCTAAACTCAGGACAGAGGAGTGGCATCTAAGCACCCTCTGATCATGGGTTGGCGCATATGTCATCTATTCTAAATCGCTGGAAGCGGTATTGGCAGCAAATCATTCAGTCGACAGACAACTTGCTTCAGGCTGAAAATCAGTATGATAAACGCTTACTGAGCACCCTGACCGTTGCGTTGCTCATTGCTACAATGATCATCTCACCCATATGGATTGCATCAAATCCCAATTTCAAAGCGACACTGCCTATTTCGGTTGGGCTTGTTTTCGCGCTTCTCATTGCCTGGTACCTCATTCGGACGCAGCATGCACGTATAGGCGTCTATATCCTTGTCGGTCTGTTGCCCTGTACCGTCGCAGCGGTGATCGTCACCGCCCCTGGTCCCATAATGGATCGCATGCTGTCGTTAAACTTTCTGGTCGTCTCCATTCTGTTGGCGAGCATTCTGTTGGATCTGAGGGCAACTGTGATCCTGGCGATTGTCAATATCCTGGGCACATCGGCTTTTTTCTTCGTCCCTGGCGTTCCTTTTGCAATCACCTACCCGTATGTCGTTTACCAGGCTTTGATGTCTGCGCTTCTCATCGTGACCACTATCATGCGCACCGTCTATCTACGCCGTTTACATCAAAGCGAGCGGCGCTATCGCAGCTTATTTGAGCAATCCAACGATGCGGTATTCATGCTCAACCTGGATGGGATTCATCTGGAGGTCAACCAGCGGGCTGCTGATATGCTGGGCTATACCCCTGAGGAGCTTGCGGGACTGTCTTTTAAGAAGATCGTTTCACTGTCAGATCATAGCAGTAGTGAGGCCGTTCTGGATAATCTTAAAACAAACACGTTTTTGCCGCCCTATGAACGCTTATTCCGTAAAAAGGATGGCACGGAACTGTCGGTCGAAATCAATGCTGAACTCGTGCGCGATACAGATGGCCAGCCCATCCACATTCAGAGTATTGTACGGGACATCTCTGAACGCAAGCGCGCTCAGGAGCGCGCCCAGGCCCAGGCGCTAGAGCAAGAGCGGATGCAGTTGCTGACGAACTTTGTGACCAATGCATCTCACGAAATTCGCACACCACTCGCACTGATTAATACAAACATGTATTTGATGACGAAAGCCACCGATGAGCAGCAGCGGCAGCGTTATGCGCAGCAGGGTGAGCGCAGCGTTATGCAACTCAGGAAATTGGTCGACATGATTCTTAGCATGACGAAGCTTGATAGTTCGGTACCTCTTGCGTACAAGCCGAGTGATATCAACAGTTTGATCTCTCAAGCCATGTCCCATATCTCGCAGAGGTTAAAAGATATGACGCACACAATCGTTTTCGATCCAGACATATCACTGCCACAACTGCAACTCGATGAGCACTGGATATCAGAAGCAGTCATCAACTTATTGGATAACGCCATTCGATTTACCCCTGAAGGCGGTACGATTTCCGCCAGAACGTATCGTCAGGATTCCTATGTCGTCATTGAGGTAAAAGACACCGGTATCGGCATCGGGGAAGATGCTCTTGCGCATATCTTCGAGCGCTTCTGGCGGTTGGATGAAGTGCATACGACGCCAGGTTTTGGCCTGGGCCTGCCGATTGCGGAGGCAGTAGTAAAGCGACATAGTGGTAAAATCGAAGTCGAAAGCGCACTCGGCAGCGGGAGCATCTTTAAGGTCTCGTTGCCTATAGCCGAGGCATCCTGACACACCCTCTGCAGATGCTGTCTGCCAAGCATCACCTTATTGCATAGGTGCTAGTTCTAAGCCGTTTTCCCAAACAACCATCCCAAAAATGAGCGTGCGATGCGTGATCTTGATGTGTCATCTCAAAACACTTTTGGGCACTCGTTTAAGTGATTTTTGTCACGTGTTTGCACCTGTCAGCGGGGATGATTTGCGGCATAATGGTGTCCTGAAAAACGGCTGCACTTAGTGTTTTGAAACCAATGCCTATAGAAAGCTGACACCCATGTTTATACAAAGTCTCAACGGCTCCTGGCGACTTAACCAGACAGAGACCGATACCTTTTATGCAGCGACCGTTCCTGGCTGTGTTCACACTGATCTGCTGGCGGCAGGTGCTATCCCGGACCCCTTCTACCGCGATAACGAGCGCCTTCAGAGCTGGATCGGCGAAGCCGATTGGACCTATACGCGCACATTCAAGGTGGAAGACGCTCTGCTGGCCTACGATGCTGTCCTGCTGCGCTGTCACGGGCTGGATACGATTGCCACGCTCACGCTCAATGGCACAGAAATTGCCAAAACCGAGAATATGTTCCGCACTTACGAATTTGACGTGAAGGACCTGCTCAAAGCTGGCGACAATACCCTGAGCATCGCCTTCCGTTCGCCAATGGAATACGCCCGTTATATGGACGAAACAATGGGCGAAATGGCCGGCTGGGTAGAACCCATGCGCGTCAACAGCGGCGCCTGGATACGCAAAGAGCCTTGCAACTACGGCTGGGACTGGGGTCCGAAGATGCCGACAGCAGGCATCTGGCGTGATATTGAACTGGTCGCCTATAACACGGCTCGCATCGACGATGTGCTCATCATGCAGGATCACGGCGAAAATGTGGTTGATCTGTCCATCAAGCTCCAGGCAGAGTCGCTCGCCAATGCTGACCTGAGCGCCAAAGTGACGCTTTCGCTCGATGGCGCAAATATCAGCGAAACCACTGTTGACCTCACGGGCGACAGCGCCGAGATCAACCTCACTGTGAGTGATCCAAAGCTGTGGTGGGTCAATGGCCTGGGTGAGCAGCCGCTCTACGATGTCAAAGTTCAGCTATTTGCCGATGAAACCCTGCTGGATACGCTCGATAAGCGCATTGGCCTGCGCGTTCTCAGGCTGGAAACACCGGAAGATGCGTGGGGCCGCGCCATGTTCTTTAGCTGCAATGGTGTGCCCTTCTTCGCCAAAGGGGCCAACTGGATTCCCGCCAGCCCCTATCCCTCGGTGCCCAATCGGGAATTCCTGGATGTTTTCGTCAAAGGGGCGGCTGACACCAACATGAACATGCTGCGCCTGTGGGGCGGGGGCATCTATGAGGATGACAGCTTCTATGATCTGTGCGATGAATACGGCATTGCCATCTGGCACGACTTTATCTTCGCCTGCGGTGTCTATCCCTCGTTCAACGACGACTGGATGGCCAATGTTCGTGCGGAAGCCATCGACAATGTGCGCCGTGTGCGGCATCACGCCTCGCTGGCGATGTGGTGCGGCAACAACGAAATCGAGCAGGGCATGATGGACCCGTCCTGGGTAAAGTCAGTCGGCTGGGATGACTATCATAAACTGTTCCGTGACTTGCTGGGCGATGTTGTCGCGGAATATGACCCGCAGCGCGATTACTGGCAGGCCTCCCCACACAGCCCAGGCAATGAACTTGACCCCTACGACCAGACCGTTGGCGATACGCACCTGTGGTCTGTCTGGCACGGCAAAGAACCTTTTGAGTGGTATCGCACACGCCAGGATCGTTTTTGCAGTGAATTCGGTTTCCAGTCCTTCCCGGAACCAGCAACGGCCAATGAATTTTCCGCGCCGGAAGATCGCAATATCACCAGCTATGTGATGGAGCATCACCAGCGCAGCCAGATCGGTAACGGGACCATCATTCACTACATGCTGGATTGGTATCAACTGCCAGATGGCTTCGACAATTTGCTGTGGTTGAGCCAGATTTTGCAGGGCATGGCCATGAAATATGCTGTCGAGCACTGGCGGCGCAATATGCCGCGCACAATGGGTACGCTCTACTGGCAGCTTAATGATATGTGGCCTGCGCCCAGTTGGGCATCAATTGACTGGCGTGGTCGCTGGAAAGCCCTGAACTATATGGCGCGCCGCTTCTATCAACCGCTGCTGGTTTCCGGCGTGGAAGATACGGGTGCTGGTACCGTCGATATTCACGTTACCAACGACACCACAGCCGATGTCGCCGCGACAGTCGTTTATACTGTGACGGACGTGGCGGGCAAGGCCATCACACGCGGCGAAATCGAGACAGTAGCACGTGCCATCAATAATACGCACGTGACCACGCTCGATCTTTCCGAGCAGCTCGCTGAGTACACCGCGCGCAATCTGCTCGTCTACCTCGACCTGATGGTCGATGGTGAGCGCGTATCGAACAACCTCGTCCTGTTCGGGAGGCCCAAGCACATGCTCTTCCTGGACCCGCAGATTGATGTCGCCATCAGCGCTGTTGATGCCAGCAACTACGATGTCACGCTGACGGCACAGGCTCCGGCGCTGTATGTCTGGCTGTCACTGCCGGATGCCCAATTCAGCGATAACTTCATCGACCTGCAAGCCGACCAGCCCGTCACGCTGCGGGTAGTCACACCAGCCGCTATGTCTGTCACTGACCTGGCGAAGAAGCTGGACGTCGGCAGCCTGTACCACACCTACACCACATCCTCATAACAAAATGCAAAAGGGCGCAGGTTTCTGCGCCCTCTGTCTTTCTGATTATTGTGCAGAGTTTAGCGCCGCCGAGGTTTGGTCATAAACAGGCTCAGGATCATGGGGATGGTCACCGCCAGGATACCGACCCACAGCACCGTATCATAACTGCCGAAGGTATCAAAACTCAGTCCGAACAAAATCGGCCCGACTGAGGTACCCGCCACCAGTGCCGTCGAAGCAAACCCGCGAATTTCACCCAGGTAATGTCGCCCAAACAAATCGGCCCATACCGTGCCATCGAAGGTGCCGCCGCAGCCGATCATAATGCCCATCAGGATGGTATAAACCCACAGCATCCAGTCCTGGGTGACGTGCATCGCCAGGAACATGGCACCGCCCAGGATAAATAGCTGGAAGGCCATCGCCATACTGGCGCGTGGCAAGCGGCTGATGATACGGCCCAGGATGATGGTCGTTATCGCGCTCACAATCGAGGTGATGCCAAACGCCTGCGCGACCACTTCCGCGCTGTAGCCCATCTCACTAAAAATCGACACCTGATGAAAGATCAAGCCTGTGCCGAAAGCCGCTGGCATGATGCGTCCCAGGATGAATATCCAGAACAGCACTGTGCGCATGGCTTCTTTTAAGCGCCAGCTATTGGCTAAGGATACTTCTGCCTCTGCTTCTGATTCTTCCGCCGATTTGGGCGTGGCACCATCCGGCAGCAGACCGTACTGCTCCGGCGTATCGCGCATAAAAAACCACCACATCGGCAGCACAGTCAGCACGATGGCCACCCCCAGGAAAATCCAGGTGGTACGCCAGCCATAGGTATCAATCAGCGATTGCAGCAGCGTCATGTAGACGCCCTGCCACAAAGCGAACCCGACTAGCGACAGCCCGATCACCCAACCGCGTTTTTCTTCCCACCAGCGCGCGATGGACGTCGTACTGACCAGCCCCAGCGCCCCCTGCCCCAAAAAGCGAATCGCAAAGAAGGCGAAGAACAGCGTCAGCGGCCCGGTGATAATCACCGAGAGGGACATCAGCACCGCCGCGAAGGCGATCAACACAATGGTTCCTACACGGCGACTGCCATAACGGTCCATCTGCCGCCCAACCCAGGTCAGGCTGAGAGAGGCGATGAAGGTCCCCAGACCAAACAAGCCGGAAACATCCGTGCGCGTCATAGCAAAATCTGCGATGAAATGGTCATTGAACAGCGAAACCGAGAACGACTGCCCCGGTGATGTTGCGATCAAGCCAACGGTCGCCACCAGCCAGATCACCCATCCATAGAAGAAAGGGGATCGGTCAATAACACGGCTGCGAAGGGTTAGCGTGGTTGTAGACATGAAGTTCCTTAAAAATGGTCCTGCGGGTTGGCAACCACGTCCTCAAACAAAAGAGGAGCCGCATCAGATGCGGCTTTCAACAAATTCCCCGTGATGTGTGCTGCTAATGATTCCAGTCTATTCATATGGCAACTGTTGTAAAGCCCATTGGTTAATACCAATCTGGGCGCTCAGCCATCAGCCTACAGGGATCAGCCTTTGCAGCGCGGCGACGAAATTGGCAGAAGAAGAACCTCAATATTAGGTTCAATTATTTAGAAAGGCATCTTCTATTTTATAGGAGAAGGACCGAGGAAGGGGGTCGAAGAGCCCGTTGGGGTGCAAATAGGGCGGAGACTAATCTACGCCCTATTTACTGCTATTGTTCGCATCTTAACCTATGCGTGGGCCTCTTCCGGCGTCGATGACACTGGATTGTAAGCAGGCAAGAAGCGCATACCCAGGCTAAAGATCAGCGCCAGAATGCCGAGCACACCCAGCACCGTCAGCCATTCGGTCAGGGCTGGGGTGTAGGGGTCGCCAAGCGGCAGCGTAACGGGCGGATTTTCACTCAGTGGTTGGGTGAAAGCCAGCATGGTCGTATGCCAGCGATTGACCACCAGTCCGGCCATTGCCAGACCACTGCCCACCAGCAGTGCCGTCACACTCTGGACCATGCGCGCGCGGATCAGCAGCGCCGCCGCGACCACGCCGCCCAGGATCATCTCCCAGGCCCAGAACGTCACCGCGAACTCGCCATTGATGAGCACATTTTCCGCTTCACTGCGGCCCGGAACATAGCCATAGGTGCCTGCGGTCGTATCCCAGAAGCGCATGTACAGGTAGAACAGGAGCACGCCGCCTGCGATCTGGCCAATTTCAAACAGCACATGGCTGGGCACGATCTCTTTGCGCTTGAACCACTGCACGATCAGCGTCAGATGCACGGTGAAGGCCATACCGACCGCCGCCGCACTGACGATGAACAGCAAGGGCATCGTCGAGCGCCACAAGGCCGAACGACCAATCACCACGCCGTAGGTCGCGCCCAGGCTGGATTGATGCAGCAGCGACAGGCACAGGCCGATGATCGCCAGGATTGGCGCAAAGTGGTGAATACGATGGGCGAAGCGTTGCAGCCATCCCCAGCGATTAAAGAAGGGATGCTCCACCACCAGCGGGAACACTTCCAGCGTCAGCACACTGAAGTACAGCGTGATGCACATGGTGACTTCCCACAGCATGGAGTGGTTATTCCAGTACACCCACCCATGCCAGAAGCGATCCGGTCGGCCAATATCCATGATGAGCGCCATCAGCGCGCCACTGTACCCCAGCAGGCCGACAAACACCGCCACCCTCGCCAGGGATTGATACTGTTCCCGTCCGAGCAGGTAGGTAATCGCCGAGATGGTGAAAGCCCCAGCGCCCAACCCGATGCACGACAGATCGAGCACGATCCACACGCCCCAGGGAGCATCATCACGCATATTGGTGATACCCAGCCCCTGACTGAAAATCATGAAGGCAGTGAACAGGCCAACAGCGATCACGACCACCAGCAGGGCGATCCACATCCAGAACAAATTGCCACGTCTTATCATGATGATCGCCTCCTACGCTTCTTCTGTCGGCAGCAGGTAAAACACGCGCGGGTTGGTGCCCAGTTCACTGCGCAGCACCACCACCTGCCGACCTTCCAGTGCCTTCGACACCGGACTGTTGGGGTCTTTCAGATCGCCAAAGACGCGCGCCTCTGTTGGGCAGACGTTGCAGCAGGCCGGGGTCGCCGCGCGGTCGATACCAGGCGTCAGGCCGCGTTCAGCAGCGCTATCCAGCCGATGGGCACAGAATGTACATTTTTCGACCACGCCGCGCGGTCTGCGCGGAATCTCCGGCTCGCCCCATGTCGGTGCTGAGGGATTTTCCGCCGTGTTGTCTTCCCAGTTAAAAACGCGCACACCATACGGGCAGGCCACCATGCAGTAGCGGCAGCCGATGCAGCGGTCGTAGTCCATCGCAACCAGCCCATCTTCGCGATGGTAGGTCGCCTGCACTGGGCAGACATCGACGCAGGGGGCATGTTCGCAGTGCATACAGGGCCGCGTGATGAACACCGGCTTGCTGAAGGTCGTATCATCCTGTAGCAATACATTCCACAGATGGCCTTCAGCGGTGTCGTTGGTCGCCTGACAGGCATGCACACAACGTTCACAGCCGATGCACGCTTGCAGGTCGATTGCCATCGCCCAGTATGGCCCTTCGACCGGACCATGCTCGGCCTGGGCAAGCGGATCATTGATCGCCATAAACCAGCGCCAGATTTGCTCCGCAGCCACGATGCCCACACCCAACCCGCCGATCAGCAGCAGGAACTCGCGCCGCGTCATAGGGCGGGTATTGGGTGCTGTTACTTCTTGGGATGTGTCTGTCGCCTGGTTGGTACTCATCTCATTCTCCCCAATCTCACGGCAATGAACAGGAAGATCACCAGTACGAGCGCACCGACTGCGCCACCGACGATGCCGGATTGCAGGTTTGTCTCGGCTTTTTCTTCCAGCGACGTGATCTCAGTTTCCATCTGGGCAACGACCTGTTGCTCTTCCACAGACAGATTACGGGTTGGGTCGGATTGCAGATCATGAATATTGCCATGACACTCCGCGCAGGTCTGCGGATCGAAGAACATCGTATGATGGACAACCGCGCCTTCGTCCTCAATGCGCGTCATATGGCAGTCGACACAATTCATGTCTTCGCCCATGTGGATTTCGTCATTCATCGCGTTTTCGTGGCAGTCGGCGCAGGTTTCGTTGATGCCACCCAGGCGCAGGCTGTTATCATGCGCGACGTGGCAATCCACACAGTCGACGTTAAAGTTGCTGTGATCGCTGACAAGCCACTCATTGTATTCCGGTGAATGTTCGCCGCTGTGGCAGCGCCCACAGGCCTCAGACGAACTGGCAATCGGCATCGGTCCAGGCGGATGTTCCGCGCCTTCGTCCAGAACGTGGCAGGTACTGCATACGACGCCTTCAAAAACATAGCGCTGTGTATTCGGGTCATACCCTGAAGCGTGGCAGCTCATACAGTAAGAAGGCTGGCCGCTGGCGGCATAAGCATCCAGGAAGTTTTCGCCAAGTGAAGCATTCGCATGTGGGGAATCCTGCCAGACTTCGTGGACATCGGCATGGCATTCGGTACATTCCGCTGGATCAGAGGCCGCGACAATGGGCACGATCTCAGCCGGAGCCGCTTCCAGAATGCCCAGGTTGGTCTCGGCAGCATTCAGCAAGCGCGAGATATAGGCAAAGTTGTGGATACCGCCACTGCCATCTTCGTGAATGGTCGTGACGATGGTCGATACCCATTCCGGCGTATTCTCGTCCATGTTGTCTTCGATGTGCGTCAGCCGTGTGGCCACCCGCTGCTGCGCCCCATCGACAAAGCCGCGAATAGCGCTCTGTGTCAAGTCCGTATGGCATTCGGTACAGGCGGTTTGCAGCGTCACATCTTCCGGCACAGATTGCACCGAGTGCGGATTATGGCAGGACTCACATTCCAGGCCCTGCTCATGATGGGCGGAAGCCAAGCCAACCACATTCTCGACGATAGATGCACCTGCCATCAGGTCACCCGCATTGCTGTCATGGCAGTTCAGGCACAGGCCCTCGGAGGTATCAATCGTCAGCAGATGCTGGTGAACTTCATCTTCGCTGTGCATCGCATGGCAGCCCGCGCAATCCAGGGCATAAGGCGACACATACGATTCTGACGGGGCGGCATCGGGGTCGGCATTTTCATCGACATCATCCGCGAGCGCAACATCCGTCATATGCGCATGCGGCGAACCCAACCACGCATCATAAGCGCCAATGCTCTGATGAATCGGATCGACCCAGGTGGCGCCATCCATCGGCTGCGAGTGACAACTACTGCATGCGGTCGGTTCTGGAATGATGGTGATAGCTGCCAGGATGGCCACTTCTTCTTCATCGTTGATGCTGCTGCCTGCGTCATCGGCGGTTTCCACATGGTTGAGGCCAGGGCCGTGACAGGCTTCACACGTCACCGATACTTCTGAGTATTCATGCGTTTCGGCATCGTAGCCCGTCGCATGGCAGGACGCGCAGTTTTCCGCCCAGCTATCGCCATTTGGCAATTCCAGGGCCTGCCACGCGCCTTCTTCGACGTTCCACTCAGCAGGCAGAACACGATAGTCCTTCTCGCCGACATCAACGACAAAGCGCTGTGCCATCTGGCCGGAACCGACCACGAAAGCGACATCTTCCAGGGTGAAAGGCCGCGCCTCGGTCTCTTCCGGGAAGGTGAACATACGCTCGTCATCGCCAACGGAAAAATCAGCGACGACTGCTTCCGGGTAGTCTTCCGGCTCGAACATGCTCATGGCGTGGGCGGTTGTTTCAAAGTTATTGCCAACGCGCCGATGGCAGTCATTACAGTCTTTGATGCTGGCGTATTCCGTGCCCTGTGCATCCTGGGCCACAACGGTAACGGGCATTAGCAGCATCGTACCAAGTAGAACACAAATCAACCCCACCAGGGCAAAGCCAATTGCAAAAGTTCGTTTTGGTTGCGTCATACAAGCCTCCTTGCCAAAACGTATGAGAGAACTTGCATCTTTCTGAAGGCATCCAGCCTGAGAAAAACAGGTTCGCTAGACAGATCGGTAAAACGGGATAATGCAGTTGTTAAATAAATCACTTTAAGCCTCTGAATAAGGCATTTTTCACATTGGGGCGCAGGTATCCTGCACCCCACCGCCCACCTCAAATATCGCTGGTCAGTCCTCCAGCGAGATTAGCCCTTTACGAATGGCGTACTTCACCAATTCAATCCGCGAGTGCAAATTCAGCTTGCTCATCATGTTCTCGCGATGGCGCTCGACCGTCTTGACGGAAATCCCCAGGACGTTGGCGATGCCCTGGTTGGTCTCATCTTCGGCAATCAGCTTAAGCACTTCCTGCTCGCGCTCGGTCAGGCCGTCATAGCTCTCTTTTTCGCCGCCCTGCTGCACCCGTATCAGATAGTCCGAAACCAGTTCTTTGGCGACCTGCGGCTCTAAAAAGACATTGCCTTCCGCTACCACATGGATCGCCCGCAGCAGGTCATCTGGGGCAGCGCGTTTAGGCACATAGCCGGATGCCCCCGCCTGCAACATCTGGAAGAAATAATCCGGCCCTTCGTGGATGGTCATCGCCAGCACGGACGGCGACCCATCCGCAGACTTGATGAGGCGCGTGGCTTCGACGCCATCCATCACAGGCATGGTGACGTCCATCAGCACGACATCTGGCTGCAAAGCCTCGACCTGATCGACTGCTTCCTGGCCATTTTCACACTCGCCTACAATCTTCAGGTCGGGGTCGCTCTCAATCAGCATGCGGATACCCGCCCGTACGACAGCGTGGTCATCAACAATGAGTACATTAATCGTCATGAGGTTGTGCCTCCGATTGTGCGGCGACCGGGCGCGGCACCCGTACCCTCAACGTCGTGCCCTGTTTCAGTTCAGACTCGAACGACCAGACGGCATTAATCAGGTTGGCGCGTTCTTCAATACCCATCAGCCCCCACGAGGAGCGAGTCGGCGTCGGTGCCAGTACCATTTCCGGGTCGCAGCCGATGCCATCGTCACATACGCAAATACCAACCTCATCGCCATAATCCAGGCATACCTTGACGTGATTGGCATGGGCATGTTTGGCAGAGTTATTCAGCCCCTCCTGAATGATGCGGAACAGAATCGTCTCCACATCCGAGGGCAAGGGGTAGGGGTCGCCAGTAATTTTAAGTTCGTATTCAGGCGCATCCACGTGTTTGAGCCGATCCAGCATCGACCGTATCGCCGGAATCAGGCCCATGTCATCCAACTGCGGTGGGCGCAAGTCCTGAATAAGGGTGCGCAGTTCGCCAATGGTCGTCGTCGCCATGACCTCCAGGTCCGACAGCCGCTTGACGACCATATCGGGGTTGTCATATACCTGCCGACTGAGGCCGCGCAGCCCCAGCGCCAATCCGGTCAGCATCTGGCCGGTGCCATCGTGCAATTCACGGGCGATACGCTTACGCTCGGATTCCTGGGCGGCTGTGACCTGCTGAATGAATTCCGTGCGGATTGAATCCCGCTTTTTTAGTTCCACCAGGAGCTGACGCGCTTCGGCTTCGCTGGCTTGCAGGCTGGCATTCAGCCGTGAGAGTTCTTCCCGACTGCGATATTCGATGTCGCGCCGTGCCTTTTCGATGCCTTCCAGCCGTTGTTCCGCTTCAATTTCCAGCACACGCAGCGCGCTAATCATGGCAATTGATAGCACCAGCGCCATCAGCGCGCGCAGCACCTGCACCGGAAAACCACACAGATACATAAACAGGTCTTCGTTGATGATCGTGGCCGGGAAAATCAGCGTTTGCCTGACGAAAATCTGGCCGATCACACCGTAGATCAGCATCGAAACAGCCGCAAAGGAGAAGTAAATTGCGTAGCGCTGCATCTTCTCATTGAGGATGTTTTTGCGCTGACGGAAAAGAACGAACGCCGCCAGGATACTCGCCGGAATGCCCAGGACGTACCGTGCAAGTACATCGCAGACAGCCGCCCAGCTTGCTTCGTCAAGTTGGTTGGCAGCCTGGATGATGATGCAGGATGCCGCGTACCAGATCACGGCCAGCACCACCAGGTTGATGCGCGGCTTATCTTGGTCCTCCAAAGAACGGAGATGCTCGCCAAAGGCTACTAGCGCCAGGAAAGATGAGGCTAACAAGGCCACCCGGAACCAGACGACCCAGGCGGGTAAGGTCAGGTCATTTGTCCAGTAAAGAATACGTTCGAGGAATTCGAGCCATTCATGGGCACCGTGTAAGAGGGCGAATCCGGCCAGCAGGCGCATCGACCGCGCAAAACCCAGTTCCGATGCCCGCCCCGATTCAACCATCAGGGCCAGGCCCATAGAGTAAAACGCCAGACCATAAAGGAAATAGACTGGAACGATCAGGGTTGTCCAATCAATGGCCATGACGTTTACATCACACGGTTACGTTAATTAATCTTATACTCATAGTATATGGTGGAACCCCCAGACGAGGTATGGGGGAAACCACCCATGACATTTGGGCCAGTCCTCTGATTTACGAACATCGCTCCAAATTGCTATGCTGTAAACATGAAACGACAGCACAAATAGCCTGCTTATAGGAGCAATATCATGTCAGACATTAACCTCATCTTTGATGTAGCCGTCATGTTCATTATCCGCATTGGCATCCCGCTCTTGTTACTGGTTGTTCTGGGGACCATCATCGACCGTTGGCAGCGCAAACTGCACGCAGAAGCCGAGCAGGAAAAGCAGCGCCAAGCGTCATAACTCACTCACGAAAATCGCATTCTATACCTCAAGCATAAAGAGGGCATCCTGTGGGGTGCCCTCTTTGCGTGTATATGCTGCTCGTAGCGGCAAGGCATGCCTTGTCAAAGATGCCGCACTCAATCAATCGACCCGCTGCCAGTAGATTGTATAGCGCTGGTGATGCAGCACATAGAACGGCACCAACTCAACATCATGTGGCTGGCCAATGCCTTCGGTAACGAAGGTTAGCAGCTTGCCCTCGACAGCGTGTGTTTTCGTCAGCAGGTCTGCCTTGCTGCCTTTTAGCACAGGCACATCTGGCGTCGGCAAAAAGTTCGCAGCAGCTTCGCGCACATGATAGTCATTCAGATACGGCCCTGGCATTTCATCATCGGTTCCCAATGCCCCCACCAGCACGATTGGCCCGTACATAAAGGCGACAATATCCGGCTCGCCTGGAAGCGCTTCCAGACGCAGCGACATTGGTAGTTTAATGATGACCTCGTCGCCGTCCTGCCATTCACGCTCGATGGTCACATACGAACCTGGCTCACCATCGACGGCGACGGCTTCCCCATTCACAGTGAGGGTCATGCCTTCCGCCCAGTAAGGATAGCGAATTTTCAGGGCCAGTGAGGTGGGTTTGTGACAGGTAAACAGCAGGCGGGTTGTGTCCTCATCAGGGAACGTTGTCTCCTGGCGCAATGTGATGCCTCGCTCCGGCCAGATCAGTTCCGAGGCGATGAACAGATTCACATACAGCGAATCATCATCATGATAATAGATCGTATCGCCGTATTTAGCGTGGTTCTCGATGCCTGTACCCACACAGCACCAGAATGAGTTCTCAGGCGTGTTGTACAGCTTGACGTGCCCTGGCCTATGCGAGATGAAGTAAGTCACCATGCCCGCTTCCGGGTCTTGCGAACCCAGGATATGGTTGAACAGGCCGCGCTCGTAAAAATCCATGTAGGTGGCTGACGGTTCCCATCCGAACAAGTGCCGCGTCAGCTTGAGCATGTTATACGTGTTACAGGTCTCCGCACTGAGCGTACTCAGGTGCTGGCCAAAACGATCCACCGGAAAGAATAACTCATCATCACTGTGGCCGCCGATGGCATACGACCGCGCCAGCGCCACCCGTTCCCAGAAGAAGGTGGCAATCTTGCGCGATGCCTCATCATGCGCGACTTCGTATTGCAGGGCAGCACCAATCGCCTTCGGCACCTGGGTATTGGCGTGCATCCGGTCGAGATGATCCTCTTCGCGGGCCATCATGCCCAACAGGACCTCATCATTAAAGCGCTGCAACAACGTTAAGTGTTCCGGCTTACCTGTGACGCCATATAAACTGGCCAATGTTTCCGTAATGCCACCTGGCTCGTTCAGCAGCGAAATTTTCATTTGTTCCTGCGTCAGGCGGCTGGTGCGCTGATACAGCCAATCGGCCATATTCTCCAGGATGACCAGCGCCTGATCGTCGTTGCATAGGTTATAGGCATCCAGCAGCCCCGCCAGAATCTTGTGCAGGGTATAGTAGGGTGCCCATACATACCAGCGCCTGTCCACACGGTCGAAGAATGTCTCAGGGTAGGCCGATAAAAAACCCTGGTTATAGCCCTGGGTCGGCATTGCGTCCTGGCACTCACCCAGCACAGCAACGATATAGTCTGCGCGCTCCTTAAAGGCTTCATCACTTGTGCTGGCATACATCAGCGAACACGCCGATAAATAGTGCCCCAGGCTGTGACCGCGTAATTCCCCTTCCGGCGACTCCCAGCCGCCATACGGCTCGGCATCGCTCGACAGGCCAGCCGTCATCCGGAACATATGCAGCAGGCGGTCAGGGTCAAGCTGCATCAGGTAGGCCGCATCGCGAACCATCGCATCTTTGAACGGTCCATCAAATAAGTTGACTTGTTTTAAGCTAAATGGCTTTGCTTTAATCATCGTTCGTCCCCTATGTGAACACCCGATTTTAGCTCAGGTAGCCAGCCACTGCTGCAAGGTCTGTGCATCCTGCAAGAATTGTTCGGGGTCATCACCACACACAAATTCCAGCGACAGCACATGTTCACTCGCCGAAGTTTTGAGGATGTCCAGATAGGCGCGCCAGTCGTTTGCGCCATCTGCCAGCGGATAACGAGCGTGCGTTTCTGGCTCCCAATGAAAAACATGCACATTCGTCAGCCAGGGAAGCAGTGTGCGCAGGCTGCTGGTCTTGGTCGTCAGGTCTGGGGTGTGTTCTGGCTGCCAGTAGGTACGCAGATTGGGGTGATCGACTGCCTGCAATAACGCCACTGTCGATTGCAGCGTATCGGTCAGCGTATTCTGATGATATTCCAGGCTGATGCCGATACCGCGTTCTGTGGCCCATTGAGCAGCACGGCGAGCATCAGCATAGACCGTTTGCCGATAGGCTTCATCAGCCACCGCCGAGCCGCGTTCCCCGGCCCACACCCGAACGATAGGGGCACCCAGTGCCGCACACGTATTGAGGACAGCCCTTAGCTCGGCTTCTGTGCCTGCCCCCAGCCGATAATATGACCCATACGCCGACACTGCTAATCCTGCATCGGTTGTCATCTGCCGGACCAGACGCGCCTGGTCGAGATCGCCATGCGGCACATGAATATCACCGCCCCACTCGATGCTGCCCAGATCGGCCTGCTGTGTCAGTTCAATGATATGTGCAGCTTCCAACTGCCGGAAAGTGACCGAAACCAACCCTGTTTTAAGCATGTTTGCGCTCTTTCATTGTCTTGAATTTACCCACAAGGTTCAGACATTATGTACAATTTCATTGAGATCAGCGATGGATATTTCGTGATTAGTGCTAAACAAAAGGGTTTCGTCCCGCGTTACAATCAGTTGTGAGTTCCTGGGTTCTGTTGACATTTACCCTATGATGGGTTCGTGACCAGTAAACAAGCGCCGATTGTAGGGGCAAGACATGTTTTGCCCAGGGTTAGGCATGCCTAACCTCTGCGAAGGTGCATCTCGAATCTGCTGTCAACACATCCTGATTTATACGCGGTAATTGTTGCACTCAGACATCATACGGGGTGTCCCCTCGGATTTTTGCTTTCATAAAAACGTACCTATTGTTTGTTTTGGGACGCGCAATGACGTTACGAGCCTTAGACTCGATGCTGCAAAAGTACGAGTCACTCTACAGTTGCTATGACGAGACTTTCCTTGGCAGGCATGAGCCTCGTCCGCATTATGCCAATCTGGTGGAACGCCTGCGCGAGCTTTCCGCAGAGGATCTCAATTCGCACCAGCACGCGGCTGATGTTGCTTTCCTCAATCAGGGCATCACATTCACCGTTTATGGCGATGGCGAAGGCACTGAGCGCACCTTCCCGTTTGATCTGCTGCCGCGCATTGTCACCGGCCAGGAATGGAACCACATCGAAAGCGGTCTGAAGCAGCGACTGCACGCGCTCAACCTCTTTCTGCACGATATTTACCACGAGGGCAGGGTCTTCCGCGATAAGGTCATTCCCTACCAGATGGTCGCCAGCAGCAAGCACTATCGGCGCGAAATGCGCGATGTGGACGTGCCCCATAATATTTATGTCGTCATCTGCGGCACAGATTTGATCCGTATGCCCAGCGGCAGCTTCGCTGTGCTGGAAGATAACCTGCGCGTACCCAGCGGCGTGTCTTATATGCTGGCCAACCGTCAGGTCGCCAAAAATGTGTTCCCGCGCCTGTTCCATAATTACGGCGTGCGCCCGGTAGATCGCTACGGGCAGGTCCTACTCAGCAAGCTGCAATCGCTGGTACCCCATATTGAAAACCCAACCATCGTACTGATGACACCAGGCGTCTATAACTCGGCGTACTATGAGCATACCTTCCTGGCGCGGCAGATGGGTATCCAACTGGTGGAAGGCCGCGACCTGCTGGTCCACGATGGCTATGTCTATATGCGTACCACCAGCGGCCTCAAGAAAGTCGATGTCATTTATCGCCGTGTCGATGACGACTTCCTCGATTCGCTGATTTTCCGGCCAGATACACAGCTCGGTGTCAACGGCCTGTTCAACGCCTATCGCCAGGGGAACGTCGCACTGGCCAACGCCATCGGCACCGGCGTCGCGGACGACAAGGCGATTTATGCCTATGTCCCCAGCCTCATCAAATACTACCTGGGCGAAGACCCGATCCTGGAAAGTGTGGAAACCTACCTGCTGGAAGATGATGTCCAGCGCCAGCATGTCCTTCAGAATATCGACAAGCTGGTCATCAAAGCGGTGGGGGAATCCGGCGGTTATGGCCTGCTGATCGGCCCGGCCAGCACAAGAGAACAGCAGCAGGAATTTATCCGCGCGGTGGAGGCTAACCCGCGCGGCTATATCGCCCAGCCGACTATTTCGCTATCAATAGCGCCGTGCTTCGTCGATAACCAGATCGAATCGCGCCATATTGATCTGCGTCCCTTTGTGCTGTATGGCAGCGATGGCGCAACCATCGTGCCTGGTGGGCTGACGCGCGTCGCACTGCGCAAAGGTTCGCTGGTTGTCAATTCATCGCAGGGTGGTGGCAGCAAAGACACGTGGGTGCTTTATGAATAGCAATCAACCGATGCTCTCGCGCGTGGCCGACAGCCTCTTCTGGATGAGTCGTTATCTGGAACGGGCCGAAAATACATCGCGCCAGCTTGATGTCTACCTCAACCTGAATATTGATATTGCCTCTAGCATGGAAGAACAGCGCCGTCTGAACCGCCTGATCGACAGCCTGACCCTGCCACCAGAGGACATGCCGCAAGATCATCCCCTGTTTACCCTGACGTTTGATATTAGCAATGCCTCGTCGATCATCGCGCTGATTACTGGCGCGCGGGAAAATGCCCGTCAGGTCCGCGAGCAGCTCAGTTCGGAAATGTGGATGCAGATCAACAAGCTGCACCTGCATTTGCGCAGTACCGTCGTCGACAGCGTGTGGGAAGCCTTCCCGCATGATTATTATCTGCAAGTGCGCGATGGTTCGCACCTGTTCCAGGGCATCACTGACGCCACCATGAACCACAACCAGGGCTGGCACTTCATCCAGCTTGGCAGGTTCATCGAGCGCAGCATCGCTTTACTGAACCTGCTGGATGTGCATTTCGATAATGAGCATCTTAAGCGCGGCGAAGAAATTTCCACATTGCGCTATTTCGAGCTGATCGGCACGCTGAAGTCGGTCACGGCCTTTGAGGCCTATACCAAAGTCTACAGCGCCAATGTGCAATCCAGTTGGATTATCGAGTTCTTATTGTTCAATCGGGAATTCCCGCGGTCGCTGCGCTTTTGCGTAGAAGCGATCCAGTCCTCACTCAATGCGCTGGAGGAAATGTCCGACCGTGCGCGTAATTCACGCCTGTATCGGCTGGCGGGGCGCTTGCAATCCCAGTTAAGCTATGATGAAATTGAAGATATACATTCGCTGCACGATTACTTAGATAATATTAAGCAGCAGATCTACCGAATTCACGATAACCTGTACCATACTTACATCACGTACCCAATAGAAACGGCTTTGTAGGACGATGTTCTACGCAATTACCCACCTCACAGATTATCACTACTCCGGGCCAATCACGGACAGTGTGATGGAACTGCGTATACACCCGCGTAGTGAAATCGGCCAGCGATGTATTCGCTTTGACCTGGAAGTCAGCCCGGATGCGCGTATCCTCAATCATCGTGATTATCTCGGCAATACAGTCCATACCTTTGATATTCCCGCGCCGCACACTGAACTGGCGATCAAAGCAGAGTCCTTTGTCGAAGTGAAAACGCCGCCGCCGCTGCCGGATGCCCTGCCATATGAAGCCTGGGATCAACTCGACAAAGCGATTGAGGAGCGCGAAATTTACGACATGCTGCTTCCTGGCCAATATACGAAAGTGACGCCGTTACTCAAGCAGTTTGCCCAGGAAATCGGCTGGGGAGAGCGCTACGCCGATCCCTTAACGCTGCTGAGAGACCTCAATAACGCCATCTATGAGCACTTTGACTACGTGCAGGACTTCACCAAGGCGGATTCTCCAATTGATATTGCGCTGGACGCGCGTAAGGGTGTCTGCCAGGATTTCACGCATATTATGCTGGCTCTGCTGCGGCAGGTAGGTATTCCAGCACGCTACGTCAGCGGCTATCTGTACCATCGCAAAGGCGCCAATGATCGTTCGTTTCAGGATGCCTCTCACGCCTGGATCGAAGCCTATGTACCGGGCTTCATGTGGGTCGGCTTCGACCCCACCAACAACCTGATCGTAACCGACCGCCATATTCGCGTGTGTGTCGCCCAGGATTACGCCAAAGCCTCACCAACGCGCGGCGTGTTCAAGGGTAATGTGGAGACCAAACTCAAGGTCCGCGTACAGGTCACTCAAAAGGATGATGTACCAGAAGACGACGAACCGCTCGCGCCGGAAATCGTCATGCCGCATTACAGTTACCAACATCAACAACAGCAGCAACAACAGCAATAAGGCCTTTTAAGCCTGAGTGTCTACGCCGCAGACTGAAGTCATGCGGCTTTTTTTTGCTGTGGGAAGTGTACTTAGCTTCCGGCGGCAGTTACCAGTAAAACGCGCTCATGCCCTGCCAGCATCAATCGACCGTCATACGGTTCAGCATCGCCCGTTTCTGCGTGGACCAGCCACGCTCCATCAACCGCAAATAGCGCATCAATCGGAGTTTGTTCCTCGTTGAACAACACATACCAGTCGCGTCCGGCTTTGCGAACGTGTCGCACCCTCAGCCCTGGCGCATCTACAGAGGGCAAATCAGATGTGGGCAAGTGCTGTCTCAGTTCTGCAATGCTATTGGCTGCGTCATCCGACCATGCAACGACAGGTACGCCCAGCGCTTCCACTTGCTGCCAGAGGCTTTCATCCACTGGACCATCGATCAGCAGCACGCTATAAATCTGCTCGGCGATGTGCAGCTTGCCATCGTGGACTTCACAATGCAGCAAATCATCGCTATCCAGATAGTTGAAGTCGATCTGATGCTGGAAACAGTCTTTGGCGGCACGCCAGGGCAGGTGATGATGCCCACCCAAAATGGCCACATGACAGACCAGTTCGCTGTCGGTATTCAGCCAGGATAAGCGGCGGCAGGCATCGGCCAGCGGCTTAAAACCATCCTCCCACCAGGGACTATTCGGCCCCACATCCGGCGGACGCTCATGCAAGCGCGGCCCACGTACCGAATAGTAAAAGGCATGCGGGATCAATAGGTTGCACCCGCGAACGAGCAGCCAATTGGCCAACCACTGCATTTCATCGAATGTGAATTCATGGCCAAATGCCCCGCAAAACTCATTGGCATTGCGGCGGCGACCCGTATGCAGCATCATCGAAGACGCGGCTTTCCCCTGCGTCGATTGGCGACCTTCCAACGCAGAGGGCATATCCGGCAGCACCCAGCGCCAGACAACATCCTGCCCCGGAATATGGAAGTAGCGCAGGTGGCGGGTGGCATCGGCTTCTGATGGGTGGCCTGTCAGGTCGATGTTATGTGCTTCGCACCAGTCATATAACTGGGCATAGTAGGTCTGCTCCAGCCGATGCTCAATCGCACGTTCAAAGTCGTCGAAAACGGTCTGCGGACAGTCCTCATCCCACAGCGCCGCCAGATTTGGCGTGAAGTCATAGCCCAGAAAATCGTTGATATACCCCAGAATGCCCGGTGTGGCAGGCATGATGTCGCGCTCTTTGGGACGCCCCAACAGCATCGGCTCATCGGTGAAAATGGCCTTGATCGTCTTACCGAAATGCTCGCCAAATTCGTCATAAAACCGCTGGTAGACCAGCCGCACAAAGCAGGCGACCGCCTCCGCGTTCAGCAGGTCGATGGCCGGGGGTTCATCTTCAGGTGGCTCGTCGCTATCCTCGTTAATGTAATGCAAGCCGCGAATCACCGAGTGGATCGGACGCTGCACAATCGCGTAGCGCGTACCCTTGTGCTCGACCTCAGCCACCAGCGTTTGATACTCACCTAAAACGGGTCGGCCATCTGTGCCGATTTGCACTCCCTGGTCGATGCTGTTGGGCGCAACCGCATCAAGATTGATACGCACCATCCCTCGGCACTGGTAAGCGGCATCTTCCGCGACGACCTGGCCCGACGACGAGCCGCTGGGATACATGCCCTCATCGTACAGAATGACCCACATGGCGCGCCGCTGCGCTTCCTCAATGGCGAAACGCATCATGCCAAGTAAGGCATCGCTCATCCAGCCCATATCATGCGGCAGGCCCACACGCGGATGAATCACGAAAGCATCCACGCCATGCGCCTGGAAATCAGCCATCTGCTGTGCGATTTCTTCTTTGCTTAGGCGGTCGTTCCAGAACCAGAAGGGCGCAAATGAAAATTCCCTGGGCGGGTGATGCCAATCGCCGGGTAGCTCAATCATGTGGAAGCCTGTTTCCTAGAAATGTAGTTTGAAAATCCGAGTCATTACCATGCCCCCTATCCTCGGTCCTTCCTCCGTGAGGTGGAAGGATGCCTTTCTTAGCGACAAAGCAGCAACCTCTAAGTCTCCTCCCATCATGGGGAGGAGATTTAGAGGTGGGGTTTTAACTCAAATCCGTCAGTTCATACGCTTTAAGTTCGGCTTGCAGCGCCAACTCCGATGCCAGGAAGCAGTGCGCTTGGGGCATGGCCGTTTCGGTACGGTCGCGGACATCGGCCAAAAACTGCCTACCAAACGGCAGTTCGACATCAGCGCATTCAACGTAGTGCATGCCCTTACCATCGACCATGAACAGGTGACTGCCACCTGTGCGTCCGGCGATGTCGGTATTTTTGCGCAGCTCCATGTAACCCTCTGTGCCCAGGATGAACAGGCGCACATCACCCCAGGTATCCAGCCCCGGCGGCGTCATCCAATCGACGCGCACATAACCGGTCGCATGTGGGCTGCGCACCATCACATCGCCAAAATCGTGCATCCTGGGGAACTGCGTGTGCTTGAAGTTGCCGATATTCGCCGCGACCACTTCCGCAGTGGTGCTGCCCGTAAAATACAAAAACTGGTCCATCTGATGGCTGGCCAAGTCGTTGATGATGCCGCCGAAGTACGAGCGATCAAACGTCCAGTCCGGGCGCGGCGTATGCCCCAACAGCCGATGCGGCCCAAAACCGACGGTCTGCACAATCTGGCCGATGGCCCCGGCATGCACCAGTTCTCCGGCTTTGATGGTGGCGTGGTTATGGAAGCGCTCACCAAAGTACACGCTGTAGATGCGTCCCGTTTCCGCCTGGACGCGCCGCGCTTCTTCGAGCTGTTCCATACTGCTGAACGCAGGTTTGGCTACCAGGAAATCTTTGCCGTGCTGCATAACCTGCGCACCCAATGGCGCGCGCTCATTGGGGATGGATGCGCTCGCCACGACCTGGATGCTATCATCCTCCAAAATTGCCTCGATAGATTCAGCCTGCTGCGCCTGCGGGTAGCGCTCACTGAACGTAGCGATGCGCTCCGGCTCCGTGTCATAAAAGCTGACCAACTCGGCCCCGGCGTTGAGCAGAGCTTCGCATATGCCATAAATGTGAGGATGGGCAAAGCCTATGGCTGCAAATCGAACCGTCATCAGTCACCTGCCTGCGGAAGTATGCCTGCATTGCCATAGTAGAACGGGTCATCCATCGTGATGCTTCCCCGTTTGATCACCTGCCCGGTCTTGGCCGATTTATACAGGCTGGCCGTGAATTCAATGATGCGCCGCGCTTCATCGCCACTGACAGGCGGACGCTCATTCGTCGCCATGCAGTCGAGTATCTCGCCAATCTGAACATCGTGTGTCCCGCCGAAATCTTCTTCTAGCTCGTTCCAGGCGGCGAGGGCATCGTTAGGTTCATCATTCGGTGTGCTGATCTTCCAGTGCTCGTTGGCATAGCGATAGAGCGCCGTGCATTCCAATGTCGCCTGCTGGAAGTCCATGCGCAGGTAGCTCTCCTGGCGTGGCGATACCGAGCTATTGACGATGCTGCCCATCGCACCACTGCCGAAGCGCACCAGCGCCATTGAGGCATCTTCGACCTCGATGTCATGGTCCAGTGTGCCAATCATCGCCTGGACTTCTTGCCAGTCGTCCATCAGCCACAGGAACAAATCAGTCAGGTGGATGCCAAGCGTCATCGTTGGTCCACCGAATTCGGTGGCGTACTTCCCGCGCCAGGGAACGTCGTAATAGTCCTGTGTGCGGTACCACAACGTATTGCAGACGGCGACCGTCGGCTTACCGAGGGCACCCTGCTGAATCAGCTTTTTGAGGTGCTTGCCTGCCGACCCAAAGCGCCACTGGAACACGGTGCTGACGAACTTGCCTGTGCGCTGTTCGGCTTCCTGTATGCGGTCGAATTCTGCCAGCGAGGAGCACAGCGGCTTCTCGCAGTAGACCCAGCTTCCCGCTTCCATGCACTCAATGCTGATGTCCGCATGGGTCGCCGGCGGCGTCACCACGCACACCAAATCGGGTTTTTCCGCAGCCAGCATCTCCGTCACTGAGGTATACCAGTTCGGAATATCGTTCTCTTTGCAAAACGCCTGGACGCGCTCGGCATCCAGATCAACGGCAGCGACAATCTCAGTGCGGTCGCCCAGTTTTTGAATGGATTTCAGGTGGTTCCCAACGGAATTGCCCGTGCCGACAATCACGAGACGATGGGCTGTCATGAGGGAGTGTCCTTCCAACGAAGCAAATTCGATCAATAAAGCGATAGTTCATCATACATAGGCAGCGTAGAAGCGCAGCATGCTGCGCCCGATACCAGAAACGTGTTTGTTAATACATCATGATGACCGTTGTCGCCACAGACTGAAGTCGTGTGGCTACGTTTGGGCAGCGGGAAGTGCACTAAAGGCACTCTGACCCGCTGCGAGCTGCCCCTTTAGTCCCTTCAGTGGACTTGGCTTTTGTCTAGCCAGATGCTTCAGCTTCTGGCGGCACATCCAGGCTACCTGTTCTTATATACAACACATTCCAATCACTAACGACTAAAAACCAACCACTGGCATCTCACTTCACAATTTCCGATGCCTTCTTAGCTTCTTTGAGTGCTTCTGCGCGCTCGGAATTTTTGTAAAAATCATCCAGCGGATAGCAGCCGGAGACAATGCCATTGCGCGGGGCCGTCGTGCAGTCGCTGAAGGTACGGCAGATGCGCTTACGCTGTAGTGTATTCCCGCGCAGAATATCGACGGGCATATCGGGATATGAAAGCACCATGCGTCCCAGGCCCACGAAATCGGCCATACCCTGGCGAACGACCGCCTGCGCCACATTCGGCAGCCAATCCTGCAAATAGCTGTAACCGGAGCCGATCACAGTTAATTCTGGACGATGCTTTTTAAGTTCGCCTGTTGCTTTGATCTGGCGTGCGACACCCGCTAACGGGTCTTCCGGCGGCAGATACCCATCCGATGGCGGGAAGATCGCCGGACGCTGAATGTGCGGCACATAATAGGGGCTGCCAGCCGTCACGCACAGCAGTTGAATATCCAGCGAAAGCAGCAAATCCAGAAATTGGTTTGGTTCACTCAGGTCGATACCTGTGCCGCTGCCATCGCCACCGAAGGCATAGGGATAATGACCTTCATAGGGTGTTTTCTCGCCGATGTTTTCGTCACCAGGTTTAAATGGAATCCAGTCGAAGGCGCTCAGGCGAACGCCAATATCCAGACCAGGGGCCGCCGCACGCACGGCTTCGACGGCATTGCGCAAAAAGCGCGTGCGATTCTCAAAGCTGCCGCCATACTTGCCAGGGCGGTCCATCGCGCTCAGGAATTCATGGCCCAGGTAGCCATGACAGTGCTTGATGTCCACAAAATCATAACCCGCCTTTTGGGCCAGCACCGCCGCTCTGGCGAAGTCCTCAATCAGTTGGTCAATCTCACCATCGGACAACAAATAATCGTCGCTGTCGATATTGAACTTCTCATCCAGCACTGGGTGCCGATAGGCAATGCGCGGTTCCAGGGCATGGGTATTCGGTCGGCAGAAACGCCCAGAGTGCGTCAGTTGCAGGCCAATGACCATGCCATCGGTGGTGCCTATCTGCTCTTTGTGGGCCGCCAGCAGCGCTTCGCGCAATCCCGCAATGTCCCCCACCGTTTGCTCGTTGATAATGAGCTGGCGGGCATTGGCGCGGCCATCATGGCGTACCGCGACCGCTTCCCCGCCCCAGATTAAATCCGCGCCACTCTCACCGAAGCGCTGCCAGCGCCGTTTGGTGAGGTCACTGGGATGGCCATCAGCCGTTCCGTCCCAGCCTTCCATCGGCAGCACTGAAAACCGATTGCTGAGGGTCGTTCCACGATAGCTATAGGGCTGGGCCAGTGGAGCACCCGCCCCATACTGAACATCCGCATCGAAGGGCATCTCGGCATCGACCGACTGGCAATAGTCTAAAAATTGCTCCGGCGTCCGCAGTTGGGCAACACGTTTATAGTTCATCGAAGGCTTCTCCTTACGCAGGGGCAGCGATTAAAGGTCGCCGAGGCGGTAAGTAATGTTTTAAAAATCACCACTCCAACTGCTGGGCGCTCTGGAGCGAGTGGGTGTACTGTGGCTACAAACATAAGGGGTCACCTCCCTGTTACGTTGAGGAACCTTCGCCATCCTCCGAACGGCTGATTGTTGCTCAACGCCCCCTGTTGTATTCGCAAATAAAGTGTTTGATCCGCTGTGTCATGCGGGTACGAAGGCTTACATCGAACACCCCGTTTTAAAGTGGGTGATGTTGATGCAGTCATCGCGCCAGGTAAGCTGGCGGTTAAATCATTTTGCGTCATTTTTAAGATGGGCTGGGCGTCTTGTCTGGCATACAGACTGGCTTAAAATAAGGACCCCACAAACTGGCTATGAAGCTCATGAAGTCGGTTCATAAGTACATGGCAAACATCTCTTTAGGGTCTCATAAAGAATATCTTTCCGCCTTTTAAAAGCAAATCATATCGGTTATGGATGGTTCCTTGTCTCAAATCCTATATCCTATATGATAAATGCAATTGGCCCTTTTGCCAATTTTATGGATACAATAAATGCGGTCTTTTACCAGTCAATCTGTAGGCATATGCTATCCTCAAATTGCATCAATCCATATGACCGAACTGGTCTATTCTGCTTCCGAATTTCGTCTCTGCCAGTCGCACTTGTAGATCATTTTCAAAGGAACGCTTAAGGACATTTTATGACCCAGAAAAAACGTTATGCACTGATTGGGACAGGCTCCCGTGCGGGGATGTTCGTCGAAGCCATCACCAAGACCTATCCTGACGTGGCAGAACTGGTCGCCTTTAGCGATCTTAGCCAGACGCGCATGGACTTCTATAATGAACAGCTTGGCGAGCAGATGGGGATCGGCCCCCTGCCGACTTATCTAGCGGCTGATTTTGACAAAATGATCGCGGAAACCAAACCGGATACAGTGATCGTCACCACCATGGACGCGACCCATCACCAGTACATCGTGCGCGCGATGGAACTGGGCTGCGATGTCATTTCAGAAAAGCCCATGACGACCGACATCGATAGGATGAAAGCCATCTACGATGCCATTGACCGCACTGGCAAATCGCTGCGTGTGACTTTCAACTATCGTTATGCCCCGGCCTATACCCGCTTTCGGGAACTGGTCATGGACGGCGTGGTTGGGCGTCCGCTGGCGGTGGATTTCTCCTGGCTGCTGGATACCAGTCACGGTGCGGATTACTTCCGGCGCTGGCACCGCGAGAAGGTGAACAGCGGCGGTCTGTTGGTCCATAAGGCCACCCACCACTTCGACCTGGTCAACTGGTGGATTGATTCCTATCCCAAGCAGGTCATGGCGATGGGCGATTTGCTCTTTTATGGCAAAGAAAATGCCGAAGCGCGCGGTGAGCACTATAGTTACAATCGCTACACGGGCGTGCCGGAAGCCAAAAACGACCCCTTCGCCCTCTTCCTGGATGACAAGCAGGTCTACAAGCGCCTGTACATGGATGCCGAACCAGAAACGGGCTACCTGCGTGACCGTAACGTCTTCGGCGAACCGATCACGGCTGAGGACACCATGAACGTCAGCGTACGTTATGAAAATGGCGTACTGCTCTCCTATAACCTGATTGCTTACTCACCCTGGGAAGGGCTGCGCGTGGCCATCACCGGCACCAAAGGCCGCATCGAGATGGACATCTCCGAGAATATCAACCATCTACAGGGAGATGGTGCCGCCAAAGAGAGCAAGGGCGCTTTCAAAGCCGCCCGCATGCGTGCTTACCCCATGTTCGGGGAAAGCTATCCGGTCGAAGTGCCTACAGGTGAAGGCGGTCACGGCGGGGCCGATCCGGTCATGCTGCGGCAAATCTTCTCGCCCGATCCGCCATATGACAGATTCCACCGAGCGGCCTCGCACATCGACGGTGCGGCGTCTATACTCGTCGGCATCTCGGCCAATCGCTCGATGGAAACAGGCTGCATGGTCAACGTACCTGATCTGTTTGTCCTGCCGAAGAAAACGGCGACGCCGACTGAATAGTGTCACAAGACCCCCATCCTCGATCCTTCCCCCGAAGGAGGAAGGATGCCTCTACTAAAGTACACAGTAGCGGGCAAGGTCCCCTCTCTTTCGGGGAGGGGATTTAAGGGTGGGGTCCTTAAGAAGATAGATTTTTTGCCAGATTGCTCATACAGGACGATACCCTTGATGGATGACCGTTATTTTTCTCCTGATCCGGCGCAGCGGCAGGCGGCCAGCGAGCTGTATGCGACCATCGCCGACCTGCCTCTCGTCTGCCCACATGGCCACGTCGATCCACGCCTGCTTTCCGATCCGGATTACCTGTTCGGCACACCAGTCGATCTGCTCATCATTCCCGATCACTACATCTTCCGTATGCTGTATTCGCAGGGCATCAGCCTGGAATCCCTGGCTGTTCCCCGACAGGATGGCGGTCCGGTCGAGCAGGATCATCGCAAAATCTGGCAGACGGTTTGTGACAATTGGTACCTGTTCCGGGGCACACCAACAGGTATCTGGCTGCGTGATGAATTGAGCGAAGTTTTCGGCATCGACCAGAAGCTGAATAGCGAAAATGCTCAGGCCATTTACGACGCCATCGACGCCAAACTTCAGCAGCCGGAATTCAGGCCGCGCGCCATGTTCGAGCGCTTCAATATTGAAGTGCTGGCCACCACTGATACCGCCACCGATACGCTTATGCATCACAAAGCCATTCGGGAATCTGGCTGGGGTGGGCGCATCATCCCGACCTTCCGACCGGATGCGGTCGTTAATATCGACAACGAAGGCTGGCAGCAGAATATCGACCAACTCAGCGACGTTTCCGGCATCACCGTAAAAGGCTACACCTCGTTCCTGAGCGCACTGCGGCAGCGCCGTGAATTCTTCGTGTCGATGGGTGCGACTGCCACCGACCACGCCGCCGTTTCTGCTTACACCGAACTGCTGTCTGACAAAGAAGCCAAAGCGATTTTCGATAGGGCGCGCCAGGGCAAAGCCTCTGCTGAGGATGCCAAACGCTTTACGGGCCACATGCTCATCCAGATGGGCCAGATGAGCCTCGATGATGGTATGGTCATGCAGATTCATGTCGGGTCGTATCGCAACCACAACCCGATCATCTTCGAGCGTTTTGGCCGCGACAAAGGCGCCGATATTCCCTTACAGATGGAATTCACCCGTGATTTCAAGCCCTTTCTGGACCAGTTCGGCAACGAGCGCGATATGACCGTCATTCTGTTCAATCTGGATGAAACGACCTACAGCCGCGAGCTGGCCCCATTAGCAGGCCACTACCCGATTTTGAAGCTGGGACCGCCCTGGTGGTTCTTCGATAGTTTGTTGGGGATGCGCCGCTACTTCGACGATGTGATCGAAACGGCAGGCATCTATAACACGGCTGGCTTCAACGACGATACCCGCGCCTATCCATCGATTCCGGCGCGCCATGATGTCTGGCGTCGTGCCGCTGCGGATTGGGTGGCCGGATTACTCGTGCGCCACATCATCGACGAAGAAGACGCCCAGGCAATGGTCAAGGATATGGCCTACGGGCTGGCAAAGAGTACATACAAATTATGAGCACCTTACCCCAACTCAACCGTCAGACGGCACAAATTCCGTTAGAACACCCGGATCGCATCGTGCAGTTCGGCGCGGGCAATTTTCTGCGCGCCTTCGCGGATTGGGCCATCGATGTGATGAACACTGAAGCTGATTTCGACAGCGGCGTGGTGGTCGTCAAAGTCACTCCTGGCCAGTACGAAGAATTCGATGAACAGGATGGCCTGTACTATGTGCGCCTGGAGGGCATCGAAAATGGTGAGTTTGTCGAATCCAATCGCCTGATTACCTGCATCAATCGCACGCTGTACCCCTATGACGATTTCGCCGCATATCTGGCGCTGGCGCGTCAGCCGGAGGTCCGCTTCCTGATTTCCAACACGACCGAAGCAGGCATCAGCTTTGTGGAAAGCGATAAAGCGACTGACACGCCACCTTCGTCCTTCCCGGCCAAATTGACGCTTTTCCTGCATGCGCGCTATCAGCAGTTTGAAGGTGCCGCCGATAAAGGCTGCATCATCATCCCGACGGAACTGATCGAGGATAATGGCACCCAACTGCGCGATATGGTCCTGCGCTATGCCAGCATCTGGGGCCTGGAAACCGATTTCGGACATTGGATCAGAGACCACAATATTTTCACCAACACGCTCGTGGATCGCATTGTTCCTGGCTACCCGACCGCGACCGCCGACGAGATTCAGCGACAGCTTGGTTTTGAGGACAAGCTGCTGGTCATGGGCGAACCTTACCATAGCTGGATCATCGAGGGGCCGCAAAGCCTGCGTGACGAACTGCCCATCGCTCAGACCCGCACCAAGCTCAATATCAAAATTGTGGAGGATGCCAACCCCTATCGCGAAACCAAAGTGCGTATTCTCAACGGCCTGCATACGTCGATGGTACCGATTGGCATCCTGCTCGGATTAACCTTTGTGCGCGAAGCCCTCGACCATCCCGCGCTGGGACCGATGCTCATCGACGAGGCCCACAAAGAGATCATTCCGTCGATGGACCTCGATAAAGACGAACTGACACAGTTCGCCGCTGATGTCTTCGACCGCTTCCGCAACCCATCAGTGCATCATCGTCTGCTGACGATTGCTACCAATTCCAGCGCCAAGGAACGCCCCCGCATCCTATCAACCCTGTTGGCCTACCAGCAAAAGTTCGGGGAACTGCCGCCGCGCATTGTGCTGGCGTTCGCCGCCTTCATTCGTTTGTACAAAGGCGAATGGCAGGGCGAGGCCATCGCACTCAATGACGATGCCAGTATTCTGGCGTGGTTCAAAGAACAGTGGCAGTCGGGTTCGGTTGCGGATGTCGTGACGGCGGTGCTCAAGAACGAGTCGCTCTGGCAGCAGGATTTAACAGCCATTCCTGGCTTACACGCCATGCTCACCGACTACCTGACCCGTATGGACGATAGCGGTTTGCAGCCCATCATCGAACAGATCAACAATTAGACGCTTATCGATAAAAAACGGTAAAGTGCATTATGTGGATAAAGCAAAACACTTCAAAGGGCAAACGATAGGCAGTGGGGCAAAACCCCACCCCTGAAGTCCCCTCCCCGTGAGGTGAGGGGACTTGTGTTTACGACCAACTATAAGAGTAAGGCATCCTTCCACCTCATGGGGGAAGGACCGAGGATGGGGGTCTGGCCAGCACAATACCCGACCGTCTATTTCTCAGATAAATACTAGATGTAACCAACAATCAAGCGTGATGAACAGACAAAGTCTATGACCAACCCGATTGCTTTTGACGACATTGCCCGCCTGCCTGTACCCGATGACAACATTGCCATCGCCACCCGCCGTTTAGAAGCGGGTACGCAAATTCAGCATGGCGATGATGTGCTGACGCTCTCGCATACGGTGCTGCTGGGGCATCGCTTCGCCATCCAGCCGATAGCCGTTGGCGAATCACTGACGTCCTGGGGACAGACCTTCGGTATCGCCATCAAGCCGATTGCCCCTGGTGATTACGTCTGCAATGATACTGTGCTGACCGAGCTTAACCGCCGTTCACTGTCGATTGAACTGCCGGCAGAGGCCAACTTCAAAAATGACCTTGAGCACTACCAGTTCAACGAGGCGACCTTCCAGCCAGCGCCAGCACTGGCGCTGTTTGACGAGATGCGCACATTTATGGGCTATCAGCGCCCAGGTGGACGCGGTGTCGGTACCCGCAACACGATTATTCTGCTCGGCACCACCTCGCTGACCTCCGGTTTTGTTCGTCAGCTTGAGGCCCGCTTCAAGGATATTTCCCAAACATATCCCAATGTGGATGGCGTAGTTGCTATCGCTCATACCGAAGGCGGACATGGCCGTCCCAACAACGAGGACATGATGCTGCGTACCCTGGCGGGGTTCGCCGTGCATCCCAATGTGGCCGCCGTGCTGATCGTGGATCGCGGCGACGAGGCGGTCAATAACGAAACCCTGCTGAATTACATTCGTGCGCACGATTACCCGCTGGATGCCGTTCCGCACCACCTTATGAGCCTGACGCACGCCTTCGCTGATGACATTTCCACTGCTGAGGCCGTCGTCAAGGGATGGCTGCCAGAAGCCAACTCGCTGGAACGCACACCGCAACCCCTCAGCGCACTCAAGATTGCGTTGCAGTGCGGCGGATCGGATGCCTTTTCGGGTGTGAGTGGCAATCCGCTGGCATCATGGGTCGCCAAACAGGTGATCCAATACGGCGGTGCGGCCAATCTCGCCGAAACCGACGAATTGATCGGCGCAGAAACCTACGTGCTTGATAAAGTCCGTGATGCCGCCACCGCCAAGAAATTCCTGGGCATGATCGACCGCTTTAAGGAGCGTGTCGCATGGCATGGTCAAACGGCTGATGGCAACCCTTCCGGTGGCAATAAATATCGCGGTCTGTACAACATCTACCTGAAGTCACTTGGTGCAGCCACCAAGCGCCATCCTGATGTGCGCCTGGACTACGCCATCGACTATTCGGAGCCAATGCAGGCCAGCGGCTTTTACTTCATGGACAGCCCTGGCAATGACCTCGAAAGCATCGCCGGACAGGTGGCTTCTGGCTGCAATATGATCTTTTTCGTGACGGGCAATGGCTCGATTACCAATTTTCCTTTCGTACCAACCGTCAAAATCATCACAACCAGCGAGCGTTTTGAACTGCTGTCCAACGATATGGACATCAACGCAGGCGAATACCTCGACGGCAAACCACTGGATGAACTCGGCGCAGAAATGCTTGATTACACCGTTGATGTCGCTTCAGGGATGCTGTCTGTCGGCGAAAAGGCGGGGCATTCGCAGGTGCAGCTCTGGCGTGATTGGCCGCAGACCCATCCGGTTGAACTCAAGCCGCTGCAAATGGTCGAAGCCAGCGGCCAACCCATCGCCATCAACACCGACATTACCGTGCCCGATGTCAGCATTCCGGTATACGACAATCACGGCGTCACCGCTACCGACCAGGTCGGCCTGATTTTGCCAACCAGCCTGTGCTCCGGCCAGATCGCGCGCATGTGCGCCGAACTGCTCAACAAGAACAATTTGCTGGCCAACAGCGGCCTGTCGCGCTTCGTGACCCTGGTCCATACTGAGGGCTGCGGCGGCTCCATCACCGATGAGTTCCGCAGCACGTTGCTGGGCTATCTGGGGCATCCCTTCGCGCGCCATACGCTCCTGCTGGAACATGGCTGTGAATCCACACATAACGACTTTTTCCGGCAGGCGATGATCGCACGCGGCTACAACCCGGCAGATTTCGGTTGGGCCAGCATTCAGCTCGATGGCGGCATTCAGACGGTCATCCACAAAATGGTCGATTGGTTCTCGGAGCAGATTGAAGATGATCCTGTTCCCAGGAAAACGGAAGCCGGACTGGAAGCGGTGCGGCTCGCCCTGATTACGTGCGACACAGCGCCGGAAGCATCCGCCGCTGCCTTTGCTGACCTCACCCGTATGATCGTCGCCGCTGGCGGAACAGTCGTTATCAACGAACAGGACCCATTGCTAAAAACAGTCTTCGCCCAGCAAATTGCGTTGCCATCGGGTACGCATCCCAGCCTGAGCTATGCCCAGACCATCAAGCAGCCAGGGTTCCACCTGATGGCGATGCCGACCCGCGATTGGGGCGAAATGCTGACTGGCCTGGGAGCGTCAGGCGTCGAAGTCATCCTCGGCTACAGCGAAGGCCAGCCCATGCCTGGTCATCCCATGATCCCTATGTTGCAGGCCAGCGGCCGCAACAACGACGAGGACATTACCCTCACCGATGATGCCCTCGCAAATACGGAAAACCTGCTGGATTTACTCGTCGAAACGCTGGCACAGCGCTATGTGCCTAAAGTTGTACAGTCTGGCAACGTCTACTTCCAGGTGACGCGCGGCCTGCTCGGCGTGTCGTTGTAATAACTCAAAGGACGTCCTATGTTCAAAATGCAGAGTGGCATCAACCAGGAACATCAGGCTCATAAAGGCAAATTCGCCTTTGCCGCACAAACTGCCGACGAACTGGTCGCATGGCAACAGACCTTCCGTGCAGAACTGGCAAACTTGCTCGGCTTGGCGGATCGTCCCCTGCCGCAGTCCTTCGCGGTTGAACTGGTTGCTTCTACCGATTTCGGCAGCTATGTTGAAGAAAAATATGCCTTTACCATGCCTGATGGCCCGATGCCTGTCTATCTGCTGGTCCCCAAAGCCGCGCCGCCTTATAAGCTCATCATGGCCTTTCATGGGCATGGCCCTGGTGTACGGACTATCCTCGGCTCACCACCTGAGCCAAATACAGAGCAAACTGTCAGCGACCATAACAACTTCGCCCAGGTTCTGGCCCAGGAAGGCTACCTGGTTTGTGCGATTGAACAGCGCGGCTTTGGCGAGCGCATCACCGATCAGGTCTCGAACAATCAGAATAGCTGTCGCCACCTGGCCTTTGACTACATGATGCATGGCAAAATACTGCTGGGCGAGCGCCTCTTTGATGCCATGACGGTCATAAGCTGGTTACAGCAGCGCGACGACATCGTACCGGGCATTGTCGGCAATACCGGGCACTCCGGCGGCGGCACAACGGCCCTCTATCTGGCCGCGCTTGATGACCGCATCACGACGTCGGTTGTGGGTGGCTACTTCTGCGATTATTACGATTCCATCCTGGGGATGTCGCACTGCGAATGCAATTATGTGCCAGGGCTGCTGCCCCTGGGTGACGTCGCTGATGTAGGCACCTTGATTACGCCGCAGCCTTTGCGCTTCATCAATGGCGAGGTTGACCCGATTTTCCCCATAGAAGGCGTTCAGAAAGCCTATAAGGTCGTCGAACGTGCCTACAGTTTAGCGGGTGCCAGTGATGCCTGTTCGCTCCACATCCACCCGGATGGCCACCGCTACGATCTGGCGGCAGCCATCGAATGGTTTAAGGCGTGGCTCTAAAGTGGACCAGACCTCTTATAAAATGTAATAGGGCATGATCTATTCGCCTGTGATGCCCGTCATTTCGACGGATTCCACGAACCAGTGTTGCAGGACGAAGTACATCACCAGCAGCGGCAGAATATTCAGGAAGGTGCCGCTCATCTTGACGGCTTCATTCAGGCGGTCGAAGATGTTGACTGTCCCTGGCGGGTAGAGATTTTCATACGCCTGCGTAAACCGCGATAGCTGCATTGGCAGCGTCGTCACGCCGCCTTCCAGGAAAATGACCGTCAGGAAAGTCTCGTTCCAGTACCATACGGTTGAGAAGATAAACGACACGATGAACGCCGGAATGGCCGAGGGCAGCGCGATGAAGAAAATGCGCAGATCAGTCGCCCCATCCAATCGGGCCGATTCTTCCAGCACACGCGGATACGAGCTAAAACTCTGGTAGAAAATCAGGATGAAGATGGCACTGCGGAACCCCTGGCCAAAGATCGCCGGAATAATCAGTGCCAGTGGGTCGCCCAGCAGTCCCAGGTTGCGATAGGTCAGCATCTGGGGAATAACGGTGTTCTGCGGCGGGATCAGGAACGTCGCCAGCAGCAGCACAAAAATCAGCCGCTTACCCAAGAAGCGATACCGCGCCAACCCATACCCTACCACAGAAGCGACCGCTGTCTGCAACACGGAGGGCATCACGCTCATCAGAATGGACGACAGCAGCGTATCGGGATAGGCCAGCACACGATAGGCTTTTTCGTAATTGCCCAGGTATAGCTGCGTCGGCACCCACTGCACCATCGGGTTGAGCAAGTCGTCCGGGCTTTTGATGCTGTTGACGAACATGAACAGCAGCGGCTGAATATAGACGAAGCCAATCGTAATCAGCAGCGCATACAGCATACCCTTGAACAGAATGCCGTGTTCAGCACGGCTGCCGAACAGAATGCTGCGCAGCCGTTCCACCAGAGGATGGCGCAAAACCTGCTTCATCATCGCGACCCCCTCCTTGCCCAGTGACTCAGGAAGAAGTAGACAATTCCTAGCAGCAGTATCATCACCGCCAGATAGATGAAGGCCATCGCACTGGCGTAGCCGATGCCGCCCTGAATGTCATAAGTCTGGGCATAAATGTACTGGATCACTTTATTCTCTGAAAAATGTGAGAGCGTCACAATCGTATAAACCGCATTGAGCACTGTCGCGGTGGAGAGCGACGGCAGGGTAATTTTCCAGAAAGTAGCCCAACCGGACGCGCCATCAATCGCCGCCGCTTCGTAGATGCTCTGATCGACTTTTTGCAAGCTGGATAGATAAATCAGGATCTGCACACCGGAAAACCACAGAATCAGTACAAACGAGGTCAGCAGATATTCCGTTGGGCTGCGCAAGGCACGCGGTAACTGCTCTAAAAAGTCGATCACTGCGGGGACATCCGCAATACCTGGTGCCGATGCTGCCCCCTGTGCCGTAAGTTCTTTAATGACAGGACCGCTGGTAATCACAATCGGCAGGAAGAAAATCACGCGGAACAGGCCCTTGAACTTGAAGTCGAAGTTCAGCAGCATGGCAACGACCATCGCGAAGATCAGCACAATCGGCACTGAAACCAACGTTTCAATCGTGTAGCCAATCAGCAGTTCGATGAAGTTGGGATCGGTCAAAATCGCGCGGGAATAATTGGCCCACTCGACGAAGCTCAGTTCGATGCTGCCAGTCGTCACGGAAACCTGATTGAGGCTGTACTGGAAGGTCTCATACAGCGGAATAGCGGCGAAAAGTGCAAAGCCCACAACCCAGATCAGGATGAAGGCATAACCATGCAGGGCTTCGCGCATGCGCAGGCTAATCTCACGACGCACAGGCACCGCGCGACGGATGGTCGGGTTGGAAGTGGTCATTGGTCACTCTCCAATAGGTCACTCTCCAAAAGCAAGGCGTCTTTCGCCCCAATTGTGGACCCGTATTGCTCAACAGGCGCGTCGTTGTAATTGACGACGATGCGCTCACCGTTGTCGTAGGTCGTCATGTAGACGCCGCTTGCCAGTTGTTCATGGGCGACGATCTGCTGGCCACGCACTGGCGCCAGCAGGTCGTTCATCCAGGCGTAGGTGCTGCGAATGTCCTCGCCCCACTGCTCAATCGACGAGGTATAAATCCACGAGGAGCGTGTATTCAACATATCGGCGGTGGGTTCCTGCGTCACGAAGAACGACGGATAGATGCCATATTCGACCTGCCGCAGCAAATCCTCGCGCATGTTAGACGAGAAGTTGAGCGCCGTCCCGTAGTAGGGCACATAACCTGCTAAAACAGTCGGCAGGAAGGGCACAGGCTCGCTCGTGAAGATGTAGCCGTTGTTACCCAGTTGCATATCGTAATAGGCCTGGGTCAACCCAAATAAGTAATCATTTGGGCGATACATACCGATCCGAACAGGAGATTCAGCCAGCAGATCACGATAGGCGGCAATCGCATCCTGGCGACTGAGGGCGGTATCACGGCGGAAGTCGCTGTACAGCATGAAGCCGATGCTATCCAGCGCCAAGCCACCATTCAGTCGCGCTGCGAGGTCAGCCGTCAGCGACCGGAACCGATCCTGCAATATGGGCAGCGTGAAGACATAGTTGTAATAGCGGTTATAGCTGCGAATAGCCTCGTTGATAATGGCCATCGCCAGATCATTGCGCGCCGAGTAACCGGATTCCTCCCAATACGCTGCCTGCGGCTCCAGATACAACGAGAAGTGCCCGCCGGCAGAGGTGATGTCCTCAGCCAGCGCGTTGAGATCACCTACACTGCCCAGGCCGCCCTCCAGCGACAGGGACGTCGATGGCATCGACGTCGCACCATAGGGCTGCCAGCCGTAATAGATCACTTCCGGGCTGGGGATTTGCAGCCTATCGAGGATGTCGCGTATCTGAGCGACGGTCGTCATCGGCACAAAGCGATCCCACAGCAGCACTTTTTCCTTATCGCCCCCCAGGAATTCCAGCCGGATGCCGATATTGGGGTTGTCGTCTTCATTATCACGCAGCAGATCACGATCCAGCAGATACTGCTGGTAGCTGCGCGCCATACCGATGCTGTCAGCATCGTCGCCTGTCAAAAAGCGATAATGCACCACCGCGTTAAAATGGTTCGTTTCGCGCTGAACCGTCGTTACGCCCGCACCGGAGCGGTTGGTTGCCTGGAAGTAAGTCTGGTTGTAGATGAAGGCGTTGTACAGAAAATTAAAGTTGGTGATGATGCCTGCCGGATGCACCTGCACCTCACCATAGGCGGCGCCATCTTCCACCACCGAAATAAAGGCGTTCTGTTTTTCGCCGTGCACGGCGCCCAATACCGGGAACGAAATCGGTATCGGATTAGTGACATCTTCATTGAAGGGCATGATGCCGATGAAGCCCAGGTCCGCGCCGTAATAACGGCCAATGAACATGTTGGTCGCCTGGGTCGTATCCGCATAGCGAATGATGCTGCCGACGCCATCCGGTATGAACATGTAGCCTGGTGTGCTGCTGCCGCGCGTCGCCCCCAAAAACGGGTACAAATAGACGCGCCCCAGCCGGAAATCAGGGTTATCTTCACGAATCTGGTCACGCAGCAGTTCGACGCGCACACCCTCGGCTTCCAGCAGCAGGTGCATACCGACGGTGATCCCGTAATCATCAAACGTGACCAGCGCGGCAATACCCTGATCGATGGGCGTCACATCCAGTGTGGCGTTGGTATTCGTGATCGACGTTCGGGTATCAACCGCACGATTGTCGAGATACTCAATGCTGATGCCGCTTAGGGCAAAAGCGGTCCAGGAGCGATTGAGGCGGTCGTCTTCCAGCACTTCGTCGATGCCGGAGTGCCACACATAGCCGCTGCGCTTATCCAGCACCTTAAACGCCAGCGTCGCGGAATCCACATATAGCTGGAACAGGTCATTTTCCGCGACCATCTCATAAGACGCTGGAATCTCGTCCGGGCGTTCGTCGGTCTGAGCAAAACTCACCAGCGAAGCCGACATCAAGAGGCAGGCCAGCATCAACCAGATGAGGCGGTTCAGGTATTTCTGTCGCGTTGGTGTCAAGCTGAATTTAGCCACGCAAACTCGCCTCCTGACTAATCGCCAGCACAAATTCATACAACTGGTTGAACAACACGTACAGGATGTAAGCCGTCAGGAGGAAGATGGCCATCGTAAACAGCGTGGTGAAGATATTGCGCAGGGTCTCATTCAGCGAATAGTTATGGATCTCCTTGACCATGATGACCAGCATGATTAACGTCCAGAAGAGCATCAACTGCGACGAGAACGAATACAGGAAGGCTTCATTCAGCGTCAGCACATTGGAGATGAGGGTGATGGGCAGTGCGAACAGCACATAGGGCCACAGGCTGTAGGCTGTGCCGATGATGACGTGCCGCAGTGGGCCTTCGCCATCGCTGATGGATGCAATCAGATAGTTGGCAACAATCCAAAGCGCCAATGGCAGTATCGTATAGATGATCTCGTTTTCTGCGAAGATCATCCACGACACAGAGTAGGGGCTGAAAACAAAACCCGTCAGGTACAGCGACAGCACCCTGACGATCAGCACCCAGGCGAAAATGATGAACGCGAAGCGCAGGCTGCCGCGCATATTCTGCTTGATGTAGTAAAAGCTATCCACAGGCTGCTTGATGAAGCGGAACATGAACAGGAAGTCATCAACCAGCTTGATCTTTTTCAGCCGATTGCCCAATCGCCGCACTGGGTCCAGCCATTTAAAGCGCTTTTCCAGGCGGTTGAATATCTTGAAGAACAGCCACAGGCCCAGCATGACGCCCAGGGCGGCACCCAGGTATCTTTGCAAAACGGCGTTGCGCAGCTCCCAGAACGTTTCAGAATAGCCGTTACGGTCGCCAGCCGTGCGATAGTTCGCCAGCGCCCCGGTATAGTTCTGGTCTTTGTAATCGGCATCAGCCAGGCCCTGATACGCCATCAGCACCAGACCATTAAAATTCAGCACATCCTCAAAGTAGGGGCGCGCCTCCGTGTAGTAACCTTCCGTATACAGCCTGACGCCCTCGTGCAGACGCCGCGCAAAATCCGTCACCTGGTAGGTGATAATGGCGTTCTTGTTCTTATCCAGCACGTAGATGTTGTCACCGATGCGCTCAATCGCTGTGGGGTTGCTCAGCAGGCCCACCCGTTGATCGCCGCGATCCTGCGCACCGAACCAAAACAAGAGCGTACCGTCGAGGTCATACTCGGCGATGTAGCCGAAGGAATCGACCGCCAGCATGAGGCCCGTGTCGCTAACGTGAATATCACGGAACGTAGGGGAGCCAAGTATCCACTCATCGAACAGGTTCTTACCTGCAATATTGAACTTGCGAATACTCTTATCGCGTTCGGTTCCCGCCGTAATCGTATAAACAAGCGATTGATCGTCGATAGCCAGGTTCGATGGAGACGCGGCTTCGTTACGAATGAACTGCTCAAGCTGCTCATCAGACAGCAACAACCGCTGTAAGATCATCTTGACCGACATTTCGGCGGCATTGGCACCGAAGTACCCGATGAAGTTGCCATTGGTGTTCATCATCACCAGGCCGTTAACCGAGCCTTCGCTAACGATGTACAAGTTCTTGCGGGCATCTACAGCGATTTTGCGCGGCAGGAACTCACGGTTCAGGCCAAATAAGGGTTCCGAGGGGCGCCCAAACTGGTTGATGATCTGGCCTTCGGCATCCAGAATGACGATGGTATCGCTGCCGCCATCGGCAACATAGATAACACCATCCTCATCGACGAACAGTCCGGTCGGCTCATTGAGCACATCTGCCCCAAATTCGTCGATGATTCCAAAATTGGCATCCAGCTTGACGATACGGCTATTGCCCGTATCCGCCACATAAAGATAGCCATCCGGCGCATAGAACATATCCTCAGGGCCATCCAGAGGCAGCGGGAACTCCCCAAGCGGTGTGTAGGCCGCCTGTGTATACCAGTAGAATTGACCTGGCCCCAGGGTATAGGTCTGGTAGGGAGAGGGTGACTGTGCCTGTACCGGCAAAGCGACCAGCAGCAAACCCACCAGGAGTAAGAGAAAAACACGTACCTTTTTCATTTCAGCCCCGAATGAGACATTGTGCTCATCACTTGTCCTTGCAGGAAGATGAAAATGATCAGGTTAGGCAGGAACATAATCAGCGCCGCTGCTGCGGCAATGCCCTGACCTGCTACCGTATTCGCGCCAGCGGTGGTCGATGTCAGCGTTCCCAGGTAAAACGCCAGCGTACGCAAACTTTCGTCATTGATGTACAGCGTTGAAATCTCGGCGTTGTTCCACGCCGCCTGGAACGTCAGAATGGCAATCGTCGCCAGCGCTGGCCGGATCATCGGCAAAATGATGCCGCGATAGATATACCAGTCGGATGCACCGTCGATCTGGGCGGCCTCAATCACCTCGTCGGGGACGCCATCCATGAACTGCTTCATCAGGAACAGGCCAACCGGCATCGCCAGCACGGGCAGAATATGCACCCAGAAGGTATCCAGCAAGTTCAACCGTTCGATCACCAAAAAGCGCGGGATCGTCACCGCAATTGGCACGAACATCAGCGCGATGTTGTTGATCGCGAACAAGGTCTGCTTGAGCTTGAATTTCTTCTTCGACAGCGCATAAGCCGCCATGCTGGAAACCATAATCGACGCGATGACCGTCACCAGCGTAATCATGATGCTGTTGAACAGATAACGACTGACCGGAATGCCCGATGTCGACAGCTTGGCGAACAGGTCGGTAAAGTTCTTCAGCGTCGGGTTGATGACGAAGAAGCGCGGTGGGAACGCGAACAACTCATCCGGCGGCTTAAACGCGCTGGAAAAGATGAACAGGATCGGCAGCAGCATAATCACTGACAGCGGGATCAGCAGCACATAAAACTTGATCTGGCTGACGTGGAAGCCCTTCGGGTTGATGCCTCGATTGCGGTTGCCCGTATAGCGACTGAGCCATTTCTTGAACATCGCTAGGCCTCCTCTCCGCTGCCGAACAAGCGCGTGGCCACACGCGAGAAGAACAGCACCATCAGCAGCAGGACCACCGAAACAGCCGCAGCATAACCCATCTCAAAACGCAGGAAGCCATAGTCCTCGATGTGGTTGACGATCAACTGGCCCGCATACTGCGGTGTCGGGTTCGCGCCGGAAAGCGTCACGCCGATGGCCCCCGCCTGGAATGTGGACACAATCGCCATCACCGCACCAAACAGCATCTGCGGCTTCATCGATGGAATCGTGATATAGAAAATCTCCTGCCAGCGGCTCTTAAGGCCATCAATCGCCGCCGCTTCGTATAATTCCGGGTTGATCTCCAGAATGCCCGCCAGCATCGCCAAAAAGCCAATGCCCATACTGCTCCACAGGGTGACGACGATCATAATCGGCATCAGGTAATGCGGCGATTGCAGCCATTGGATCGGCTCGCGCAGCAGGCCCATGCTCATCAGGAAGCTGTTGAGATAGCCAGTCTGGTCACCACTGAATAAAATCTTCCAGACAACGGCCATGGCCACACCTGCGGTCATCGAGGGCGAATAGAGGATCAGCGCGAAGACCGTGCGCGGCAGGCGCGGCAGTTGCGCCAGTATCCACGCCAGTATAAAGGCCAGCGCATAGCCACCCGGCCCCACCAGCACCGCAAACTGGATCGTATTGGCCAGGACGTACTTCATAAAAATGTCGTCCTGGGTAATCAGCGCGATGTAGTTGTTCAGGCCGATGAAGTGCGGCGGCTGGATGGCATCAAAGAAGGTGAAAGACAGCAAAATCGCCGCCAACACGGGAATCACGATGAAGGTAATGAACAACAGCGCATAGATCGACAGGAAGCCATAGGCGCTGCCTTCTTTTCGCAACCACGTCCTGAAAGCTTCTCTAATTCGCATTTTCCATCCACCCAATAACTGTATCGAGGGTTGGAATGCTGAAGTCCCTCACGTGGACACCATCCTGCAAATAGCCAAATTCCTCCATTTTGCGCGTGATCTCACGGTTGATGAGGATGACGGAACGGTCGATGGCTACGCGCGGGTTGGCCCCATCGAACACGATGCGGTTCCAGATATTGCTTAGTTCGCGCTCCTGCATGTAGCTGCCCGGCAGACGCACCGGTTCCTGCAACCACTGCCATTGTTCAAGGATGGTCGCCTTGTGCCCCTCGTCGATGTCCAACTGGCTGAATGCATCCAGATTAGCGGAGAACCACAGATATTCACGGCCATAGTTGAGAATGAGCTGTTCCTGGAACGCGGTCTGCGTTTCGGTGGACATCCACCATTGCAGGAACTGCCAGCCCTCGTCAGGCATATCGGTGTTGGCGAACATGATGCTGGCCTGCGCCGATCCGGTCGCATAGCGGTTTTCCGTACCATCGGCCACGACTGTCGCCGGATAGAGGGCGATGTCCCATAAGCCCGTCGTTTCCGGCGCAGCGGTCAGCAGCTTGATGTAGGTATCAAAGTTGGAGATGCCAATCGGCAGTGTGCCATAGCGCAAATCCTGATAGAAGTTGGCCGTTGTCAGTGGCATGCCATAGATGGTGAAGCTATCCGCCATGAACTTGATAGCCTCAATCGCCGCCTCGTTCTGGATGCCTGTCGCAAAGCCATCGTTGCTATACAGCGGCGCGCCATAATTGAACAGATAGGGCGCCGTAATCAGATAGCCTTTGATACCGGCCCCACTGGAAAGCGGCGTGTTGAAGTTCATGCCATAACGCTGCAATTCCGGCAGAATTTCCAGCACTTCGTCCCAGGTCTGCGGTATGGGAATGCCGAGCGAATCCAGAATGTCGCGGCGGTAGAACGTCACCCAGAAATCTTGCGTTTCCGGGATGGCATAAACCGAATTGTTGATGATGTAACTCAACAGCGCACCAGGCGAGTATATGCGGATGAATGAGTCAAAATTATCGAATGTGCGCAGGTCATAAAGTGCGTTACGAATGGCCAGTTCATAAGGGATATTGGTGCTGATGCCGAGCGCCACATCCGGCTGAATATCGGCGGCATTGGCCAGCACCAGCTTGGTTTCATCCGGCATGATCGAGAACTTGACCGGAATGCCCGTTTCTGCTGTGAATGTCGAATCAACCATCAGTTGCAGCAGATTGACATACTGACGCGGGCGGTTCATCCAGACTTCAAGCTCGCCTTCGTTGGCACGCAGCGATTGGTATGGGTCCGGCTTGAAGGAGTGAATGAAGCGGCGATAGTCTTCCAGCAACGATGTCATCAGGGGCACGCTGGGCACGTCTGGCGTGATGTCCGGTGAATGCACGATGATCTTGTCAATCGCCAGCGGCTGATTTTGCAGCAGGGGCAGCAGCGACCCCAATAGCTGCGCCGCCGAACCCGACCCTTCCGAGAAGCGCGTCATATACACGGGAATATCGTTGGGGTTATCTGCCAGGAACAGCAGGTTATCAATCGCCATCTGGTAGGCGAGGCTCTCCGGCGACGTGGCTGAATCCCCGGTTAGCAGCGTGTTCTTGTCGTCAATCAGATTCTGAGCGATGCCATTCAGCCGTCCCTCAACATCAGGAATGTAGTCAGAGATCACCCATTCTTTGAAAGGATCGCGCTGGTTGCCCGTCAACTGCCGAATTTCCAGCGCCAGGGCGTTAATATCGAGCAGGGCGGCCTGAATGGTTTTGATCGCGCGCAGGTAAGGCGAATTCGTAGCTTCAATGCCCAATACGTTGATGCCCTCGTGCAAAAACACTTTGTATGGCGTTTCCCCACCCAGCGTGACTTCAACCCAATCGGCACTGTAATCAAAGGGCACGGCATTTAATTCTGCGAACGGCACATCGCCATTAATCGTAAAGCGGCGATACACCGTGAAGTTGCTGCGCGTGTTCTGGATGGTCCGCAGACTGATCTCGTACAGGCCATCCTGTGGCGCGTCAATTTCGTAATAGACCGTGCTGCCGCTCTCATCCCAGCTTTCACCACCGAGCGTATTCATCACCAGGCAGTAAGTATCATACGGCGTGACCGTCTGGTTGCGATCACTGGCGGGACGCACCGACGTGGCATTTTTATAAGAAGGCAGTTCGGCTTCCAATGTTATGGAGTAATCAGACGTATCTTCTGCGGAAAGCGTCGCGAGGTAGGTTGCGTAATCCGGCAGAGGCGTAAAGGGCACAACGTACAGACTACCCAGATACAGCGCGCCCTTCGTCACCCGCAGGCTGAATTGATGCTCGCCTTCGGTAAGCGTCAGCCGCAGCGGGTATGGTTCGCTAAAATTGACGTCGCGCACGGGGGCCGTTGACCACAGCATTTCCCGCACCTGGCTGATGAGGGCATCATTGCCATAACGATCTGTCGGGAAGATAGTGCTGCTGTTGCGATAATAGACCGGAAAAATGAAGCGCTGCAAATCGCTGATAGGGTACTCGCCATCGATATGCAGTTGCCCCTCTGGTGCGGTTGATTCCGCCAACGCGACCATATCAAAGGCCAGCGTGTATTCACCATCCGCAGGCACGGTCACAACAAAGTCAACCGTATTGCCCTGCACCAGCCGGACGCTGGCTTTGGCATAATGGCTGGCGATGTCATCCTCAGCCAATGGTATCCCGTAAGCCTCTGCCGCAATTTCTATGACGCCCTGACCATCTTGCAGACGCCGCGTTCGCCCACCATATGGGGTCGCCGCCTGATCCTGGATGAGAAATGCGCCGGAGGTCTCAGTAGCGGATTGCATTTGCGAGGGCACACATCCCGCTTCTGATATGGTCTGCACATTAAAGAGCAGGAATCCCAACCCGACGAGGACGCCAACGAAAATAAGGGCTTTCTTCAGCCTGGAGCGGCGTTTGGGCCGCACAGGTACAGTTGATGTTGTGGTTGTAACCGGTGTCGCGGGTACAGGCGGTGTCGCAGACATCGCTAAATCTCCGCTAAAAGTGTGAGCTAAACTCACAAAATGACGACAGGTTATTCAAATTGGCTCAAAGAAGGCGGCAAAGCATCAAATTATTATGGAGTGCCAGAACAGGGACTTGCCCCACTTCTGGCCCGCTTCATTAGATTAGATAGGAACATGCACTCAAAAACACAATAGCATAACTTGGCCGGGGAAGGCGACGATTACGGCACCTTCCCCCTAAGGACAGATGTGTTACTACATCATCAACGCAGCGCTTGCATCATCCAAGAGAGAATTAGCGAAGTCCTGCAACTGTGCCGAGTAGTCCTCGAATTTGTAGGTACCAGCCGTCAGATTGTCGAAGATGTAACCCATCGTGACGTCCATTTCGTCGCCAACATCAATGCCTGGGTGGCCTTGCCAACGGGCATCAATGTAACCTGGGACGATCTTCGCCAGCGATTCGACAACGCTGCTGTCGAGGTTTTCCAGCGCCTGACGCAGGCCTGGGCGTTCACCCACCGCACCCAGGTACAGGTCGATATTTTCAGGCGTAGCCGCGACTGGCATACGGGTCGGGGCAGTACCAGCGGCAGTCGCCAGATCAATCTCTGTGGCATAACCTTCTGACGAGAAGCTCATCCACTTGGCGAAGTCGAAGGCAGCTTCCAGGTCACTTGCGGATGAAGACACAACCAGAATGTCGGCTACCATCGCCTGCGCACCACCCGGAATACCCAGGAAGTCCCAGTTAAAGGTCGCATTTTCAGCATATGATGGAACAGCCCAACCGCCATCCCAACGGACCGCAGATTCCTGATTCAGGAACAGTTCCCAGGGACCGACTGAGGCGAAATTCGTCATCTGATCTTCTGACAGACCCTGCCAGGTATCCGGTTGCAGTTCGATAACGGCATCAACTGCGGCTTTGAAAGCAGCCGAGTTGTAGTTCATGTGCTCGCCATCAAAGCTGAACCACTGTAGTTCGGGGTCCTGTGTGCGCGGGTACCAGCCCAGGATTGAACCGAGTTCATCCAGGCCGAGCATACCCTGCTGAACATCCGTCAGGGCCGTGGCCGCATCGAGGAATTCTTCTACCGAGGTGCCATAGACCGGAGCGTCCAGGTTGGCAGCTTCAAACAGGTCCGCATTCACGAAGTAACCCATCACAAACTGCGCAACCGGAACAGCCAGCACACTATCAGAATAGGTCACAGCATTCTTCAAAACATCCGGCACAGTTGCCCAATCGGCATCCTCTGCCACCATGCCTGTCAGGTCAGCGGTCCAGCCATTCTGAACGTAGTAAGGCGTGTTATTGGCCATAAAGACATCCGGCAGTTCACCACGAGCGGCGAGGTTGGTCAATTTCTCGTCCCAACCGCCATCACCCGACATATCCACGAACTCAACGGTGACATCAGGGTGGGCTTCGACATAAGCAGCCACCAGTTGACGCTGAACGTTGTTCTCTTCTTCTGTGCCGAGGTTCCAGTTGGCATAACGAATCGTCGTTGACTGGGCACTAACAGGCACAACGAGAGCCGTCAAAACAAGAGCGAAAACAAGCACGAACGCCAGATTAAGTACTTTGGTTTTAGGTTTCATGTGTCATCTCTTTACGACTAATGTGTTTACTCACTAAGTGTTGATAGGGTCTCTGACCGATCAGATCGAACACAACCTTATCCTTGCAAAAAGTAAGAACTATTTTTCTTTCTCCTGGCTCCCTTCCTTTCGAGGGCTTATGTCCCCATCACAACCTTGATCGTATGTGTTTTGCCATCTGCAAAAACAGGCAGTAGATGACCATCTTGGGCGACGCCATCAACCGTGATGGAGCGAACCCCCTGATTGACGCCCTGCGGGTTGTCTACGTCAATTTCATACACGGCACCCCGGAAGGTGCGTTTCACCTTGAATCCGGACCATTCCGCTGGAATAGCTGGATCAATGAGCAGGCCATTTTCCTGCGGACGAATACCGAGTATCCAGTGCGTCGCCACCCGATGCAGCCACTGCGCCGACCCCGTATACCACGTCCAGCCACCACGCCCATAATATTCCGACAGGGGGCCGTCGATATTGCCAGGGGTGACATATGGCTCCGCCCAGTAGGTGTCGATGTCATCGCTGCGGTTGGGCGGGCAAATGCGCGAATACGCTTTGTAGGCATTTTCCGGCTGGCCCATCTGCGCGTAGGCCCATACAGACCACGTCGCGGCATGCGTATAGACGCCACCATTCTCACGTAATCCGGGGGCATAGCGCGTCACATAACCAATATCGGGGCGTGGCTCCGTAAATGCCGGATAGTTGAGCAGGGTGCCGTAGTCTTTGAGTAGGTACTCTGTGACCGATGCCATCGCTGTTTCAGCACGATCTTCCTTGGTGATGCCGCTCATCACCGCCCAGATATTGGGCATCAGGAAGATTTTGCCTTCGTCATTCTCACGGGAACCCAGCAGCAGACCGTCATCAGTCGTCGCCATCAGGTACCAGTCGCCATCCCAACCATACTTATTGAAAGCCTCTTTCAGGCTGTCATGCACTATGTCGCAGCGGTTGGCGAAGGCATCATCACCCCGCCGCCGCGCAATCGGCGCGAAGTTCTCCAGAATCATGTAAAGGAATTCCGCCATCCAGAAGCTTTCGCCTTTCAGCAGCGTCCCGACCGCACTCAGGCCATCGTTCCAGTCGTGGTCGCCCATCAGCGGAATGCCACGCGGCGAAAAACGCGAGAAAGAACGCTCAATCGCCTGTTTGCAGTGGTCGTAAATCGATTCCGCTGGCCCATTGAGGTAGGGGGCTTCTTCATCGAGGATGCCGTAATCAGCGGTTTCTTTGAGGTAGGCATCCAGAATAAAGGGCAGCCACAACAGATCATCAGAGCAGTTGGTGCGCGGGCCGCCGCCGCGTATCGAGAACCACCAATGCAGCACATCGCCTTCGATGAACTGATGCTCGGCGTGCAGCAGCAACTGCTCGCGCGCGAACTCTGGCTCACCTACCAGGAAAATCTGGCTATCCTGCAACTGATCGCGGAAGCCATAACCGGCTGATACCTGATACAGCGCCGATTTACCCCACAAACGGCAGGAAATCGCCTGATATTTCAGCCAGATATTGGTCATAAAGTTGAGGGCATCATCCGGCGTTTCGACATATTCCGCATCGATGAAGCGCGACCAGAACTCATGCACAGCTTGCAGCGCCTGTTCGCTCTTTGCGACCGAGGTAAAACGCGCGATCAGCTCATGGGCATCTTCACGATCATTTTCTGCAGCCCCCAGCGTAAACACCACCGTTCTGGATTCACCAGGTGGCAATGTCACCGCTACCTGCAAAGCCGCAATCGCATCCCCAAAACGGCCTGTACGGCGCGCTAGTTCCGGCTCGGCCATCGCTCGCGGACAATCATCGTTCCGATACATGCCGATGAAGGATTCTTTGTCGCAATCATAGGATTTCAGCGGTTCGCTGGCAGCCATGAATGCTGTATAGGGCCAGTTGATGTTGTTGTGCCGTCCTTTGTCATCCGGGAAGCCCCACAGGCACTTGGTGGCAAACACGGCCTGCGCCGCTTCATCAGCCGATGTTTCTATGAACAGCTTGTGGAATTCACGATGCTCATCTGGCGCGAAGCCGAGGCCCCATTCTGCATAGGATGTAACGTCCAGATGGCGCGTTTCGTCGCTATGGTTGGTCAGCGTCAGTTGGACGATCTCTACGGGGGCATCCGCCGCCACAAACAGCGTCAGCACGCTTTCGATGTCTTCGATCTGCTGGATGAATCGCGAATAGCCGATGCCATGTACTACTTCAAAGTGCTGGTAGGGACGCATAACGGGCTTATACGTGGCGGACCAGTGCGTATCCCGATCCAGATCACGAATGTAGAAGTACTTGCCCCAGTTGTCTTTAATCAAATCCTGGAAGGAGCGCGTGATGCGGTTCTGGCCAGCATTGCCTCGCCAGCTATAGCCGGAACCCATCTGGGAAACCATGAGGCTGTAATCGCCATTGCTGATGATGTTGCCCCAGGGGCGCGGCGTAAAAGGTGTCGTGATGGTGTACTCACGACCATCCTGTGAAAAGTAACCGTAGGAACTTTCAAATTTACGATTCATTTGGTCCAAACAGTCTCAGGAAAAAGTGAAAACTTTACTTTTTTTGCATTTCAGGATAGATTATCAATACTGAAGTGAAACGTTTCACTTTACCGCGAATTTATCATACTTGTTTTTCTCTGTCAACAATTTCACATGGTCCACTGGCAATGTTACACTTAGTTTCTTCTTTGAAAATCGCACCAAATGGGGAAGCTTTAAATGACCACTCTTAAAGACGTTGCTAAACGAGCCGGCGTCAGTGTGACCACTGCATCCTATGCTCTTAATGAAACTGGCACGATTGGCGATGCAACCCGTAAGCGCGTTTTAGAAGCGGCTGAAGAACTCAATTACCACCCGAATGCCTTCGCCCGTAATCTCAAAAAACGCAAGACCCAGACGATTGGCGTTTTCATCTCGCGCTTTAGCGGCTCTTTCTATGAAGAAATTCTGGAAGGCATCCACAGCGTCATCTTAGGGACAGACTATGAACTGCTCGTCTGCCCGGAAAGTCGTTCGGCTCGGCGCATGTTGCTGCATCGTCAGGTGGATGGTGCCATCGTCTTTGATTCGACCATTAACGATGAATCCATCCTCAAACTGGCCTCGCACCACTTCCCGATTGTCGTTATGGACCGTGATCTGGAAGGCGACTATATTCTGTCGCTGCTGCACGATAACGCGCGCGGCGTTCGCGAGGCATTCTGCCACCTGTATGAGCAGGGCCTGCGCAAGATGGCCTTCGTCGCGGGTGCAGATGACTCCTACGATAATGCCGAGCGCCAAAGAACCTTCCTGAATGAGGCGGTCGCACACGGTCTGGAAGTGCCTGTATTTCCGGGCAACTTCACCGAAATCTCTGGCTATAAGGCTGGGCAACAGATCATTGCGTCCGGCGATCTACCAGAAGCGGTCTTCTGTGCCAACGATCAGATGGCCATCGGTTTTTTACGGGCGATGGCTGAATATGGGCTTTCCGCGCCCAATGACATCGCCATTGTCGGCTTCGACGATATTCCGCTGGCTCGGTACGTCACACCAACGCTTTCCACAGTCGGCACATCCCGCTTTGAATGGGGTGCCAGCGCAACGCACCAGCTCATCGACTTTTTAGAAGACGAAACGCCGTTCCAGCCAAACCGCATACCGACCGTCTTTATCGCGCGCGCATCATCGACTTTAGTTAACAACCCATCGGAAAAACCTTAACTCGCTGCCGGAGAAACAGGTATGGACCCAGACTCGCTTCTGCTTTGTGAACTGCAAGGTTCGGTCGATTTCTTTCTCGATTACACCAATCTTGATGTGAACAGTCCTGGCTATGGTCTGACGGTCGATAGCACCAAGAAGCCAGAAATTGCGTCCATCGCCGCAACCGGATTCGCCCTATCCGCCTGGGTAATCGCCTGTGAGCGCGGCCTCATCCCCAGGCAGAATGCCCTGGAAATCACGCGCGGAACCCTGAACACCCTCCTGTATAACGTCAGCCATCATCGCGGCTTTTTCGCCCATTTCCTGTACATGAACACAGGCCAGCGCCGCAACAAATGCGAGTACTCCACCATTGATACTGCGCTGTGCCTGAACGGTGTCATCACTGCCGCCGCCTATTTTGATGATGCCCGCATTCAGGAGTTGGCCCAGGCCATCCTGGAACGGGTCGATTGGAATTTCATCGTCTTTGAAACCGATGGCCAGACGCGCTTCCGCATGGCATACAATCCCGACCGCCAGGGTGACTACGTCGATGGTGATCCAGGCTTCATCAGCCAATGGGACATGGCCGCTGAACAGAAGATGATGTACCTGCAAGCTGCTAACCACATTGCGCCGGATACCGCGCGAAAACTCTATGCAGGTTTCCGCCGTGATGCAGCCACCGTCGATGGCCAAAAAGTGATTATCAGTCCTGGTGGTCCTCTGTTTATCTACCAGTTCACAGAAGCCTGGCTGGATGCAGCCCACTACCTCGACCCGGACGGCATCGACTGGTTTAACAACACGCGCCTGCTGACGCTGGCCAATCGCGAATTCTGCCTTCAGCATGCCGACGAATTCGCAACCTATGGTGAAAATAGTTGGGGCATCAGCGCAGGCGACAGCCCCTGGGGATATGATGTTTCCGGCGCGACGCCATCCCTGATTGAACCCAAGCCCAACGGCACCGTGTCAATCTATGGGGCGGTGTCGTCGCTGCCGTTTGTGCCGGAATTGGCGCTCCAGATGATCGAGCACCTGCATAACGACCATCCCCAGACCTGGGGCAAATATGGTTTTTATGATGCCTACAACCTGTCGGTCAATCCGCCCTGGTACAGTCAGGCGATCTACGGCATCGACAAAGGCTGCTCCATGCTCATGATCGAAAATTACGTGAGCGGCCTGATCTGGAATACTTATACAAATAGTCCTTATATACAGAACGCGCTGGATATTCTGGGCTTCCAGAAGCGGTAATGAGAGATTTTTAAAATGAATTCATTCTATGCAAAAGATGGCTTGTTCTGGCTGAATGACCAGCCAGCATTTATTCAGGCTGGCGAATTTCATTATTTCCGCACGCCAGTCGATCAATGGCCTCATCGGCTGGGACTGCTGCAAAAGGCTGGATTCAACACCGTCGCCGCTTATATTCCCTGGCTGTGGCACCAACCTCAGGCCGATGTGAGTGATGTCGATGGCCATACGCACCCCATGCGCAATCTGGCGGGCTTCCTGGATTTAGCAACCAAAATGGGTTTCTGCATCATCGCCCGACCTGGCCCCTACATCATGGCTGAAACGATCAACGAAGGCATTCCGCCCTGGGTATTTGAGCAGTACCCGCAGGTGGCAATCGTCGATCAGAATGGCAAGGCACAGAACATCGTCAGCTATCTGCATCCGGATTTCCTGGCTTGCGTCGATAAATGGTACGAGGCCGTTTTCGAGGTACTTTCTCAGCACCAGGTGACCAACGGCGGCAACATCATCATGATCCAACTGGATAACGAGATGGCCATGCCGCACTGGGTCCGCAATATGATCGACACCAATGCGGATACACTGGCTCGTTTTGCGCAGTACCTAAATCAAACCTATGGCGACGCATTGCAAAAACGCTATCCGGCCAGCGATCTGGTCGCCTTCCTGGACAAACAGCTTTTCCAGCCGGAACCGCATTACGGCGCATTCGTCATCGACGATTATCGCCGTTTCTTTCGTGGATACCTGCGGGATTATATGGACGCCCTGTGGCAGCGCGCCAAAGCCTATGGCATGAACACGCCGCCGGTAGTCAATATTCATGGCTTCGGTGATGGTGGTCGCACCTTCCCGATTGGCCTGTCGCAGTTGGTCGATGTCATGGCAATGGATGGCATGATCAGCGCCACCGATGTCTACCCAATCCACATTGACGAGGGCAATTTTCATCAGTTGGTGATGGTCAATGAGATGACCAAGGCCCTGGAAAATCCGCAGCAAGCCCTCTTTTCGATAGAGTTCCAGGCGGGCGGCAATCAGGATTTTGGCGGGGCGCAGTCATCGCTTTATGACCTGCACAGCCGACTGTGTATCTCCTGTGGCATGCGCGCCATCAATCATTACCTGTTCTTTGATGGCGAAAATGATCCGGTACTCAGTCCGACAAAACGGCATAACTGGGGGCATCCGGTCCGCAAGGATGGCACGCTGCGGCGGCACTATGCTCGCTATCCTGAACTCTCCCAGGTGATAAGCGCCTACGGCGACGATCTGGTCTGCTCACGTCCCAAAACGGTCACTACCATCGGTTTCCAGCTTGATGACTACATGACCGAGGTCAACAATAACTTCTCTCGGTCCCAAACCAACACACTGACCCACCAGCGCAACGTCATTCTGTTTGATTTTCTGGCACGCGGACTGGCCCTGACGCAGCGACCCTTTGCCGCTGTTGAGCTATCCCGTTCACCGCTGGATGCTGAGCAGACGCCTACATTGTGGGTCATGATGGAAAAACAGTGCAACGCCGCGACACAGCAAAAACTGGTCGATTATGTGACCTCCGGCGGCAAGCTGGTGCTGGTCGGGCGCATGTGTGAAGAAACTTTCGATCATCAGCCATGCACCATCCTGCTCGATGCTCTCGGCATTGAAAGCATCCACAGCGATGAACCCTTCTCATCCGCACGCATTGATGTGTTGGGGTACAACGATGTGCCCGTGAACTACCTCGAAACTTACTCTGGCGAGTTTGATGAGGTATTCGCAACGGTTGGCGATCAAATCACGGGTTTCATCAAGAGGCTAGGCCAGGGACGGGTAATGATGCTCGGTGCGGCTTTCCCGGCCAATACCCTCGATGATCTCGATGTGCTGAATCAGATGGTCAACCGTATTGGCTGCGAGCCACTGGTTACGCTCACTGAGTGGGCCGATGTGCGCCTATCTGAAGGTACAAATGGCAACTTCCTATTCGTGAGCAACTATCAGGACGACCCGCTTGAAACCGTCATTTCATTGTGCGAAACGCCGTTATTCGGCGGACAAACTGTTGAACTACCAGCACGACGCGGCGCCATCCTGCCGCTGGAATGGCATGTTCGGCCAGGGATCATGATTCACTACCTCACCTCGGAAGTCGTCGAAATCACGCAAGACAACTCGCGGCTGATACTCCGTACACGCCAGCTTGATTGCTTCGCAGAGGTCAGTCTCACAGGCTATCACTGTCCAATGGCTTCCGAACACCTGACAGGCCAGCACATCAAGCTGCACATTAAAGATGGCACGCTCACATTCACGAAATAGTGGTTTCACCTGTACATTGTCACCAGGGAACAAAATGTCTCTTAAAAGAATGGTTCTACTTATTCTGGCGATGGTCGTCCTATTGGCCGTCAGCACCTATGCACAGAGCGATGATGTTCAAGCAACCTTAGAAGATTACGCCGCTAAAACGTGGGCATCGTTCGTCGCCATGCACCCCGATGATTACCTACTGGTCGCCGATGCGCTGGAAGCTGATGGGACACTGTCACAGAACACCAGCCCGACCAACATCGGCTCTTACATATGGAGTACGCTTGCCGCCCGCGACCTGGGCCTGATCGACGCGGAAGAAGCGGTGGCGCGGGTTTCGCAAACACTCACCGCGCTGGGGACGCTGGAACGCCATGAAGAGAGCGGCCAGTTCTACAACTGGTATTCACCTGTTGATGGCACCGTACTGACCACCTGGCCCAATTCGACCGATACCGTGTGCCCTTTCCTCAGCAGCGTCGATAACGGTTGGCTGGCCGCCGCCCTGATGATGGTCCCGCAAGCCATCCCTGAGCTGGCGAGTGACGCCCAGACACTTTACGAGTCGATGCACTTTGACTTCTACTACGACCCGAATGTTGGTCTGTTCCGGGGGGGCTATTGGCCGCCGGAGATGCAGCCAGAGGGTCGGGGCTGCGGGTCCGGCTTCACCGGGCATCACTACGGCACTCTGAATTCAGAGACGCGCATCATTTCCTACGTGGGCATCGGCTTAGGGCAGGTGCCAGCGACCCATTACTTCAAGCTGTCGCGCACCTTCCCGGCGACCTGTGATTGGAGCTGGCAGGAGATGAAGCCACAGGGCGACAGCATCACCTATACGGTGCCGTCGACTGATGGCATCGCCCAGGAAATACGAATTTTCGAGGGCTATTACAGCTATCGCGGCATCGATATTGTGCCCTCATGGGGTGGAGCGATGTTTGAGGCGTTGATGCCCAACCTGCTCGTTCCAGAAGCGGAATGGGGGCCGCAAAGTTGGGCACTGAACCATCAGCGTTTTGTCCAGGCACAGACCGAACACGGCCTGAACGAGGCCCAATATGGCTACTGGGGCTTCAGCCCGTCGAGCAACCCTACAGGCGGCTATCGTGAATACGGCGTCGATGCTATTGGTATGGATACGGACGGCTATACCTCCGACGCGCGCCGTACCTCGGTCGATTATGGCTTTGAAGGCTGTTCAGGTCGGTCGGGCACATCTATCCCGACTGCCGACCAGTATGTGACGGGTGTGGTGACACCCCACGCAGCATTCATGGCCCTGGAATTCGACGCTGAGGCGGCAATGACCAATCTATCAAACCTGGCCAATGAATTCGACATGGTTGATGCTAAGTATGGTTTTTACGATGCGGTGCAGGTCAACAATGGCCGGATGGCGCGCCGCTTTTTGGCACTGGACCAGGGCATGAGCATGCTGGCACTCACCAACTACCTGACTGACGGCCAGTTCCGGCACTATTTCGCTGACGCCATCGAGCCAACTGTTCGCCCACTGCTGGAAATGGAAGTTTTCGGTTACGCCGCCAACTAGCGCTGAACACTTGCTGACTATCTAAATCACGGAGGGGCTATGCCCCTCTTTTTGCGTCACTTACTCAGAATTCCAACGTCCCCTGAACATCTTCTGAACATATCCAAGATAAGGTTTTAGAAAAGGGATCACATACCCAGAAGAATCGTCATGAAACGCAAGATTCAGATCGCTATTGGTATCATCGCCGTGATTGCTATTGTCAGCATCAGCGCCTTCTTCTATATGACCCGAAACAGTACCCAATATGCGGTAACCGTCACATCGACCGCACTACAAACGCAGGTCACTCAATCGGAATAACCTCAGCGCGATTCGCTTCGTCCGAATTTTTACTGAACCTACTCAGCTTCTGAACATCTTCAGACTATTTTTACATTCGCAACGCATCTTACATCCGACTGAGGCTGACAATGAAATTGCCAAAACTCAACAAGACGAAAATCAATGTTTTCCTCGACCTGCTGCTGGCGCTGTTTTTCATCGTAGAGATGGAAGAGCACTTCACTGGATTGCCCATACACGAAATACTCGGACTGGTGTTCGGGGCAACCTTTTTGCTGCATGTCCTTCTGCACTGGGATTGGATCGGGGCTATTACGATTGGCTTCTTCCGGCAGCTACTGCATGAATCGCGATTCAACTACCTGTTGAATTGGGCGCTGTTCGTCGCAATGGGGTTGGCGACCCTCTCCGGCATCCTGATTTCACGCACACTGGGCCTGAATATCAGCGTCGATCACTCCTGGGAGCAGATACACCGCATCACAGCCGACCTCAGCCTGTTGATTGTTGCGCTGCACGTCGCCATGCACTGGAAGTGGATCGCAGAAAACGGCACCAAGTACCTCTTCGGCTGGATTCCACGCCTGTTCTCTGGCCGTTCAAGAACCATCACACCCGCACAACCGCAGGAGTCGTAAAAATGGCCAGGAAAAGAAAGCAAAATCGGCGTGGACTCGTCGCCTTCGGCGTCCTGTGCGCTATCGTGCTGTTAGGTGGACTCGCACTGTGGCAGAGTGGCGATATGCAAAATCCGCTGGGTTCTGCCGCCATGCTCTTTTCATCAGGTATGCCCGGAGAAGGAATGCGCGATGGCGGATTTCGTGGCGGCGAAGGCGGCGATGAACGCTTTCAGCCACCTGATGGCGAAAATTCCGGTGAGCGCACCCGCCCGGAAGGCAGCGACTTTGAAGGGCGCGGACGTGAAGGCAGCAACAACAGCCTGTCTCTTTCGGATATCCAGTGGGACGATATTGGCAGCGTATTTTATAATCTGTGGCTGATGCTGGCGGCGACTGTACTCGTCATTATCATCGCTCGCCCAATTGGCTGGCTGGTAAAACAGGTGCGTTCCAGAACCAACACCGCAGCTCAGGCCGTGACGACGTAATTGTCTGAATCGTGTACGCAAAAAAAGCCACCTCATGTGCAGGTGGCTTTTTTATTGCAGATGTTGTGCTATCGCGCCCTAAGCAGGCAGCAAAATCGTAAATGTGGTGCCTTCGCCGACTTTGCTGGACGCGCGTACCGTGCCATCATGGGCTTCCACAATGGACTTGACGATGGCCAGACCCAAGCCGGATTCGCCGCTGGATTCGTTGCGCGACTCATCGACCCGATAAAAGCGCTCGAAGATATTTTCAAGCTGGTCTGCGGGGATGCCACTGCCCGTATCCTGAATCGCCAGTTCGACCCCTTGCGGCGCTTTGCTGGCAAACAAAGTAATCGTTCCGTCGGCGGAGGTATAGCGCAGCGCATTGCTCAGGAGGTTAGTAAGCACCTGGACCATGCGCTCGCGATCAATCTGCACCTCTGGCAGGTCACTCTGAACATCGGATTGCAGGGTGATGCCTTCCTGTTCGGCCAGGGGCGCGAATGTGCCTTTGACCTGTTGCAACAGGTCGCCCACGTTGACAGACTGATAATTGAGCTTGAGCGCATTGGAATCTGCCAGAGATAGGGTACGCAGGTCTTCCACAAGGCGCTTGAGCAGATTGGCTTCGTTGTTCATGGCATCAAAGCGCTCTGGTGTGGGCGGCAAGGCCCCATCACGCATGGCCTCGATGTAGCCGGACATGACATGCAGCGGTGTGCGCAAATCATGCGCGATGTCCGCTGTCATCTGCTTGCGGAGTTGGCTGGCTCGGTGCAGTTCAGAACTCATCTGGTTGAATGTTTCCGCCAGTTGCCCCAATTCATCATTGGTCGTCACACGCACCTGCTGCTGCAAATCACCGGACTTCATGGCGGTGATGGCTTCCGTCAGTTCGATCAGAGGGTAAAGGAACTGCCGCGACAGCAGCAGCCCTACCAGAACCGCAACCGAACTGGCGCCAATAATACCCGCAACCAAAGCCCGATTGGTGTTGCCCAGGTATTCCTGTTCCTGTGGCGATAGCCCCGCCGGCGGCGCTGCACTCAGGGCATAGCCAACCGTTTCATTGTCTACAACAAGTGGAATTTGAGAGTCAATCGATTCTGCATGTGGCATATCCCCAGGTTTATAAGGCCCCGCTTCGGACAGTATGACGCCATCCAGGCTGAGTACCGCATACATCAGCCGACTGAAATCATCGTGGCGATCTCGGTCGCTGGAACTGCGCTGCAAATAGGTGCTGATGCCATCCCAACTGCCCTGGGCCTCGTAGTAGCTGGTGACATCATCCAGAAATTCCTGTTCGGCGGCTTCGTTACGGAAGCGGTCAAATTCGCGCGTGGTCGTCCAGTAGGCGAAGAAGCCGACCAGGGCTACCCCGATCAGGCTGGAAACGAGCAATGTCAAAATCCATTTGACTGTCAGTGAAATGCGCATTATGCGATGGTGTCCCAATCTCTGTTAAAGCGATACCCCACACCAAATACGGTCAGGATGTACTGCGGATTGCCGGGGTCCGGCTCGATTTTGGCGCGCAGGTTACGCACATGGACATCAACCGTGCGCTCCACATTCTCAAAGCTGTTGCCCTTCAACCGCTCCAGCAGGTCCGCACGAGAGAAAACCTGGCCTGGTGCCGACATGAAGATACTCATCAGGTCGAACTCGGATGGCGTCAGGTCGATGCGTTTGCCCTTAATACTGACTTCATGCGATGACCGATCCAGAACCGCATCGCCAGCAGCCAGCACATCCGAGGCGGCTGAGTGCCCACCGACACGGCGCAGGTTAGCGCGGATGCGCGCCAGCAATTCCGCCAGACCAAAGGGCTTGGTCACATAGTCATCAGCACCCAATTCCAGCCCGATGACCTTATCCGTCTCTTCGACTTTGGCCGTGAGCATGATGACAGGGGTATCGTGTTCTTTACGAAAATGTCGCATGAATTCAAAGCCATCCATCTCTGGCATCATGATGTCCAGCAGCACCAGATCAGGCTTTTCGTGACGCGCGACGAAGAGCGCATCGCGCCCGTTGTTGGCTGTGACTGTCCGATAATGATTTGCGGTCAGATAATCGGCTACGAGGCGCTGTGCGCTCATCTTATCATCGACAATGAGAATGGTTTTCATCGTGACTTCCCTGGAGATAACGTTTTTCACCTATTGGAATGAGAATGCAAGGCAGGGACCGGAACGATCCCTGCTTGTCTATGTCGTTACTGCGATTATGGTCTGCCGCCACCCCGGCCACCGCGCATACCGCCGCCCATCATGCCACCACCCTCCATGGTTGTGATGCTGCTCAGCGTCAGGCTGGTGTAAGCCGTGCCACCGCTGTATGTGCCATCAGTATACAACCCGTCCGTCACAGTGCCGACAGCGGTGCCTCCCTGATAGATGGTGTAGGTTTCGCCAGCACGCAGTTCAGATGATGACAGGACTATCGACTGGTTGGTCTTGGCTGCTGCGAAGGTCAGGACCGTGTTGCCTGAACTATCTTCGATGTGAATGAGCGTTCCGGCGGGCAGTGTCGTGTTGAAGGCGACTGCCAGACTATACTGCGTCGAGGAGGTATCTGGTGCTTCCATCATACCAGAACTGCCCACTGCGATCAGCAAACCACCATTGATCTGAAAACCGCCGTTATAGTCGATAGGACCGTTCATGCTCTGGGTGGGTCCGTTGACAATGACCGTGCCGCCATTCATGATGACCGAACCGTTGGAATCCAGACCGTCACCTTCGGCGTTCATAACGATGTAACCACCATTGATCGTCAGCAGGAGATTGCCGTTTGCCGTCATGCCGCCACCACGACCACCGAAGTCACCACCTGATCCGTCAGAAGCGTTGAAGCCGTCATCGCTGGAAACCATGTGGATGTCACCATCATTGACGGTGATGACAGCACTTTCGATAGCTTCATAGGACTGCGTGATGTTGATGCTGCCGCCGTTGATTTCAATGCTGGCATCGGCATGGATACCATCATCACCAGAGGCAATCGTCAGCGAGCCATTATTGATGACGATGCTCTCGTTGGCATGGACGCCATCATCAGCGGCATTGATTGTGAAGGTGCCACCATCAATCGTGACAGATACCCCTGCTTTCAGGCCCTTTGCCGATAGATCGTCGCTGATGTAGCTGGTGCTGCCACCCGCCGTTGTGAGGGCGAACTGGCCATCGCTGATGTTCAGCGCGGTCTGGGCCGAGATGGCATCGCCACCCGCAGTAATATTGAAGCTGCCACTCAGAATGCTGATGTAACCCAGGGTGACGTCTTCTTCGTTATCGGACTTCAGGCCATCGCCCTGTACGTTGAGCGTAATCTGCGCGCCATCAATCACCAGATAGTCTTTGCCGCGTATGCCGTCATCGACTGCGGTGACGCTGATGTTACCACTCAGAATGGTGAGTGTGTCCTTGCTGGTGATACCATCGTTGTAGTTGGCCGTCACGTTCAGGCTGCCGGAGCCATAGATCGTCAGATCGTCATCGCTAAAGACAGCCGCATTGGGTTCGTCATCTTCAGCATTTTCATAGACGTAGCTCGCCGCATCACTGACGACATTTTCGGTGCCTTCCGCCAGCAGAATAGCGACGGTATCGGCTTCCTTGACGTAAATCGGCGCACTGGTTGAGCTACTGAGGTTGACGCCATTGAGGATGAGCGTCACCAGTCCGTCATCATCGGTATCGACGCGGACCTGGCCATCGGTCAGGGTACCGCTCAGGCTGTAGGTGCCTGCCGCATCGATGGTGACGACGCTGCCTGCGACAGTCGCGCCGTTGCCCGTTACGGTGATGGTCGTGCCATCCAGCGCGATAGTTGTATCAACCGCCGGATTCTGTTCGAGTTCAAGTGTCGTCTGGACGTCTGTCGTCTGGGCATTGCTAACCTGAGGCTGGAGGCTGCTCAGACCTATCAGTGCAATCAGCATGATGAAGACTGCACTCGCGAGTGTTTTACTTTTCACAGTGTTTATCCTTGCTATTAGACTTGTTGATTGATGACATGGTTGGTTTAACAGATCACATCTGATCTGTTGCTAATCGCCGTCGAAATGCACACCATTGGTGGCAAATCTCACCTGGGCATGTTCGATGGCGCTGGCATCACAGAAAATAGTGATGCGTGCTGAATCTCGCAGGAAGTTGAAGCTGCCAATTTCAATACGTTTGATGGGCAGCCCCGTGCGCTCTTCCAGGTCAGCCAGCAATTCCGGCCACTTTTCCGGGCGAATCAGGTCGATCCGTTCGTATTGGATCGTCTTGCTGATTTCGTACTTAAAGCCCCAGCCCATTTCCAGGACAGCCAGCACGAGAACAACGGCCAGATTGGTGACAGCGAACTCGGCGTAGGCATCCATGCCCAATAGGACCGAGTTGATAACGGGCAGGGCCGTGACCACAAACAGGTAGGTCATTTCCCGTATCGGGATCGTATCCGTGCGGTAGCGCAGGATCGAGAAGATAGCGAACAGGCCGAAGCCAGCACCCAGGCTAATGGAATCTTCGTTCAGCAAGCCCATCAGGAAGAAAATGATGGTATTGAAGGCAAAGAAGGTAAAAACGTACTCCTTCGATTGCTGCCTGGGATAGTAGATGAAGCGGACAACGACGAAGATAATCGCCAGATTGATGACAAAACCCAGGGCGAGATCAAGATACCCTTGCATGGAAGTTCTCCGTTTCTACCAGCTTTTGCACTTCGCGCATGACTGGTTTGAAGTTATTCGTCTTGACGTTGTCGTAAAGCAGGTAGACACCCGCACAGTATTTGCTGAATGAACTGCTGCGGATACCCAGTCGGCGCATTTGCTGGATGAAGTACGAGTGCTGCGTAAAATGCGCCTGCTTCACTTCCGCGATTACGAAACCGGGCAATTCCACGCGGTTGTGTTCATGGCCAAACGAGAGTGCAATATCAATCGTCACACGTTCTGGCATTTGCTGATCGACCAGCGTCAGTCGCAGATAGTCGTTCCACAGTTTGGCTTCTAACCAGTCGGATTGCGTCGGGACGTAGTTTTCAATGAAGTCCGCGATGTCATCCGGCTGCGGTGTGGGGTCTGTATCCAGCGGAAGGCGCGTTTTGATCGTGCGCTTCTGGTTGGTCTTAGTCTTGACTTCAAAGAAGGCGATGTTGCTATCGACGTACTGCCGTTCACGAACCTTGTAGCGATGGCTGTGTTCATTGTGATGCTGGTTATAGAACGTGAAACCTGGCTCGTCGTAGTACACCGTGTGGTACTGATTCAGGCGCACATCGTTGATGTCCAGAATCTGATAGTGATCCTGTATCTGTTCCAGAACGGTATGCAGTGCACTCAGGGGGAACAGGTACTTGGTATCAATGCGATTGAGCAGAGCCGCATCGCCGTTTAATTCGGCAAGATAGATCGGATTAAAGCGGTCCAGTAGGTGCTCAAGGCTTGGATATGATACGGATCTGCTGGCTAGTGTTGTATACATGGTTATTCACCTGCTACGGTCACTTTGTTCAGGCACATGTGTTGCGCTGATTAAGCCGCGCATGTCATGTGTGAATGTTCGATTAAGCGATTTAGCAGAATCTTAACCTAGAGATGTTCAGAAAATATTCAGGAGATGTTGATTTCTAGACTAATCATGGGGATTTCTACAGTGAAGCCGGTAGGGAACACAACCTTATGTGCCCCCTACGAAGCTGTTTTGGTTGGATAACGCAGACTAGACGAATACCTGACCATCACCGCGATAAGTGGTCACCTCATCAACGATTTCGCCATCTTTGAGCAGCAGCAGCGTATTGAAATGCTCACAGAGTTCGCCTGCTTTGGCATGCCGCATGAAGATCGGGTCCCCCAGGCTGAGTTTTTCCGGACCGATGTAACGCACTGGCGTCTGCGCCTCGCCCGCCCCTTCCAGATCAAGCAGGAATGCCCCATCGGGCAGGTAAGGTTTGGGCAGCTTATTCTTGCCGACACTGCCACTGGCGATATAACCGCCGCCCAGGCAGGTATAGATATCGTGGGCGGCCCGCCGTACGATTTCGATAGCAAAGCCAGCGGCGGGTTCAAAGTGGATATCGTTGTAGTGATCGTACAGGTGTGGGCCGTAGAAGCCACTGCCGACCGAAATTTCGCTCACAACCGGATCAGACGCGGTTAATGCGATGCTGCCACTGCCGCCGCCATTGACGAAGCGCAGCAGTACGCCGCTCATTTGCAGCACAGCCGCGACTTCCGCGCGGGTGGTCATGACCTCATGCATCGACTGCCGCTTAAGGATGCGCAGCCGCAAATTGTTGAAGAAACGACCGGGTTCATCATCGGGAATATCGGCGATTTGGGCTTCGTAACCGCGAATACCATCCAGATAAATGTAGTTGGAATGTTCCACTGCATCAATGATGGCAATCGCCTGACGCACCGTACGTATCGGACTGCGCCACACGCCAAAGCGCCCACCCGGATAATCAGATGAGACATCCATATCCAGGCAGACAGGCAGGTTGATGTCCAGCCGCTCGGCGATGGTTTCAAGCCGATGAACGTGCTCAAAACTATCGACCAGCAGGCTGATGATCTTGCCACGACGGATCATATTGGCTACCGCTTCGACATGCGCTTCATTCCACGTCGGGAAGCTGACCATAATATCGTCGATGCCCTGTTCCGCCAGATATACCGCTTCTGGTGCGGTGTAGGCCTGAACACCCTTGATCTTGGGATTGGCTGCCAGGATGTATTTCAGCATGGCGACGCTGCGCACTGATTTTGAGCTGACACGAATGGTCTTGTTCCCGGCCTGCTGGGCAATGGTCGCGATGTTGGTATCCAGCGCATCGAGGTCGATATAGGCAAAGGGCATGTCTCGCCCAGCGAAGGCATCGCGGTAGTATTTATAGTCGCGCAGTTGGAGTTGCGTCTTAATCCGGCGCGCGGCTTCATAAGCCACCATCGCGCTGCCGACCATCGTTGCTCCGGCGACTAGGTTACGCACCAGATGGCGCTCTTTAGGCTCTGCGCTGGCCAGTTGATTAGGATTGTTGCTGTCTGTCATTGATTGCGCCTCGCTTGTTGCGACGTGCTTATTAGGTATACGATGCAGATATGCTCACTGTTCTACATCTGTCTATTAATCTAATCTGAATTTAATTATACATATTCTTATTAGCGACTTCACGGGTCCCTTGTTGAATGACGGGGCCACTCATCGGCCTAGATGCCTTCAAACACCCACATGATGCCATTCGAAATGATCGATAACACGGCGATAATGATCATGGCTTTACCCAGCAATTCGCCATATGGACCCGTTGCTAGCAGCATGATGATCACACCTGCGACCAACATGACAGTGCTGTACAGTGCAAAGCGAACATGCCGATCTTGTCGTACCTTCGCATAGAAGCGATTCTTTTCACGTTTTTCCACCAGCACGCTGTCGTATACGACAAAGCGGGCTTCGCCTTCGGACAAGCCGCGGTTAATCAGTACATCAACAATAACTGGCTCGGATTCATAACGCGCACGCATCACCCGCGCCACATCATAGGCCGACTGAGGAATGGCCGCCATGTTTTTGTTTTTGCGTTTCTTCTTCAGCATCGCCTATCTACCCTTTATAACCCACAATATCTGCAAGAGACTTGTAATTTATGCCTGTCATGATCGAGGCAGGCCATTGGTATTGCATCCAGATCGATGGTCAACCGTCAGGCAATCCGGCCTCATCTTGAGATAAAAACATGGTATCATACGCGGCGATTTTTCGCGTATGTCAACTATCACGCAAAACGTCGTTGCGCAACATATCACACAGAGTTTCATCCTTTTGACAGAGTTGAATCAGGTTGGTTCATGAACAAACACCGTGTTTATCTCGTTTTTGGTACGCTGCTGCTGATGGCCAGCATACCGCTGCTGGGCGTTCAGGCGCAGGAGAGTGGCAGCGTCTTTGCGACTAATACGCCCTCGGCTGAGGACGCTGCGCCAACCGTCGCGGCCACGTCTCTGCCGACCTCGGCACCGACCCTTGTGCCTACGGCTGAAGCGCCTGTGGCTGTGCCGGAACAGGCAACCGTCGCGCAGGTCTTTGAGCCGGAAGAATGCCGTTACGTCGAGGGGCAATCGACAACGGATGCCTGCCGCGCCATCATCGAGGAATTCCCGGAGCCGAACGTCACGCCGATCAACCGCGATGGCTACACGCTCAGCCAGTACACCTTCTGGCGGATTGGCCCACATGCTGTCGCCGCGTATGACAGCCCTGGTGGCAACTTCATTCGCATGATCCCTGAAGGCTTCAACTTCGTCAATGTGCAGGGCGAAACCGATGGCTGGATTCAGAATGAACTGGGCGAGTGGATCAGCAAGAATGATGGCTACTACGTTGCCGCCTCGGAGTTTGTGGGCGTAGAGCTACCCGCTGGCTGGAACCATCCTTTCGGCTGGGTGCTGGATACAACTGGCATCTGGGCCAGCCTGTATCCAGGTGGGCCAGCGACCAGTGAGACGGGCCTGGTGCCGCTGCATCACGAGCGCTTCAACATCTTCGCGGAGGAAGTGGATGCCGACGGCTGGACCTGGTATATGGTCGGGCCGGACCAGTGGGTGAAGCAAGTCTTCATGACGGTCATCAAGCCGATTGCGCGCCCGGAAGGGGTGAGTGGGCGCTGGGTGGCTATCGACCTGTATGAGCAGTCGCTGATGGCTTATGAGGATGATCGTCCGGTGTTCGCGACGCTTATCAGCAGCGGCCTGGGTGGCTTCGACACCAACGAGGGGCTGTTCGAGGTATGGGCGCGGGTGGCCAGCGATGGCATGTCCGGGGCGACGGGTGCACCCGATGCCTACGCACTGGAGAACGTGCCCTGGGTGATGTACTTCGATGGTGGCATCAGCATGCACGGGACTTACTGGCACAATCTGTTTGGCTATCGGCGCAGTCACGGCTGCGTCAACCTCAGCATCAGCGATGCGCGCTGGGTGTTCCAGTGGACCGGAGATGGCGCTGCCGAGAATGGCGAGATCACGACGCAGGTCTATGTTCACAGCAGCGGCGACTATCGCCCGATTAATTAGGGTGATGTTTTAGCAAAATACTGCGAGAAATGGCCCTTCGGGGCCTTTTTTATTGCCGTATACGGCAGCATAGCGCGAATGAATCGCTGGCTTCTGCTTGGAAAATGACGCTTTTTCGGGCAAAAATGGCCGATTTTGGGCTTTTTCTGCCGTAGGATGCTGCATAACGAGAAAAAAGTTTTTGCGGGAAAAACCTCACCCCTAAATCCCCTCTCCGTGATGAGAGGGGACTTGTTTGTGCGGCAGCAAAGAGGGTCGTCATGTGGACAGGGTAGCACAGAATGGGTGAGAAAAGCGTTCCATGTGGTTTGACAGTTGGTAGTTTTTTCGTCAAGCGCAGAGATAAAAGATTTAACGCAGAGATACGGTGTTAAAAGTCAAGCAGTAAGAAGTAGATCAGGATAAGTCGGATCATAGTCACGGTGCTTGACAACGCAGGCCCAGGCGAGATGAACCAACTTACGAGCAACAGCGATGCGGGCAACTTGCTTGACTTTACCCTGACCGACTTTCTTGTTGTAGAACGCTTTGAGAGTGGGATTGAATTGGATGGCAGCGCCTGCGGCCATATAGAGAGCTTGTCGCAGTTTGGGATGCCCACCACCGATAGTAGAGCGCTTGTGTAGGCTACGACCAGACTGACGGTGGTGAGGAACGAGTCCCGCATAAGCAGCCGCCTGCTGTGGCGTATCACAGCGCGAGAAAGCCTGGGTCGTGACCAGCAACCAGGCAGTGGTGACTGTGCCCATACCTGGAATCGAGAGGAGATGTTGGGCAGCTTGTTGCCATTGGGAATCAGAGGCCAGCAGCAATTCAATCTGTTCAAGTAGCTGCTTGGCTTGTTTTTTGAGAGTGGCAATATGCCGTTTGACCTGAGTGATAATGGCTGTTGGTGCATGAGGATCGTGCTGCAAGGCATGCAATCGATTACGCTCCTGAGTCGCCATTTTCAGTAGATCATCGCGACGCTCCAACACATGTCGCAACTGGTGACAGATGGTAGCTGGCGGTGTCCACAGGTCAGGGCAGATCAGACGAGCGAAGTCAGACAACAACTGGGCATCGACCGCGTCCGTTTTACTTCGCTTCAATTGCATTTGACCAAAACGTCTGGCTTGCATAGGATTGATCACACTCACGCAATACCCAAGCTCATGCAGGAACAAAGCAAGCTTGAGCCAGTAGTTGCCTGTCGCTTCCATGACGATATGAATGTGTTTAGGGGCTACGATTTGACTTAAGGTCTGATGTAGGTGCTCATAATCGCTGAGGGTCTGGGCTAACGCCATCTGGCCTGTTTGCTTGGTCTGTGTTACTTGCCAGTAAAGGGACAAACTTTCAGCTGCAATATCGATACCGATATATAGTTTGAACATGATGCCACTCTTTCCATCCTATCTTGGCCTATCTGGTACAATTTCAGCCTGTGAACAGAGTCGGCTCTTGCCTCATGGGATACGTCGTCTCGGCGACTGGATACGGTTCAGACTCGACTCTGTTCCGCCTTCATGTTGGCGATTATTCTCTGCGTCGTAGTCTGTGCTACTTGCCACAAAACAACCTGACCAACTCGGCTGGCTCAGATGTCTCATACTTTAACATCTGGCCTACCTTCTAACATATGAGGCGCAAAGGCACAAAGACACAGAGAAATACTATGTGTTTTGATTTTCTCCGTGTGCTCTGTGGTGAAAATTACTCCAGGCCGATGTACTGTGGTGGAACTTCATCCAATGGAGTGATGGCAAATCGCTGCGTTTGGCTGCTATCCAGAATGCCGACTGAGGAAATTGACATCTCCCCAACAAGCTGGTGCCAACGGCCCTCATTAATAAGAAATTGCCCCTGGCCAACGAATGAGCATCGCGTTGCAATCGCCTTTGGCTCAGCCGTCGCACCGTCTATGCTCGAAAGAAGATGAGAATCGGTGTAACCACTGACAGACTCCAGCATGAGGTAATCCAGGACGGCCACTTGCCGTCCGTCTGGTAAAGTCGTGACTTCTGAAAACGTGACCTGATTAATTCGGTCTGACTGTGTGAAAATAAAACCTGCACCGATCTCGACACACTGAAAGTCAAGTTCCCATGTCTCACCGATACGTACAGGTTGTGAAGGCAACTCAAAGAAAATAGCCAATAGATTCTTCTGTCTATCTGGCAAATAGAAAGACGTAACTTCGCCTGCTGGCGCAATTTCGCCGCGCAACTGTACTGTGCCCTGCATATCTTGCTGCATTCGCTGGACGGCATCCCTTAACTGCTGCTCCCATTCCTCGGCCCCTATGTCTTGCGAAGGTGGCTCAAAGGTCATCTCTGGTTGTTCTTCAACAGAAGTGAGCGAATCCATAATCATCAAAACAGTAATATTGCCGCGCTCATTCAGGTGCAGCGTCGATATGAAGTTATATTCCTGGGGTGTACCATAGTAGAGTTGGGCGAACTGCTCTAAGCCATCGAGGATTGACGCACCTGGCGTGTCAGTATCTTCTTCAAGAATCTCATCGAAATTGAAGTCAATTGTGGGACTTTCTATGCTTTTCATCGCTGTAAGATAAGCGATGGTTTCGCCATCAGCCAGCTTCCAGTCGAGTGCAATCGGCTGATCGGATACGGACGAGGCACCTACTTGGGGCGGCGCTTCATCGGCTGAGGTACAGGCGGAAATCGACATGCTGACGAATAAGGCGAGGATGATGACGATTCGAGGCATTGCATTCACTCCGACCATCGTGTGATGGCGCTAACAGGTATCGCTTTCAGTATACGCCGGATTGTTAGCGAGAAGCATAACATCGGCTGGCGAGGGTCCTTATTTTGTGGTGACATCCTGCAAACAAAAAAGGACGCAGCATGCTGCGTCCCTACGGCTTATATGAGATTGGGAATTACATATCGCCCATCGTGGCCATGTGGGTGAGGATGTGGGCCAGGATGAATTGTTCGACATCGGCACGGACCTGGGTACAGGTGGGGTCTTCGTTGGGCAGTGCGCCAGACGGCAGTTCCATCGTATCCATCATTTCCATGTTCATGCCCATCAGATATTCGTTGACGGCATCGGCGGGTGACATGGCCATGTAGTTGTTGAGCATTTCGTCATGGGCCATCATGTCTTCGTCGGATGTCATGTCGTCTTCTTCCATCATCTCCATCATCATCATGGTGATTTCATCAGCGACGGGCTGCAAAACGCCAAGATCGACATGCAGGGCGGGATCGTCCATCATGTCCATTGCCATTTTTTCTGAAAGATAATCCCACTGGGATTCCGCGACCAGCAGCAGCGTGGCCAGGGAACTGTCGCAGGTGACTGTGTCCATCATCATGTCATCCTGGGCATGGACGCCGACACCGATAACGAAGCTTGCCACCATCAAAACTGCCATAAGCACCGAAAAGAACCGACCGTAAGTACGCATGTGTAACCTCTCCTATAGCTGTATGAAGACAAATAAGGTGGAAAAGGTGTTGCAAACTCACGGTAGTCCTCATCTCTTACACAGCGATTGCCATTCTCTTACGAAAGCCTTACGTGAAAAATCGCACAGGTAAATAAAAAGGGCACGACATGTCGTGCCCCTACGGTAATTTTCTAGGTGAGGTCGTTAGTTTAAATCCGCCTGTGACCACTCTTTGTCGATGAAACGCCACATGCTGCCTGTCGGATTTTTGTCCTGTAGTTCCGGCGGCAGGCGGTGCTGGCGAACGTTGTCATAGCTTTGCCACATGGCGAAGCGGTGGATCGAGGCCGGAATGCCGACCGAGGTGAAGCCAGGGTGTCCCGTTGCCGGATAAGGTCCGCCGTGCATCATCGCGGAACTGACAGCGACACCTGTTGGCATTTTGTCGTTCAGCAGGCGACCGACACCGGAACGCAGCACCTTGGCCACATCGGTATAGAGGGCATCATCGGCGCCATTGTTCGCGCTGTAGATACTGCCTGTCAGATTGCCTTCGAGGGCATCCAGGCAGGCGATAAGCTGGCTGAGGCCGCTGGCGATGACGATCAGCGACGCCGCGCCAAATGCTTCCACTTGCAGGGATTCCGCGTTCTGTAGGAAGGTCGCGCCATCGACGGTGTAGAGCGTGTTCTGGAAGCGGAAGCCGCCGCTTGCCATTGGTTGGCCTCCGGTGACGCGGGTGGCGCCGTTCTGCTCCCAGGTTTGGATGCCCCTTTGCAAACTGCCAATACCGCCTTCGTTCAGCAATAGGCCAGGGTCACTGCCTTCGAACAGGGTTTCCACCTGATGGATGAAGGGCTGTGTTTCGGCGGTATCGAGCATCAGCACCAGGCCGGGATTGGTACAGAACTGGCCTGCGCCGAGGGTGCAGGAGGCAAATAGTTCCTGGGCGACGTCATCGAGGCGTTCCTGGAGCGTTCCTGGCAGAATCACAATCGGGTTGATGCTGGACATCTCTAAATAGATGGGCTTGCCAGCGGCATCGGCGGCGGACTTAAGGGCCATGCCGCCAACACGACTGCCAGTGAAGCCAGTCGCGCCCGTGATGGGATGCGAGACCAGCTTAACGCCATTCTCGTTGCTGGTGTGATAAAACATCTGCACCATTGCCTGGGGAACGCCGGATGCCTCGATGGCCTCAAGGGCGGCTTCCGCCAGCAGTTGCGTCGTGCGCGGGTGCGAAGGATGGGCTTTGGCGATGACCGGATTACCAGCCGCGATGGCCGCGGCCATATCGCCACCACTGACGCCGTTGAACGCCAGCGGGAAGTTGTTAGGGCCGAAGACGATCACAGGACCATTGAGTGGCCCATACATCGCGCGGATGTTCGCCGCCGTGTCGATGGTGGCCGTCAGCCAGGTGCCGCTGCGGACGGCCTGCGCCGCCTGCTGAAGCTGGTTGGTCGTGCGGCCCAGTTCGCCAGGGAGGCGCGTACCCGCCGGAAGCCCTGTTTCCAGGTTGGATATTTCCACCAGTGCATCTTTGCGGGCTTCGATGGCCGCCGCATATTTGTCAAGGAAATCGGCAATGGCACTGCGGGGCGTCTGCCGCAGTTCAATGACGGCTGCCTGAGCCGCATCGAGCATGGCTTGCAGGTCATCCCAACTGGAAACAGGGAATGAGTGCGGCAGCGGCTCTTTAGTGGCCGGGTTCGTCGCCTTAAAGCTGCCCGCCGGATTTTGCGCGGCTTGCCATGTGCCATTGACGAGAATGGGTTGGTCGGTCATCAGTGCGTCCTTTACTCAGGTGATTATTCATCAATTCGATTGGCGTAACATATCGGCCTCATATCCGGTTGAACGTCTTCATCAGACCCCATTCCTAAATCCCTTCCCCATGAGGTGAAGGGACTTAAACTGAGCTAGACAGGCGTTCTTCCATACGGGCCGGATCGGTTCCCTTATATCGGCGTGTTTACAATAATTTGAGCAGGATGGCCAGTAATTGCTGGACTTCTTCTGGTTGCAGGCTGGCGATGGACTCGGCTTCGGCGGCCAATACGTGCTGATCGATGTCGGCCAGCTTTTCTTTTGCGAGTGGTGACAGCGACAGCATATAAGCGCGGCGATCATTGGGGTCCTTTTCACGAACAACCAGCCCCATTTTCTCCAGGTCATCGACCAGCTTGACCATCGTCGTGCGGTCGATGCGCAGCCTGTCGCCGATAGCTTTTTGCGGCAGTCCGGCTTCATGGGAAATCACATAGAGGATGCCGTAGTGGCGTGAGGTAATCCCAAACGGCTCCAGGGCAGCATCTGACCGAGCCACAATCGCCTGCGTTGCCTTGCTGATGATGAAACCAAGGTAGGGTATCTGCTCGCCCGTCAGGCGCTGCGCATCGTTGAGCGTGAGCGATGCCAGCGTAGCAGCGATCTGTGACGTATGGGCCTCATTCTGGCTTGACATAAATGGCCAATCCTCATATAATCAGCAAAGCTGACTATCAGCGATATAAACTAATTTAGATAATACCCTGTACATCCCTAATTTACCAGATAACGAACAACTAACAGGAGGCAAACGATGGCCAATAGGACCAATCTCGATTTTGTGTCGGTACAGGTGCGTGATCTGGAAGCTGCCAGAGCATTTTATACGGACGTCATCGGTTTTTCGCCATCGGATGAAGGCCCGGAGAATGCGGTTGTGTTCCAGCATGAAGGCACTGCCATCTTCGCGATTCGGACACCGATGCGGCCATTGCCGGAACAGGGACCGCTGGGCGTAGGTTCATCGCTGTGGTTTGATAGTCAGGATGTAGAGGGTCTTTACGAACGGGTACAGGCAAGTGCCGGGGCTGTGATGGGGCCGCCGCAGCCAGGGCCATTTGGCAAGCAGTTGACCATCGCTGATCCCGATGGCTATGTGCTGGTGTTCCATGAATACAAAGGAACCCACTAGATGAGCCGCTACTGGATTGGCATTGCATCAAGCAACCATGTTGCTATCGGCGTTGAAGGCGGATTCTGCCAGTTAGGGCATGGTAAACACACGCCCGTTATGCGCCTGAAGCCCGATGATTGGTTGATTTACTATGCCCCACGCACACAACTTAAAGGCGGCGATAAAGTCCAGTCGTTTGTAGCGATCGGCCAGATACTGGAAGGCGAGCCGTATCAACATGTGCAGACGGAGCAATTCACGCCCTGGCGGCGCGATGTCAACTATCTGGATGCCGAAACCGCGCCGATTCGCCCGCTGCTGCACATCCTCAACTGCATCCATGATCCTCAGCATTGGGGCATGCAATTTCGGCGTTCGCTGTTTGAGATCGACCAGCATGATTTTGAGATCATTGCCGATGCCATGAACGTTTCAGAAGCTGTTGAACCCCAGGCTGGCTAGCAAAAGCGCGTCTGCTATACCATAGTCAAACCCTAGCATGTATTATCGGGGGCAGTTTGATCGATTGGACTGCACCCGATTTTGACCATGCTCACCAAGAATCGCACCCTCTTTTTCCTCATCCTGATTTTGCTGCTGGCGGCACTGGTACGGTTGGTCGGCGCGACCAGCTTTACGGTCTGGACAGATGAGGGCTGGACGACGTGGTTCGTGCATGATGGCGATCCGGTCAATACGGTCATCCGTCTGCTGAATGACCGCCATCCGCCACTGTATTTCATCGTGCTGGCGATGTGGCAGAGTGTGGCCGGCAACTCGCATCTGGCACTGCGGCTGCCGGAAATCTGGATGGGCATTATTGGTACGGCGGTCGTCTATCGGCTGGCGGCGGATGTGTTCGACAGGCGCGTGGGGCTGTATGCCGCGCTGCTGTTCAGTGTGCTGGATGTGGCCGTTTATTACAGTCAGGAAGTGCGCCATTACGGCTGGTTTATGACGGTCGGTGTATGGACCTCGCTGACGTTTGTGCGCTATCTGCGCAACCCAAGCGGACGGCGCTGGCTCATTCACAGTCTGAGCGTGGTTATCCTGGCCTATTCGCATTACTTCGGCGTGTTCCTGATGGCGATACAGGTCGTCTTCGGCATTTTTCTGTGGCGAACGAGTTATCAGCAAAAGCTCAGGCTGATGGGTGCCTGGGTATTCGCGGCGGTGCTGTATCTGCCCTGGCTGCCGGTGGTTTATCTTTCGCTCGGCAGCTTTGAGCGCGGCGTCGGCGGGTTCCCTGGCAGCTATGGCTCCTCGCTGGATGACTTTATGACGCTGATTACGATGCTGTTCGGTGGGCAGTTGGCCCTGCTAGGGTCGATGTACCTGCTGGCGGTGTTCAATATGGGCCGCTGGAATCTGGAGCGCCTCTATCTGATCGTCACAGGCATTGGCCTGTTTGCTTTCTTCTTCGCCATCAACGAATCGCGCGGGGTGTTGGCACCGCGTACGGTCGCGTTTTTGTCGCCGCCGCTGGTGGTGATCTGCGCCTATGGCATCAATCTGCTGCCGCTGCGCTTCCAGGCGGTCGTGCTGGGTGTGTCGGTGATGATTTCCCTGATCGCCACGCCCAATATTCAGCCGCGCGTCAATCTGGCGGATTCGGTGGGATATGTGGCGTCACAGTATGAACCTGGCGACCTGATTGTACAGGAATTGGGCATGGCGGATTTCGCCGCGTCCTATGAAGTTGGTCAGGCGATAGATACTCCCAAAACGATTGCCTCTACCTGGGTAACAGACCCGCCTGCTTTTGTGCAGGAAGTCACACCTGACCTGGAAGCGACACAGCGTGTTTGGGTGATTCATTGGGTGCATGCGGCGATTGTGCTGCCGCGTCTGCAAGACGGTTATCTGGGCTACCAGTTCATCGGGCATTGGACCTACGATAACGACCCAGCGGTGCCGATTGCTGACAAAGAGGTCGATGTCTACCTGTTCGAGCGGCCCCTTGCCGATGATCCGGTGATGTTTGGCGAGGTGCTGGTTTTGCAGGATGCCATTTTCTCGCCTCAGCAGCAGCCGGATGATAGCCTGTTCCTCGATTTATGGTGGCAAGCCAACGAACCACTCGGCAAGGATTACTCGGTGGCGATTCATCTGCGGGATGCGGCGGGCAGCATCGTCGCGCAGACTGATGAAGCCATCGCCGAACAACCTTCCAGCCAGTGGGCCGTCGGCGAGGACCTTCACAGCCGCCATGTGCTGGCTATTCCAGCAGATGTGCCTCCAGGCGACTACGATCTAACGCTGGCTGTCTACTGGTATCAGGAGCCAAACAATCCGCTGCCAACCGAAGATGGCGCGTTGTACAGCATCGGCCAGGTGACGGTAGCCAGTCCCTAGCGGGTTGGATTAGCTGTATTTGTAGCGCTGCGGCCAGCGGAGGCGCATATAGAGCAGCCGCAACAAGCCGCCAATTCCACCGCCGATGATGCCAAGCGGGCCGTAGATCAGGATCATGATGAGGATGGCATCAAAGCTGATGACGAAGCCCGCCAGCACAGCCATCAACAGGCCTATCGCGCCACCGATTAAGAGGCTGAGGATAAAGCTGTCTTCCATGACCAGCCCCATCAGCACCAGCACGGCACCCATAAGCAGCGCAAGGCCCAGCCCACCGATGAAGGCGTCGGGATATTCCGGAGCCAGGGTATCGAGCGAGAGCTGCGTCACGGCGACGGACAGCAGAGCAGCAATCAAAGTGATGAGGCCCATCATCAGCAGCGAGTAACCCCGATGCAGAATGACCCCATACCACAGTGCAGCGATCACCAGCAGAATGACCACGCCCAGCCAGGGCGCACCGGCACCGGAAAGCGTGACTTCATGGGTATCTACACCCGGGTATAAACCGAGAAAGCTGCTGCCGATGCCCAGGCCGATAATCAGCAGCAGGGCGATGGGAAGGGGCGCGTATAGCGCGTCGGGGAGGCCAAAACTGTTGCGCTGCGAGTCCCACCAGTTGGCCCGTTTTTCTTCAGGAGACAAATTCCGAGGTGTCATCATCCCCTCTATAAGGTTGTGTGGATAGCATGGGCTGGGCAGCGAAGATGCGAGGTCGCGAGGAAAGGTAGCTTAGCCCAACCCCATTGCCTTATTTTACCCTCAGCCCATGCAGGCCGCTATATCGGCATGGGCTTATGCGGTGCGGTAGAATCGGGACGTTTATTGGAAAAATTTGTTTGGAAAGATCATGACGAGTGTTGAGCATGTGGTCGCGTCACAGTGCATTTTAGGGGAAGGTCCGGTCTGGCACAGCGACGAGCAAAAATTGTACTGGGTGGACATCAAGGGCAAGGCCATCCACACCTACCAGCCTGACAGCGGCAGCCACCATGTTTTTCAGTTTGGGGAATATATCGCCGCGCTAGCGATCCGGCGGCAAGGGGGCTTCATCGTCGCTGGGCAAAAGCATCTACATAGCTGGGATGGTCACTCAGAGACGTTGACGCCCATTATTGAAGTCGAACCCGATTTGCCGGAGAATCGCTTTAACGATGGCGCGGTCGATAAGCAGGGGCGCTTCTGGATTGGGACCATGCCGGATATCGAGCGCACGCCAACAGGCAACCTCTATCGGCTTGATCCTGATCTGACGCTGCACCATATGGTCAGCGGGGTGTATATCAGCAATGGCATCGGTTGGCCGCTGGATGACCACATCATGTACTACACGGACAGCATTCCGAAGGCGATTTACACATACGATTTTGATGCCGCAACGGGCAGCATCAGCAACCGAGGGTATTTTTTGCATACGCCGGATTTGCCAGGTGTGCCCGATGGTATGACGGTCGACAGCGAAAATCATATCTGGACGGCGCGCTGGGATGGTTACAACGTGACGCGCTACTCACCAGAGGGCGAAGTAGTGCAGGTGATCGACCTGCCTACCGCACATATCACCAGCGTGACTTTCGGTGGGCCTGATCTGCGCGATCTGTATATCACCAGCGCGAAAGACGAACTGACTGCCGACCAGTTGGCCAATGAGCCGATGGCAGGCGACTTGTTCCGAGTACGGGTGGATGTTCCTGGCCAGCCGGAACCGCGTTTCGCGGGCTAGTTCAAAGGCGTACGGGGCGGCTCGAATGGGTCCGGGGCGACATGGTCCAGCGTGGCGAAATAATCGGAGAGCGTTTCCGGTCGGCGGATGCGTTCGATGATGCCATCGGCGCGCAGCAATAATTCCTGGGGGCGCAGACGGCCATTGTAGTTAAAGCCCATCGAATAACCGTGCGCGCCCGTATCCTGAATCACCAGCAAATCGCCGAGGTTGACGGTTGGCAGCGGGCGCTGCATGGCGAATTTGTCGTTGTTCTCGCACAGACTGCCGACAATATCGACCATCTCCTGCGGGCTATCGGGCGCGGCGTCATAGACATCAATATGGTGATAAGCACCATACATGCCCGGACGCATCAGGGCGGGCATGCTGGCATCGACGCCGATATAGCGGCGATAGCTATCTTTGATGTTGATGACGCGCGTGACCAGCACCCCTTGCGGTCCGGTTACATAACGACCGGATTCCATGAACAGGCGCGTGTCAGGGAAGTCCCGCCACAACTCGCGAATGCCCGCGGCTAACTGCGGCAGGTTCAGGGGCTTGTGGTTGGGTTCATAGGGAATGCCTAACCCACCGCCGATGTTGGTAAATTCCAGGGTGATGCCCAGTTCGCTCTTCAATTGGCAGGCGACATCGTGCAGCAGTTGAGCGGATGCCAGCAGTACCTCGGCGTCGCGCTCATTGGAAACAACCATCTGATGCAGTCCGAAGCGCCTGATGCCCTGGGCCTGTGCCAGCCGATAAGCATCGACCAGCTTTTCCCGTGGGATACCAAATTTGGAGACTTCCGGTTTGCCGATGATGGCATTGCCCATATCGCTGCCAGGGTTCATGCGGAAGGCGATGATTTCCGGCTGGGTCGGGATGCGGTCCAGCAGGCTGATGTCATCCAGATTGAGATAGGCGCCGCCATCGGCCTGGGCCACGGCGAATTCCGCGCGGGTGGTGTTGTTGCTGGTGAAGAAGATGTCCCCCGGCTGCGCCCCTGACTGGCGCGCGAGGATCAATTCCGGCACGGAACTGCAATCGAAGCCGCAGCCTTCCTGGCTGAGGATGCGCAGAATATGCGGGTTGGGCAGCGCCTTGACCGCGAAAAATTCCTGAAATCCCAGGCCATCGAAGGCAGCATACAGCTCGCGCACGGTCTGGCGGATGCCGACTTCATCGTATATGTGGAAGGGCGTGCCAAAATGCGCGGCGATCTCAGCGAGGTTGGGGTATAGGCGGCGACGAAAGGCTTCGGGTATGGGCATTTATCATGGCCTCATGCTGTCGTAATTCATCTAAACGATACATTACGAGCAGTCTTTCAGCCACTGAGAAAAGGGATGAAGTTATCTGACAATAGTCCTATGCTATTCTGTCTCCAGAATATCGGCTAGCTCGATAATCTCTACCAAATTTTCCGAACCGGGTAGTAGTCCATAGGCCAGACGTGTACCGTCTGGACTCCAGGCGACAGAATTGACAGATACGCCTTCGCCCAGGTTGATGATATGAATCTGCTCGCCTGAGTCTACATCCCAGATACGAACTGTGCCGTCGTCTGAACCACTGGCAATTAAGTTCAGCGTCGGATGCCAGTCAACCGTAAGAACTGAAACGCGATTATAGTCCTCTGTGGCTACCTCAAAATGTTCTACAGAATCGTCAGATGATATATCAACGTAAAGCTGAGCTGAATCTAGATTTCTTAGCAATACAATGCTGATGTCTCTTTTTGTTCCAAAAGCTATTGCATCATCTTCGGGTGACCAATCAACCGTCCGGGAAGTGGGATTCTCCCAATAGCCATGACTGTCAAGATACGCATCTTGATATAGATGATACAGTCGAGTGAGCTGTTGATCCTCAAGCTGCCAAATTTCGACTTCACCATCACGTCTAGGTATTGCTAATCGTTCACCCGTTGAGTCCCACTTAGGTTCACGTGGAAGGCTCAAATTCACTGTTTCGTCAAAAGTAATGTCCAGTCGATTACCTGCAGAATTACTAAAGTTCATGTAGCTGCCCGCTCCGAATGCGAGGAATTCACCTGAAGGATGCCAACTAATAGCATTTAGGAGTATGGCATCAGGATGAATAATAGATTCTAATGTGGCGGAAAATGGATTGTCACTGACTCGCCATATCTCAAGAACTTGTTCGTTGAAAAAAGCGATTCGATTGCCATCTGGACTCCACCGAGCATACGCTAACCCATGTTCGGCTGCTGGAAACGACTGCACAACCTCAATCGTCGCGGCATTGACAATTTCGACTTGGGCCTCATGGCTGACTGCAATGTAGGTGCCATCAGGGTGCCAACTGATGTCGCCTGTTTCTCCATCCTGGGCATGAACTGTGCCAGCCAACGCGAAAACGATCAGCCAAGATGCAAAAAAGACACGCTTCAGCAAACGCATTGATTACGCCTCTATCGGTAGGCCATGAACCAGACTGTACAGGCGCGGAATCTGCACCCGCAGCAGGTCGATCTCAGCGAGGTCTTCCCACACGGGGCCGACGCCACCGTATTCCATCGAGACAATCCAGGGCTGCTGCCAGTCGTTGTTGTGCAATCGCTGGAAAGCCCACTCCAGAAATTCCCAGTCGGCATCGGTGAAGGCCATATGGTCCAGCGGCTGGCCACGGAAGCGGTCGATGAAATTGTCGGGAACGCCCAGGCCAGCGAGGTGAGCGCAGAAGGCGGCGTCAAACAGGCGGATACCCGTCACATGGACCTCTTGCAGGCGTTCGACAGGCAGTTCATTGATATAGGCTTTGGGGTCGCGGCCTAGCTGGCTTGCGGCTAGTCGCGCGTGGGAAATATCGAGCAGGAATCCGGCGCCAGTGGCATCCAGAATGCGATGATATGTTTCCGGAAGCATCAAGGCGCACCGGCCTGTGCCGTTCAGGTCATAGATATTTTCGACAGTGACTTTTTCCGCGCCATAACGCTCAACAGCGACCATCACGCATTCAATCATCAGATCAGTCACCTGCTCGACATGCTCCGGTTCCAGGCCATTCGCCGGAATGTGCTGCAAGGCGGGAGCGTTCATATCAGGGTGCAGGTTGATGTGGCGCGTCTGTGTTCCGGCCAGGGTACGATCTAACGCTTCCCAATCGACCTCGGCTTTGGCTTCGCTGTTGGTAACTTTGCCATCACCCTGAATCGTCAGCGGCAGATGGGCATAAGACGGGCGCAGCGTCTGGGCCTGGGCCAATGTTTCCGGCCAGGCGGGGCACTTAAACAGGTCGAGTTCAGCTTCGCCATTGCGCAGCAGGGTCGCCATGGGTTCTGAATAATTGACTGCGAGCTTCACAAGCGGGCCTTTCTGAATGAGTGGGTCGCGAAAGTTATACACCCCCGTTGAGCGGATTTCTCATCTCGTTAAATTGTAAGGGCAAGGCATGCCTTGCCCCTACACAAGGATGTAACCTTATAAAACGATAGACCCTATTTGATGCTGACAAGTTCCACATCAAAAATCAGGGTGGCAAAACCGGGGATAGGTCCGCCAGGGGTGCCGCGTTCGCCATAGGCCAGGTTGTAGGGAATGAAGAACGTATATTTGGCGCCTGGAGACATCAACTGAACGCCTTCCGTCCAGCCAGCGATGACGCGGTTCAGTGGGAACTCAATGGTCTGGCCGCGCTTGTAGCTGCTGTCGAACTCAGAGCCATCAATGAGCGTACCACGATAATGCACTTCAACGGTATCGGTTGCACTCGGCTTGGGGCCGCTGCCTGCTTCCACAACTTTGTATTGCAGGCCGCTTGAAGTGGTTTCCACGCCAGGTTGCTTGGCATTGTTGGCTAAAAAGTCAGCTCCGGCTGTTTTGTGATCCATTGAGTTTCTCCTGATTTGGGTGCGTATAATTCGCTTACGGGGCCAGTGTACACGACATCGACATTTGTAACAGGGTAACGCTAGGCAAGCCGCGCGCAAAACGCCACGTCCTGTATCCGTGTCCCGCTAGGCACTGAAGTGCCCAGCTCGTCAGAAGCCAAGTCCACTGAAGGAACTCTGAAAAGGAGTCACCGCAGCAGGTCAGAGTGCCTTCAGGGCACTTCCCGCTGCCAGATGTAGCCATATGACGTCAGTCGATGGCGGCGAGAAGAGGCTGGTTTCGATGGCAACAAACCGAGGATGAGGGTCTGAAAAGCCTAATACACAGGCGCGACCAGTTTATAGGCGTCGATGAACTGCTCATACCAGGATTCGAGCGTCAGCAAGGTCCAGAGGCGAAAACCATGATCGCGTTGGCCGCTTTCATGCTCATTGATGAGGCGCTCGACAGTGGCCATATCGAGCAGGCCACGTTCGCGGGCTTTTTTACTGAGCAGCATCTGCCGAACCGGCTCAATGTCCTTTTTCAGCCAGGTTCCCAGCGGCACACCAAAACCATGCTTGCGGCGGTCGATGATGTCATCCGGCAGCAGGCCACGCGCGACCTCTTTGAGGATGTACTTGGTATTGCTGCCGTTCAGTTTGAGGTTGAGCGGAATTTGTGCAGCTAACTCGGCCAGTTCATGGTCGAGGAAGGGGGCACGTGCTTCCAGCGAGGTGGCCATGCTGCACCGATCCGCTTTGATGAGCAGATCATCGGGCAGATAGGTGGTCATGTTGGCATGGAGAATACTGCCGATGTCGGTTGGCTGTTCGACCCAATTCGTGAAGTGCGCCCCACCCGCATCGTAGGAACTGCGCGTCAACTGCTGGGCGAGGTCCGCATCGAACAGGCGCACCCAGTCGAAGTAAGCCAGAGCTAAGGGCTGGCTGGCCCCGCGAATGAAGCGTCGGGCGCGTTTGATGCGGTCATAGTAGCCTGTGCCTTCGGGAATTGAAGACAACGCTCCGGCAGCCATCTGCCACAAGCGGCGCGGAACCATGCCACCGAGCGCTTTGACCAAATAAGCGGCGTAAAACCGATCATAACCCGCAAACAATTCATCGCCACCATCACCTGTGAGCGCGACAGTGACATGCTGGCGCGTCAGGTAGCTGACTAAAAATGTCGGGATGGCGCTGCTATCGGCGAAGGGGGCATCATAGTGCCAGACCAACTTATCCAGCAGGGACATGGTTTCCGGTGCGACAGTAAAATTGACGTGTTCCGTGCCTAATTCCAGGGCAACCTGCTTGGCATAGGGCGTTTCATCAAAGCTGGCATCCCCGGAAAAGCCAATGCTGAACGTCTTGACAGTCGCGTTGGTATGCTGCTGCATCAGCGCCACGATCAGACTGCTGTCCAGGCCGCCACTCAGGAAAGCCCCTAACGGCACATCGGCAATCAGGCGCAGGCGAACAGCCTCAGTGATCGCTTCGCGCAGTTGCGGAATCCAATCCTCGATTTTTGCCGAGCGGTCCGAGGGCGCAAAAGCGGGTGGCTGCCAGTAGGCGGCGGCATCAAGCGTATTGGTTGCTGCATGGAGCAGCAGCGTGTATCCAGGCAGCAGCGCATGGATGCCCTTGAAAGGCGTGTGCGGTGCAGGCACATAACCATAGCTGAGGTACAGCCCCAACAGGTGCGGATCGTTCAGGGTAGATTCACGGGCGATGCGTGGATTTTGCAGCAGGGCTTTAATTTCGCTGGCGAAGGCAAAGGTATGCTGATCGTGATAGTAGTAGAGCGGTTTCTGGCCGAAGCGATCCCGCGCTAAAAATAAGCGCTGACGGTTGTTATCCCAGGCAGCGAAAGCGAACTGCCCGCGCAGGTAATGCGCTGTTTCGACCTGGTGATCTTCGTACAGGTGGGCGATGGTTTCGCCATCACCGCCTGTGTGGAACTGATGCCCTGTCTGGGTCAATTGGTCCCGCAATGCCTGGAAGTTGAAGATTTCGCCGTTGAAAATAACGCCGATACTTTCATCTTCGTTGTAAAGCGGCTGGGGACTGCCTGCGACATCAATGATGCTCAGGCGGCGCATGGCCAGCCCTACATTGTCATTGATATAGTATCCGGCATCATCAGGGCCGCGATGGGTGAGAGCATTGTTCATCGCCTGGAGGACGTCAGGTTCAATCGGTTGTCCATCCAGATGGATAACGCCACAAATTCCGCACATTGTTCAGATCGTCACCGGTTGGAGGTGGGCTGTGCGCCCATGTCTTGCATCACGTCGATGAACGCATCTGCCGCTTCCACCACCAGTTCCCGCTGCTCTTCGATGTCGGCGGCGCTGACGTCCGTGCCTTCCGGGGCCTGCTTGAGCAGTGTCTCAAGGTCACGGCGGAGACGGCTGTAGCGCGTATAGACCACAAAAGCGGACGTCCCATGCAGGCGCTGTTCAAAGTAGCGCCAGCCATAGAACATCACGCCGACATTCACCACAAATGCAATCAGGCTGACGGTGGGTGAGGGCAGGACACGCGCCAGGAGCATCGCGCCAATGGTGGCCACCAGCACGGCCACCAGCAGCGGCGCACCAAAGGTCATCATCATGCGCCGAACAACTTCGGGAATGTATCCGCGAACTTCATCGCGCGTGGTGGCGATGGTTCGTTCAGCCGCTTCGTAGGCTTCATTGATCCCATAGGGTGGGTTTGTCATGATCTGGGCCATTTCACTATGGCGACTCTTCCCTAGTGTAACAATGAAGCCCGCCTGATAGCAGTCCCAAATTGCTAAGTATCTATCCGTAAAATCAATCAGGGCAAGCCCCATTGCCTGTTAAGACACAGTCTGCACAACAACGAGATTACAGCTTACGACTCGTCTGTTAATAACCCCTCCCCTAAATCCCCTCCCCGTGAGGTGAGAGGACTTTTATTGGCGCTCAAGTCGCTAGGAAAGGCATCCTTCCACCTCACGGGTGATGGACTGAGGATGGGGGTTTGGCTTCACTACAATCTTATTATCCCATTTCTCGGATAGATACTAAATACATTACAAGTTGGACGACTTTTTCAAACAAAAAAAGGCACTCATACGAGTGCCTGATTGTTCTTAAAAATCGGGTTGTGCTAGAAGCCGACGGTGAGGCGCAGAATGTACATGATTGCGTAAAGGACCAGCCACAGCAGTTGGTAGCCAACCAAAAGGCGCACAAAAGCTTTCCAGTTAAACCCAGGGCGAGCACCCCAGACAAAACCAATGACGGGTGCGAAGATGCTGGTCCCTACCAGGAACCACCCCATCCACATCAGAATCTTGACACTGAGCATACTGTCATCGCCAGGTGTGGTCCCGCGTGCCAGACTATAGGCGGCCATACCGATGGCAGACATGATGGCAGCGGCAACGGCACCGATCATGACACCGGACATAAGTTTATCCAGAGCGATGGTACGCTCATTATTTTTTACAGTAGCGGACATGCTTCACTCCTACGAATCAGACTGTATTTAGTTTAAATGAAGGCGCAGCATCAAAAACTTAAGGTTTTTATTCATCGCTATTTATTTACAATTCCTGGATGTGAACAGCGTTTTTATGACACCTTTACAGGTCAATTGAAATTTGCGTTTATACTTTAAATAGTCATTACGAGGGGGTAAATCCATGTTTGAATCACTTAATCTGGGTAAGGCTATTGATCTTACGCGCCGCACGATGCCCATTATTCTGATCCGCCTGGGGGTGAATATCATCTTCTGGGTCGTCGGGATTATCTATTTTCTGATCGTGGGTGCGGTCGCTGCACTGATCGGCAGTGCTATTGAATTCCTGGGCGTTATTATTTTTATCGTTGGCATTGGTGGGATGTTCGCCCTGTACCATCTGGCCTATCGCTACGTCTTTTACATCATCAAGGCAGCCCATATCGCCATCGTCAGCGAACTGCTGCAAAATGGCAAAATCAAAGACAGTGAAGGCCAACTGGCTTATGGTAAAAAGCTGGTTCAGGAGCGTTTCGGCGAGGTTAATGCCATGTTCGTCGTCGATGAACTGGTTTCCGGTGTGGTGCGCGGTTTTACCCGCACGATTTACAATATCGCAAGCTGGCTGCCAGGTGATACCCTACAAACTCTGGTGCAAATTCTGAACCGCATCATCTGGTTCGCGACAACCTACATCGACGAGGCGGTGCTGGCGCGCAGCTTCTACGAAGATGAACAGGATAACGTCTGGGCCAATGCCCGTGATGGCGTTGTTCTGTATGCGATGCGGTGGAAGCCGATCCTGATGAATGCCGTCGCGCTGATGATCCTCAGCTACATTCCGTTCATCGTGGCGTTTGTGCTGTTCTCGCTGCCTGTGGGCGCACTGATTTCGATCTTCAGTCAGCAACTGGCTGGCTGGTCGCTGATTATTCTGCTGCTGCTATCCTGGATGGTCAAAGTCGCGATTGGCGATTCGTTTGCCATGATTGCGATGATCGCGACCTACCACCGCGAAACTGCCGGTGTCCAGCCGGATGCGGAAATGGCTGCCAAGCTGGATGGTATCAGCGACAAGTTCCAGGAATTGGCGCGCAAAGCGGGCGAGGCCATCGGCCTGAATAAACGCAAGGCGGCTCCAGTCGCCCCGGTAACGCCAGCGTCGCCGGAATCACCCATTGATACGACGGTGGAAACAGGTGACTTCCCGCCTGACAATGATCCGCTGCCTACGACAGATTAGCCGCAGGCCAGCTATAGACAAGCAAAAGAAAAAGGGCGCCACACGGTGCCCTTTTGTGTTTGAAATACACGGCTGGTCCTGAAGTGAGACTGCGCCTACATGACTGCTAAGTTTCGTCATCCGCAGGCTGGCCGCTGAATTCATGATAGACCTGAATGGTCGCGCTGGCCATACGTGCATGGCCGAAGTGCGTTTCCAGGCGGTCTTCACCGACCATGCCCATGTGGCGCCGCAGCGTCCGATCACTGAGCAGGGTGCGCATGGCGTCCGCCAGCGCATCGACATCGCGCGGTGGCACCAGCAGGCCCGTTTCGCCATCAGCAACGACTTCTGGAATGGCGCTGACATGGCTGGCGATAATCGGCAGGCGGCGCGACATGGCTTCTAAGAGCACCAGGCCGAAGCCCTCCCACAGGCTGGGCAGTACGAACACATCATAGGCGGCCATCACATCGATCATATCGGCACGCCAGCCCAGGAACAGCGTACGCCCACGAATGCCGAGGTCCGATGTTTGCTGAGTGAGTTGGGGGCGCAGTTCACCATCGCCAGCAATCACCAGATAGGCTTGCGGGTAATCGCGATAGACCTTAGCGAAGGCTTCAAGGGCATAGGGAATGCCCTTCTGCTGCGTCAGGCGGGCGGCCATCCCCAGGATGACCGCCTGGGGCGGCAGTTGCAATTCATGGCGCAGCCGCTGACGAGCATCTTCGATTTGCTCCGGCGTGGCGGTTTCATAAGTCAGGCCATATTCGACAACGCGCACTTTTTCCGGCGGGGCATGCTCTACATCAATGACGAAGCGCTCAATGGCGCGCGAGATGGCAATGCCACCTGTCGAAAAGCGCCAGAGCAGGCTGTTCAAAAAGCGAATCTTGCCCTGAGTACGGAACGAATCGTCATTGTGGCGGCCTGTGATAATTGTGGGAACGCCAGCCAGTCGGGCGGCAATGATGCCGTGCGTATCGGCATGGATGAGATGGGTATGGACGATATCGGGCTGCTGTGCCTTGAGATACCCGCGCAGGCGATTGATGAGCAGCAAACTAAAATCGCGGTGAATCTGCATACGCTCTACGGGAACGCCTGCTTCCTCAGCAATGGCGACCATATCGTCCATCGGGTTGCCTGGTTCCACCAGCAGCAGCAGACGGGCATCAACGCCCTGCTGGCGCAACCCAGGCAGCAACATCAAGATATGCCGTTCCGCACCGCTGATGCGGGTGGCTTTGATGATATGGGTAACAATCATGGTCGTTAGCGATCCTGACGGTAACGAATGGGCATCACCCTAGATACCGACGCTCTTGGTCTTGAAGTACGGATTTTTCCACAGGGTGAGTCCATAACTGGTTTCGATATCCATCTGAACCAGTTCCCAGCCCTGCAAGGCCATGATGTCCATTGCTTCCAGCAGTTGCTTAAAACGATAAACTGAGTCAGCTTCGATAATCATGATGTACGCCCGCTGAAAACCGCGCACAGCTTCTGGATCCTCGATAATCTCTTTCGCAGGAATGACACGGGTCTCGTCGATCACGGTAGGGACTCCTTATTATGTCGATTGTTTGCTATCGCGCTTCTGGTAGCGCTCGCGGATGTAGACCATAAAGGCCAGCCAGATTGCCAGCGTCACCAGCGCGAAAATGCCAATTCTAAAGGCAACATCCGGCGGATTGATGGCCACCAGATAGCCCAACATGCCATATAAAAAGCAGAACGTATAGAGTGCGGCCAGGGTCATGCGCGGGCTGAATTTGAGCGTCAGCAGGCGGTGCGAAGTATGGTCACGACCGGCCTGCGCCGGGGAGCGCCCCTCGGACAGGCGCGTAAACACCACCAGGCTGATGTCCGTGATGGGCAGCGCCAAAACCAGCACTGGCACCATCCAGCTTACACCGAGCGGCTGGTTGCCAAATTTGAGCATGATCGCCAGCACGGCCATGATGAACCCCAGTACCAGCGCGCCCATATCACCCATGAAGGTGCTGGCCGGATTGAAGTTGTAGATCAGGAAGCCAAGTGCACTGCCAAAGGTCGCCGCCGCCAGCATGGTCACAGCGTATTCGGCTTCAGTCAGGGCAATCACCAAAAACCAGAACGACGCAATCGTCGAGAGGCCAGCCGTCAGGCCGTCCATGTTATCCAGGAAGTTGGCCGCATTGGTCAGGGCGACGATCCAGACCAGCGTGATCGGTATATCAATGAGCTGGGTGCCCAGCAGCCGAATCTGCACCCCCGCCAGTACGATCAGGAAAGCCACTACGAACTGCACCCCAAATCGCAGCCGCCACGACAGCTCGAAGCGGTCATCGAGCGCGCCCACAATCGCCAGAATGGCTGCGCCGACCACAATCGCGACGAAGGTCCAGAAGCTTTCCGGCGGGCTAAAGACCAGCAGTGCCGTGCTCAGGGCCAGGAAAATGGCCAATCCGCCCATCATCGGCTTGTGATCGGTATGGGTTTTGCGCGGCACATTGGGCTTATCGACCACGCCGAGGCGCATGGCAACCTGGCGCGAAATGGGCGTCAGGCCAAGCGCGAGGGCAAAGCCAACGATCATCATGGGGAAGTACTGCTGTGAAGCATCCATGCGGGCAGTATAGCGGCTGTCGGGTCGGAGTTAAAGATTATCTTGCAAGAGGTGAGAGCTAAATGATTATCAACTTGTAATAAACATTCCCGCTGAAAGCCAGGAATGACATTTACACTTAGAGGCCATGTCCTATAATAAAGTTAGTTGTGTAGAGGCTAATAGTTTCGATGAATGATTTGCAGCAACTACTAGATTCAATCTCAGAGGAATTAGTGTTTACAATAGTAACTCTTCTTCTCCTCCTCATTGTTGCTTTAGTTCTCTTTGGTATAGGCGAACGGTTAAAAACGAAGGAGAACAACATTCCACAACCAAGGTATCGTCGAAAACCATCCTTATATCTTGCGCCAATCAGAGAACCTAGTTACACCGAAACCTCGATTAACCAAATCCCAAATTCTTCAAGTTGGAAAGTGAACATTCTTCAGAGCTGCGGAACAAGTTTACTCAGCGCGGTTTTCTATGCATTGACATTTGGAATATTAGTAACAATTGTCCAACAACATCAGTATATACAAAACCAAAAAGCTGAACTGATATTGCAACTAGGTAGTCCAGATAACAGCATCGCAATAGAAGCGGTACGCCAATTAGACAGACTCCAGTGGCTATACGATGGTACGCTAGATAATTCAATATTATACGGAAATAATTTAAGCGAAGCCTATATGGATAAAGCAGTCATGCGCAATGTTAACCTTAATGAATCTTGTTTACGCCATGTTAGGTTATATGATGCTGATCTGAAAAATTCACAACTTTATGGTGCTGACCTAGAAAATGCGTTGCTAGATGGCATAAATTTAGAAAACGCTGCGCTTCGTTTAGCTAACTTAGTCGATGCCAGTTTAGGACGCGCAAACCTTAAGAACACGAATCTACAAGAAGTAGACCTAGAAGGTGCTGATCTTAGAAGTGCAATGTTACAGGGTGCAGATTTACAAGGCTCCAATCTTCGGAATGCAAATCTCTCTAGTGCAGAATTTGATACTACAACACTATTGCCGGATTCTACTCAAGAAAATCCTGTTTACTGGACATCTGGAATTGATCTAGAGCGTTACACAAATGCTGAACATCCTAACTTCTGGCAACCTGAACAAATGAGAATAAGAACAATTTTTGAGCCATGTAAATTTTGACAATAACGTACTTCATTTCAATGATCTTATGAGGTTACAGAGGCGTGGAGGATGACCTCCGAGCCTCTCATCATCTGCTTCCCTAGGCAGCATGCAGCGTCATCGCGATTTGTTCAACGAGCGCCATGTCTGCACCCAATCCGCCAACGGACACGCCTGTATCGCCAATTTTCATGATGTAGCTGGTGAATTCATCGCCGAAGCGACCTATCAGGCGAATCTTGATTGCGGGTGCGCCATCGGGCAGGGTGATGGCCGTTTGTTCCAGAACTTCCTGTACCCCATCGGATGTCGTGGCATAGTTCGCGACCTGCTCCAGAGTGTAGTCATCGCGAAACATAACGTCGAATGCGCCAATGCTGATGTCGACTTTGGTGCTGCCCTCTGGGATGCCATCGCGGCCAGGGGCAGTCTGCTGATCGAACGAGGCCAGTGTATAGGTATAGCCCGTTCCCTGGCGCCGAATATCTTCCGAAACAGGGATGATGGACCAGCTTTGTGGAAAAGCAAAAGCCACGCCGCCGATGTCATCGACGAAGAGCTGCCAATCGTCCGGCCATGCGGGTTGGGTGGTCTTTGGGGTGGGTATGGGCGTGAGTTCCTCGGTGAGGGTGTCGTCTACGGGTGCGGCAGGAGTGGTCAGATTGCATCCGAGTGCGAAAAGCGCAATCAGCAGCATCTTCCCGATTGTATATGACGTACGCATGGTGCATTACCCTTTTACCTTGGCTGTAGTCTATAGACACGCCGAGGCAAGGCAGCGTTCCATCTGTGGTTCTCCCCTGACCAGAAGGCTGACTTGTGCCACCTTCTCAATCGCAATAACGTATTGGTCAGTAAGGAGGAGGCATGGAAACCAACATAGAAACAGTTGTGGGGACGAAGCGAGCACGTCGTTACGATGTGGACTGGCTAAGGACGCTCGCACTTGGCTTATTGATTATCTACCATATCGTCATTAGTTTTCAGCCGTGGGCGCGCTACATCTGGTTCATGGGTAATCAGGACTCAATTGAAAGCCTTTGGATCGGCATGTCGCTCATCAATGTATGGCGTATTCCGCTGTTGTTCCTGATTTCCGGCATGGGCGTTCGCTTTGCGATGGAGCGCCGTAACTGGCTGGAACTGCTGAAAGATCGCACAGTCCGTATTCTACTGCCGCTGGTATTTGGCTATTTCTTTATCGGGCCGATTTGCCTGTATTTTGTCGTGCAATTCTATTATCACGATGCTGTTTACGAACCTGGCATGTGGCATTTATGGTTCCTGGCGAACATCTTTATCTATGTCCTGGTGCTGCTGCCTGTTTTCGTATGGTTCCGGCAGCGCCCGAACAACCCCGTTCTGCGGATATTTCGGTCTGCGGCGCAAATTCCATTGGGACTGTCCCTGTTCATCATCCCGATTGTGGCAGAGGCCATTATCCTGAAACCTGGTGATGATTACGTCACCTATGCCGATACAGCGCACGGCTTCTGGCTGGGGATGGTGTGTTTCCTGGTCGGATTTGTTTTTGTCTCGATGGGCGATAGTTTTTGGCGAGGGATAAAAGGGTTTCGCTGGCCAACTCTGGCCCTGGCTTTTGGGTTGTTCCTGGCTCGCATGTGGCCTGTTGAGACAGGGAACCTGCAAGATGCGCTCTCAGGTCTGGAGAGTGCAAGCTGGATGCTGGCGATTCTCGGCTTTGGTTCGGTTTACCTGAACCGTGATTCCGCTTTGCTGCGTTATGTCAGTGCGGCAGTTTATCCTGTGTATATTCTGCATCTGCCGATACAGTTCATGCTGTCTTACTACATCCTGCCGCTGGAACTCGCCGCAGGACTCAAGCTGGCCCTATTGCTGGTGGGCACCTTTGGCATTGCTATGATCCTGTATGAGATCATTCGGCGCATCAAGTGGATACGGCCGCTGTTTGGCATCAAATTTAACAATGAAAAGCGTCAGCTAGCAGCCGTCGAAACACCCTGACTGCTACTTCTTGTATGCCTGTTGCCAGCCCTGCTTGCGAGAGCTAAGCGTGGCTGGCTTTGTCTTTGGTCTGCTTATCTTTGTCCGGCTTGCCCTTGCCACCGCCCAGGAAAATGGTCAGCTTCATCAGGTAATTCCCCTCGTTACTCTTATTTGCCCAGAAAACAGGTTTGTCTACTGTCTTATACGAGAAAGTCCCGATTTCGGTTCATCTATCCTACCAGACTAACAAGGGGTCATAAAGGTCCATCATACGATTGGATAGGGGAAAATAAAAAGGAGCACCCTAAAGAGTGCTCCGTAGCCAGGGGGAGTTTGGCTAGTTGTTCAAATGCTTATCCAGCCATTTGCTGACCTGTTCGCGAGCTTCTTCGCGGGCAATGCCATATTTTTCCTGGATTTTGCCCTCTAGCTGCTCACGTTCGCCGTTGATTTCCATAATCTCGTCGTCGGTCAGCTCGCCCCAGTACTCCTTAACGGAACCGGTGAACTGCTTCCACTGACCCTTGATCTGTTCCCATTTATCGCTGACGGCCATGTGATTCCCTCTCTAACTTACTGTTATATTCATCGTAATATAAGAGGGTAAAGCTGACATGAAAGCGGTCTTGGTTCGCTATTAGAGCTAACCAAAGAGCAGATTAATGGGCAAAATTCCTCTTAAACAGCTCTAAGTCAGCTCGCGTTTCATTTCCTGAATGGTATAGCGGCGTTGGAACCCCAGCGCGGCATATAATCCGGCTGATGCCGGATTATCGTTCCCATGCCAGACAATCGCTGTCTCCAAACCCTGATTGCGCATATGGTACATGACATGCGTCATCAGCGCACGGCCCAGGCCTGCGCGTTGATATTTCTCGTGCGTACCGACTGGCTCGAACAGGCCCGTCTTGTTGATCTCATCGAACCAGGTGACGGTGAAAGCCGCGAATGTGTCCAAAGGCTCAACCACAACCCATTCGCGTTCAGCTAAGTAGCCTGGCCCTTCCATCACCTTTAGATACTGCTCAACGGTCCACTCGGACCCAAACGCGCCACTGTGCACAGCGATGATTGCCTCAACTTCCTCCGGACCCGTCACCTGCCGAATGGAAAAATATTCCGGCAAGGCTGCATGTCCAAACGGCTCGGATAGATCGCGGGTAGTGTAAGAAAAGGACTTGTCACCTGGCTTGTAGCCGCGTTCCTTCATCAGGCGCGCGGTCGCTTCATCGCCCTCAAACAAATCCCAGAAGATTTCCTTCTTAGCATCTGATTCCGCACTTGGGTGATTTTCGATATAGGCCTTCACCTGGGCTTCGCCCCAATCAGCCATGCAGTTGTGCAGGTCACTGCCGCGATAATCGGGATGTATCTGGAGTTCAAAGCCATGCCAGTACTGGTAGTTGGCAACCCAACCTACCACTTCGCCGTCCTTCTCCCAGATTTGGACGGTTTCCGTCAGTGGCATGGTGGCTTTGCGCATGCCATTGCCCAGGCGATGGGCGATGTCCCCAGGGTGAATATACCCCAGGGAACTCGCCATCTGTGCCCAGCGGGCATTCGCCTGCTGAATGAGCGCCATATCTTCATCGCCAGCATAGCTCCTGGCAGTAATTAGTGATTCGGTCATGATGTTTCCTTAATCGGGTAATCCACGCGCAATGCGCCATCTTTGATATGCCAGATTTGCGTGGCGACGTGTTCCATAAACCAGCGATCATGGCTGACGACCAATAGCGCGCCAGGATAGTTCTGTAAGGCTTGCTCGAATTGCTCACGCGAAGTCAGGTCGAGGTGATTGAGCGGCTCATCCAGAATCAACAGGTTGCAGCCGCGTGCGACAAGCAAAGCCAGCATCAGGCGGGCGCGTTCACCGTAACTGAGTAAGGCATTGCTGCGCAGGGCATCATCACCACCGAACAGGAAGAAGTGCAAAAACGAACGCGCGTCGGTTTCACTCATGGCAACCTGGCTTTGCAGCGTGGTCAACGGCGTGTCGTTCGGGTCGAGGATGTCCTGCTCCTGCGCCAGATAGCCCGCTTTGACGTTACCTCCTAAACGCACGATGCCCCCCAGAGGCGGAATCTCGCCGAGGATGGTCTTCACCAGCGTGGATTTACCTCCCCCGTTCGGGCCGATGATCGCAATACGATCCTCGCCCTGAGCAATGGCTTCGATGCCCGTGACCAGCGGCTTGTCATAGCCAATGGAGGCGCCTTCCAGCGTGACGACATCACCATAAGCGCGCGGCAACTGGTCAAAGTCGAGCTTGATGTCCCAGGTTTGCTGCGGCTTATCGACGCGGTCATCGCTGTCGATGTAGCGCTCCAGACGGGCCTTACGCGCGACGGCTTTGCGCATCAACTGCTTGGCCCGTGCCCGATGGAAATCATGCTGGGTACCGGCTTCCTTCTTCTGGGCGCGGTCACTCACACGGCGAATGTCCTGCTTCATACGCTCGATTTCGACTTCCTGATCGCGCCACTGCGACCACTGCTGATCGCGTTCATAGGCGATGGTATCCAGATAGTCGCTGTAGTTCCCCGCCAGATGCCGCGCCTCGTAAGTATCCGTATCCAGCGCCAGGATATGCGTGGCGATGCGGTCCAGAAAAGCGCGGTCATGACTGACGACGATGACCGCGCCATCGAAGCGGTTCAGCCAGTTTTCCAGCCAGGTAAGCGCCTCGATATCGAGGTGATTGGTCGGCTCATCGAGCACCAGCACCTGCGGCTGACTGAGCAGCACGCGCGCCAGCATCAGGCGTGTTTTCTGGCCGCCACTGAGCGCGCCAACCTGCCAGTCGAAAGGCACATCCAGGTCGAGTTCATGCAGGGTACGTTCGGCGGCCCCTTCATCGACCAACTGCGCCAACACGGTCAAGCGGTCCAGCGCACTGGAATAAGCGTCCATTTCGGCGCCGTTGCTCTCGGCCATTGCCATTGACAGCCGTTCGAGTTCAGCTTCGGCCTGGGCCAATTCGGATGCGAGCGGCAGCACAGCATCATAGACGGTGGTCGTATCATCGAAGGCCAGCCCCTGCGCCAGATAGCCTAAGCGCGTGCCTGTCTGCATATGGATGCCGCCGCTGTCGGGGGCCAGTTCCCCCGTGATGCAGCGCAGCAGCGTCGATTTGCCACTGCCGTTTGGCCCAACCACGCCCAGGCGCTCGCCGCTGTTAACCACGAACGAGACATCTTTGAGGGTATAGTCTTCTGCGCCTGGGTAGCGCAGGCTGAGTTTATTGACTTGTAACATAGAGGGGAGTCCTCCCACATTTAATTGCACTAGTGCATATTGATTGAGCGATTCGACTGACTATCCGACCCCTATCCTCAAGTCCTTCCCCCATGAGGTGGAAGGATGCCTTTCTAACCAACGTGGCAGCAGGCACAAGTCCCCTCACATCACGGAGGGGATTTAGGGGAGGGGTTTTGTTCTCACACGCTCAACTGGATTCCAGTTTCGCTATCTGATAATCGCTAATTTCTGGATAGCTGTTTTACTGGAAATGAAAAACGCCGCTTCGAGCAATCCCATACGGGCGTACCCAAATGCAGCGCAGTGCGTCGATGTGGTGTTGACCAACCGAAAACAGGTCGTGTTTTGTCACAGCAGGAGCATAAGGCAGCCCGGACAGCCCGAAAGATCGACTCAGGTGTCAGAGTGCGTGAAATATGTTAGCTGCTGCGACCGGCCATGTTTTGCCTACTGATTACGGTTGACAGAAAATCAGGGGAGGCCACCTAGTGACCCGCCATGACCCTCATAGTGTGACAGGATTTTGGTGGCGTGTCAAGGATTTGCTGTCGGCTTGATGCTATAGTGCAAAGTTAAACAGTGCATTCCAAGCAACCACATCTTATGTTCAGCGATAATCGTTCCGATTGGGAAATCAGATGGATAGCCATCGTAGATAGTATCGCTGGTAAAAACAGAGATTGTCTCGTTGATTGGTAGACGAATATCTAGCAAGCGACTAGCGAAGTAAACACCCTGATCCTGGCAGCGCTGACTATAGCTTGTCAGCAAAACACTGTGGGGATGTTTGGCCAGTGCTTCTAAGCGGAGAATGCTCGTTAGGTTTCCAAATGGGAGCGGAAACGCAATATTCATATAACGGCATTGCTCGTAAGAGTGTGATGAATAGGCAGCAACATAGACAGCTTGCTTCGTTTTTGTATAGGTACGCACCCACCCCCTGACACGTTGACGACCATCTAGTTCATCCTTGAGGGGAACAATAGCACTGGAAATATGAGTCTCATATGTATCAGGTGATAGAGGGAAATTCATCTGGCCAATACGGCGACTGAGTTGTTTGTATATACGCGCCAAAAAATGAAATCCAGGTTGCCATTCTGGATAAACCAGCAGTTCATGGTCGGCGGTGTGTTCGTAAAATGATGTGATCTCAGGTGCGATCAGACCCGGATCAAAATTCTGACGAGCGTAATCCATCAGGTTGTCAACAATTCCTGTAGGTGGGGGCGCATTGCTATTATCAATGCCATTGATTCTTTGGAAAAAATCTGGCCCCATATGCCATTTCCACGGAATGTGACTGAATGGGATGCCAGATGGTTGAATGTGGGAAATCGGTCCAATAAGATTCCATGCAAGTAGCCCACAAAACGTAAATGCAACTGCGTTCAACCATCCATGCCATTGAATCATCTGAGTCAGTGACAGTGCCCACCAACCTGTTAGACGACCAACAGAGTATCCCAGTGCTAACCCCATTGTCACAATTAATGCAGAAGTCGATATAAGAATAAGTAAGCGTGACAGGCGGGAATAGGTAGTCTTTCTGGCAAAGCTAATCATCGCCAGCAGGAGGAAACTGCCTGCCAACAGGACAACGGAACCAGCTTCCAAAATAAGCGAACTAGAATACTGTGAGATAGTGATGCCAACCGCTACAAGAAGTGGACTGATGACGAGTGCCCATGCAACGCGACGATAGAATCGCCATCGCGGGGAGCCATAGAGTTCACGTCCCACCATTCCAGCGATGACCAGAGCGCCCGGACTGATAAATGTAAAATGGACAGCAGTTAAAAGGACAAAAATACGATCAAAAGATAACAGCGCATAATCCAGGCAATAAGCAAGGAGCCACACAGCACTAATTGGCACATATAGCAGTCCGGCATCTATACAGATTTCTTCGACAGTAACGACAGGCCGCCTCAGCCAGCGAGTCAGACCATAGAAGGCTAGCAGAAAAGTCTGGATGAACCATAAACTCGCTAGTCCAATTGCTACCAAACCTGGTTCTAAGATGAGTGCGAACCCAGCCGCTAGGATAGCGATGGGTTGTAAGACGATAGCTATCGTAAAAAGTTGTGAGATTTGACCATTTCGATCTTCCTCAACACAAAGCCGCATAGCCAACGGTGTGGTTACAGCAATGCCAAAGAATAGTAACTGCTCGATGGGGTGCATTGTGAGTAAGCCTGTGGGTTGGGCTAACACAACCAGCAGAAACAGACCCCCACCTATACCAGCAACAGCCGTTAACCATCTTCTAGCATTTACTGCTTTTCTAACCTCCATGCGGCTGTGTATCCTTCCTGATGGAGCTACAAAATCTGGTCGTTTTTGCCTGCGATCTGGCGTGTGTATTCGGTTTGGCCGACATGATAGGTCTCATGCCAGATGAGTCCGTTGAGGCGATTGCCCAACGTGCGTTCGCCACCGGATGCAGGCAATTTGGCCAAAGCTTCTTCCGAGACATGGCCAAGGGCATCCATCAGGCGCGCCTGCGAAGTCGTCAGCATATCCATGAGGCGCTCGAAGGGCACAGACGGCCCATCTTCGCTGATGGGTTTGGAACCCGCTTCATAGAGCGCCGCTTCATCTGCTGTCATGACTTTTTCAAAGCCGAGCAGGTCAAGCATGATATCGCGGTGCTGCAAAATATGCCCCAGCACCCAATTATAGCAGTTGACGTTATACAGTGGCGCTTTCACGCTCTCTTCATGCGTGATGCCCTGGCCTTCTTTCAGCAGCACGTAGTGGTTGGATTGCAGCGGACCAATCAATAAAGCAGGCGCGATTGTCATGGCAGAACCTCGTAAAAACACACTTTTCAGAAAGTAAATCACAATCAAAGCGTTGCATCAAACAGTCACCGATGGCGGCATGGGCAGGCCTCAGCGGCTGCGGTATAGTCAGCGACATTATGACACTTTTTTATGAAGGAGCTATTGAAATGTCTGACTTTGCCGCCAGCTATGAAACCCATGATGTTGAGGTCAATGGACGCACGCTGCGGGCTTATCGCACTGGCGGGGATAAGCCGCAGGTCATTTATGTTCATGGCTATACCGACAGCGCCCTATCGGCGAAGATGCTCATCGACGAGCTGAAGGGCGACTATGATGTCATCGCCTATGATTCCAGAGGGCATGGGGCGAGCACCCGCATTGACCATCCGTATACCATCGTCGATCTGGCCGATGACCTGGCAGGATTGATCGACGCTATGCAACTTGACAGGCCGATTGGCATCGGACACAGCATGGGCGCGGCGACGGTTCTGCTGGCGGCGGCACGCTATCCCAGGCACATGCGCGCGATTGTTGCCGAAGATCCGCCGCTGGCTCCGGTCACAGGCTCACGCGATATGAACCAGTGGAAGAACAACCACATCGCGCTAGTCGAGCAAGGACTGGATGCGATTACGGCTGCCTATCAAGTGCAATATACCAAATGGCGCGAAGAAGATATTCTGACACGGGCCAAAGCGCGTCATGAATTCGACGTGACGGTGTTCGACCAGATGAAATGGCAGGAATCGCCGGATTGGCATGACTGGGCCGGAGATATTGAGGTGCCTGGTCTGCTGCTGGCCGGCAATCCCGAACTAGGTGGCATCGCGATTTCGCCCTATGCCGAAGAATTCATCAGCCTGTGGGAGAATGGCGAACTGGTGAAATTCACGAACGTCGGCCATCAGATTCGCTGCGAACAGTCCCAAGCCTATGCCGAAACCGTGCTGCCGTTCCTGGCGAAACACAGCTAAAAAATGGTGCTTGACCCTCACGCGACGTGAGGCCTTACGCTGTTGGTGTCATTCGTTTTGCGTAAGGAGGCAACATGAAAACCAAATGGATTGATACATTCGGCATTTACGAGTCGATCATCAGCGCGCCGGATGCAACTACGCGCGAGAAAATCTATCGAGAGCAGCTTTATGCGCCCTGGCAGCAGATGATGCAGATGGTCGCTATGGGGGGTCAGAACTCTGATGAACCCTTTGCAGGGGCCAAAGCATGGCATTGGCTGACGCCCGATCAACTAACATCAACGCCGGAGCAGATGACTATCCTGCAAGCGTCACATGCCTGGGAACGGGGCGCAGCAGCCATGCAAAAAGCGGTTGACTCGTTCACGGGCGACGATGAGCGCATCCCGATTGAGGAGATCGAGGGCTGGCTGGTGCTGGCCGAACCCATGCCGGATCGTCAGCATGATTATGGCTATACGGGCGGCACCGACTTCATGCAGCCGCGTTTTGTGGTGCAGTACAGCCAGCCCAACGCATACAACCTGCCCAAGCTGGAAGGCGCCATCGTCCATGAGATGCACCACCTCATTCGCTACAAAGTTGCTCCCTGGAACATCATGACGGCGACATTGGCGGATTACATCGTGCATGAAGGGCTGGCGGAGTCGTTCGCGGCGGCGCTCTACGGCGAGGCTATTGTCGGCTTCTACGTAACGGAGTTCGATGAAGCTGAAATCGCCACAGCCAAACAACTCGTGGGGGATAATCTTGAAGTAACGGGTTTTGATACGCTGCGTTCGTTTATCTTTGGCGATCAGTGGACGATGCGCACAGGCGGTACAGGCATCGGCATGCCCGCGTTTGGCGGCTATGCGATTGGCTACCGTGTGGTGCAGGCGTTCCTGCAAAAGACAGGCTGCACCATCCAGGAAGCGACTTTCATGTCTGCTTCGGAGATCGTGGCGGCATCCGGCTATTTTGCCTGAGGACCCGTCACACAAACCCCACCCCTAAATCCCCTCCCCGTGATGTGAGGGGACTTTTGTTTGCTGTCAAATACCTTAGAAAGGCATCCTTCCTCTGTGAGGTGAAAGGACAGGAGGACAGGGTCTGATGATAAAAACGTCCTCTAGCCTAGTGGGCTGACAGACTCTAAGTAAACCAGTAGACAAAGCGCGTCGCGTTGGGGTCGAGGGCATTCATGGTCGCGAGAACGGCTCGTAAATACTGCACAGCATAATAATCCTTGAGATGGCCAATCGCAGCTTCCAGTTCCCCATAATTGACCCACGACGATTGATCGACAAAATAAATGCGGTCGCGTTCGGAGTTCAGCCATTGAGCGGTGCCGTTGTTGACAGCGGCTATGGCATCTGGCAGACGGACAAAAAGCCCATAAGGCGCTGGCTGGTCGGTATCGAGTACATAAAAGGCCCGTTCCAGCCGCGTCATGAGAGAGGCATTTTCCGGGAAGCCGCGCAGAGGGTCGGTGTTGGCTTTTTCGTTGGCCAGCGCCGGATAGTAGGCATCGGCGCGACCCAGCTCAATCCTGGCAAAGCCTTCATAGTAGTTAGCGGAATAGCCTAATTCCACCACACCTTTGATGTGGATGCTCATCACCCTGACCCCTAGATTCAAAAAGGGGCGCGTTCAGTGCGCCCCACTTTGTTCATTATAGTATACAGCAGAAATTATCAGGCCTAGCTCACCCTAGTTCCGCATTTACTCCCTTTGTCCCAGCACATTCCGCCGCGGAAGGATAAGGCCCTGGTTGGAAGCTGATCCAAAATCCACAGGTTCAATAATGCCAGTATCAGGTCGCCATATAAAAGCACTGGATGGCCTGTAAGTCTGCGGTGCGCGTGGTGCACATATATAATTTTCATCCTCACTGACAATAATGGTCTCATTGTCTAGCCATACAACCTGACAAACGAGTCCATTTTCATTTTTTGGCAACGTAAGTGTATTAATTTGATCCGTTGCTATGTCCACATCAAGGACAAACTGTTCGCTACTGACGCCTGAAGCTGTTGTTATCGCGATTCCTGTCTTGCCTTCTGATATAGCCGCAAATGATGCGATCTGATCTGGATACGATGCAACGATTTCAGCATTGTTAGGACCCGAAATACGGATGATGTCAAGGTTAAGCGTACTTTTTGATTCTCTCACAACGAGCCATATTGTATCCTCTGCAACAAGTAGATTAGTAAATTTTTGGCCCGTAAAATCTAATCCAAAGTTTTCAGAGAAATATGCAGCCAAATCGAGTTCTATGCGGTTGTTACCAGACAGATCAACCGAGTACACGGCGATAGATTGGAATGGAGCTTCCCCACATACCTGAGCGTAGTAGAAACGTGCATTGCTCTCTGACCATTCAATCTTCTCGATAAAACAAACATCTCGATACACGACATAGCCATAGTTATTTGTAATGGTTTCAGGGGTCAAATCAGCCATGTTGGTTAATGGCTGGAAACTCGTTCCATCGCGATTGATGAGCGCAATTTCCTCGACAAAACGATCTGCACTCGGTATATCGTAGACCATGACAATGCGCTGACCATCAGGCGACCACAAGACCTCATCAATGTAGCTAACGATAGAATTCTCTTCGCTGGCTATCACCAAGGAGAGCGTTTCGTTTGCTATATTGAATAGGTAAATCTCGCCACTTTCACCGATACGCTCACCAATGTAATGTGATGGTGGACCGAGAAGGATGGCATCACCACTGGGTGACCATGTTACTGAAGCGATATCTGGTATCTCGAACTGTCGAACCCGCACTGGATTGAGGTCAACGATGAACAGAACTGTCGGATTCCCCAAGGTAATTCCGTTCATTGCAGTAAAGGCGACCTGTTCACCATCAGGTGAAGGAGCAACGTCAATAGGTACAAGAATACTCCAAGTACTTCCCAAGTTAGGATATAAACCCAACCCTGGAATTGATCCAACAAGAGTCGTGGAACCATCGGCATTTAGATTCAGGAATTCTAGCTGAGTGTCGGTTTGGCGCAAAACCAGAATCGGCTGGAAGTCATCCTGGGCAGGTGTGGTCACGCCGCTAATGATGAGCATCAGAGCGAGCAGCATCCATTGCGTCAAACGCGCCACGTAAGCCATATTTACCCCGGCTCGGCTGTCAGATCGTGCTTGCGAACTCGTGCCGCTTCCAAAATTTCACGGGCGCTCATTTTGCCCGTTTCGCCCAACGCGCCCAACATTTCCGCCAGTTCCGCCACACGGGTATCGTCGCTTTTCAGATCAGTAACAACGGTCTGAGTGCGCTTGTTAGTCACCTTCTTGCGGACATGGTAATGCTTATCGGCAAAGCTGGCGAGCTGCGGCAGGTGCGTCACTGCCATCACCTGGTGCCGATTGCTGAGCGACCACAGCTTTTCGCCGACGACCGCACCAATGCGCCCGCCGATGCCCTGGTCGATTTCGTCAAAAATGAGGATGGGCGTTTCATCAGCCTGGCTGAGCACGCGCTTGAGCGCCAGCATGATGCGCGCCGCTTCACCACCGGAGGCGACTTTTGCCAATGGCCGGAGTGGTTCGCCAGGGTTGGCGCTCATCATGAATTCCAGATCGTCAATGCCCGTGCTATCGAAGGCAAAACGCTGGTCATCGATGTAGCAGCCGTCTTCATCATCCTCGGTTGTATTGATGACCACCTCGAAGCGGGTGTTCTCCATGCGCAGATCACGCAGTTCGCGGACGACGCGGCGGCTGAGGTTGCGCCCCGCAAATTCACGGACTTTATGAATGCGCTGCGCCAGTTCACCGATGTGGCGCAGGGTTTTTTCTTCTTCCGCGCGCAGGTCTTCCAGGCGTTCGTCGCTGTTTTCCAGGCCAATCAGTTCTTCCTCAGCCTTGGCAGAATAATCCAGCAATTCCTGAATCGACTCCACTTTGTAGCGGCGTTTGAGCGTCTTAATCAGTTCCAGGCGCTCCTCGATTTCATCCAGCCGCGCCGGATCGTGTTCGAGGTCATCGGCATAGCGACCAATGGTGCGGCCCAATTCCTGTATGTTGGTGCTGATTTCTTCCGCCAGGGTGTAGTCATCCGTCAGCGATTTATCAATTTTGGAAAGTTTGGCCAATACCTGGGCCACCAACATAATCTGATCGACAGCGGCGGTGCTTTCGTCGTCGCCATCACCTATGAGCAGACTGTTGGCCTCGTTGGCCAGGGTCGCAAGCTGTTCGCTGTTCGCAAGGCGGTCACGCTCATTTTGCAGGCTATCGACCTCGCCAGGGGTTAGTTCGGCGGCACCGATTTCTTCAATTTCATCACGCAGGCGACGGGCACGGCGTTCGAGAGCTTCCTTGTCAGTCACCAGAGTATGAATTTCACTGCGGATACCACTGAGCGTATGCACGACCTGGGCCAGCGCGCTGCGCACTTCCAGCAGGTCGGCATAGCGGTCGAGCAAATCGAGATGAGCGCGCGGACGCAACAGTGATAAATGAGCGCTCTGGCCGTGAATATCGACCAGCAGTTCACCAAGTTCCTGCAGCAGTTCCGCGCTGACCGTGATGCCATTGACGCGGGCGATGCTGCGGTTGCTGACGCTGCGAATTTCGCGGCTGAAGGTGACGAACTCCGGTTTCTCATCCGGCTCGGTCAGCGATTCGCGCACCAGAATGGGCATGACAGCCGCCCGCAGGCGATCATCAAGCGCAAACGTCGCTTCGACCATGGCGCGGTCCGTCCCCGCCCGGACATAGGTCTGGTCCGTTTTGCCGCCAACGAGCATTTCCATCGCATCGACGATGATCGACTTGCCCGCGCCGGTTTCACCCGTTATGACATTAAAGCCATCACTGAAATCCAGGGTGAGCTGTTCAATGATGGCGAAATTTTCGATACGTAGTTCTTCTAGCATAAGTTGTCGTCAGGTTCCGCTAGATACTCACTGTCTAATGAATGTATACATGGCCATATCTATCGTTTTCGTATTTACGAGACCCCCATCCTCGGTCCTTCCCCCGAAGGAGGAAGGATGCCTTGCAAATGAGCACATTTGCTCACTTAAATCCCCTCTCCTCAAGAAAGGGTTTAGGGATGGGGTCAGATAGATGACCATTGCATATCGCTATTGTAGCGAATCTGGAATTAGACAGACATCATAATTGGGACACAAACTACTAAAAATGCCTCAACCTGACGACAATCTGGCTCAGATGCGCCGCATAAAGCTGTTATAGAGCACAACCCCGATGCCAGCCGCACAAATAATGGCAGCAAGGTCCAGCGTGCTCAAATTGAAAAACAGACCATAACCACTAATGAAATAGAACACGCTGGGTGCCATCAGTGCCGCCAAAGCAACCGCACCAATAGCTACCACCGCCGACTGGCGACCCACACGCTTACCTGTCGCATTCCGTGCTGTACGTGCGATAAATGTTCCGGCACCGCTGCCGATCATGAAGGCGATCATCCAGCCGAACCAGCCACCCAGAATATTCACATCAATGAACATAGCCACTGTACACGCAACCAGCGACAGCGGGAAAATAATCGCTGCGATGATAACATAGTCGTTGGTTGTGCCTTTGAAATAGCGGTCGTCACTGGCCTTGGCTTCATCGGAGCCGATGTAGCCGGTGGGCGTATGCACATAACACTTGGAGCACAGCAGCCGACCCGTGCGAATGCTGCGCAGCATCATGTCATCGTCGGGTGCTTTGCACTTGGGCCTAACCGAACAGGTCGCCAGACGTTCTTCTTCTAAAGAGTTGTATGATGTTTCTGCCATGATACTTTGTAAGCCTCAGTAATTGTTGATACACACAACCCCAGTTTACAGCAGGAATGTTTCCTAAAAGCATGAACGTCGCCCACTCATCAGGGAAGATGTGACATCCGTCATTCACCTGGTCCATTCAGGCGCAGATCGCGCTTGCTGTGCAGAGAAATGCGCGGTTCCAGCCGATCCAGCAGTGAGCGATAGAAATAGGTGCGGGAGCGCAAACGTACAAAACGGCTGGTATTGCCACAGGCACTGATATGCACGACCTCATCCATTTTGATGGTCCCCAGTTGGATGCCATCGACTGTTAACAGAATGCCATTGCGATTTTCTTCGGCAGCTTTCACGCTCACCGTTGAGCCTTCACTGAGCACAATCGCCCGATCCATACTCAGATGCGGGGCAGTGGGCACGATCAGGATGTTTTTTAAATCAGGCGGCAGAATCGGCCCACCGACAGCCAGGGCATAAGCCGTTGACCCAGTCGGCGTAGCGACGATCAGGGCATCGGTGTTGTAGGTCGTCGTCCAGTGGCGGTCGATATAGGCATCAAGCTGCACCATACGCCCCGGCCCATCACCGCTGATGACCACATCGTTAACCGCATCACTTTCGACGCGCACCCCTTCCGGCGTATAGACGGCGGCAGTAATCATCATGCGCTCTTCGATCCAATAGTCACCCTTTAGCACCCGATCCAGTGCCGTGTCCCAATCTTCGGGCTGCGGAATTTCCGTCACAAAGCCCAGGCGACCCATATTGATGCCCAGCACAGGAATGTGGTGGGGCGCACAGGCCCGGGCGGCCCGGAACATGGTGCCATCCCCGCCGATGGCGATCACCATCTGGGCATCGGCCAGGTCTTCCGCAGAAAGCTCATCTTCGTCCCACTGCTTATAGAGCCAGGTATGGATGCCACGCGCTTTTAAGCTGCTTTCCACCCGTTCCGCAATTGGGAAAGTGGCCGCGCGTTTGGGATGTGCCAGTATGCCAATACAGCTAAGAGAGGGTTGCTCCGTTGCTTGCAAGCGATTGCTCCTGATGAATCTGACCGTGAAGCCAGTCTACCGCTGTCGACACACCCTGCCAAGCTCTTGATGCAGGCCAATAAAGCCTGTGCAATCTTCCACAGTTTAGCACGGATGTTCTTAAATTTGTAGCACAAAATACATGTGTCCAGCGCTTGATCTCACCTTTATCTAAATTTAACGCATACATAACAAACAAGTCAGCCAATTTAACATCTTGGTCCATAGAAATTAACACGATCAAAGTAAATTACGGTGCGGCGCAAACGCGCAAACAACATGATTGCATAAGGCACATTTAGGAGTCCTTCGTAATGCAAAAATCGCGTCTTGCTATGATTATTACCGTCGTCCTGGCCGTGCTGATGGCCACCAGCGCTTTCGCACAGGTCCTGCCGGAAGTCGATCCGCTCGATGTGACCGGCGACATTGTTTCCGCAGGCAGTTCCACCGTCTTCCCATTGGCAGAACGCATCGCTGAAGAGTTCCGCGATGGCGGCTACATGGGCGAAATCTCCATCGATGAAATTGGTTCCGGCGCTGGCTTTGAACGCTTCTGCGTCGCTGGCGAAACCGACATCAGCAATGCCAGCCGCGCCATCAAGGACAGCGAAATCGAAAGCTGCGAAGCCATTGGCCGCACTCCGATTGAGTTCCGCGTTGGCACCGACGCCCTGACCGTCGCGGTCAGTTCCGAAAATGACTTCGTGAGCGATGTCACCGCCGAAGAACTGGCGCTGATCTTCAGCACAGCGGCAACCTGGGCCGATGTCCGCGCCGAATGGCCCGCTGAACCCATCCAGCGCTTCATCCCTGGCACCGACAGCGGTACCTTCGACTTCTTCGTCGAGGAAATCTTCGATGAAGATGAAGCCCCGATCCTGGCCGCCAGCAACACCCAGCTTTCCGAAAATGACAATGTGCTCGTCCAGGGTATCCAGGGCAGCCCCTACGCCATCGGCTTCTTCGGCTTCGCTTACTACATCGAAAATGCCGACACCCTGAACGCTGTCAGCATCGGTGGCGTCGCCCCGACTGCTGAAACAGCCGAAGATGGCAGCTACCCGCTGGCGCGTCCGCTGTTCATCTACAGTGACGCCACCATCATGGCAGAAAAGCCGCAGGTCGCTGACTTCATCAACTACTTCCTGACACATGTCAACGACGTCATCGTCGAGGTTGGTTACTTCCCCGCCAGTGACGACGCCCTCAACGGCGCGCGTGATGCATGGCTCGAAGCAATGATGATGGGCATGCCGATGGTCGAACTCCCAGCCGTTGATCCGCTTGATGTGACCGGCGACATTGTTTCCGCAGGCAGCTCCACCGTCTTCCCATTAGCAGAACGCATCGCTGAAGAGTTCCGCGATGGCGGCTATATGGGCGAAATCTCCATCGATGAAATTGGTTCCGGCGCTGGCTTTGAACGCTTCTGCGTCGCTGGCGAAACCGACATCAGCAATGCCAGCCGCGCCATCAAGGACAGCGAAATCGAAAGCTGCGAAGCCATTGGTCGCACTCCGATTGAGTTCCGCGTTGGCACCGACGCCCTGACCGTCGCGGTCAGCTCCGAAAATGACTTCGTGAGCGATGTCACCGCCGAAGAACTGGCGCTGATCTTCAGCACCGCTGCAACCTGGGCCGATGTCCGCGCCGAATGGCCCGCTGAACCCATCCAGCGCTTCATCCCCGGCACCGACAGCGGTACCTTCGACTTCTTCGTTGAGGAAATCTTCGATGAAGACGAAGCCCCGATCCTGGCCGCCAGCAACACCCAGCTTTCCGAAAATGACAATGTGCTCGTCCAGGGCATCCAGGGCAGCCCGTATGCCATCGGCTTCTTCGGCTTTGCTTACTACATTGAAAATGCCGACACCCTGAACGCTGTCAGCATCGACGGCGTTGCCCCGACCGCTGAAACAGCCGAAGATGGCAGCTACCCGCTGGCGCGTCCGCTGTTCATCTACAGTGACGCCACCATCATGGCAGAAAAGCCACAGGTCGCTGACTTCATCAACTACTTCCTGACAAACGTCAACGATGTCATCGTCGAGGTTGGTTACTTCCCCGCCAGTGACGACGCCCTCAACGGCGCGCGTGATGCATGGCTTGAAGCGATGATGATGGGCCAGTAGTTTCGTAGTAAACGCGAATCGCAATGTAGAAAATACTTATGGGGTGTGTCTTGGTTTGGCACGCCCCATAGGCGTTAAAAAGACCAGGTAATAAGAGGAATTACATGACACCCTCCGGGAAGTCAAAACGTGAGCCAAGGCGCTTGATCGACGAGGCACTCGGCAACGATCATCGCAAGAAATCTAATCTGCAAGCCAAGCCGCGTTTCCATGAGCGCATTATCTACGTTTTCCTCCTCGCATGCGGCCTCCTTTCCATCCTGACTACGATTGGTATCGTCGCCGTTTTGCTTAATGAGGCGGTGTCGTTCTTCACACGTCAACAGTGGAGCGCGACCAACAAGGCAGTCTTTGCGGAAATCAGCGAAGACATAACAGCTTTTTCCACAACGGCTACCGGTACGCCGCTGGAAGATGGCAATATCATCCGCATTGGCGACGAGCAAATGCTGGTCGAGCGCTACGAACGCAATGCGATTAACATCGCTATTACCGGAACCGGCGGCGGCTTTACAGTGTTCTGCGCAGGCGACACCGTCATCAACAATGCCAGCCGCGCGATCACTGTCGGAGAACAGGCAGCCTGTGCCGAAAACAACATCGACCCCATTGCCTTCCGCGTTGGCACCGATGCCCTGGCGATTGTCGTCAACCCTGATAACGCGATGGTCAACGATGCGACCATGGAAGAACTGGCGCTCATCTTTGGCGAGGCCGAAACATGGGCCGATGTCCGCAACGAGTGGCCGGATGAGCCGATTATGCGCTTCATCCCCGGCACCGACAGCGGCACCTATGACTTCCTGGCGGAAGAACTTTATGGCGATGAGCCGGAACGACTGCTTGTCAACGAACCCGTCACCTCTGAGGATGACGAGCAACTTGCGCGCGGCGTCCGGCAGAACCCTTATGCCGTCGCCTTCTTTGGATATGCCTATTATGCGGAAAACAGCGATTCGCTAAAAATCCTCGATATCGACGGTGTGACGCCCTCGGCAGACACTGTCGAAGATGGCAGTTATGCGCTGTCGCGGCCCCTGTATATCTACAGCACGGCCACCTACATGCAGGAAAACGAAGCTGTTGCCGCTTTCATTGATTACTATCTGGTGCACGTCAACGAAGATATTGAAACGGTCGGTTACTTCCCGGCCAGCGACGAGGCCCTTAATGAAGCCAAAGCCACCTGGCTGCAAGCGATGGGGCAGGATGTCCCCAGCGACCTGAGCACGGTTGACAGCTTGCTGCCAGAGGTTGACCTGTACGCGCAGAATGGCGTGATCGAAATTGCGGGTAGCTCCACAGTGGCACCATTGACAGACCGCATCGCGGACCGCTTCCATGAGGATGGTTTCTTGCCGCGCGTCTTCGTCGAGCGTGGCTATAACGATACACAAGCCGTTACCCATCGCGGTGGCCAGGAAATTGAGGTCGAGAAACGGCCAACGCTGGTCGAATTCTTCACGGGTACGGAGTGGATTCCGGCGACAGGTGAATTTGGCGTGCTGCCGCTGGTAACTTCGACGCTCATCATCAGCACGATTGCCATGCTCGTATCGATTCCGATGGGCCTGGGCGCCGCCATCTACCTGAGCGAATACGCTCGTCCGAATGTCCGCAAGACGCTCAAGCCGATTCTGGAAATCCTGGCAGGCATCCCAACAGTGGTATACGGCTTCTTCGCCCTGACCTTTATGACGCCGCTGCTGCGCATCTTCTTCGGCGATCAGGTACAGATTTACAACATGCTGTCAGCGGGTATTGTCGTTGGCATCCTGATTATCCCGCTGGTGACTTCCATGAGTGAGGACGCTTTGCACGCGGTACCGGATTCCCTGCGCGAAGCCAGCTATGGCCTGGGGGCCAACCGGCTGGAAACGTCGATCAAGGTTGTGGTTCCAGCAGCCCTGAGTGGCATCCTGGCAGCATTTATTGTCGCCATCTCACGCGCGATTGGCGAAACGATGATCGTGGCGATTGCAGCAGGCAGCGGCCCCAACTTCACCTTCAACGTATTTGAAGGCGCCGAAACGATGACGGGCCATATCGCCCGTATCAGCGGGGGTGACCTGAGCTACGACTCCATCGATTACAACAGCATCTTCGCGATTGGTCTGACGCTGTTCGTCATGACGCTGGCGCTCAATGTCGTCAGCCGCATTATCACCAATCGCTTCCGGGAGGAATACTAATGACGATGCAATCCCACACGCCGACATCCTCCTTTATGCCGGATGAGGCGACCTTCCAGAAGCGGCTGGCAACCCGTAACCGGACAGCTAATGCCTGGAAAGGCTTCTACTTCTTCTCGATTGGCATCTCACTGGTGGCTTTGATCGCACTTTTCGCCAATGTCGCCAACGAAGCCTTCGGCTCAATTGCTGTGCAGTTTGAGGTTGATCCAGCGACATTGACCGCAGATGGAACGGACCTCAACAGCCTGGACGAGACCCAACTCAGCCAGATTCTGGTGGACCAACTGGGTGGGCGCATCGTCGTGCTGATCCGCGATGAACTGAGCGCGGTCGCCACAGAGGACTTCACCACTGCCGCCCTGGCCGATGTCTTCCCTGGGGGTTCGTTCCCAGAAGGCTATGCAGAGGCAACGATTGCTGATGTCCGTGCCCTGGACAGTGAAGAAGCGGCTGGCGTCTGGCGTGACCTGCTGGCAATGAACGTGCCCAAAGATGGCTTGCTCAACCTGATAAATGAGCAGATCGTAGGCCTGGAAGTCGTTGGTAGCTGGCCATTTTTGGAAGCACTCTTTAAGTATGATCCTTCCCAGGAAACGGTTGATCGCATCGCGGCGCTGCCGACCGAAATCGCGTCAGTAGAAGCCGAGCTAGAAGACCTGCGCAGTGAGAGCGGCGGCATCGCCCAGGCGGAAACGGCGCTGGCAGATGCGCGCGCCGACCAGGCCGATGATGAAACCATCGCCAGCCTGCGCGAAGAAGTCCGTAACCAGCAAGCCCTGGCCGCTGAACTCGAAAACGAGATCGCAAGCCTGGAAGACGAACTGGAAACCTTGCAGGACTCGTCGATTGTGACCGAGGTCGCGGCCAACTACCCAGGCGCGGAAATCATCCGCTTCCAGAGTTGGCTGGACACGCAATTCCTGACGACGCAGATGTCCAGCACGCCCTACGAAGCCGGTATTCGCGGGGCCATCCTCGGCTCGCTCTGGCTGATGGCGGTGGTGATTGTTTTCGCGCTGCCAGTCGGCGTAGCGACAGCCATCTACCTGAACGAATATGCGACCGATAACTTCTTCAATCGGCTGATCGAAACCAATGTGCGTAACCTGGCTGGTGTGCCCTCAATTATTTACGGCATGCTCGGTTTGGCGGTATTTGTGCGCGTACTGGAGCCATTCAGCAGTGGGTCGATTTTTGGCGTCGCCGGTGCTGATAATGGCCGCACGATCATGGCGGCTGCGCTGACGCTGGGCCTGCTGGTGCTGCCGATCATCATCATCAACGCACAGGAAGCACTGCGGGCAGTCCCGAATGCGCTGCGTGAAGCCAGTTATGGCATGGGCGCCACCAAATGGCAGACCATCTGGAAGATTGTGCTGCCGAGTGCGCTGCCCGGCATTCTGACAGGGCTGATTTTGTCCGTCAGCCGCGCCATTGGCGAAACCGCCCCGCTGATTGTAGTCGGGGCATCAACACTGCTGTTCACGGACCCAACCGGGCCGTTCAGCAAATTTACGGCGCTGCCGATCCAGATTTATAACTGGACATCGCGCCCGCAGCCGCAGTTCCATGACATTGCCGCCGCCGCCATCATCGTGCTGCTCATCATCGTCATCGCATTGAACTCGGTCGCGATTGTGCTGCGTAACCGTTACGCGCGCTAAACAAGCATCTCAAATATCCAGGTGATATAGGAAAGAAATCATGGTCTACGCACCCGAATACAACGACAGTCAAGACTACGCGGTGATGCTCGAAAACGTCAACGTGTACTATGGCGATTATCACGCCGTCAACGACGTCACCATCCCCGTAGAAAAAGGCAAAATTACGGCCTTCATTGGTCCATCTGGCTGCGGCAAGAGCACCGTCCTGCGCGCCATCAACCGCATGAACGACCTCGTCGAAGGCGCGCGCGTGACGGGCAATGTGCAGTATCACGGCAAAAACCTGTACGATCAGGATGTCGATCCGGTGGAAGTACGTCGGCGCATTGGCATGGTCTTCCAAAAGCCGAACCCCTTCCCCAAGAGCATCTATGAAAACGTCGCCTATGGGCCGCGCCTGTTGGGCATCAAGAAAAAGGGCGTCCTCGATGAAATCGTGGAAAAAAGCCTGCGCGGTGCGGCGCTCTGGGACGAAGTCAAAAACGACCTGAAAAAATCCGGTTTGGCCTTGTCTGGTGGCCAGCAGCAGCGCCTGTGCATCGCCCGTACCATCGCCGTTGAACCTGACATCATCCTAATGGACGAGCCAGCTTCCGCACTGGACCCGATTGCTACTCAGCGCATTGAGCAGCTCATGCGCGAAGAACTTTCGGAATACACGATCATCATCGTGACGCACAATATGCAGCAGGCCCAGCGCGCCTCTGACTATGTGGCCTTCTTCAATATCCGCAAAAACGATGATGGCAAGCAGGAAATGCGCTGGGGCGAGCTGGCTGAGTTCGGGGAAACGGACCAGGTGTTCAACAATCCAGCGTCGGAAGAAACGGCTGAGTACATCGCGGGCCGCTTCGGTTAATCACACGCTCTATTCTGTCGCACTGCCACTGCGAATGAAAAACGCCTCTTTATGGGGCGTTTTTCGTTTGTATGATGGATGCTGTCGAGAAAGGGAAACACACATGATGCCAGCAGAAATCAGAGAAATCACGCCAGAACAGGCAACATGGACTGCGCTCGTTGAGCATCTGCAACGGGTGACGATGGCGCGGCATGCGTTGGTTGATGGTGCCGCCAAGCCAGATACATACTATTTTGGGGCCTGTATAGACAAGCAGGTCATTGGCCATATTTCCATCAGGCAGCAACCCATAATCGTTCCGGCCAGCCCTCTGACCGATAACGAAGCCCTGCCGCTGCAACGCGATCATCAATCCCTGGCGGAAACTTTCGTGCAGACCTTTGCCGTAGAGGTCGATCATCAGCGGCAGGGGTATGGTCGCGCTTTACAGCAAGCAGCGCTGGACCTGACAGCCCGACTCGGCTGCTATCAGATGCGTTCCTGGTCGTCAGCAGACAAACAGGCCAATTATGCTCTTAAACTGAGTATGGGTTTTGCCGTGTTTCCGGCACTGTACCCCATGCCAGGTGGCCAACCGATCAGCGGCGCCTATTTCGTGAAGATTGTCTACGAAACGTCTGAAAGTAAAAACGCCACCTTGTTGTGAGATGGCGTTTTGTAAATTTTGCGCCTTGTCTACTCAGCAGCGGTCATAGATGCAGCGACCATCAAAATAGTGTTGATCGCATCATCTGACAGGTCCATCTCTCCCATTGCAGAGGCAAAGACCGTCACCCAGGTTCCGTCACCCGCATCAGTAGCGGCCAGGAGAGCACCACTGCCATCCGCTTCATAGATGGTGTAGAGCACGGTGCGGCCACCATCGCTGGTATATTCTTCAATAGTCGGTTCGGCATTGTTCGCCTGGGTGGAGGCGAACTCAAGCGCGGCTTCAAGTGATTCGGCATCGCCAAAGGCACTCGCATACAAGTTATTAGAGGCGGCAGTATCACGGACAGATACATTAGCCGTGTTCGGATAGGCAAATTCCAGGCTGCCCTGATTGCCCGCCCCCCATGCGGTCCATCCCGATGGGTACATAAAAGTCACGCCGCTGTCTTCAAAGCTGGCTTCGGTCATTTCCATAGATGCCATGTCGGCGCTGTCGGCGTCGGAACTATCGGCATCGGTGTCGGTATCAGCAGCATCTGAATCACTATCTGCATCATCCGTGCTTGTGTCATCGGTCGTCTGTGAGGTGGTATCGTCGGTCGTGGTGTCTTCTGGTGTGGGCGTGGCATCCCCACCACAGGCGGTCAATGTTGCCATCAGCATGAGGACAACAGCAAATAGAATCAGAAAGCGCTTCATAGGACCTGCTCCAAAGAGGTGTTTGAATAATCGATCACCAAAATAGGGTGAACTATTTCATTATATGTAGTAATTAGCAAATTCCAGGGGCTGTAGAATAAGGAAGTTATAAAAATCAGGGCGTGTTCAACGCTACACAGTATTGGGGTCGAGGATATAGCGCCACCAGGTATTGGCGATGCCATCTGTCTCGCCGATGATATGGGGCATGTGCCGGAACCACCACAGATGATGCAGCCGAATATCGCCGTTGCCCCATTCGCTGCAATCGACGCGGCGTGGCAGACCGGATAGGTCGGGATAGCGATACCAGTTATCACACCTGCTGAGAACTTCGCGCGGGTTGCCCCAATCATAGTCGCGATCACTGTTGGGAGCGAAGTGTACATTGCCGCATTCCGCCTGATTGGGATGCGTTTTGTCATAGCGCAAAAAACGTCGCCACAGGTTGTCATCGGGCATATTCTTGGTGACTTCAAACAGCATCGACTCGGCGCGATGGCCAAGGTCTTCCAGCATTTCGCCGACGCCACGTTCAAAGTTGAAGCCCATAATCACGAAGCGACGACTGGCATGAGCGGTACTGGTCAGGGCTGGCGCATTACACCAGAACGCCCCTGGTCCGCCCATGATGCTCTCGTAATAGCCACCATAGGGGTGCCCGAACAGCCACACCTCGTCAATGTTGCCGCTGTCGATGCGCTGCACAATGCGGAACTCATCGACAAGACGGTCATAATCCACACCATCGGGATCGTGGAAATGGCGCTTTTGCCATGCCTGTATGTAGCTCTGGGAGGTATAACGAAAACTATCGCGCTTGATGGGGAAGCTATCGACCACCTGATGCTCAACAATGTGGTAATTGGCATAGCCATAACTGGCCCAGCGAACATCCTCAATGTAGGCGCGGGCCAGCGCAGATGGGCTATTCCATTTGAAGTGTTGGCGAACAGTCTGGTTAGCCTGTTCCGGCAGCAGCGGATTGTGTGTAATCATCAGCACCTTTTTGGTGACAGGTGCAGGGCGCAGTTCCGGCGGCGCATCCTGGCCATAAGCCGGATAGCGAATTGAGAAGTTGCGCTTGGTGGACGGTGTCATCACACTGAGGGGATGCTTCTCCGCAGCATCTGATGAGCCAAACAGCCAGCGCTTAACCGTAGATATCAAGGCGCAGGTCTTCAAACACGGGGATCGTGCGGCGCACCTCGTCGATCATGTCTAAATCAATCGCGGCGGTGACTAGCTGCTCAGTCTCGCCTGCTTCCACTACGATTTTGCCCCAGGGATCAACGATCATGCTGTGACCGCCAAACTCGGTACTGCCTGTTTCGCCAACTGCATTGCAGGCGACGATGTAGCACTGGTTTTCAATCGCACGGGCAATCAGCAAAGCGCGCCAATGTTCCAAACGCACCTTGGGCCATTCGGCTGGAATGAAGATGATGCGCGCGTTCATATCGACCACATACTTACGGAATACTTCCGGGAAGCGCAGATCGTAGCAGATAGCGATGCCAGTCGTGCCCCAGGGCAGGTCCAGCGGGGTCAGCGAAGGACCGGGCTGCAAATACTTGTCCTCGTCCATCAGCCGGAACAGGTGCATCTTGCGATACACACCCACCATACGGCCATTAGGCGCGAACAGCGGCGCACTATTGCTGACTTCCAGGCCGCGCTTTTCAAGAATGGAGCCAACGATAGCGATTTTATTGGCCGTCGCTGTTTTAGATAGCTCCGCGAACATGCCCTTACTGAGTTCATCGGCATAGGTTTTGGCTTCGTTCAGTGCGTAGCCCGTTGACCACAATTCCGGGAGGACCACAACATGCGACTTGCGGCGCGCGGCTTCTGTCACCAACGCTTCCATCTTGGACTGATTGCGGGTGACATCCCCAAGTGCGATATTCATCTGGGCCAGGCTGATATTTAACTTTGCCATTGTGATTCCTCATCAAAACAGTCAGTGAAAATCTACATGCAAAAAGCGATGTTTTTGGTCGTAGCTGAAGTCGGTGCGTGATATACCGAAACGCATCGGTCCATATTTTAGCAGAATGTTGAAGGGGAGCGTAGCAAGTGGTCTTGATTACAGACTAAAGGACTATAGTCGCACTGGCCGATTGGCAGAAATTACACAGGCAAGGCATGCCTTGTCACTACGCGCCGATAGTTGTAGTAGGCAAATAAGGCTGCCCTAACCACGCTCGATGGCCAGTTCCTGCCAGAGCGCCATCGTCTGGTTGACAATCGCTTCTTCATCGAGGTCAGTAGCATCAATTTCGTAGACGCCGGGTTGGCCGCGCACGGCCCACTCGCGGTTCAGCCGACCGAGCGCCATCGCACGTTCCGCCGGATCGTGATAGCGCGCACCCAAGGAAAGATGCAGCCGCTGCAAAATCGAATCCAGGCGCGCCACCAGACAAATGACGATGCTGAAGGGCAGCAGCGATTCCAGGTGGTCATCATGCGTAAGCGTCGAGCCATTGATGCGCAGCACCGTCTGCCGATACAGCACGACCTGGTTCATGATCTCGTTTTCGACTGTCTTGACGCGGCGTTCGCCATAATTGCTGCGGATGTCTTCCAGCTCTTCGCCCGTGCGCTGCTCGATTTCTGCTTCTACATCGACGAAGCGCATACGCATACGCTCCGCTACCTGGCGACCAATACGGGGCCGATTCGGTTCGACATAGCCTGTCAGGATGAGATTGCGCTCAGTTAAAGTCGGCAGCGTCACCGATTACCACCCAGGGAACCAGCTATCGAGCAGGTCAGGCAGGTCATAAAATGTGTCGATGATGCCATCCGGCTCCACCAGATCGCTGGAAAGCGGCGAGAGGTTGTCGGTCCGACGCAGGACGCCGCGCATCCCAGCTCGCTGGGCACCGACCACATCCGCCACCGGATTGTCGCCAATGTAGATAGCTTCTGAAGGCTGTGCGCCCATGACATCCAGCACATGATGGAAAATCTGTGGGTGTGGCTTGAGGTAGCCAATATCTGCCGCAGAGTAGCGAAGGTCGTTCTGGAAGAAGCGCAGCAGATCGAAGCCTTCTAATTCATGGTCGCGGATGCGCATCGGCTGGCTGGCATTGGTGATGATGCCAATCGTCACGCCCCGATCCAAAAATTCCTGAAGCATCGGTGGGACATCCGGGAAGACCTTGACGCCAGGGACCGGACCCCACTCATAGACTTGCAGGCATTTTTCATAGGTGATGTCATCATCGGGCACAAAGCCGAAGTCGGAGAGAGTACCCTCAAAGATGCGGACCATATGCGGGGCACGCAGGGTCGCGCGGGCCTCTTCCCAGGCGTTGACGGTACGATTGCGATATTCTCTGGCAAAGTCCTCGAAGCTGACCTTTAGCGCACGCCCCGACGTTTTCAGGTATTCATAAACGTTGGTGAGGTGGCGGCGTTCCATCGACGGCCAATCACCGGAGAATCCACTCCAGTCAATCAGCGTGTCATCCAGGTCAAACAAGATGCCTTTGAGTTGTGGCGTATCGTTATTTGGTGTTCCGTTACTCATGTGCCTACTTTACGATGCTGGTAGTGCCAGCACTTCTTCAGGAGCTTCTAGCTGGGCCGGTTCTTCCTCACTGTAGGAGCTTGCGGCGCGCCAGGACAATAACAGGGCTTCGATGCCACCCAGGTGACCAAAACGCGGGGACCAGCCCAATTCTTCTTTGGCTTTAGCATTGCTGGGCAGGGCGCTGTCGCTCAACAGGGCCACATAGACCGGGTCCGGTGCCCGTAAGCTGAAGGTCCAGCCACCAATGGAAGGGGTTCCGACGCCCATTGCTTCGCCCAGGTCAGTGATGAAGGCATCCGGGGTAAGATATTCATCTTCAACGATGTTATAAACCGTCGCTTTGGGTTCATCAGCGCTGAATTCGCGCTTCACGAGGGTCACAATGGCATCCGCCAGACTACCTGCGAAGACCCAACCCTTCACGCCGCTACCTGTTTTGACGCCCTTACCATTTTCAAAGCCATGATAGACGTCGCTGCTGGCAGCGGATTGTGCGCCATAGATGAAACCTGCACGCAGCACATAGCCAGGAATCGCACCATCGAGGACAGCGGCTTCGGCCTGGTGAATGGCCTCATACAGGTCATTGCTGCCGCTGAGATGATCGGTTTCATCCACTTCGTGGCCGTGCTGATCGCCGTAGGCCGATGTCGCGCTAACGTGAATCAGGCGTTTGACGCCTGCCTTGCCGGCTGCTTCGACAACTGCCTGGGTGCCCTTCTCGACCAGATCGAGGTTGTCACGCCAGTTATCAAGTTTCTGTGGCAGGCCGTTGACCGCCTCCACCACCGTGTTGACGACGATCTCGGCTTTGGCCATGACCATCAGGCTGAACAGATTGCTGGCGCGGGTCATATCCGGGTAAACGGGTACGGCCCCGACAGCGCGCAGGGCATAAGCGCCCTCGCTGCCCAGGTCAGTTCCGGCGGCAACAGGATAACCGGCTGCAACAAGCATCTGCGCCAGTGCCATCCCCGTGGCGTTGGTGCCATTGGTGATAAAAACGGCAGGCAGCGTGGTTTCTACCGATTCGATTGCAGTCTGTTCAGAATTATCGGCCATGGGGCTTGCTCTCATCATGCAGGTAATTTGACATCACACAATTATGCCATGCCAATGGGCGCATATCAACGCCAGCCCCGTTAAGGTCTTACGAAAGATCAGCCTTGCGGGGCCTGCTGATACCTGATGAAGCACAACGCCTGCCGAATTTCCCCCAGGTGGTAAGCAGTATGGACAATGCTGGCCAACATGCACGACAACTCATGCTCGTCGGTCCAGGTCGCATGCTGGTTGAGGTCGGCTACGGTCTGATCGTAACTTTGGCGCAAATCGCTGACGATGGTCTGCCACTGAACCTCATCGACTGTGCTGATGGTCTTCCAGATATGCTCCCAGTCTGAACCCTGGACGTAGGTGCGTGTCACCAGTGATTCGTGCATGACATCCAGGTAAAAACCGACATGGGCGACCTGGGCCGCGATGGTCGCGCAGCTATCGGAAACGGGCATCGAGGCTTGTTCCGCGCTGATGCCTGCCAGCGTCTCGAACAGCGACGTACCCTTATCGAGATACATGCCGCGCACGGCTTCAAATGTTTCGGTCAGGGCAAAACGGAATCCCTCGGCGACTTCGGTGATTGCGATCTGGTTGCTCATGAACACCCCTGTTTTTCGCTCATTTGTTCGATGCAAATCATAGCAGGGGAAAGGGTCAAGCGCAAGAAATCTTATCGAGACTTTTTCTCGTAGCCTTCTTGCCATCCTCTTAAGTGCCAGATGAACTCATGATAGTAAACAGCATCGTAGCGGCGTGGCAAGAAGCTAGTGACGTAATCCCAAAGGTCATGAAAAGGAGGCTCTTCTATAGATGACATTCCCTTCCAGAAGGTTTCAAAATTCAGGTCTCTAGTACGTTCTTTAGTTTCCCCAGTGATGTCATGAACCCATTCAACGTGGCCGTGATTGATATAAGCTTCGTGTAAATGGTAGGGTATAAACCCACCACCATCAGGCATTGGGAGCACATGCGACATACAAGGTCCCAAATCCTTAAATAGAATGTACCCTGTCACATTCTCAAGGACTGCATTGACTATATAATGCCCTCTGTAGAAAGAATTATCGGAAACAATCATTTGATAGTCATGTCCCTTTGGTTCTCGCTCAGCCCCATCAACGTTGACACAGTACGCAAGAAATTGACTATCTTCATCAATCTTGTATGTAATAGTATGACCGCGTCTACAACCTGTAGATCGACCATCAAAAGACATGTCGAAGTATTCAGCTTCTGGTAACTCAAAACCTGTATAACCAGATAGAGAATACTCTGTTCCCTGATAGAGTACAGTATGAGGTATTTGCATTGTCATAGTGAGGATACACCCTCAGCAATTAATGACTAATCCGCCTCGATCTGCTTAAGAATCGCCGGGAGCTGTTGGGCGGCGACGCCTCGGTGGCTGATGGGGTCTTTTTCAGACGAATCCATCTGGCCGAAGGTGCGCGTGTCCCCCAGGGGCCGGAACACGGGATCATAACCGAAGCCACTCGTGCCGCGCTCCTCGGTCATGATGTGGCCATCGACCTGACCATAGGCGGTGTATTCGGCGCCAGTCTGTGGATCGACCACGGCGATGACACAGGCGAAATGGGCCGTGCGTTTTTCATCAGGAACACCAAGTAGGTTCGACAGCAGCAGTTGACGGCGTCCGGCATTATCCAGACCAGGGCCACCGTAACGCGCACTATAGATACCTGGCTCGCCGTTGAGGGCATCGACCACGATGCCACTGTCATCAGAGAGCGTAATCATGTTGCTGGCCTGGGCATAGGCGCGGGCTTTGATGAGGGCGTTGGCCTCGAAGGTCGTGCCCGTTTCATCAACATCAAGATCGCCCAGGCCAATATCCCCCAGCCCGACGATTTCACAATCCAGGCCGGCGAGCAGGTTCTGGTATTCCGCGACTTTGCCTTGGTTCTGGGTGGCGACGAGTAAGCGCATTTCTATCCTGACTGCAAAGACTGGAAAATATAGCTTGCAATAACACCTAACACTATGGTACCGATACTCCCACCAATCACTACATTGCGAATAAATCTAATCCGATCATATCTTTCTTTCCCAAATCCAATAGCGAAAACACCCTTTGGGAAAATATAATGCCGAATTTTATCCAGAGCAAAGGCTACTAGAACGAATACAATGGGCACTATAAAGATTAGTGAAGTCACAAGGCTTGAAACTAACGAAGAAGATTCCTGATTGGAATCTGTTGCTACATTCGTATTTGAAGCCAGTAGAATTGCTGCAGCAATTGCCGATAAGATTAGTAGTGTTGCAAATCCTAGTATTACCAACAATAATGCTATAGATACAAAATCGGCATAGGCAAGCCTGGAATACCATGGTTTTATAGTTTTCATAAAACCTTTGATTTGCTCAGAAATCCCAAATATTTCAGTTTCAGAACTATCTATAAAATACTCTACAGTGCCGCGTAATGCATCTTGCTCATGTAGGCTCAACTGGATTCGTTTTCCAGAATCATCTCTCCAGATCAACCTCAATTGTTTAACATGTAGTGCCGTTGAGTTCAAAGTATGAATAATGGAGTCAAGTTCGGTTTTTGCTACAGATATGCCATCAGGGAAAGTTAACTCGTACTCTATTTTTGCACCGTCCCCCAAATTGTGCTTTATCTGATTATCAAGCGACCGTAGTTTATCCTCAGTCAATATAAACGCGATTTTATGGCCGTTACTGGCGGATGCACTCAACTTTAATCACTCCTAGCAAATGTCTCGCTAGAAGAATACTAATCAATATTATTGTGGATAACTAGTATGTATTACTACTCGGCAGCAGGCGGCGGAACGGGCAGGTCTTCGACTGAGGTATCTTTCCAGCGTTCCCCCTCGTCGATCAGCATGACCGGAATGCCATCACGGATGGGGTACTTGTAGCCGCTATCAGCGCAAACCAGCCAGGTTCCCTTGACCAGTTCGAGCTTGCCGGGGTCGTCACCCTTGTCAGTATAGTGAACAGCCACAGGACAGCGCAGTAGTTCCAGCAGCTTGGGATCAACCGTATTTTCGGCCATTTTGCCCTCGTATCTCTTTGCGTCGTTTATCTAGCGTCAGTATAGCCAGCGCCAGCCCCATTGGTCAACGGGGGAGGCAGCGAACAGCCATCAGCTATCGGCTGATAGCTGACAACCTTCTAAATAATCATCGCCATATAGACTTCAATGAAGTCGTACTCCGGCACATACACGCGCTTGTACTCGATGAAGCCCAGGCTCTTGTAGAGCGTCAGGGCGCTGGTCCAGTCGCTATTGGTTTCAACTTCGATGCGCTCAAAACCGCGTTCACGGGCGATGTCTATCAGGTGCTCGGAAATCATCCGGCCCAGGCCCTGCCCACGCATTCCATGCGTAACCGACACGCGCACAATCCGGCAAATAATATCGCTGTCGTTCTCTTTGATGAGCGCGCCGCAGCCAACAATGTGACCGTCGCACGCCATCACGATGAAGCTTGCATCCTGTTCAACGTAGTTTGCGTATATGTCATCAAGGTCGGGGTTCACGCCATCCAGCAAAAAGCCGAAGCGATCTTCCAGACCAGCCAAAATTAAATCACGTACAGCAGGCACATCCGCTGGCTGTAGATCGCGCAACTGTACAGATTTATGTGATTCTTTCAAAAACATGCACGGATTACTCATCTATGGACGATAAAATGGGTTCAAAATTAAGGTCTATCCATGTGTGGAACTTAGGCATTTATCACTTGTCTGATAGGTACTGTGAGGGGATTCCACTTCTTATACAAGCGCATCGTTCCAGCTTACAGAGGCACACATCTTACAATAAACGATACAAATCGGTTAGTTTGGTTTTTATCCACCATTAGTTCATTTGTCCACACAAAAAGTGTGTATACTGGTTTTTAGCACCACACTAAGCTGTTTGCACAGCAACACAAGTATACTAAAATGAGACTTACAAGGACACGGCTGCCGAGGCGTTAGGGCCTAAGAGCTATCGACAGCACTGAGGAGCCAGGCATGGGTCGCCCTGAACACCAGATTCGCCTGCGTAGTAGTGCGCTCTCTGATCGGGGGCGTGTTCGCGGCAACAATGAAGATAATATTTTCCTGTGGGATAGTGAAACACAGGTTCTGGCTGCCGTTGCTGATGGCATGGGCGGTGCGGTCGCTGGTGAAAAAGCCAGCAAAATTGCCGTTGAACGCATCGAAACAGCCCTCACCAGCAGCGAAGATGCCACAGAAGCGACCTATAACAAACTCAGTGAAGATGAACTGGCTGCTCTGTTAAAACATGCTTTCCAGGCGGCAAACCGTGACATCATTGATCGCGCCCTGGAGTTCCCTGAACTTAAAGGCATGGGGACGACACTCACCCTGGCTTTTATCCGAGGGCGCGATGTTGTGCTGGCCCATGTTGGTGACAGCCGCGCCTATCTGGTCGATAAATATGACGGCACCATCATTCAGATCACGCGCGATCACAGCTTTGTGCAGGCCCTGCTGGAAGCGGGACATATTCGCGCCGATGAAATCGATACGCACCCCATGCGCAACGTGCTTTATCGGGCGCTTGGCCAGGGCCGGGACCTCGAAGTGGACATCATCCAGAATGTGCAACTCGCATATCATGATCGGCTTGTGCTGTGCTCGGATGGATTAACGCTGCATCTGACGACTGATGACATTGCGCAGGTGGCTATCTCCAGCGATGATCCAGCGGAAATCGCCCACGATCTGGTGAAATTGGCCAATGATCGTGGTGGTCGCGATAATATCTCAGCGGTGGTTATCATTGCGGAGCCGATGATCACCAGCGAACTGAATGGTGCCAGCAATACCGATGCCTACGATGGCGATACGGTTATCATGCCTGTGAACATCAACCACAACCAACCCGCCGAAAAACTTCCTGAAAATTCTGCTTACGATACGCAGGAAATCCCCAGCATAGATAATGGTGGTGAAGGCACAGATACTTCCCTTTTTTAGTACATGTACTTGCGCCGGACCTAGCAGCTTTTATCATTCTGCCATCACCTCAGCGATTGTTGTCTGGCAATCTGAGCACATTTCTTAATGCTCCCAACTAATAGCACAAGTCATAATTGAAAATATGTCTGATATTGGCTCAGGCTGGGGAGTGTATAAGTAAAATGGGCAATTCACTTTTAGATCACTACCGGAAGCGCAGTCCCACAATCAGTAAAAGAACGCCTGCGCCAGCAGTGGCTTCGGTGGGCATAGCGCCACCAATTGGCAACGATCATCATGAGAAGCACCCGCAGAGTAGAACATCGGGAACAGCAAAGCCAACGAAGATTGACCCGAAAACATTTAAGCCCAATGCTGAAACCAAGAAGCTTGCAAAAGCCATCGGCTTTACAGCAAAGGATCTAATTTTTAATATCCAGGGTCTGCTGTCACTAGCTCAGTACAAGCGCATCAAGAAGCAATCATTAATTGACATCATCCTGTCACCCATCTTTATCATGGCGTTGGGTATTTTGCAATTCTATCTGGTGTCACACATTATCAATGGTACATATATCGACTTCGTAGCCAACCTCTTTAATATGACCGTTACGGGCACCCGTTGGGAAGGGATGTTCTGGGTTATGTCTGTCTTTCCGGGTATGTTGGCAGTTGGAGCAGGTATGATATTGTTCCGCAGCATTCATACTCGCTACCGCCTCCGTACTGCCAAGGTTGATGTATATGAAGGCCCGATTCGTACTGACCACAAGGTCGTAAAAAGCCGCTATGGTAATCAGGAGTACTTCTATATCTACGCTGGACCGAAGAAATTCGAGGTTACCGAAACGATATTTGAAGTGTTCCGTAACGGTAAAGTGTATATGATTCACTACCTTCCACATCACCCAGCAATCTTATCGGCAATTGCGTCTGATAATATATTCTGATCTGGTTTTGACCTCATAAACCCCTTCGCTGTGACTCCACCGTGACCTCTGGCCATCGGATGTGTTAAAAATAGTGTCTGTTGGCGACGTTGAAGCCGTCGTTGTTGCCTTGCTTAGACTCAACGGGGGAGTCCTGTATGCGCGTCGTGATTTTCACGGAAACTTTTTTGCCCAAATTAGATGGCATCGTTAGCGTGGTTTGCCTGCTGCTGGACCACCTGATTGAACGCGGTGTCGAGCCGATTGTGGTCGCACCGCGCCTGGGTGATGGCATCGACGAGTATCGTGGGGTGCGCGTCATCAGCGTCAATGGCATGACGCTGCCGCTGTATCCTGAACTGCGCGTCGGCCCACCTGGATACAACACTTATAAAGAACTGAAAGCCTTTCAGCCGGACATTGCCCACTTCATACATCCGGTAATGGTTGGCATCCCTGGCATGGTGATGGCCAAGCGCCTGGGCATCCCAACTCTGGCCAGCTTCCATCTCGATCTGGCGCGCCTCGCCCAACATTATCACCTGAGCTTTATGACCCCCATCACGGACCTGTTGACCAAACTCGTCTTTAACTGGGCCGATTATTCGCTGGCCCCCAGCAATGCTGTCCTCAGATATATGCAGTCGATTGGCGTGAATGAGGTCGGATTGTGGAAACGTGGTGTGGATGCCGATAAGTTCAACCCAGGCCACAAGAGCGAGGCCATGCGCTATCAGTTAAGTGATGGCCATCCCGATGCGCCACTGCTGCTCTACGTCGGTCGCCTGGGCCAGGAGAAACAGGTTGATAAGCTCAAGACAGTCGTTGAACGACTGCCCGATGTACGGCTGGCTATCGTCGGCGACGGCCCGGAGCGCGAAAACCTGGAAGCCCACTTCGCTGGGACTCGTACCAAGTTCCTGGGTTATATGAAGGGCGAACCGCTGTCCCAGGCTTATGCCAGCAGCGATGTTTTCGTCTTCCCCTCGGCATTGGAGACATTTGGGCTGGTGGTTGTGGAAGCGATGGCTGCCGGACTGCCGGTTGTCGCCACGCGCGTTGGCGGCATCCCCGATGTCGTCAATGAAGGTGTGACGGGCTATACATTCAACATTGGCGATACAGAAACGCTGGTGGACCGTGTGCAGCGCATCATCAGCGACTCGCTTACGCTCACACAGATGGGTCACCATGCTCGCAGCTACGCCGAAACGCAGTCCTGGCCAGCCATGATGGATGAAGTTATCGATCATTACGCTCGCCTGATTGCAGAAAACGGGTATCATGTAGCTAGTGCATAAGTTCTAATCACCCATACGAACATTACTAAAGGTTAACCATGAACGCTCTGAATAAAGTGCTCATAATTGTGTGTGTGCTTTTTTTTGCGCTCGTTTTACCGCTTGCTGCCCAGGATGAGGGTCCAACTGCTGAATCGTGGCAGGTCGAAGAAGCAGCAAAATTCGGCACAGGTGCCCTCGAAGATGCGGAAGACGTCTTCCCCTATACCGAGTTCAAACTCAGCCCTGATGGTGCCAGTATCGCCGTCCGCGCAGGTGATAACATCGAAATATGGAACATCGCTGACGAAAGCCTGACGACGACCATCGAAGACCCCCTCAGCAGCTTCGCCTGGAGTCCTGATAGCAGCCAAATCGTGACCAGCCTGCTGGAAACAGATATTTACATCTGGGATGCGACCACAGGCGAACAGCTTATACACAATGAGGGTTATTTGCTCAACAGCGTCCGCACACGCTCCATCGAATGGTTCAACGATACCAGCATCATGACAGGCTCATTCGGCTACGAACTATGGGACCCCACCACAGAAGCCGACCCTGTCCTGGTCAGGTGCCACCCGATGGGCGAAAAACTGCTCTGGAGCCCGGATCAGCGCTATGTGGCTACGATGGGTTCAGAGAGCACCATCATCTGGATTTGCAACACGGATTTCACCCCCATTCGCTATGTTGAAGGCTACCGCACAGTGGTCTGGCACCCGGATGTATTCAGGATCGCGACGGTGGGCATCTACAATACGCTGCGTATCTGGGACCTGGAAACCGGCGAAGTCCTCAGCACAGCATCCGGCGGCGAGAATAATATCCGCCAGATTGATTGGTACGAAGATTCAACGCGACTGGTCACGGGCCATACCAATGGCGAAATCCAGTTGTGGGAGCGCCAGACGCACGATCAGCTTGAAATGCGCCTGAGCACCACGATTCCTAATCTGAGCGACGTGAAGTGGTTCGGCGATCAGCTCATCACCACCAGCAGCGCGGGACTCATCCAATTATGGAACATCATCATTCCAGAGCCAGTGGAAGAAAATAGTTAAACAATTTTCTAGCTATTGGGAAAAACAAAAACGCCTGGCAGTGACCAGGCGTTTTTCATTTTCCCTCGCTCTTTGATATCCAATATTCTATAGCTCTGCTTCGCTCGCTGCCTTTCATCTGTGTCCAAAGACTGGGCGGGAACAAGGTAGGAAATTCTTCAAAGAAAGTAACGATAATAGCCGATTCCTCTTCGGAAAACTTCTTAGCTCGTTCTTGAAATATCCTATACACTGTTTGTCCCAGCATAGGCGGCATTAGGTCGTGTATAACGTTATCAAAGAGCGTATCAACTTCATCGGTATGCAAGACAATTGCGGTTAGCATCGCGGGCAAGTAAAAGTGAAAAGCAGAAGCAGTAAAATAAGCGGTGTAATTACGACGTTTCACCAATGTTGCCAAAGGTACATCTTGCCAGTTCTCATAAAACAATTCAGAAGCGGCAGCATCAGCATCAAAATATTGATTCGATGTCGAAACAAATATGTCGTCACCTAACAAATTACCAGCAAATACAATGTGGATTTGTTCAGCAAACGCTTGGTGAAACTCTGTCATTTTTTAGAGCTTTCTTTATACAAAAAACGCCTGGCAGCGACCAGGCGTTTTCTATTTCCGTGTTTGGGTGCGCTACAGCACGGGCACTTCTGCACGGGCATCGAGCCAAACATGCAGATCGTCCAACGACAGCGGCTTAGAAATCAAGTAGCCCTGGACGCTATCGCAGCCGTTCTCGCGCAGATAGTCCATCTGTGCTTCGTTTTCTACGCCTTCCGCGATCACCGACAGGCCCAGGTTCTTGCCGAGCGTGATGATCGAGCGTGTAATCGCACGGCTGCGCGATGTGACGTTGGTATCCGTCTCTTTTTCGTCCAACGAAATAATCAGCGAGCGATCCATCTTGAGCGTATCGATATCCAGATGCTGCAAATAGCCCAATGAGGAGTAGCCCGAACCGAAGTCATCGAGGGCAATTTTCAGGCCGAGCGACTTGAGTTCCCTCAACTTATAGTGGGCAGCCTCAAAATCACTGAGCATGCTGCGTTCCGTCACCTCGATCTCGATGCGCGATGGGTCCGCCTGATAGCGCTCTAGCAGCCGCCATAAACGCGCGACGAAATCTACCTGCTCAAACTGAGAAACAGCTACGTTCACTGCCATCTGTGGTTGATGACCCCATTCCGCCAACTGCTGCTGATTGCGGCTGAGTTCCGTAATGATCCAGTCGCCAATATCCGCCAGCAGGCCGCGATCTTCCGCAACTGTGATGAAGCTGCCCGGCATCAGCAGGCCGCGCTGAGGGTGCTGCCAACGCAGCAGCGCTTCCAGGCCCATGATCTGCCCGGTGTCCAGGTTCATCTGCGGCTGATAGTGCAGCACAAATTCATTGCGGTCAATCGCCCGACGCAGTTCGTTGCCGATGCTGAACTGCTCCTGAGAAACCGCGCTGTGGTCAGAGTCGTACACCTGGAAGATGTTTTTGCCTGCCGCCTTGCTGCGATACAGCGCGCTGTCGGCTTTCGCCAGCAGGTCTATACTGAGGTTGCTATCCGAGGGATAGAAGCTGATGCCGATGCTGGCGCTCAGGTACAGGTTCTGATTGTCGATGAAGAAGGGTTGGCGCAGTGAATGCAGGATGTTCTCTGCCACGCTGATGGCCACGTCCGTCGTAGCAAAATCACGTACCAGCACCATGAACTCATCGCCGCCCATGCGGGCTGTCACATCTTTGGTACGGATATTCTGCTTTAGTCGCAGGGCCACCTGCTGCAAAACAGCATCCCCGACGATATGCCCCAGGTTGTCGTTAATCTGCTTAAAGTTATCGAGGTCAATGAACAAAACGGCCAGCATCGCTCCGGTGCTATCGGCCTTCTTGATAGCATGTTCCAGCGTTTCCTCGAACATAAAGCGGTTAGGCAGGTCGGTCAGCGCATCATGATAGGCCATGTGATCCAGCCGCGCATGGAGCTGCTTAAGTTCGGCTAGCTGCTGCTGCGACTTACTGAACAGCTCGGCATTTTCGATAGCGATTGCCATGCGTCCGGCCAATACCCGCAGGAATTCGTAGCGGTCCGGGCTGAGTAGATGGGCGCTGCCCGTTTCCAGCGTCAGCGTGCCGATCATACGATTCTGGGTGATAAGCGGTACGCTGATCGTCGCCATAGCATCTGCGTACAGCGGACGATACGGTGTTGGCATCAGATTATCGACAAGTTGCGGTTCGCCTGTCTTGGCGACCGCATGCGCCAGTGTATCGGTCGGCAAGGTCTGGCCAGCGTCGTAATCCGGCGTGTTGAAGCTGTAGCCCAGCTTCAATTCCTGCTTATCCTGGTCATACAACGCGATATGGACGCACTCTACCAGGCTGAGGTGCATGGCGGTATCACAGGCCAGCTTAAGCACTTCCTCCACTACCAGCGTCTGGTTGAGGTCCTGCTCGATCTGTTGCAGTAATTCCAACTGCGTCACATATTCGTTGAGCAGCGCCTCGGCTCGTTTGCGGTCGGTAATGTCGGTGATCTGCGCCAGCAAAAAGACTTCGTCGCCGCCCAGGTAGTTGATGCCTGTGGCCTCAATCAGCGTATGCACGATCTGCCCAGAATGGCGCAGCAGGCGGCACTCCATATGGAAGAAGGTCGAGGTTGTGGCATCTTCCGTCACCTTCAGGTTGCCACGATCCGCTGGATAGGCGATCTCATCAAAGTTTTTGGGCAGCAGTTGGTCTTTTGAATAACCCAGCAGTTCACAGAAGGCGCGGTTAATCCGCTGGAACTGGCCCTGTGGGTTGAGGATGAGCATGCCCGTTGGCGCCAACTCGAACAATTGACGGAAGCGCTCTTCACTCTCCCGCAGGCGATCCTCAGACTGCTTGCGGTCGGTAATATCACGGGCAACCACCGTAATGCCTGCCGGTTTGTCATTCACATCATAGCGGGTGGAAAGCGTCACACTGAACCACAACGTCGAGTGGTAAGTCTCCAGCGGGTAGTCGAACTTCTGGACCTGTCCCTCTTCGTGCAGGCGCAATACGGCTTCATCGAACATCATAGCCGCGTGTGATGGCAGTACAGCGTCGATGCCTTTTCCCAGGAATTTATCCAGTGCGACAAAATTGGACGAATTACTCGGCTCATAAAAGTCAATGAATAAGCCGTTTTCATCAAGCAGGAGCACCACATCATCCAGCGACAGCACCGTTGACCGCAGGCGTTCCTCACTCTCGCGCAGGATGGCTTCGGCAGCTTTGCGCTCGGAAATATCGCGCATAATGCTCTGGATATGCAGCGGTTGGCCATTTTCGTCACGCACCAGCACCATGTTGCTCTCGACTGGCACAATGGAGCCATCGGCCCTCAGCAGCGTTACTTCCGACACGGGCATGACATAGGTGTCCGTCTGGATCGCGTCCAGTTCCGCCGCCCGATGGCTGCGATCCTGTGGCAGAGCCAACATCTGGTAGGTCATCTGGAGCATGGCTGATTGATCGTAGCCGAGCATATCGGCGGCGCGCTGGTTGGCGCTGATCAGATTGCCGCCCAGGTCCATGATGATAATGGCATCGTTGGACTGCTCGAACAGGGTGCGGTAGCGCTTCTCGCTGGATTCAACGGCTTGTTCGGCTTCGATGCGTGTGGAAACATCACGCCAGTGCATCACAATGCCACCGATGAGTGGCTCATCGAACAGGTTAGTGGCGTAGGTCTCCATCCAGCACCATTCACCTTTTGCATTGCGCACACGGAACAGGGCTTTGGTAGATTCGGCGCGGTTTTGCTTAAGCGTGTCGATCACAACCTGTCTGGCGATGTCTCGGTCGTCTTCGTGGACAATATTTGCCAGATTCTTATTCTGGAATCTGCTGGCATGGATGCCCAACACCTGGAGCGCTGACGAACTGACATATGTGAGCAAGCCCGTTGAATCAAGCACAGTTGTTAATTCAGAGCTTTTTTCGATGAGGACTTCATAACGCTTGAGGGCGTCCTGGGCCTTGCGTTTTTCTACCGCGAGCCGCTTATTTTCCAGCGCGTTCTCGATGACAGTCGGCAGCATTTCAAAATAGTTGCCATGATTGTCTTTGACGACGTAATTGCTGGCGCCACATTGGATAGCTTCTACGGCCAGGGCTTCATTGCCTGCACCCGTCAGCATAATGAGCGGCGGGTAGTCACTACGCATGGTCAGTTTGCGGATGATCTCCAGCCCGGAAAGAACAGGCAGGTTATAGTCAACCAGCAAAAGATCATAATATGTGTCAGCAGCCATTTTCAGGCCAATTTCACCATCAGGGGCAATGTCGACAGCATAACCTTGACGACGCATCCGGCGCTTAAGCAAGCTCGCCAGACCGGCATCATCTTCCATGTATAGAATGCGTGTGGGGTCTGCTGTGGTCATGGGTATGTCATGTACTCCAGATAATTACGACCAGAAAGACGACCTGTATTGACGAACACTGCGCAAAACAACACCTCGATAACACACATCGACGTTAAGCCAGACTCCTCAACGAGCCTGATTACAATGCACCTATAAGCTGTAGGCGACGCTGGCAGTAGGCGGATTACATTTTATTGAGGTCCTGTGCCAGCTTCTGAATGGTCTGAGCAAAACTCGTATACTCAACCGGTTTGGTTAACGCCAGGTCACAACCCAGGTCATAACAACGCTGGATTTCGCTGGGGTCATCAGTCGTTGTCATCACAACTACATGGATTGACTTCATCGTCGGATCGCTCTTGACCGACTGAAGCACCTGGAAGCCATTCATGATCGGCATATTGAGGTCTAACAGGACAACCGTATTGTCGATCTTAACTTCAGTCTCTTTTTTCTCAGCCCCAGTAAGAAAATCCAACACCTGGCGACCATCGGTAAAGTGGGTCACCTTGCCCTGTAAACCACCTCGCTTGAGATTCTTCTCAATCAAGCGCGCGTGGCCCATATTGTCTTCTGCCAGAATGATCGCTTTTTCCATAATCCGCTCAATTTCGTCTGGTATATCATCACCCCTGACAAGCTTGTTGTGTCGCAAAATATTGATCTGTCAGGCGCACTATGATCTGACCCAAAGCGATGGCTTACAATTCATTTTATGCCAAATATAAGTTCATTAGCATAACGATTGGTGTTTTAACCATTTACAAACTTGTGCCGTTGATAGGCAATGGTAACCACATAAACAGTGATGTACCCCCATCAACCTGCGACTCGCACCATAATTTACCTTTGTGCATCCGCATAATCAGACGTGCATAGGTCAGGCCCATGCCCTCACCTGGTGTATTCTGGCGACCTGCCCGGAAAAATGGCTCGAAGATGCGCGGCAGGTCCACATCGTTAATACCGCGCCCGTTATCTTTTACATGAATCAGAATGCCGCCATCTTCCGCACTGGCGCTGATGTTCACTTCGGCGGCTTTGCCTTCCTGATGATATTGGCAGGCATTCGTCACAGCGGTATCCATCAATTGATAGAAGGATTCCTCATCAGCCCAGACATCGGGCATGGTATCTATATTGATCGTCGACTGACTGAAAAAGGCATTTTCTGATTTGTCAGCCAGGACTTGTGCCAGCGTCTTGGCTGGCTCTATCCAGCGTGGTAGCTGCGGCGTCCGACCGAGGCGCGACAATTTCAGCAGGCGCTGCATGTAGCTATCCAGGCTATCGACCGCGCCACCAATGAACCCCATCACTTCCGGCAGTTCTTCCAGGGACATGGTGATATTTTCAGCCTGCGCAGGCTCCAGGCTTGGCAATATGGCTTCCAGGCCGTCGCTGATGTCATCCGCAATCATGCGCAGCTCTTCTACAAAGCCCCGCAGCGTAATGAAAGGTCCGCGCAGGTCGTGCGACAGGATGTAGAGCATGTAGCGCATTTCCGCATCCAGGCGTTCTGGATCATCCAGCCGAGTAGCAGCATCGGCAGGGCGGAGGGCATCAGGGGCTTGTGGAACGGTCATAGGTCAAACTCATTTGCTCAACAATTCAATGAAACTGAAATCATAAGAAGGCATCTCTTGGGCTAGTTATCAGCACGCGGCAAAATAAAGCCGAAGGTGCTGCCCTGGCCACGAACGCTGCGAACGAAGACCTCACCCCGATGGCGCTCAATGATATTACGCACCAGATGCAGGCCTAAGCCCGTACCACTGATATGCGATGTTTCCGGCAATTTGGCACGGAAAAATGGCTCAAACAGTTGCGCCTGATCTTCTTCAGGGATGCCATAGCCGTTGTCTTCGACTTCAATCTGCAGCTTATTTTCTTTGGACATGATGCGCACATTGACGCTGCCACCGCTATCGGTGTATTTGATTGCATTCGATACCAGATTGGTCAGTGCCAGACTCAACATAAAGTCCGTGCCGTTGACGAAGACATGCGGCGCCTCCAGGTCAGCATCCGTATGCAGCATGATGTCTTTGATCTGAGCACGGTCGGCCTGCTCCGCCACTACCTGATGGACCATCTCCGTCAGATCGACTTTGGCGGACTGGTCGCGGTGCATTTCTTCGATGCGTTCCAGTGACAAGAGATCGCGTACGAAATCCGCCATCCGCGCTGACGTATTATGAATCACATCAACGATGCGTAACTGGCGCTCATCCAGATTATCCGCGCCCATGCGCTTCAACATTTCGGTATGCATCATGAGCGTGGTGATCGGGTTACGCAGGTCATGGGCCGCCAGACGGATCATATCGGTCTTGAGCTGCGCCATATCGGAAACATCCCGATACAGGCTTTGTACAGTCTTGAGGCGCTCTTCTGATAACTGGTAAAGGCGCGCATTGTCGAGCGAAATGGCGATGGACGATTCCAGCAGGACGATGGTTTCAATGACATCATCGGAGAATTCTTCGCCATGCGTCGCTTCAAGGTAGAGCGCACCCAGGGCCTGCCCACGAGAGATCAGGGGCAGGACGATATGGGCTGACAGCACAATCGATTGATCTATAGACAGGATCGTCTGGTTTTCTGAAGTATTGGCGACACGGTAAATGATGGGTTCCTGACTTTGCAGGACCTGCTTTACCAACAACTGTATCTGGCTGTCGTTAGCAGTATCTTTTTCTGTCAGATTCTTGATGTAAGCAAAATCCAGCTCATCATTTTCTTCCAAAGTGACGATGCATCCGCGAGCCGCCATACTCAGACGCAGGGCTGCCTCAAAGCCAATGTTCAGCACACGGCTGGCATCAAGTGAATTGGCCAGTTCACGCTGAATGTGGAGCAGCGACGAAAGATTATCAATGTGCCAACCGAGTAAGGACTCGACCTGTTTTTTGCGAGTAATGTCAGAGATATGGACCGTCGCGAAGTCAATCAGCTCGATGCGCGCGCCTTCTTTGTTCTTAACCGGTTCGATCTGAATTTGCAGGTAACGGTTAAGAACCGGATCGTTGACTTCAACAGAAACGCCATCACTGTCATCAACGTAGGACTGCCATAAGGCAGATAGGTAGCAGCTTGGATTGGTACAATTGGGATGCAGCAGTTCGTGCAGGGACTTGCCTTTGACTTCTTTTACTGTAGAAAGTCCCCACGTCTCCACAGTACGATTCGCCCGTGCAATCAGACCGTTCTGGTCCAGCAAGCAGATAATCTGAGGGAGCGCATCTACAGCAGCTTCCCATTCACGCTTGGCTCTTTCGATAAGATAAAGTACTTCATTCGTATTGATCGGTGTCATGAGTGACATATCCGTTTAATGTGCTGCAATTAATCGGCTGCGAAACTGATCATTTGCAAGGTCTAAGCTAAGTAAATGGCAATAGTCCAGCGAACTCACTGACTTAGTATTACAATTTATTTCACATTGTAAAGGCAGTTCTAGGCATCTGTACATTAATTGTAAAAACAGATGGTCGCTGTCTAAGCCCTAGGTTGCCATCCGCATCGCAGTAACAAGTGCCACTTCCGTCGGCATATCAATACGTACCAACGTTCCCTCATTCGGTTTACTATTGATCTGAATGTCGCCACCATGTTTACTGATGATCTTCTGTGCCATCGACAAGCCAAGGCCAAAACCTGGCGTACTATGCGCTTCATCACCTCGGTGGAAGCGCTGAAATGCTCGTTGTAGCGTATGCGGCGTCATGCCGATGCCTGAATCCCGAATGAGGACGCTGACATTGTTGGCTTCTTCCAGCGTCTGGATCACAATGCTGCCATCCTGCGGTGTAAAGCGAATCGCATTATGGATGACTTCCGCAATGGCGCGGGTAACTTCATCGTAGTCGCCCAATACACGCGGCAGGCCCGTCGTCATCTTCAGGCTGATGACAGCGGTATCTTCACCTGTACTCTTGCTCTGGGCGATACGATAGGCCGTCCGCACGACATCGTTCATATCCAACTGCGTCGTCATCGCGGAGAAAGCCTGTTCGCTATCGAGCTTGGCCATCGCCTGTAAGTCATCTACCAACTGCACAATAAGATCGGCCTGCTTTTCGATGTTGGTCATACGCTCGCGCACTCGGTCCGGGTCTTTGTTGCGCTCCATCAGGTAAAGATCGATCTTGATTGAGGTGATGGGCGTCTTGAACTCGTGCGAGACATCCTGGATAAACTTGAGCAGAATGCGACTGCGCTCATTTTCCAATGTGTGCTGGCGATCTTCCAGAATGGCATGAATGGGCATTTCTTGGAGCATCAGCAACCCGGCATACAGGACGCCATTTTCCCACAATGGCGTGATGTGCGCGTGGTAGACGCCGTCCTGATAATGCAAATCGGAGGCATCGCTCTCCTGGCCCTCAAATACAGCATAAAAAGCACGTTCCAAGCGTTGGAACAGCGACGAGGGTAAGACATCTGCCAGATGATGATTGGTATACAGCTTAAAAGAATCAGAGACAAATGCGCCGCGCCCACCACCAATAATGCAGTTAAGGTCTTCATCGAACATGATGAGCGCGCCACCGACATTCTGGTAATTATCGATGGTATCGAAGTCGGCTGCGGATAACACCTTGGGGGTTATCACAGAGTGATGCTCAACCTGTGTGGCATCAGGCGTGGTGCTAGTTGATGGGCCATCGTAGGCAGCAACCAGATAACGCTGCAACAGATCATCTACTGTGCAGTTCTGGGCATTTGCCAAGCTCACAATTTCTCGAGCCAATTGGTCGCTGATCTCTAACTTAGCCAACCCATTTCCCCAGTGGTTAAACTCGCTAATCTGGCCGAAGGATTCTACTCTCCACTCTATCTTAATAGCAGTTATAGTTTGTAACAGTTAATGAAGTTACATTTTTCGACCAAATCCCGTCATATTGATCGTTATTTTCGACGAAAAAACGCTCATTCAGGGCGAATGAGCGTTCAGAATATTTCAATTTAGGTTACGATAAATGTTACGATAGTGCTAAACGACGTTAGTCTTCTTCATCATCCCAATCGTCGTCGTCATCATCGTCCCAATCATCATCGTCGTCATCATCGTATTCGTAATCGTCATCTTCTTCGTAGTCGTAATCGTCGTCTTCTTCATCATTCGGCGGGAAATAACCGTGCATGTTAGTCTCCTCATCAAATCGGCTAATGGTCAATACACGATTGCACCGATAGTTTACGATGAAATCCCTGAATAGCAATAGACCACTTGACGAATTACCAAATGGTTATGACATGGCTACTAAATGTCGATGATGATTTTGTGTACCCCTTCATCGTAACGGAAATTCTTGGCAAAGGCTTCCGATGCCTGTTCCAGCGGGAAGTGATGCGAAATCAGGCTTTCGATATCGACCATGCCCGTATTGGCAATGGCCAGCGCGCGCGGATAGGTGTGCTTCATACGGCGTGCCATCATGATCGTCAGGCCCTTGCGCCGCGCAACGGCATGCTGCATATGCAGTTGGTCATCACCAGGGATGCCGACCAGCACCAGCCGCCCGCCATAAGCGGCCATATCCGCCGCCATCTGGATGGAATGATCGGCCCAGGCGGCTTCGATGACGGTATCGCAGCCACGGCCATTGGTGGCATCCATCAATGCCTGGACACCATCAACCTTATCAACATTGAAGACTTCATCTGCGCCCCACTCAAGCGCCTTATCCAAGCGCCAGTCGAATTTATCGAAGGCATAGATCGGGTAGGCACCGGATTTTTTAGCCAGCGCCAGGATCAGCAGGCCGACAGGCCCACAGCCGATGATGGCCAAACTCTTGGCGACCTTCAACTTGGCCAGATCAACAGAGTGGATAGCTACACCAAGTGTTTCCAGCAAGGTGCCGCCACCATCGCTGATGTTATCCGGCATGGGGAAGCAGTTGCGTCCATGAACGATCATACACTCGGACATGGCCCCATTCTCTGGGAATAGGCCGTAAAATGTGTGATTAAGGCACAGGTTCGGGTGGCCCTGTTCGCACATTTCGCATTCATAACAAGGCGTACAGGGATCGACCGCAACACGCTGGCCAACTTCCAATGCCTCGAAGTTACCATCATGCGCATCTTCGCCGACAGCCACGACCTCCCCCATAAATTCATGGCCAATGGTAAAAACATCGCTCTGATCGGTATAGCCGATGCGGCCATTTTCATACATATGCAGGTCAGAGCCGCAAATACCGACGGCCTTGACTTTAATCAGGATATCGCCAGGACCAGGACTTGATGGGTCTGGAATATCTACGACGCGCAGGTCTTTAGCGCCAAATAATCGTGCTGCTTTCATGAGAGATACCTCGTTTCTTAGGTTAAAAGCACCTGGCTAAGTGCTTGTACACGGATATTGGCCCAATTGAATGAGTATCTCACGTTGCTCAAGTCGGGATGGATCGTTTAGGTGAAGCACATTGACTGTTGCACGCCCTTCTGGAGTTTGGGGGTCAATTACAGCATCAACCAGTATGAAATGATCGTCCCAGGTATGGCGACGAGGATGAAATAGAAAAGTCGGCTCACCTGTTTCTGGGTCAGCCGCTGCGATATTGGGGCCTTTGTAATGATTGCAAAGAGAACAACTGTACGCCAGATTATCCTCAGTCGTTAAACCGCCGTGTGATACAGCGATGATGTGCTCAATGTGGAAATTTACAGCGCTAGCATGCTCAGGCAAACGACAATATTCACAACAGCCTCCGGCTCGCGTTGATGTAATCTGGCGAAGTTCCGAAGAGATATAAGTCATTCTTTGTTTGCCAGCTTAAGCTGCGCTTTCGCTTTGGCGACATCCATCATCTGGATAACAGCCAGGATTTTTTCCAATTCCAGTCGTTCACTCGCGGACAGTCCTTCTTCGCGATTTCTTTCCAATAGATCATCAATGTATTGCTGTACCCCAGATGATACTTTGTAGGCGACAATTTCTTCCAAGGTTGGCTGCGCTACCATGAAATCAGCGAGTTCGGCGAAAATAGACTTTTGAACGTTGAGCACCATCAGCGTGCCTCCAGCTAACAACGTCTTATTACAGCGATTTTATCACGACTTCCTGAGCAGGTGCGCACAGCTACAAGTAGTGGCAAGGCATGCCTTGCCACTACGACAGATCGTAAATCTGGGACTGTTCTACAGCCCCTGTGCCAGCGCGTAATACAGATCGTTCCAACGCAGTTCATTCTTGAAATCATAAATCTCGGTGCCATCGCCAATGCGCAGGAATTCAATGCCTGCCATATCAGCGAAGTCGTTCATATGCTCGGCAGTCACATCCAGGCTGAAGCCAGTATGGTGTGCGCCACCAGCGTAAATCCAGGCAGCCAAGGCATCCTTGAAGTTCGGCTTCGGCTCCCAGAGGGCACGGGCGACAGGCAGCTTGGGCATGGCTTCTTTCGGAGCGACGACATCGACTTCGTTGACGACCATGCGGAAGCGGTTGCCCATATCCATGACCGACACATTAATCGCCGGACCTGTCTTTGAGTTGAAGACCAGGCGCGCCGGATCGGCCTTGCCGCCGATGCCAAGTGGGTGGACTTCCAGGCTGGGCTTATCGACCGCAATCGTCGGGCAGATTTCCAGCATATGCGCGCCCAATACCTGCATGCCGGAGGGGTCCATATGGTAGGTATAGTCTTCCATAAAGGAGGTACCTGTATCGAGGCCAGCCGCCATCACCTTCATGGCGCGGACGAGAGCAGCCGTTTTCCAGTCACCTTCACCCGCAAAGCCGTAGTTATCGGCCATCAACCGCTGCGGCGCTAAACCAGGGAGCTGTACCAGCCCCCACAGGTCCTCAAATGTGGTTGTGAAAGCTTTATAGCCACCATCTTCCAGGAATTTGCGCAGGCCCAGTTCAATACGGGCGGCTTCCACAATGCTCTGATGGCGTGCGCCACCCTTGCGCAGATCATCGGCCACCTGATAAACCGACTCGTATTCGTCAATCAGGGCGTTGATGTCGCTATCGCTGACGGCGTTGACCACCGCGACCACATCGCCGACGCCATGTGTATTCACGCTCCAGCCAAAGCGGCGCTGGGCTTCCACTTTGTCACCTTCGGTGACGGCCACAAAGCGCATGTTGTCGCCAATACGCAGGACCTTCATATTCTGGCAATCAGCCCAGGCACAGGCCGCCCGTGCCCATACGCCCAACCGTTCCTGAACATCTGCTTCCTGCCAGTGACCGACAATCACTTTGCGGTTGCGGCGCATCCGGCTGACCATGAACCCATATTCGCGGTCGCCGTGGGCGGCCTGGTTCAGGTTCATGAAGTCCATGTCGATGTCGCCCCAGGGGATGTCACGGTTGTACTGCGTGTGCAGGTGCGCCAGTGGCTTTTGCAAAGCGCTCAGGCCAGCGATCCACATCTTGGCTGGCGAAAAAGTATGCATCCAGGTGACGACGCCGACGCACTTGGGGTCCATATTAGCGGCTTGCAACGTCTCGTAAATATCTTCTGGCGTGGTGACAACCGGCTTGTACACAACACGGGTCGGAATCGCGGACGAGGCATCCAGCGCGGCGGCGATTTCCTGCGAATGCTGACCGACCTGTTCAATGGCTTCCGGACCATACAGATGCTGGCTGCCCGTCACAAACCAGATTTCAAATTGGCTGAGGTCAATTTTCATGGAGGTGTCCTTTCAAAATGGGAGTTTTTTCTGTCAGGTTTAGTTGCAAGTTTTTATGTGGTAGGGGCAAGGCATGCCTTGCCCCTACAGAATGATATTTACTGGCCGTATACGTTCTGGTAACGGTCGTACAGCTTGTCGATGTCGGCATCGCTGATCTTGAGCGGTGTACCTATCTGCAAGGCTGTCCAGACGATAGCCGCGTTGTCTTCGGTCATGACTGCCGCCTTGACCGCTTTCTGCGCCGATGGCCCGGTCGCGAACACTCCATGACTCTGCAACAGGCACGATGGGCTGCGATGGCCTGTCAGCGTTTCCACGACCACCTTGCCGATTTCCTCGCCGCCGATGAGGGCAAAGCCGCCGCACGGAATCGGCCCGCCGAATTCATCGCCCATCGCGGTTGTTACACAGGGAATCTCGCGAGCGAGGGTCGCAAAGGCTGTCGCATAGCGCGAATGGGTATGAACAATGCCGTTGACCTCCGGCATGTGGCGGTAGATATAGCAGTGCGAAGCCGTATCCGACGAGGCTTTGTAGTCGGATTCGACAATTTCGCCATCAACATTGACCACGACCATATTTTCCGGACGCAGGTCCTCAAAGACGATACCGCTCGGCTTGATGACGACCAGACCGCTTTCAGGATCGCGCGCGCTGACGTTGCCACTCGTCCAGGCGACCAGATTATTTTTCGGGAGTTCCGCATGCAGGTCGCAAACGATCTGCCGCAGTTCAGGCAATAACATAGGGGCTACTCTTCTCCTCGTGCAGCGTTACGAATCTTCTTCAGGCGCTTCATGACATCGTTGGTGCCACGTCCGAAGTAGTTATAGAGCGTCTTATATTCGGCATACAGCTTGTCATAGACTTTCTGATTTTCAGGGATTGGCTGAACGACTTCTTCTTTCAGCTTGCCCATGACATCGGCGGCGGCGTGAATATCTGTGTAGATACCGGCTGCTACGGCGGCATGCATGGCCGAACCCAACGCGGGGCTTTGCGATGATCCCGCCAGCTTGAAGGTGCGTCCGGTGACATCGGCATAGATTTGACGCAGGAGGGCATTTTTCTCCGGAAGGCCACCAGCAGCAACCAGTTCCTTGACTGGAACGCCATTGGCCTCAAAGGCTTCGATGATTTCGCGCGTACCATAAGCCGTTGATTCAATCAGGGCGCGGTAAATATCCGGCGCACGGGTCGCCAGGGTGGCACCAATCAGCAGGCCGCTGAGATCGACATCGACCAGCGTGGAGCGATTGCCGTTCCACCAGTCGAGCGCGACCAGGCCGTGTTCACCGACCTTTTGCTTGGCGGATTCCTGCTCCAGATAAGCATGCAGATTCATACCAGCCGCTTTGGCGGCTTCGTGGTACTCCGGCGGAACCGCGTTATCGACGAACCAGGCGAAAATATCACCCACGCCAGATTGTCCCGCTTCATAACCATACAGGCCGTCGACGATGCCGCCATCGACCACACCGCACATGCCTTCGACATCTTCCAGCTTATCGCCGGACATGATGTGGCAGGTGGATGTACCCATAATCATGACCATGACACCAGGAGCGGTCGCTTTCACCGCCGGGGCCGTCACATGGGCATCGACATTGGCAACAGCGATAGCCGTCCCAACAGGCAGGCCCAATTTTTCGGCCATAGCTGCTGTCAGGCCACCTGCTTTGCCACCCAATGGGGCAAAATCACCCGTGACCTTGGTTTCGATGACATTGGCGAAGCCAGGATGCAGGGCCGCGAAATATTCCTTTGATGGATAGCTGCCATCCTGATAGAGCATCTTGTAACCCATCGTGCACAGGTTACGCGACATCTTGCCCGTCAACTGCCAGATGACCCAGTCAGCGGCTTCGATGAAGGTATCAAAGGCGTTGTAGACTTCGGGGGACTCTTCCAGAATTTGCAGCAGCTTGCTGAAGAACCATTCCGATGAGTACTTGCCGCCGTAGCGCTTCAGCCAGCTTTCACCGCGCTCACGGGCGACCGCGTTGATTTTATCAGCCTGGGCCTGACCTGCATGATGCTTCCACAGTTTGACGTAAGCATGGGGTTCGTCGGCGTAACCTTCGACGAAGCACAGCGGCGTACCATCAGCCATAGCGGGCATAGGCGAGCTAGCCGTAAAGTCAATGCCGATGCCTTTGACTTCGCTCGGATCAATGCCACTCTTCTTTATAACTGCTGGGATCGTGTTGAAAAAAACATCGAGATAATCTTGCGGGTGCTGGAGTGCCCACTCCGGAGGGAGCTGCCTGCCGGAAGGCAGTTTGTCGTCCATCACCGCATGCGGATATTCGTAGACGGCCTCGGCCACTTCACGGCCATCACTTGTATCGACCAGTACGGCTCGTCCAGATAATGTGCCAAAATCAACGCCTATCGTGTACATCAACAATCCTTTTCTAATAGTGTGGAACGCAGACTAAACGGGCTTGTTTGTACGCATATGGTTCGCGCACGTTTCTCTCACAGGTTGTAGGAGTTTTGTATCAAGCTCTTTTTGGCTAGCTCCCTAGTTTTAACGCAAATCGGCCTGTAATTCACTCAAATTGGCCAGTGCATACGATTTCATAAATCATTATACCAACAAGATGATCTATTTCATGCAGGTGGAATACGCCAAGTGTCATGACATCAAAGGGTCATTTGCAAATAACACTGGATGCAGCCAATTGCTCCAGCATGGTATAGGAGCCAAAGACAATCCGAGCACTTTGATTGACGCATGTACGCATAGTGATAAAATCGACCATAAAAGGCCAAATAAGGCCATTAAATGTATTTTTAGCTTTATAAAGTACACTAAGGGGCAAAATGGTCTGGAACGGAGATATATTGCATGGCACTAAATGACTCTTTAAGAGAAGAATTCAAATTACGCGGACTCATCAACATCAAGGATTATTTGCCCGCACAGAAGGTTGCTGAGGCAGTCTCGTATACCCGTCACCAGTTTGAGCAGGAGGGACTCTGGAAAACTGGAGAATGGAAACTTGATTATGATGTCACCAAAGAGCAACTAAGCGTCAGTAAGTCGATTAAACGTAAACTCAAAAATCAGCAATTCGCTGATCTTGTTGCTGAGGCCATGCCCTTGATTGATGATTTGCTCAATGGGCAAGCTGTCTATCCATCACTGGACTATCCGCAGCCGCTCATTACCTTGCCCAATGCCCTTGAATGGGAAGTTCCCTTTAGGAGCTGGCACGTAGATGCTGTTCGCCTTGTTAATGGCGGCATTCCCGGTGTTCAGGTGTTTACATTTTTAGAGAGTGTGACACTCGACTGCGCGCCGACAGTAGCGGTCACGGGGTCACATCGCTTGCTGAACGATCAAGGGACACTTCGTTCAAAGGATGTGGTTGAGCAGTTAAAACAGGAATTGTACTTTAATGAATTACTGCATAAAAACACCCCTGACCGTAATCGTTTTCTGGAAGAAACGCGCCAGGTAGGTACGGTTGATGTACAAGTGGTGCCAATGGTCGGGGAGCCAGGTGACATCTACTTGATGGATTTACGGGTTGTTCATGCCCCCTCAGATAATGCTTCTTCAATACCCCGGATCATGTTGACGCAACGTTTCTTCCTTGAATCCGCACGGGCAGAAGTATGGGGCTAGCAAATCACATCACTGAGAGTAGGTTGAGGACGATTTCAACAGTTGTGCATCCTGCCACCGCTTGATCTTGGCTGATAACAGTGATGTGATTCACGCATGAAGTCAGTAAATGAGCGTTCAGAACAAGGCCCTTGCACAGAACCCGCGCACGTCTTATGATCTACGCCGCCGGTGGGCCTGTGATTGCCCCACGCCGAGCGAACGAATCCCGATCCCTCAGAATATGCGACAAGCAAATTGTGCTACACTAATCCCTATGGAGCGACGTAACTACTTTCTCAAATTCAGCCTGCTGCTGTTGTTGGCCATTAGCCTGGGCGCCTGTAACCTCGGTACAGCGCGCGAGGCCGCGCCGCCAACGCTGCAAGCCCTTCCGAGCGCCACGCCACCGCCGACGCTGGGCGTTGAAATCAGTGGTGATCCACAGCAGCCCGGCATCATTTTGGCGCAAACGCCCATCGCGGACCCCAGCATCGAGATCAATAACCTGCTCAATCAGGTTGATGCTGAACGCATGCGGGCGCACATTGCCTTCCTGCAAAGTGTGCATACCCGTCACATTCTCTCATCCACAACAGAAGCTGGCTATGGCATTGGCGCCGCCGAGCGCTATATTGCGGAGCAATTCCAGCTCATCAGCCAGAGTTCCGGCGGCAACTTACAGCAGCCGATTGAGCACGCCTTTACGGCATACAACACCGCCTCCGAAAGTGCCATCAACTACAATGTCTTTTCCGTCATCAGCGGCACTGAAACCAATGCGGGCATCTACATCATTGGCGCCCACTACGACAGCGTCAATACGAATCTGAAAGACCCGACAGCCTATGCCCCTGGCGCCAACGACAATGGCTCCGGCGTCGCAGCATTGCTGGAAATTGCCCGTATCCTCAGCCAGCGGCGTTACCGCGCCACGTTGATCTTCGTCGCATTTAGTGGTGAAGAACATGATCGCCAGGGCAGCAAGGCCTTCGTCGATTATCTGAGCCAGGGAAATATGCTGAGTGAAGTGCGCGGCATGATTAACATCGATACCATCGGCAACAACGACGATGGCAAAGGCAATATCGACGATACCAGCCTGCGCGTGTTTTCGGATGAATCGAACGTATCCAAGGCGCGGCAGATGGCCCGCATGGCGGAAATCGTCGGCGATATTTATGGCCTCGATATGCGCTTGCTGGTCGAGACACGCCGAGACCGCGAAGGCCGTTATGGCGATCACTTCTCCTTTAACGACGCGGGTACGCCGGCGATTCGCTTCATCAATACGATGGAACAATGGCCAAACGGGTCGCCGAATGATCTGATCCAGTATATCGAGTTTGATTATCTGGAACGGGCCACCAAGTCCATCATGATGTTCATTCTGACGCAGGCTGATGGGCCACGTTTGCGGCGCTGTGATATCGTGCTGCGCGATCTGGGCAATGGCAATCAGTCCCTGCTGTGGGACCCAGTAGAAACGGCCAATGGCTATATGGTCTTCCTGCGCTTTGCCGACAGCCTCCGTTACGATGCTTACTTCACGACAGAAGCATCCAGCGTCGATAGCTGGGATGGTTTCCAGCAGTTTGGGACCATTACGGTTGCCGCGCGGGGCAACAACGGCATTGTCGGCCCCTTCTGTGATGAATACGCCGTGTCATCACAAATCGCATCTTCGCCCTAGGGCTGGTACACAATCATGACTGATCCAACAATCACTGATCCAACAATCACTGATCCAACAATCACTGATCCAACAATCACTGATCCGGCCATCATGGCACCTGTGTCGCAAACAGATGAGGATTTCGACCCGATTGCGCCTGAATTAGCGCGCGAGGCGATTGCCGCTGCAATTGACGAACGCCTCGGCCCTAACTGGGCGGATGAGGATACCGGCTGGTCGATTACTTACGACAGCGATTATCTGGTACGGCTGACACGCGGCAAAACCAACCTCGATTTCCATTGCGATCTGCTGGGCGAAATCACCGTCGAAGAGCGCGAAATTTCACCTGTTCAGGCCAGCGGGCGGCTGATCGCCTGGGCAGTACTGATTGCGACCTTGTTTGTGGTTTTCGCGATTGCCCAGTTAGCGGGTGTCTTCAACTAGGGATTTCTCGTTTCTGTTATACTCTCCAATACGGAATGGTGGGGCCACCGAAATGTAATTCGTGTGGCCCTTATGCTTAGGAGATTTGTCGATGGCCACAGCGAATGATCTCATCAGGGTTTATCTGGAAGTGGGTGATAAGAAGACTTTCGCTGTAGCGCTGGATTGGCCAGGTTGGGCACGCAGTGGTCGCGATGAAGATTCTGCATTGCAGGCCCTGTATGATTATGGCCTACGCTACGAATGCGCCCTGAAGTGGACCCCATTGGGCTTCAAAGCGCCCTCGGATATATCTGCCTTCGAGGTCGTCCAGAAACTGCCAGGAACGACGACAACGGACTTCGGCGCGCCAGATGCTGCCCTGCCTTGGGATGATGGTCCGGTCGCAGATGAGGAAGTCAAGCGCTGGCGTACCGTCCTCAAAGCCTGCTGGAAAGCCTTCGATGATGCAGTTGAGGCCGCTGCGGGCAAGACACTGCGCAAAGGGCCACGCGGCGGCGGTCGTGATCTGCCAAAGATGATTGAACATGTTCGCGATGTGGATAAAGCCTATCTGGGCAGCCTGGGTGGCAGCGTAAAAATCGACAAAGCAGCCGAGCCGATAGCAACATTGCCAGCTATCCGGCAAGCGATACTGGATGCCCTTGCCGGACGGTTAAGCGGTGACATCCCAGCAGAAGGAACGCGCGGTGGCCATCGTTGGGCACCGCGTTATTTTGTGCGGCGGCTGGCCTGGCATGAGCTGGATCATGCGTGGGAGATTGAAGATAAGGCGGAATAGCACAATGAAGTGTGATATTACGAGTAGCGATGGCCCTATAGAACTTGTCGATCTTCTAGCGGACATAGAATTAGGCGATTTTGGTGTCATTACGGGCTGGATAGATGATCGGCAGATTTTCTTCATCAGGACTGATGGCGATATGAAGCGCGAAGCTGTTGACGGATGGGCAGATACGCTTATTACGATTGTCGATTCCTGGTCAGATAAGCAGCCGATTGCTGTTCTGCAAAACCTGTCACATCCTAACCAGGGCTTTACGCCATACAGCAAAGCCCGTACCACCGATATTTTCAATGCTGTTCCCAAGAATCGCGTGGCTTATTGTGCGGTCGTCATGCAAGAGACATTCGTCAATCGCATTATCGGTTTCTTCCTCAACTCGATCCGTAACCGGGACGGGATGACCATTCGCATCTTCACAGATTGCGAAGAAGCGCTCACCTGGCTGCGCATTCAACTCAACGAAAACAACCAGATTTTCCTATAACAGCAGTCGCTAGCGGTGCGGCCTAAATAGGGACCAGCATCGAAGTATTGCCTTTGCTCATCGTTTCGCAGTGGCGCGGCAGTTCAATCCAGAATTCGGCGCCATCGGTTACCTGGGAGTTGATACCAACCGACCCGCCCTGCGCTTCTATCATTTGCTGAACAATCCACAGACCCAGCCCGGAACTATGTTCGCCAGCCGTGGGGCGCGGCGTCAGCTTGCTGAAAGGCTGGAACAGCATGCCGATTTCTTCTGACGGGATGCACTCGCCGATGTTCTGGATAAGTAGGCGAACCACATCATTTTCAGTCAATTCATTGATGATGACGGTCGTATTGGGCGTCGCGTATTTAATGGCATTGCTCACCAGATTGCTGATGGCCTGTTCCAAACGGGACCGATCCGCCATAATCATCTGGTTCGACAGGTTCGATTCAATGGTGATGCCTTTGGCGTTAGCGGCCTGTTGATACTGCATGAGGACGCTTGCCAGCACATCGTCATAACGAATCGCCTGGCACTCAACCAGCAGCGAATCGTTTTTAATCAATTCCTGTTCCAAAAATTCATGAATGATGGTTTCCATCGTCGCAAGCTGCTCAATGGCCAGGTCCATGAGTTCGTCTTTGCCATGTATTTGTTCGATCAGTTGGAGCGACATGGCGACATTGCTGATGGGGTTCTTTAAATCATGAGAGGCGATGCGCATCAGGCGATTTTGCATGTCGTTGCTCTTTTGTAATTGCTGCGCGACAAACGCCTGTTCTTCAATGGTTTGCTTCAGCTTGAGCTGGGTCTCAACGCGGAGTTGCACCACATCGACATTGATCGGCTTGGTGACATAATCATTGGCGCCGAGCTGCAACCCCTGGATGATGCTCGATTCATCCGTCAGGGCACTGACCATAATGACAGGCAGACTATCCAGACTGTGACGCTCCCGAATCCATTCCAGCACCTGGAAGCCGGTCATCCCAGGCAGCATGATGTCGAGCAGCACCAGATCGAAGGTGTCGCGCTCTAACAGGCGGATAGCCTCTTCTCCGGTCTCGGCATGGGTGGTGCGATGGCCCATACGCTGAATCAGGCGATCCAGCAGGATTATGTTGGTCGGGTTATCATCCGTGATGAGGATGTGCCGATTAGCGCTGTTCATCATGGCATGCTTGCTTATGTGTTTATGTGTCCGTCCTATACAAAAGCGGGTAGCGCTGGCCTGTGTCGATGTTGGGAGCGATCTGCCGAAAACTATGCCGCTTTATGTTCTAACATTACAGCACATTTCAGGGCGTGTGCGTAAAAACAGCTAATTGTTGCGGAAATTTGACATAATTAAGATGTATGTCTGGGGCCTGAGGTAAACAGTTTGCAAAAATAGGGCAGGCATAGCACTTGCATCTGTTGTGTAGCTTCTTACAGGCCCATATAATGGACTTTGCACATGGTCACTGGCAACCCATCCCCGGCAAAGGGCACTTATAATGGCTGATACGTTTAATATTTCTGATGCGTTTATTTCGTATTCGCGACGCGACAAACCTTTCGTCCAAAAATTAGAGCAGGCCCTGAGCGCCAACGGTCATGGAATCTGGGTCGATTGGGAAGATATTCCGCCGACAGCCAACTGGTGGAATGAAATCCAGGCGGGAATTAACGCGGCTGATAACTTCATCTTCGTCATCAGCCCGGATAGCGTCAGTTCGGAAGTCTGTGCCAGGGAAGTTCAACACGCGGTTGACCAGCACAAGCGCTTTATTCCGGTGCTGTACCGCGAAGTCGTCGATGACAGCCAACGCGCCAAAATTCACCCCTCCGTTAACAGCCATAACTGGATCTTCTTCCGCGAGAGCGACAACTTCGATGCGGCCATGCAAACGCTGGAAGGCGCGCTCAAGACCGATCTGGAGCATGTACAGGCTCATACCCGCTATCTGGTCAAGGCAGGTGAGTGGGATAGTCACAATCGTGATAACAGCTATCTGCTGCGCGGCACAGAAGTCAGTAATGCTGAAAACTGGCTGTTGCAGGCAGAGGAAAAGTTGCCAGCCCCTGGTGAACTGCATCGTGAATACATCTTAGAGAGCCGACGCGCCCAGAACGCACGCCAGCGAGTGTTACTGATTAGCTCACTGTTCGCGCTGATTGTGGCGGTTGGTTTGCTGGCGGTCGCCATCGTGCAGACGATGAACCTCGACCAGAGCAATAAAGACCTGGCTGACCAGCGTGACATCAGCGAATCCAACCTGAAGCGCGCACGAGATACGCAATCGCTCTTCCTGACGACGCTGTCCGATCAGGAGTTGGATCGCGGCAACGGCCAGACGGCGCTGCTGCTGGCCCTGGAATCGCTGCGCTTCATCGGCGAAGGTATCTACCATATTCAGAGTTACGATGCTTTGACGAATGCCATCCTCAATCAGGTGCAGGAAGTGGCTGTGCTCCGGCAGAGTGGGTCAACGATCAATGTGGTCGGCTGGAATGATGATGGTACGCGCTTATTGACCACAGGGGATGATGGCACAGCGCGCGTCTGGGGGCAGGATGGCAACCTGTTGCAGACGCTGGTGCATTCCACCAATGGCATCACGATTAATGCTGGTTGGCGCGCCGATGGTGAACGCATCTATACCTGGGCCGCTGATGAAGCTGTTGTCTGGTCAACCGATGGGCAGGAACTGGTGCGCCTGAATCATGATGGCGATGTGGTCGCGCAGATGCGCTGGGTGCGCGATGGCAGCCGCATCATGACGCTGGCCCTGCCCACCAGCAACTGCGCCAACGATCTGTGTACTTACATCATGCGCCTGTGGGGCGATGATGCCAGCCTGATTGGCACTTACGATACGGGCGCTGTCCGCCCACCGGAAATTAGTTGGAATGCCGACTGGACGCGCGTGGTCGTTTCCGATAGCAGTGGCTCGGTGACGCTGGATGACACGCTGACACCGATTAATCAGGAAGCGGGCGTCGTCGGCCAGGGAACAACCTGGAATGGCACAGGCGACCGTTATGTGACTCAGCCAACCTTCACCATGCCTGCCAGCCTGCGCGACAGCAGCGGCCAGGTCCTGAATACGCTGACAGGTGTCGGCAGTGCGCGCGACATCACCTTTAGCCCGGACAGTCGTTTTGCCCTGGTCTGGAGCGGTGAACTGGCTGAAATCTGGGATGCGGGCACAGGCGAACTGACCCATCAGGCATTGCCCCTGGAAGGCACACGCTTTGAGGATGTTTACTGGCTGCCAGCCACCGATGCCCAGGCGCTCCTGCTCGCACGGGATATAGACTGTGCCTTGGGGGATGTCTGCCCGATGGTCTTGCAGATCATCCATCCAAACGGCGAGATAGTGGCTGACGTCCTGTTTGAGAGCGAGATGGGCGCCAGCAGCGTCACCCCCAACCCTATGGGCAACCAGGTTCTGCTCAATGCCTGTGATGAAGTGGGCCTGTATGACCTGACCATCGGCATGATACAGACAGTACCGATTCCACCAGGGCAGGCAACGGACTGTTCCGGCATCTGGAGCGAGACAGGCTTGCACTTCTATGTCCAGTGGGGCAGCGTCGTTAGTTTGTGGCGCAGCAACGGCAGTCCGGTTGATACCCTGGAACATGGCTTCCTGGCATCGAATGTGCGCTGGGTGGCTGATGGTACCCTGGTCGCGGTGACCAGTTCAATTGGCGAAACGCAAATCTGGGATACCAACGGCGACCGCCTCATGAATTACAACTATGGCACCACTACTGGAACGCTGGCCTTCAATAAAGACATTACGCATGTGGTTGTGCCTACGCAGGATCAGGTTTATCTGTGGCGGCTGGTGAATACCAAGGAGCCACCGCTGGACCTCACCCGCTGGGATGGCCTGGTATGGAACGCGGACCGTTCGCTGGCGATCACCTGGCTGGATGACACCCTCTATTTATGGCAGGCAGATGGCACACGCCTGCGCACCTGGAAGGAGGGCATCCCCATCACCGATGCTGTCTTCAGCAGCGATAGCAGCATGATCCTGTTCGTGGCCAACAGCGCGGAAGATTGTGAAGTGGACTGCCGCTTCCGGGCGCGCGTATATGACGTCGAGAGCGGCACAGTCGTCGGTGGGCAGGATTTTGACAGCCGACTGGCTGAAGCCGACTTCAGCACAGATGATACGCGCATCATCGTCGAGACAGCCCGCCGCCCCAACTGCCGCAACGTCTGTACGACCAATGTATCTCTCCTGAGTGATGATGGTACGCCGCTGCTGGCGGAACCCATCGACCATACGGATACAGAAGATGCCCAGATTTACGCTGACCAGTTCGTGGTAGTCGCCAACCGCCTGGGCACCAACACCGTCAGCCGCGTCTATAACAGCGATGGCATTCAACTGGCAGAGGTCACGGCTGCATCGCCTTTGCGCAGCCTGATCCTGACTGAAGACGGCCAGTTCGCTTTGACAGCGACAGGGTCAAGCCGAGCGACGGTGGACCTGTGGCAGGTCCAGCCCACCACCTGGGAACGAGTCGCGACACTCAGCGACCAAGGCGAACAGACGACCAGCAGCAATGTCATCCTGCTCAGTGACGACCGCTATATGACCATCGCCAATGCACCGACCCGCTGCGATCCCTGCGACAGTGCAGTCATCATCTGGGATACGGCTGGGGAACAAGTAGTAACCCTGCCAAGCCCCAACCGCATTGATGGGGCCAGTTACAATCAGTCCACAGAGCGTATCCTCACCTTTGATGATACGGGCATGCTGCGTCTATGGAACGCCAGCACTGGCGAACAGGTCATTGAGATTCCGCATGAAGTGCCGCTGGATAACGCGCGCTGGAACCCAAGTGGGCAGCAGGTGCTGGTTATGACCAGCGATGAGCGCGTCATTCTGTGGGATGTCAGTGGCAATATCGTGTTCAGCCAACCGCTGGCCGCCGGTATCATTGATGCTGATTTCAGCGCTCAGGGTTCGTTTGTCGCTGCCTGGAGTTGGGATAAAACGGTGCATATCTGGGATAACACAGGCCGCGAACGCAGCGTGCTGGAGCCAGATGAGATCGTGACAGCGAAATGGACACAGCAGGATGACCTGATCTTCACATCATCGAGCAGCGGTCAACTGCGGCTGTACAACGTCGATGGCATTGCCGTCGCCAATATGCGCCATGATGAGCAGCCAAGCACCTTCTTCCTCAGTGACGATGGCGACCATGTTGTCACCCAGACGGAAGACGCGGGCCAGCGCTGGCTAATCAATATTCCGAGCCTGATTACGCTGGGCCAGCAGCTCAAGGTTCGTGATCTGACGCCGGACGAACGGCAGCAGTTCTTCCTGTTCAACGATTAATCGGCAGTCTTGGGAAGGCATATTTTGCGCGCAGTTTGGATATAAAGCTGCGTTTTACAAAAAAAGTGTGGCGACTGGTAAGTAAGTGGTTATAGATTACCTGGACTCGTCCTACTTCAAAAACAACCTTCTTCTATAATAAATAGCAGAATAGGGTCTGATGATGGGCGGAGGGATACTGATGTGTCCCTCCCGTGTGTTTTGATTGCGCTAAATAGCCTTTACACCCCCTCCTTCAGGCCCTGTTGTACGTCCAACATCCAAAATATAGCGTTAAAGCTGATACCTCTATGCAGAATCACTTCCAACTGGATGAGCCTGAAAAATGGCATTGTTGTATTACATCAGATATCAGGAACCATCAGCCGCTGGTGGTTGAATTGACCCGACAGGAGCCGGATGACATCTGCTGGCTGTTCTTCCCAAAGCTGTTTTACTGCGAAGCGCCGCAGGGCAATGCATGGGACAGTGCAGATTTTTCGGTTGCGCTGCCACAGGACGCGCTGCGTTACCTGCGCAAGTTCGATGCCCTGAGCCGGATTGATGACAGGACGCTGCTGAGAGATTACTTCGTCTACTATCTGGACTCGGCAGATGGGCCTGTACGGATTGTGTCCATCGGGCGCGGTGAACCCAGGAACGAAGCCCCTTAGCCAGCGTCACGAGCCAAAGAAAAAGGACAGAGCGATTGCCCTGTCCTCTTTAGATGCTGCTCAGGCCCGTTTAGCCGCAGCTAAGTCCACCGAAGCTCACGGTTTCGTCGCTATCTTTGACAGTACCACCTGTTTCCGACCAGGTGCCGGACAGTGGCACAAGTACTGATCCATCGGGGAATGGCCCGGTTGTGACCGAATTCGGTTGACCACTATTATCGTAGTCAATCGTCACATTCTGATCTGCTCCGGTCCAGGTGACACGGGCATTGAATGCTCCTTCGCACTGCCAACGCGCGGACAGTGGTCCAGGCGGTGGGGGTGGCGGGGGCTGCGGCAGGCAGTCCAACGATGGCAGGTTGACGGTCTCATCGGCATCCGCAACCGTGCCCCCTGTTGAAAAGCCGAAGGTGAGGTTCACGACAGTGCTGCCACTGGGCGCGCCACCGCTGGTGCTGGCCGGAGTGTCGCTATTATCGTAGTTAATCGCAACCGTGCTATCGGCACCACCCCAGACGATGGTCGCTGTTGATGGGATGTTGTCGCCATTGCCGATGGTCGCGCAGGACCAGCTTGCAGTCAGCGGACCGGGCGGCGGTGGTGGCGGCGGTGGCTGCAGGCAGTCCAGCGCAGGCAGGTTGATTGTCTCATCGGTATCGGCAACCGTGCCGCCGTTGGATATGGCACTATCCAGGGTCACGACTGTGCTACCAGACGGAGCGCCGCCCGATGTACTTTTCGGCGTACCCCCATCATCAAAGTTAATAGCAACCGTGCTATCGGCTTCGCTCCAGTTGATGGTGGCTGTCGCAGGCGTGCCATCCCCATTGCCCAGCGTCGTGCAGGACCAACTGGCAGCCAGCGGACCGGGGGGCGGTGGTGGAGGCGGCTGTTGAATACAGTTTAGTCCACCTAATGAGACTTGCTCATCAGCATCACTGACGGTACCACCTTCGGCGTAGCCAAATTCAAGGGTAACGACTGTACTACCACTGGGAGCAGGGCCAGTTGTATTGGCCTGTGTGCCGCTGTTGTCATAGGCGATGTTGACGGTGCTGTCGGCTTCGCTCCAGACGATGGTCGCTGTGGATGGGATGTTGTCGCCATTACCGAGCGTGGTGCAAGACCAGCTTGCAGCCAACGGACCGGGCGGCGGTGGCGGTGGCGCTTCGTAGCAATCCAGTGAAGGCAGATTGACCGTATCATCCAGATCGCTGACGGTACCACCTTCCGAGAAGCTGGTCAGCAGGCTAACAACCTGGCTGCCACTGGGTGCCGAACCGGATGTATTGACGGTGTTGACGCCATTGTCATAGCTGATATTGACGGTGCTATCGGCACTGCTCCAGACGATGGTCGCCGTTGCCGGGGTTTCACCATCACCCATTGTTGTACAGGTCCAACTCGCGTTCAGCGGTGTTGGCGGCGGCGGTGGCGGTGGTTCATCAAGGCAGTTGAGCGCTGGCAGTTCAACGGTTTCGTCGCTGTCGCTGACGGTACCGCCCATGGAATAGCCAATCCACAGATCGACGATGGTGCTGCCAGATGGCGCGGCACCGGTCGTGCTGCTATCGCCATCCCCTATGTCCCAGATGATGCTGACATCGCTGTCTGCGCCACTCCAACTGATCTGGGCAGTGGCTATAGATTCGCCATTACTGTATGTATCGCAGACCCAGGATGCCGACAAACTATCGTCTTCGGCTGGCGGCGGGTTCGGATCGCCAATGCGCTCGGTAACGGCACTACGGTCCGTCGAGCAGAGGATCGCCTCGCCATCCATCGCCAGGACTTCCCACTGAATGAAAGCACCTGTTGGGTATTGGCCGATGTTTGCCAGGATGCTGGTTGTTGGTGCATCCACGCGGAATTCCGCTGCGAGCAGATTGTCCTGCGCATTCCAGAACATGACCTTGTACCATTCCGCGCCCGACAAACTGCTCCACTTATACGTGTAGGGCGTCGCGGGGATGCCACCGAGCGGGTCCAGCAGTGCGAACTGATCGCAGGTGGTGGTCTCGTCCGCAGACGGATTGGGCGGGCTGCCGATGATAATCGGCTGGTCCGGATCATTGTTGGTAACGATGATGCCCATCTCAGGGTCAAGGTCCTCACCGCAGGATTCGACGATAATGCCGTAATTCAGCAAATCGGGCGAGACGTCTTCCAGCGTACAGAACTGACCAAATTCATCAGGACTCACGGGTTCCGGCGGGGAGGGCGGGCAATTGACGGTGAGGTCATCGATGTTGCCATCAAGGCCGAGGTCTTCGCCATCGGCAAGGCACATGGTTGTGCGATACCCTTCTGGAACGAGAGTTTCGGTGCCGTTTTCGTCATCATAAATCGTCAGGTGACCATCGATGACGATGAATTCCAGCACGTCACCAGGCGGCAGCAAGCGAATGATGATGGTCGAACCAATCTGGATACGCGCACCGTTGACCGTCAGATCGATGTTAATGCCTTCAGGGCCTTGAACAACGAGGACGCTATCGGTGGCGGCTTCACACCGGACACCACCGATGCCAGTCGTCAGGTAGAAAGACTGCATCGGGGCACGCTGGAAGCCATCATACACAGGCAAGTCGTCAAAAGCGGCATCATCAACCAGCACCGAGCGGCTCATCCAGCCGATGCGCTCATCGAATATCACACGCAGCCACTCGCCATCAGCACTCTGGCCATCGACGAGGACATCGCGATTGCGACCCAGGCTGCTAACTACATTGCTGCGGCGGCTGGGGCCACTGCGAATATTGGCGCTGACCTCTGTTACGGCTGGAATCGGATCGACCGACTCGAAGGCGTCTTCAGGGTCAACCGCGTTTTCGACTTCAACATCACCAACCAGCATGAAGGTCACATTCTGGCCAGGTAAGACGTTAGGCACGTTGGCCTGCACGCTCATGACAGCCACACCCCACTGCTCAAGCGCTGTATCCAGGCCAGCCGTCGCGATTTCTGCTAGTTCAACAATGGCTGTTGTATCTGCTGGGAGAGAAAAATAATCTTCAGCAACTTCTTGTACAAACGAGGCATCGACGCGATTAAAGCCATAACAGGCACTATTGCGCGATAAACCATCACAATTTTCGTCGACCGCGGCCAGCGCTTGCTGCACCAACTGCACACAGGCATCCTGTTGTGCATTCGCGATCATGACCGTCAATGACAATACAAGGACGGCCGTCAACCAGATCAGGCGGCGTCTGCCCATATCACAATCCCCTAACTAACCCATAAATTACACTTCTGTAACGCCTATTATGATAAACCAACCTTGCACCGCCACAACGGAATCGTTGGAAAAAAGTTATAAAAGTTGGTGCTTTACAACGCGGAGGTTGTAAAAAAGGCGTCAATTTAGAGGGGATCGTCCGACTTGCTGAGCGTTTTAAACCCTTCGCCGTAGGCGGTGTGGCCCTGGCCAATGACGATGAATGCTACCGGATCAATTGAGGATACGAGGTCGCGCAGGTCATTGACCTGGGAGCGGGAAATCGTCACATAGAGCACGGTGCGCGATTGTCCGGTATACATGCCTGTGGCCTCCCAGCCGGTGACACCGCGATGCAACTGGCTGATGATCGCAGCAGAGACGGCTTGCGGCTCATTGGTGATGATGACCGCCGTGCGGATGACGCTGGGGCCTTCCATCACATAATCAGAGGCCATGCCCCCCAGGAAGACGACGACCATCGCGTAAAGTGCGCCTTCCAGGCCATAGACCCATCCGGCCAATAGGACGATAGCTGTATCGGTATACAGGAAGATGCTGCTCATCGGAATGCCGGTGCGGTGGCGCAAAATCTGGGCGATAGTGGATGTGCCGCCAAAGTTGGCCCCAGCCCGGTAGACCATACCGCCGGAAATACCTCCAAGGATGCCGCCAAAAAGCGTATTGAGCAGACGATCATCGCTGAAGCCAGCCCCCTGCACCAAAGGCGTCATCAGGTCGATGGCGATACTATAGATGATGATGACGACCAGCGACCGCGTGACCACGCGCCAACCGCCAGGGAGCATCTTGTAGCCCATGTATTGAATGGGAATGTTCATCACAAGGATGCCCAGGCCAACCGGAGTGTTGAACAGGGTATTGGCCATCGCCGCCAGACCACTGACACCCTGCGGCGCGATATCCGCTGGGACCAGAAAGAAGACCACTGACGCCGCACCCAGCAAGGCAGCGATCACCAATTGGATGTAGAGCATAATGGTGCCTAAGATGGTCTTGCGGGTTATGGTCTTAAGCGTCATGGAGCGGCCTCTGGAAAGCACAAGCTATTTACGGCGCAAGTATACGATACGGGCATCCCTCTATAGCAGGGTGAATGGGAGATGAGTCCTGTCAAGAAATGAAAAACTCGCTATATCTTTTATTAAAAACTATGTTATCCTTATCGTGCGATACGGGAAGAAATAAGACGCTGTGTCTTGACCGTATTGGTGGAATGGTTAAACACCCGATAAACCCCAGCAGAGACTACAACAGAACTAGCAGCATCAGATCTGTCGCAAGCGATGGTTGTTGTGCAGTTGTCTTGAGTAATCTCCAAGAAGTACCCCATCAAATCCGGGGAACCGGATAGCGGCGTGTATGGGCGGTTTGTGGCATAACCCGATTATTCAGGAGTGAATAACAATGGCACGTACAACTGGTACCGTAAAATGGTTCAACGCGACAAAGGGCTTCGGCTTCATTTCTCAGCAGAACGGCGAAGACCTCTTCGTCCACTACTCAGAAATTCAGTCAAGCGGTTACCGCAGCCTTGAAGAAGGTGCGCAGGTAGAGTTCGAAGTGACCCAGGGCAAGAAGGGCCTGCAGGCCAGCGCCGTTAAGGTCATCGAAGGCTAGTTCTACTAGAACCAGCAAAACTAAAAATAGGTCGTGGTTACTGCCACGGCCTATTTTATTTCCCTAGACATGCTAACCACAGGTCACTACATTGCCCCTACAATCTCCCAGGGCAGGCCATCAGGATCACGGATGACGAACATCGACTTACCTGGCTGCCAGGGCGTATCAATGGTCACGCCCTGCTCGACGAAGTAATCATAAGCCGCCTTGAGATCGCCAACCTGCAAGTCCAATGAGCATCCGGCCATGCTGCCATATGGTGATTCTGGCAATGGCTGACTGGCTATCGGCAGCAGCAGAAACTGGTTGCCACAAAACTGCATGTGATAAAAGCCCTCTTCATCGGTTGTAGGTGTAAAGCCGAGGACATCGCGATAGAAATGCAGTGTGCGGTCCAGATTGGTGCAGATGATGTTGATTTCGCCGAAGGAGAAATTCATCTTTTGGGCCTTTCTGACGCCGATAGCGGATTCGTTTAGAAAGTGGTGCCGCGCGTATGGCGAGCGATCTTATCCAGCAGGGCTTTGGTTTCCCCATGACGGGCGCCCATCAGCAGGCCGATGTAGATGACCAGCGCCAGCAGCGCCATGATGATGCCGATCCAGACCAGGGCCTGGGTCAGGATGCTCTCTACGGGCGTATCCAGAGCAAGCGAAATTTCGACAGCGTTCTGGACGAGCGCGGGCGGCAAGGCATCAATGGTGATGGCCCGCAGCAGAATGGCTGTCGCTGTGCCAAAGCACACCATCGCAATGAGCGCGAAGAAAAATCCCAGGACGTTCCAAATATAGGTCATGATAGCTCCCCCGATGCGAGTATGATTTCTCCAAAGTACTTCACATAGCGATTCGTTTACTACCTATATAGTCTAAGGCATATATGGTCGCGCCAGCGTTTGTCGCCAGGATTCTAAAGCCAGACGCGGTTGGCCATTTTCATTATAGAGGCCCGTATCGCGCCAGACGGCTGCCAAGTCCCCGCCGCCAATGGCTTCATACAAGGCATCATAATCCCGCAGGACAAAATTGACGATGAACTGAAAGTCATAGGCATCGGCCTGGGCAAGCAAGCCCGTGATGTAGGCATTTTGTCTTTCCGGTGTTCCTGGAAAAGTGTAGTCAACCGTTTGCATCTGCAATATCTGCGCAGGATAACCTGTCTCTGAGATGGCGATGGGTTTGTCGCCCGCCAGCGCGAATAAGTCATCGAAGAAGTGTGGCGGAATGCCATCCACCAGCGAAGAGAGATAGGGATAGAGCGATATGGCAAAGTAATCGGAGTAGGGCAGCAACTGTTCCAATCCCGCCAACTGGGCGGGAAGATCATCGTATTCAGGAGCATACTGCGGGAAGTAAGCCATGCCAAGCACAGAAACCATCATCGGCAAGTCAGGGTAAAGCGTCTTGAGCTTGTCATAGACTAACTGCTGCATCTCAACATAGCCATCCCATAAGTCAGGGCGCTTGCTCAGGAGCATGTTGACCTCAATGCCCATGACCAGGTAGTCCGGCTGGAAGTACTCAATCGCACGATGAATGTGGTTGAAATACGCGGTAGAGACTTCAGGGTCCTCGAAGGTGTAGCTATCCCAGGGAGCCGGCAGCGGCATATCATCCTGATCGCCACGATAGAGCGCAATGCTATCGCGAAAGAAGGCAATGGGCGTCATCGACAGGATAATGGCATGGTCCGGCGGCGTCAGAGAACGGCGCATTTCCCAATCATTCATGATGTTGTCGCTGTAGGGTTCGCCCATAAGTGCTTCCGGCCAGGGGACGCCATTATCAAAGTGCTGCATGATGACGTCGCTGTCTTCAGCTAACGTGTCATAGACCCAGTTGACCGCTTCCATCGAGATTTCATAGGGAAAGGGTGTGAATCCCAGGCGATAGCTGCGAGGTGCTGCTGTGTTAAGGGGGCTGGGCGTAGAAAAGGCCTCGTCTGTTTGTTGTGAAGGTTGGGGCACAAACGTCCAGGCGGCCAGGACGAGGACAAGCAATAATAGTAGGATGATGTATCGGCGGCGTGTCATAAGATGATCCTTCACATATCCGTAAAGAAGAAAACGAGGGTTGCATCCTCGTTGTTATGGGCTATCCCGGCGACATTACCCGAATGCAGACCGGTTCACCTTATTTACGGATAGGGTACCTAGTAGGTATCACTTTTCTGCTGGAACTCTTCGGCCATGTCTTCAATGGCAGCGCGAGCAGTGTATTCATCGACACCCATGAACTGCGCATAGACCCTGGCGGCTTCTTCGAGCTTGCCTTCCGCAATCAGGTCACGCACACCTGCGCCCTGCGCTTCATCAGATAGGCGATGCAGGGCATCCAGGCGTTTGCTTTTAAAGCGGTCCGGGTCGGCAATGGCGGCTTCTACAGCTTCCTTCGCGTCTTTTAGCCCCGCGCCTGTTAATTCCCGGTAGCGCTTGATAGCCGCGATTTTTTGGTCGGGCAAGTAGGATTGCAGTTCGTCGTCGGCCAGCGCTTTGCTGTCAATCGCGACCTTGGAACTGGCAGCACGCATCCCGGATTTGTCCATCTTGGCGTTGTAAAGCAGGAACAGAACGGCGATTGTCAGAATGATAATCAAGATAATGATCGAACTCACAATCATGAGCCACGCCTCCACATCAGCTTATTTGATTGTTGCTAAGAGCCTCGTGCCATATTTTCAATGGCAGCACGGGCGGTATATTCATCGACGCCCATGAACTGAGCGTAAACATGGGCCGCTTCGTCGAGCCTGCCCTCTGCGATCAGATCACGTACGCCCTCACCCTGGTTTTCGTCAGCCAGCCGACTCATCTTGCGCTTGCGATGGTCGCCTTTTTTGTCGTTAGCTTCAAACTCAGCGCGCGCTTCTTCCAGGTAGAGTTGCATTGCCAACTTCTCGTCTAGCTCAGGATGCGCCACATAGAGTTCAATTACCCAGCGGGCATCGGCTAGCCCGATGCCTGTCAGTTCACGGTAGCGTTCGGCGGCGGCCATTTTCTTGTCAGGCAGATAATCCTGTAATTCAGCATCCGCCAGGGCAGTGAAATCGACACTTTTAGCTTCTGCAACAGCGCGTTGGGCGGTTTTCATCATATCAAACAATCTGGGGGACAGCATGATGACAAAGCCAATCAGTACCACAAGAAAGATCACAGCTTCCATTGGCTGCATCTCCACATATTGCTATGACTTCATTATATCCGTATTAGTCTGTACCTGCGGCATAAGGGTGCGCGCGTTACAATAGAGTTGACAAGTGCGTTAAAAAGAATTTTCCACCGCGTTGAATGAACGGCGCACATTTTGAAAGGGACACCATTATGGCAAAAATCATCGGCATCCTGACATCGGGCGGTGACACACCAGGTTTGAACGCCGCCATTCGTGCGGTTGGCAAATCGGCACTTGGTGACTATGGCATGCGCGTCATCGGCTTCCGCGATGGGTTCCGCGGCCTGATGGAGAACCGGACGGTGCGCCTGGATAGCGCCGCCCTGTCCGGTATTCTGACGGTCGGGGGCACGATCCTGGGCACCAGCCGCGACAAGCCCAATAAGATGCCCATCGGCGGCAAAATAATGGACATGACCGATGCCATCGTCGATGTGTACAACAAGAACAATCTGGATGCGCTGGTCTGCCTGGGTGGGCGCGGCACGATGCGTAATGCTTATCATCTGGCGCAGCACGGCCTCAAGACGCTGACGCTGCCTAAAACCATCGACAACGATATTCCAGGTACCGATGTGAGCTTTGGCTTTGATACGGCGCTGACGATTGCTTCCGAAGCCATTGACCGCCTGCACAGTACCGCCCACAGCCATCACCGTATCATCGTGGTAGAAACGATGGGGCATCGGGCCGGCTGGCTGGCGCTCGGTGCAGGCATCGCTGGCGGCGCGGATGTGATCCTCATCCCAGAAATTCCCTATTCAGTAGAAAAAGTCGCTGAGTCGATCATGCAGCGGACCTACAGCGGCAAGCATTTTAGCATTGTGGCTGTTTCCGAAGGGGCCATGTCCGATGAGTTGGCAGCGCGTCGGGATAAAGTCGAAGTGGCACTGGCTAAGGCTAAAGCAGATAAGAAGAAAGCGAAAGCCGATGGGGACAAGGACACCTACAAGAAAGCCAAGGCCGCTATAGACAAAGCTAACGAACAACTGGCAGAAATCGAAGCCGAGATTGCACTCAGTACACAATCTCTGACGCGGCAATTAGAAGCCCTGACCAATCTGGAATCGCGCGTGACCATCCTGGGACACGTCCAGCGCGGCGGAATACCTTCGCCGGCAGATCGCCTGTTGGCGACCCGTTTGGGTGTAGCCGCAACGCATTTCATCGACGAGGGTGTCCATGGCGCACTGATCGCGCAACGAGGCAACGAAGTCGTTCCGGTACCATTTAAGGAAATTGTCAGCGCACGCAATCATGTTCCGCTGGACCACGCCTGGATTCAGACGGCGCGTTCACTGGGTACGGCGCTGGGCGATTAGTGCACACCACTCATAATGAGAGCGATTTCGGTAGGGGCACAACGATTGTGCCCTGATGTTTTTTATCCACCAGACTTCCCATAAAAATGGAACTGTTAGGGGAAAAAGGTCGTCTATTAGGTTAAGACGATGGCTGCTATCACATGCGTCCCGTCATGTTGATCATGACACACCACGCGGCCATCTTCCCCAAGCATCGCAGCCTGCTTCGTCTAACGCGATGCAAAACCCCCACGTCGGGTCTGCTGAGACAGCAGACCCCTGTTTGTTTAACATGACCTTTCCGGCATGAGTTGTGAGTTTTTAGAAGCGACAAGATGCGCTATGCTTGCGGAACAATCTACCAGCCATTTTTAGGAGTCAGACCACGTATGAGTGAATCCACCAGCCTGTATATCCGCTTCCTGTTCGATGTTTCCACGGAAGAACCCGCTTATGTCGATGTGGCGTTCGCGAATGCTGCCCAGGCGCAAGCGGCCCTCACCAGCCTGACAACAGCCACCACCAATCTGGTCAGTTTGCAGAATGTGACAGGTATTCCCGTGCTGGTGAATCCATCACGGATCGCGGCGGCGTTCCCGATTGAGTACGATGAGGATGCTGAGGACTTCGACGAGGACGACGAATAATTTTCAGCCGTGTATCATGAACAAAACGCTCCTTAACGCAGGGAGCGTTTTTTCTTTGATGTTATGGCTGGAACTTTGTATTGTTGAATAACGTCTAGAGAAATAGCAGCCGTTCATGAGGACGGTTCTACACGAACTTTCTCTAAGGAGTGTTTTACAGATGAAATACCCAACTATCGTTGTATTGGTTTTGATCGTCATCGGCCTGATGGCGTTCCCTGTATTGGCACAAGATACAGGCGATACGGCTAGCCCCAGAACGATTACGGTCGTCGGTACGGGTTCTGCCAGCGACACACCGGATATCGCCTATATTGAACTCGGCGTTGAATCCCGTAGTGAGAATATTGCGTCCGCTTTTGACCAGGCCAACAGCACCATTGCCGATGTCATCAGCGCGGTAACAGCAGCAGGCGTCGCCGCGGAAGATGTCCGCACGACTGGCTTGAACATCTATCGCGAGAGCGCACCGTTTGACAGCAGCATGAGCGGCCAAATATCTTACGTCGTCAGCAACCAAATCCGCGTGATCGTGCGCGATACGTCCACCGTTGCTGAGGTCATCAACGCGGCTGTTGGCGCAGGCGTGAACCAGCTCTATGGTCTGCAATTTGGTATTGATAACCGGGACACGCTGGAAAGTGACGCTCGCGCAGATGCTTTTGCCGACGCCCAGGCCCGCGCGCAGGAACTGGCAGGTTTGGCTGGCGTGACTATGGGCGATGTCGTCCGCATCAGCGAATACAGCGGCAATGCCAGCCCCTTCGATGTGTCGAACCTGGCACAGTTCAGCATGGACAGCGCTGGCGGCGGTGCCGTAGTGGAACCAGGCAACCTCTCGGTTGTAGTCACTATTGAAGTCACCTTCGCTATCGGCGGCTAACTAGGACATGTTGACATTTGACTTTAGGCGCGTTTTTAGGGGGTTGGCATGCCAACCCCTGGGCAAGACATGTCTTGCCCCTACGATCCAGGCTCGCCTATTGGGTTCTTGAATCCGTCACCTAGCAAATGTCAACAGAACCTAAGCAGCCAATGTTTGAAAGAGGCGCACTGCTTGGTGCGCCTCTTTTATTTACTCGCTCATGGCAGCTTGCATGAGGGTGATGGCTTCTGCTTCCACGTCCTTGACGCCTTGAATGCTGTCGCTGATGGCTTCGATCATGACAGCGACCCCGGCATCGCCCAACGGGAAGTCGTCCACGATGTCTTGCTTGAGGGCATCCAGCTCGGCTTTGAGGGCGACGCGCTGTTCGTCAGCATCACGGCCTTTTTCCAGGAAAAACTGGTTGTCCATATCGATCAACTGGCGCACACGGTCAAAGGGTGGCATACGCGCGGGCAAGAGAGCATCGTTCAGGCCCTGCCACTGACGCGCCGCTTCTCGCCACTGGTCGGCAGCATCTTTGAGCGCGGGCCTGCTCAGGATGAGAGCGGCTTCATCAAGGAAGTCAGCATACTCACTGCGGCTGGCGTTGGGAGCCGCAGTGAGCCAGACGTTGGCGTAGTAGTACGATGAAATCAGGCCACTGAGCATGCGCTCGCCAGGGGCGAATTTTTTGGCCCAACCTTCCTTGGAATTGGCATTGAGCATTTCGACCCACTTGTCATAAGCAGAGAGGCCGTACTTGCCTGCCATCGGCTTACGCGGCGGTTCGCCAACGAATGACTCAATCGTTTCGTTGATACCGGCTGTAACAGCCTCAACCAATTTGTCGTTATTCGGCAGATCAACAGTCATCAGGCGATGCTTGTTCTTTTTGGGGTTCGCACGTGCGGCTGCCAATTCATCAGCCATGATGCCCAGCGGCACCTGCGCACGATCACTGAGCAGCACCGTGCCTGTGGCCGGATCATAGGCATAGACGATCACCGGATAGGTGAACTCGTTATCGCCAGTCGGGGCAGTCAGGTTATAAGGCATCAGCGGATAGGCAACCATTACGATAGCGGGTTTGCCATCAACCAGGGTGTTGACGAGATTCTCGACGGCTTTGTCAGGATTGTCAGTCTGCCTGGCATTCGTGATGATGCCGAGGCGATCCATCATTTTGTTCATGGGGTCGAAGGTGTTGCGCGTCAGGAAGTGCAGGTATGGCAGGGCAGGGGCATATTCAAAGGCGAAGTAGCCCGCGACCACACCGCCGCTGATGCCGAACAACAGGGCCTGCGTCGGGGCTTCACCGGTGTGCGGCATGGTCACGCCCTGGTAAGCGAGTGCATTGCGCACTGTTCCCATGTTGCCGCCGAACTGCGTGTAATTTTCCAGGCGATAGGTCATGTGTGTCCTTTCTGGTCAGTCGGGCGCAGCATGCTGCCGCGTCCCTACGAATCATAAATCAGGCGGATTCCTTGACTTCCAACAGAGCCGTTTTGAGGCTGTCGAGAGCGGCAGTTTCGGCCTCATAGATGGCATCTAGCTGGACCTGCATGTCCTCATAAAGCGCAGCGCGAGCATCGGCATCGAGTGGACAATTGCGGTTGTACTCGGCCATGAGTTCAACCAGCCGCTGGTTAATTTCGGCGGCATCGTCATGATGATTGCGCACCAGTGTATAACGCGCATCCACCAGATTTTTGGTCGTGGCCATCGCTTCGACATCATCGGAAAGGGCGATATTGGCCAGTGATTCCCATTCACCAGCCGCCAGCCGATAGAGGCGCGCACTCTCTTCCAGAATAGGTGCATCTAAGATGAAAGCCGCCTCATCGAGGAAGTCGGCATAGAGGCCGCGCAGGCCGTAGCCGTCGCTGCCATCCTGGGTGATGCCTTCGTAAATGCTGCGCAGTGTTTCATACAATCCGTGCCCATCTTTGAAGACCACTGGCCAGCCTTTTTTGTTGCTGGTATTGGTCATCAGTCGCGACCATTTTTTATAGACCGGCAGGGCGAAAGACTCGCTATCACGGCCCAGGTGTTCGGCACAATCGGCAATACCTGCACGGATCGCTGCATGCAAATCCGGCTCGCTCGTTGGCGGCTCAACAGTCATGACGCGGTACTTGTCGCTGGTGATGCGTCCGCGCGCGGCCATGAAAATATCGGCAGGCACGGTATACAACTCCGGCGATAGATCAGCGACATGGATGCCGTCACTATCGATGCTGTAGACCGTCACTTGATGGCTGACATGTCCCTGCATCGACTCCGGCAGATGCTGATAGGGCAAGTGGGCTTTATCCACCCAGGCGGCTGCGGCATAGCCCTTTGAGAGGGCATCTTCCAGATTAGACTCGGCCTTCTTGACGCCGCTGGTTTCCATGATGTTGGGCGTCACGCCAATGCGCGTCAGAGCGTTGGTCATGTACTCAACGGTGTAGTTCCAGCGGTTGCGGAAACCCATCACCACCTTGGCGGATTCATAACGCTCGAACTCCCACAGAATGTAGCCTGCGCCCAGTCCACCACCGATACCCAGCAGCATGGCTTCGGTATAGGGTTCGCCGCTGATCGGGTCAATAACTCCGGCGCTGGCGAGGACGTTTTTGAGCGTGGCAGTCGTTGGGTGGATGCCCCTGTATGGGTCGGTCATGGCGTGGGTCTCCTCATCTAAAAAGCTCGTCAAAATCGGTCGAAAAGAGCATCAGGATTTGTCTGAAAAAGGTTCGCCTGTGAACAGCAAAAAGGTGAGTCCTTCCGGCGAAATGAAGGCGGCATTTTCGATGCGGACGGCGTCGGTTTGCATCAGTGGGCGAATCTCGATACCGGCAGATTGCACCAGCAGAATGCGCGCAGCCATATCCGGCGAGAAGTAAGCCAGGGCCATCAGCATGGTCGATTTTTCATGCAGCCCAACCACAAACAGTCCATCGCTGAGGACAGCATAAGGGTGGGGGATCTGGGCACTGTTGAGCGGTTCATAGCCCAGCTTGTTCCAGAAGCCAACCGCGCTCGGCAGGTGATCTACCGGAATGCTGAACTCGCCGACATGGCCCAAAATGGTAAGCGGCTTGCGGCTGGTGGGTGTGCCATCCGGCATGTCAAACTTGGCTTTGCGCTCGTTCAGGCTGATGTGCATACCATTGGGCGACTTGAAGGCGGCGCGTCCGGTAGAGGGGCCTTTGTGCTTGACTTTGTCCGGATTGAAGAGCGCACGAACTTCAGCAATATCGCTGCCAAAATAAGCCAGAACAGGCGAGGGTGCATCGGTGTGTGTGGTCAGGTGCAGGTTGAGATTGCCATCGGTCAGGGTGGCGCCTTCGGCATCCTGATCGAGCAGTTTCCAGCTCAGTTTTTGGTAGAAGTCAACCGAGTGGGCCAGGTTGTCAGTTGTCAGATTGAGCTGTACTGAATGACCTAAAAACATGCGATGTTTTGCTCCAGATGCCTGCGATTTTTGCCCCTGAAAAAGGCACTCAAAACCGACCATCAAACTGTGTAAAAAACTTATCAAAATTGCCTTTATCCTGATAAGTCGTATTACGAAACCGTAACTCTTGATAAGTCGGCGGCTAACTGCCCCAGAAAAGGGGTATGTCAGCAGCTATGTTAGCATTTTTAATGAGGGCATTAACCGACCTCATAAGGCGGGGGAGTCAGGCAATGTCGAACGCGAATTAATGACATTAAACATTTCTGTTCGCTAAAACTGTAAAAGCCCATATATCCCAAGTTATCCCAAGTTTGGCCCTTTAAGGCACGTTCTGCTTATCCCAATGTAGTTTCCCAACAGTGTATCACCATCACTTGGGATAGGGTTATTCTACGGCCTCATCTTCGAAAAGCGCCTGGGCATCATTGATGGCTTTGGGATACCAGGCAGCATGGTCGGGATTGGTCAGCAGTTTGATGGCTGGCTGCCAGTTATCCCCATATTCCGCAACGGAACGGACCCAGCTCTGGAAGTTGCGCCAACCAGGATAAATGCCGCTGTTGTCGGTATCGTCGTCAAAGCCACTATGGGTGAAGGTCAATCTGGTGCGACCATTGCCCTCCTCTAGCGTCCAGGTGACGGTGGTCATCTGCCCTGTTGTGCCGTCCTCATTCCACTCATAGGCGAGTTTCTGGTTAGGTTGCAGGTCCAGAATTTTGATTGGCCCTACTCCCCAGCCTAAATCAATTGATCCACCGATATGTGGCTCGACGGCGGCCTGACTGGCGATCCAGCGTTCAAGCTGTTTGGGCGAAAGCAGCACATCGAACACGGTTCCAGCATCGGCGTCGATGTCGATCACATGCGTGATGTCCCCTTTCATGCTCTGAGAAAAATCGACGCGGGCATCGCTGGGTTTGCCATCGAGATAGCGACGCAGGTTCTCTAAAGAAAGGAACCAGAAATCTTCAGGGGCGAGGGCATACGTATGGTGCTGGCCGACTTCGGCATTGGCCTGATGCAGCGTCAGCATCGTGACATCTGGCGCGCGTTCGCGCAGCATCAGGCGCACGTTGGTAGGGCCATTGGGCAGGGTCCAATCGTAACTTAAAAGGCGCCCTGCTCGGTAGTCGCTAACGGGATGCTTGCCCTGTTCGCGCGTCGGTGCACCAGGCGTGAACCGACCCCAAAAATCGTAGGCTCCCCCTGCTACATCGACCGCCGAAAATTCAGTGAACCAGGTCGCCAAGGCGGCGTCATCGGTGAGGGCATCATAGACCCGCGTGGGCGCGGCATCGAGCTTGATTTGCATGCGTAAGACGTTATCCATTTTTGTAAAGTACCCTTCTCTCTTATCCCAACAGGTTTCCCAAATTCGTATCAACAACACATGGGAAAAAGGCTAGTTTTGGCTATCGATGGACGGAGGCGGTTCCGAACCGCTTTGACTGGTGGCAGGTGGTGCCTCGTCGGTTTTCGGATAACACATCAGCACCAGACGAAAACCCTGTTCATCAGTGACGGCGATGTCTTCGCTGGGCGTACCGTATTTGGTGGCAAGCTGCTGGAAGACGGTTTGTAGCTCAGCCAGGAATTCCGCGCGACGGGATTTATCCGGCAGTGTGATTTGCGCTGAGAGTGACAGCGACGGGATATGTTCGCCAGTGGCGCTGCGATTGCCCAGGTGGCCGATGTCGTCGTGGACCTCGGCAGCGAGGTCCAGCAAGACGCGCAGGTTGGCCTGATCGCTGGCGGCTTGCTCACTGCCGATCTGGCTAACGAGCTGCGGTGCCAGCCAATAGCTGCGAGCCTGGGCCTGATAGTAACCTTCGACAGTTCCGCGCACCCGCTTCTCGGCAACTTTACGAACCAGTCCAGCGCGCTCCAACTCTTTAACGTGGTAGTACATTTTCTGGGGCGTGCTGCCAAAGTAATCGGATAGTTCCGAGCAGGAGCGGCTTTCATCCAGGCGCTGCAAAATCTGCAAGCGGATCGGCTTAAGCAGGGTCGTTGCCTGGTCTACATTATCGATATAGAACACATCGCGCATAGGGAACACTATCTATCGCACAAATTATTTTTATTATAAAAACAGATTTTTACGTTCTTGTCAAGACATTTGTTCTAAGGCCAAGCGGCGATGAGGCAGGCGACGCAGGAATGATATTTTCTTGTGACGGGGTACGGTGGTTGAACAAGGAGCACCCCTGGCCCGGGATCTCCGTCGTCATTTGGGCCAGGGGATATGAAGCGGTAGATTTCAGACTGAGGTCCCCCGCAGGCCATCATGGCCATGCCATACGGAAAGTCCCTTCAATGAAGGGACTTACTACGGGGGTGAAACTAATGCAAATCAGGTTGTGATTTACATCCACGTTTAGCATAGTCAGAACCTATGAAGAACCCTCGAAGAAGATATTTGGGCCTTGTGAAGTTTACCAGCCATAACAGAAAACTTAGATCAACGCCCCTGTGTATCCCCCTGCCCTATGGCCATCCCTATATAAGAGGAAGCGGCGTAAGTGCCCTCAATTTGCTGCTTACAGATAATTTACAAAGGCGCGTCGGGTTTTACATCTGCACAAAACTTACCTAACACATTCTTGCTTCAATAAGCGTACAACAAACGGGTGCCCTCATTGTCGAAGGGCCGCCCAACGGAGGAGCAAAGACATGAAACGCCTATTTACCCTTATGACCGTTTTCGCAATTTTGTTAGTGAGCGTCGCCGCCGTCGGTGCCCAGGATGACACCGGAACGGACACGGATACCGACACTCAAACCGATATGTCCCAGGTCGCACCTTTTGGCCTGAGGGATCGCCTACACAATTGGATGGATACCATCCTGGAAGTCACTGGTCTGACAGTTGAGCAGATTCAAGCAGGGATCGCAGAAGGCCAGACACTGGCCGAGGTCATCGAAGCCAATGGCGGCGATGTTGAAGCGGTTCGTCAGGCACTAATCGATGCCGGTATGGCCAATTACGAGAGCCTGCTGACGGAACGCATTGACACCCTGCTGGCGCGTGAACTAGGCAGCCGTATGCCGCTCAATGGGCGTGGCCTGCAAATCGCCCAGTACGTTCTGGATGCTACTGGCCTGACCCTTGAACAGATACAGGCAGGCATGGAAGCGGGCCAAACACTGGCGGAAGTCATCGAAGCCAATGGTGGCAACGTTGACGAAGTCACCCAGGCGCTGATCGACGCAGCAACCGAGCAGTTCCCGAACGTTGATGCCGATACTATCGCCGCACGCATTGATACCCTGCTCAATACCGTACTGGGCAGCCGTATGCCATTCAATGGTCGTGGACTGCAAATCGCCCAGTATATTCTGGACGCCACTGGTCTGACTGTTGAACAGATCCAGGCAGGCATGGACGCTGGCCAAACGCTGGCAGAAGTCATCGAGGCCAACGGTGGTAATGTTGACGAAGTCACTCAGGCCCTGCTCGACGCGGCGACCGAACAATTCCCGAATGTCGACGCAGATACCCTGGCTGAACACATCGACACACTGCTGAACACCGTCCTGGGTGCTCGCATGCGCGACTTCGATGGTGATATGGATTTCTTTGGGCGCGGCAATCAGCGCAACTTCGGCCCAGGCGGACGCGGAAATCGTGGTAACTTCGGTGGCCAAAATGGCAACAATGGCAGTGACGATGGCAGCAGCAACAGCGATGGCAGCAATGACAACAGTGGCAGCAGCACCAATGGTAATGGTGGTAATGCTTAATCAATAACCTCGCTGCCAGTCAATGGCGACGAGACCCCATCCTTTTCTCCTTGTGCAAGAGGCACCCCTAAGCGGGAGTGCCTCATTTTTGTTGCATCAAGTTTTCAGCGCAGGGCTATGAATGCGATCAGGCAGTCGTTCGCTGAGGTGGCTGTAGCACATCGGCGTAGGGAACCAGCACCCACAGCAAAGCCATCATCACCAGGGCGGATGTCAGGCACCAGAGGCAGGTTGCGCCAATGACAAACGGCTCCAGGAAGGTCAGGTAGGCAGAGAAAGCCACGCCTAACAGGGCGATCAGCCATAGGAAGTTGTTGAAGTGTTTATCGCTGAAGAACTGCGTATAGCCCCACACCAGCAGGATCACGATGTAGACGCCCAGGCCCAGTATGCTGACGGGAATACCAAACAGGCGCGCGTATTCGCTTTGCTGGACTGCATTACAATTACCGACTGCACCACAGACAGCCTCGGCACCTTCACTCATCTCTACCGATGTGAGGTATCCGGCAGCGACCAGACCCGCAATCGCCAGCACCGGAACGATCCAGTATGGCAGCATCGGCTTCTGGCCAGCACGCAGGCTATTGATGAGCAATACAGCGAATACCAGCAGCAAAATCGCGGGGAGCAGAGCAACAGCGCCTTCGCTCAGGCTGCCAGCGAATAACGCCCCACCAACGATCAATCCGCCAATGCCCAAGGCGATCAGGGCCGGACGGGCGATCTTCTGTAGGCGTTCTTTGCGGAAGGCGAACAGGAAAATAATCATGCTGGTGATGAGCGCGATCAGCACGATGACAGCAACGATGTTGGCGACAGGGTCCTGAGCAAGCTTATCGAACAGGGTTGCTTCCTGGGCGGCGACTGTGCTATCAAGCGTGGCTTCGGCCTCGGTGGCCGTTTCGGTAACGGCTGAAGTGGTTTCCGTTTCACTGTCGGCTTCGGTTTCACCACCGGTCTCGGTTTCGCTGCTTGTGGTGCTGCTCTCGGAATTGGCGGCGGCTTCACGGGCGACAGCGGCATCATAGGTCATTTGTAAAATCGGAACAGGCGGGAAGGAAATACCGCCGTTGTCGATGCCCTCGCGTACAATGTCAGGCGTACGGGCCGGAATATCGACCGAGCCGATCAGGACGTTATCACCGATGATGAGCATAGGTACGCCAGTGGATTCAATGCCCATTGCCTGACGTGTCAGGTTCATGATCTGCGCGCCCATCTCGGTCGTGACATCAATGAACATAACCTGGAGCTGGTCGCCAAAGGTTTCGGCGATCCCAGGCCAGTGATTGGTAATCACTTCATGGCAGTGCGGGCAGGTTGGTGAATAGAAGAATACGCCGTAGACGACGTTCTCCTGGGACTGCGCACCGGGTAAGACAAAAATCAAAGCTAACAACAAAACCAGCCATTTTTTAATCGGCATGGAAAACCCTCCAATAAACGGACTCTTTCCTACCAGCATTGTCCGTTATTGGAGGGCTTGCTATTAGTGTAAGCCGTCACCACCTGAGGATGACGAGCGGCAAAATCCGCCGGGAACGACTAGGTGAACAATGGTGCCATCGTCCATTGGGAGACAACCGCATCCATTTCTGCGTCCGATGGACGTGGCGCGAGGTTGGCGGCGGCTTCAAGCACCGTCGGCAGCAGGTGAATATCGCCGACCGTATTCAGGAAGATGCCGGGTTGGCCCAGGACCCAATGCACGGCTTTGGTAATGCTATCGGGATCGGTCAGCGGTTCGTACCATGTCGAGTGGGTGCGCTGCTCGCTCGGATATGGTCGGCGCGTGATCGATTTGATGGTCTGTACGGCGACATCGCGCTCTTTGGCCATATCAAGCACAGTCTGGAAGCCATCGGCATAGATCGGGTTCTTCATCATGAGATAGTTATAGGGCAGCAGCACGGAATCAAAATCGTAGCGTTCCAGGCTGCGACGGTGCATTTCAACAATGGCGACATCGTGGCCAGTCACGCCAATGTACTTGACCAGACCCTGTTCCTTGGCCTCAATAAGGTATTCCAGCACACCGCCCTCGCCCATCGCGACTTCCCATTCGTCCTCACCTACCAGATAGTGCAGTTGGATGAGATCGACCGAATCGACATTGAGGCGTTCCAGGGAGCGCAGGAATTCTACCTTGGCTTTGGCATAGGTGCGTTCGCCGGTCTTGGTCGCCAGGAAGAACTGATCGCGCAGGCCGCGCTTCATCCAGGGGCCAATGCGTTCTTCAGAATGGCCATAGCTGGCGGCGGTATCAATATGGTTGACACCATACTTAAGTAGAACATCGAGCGTTTGGTCGGCTTCTGCCTGGGTAACATTGCCCAATGAGGCCGCACCAAATAAAGTGCGGGTGCTCATGTGCCCGGTACGACCAAAACGTAGTTTTTCAATAGCCATCATTATTCTCCTCGTCAGAAGTTCGTGCACTCATTATATAAAATCGTTCAGGGACAAGGCAAAGATGATGGACCTAGTGCAAAGTGAGTTTGAGGCTATTCGGGGCTTTCCGATGGGTCTGATGGTGTGTCGAAGTCAATACGGTGGAAGACATCGCTGAATTGCAGCGTACAGTCGATAGAGGGTAAGGCTAATTGCTGGTCGAGTCCCGTTAACTCAGTGTAGAGCCAGTTGTGCTCATCCTGCTTAAGGTAACGCTCAATCCGAGGTGCATCCTGTGAGATGAGCAGATATTCCTGCAAAGACGGAATCCGGCGGTATTCGGCCAGCTTCTCCACATGATCGATTATCTCTGTCTCTTCCGACAGGACTTCCATCAAAACTATGGGATTGAGTAAGTTGTATTCTTTTTCATCAGAGTATTGGGGCTTGTCGCAGACAATCACGACATCAGGATAGCGATAAGAACCTGTCGCTGGAATATGTACACGCATTTGAATGACCATCATATCGCAATCTTGTTCAGATAGATGATCACTCAGGCAAAGTATGAGGTTTGTACAAATCAGACTGTGTTCACGGGTAGAACCCTCTTTGACCATGATTTTACCCTTAGCGTATTCATGGCGGAACTCATTACTATCTTCATATGCGAGATATTCTTCTTCCGTCACATACGTTGATTTCGGCAGCGCCATCTTATGTCCTTTAAGCCGCGTTCCTTACCTGCATTATAGCATGGGAAGGTCCAGCTACGGCCAGGCGGGCTGCTGATGAAGCTGGCTGAGGTAGTAGCGGCGCATCAGAATATACTGGCTGCCCATCAGCACGACAATGACGACGATAGCCAGCACAATATCGCGTAGATGGTCCCAGAACTGGGCGCGGTCGAAGGCGGCCTGATCCTCTAGATAGGCGCTGATCTGGGCGGGGATATAGTCGCCAAAGGATGGGTAGCGCACCACCAGCGGATTATTCCAGACATCAAAGGTCATCAGACTGCGCAGATTGACCATACTGGCAGGTAGCCGTTGCAAGCTGTTAGCGGATATATCCAGCTCAGTGATTGTGATGAGGCTGCCAAATTCGCCTGGGAGCGCCTTGAGATTGTTGTGCGAAAGATCGACATAGGTTAATTGGCGAAGCTGGCCAATGGCTGGCGGTAATTCTTCCAGGCGATTGTATTTTAGGTAGAGCACACGCAACTCCCCTAGCGTTCCGATCTGCGCTGGAATGGTCGTCAGCTCGTTATGCCCCAGATAGAGCAGGCGCAGGTTATACAGGTTGCCAATGGTCGATGGCAGGCTGCGAATCTGGTTGTCCTCGGCGTACAGCGCTTCTAATTGGCTGAGGTAGGCAATTTCCGGCGGGAGGGTTTGCAGGCGATTGAATGAGATTACCAGCGTCTTGAGACTGCCCAGATTGGCGATCTGGGGCGGCAGGGTCACAAGCTGATTATAGGTCAGGTAGAGTGATTCCAGTTGGGTGAGGTACCACAGTTCCGGCGGCAATTGGGTGAGTTCGAGGCCATCAAGCGCCAGTTCGCGGGCACCGGTTGCAGCAGCGGCATAGATGCGCTGGAGGGCTTCGTTATAGTTGGCATCCTGGGCATGGGCATCAGGCACAAGCAAAGCCATCAGCAGAAAGAGCATTGCAATCAGGGTGATGCTTCGCCCATGCCGGACCATGATACTGTCCCCCAGTAAACTCTTTTTGCCGCGATGCTGCGGCACTGCTTCGTCGATACCTACAAGGTAGCGAATGATATAGGAAGCGCGCAACAGCTAGTCGGCCAAGCATAGACTGAGCGTTTACCAGCGGTAGGTTTAGTCGGTTTGGATGGCTACCAACTCCACTCACCGACATAGATTCGGCTGTTGACAATCGTTTCGCGGTTTTGCTTGGCGCGTTCGGATAAGAACATCATCATGAGGAAGCTGTCATCGTCGTGACGTGGGCTTTGCGGATCACCGACCCAGATTGTCAGACCGGGCATCGCTTCCCAGCCAAACTTGCTATACCAGGGGCCGCGATCAGGCGATGTCCACAGGAGAGCGACATCGGCATCAGGTTGAGCTTGCATATGGTCCGTAGCTGCTTTGACGACCTGACTGCCGTAGCCATTCTTACGAAAGAAGGGAAAGGTCATGACGGCGCTCATGCCATAGCAGACATAGGGCACACCATCGCAGGTGATCTCACGCCGCACGACTGATGCGGCACTGACGAGCGCCTCCCCCGCTACATACAAATAGTGGCGTGTCTCTGGTTCGATCACGGGCTTGAGAGGCATATCCGGATTGTTGACGTAGCTATCATCCCAGTGGATACGAATAAAGGCCATACGCTGATAGGCATAACCATCCGGCAGTGTTTCATCAGTATAATCTTTGAATTCGGGCATGGGAGGCTCCTCATCTAAAGCTGTGGTCCTGGCCTGATTATAGCTGTTTGCAACGTGGTACCAATCGCACGACCACTTGATAAATTAGAACGTATGATCTATCCTAATGTGGCTAATAGGTTATATATTTCAATTCCGAATAAGGAAAGGATGTGGGGTATGGCTAAGCTCGTTTTCGGAATGAACCAGTCACTGGACGGTTACGTCGACCATACGGCCTTTGGGCCAAGCCCTGTGCTCTTCCGTCACTTCATCGAGGAGGCCAAAGGGCAGGCGGGCAGCGTTTACGGTCGACAGATGTATGAGATCATGCGTTACTGGGATGACGATCATGCTGAATGGGATGCAGACGAACACGCCTTCGCGGCGGCGTGGCGGAACCAGCCGAAATGGGTCGTCTCGCGCTCCTTGGAGTCAGTCGGCCCCAATGCCAGTCTTATTGAGGGTGATCTTGAGAGCGCGATCCGCAAGTTGAAGGCTGAGCGCGATGGGGAGATCGAAGTTGCTGGCCCGAACCTGGCGCATAGCCTCACCGAACTTGGCCTGATTGATGAATATCGAATCTACCTGCATCCCGTCGTGCTAGGACACGGTAAGCCATATTTCGCCGGACCCCGGCCCCGGCTCCGCCTTATGTCTCATGATCGGATTGACGAGGATGTGATCAGGTTGATCTATGTTCCTGCTTAATTCCGCCACTCTCCGACTCCTGTATCGCACACAGGAAATCTGGACACTCAGCCGAGCATCTCGGGCTGGTCCTTTTGGGTCATGTGATACAGAGCAGTGGGAAGGACTCAGACAACTGCCAGCGTATTACGAGTGAGGATACAAGTATCCCCTCCGGCTACAATGAGCTAGTTACTCATTGATTTATTATTCAGCACATTACTTGGGACACCGCGGTACCACATAACCCCCTACCCACAAAAATGGAGGCATGACATGAGCGATATAAAAGAAAAATTCAGTTCCGTCGATGACTATATTCGCAGCTTTCCAGAAGATGTTCAGGAAATACTGGAACAATTGCGGCAGATAATCAAAGCAGCCGTGCCTGAAGCCGAAGAAGTCATCAGCTACAATATGCCGACATATAAACTCAATGGCCAGTTAGTCTATTTCGCAGGCTGGAAAAAGCACATCGCCCTATATGCCGCAGGTTCAGCAGCGAAGCTTTATGCGGATGAACTGGTCCCGTACCTGCAAGACAAAGGGACGCTTCAGTTCCCATTGAACCAACCTATGCCTTTCGATTTGATCCGGAGGATTGTACTGTATCGCGCGCAGGAAAATCTGAACACACAGTCGAGCAAAACGGTCTGATCGCACGACATCCACACTTTACAAAGCAGCGGCGAACAGTGTATGCTTTATGGCCGTGAATACGACCGATTTAGATTAGTTTAGACGCCCACGCCCCGCTGGCCGGGGAGCGCCGATTGCCATCAGAGTTAGCGAACTCGCGCAGCGGCCACAAGGGACGGAGGAAAAGATCATGGCGAGCAAACGTCGCATCAGTGGCAAGAAGCCCATGTTCGGGCAGAGCCGCAGTAAAGCATTCAACACTGTTAAGCGCAAGTTTAAGCTGAATATGCAGAGCAAGCGCTATTTCGTGCCAGAACTCGACCGCTTTGTGCGCGTCCAGGTGACGGCCCAGGAAATGAAGACCATCGACAAGATCGGTCTGCTGGCCTTCCTCAAGCGCCAGAATATTTCCATCAACAAACTGCTGCCCAAAGACTAACGGCCAGCATGTTGTATGATCACACGAAAGAGACGCCAATGGTGTCTCTTTTTTGTTGCATCAGGCTGCAACAAGCCTGTTTCATCATTGAAGGACATCGCGGCGTCTGGTATGATGCTGCGTCGGGCCAATTGTGGCCCGTTTCTGACCAAATAACACACATCGGGACTTCAGCAGGTGTTGCTACCTGGGTGCAAACCCAGGCGGTTCTTGGCTGGGGAATGAACGATGTGCGAGGCATAAACACCAGACAGAGGAGTTGTTGACCATGCCTTCGCAAGTAAAAATGCGTGATCTGCTCGAAACAGGTGTGCACTTCGGGCACCGTACCACCAAGTGGAATCCGAAGATGGACGAGTTCATCTTCACCGCACGCAACGGTATCCACATCATTGACCTCACCCAGACCCTGCGTAACATCAATGTCTACTTCGACATGGTACGCGACATCGTCTCCGGTGGTGGCACCGTCATGTTCGTGGGCACCAAACGTCAGGCCCAGGAAATCATCGCCTTTGAAGCCGCTCGCTGCAACATGCCCTACGTCAACACCCGTTGGCTAGGCGGCACCCTGACCAACTGGCGTACCGTCCGTGCCAGCCTGGACACGATGAAGAAACTGGAAAAGGATCGTGACGAAGGTCGCTTCGCCCGCCTGACCAAGAAAGAAGCCATGCAGCGCGAACGCAAGATCCAGAAGCTGCACCTGCGCCTGGGCGGCATGCGCAACATGAAGAAACTGCCGGATATGCTCATCGTGGTCGATACCGAACGCGAAGAGACAGCCGTCAAAGAAGCCAATACGCTCAACGTCCCTGTACTGGGCATCGTTGATACCAACGCCAACCCGGATGTGATCGACTACATTGTTCCGGCAAACGATGATGCCATGCGCTCGATCCGCTTGCTGGTCAAGACATTCGCCGATGCGGTCATCGAAGGCCGCGCCATCCGTCAGGGCGGCGGTGATGTCGAGGAAGAAGAATTCTTCGAGCAAGAAGTTGTCGATTACGACGACGATGCCAGCGACGAGGAACTCCTCGGCGCGTCGACCCTCAAGAAACTCCGTCAACAGATGTCTGATGATGACGACAAGCCCGCCAGAGCCAGCGTTGGCGACGACGGGGATGACGACGAAGACGAGGACGAAGACTAGTAAACAGAAGACACGGCATTGACCGTGTCTTTTATGAGAGGGGATGGGCAGATGCCTCTCTCAGTCATCAACTGAGCCGATTAACGTAGCAATAGCGACTACACAAAGTCGTGACTACGTACAGTAGTGATCACGAGAAAAGGATAGGATAGCAACACATGGCAATCACAGCAGCAATGGTGAAGGAACTGCGCGAAATGACGGGTGCCGGTCCGCTGGACTGCAAAAAGGCACTCGAAGAGTTTGATGGCGACCTGCAAAAAGCAGCAGAGTCCCTGCGCGAAAAAGGTATCGCCAAGGCTCAGAAGAAACTGAGCAAGGGCCGCACGATGAACGAAGGCGTCATCGAGGTGTACCAGCACTTCAATAAGCGTCTGGCAGTCGTGGTTGAGGTAAACTGCGAAACGGACTTCGTCGCCAAGACAGACCAATTCCAGACCTTCGCCAAGGATATCGCGTTGCATATCAGCAGCATGCGCCCCCTTTACATCAAGCGCGAAGATATTCCAGAAAGCGTCGTTGCTTACGAGACCGATATGCAGATGCGCGCTGAAGACCTGGCTGGCAAGCCGGACAACATCAAAGAGAAGATCGTCAGCGGTCGCATGGACAAGTGGTATCAGGACATCGTGCTGATGGAACAGGAATTCCTGAAGGACGATAGCAAGACCATCGCCGAGCTGCTGGAAGAAACCGTCGCAGCGATTGGCGAAAGCGTACAAATCAGCCGCTTTGCCGCATTCGCCCTGGGCGAAGGTGGTGAAGAAGACACAGGCGACGAGGAATAATTGTCCCTGTCCGTGAGTGACCAGAAAACGGTGAAACGATCTGTGAATCTATACCGAACGAAGACCCTGCTCACCCACAACTTCACAATCAGTGATCGTGAAGGGATTAGCCATTTGGCTAATCCCTTTTTTCTTGCCTCCTGCCGGTGGCGGGGGCTAATCGGGCAGCAGAAACAGACTGCTGTGATCCTAAAAGAAACGGGATGAGGACCATCAACCTGTTAGGTGGCTACAAGGCAACTCCGGTATAACGGGGGGACTTCATAAGCCAGATGATGGCGGCTCATCAACACCAGAGCGTGACGAAAACACGTAGACAGAAGGAAGCCAACATGAGTTATACGAATGACCAAGCGGGCCGGGTAAAGGAGCAGCAAATGACGACCAATGGAACCAATGGGAGCCAATCGCCTTATAATCGCGTCATCCTGAAGCTGAGTGGTGAGGCACTCGGTGGGGAGGGTGGCTGTGGCATCGACCCGGATAAAGCCGACTTCATCGCGAAGAAAGTGCGCGATGTCTACAATCTGGGCGTACAGGTGGCGGTCGTCATCGGCGGCGGCAACCTGTGGCGCGGCTCCAACGGTGAACAGATGGGCATGGACCGCACGACGGCGGACCACATCGGCATGCTGGGCACTGTCATGAATGGTCTGACACTGCGCGATGCCCTGGAACGGCTGGACGTTCCCGCCCGCGTACAGACCGCTATCCAGATGAATCAGGTCGCTGAACCTTACATCCGAGGCAAAGCCACCCGCCATATGGAAAAAGGCCGAGTGGTCATCTTCGCTGGTGGGACGGGCAATCCTTACTTCACGACTGACAGCGCGGCGGCCCTGCGCGCGACGGAAATCGATGCCGACATCGTCATCAAGGCGACCCAGGTCGATGGAGTGTACAGCGCGGACCCCAAGAAAGACCCACATGCCACTCGCTACTCCGAACTGACCTATCAGAAGGTCATCCAGGATAAGCTGAAGGTGATGGACATGACCGCCTTCACCATCTGCGAGGAAAATGACATCCCGATCCTGGTCGTCAACTTCTGGCACAATGACGATCTGCTCAAGGCCATGCGCGGCGACCACAGCGTCGGTACAATTATCAAGTCGTAAAGAAACCGACTGACAGCAAACCAAAATCCAACCAGGCACAGTCTGATGGCTGTGCCTGGTAAGCATTTCGTTAGAACTCCACGCTATAAACACCGCTAACCCCACGCTACAGGTCACAAATCTTGACATGGTGACAAGTTCTGCTTTAACCTTCCTCGGTGAGTTATATGGAGTGATCCATGTCAGGACGCTATACCAAAATCAAGCGCGATCAACGGCTGATCTTCAGCCGGAATACGCGCAGCATGTCGCGGATGTATTTTATCGGCCTGCTGACAGGTTTGATTATCATCATCCCGATTGTGACAATCTGGCAGTTCGATGATTTGCAGCTAACGGCGCTCAAGGTTGTGAATATGGCGCCGACCGCGACACCGTTCGCCAGTGAACGCGCCAAACAAGCGGAAGCGTTGTTTTTGGCAGGTGACATCGAAGGCTCGGCTATTTTCTGGGAGCAGGCGACCAAACAGCAGCCGGATAACGTCACCTATTTATACGAGTATGGCATGGTGCTCATCCTGATGGGCCGCGAAACGGATGCCATCCCGCTGGCTGATCAGGCACTAAGGATTGCACCGGATGATCCGCGCGGGTATGCCCTCAAAGCGACGGCGCTGATGTGGTCCGATCCGGCGGCGGCGATCCCGATTGCGATTAATGGCGTTGAACTGGCCGAAAATTTCGCACCGCTGCATGCAGCACTGGCAGTAGCCTATACCAATATCAACCGCTATCAGGAAGCCATCGAAGAAGGCGCCAAGGCCGTTGCGTATGATCCGATGGATGCCAACGCCCGACGCGCATTCCATTACCCGCTGCTGTATACAGGCCGTTATGACGATGCCATTTCCCAACTGGAACGCGCGATAGCCATCAACCCGTATATCGACGCAGCCTACTTCGAGCTGGCCAGCCTCTATCGCGCGGTGGATGAAGAAGAAATGGCGCTTGGCATTTTCCAGCGCTTGATCGAGCTGGAGCCAAACAACGCCAAAGCCTATCTGCGTATGTGCGAGACCTACATCGAACGCGGTTACTTCCAGGAAGGCGAACCGTACTGCGATGAAGCGCTGGCTATCGACCCGAATTATGGCTCGGCTTATGCGGCGCTCGGTCAGTTGCAGTATACGCGCCGTAATTACGAAGGCTCGATTGAGTCGTTTGAAGAGTGCGTCGCACTGGGCGAAGAAGACGTCCGCTGCTATTACCTGCGCGGCTGGGCGCATTACTTCCTCGCGCATTGTGATGAGGCCTGGGCAGTACTGAACGAAGCGCTGCCGCTGGCTGATACAGCTCAATCGCTGGAAGCCGTTCAACTAGGATTGGGAGCGGTCCAACGCAATTGTCCGGGTTACACGAACGTCGCGCTGCCAACGGACATTCCGCCGACGCCCATACCGCCAACGCCCATTGGCGGCATATAGAATTGCGGAGCATGATCGTTACGACTGACTGGACCCCACCCCTGTTTCCCCTCCCCGAAGGAGAGGGGACTTCCATCTGCGAGAGTGGTCGCAAAAACAGCATCCTTCCTCCTTCGGGGGAAGGACTGAGGATGGGGGTTTGGCATCCACCATCTGCCCATAGATTACGATTTGCGGATCGTCGATGCAGATAAAACGGAACTACAACGAACCTTTTTTCAGAGAGCGCCTGCTGCGGAAACGCAAGCGCCAGATGGCGTGGCGGCGCAATCTGATTTTCCTGCTGCTGGTGCTGCTGGGCGGCGCACTGCTGATTGCTACCCAGCCGGGGCTGGTCATGCAGGCAACGTATAAAATTCTCGGTATCGAAGCGACACCGACGCCGCTGCCCAGTACCCTGGCGACCCAGGCGCAGGAGTATTTCTATCAGGGTGATCTGCAAAAAGCCAAGGAACTGCTGGCACGGGCCGTTGAACAGCGACCGGACAATATCGACTACCTGTATGAATATGGCATGATCCTGCTTGATCTGGATGAATCTGACGCGGCGCTGGCTGTCGCAGAACAGATCAGCGAGGTCGATAGCAATGATGTGCGCGGCTATGCTCTGCGCGCACGGTCGCTGGTGTGGCTGGACCAGGCCGCGGCAGCCGTCCCGGTAGCGCGGGCAGGCTTACAGATTAACCCCAACTTCGCGCCGCTGTATGAAGTGCTGAGTTGGGCGTATACCGCCACCAGCGACTGGCAGCAGGGCGTCGATTACGGCCAATTGGCTGTAGAAGCTGATCCGGGCAATGTCCGCGCCTACTGGGCCTATTCCAATGCGATGGCAACCGTTGGCGAAACGGGCGAAGCCATGCGCCTGCTGGAAGAAGCTATCCGTGTGCATCCCTACTATCTGGCGCCCTACTTCCAACTGGCAAGCCTGTATCTGGCTGTCAGCCGCGACCAGGAAGCCATCGACCTGTACAACCGCATCATTGGCCTGGAACCGCGTAATTCACGGGCGATGCTGCGCCTGTGTCAGGCTTATCTAAAAGTCGGCGAGTTCCAGCGCGCGCTGGGTATGTGCCAGGATGCCGTCGATAACGATCCAGGTGATATACGCAATCAGTTCCAACTGGCGATGCTGCTCTATGACAATCTGGACTTCCAGGGAGCGCTGGACGCCTTTGAAGCCTGCTACGAACTCGACCAATCGCTGTTGGGCTGCCATTATCGGATGGCCCTGTCATATTACTACGTCGCGCGCGAAGCAGTGCAGGTCTGCCAGACAAATCCGACTGATCCATTGTGTGAAACGGTGTATTTAACGCAGGGCTGCCAGATGGCATGGGATACGCTGGAGGATTCGTTGATTATGGCACAGGCCCAGGACAGCGATCAGACGGATATTGATAACATCCGGGCTGGATTGGATGCTGTGATTCGAGACCCGTACTGTACAGGGGTCAATGGCAACCTGCCGTTCGTCAGCACACCAACGCCTGAAGCAATCGCCACCGAAGAAGCGCCTTCGACTTAATGTTGAGACAAGAAATGGCATTCGACATGATCCATCGTATTCACCAGACCCCTATCCTCAGTCCTTCCCCCATGAGGTGGAAGGATGCCTTTTTAAGCAACTTGATGGTGTGCATTGGTCCGCTCACCTCATGGGAAGGGGATTTAGGGGTGGGGTCTGGTCTATCGATACGGCTGTCACAGCAACGGTTCCAATCACAGCTTACCAATCAGAAACTGAACCTGTTTGCCCTAGCTAACGAGGACTTTGATGTACGTTCGCACGCCTAAACGCTATCGAGGCCGCCAGCGCCGCAATGTTTTCTCCTGCCAGCGATTTTTGCTGTATATCATCGCGCTGATAGTCATTGGTCTGGGCATCTTTCTTTACAAAAATCGTGACCTGTTTATCCCCAGGGTCAGCGAGTTTGTCTACTCCATTGTCAATGAGGCCGAGGTCGCAATGGCGACCATGTCTGCGCCGACGCCAACACCAACGCCTGATCCGCGCAACTATCTGGCGGAAGCTGATATTTACTGGCAGCAGGGGTCCGTCAGCGAGGCGCTGGCGCTGTATAACGAAGTGCTGGGTGCCCTACCCAACGATACCCTGGTCCACAGCCGCGTGACGACCGCCTATCTGGTACAGGGCAATTACACAGAAGCACTTGACCATGCGGAGATGACCATCACTTCTGATCCGTTTTCCAGCGAAGCCTGGACACTGCGTGCCTGGGCACAACGCGGGTTAGGAATGTCCTCAGAAGCGGTCGTGAGTGCGCTGCATGCCTCTGAGTTGGACCACAACAATGCAGATGCCTACGCGCAGTTGGCTTTTGCCTATCTGGATGCAGGGCAACCGGATCGGGCGCTAACGACGGCTGACCGCGCGATTGCGCTGGATGAGCGTAATTACAGTGCCTATCGGGCACGGGCCTATATTTACTGGGAAGGGTTGTTCGACTTTGACTCCGCCCAGACCGACCTCGATCTGGCCTACAGTCTGGCGCTCGATCAGGACCCGGCGGCGGGGACGTTGCTGGCCATCGACTATGCGCTGCTGCAACTACGCCTGGAAAATACGCAGGGGGCGATTGATGCCCTGATGGAACTGCTGGATACCAGCCCGGATAATACCGAAGCATTGTATCGGTTGGGGTTGATCTACTGGAGCGAGGGTGAGTGGGCGCAGGCCGGCAACTACATGACGCGCTGCATCGACATCGACCCGAAAAGCATCAACTGCAACTTCTGGTTGGGGCGTGTGCAATGGCGCCAGGAACAAATTGCCCTGGCGAATAACTCTTTTGTCGCGGCCATCGACCTGGGATCACGCAATCCGCAGCATTTTTACTGGGCCACCCAATCCCAGATTGCAAGCGGAAACTGCCTGCTCGGCTACGAGTACTGGCAGGAGGGTTATGAACTGGCCAAGCAGGCCAATTTATGGGTCGAAGATTTTGAAGATTCCCGGCCATCGTGTGCGCCATCAGACCGTGAGTTGACCTTACCGGGCACGACAACCCCAGAGCCGCCAACACCGGACCCATCTGGCAGCGCCTAGCTATAGGATTCAGCTTATAGCAATTTTTCGATGCTTGGGTAACCCGTGCTGAGATATTGCAGGAAAGCGCGGGCCACTGGCGTATACGGCAGGTTGGAATCCCAGATAATCTTGAGGTTGCGCTCTAGCGGCACATCATTGATGCGCAGGCCATAAAGCAGCTTGCTCTTGATTTCCCGACGCACGGCATATTCCGGCAGAATCGTCACGCCCAGGTTGGACATCACCGACTGCTTGATCGCTTCCGGATTATCAAACTCGGCCACGATGCGCGGCTTGATGCGATGCTGGCGCAAAATATGGTCGATCCAGACGCGGGTGCGGCTGCCAGGCTGGCGCGTCACGAAGGGTTGGTCATCCAGTTCATCGATGCTGATGTTCTCAACATCGTGCCAGGGATGTTCTTCTCCGACGACCAGCAGCAGATCAATGGGGGCCAGCACATGGAACCCCAGGCCCTCGGTCGGCAAATCATCCAATTCGCCTTCCACAAAGCCCAGGTCCAACTGATGCGCCAGAACATCATTGACAATATGTGTGGTCGTGTTGGTGGTCAGAGAAGCACCCAGGTTGGGGTAGCGCCCACGGAAGCCCTGCAACCATTCCGGCAGCAGATATACACTGACGCCTGGTGTTGACCCGACGGCCAACTGCCCAGAAACCAGATTTTCCACATTGGTAACGGAAGCTTCCGCTTCTGCTACCAGGCGCAAAATACGCTGGGTATAGTCGTGGAGCGTGTTGCCTGCTTCCGTCAGCGTGACGCCACGCCGACCGCGATTGAACAAGGAGGTACCCACATGGCGTTCCAAGTCATGGATGTGCTGGCTGACGGCTGGCTGTGTCATGTGGAGCTGCGTCGCGGCAGCGCTAAAGCTGCCGTACTGCACTACTGAGGCGAAGATTTCCAGTTTGTATAAACTAAGCATTATATCAACACTTGCCATTAGTCCGATCTTATGACGAGTATTCCACTTTTTTATCGGTAGGGCAAGGTAAAACCGCGCCATTTCTGTGTGCTAATTGGCGCAAATTGTTGGATCATTTGTCATGTATGGACGTTAATCCAAACCTGTGGGTGCCTTACGACGCAGTTCAGCGGCTTGTGCAGGGTCCAGCTCCATGCTCCACGACAAACCATGAGACATAATATTCTTCAGCATCGTTGCCATTTGTTCGGGCGTGTGCTTGAGGTCATTATCCAGCCACCACTTGACGGTCGCAATCAACTGACCGCTCATGATGTAGGCCTGGAGTTGCAGCGGAACTGTCGGAATGTGGCCCGTTAGCGTCACCACCTCTTTGAGCAGCTTTTCGCAAAATTCCTGAGCCAGGTATTCCATAACGTAAACGAAAAAAGCCATACTGCCCTGATGACTGAGCATCACCTTATAAAAGGCGGCATATTCCTGCACATGCTCAAAATCACCGGCCTCGATGCAATCCGGATCCAACAGAATACTGGCGTCATGAACGACCTGGTCAAAGAGCGCCTGATAGATTTCTCGAATGCTCTTAAACAGCAATTCATCTTTATCCGCGAAGTGCATATAAAAAGTTGTACGAGCCACATCCGCCCGATCGGCAATGTCGGAAATGGTGATGCTATCGTAGCCTTTTTCGACGATCAGTTCCAAAAGAGCATCGCGCAGCAGGCGCTTTGTTCTTTCTATACGCCGATCAACCTTTACGTTCATTTGTGCTTCCGACATTATTTACACCTGTCAATTAACTAACAACCTGCAACAATTGCATGTTGACATGATAAAACAAATTCGATTTACTGACAATATACTACACCTTGTTCAATAACTCGCGATCTGTAGTGTAGTGCTTCGCATGATCTGGGCGAAACCGTTGGCAAACCAGGTCAAACAATCGAACATCGTAAGTTAACCATCAGGGCATGCCTTATGCCTTGAAGATATAGAGGGGAAAGATCATGACAATCCCATTTGAACAAATCCCAGGCCCACAGATGCCTAAAAATCTGTTCGGCCAGATCAACTCTGTGAGAGCATTCAGCGACAACCTTATCAAATCGTTCAGGGAAGCCTTTGCCGAACATGGCGATGTCGTTGCGATGCAACCACTGGGAGAAAAGATGGTGCTGTTCCGCCACCCGGACCATATCCATGAGGCATTGGTCACCAAGTCGAAGTCGCTCAAAAAGAGCCGCGAGTATACTGATCCTAAACGCGGACTGGCGCGCTTCGTCGGCACCGGAATCCTGACCGCCAACGGTGACTTCTGGCGGCGGCAGCGTAAGCAAGTCTCGCCAGCCTTCCATACGCAGCGCATCACCGCCTATGCTGATGCCATGGTCACCGCAGGCGACAAAATGCTCTCCCATTGGCCCGTGAAAGGTGAGTTGGACATCGCTAAAGAGATGATGCACGTCACGCTAGATATTATCTCCGGCACCATTTCCAGTGTCGATCTGACAGCCGATGCTGATCGCATCGATGCCGCGATGGATGCGATCAATGCCTATAATGGCACCTTCAGCGTCATGCCAACATGGATACCGACCCCGATGGAACTGCGTGTACGTCAGGCTGTGCGTGATCTGGATGATGTGGTCTACAACATGATCGCTGAGTGGCGCAAACATGGCGAGGACGACGGCAGCTTGCTCAGTATGCTGATGCTGGCCGAGGACGAAGATGGCAACCATATGACGGATAAGCAAATCCGTGATGAATCCGTAACGCTCATCCTGGCTGGCCATGAAACCACCGCCAACGCGCTCAACTGGACGTTTAAACTGCTCTCGGAAAATCCTGATGCAGAAGCCAAGCTGCACGAAGAACTCGACAGAGTGCTCCAGGGCCGCCTGCCCGAACTGGCTGATCTGCAAGAGCTACCCTACACCGACATGGTCGTGAAGGAATCTTTACGACTATACCCGCCAGCCTGGGGCGTTTCTCGCGAGGCGGTAGAGGACGTCGAAATTGGCGATTACCTGGTTCCAAAAGGGGCGCTGGTCAGCCTGAACTTCTTTGAGATGCACCATGATGGCCGTTGGTGGGATGAGCCGAATGCCTTTAGGCCCGAACGCTGGTCCCCGGAAAATGCCGAGAATATCAATAAGCATGCCTATATGCCATTTGGTGGTGGGCCGCGCGTATGTGTCGGCAACGCCTTCGCCCAGATGGAAGCCAACCTCCTGCTGGCGACCATCGCCCAGCGTTACTCGCTGACGCTTACACCGGGCCAGGTTGTGATCCCCGATGCCCGTATTACGATGTATCCGCGCGATGGCCTGCCGATGATCGTCGAGAAGCGTGATGTTGTGGTTGAATCACACGTGAATCAGGCTGAAGCAATTCCCGTCTAAGCTTACATCCAGCGCACGACCAGAGGGGCACAAAACAAAGTGCCCCTTTTTGATTTTGCTTATACCCCTGCCAGCCTATGAGATGCACAGCAACAAGCTCTCTTTTCTCATCTATCTCTCAGAACATTTGTGCAAGAAACGGGAAGCCATAGCGCAGCAAAAGGCGCATACTGGTGGTACCTTAAAGAGAGGGCAAACAGTATGCACGATGTTTCATTAGATGCCATTTTGCAGCATCAAAAGGACCTGCGCTGCCAGGTCGAAAAAGACAAGTTGGCACGTTCGGTAGAGCGCAGGCGGCGCAAGAGGAAATCCCTCGATCAGTAGCCCTATCATCACTGAGTTAACGCATTTACATATGATCGTGCGAGGGTTTTGTGCTTTATCAGAAAGATAGAGAAGAAGGTGCACACTTTGTTGAGCGTGACAGACGCACATGGAAGATGGGCTGCATCAGCGTGACAGCAGCACAAATCATCTTGCTCTTTGTCTTTGCGAGCATCCTCATATAACGATGAAAGGGCGCCATAAGCAGCGCCCTTTTGCTTTCTACTCAATAACGATACCTTTACACGTGCTCTTGTAGGAACAAGACAATCTCAGCAAACGCCTCGCCAACGGAGTCATCATCAGGCACATAGAGAAATGTGTGTCCCCAGTTTGGATTCTGTAAAAATTTATGGTCTACGCCATGACGGGCAAGTTCCTGCTGCATCAACACGGATTGTTCAAAGGGAATATCCGTATCTGGTTCACCATGAAGTAACATTGTCGGTGGGTACACTGCGGATATGTTTTGAATCGGTTCGTAGTCTGCAAACCATTCCGTGTCACTCAGCTCATGGCCTGTCACTTCACGCAGCCAAATGCCTGTTTGGCGACAGAAAAGATAAAAAAGTCCGCGACCGAGGTGCCGTTGCATGGAGTCATTCGGGCCACTCTCAGAAATCGTTTGCTCACCGATGGTTTGTCGAGCGTCATGTTCATCCACTGCTTGGTACTCCCTCAGGTAGTACGGGCTAGGGGTAGTAAACGCCTCGCTTGTTAACTTGCAGTAACCCGCTATAGATACAACGGCAGCAGGCCGAGGATCGAGCTTAAAGCCACTCAATAATGTAAGATACCCGCCAGCAGAATGGCCAAGAACTGCGATACGATCACGATCAATGCTGAGGGAATCTGCCTGGTTTCGCAACCAGGTCCATGCGTCTTTTATATCATCGAGTATGTCTGGCAATTTTGTCTCTGGTGCCATGCGATAGTTGATGGAAACGAAGTGAAACCCACCCTCGTGAAAAGCCTGTATATGGCTTGGCAGAATGGCCTTGCGATGCCCCATAATCAACCCGCCACCATGAATGAATACTACTGCTGGCAGTTTTTGTGCATCCTCCGTTTGTTCTACAGGATAAAGGTCGGCTTCAATCTCATGGCCGCCAATTTTCTTGAAGACGTATGTCTGCATCGGGTGTGACCTCGTATTATGTTATACGCCTGAGAAAACAGAAAAGCCGCCATCGACCGGAACGATGACACCTGTTACGAATTTGGAGGCATCGCTAGCAAGCCAGATGGCCGTGCCAACCAGTTCGTCGGGTTCACCAAAGCGGCCCATCGGCGTATGGTCGATGATCGTCTGGCCGCGGGTGGTATGGGTGCCATCGGGATTGAGCAGAAAGGCGCGGTTCTGCTCGCCAACGAAGAAGCCGGGCGCAATAGCATTCACACGCAGGCCTGCGCCATACTTCTGCGCCAGTTCCATCGCCATCCACCTGGTAAAGCTGTCAATTGCGGCTTTGGCGTTGCTATAACCGAGCACGCGCGTCAGCGACCGCGCCGCTGCCATCGACGAAATGTTGATAATCGAGCCACTGCCCTGTTCCACCATGACCTCGCCAAATACCTGGGTCGGCAGCAGCGAACCGTGCAGGTTCAGTTTGACGACGCCATCGTAATCTTCTTCCTTCATATTGAAAAACGTCACATCGTTGAGGATGGTCGCGCCGGGCATGTTGCCGCCAGCCGCGTTGATCAGAATATCAATGCGACCCCATTCGGCGATGACGGCATCACGAGCGATATTCAGTGAATCGGTGCTGAGGACATCGGCGGGGGTTGCCAGGGCGATGCCACCTGTCGCCTGGATCGCATCCACGACCTCCTGCGCTTTTTCCGCGCGCCGTCCCAAAATCGCGACCTTAGCTCCGGCAGCAGCCAATCCATGCGCCATCGCACCACCCAGTACGCCGGTCGCTCCGGTGACAATCGCGGTTTTGCCTTCTAAAGAAAATTGATCGAAAACACTCATTCGCAAGAATCCTTTTTTCTGAAATCAGCATGGGGTTAGTCTAACGGTTATGGCGGGGTGGGACAACGGGTTGCTATACTTTGTGCAAGGTTACTTGCCATTGTCGTAGGGGCACAATATACACCACTTTTGGACGCAGCATGCTGCGTCCCTACGAAATGGGCCACATCTCCCATACAAGGAGCAGCAGTCATGGGAACGCTGTTTAAGCAAGGCACGATTGTCACTGCTGGCGACCAGTTCGTCGGCGATATTCTGGTTGAGGGCGAGGTCATCACACTGATTGGCAAGGACATCAGCCCAGACGGCCATGAAGTGATCGACTGTGCAGGCAAATATTTGATGCCGGGCGGGATCGATGTGCATACGCACCTGGAACTGCCATTCGGCGCGACAGTATCCAACGACGATTTTGAAACCGGACACCGCGCGGCGGCTTTCGGGGGCACGACCAGCCACATCGACTTCGCGATTCAGCCGATTGGTGGCACTCTGGCTGATGGTCTGGCGAACTGGCAAAAACGCGCTCGATTGGCCCAGATCGACTATGGCTTCCACATGACGATCACCGACCTGAACGAAGACGTCATGGCAGAAATTCCGGGGATGCTGGACGAGGGCATCACCACGCTGAAGGTCTTCACGGCCTACAAAGGCGTCTATCAGTTGGATGATGGCTCGCTGTTCCGCATCATGAATGTCGCCAAAGACCTGGGCATGCTGGTGATGGTCCATGCAGAAAATGGCGACGTCGAAGCCTATCTCAAGCCGCGTTTGATCGCTGAGGGCAAGACCGACCCTGTTTATCACGCCGCATCGCGCCCACCAGAGATCGAAGGCGAGGCCACCAATCGCATGGTCACGATGGCTGGCATGATCGACTGCCCGCTGTATGTGGTACACATGACCTGCGAACAGTCCATAGAAGCCCTGCGGCGTGGTCGCAAGCTGGGCTATCCCGTGATGGGCGAAACCTGCGTGCAGTACTTCTTCCTGACGGTTGATGAGCACCTGGGTGCACCTGGCTTTGAAGGCGCAAAATACGTTGCTTCCCCGCCGATCCGCAGCAAACACGATCACGCGATTCTGTGGCAGGCTGTACAGGATGGCACCTTGCAGCACATCAGCACCGACCACTGCGATTTCTGGTACGAGGGCGGCATCGGCCCCTGCGAAGATTGGCGCGCCGAACACGGCAACAACGATTGGGCTGACTTCGAGCGGCTCGACCCCAGTTATCGCCGCCCTGGCAAAGAACTGGGCCTGGGGGATTTTTCCAAGATGCCCAACGGCATGCCCGGCATCGAAGACCGCATGTTCATGATCTGGCAGTTTGGCGTGAACACAGGGCGCTTATCGCCGAGCAAGTTTGTGGAGCTGATGTGTACCAATCCGGCCAAGATGTTCGGTATGTACCCTAAGAAGGGCACGCTGGCGGTCGGCAGTGATGCCGATATTCTGGTGTGGGACCCGACCGTCGAGCATGTCATCAGCGCGGATACGCACCACATGAAGGTCGATTACAACTGCTATGAAGGCACACGCATCATCGGCAAGCCGATCCTGGTTTATCAGCGTGGGAATAAGCTGGTCGATGGTGACGAGTGGCTAGGCAAAATCGGTGGTGGGCAGTACATCCGGCGCACGCCCAACGCGGAGATTTTGTAGGGGTAAAAGATTCAACGCAAAGGCGCGAAGACCGCAAAGAAAATAAGAGATGATCCAGACAAGATGTGTTCTTTAGAGGATACGCCATGATATTTAATGGACCAAACGAGTTAGAAGAAACCAAAAAAAGATTGTATTTTCTTATGGGTCCTTCTTATTTTAGTAGACAACCTCCTGAGTTAACAGAAAACGAATACTTCAGGTTAGAGTGCCAGCGTCTATACCAAGACTGTTACGATAAAATACAAGAAGATTTTGGTTACATTATGGGAGCCTTGGCTGGTGCCATAGGCTTATTTCATTTCGGTGAGTTCAGCTATATTTACAAGATTCTCGATTATTACGCAGAACTAAAGAACAAACTTGATGATCTAAGAAAGAACGAACCACATAATCACACATGGAAAAAGATTCTTGGCGGACTTATGACAGAAACAAGATACGCGCTGAGGATCCTACCTTTGCCAGAATCCATGAGAGAAAAACAACTACCTAAATATTGTCGACCAGATTCGGTTGAGGCTGTTCACCAATGGCTAGATGAGTATGAAGATCAATTAGAGTACGACGAACAGAACTTTTGTTATCGACTGAAAAAGTAGCAGCTTGTAGTCTGAGTAGAAAGAATGCCCCTAAATCCCCTCCCTGAAGGGGACTTTTATAGGTCAGGATGATTGCAGAAAGGCATCCTTCCTCCTTCGGGGGAAGGACCGAGGATGGGGGTCTAACCAAAAAAGCGGCCAGCACAGGCTGACCGCTGAAAGCTAACAGCTATCTGCTATTTGTTGATCGGCAGAACTTCCGGGCGATTCGGCTGGGACTGAATATCGATGTGCTTATTCGCTTCCGATGATTCGTCAAAAGCCAGCATGACTTCCAGCACATGGTTGGCCAGGTCGCCACTAGCACGGTGCGGACGGCCTTCGCGTATGCCGAGCGCCATATCCGCTACGCCGATGCCACGCCCGACATCATCACGATGCGTCAGCGGCATATCGACCCATTCGCGCTTATCCGGCGTCCAGAGTTGGACCTCGCCATCGAAGCGATTGGGATCAGGGATGCTCAGGCTGCCATCGGTGCCGTGAACTTCGATACGCGGCAGGTGATGTGCCCAGGTATCAAAGCTCATGATGGTGGTGCCAATAGCGCCATTGGCGAAGCGCAGGCTGCCGCTGAAATGTGTATTCACTTCAATCGGGATGTTCTGGCCAGCGATAGTTTCATGGCCAGCGGTGCGCTGCTTGACGCCTGCACCGCTCATGCCAGCCACCTGCGTGATCGGCCCGACCAGTGCAACCAGGGCTGTCAAATAGTACGGTCCCATATCCAGCATGGGGCCGCCACCGGGCAGATAGTAGAAGAAGGGATTCGGGTGCCAGGGTTCCGGGCCGTGACCGAGCATAAAGGCTGTCGCCGCAATCGGTGTACCGATGGCCCCGTCGTCGATGAGCTTGATGGCCGTTTGAATACCGCCACCCAGGAAAGTATCAGGCGCGCAGCCGACGCGCACACCTGCTTCTTTGGCCGCAGCAACGACCTTCGCACCATCTGCCTTGTTGATCGCCAGCGGTTTTTCCATGTAGACGTGCTTACCCGCTGCAATCGCCGTTAGACTGACTTCCGCATGGGCCGCCGGAATCGTCAGATTGAGGACAATGTCAATATCGGGCGAGATGAGCAGTTCTTCAACCGTCATGGCCTGGAGGCCATTCGCCTCGGCAAAGGCGCGCGCACGGTCCATGTCGATGTCAGCGCAGGCGGTAGCCTTCACCGCTTCCGGGAAGAGAGCCAACCCCCTGATATACTGCGGTGCAATGTTGCCGACGCCGATGAAACCTACGTTGTAGACTTTGTTTGTCACGATACGAATCCTTCTGATTTGAGGTAAGCCCAGCTCTTATCGACCGCTTCCATCATATCGGTCGCACAGTGATCGAGTTCGACGAAGATGCCTTTGGCGTTGTTGGCGAGGCTGGCACGGACAATGCCGGAAACATCCATGTTGCCCTCACCGAAAGCGACCATATGCGCATTGCGGTCACTCGCATCAGCCGGACCGTCTTTAATATGAACATAAGGTACACGTGAACCCAACTTGCCGATTAGATCAACTGGGTCCAGGCCAGCAACCTGCGCCCAGTAAGTATCCAGCTCGAACATCACGGAAGGGTTGGTTTCAGCAACGACGATCTCGTAGCCGGTTTTGTCACCATCGACTTTGGCAAATTCAAATTCATGGTTGTGATAGCCAAAGCCCATACCCGCATCAGCGACGACTTTCTGTGCCGCATTCAGTTGGGCGGCGAAGGCTTTGGCCGCCTCGACTGTGGCGAAGTTCTCGGCTGGCACCCAGGGAATGATGTAATCGGACAGGCCGAAAGCTTTGGCAATGGCGAGGTTTTTGTCGCCACCCTCAGCGAGGGGGCTACCCAGGTGGCCTGTGGATACGCCAAAGCCCATATCTTTCATGATGGCAGCGGCTTCTTCTGCCGGAACGGGTAAGCCGCCCCAGATTTCTATATTAGGAATGCCCATATCGGCAAGGCGTTGTAGTGTGCCTTTGAAGTCCGCAGCAAGTTCCTCGCGGACAGAATACAATTGAAGGCCATAAAGTGGTTCTGACATTGAAGAAATCCTCTTAGATAATGCGTATTGAGTAAAAAAACGACTTCATCAGAGCGGTCAAATGCCCCGCCCAACTCATGCTTCGGAAACGTTACTAGTGTGATACGAATAGGGGCTATTTGCAATACTAATGGCCACCAAAAGGTCTTAATGACTTACAGCAGTGGATAATCCAGGAACATGGTTTCCAGGGCGAGGCGCACATTGGCATTGGTGTTGAGCGTCCGCAGGAGCAGTTCGCGGGTGGCCATCAGTGCCTTGAGGGCATCTTCCGGCAGCATACGCACCACAACCTGTTCCAACTCTGTGCGACGGTCACTGTTGCAAGGCTTAACCGGACTGTTCTCAGTCAGCAGCAGCAAATCGCGCCAATACGTCTGCCAGGTTTCCAGGATGTAGCGCACGGAAGGCTTAGGCAGTTTAGCCAGTTCATCAGCGATGGCGAACTTAGCAGCTCGGTTGCCCTGGATGGCATCCCGCAGCATATCGAGCATCTGATCACGATCCGCCAGGATGGAGTCGTCTTGCAAGGCTTGCAACGCCCATCCGATGCGGCCATTGCTCAGACGGGCAATCAGGTCGGCGTGGTCGTCAGTTGCACCGTGCATTCTGAGCACCTCGCGCACGACCTCGCCTGGAGCCGGACGCAGGCGCAGCATCTGGCAGCGGCTGGTGATGGTCGTCATGATGTGCTCGGTGGATTGTGCCAGCAGCAGGATGACCGCATGCGGTGGCGGCTCCTCCAGCGTCTTGAGCAGGGCGTCCTGGGCCTGGGGCCGTGCGTTATCAAAATCCTCAAAGACAGCGATGCGGTAGCGCGACGAAAACGGTTTTAGCGCAATCATACGCATGACATCGCGGATGGCATCAATACGGAGCGCACCGGTATTGTCGTCGGTGTGGCTGTAGAGCATATCGGGATGGTTGCCGCTGATGACGCGCTTGCAGGAGGCGCACTGCATACAGGGACGCGCCGCCTCATCCTCATGCTCGCACATGAGCGTCATGGCATAAGCATGGGCCAACTGCGTCTTGCCGATGTTCTGCGGGCCGAGCAGCAGATAGGCGTGGCGCGTGCGACGGTGGGCCATGCTCTTACGCAGGAAGTCCACCGCCCAATCGTGGCCGTATACCGGCCAATGAGAGGGTGCAAGGTCTGTGGTCATAGAGCTATTATAGAGGGGGATAGGCTGCAACAAAAACCCCTATCATCGGCTGAAACCAGTCAGTTGTAGAAAGTCTGAAACTATGAGCGATTATGTTGATTACTTTGTCCAGCAATTAGGCGGTGAATATTCAGAAAATGCCTACTACAGTCTCGTTGAGATGGACGATGCGTTAGTCCCTGATCTCATAGCGGCCTACTATGCAGCGACAAAGCTGCGTGTCAAAATTACAATTGTCGAGATTGTCGGTGAGCATCGACGCAAGGAAGACATTCTCTTTCTCATTGAGGCCGCTACGAATGAAAATGCTTCTATTTGGCAAGCCGCGCTCGACGGACTGGTAAAGATTGGCTCTGAAACAAGTGTGACTGCGCTCAAAGAGTTGATGTTGCGAACAGACGATCACAATAAGCAAGAATGGATCGAGGAAGCAATTCAGCAGATTGTTCACGGCTTAGATTGAGCAAAAAGGGCGTGACATGTCACGCCCTTGCGGTTGCTGATTGTATTTGCTGACGACTAAGGCAGATCGACGGTAATTTCCCAGGGGCCTTCGATTGATTCACCAGACAGGGGTTCCCCGGCTGCGAGCAGGGCCTCATCCCAGATGCGATCAAATTCCACGTAATCTATCGTCGGAGGAAGCGTAAAACTGAGTATGTAAGATACAGGCGGCAAATGGCCATTTCTTACAACTTCCGACTCAATGCCATGTCCAGCGAGCACTTCTGCTGCCCGCTGCATACTCTCTTCGCTGTAGTATGTCGCCGTCTGCAAGTGTCTGACGAGAAATGTTACCTGATCCGGCAGTTGGTCATAAGTATCCAGGAAAAAATGCTCGCGGCAGGGTCTGCCATTTGCATCCTCGTTATTGGTCTTCATCCCCAGAATATGTGCACCGGGTTCAAGGCCGATGGGATGCCCATCAAATTTCACCCGCAAGGAAGGAACCCACGTATCGTCATTGGGCGTGTCGTAGCAAATAAAAACGCGCGTCATGGATGGTGTAATAACCGCCCACTCTATGTTGACGCCCAGGCCCGCATGTTCGACAACAGGCTGCTGCTCAATACGGACGCCCGGAATAAATGGCACCGAGAACTCGAAGGAGAAATCGCCCCTCAAGCGCAAACGTAAGTCAAGTGATTCTGGTTCACCTTTTACAATCGAAGCATCATAATGCAGATTTCCCCTCAGCATCTCTGGTAAGGGTTGGTCAAGGTGATATCCTACAGGCACTGACAAAAAACGATGCCCTTCGCTGTCCCATAATTGATTGGTAGGAATCGCAGCATCAAGCGGATTGTCTTCATCACTCATGGAATAGGCGATGACGATGCGGTTGGCATCAGCATAGGCCCAATCAACCGTGACGGTGATGTCGTCAATGGTCTGCGAGAGATTGATCTGTGTCACCATGCTTTCGTCAAGCGCAGGGTCTTGAATCTGCAATTGAACAATCGCATACACGGTCGTCGCCACGAATAAGAGACAGGCCACTAATATCGCCGCCGCCTTCGATGGGTAGCGCAATGGCGAGGCAGGTGTGCGAATTGGTTTGTCTAATTGGCTCTGTAGCCCAGGCAATATGTCAACCGAATCGGGCATATTTCGCTCGGCGATGTTATCGAGCAGTTTGTGAATAGTCTTTTGATCCATGATTCATCTCCTCTACAGAGGGTCTAACGTGAGCATCCGGCGCAGACGCCTGCGCGCCGCATGCAATCGGGACTTCACTGTTCCCTGTGGAACCTTCAACATATCGGCCATCTCGTTTTCGGTGAGGTCTACGTAGTAGCGCAGTACGATCACAGCACGCTGGTCCGGTGAGAGTTGTTCCAGCAGCCTTTGAACTTGATCCTCTAACTGTCTCATCTCCATCTGCGACTCCGGATTGGGCATACTGGACACGAGTAGGTGGTTCAGCGTTTGCTCGGCATCTGCCTCCGGCTCATCCAGCGGCACAATCTTCGCTTGGCGTTTTGCCATCTGAACAGACATGTTCACGACGATGCGCAGAAACCAGGGTAAAAATCGCCTGGATGCGTCAAACTGCCCTATGCTTTCAAATGCCTGCAAAAAGGCCGTCTGGGTCACATCTTCCGCCAATGCACGATCCTGGGTGATGAGGTACGACGTTCGTAGCGCGCGGTGCTGATAGGCTGTCACCAATGCTGTCAATCCGCGAACATCGCCCGCTTTGAGCTTTTTAATGGCTGTTTGCTCCTGGCGTACATCCATATAACCTTCCATGATGTGTTTGGCTGGATGTGAGTCTCACACCTTATATATATGTGAATAGGCGATTTGGTTCACTACTGGCAAGAAAATGAGAAAATAAAAAGGGCGCAATTTTGCGCCCTAGTGAATTTAACCGCTATACGAAGGCTAGTTCCGCGAGCGATTGAGGAAGGCGACGGTACGCTCCCAGGCGAGGTTAGCAGCATCAGGCTTATAAACATCGGCGCGATCCGGCTCCACGAACCAGTGCTCTGTGCCTTCATAAAAATGGAAAGTTACGGAACGCCCCACTTTCTTGAGTTCGCCCTCCAGCCAATCGACCCACTTGCGTTCCTCGTACTGGTCATTTTCCGCAAAGTGGCCCAGGAAATCGGCTTTTATCTGGCTGAAATCCCCTTCACCGACGCCATAGTACAGCACCACCGAATGCACGTCATCGGGTTGGCTGCCAGACAGATGCACCGCGAATGAGCCTCCCAAAGAGAAGCCAATCACGGCGATGCCATCTTCGGAACCTGATTTTTCTTTCAGATAAGCGAGTGCTTCAGTGGCATCGGCGGCAGCTTTATCATGGTCCAGACTTTTTGCCAGCTTTCCAGCTTCCTCGATCTGGTTCGTCACCTGACCATGATAAAGGTCAGCAGCGAAGGCCAGGAAACCAGCTTCGGCCAATTGATCGGTAAATGCCTTGATCGAGTCGTTGAGTCCCCACCAGGGATGCAGGACCAGCACCGGTTTGCCACTGCCAGATGCAGGTGTCGCCAGATAACCATCAGGTTGTTGAAGTGCCATGTTCGTCTCCTTATCATTGCCCACACGCCAAGCATAGAACACTTGTTCAATATGTGCAAGTAGCCTTAGAGAACTGCCTGGGCACCGAGTACGCCGAGCGATACCAACACCGTCAGGGCGATGCTCCACAGCAGGCCACCGAGTGACAGCCACAGAAACAGGCGGCGCGGGTCGGCGTTGAGGGTGATGCCGAGAATTGCTCCCAACTGGGCGCCGAGCGTCATCGGGGCCAGTAAGCCCAGTCCGACGACACCATAGCGGTCCCAGATCCGCTGCATACGGCCATTAGACGGCTCATCGTCCGACTTACGCCCCCAGCGGCGCATCACCCAGGCGCGAATACGTTCACCAGGCAGCAGCACGATTGCCACACCGGCGACATAGCTGATGGTCGTAACGGCAATGACTACACCAGGCGATAATCCCAGAGCGAGTCCGGCGGGGATAGCTGACCAGAAGTAGAAAAAGGCGAGTGCAAATATGCCAGCGATGGCTGGAAGTTGGGCAAGGAGGTCGTCCACTTAGTCTGTCTCGCGCGGAGGAATCCAGGAGGCATAACCGCCGCCTGTGGATGTAATTTGCTGAACATTGCTGCCATCAGCCTGCATCAGGAAAAGCTGATCATCACCTGTGACGTTGGAACTAAAGACGATGAATTCACCATCGGGGCTGTAATTGGCGGCCCAATCACTGCCAGCGCTATCGTAGAGCAGGCGCGCATTGGTGCCATCAACATCCATAACGAAGATGGCGTTGTTGGTCCCGTTGAACGAGATATACATGATCTGTTCGCCATCGGGGCTAAAGACGGGCGAGCCATCGCGCACATTGTTGTTGGTCAACATGCGGACTTCATTAGTTTCTGTATCGAGCAGGGCAATTTCCCAGGTGGAGGCATCCAGCGAGGCCGTGCCAGTGGTAAAGACAATGTAGCGGCCATCTGGACTGTAACGGGCGTGGCTGTTGCGCTGGCGATTGCTGAAAACCAGTTCGGTATCCTGGCCTGTTGGCCGCGTCCGGTAGAGGTCATACAGACCGTCGCCGCGCACATCGGATGAATAGAGAATCCATTGGCCATCGGGGGACCACGACGCCAGATAATCGGTATAGTTGTTATTCGTGATGCGCTGGCGCTGCCCACCGAGCGTATTGACAACGTAAATTTCGTTATCGCCATCACCATCAGATTGATACGCGACCCAATTGCCATCGGGCGATGCCAGCGGGAAGGTATTGTCACTGGGATCGTTGGTGAGCTGCGTTTCGATCCAGTTTTCCAGATTCAGCGAGACAATCTCGAATGACTGCACATCGCTGTCACTTTCGGGGTCCGCACGACGATCTGCAAAAATAATCGTTCCGGAGACACCGCTCAGGGCCGGACGCAGGGTTGGCGTTCCACGTACCCCCACAGGCACAAAGATGCTCTCCGTCGCAGGTGGGGTTGGCGACGCATTTTCAGCAGCGGCGGTTAATGTCGCCTGGTTATCCTGCTGACGAGCAACCAGCGTCTGTTGGGCGGCGCGGCTGGTCGCATCCAGGGTTGGCAGTACTTCGGCGGTACTCGGTGCAACTGAGCTGGCGTCAACTGTAACGCCTGCTTCCAGTGTGGGCGCGACTTGTCCACCATCGTTATTGGCTAAAAATAAGAGCACAGCCACAATGCCCAGCACGATCATCACGCCCAGTAAGCCGCAGCCAATCGCCCCACCCATAAACACGCTCAGGAGTGGGTTGCCACCGCGCTTGGGCTTAAGCCGACCCGATGGCACACTGGGAATGCTGCCGCTCGGTGAGGACACATAGCGCATCGGGGCGCTGCCTGGTGCAGGTTGATTGATGGGTTGATAAGGAGGCTGCTGCATCGAACTGGGCAGCGGCAGCGGCTGCAAGTTCGGTTCGGTATCCATCACCTTTTCAGGATATTCGATGGCCAGCTTGAGTGCTTCATACAAAGCGACTGCCGTTGGATAGCGATCATCAGCCTTTTTGCTGAGGGACTTGAGTACAACTTTTTCCACCGCCTGACTGACCAGCGGATTGATGGCGCGTAAGGTCGGCGGCGGCGTGGTTACCTGCATGACAGCGATGCTGTAGGGTGTGTCACTCTCGAAGGGGCGACGTCCGGTGAGCATCTCAAAGAGCATGACGCCCAACGCATACAGATCGCTGCGACCATCCAGCGGCTTGCCCTGTGCCTGTTCCGGCGACATATAGCTGGGGGTGCCGACGACGCCCTGTGTCGTTATCGCGCTGACGCCTTCGCCCGCCAGCCGCGCGATGCCAAAGTCAGTCAGGAAGGCGCCGCCATCGTCATCAAGCAAAACATTGCTCGGCTTCAGGTCGCGATGCAGCACATCCTTGATATGAGCGTAGTCCAAAGCCGGAGCAATCTGCGCCACAATCTTGAGCACATGTTCCGGCGGCATGGGACCATCAAGCAGCAGGTCATCTATCGAGCCAGAGGGCATATAGCGCATGACGATATATGGCAGGCCATCATGCTCACCATAGTCATACACAGGAATAATGTTGCGATGCTCTAATTTGCTGACAATCGCGACTTCACGCTCGAAGCGCTGGAGGTAGGTATCGTCATTGACAAACTGCTTGGGCAGCACTTTCAGCGCCACATGTCGGTTCATCGACTGCTGGCGCGCCAGATAGACAGTTGCCATGCCACCACGTCCGATGACACGCTCCACATCATACCCGCCAATTGTTTGTCCGATGAACTCGTCCGTCATGCTAACCCTGTTAACAGGTGAATTATGTCGATTATACGGCATGGGTATGTGGCTAACAACGGGAGGGTTGTAATCGAAAAGTTAACTCTCTGGCATTGAAAAGCCCTCACAAGCGTCCAGATATGCAAGCAAAAATGTGATTATGCCTGCCAGGACGCCCTTGCCAGGACAGCATAAATACAAAAAGCCGGACATATTATCCGGCTCTTTGCGTAAAACAGGAGGAGGTTAGATTATGATCCTGAACAGCTTTGGAATGCCGGCAGGTGCTGGAATTCCGACGCATTGCGCAGGGACAGCGCAACCTGATACAGGTCCGGGTAGTCTTCAAAGGTCGCCAGCATGGTATCGTACAGGCCAAAGTTGGCGATTTCAGCTTCTGCACCCAGCGCACAGGCTTCTTCAACACTGGCGAACTGCGGCACATCAAAGGTCGGGATTGCGGGGATTTCGATGCCATAGCGATCAAACATCAGTTCCCAGGCGGCGGCATGCTGTAATTCAGCCTGCATGATATTGACGAAGGGCGCGACCTCACCAAATTGGGCGATAACGGATTCATACACGGCCAGTGCATGCTGTTCATCGGTCCAGCCATCAATCACCAGATCAATGACGTTCTGCGGCAGTTCATCAACTGTCGCCGGGGGCAGGCTGGCGTAGAAACCGGTACCGTTCATACCAGCACCACGATTCATCTGGCCGCGCTGGCTGCCATTCCACATATTGCCATTCTGCGGGTTCACAAAGCCGATGCCACCGCTGGTATAGGCCGGGTCTGTCGCGTGGATTTGCAGATTTTGCTGAACACCATTGCCACCATTCCCATTTGCGCCGTTTGCGCCATTCCCGTTACTGTTGCCATTGCCCTGGGCATAGACAGCCGCAGCGCTGATGGCCAACAAGCTGATTAAAATCGTCACAATGATAAGCTTCTTCGACATGATGTTGCTCCTTCATATGGTATCTGTCGATCTGACAACATCATGCGTCTAACTTTTGTAGACATTGTGAAGACAACATGTCGGCATTATGTGGGTTGCGTTCACAGGCCCATTAACCAACAAAGCCGGCTCCGTACGGCCAGCTTTGTTGAATCCTGATTATCTTTCGCCAGTGGTCAACTGGCACGGAAAATGCGATTTGGGTTTAGTTGTCACCTCGGATGAAGCGATCGGTGACGCCGCTAATGGCACGGCTTAGTTTGGCTTCAAACTTATGCAGTATTGGATGCATGTGAATGAAGTGCAGCAGCGAAACTTTTTTGGCCTGCTGTAAGTTGTTGACAACGGCCTTAGCGCGCTGATTGCTGAGACCATCAGCGACCAGAGCTTCTTCGACATCGGCAGGTTTTTTGCCGGATTGCAGAAGGCCGACTGCATAGTAATACGGTGTCTGTGCTTGTGGCTGTTGTGGGATGGTGGCCATGCGTTCGCTTACTCACATTACATAATGTTACGATATAAAATGAATTTACCACAATTTTCCGTATCAGATAGTTAATGTTCTAAATTTTAGGTCGCAATATGCAGCCTGCCTGAGTAACAAAAAAGCCGGGGATTCCCCGGCCATCGTTTTTCGTTAGGAGGGAGCGCAATCAGAGCACGTAATGAATGCACATATTGAGCTTGCCGACGGTCAAAATATCGCCGTCGCGCAGCGTATAGCGCTTCATCGGGATAAGCCGTTGGCCATTAAGCAGTGTGTGGTTCAGGCTGTTGAGGTCCTGAATTGTGATTTTGTCGCTGATAACGGCCACCATAGCATGGCAGCGAGAGACACCATGATCGCGACCGTTGACATGCTCCAGATCAAGCGATACTTCTGGGTCTTCTGGACGCGCACGACGACCAATCAGGATTTCACGATCCGTGCCAGCGCTTAAAGTCATCCCATCATCCAATTCAAATTCGAGAATCGAGGGGACATCGGGACGATCCAGTGAATTGGTGATGCGCTGCTTTTGTCTGAAATCTGGGCGATGAAACTGCGTCACGACCATTTCAGAATCTTCGATAAAATGTTTGCCTGTCATGCTCTGCGCCTCGACTATCTCGCAACTTTCAGGGTGAGATTTTTAGCCGACATGTTCAATGGTGTAGCTATAAGTGGTGACATTGAAATTATCGTTAGCTATAGAATATTACGTATTGTAACAACATCATCTTATACCAAATTTTGTCTGGAGCGTGCTGGCGCCTCGATTTTGTCAATAAATCTATACAAAATAGCGAACTATTTCGTTCGATTGTGAGGATTCAGGCTTATTCGTAGTTCATAAAAAATGTGTTCTGATTTATTGTCCCCGCTGGAGGTGTAGGGGTCTTCCGTGTTATGCTTTAATGAATATCGTAATTGGGGGATATTCGATGTCGGGCATCTTCATTAGCTACAGCCGCAAAGATGAGACCTTTGCCTATCAACTGGCCAGTGCCCTGGAACAGCACGGTCGTGATGTCTGGATCGACCGAGAAGATATTCACGCTGGCAAAAACTGGTCGAATGCGATCCAACAGGGGTTGGATAATGCCAATGTAATGGTCATTGTGCTCTCGCCGGATTCGATGGCATCGGTTAACGTCACCAATGAGTGGCAATATTTCCTCGACAATGGCAAGACGATCATCCCAGTGCTGCTGCGCCCGACCAAAGTGCATTTTCAATTACATCGTCTGCAGTACATCGACTTTACTGCGCAGACATTCATGGATGCTTTCAACCAGTTGATGGCGGAACTTGACCTGCGCCGGGGTGAAGATTCCCGCCTGACGCCGCTGAAGCAATCCAAACTAGAAACATTGCCACCTGGCAGCGTTCCGCGTATGGATGCTGTCGAACAGCCTGGTGGACGAACGCCGCCGCGCAAACGCAAAGAATCGGGGCGATCCTTTTTGACGATGGCCTTCATCGCGCTGATTATCGGCATTCCGGTGGTGTTCGTGGGCGCACTGGCCGCGAATCAACTGTTATCGGGTCTCGTTGATGGCGTCGTTACCCTTGCCACCCAAACAATCGCACCCATGCTGACACCCGCCACACCTACCACGCCTACCCATCAGGCGCCGACGCGCACACCAACGCCCGAACCCCATACGGCAACGCCGACGCTTGTCAGTGTCGTGACACCTGTGATTGAGCTGCCCAGTAGTGCGCTGTGCCCAGCCGATTACACGGGCTATCTGATGCCACGCCTGAACATCGGGGTACAAACAGCCCGCATTGTGACGACTGGTGGCGCCAATCGCCTGCGTCAGCAGCCATCGGTGTCTTCATTACAGATCGGCATGATTGGCGAAGGCGTGGTGCTGGATCGCGTGTATCTGGGGCCAGCCTGTACCGATGGCTACGTATGGTGGCTGGTACAAACCGAGGATCAGATCGGCTGGACGGCGGAATCGTCGTTCGCGGAAGGCTCCTACTACGTCGAACCCTACCCGGTGCCAACAGAAACGCCAACACCGAGCGGCGGCGTCACCCTCAGCGTGGATGATGTGCGCATCATTCCGATCACGCTGGAGCCGATCATTCCTGTGGATCGCTTCCTGATTTTGACGCCGTTCTTCATACCTACGACAGCACCTTAGTCGTATCTTCGTCTGATGGAATGGGGTATGCTTTAGGTAGGTTGACTAGCGACCGAAACGAGGTCAGCATGCCGAGCATCTTCATCAGTTACAGCCGCGTCGATCAGGAATTCGCGGTTGATCTTGCGAGCGAGCTTACCGACGCGGGTGCGGATGTCTGGCTGGACCTGGAAGACATCGCCGCTGGTGTGAACTGGAGCCAGGCCATCCAGCAGGGGTTGGATGAATGTGACGCCCTGCTCATTCTGCTCTCGCCGGAGTCGATGGCATCGGAAAATGTGCGCGACGAGTGGCAGTACGCCAAAGATCAGGGCACCGTCCTGATCCCCATCCTCTGGCGACCCACCAACGTGCACTTTCAGCTTCATCGCCTGCAATACATCGATTTCCACAGCCAGGACTTCGACATAGCATTCCGGCAGTTGCGGGGCGAATTGCGACGGCATGGATTGGACCTGCCTTCAACCGACAACGGCGATGAATCCCTGCCGGCCCATCAAAAACCACTCGATACCCAGGAAGCAGACGTAACCCCACCGAAGCCACCTTCTATCGAGCCAGCCCCAATCCTCAGCAAAACGGTGACGGCTGGCGACACTCGCATGAACAAATCCGTGCAGAGGCCGACATCCACCAAGCCCAAGCGCGGACGCTCGCCCTGGTTAGCCCTGATTCCGCTGCTGATAGTAGCGGCTGTCGTCATCGCCGCAATTGCACTCAATAGTCGAGCTAACCCCGATAATCTGGCCGACCAGCCAGCGATAGTTGACCGCCTCCCGACGACTACAGTGAGCCTTGCGCCAATATTCCATGAACCCGCAACCTATGCCGAACCCTTTGCTGTCCTCCCACCCCGCCAGGAAGTCATCGTCACGTACTGGCTTTACCAGCCGGAAAACGATCTGATCTGGTATACGGGCACAGCGCCGAGCCATCCTGAATGGAGCGTCATCTGGATCGAAGCGAGCAAAGTCGCTTTGACAGAAGAAGAACGCGCCAGTTTACAGCACTATCCTGAAGAATGGGGCGCTTTCGCAAACGGTATCGCACTGATAGAGGAACCATCAGAAGCAGTGATCCTTTATCATCTGACGCAGGTTGATAATGGCATCCATTTTGAAGCCGAACCGATAACCTGGTTCTTTGGCGTTCCCAGCGTTCGCATCGAGGCTCAGGTGAGTAATGCCAACAATCCCGATGATCGCTGGTACCTGGCGGAAATTCCGCAGCAGCCGGAGCTACTGGCGTGGCTGCCTGCAGTGCGCATTGTCGCCGACCTGAGCGGGGATATTCCCATGCTTGACCATCCAGCCGATGCTGAAAGCAGCTTTAATGTCGCAACCGAGCGCGTCGAACTCGGCCCTTATCTGGTCGTGCTGGGGAATGATGGCGAGGCGTTAGAAGCTGAGCCTTCTTACATAGGTAGCGAAAAGTTTGAGGTGTTCACGAATAACGAAACGCCGCTTGAGGTCTACCTGATGTGGTATGACGATTTTACGATACAAAAATGGCTATTGGCGCGCGATACCCGCAATGGCCGGGTTGGTTGGATCAATTCATTTGACGTCCATGCCGCTGAGGGCAATAGCGAAGTAACCGACACCCTGCCGGATATCATATCGGATATTCCGGAGGAATTGTGGTCGTTCTATCCAGTGGATGTTCAGGAACATCTGCATATGTGGAACGCAAGGTACAGTCCGTCCAGGTAACGGGCAAAAGCGTACCAAATGGTAAACCAAATGTTCACCTCTTAAGATAGGCCCCGTGATACGCTGGCAGCATACCATTAAAAGCGCTTCACGGAGCCATCCCATGACATGGACATCCCCTAAAACCTGGGTCAATGACGAACCCCTGACCGCCGCCGACCTCAATGCGCAGGTCAGCGGCAATATCGCTTTCCTCAGCCAATTGCTGAATTCCTATACGCTGCTGCGGGATGAAAAAGCAGCCCTGTCCTATGGTGGCACCTTTACCGGTGGCGCCTGGCGCACACGCACCCTCAATACGAAATATGGGGATGCCCAGGGCAACGTCACATTGGGCGGCAACCAGTTCACGCTGGCCCCAGGTACATACTATGTGCGCGCACAGGCCCCGGCGGCGGCTGTCGATCAGCACAAGCTCAACCTGCAAAATATCACTGATAACGTGAGCGTGATGGTCGGGCCGAATGCCTATGCTTCATCGGCGAATGCAGCCCAAACCACAGCGACCTTGCAGGCGTTCTTCACGATTACATCAGCCAAAACATTCGAGTTGCAGCACTATGCCCTGACAACCAGCGCGACCTTCGGTTTTGGTCAGCGGGCGGCCTGGGGCACGGAAGTCTATGCTGTCGTCGAAATCTGGCGGGTGAAATAATCATGACCACACCTACTCCCGCCGAGCCACTCGACCTCGCATTGGCTGTCGAGGCTATCTACGCCAATGCTCAGTTCCGGCGCGCGGATAGCTATCCGGCGCTTGTAAGTACCTGGGCGGATGAACGTCCGGTGCCCACGCTGGAAGAACTGGAAGCCAGTTGGCAGGCCATCCTGGAAGAGCGCGCCATCGAGGCGGCTGAACAAGCTGAGCTTGAGCAAACACGCGCCGACAATGCCATCAAGATTGACCTGGACGACTATCGCGGAACCTCGCCGCAAATCCAGGCGCTTGCCAGCAAAGTCGCCTGGCTGGAAGCCGAACTCCGCGATTTGCGGCACATCGATTAATCCTGCCGCAGGGCACAAATTTTCCTATCAAGCAAGGCAGCGCCTTGCCCACAACTAGATAGCCCACAAACTGCCACTATATAAGGAGAGTTCTATGCCGGAAGACAAAAGCCAACGGCGCGCGCTGATTGACCCGATCATCCTGGCGCTGAAATCGCGGCGCGTATTGATTGCGATCAGCGCGCTCATCGTCGGGCTGATGACCATCGTCGTACCGGAACTGGTCGCCGTGCGCGTCGAAATTCTGGTACTGCTGATTACGCTCGCTCTGGCGCTCATCGGCGGCTATACCATTGAAGATGCCGCGGTGGCCGCTCGGCAGACAAATCCATCGGCACTGCCACGCGAGCAGATTCAGGAATTGATCGACGCGGTGCTGGATGCCCTCATGGAAAACAGTGAAGAAGGCATCGGTTAGCCCGCATTCGGGCGAAAATCGATGCTTTTCCCATAGGAGCGGCCTATAAGAAGGCCGCTTTTATGTTAAGCGATTTAACACAAATGTTCCGTTTATCCCAAGATTTTTGCTATAAAATGACCGGTATAACCCAATTTTCTTGGGATAACGCTCGACAGCCATTTGGGTATCCCAAATAAAACAAAAGCCTATCAGCATTAATCCGCCGCTTTAACCCAAAATCATTGGGATATGCGAACGCCCGTTCGGAAGCGGATTTCCCAAGTCGGTCCACGATATTTCCCCATAACCCAAGTATTAACCACATTAATAAAGTTGTCTGTTCAAAACTCTGTTCAAAACTCGCCTTTTGCCTGTTCAAAACTTTCGACAGGCTGTTCATAACTCAGGCGTAAAATGCGTTTCTCTGTAACAAATTCCGTCATTGTTCAAAACTTTTGCACAGGTTGTGCATATGTGCAAAGTTTTACACAGCAGGCTGTTCAAAACTTTTTTCCCAACTATCCAAAATGAGTTTGCCAAGTTGTGATAACTGCCTCTTGACTTGGGTATGAATTGGGAAAAAACGGTTAATTTTTCCCAACTTAATGCCCTGGATTACCGAGTTTTGAACAGTTTGAACAGGCCCTACAACTAATACAACTACTTTTATACGTTCTCTTTTTATGGGGATGTTCTTTTTCCAAAACACCAAAACCCACCTCAAACCGAATGCAAAAAGCAAAATAAAAATTGTGGTTTAAAGCACAAAATCTTTTCGCAGGATCAAAAGCTTGATGCTACAATGACAAGAGGCAAATGTTATCAACGGTAATGGTGAACATGGATGTTCAGGCTTTACAAGATCGTGTAAGCCAGTTGGAAAATCAGGTTGCAACGCTGGAGAAGTTGGTCGATGTCAGCGTCGTGCTGAACTCGCGTATGCAACTGGACCCACTGCTCAAACGGATTATGGATGTTGCTGTCGAGATCATGGCCTGTGATGCGGCATCGGTTCTGTTATGGAACAACAAGAAGCAGCAGCTCTTCTTTGCAGCTTCTACCACGCTTGATAACACCAACAGCCTGATTGGTACACCGGTGCCAATGGACAGCATCGCCGGGGAAATATTGCGGACCCGTGAAATTGTTCAGGTCGATGATGCCCAGACTGATCCGCGTCATTATGACAAGGTCGATGAGGACATCGCCTTTGAAACCCGTTCCTTATTGGGTGTCCCCATGACCTACAAGAACAAGGTCATTGGTGTGCTGGAAGTTATCAACAAACGCACAGGCGCCTGGACGCAGGAAGATCGCCGTTATCTGATGATCCTGGCGGCCCAGGCAGCAGTCGCGATTGAAGGCGCGCAATTGGTTATGGAACTGCGCCGCGCGAACGAAGAACTGAGCGAGGTTGATAAGCTAAAGAACAACTTCATCGCGATTGCCTCGCACGAATTGCGCACACCACTGGGTGTGATTATGGGCTATGCCAGCTTTTTGCAGGATCATGAAGACGTCGATACCCAGAGCCATGCCTCCAAAGTGTTAGAGAGTGCCCTGCGACTGCGCAAAATTATCGAAGATATGGTTAACCTGCGTTATGTCAAGCAAAAGCAGAGCGACCTGCATCTGGAAACACTGCGCATCAGCGAGTTGTTCGATTCGCTATGGATGGAAAGCCAATCGCTGATTGACGTCGATAAGCATGAGATTGTCATCAAGTCGCCGGAAAATGACGCCTATATCAGCGTAGATCATACTCGCATGATTATGGTGCTAACCAATCTTTTGAACAATGCCATCGCTTTTACAGAGCCGGGCAACCTCATTCATGTGGAGGCGGGGGCGGGCCTCACGGATAAAGAGGTTCGCATCCGTGTGGCGGACCAGGGCATTGGCATTGACCCAGAACAGATTGAAAAAATCTTCGAGGAATTCTATCAGGTCGAAGATCACATGGTTCGGCATCATGGCGGCCTGGGAATTGGCTTAAGCATCAGTCGCGCTATTGTAGAGGCTCATGGTGGACGTATCTGGGCAGAGAGCGCTGGCATCGGCAAAGGATCAACATTCGTCCTTAGCTTGCCGACTGTTCCGGCCCCGACTAATGGTGCTACGTCCAATGAGGATGCAAAAGCAACGCCCGAAAGCTAAAATAAGATTGCGATCCAATCTATAGAACCTGGTGCCATACCGTGTAGTCGGGGCTGTAGTTTGGCTTTGTTTGACAGGAGTAATCTATATGAATTTTTCAATTCAATGGCTTGGACATTCTGCTTTCGCTTTTGACATTGACGGACACAGCGTTCTGGTGGACCCGTTCCTGACAGGGAACCCGCTGGCAGCGGCCAATCCCGATGATTTGTCCCCTGAGGTCATCCTGGTTTCTCATGCGCATGGTGATCATACGGCTGATGTCGTCCCAATTGCCAAGCGCACAGGCGCGCTGGTTGTCTGCAATTTTGAAATGGGCAATTACTTCCTGGCGAAGGGCGTGGAGAACGTCTTCCAGGTGAACCCAGGCGGCTCGTACTACGGCGATTTTTTCAATGCCAAGTGGACCGTTGCTTTCCATAGCTCATCATTCCCGGATGGCACCTATGGCGGCCAGCCAAATGGCTTCATTGTCCAGGCGAGTGGCAAGCGAGTTTATTTTGCAGGAGATACCAGCCTGTTCGGCGATATGAAGCTGATTGGTGAGGAATCAATTGATGTGGCGATGCTGCCGATTGGTGATGTCTTCACGATGGGCGTTGAGGACAGCATCAAGGCGATTAAGATGCTGCGTCCCAAGTATGTGATCCCCATGCACTATAACACCTTCACGCCGATTGTACAGAATGGTGGCCAATGGGCGCAGATGGTCAATCACGAGACCGACGCCCAGCCTATTGTCATGGACCCTGGTGATACCTTCAACGTGGAATAGACAAATCTGCGGTAACAACGAAGAAGGGCGCTGCGCTTGCAGGCCCTTTTTTTGTTTCTGAGACGTTTTACCTGTAGCCCTTAAACAAATATCGAGCCATCCCATGCGAGATTTTTCTGTTCTGGTCGCTGGCGACCGCCAGGGGTATCCCAGGGCATGAGGTTAGGCATGGTCCAGTCGATGGCATCGGCATAGGCCCAGCCGATTTTGCTCAACAGGTCCAGTTCCGCCTGGCTGGAAACATCGAGATTCAATTGCAGCGGATTGATGCTGCCCAGTTCAATGCCGAGTTCCTCTTGCAGGTGATGCGGCAGCAGACTGACGTTGTAGCGCCGGAAATCCGATTGTGGGTAGATAGAGCGTGTGGCCATCGCCTGCTGGAGTGCGGATTCTTCGATACCGCTGGAAACCAGGTACTGTATCCAGTTGAAGATATTGAAGCGGCTGCCTTCGCCTTCTTCGCGATTGCTGGGAATGTGGCCTGTTCCAATCGAAATGTGCATGATGTCTTCCGCTGGGACGCCAATATAGGTTGTTAGCTCGATGGCTGCGGCCAGGCTGGGATTGCCGAAAACGCCCGCACCTCCGTCGATGAGGTTGCCCAGCACAGGCGGGAAGTAGATCGGCGCGGCCGCACTGGCGGCGACGGCTCCCATCACTGGCCAGGTACTGAACATCGCCGCCCCTGGTCCATCATTGACCAGATAGTAAGTGTTGCCTGTGCGTAAGTCCTTGGTCGTGAACAGCACAATCGGCTTGCGATAGGGATGCTTATTGGTGCCGGGCATGCCCAGGTCGCCCAGGCGGCGCCCACCAGCATAGACCCTCAGCGCATCGACAAACGGCTTGAGGTCATAATAGTGACGCATGCCTTGTAGCAGCCATGTCAGGCGCGGCCAGCAACCTCGTCCGCTGCGGAACACACCGGCGATGTCGTCATAGTAGATGTGGATGATGTCTTTGGCCGTCAGTTTGAGGGCGATACCGGCAGCGATGATGGCGCCGGTACTGGTTCCGGCGACCATATCGAACATTTCGTATAGCGGCTGGCCTGTGGCTTCTTCCAGATAGGCCAGCATATTCAGTACGATCAGACCACGCATGCCCCCGCCGTCGATCGAAAGCAACGTAAACTTGCCCGAGGGATTAAAATCGAGCATGTGGCTTCCCTTTTATGGTTCTGTAGTATTCGTGGGCGATCCGAAGTGCATTTCCCACGCCGAGTATGCGTGTCAGTGTAATCCAGCCGACGGGCTGAATCAATGATTGACGGTCTAAACAGGCAGGTTGAATGCACCCAGGAGGCTATCGAAGACCGTTTCATCACCTGTGAGGGTCATCATGCCAGAAGCCTGTGCCTGTTGACGGGTGGCCGGATTACCGATGAGCATCAGCAGCGTCTTGAGGTCATCAAAACGAACACTGGCATCCGCTAGTGGGGCAAGTCCGGTCTGGACGGCCAGCACGCCGCGATGTACCTGCACGAAAAATGCTTCTGAACCGCGTGAAATATCGACCGTCGCGCTGATGCCAGTTGCTTTTTCCGGGGTGAACATCATGCGCAGCGCAGACATGCAAGAGACTGTGCTGAAGTAATCATCAGACTGGAAACCCTCAGCCAGATAAGGTTTCCCCCATTCCGCTAGCTGCATGATGATTGGTTGCAGGGACTTGCCGCGTTCCGTCAGCGTGTAGACGTGCGATGCCGCTGGTGGTGGCAGTTTTTGCTGGCTGATAATATCGGCGGCTTCCATATCTTTGAGGCGCTTGGCCAGCAGGTTGGTGCCGATGCCGGGCAGACCCTGTTGCAAATCCGTGTAACGGCGCGGGCCGAACATCAGCTCGCGGATGATGAGCAGCGTCCAGCGGTCGCCAATGACATCGAGCGAATAGGCGAGTGGGCAAAATTGATTGTAGGTGCGTTTATTCATCAGGTAATGATCGCTAACAGCAGTTGGCATGATAGTAACAGAAATCAGTGTACAGCGATTCTAAAGGTCTTGCGTGAAGTTTTCTTTAAAAACATATAGTAAGTTGTTGACGGAATGATAGCAGTCCACTATGATATTGTGAATAGAAAATTCGTTCTGATTACACATGAGGTGTGCAATGGACATGGTATTTGAAGGCTTTCCGCCAGAAGCGGGCCAATTCCTGCGGAATCTGCGTGATAACAATAACAAAGAATGGTTCCAGGCGAATAAGCAAACCTACATTGATGCTGTTCGGACGCCTGCCCAGGCTTTCGTTATGGCCGTTGGGGAACGGCTGCAGGATATTGTGTCGCCGGATGTGATCTATGATACGCGCACCAATGGCTCTGGCTCGCTGATGCGCATCAATCGTGATGTGCGCTTTAGCAATGACAAGTCGCCTTATAAAGAGAATATTCCCATGATCTGGTGGGAGGGCGTCGGCAAGAAAATGCAGAATCCGGCGTTCGGTTTGCAGATCACGCCGACAGGTGTTGGTATGATGGCGGGTATGTTCGGCTTTGATAAAGACCAACTGGCTCGCTATCGTGATGCGGTCGATGACAAGAAAAAAGGTCAGGTGCTGGAAGATGCCATCGCGAAGGTCCAATCTGCAGGCGATTACGTGCTGTTCGGTGATACTTATGCCAAAGTGCCACACGGCTTTGATGCGGACCATCCGCGCGCGGAGTTGCTGAAGTACAAAGGTTTATATGCTCATCTCAAGGAAGATTTGCCGCAGGATATCATCACCAGCGCCGATTTCGTCGATATTACGGTAGAGCATCTGGTGAATATGGCGCCGATCCAGCAGTGGTTGGTCGGGGTGATGAATTAGCCTTGTTGGCTAGTTCCGCGCTTAGGCAGTCGCAGGGTAGCCGCTGCCTGAACGTTGAGGAAGGTCACATAATAGCAAGGCTATACTGTTCATATCGGGCCGAACCCCCATCCTCCTGTCCTTCCCCCGAAGGAGGAAGGATGCCTTTCTATCATATTTGGAAGTAGACAAAGTCTCCTCTCCTTCGGGGAGGAGATTTAGAGGTGGGGTATGACCAAATCTGCATAGAGTGAGATTTTTAGAAGATGACCCCAAAAACGACCCTGCTCACCCTGCTGATCCTCGTCTTGCTGCTAACCAGTGGCCTGACCACTGCTCAGCAACAATCTGGCTATGATATTGCCTTGGAACGCATTGAGGCGGCACAAGCTAGCGGCGCGACAAGTCTTGATTTGAGGGGGCTCGACTTGGAGACCTTGCCCCTCGAACTATTCCAACTCAGCAACCTAACTGCGCTAGATGTTTGGGGCAATGACCTGACGAGCTTGCCAGCAGAAATTGGTCAGCTAACCAACCTGATCGGCTTGGAGGTGTATGACAACCAGCTGACGAGCCTACCAGCAGAGATCAGTCACCTCAGTAACCTGACTTATCTAGGACTAAGCCACAACCAACTGACCAGCCTGCGAGCGGAATTATTCCAACTCAACAACCTGACCACCTTGGATTTGAGTTACAACCGCCTAACGAACCTGCCAGCAGAAATAGGCCAACTCAATAACCTGATTCAACTTTCTGTGTGGGGAAACCAATTAACGAGCCTGCCAGCGGAAATCGGTCAGCTCAGTAACCTGAGTATGCTACATGTGAATAGTAATCAACTAACGAGTCTACCAACAGAAATTGGCTACCTTAGCAACCTGACGGAGCTTTCTGCGTGGAACAACCAACTAACGAGCCTACCAGCAGAAATCCACCAATTGTCAGGACTATGTGTTTTAAATATTCGTGACAATGCCTTTCGTCATCTACCAACGCAATTAGCTGATTTGCCGTCAATGGCCAGTGGCGACTGCCGGATAGACGTAGAAGGCAATCCACTCATTACCCCGCCAGAGGATGTCGTCGCGCAGGGGACGCCTGCCATTTTGGACTACCTGCGTAATCAGGCGACAATGCAGGCGCAGCAAATCACACTGGCGATAGCGGGCATGGTCGGGCTGATGGCGGCATTTTTGCTGGCTTTCCGCTGGAGGACACGGCGGCCCGCTCGTAAGAAGAAGCGGGAGGGTTAATAGTAAGACCCCACCCCTAAGTCCCCTCCCCGTGAGGTGAGGGGACTTTAATTTGCGACCAAATTGCCAAGAAAGGCATCCTTCCACCTCATGGGGGAAGGACCGAGGATGGGGGTTGAGCCAGTTAACTCGTGATCTACGATTCTCTGATCCTTGCCAAGCTCTCCGCCAGATCACCATCACCGATACTATCAGCCGCGATGGTCAGCCAGTTGAGGCCGGGAACCTGCGCAATGATGGCGGGTAAGCTAACGGGCAGGGTGCGTCCGGGGCCGCTGATGTGGGCGTAGGTGATGCGGTCAGCGTAATTGGACCATTTTTCGTCGGCTGTGTCGTGGGTGCAGGGCGCGATGAAAAGGTGGTGCGGTTTGCGCACCGCGTTATACCAGTCCCAGGCATCCTTGACGGTATTGACGATGTAGGAATCAGCCGTCGGCTGCATGTGCAGTTCGACGCCCATTGCATAGGCCAGGTCAGGCATATTGGAAAGTATCCACTTAAGGCCGCGCGGCTGTTCTTCCGCATCAACCGGATCGTAGCCTGTATCGCGCCAGTGCGGAACAAAGAGCACATGCGGGCTGCGCAGGTCGGTGGCATCGGCCAGGGATTGTTGTAGGCGTGTCAGGGCTATCCGGCGCACAGCCTGATCTTCAGCCAGGAAGGGATTCTTGCCAGCATTCACGGCAGCGATGGGCATTCCCGTGCTTTCGATAGCATGGGCGTATTCCATAAAAGACTCGTTCAGCGCCTGTGCCTCGACCTCGACCCCGTCAAAACCCATCTCACGTGCGGCACTAAACCGCGCTGTTGGATCATCACCTGGCAATAGATGTTCCTGTACACCCCATTGCATAACACTGCTCCATAACTGTAATTTGCTGAAAGTCAGCATCATAACGCATACATTCGTCAGGTCAAGCATCTGCGGAATTTGCTATGCTGAGGATGAATCAAATTCGCCGTTTTGTGCGTATTTTGGAATGTGATTTAGATTACCAAGAAAGTGTCATGAAACATGTTTTTCCTGTATCTGGCGCTGGGGCTGCTGGGTTTGATCGCAGGTGGTTGGATAGGGTTGTACATCTGGCCGCGTCCTTTTCCGGCGTATGATGCCCCACAAGTGAAAACTGAAACGGTACCAATACCGCCGCATTTGCCTCCGCCTGTAGAACGCTATATACGCGCAGTCATTGGCAAAGATGTGCCCCTGGTTCATTCGGCGGTCATTACGGGGCGCGCCAATATGCGTTTTGGTCCCCTGCCATTCCTGGGCCGCTGGCGCTTTGTACATGATGGCGGCCATAACTATCGCCATTATATGGAGGCCACGCTTTTCGGTCGCCGCATCATGAAGGTCAACGAGCATTATCTGGATCGCATTGGCCGCATGGAGTTACCCGTTGGGGTGATCGACAACGATCCCAAGATTAATCAGGCAGCGAATATGACCATGTGGGCAGAAGCCATGTGGTTCCCATCGGTGTATGTGACCGATGAACGGGTCCTCTGGGAGCCATTGACTGCGCACAGTGCCCGTCTGATTGTGCCTTTTGAGGAGGGCGAGGATTGCTTTACCGTGTATTTTGACCCGAAGACAGACCTCATCCTGCGCATGGAGGGTATGCGCTGGCGTGATAGCAAAGATGAAAAGCAAATCCTCTGGCGGCTGGAACCACATGGTTGGGTCACGATCAATGGTGTGAAGGTGCCGTCCCCGGCCAGCGTTACCTGGGTGCCAGATGGCAAACCCTGGCTGATCTGTCATGTGGAAGACATCGCTTATAATGTCGATGTCAGCCGCTACATTCGCCAGCATGGCCTGTAACATACTGAGGAATACGTCAACGCCTAAATTAGTTCTTCCAAGAAGGATGCTTGATGCACAAGCACACCTACTTCGATTTGTTATTGCACGATGATGCTGAGTTATCCGGCATTCTGAATTGTGCCGTTGTTCAGCGGACTACATTGCACGAGTGGCCCTTATCTTGTGTACAACGGGTTTCCTGTGAAGATGGGCAGACTTATATCTATAAAGTGCAATCGCCGCCGACTGTTGAACCTGCTTTTTACGAGAATGCGCGCTCGCCGTTGTTAGTCTCAGCCCAGGTGATTGCCGACAACGCGCTCATCATGGAGGACATTCGGGCACCTCATTTGAACGAGGTCGCACTGTCAGATGCAGCAAAATTGGCGGCAGTCGATAACATCGTGCGCCAGATCAGCCAGATTGAGGGGGATTTGCCATCGGTTGCAGACCTGCGCACAGAATCAGCCTGGGTTGCCTATGTCGAAACCATCGTTTCTGACATCAATATGCTGATTGAGGAGGGTAAGTTTCAGCAGGTGACGCAATCGATGGGCGATACGCTAAAGAAGCACGCCGACTCATCAGCCGTGATGAACAGCTTTTCAGGCGAGATGGGCTTGGTTCATGGTGATCTCTGGGGAGAAAATGTGCTGGTAACATCAGACGGCTATCGTGTGATTGATTGGCAGCGCCCGATTTTTGGGCCGACTGCGTTGGATCGGTCAACGCTGCTGGCGTCCGTTGGGCTTGACCCTGTGCCTGTCGTTGGCCCTGGCATCGTTCAATTGCGGCGTTTGCTGCTGATCGCCTGGTTGGCACAGGCGGCGCGCTACTGGTTCCCGGATGGGGCCGATCATTATGATGGGCAGATCGCCCAGCTTTTGCGCGAACTGGATGCCAGCGCCACATGAAATGGCCCGCCTGACACATCAACTTCTAAAGTTCTCCGGTACATGCTGACCATTGTCGCAGGGTAGCCCCCTTGCTATGCTTGATTGCTTATATGAAGGACACACTGCACTCGTCAGGCTGCAACGACAGGAACCCTATGGCAGCAAAGCCCAACATCCTCTTCATCGTGCTGGATACGCAACGGCGGGATCGCCTGTCTTTATATGGTCATCAGCGAGAAACGTCACCTCATCTGGATAGCTTCTCCCAGGATGCAACCATCTTTGAACGCGCTATTGCGCCAGCCCAATGGACGATTCCGGCGCACGGGTCGCTGTTTACGGGTTTGTATCCGGGGGCGCACCAGCTCCAGCAAGCGCATCAGGCACTGCCGCATGAGCACATCACCCTGGCGGAACATCTGCAAGCGGCAGGCTACCAGACGACAGCCTTCTGCAACAATCCGATGGTTGGCTTGCTGGAAACAGGCTTACAGCGCGGATTCCACCATTTCTTCAATTACGCTGGCGCCTCACCCAATCGTCCGGTGGATATGCGCCGCAGTGGACCGCGCAAAGCCGTCGCGACAGAGTTCCGTAAGCTGGCGCGCAAAGTCACCAACCAGTTTGCCCATAATGATCTGATGTTCAAGCTGTCGCTGAACCCGCTGGTGGTGCCGATCTGGTCGCGGATGGTGAATTACAAGGGCAACACTGAGCGGTCGATTGATGACCTGATCGATTATCTGGGCATGCAGCAGGATGGTGGCGCACAAAAGCCGCTGTTTACCTTCCTCAATTTGATGGGTACGCATACGCCGTATCGCCCACCGCAGGATGTAGTCGAGCGGATTGCGCCCTCTATCAAGCACGATAAACATGCCTGGCGCTTCATCACGCATCATAATGCCGACGCCGGCGCCTGGATCAGTCCAGCCGATCCACCACTGGAAGATTGGCAGCGCGAAACCCTGTCTACCTTTTATGATGCGGAGATCATCGACCAGGATGTGCATTTGGGGCGTTTGTTCGCCTTTTTGGAACAGAGTGGCGCGCTGGATGACACGGTGGTTATCATTGCTGCCGATCATGGCGAAGGGCATGGCGACCACGATTACGTCGGCCACAGCTTCGTCGTGTATCAGGAATTGGTGCACGTGCCGCTGATTATTCGCTACCCTGAGCAGTTTCCGGCCAGGCGCATCCCAACCAATGTCTCAACGCGGCGCATTTATCATACGATTCTCGAATTGGCCGGACTCTACCCGGATAGCGATGTGGAAGCCTTATCACTGTCGCGTTCGCTGAATGGCGTTCCTGACCCGGAAGGTGGTATTGCTTTCTCCGAGGCGTTCCCGCCGGATAACCTCCTGACGATTCTTGACGAGCGTATGCCCGGTATCGTTCTCAACCGCAAGCTGACCCAGGTGCGGCGCGGCGTCTATGATGGCGATCACAAGCTGGCGATGGTCGGGGACGATGTGGAAAATCTCTACAATGTGGCCAGCGACCCCAGTGAAGTCAGCGACATGGCTGGCGAAAAGCCCGATCTGGCCGAAACGCTGCGTCAGCGCGTGTCACAGTTTGTGGATGATGCCAGCAAAGAGAAGGCCAAAGCGACCTACAACGGCGGCGTCAGCAAAGAGATGATGGATAATCTCAGGGCACTGGGGTATATCGAGTAAGTTGTCACTGCCTGTTTAGCAAAGAAATCCTAACGCTAAGGTGCGAAGGGCGCGAAGACACCAGGAACGCTTTCGCACCTTCCATCATTTGCCGCTTTGCGTTGTTTTTTTATATTTGTTTTGTACGCTGGCTATTACGAAATCTCGCCCAAACCATTGCCGATAACTTGATAATCATTGCGTATATAGGAAGAAAAGGCCCCTTAAACCGCTTGCGTCTTTAGTTTCGCACAATGGGGCGCTGTGTTATACTGCGTTTTATGGCGAACGAAGATCTTTCGCAGGGCAATGACCCGCGTCCCCCCGATGATGATTGGTTGGCACAGGCACTAAACCGGGGATGGGCACCGTCGCTGCATTTGCTGCTCGATGTGGTGGAGCCTGTCGGGCCATTGGTGGCGCAGGTAGCCTGGGTTTTGCAACCCGCAAGCATGATCTTCGGTGCCGGAGAGATTGTGCGGGGTCTTGCAAACGCGCTGGAAACGCCGGAAGGCATCGCAGCCATACGGCAGCGGCTGGCCGAAGAAGAAACGCCCTGAACCTCTGCCAATCCATGTAAAAGATCGGTGTTGCCTGGAAAACTGTTAGTAGCGATTCTGTATGAATTAGGGTTGCTTATCATCTCACCACCGGGAGATCGCTGTGGCACCTGATTTACAAATCATCACAATATTGATTGTATTGTTTACTTTTGCTGCGACGCTCATCATCCGGCGCCGACGTCCACTGCCGATGCGGCCCATCAGTGCCTTTGAGGTGCTGCCAGACCTGGCTAATGAGAGCATTGAAGCCAGTCGTCCGCTGCACATCGGCCTGGGTGGGGCCAGCCTGGGTGATGAAAACACTATCCTGACGCTGGTCGCGGCAGAAGCAGCTTATTATGCGATTCAGCCAGCGACGGTCAGTGATGCTCCTCCGATTGTGACCACATCAGAAACCAGTACCCTGCCATTGGCTGTCGATACACTGCGGCGGGCCTATGCTTCACGTGGAATGATCGATGCCTATCGGGGCACCTCGGCTCGTTGGTACCCGGCGGGGCCACGCGCGCTGGCGTATTCTGGTGCTTTGACCACGCTGGCAGGCGATGACCAACTCAGCAGCCACGTATTAGTCGGGCAATATGGCGTGGAACTGGCGCTGGTGCTGGCATCCGCCAGTCGGCGCGGATTGACGACAATTGCCAGCAGCAGCACACTCACGGGGCAGGCGGTGGCTTATGCCATGGCAGACCATGCACTCATCGGTGATGAACTTTACGGTGGTGCGGCCTATCTGGGCAAATTGCCCCATCTGGCCAACCGCAATCTGACCATCGACCTGATGCGCTGGTTCCTGATCGTGATTCTCTTATTTCTGATGGCCTATAACCTGGCCCAGCAATACGGCAGTTAGCGAGGTTCCGCGATGCGTATTCGTCTTGGCTTTGCACTTTATACGACCGTGGTGGTCGTTTTTGGCGTCTTGACCCTGGCTGGTCTGCTGGTTGGGGATGGAAGCGCCTTTGGTGACACCGGCGCCCTGGTCGCTCCATTGAACACGATCTCGAATCTGTTCATCCGGCTGGTGGTGGTGGTGATCGCCCTGACACTGGTGATTGGCATTTTCAATTTACTGTCGGTCCATGCGGTGCGGCTGGTACGCGGACCGGGCACAGGTGCTCGCTTGAACAGTTTGATACTGCTGGTGAGCTTTATTGTGGCACTGGTGGCCTATCAGTTTTCTTCCGATTACAACCTGATTTTAGAGAACGTTCAGGTTCAGATTGAACTGGCGCTGGCGGCATTGATCTGCTTTGCGCTGGTATATGGCGCCTTCCGGCTGCTGCGACGTGGTGTGACCTGGGGCGGGCTGGTCTTTTTGGCGGGCATGCTGATTATTCTGATTGGTGCGCTGCCACTTTCCCAGTTAGAGCCGCTGCAACAGGTGACCGATTGGCTGACCCGCGTTCCCCTGAGCGCCGGGGCACGTGGTATTTTGTTAGGTATTGCGTTGGCCACCCTGGTGACAGGTGTGCGCGTCATCATTGGGCAAGATCGAACATACGGTAACCAGTCGTCAGTCGAGTAGTGCATGGCTGAGTTCCGCACCAGACTGATTATGGCGAAGTGTAGGTGACGATGAGTAACGACGATTTCTTCGACAATCCAGAGCGTCCAGAAGACGATGATGCGTCTGAGGATATGTCCTTTGATTGGGAAGATGGCGAAGGTGAAGGCCAAAGCGAAGAGCACACTGGCGTCACTGGTGAGCTGAACTGGAAAGACGCCGAAGAAGCTCAATCAGAGGAGCGAACCGGCGTGACTGGAATGCTCAACTGGCAGAGCGATGAAGATGATGAATCCGGCGAGGCAGGCGACGACCAGAGTTATGGCTTTGCCTGGCATCGTGGGCAGGAATTTGAAGAACTGCTCGACGCGGTAGAAGCGGCCAGCTATACCAGCCCGGATGAAGCGCCGGAGCCAGAATCATCCGGTTTTGAGTGGGCGACAGGTGATGACGACTCTTTTGAGGCGTCTGAGCAGGAAGAACCTGTTTCTGCCGATAGATGGTTTGATACGGGCCGCCTGAGTGATTCCGAGGAGTCATCGCGGCCGGATACCAGTGAACTCTATAGTGATGAAGCCCTGGACGATCTGTTCGCTGATGCAGATGAGAGCACCAGCGCGGATCCTTTGGCGGGATTGTTCGATCACAAGCCTGCTGCCAGACAGCCTGAACCAGAAGAACCTGCTGAAGACTTCGACGCGGTTGACGAATTGGTCATGGCTGATGACTTCCAGATAGAATCCGAGTTTGAATTTGATGACGGCTTGCTCGACGAGATGTCTGGTGAGCTGGACGTGCTGGATTCGCTGAGTGAAGAGCCTGTTAATCTGGCTGATGAATCCGACGATGATGATGGCCTGTCATGGTTGGGTGCCCTGGATGAGGGTGAAGAAGCCGAATCCGAGCATTATGAACCGTCTGACAGCGGCTGGCTGTCGGACGACTTCGGCGTCCTGAGCAACGAAGAAGCTGAAGAAATGGGCCTCGGCGAAAATCTGCTGGAGCCGGATTGGCTGAAGGACAGCGCCCCTTATCTGGGCGATGTGGATGCCCCCGTTGGTGGCACAGCCGATCTTTCCGGTGCGGAAGTGGAATCCGAGCTTGAGCCAGATTCGGATGATCTGGAATATCTGAGCGGAGCGAGCGCCAATACAGAGGACCTCGATAGTGCTCTGGCTGACCTTAACGCTGACGATGAGATGGTCGATGACCTTGACAGCATTTTGCGTGGTGTTGGCGCAGATGAAGATGAGGCACGTCTGCCAGAGCGCGTCGGAACAAGTGATCTGGAAGATTTGCTGCAAAGCCTGGGCGAAGACGAACAAGACATTGATCACGAGATCCAGATTGATGCCTCTACCTCGGACCTGTATGCACTGCTTGATGATATGGAGCCTGAAACGCATGTTCAGGGTGCCGCTGAAGGGGACCTCCGGGGTGAAGTTTCCCTGGCCGATGGTTTCGATGATGACTTTGGTGACGACTTCCTCGATGATTTCCAGGGCGAAGACCTCGAAGAAGGTTTGCCAGATATTGATGCGATTGATTTCAGCACCGATTTCGATGAATTGCCGGAACTAGGGGATTACGAGGACGACGAGGCTTACCAGCCGGATTTATCCGAACAGTATGCCGGAATTAATGACATCATCTCGTCATCTTCAGATTCCGACGAAGAGCAATTTGATGAGTGGTTCGAGCAGTCTAATGATGAGCCGGAATGGCTCTCTGTGCTCGACGAGGTACAAGCCGACCAAGACAGTGATATTCCCGAAGACATCACGCCGGAAGAACGGCGTCAGCGTACAGGTATGACCGACCAGTTGCTGGCCGAACTTTCCGATGTGGATATGGTCGAAGCTGAAGTGCGCGATGCGACCGCTGGCGAGCCGCTGGCGGACCTGGATGCGCTGCTGGCATCCTTCGATGTGGAGGAAACCAGGCCGGAACAGCTTGATCTGGCACCGCTTGATCTCGACAGCGTGTTTGAAGAAGGTGCCGCTGACAATGAGATCGACGAGATAGAATTTGAAGATTTAGAGACGGCGGAAGACGGATTTGCGCTTGAGGAAACAGACGCGCCGGAATGGCTGCGAGAAGCGGCCACATCCAGCACGATTGCCGCCTCGATGGTTGGCGACCAGGTAGATCGGCCTGTCACAGAGCTGGATAATCGCCTGAACAAACTGCGCGAATCCGGCTTGAACCTGGATAGCGACGAAGGCGAAACCGAAGCCCCATCGAAGGTGATGCCGGGTGGCGCACTGGCGCCCATCGCCGTAAAAGAATCGGCCTCACGTCTATCTGCGGCGACGGATGCCGTCAAATTGTCGCCGGAGCAGCAGCGCCGCGCCAATGTACTGCGCGAACTGGCGGGTACCCAGTCAACAGATGAATCCCGCCGTGATCGTCGCAAGCCGCGTCGTCGCTGGCCCTTTGAGCGCCTCTTGATTGCGGCCCTGTTGATCGCAGCCGTGTTGATTCCGCTGCTGACATCAATCAATGTCGGCGAAGAGCCAGAGACCGTCTTTAGTGAGCAATCGGCTCTGAATGCCTTCTCGCGTATCGACCAGATCAGTGAGGGCGAACTGGTGCTGTTTGCCGCTGAATACGGCCCTACCGGTTCGGCAGAACTGGACCCAATTGCTGAAAATCTGCTGGCACATATTATTGCGCGCGGTGGTAAGCCAGTGATTGTCGGTACCAATGCCATTGGCCTGATCCGGGCGGAAGTGTTCGCGGCGGGCATGGCGGGCGAAGAAGGCCGCAATGTCGATTTCTACCCCGTGCGCTACCTGCCGGGTGGCAGCCTGGGCCTGCGCGACCTCAGCAGCAATACGGCGGCGCTGTTCAGCACCGATACACGCGGCAACCCGACCAACCTGAATATTCCTGATCTGGATACATTTGGCCTGATCGTGATCGTCGCTGAGAGTGCGGATACGGTCCGAGACTGGATGGAACAGGTCCGGCCAGAGACAACTGCCCAGTTCGTGGTGGCAACCAGCCTCGCGGCGGTGCCACTAAGTCAGGCTTATTTGCAGAATAACGCTCAGGTTGTTGGCTCGTTGGCAGGTTATGGTGATGCTGTCACGTACAACCAGATGCTGCGCGGATATGGGGATTTGCCTGTTGGTTTGCTGCCGACAGTGGATATTCCAGCAACCCGTACCCCAACCGATACGCCGACACCAACGGCAACCTTTACGCCAACCGCAACTGACACGCTGGAAGCGACCTTTACGCCTTCATTTACGCCCACGCCGGAAGTGATTGAGTGCTCTGCGACCAACCGCACAGCAGATCGCATCAATCTGCGCGGCGGTCCAGGTACGGAATTCGGCATCGTGGGTACGATGGAAGCCAATCAGAATATCAACGTTGTTGCTGTGGATAGCACCGGCGCGTGGTTCCAGTTAGAGGCTGAAGAAAGTTCCTGGGTATTCGGCGACATCGTCAATATCAGCGGTAACGACTGCGATATTTTGCCCGTGTCAACAGCGTTCGATGAGCCGACCGAAACACCAACGAATACGGCTGAACCGACCGATACGCCAGTACCAACCGATACGCAGGCCGCTACTGAAGCAGCGACGGAACCCCCAGAGGCGACTGAAGCGCCGACGGAGGCCGCGACATCTGAGCCAACAGCGACGCCGCAACCTACAGCCACACCGGAGCCGACGGAGGCCCCATTGATTGATGTGGCGGTGGTCGTTTCTGATGTCAATATCAATGTGCGCAATACGCCCAATGGCGCGATCATCAGCGTGCTGCGGCCAGGAGCGGTGGTTCCAGTGGTTAGCTACAACGATGACGAAAGCTGGACGCAGATTCGGCTGGCGGATGGCCGCGAAGGTTGGGTCGCCAGCTTCCTGGTGAACATCGAACAGCGGCCCGCCAGTGAAGTCGAGCCGAATAATCAGGCAGCCGCGCCGCGCAGTGTCGCCAAGGCAAGTGCGCTCCATACGACCCTCAAGCGCGTCGATTGGGATTCACAGGCTAATGATGACCCGACGCCGACGCAGGAAACCGACGATGAGGCGGAGCCAACAGAAGAAGCAACCGCGACCCGTCGTGCGACTTCGACGCCGCGCGCGACCTCTACACCGCGCGTTACAGCCACGCCTACGCCGGATTCTGATGAATCCATGACGGATGAAGGTGATGGCGGTGCAACCCTGGACGCACGAGGCGTCGTCAACATCGACCGCCTGGACGATACTGACCAGCGCTGGCAGTCCTTTACGATTGGTCTGCTGATGATTATTGGCCTGATTGTCGTGGGCAACGTCTTTTACATCATTCTTCATCTCCTGCGGAGAGGACGGGCATAACATGGATTTGAGCCAGGTAAGCGCCGTACTGGGCTTCGTCTTCACGCTGCTTATCTTTAGCTATTTGCTGGGGGATAACGTCCTCTATCGGCTGGCGATTTCGGTATTTGTCGGGCTGGCGGCGGCATTCACGGCGATTGTCACCCTCCAAAGCGTGATCTTGCCTCTGCTGCAACACATCACAGCCTATAACGAAGCGGCCTTTTTGCTGATCGCGGCTTTGCTGGCGGTCCTGCTGCTCTTTAAACCGCTGCGAGGCGCATCCGGCCTGACGAACCTGGCGCTGGCGGTGTTGATCGGCGTGGGTGCGGCGGTGGCTGTCTATGGTGCGATAACAGGTACGCTCATTCCGTTGACGCTGGCTACAGCCGAATCTACCAATACGGAAGGCATCATCGAGGGCATCATCATTGTCCTGGGTGTCGTCAGCTCGCTGGTGTATTTTCAGTACACGGCCCGTCGTCGTCCGGATGGCGTCGTTGTGCGCGGACCGATTACGCGCACGATTTCCGTCGTGGGTGAAACATTCGTCATGCTGACCCTGGGCGCAATTTATGGCGCAGCCATCCTCAGCAGTTTGATTGTGCTGGTGGATCGCCTGGACTTTATCGTCGATTTTATAGCGAATATCGTAGGTGGGGGGTAGCGCACGATGATGGAGCGCTCCGGTTCTATATTGGCGGCTGATTTTGGCAGTGTGACCACGCGCCTGGTGTTGGTCGATGTGGTCGAAGGCGCGTATCGCCTTGTGGCCCGCGCGGGTGGCCCATCGACGGTTGGCTTCCCCATAGATGATGCCAGCATTGGCCTGCGCCGCCTCGTTGATGAAATTGGCAAGCGTGCTGGCCGCACCTTTTACGATGCGGGTGGCGAGATGGTCATCCCGGAAGGCATGGACCGCACAGGTGTCGAAGCCTTTGTGACGACTGCCACCGCTGGTCGCCCAATGCGGGTAGCCATTGTCGGCCTTGTGGAAGATGTCAGCGTCGCCAGTGCGCGGCGGGTACTCAGCAGTTCGTTTGTAGAAGTTGTCGCCACCCTGACGCTGGAAGATGGCCGCGACGAAGAAGGTCGCATGAATGAGCTGGTGCTCAATCGGCCTGATTTGATTTTTATGGTGGGCGGTACCGATACGGGTGCGGTTCGTGCGTTGGAAACAATGGTTGCCCCAATTCGGACGGCACTGCAAGTCCAGGACGCAGGCATACGGCCAGCAATCCTGTTTGCGGGCAATAGCAAGCTGGTGCCGACGGTAGAAGCGGCGTTCAATGATCTGACGACTGTACTCTATGCCGATAATGTTCGTCCACGCATGGATGTCGAATATCTGGATTCCGCACGCACCCAACTGACCAAAGCCTTCAATAGTTACAATTCGCGCCAGCGCGGCGCTTTTCGCAACCTCAAGAGCAGCACGGGCCTTGTACCGACGGCGCGCGGTTATGCCCTGGTCGCAGAATACATCGCGCGCACCAGTGAGAAAAATGTGCTGGCTGTCGATATGGGCAGCGCGACCACCGTCATGATTGCGGCATTCAAAGGGCAGGTCGATACTGTCGTGAGTGCCAATTATGGCCTGGGACATGGCGCGCCTAATCTGGTGCGGCAGGCAGGCGCAGAGAATGTACGGCCCTGGCTGCCTTTTGAAAGTTCAAACCAACAGGTAGCGGACTATGCCCGGAATAAGTCGGTGCGTCCGTCCAGTGTGCCCGTAAATGTGCGCGACCTGTATTTTGAGCAAGGTTTGCTGCGCGCGGGCATCCAGCATCTAATCCAGTCCAATCGCCATGACTGGCCCGATGTGGGCAAGCAGGGTGCCCTGCGCAATGTCGATCTGATCCTGGCAGGTGGCAAGGGCATGACAGGCAGTGGCCGCCCTGGCTGGGACCTGATGCTGATTGCAGATGCCGTCCAGCCGACGGGCATCACCCAGGTAAAAGCCGACCCCTATGGCCTGATTCCAGCGATTGGTGCCATTGCCACGATTAATTCCGATGCCGCCGTGCATCTGCTCTCGAACGATGATCTTGACCATCTGGGCACGATTATCAGCCTGGAAGGCCAACCGCAGCCGGACCGTTGGGCAGCGCGCATCACGGTCACAACGGATGATGGCGAAACCTTTAAGCAGGAAATTATGGGCGGGGAACTGCTCCTGTTGCCTGTACGCACAGGGCGGGCGATCAGCCTGCGGATAAAAGCCGGACGCGGTATGCGCGTTGCGGGTAAGGGCAGCTTCAAAAAGCGAATCGAAGGTGGCAGAGCCGGTATTTTGATTGATGCACGGGGCCGTGATCTGGTCCTGGCATCCGATGCGTCTGCGCGTTCTGTGCAGATGCCTGCCTGGATTGCCCAGGCCGCAGGGATTGCGGCCCACCAGATTCCGCAGGACTGGCTGATTCCGGTGAGTGGCACGGACAAGCTGGATGCACTGTTCGACGAAGCCCTCTCTGCCGATGCGGGTCCGTCCGAGCGCGATAAGCTCGTCAAGCCAGGTGATGACTTCTTCGATGACGTACTGGCTGATCCTGAGCTGGAATCTTTTGAAGACGATCCCTTTGATGATTTGGACGAATTGCGCAGCCTGAGCAAATAGTTTCTGTTCATGAATAGGTGATAGCTATCGTTAAATGATTGAGTAGCTGAACGGTCATTTTTAACAACCTCACCCCTGAATCCCCTCCCCATGAGGTGAGGGGACTTAAACAGCGATGATGGTCGTAGCCGAGGCATCCTTCCACCTCATGGGGGAAGGACTGAGGATAGGGGTTCGGTAGGGAGCATGATCGTTCAATACCTGACTATAGAGGCAATTGAGGAACAAGCATGTCACAGTACGCCGACCAACGTATCATCAGCGAAATGACCACCATCCGGCGCGAGGTGCTGCTGCCGGAAGAAGCCATAGGTCAGGTGCGCGTGCTGCAAGGGCAGCGCGTCGATATTCGCGATATTGTCGCTCGTGGTGTGATCCCAGCCGAGCACATTATCATCGACGCCGCCCGTGAACTGCGTCTGCGCAAACAGGAAGACCTCCCTGGTAAAATGCTGGTGAAAATCGGCGCACGAGTCAAAGAAGGCCAGCCGATTGCAGGTGCGGATGCCAAACGTGGACGGCGGGTGCTTTCGCCTGTGCGTGGGCTGGTGGTGCATGTCGGCGATGGCCGCATCATCATGCAGAGTATGCCGCGCATCGTCAACCTGGAAGCGGGTGTGCGTGGCCGTGTCATAGAGCTGTATCCGCGAGGCGTCGCTATTGAAGCTGTCGGTACGCTGATTCAGGGCGTATGGGGCAATGGCCGCAGCACGATTGCTACCCTGCGTGCGGCTCCGAGTAAGGGCGGCTTGCATGCGCTGCCTAAGGATACGCTGGAAGCAGGGTACCGCAACGAAGTTGTGCTGTCTGCGGAACCGATTACCAGCACGCACCTGAAAATCGCCGCTGCACGGCAGTTCGTCGGCCTGATTGCGCCGAGTATGCCCGCCGCACTGGTTGAAGAAGCGATGGGGCTGGATGTGGCCGTGATGGTCACAGAGGGCTTCGGTGAGATGCGCATGCCGGAAGACCTGCTAACACTGTTCATGGAGTGCCAGGGGTTCCAGGTGACGCTGGATGCCTTTACGCCGCGCCGCAATGCCGCCCGCCGACCAGAAGCGGTGGTCAATCGGCCACGGCGCGATGACCTGCCAGCTATGCCTGATCCCAGTTTGCCGCTGCGGCCAGGGATGCGTGTGCGTATCTCGCGCGAGCCGCACTATGGCATGCTCGGTCGTGTGCTGACCGTGACGACGGAAATGCATGATCTGCCCAATGGTCTGCGTATGCCCTGCACTGAAGTTGAGTTGATGAGCGGCCAAAAAGTCTGGTTGCCGTCTGCTGACCTGGAATTGACCGGACGATAGCTTATTTTATTGTGGGAATGGCTGCCAGAATTGTAACAAAGCACGTCATTTGTTTGCTGGCAGAGATTCATGTTTCGGTTTATGATAAACGTGATACCATGTGTAGGCGCTTTTCTATCGAGCGCGACACTGACTAGGGAAAGACAACAATTCGTGTATATAGTTTTGTGCACCTGCGCCATTGGCGTGTAAGGGGAGGCCCCAATGTCCGATGATGATTTCAGATTTGATGATGACGATCTCTTTGGGGACGACGACGATCTTTTTGGAGATGATGACGATCTCTTTGGCGGAGATGATGATTTCGGCAGCGGGTTCGATGACTTCGGCAATGATGCGGACCTGGATGCCGATTTAGACATCCCGGATGTTGGCCCAGACTTCACCGATGTGGATACTGTTGTCGTTGAAGAAGAGGGCGGCAGCAACCGGATGTTCGTCATTATCGCGGGGATTATGCTGCTGCTGTTGATTGGCGGCTTTGCTCTGATTGCATTTTTGGCACTTAGAGGCACGGTGAACCCAGAGCGTGATGCAACAGCGACGGCTATCGTCGCCCAGAATATGACGATTGAAGCCTTCCAGACGCAGACCGAGATCGCCAACACGGAAATCGCGGCGGTGACGCTGACGGCTGCTGCGGCTTCTCCAACGCCGACCATCACCCCCAGCCCAACACCGGATTTCGATGCCACCAATACGCAGGCGGCGGTGATTATTGGTATCACGCAGACCTTTGAGGCGGATCAACTGACGTTGACGCAGTCTGAATCTGTTATGGATTCCCTGACGGAAACGGCTGCAGCGGTGTCCGCTGAAGATGCAAGGGCGACACAAACGGCATTGGCGGGTGCTGGTCCGAGCAGCGTTGAACAAACCGCGACCGCCCTGGCTCTGGCGACGGTCCCGACGATGGTCGAAGCACCTAATCTAAGCGAAGTTCAAATGACGGCGACGGCCCTGGCAACTCTGTTTGCAACGCCAGTTGTCACCCCTGGTGATGCTATCCCAACCCAGGAAATCATTCCTACCTCCACTGGCGGTACGCCTTCTGGTCAATTGCCGGATACGGGTATCTTTGATGATCTGGCGGCGGGTGGCCCCGGAACCTTCCTGCTGGCAGCTTTCGGCCTGCTGGGTGTGATCTTCGTGTCGCGTGCGGTGCGCAAGAACACCAGCGCCTAATCGCCTGAAAATACAGAAGAAACACAAAGCCCGCTCATCATGAGTGGGCTTTTTCATATCTGGGACATGCTTTTTTTCACTATCGCTGACCCTTCCTGAACCTTATACTAGATATGTAGCGTGCCGCTGGTATGTTGCGCCTTATGCCATGCCTGTCCTTCGTCCCTGCCATCGCTGCGGCACCAGGTTAAAGGCAAGGAGGGTTTCCATGGAAAAGGTCCTCATTGGTATCTTCATCGTGTTACATGGCCTTGTTCATCTGCTGTACTTTGGGCAAAGCTGGAAGATGTTTGAACTCCAGCCAGGGATGACCTGGCCCGAAGGGTCGTGGGCGTTCTCGCGCCTGATTGGGAATGATGGCACCCGTTTACTGGCCAGTTTGGCTTTGGTGGTTGCTGCGATTGGCTTTGTGGTGGCGGGCATCGCCATACTGGCAGGGCAAGCCTGGGGCAGCCCATTATTGATCGTTGCGGCGCTCTTCTCGTCGGCGCTCTATCTGTTGATGTGGAACGGCAAGATGGTGCAACTGGATAACCAGGGCGCTATCGGCATCATCATCAACCTGGCGCTGATCTTCGTCGTGCAGGTGGTTTTGTAGACCATCAACCTGTTTAATAGAAAACGGCTCACTCATCATGAGTGGGCCGTTCGTTTTTGTGACTCCAAGCCAGGGCTAAATTTCGCCTCCTAGCGCGACATCGCCAGTTGGCTGAGGACTGCCGCCAGGTGGCTCGATGGTGACGCCTGCGCCCGCGAACCCGCCAATCGGCTCATTCAGCTCAAAGATGATCGTTGCGCGCCCTTCCTCATCCACCGTGAAGGTGCCAATGCTGATGATGCTGTCGTCCTGGCGTCGCAGCCATAGCTGGTAGACAGTATCTTGCAGCGTCGGCAGGTTCGCGACGGAGAACATCGCGACCCAGGTATTTTCGGTTGCGGCATCCGTCCAGGCGAGTTGTGCCAGTGGCGGATTATCGATGGCCTCGTTGCTGGCGAACTGTGCCCGCCCGCCTCGTTCCGTCCCCAGGGCACTCAACAGATTTTGTGAACTGGTTAGCTCATTGGTTAGCTGGGTGTTTTCCTGTTCCAGATGGCGCACATCGTAAGCCAATTGATGGTTTTCTTCCTGGATGGACTGGGACGCGAACAGCCAGTAGCCGTTGCTGACGAACAGGGCCACGATAGCCAGCGCCGCCGCAGCACCTACTGGTGATAACAGGAGTTGGCGCCACGTCGGGCGCAGGATTTTATCCGATTGTTTACGCTGTGGCGGTTCGATGGGCGCTGCTTCTGCCAATATACGGGCACGCAATGATGGCGGCGGCGCTACCTGTGGCACGTCGTGGAGCATAGCATCAGTTAGGGATTCATAGTCAGCGAGTTCCCGCTGCAAACCTGGGCAATCCAGCAAGGCAGCTTCGACCAGGGCTGTTTCGGCGTCATCAGTGGCGCCTAAAGCATAACTACCCAGCAAAGCCTGAGCTTCCTGGCAGCGGTTGTTTCTTGTGGCCACGTTTGTTTCCATGTATTGCTACTCGATCATTCAACTATCTTACGATAAAACTCTAACAATTAGATTGCATCAGTCGGCGTTTTCTAACCATAATTTGCGCAATTTCTGCATCCCGGACCGGATACGTGTTTTGACAGTACCCAAAGGGGTCTGCGTCGTATCGGCGATATCCTGATGACTCATGCCACCGTAAAACGATAATTCAATGAGTTCCGCCTGTTCTGGGGGCAGCATCCCCAGCAGCGATTTGATCTGTCGGCGCTGTGCCCAGTCTTCGCTGCCTTTGGCGGGTATATTATCCAGTGGCGCATCAGTGATGTTATAACGGCGCTTCTCCATGCGCAGGCGGTCGATAGCGGCGTGGCGCGCGATGGTCAGCAGCCAGCTAGAAAGTTTCCCCCGATTGGCATCCCATTTTTCCGCACCATCCCATACCCTCAGGAACACATCCTGCGTGACTTCCTCGGCCAGGCCGGTGTCATTGAGCACCTGTAAAACGAGGCTGAACACACCTCCGCCATAGCGATCATACAGCGCGGCCAGGGCGTGTTGGTCTCCCTGGACGATATTGCGCATGATGGCCTGGTCGGTCTGAAGCGAATCGATAGACAAAAGATCTCTACTCCGCCAAAAAAAGCACGAACAATTCATTATAGGCTGGCAAAAACGTGCTGTCGATAAAGTGGGCGTGGTTGTTGGGCTTCCGACAGCAGGTGCAGTTTAGCACAGGCCAATCCTCGGCTCAACAGAACAAGAAAAATAAATGTCTGATAAACATCAGATTGAAAAAGCATCCAGTCAGGGACTTTTGTACGAAACAGGGGTGTAGCAGCGATCACAAACCTGCTTACAAGTAGGTGCTACAAAAATGGGGCACGTCCCCTGGCCGACATAAATCGGCCGTGATAACCTCCTCCTTGAGTGAAGGGCATGCGATGAGCGTGCCCTTCGCGTTTTTATCTCGAAAATGGAGATACGCCCTGTGCAAGATGATGAAAAGCCTGTAAAAATAGCCCCGATCTTCCGCTTCTCATCTGCTATTTAGGTTTATGATGGGGTAAAGACGCACGATCATCGTGCGTGGTGTTCAAGGAGTTTGTTCGTGGCCCGGCGTTTAGTATTGGTTTTCCTGCTGATTTTGTTCCTGTCGCTGCCAGTCCTGGCACAGGCATTGCATCAGCCTGTTCTCTAGGTCGTATCGTTTACGGTGATTCGTCGCGAATCGCTACCAGAATATCCCGTCGTTTAATGACGCGATCTACCTGATGGGTTAGCGCATTATACGGGGCATCATCTAACACGATCAGCCCTGGCACTTTCTTCACCAGGTCAATCATCTCCTCCCTGGGGAAGCGGGTTGCATCCCAACTGAAGGCGATTGCACCGCCTTTGTCGATAACTTCCACCCACACAGGCAAAGCTTTTTCCAATAGGGCGATCAGTTCGCCATTGTGTTGAATGCCATAGGGCAGGTCTGTGACGATCAGGTGCGGCTTTTTGAAACCGTGTAGTGCCTGCTCGCCATCGCCGACATCGGCCCGTGTGAGTAATGCCCGCTGGGTGATGTCGCCCTGCTTGATTTCAATCCACCAGCGCTTACCGATATTTTTGAGCGTTTCGCTGCGGACTTTGCAGCCAATGCGCTGTTCCTTGCCGTACTGCTGCAAAAACTGGGCGGCTCCATCAATGGTCTGACGGTCAATATCGCTGCCAGCCACATCCATACCGAGCATTAGCCCTGCGAACAGGGTCGTTCCACCGCCTGCCAGCGGATCATACAGGCGCAGGGTGTTCCAGGGACGATGCGCAAAGGCGCTGCTGAATCGAGCGATATTCAACATGAACTGCGTCAGCATTTCATTGGTTTTGCCACGATAGCGGCGCGCAGTCAGGATATCTGGCGGCAGCGTCGGCTGGAAAGTCGGCGTCAGCGGGCGTAATAGCGGCCCTTCAACATCGCCAATTTGCCCGAAAAACTCGAAGTGGGCGCTGGTCATAGCCAGGGTTCCCAGGTCGTGCAGGAGTGCCTCGTCTAATGGCTGGTCAAGGTCAATGAGCAAATATTCCTGGCCACCAAGTATGGCGGGTTCAATATGCTGGATGTGCGATCCTAATGGACTGAGCCGTAATTCCGGTGCGGCCAGTTCACTGGCGAGTTGGGCGTATTGGGTGCTGCGTTGGGGGGCAACCTGGGCGGCAAGTTTGGGCATGGGCATCTCCGGTTGAGTCTAAATACGGGAACTGTGTGGAGTGCGATTTTCTTGCATGCTGGACCCCTATCCTCAATCCTTCCCCCATGAGGTGGAAGGATGCCTCTCCTGCGAATGTGCAACTTTTTAAGTTCCCGCACATCATGGGGAGGGAATTTAAGGGTGGGGTCTGGCGAGTTTGGGCATGCTACAGCTCATCGCGCATTTGCAGGAAAAAGGCTTTGCGCAGGCGCGGCAGCGTATAGTCGAAGCCGCAACCGATGAAAAAATCCTCTTTGGCAGAAATCGCCATGACCTCGAACACATCATTTTCTTTAGCGAGGTCCAGGCAAATCTGCACCAGCCGCTTGCCAACGCCGCGCCCCTGCGCTTTGGGCGATACGGCTAAACTGCGAATTTCCGCGAGCTTTTTGCTATAAATTTCCAGGGTAGCACAGCCAACCAACTCGCCGTCCTCATCAACCGCGATGAAAAAATTGCCAAGTAAATCCTGCAATTCGGTCAGGGTTCGTGGCAGCAGTTCACCGCTTTTTACGAAGCCACTGATAAATGTTTCCAGCACGGGAATATCCGCCTGATGTGCCTTGCGGATAGTCACGCCATTGACCGTGATTATGAGGTCCGTCTGTGCCATACAAAAAAGTTTCCGATCATTGTTTCGCGCTCATAATTGGCCATCAACCAGTTATTAAGTTCAACATCATCTTGCAGCAGTTGATGGCTGTCCATGTCGTAATTCGTCACCCAGGGCATGTAGTCGCTTTGCAGAATGAGGACGTAAGGCGGCATGGCTCCCCATAGTATACTGACATTTTCTTCGCGCCAAGATACCGGATACCAGGGGGCGACCAACGGGAATTGCGCCTGGAAGCGCGTCGCTGGCCGCCATTGGCCCATGAACGCCACTTCTGGTCGGAAGCCGTATATAAATATGCTATCGTCTGGGGCGAGGCGCTCCTGTAAGTACTGCACCACATCCAAGGATTCGGCTGCACGCAAATCCCCGGCAACGAAGCGTGAATAATAGTCATGCTGGGTAGCCTGCCCCGTCAGCCAGGGCAGCACCGGAATCCAGGTATTGGCGATCAGGATGAGCAGTACGCCGATGGTTATGACGGACACCAGCACGGTCTGTAAGGGCAAGGCATGCCTTGCCTTTACCCTGGTTTTAACTTTCTCGGACACAGCATGCCGCGCCCCTAAGAGTCTGCCAATCAGCCAATCAACCACATCAGCGGTAAACAGGCACATGGGCGGCAAAAGTGGCAGCCAGTGCGTATCGAAGCCTTTGGCCTGGATGAGCAGGAAGGCCAGCGCAGCCAGCATCCACAGCCAGATGAGGCGCCATGCGGGACGTCCGCGTCTGGCGAAGGCCAGCATAAACCAAGCCACTGCGCCGATCATCACTGGCGACCAGCGCAGCCAGCGCGACATCAGGCCGTTGCCCATGCCGAACAGGAATTCATCGAGGGCATAGCCCTGTGCGTTATAAGCGGCGGTTCCCTGGGCCACGATCAGCATTTCGTTCAGAATGCCCTGACTCGCAAAAATCAGCAGGATGGTGCCGCCTGTTAACAGCCCACCGATAGCGAAGGCCAGCGCCTCTTTTATCGGCAGGGCGCGCCGCTGCCAGATTTGATGAATCACCAGGGCGAGCACAAAGAAGGCATAGTACTGCTTGAACCACAGCAGCACCCCGCAGAGCAAGCCGGTCAGCAGGCTGTAGATGATGGCGCGTCGGCTGGCACGGTCGCTGGTGGATGCCAAATAGGCGGTCCAGGCCGCTAGCGTGGTCGGAACCAGGGCCAGAGAATCGCTCTGGGTGAGATTTTCAAAGCTCTCGCTGAAGTAGAACACGCCCAGGAACAGCGCCGCGAATAGTCCGGTTCGGCGGTTGCCCAAGCGGCTGCTGAGCAGATAGGTCGCCAGCAGCGCAATCGGCATCAGCATCAGGTCGAGGGCACGTACCGCCCCGACGCTTGGCCCCAATACGGCGATAGCAGCCGCATACAGGTAGTAGATTGGCGGCGGCTTGATGTCCCACATGCTGATGTAGGGCATACCGCCATCGACGATGCTGCGCCCGATATTGGCATACATGCCCTGGTCGCGGCCTAATGGATAGAGCACGACAGGCAGCGTCGCCAGTATCACAACGACGATCACCAGCAGCGGCCAGAACCAGGGTGTTTGGAATAGGCGTTTCATGGGCGGCATTATATAGGCCATCGGCAATGCGGCCTATGGGCAAGGTGGTAAACAGGCATCTCATATGATTTGCCTCTGATCTCCCGCTTGCATTTTCCAACTGGCGCATTTTCCAGTAAACTGTTTTGTATGCGGTGCACAGACTATAAAGCTTTGTGTCGCCTTCATAAGTCCATGCCACCAGAGGACGTTAGTGACCGATGTCGGGCACGCGATATATGACCGCCCAGGAAGCGGCGGAAGCGTTGAACGTCAGTCGCAATACGCTGTATGCCTATGTAAGCCGGGGCCTGATTCGCTCCGAATCGCAGGGTGAGGGCAGCCGGGAACGACGCTATCACGCAGAAGACGTTTATAAACTCATCGAACGTAAACAGGGACGGAATAACCCTGAAAAACTGGCTCAGAGTGCGCTCTACTGGGGCGCGCCTGTTTTGGATTCCGAACTGACGCTGATTGCGGACGGCCATCTCTACTATCGTGGCTATGATGCCACCTGGCTGGCACGCAACGAGACAATTGAGCGGGTCGCTTCTCTGCTGTGGACGGACAGCTTTGACCAGGCGCATGCACTTTTCACCACAGCTTTTGATTCTGTGACCCAGTATGAAACCATGCTGGTACACCTGGAAATGGATGGCGCGCATCCAACGCCGATGCAGGCGATGCAGTTCATCCTGCCGATTGCCGCCGCCGATGACCTGGCCGCGCTGGATATGCGCAGCGAAGCGGCCATCAGGACCGGAGCACGGGTGCTGCGTTTGCTGGTATCGGTCGTTGCGGGTGATGTTCCCAATGATGTGCCGATTGCGGTGACTTTGCAGCAGGGACTGTGCCCGGATAATCCTGATGCCCAGCGCTTGCTGGACGCAGCCATGATCCTGTGTGCTGACCATGAATTAAATGCGTCTTCGTTTGCGGCACGGGTGGTCGCGGCCGCGGGTTCGACCCTGTATGCAGTCGTCGTGGCGGGGCTGGCAGCGCTCCAGGGCGTTAAACATGGCGGGCATACACAGCGTGTCGAAGCCATGCTGCGCGAGGTGGATCGTCCACAGGCGGCGCGGCAAGTGCTGGCAGAACGCCTCCAACGCGGTGATTATATCCCTGGCTTTGGCCACAGACTTTACCCGGATGGCGACCCTCGTGCGACAGCCCTGCTGGATTTGATCGCAGAGTACGCGCCGAACCATGAAGCCTTGGCGTTGGCGAAAGCTGTTCAGGATGCCGCATATAGCCTGGTAGACCAGCGAACCACGATTGATTTTGCGCTTGCGATCCTGGGGCGCGTGCTCAACCTGAACAATGGCACGCCGATGACACTCTTCGCTTTAGGGCGCACAGTGGGTTGGGTGGCGCATGCCCTGGAACAGTATCAAACAGATCGCCTGATTCGTCCACGAGCGCGTTATACAGGGCCGTCACCGATTCCAGATTAAACTGGGTAAATGGGATTCAGGGTCGACCATACGAGCATCGCTTTTGCATACAGATTGGAACGATAGCCGCGTTACGGCCGTCTTTTATGATGTGGCGCTTTGTTCTTGATTAGAAATCACATGTTGCAAGTTAAAACTTGTATAAAATCTGTCAAATAATTAAAAAATTGCTTTGTGCATATGTGAAAACGTGTAAAATAAAATAATTGAGATACAATGAATATTGAATCAACAACACTCGGTGTTTGGATGGTGTGTGCTAAAAGTGTTGGGGATTTGTAACAAAATGAAATGCGGAATGTGATTTGGCATACAATTAACGAGTTCGCCCGATATTGTACTCAGATCATAATTGTTCAATCGGTGATAGTACTGAGTCGTTTGTTACGATCTGCCTGACCTAAGCTGAAGTAAACGAAGCAAGTTTATGCGCACAATTTCCGAACTGCCTGTCAGTATCAATCATCATGCGGAAAGCCAAGATCGCGTGTTTGAAGAACATAGTCAGTCTTATCTACTAGAGGCTATAGAAGCACCCGTTCTGTCGATCGATGTCTCTGGTCGCATTACGTCGGTCAATCAACGGGCATTAGAAATGCTCAATCAGACAAAAGCCTATCTGCTGGGGAAACCAGTTTGGCAGGTCTTTGAGAGTGACCCAGCCCATATGTTGCAGGCCGCTTTTGAGCCGTTTGTTAGCGATGCCTTCCCTGTCCAGATGCAGTTGAGCTGGCAGTGCCAGGATGGTTCGTATTGCATGGGGGATACCAGCTTCAGGGCTTTTGCGCATCCTGATGGCACTCCGGCTGTCCTGTGTACCATCACGCAACTGATGGAAAGCCCCAATATTCTGGATATTGTCATTGCTTATGGTGTATTGGACAACATTCCACAGCCGATGCTGATGGGTGATGAAAATGATTGCATTCGTTATGGCAACCGAGCTTATTCGGAACTCATTGGTCGTCCGATTGAGTCCCTCATTGGCATGCCAATAATGAATCTGGTTGTGGATGAAGAACGCGAGGCGGTACGGTCGCGCATCGCACAACGTCATACCGGGCAGGGCGATATTTACGAAGCGACTGTTATCCATACGGATGGCACCCTGCGCTACCTGATTGTTTCGGCATCGCCGATTACCGATCATATGGGGAACTATCACGGCTCGTTGTCGTTCGTCACAGATTTGACTTACCAGAAGCAGGCCGAGCATGATTTGCGCCAGACGAACTCCGAACTGGACGCTTTTTCGCATACAGTCGCCCATGACCTTAAAAGTCCCTTGAGCGTGCTGCTTGGCTTCGCTGATTTGCTGGAAAATGAAATTGCGAATCTGGAGCAGGACGATACGGTCGAATACCTGCGGACGATGGGCCAGACCACGCAGAAGATGATCAGCATCGTCGATGAACTGCTGCTGCTTTCCCAGATGCGCAAAGCCGACGTAACATTGGTTCCGGTAGATATCGAATTCGCAGTCAATGAATCGCTGATGGGCCTGGCCTATTTGCGGTCGCAGCATAATGCAGAAATTGTCGTGACAACCCACGATTGGCCCTCGGCAATGGGCTATCCGGCCTGGATCGAAGCCGTCTGGACGAACTATATTTCCAATGCGATCAAATATGGCAGCGAGCCGCCGCGCGTCGAAATTGGCGCGACTGTTGAAGGCGACTGGGTGCGCTACTGGGTCCGTGATAATGGTGAGGGCCTGACGCAGGACCAGATCGACAAGCTGTTCAAGCCATTTGAGCGCCTGCATACCGAACGTGCCAAAGGGCATGGGGTCGGCCTGACGATTGTGCATCGCATTATGGAGAAGTTAGGCGGCAAGGTTCACGTCGAGAGCGTGCTGGGCCAGGGCAGCGAATTCAGCTTCCTGCTCAGGCGCGTCCCAGAAGCTGACGAGGCATAAGCCTAGCGCTGCGCCAGCAGGGCCTCATAAAGGGCAAACGTACTATCAACCACATGCTGTAGCGAATATTCCGCTGCGGCTTTTTTGCGCCCATTCTCGCCCATTTTTCGCCGCAGGTCCGCATCATCAATCAAGCGCTGGGCCGCCGCGACCAACTGCTCGAAATCATCGGGTGCGACCAATAAGCCATTCTCGCCATTTGTGACAATTTCCCGACAGCCCGGTGTATCCGTCGTCAGAATAGCGCGACCACAGGCGGCGGCTTCGATCAATACTTTAGGGATGCCTTCACCATAGGTTGAAGGCAGACAGACGACGTTGATGCTGGCGAAAACTTCAGGCATATCATCACGCCGCCCCCACCAGTCAATGATGCCTTCATCGCGCCAGGTGGTCATCTGTGACATCGGCACCGCATGCGGACTGCTCGGCTCGGGATAGCCTGCCACGACGAATTTGGCCCTTCCCTGTAGCCGCCGTGCCAGTTCGACGTAAGTCCCCAGGCCCTTGCTCCACAATAAACGTCCCGCGAACAGGAAGACAGGCAGCCCTCCTGGTTCCGGCTGCGGGCTGAATACATCCATATCGACGCCGCTGCCTTTGATGAGTACGGTGCGTTCCTGTGGCAGCAGGCCCATCTGGATGAAGCGCTGCTGATCGTCGGGATTCTGGAAGATCATGCGGGTGCGCTTGCCTGCCAGCGCCAGCCTGAATAGTGGTCCGACGCCCAACCGCAGCAGTTGCGCCTTGGCGCTGTCATCGATGAAGACATAACCCAGGCCGCTCATGGCACTGACGACTGCCGGAACACTCGCCAGCTTGGCCGCCAGTCCGCCGTAGATCACGGGCTTGATGCTGACCTGATGCACCAAATCGGGCTTGAGCTGTTTATAGAGCTGGTACAGGGCGCGAATCGTATTGATCTCTGCCAGCGGGTTGGTGCCGTGCTGGCTGAGCGGCAGCGGGTGATAGGGCAATCCTGTTGCTTGGATGATCTCGACATTTTCGGCGTCAGCATCCGAAGTAGTGACGTGGACATCGTAGCCGTGTTCCCTGGCGGCGAGCGCCAGCGGCAGGCGATGCGTCACGAAGAAGCGCGGAATATTGACGACGTAGAGAACCCGTGCCATTGGTCAAGCCTGCGGAGGTTTGGTCAGTGTGACCTGTTTTTTGGCCAAAAGACCGCGATACAGGCTGTCGAGGTCCTGCGTCAGGCGGTCGATACCATAGCGGTTGAGCATGGCCTCCTGGGCGGGTTCGGGGTCATAATCAGTTTTGAGCGTCTTGAGGATAGCCTGTGACAGTGCATCGGGATCGTTGGGTGGGACCAGTGCCCCCAGCCGCCCCCCATCGAGCAAATCCGGCATACCGCCGACCTGGGTCGCGACCACCGGACAGCCCGCCGCCAGTGCCTCGATCAGGGGCAGCGGCGTACCTTCGTTCAGGCTGCAATTGACGATGACATCAATATCGCAATAAGCGTGGGCCACATTGCCGATCCATCCGGTGAAGGTCACAGCGTCGACCAGGCCCAGCGACTGCGCCTGCTGCTCCAGTGTTGTGTGTAAATCGCCATCGCCGATGATGACGAAATGCGCGTTGGGAACGGTCGCTTTCACCTGTTGCGCAGCTTGCAGGAAAAGGGCGTGATTCTTTACGGGAATGAGCTGTCCGATGATGCCAACCAGGGGTACATCGGCTGGAATATTATGTTCTTTGCGAAACAGGCCCCGATAGCGCCCCGTCTGCATGAAGCTGGTCAGGTCCAGGCCGAGCGGCAGCACCGTGATGCGCTGTTTGCGCGTAATCGGGTACTTTTCAGTCATCTGGCGGCGCAGGCCTTCGCTCAGGGTGATGATGCTGTCCGACAGGCGCGCGCCCATGCGCTCAATCCATATGAAAATGCTGGTGGTAATGCGATTGTAGTAGCCCTCAAACGGGTAGACATGCAGTGTATGCACCGTCACCGGAACGCGGGCGATACGGGCGGCTACCCGCCCCAGGAATCCGGCGGTGGTGGTGTGGGTATGGACGATATGCGGCTGATAATCGCGGATGATGCGGACCAGTTGCCGCAGCGCGAGAATCAGAACAATCGGGTTGATGGTCTTGTCCATCGGCGGGATGAAGTGGGCTTCTACCCCATATTTTTTGGCATTATCGAGGATTTGAGTTTCATCCGAGGGCACACTGCCCGCGACCAGCTTGGTCTCGTAGCCATGTTCACGCATTTTGGCCGTCAACAGGACGACCTGCACCGCCGGTCCGGTGATGTTCAAACGGGTCGTGATGCGCACAATGCGGATGGGTGGGTCAGTGTGCTGTGGTTCGCTCACGGGTGCGGGACCTCTTGGCATGAACAAGGGCGCAAGAATGGTATCACGTTAGCAAACACGCAGAAGAAAAACAACATTTGCGAACGGAATCGTATGGCATCCCCATTTGTATTGTTGCCCATAGTCCGGTTTTGCACCAGTGCCGGACTTATTGGAGTGGTTTGCAATCGCTCAGGTTTGGCGATGTTTTTTCCGGTTTCTGAGCCAAATGGCGATCTTATATGCAAAGACACCCAGGGCAGGATACCTAATGGTTTCTTGTACGACTTCAGTATGATGGGCTAGAGCAATTGTCAGGTATTTTTCGGTCAGCGGTGAACACTGTTTTGGCAAGAGATGAATATCAAACCAGTCAACATCAATGGTTTCGCTACTCTCTTTGATGAGCTTACCGCCCACTGCCCGACATTCATACATATGCAGGTGGGTACCCATCTGGGTTTGCTCGATATCTGCAACATGCCGGATCACTTCAACCAGGAGGCCCGTTTCTTCTTTTGTCTCACGTGCGGCTGCTTGGGTATACGTTTCACCTGTATTTACCAGCCCACCAGGGAATTCCCAGATGCGGAAATCTTCTCGCTTTTGCAGAAGCACCTTGTCATCATCAATGATAATCGCTTGTGCTGCATGCCTGATCATGAGGTGCAGTCCTTGAGGAGGTTTTAACCGAGGAATGGTTCTAAGACGCCCAGCAGCCCTTCCACAAGCTCATCTAGGCTGTAGCCGTGTGTTTCTCGCTGGAAGTTGATGACGCGCACATCCAGCATCACGTAAATGACATCTGCCAGGTAAGATGCGTCGTGGGCCGTACACAGGCGCTGTAGCAGGCCGAGGATGGTCTGTCGCCACCAGCTATGGGCCGGATGCCGCAGCATTTCCCCGCCGCCGACAGCCGCCGCTTCCACCAACAGCGGATTGTGCTCGATCACATAATGCACGACCCGCGTCACAAACCAGCGTAAGGTATCCGCCGGATCACTGTTCTGCCGTAAGCGCTTAAATGTCTCTTCCTGAAAGCTGCGCATGGCTTCGTCAAGCAGGGCATGGCACAGTTCAGCCTTATCGCTGAAGTGGCGATAGAGCGTACCCTTGCCGACACCCGCCTCCTGCGCGATGGCGGACATGGTGACAGCATCCACACCCTGTTGGGCAAACATGCGGCTCGCAGTTGTCAGGAGCAGTTCACGATTGCGGATGGCATCGGCGCGGACAGGTCGATCATTTGGAAACATGATGATTTTGTCGTTCATAGGGCCAGTATAGCATGAACGTTCGGTTTATGAACAAGCATTGCGCAGGGTTCTAATGGCTTTTTTGCAGTTCGATCTGCTCGATGATGAGCGACTGCCGCCGCTGAATCGGTGATATGCCAAAGCTGAACTGTCCCTGTGGTGTCACAATCGCGTACTGGTTATCCACCCAGGCGATGAAGCCCAGCGGTTTATTGGGAATACGCTCGGTCTGCATGACAATTGCGTCGTCTACAGAGAATATGGCGCGGTTAATCTGCCAATCGAGCGTGTAGGTGTGCCTTTCCAGCAGTAAATGGGCATCCAGAGCGGCTTCACTGACGCCGAGTGCCCGTTGGCCGATGGGCCATAGTGCCTTGTAAAGTGCTGGAACGCGCATTAGCAGGAAGCCAGGAAGCGCCAGCGGCAGCATCGCCAGGAACTGCCAGCGTTGGGCATTGAACGTCCCCGCTTTGAAACCGCTCCCAGGGGCATCCAGTGCCAGCGCCATATTATTCGGGCGCGCGCCGAAGAAAAACCATAGCGCCTGCGGCAATCTTATGCCGCGCTGCCCAGGCTGGAATGGATGGTTCCAGAAGCCGAAACCTGCCGTACCGACTGCCAGCGGTTCCGCTGCATAAGCCGTAAGAGTCATCGTCACAGGTGGCCTGAGTGTGAAGTGACGCACAGCAGGATCATAGTCGGTGAGTTGGGCGTCACTGTAACCGGATGTCGCTGGCTCGACAGCTAATTCCAGGCTATCGGCATGGGCCAGCACGCGGCCTGTACCAATCTCGGCAGTATGCAAATTTCGCGCAAATTCAGGCAATATGTTGGTCATGGCATCAACCAGATGGCAGCTTGTTGGTAGGCTGCTTTCATTATAAAATAGAAACACATGTTCTAGTCTTTGGCGCAATTTACACACCTATAGGCATCCTGTATAATTGCTCTACTGACGATCACATGGCAAATCGTATCGACTGCAAACCCGAAGGATACCGTTGTGGATATTACCTGGTATGGTCATAGTTGCTTTCGTATCACTGAGCGAGGCCAGACGACCGTAGTAACCGACCCCTATGAAAAATCGATTGGCTTACCGGAACTCAAGATCAAAGGCGATGTTGTGACCATCAGTCACGATCATCCCGGCCATAATGCAGCCGATATGGTCAAAGGCCAGCAATATGTGCTGCGCGGCCCTGGTGAGTATGAAATTGGCGGCGTGTTCATTCATGGCGTGGCGATGCACACCACAGGTGATAACAACGCCCAGCCCAACGTCGGCTACATGATCGAATATAGTGACAACCTGACAGTGCTGCACGCTGGGGGCCTGTCCAGTGTTCCTGACCAATCAACGATTGAAGAACTTGGTGAAATCAATGTGCTGCTGCTGCCTGTCGGTGGTGGTCATGGTCTGCGTCCAGCCGATGCAGCGGATGTCATCGCGCTGATTGAACCTAGTTACGTCATCCCCATGCATTACGAACAGCCCGGTCTGAAGATCAAGCTGGAAGCCGTTGATAAATTCCTCAAGGCAGTTGGCGTGAGCAAGGCGCAGGAAGAAGATACCTTGCGGGTAACGGCTGGCAACCTGCCGGAGCAGCCCCAGGTCGTGTTGCTGAGGCCGATGACCGACTAAGTTCGCAAGACTGAGTTCGCCGGAGGGCCGCGTTATATATTTGCTAATGATCGCGGTCATTGTTTACATGGATATGGGGTTGTTTTAGGGTACAATCCATGACCCTGATAACCTGTCGTTTACGAGTGGAGTAAGTCTGTATGAGCAGTGTCATGCTCATCATGAATTGGGACGTTAAAGAAGGCAAAGACAGCGACTACTTCGAGTTTATTGTTCGCGAGTGGGCCGCACAGACCAATCGTCTTGGCCTGCGTATGGTCGGCCTGTGGTTGAGCGTTTATAACCGCGAAGTCGATCAGCCGCGAATACGGGCGGAAGCCATGACAGATGATGCCGCCAGCATGCGGCGTATTCTCAATAGCCCGGAGTGGATTAACGTCAAAGATCGCCTGATGGATTATGTCGAAAACTACACGCAGAAGGTGGTCTACACCGATGGCGAGTGGAAGTTATAGCCTGCCTAGCCCGATCAGTTGCCGCTGATCGGGCTTTTTCGTCTTTATAGCCCCATGACTTCGCGTTCCTGGGATGATGCGTCTCGCCCCTATATTCCCCGCGAATGGGCTAATCCTCGCTGATGATGGCCTCTACCTCAATCTCAACCAGATATTCATCGCCGATGAGCTGGGCGATCACCATTGAGTTCGCAGGGCGGATATCGCCAAAGGCCTCCTGATGGGCGCGTCCGACATCCTGCCAGATGTCCTGACGAGTGATATAGACGCGCGTCCGCACGACATCGGCCATGCTGGCCCCGGCCTGCTGTAAAGCGCGTTCAATTTTCTGAAGTGCGAACCGAGCCTGTTCGTAGGCGTTATCGCCGCCAATGAGGGTGCCCTCACCATCGGTGGCGGTTGTTCCACTGACGTGAACCACATTGCCTACCCGCACTGCCCTGGAATAGCCAACGAGTGGCTCCCACTTGGTGCCGCTGCTGATGTTCTGCCGCATGATGTTCCCTCTCCTGGTTGCCCTTGCAAGCGGCTGATTTTAGCGCAAAACAGCCGTTTCAGTGGGAATGGCCGACTCATCGCTGACAAGGAGCCTGTGTCCGGCTATGATGGTGCCATGACCTGTCAATTGGCACTCCCTACCCTGAAAGCATGGCTCCCATGTCGCAGCAACTGGTCCCGATAGCTGAAAATATCTGGATTTATCCTACCAGCCCTGAACCGACGATTATTCAGCCGAATGTCGGCATCATTGCCTGTGGTGATAGTGTTGTACTGGTCGATGCGGGGAACAGTCCGCGCGTGGGCCGAACCATCGCTGCTGAGGTGGCGATGCTTGGTCAGGGACAGGTTGATACGATCATCTATACGCATCATCATTGGGACCATATTTCAGGGGCGATGGCCTATCATCCGCAGCGGGTGATTGCTCATGAGCACTGTGGGCTGATGCTAAGGCATATGGCGCGGCGCAATTGGACGCACAGCGATGACGAGAGCCTATCGCCTGAGATGATCGCTCGCCTGGGACAGTTGGCCAATCAGTTCGACCGATGGCACGATTTCCGGCTGGTGCAGCCCAACATGACCTTCAGCCATCAGATGACCATTTATGTAAATGAGGTTGCCATCGAATTGGAATATGTCGGGGGACGTCATGCCCATGACAGCCTCGTGGTAAAGCTTCCGCAGTCAGGGGTGATGTTCCTGGGCGATAGCTACTATCCGCCGCCCATGTTTGAGCGTCCGGCGGAAGGCGATGATGATCTGGCGATCCCCATGCTGGAAGCGTTCCTTGCGGAAGACTATGCTATCTATATCGATGGGCACGGCCAGCCGCGTGACCACAAACAATTAACTGCCCTGATCGCGGAAGAAAGCCTGCGCCAGCGAATAAGCTAGCCCATAATCCAAAAACAGGGTACAGACCTGCACCCTGTTTAGATGTGCGATAAACACAGTCTGGCTTAGTCTTTGCCCTTCAGCAGCCAGCCGACGATCAAACCCAGAACCAGCGCGATGAGAATCGCCTGCCAGGGGTTGTCGCTGATGACCTCGCGCGCGTCATCTTCGATGGAATCGAGCGTGTTCGTCTCCAGATATTTGGCGGCATTATCCAGGCCATCGACGATGTTGGTGGCACGGACGCGGGCATCATCATCCAGATCTTCTGTCTTATCAATTTCTGTGCGGATGGTGGAGGCAGCTTCTGCCAGGCGTTTGGCGATGCTGGTGCGAGCGGCTTCGGCACCTTCGCCAAGCCGTTTGCCGATTTCTTCCAGACGTTCCTGGGTCACGTTCCCATTATCACTGCTCATGATGATCTCCCTAAATAGCAGTTATGTGCATCTTAATTATAGGGCATTTGGCAAGGGCTGTGCTAAGTGAACCATGAATATGCGATTTATCGTCAGCACATAAAATCCTGAACGGGCAAATCCTGACAGTACATGAGGACTTTTTCCAGACATTCTATGCCCATATCGTGGAAGAATCCCGCCGCATAAGTCGCATATTCACCCAATATATGAGTAAATGGATTGTTTTTCAAAATGATGCGTTCACACTTCCCTTTTATTGGCAATTCCCTAGAATGTAAACTAGCTTAATAAAATAGTCTTCTTGATGGACCAGTAAATTTGGAATCTCTACCGAGAAGTCGTTGGCGCCTGGTGCGCTGGATTATTGTAATCAGTTTTATATTTGTCTTACTTTTGGGCCTTGATCTGGCGAACCAGGGTCTGGCATGGCGTCTGTTCTGGTCACAGACAGGCGAGGAGCAGCCCCTGGGGCAGTTACAGGGCATGCTTGAATTGGGCAGTAATCTGCTGCGTGCCCAGCCAGATACCCAACCAATGCAACCGATCCAGTATGCCGATGACATCCCCTATGGCATCAACACCTTCCTGCAAAAAGAGGTCGAAGAACCCAAACTGCGCGCTATGTTGCAAATGATCCAGGAGGCGGGCTTCGTCTGGCTGCGGCAGGAATTCCCCTGGGAAGACCTCGAAGTGGATGGGCGCGGCCAATTCACGGATACGCGCAATGATCGCAATGGTGATGGCGAAATCAATGCGGCAGATACCATCGACGCCTGGGCCAAGTACGACCAGATTGTCGATCTGGTAGACGAGTATGGCCTCAAGATGATGGTTCGCCTCAGCAATCCGCCGGGCTGGTCGCGGGCCGATAATGAAAATACCACGCCGCAGGCTCCTCCCGATGATTATCAGGATTTCGTCAATTACGCGGTGGCTGTTGCCGAGCGTTACAAGGGCCAGATTCAGCATTATCAGGTGTGGAACGAGCCGAACATCTACCCGGAATGGGGCAATGACTTCGCCGATGCTGTCGCCTACACCGATATGCTCTGCCGGACTTACGACGCGCTCAAAGCGGTTGACCCCGATATTGTCGTCATCAGCGCGGCGATTGCGCCAACCATCTCGCTGGATGGTTTCTACGGCTATCAGGATGTGATCTATCTGCAAAATATGTATGACGCCGGAGCAGGCGATTGCTTCGATGTGCTGGCGGCACAGGGGTATGGCCTGCGCAGTGGCCCAACCGACCGCCGTCTGAGCATCACCCAGGTGAACTATCAGCGCCATGTTTATTATCGCGACATGATGGTGGCTAATGGCGATGCTCATAAGCCGATCTGGCTGAGTGAAATGGCCTGGAATGCGATCCTCGATGCGGACCTGCCTGCCGATCAGATCACGCAGTATGGCGAATATGGCCTGAACACCCAGGACGAAGCGGCCCGCTGGACGCCGCTGGCTTACCAGCGCGCTGCCGAGGAGTGGCCCTGGATCGGCCAGATTGACTATTGGTTCTTCACACGGCCTGACCCTTTTGAGGCGGACCAGGCATTTTATTACTTCCGCATGGTGGAGCCGGATTATAGTCCAGAAGAGCCAACGTTTACGCCGCTGCCCGTTTACGACAGCATGCGCGACTATATCGCCGGAATGACAGCCCATCCCGTGCTGTATCGAGGGGTGCATCAGGCGGAAAGCTGGGAAATTACTACCGAGGGCGAATTACCTGATCCCACGCTGGGAGTAATGGAAGCCGCAGAAGGTGCACAGTTTGGCGAAGCGATCAGCACGCGCATCGTCACGTTTACGAGCTTCGGCACAGATACGCACATTCGGGTTAAGGCGGCCAATGGCGTGGTCAGTGTGTATCGCGATGGGAGTGATACTCCGGTGGACATTCCCCCATCCGATGACTGGCAGGATGTCACACTTGATTACAGCATCTTGCCGGAAGAACACAGTTTCAGGGTAACAACTTTGCGCAATAACTTCCTGCTGGATAGCGTTACCGTTGATAACCGCGTTTGGTGGAACCTGCTGCCATTTGTATTTATGGGGGTGGGGTTGGTGACGATGCTGGCGGCGATTGGTTATTGGGCCTGGCAGCGACGGCGCTATCGGCGGCGATAGAGACTCCATTGCGCTGCATGTTTGTCCTATGCAAGGAAAATGCCACTACAATGATTTTAACAGTTGTTAGATCAGGGGTTGTGGCGGATGCCTAAGCGTAAGAACGAATCCATCAATCTGACGATGGGACGCCTGATTTATGGTGTTACCATGCTGGCCCTGGTCTGGTCGCTGTTTGGGGTGGCTACTCAGATTGTTCAGCACCTGATCTCGCCAACGGTGCAGCCAAACGACCTGCACGATACGACTGTCACTTTAGCAACCCTTGACCCCTTCACAGCGCAACGCTCTGAAACGAACGATCATTTTGCTGCGCTGCTGTTCGATGCCGTCGGCACAGACATCACGGTTGATTGGTCGGGCGTTCAGTTGTTTGCCTACGTTAAATTACCGGTTCGTGAACCGAATCGCTATCGAAATTACCTCGTCAGTGAATCCCAACCGCTGCATATTGAACTAGACCTACAGCAGCGTGTAAGCGTTTGCCTGTCGGAAGCACCGCTTTCGGACCCATTCGATCCGCAAAATCCCTGCCCGGAACTCCAGGCGCGTTACACACCGCCCAATACGCTCCACAGCCTGACCGTCGCTACAGATCATGCCAGTGTCATCAGCCGCATCATCCTCAATGCAGGTAAGAATTTCCTGGCGGCGTTCGCCTTTGTGGGGGTTCTGGCGCTGATGTATAAGCTGATCGACAGTGATGCGTGCCGCCGCCGAAATGGCTAACTCCCCTCAAAATCGGGATCGTCGGCATTATTATTCTCGATATTGTCTATTTCAGCTTGTAACTGCTCTTCATGGACCTTTTCAAATTCCTCATATATTTCATTGCGTAATTTGAGAAGAGCTTTGAGTTCTGCTTGGTGATCTAGACTAGGTCGCTTTAGAATCAATACTGATACTAATCGGCATAAGGCGAAAGCTGTTTGCCTGCCTGGTTCCGCAATCCCAAAGGTACTCTGACCAGTGGCAATCGAATCTGAGAAAGGGTTGTTACCGAGGCGTTCTTGAATGCTCTCAGACCCTGAGTGAACATTTCTGTTTGCAGACATGTATCTAGGTCGATTTTGATGAAGTCCAATAGCCTTTTCCAAAGTCCTAATGCTTGGATTCTCGACAATATGTGCTGCCCAACCAAAGTCATTCTTAAAGCTGTTTCCATATTCTTCAATCATAATTGTCTTAAGTTTTTCAAGTTTTTTAAGCTCATCTAAGTAGTATTTGTACTCATCTTCATCCCATTCTTCTGGAGAGTAAGTATTTATAAGTTCCCTAATTTCTTTGTGATTTGTGATAACGGAATGTGCTAGGTATCGTTTAGCTGTTTCAGGCCCATGTTCTCCTATGAAGACTGTAACAACCATAATTTCAGAAAGCGTACGCCATCGAGCCTCAGCTCCGTCGGCATATCCATTCTTCAGAAGTAGGTATATTTCATCAGCGACTTGTAACCCACGTAGAGTTAGTTGTTGAAGCGCTATATGCGATATTTCATCTTTTGGATTCTCTGCTATTTCTTCCAGAAATTTCGTAACAAGGTCTCTTGATATGTCTATTAACATCTCCAATAAAAATAGAGGCTTTCTCCAAACAGAATCTAGAAGAGACTGAAAATAATTAGCATCTTTTCTTCTGATCTCAAGGAGTCTATGAGAATCCTTTTTCCACGCTTCAGACAAATTCTCTGCAGATTTTTTGACTACAAATTCTTTGAGCGAGGTAAAGATTCTTTCTAGGACTTGTTCAATGTCTTGAGTGCTTAACGAAAATTGCTGATAATCATATTTCGACGCATCTATATCCTTGGAAATGTTTTCTGCCAAAGTCTTGAGATCATTGTCAAAATCGTCTTTATGATCACTTTCTCTCAAAAAGTCATCAATTTTGAGAGAAATTACTTCGCTCAAATTATCGTCTAGATCAACTCCAAGTTCTTCAAGTTTGTCATAAACTGCTTCAGCAATTACGTCGTTTGCTGACCAATACTCTTGAAACAACTTGTTGGCAACTTCTCTAAGCATATCCACGGAGTGTGATCTTCCTTCACTAATCTTTCAAGTTTCAGAATTAACTACCCTCAAAATCGGGGTCGTCACCTATGACGAAAAACTCGTAGTGATAGGGGTTGTGTTCGTCGAGCCAGGCATCGCACAGGCTGATGAGCGTCTGACCGAACCCACGTAGAAATCTGAGGATTTCGCTGGCGTCACGGGTTGGCTGGTCGATGAAGCGCCCTAGCTGGGCGATTTGTTGAGCGTATTGGGGGTAGCCCTCGGCAAAGGCCGGAACGCACAGAGCGACATCGCGCGTATAGTGGGCGTTATCGGCCAACGTCAGGCTGAAGCCCGTCCGTGCCATGTGCTTACAGACCTGTTTGCACAATCCACGTACCTCGTCAGGCGAAGATGCTTTTTCCAGCGCCTCGACGGTTTCTTCGATATCGTCCTGCATAAACAGGATGTCTTCATTGGCGATGGCCAGCCGCGTCATGCGATCATTGAGGCTGTAGTCGGGTAATTCTGGCGCGAGATCGCTGCCCCACACACAGACCGCCTGGGATTTGATGATGAACGCCCCTGGCGAAAATTCCTCCGGGTCGCGCAGGACATAGCCGTAGGGCCACAGGCCCATCTCCACATCGCTGACCACCGCAGCGTGCTTGTTTTTGAGGTTTTCTTCCGCTTGGGGGAGCCAATCCTGCATGACCAGTTCAGGATCGAGCATTTCTTCCAGCACGGCGAAGCTGTCGATATCACTGCTGCCGACCTCGGCCAGCCCGCGCGCGACCGATGCCATGATGTAGATACTATGGATGTCGCTGGCAATATGCTGGGTGTAGGCGGCGACGACATCGTGCACCACCGCGTCAAACGGGGGCTTGATGTTGGCGATATCGGCATCGTTGAGCAGGTTGCCCTGATCGTCAGTGCGCCAGTAGCGGCTCTCTCTTGGCATAGGGGGTTGTCCGTCTTTGTGCAGATACAGGTGTAGTATACGCAGTCAGGGCCTGGGATAACCAGGCCCTGCACGTCTCATAGATGGGATACTGAATTGCGCTTACCGGACTTCGCTGCGGTAGGCATCCACCAGGAACGACTCGAACAAGCGCACGAACTGTTCGCCCAGGATGCGGTCGAGTGGGTACTGATCGGCCAGTTCTGCCAGGAAGCTACTTTCCATGCGGACGATGTAGCGGCCACGTTGCAGGTAGATGCGCACGTCCACTGCATCACCGCCGGAGCAGTCGGTGGCAGCCTTATTGAATTGCAGCAAACCGGACAGATTATCTTCGACTTTCTCGAAGCCTTCAGCCGTGTTCACCTCGTCGATGACGCCGCTGTTCAGGACGGTGCTGGCGCCATCTGCGGTTTCATAGGCATCTGTGGTGTACTGTACAAAGTCGAAGCCATAATCAGCAACGCATTCGCTGTTATCTAGCTTGACCTGATGACGGAAGTTGAAGCCATTGTCTGCCAGGGCGCTGCTGTAATCTTCCTGCACAGATTCAGGGGCGGTGGCGACAACCTCATCCAGCGTCATGGAGCCGGAGATTTCTTCATTGTAAGCCAGGCCGATTTCAGCTTCGGCGCCATTGAGTTGTGACATGGCTTCTTCGATCTGTTCGACTGTCGCGGGTGCGGTGCCTTCCGGCAGGTCGATATCGAGTGTAGCCGGATCAGTGACGATAATGACGGTATCGAGTGAATCGCCGTCGCCATCCGGGCTGCCCTGCGGATCACGCAGCGTAAGGGCTTCTGCATTTTCCATCCCGGCGACAACCTCGCCAAAGATAGTATGAGCATAGTTCAGCCAATCGGTCGGCGCATAGGTGATGAAGAACTGGCTGCCGTTGGTTCCGGCACCGGCATTGGCCATCGCCAGCAGGCCAGGACGGTCAAACGTCAGGAAGCCGATGAATTCGTCATCGAACTGGTAGCCAGGGCCACCTGCACCGGTTCCGGTGGGGTCACCAGCCTGGGCCATAAAGCCTTCCAGCACGCGGTGGAAGGTCGTGTTGTTGTAATAACCTTCTTGCGCCAAAAAGACGAAGTTATTGACGGTCAGTGGGGTGAGGTCTTCAAACAGGTCAACGGTGACCGGGCCAGCCTGGGTACACAGCACAGCCATATAATCGACACCATCTTCCAGAATATCTTCTGGCTGGGTGTATTGGCGGCTCGCAGGCTCTTCGGCAGGGACGGCTGCTTCGCACAGGGCTTCCGGGGTTTGCGCATCCTGGGCAAAGACAGTTGCGCTCATCAGCAGGACAAGGGCCGTTACAACGCCCCAACGAGTCCATTTCATGTGGAGTTCCTTTACTATTTTGTGGTTAGGCTGCCCGTCAGGATGGGCAAACGCACCCAGTATAGCGGAAACATGTTAATTTTCTGTGGTGGAAATTTCTGCTGAGATGGCTTCTAACACAGTTCTGAGAGTGGCATACACAGGGGCATTAAAAAAGTAGTGTTGGCAGGTATGGCGTGGGGACGGTACCGGCCAACACTTTAGAATCAAGGCTCGCCCACACACCACGGGGAAGCATGGTTTAGGTATGTGTGGTCACAATCCCCCCGATCCTAGATGCCTGTATTAAATCACATATTACTGAGAAAGGGGAAGGTCGGGATGGTATTTTTTAATCAATTTTTATTGCATGCTCATAGCATATGACTTTGATTCTCATGCAATGAGATTGTAAGATAATGGGCACATTCGATAGGCGAGGAGCGGCAGATGCGCACGTTGCGATTAAGCGGGCTGATAGGCACATTACTGGGTTTGATGGCCATTTGGGTATGGCCCGCTGCCGCCCAACAGACCCTGGCTCCTGGCCAAACCGTGAGCGGCAACACCAATGTCGCTGTGGCTTACCCCATGCCGATGCAGATCGGTGATGCCTTTACCATCATTGCCCGCTCGGAGGCGTTTGATACTTACCTGCAAATACAGGACAGTGCGGGCAACTTGCTGGCCGAGGATGATGATGGTGCTGGTGGCCTGGATAGCCAGATTACTTTCGTCGCGCCGCAATCCGCGACGTACACTGTTACGCTCAGTGCGGCCTTTGGCGACCCCAGCGGCCCCTACTCTATTGAAGTTGAAAGCGTCAATCTGCGCCTGTTGACCTATGGCGATAACTTCCTGATCCAGCCAGATGGTGGACAGGCGTATTACCTGGGCTTTGAAGCATCTGCCGGGGATGTGGTCAATATCTTCGCCGCCAGCGCCCAGGATACACGCCTGCGCGTGACGACCATTACGGGCCAGGAGGTTGCTGTTGATGACGATGATGGCCCTGGAACGGATCCTTACATTCGGCGGCTGTATCTCCCGGAAGGCGGCCTTTACCGCCTGACAGTCGAAACCCTCTTTGATGATCCGCTGTTGAGCCAGGTTGAACTGACGCTCCAGAAGACAGAGGCACTGTACGTCGGCCCGGAACCTACCGAAATTGAGTTAGGATCGGCCCATGATACCGAAGTGCTGACGCTCGATGCCGCTGATGGCCAGCGCTATCGCCTGGATATCCGCACCCATGCGCCGGATGCAATGCTGTCGATACACGTCACTCAACCTGGTGAACTGCTGCCTCTGGCTTACTTCAATGCCCAGTACATGGATGAGGTGAGCGTGGTCTTTTCATTGGATACTGGCGGTCTGACGCATATCATCATCGACAGCCCGACGGAGGAGGCCAACAGCCAGCCGAATATCCTCAGCGTCAGCCTGCAATCTGCACCCTGATAGGCCTTCTGGCTCACTCGCCAAAAAAATCACTTTGGATGATAATGGCGATGGGTTACTTACTTCAGGGAGATCATTCCATGATGAAGAAATTTGGCGCATTCGCTGGTGTGGCGCTGTTACTGCTGGTCAGTGTATCGCTGGTGAGCGCACAGCAGGCGGTATCCCTCGGCGATACCTTGCAAGGTGGTTTAACGGGCGACCCGGTCACTTTTAGCATTGAACTTAACGCGGGGGATGTGGTCACCATCACCGCTGAATCCACTGATTTTGATTCTTACGTCGCTGTGAGCGATGTCGACGGCAACCTCATCGGCGAGAATGATGACGGCGGCGCGAACTTTGGCCTTAATTCCAACCTGACAGTTGTTGCTCCAGCGGATGGCACCTATACCATCGAACTGCGGGCTGCTTTCGGCAACAGCCAGGGAACGTATACCCTGCGCATCGTCGGTACGGAAGCGACCCAGGTCACTTATGGTAGTTCCACCGAATTTTCCGCTGCCGAGGAAGCCAACAAATTCTTCAGCTTTACGGGTGCCGCTGGTGATGTGCTCGATATCAGCGCTGTCAGTGAACAGGATGTCCAGATCGCGATCACAGGGCCGGATTCCCAGGTGTTGATCGAAGATGATGACAGCGGCCTGGATAACGATCCACTTGTGCGTCGCCTGCGCCTGCCGGAAGACGGCGTTTACGGCATCATCATCAGCCATAGCTGGCAGGAGGTCATGGACGAAAATCCGATTACGCTTTCGGTAGAAGAAGTCGATGATCTGGTGGTTGGGCCGGAACCCGTTACCGTGAAGATCGGCATCCAGAGCGACATTGATGTGCTGCATTTCGATGTGGAAGCGGGCCAACCTTACACGCTGGAAATCCAGAACCATGATCCGGAACAATCCTTCTCTATCGATATGCACTTCCTGGGGGATGAATATACCAGCGGCGAGCTGCGGACCTATCGTGCCAGCCGCGTGGTGATGGACTTCACAATGGATCAGAGTGGCACCGTCCGCCTGACGATTAACAACCCTGGCTGGCAGGGCGAAACGGGCAATACGCTCGCCATCAGCGTACAGCCTGCGGGTTAAAAACAACAGCAATCAAGCTCAAAGAGGACTGCCCACAGAGGCGGTCCTTTTTTTGTTGCTCAATTAGCGTACGTTAGGCCTGCGTTTGCACAATGGAACACGTTTTTTACGAATTATTAGCGTCACAGCTTTAATAATTGTTGTATGCTGAAGGTGGTAATTTTATCTTAATACAGCAATCACTCGACGGAGGAGTGCATATGTGGCTCAAAAAGAGCTTCTTGCTTGCAGTCGTTTTATTGATGAGCGCCCTGTTTGTTTCCGCACAGGACCAACTCGTGCTGGGCGATACGCTGACAGTCGATGCCAGTGGCGCAGAAATGGAATTTGTATTCGACGCGCTGGCTGGCGATGAACTGGTCATCAGCGCCGTATCCGAAGATTTTGATACCCTGATTAATATTCTGGATGCCCAGGGCGATGTTGTCGCCAGCGACGATGACAGCGGCGAACGCTTTAATGCGGAGGTGACTTTCACCGTTCCGGCAGATGATACTTACACAGTGGTCGTCAGCGACGCTTTCGGCCAGGAACTATCAGGCACCTTTGACCTAAGCCTGTCAGAGGCATCGGCCATGATTGAAGAACCGATTGTCGAAGAACCAACTTTTGAGCCGATGATGGCCGACGACTGTGCCTCAGCCGCCAGCGGCGACAGCATCAGCATGAACATGTGCTATGCAGGCGTGGCTGACGATGAAATCGTCACCTTCTCGTTGGACCTGGAAGCAGGTCAGTTCGTCGTGCTAACGGCTGAATCCGACGAGTTCGACACCTACCTCGAACTGGTTCTGGATGGTGAGGTCGTCGATGAAGATGATGACAGCGCGGGTAACCTCAACTCTCAGATTAGCTACACCGCCGATGCATCCGGCACCTATGAAGTCAACCTGAATGGCGCTTTTGGCCGCAATGCTGACGGTGCCTATATCCTCATGGTGGGCGAAGCAGTCTCAATGACTGATGTGTCTACCGAAGCAACCGCGATTGAACCCGGCATGGAAGTCGATGGCGAGTACAACGGCGAATATGTGAACTACAGCTTCTATGCCGAAGCGGGTACGCTGTACATCATCACCCTGACCTCGCCTGACTTTGATACCTACCTCGAACTCTACGATGCCAATGATAACTACATGGCCGAAGACGACGACGGCGCCGGAAGCGGTACGGACTCACTGATTCGCTTTAGCGCTAATGACAGCGGTACTTACGTTATCAAGGTCCGCAGCTTTGGGATGTCCGGCTCCGGTTCCTATACCCTCAGCCTGGAAACGGTTCAATCGGTATCTTTGACCATAGGCGAACCCTATGTGATCGAAGCCGATGCCAACGAACGCAACTTCACTTTTGAGGCCAGCGCTGACCTGATTTATGACCTGTATGCCATCAGCGATGGTGACGACGATACTTACATGACGCTCTATGGCCCCAGTGGTGAGCAGCTCGGCTACGACGATGACAACGGTCACGGCTACAATCCCTTCATGCGCGCCCTGAATCTGCCGGAAAGTGGTATGTACCGCCTTGAGGTTGGGTCATACTCCGGCGATGACCTGACCAGCGATCTGACGATCTATCTGGAAGAAAGCGACCGTCTGTTCATTGATGACGAGCCGACTACTTTCGTTGCAGGCGAACGCGCCGACATCGAAGTAGTTGCCTTTGAAGTCAAAGCCGGGGAAACCTACCGCCTGACCGTCGAACTTGAGCGCAATGACCTTTATATCTACGGTGATATGCTCCAGCCGGAAGAGAGCGGTATGAACTACAGTGCTGGTTCCTTCAGCCTGAGCAATATGCCGCGTGGCGTTTTCGACATGGTTGCAGAATACGATGGCATTATGCGCGTACAGATCGACTTCAGCCTGTACGACGAAGAAACCACTAACGTTACTGTCAGCGTCATCCGTGTGACAGACAACTAACGAGACAACAATGGGTAAAACAGGGCGTTCCGTATGATCGGGCGCCCTGTTCGTTTTTCTCATCGGCGCGTGATGGTAGGGTCACGACACATTTTTCATATCCACATGACATGGACTTAATGCGAGCCTTGTATGCTCTTTAGGGAACCTGCGGCCTGTTTTAGACGTATAGGTATTGGTGGGTTGTTACTTATCGCCCCATAGGTGTTTGACAGCCGCCATGTGTGGCTGTCCTGATTGTTTACTACCCATAGAAAGGACGCTTCAATGCGCAAATTAGCATTATTGCTGGTTATTGTGCTTTTGGTTATGGCAGGTGCCGTCCAGGCGCGTGATAAAGCAACTCTGACCGACCTGGCCCGCTATTATGGCGACGATACCCTCGTTTATGTGGGCCTGCGTACCGATGCCGGATTCGCGGACGAACTTATGAGCCTTTATGAGCGCGTTCGCGCCTTCTTCCCGGATGTCTTCCCGGCGGCAACATCAACCGACCTGCTCGATATGTTTGCCCAGGAAATGACGGGGACTTCTTTTGAAGAAAGCTTTGGTAGTTGGCTGGGCGATACAGCCGCAGTTGGTATGACGCTCGATACCGAGTTCCTGACGGAAGCGCGTGGCGAAGTACCGCCCATCGTCCTTACCGTGCAGATTACCGACCACGACGGCGCAGTCGCCTTTGTCGATGCCCAGCTAGACCGCGATTCAAGCGGCGAGCTTGTTGGTTACAGCGTTGTCGAGCGCGATGGCTTTACGGTGTACCTCCCCGACGAAGCGTTTGACAAAGCGACTGTCGCCATTGGCAGTGATGTCATGATGATTTCGCCGTCTGTTAGCCTCATGCAACTGGGTGAGATCGAAAGTGGCCTGGATAGCAGTGCCGCTTTTGCTGATACCATCGCCATGCTGCCGGAAAATGCCTACAACGTCATCGCCTATATGGACAGCGGCGAGATCAATCGCTCAAGTTACTACTCCGCGATGTTCGGGATGAATTTTGCCGCCGCAATGGACAGCGGTGCTTCGGTCGAAGAAGCTGTCGGTGATGCTAACGAAGACATGCCCGGTGCGTTGATGAGCATGTTGCAGGTTGAAACGACCCAGGCTTTTGGCTTTACTGTTCTGGATGGTCGGGCGCTGACGGTGGACATCGCTTCGCGCATCGGCAATACCGATGTCTACGAAGAAATGGGCATCAGCATACAGCCCATCGCGCCATTAGATACCACCTTTACCTCACGCATTCCGGCGGATGCCATTCTGGTGGCGCAGGGCAGCGACTTCGGCCCGACGACCCAGATGGGCCTGGACAGCCTGCGCCAGTTCGGCGCTTTCGTTGATGAAAATGGCGGCCTGCTGGAAATGATGGCTTTCCCGCGTGAATACATGGATCAGGAAGAACTGCTGATGATGGAGAGCTTTAGCTTCAGCAGCATGATCGGTGCCATCAATACGGGTTTCTCCGGCCTGACGGGCCTCAACCTGGAACGGGACGTGCTGCCTGTGCTCAATGGTGACTTCGCCGCATTTGTGCGCGTGCTTCCGGCTGGGGGAAGCGCCATGATTCCTGTGCTGCCGGACTTCGGCATGTACTTCCAGACCGATAATGACGAAGGGGCAGCCATGATCGTTGAGTCGCTGCACGAGGCGTCGCTGGCTTATGGCACAGACTACAGCATCGAATCGCTGGGTGACGATGGCGCGGCATTGAACCTGCCTGTGCTGGTCGATCAGCTTGGTATGGGCAGTATGCCAGCCCTGGACCTGCTCTTTGGCGCTGGTAACGGCGTCTTCAGCTTTGGGACACGTCCGGCGGTCGAAGCCTCAATGGGCGTCGAAACCAGCCTGACGGATACAGCCGTATACCAGTCTGCGCAGGCATACTTCCTGCCAGATAGCAGCGCCCTGTTCTATATCGATCTGGCGCCTTTGAGCGTCCAGTTGAAGAACCTGATGGATGACGGCTTCGTGCCGGATGACGAAGCTATGCAGCAGGTGTTGACGGCCTTCGATCTGCTGGAAAGCGCTTCTGGTACGGTGACTAGCACTGATGGCGCGAGTTCTCTCGCACGCTTCACGTTGTCCCTGGCGCCAATGCCCGGCCAATAAATGCAAGACAAAGGGGCATACGCGCTATGCCCCTATTACCTGATATCAACCTTCAGAAGGATCATGCTATGAAAAAGATCGTAATCCTCGTATTGATGGCGACCCTGTTGATGGTGCTGCCTGCCCAGGCACAGAGTGTTGATCTCACCAGTCTGGCACACTACCTGCCGACAGATGTGCCGATTTATATCGCGGCCAATAGTTCGGCTGGCTCGATTGAGACGGTGGATTCTCTGGCTTCGCGCCTGTCCGGCATCATTGGCATGAGTGTCGGCTCGACACCGTTCAGCGACCTGCTGGATTCCGAAGTGCAGTACATGGATTCGCAAAGCGACTTCGATAGTCTGGTGCGGCCCTGGCTGGGCGATACCATCGCGATGGCGGTCATCAGCCCGACGCAGTTCATCGATGATGGCGAATTGTATTTGTTCGTCAGTGTGACGGACGAACTGCGCGCCAGGAAATACCTCAACCTTGCCCTTGAAAATAGCAGCTATGCCGACGAATACACCATCAGCGAATATGCTGGCGGTACGCTCTATCTCGCCTCAGAAGATGTGGGTTGGAACGACAGCTACTGGCTCACCAGTGATGTGCTGGTTGTGGCGGATAGCAGCTACGATGGCTTTCTGTATGAGCCACCCAGCGGCGACTCCTTAGCGGATAATCCCAAGTTCAATGATACGGTTGCCTTGCTGCCGGAAGATAATTATGGCGCGATGATGTACCTGGATACACAGGCCATTTTGCAAATCCTGGATGAAATGGGCATGTCGGAAGCAGAAGGTATGTTCCCTGGAATGAACGTCAGCCAGTTGCAGGAAGCAATTGGTGCCCAGGCCTGGGGCTTTGGTCTGATGCGGGGTCGTCACCTGACCATCGACTTTGCCCAGCATATCAGCCTGGGTGTCCTGGAAGCAGCCGGCTTCCCGATGAGCATCACTGGCCCTGTTGATCCAGCCTTCGCGCAGTATATTCCGGCGGATTCCGCGCTGGTGCTGCACGATACCCAACTTGGCGAAACCATCAGCCAGACGCTGGATACCCTGGCCATGATGGGCGAGATTTTCGGTGCAGAGCAGCAGCGTCAACTCGATGATTGGGGCTATGCCTCCGATGAACTGACGACGATGGCCAATCTGGATGAAATGGCGGCTTTCCTGCGCCTGTCCTACAAGGGCCTGAGTGGTTCCTCGCTGGAAGACTCGACTGCCTGGATGACAGGCGACTATGCTGCTTACATCGCCCTGCCGCTGGTCGATGATGTCCTGAGCGTGGACATCGGCGCGGTAACAACTGTGACCGATGCTGCCGCGGCAGCAGCATTCAGCCAGAGCTTGCAGAATATTCTGGATGCCTGGGGTGCGGACTACACCGTCGATGGCCAGGTTGTGACTTTTTCCGCGCTGCGACAACTGGCTGAACGTATGCAGGCCATGGAAATGGGCGCCATGATGGACCTGCCCGACCTGGATATCCTGTTCGGCTATAACGACTCCGTCTTTGCAATCGGTACTCGCCCTGGTGTAGAGAATGCTCTCAACGGTGGCAGCAGCCTGGCCGATTCAGAGGCCTATCAGGTGGCCAGTGAAGTGTTCCTGCCGGATACGCAGGCCATTGCTTATGTTGACACCCAGATTCTGACAGCGGGCCTCTATGAGATGGACAGCCGCGCCAATGCGGATACGGTCGAATTGGCCAACATACTCGGCGAGTTCGAGAGTGCCAGCATCACCGCCGATTACAGCGAAGATGGCATCGGCATCGTCCGCTTTGTGCTGACCCTGCCTAACTGAGATCAGGTTAATATCGCAATGTTGTCCGTAGGGGCAAGGCACGCCTTGCCCCTGCCTGTACCTTCCCCTCAACCAATCCACATGTCCATCTGTTCAGGCACTTGCTTCCCCATCGCCCGCAGATAAACCACGATCTTGGCGCTGTAAATCAGGAAGGCCTCCCGGTAGATATGGAACTGGACCGTCGCCGGAATTTGCATATGCTCGCGGTCGATGATTTTCCCGGCTTCCTCGTCACTCAGGCTGGATAGATTGTCTTTGAAGGCTTTTTCACTTTTGGCAAAACGGGCCTTCAATGCGCTCACGCTGGTCGCCAGTTCCGGTTCCAGCGTCAAGGACCAGTCGTGCTTGCCGGTGACGAACGAATCGGCATATTGCTGTTCTGTCTCCGCGAACTGCTTCATCAGGCCGCCAAGCGTCGGATTGCCAGTGATCTTGAAAGCCAAATCTTCGTCACTTAGCGCGTCCATCAGTTCATGACGCAGATTCAAGGTCATATCGATCAGGGGCAGTTGTTCTGTTGCAAAAGTGTTCATCAGTAACTCCTTGTTTGGATAGCTCATTTGTTCCAATAGGCTAACTTCAGTATAGGTTGCTATACTGGACATCTAGTGTCAGGAATTAGGAGGAGCCATGCGCGCGGATCGTCTGCTGAGTCTGATGTTTTTGCTGCATGCCAATGGCCGTATGACGGCGGCTGACCTGTCCGAGCAGCTTGAAGTTTCTGAGCGCACGGTCTATCGCGATATTGATGCGCTGAGTGTGGCCGGGGTGCCCGTGTATACGCAGCAGGGCATCAACGGCGGCATCTTCCTCGATGAGAATTATCGCATTTCGCTGACGGGCCTCTCGCGGGAGCAGGTGGCCTCGCTGTTTGCTGCCTCGGAAGTGGGGCCGCTGGCTGATCTGGGCCTCAAACGCGCCGCCGAGGACAGTCTGCTCAAGCTGTTCGCCACACTGCCGCAGTCGCAGCGTCAGGCTGTGCAAACCATGCGCTCCCGCCTGTATATCGACCCGCACGGCTGGTTCCACGAGGACAATATTCCGGAGATTTTGCCGCCTTTACAGCAAGCTGTCTGGGATGATTGTCAGGTCGAAATCATGTACGAGGCCGTTGGTGATGCGCCCAAAACGCGCGTACTGGATGCCTATTCGTTGGTGTCCAAGTCCGATGTGTGGTACCTGGTGGGCCGCAAGGAGGACGGTGAATTTCGCAGCTATCGCCTTAGCCGCTTGAAAACGGTCAGGGTGTTGGACACGCACTTTCAGCGCGATCCCGATTTTGATCTGGCGGAATACTGGCAGCAGGCGCGTGCCGGCTTTCTACAGGAGATGTCGCGCCTGTTCGGGCGGTTCCATGCCAGTTTGCATGTGCATCCTGATTCCTACTGGTATTTTGGCAGCTTTTTGGAAGGGCGCTTTGAACGCATGGGCGAGCCGGATGAGAGAGGGTGGATTCCGGTGTCCATCGTCATGGCGGGCATAGAAGAAGCCGCCATGCACATTCTGAGTCTGGGGAATCGGGTGTGGGTTGATGAGCCAGAGGTGTTAAGAGAAACGGTCTACAATCGCGCCAAATCCGTTGTGGACCACATCGAAACTCTTAATACCTAATGACGATGTTGCCAAGCGATCAGTTGACAGAGTTAGGCCATGATGACATTTGATTTTATTGGCGTTTTTGTAGGGGGTTGGCAGGCCAAACCCTGGGCAAGACTGCTCCTACTATAAACAACTTACTTGGTTTTGCGGCAGCGTCCTGAATGAAGCGCGAACCTAGTCGATAGGCAGCTTCATCACAATCTGCGTGCCGCGGCCTTCCTGTGAATTGACGATAAGCATACCCTGATGCAGATCAACCAGCATCCGGGCCAGATACAGGCCAAAACCCATCCCCTGCTGCGTCAGGTCATCATCGCCTGGATTTTTCCCCTGGCTGAGGATAATCGGCAGCTCGCGCGCGGGAATCCCAGGGCCATGATCGAGTACGCTGAGGTAGGCGCTGGTGTCTTCTACCCAGTAGTTGAGTTCGACCTCTTTATCGGGTGGGGAATAGATGAGCGCGTTGCTGATGACCTCACCCAAGGCATGTTTTAGCAGGCGCGTTTCCACATTGAGGGTCTTTTGGACTGCTTCCGCCATGTTTTTAATGGATTTGCTGGCATGGTGATAAGAGAATTTTTTCGCTTCCACAATGCCGACGTTGAACAGGTCCGCAATAGGAATGGGACGTCGGTGTTCCAGGACGGTTTCCGCAGTGATGGTGCCGCTGTCCAGTTCATTGAGGAAAACCATCTGTTCGACGAGGTGGGTCAGCCGCTGGCTGCCTTCGCGCTGGATGGCCAGATATTCCTGCACCATTTCCGGCGTCATCTGCTCAAATTGTCGGCTGAACACTTCCTGGACGATGTTGAGTGATACCAGTGGCGACCGCATTTCATGGACAACGCGACGAGCCAGATTTTTGCGTGCCGAGCTGATGGTCTCGCTGAGGTGCTTTCCCCTCACGTCGTTGCGCTGCAGGCGCGCCTTGATGGTCGAGAGCAGTTCGGCATGAGTGAAGGGTTTGGTCAGGTAATCTTCAGCGCCCAATTCCATGCCATGCCGGATGTACGAGCGATCATTGGCTGCGGATAAAAAGATAACCGGAATGTGCGCTGTCTTGTCATCTTTTTGCAATGCGACCAGCGCAGAGTATCCGTCCATCTTTGGCATCATAATGTCGCTCAGGATAAGGTCCGGCTCATGGGCGGCGGCGAGTTCGATACCCTGAAGACCATTCGCTGCCGTAATAAGATCGTAGCCTTCAAATGTCAGCGTATCGACCAGATTTTCGCGCAGGTCTTGTTCGTCTTCAATGAGTAGAATCATTGGCATAACTAATCCTCTAGATCGTCAGAGCAGGTTGCGTTATCGTCGTCACCTGGCTACGTACTAACCTCATATCTTTAGATCGTAGGATTAATTTGGGGATGACGGAATACGTGTCAGCGCGTAATTTATGAGAAATAATACGAAAAATTACAAAAGGGACGCCTGTCCCCTTTTGCTTACTTACGATCCAGCATCTGGCCGATGGTCGCGACTGCTTTTGCCACGCCATCTTCCGCTTGCAAACGAGCGCCCAGATCGGCTGCTCGCTGGCGCATTTGTGGATCGCTGGTCATTTCGATGATGCCTTTTGCCAGGGTATCGACCGTCAGTTTGTGCCGCCGAATGGGGGCAGCCCCCACGCCCAATTCCTTGATGCGCCGCCCCCAGTAGGGTTGATCGCCCATATGGGCCACAATCATCGACGGCACACCCGCCCGCAATGCGGCTGAGGTTGTTCCAGCGCCGCCGTGATGGATGACGCCAGCCATCCGTGGGAACAGCCAGCTATGCGGCGCGTAGTCCAGCGAAAAAATCGACTCTGGCAGATCATCCGCCTTGAGGCCGCCCCATCCACTGAGGATGATGCCGCGCTTGTTGGCTTTTTGCAGCGCTTCGATCATGATGGCGACGGTTGCCTGCGGATTTTTGTTGGCCATACTGCCGAACCCGATGTAGATCGGCGCGTCTCCTGCTTCCAGAAAGGCTTTCAGCGCGGGCGAGGGTTCCCAATCAGAGGGTGCCGGAGCATGCCAGTATCCTGTGATGTGATGCTGTGGTCCCCAATCTGCCGGACGCGGCACGACCTGCTCACTAAAGCCAGAGACGCTGGGCGTCTGGTTAATGAGGCTGATGAAATCGCTGCGCGTAAAGTGTGGCAGCCCTAGCTGCTGGTGCATCTGGTTGGTAATTTTGTCAAAGACGGAATAGAAAACCGACAGGATAAAATAGCCTGCCCAGCGATTGATGATGCTATAGCGACCGGGTAATGGTGCCTGCATACCCGCCATGCCGCTGCGCGTCAGCGGGAAGGGCGTCAGCCAACTGGCAATTACCCGCTTATTCTGGGTACGCCCAATCGCCTGGATAGTGGGCAAGGTCATCAGGCCACTGATGAGAACATCGGCATCGACCTCGGTGACGGCGCGCAGCATACTGCGATTGATGCCTTCCGCGCTTTCTTCGGCCATGCGCTTCATATTGGCTAACTCAGTGCGTGGATTATGACTGCTGCCATCCAGCCATTCCTTGCCAATATCGGTATTCATCATGCCTTCGATGTCAACATCGATCGGCGTAAAGATCAACCCGGCACGCTCCACATGCTTCTGGAAATCCATACCCGCTGCCAGCGTGACATGATAGCCAGCATCACGCAGCCCTTGCCCCAGGGAAAGAATCGGTTGGACATCCCCATGAGAGCCAAATGCGACCAGAAATATTTTCATAAACGAATGCCTTTCTTGGCGATAATGACCCGCGAATGATCGACCGCAAACGGTTGCGTTGGGGTGCGGTCGCTACCATAAAATTTCATTATTAGCAACATATTCGTTGGAATGTAAAAAGAAGCATCTCGGTAGTACATATCTAATGTCTATCATGATAAACTTATGGTGTCCTAATTGTGCAGTATCACACATTGGGTACAGAAAAATCTACGTACTATTTTCAAGCTTGTGAGGAGCTTACAATGAAAAAAGCATTGCTTATTATGGCAATCCTGCTGCTGTCGATGAGCGTTTTGCCCGTCGTTGCCCAGGATACCGAGGAAGAAGCGCCGCTGGAACGTGCTGACGCTGACTTCGTGGTCTGGGTAGACAGCAATTACGTCGATGCCATGCAAGCCCTTGGCGACCAGTTTGCTGCCGACTTCGGCGTAACTGTCGCTGTTCAGGAATCCACCCTGGGTGATGTCGACAATGTAATCCCGGTTGCGGCCCCCGCAGGCCAAGGCCCTGATGTGTTCTTCACCGCGCATGACAAACTGGGCAATTTGGTGTCCGGTGGTCTGGTTGCTCCGATTGAAGTTGCCAACCCCGATGGCTTCGCTGAATCAGCCGTCAACGCTTTCCTGTACAATGGCGATGTCTACGGCATTCCGTTCAGCATTGAAAATATTGCTTTCTTCCGCAATGTCGATCTGGTTCCTGAAGCTCCGGCAACCTGGGACGATGTCGTCGCTATCTCGGAAGAACTCAGTGCTGACAACGGCGACAATTTTGAAGATAACGCCTACGGTTTCGTTCGCCAGAGTGGTGATCCCTATCACTTCTTCCCGATCCAGACCGCATTCGGCGGGTACGTCTTCGGCCAGACCGAAGAAGGTTACGACCCGACCGATGTCGGCATCGCCAGCGAAGGTTCACTGGCTGCTGCTGAATTCTGGGCGAACTACGTTGAACAAGGTTTGCAGCCTCCTGGTGTTGACTGGGACCTCCTGCACGCCATGTTTGAAGATGGCCAGGCTGCAATGATTATCACCGGCCCGTGGGCGCTGGATCGCATCCGTGAATCGGGTGTCAACTACGAAATCAGTGATCTGCCTGCCGAGACAGACAGCGGCAAGCCCTTCCTGGGTGTCTGGGGCTTTGTTGTCAATTCCTTCAGCGAACAGCAGATGCTGGCTGGTATCTTCCTCAATGAATATGTTGCGACCGACGAAGGCATGATGGCCCTCTACGAAGCCAACAAACGTGGTCCGGCCTGGCTGGCGACCATCGAAGCCATTGATGATCCCGATCTGGCTGCGATCACCCATGCCGGTGTCGAAGGTCTGGCAATGCCGGCCATCCCGGCAATGTCGCAGGTCTGGGATGCCTGGACCAATGCTATCAACCTGGTTCAGGATCAGGGTGAAGACCCCGATGCGTCATTCGAGAATGCTGCTGAGCAGATCGAAACGCTGATTGCAGAATCGCAAAGCAACTAGACAAGCACCACAAGTAATACAATAGGCCAGGCATCTGTCTGGCCCATTTACCATCCTCTCTTCGTTCTCGGAGTATCGCTATGGTTACGAATACCAGTGAATCTGGCCAGAAGAGCCTTTCTGTTTTTAGTATCGGGGTACGTTACTTAATTCTTGCACTTGTTGCCGCAATCGGGTCAGTTTCAGCCATCCAGCTATTCAATGATGGCTACTGGCAACTGGGTATCATGATCGTGGTGATCACGGTTTTCCTGGTGATTATTTTTCTGCGGCCAGATGCGGAACCACTGCGATGGCTTTCGCCCGGTTTAGCCCTATTTCTTGTATTTGTTTTATTCCCACTGGTCTCCACGATTGCCTTTGCCTTTACCAACTATGGCACAACCAATGGCCTCACCAAACCGCAGGTGATCCGCCAATTTGAGCAGCGGCGCTATGCGGCTGAGGGCAGTCTTTCTTACACTTACACCATGTTCCAGGACCCTGCTGGTAATATTGCGCTGTGGCTGGTCCCTGAGGGTGAAGGCGATCCCTCATTCGTCAGCGAAGGCCAGAATCTCTCGTTCCAGAGCGATGCTATTGAATATGATGACAACGGCGTTCCTACAGAGATTGGCGATTACGTCGCGCTCAACCGTGCGGATACCGCGCGCACCCTCCAGCAGGTTTCTGATGATGCGACCTTTGGCGAGGGCGAACACGCCGTCCAGCTCTCGCGTGCCCGTTTTGGCGTCGCCGCTGAATTGGCGCAGCGTTATACCTACGATGACGAACAAGATGCCCTGATTGACAATCAATTGGGCGTAACCTATGTCGCCGACGATAGTGTGGGTTTCTTCATCAATCCAGATAATCCTGAAGATCGCATTCCGGTGGGTTATCAGGTGGTGATTGGCTTTGGCAACTTCGAGCGATTCCTGACCAGTCCGGCGCTGCGTGGACCGCTGGTGAGCATCCTCATCTGGAACTTTACGTTCGCTATTTTGAGTGTGTTGTTTGCCTTTGTTCTTGGCCTGATTGTCGCGCTGACTTTTGGCGAAAATACCTGGCTGAACAAGATGCTCAAGCTCGGGTTTATTCTGCCCTGGACCATACCTAACGTTATCACCATCCTCATCTGGAATGGCTTATGGAACCCATTGGATGGGGCCTATTCAAACATCATTTCGGATATCGCCCAATTCTTCGGGGCAACTCCTGGTGTGGGGTGGCCGCCCATTTATAATGACGCGACCTGGGCCCGCGTCGCCCTATTGATTACCAATACCTGGTTTGCTTTCCCCTATTTCATGCTGATTTGCAGTGGCGCGCTCAAGTCGATTCCCAGCGACCTGTACGAAGCTGCCATGATCGACGGTGCCAATGTGTGGCAGCGCTTCCGCAGTATGACCTTGCCGCTGCTGTTGATGACCGTTGGCCCCTTGCTGATCGGCTCGTTCGCAACCAACTTCAACAGCTTCCAGGTGATTTATCTGTTCAATAAGGGCGGCCCACCAATGGTCGGGGTCAGTACGCCCGCCGGACATACCGACCTGCTCATCAGCTACGTCTACAAGTTGTCTTTTGGTGGTGGCGGCGGTCAACAGGAGTTTGGCTACGCAGCAGCAATTACGATCATCATCTTCCTGCTCCTGGCGGCGATTACAGCCTACAACCTGCGTTTCATGAACATCTGGGAGGAGACAGGCGAAAATGTCTAGCCAAATCGCAGTCGCAGAAAAACCGAAACGTGGCCAAGAGAGTTTTCTTGAAGACCCGCGCACCCGTAAAGCGCTCAATATCGCTGTTAAGACTATCGTCGGTGTGATTGTTCTGACCTATGCCGTGTTCCCTGTATTGTGGACCATATCGGCAGCGTTCAACCCGACTAGCAGCCTGCGTGGCCAGCAGTTGATTCCGGCCAATCCGACCCTGGAGAACTTCCGCGAGATTTTGGAAGACGAGCCGTTCTTCACCTGGCTGTGGAACTCGATCAAGCTGGCGACGATTGGTTCGTTAACGGGTGGCGCCATTACGACACTGTCGGCCTATGCGTTCTCCCGCTATCGCTTCTGGGGACGTGGCACGATGTTGGGGGGCATCCTCCTGATTCAGGTCTTTCCCAACTTGCTGGCGATGGTCGCCTTATACGCGCTGCTCTTGACTATCGGCCAGTACTTCCCGGAATTTGGCCTGAATAGTCATGGCGGCCTCATCCTGATCTATGCCGGCGGTGCTCTCGGCTTTAACGTATGGCTGATGAAGGGTTTCTTCGACTCCATCCCGCGTGACCTGGATGAATCGGCCTATGTTGATGGCGCTTCCCAGACAGTCGTTTTCTTCAAGATCATTCTGCCGCTGGTACGGCCCATGATCGCGGTGGTGATGGTGCTTTCGTTCTTCGGTATATTTGGCGACTGGTTCCTGCCGAACCTCATGCTGACTGACGAAAAGCTCTATCCGCTGATGCTCGGCTTACAGACGTTCATCGGCAATAACTACGCCCAGAACTGGGGACCATTTGCGGCGGGTGCGGTACTCGGTGCCATCCCGCAGTTGATCGTCTACTTCACACTACAGGACTGGATCGTCGGTGGCCTGACGGCGGGTTCTGTAAAGGGTTAATCGACCCAAAATAGTACATTACAGGGCGCGCACAGTCGCGCCCTTATTGATTCACCTCGTGACAACAGGAGTATTTCCTTGAGCATCAATACCCCGGAATGGGTTAAAAACGCCGTTTTCTATCAGATTTTCCCGGATCGTTTTGCGCGCAGCCCACGTATGGAACATGGCCCTGGTGTCGATCTCAAAGCATGGGGCAGCGATCCTAAAGAGCAGGGCTATCAGGGCGGTGATCTTTACGGTGTCACTGATAAGTTGGACCACATCAAAGACCTGGGCTGCAATGCCATTTATCTGTGCCCTGTGTTTTCGTCGGCGTCCAACCACCGCTACCATACCTTTGACTATTATCAGGTCGATCCGCTGCTGGGGGGCAACGCGGCCCTGCGTGAATTGATCGACGAGGCCCACAAGCGCGATATGTACATCGTGCTCGATGGCGTGTTCAACCATGCCAGTCGCGGCTTCTGGCAGTTCCACCATATTTTGGAAAATGGTGGCAATTCGCCTTATCTCGACTGGTTCATCATCAAGGACTGGCCGCTGAACCCCTACAGCGACGACCCCGTCCAGCGGCCCTATAACTTTGAAGCCTGGGCTGGCCTGCCGATGCTGCCCAAATTCAACACTGACAATCCTGGTGTGCGCCAGTTCATCTTCGACGTGGCCAAATACTGGATTGATTTTGGCATTGATGGCTGGCGGCTGGATGTCCCGAATGAGATTGATGACGATGCCTTCTGGCAGGAGTTCCGGCGTATTGTAAAAGGTGCCAACCCGGAAGCCTACATCGTCGGCGAAATCTGGGGCGATGCCCAGCGCTGGCTGCAGGGCGATCAGTTCGATGCGGTCATGAACTATACCTTCGCCTGGTCCAGCCTTTGCTATTTTGGCTGGGATAAACTGCGGCCCGACTTCGAGCGTTGGGAATACAGACTTAACCCATTGGACGGCCCGGCATTTGCAGATGTGCTCAACACGATGCACGGTCGCTACGACTGGGCGATCAACCATGTGCAAATGAATTTGCTCGACAGCCACGACACGGCTCGCGCAGCCTACATCCTGCAAAATGACCCCGACGCCCATAAACTGGCTATCCTGCACCAGATGACTATGCCCGGTGCGCCCTGCATCTACTACGGCACCGAGGTCGGCCTGGATGGGGGGCCTGACCCATCGAACCGCGAAGGCTTCCCCTGGGAGCGCATTGGCCATGACGAAACAGGTCTGACGGCTCATATCAAAGCCGCGACCGGACTGCGGCATCAGTATGCTGCGCTGCGCACAGGCAGCTATCATCCACTGTATGCGGAAGGCAAAGTGTTTGCTTTCCTGCGTAAGCTGGACGATCAGCAGGCGCTGGTGATTTACAACGTAAGCGACGAAGAGCAATCGCTCTCGCTCGATCTGGCGGATTCGGCTGGTCAGATATGGCGCAGTGTCTGGCCTGATAGCGGTGACACCTATCAAACTGCTGAAAATGGCTCACTGGCTGTCACGGTTCCGGCACGCGCGGCAGTCGTACTCGTCACCCAATCGTAAAACAAAGACCCCATCCTCAGTCCTTCCTCCCGAAAGAGGAAGGATGCCTTCAGGGCTTATCTGGAATTTGATGAAGTCCTTCTCTTTCGGAGAGGGGATTCGGGGGTCGCATTACTGAGGAGAATTTTCCAATGCTCACCAAGCAAAGATTCCACTCTATCTTATGGTTACTGCTGATCCTACTGATCACCCTTCCCATCCTGGCGCAGAATCCCGATGGCTTCCCGGGGCCGGATTTGGTGGTGCTGCCAGGGACGTTCCAGAGTGAACTGGGTTGCAGCGGCGATTGGCAGCCTGCCTGTGAAGATACCGCGCTGATCTACGACGCGACGACCGATCTGTGGGTGGGTGCTTTCGACATCCCCGCAGGGGACTACGAATACAAGGTCGCGCTCAATGGTGGCTGGGCACAAAACTATGGCGCAGGTGCTGTCCCTGACGGTCCCAATATTCCGCTGGCAGTCGCTGAGGACAGCACGGTTACGTTTAGTTATGACCACAACACGGGCATCGTCACCGACAGCATCAATGGCTCGGTGGACGTCGAAATTCCCGAAGCCACCCCGGAACCACCTGTGAGCGAAGATGGCTTCCAGGCGGCGTATATTCCCGATATTTATGTACGCGGCACGCTCAACAACTGGGACAATATCGCTGGCTATGAGATGTCCCTGGTGGCCGATAACACATATTCGCTGGTGTTGGAACTGGCCGCAGGTAACTATCAGTTCAAAATCGCCGCCTCTAGCTGGTCGATGGTGGACCTGGGCGCTTCGGCAGAGGGGCAGGTTTTATCGGCTGGTGAGAGCATCCAGATGGCACCAGTTGGTCCCAATATCAACCTGCAAATTGATTCGATTGGCGCGTATGAATTTCTGCTGGATGCCAGCGACGTCGAGCATCCGACGCTGACCTTACAGCGCACGGTCGTCGAAGCCAGCGATGATGCCGCCACGCGCGACCTGTATCTGCGCGGCACCATGAACGAATGGGGCGTCGATGATGCCTACAAATTCACTCGCGATGGTGACATCGCCACGCTGACCGTCACGCTCGATCCTGGCCTGTACTATTTCAAAATCGCTGATGCTAACTGGATTTCCGACACAACCTATGGCCTGAATGCCAGCGAATTGATTACACCGACCAGCGATCTGGTCACAGGTGATGCCTCGCGCGATACGCTGCTGGTACTCAATGATGTAGAAACGCTGACATTCACGCTCGATACTGGCGGTCGTCGGCCCATGCTGACCATCGATGGTGAGATTGGCAGCAATCGCCGCCGTGCGCCAGGGCCAAATGATGATTTCAACAACCTGCGCATCTACCAGATCATGGTCGAATCGTTCCTCGATGGCGACCCCGATGTGGGTTATGGCGTCGGCTACGGCAACAGCCACCACGCGGGTGATATTCGCGGCATCATCAACGCGCTGCCCTACATTCAGGAACTGGGCATGAATGCCATCTGGCTGACGCCCATTTTCGATTCCGAGGCCGGCACAGGCAGTGATGATCGCCTGGATGCGACCGGCTACTTCACGCGCGATTACTTCGACATCGACCCCAATTTTGGCACGATGGATGACGCCCGCGAACTGGTCGATACGGCCCATGAACTGGGCCTGTACGTCTTTTTCGATGGCGTGTTCGGCCACCATAAAGGCGATCCGACACCTTCGCCGGATGGCCTGCTGCCGACCGGACGCTCCAATCCGGTGTCGTATCCGGGCAGTCTGGATTTCTACAAAGAGGTTGCGACTTACTGGATTGATGAATTGGGCATCGACGGCTGGCGACTGGACCAGGCCTATCAGGTGCCGCTGGATGCCTGGGTCGAAATTCGGGCGGCAGTCGAAGAAGCATCTTCGGCCCGTGCAGCGGCAGGCGAGGAATGGGGAACGCTCGGCTATATGGTCGCGGAAATCTGGCGCGACAGCCGCCAGGAGATTAACCAGCAGGGTTATGGCACTTACGAGATGCCTGCGCTGCCCTCCGCCTTCGACTTCCCGATGCGCTATGCGCTGGTGCGCGTGCTGGCAGGCGACGAAAGCGGCCTTTCCGGCCAACCTGCCTCGACATTGGATACAGCCCTGCTCAACAACTTGCTGTATCCGCCGCAGGCCGCGCCCAACCTGATGATTGGCAATCATGATCTGGTGCGTTTCGGCGACCTGCTCCAGCGGTCAGGTATCGCCAACCCCGATGACGACGCCTACTGGCTGCGACACAAAGCCGCGTTCAGCTTCCTCGCTGCTTATACCGGACCGATTACGGTCTACTATGGCGAGGAAATTGGCGACGAAGTCGAGGGTTTCGCCCAGCGCGTGAACGTGTGTGTGTCACGCGGCCTGTGTGATGACCACGTCGCTCGCAGCGATGGCCAGATTACTGACTTCACGCCCGCAGAAGCCGATCTGCACGATTATCTGGCGGACCTCATGCACTTACGGTCGGAACATCCGGCGCTGTGGAACGGCGATGCGACCAATCTGGTGGCAAGCAATACCATCTTCGCCGACTACAAATGGGCCGATGATGACGCGCTGGTCTATGTGCTGAATACAGGCGAATCCAGTAAGCGCGTGGTCATTTCGCAGGAACAGGTCGGCGGTGATCGGCTGGTGGACCTGCTCGACGGCACCGTCATTGAGCCGATTCATGGCCTGTACATCGTGAACGTCGAAGGGCTGACGGGTTTGTTCCTGGGTGTGGAAGCCGACTAGCGCCGCATGACTTTCCCCGAAGCAAGCAAAGGCAGCTATCTGCTGCTGCTCCATCTAGATGCTCCCAGCCGCCTGACCATCGGGCGGTTGGGAACCTTTGATTTTCCGGCAGGGTGGCTGGTGTATACGGGCAGTGCCCTGGGATCAGGTGGGCTGCGCGGGCGGCTTAAGCATCATTTGGCTCCGGTGAAAAAGCCGCACTGGCATGTGGACTATCTGCGGCAGGCGGCAGTGTGCCGTGAGGTGTGGTACGCGGTGGGTGATGTCAGCTTTGAGCATGATTGGGCATCGACCCTGCTGCAACTGCCCGACGCCAGCATTCCTGTCGCTCGCTTCGGGGCCTCCGACTGCCGCTGCCCGGCACATCTGGTCGCATTTCCAGCGAAGCCGCAAATCGCTGCCTTCAACGCCCTGGCTGAGTTCAAGGTGCAGGATTGGGTAGTGCCTTGAGTTTTTTCAAACCTTTGCTATGGGAACGCAAAATTATGAACGAGCAAGATGTTGTAACCCAACTGATAGAGAACCTCAGTTCACCCAATTTGGAAACACGCATGGAGGCTGCAAAGCGCCTTGGTGAATTACGAGATGATCGCGCAATCGAGCCGTTAGTAAGAGCCGCACTGAACTATCAAGGTCCGTTTTATGAATTTGAGGAAATTGTAGATGCGTTGCTTCAATTCCCTGATGCTGCGGTTCCTGTACTCATTGAAGCACTCAAGACGGGTAATTTTGGATACCAAGGTTATGCAGCTCAAATACTAGCGTATTTCAAGGATGATCGTGCGCTATCACCCCTTCTTGATTGTCTTGATGAAGGCATAAAAGATATAATGACATTCATTACCCATGCCTTGGCTTCGTATGGTGAAAAGGCTGTTAGACCACTCATTGAGCGGGTGCAGACCCACCCCAATCCTTTTGTGCGACATATGGCAATGTATACCTTGTCCTATATTTCAAGTCCAAGTGTTGCGCTTTTTGCAGAGCAACAACTGAATAATAGTGACAATCAGAGTCGTGCGATTATTGCTCTTGGCGATCCAAATACAGTCGTTGATATGGATCAACGTTTAGGATTAATTATTCCATTCTTGAACAGTGATAACTCCAAAACAAGACTCTCGGCGATCCATGCTTTAGGCAAACTGGGAGATGAGCGTTCCGTTGAGTTACTAATTGAGCAACTGGATTTGCATCCTGGTTTTGCAACCGAGACGACCGTGATTCAAGCACTGGGGTGGATAGGTAGTTCGAAAGCAGTTGATACACTAACGGACTTCCTTAATGGGCCATTCCAGCAATTAGCAGTGACAGCTCTAGAGGAAATTGGTGATAAGCGTGCTATCCCAGCTTTGCTATCGGTTAGAGAATCCTCTGAACGCTCATTTCGATACCAAATAAATGGAGCACTCAAAAAACTAGGGTATTTTCCTGCTGACTATGCTGACTATATTAAGGATTGACTCTATGCCTTTGCGCCTCATATGTTAGAAGGTAGGCCAGATGTTAAAGTATGAGACATCTGAGCCAGCCGAGTTGGTCAGGTTGTTTTGTGGCAAGTAGCACAGACTACGACGCAGAGAATAATCGCCAACATGAAGGCGGAACAGAGTCGAGTCTGAACCGTATCCAGTCGCCGAGACGACGTATCCCATGAGGCAAGAGCCGACTCTGTTCACAGGCTGAAATTGTACCAGATAGGCCAAGATAGGATGGAAAGAGTGGCATCATGTTCAAACTATATATCGGTATCGATATTGCAGCTGAAAGTTTGTCCCTTTACTGGCAAGTAACACAGACCAAGCAAACAGGCCAGATGGCGTTAGCCCAGACCCTCAGCGATTATGAGCACCTACATCAGACCTTAAGTCAAATCGTAGCCCCTAAACACATTCATATCGTCATGGAAGCGACAGGCAACTACTGGCTCAAGCTTGCTTTGTTCCTGCATGAGCTTGGGTATTGCGTGAGTGTGATCAATCCTATGCAAGCCAGACGTTTTGGTCAAATGCAATTGAAGCGAAGTAAAACGGACGCGGTCGATGCCCAGTTGTTGTCTGACTTCGCTCGTCTGATCTGCCCTGACCTGTGGACACCGCCAGCTACCATCTGTCACCAGTTGCGACATGTGTTGGAGCGTCGCGATGATCTACTGAAAATGGCGACTCAGGAGCGTAATCGATTGCATGCCTTGCAGCACGATCCTCATGCACCAACAGCCATTATCACTCAGGTCAAACGGCATATTGCCACTCTCAAAAAACAAGCCAAGCAGCTACTTGAACAGATTGAATTGCTGCTGGCCTCTGATTCCCAATGGCAACAAGCTGCCCAACATCTCCTCTCGATTCCAGGTATGGGCACAGTCACCACTGCCTGGTTGCTGGTCACGACCCAGGCTTTCTCGCGCTGTGATACGCCACAGCAGGCGGCTGCTTATGCGGGACTCGTTCCTCACCACCGTCAGTCTGGTCGTAGCCTACACAAGCGCTCTACTATCGGTGGTGGGCATCCCAAACTGCGACAAGCTCTCTATATGGCCGCAGGCGCTGCCATCCAATTCAATCCCACTCTCAAAGCGTTCTACAACAAGAAAGTCGGTCAGGGTAAAGTCAAGCAAGTTGCCCGCATCGCTGTTGCTCGTAAGTTGGTTCATCTCGCCTGGGCCTGCGTTGTCAAGCACCGTGACTATGATCCGACTTATCCTGATCTACTTCTTACTGCTTGACTTTTAACACCGTATCTCTGCGTCTCTGCGTTAGGCTCTTAAATTCCCAAAATCGTACCATATGGAACGCATTTCACGCTCCACAACGGACCTTATTTCACCCCTTACATCTTTTGCACAATCCTTTGGCTCGCAATCCATATTGTATGAAGGAATTTTTGCCTGCTGCCAAGGAGCTAAGAAAGGCATCCTTCCACCTCACGGGGGAAGGACCGAGGATAGGGGTCAGTTTTGAAATCGCGCGCTACCTGATTGTTCGGATAGATTCTCAAATGATCTTTTCTTTGTGCTCTTTGTGCCTCGGTGGTGAAAACCCAAAAATCGTACCATATGGAACGCATTTCACGCCCCAAATATGCTACCCTCTCCACAGCGAGAGGAGTACGTCATCATGTCGAAATCCCAATCTAGCCAGCAGCGTGTAAAAGTCCCCTCTCATCACGGAGAGGGGATTTAGGGGTGAGGTCCGACCAAAAACTGAACAAAACTTTTTTCTCGCTATGCAGCATAATATGGCAGAAAAACGCAAAAATGACCCTTTTTGACCTGTATTAGACCCTTATGGGTTAAAAAATGAATTTGAGAAATAGACTTTTGCTGCGCTATACGGCAATAAAAACGCATTAGGATGCTCTCTACAGCAGCAATCAGACTCAGCAATCAGTTACTTAATCCCACTGCTGGCGAAGCTCTCGATGAAGCGGCGCTGGAACAGCAGGAACAGCACCACCAACGGCGCGATTACCAGCAGCGTTCCCGCCATTAATTCGCCGTACTGCGCCCCAACCTCGGTCGTCTGGTAAAGCTGGTTGAGTGCCACCGTCAGCGGACGAACTTCTGCCGTACGTGTGGCGATGAACGGCCACAGGAATTCGTTCCAGCGGGCACTGATGGAGACCAGCGCGAAGGCCACATAGGTCGGGAGCGACAGCGGCACATAGACCCGCGCCAGAATTTGCAGCGTATTGGCGCCATCGATGCGGGCGGCTTCTTCGAGATCAGTCGGCACCCCGCGGAATGTCTGGCGGATGAGCAGCACGCCAAAGGCCGTTCCCCAGTAGGGCATCATCAAGGCCCAGCGGGTATCGAACACGCCCAGTTCGCGCACCAGCGTCAGGTTCTGGACGAGCAGAACGCCCGTTGGGATCATCAACTGCAGCAGGATGAACCCCAACAGCAGGCCCCGCCCTCTAAAGCGCAGCTTGGCGAAGGCATATCCGGCTAGCGTCATGGTAATCATCTGCACCCCCAGTACGCCGATGACGACCAGCACACTCGTCAGCAGGTGTTGTAACCAGGGCGCGACCAACCAGGCCTCGTAATAGTTATCGAGCGTGAAACGGCACAGCACATCCAGCTCTTCAAATGGTCCGCAGCCGATGAAGATATTGCCGACCGTAATCGGCACATTGGATGGACGCAGGCTCATGAGGATGGTGAAGATCAGCGGCAGCAGCCAGATCAGTGCCAGCAGCCCTGTCAGCACATCCGCGACGATGCTCCAACGATTGCGCTCACTGGTCATCGTCGCCCCCTCGCTCAAATATCAGGAAGTTGCTGATGGTGAAGATCAGCAGCAGCCCGACCAGGATCACGGTGATGGCATTGACATAGCCCAGGTTGCGCCGCGAGCCGATCAACTGGAAGACAAAATACAGCAGCAGGTTGCCCCTATCGGCTGGATTGCCCTGGTTGAGCACTTGCAGATGTTCGACGGTCTGGAAGGCATAGGTGAAGGAGACAATCAGCAGGAAGAGCGTGGTGCGCCGCAGCAGGGGCAGCGTCAGCCGGAATAATTGCTGGAAGTAACCCGCGCCATCCAGGGCGGCGGCTTCGTAAATATCACGCGGAATGCTTTGCAATCCGGCGAGATAGAAAATCATGTAGAAGCCTGTCTGCTTCCAGATATTGACGACTGTCACCGAGAGCAGCACCACATTGGGGTCGCCCGTCCAGTTCACGGAGGGCAGGCCAAGCGAGCGCAGCACCGTGTTTATCAGGCCGACCGTATCAGCATACAAAAAGGCCCAGATGCTGGCGGCACCGATCAGCGGCAGCACCGTCGGATAGAAGAAGCTGAAGCGCCACAGTGCCAACCCACGAACGCGCCGATTGACGAGCAGGGCCATCACCAGCGCAATCGGCAGGCTGATGGCGACCGTTGCTCCGGCGAAGACCAACGTGTTGCGGAAGATGAGCATCAGGCGCGAGCCGAGGAAGTGGGTGCTGTCGAACAGATCGACATAGTTTTGCAGGCCCACAAAAATTGGCGGATCACTGCGCGAAAGCCCTGGCTGGAACAGGCTCTGGTAGATCGTCTGGAATGAGGGGTAGACGGTGAACAGGAATACCAGAATGACTGTCGGCGCGACGAGCAAATAGGGTGTGAGTACCGACCAGTTACGGGTTTTTTCTGGGAGATGTTCGCTCATAGCCTGCTCTTCGCCCGATAGAATGGGTGGATCATAGCGCGCATGGCATTCGTCCGGCAAGCTATGTCCGGTATGTAAAACCAAACAGGGGCAAGGCTCGCGCCTCACCCCTTAAAATGACTTGCCTCAGCGCACGACCTGTTTAACGGTAGGCATCCAGCAGACCGTCAATCTGGGCCTGTGCCGTGTCCAGCGTGGCCTGCGCTTCTTCCAGCGGAACTTCGCCGCTGAGGATGCCGCTCAGGGTGGAGTTCACGATGCCATCAATGTTGATGCTGTCGTAGCTGGAGAATTCCATAACGGCGACATCAAGCTGATCGCGGGTCACACCATATTGCGGGAATTCTTCCACACGGCTGGCGAGTGGTTCCATATCCCAGGCGCTCTGGCGGGCAGCGACATAACCGCTGGCAACTCCCCAGTCAGATTGAATTTCTGGTGAGGACATAAACTCGACAAATGCCCACGCGGCGTCCAGTTCTTCCTGGGTTTTGCTGCCATCATCGAAGATGTACATGTTGCCACCACCGAGCACCGTTGCCGGGCCTTCTGGGCCAGAGGGTGCGAAGGCGACACCTACGGTGAAGTCGGCATTGTTCAGCAGGTTGCTCAGACTACCAGAAGTGTGGTAGATCATCGCGGCCTGGCCTGCCAGGAATGCAGTCGGTGTTTCGCCCCAGGCGCTGCCACCTGCCGGGCCGACGCCGTAACCGCCATCTTCAGCGGACGTTCCCACCAGCGTCAGGAAAGTAACCGCATCAAGGCTGGCTTCGCTGTTGAAGTTGACCACCGACGGGTCCTCAGCCGTGAGCGGCTGACCAAAACCAGCGGCGAAAGCCTGATACATCCAGGTCGGGAAGCCACCCGCGACCGGAATCAGCAGACCCGCGCGATCTTCGGTCTGTAGGGCCTGGGCGGCAGCGATCAGTTCTTCGGTATTGGTCGGGACGGCGATGCCTTCGGCTTCAAACAGGTCAGCATTGTAGTACAGGGCCACACTGCTGCGCTGGAAAGGAATCGACCAGATGGTGCCATCGGCGTCACGGCTGTTCAACAGCATCGCCGGGAAGAAATCGTCAACGAAAGCGGCGGGGTCGTCCATCGTGTCGATGAAGGATTGGGCTGGCACGATGGTTTCTTCCTGAATGAAGCTGTAGAGGTCGGTCGACAGCATCACGGCGACATCGACAATCGGCTCCATCCCTTCGGCCACGATGGTGTCGCGGGTCTGGGTATAGCTGCCGGTGTAGCTGGGGACGACGGTAATGCCTGGGTTGGCTTCGTTAAATTGGGCGACGTAGCCCTCAATCGTTGAAACAATCGGGCCGTCAACGGCTGTCGGGAAGTAAAAATCGAGGGTGATATCATCCTGCGCGCTGATGCCAATGGCAACAGGCAACACGCAAACCAACACCACCAGCATAAGTAGCGTTCGGCGCATCATATTTTCTCTCCTGAATGATGGGCGAATAGCGGACGACTCGAATGTACTCAGTGGAGAGAAAAAATGCAATATATCCGTGTTAGCTTTGCTTTAAGGTTACTTAATGCCCTTAATTTATGCCGAGCTGTGCCGCTGTTTCCAGGACTTGCTCGTTATAAGGTGCAACGCTCATAACCCCCTCTGATGTTTTCATCTGGTTTGTGGGATGTTCTCTTCAGTAAATGCGATCTAAGCATCTTTGATCTCTTCATAAATATCCATAATGCGCTTGGCATGGTCATAATATGAATAGTCTGTTACAGCTTTTCGGTGACCAGCCTCGGCAATGCGCTGACGCTCATCTTCATGTGCCAGGTAGTACCGAATTTTCTCGACAAGGTCGTCAAACGACCGGAAGTAAGCTGCTTCCTTACCTTCTGTGAACAGGCTGTCGATTTCTGCGTTATATGGTGCCAGCATAAAACCACCACAGGCTGGAATTTCAACTGAGCGTTGCGTATGCAAATCTTGTTTCCAGACACGGTTGCCCGGTGTAGCCAGCCCCAGGACAATTTTGTTTGTATTAATGATCGTGGACATTTCATTACAGATGACGGTGCCGAGTTGGACATGTTTCCAGGCGTTTCGCCATTTTTTAATGCGTTCCAGCCGATAGTAAAACCAGGGTTGCGTAAATTTTTCCCAATGTTTGCCGTATACAGTGAACTTAATATCTGGGAGAGCCTCGGCAAGATCTGCTATGAAGTCCAGCCGCTGGACTTCATAACCGTTGCCGATGAAGACGACATCACCACCGTATTTATTGTAATCCGCCTGCGTAGGCGTTACTGGAATGTGGCAGTCTGGAATGTAGCCTTTTGTCATAAAGTAGACGTGTGGTACGCCCACTTGTTTTAGTTCCTCGATATTGAATGACTTGGTAGTGATTACACAGTCTAGTTGCCTGACCACATCACGTGCACGTTTAGTGTACGAAATGCTCTTAAAGGCATCATCAGGGAAAAAACAAAATATCTTTGCGCCCAACGATTTGGCAAAGGCGACTGTTTCAGGGTAGATCATATGGTAGTGATATAGAAATAATATATCAGGTCTAAATTCGTCCAGCTTTTTGAGTATGTCCTGGTTATAGGCATCCAGAATACGTTGAGGAAAGGTCTCTCGCGCCAGATAGCGGAATCCACGCGCAGCCATCACCGGATCATCCACAGGTTCACTGAAGAAGGGTAAGACGATCCACCGCTTAAAAAATCCTTCGATACGGTCCCAGAGCTGGTAATCTTTCGTAAATACTGTGAAGCTAACCGACTCGACTTCTGCTCCATGTTTGATCAATCCATCTCGCACCGCCCGATCAGTTCCAAACTGGGGCAATGATCCGGGATATAGAATTTTCATTCTGCAAGGCTCCGTTCTGTGACGGTAGGTTTTAAATTGAGGCTTTCACTAAGCATCGCAAGTAATTGTAGAGAGAGCTTTCTTTGCAGCACAAATAGGGCAGTGAAATAAAGCAAAGTACACAAGAATACAATGAACAGAACCTTCAGCCAGTCTGTTGCGACTTCATATGGGCCTAACTGTTCGACAAGCGCATACCCAACAACAAACATAATGGTGGTAACTATGCCAGGTATGGCAACCGCTTTTATTTGAGCAAGAATAGTAGTGTCCAGGTAGCGTGCGCTAACGGACATGACGATGAATGGGAAAGGTAACGTAATCAATACGCGAATGAAGCTGTACTGAATGACACTGTCTTGACCAAAGGAAAGCAGAAGGGGTGCCCCGTATAAAATCATGGTAATCGGGCCAATGAGCCCGACTTGGGGTTTGCCGATAGCTCTAAATGCACGGTCATTAATGTTCCATAGATGGAGAAATAGGTTGAGAATACTAAGAAGCATGAGAACTTCCGGTAATTCTAACCATTTATTGCCGTAGACAAGTTCTGAAAAGGGTTGGGCAATGACGGCGATTCCAGCGGAAATCGGGAAGAGGGCGATACTTCCCAACCGATGGAGCTGCAATAATTGCTTGCCGATTTGCTGAGGCTCGTTTTGAAAGCGGGAAAAGGTCGTGTAAGCGAGTTGCGCCATGCCACTAGCGATAGCAGATGGTATGACCATGGCTAGGTTCCACCCAAGGATGTAGACTCCCAATTGTGTTGTTCCGAGGAGTGCCCCTGCAAATAGGTTATCACCATAAATCAGCAACCAACTGACAAAGCTGGACACGACGATAAAGCTATTGAAAGTCAGTATTTCTTTTGCAAGCGATATATTCCAATAGAACCTGGGACGCCATTTGGTTAGACGATAACTCGTGATGAACTGAATCACGGCAATGAGAATAGGTTGGGCAACAATCACCCAGATGCTTGGGGCGAGGAGTACCCATATCAGCACAATGACATTGGCCACAATGTTAGAACCAGTACGGACAGCGAAGAGTTGTTTGTAGCGAAATTCGCGCTCCATAAGGGCTTTAGGCACAGCCGACAGCGCTGAGATGATAAGCGACAGGCTCACTAACCGGATGATGGTTATCAGAATGGGATTATCATAACCTGTGGCGATGGATGGGGATAAAATCCAAAACGCTCCGTAGAGCATAACCGACAGCCCCGTCATGAGGACAAAGGAGAGGTTTGCGACTTCATTGACATTGTTTTCGCTTCGGATTACAGCCATGCCCCAATTGTAACCAACGACGATATCGGCAAAAGTATTCAGCGCTAGGGCAATGCCAACAATACCAAAGTCATCTGGGTTGAGCATCTTCCCCAAGATGACGGTTACGAGCGGCGTAAGTAAGCGGGGTAGGATAATAGATAACCCCACCCATTTGATGGAATTAACCGCGCGGCTGTAAATGGCCTTTGAGTCTGGCAAAGACGGGGGTTTCCTGTCGTGTATGAGCATGTGTTTTTGTAGCGACTTGACATGTTTAGATGGTCGTCATTTTATCTTATGACTGCATATAGAAAGTATACAAGGAACCCATCATCTGGAAGTTAACGATTGCGACCATGGTTGCCATGATATACTGCGAACGATTGAGAAGAGATACTTGGAGACAAGTAGTATGGAATTGGATCGCACGCTGAGTGCGCTAACACGACACATTCCCAATTATCGTGGGGTTAGCCGTTTACTCGCTCCAATTGTTAGTCATTACGCGACCCAATACCAGCAATCAGCTAATAGACAATTAATCATCGATGACTTTGATGGTGATCTAAAGCTGAATGTTGATCGCAGTGGTGGTATGACGCAGAATCTGTATTGGCGTGGAATTTCAACTTATGATGAATTAAAGGCGTTGCTGCCATTTGCTAAACCGCAATCTGTGTTTTTGGATATTGGTGCGAATATCGGCGTGTTTTCCTTGGTGATGGCCAAACATTTGACAGAGGGTCACATTGCTGCATTTGAGCCAGCTAAAACGAATTACGATGTGCTAGTTAAGCATCAGATGCTGAATAATTTCCAGCATATGACAACGTACCAATTTGGTCTGTCTGACGAAGATCGTGAATTAACTATCTACTCGAATAATCCAGAGAATACCAGCAGCTTCAATGCGTCTTTTTACGCTAGTGAACGCTTTGCAACAGCGATTGAAACGTGCCAGCTCAAGACATTAGATGGTATCTGGCCTACACTCGATTTACCTCGCGTCGATCTTGTGAAGATTGATACCGAAGGTGCCGAACTCACTGTGCTTAGAGGGGGCGAAGCAACATTAGCGAAATACAAGCCGGTGATCTTGTTGGAACTGGTGAAAGCCTTCTATAAGAATGCTGGATACACAGCCGAAGACCTGATCTTATTCCTCAAAGGCATTGGCTATGACAAAATGAGCATTGTCAAGCGACTGGGTAAGCTAGCTCCGATTGCGGTTGAAGATTTACCAGAAACGGGCAATCTCATTTTTGAAGCATCCTCTTAATAAAAACAGCAGGGCAACCCCTGCTGTTTTTTTCTAGCTCTCAATGTAAATTCTGGCAATTTGGATTAGATGGGATCGTCATCCAGTTCGCAGTAGTTGACGCCTAGCTTTGCTAGCCTGGAGAAGTGGTTATTGATGCGTGTACGGAAATCGACGTAGTCACGTTCTTCTGGATACGACCACATGACTTCTGCCAGAGCAATTGCGCGTGGATAGGTCATATACATAACCTGATCGGTCGTCGGAATATACTCCGTCCAGACGTTGCCCTGCCCACCGAGGACATGATGTGCTTTCTCCGGGTCGATATCTTCTGGGATGGGCTGGAACTCGTAAGCCCTTTTCAGCGAAATATAGTGACCAATGGCCGGGGGCTGACTTTCAATATCTTCGGATTGGTAGTAGTCCAGATAGCAATTGGTGTTCGGGGACATGACGACATTGTGGCCCGCGTTGGCAGCGTCAATGCCACCCTGGCTGCCGCGCCAACTCTGGACGGTGGCATTGGGGGCCAGGCCGCCTTCAAGAATTTCGTCCCAGCCGATGATCTGGCGACCCTGCGCGTTCAGCCATTTTTCCATACGCTGGATGAAATAGCTTTGCAGTTCATGCTCGTCTGCCAACCCTTCTTCCTTCATGCGCGCCTGGCAGTTCGGGCAGACTTCCCAGCGATCTTTGGGGCACTCGTCACCACCGATATGGATAATTTCGCTTGGGAACAGGTCGAGCACTTCGGTAAGCACATTTTCCAGGAATGTGAAAACTTCTTCCTTACCCGCGCAGAAGACATCCTTGGAGATGCCCCACTTGGTCCAGGTCTCATAACCCTCACCGACGCAGCCCAATTCTGGGTAGCTGGCCAGCGCCGCTAATGCGTGACCAGGCATTTCGATTTCAGGAATCACAGTGATATGGCGTTCTGTCGCGTAGGCGACCACATCACGAATTTCATCCTGAGTGTAGTAACCGCCGTAGGGTTCGCCGTCACCCGTATGGCGATCTGCCGGTAGCGGGGTTTCTTTGCGCTTGGAACCGACCTCGGTCAGTTTGGGGTACTTCTTGATTTCGATACGCCAGCCCTGGTCTTCAGTCAGGTGCCAGTGGAAGATGTTGTATTTGTAAAGCGCCATCACGTCGATGAACTGCTTGACGAAATCGACATCGAAGAAGTGACGACCGACATCCAGGTGAATACCGCGCCAGCCAAAGCGCGGCGCATCTTCGATCTGCACAACCGGAACCTGCCAATTGGCCTCAGTGGCTTCGTCGTTTTCGACCGTAGCAGGCAGCAGTTGGCGCAGCGTCTGCACACCTCGGAACAAGCCTGCTGGGGCCGTCGAACTCAGGGTAATCTGTTCCGGTGTAACGGTGAGGGCGTATTCCTCAGATGCTTCGCCTTCGTCCAGAATGAACTGGATGCCGCCTTCACCTTCGGCTTTTACGGGCAGTTCGTAGCCAGTCGAGGTACGCAGCATGCTGGCGAACAGTTCCGCGACAGGGGCAGCTTCGCCCGATGCGATAATGACAGTTTCGTCGGTGATGGTGAAGAAGCCTTCGCCAACGGTCATGGATTGCGGTTTGGGAATAATGGATATGTTGCTCATGAAAAAAATCCTTTCAGATTGTCGCAAATTCAGTTTAGGTGGCATCAGCCCATAGCGATGACGCCAACGAAAGTCAGGGCGATGCCGAAAGCCTTCAGGCGATGGAATGGTTCCGAGAACAGCAGCAGACCCAGGACGTACAGAATAATCATGCGCGTGTTGCTGATCGCAATCGAATAGGCCAGGTTGGGCGTATTGGCGTAGGAGATGAAGTCAGCGGCGTTGCCGATGGTGGCACAGGCAATCGCGATCAGCAGGATGATGACGTGTTTGCGGCTGATTGCTAAAGATGTGCCATCATGTACCCCCTGGCCAACGAACATCAATCCGGCGACGACCAGCACGATCACGATAGCGACCTCACCGCTGACGCCGCCATCCGTTGCATAGCGCACGAAGATGGTCAGGATAGTGAACATGGCCGCACCCAGGAAAGACCATGCCAGCCAGCCAAAGCGATCCCCGGAAGCGGTATCGACTTTAGGTTTCTCTTTTTTCTTGGACTGGAAGGGCAAGCTTTCCGAGATGATGAGTACGCCAATCGTCACAACAATCACCCCTACCAGCTTAGTGGCATCGAAGGGTGCCCCAAAGACCACCAGCGAAAAAACATAGGTGATCGCTGTACGAATCGTGATGATGCCTTCTATATAGCCGATGTTGTTCTGCGTCTTGAGGGCCTGGTTATAGGCATAGTTGCCTATCCAACTGGAGGCACCAGCCAGCACCAGCGGCAGCCAATTCTGACCAATGACCTCGAAATGCTCTGGTCGCAGGAAGACAATGGCCAGTAATGCCGCCGATCCTAACCAGACATAAGCCATGTAGGTCGTGATCGGCAGCAGTTTATACAGCCGTTGGAACGATAGTCCCTGCCCGGAAAGGGCAACGGCGGCGACCAGCGCCGCCACAAACCAGCTCATACTTAGATATCCATCGCGCGGGCTTCTTGTTCCACGCGCTCACGGTATTCCGGCATATAGATCGTCGTTTTGTCCTTGCGCGATTCTTCCGCAGCGAAGGCCAGCAGATGACTTTCCAGGGATTCACGGGCGGTGGTGATGCTGTCATCGGGCGTACCCTGGACAGCGTTCAGGAAGCTGCGCACGATGCCGAAGTCGCCGCCACCATGCCCGCTGCTATCGCGGTCGATGACATCGACATGTTCGACACGGCCCGATAGATGATGATGAATCGTAATTTCATTGCCCAGCCCTGAGAACTTGCCATAAAGCGTGGCTTTGGTACCATCCCAGCGCATGGTACGGCATTCTTCATCCCCCTGGCCGTTCATTACCAGCGTGACAGTCGTGCCATCTTCCATTTCCATATTCACGGTCTGATGATCGACGACATCATTATCACAGTGATAGACACAGCGGCCATACCAGCCTGTCCTGAGTGCTTCCAGGCGGGCTTCCTGGGTGGGTACGTAGGTGAGGGCATTCAATGGCCAGCGATCACCATCATGCGCATACAGGCGAGTTGCTTCGTATTTGCACTGTTCAGCGACCGGACAGCCATCGGTGCAGCGCAGGGGTGCGCCTTCGGGTGCATTTTCCGGGCGGAAGTGCGTCAGCGAACCAAAGGAGTTCAGATGGACGACGTTTTTCTTAAGAATCCACAGCAGAATATCGAAGTCGTGGCAGCACTTGGAGAGGATCATCGGGCCGGATGTCTCTTCATTGCGCCAGTTGCCGCGCACGAAGCTGTGGGACATGTGCCAGAAAATCAGGTTTTCGCGGTGGGTGACACTGACGATACGGCCCAATACACCGGAATCGACGACTTCCTTTAGCTTTTGCCAGAAGGGGCTGTAGCGCAAAACATGGCAGATTTGCAGCAAGCGGCCTGCGTCTTCCGCTTTCTGGACCAGTTTGACATTTTCATGCAGGACGGGCGTCATGGGTTTTTCCAGCAGCACATCATAGCCCTGGTTGAGCATCTGCATGGTGGATTCATAGTGCATGCGGTCCATCGTGCAGTTCATAACGGTGGATGCGCGCTTTTCACCAGATTCCAGCAGCGACTCCCAGCCGTCGAACTGCATCTGTGGCGAGATGTCATGATAGGTGGCGATGCGGTCGCGGCGGATCTGCTCAGGATCAGCGACACCGACAACCGATAACTCAGACGGATACTCACTGGCGAACTTGGCGTAGGCATTACCGCGTCCACCGGCACCAACAATGATTGTATCAATAGCAGCCATTGCGTTCTCCTAACAGTCGTTTATGAATGTGATTTGGACGATTTTGCTCATAAAAACAGTCCAAAAAGGTGATTAAGGGTCTAATTTGTAAAAAAGTACACGAAAATTTGACAAAGCGATTTCATTACGATAGGCTTTGTTCATAATAAAAACAAACAAAGCTGCACATAATGTAACACGTGCAGCCCTTTTAGCAAAACCAATCGGCACTATTAACTAGACCTTTTGCAAGCATTTTCTTATGAACCAAAATAGTTTATCGATCAATCATGGGTTGATGCATAAAGTGAACTGCTCACTGATTTTGAGCAGCTTACGCAAGCACCCCTCACAGACGCGAGCCAAGCTGGCAAAACATACCGGCCTGACCCGTAGTACTATCTCCAATTTGATCGATGAACTCATCGAGAAGAACTTCATTCACGAGGTTGGCTACGAGCCGTCGTCGGGTGGACGTCGCGGTATTTTGTTAGAACTCAATCCTGAAGGGGGGTCTGCTATCGCTGTGAAGATCAACGCTTCCTCAGTGCAATGCGCCCTCTCCAACCTCGTCGGGGATATTTTGTGGCACAAGCTGGTGCCGCTAACCTCCACTGAGGTAGACGATGTGCTGCCGATTGCCGAGCAGCTCATCCGCGAAGCTATCACCATCAACAGCGATCAGATCGAAATACTGGGCATTGCAGTCGGCGTAACGGGCCTCGTCAGTGATGATGGTGTTGTTGTCTACTCTAAAAACCTCGACTGGAAGCAGGTCAATCTACGAGCTGCCTGGGAACAGTGCTTTAAGCTGCCTGTCACCGTCGATAATGATGTGAGTCTGGCTGCCTTTGGGGAAAACCACTATGGCACTGCGACTAAAGACCGTCACTTCATCTATGTGGAAATTGGTTACGGCGTAGGCGCAGGCATCATCCTCGATGGCCAGCTTTATCGCGGCTCGACCGGACATGCGGGTGAAGTTGGCTATATCGTCTTTAACCTGGTTGATGCCGATGGCAACGTCCAATCCACAACCTGGGAAGAACTGACCAATATCCCTCGGCTGAAAAAGATGGTTGCGGAACTCATCGACCAGGGCATGCCGACCCAACTCCAGCACCAAGCACTGACGTTCAACAACATTATCCAGGCCGCCCATGCGGGTGACCTCGTTGCGGTTGAAGCTATGCAGCAGTTGACGCGCAATGTGGGTATCGGCCTGGCCAATCTGGTCAATATCTTTGACATCTCCACATTTGTGCTGGGTGGCGAACTGGGTACCCAGTACGAATCTTATCTCGATACGATCAATGACTCGCTGCGTTCTCATCTGATTTCGATCCCGCCCGATGGTGTAACGGTCCGTATTTCCAACCTGAACCCGGATGCGGTGCTTATGGGTGCAATTGCCCAGGTTTTTGACGAAATCCTCAGAGAACCGTCGCTCAATGTCAATTTGTGACATTCAATCCCATATTGGGATTGTTTGAAAATTATGAAGTTTAGGAATAGGAGATGGATATAGATTACGAAAGGCAACAAATTTTTATTATCACGGTACTATCTGAGTAATCTGGAGGACTTTATGAACAAGCGCACTCTCTTGACCATCGCCATGGTCGTCGCCGTGGCTCTGTTGGCCTTTGCGCCACTACAAGCCCAGGACGGCGCCGTTCTCAACGTCGCATGGCCTTATACCGTACCGCCAACCGGCCACTTTAACACGTTTGCAGCAAACGGTATGGTCCTTGGTCAGTACCAGGATTTGCACGAGCCGCCTCTGGCTGTTCTGCTGTGGGCAAGTGGTGAATATGAAGGCATGGCTGCTGATTCCTTTGGTTGGGATGCTGATGGCAATTACGTCGTGACATTGGTCGATGGTGTGACCTGGAGCGATGGCAGTGCCATGACTGCTGATGACCTGATGGCAACCTTCAACCTCTTCCGCCTGCGCGGTGATGCTGTCTGGGCAAGCCTGACTGGCATCGAGAAGGTCGATGATATGACCGTCAAGTTCGTGATGGATGCACCGTCCAGCCTAGCTGAACGCCTGATCCTCATCACCAACCTGCGTCCTGCCAGTGTTTATGGCGACCTCGCTGACCGTGCAGCTATGTTGGAACCCGGCGATGAGTGGGATGCTCTGCTAGCCGAGCTAACCGAATTCCGCCCGGAAGTCCCCGTTTCTGGTGGCCCATACAAGATCGATCCCGCCAGCATCACTGAAGCTAACCTGATGATGGACCTGAACCCCGGTGGTTTTGCGTCTGACATCCAGAACTTCGATCAGGTTCGCGTTTGGAACGGCGAAACAGAAGTTGTGACCCCGCTGGTTGCTAACGAAGAACTGTGGTACATCACTCACGGTATTCCGCCCACGACAGAAGAAGCATTCTCTTCACAGGGTATCGATATCGTTCGCTCTGGCATGAACAATGGCCCGGGCCTGTATGTGAACTTTGCGGTTTATCCGCTTAATCTCGTAGAAGTTCGCCAAGCGATTGCTTACGCAATTGACCGTGAACAAAACGGTTTTGTCAGCCTGGGTGAATCCGGCGTGGCCGTTGAGTACATGGATGGTATGAGTGATGGTCTGAGCGAAGCCTGGTTGTCCGATGAGACCCTGGATTCCCTCAACACCTACTCCTATGACCCCGACAAGGCCACCGAACTGCTGACCAGCGTTGGCTTCAGCAAGAATGACGATGGCGTCTGGGTTGATGACCAGGGCAATACACTGTCCTTTGAACTGACCTTCCCGCAGGAATTTGCGGACTGGTCAGCCGCTGCTGAAAACGTCACGGCTCAGTTGAACGACTTTGGCTTCGACATCACCGCCCGTGGTGTGCCATTCCAGCAGCATCCGCAAGAAGTCTATGATGGTAACTTCCAGATGGCGATCCGTAACTGGGGTCTGGGCGATCCGATCCCGGCACGCAGCTACCTTGAAGCCTACAACCGCTACAACGGCCAGGGTGAAGTTGCTGGTGAAGCTGGCAGCGTCGGTATTGGTTTCGACAACAACGTCAGCTACAGCGGCGGCGAAATCAACGTCTTCGATGTTTCCAATGAAAGCGCCCAGGGTGTCGATCATGATGTCCAGGCCGCATTGGTGACCGAACTGGCTGTTTCCTACAATGAACTGCTGCCGGCCATCCCGCTTTGGGAACGCTACACCAACAACGCGCTCAACCGTAATTTCCTGAGCCTGCCTGATGTCAGCGATCCGACCTTCGCTAACTTCGGTGGTGGCGCCGACAACTGGATGACCTATTTCATCCTGACCGGTCAGGTAGCACCCGCAAGCTAGTTTTCGCACTACCGATGCGCTGATGCGCGTCTGAAAGCTCTAAAGGGGTGGGTCCTTGGCCCACCCCTCCACCCAGGAGTTCACCAAATGATCAGTGAAACACCCGACGTCATCGCTGCCACGGGTCAGGCCAGCATGGTCGACCGACTTTACGACAGCGTCATGAATATCTACAGAAATCACACTTTTCGGGTGACTATACAGGCAATTATCACTGTCTGGGCTGTAATTACCTTTACCTTCTTCCTCATTCGCCTGATGCCGGGCAATCCGATTGATGTGCTGGTTGAGCAGATCATGGTTGCAGAGGGTATTCCGTATCAGGATGCGTATGATCGCGTTGCAGCCAGCTTTGATTTTGACCCGGATGCATCGGCAATTGACCAGTATTTTGACTGGTTTAGCGATGTACTGCGGCTGGACCTGGGGACGTCGATTACGTCGCCTGGCACCCGTGTTGTTGATGAAATTGCGCGATTTTTGCCCTGGACCTTATTTGCAGTCGGTACCGGTCTACTGGTCAGCTTTGTGCTGGGCATCGTGCTCGGCATGATGATGGCTTACTATCGCAACTCACCGCTGGACCATATCCTTTCACTATTTGCTTCTTTCATGACTGGGATACCAAATTACATCTGGGGTCTCCTGATTGTTATTGTGTTGGGCATTCAGTTCAACTTATTTAACGTCGGCGCATTACGTGGAACATATGACGTTTCTACAACGCCTGGGTTCAACTTGCCCTTTATTAAAAGTGCTTTTGAACATGCCTTTTTGCCGATTGTGACCTATGTCGTCAGTACGCTGGGTGGCTGGATGCTGAATATGAAGTCCAGCACGATGAGTGTGCTCAATGATGATTACGTCAACGTGGCGGAAGCGCGCGGCCTGAAAGACAGCCGCATCATCACTGCCTATGTTGGCCGCAACGCTGCGCTGCCGCTCTTTACCCAGCTAACGATCAGCATCGGTTTTGTGCTGGGTAGTGGCGTCGTCATTGAAGAAATCTTCGTCTATTGGGGCCTGGGTCACTATCTCTTTGCGTCGATCACCACCCGTGACTATACATCGATGCAGGGTGTATTCGTCATTCTGGTCATTACGGTAGTGTTCGCTAACCTGATTGCTGACCTCACCTATGGCTTCCTGGACCCGCGTGTGCGCGTTTCTGGTCAGAAATAGGTCCGCTGCACGTGCGGTTTCCGTTGCATCAGCAGATTAAATCCAAGTGATTTGAGTGTGATTATGTCGTTTATCAGTTCAATTTTCAGCGGCATCTGGAGCTTTTTAAAGAGAATCAGCAAGAACAAAGCCGGATTCCTGGGCTTTATCGGGCTGGTAATCTACTTCTTTGTCACGTTTATCATGCCGTCTTTTGTCGAGTTCGACGATGAAGCCAACCTCGATGAAATTACTGGCCCGATTGGGTCGCGGATTGTGTTGGCCGTCAATGTCGATGATGCCGATAGGTACCACACGCTGGAAGACCTGGCCGGGAAGACGGTCGGGGTCGTCACCCAGACCGGTGGACCAACGTTCATCGAACCCTACGAAGATACGCTGACCGTTGAGGAGTTTAGCTGGAGCAGTCGCCGCGAGGGTCCGGGCATCCAGGCGGCGCTGGTGGCGTTGGCTAACAAAGAGATCGACGCAATGCTGATCTTCTCCAAATCAGTGACGGAATTCATTGATAATCAGGAAGACCCGGAACTGCGGCAGCTCTTTGAAGACAACATTGTTATCAGCAATCCGACGCTGGGACCATCGCACTTATTAGGAACAGATACCCAGGGGCGGGATATTGCGAGCCATATCGTTCACGGTGGACGCCTGCTCATCCTGACGGCGGTGCTCGGTGGCCTGATCTCGACGGCCATTGCGCTGGTGCTGGGATCGTTGGCAGCCTTGTTTGGCGGTGTGCTCGACAATGTGCTGACGGCTATAACCAACCTCATCCTGGCAATTCCGCGCTTCCCCTTGCTGGTGGTGCTGGCTGGGTTGATCTCATTCGATAACACGCTCTTCCTGGGTGTGCTGATTGGTTTGCTCGGCTGGCCCGCCCTCATGCGCGCGATTCGTGCCCAGGTACTCAGTCTGCGCGAGCGTGATTTTGTAGAAGCGGCTCAGTCGCTTGGCTTATCGACAGGGCACATCATGATGCGGGAAATTCTGCCGAACATGATCAGCTTTGTCGCCATTAACCTGATTTTTTCCATTACGTTTGCTATGTACGAGCAGATCGGCCTGGTTGTGTTGGGGCTGGCCCCCATCAGCGACTATACATGGGGCGTCATGCTCTACTTTGGGCGTACACGTGGCACGCTCTTCAATGCGGATGGGGCCAGTATGGCACTTTCGCCCGTTCTGGCGATTGCGCTGTTCCAGGTTTGCCTGGTGCTGTTCGCCCGTGCGCTGGAAGAAGTCTTTGATCCGCGTTTGCGCAGCGCCGTTTAAACCAGGGAATAGTGCTTATGAACCAGAAAATGAACGATGATGTGGTCTTGCGGGTCGATGATCTGTCGATTGTGTACCGGACCAAACGGGGTAACGTCCAGGCGACGACGGATATTTCCTTTGACCTTAAGCGGGGCGAGGCAATGGCCCTGATTGGCGAAAGCGGCAGCGGCAAAACAACCGTCAGCCTGTCGCTGATCCGTAAACTGCCCAAGAACGCGCTCGTCACCAAAGGGCAGGTACTTTATCAGCGCGAAGGCAATGTGCGCGATGTGCTCAAGCTGAGTAAGCGGCAACTGCGTGAATTCCGCTGGAAGGACTGCGCGATGGTCTTCCAGGGGTCGCAGAATGCCTTCAACCCTGTACTGAAGATTCGCAAGCAGTTTGAAGATACAGCCCGTGCGCATGGCTGGACCGATAAAGAAGCGGTTCGTCAGCGTGCCCTGGAACTGCTGCGATTGGTGCGTCTGGACCCGGAACGTGTCTATGAGGCTTACCCGCATGAGTTGAGTGGTGGCATGAAGCAGCGCACTCTGCTGGCGCTGGGCGTACTGCTGAACCCACAGGTGGTCATTCTGGACGAGCCAACAACCGCGCTCGATATTCTGACGCAGCGCGCCATCATTGATGTGCTCAATGATATGCAGAAAAAGCTCAATTTCAGCATCATCTTCATCAGTCATGACCTGTCGCTGGCAGCGGAAATGGCCGATATTGTTGCGACTGTCTATGCGGGTGAAATCGTTGAAATTGGCCCGGTGAACGATATTTTCTACGATCCACAGCATCCCTATACGCATGGCCTGCTGACCTCGGTCCCCAAGCTGGACCATGAGCAGGATTTGTTGACGAGCATCAAGGGTGCGCCGCCGAACCTGATTACGCCACCGTCTGGGTGCAAATTCCATCCACGCTGCCCTTATGTAACCGAAAAGTGCTCGGTAGATGGTCCGCCGCTGGCAGGCGACAAACCGGAGCATCTGGCGGCATGCTGGCATAAAGATGCCTTGCTGAAAGCTCGCGAAGAACTCGCGCAGGAGGTGGCCCAATGAGCGAACCCATTATGCGTCTTGAGGGCATTTATCGTTCCTTCCGCACAGGCCGTACCTTGATTCCTGTTTTGCAGGACATCAATCTGGATATTAACGAGCTGGAATTCCTGTGTTTGGTGGGCGAAAGTGGCTGCGGCAAAACGACGACTGGCAAGATTCTGGCGGGCCTGCTGCCGCCTTCGAGCGGTAATATCTACTATCAGGGACGCAATGTGCGTGACCTGCGCGGTGGTGATCGCCGTGAGTACCGCCGCTCGGTGCAGTTGATTCACCAGGACCCGTATGCTTCGTTGAACCCGACGCAGACCATCTTCGATATGATTAGTTTCCCGCTGCTGCATCACAAGCTGGTCAGTGGGCAAAAGGGTGCGCGTAAACGGGCGGCGGAACTGCTCGAACTGGTGGACCTGACGCCCGTTGAAGATATTCTGGATAAGTACCCGCACCAGCTCAGTGGTGGGCAGCGCCAGCGCGTGAGTATTGCCCGCGCTCTGACGACCAATCCCTCGGTCATTGTGGCTGATGAATCGGTCAGCATGGTGGATGTGTCGATCCGCATTGGCTTGTTGCAGATGCTGATGAACCTGCGCGAAGAATTGGGCGTGACGATTGTCTTCATCACGCATGACCTGGCGCTGGCGAAGTACTTCGCCTGGGATGGCCGCATCGGCGTGATGTACCTGGGCCGGATGGTCGAGGTGGGCAAGACGCAGGAACTGATCCGCGACCCACAGCACCCTTATACCCGCGTGCTGCTCTCCGCAATTCCAGAACCGGACCCGGAGAAGACGCGCACCAAGCGCCATATCCAACTGCGCAGCGAGGACATTCCGCGCCTGACGGAACTGCCGCCGGGTTGCTCCTTCCACCCGCGCTGCCCCTGGTTTGTTGAAGGCGTTTGTGACAAATCCGTGCCGCAACTGGGCATTCCTGCAAGTAGCAATAGCTCAGTTGAGGTGGCTTGCTTCCCTGTACAGGAAGGCGAGAAGTTGCAATTGTATGAGACTTAACCTATGAGTCCTGATATTCTCAAAGCATTCTTCAGGATGGGTGTTTTTGTGGCTGGCACATCGGGCCTGCTGCTCTTCCTGGTGAAGCGCGATTCTGCTGAGTTTGTCATCACGGTCCTGTCGTTGTGCGTGGGATTGACCCTGTTGGGGTTGGTCAGTCTGGTGATCTGGTATACCAACAATCACGGTTAATTCAGAGTGGCGATAGCGTGATTATCCTGGCCACTGGAAGATTGGGGGAAATATTGGCATGTGCTGTCTATACATGGTCACTGAGCAAATTGTGTAAAATGACCGCTGCAGACACATGGCAGCTTAAGGATTATCATGGCAGACAGATTAACAATTGGCCTCGATATCGGGGCGACCAAGATGGCATTCGCCGTCGTGGACGTGGCCGGAACGGTGCTAGAAGAGACAGTGTTACCGACGCTGAGCAATGATGCCTACGCCCACACTGTCAACCGGATCGCGGCACAACTCAACACCTATTTAGCTAAATATGCACATATAGAAGGCATCGGTATTGGCGTACCTGGGCCGATAAACCGCGAAGCCGGCGTCGTGCTCAATGCAGTCAACCTGGGCTGGCGGGATCGCCCCTTGCGGGATGATCTGCTGGCGGAGTTATCGTGTACCTTGCCGATCTACATCGAGAATGACGTCAACGTCGGCCTGATCAGCGAGTATTTTTACGGGAAAGCAAAAACAGCCACTCACTGTGTCTACCTCGCGATTGGAACGGGCCTGGGCGGCGCCGTCATCATCAACGACCAGTTGATGCGTGGTGCGACCTATATGGAGATGGAAGTCGGCCACTATGCGGTGGACCCCGTGAATGGGCGGCAGTGTACCTGCGGCCAGCGTGGCTGCGTAGAAATGTCGATTTCTGGCAAGGGGCTGGTATCCAACGCAACGGCGCACCATGCCGATTTCCCTGATACCCGCATTCCGGTAGATGGCATCACCACCTATGCCATTATTGAAGCCGCGCGTGAAGGCGACCCCCTGGCGACCTTCGTCATTGATGAAGCCGCCGACGTTCTGGGCCAGCTATGCGCCTGGTGCACGATGATCTTCAACCCCAATTTGATCGTGCTGGGTGGTGGCCTCAGTCATGGTATTTACGATATGGTCATCGAAAAGACGCTGGCCGAGATGCGCAGACACTGTTTGCCGCAGTCCTATGATGCGGTATCCATAGAATTGTCTCACTCTATTAATGCGGCGATGGGCGCCTCCGCCCTCGTCTGGTACTTCCAGAAAGAAAGCCAACTCTCATGAAAATCGCCATTGCAGGCATTGCGACTGAATGCTGCACGTTTTCTCCTTGGACCAACAAGTACGAGGATTTCCGCATCGTCACGGGGGATGACCCGAACTTCTTCGATATGTACCCGTTTATGCCCAAGTACGAGGGCATCGAGTGGACGGCGACCCTGGTTGCGCGGGCGACACCGGGCGGTCCGGTCGATCCTGAAGCGTATGACGACCTGAAAGCGGATATGCTGGAACGGCTGAAGGCAGATGGCCCTTATGATGGTGTCTATCTGGATATGCACGGCGCGATGAATGTCCTCGGTCGTGATGATGCTGAGGGCGATTGGTATCTGGCTGTGCGCGAGGTTGTTGGTGAGGATTGTGTGCTGGCAGCCAGTTATGATCTGCATGGTAATGTGTCCGACCGCATTATGGAAACGCTCGATGTGATTACGGGCTACCGGACTGCGCCGCATATCGATTATATGGAGACACGCGAACGCGCCTGTGATCTGCTCATGCGCTGTTTGAAGGAAGGCATTCGTCCTGTGAAAGCCTTCATCAAGATTCCAGTGGGCCTACCAGGTGAAAAAACCAGCACGGAGTGGTTCCCTGGTGATGAAATCTACGCGCAGATTCCTGAGTTGATTGATGGCGAGAAGGTCATGGATGTGACCATGCAGGTGGGGTATATCTGGGCCGATGAGCCGCGCATGACCGCTTGTGCTATTGGGCTGGGACAAGATGAAGCCGCTACCAAAGCCGCTGCGGAAACGCTCGCACTCAGCTATTGGGACCACCGTGCTGATTTTAAGTTTGGCGTTCCGGCGATGCCGATTGCCGATTGCATTCAGTCCGCGATGCAGGATGATGTGCAGCCCGTTTTCATCAGTGATTCCGGCGATAACCCAACAGCGGGCGGCGTCGGCGATGTGACTGTTTTTCTGGCGGAAGCACTGCGTATTCAACCGCCTGACCTGATCTACGCCAGCATTCCCGACGCGGCTGCCGTCGCCAAATGTGTGGAAGCAGGCATCGGTGGTACGGTGACGGTTGAGGTTGGTGGCAAGATGGACCCCTGGCATGGCCAGCCGCTAGAGGTCACAGGCACGGTGACGACCATCGTCGAGAAACCGGATAATACGCTGGTGGTGCTCAAGAGTGGTGGCGTTCAGGCGATTTTGACAGTGAAGCGCACCCCGTTCCACTATCGCCAGCAGTTCCTTGACCTGGAGATTGTGCCGGAAGACCACAAAATTGTGGTCGTCAAAATCGGCTATCTGGTGCCGGAACTGAAGGCGATGGCGCAAAAAGCCTATTTGGCCCTATCGCCAGGGGCGGTTAATCAGGATATTATCAACCTGACCTATAACCGCATTCAGCGGCCATGCTACCCCTTTGATGCCGATATGATCTGGTCGCCGACGGTGCAGGTGTTTTAACAATTACGAGTTTAGCTGGTGGCAACTGCCACCGGACCCCTATCCTCGGTCCTTCCCCCGTGAGGTGGAAGGATGCCTTTCTAATCTGTTCGGCTGCAAACGGAAGTTTCCCATGTCATGGGGATGCAGGGATGGGGTTCTAGTTCAAGCCGATTGTTTAATCAACTGATTTTATGTAAAGGAACCCTCTCATGTCGCAGCCTGTACTGGCAGCTCAACTGTATACGATTCGGGAACACACGCAGACGGTGGAAGATTTCGCCGCCAGCATGAAGAAAATCCGCGAGATTGGCTATACCTCCGTGCAGGTCTCGGCTATTGGCCCTATTCCGCATGAGGATGTCAAGCGCATCGTTGATGATAATGGCCTGACGGTCTGCATCACGCACATTGGTTATGATCGCCTGAAGGATGACATCGACGGGGTGATTGCCCAGCATAAATTGTGGGAGGCACCCAATGTCGCTATCGGCAGCATGCCCAATGATTTCCGCGTGGGCGGTGAAGATGCTTACAAGCGCTTTGCCGAGTTTGCTAATGGCGTCGGCGAAAAGTTGTATGCGGCTGGCCTGACCTTTAGCTATCACAATCACAGTTTTGAATTTGTGCGCTTTGGTGATCGAACTGGTTTGCAGCTTATTTATGATGAGACCGATCCGCGTTATGTTCAGGCGGAGCTGGATACTTATTGGGTGCAGCACGGTGGTGGCGATCCGGCGGCATGGATTGAGCGCATGACCAACCGTATGCCGGTTGTTCATCTCAAGGATATGGCCGTCGAGGTACATGAAGGCGAGTTCCACGGCCAACCGATCATGGCCGAAGTCGGCGAAGGCAACCTCAACTGGCCGCGCGTTATTGAAGCCTGTAAATCGGCGAATGTGCGCTGGTATGCTGTGGAGCAGGATATTTGCCAGCGTGATCCGTTCGAGAGTCTGGCGATCAGCTATCGCAATTTGCAGGCAATGGGGTTGCGTTAAAGGCCGTGCTGAGTGCTGAGGTTTGAGTGCTGAGATCTGTTCGCTGATGCTTTGTAGTCGGGCACAATATATTGTGCCCGACCATATGAGCAAGAGACTTAACGCAAAGGCGCGAAGAGGCAAAGGTTAAAAGAAAGTCTCTGGCTTATCTTTTCCTCTGTGTTCATTGTGGTGAATTTAAGGGCACGCTATGTGCCCCTTTTTATGTTATGCGTCCTGTTTGACCACCCAGCCATCCCCCTTGAGAGGTTCGGAGGCGGTGCTGCGGCCATCGACGGTCGCTTCTAAATAGGCATTCGTCTTGGCGACTTCCAAAGCCTGCTTCCAGGTGATGGTTTTCAGAGGTACTTTGATGCGGCGCAGAATGCGGTCGTCGGCCATGTTGGTCAGATAGAGGAAGCGTTCGCGGGCATTGCCATGCGCATAAGGTCCACTGAAATTGGCCTGTCCGGTAACGGCCTGCTTCACAGGCATCTCTACAATGAAGCGCACTTTTTTGTCATCAATGGCTTCGCCTGCGAGCAGGTTATGGCCTTCATCCTGTAGGCCAAAGGTGCCTGGTGGCGGATTTTCGCAGATGATGTGCAGGTTGATGGTTTTTCCGTCCATAGTTGCCTCGTTTCTTCCTGCTGTGGTTAATTCTTATTGTACCGCGCAGTTTGTTGGTTCGATCTGTTTTCTGGTTGGTTCCAACAGAGCAAACAAAAGCTTTCGGCTCTCAGCTTTTAGATTTGAAAAATATTTTTTGGCTGAGATCTGACCGCTGATAGCTTATTACCGAACGATTTGTTTGTTAGCTTGTTGCCAAAACGGACGCTATTTATTCACGCGACGCTGGCTCATAGCCCCTGCTTCGTTTCATCGACTAACTGTTTCGCATACTCGCTCAGGATCATGCCATCGGTCTTGACTGTGACCATGCGGTAGCCACGCCCGATCATTTCCTGGGAATACTGCGGCGAGACTGTAAACAGGCCAGCGATGATGTTGTTCCTGGCACATACCTCAGCGATGCGGTCCAGGGCGGCGTTCAGTTCGCTGTCGTCACTGGCATAGCCGAAGCGCCCAGTCAGGCTCAGGCGTAAATCGCCCGCTCCGACGAAGATAACATCTAGGCCCGGTGTACTGGCGATCTCTTCCAAGTTTTGCATGGCTTCAACCGTTTCGACCATCGCAATCGTCAGAACTTCCTCGTTGGCATGTTCGGTATAGTCCGGGCCGCCATAAATCACGCCGCGCGTGGGTCCGAGACTGCGATAGCCCTGGGGTGGGTAACGACAGGCACCGACGAAGGCTTCGCACTCGGCACGTGTATTAATCATCGGGCAGATGATGCCATAGGCTCCGCCATCCAGCAGACGCATGATAGTGCCTGGTTCGTTCCAGTTGACGCGCACGATAGGCATTGTTTCCGTACCGCTGATGACCTGCATCATCTGAACGGCGGTTTCCATGCCATGTAAACCGTGCTGCATATCGATGGTCAGGCTATCCCAACCAGCATGGGCCATCAACTCCGCGGACCATGTGTTGGGGATTTGTAACCAGCCATTGAGCGCCACGCCGCCTTTTGCCCATAGCTGCCGTAATTTATTGGGTCGCATGTTTGTCTCTTTCTTGCGAATCGTTGTCCCTGCAAAATAACCACTTCGGCGTGTTTGCACAAGAGATTGGTCTGGTTATCGCCTTAACCATTAGGAGGAATAAAACCAACTATGATTAATACAATGTTGGTTGCTTGATAGAGGGATTTGCGGTTTGTCTGATAGCTCGCTTGGCTTTGATTGGTCCATTAGCGACGATGATATTATTGTCTATCACTTCAGGAACTCTCGGAGGGAAGCTATCGACACCTGGATCGGGATGACGCGCCAGCATCGCGATGACTTCCTTGCACAAGGCAAGCCGCTCAAACGTATATGGTTCTTCCATGATGCTGTGATGCCGACGCCTTATGCCGTTCAGAAAGCCATTCAACTGGCAAAAGAGGTGCCGCCGGATATGCCAACACAGGTCGCATGTGTGGTGACGAATCAACGCATCTATACACTCATACGTTACGTATTCAGCGTAATTGATACACGCAAGGACTATATCCAGTTCTTTGGGGATGAAGCATCCGCATTGGATTGGCTGCGAACGACCAATGTGGCTGGGCGTTCAGCGGTTGACCCTACCTGATTTGCCTTACCTTAACCGTTACTGGCTGTCATTTGGCATATGATAGGGACATCTACAAGTTCACTATAAGGTTAGTCTATATCCATGCCACTGCAAACAACAGGCTTTGAATGGTCCGTCCGAGAGGACGGCATTCTTGTTTACCGCTTCAAAGATTCTCGTCGCCAGACGATTGACCAATGGGTCACAATCCACCGCCAGCACCAGAATGAACATATTGAGGCTGGCAAACCGATTCGGCGTATCTGGTTTTTGGAGCATGGCGTTATCCCAACGCCCTATGCATTCCATGTGATGGTCCAACTTACCAGGGAAGTGCCGCCAGGGACGCGCACACATGTCGCTGCTATCCTTGAAAGCAGCCGTGTCCAATCACTGATCCAGTATGCCTACAGCCGAATTGATGCTCGCAAGGATTTCATTCGTTTTTTCAGCGATGAGGGCGAGGCACTGGACTGGTTGAAATCGACCGAGGATGTGGCCACTATCTAGCTGTTCACAGTCAATTACACCTTAACCATTTTTCGCCCTGTGCCGCCATAAGATGAGATCATATGGTGCTTGTTTAGGATACAAAGGTGTGGCATGGACATCGAAACAGGTTTTGAATGGTCCATTCGAGATGATGACATCATCATCTATCACTTTAAGGATTCGCGGCGGGCAACTGTAGATAAGTGGGTTGAAATCCATCGCGAGCACCGCGATACGCACAATGCGGAAGGCAGGCCGCTTAAGCGGTTGTGGTACTTTGGTGACAGCTTTATACCGACCCCGTATGCTGGTAAGGTCACCATCCAGATGGCACGCGAAATGCCGTCAGGGACACGTACCCAGATTGCGTGTGTCATCACCAACAGCCGCCTGTATGCCCTGACACAATTCGTCTTCAGGCGGATTGATACCCGCAAGGATTATGTGCGATTCTTCAATAATGAAGCTTCTGCGCTGGAATGGCTCCAAACGGCTGAGTCCCCCGTCGGCTAAACATTTGTTATAGCTGCATAATTCTATGTTGTCAGATCAAACCAGAACAATTGGGCTGGATAAACTTCTTCTTTAGCCATCTCTGTAGTATTTCAATCCATATAAACATTGAGGTTTAGAAACCTTAATATTTCTAACTGTACTTTTCTGTAACAATGGTCAATAGAAATACCTCGTAAGATCGGTAATTCAGCCAATTACCAGTGGGTTATCGTCACGTTAGCCAGCGTGCGACCAACCATCGAGGTGGACACATTGTTAGCTAAGGCCGTCAGGCGCTACAGTAAAGAGAAATCTGCTTTGAATACTGTAATCGACATCAACAACATGACAACCAAGATGGGTGAAGCATCTACTGCTTCTAAAGAAGACATAAGCAAAAGTCGCTTCTTATCTTTCGAGAATAACCTGTGGAGCAAGTTGACCACGCCATCGGCACGCTTAAACGATATGGAAGAGCGTCGTCGTGCCCAGTTTTTGTCCGGGTTGATGGTTTTTCTTATTCCTGTGGCTGTACTGGGTTTGTTCCTCTCTTCATACTTTGACCCCACGCCAAACTCGGTTTATACCGAACAGGACGCTATATTCCTGGGAACAATGATGGCGACCATCGGCGGCTTGTGTGTGGTCTACCTACTCAGCCGCACTATCTACTTTAATATCGGCTCGATTGTCGTCCTGCTGCTGATTTTTGGCGGTGCAGTGGGCCTGTCGGTCCTATCGCCAGAGGGCCGCTATACGATTCTGCCATTTTTGTCATTGTCAATTTTGCTGGCGAGCTTACTCTTCCCACCGAGCATTATTATCCCGATAGCAGTTATTGCCAATATCACCGGTATTCTGACGCCTATTATTGCCAATATTCCATACAGCGATGATGACTTTGACGTTATTGTCTTTAATCTCATCATGTCGGTTCTGATCGTGGCATCGGCCTCAATTCGTCATCGGTATATTGAGCGCGTAGAACAGCAAAAGGGGTTGCTGGATAAAGTCGTCGTCCAATTGGAAGATGCGCGTGACAACCTCGAAGTTCGCGTTCATGAACGCACATCCAAGCTGAAGGCGATCAACGAAGAACTCAAGCGCTTTACCTATATTAACGCGAATAATGTTTAAGCAAGCACTAATTGCCGAGTTGAGTCGTCAGGTAGTGAGATTGTTGGCTTATCAGAACGATGACAATAGGCGACCAACCCCGCCAATAAGTTGACAACGAAGTTATCGAGACTGCGATGGCGCGTGTGATCAATTTGAAGCACTGACTTCCAGATATTGTGAATGGACTCGATCACAGCACGCTTGCGCAGGAGCAAACGATCTTCCAATGCCATGATTTGTGGTTTCATGTTGCGGCGAAGGGTGGTGATGAGATCAATACCCACCTGGCGCAGATTGTCGCGCAATGTCGAAGACAAGTAGCCTTTGTCGCCAAAAAGCTTGCCAAATAGATGGTTCTGGAAGATTTCAAGCGGTTGTCGGTCGTCCACATTGCCCGGTGTCAGATTGAAAGCAACAATTTCACCGTGATGATTGATGACAGAATGTAGTTTGAAGCCGAAAAACCAGCCCATCGTTGTTTTGCCACGGGCAGCGAAACCCGCAAAGACGCGATGTTGGGGGATGCGCTTGTTATGGCAGACTTTCAACGGTGTGCTATCGACGAAGGAAATACCCGTACAGTCGCCCTGACAAAGGTGCAGATACACCAACAGAGGCATAGCCACACGCGACATCAACTTCACAAAACGCTCGTAGCTCACCAGGTTAGGAAACTCGCTTTGCTGATGGTCACAGACAAAGGCGTAGTATGCCTTGAAGTCCCGAAAGCGGCTGGTGTGGAATTGAATCAGGATGGTCATCATCTCACTTTCGCTCAGCTTTGTTGCTCGAATTCGCTGCATTTCACCGCTTTCCAGTAGATGCACATGCCAGATCGGTCGGAAAACTTGCCAGAAATCATCGACATCACAGAATAATTCGAGTAGATTCATGGTGGGTTGCCTTGCTTTGGTTTAGTCACCTTTCAGCTTAACGCTGATACGCAATGCAACCCAACTCATTTCTTATCCGCTATTCGCGTTATATTATGTCGCATGATTTACGCAACCATCTGGTGAACTTCAATGGCTTTGCTGAGGAGTTGCGTTTTTCGGTCGATGCTGTGACGGAAACCATTGACGAAGTCAAGCAGTCATTGACGGATGAACAACAGGCGACACTTGAAGAACACCTCAATGAGGATATTCCAGAATATCTGGCTTACATCAATACCTCGGTTGACCAGATGAAGCGCATGGTTGATGCCATGCTGACCCTGGCCCGCATGGAAAGTCGCCAACTAGAGCCAGAAGTGATCGAAATGCGCGAACTGGTGCGCGAAGTGACTACGTCGCTTTCGACCGAAATTCGTGAGCAGGATGTCCAGATCGTGACCAACGTGCTGCCCTCCGTCAAGGCGGATCGCTTCTCTTTGGAGCGCATTTTTACCAACCTGATTCATAACGCCGTGATTTACTCGTCACCTGATCGCCAGCCGATCATCACGATTGGCGGCTATAAGGACAATGAATCGACTTACTTCTACGTTCAGGACAATGGCATCGGCATTAGTTCAGATGATACAACTGCCATTTTCGATATTTTTAAGCGTGCTGGTGACAACAGTGTTGCCGGGGATGGCATGGGCCTGGCGCTTGTAAAGAACCTCGTCATGCGTCACCGTGGCACGATACGCTGCGACTCCCAGGTCGGCGTCGGTTCTCGCTTCACTTTCTCGATTGCTGATGACTTGGACAACGAAGAATTATCAGAGCAGCCGCTCGCTAGCAAGCAGAATGCTGGCTCGCAGCCTGCTGGCGTCAATTAGGAGAGGACAATGACTTCGCATCATACCCCTATTACCCATTTCAATCACGTCGTTGACCTCGTTGGCGAAGGTGGCTGGCTGGATACGGATATCTATAGCACCGCCTGGGTGGCAATGGTTCCCTCGCTGGAGAATCGCAAAAGCCCGGCATGGCCGCAAGCCCTGAATTATGTTCGCGATAGCCAGCTTGGTGATGGTTCCTGGGGTGATCCACAGATTTATTACGCGCATGCCCGTGTGATTAACACGATGGCGGCGATTATCGCACTACGTGAATGGTCTTTCCCCGGCGATGACGCTCGTATTGGCCGCGGCCTGGCTGCGCTGCATCGCGATATGCTGCAAATTCCAAAAGAAGCCCATCAGCCGATTGGCTTTGAGCTGATTTTCCCCAGCCTGCTGTCTCGCCTGGGCGATACGTCGCAGCACTTCCCGCCGGAAGTTCTGTCGCTGATTGACCAATTGCATACGCAGAAGATGTCGCTGATTAACTCGCTGACGCCGGACCCCAAGAAGCCACATGCGTGGTGGTTCAGCATGGAAATGCTGCCAACCTCAGAACTGGCGACTTTGCAGGAACAGTTCCTGGATGAGATGGGTTCGGTAGCGACCTCACCAGCCGCGACAGCGGCCCTGCTGCGCGCGCGTCGGCTGCTGGGTTGGGATAGTGCGCCCGCTGCTGATTATCTGGAACGGTTGCTGGAAAAAGGCAAGGGTGCAGTACCTTTCGCCTGGCCAGTAGAAATCTTTGAGCAATTATGGATGCTGGATACTTATCGTCGCGCTGGTTTTGGCCCGGATGATAAGCCGGAATTCCGTCCGCTGCTGGATTCGCTTTATCGCCAGTGGCAGGCGGGGGCACCTGGCCTGTCCTATAGTGCCATGTTCCCGATCAATGACGGCGACATCACCGCCATTGGCTATACCGTGTTGACCTGGGGCGGCTATGACATCTCTGATGATCCGCTGCTGGCATTGTGGGGTGATGACGAAGATTGCAGCAAGACCTATCCCAACGAACTTGGCGCGTCTGTTTCCACCAACATTCATATGCTGACCGCGCTGCGTTCCCAGCCAGGGATGCCGCGCTTCCATTACATTGAGAAGATTAACCGCTGGCTGGCTTCACAGGTCAAGCAGGAGACACTCTTCGACGATAAATGGCACCTATCGCCGTTTTATACCGTTTCGCATGCCCTGTCGGCGTTCCAGGGCCTAAATCCGGCACTGGCCAATGAATGTATGACCTTCATTCTGGCGCATCAGCAGTCCGATGGGGGCTGGAGCTGGTTCGGGCCAAGTACGTTGGAAGAAACCGCACACTGCATCCTGGCACTGAATGAAGTTCATAAGCTGGGCTTGCTTAAAGATCCGGCTTACATCACCTGCGCGGCAGATATCTTCCGCGAATTGGCGTCACAACCTGCTCCGCGTATGTGGATCGGCAAGGCGCTCTATCATCCGACCAAAATCGTGGATGCGCTGGTCGAAGCGACCTCGCGCGTCCTGGCTGAATACGGTGTGCATCTGACGATCACCCGCGCCAGCTAATTATCAGGAGTCAATTTCAACATGGAAGCGACCGCTACACCACCAAGCACATCCGCCGTAAACGAGTATCCGACTGAAGCCGAGTTCCTGACCTGGGAACACGATGCTGTCCGCCCCCATACGACGAATAAGTCGGTCATTTTCTCGCCAGGTGGCTCGTCGCGCTGGTACTTCCTGGAGTATGGCAACATGCAGGAAGGTTACTTCCAGCCGGACCGCTTTATGGCCTATTCCAAGGCGGTGTTCAAGCGCATTGTTGAAATTGCTTCGATGATGATGGCCGATGGCGTCAAGAATGTGTTCATCATTGCTATCACGCCTAAGATCAGTGAACGTACGCCAGAGTATCGCCAGTTTGTGGCAGATAGCCTGCGCCTGATGGCCGACCAGGAAGCGCAACTGCTGTATGCAGAAGCCAGCATTCGCGTCGGCTTCAAAGGCCGCTGGCAGGAAATTCTGGATGCGTATGAGATTCCAGAAGTATATAACGCCTTCACGGATGCTGAAACTGCTACCGCTGATGGCGAGCACAACCTGTTCTGGTGCACGCAGGAAGACCCGATTCCGGCGCCGCTGACGCCTTTCGTTCAGGAATACCTGCAAACGAACAATCGACTACCCAACCAGTCTGAACTGTGTGAAGCTTACTACGGTGAAACCGTAACCCATGCTGATATGTTCATCAGCAATAACAAGCCGAGCGTTACCGGGCAGGTTCCGCCGCTGCTGAGTGTCGGCGACCTGTACTTTACGATGAGTCCGTGCCTGTATCTCAACCAGTCCGATTGGCGGCGTGTGCTGTACGATCACGTCTTTGCCCGCCGCGTGACCTATCGCGATTATCGTAAGATCACCGAGGATTCGGTCAATAACCTGAAGAATTACTACGATAACAATCGTGGCAAAGTTATCGGCGTCGGCGCGTTCCATCCCGACACCCAGACCTGGCGACCCACCAACTAATTACCTGTCTACAGGACGACTTATGATTCATCAGCAATATACTGTTCATCAGGACCGCAACACGGTCGCTGAGGTTTTTGAGCCGGTTGTTAGGGCCATCAGCGCCTGGGCGGAAGAAAACCCAAATGTGCTGGCGGCGGTGGTTCTAGGGTCGATGGCGAACCCTGGTGACAAAACAGATGATTTTTCCGATCTTGACCTGACGCTGGTCGTCAACGATTTGCAGCCCTTCCTGGATGATGCGGCCTGGTTTGCGCCGTTTGCGCCCTATCACACCAGTTATCGTGAATCAGCAGACATCGGCCAGGGGATCATGGACAAGGTGATCCTCGATAGCTACCGCATGTTTGACCTGAGCATCTTTTCGATGGCGGATTTGCAGGATTGGATGCATGCCTCGACGGATAGTAAGCAGGCCAGCCAGGGATTTTTCCGCAGCAGTTTGCTGGTGCTGGTCGATAAGATCGGTATCGTCCATGCGCTGACGCACGACACAGACATCGACGCTATCATGTACGCCAGCGATCAGCCGCCATCATACACGGAATACAAGACGGTTGTGGCCACTTTCTGGTATTACATGCTGCGCAGCCTCAAGCATTTGCATCGTGGTGATTGGTGGCGCACGGCTATGACCTGCAATCGCGAACTGCGCGGGCCGCTGCTGCAAATGGTCACCTGGCAGGCGAAGGTCATCAACGGCTGGGATTATGAGACACTCTATGAAGGCCGTTATATTCAGCGCTGGGCAACGCCAATGGTTCAGGATGCGCTGCCCGCGACCTATCCCCAATTCAATGCCATCAGCCTGCGCGACGCCCTCCTGGCCACTGCCGAGCTTTTCAACCGTTTGGACGTGCAAGTTGCTCCAGGGCTTGGTTTTGCTCATCCTGACCCTGGTGTGCAGTCTATCCTTGAGCACGTGATGGGTAAACTGAGATCATTCGAGGGTTGATGGCTCGCTATGAGTCGTGCAAAAAACGGATAAAAAAACAGGGCGTAGGGCAAAAGTTAATTGTTTAATTTGGCGTTTCGCTTTACGCTCAATAGTAGCAAATCATTTAAAACAGGGTAAGAAAATGACAAAGAAACTTCTCGCTATTTTTGCGGTATTCACCTTGGTTGCCATGCTGGCAGGCAACGCTCTGGCACAGAATACAAAGGGCGATGTCACACCAGAACCACCAGCAAACGATGATACGACTGTTCCTGAAGGTGATGCTGAAGAGGGCCTCATCCTGCCGATGCTGTTTGATGGCGATTCATTCACCGATGTGCTGGCCGGGAATATCAGCGCACGGCTGTACGTATTCAACGGCAGCGCGGGTGATGTTGTAACCGTTTCGATGCTGGCTATCACCTCCAGCCTTGATCCTTTCCTGGTTTTGCTCGGCCCGGCTGGTGAATTGATCGCAATCAATGATGATATTAACTATCCTGATAATCTGTCAGCACGCATTGATAATGCGACTTTGCCCACAAGCGGGAGTTACTTTATCCTGGCAACGACATTTGAAACCCACAACGGTTACGGTGCTGAAGAAATCGAAGGTGACGAAGCCGAATTTGAAATGTCAATCAGCGGCGTCACCCCACCGACTGATCTCGAAAACTTTGACCCGCAGCGCTACACCTACTTCACGGGTGCTATCGGTATGGACGAGACTGTCGAGGGATATAGCACAGCAGCAGAGCCGGTATTCTACTATCTGTTCGATGGTGTTGAGGGCGAAACATTCGACCTGACACTGGAAAGCCAGAACTTCGACACAGTTTTGCACCTGTTCGGTACCGGTGGTGATCGTCTGGCTGTCAACGACGATGCTGATGAAACAACATACAACAGCGCCATTACCAGCTTCACCGTTCCAGAAACAGGCCGTTACCTGATCTTCGCGACGGATTACTTCTTTACAGATGCTCTGACCGAAGACGGCGACTTCATCGGTGGCGACTTCGTCCTATCGATGACCAGCAGCAAATAATCTGCGTATTTTTGGCACATAAAAAGAGGCACACCCAGACGGGTGTGCCTCTTTAATTTACCTGATTTTATTGTTGGACTAACTTGTCAGCACATAATAGCTACCGACGACAATCGATTGTATTGCCCGCATTAGTGAACTGGATACCCAGTCCAGGGGTTCGGATGATTCGATGGGGGTAAGAATCGTATACGTCAGTTCGAGTGATGTTTGGTCCCAATCGCGATCCTGCTGCATAATATCGATCATTTCCTGGGCGTCTGTGTCGACAAAACCATTGACGCTGTACTCATTGGTGACGTTTTCGTAAGCGTAGGTATTTGTGTAGTATAGTGCGTATGTGCCAGGTTGGCTTTCTGGTAAGGTTGCGACCATGTGGAGCTTGATCGAGTGAATACCCTGAGCAAAGCTGCGATATGACGGATACTCGAACGTGACCAACTGTAGGTCGATGGCACTATCCGTGCTTGCCAAGGTTATCGACTCCATAACTTCGTAGGCATATGCCATAACTTCGGACTCAGATAAGCTCAGGTCGCCATCGGTATCAATCGATTGAGCAACATCGGCGCCAATAAGATATCCAGCGGTGATATCGACCTCAATTAGAATGTCACCCTCTGCCAGACTGATATAGCTGGCTACTTCAAACTCGTCAAAGGTGTGGGCTAATGTCGGCTGAACAGTCAGGAAGGGGGCGATCAGCCCCAGGAGGCTGATCGCTAAAATCGTTAGGTGCTTCATTGTCATCTATCCTATTCACCCGATGTCGCGGTGCCATAGGGATTCGTCGGGTCACGGTAGATGGTGTGAATATGGTAGAGCGCAGAGTCTTCATCGACTTCATATGTACCCAGGTCATAGGTATAGCTGACGACATCTGAACCGGATGAATCACTGGTATCGTTGTTTGGACCACTGGCATCGTCTGGCGGTGTCCCGCCGTTGTTGGGTGGTGTACCACCATTGGGCGGTGTGCCACCGCCACCACCATTACCTTGTGGAGCAAATTCAATCAGGATGGTTGGGCCTGTAATGCGGAAGTAGGAACCGCTTTCTTCATCGGTATCACCGCTCCAGGCAAAGTAGGTTTCATCCAGATCAGCTTCGATTTCAGCCATTCGCACCTCGGCGGCCTCATCGTGGACTATATTGACCCATTCACTGATGAGTTCTAGCAGCACAGTCTGCTGCTCCGCAGTCATTTCTGAAGCAGGCAACCCTTCAGCTTCCAGAACATATTCTTCGGTGCCAGGGCCCATTACCAGGTCCGTGACCGAGTAATCGAGGATCGCAACTTCCTGCAAGTCAGCGTCCAAAGAATTGATGAGTTCCAGTGCGAGGCTATATTCATCACCCAAGACATCGACGTCTTGCTCATTAATGATGTAGATGCAGGGTTGACAGCCAGTATGGCTGGGAGCAAGCGTTGTTTCAACAGAAGTAAACGTGATGTTCAGTGCGAAGTGATGGCCACCCCATTGCAAAATCCAGGGGTCCGTTTCTGAAGGAGTTCCAAGTATGGATATGTAGTACTGTCCGAATCCGAATACGGTCCCGGCCCCTCCTAGGCCCGTTGATGTTTGCTGGAGAATTTCATCCCCAATCATAGTGCCCATCAATTTTTCATAACCTTGTTCACTGAGCGTGACTTCCAGAAGGGCCAGAGCTGCTGTACGCGATTCTTCACTGAGTTCTGCGTAGTAAAGTCCATCACGTGTATAGAGACCTGTCGGCAAATTGGACCAGTTGTCGCGTTGTTCTTCGTCTTCGTAATCAAACAACACCGTTTCGAGTTGCGTTTCATCGAGCGTATCGAGGAACGCATTGGCTGCAGCCACTATGTCTGCTTTCACCTCTGTCGCGGTAGAGTTTTCTTCCTGGGCAAATACCGAGATGTTGGGTATCAAGATCATTAATATGCCAACGAGGCTGAATGCAATCCATTTGAGGGGTTGCTTAGGCATATATGAAATTCCGGTGTCTGACATTGTGGATTTCTCTCCTTCTCTTTTGGGAACTGTTTACCACTATCTGCTCTTGAGCATATTTCAGACTTCTTACATTAAGTCATACTTAGCCAACACAAGCTGTGCTTAACGATTGAAGTTATTGACGTCAAGATGCCCAATTGAGCTAACGATATACGTTAGGTATTCAGATTATGTTCAGAATGAGAGCAATTCCTGTGCAATGCAGCCGCGATTTTAGCAATAATTTCAGAAGAAAAAGAACGCCTGCAGGCGTTCTTCGTCAGGATAAGTTAACCGTGATTATTCATTAGCCACTGTGCCGGAAGACGATGACGTCGCCATCCTGCACGACATATTCCTTGCTTTCCAGGCGCATCTTCCCGGCTGCTTTGACGGCTGCTTCGCTGCCCAGCCCGACCAAATCGGTGTAGGGCGTGACTTCCGCGCGAATGAAGCCCTTTTGAATATCACCATGAATGGCCCCGGCGGCCTCGTAGGCAGTAGCCCCTACGGGGATGGTCCAGGCGCGGACTTCTTTTTCGCCTGCGGTCAGGAAGGAGTGGATATTCACCAGCTCGTAGGACAGCCGAATGACGCGCGCGGCGCTCAGTTCAGTGACGCCGTATTCTTCCATGAACATTTCGGCATCCTCCGCGTCGAGCTGGGCGAGGTCTGCTTCCAGAGAGGCTTGCAGGGCGATGTGATTAGCGCGCTTGTAACCGTATTTGATCTGGTCGTCGCCTGGTTTGCGTTCATCACCCAGGTTGAGCACGATCAGAACGGGTTTGAGCGTCAAAAAGCCGAAGCCGCCGATCATCTTGCGCTCGTTTTCGCTGATGTCCAGATCGCGCAGAGGTAAACCCTCATCCAGATGGGCCTTGAAGCGCTCCATCAGCGGCTGTTCATCGATCAGGGTCTGGTCGGCGCGTTTGCCCTTCAGCTTCAGCTCCGATTCGATTTTCTCCAGACGATTTTCTACGGCAACCAGGTCGATCAGCAGGAACTCGCCATCGAGCGTTTCCAGGTCACGCTGAGGATCAATCGTCTCATAAGGATGGGGTACGGTGCTGCTCTCAAAGACGCGGATGACATGCACGAAGCCATCGACCTGGGAAAGCTCATTGCGCAGTGGACCCGCCAGCCCGCCTTCGCCGATGCCTTTATCCAGGCCGCCGATGTCGGTGTAAGTGATGGTCGCGTGGACCTTCTTTTTGGCAGTGTACATTTTTTCCAGCACATCGAGCCGTTCATCCGGCACACTGACGACCGCCGTATTTACATGGAACTGCCCGCTGGAGACAGCGCTGGTTTCGTAGCTGCCGCCTGTCAGGGCATTGAACAGCGTGGTTTTGCCGCTGTTCGGTAATCCGATGATGCCTAAACGCATAGGGTTAACTTCCCTTGGTGACTGATTCTTTACCGAATACAATTCGCGATACAAAAGGGCATTCAGTATAGTGCCTGTGGCATGCCTTGTCAGCAGTCAGCTTGGATGCGTGGACCCGCCCCATCCACATAGGCCCGATTTGCCTTGTCGCGGTCTGGTAGCATCGGGTACACTGAATGAGTCATATGACATCGTGGACGGTATATCCCACAAGATCACAGCAAAAAGGGTGAGCAAACCATCATGCAGCAAAACCCGACGCCAAAACCGCCGCAACTCCCTGCCCGCTATAGCTGGGCAGAAGTCTGGACGGCTGTCCTCACCAAACCACGTATAGAAACCTTTCAGGAGATATTGAACGATCCACAGGCGACGATGCGCCGCGCCCTGATCTGGGTGTATTTGGGCGGGCTGGCATTGTCTTCGGTGGCGCTCTATATCCTGTTCAGCAATCCTGAAGTGCAGCAGGCTCTCAACCAGTCCCCGGAGTTCAGTGGATTGGATGTGCAATCGGCCCTGGGTGGTATGCTGCTGACCAGCGTCCCGATCTACAGCGCGTTGGCATTGTTGGTCTTCATGGGGCTGATCTATGCAATGCACTGGATTGCCATGAAGCTATCGCAGCAAAAGGCCAAGACGCGCGCTTACAACAACCTGGCGTATCTGATCGGCGCGATTTACGCGCCCTTGAGCATCATCAGCATCATCTTTCTGCTGATCCCGCTGCTGGGCTATTTCAGCATCTTCCTGACGATTTACCAGCTTTATCTGATGGTGCTGGCGGTACGGGCTGTTTACGGCCTGGATGCGCGCAGTGGTATGATCTCGGTAATGGCGCCGTTTTTTGCTCTGCTGCTCTTGTTCCTATTCATTGTATAGGCTGGCCTTTTCTCGCATTCAGAAGACGTCTATTCAGGCGTCTTTTTTATCTCAAATTTTTATTTCAATAAGGAGAGATGTCCGTGCTCGACCTGTCTGCGACCTTTGCTGAATTCCCAGTACTGATGACTGAACGCTTTATTTTGCGGCCATTTCGGGAATCCGATGCGGAAGCTATCCTGGCCTATATGAGCAATCCGGCGGTGACAAAATACCTTCCCTCGCCGACGATGACCCACATCGAAGAAGCACTGGCCCGCATCGAGCGCAACCAGCAGCTTTATAAAGATCAGGAAGCGGTCATCTGGGGGATTGCTACCCGCGATACCGATACGATCATTGGCAACTGTTTGCTCTTTAGCTTTCAGTCGGAACATTTTCGGGCGGAAGTGGGGTATTCGCTGTCAGCAGACTACTGGCGCAAGGGTGTCGCGACGGAAGTGGTCAGCCGGACGCTGGACTATGCTTTCAATGAAACGGAACTGCACAGCGTGTATGCCAATATCGACCCGCGCAATGAAGCCTCACAGTATCTTCTGGAAAAACTGGGCTTTGTAAAAGAGGCGCACTTCAAAGAAGACTATTTCGACGCCAAGACGCAGACGTTTACGGACACAGCTATCTATTCCATGCTGCGGCAGAAGTGGCTGCAAAGAAAGCTATAGAAAAGCAAAAGGCACGTCCATGTGGGCGTGCCTTTGTTTTTTGTGATCTGCTTATGTGTTACCGCTGAACTTCTTCCAGTTCGGCGGGTTTTTGACTGCCGTTGGTGCCCATATTGGCGCCAGCCGCTAAGCCAGCCGTCTTGATGAAGCCTTCGACCATCGAAGTCAATTCCATCGGCAGCACGAACTTGGTGGACGGACTCTTGCCGACTTCTTGCAGCATGTTCATATACTGCAATGCCATCGTCTTCTGGTCCAGGTTCTGGGCTTCTGCCAGGATCGCTTTCAGAGCAGCGGCATAACCCTGAGCGCGCAGCAGTTGGGCCTGACGGGCACCTTCTGCACGGGCGATTTCCGACTCACGGAAACCTTCTGCTTCCAGAATGGAGGCGCGCTTTTCACCTTCTGCACGGGTGATGGCGGCTTCGCGTTCACCCTCAGCGCGGGTGACGTTGGCGCGGCGATCACGCTCGGCGCTCATCTGGCGGTTCATCGCGTCCAGGATGTCCCGCGGCGGTTCAATCTCGCGGATTTCCACCGTCGTGACTTTCAGACCCCAGCGTTCAGTCGCTTCGTCCAGTTTGACGCGCAGCACGTCGTTGATCTGCTCACGCTTGCTGAGTACATCATCGAGTTCGATGTCACCGATGACCGCGCGCAGGGTGGTGGTGGCGATGTTCGCCGAAGCGCGTTCAACATTTTCAACCTTCAGCACCGCCCGTGACGGGTCAGTGATGCGGTAGTACACCAGGAAGTCGATGTTGATACTGGCGTTGTCCTTGGTGATCGCGGTCTGGGCCGGGATGTCCAGGAACTTTTCGCGCAGATCGACTTTTACGGCCTGCTCCAATACCGGAATTACGATGACGAAGCCTGGGCCGCGCACGCTCTTGAATTTACCGAGCTGCAAAATGACGACACGTTCATATTCTTTGATGACCCGGAACACGCTGAGTACGATATAGACCAGCAGTAAAACCAGGCCAACACCGATTACAGGGCCAAACCCATCCATCTGACACCTCCTGAAAATTTATCTACTTTGCGGGCCGCGATATACAGCCATGAATCAATCAGTTGCGTTACAGATGTGCAAGTGCGTCGATACGCATTCATCCTGCACCAAATTGTCTAAATGTGAGTTACTCGTGCCAGCCGTTGGCTTCTGCTGCCAGTTCTTCGCGCTTGGCCTTCTCGACTTCCAGTTCCAGGCCCTTCTGGCGGGTAACGCGGACGGCGGTCCCAATTTCCAGGCGGTCCCGACTGCGGGCTGTCCACTGTTCGCCATTAACATAGACCGTCCCTTTGGGGTCGATCTCGTTGACGACGCGGCCATAAGCGCCGATCACCTGATCTTCTTTTTCCAGGGTACTTTGCTCGCGCTGGCTGCGCATGATCGGCAGCAGCAGGAAGCGATGGTACGCCCAGGCGATCAGCAATGTCGGCACAATCACAAACGGCGAAACCGACATGGCTCCATTAAACAGGATCAGGCTGCCAATTGCCTGCAAAATCAGGCCGATTTCTGCAAATTGGCCAATACGCGGCGATGTGAACGGCGCGACCAGGAACCCGCCAAAGCCAACCACCATTAGGATGACGGCCAGCCAGTTGGTCGGTAGCTGCGTCAGTATCAGCAAGCTGCCGCCTGTAAGCACAATCGACAGAATTTCTGGAATGCCTGTGCCTGCCATATACACGGCTGTCACGCCAACCCACAAACCGGCGATCAGGGCCAGGTAAATGAGGTTTGGATCCACCAGGGCAGGATCAATGAAATTTCCCATACAGCACCTCATCTTCATTTCTATCATAAGGTTGCTTGGGTCTGGTTTGCACAAAGATGGCGTGGGAACTATGCCGCGAAAATCTACCTGTCAGACATATTTCTGAATATTAAGGATCATCACGCACAAACCAAACTTAACTATCTATAGTATAGGGCAAATTGGGCCAAACCTGTCCCCTAATTGTTAGGGGTACGGTTTCAACAGGGTCTTAGTAGCTGCGGAGCGTTCGCGATAGAATGAGAGCCTGCAACCTGAAGGATGGTTTGTATGCGTTTCAGAATGATGTTTATTATCACAGTATTGTTGGCATGGAGTGTTCCGGCATTAGCGCAGGGTGATCTGCCGATGTGGGATGATCTTGAAGCCGGAACCTGGACCATGATTGAGCCAGGTGGCGATACAATCTGCGCGTTGGGCACGTCGTATGCCTATTTTGTACGCCCAGCGGAGCAACTAAGCGATCAATTGCTGATCTACTTCCAGGGCGGTGGTGCCTGCTGGCTCGGACAAATCTGCGACCCGGATGACACCCCTACTTATGATCGATCTGTGGACGCAGGCGATAGCCCAGATCACTACGATGGCATCTTCAACTTTGAGAATGATGAAAACCCATTTTTGAACTATAACGTGGTGTTTATTCCGTATTGTACGGGCGATGTGTTTTTAGGGGATCGTGTGGCGACGTATCGCAGTCGCGTCAATGATGAGGTGACCATTCATCACAATGGCTATGTTAACGCCATGACGGTGCTTGACTGGACCTTTGCCAATGCACCGGAACCCTCAACCGTGTTCGTAACGGGCAGCAGCGCCGGCGCGATTCCGTCGCCGTTTTATGCGCAGTTCGTCGCGGAAGCCTACCCTGATGCGCGTATTGAGCAGTTAGGGGATGCCGCTGGCGGCTATCGCAATCAGGTATTGGCATCAGCGGTTTTTTCAGCCTGGGGGACAGAAAGCATCCTGACGGAGGATTTCGCAGGCATCCGCCTGGGTGAACTCAACTTTGAGCGGCTTTACCGCGTTGTTGGGGCCAAATATCCGGACATCACATTCAGCCAGTACAACGCCGCTTATGACGAGACCCAGATGGCTTTTGTGTCGCTGGGTACGCTAGCCCAGATGGATATGCAGTCGATGATTGACCAGAATATGGCGGATATCGCGGCGGATGTCGAGAACTTCGTCGCCTATACTGCCGGGGGTGCGTTACATACCATCCTGCCGCGCGAGGAATTTTATACTTACGCCGTCGATGGTGTGCGGATTGTTGATTGGGTGCGGCAAATCGCCCAGGGTGAGGATGTCCTCAGCCAGCACTGTGAGGATTGCAGCGAGCCAGAGGAAATCGGGGAGTAAACTTTACTCCCCTTCACCTCGGATAATGCGGGTGCCTTCCTGTATCAACTCGTCGCGGTATTCCGCACCGTGATCGCGGGTTTTGAGATACTGCTCCAGTAGCTGCTCGTGGGTGAGCTGCTCAGGATTTTCATCCAGACGGCTGCGATAGGCGCGTTCTACTTCTCGGCGGATGCCTGCCACATGGAAGGTGCCTGCTTCGCGCAGGGCTTCGCGGACGCGCATATCGTTGAGCAGGGCATCGGTTTGCGGCGTGAGCTGCACATTGATGCGCACAATCGCTTCCTTCAGATCATGCTTCTTAATTTCGCGAATGATGGTCTGTGTAGGCAGTTTATCCTGGCGACAGTCAACTCGCAGGGTCATCATCGGGCGAGCCTGAACGGGAATGCGCTCGTAGGAAGTTGCTCCGCGTGCCAGTGATACCCACATAAAGCCCTTTTCGTCGCCTTCTTCACCAAAGTCGATGCGTTCCAGGCTGCCACTGTAGACGACAGGTGGTGCCCCATCACGGCCTTCGGTCAAATCCTGCCATTTATGAATATGCCCCAGAGCCACATAATCCCAGCGTTGATCTGCCAGCAAGCCCAGCGATACCTGCACATCACGCCCCAGCATGACGCTGCGTTCACTGCCGAGCCGCGCGCCACGCACCGTGAAATGCCCGGTCAAGAGGCGCGGAATGGTGTTATCAGGATCGCGCTGGTCAGCCTGATCCGCAAGCCCTTCCAGAATCTGGTTGAGTTGGCTTTCCAGCACTTCATCGACTTCCTTGATGGTGCGCTGGCCCGTTTTCAGGTTTTGCAGCAGCCGTGCCCGGATGGGATAGGGGGCGGCGCCGACGATGACCGGACCGCGTTTGGTCTCGACAGTGTGAACATCGTACTTCTGGGCGACCAGTACATTCGGTACGGCCAGGGTATCGTAAATTTCGATGCTGCTGGCCTTGACTGCATTGGGCGGCAGGTCATGGTTGCCGACGAGCATCACCACCGGGGCCAGTTCGGCCAGATCGCGGATGCGCCAGGCAAATTCACGTTGGAAGGTGGGGCTGGGCGTGCGCGTCTTAAAAGCATCCCCGGCGAAGATGACCAGATCGACATCGTGCTCACGGGCATAATCGACCATATCGTCCATACGATGCAAAAAGTCCACGACGCGGCTGCTTAGTCCGGTGTGGGCATCGGTGCGGCCATAATTTTCCATGCCGATGTGGACATCAGCGAAATGCAGCACGCGCACAGCATCCGGCGCAGGCTGTTGTTCCTCTGTAGTGGTCTTGTTGCTGGTGGATTTTTTCTTCGCCATTGTTGCCCCTTTCCAGCATGTATTGTACGGCCTCGTTATGTTGTCAGCCAGTTGCAGTCATATCAACCATTTTGAGCCAAACCTCTTACATGGCGCCTGGTTTTTCGTCACGTACCGAAATCTTATGTTTCAGGATATGCGTTTAACCCTATTCTGAACGAAGGCGTTTCGCCCAATCATTCAGGGTGTTCCAAACACACTTGATTTCTAAGTATCGATAAGAGAGGAAATATACTTATGCGCAAAGCCGTTATGCTGTTGGTCATGATTGCCTTGTTTGCGATAGCCGCCACGCCCACCTTTGCTGGCGAAAGATTCGCCTGTGATATCACGATCACGGGTGCTGTCGCCCAGACCAATTACGTTGAGGTTAGCTGGAACGCATCAGGCGATTGCAGCGGGGACTTCTGGGTTTATATTGAAGCCTTCAACTATGATTCATATTATTCCCCAGGAGAGGAAGAACCTCTCGGTGACAGTATCATCCCTCAAGGATACATTTGCTACTGGATATGCCGCTATATTTACGATGGCCCGTACAGCGGTGTCGTTGGTGCCAATACGTTCAGTATGCCCATCGACCCTGCGCTGACGAGTGAGTTCGACTGGATGTACTATGAAGTCTATGATGACGGCGAATCAGGCTATGACTCATTAGAGATTCCAGTTTCTGGTTCCGGCGCAAGTGGGAACACCTGTGGCAATGATGGCCGCGTGAATGCTGCCGACTGTGCGCGTGATACCTGGGCGCTTTACGTCACCCCAGAAGGCGACGGCTTCACTATTCAGGTGTGGGATACGCTGCTGGAGCACTCTGTCATCTTCGTGTTTGCTGACGAAATCGCCGAACTGCCCGCTTTTCCTGAGCAGAACATGGTCATTGCTACCAGCGCTGATGGCCGTATGGTGCTATCCAAGCTGACAACGGGTGAGTATCAGCTCAATGTGCTTGAGCCAGATGGCAAAATGTCGGTGATTGTCTTTACCCTGCCATTGACTGAAAGCTATCGCCTGGATTCTGAATCCGGCAACTAGCCAGCAGCCAGCAGAATCAACACCATCCACTGATGAAGAGGGCACGGGCTACCGTGCCTTTTTTGTTGCCCAGGTTCCGCTAAGCGCCTCAATAGAAGAATTAAGATGAAACAGTGAGCAGGAAACTGTCAAAGGCACCTAAAGTTTGTTTTTTCTAACTAAAAGCCATGAAAATACGAATTAGTAGTGCATACAAACCAATTTATAACCAATATCTAGCTTAATATTCATCTATATAATAGAGAAACCTTAATTTTTCAGTACTATCTTAACTATTCAGCGGGCGTTTTGCATTTATATTAAATTCAGAAAGCACGGAGAAAGCCACACCAAATTAATCATCTAACAATGATGGATGTGGCATATAAGAGGAATACTCACATGAAACGCTCAATGATCGCACTCTTCATTACAGTTTTCACAGTTATCGCATTTGCAACCACAGCTCAGGCCCAATCTGCCTGTGTTATTTCATCAGTCAGTGCCAGCACCAGCACAACCGGCATCAGCATCACATTTGACAGCGCTGGCTGCAACGGCACCTTCTATGCCTACGTCGTCAATTACACGAACGATCATGACCTGGTCTTCTCGTCATTCAGCGCAGGCGCAGGCCCCAACACCAAGAACTTCAGCTTCAGCATGGCAGCCGATGATGGCGACAGCATTCATCTGAACCTGTATCACATGGGTGATGGTGGTTATAGCAGCATGGGTTGGAGCGGTACGGCCAGCGCGGGCGCTGCCCTGGCTGCGAACGCCGGTGGTTGTAGCTCTGATGGTCGTCTGAATTCTGATTCCTGCGGTGGCGACAACTTCGCAGCTTATGTCGGCGACGCGAATTCCGTCACCGTCTGGACCGCAACGGGCGAGATCGCTTTCCAGGTATCTGCTCGTCGGATCGAAGCGATGCCGGAACATGTCAGCGAAAATACACTGGTCGCTGCCAGTTCAGACCAGACCTACCGCCTGTACAAACTGACCTCCGGTGAATACCAGCTTATGGTTCGCAAGCCGGACGGCAAAACATCGGTGATGATTTTCAACCTGCCCTTCAACGGCGTCGTCACCACTCGCGAAGAGTAACGCGCACTAACAAAGTCATTTTCTGAAGGCTGCCTGTCCCCACAATCCCTAGCCTACCTTTTTCGGGCAGCCTTCTCCATCACGCCGGAAGGCGACACATGTAAGAGACGTGCTACGGGATTAGCACGTCTTTTGTTTTAATGGCCGTGTGCTATGAACGTCGTAACCAGCTAAAGGCTGTTTCCACCAGAATGGACAGGCCGCTTTGTCCGGCGATGGTCTGGTCAAAGCGTTTTTGCAGGGCTTCCGTATCGAGCGACCCAGCCTGACCAATGAGGACAATCTGACTGTATGGGGGAATGCCGTTCCAGCTTTCGCCAGGGAACGTCAGATTGCTGCGCTGGCCGACGACCTGCAACAAGGCACGTTCATCAGGGCGATCTGCCAGATAGACGAATCCCTTGGCGCGATAGATACTGGGTGGCAGTGTTTCGACGGCTTTTTGCAGAGATTTCAGCGAAAGTGGCTCTGGGCTTTGCCAACTCCAGGTATCGAAGGCGGTGGCGTGGGTTGAATGCTCATGGTCATGGGAGTGACCTGCTTCGTGTGTATGAATATCGAGTCGAGTGAAGCTCTCTGGGCGGTTGGGATCATAGCCGCCATCGAAGACGACTGCCAGCGGCACCTCGGCCTCAACGGCATCAATGGTTCGGGCTTTTTTGTTGATACGCCGCACGTACTGGTGGACCTGTTCTAGCTGGTCTTTATCGACCAGATCGACCTTGTTGACGATGACAATATCGGCCATGCCAACCTGGTTGAGAGCCAGGACGCGGTGCTCGTCAGCAACAGCCAGGATGTTTTCAGCATCGACCAGTGTGAGGATGGCATCGATGCGAACCTCCGGTGTGTACTTGAATGTGAGCGCCACTTCCAACGGATCGCTGACGCCGCTGGTTTCGATCAGAATGTGTGCAGGTGGGTCTTCTCGCTGCAATAGTTTGAGCACTTCCTGCTTAAGGTCGTCGCGAATGGTGCAGCAGATGCAGCCATTGCTGAGTTCGATGGTGTTGTCAATCTGGATTTTCGCAACGAGCTGGCTGTCGATATTGATAGCGCCAAAATCATTGACTAAAACAGCCAGTTTGTGTTCATGATCGCTGTACAGGATGCGGTTGAGCAATGACGTTTTGCCAGCGCCCAAAAATCCGGTGATGATGGTCAGCGGGGTGGCATCTGGCAGCGGTTGGGGGTGGGCCATGAGAGGGATTCCTTCACATTTGTGTGTTGCGCATCGTTTAACAGTCACAAAACAATGGGCGACGTTCCTAACCTTTGACAGGGCCTGAGAGGGAGTTTTTACGGCATTTTTATAGGTTTAGGGCACTTTATAACCGCAATACAACTTTGACTTAACAATCCACGACACAAGAAAGTCTGAAACACTGTAAACTAGTAGCTATAACTCTGACCAAATAGGGACCAGCGAAAAAAGACATTATGGCGGATCAGGTATTGCTCAGTGCGAGCCTCGGTAATGCGGAACAGACAGTCGCCCTGGCCAAAGAAAAAGGCCTGGGCGTAGAGGTGATGGCTTTTGCCTTCCCGCATATTCTCGATGGTGACTGGCGCAGCGAAGTTGAGAAGTACAAGCATCTGCTGCGCAATGTACCGGGTAAGATCACGCTGCACGGCCCCTTTATGGATATGGTCAGCGGCAGTCCCGACCCGCGTATCAATGCTGTGTGTGTGGCGCGCTACAGCGCCGCGATCCGTATTGCTGCCGAACTGGGTGCCACTCAGATTGTGCTGCATGCTAATTTCATTGGCTCGCTGCATAATGATTTTTATCGCGAAGGCTGGCACGAACGCAATACGCATTTCTGGCCGCCGGTTGCTGATTATGCTCGTGAGTATGGCGTCAACCTGCTGCTGGAAAATATGTGGGAGTTTGACCCGACAATTATCAGCGATCTGCTGGAAGCTGTGAATCATCCTAATTTACGCGCCTGCATTGATGTCGGCCACGCGAATCTGTTCACCAAGCCGGAGTTCACCTGGGAATACTGGCTGGGTACGATGGCCCCCTGGATTGATGAAATCCATATGAACAACAACGATGGCATCCTCGATGAGCATCATGGCTTTGATTGGGAGCGCGGCGTGCTCGACTATCATCTGGTGCTGGATCAGATACGGCAGGTGGTGCCGAATGCGGATATGGTCCTGGAAATGGATCGCGTGGATGATATGCGTGAAAGTCTGGCATACTTCCAGCTAGAGGAAATGGCGTAGGGAGTTCTTAGTCGTTAGTTGATAGTTTTTAGTAATCAGGGCGAGCAGGTGGCTCGCTTTTTTGTACATGTGATAGCGTGTGTATGGATTCTAACTCGCGTGATTGGCTAAGAGAACAACTTATTGATGTTCTTTCCCAGCAAAATGAAATCTTTCAGATTTTTTCTTTTGGTAGGGAAGTAGAAGAGCGAGTAGATGCATTTTCTGATTTAGATATCATCGTTTGTTCTAGTGATTTAGCCCAGACACAGAACACATTCAAGTCTGTCATAAGCACAATTTCGCCCATTGTTGGCACATATATCATTGAAAGCTCAACAGATAATCTCTCAGAGATGATTATGTTGAGAGGTTACTCGCCGTACCAGAAGATCGATTTTTCGATTGTTAACGATATCGAACTCAAAAAACGATTAGGGTTTGGACCTCTATCTTTAATCTACGAAAACGGTCAGGCACAAAGACAAAGTCGCTCGGTGCTGGATGTTGTAGAAATTCCACACACCATAAATCAGCTTAACGATCTACTATTTTCTGTTCCCAGATTTACGAAATGCCTTTTCAGAGCAGATATTGATATGTATCGAAGATGGAAAAGTAGTAGCGATTTAGCTCTGGTTTTGCTCTATGAAAGATACTACGGATGGGATGCAACAGGTAGCAGAAAAAAGATCTCTGCTAAAGAAGCAAATATCCTCTACAAGGGTTTGAACCAGGAAGATAGTAGCTTACTTGAAGCGATCTTCCCCATCACTGGGCAATTGAGCATTGCCGCAAGCTATGTGCTCTGTATTGACTTACTCATTGAACTGTCAAAGCAAAAAGCAGAATTTTTTGAACTAGAAGCAAATGATGAACTCATTCGCTATGTACGGACATTTCTCGACATAGAAATTGGGCGGATTCAAGTAGAGTGATTCTATGATGAGCGGAACCAAAACTAGCAGGCCGATCACTCGCTTTCAGCTTCCTGATACAATGACCAGAATTGACTGAGGCAGCCTATCAAGGTATTTCGCTTTGAAAGTAAATGATGATCTGCCAGTGATGACCTTTGAGACTAGAGAACAATTGCGGGCGTGGCTGATGGAAAATCACGCGACTTCAGCAGGTATCTGGCTGAGGATATACAAGAAGGCGTCGGGTGTACAGTCGGTGGCATTTGAAGAGGTGCTTGATGAAGGGTTGTGCTTCGGCTGGAGCGAGAGCATGCGCCGCAAAGGCGATGAACAATCTTATTTGCAGAAGTTCACGCCTCGGCGGACTAAAGGCACGACATCCACTCGCAATCTGGAGCATGCACAGCGTCTCATCAAGGAAGGCAAGATGATGCCTGCTGGTCTGCGAGCGCTGGGAATGGCGTGAGAAAAAGGGGCAACGTTATCTTGCCCCATGTGACTAACGGACGGTCCATTCACTTTCAAGGACATTGGCTTTGAGGTTTTCGTAACGGGCAGCCGTAAACAGCCAATCAGACAGGCGGTTGAGATAGGGCTGGACGTGTTCGCCAACAGGTTCATGCTCCACCAGGGCAACGACGATGCGTTCCGCACGGCGGCTGACAGTGCGCGCCAGATGGAGGGCGGCTGCGGCCTGCGTCCCCCCTGGCAGAATAAAATGCTTGAGTTCGGGCAGTTCAGCCGTCATCGCGTCGATGGTTTCTTCCAGCCATGCGACTTTTTCTGGGTCCATACGCACGACCCAATCGGCTTTGGCATCCAGCGGCGTCGCCAGATCAGCGCCGAGGTGAAATAGCTGCGCCTGAATCTCCATCAGCCAGGCATCGAGCTGGCTGTCGGGAGAAGCGGCGCGGGCCATCCCCAGCACGCTGTTGAGTTCATCGACGGTGCCATAGGCCTCTACGCGCAGATGGTCTTTGCGCACACGCCCGCCACTGAACAGGCTGGTTGTACCGTCATCACCGGTACGAGTATAGATTTTCATAACCTGATCCTAAGAACTGCTTACATGTCCTGATGCTTTAGTCACCCAGGGTGATGGTTTCTTCGTCCATGCCGACGATGGTGGCCAGAGCATACATGGGTACGTCGAAGCCAGCATCAATCATCGCCTGACGACCATCCTCAAAGATTTTTTCCACCACGACGCCGACGCCAACCAGATTGGCTTTGGCATCGCGGACCATGCGCGACAGCGCCATAAGCGTCTGACCGCTGGCGAGGAAGTCATCAATGATGAGGATATTTTCGTCGGGGTGCAAAAATTCGCTGCTGACCATAAGCGGCACGTCACCACCTTTGGTATGGCTGGGTGCCACTTCCATGAAGATGGGGCCGGACATGGTAATCGGGCGTTTTTTACGCGCGTAAACAACCGGCACATTCAGTTCGATGGCTGTCATGAGAGCCGGGGCGATGCCGCTGATTTCTGCTGTCAGGATGCGATCTATCTGCAAATCCAGGTCCAGGAAATACCTGGCCATGTTCTGGCCCATGCGCTGCATCAGGCCCGGGTCCAACTGATGGTTCAGCAAACTGTCGATCTTCAAAATGCCACGCCCCAGATTGCGACCTTCCGCCTCAATCCGTGCCTTCAGTTCATCCATCCCCATTGTGATGTTCCTCTTATGTTGATTGTTCTCGTGTAGTGGTGCGGCAATGCTACCATGCCCTACGGCGAAGTCGATAGAGGAGGTTGGTGATTTTCGGATTGTTCTATGGATCGTTGATGGATGTGCGAGGTGAACCATCGGGCGCTCTATAGCATTGTTTCGAGAAGTGCCGACGATTTACGATTACATCGTTATTTAGCAGAGGCAGTTCGGGCTATTTCAGCTTATTCAATTTTTGGATTGCTTCGTCCATGCTGCTGGCATTTTCCAGTCGAGAGGAGGCTTTGAATCCCAAGCGTTTTGATATGCCGACATAAGTGCTGATGAGGGCACCCGCATTCACAAAAATGACCGTTCCCTGGTTGGGCGGAACCCGTTTTTCGGCATAGCGTGCGCCCGTAACAATCTCCCTGGGAACGACTTTGCTATTGCTGAAATCGACGACGATGTCAACTTCATGGTCCTTTTGAGATAGCAAACTTGCCGCTGTATCGACCATCTGCATATAGTCATCAAGCCCCCATTCGCCCTCAAAAATCTCAAGAAGGATACGTTCTTGTTCATCGTGCCAGGTGACTGTAATAGGCATGTGCATCCAACCTTTCGATTAAGACCCGATTGGTAACTTTGTTGTATCGCTAGCGGACAGGCAGAGAAAAGCTAAAGGTTGTGCCCTCTCCTACCTTACTGGTAACGTCGACCTGGCCACCAAGTTTTTCGACAATGCGCAGGACGATTGAAAGCCCTAGCCCATGCCCTTCAACACGGCTCGTTTTTGGCAGTCGGCTGAAAGGAATGAACAGCTTTTCGAGGTCTTCCTGCTTTAGGCCCTCGCCATTGTCTTTGATCCAGTAGCGCGCGCAGCCCCCAGGCATTTCTTCTGCGCCAAATTCTATGATGGGTGGTTTGCCACCATATTTGATTGCATTGGTGATGTAATTCACCCAGATTTCTTCGATCCAGGGACGATAGCCCATGCAGTGCATAAAGGTGTTATGTTCCGGCATTTTGATGATGGCATGGCTGGTCTCAATCTGCTGCTGCAAACGGGCCAGGGCATCATCGAGTACATTATACATATTCAGTTCATGCAGCTTGACATCATCACGGCTGACTGTCGCCAGCAGCAAGAGGGCATTAATGATGTCGTTGGCATGCTCCGCCTGACCTTCAATATACTGCATGCCTTCCATAAGCTCGGCGATTGATGCTTGCTCGATGTAGCGCATATTCAGCCCAGCCCAGCCCATAATGGCGCTGATAGGGTTCTTGAGATTGTGCGAAACAGTGTGGGCGAAAGCATCCAGTTCTTCGTTACGATGCTGCAAATCCGCCAGGGCCTGTTCTTTAGCCATGACTTCATGTCGCAACTGAATTTCTGCGGTGACGGATTGGGCTAGCGTCTGTAATACCTCAATATCATCCGCTGTCCAGTTGCGCGGTTCATGATCGACAACACATAATGACCCCAGATGAAACCCATCAGGCGTGGTCAGGGGCATGCCCAGGTAACTGGCCACATCCAGATCACGAATGGCGAGATTATCGCAGACAACCGGATGCTGCCGGGCGTCTTCTACTACCAGCATTTCCCCACTGGCGACGACGTGCTTGCAGAACGAATGCGACAACGGCGTCTGGCGCAGGGATAGCCAGGGATCAGACAGGCCCACCTGGCTCTTAAAAAACTGGCGATCAATATCGACAAGCGAGATAAGCGAAACGGGCACTTTCAGGATGCGGCTGGCCAGTCTCGTCAGACGATCAAACGTTTCTTCATCCGGTGTATCGAGTAGCTGAGCATTGGCTAATGCCCGCAAACGCTGTGGATCTTTCACAGCTTCCATTACGTTGCGCATGTCATCTGACATCCAGTTGATCTTTCTGTGGTGCTCCTGTTCTGCACCACCCAATTGCAATTTTCCTACAGCGGCGTCGGCCTACTGCTTGAGCATGATACATCGTAATCACGATATATCGTATTACGACGCGGTTTAAGTCTCTAATCTCACGCCAATCTAAAGGTTTTTGGCAATTGATTGTGAATGATGTCACAATTGGATAGGATTGAGGAACAGCTTTTTCTGTCTTTGGCCAATAAGAGACATTATCTATGAAACCACGCGCAACCTACTATCTGCTGCGTGCTTCCTTCGCCCTCTTTTACAGGATGTGGCTGACTGTCACGCTGCTCTATCATGCTGAAATGGTCACGACTGATCCGCTGCTCCTGATCTTGTTGAGCGTGGTCCACGAAGGAACCGTTTTTCTGTTTGAAGTGCCAACAGGCATTGTGGCTGATTCCTACAGTCGCAAATGGTCAACGATTATTGGCTTATTGATGATCGGCAGTGCCTATTGCCTGGAAGGTTCAGCACCTATATATGGGCGCGTGTTATTGGCTCAGTTCATCTATGGTGTTGGCTTTACCTTCTTCAGTGGGGCCAACGATGCCTGGATTGCTGATGAAATCGGCCCGGAGCAGGCTGCTCCTGTTTTTATGCGCGGGACCCAGATCAGCCTGATATTTGGCCAGATAGGCATCATCAGTGCCATTGTGATTGGTCAGTTCGGCGTTCAGGTGCCGCTGATCGTGGCAGGAATAGCGATCATTGTGCTGGGTTTGTTCCTGGCAATTGTGATGCGAGAAGAGGGCTTTTCCCCAGAAAAGACAACCAGCGGTGTGCGTGCCAAGCTCATGAACACCGTTCGACAAAGCCGTATGGCACTCCGAACACAACCCCTGTTACTGAACGTGGTTCTGGTCGGATTTGTAGTAGGAACCACAGGCGGTTTTGATCGGCTGTTCACGCCGCACTTCCTCAGCTACGAACCCCAGATGGATGCGGTGATCTGGTATGGTCTGCTGGAAGCTGCGATTTCGCTGGCATCGGCTGTTGTGCTGGAAGCGATACGTCGGCGAGCAACAACCCTCTCCTCAGAACAGGTACCGAGAACCATCGCGCTGCTGTACCTGGGGACGATTGTCGGCAATATTGTTTTTGTGCTGGCGGGTAACTTCGGCATGGCCATCATGGCTTTCTGGTTTAGCCAGATGTTCCGCAACACGACACGCCCCTTGATTATTATCTGGATCAACCAATTTGCAGAAAGTCGCATTCGGGCAACAGCAATATCCATGTACTGGCAGTCAAACGCGCTGGGGCAGGTGGTTGGATCACCCTTTGTTGGCCTGATTGGCCGCTTGTTTTCTCTCCGTGTCGCCTTGATGGCATCGGTACTGGCACTTTCTCCTACTCTGTGGTTGCTTACGCGCAATCATGACGTTGGTAAATCCACCCCTATTCAATCCTGATTTCCCTTTAATACGAAGTTCCCAAAAACGTACCATATGGAACGCTTTTTACAGAACGTTTGTGCTACGCTGTGGTGCGATGCATGTCATCGACGTGCAGCACCTTAATAACAGGCTGCGCAGATGTTCTGTGGTGCTGCTTACGGGCGGTTGCAGGCGATGCGATAGCCTGAATATGGCTGCTCACCTCTGCACCATTTTTGCCAGCCGCGTGTGGACGGACAGAGGCAGCCGATTACTTTCCATATCATGTTGTCTATTCCGCAGGCATGTTGCCTGCTAACAGAAAGGATGCTGATGCTATCATCGCATACCGATCCTGAACGTGGCGCGCTGTCCATGACAGCGGTCAAGATGCTCGATGCCAAAGAAGGGCGCATTGGTGGTTACCTGGTTGTCTGGGGAGATGCCGTCACGCGCGACTTAGAGGGCGAATACTTTACACCCGATACAGACCTGGGCATAGGCTGGTACGAACGGCGTCCGGTGTTGTATCACCATGGGCTGGATGGCCACCTTAAGGCGGCGGTTATCGGCCAGATTGACTTTCTCCAACCGGATGAGACAGGCATCTGGGCAGAGGCGCAGTTGGATATGCGTCAGCGCTATGTCCAGATCGTCAACCGTTTGGTGGAGCGCGGCCTGCTGAACTGGTCGTCTGGCAGTTTGCCGCATCTGGTGCAGATTGCGGATGATGGGCGCATTGTGCGCTGGCCCATCGTCGAAGGCAGCCTGACACCGACACCGGCAGAACCCCGCCAGACGGATGTCCATACCATCAAGAGCGCTTATGCTGCGCTTGGCCTGGACACCGCTCCGCTACAGATCGAAAACGATCTGCCCCCCGCCAATAGCAACTCCCTGAAAGGACAGACTATGGTTCCCTACTCACCAACAACCCGTAAACAGATGCCGATCAATCATGATGATGCGAATCAGGCTATCACTGTTTCCAGTGAATTCGATGCCCTCAGCGCGGACGACTTGTTGCACGGGTATATGATCCTGCGCGCGGCGAAGGGCTTCCGCGGCGTCAGTGAACGTTATGCCAATGCCCTCGCCCACAAACTGCACAAAAGCGGCAGCGCTCCGGCTTTTAAGGCCAATGAACTGGCCTACAGCACTCAGACTGGCTTCGGCGATGAATGGGTGCCGGAGCTGTGGAGTCAGCAAATCTGGGCAAAGGCGCGCACCGATAACACGGTACTGCCGCTGTTCCGCGCCATCGAAATGCCAAGCAATCCCTTTGAACTGCCCATCGAAGGAACAGACCCGCAGGTGTTTTACGTCAGCGAAACGACTGATGAGGCACATCTGTCGCTGGGCAGTGGTAATTCTGTGCCGGATAGCAAGATCGGGACGGGCAAAGTGCCACTGGTTGCCAAGAAGCTGGCCCTGCGCGTGGGCTTCAGCAGTGAGCTGGTGGAAGATAGCATCATTCCGGTGCTGAATATCTATCGTGAACAGGCCATGCGCGCCCTGGCGGATGCCATTGACCATGTGCTGCTGAACGGCGATACCGAAACGGGTGCAACGGGTAACATCAACAGTGATGCTGCTGCGCCGACATCAGGCTCGCCGTACCTGGCATTGGATGGGGTACGTAAGCTGGCGTTGGCTCAGCATCCGGTGGATATGGGCAACGCCGCGCCGACGTTGGCCCAACTACGGGCGGCGCGCTTCGCTATGTCCACGCGCTACTCGGCGCGCCCAACAGATCTGGCATGGATTGTCGATGGCAATACCTATGCGCGCCTGCTGGCGATGGACGAGTTCCTGACGATGGACAAGGCGGGGCCGCTGGCGACTGCCCAGACCGGGCAGATTGGTTATGTCGATGGTATTCCTGTGTTTGTGAGTGCGGAAATGCCGCTGACGGAAGCCGATGGCAAGGTCGGGGGCGGCACCAATGATCGTGGAACGGCTGTGTGCGTTTATCGGCCAGGTTGGTTCGTGGGCTATCGCCGCCGCATCGCCGTCAACGTGGACTACCTGCCGTACTACGACAGCTACCAACTGACTGCGACTGTGCGCCTGGCCTTCGCCAGCTACGACAATGATGTCGCTGCGACATTGTTCAATCTGGCAGTCTAGTCATCAGGTGGGGCAACCTCTCTTATGAGGGGTTGCCTTATTCGCATCATAGACCCAAGGACTGCATAGGGAGATGCGACTATGTTAGAAGCACCCTCATGCTCTGTCTTTAGTGAAATCACTGATTTTTGGCAACGAATCCGATGCCGGAAAGCATCATTTCTTATCGCTTGCCAGAGGAAATGATGTCGCTTTTGAAAGCAAAGAAGAAACGCAAGCTTCAGCAATTGAGAGCTTAGTAGATAATTGTTGTGAGTGCTGCTTGCCTTTGAAATTAATGTGGTCGACCTTCGTCTTGATTTGGAGTGACCAGCGTTTCCAGTTGACCAATCAGAGTCGGAATATCATCTTGAATTGTCTGCCAAAGAATATCAAAGTCGATGTTGAAGTATTCATGCACCAGGTGGTTACGCATACCGGAGATGACTTTCCAAGGGATTTGAGAATAAGACGCTTTGCCCTCATCGGAAATCATGCGCGCGGCTTGGCCAACCACCTGGAACTCACGCATGATAGCACTGGCTGCCATCTCGTTGGTTGCTAGCGACGCCTGTGTTAAGCCGTCAGTAAAACGGACAATCTTGCGGGCAGCAATGAGCATATCCAACAGTAGAGTTTCATCACGTCGCATAGATCACCTGAGCGGAGTCGAGAATAGCGTTCTTACGCAGGTAATTTTCACTTTGTTCGACGCCTTTGCGGGTGAGCAAATCGACAGGACGTCCTAGCAAGGCTTCGAGTTCGTCGCTCATCTCGGACAGGGTAAACAAGGTCGGCTGCGCATCATTAGCGAAGGTGATGAGAATATCGACATCACTGTTCTGGTGGAAATCCTCCCGTAGCACGGACCCAAACAGCGCAAATTCGACCACCTGCCAGCGTTCACACCAGGTTATGATGGCATCTTGTGGGATATGCAATGCTAGTGTGATCATCATTCATCTCAAACTACTTGCATATTTATCATACACCATAAGTAAGCAGCCTGTATTTACGTGCCAACTGATTGACATCACATGCTGAATATGGTCTAATTGAAGGGTCATAGTGGCTTATTAGAGGTTACGATGTTCAGCGCATAACCATAAGGTTGGTCAATCGAATTGGATAATTTCCTGAGAAGGGCACCATGGATTGACCTGTTGCGCAGCCATTGAACGCTGAATAGTCAAATTTCACCGTACAGGTTGCCTGTGCGGTGTTTTTTGTTTATGACCGAATTGTGCAGAAAGGGACCATGCGATGTTACGGCATATCACCGTCTTGCAACTCACCCCACTTGGCCTGCGCCATGTCTGGACTTTTATCGCTTCCGCTTTTCAAGTCGCGAACCAGATATGGCGAGAACATCATGCGAGTGACAAGCAAAAACAATTCAAAAATCAAGCTGATACGGAGCCTGCACCAGCGTAAATATCGAACGGAAACAGGCCTATTCGTTGTCGAAGGACTGCACGGCGTACTCGAAGCCCTGAATCATCCTGAGCGGGTTGAGATGTTGGTTGTCTCCTATGACCTGCTTAAGAGTGCGCGGGGCTGGGAAGCCCTCAACCGAGTTGCTAACAGCATCCCTGTGCTTGAATTGGATGCGACGCTGTTCGGCAGCATTATGACCCGTGAGAAACCGCACGGGATCGCTGCGGTTGTACGCCAGCATTGGGTTTCTCTGGAGAGTATTTCGCGTCATACAGAAGATACTTCGCTGGAGGCAGGTCTGTGGGTTGCGCTCTGCGATGTGCAGTATCCGGGCAACCTGGGCACTATTCTGCGAACCTGCGATGCGGTTGGTGCTGACGGAGTGATTGTGCTGGGCAGCGCAACCGATCCTTATCATCCCATGGCGGTACGGGCTGGCCTGAGCGCGTACTTCACACAGAATCTTGTGCAAACAGATTATCAAAAGTTTGCGGCATGGGTACAGGAGAGTCCCTATACTGTCGTCGGGGCAAGTGCTGACGCAACACATTGCTATCGAGAAATGGACTATCCTCTGTCGCTGATCCTGATGATGGGCACTGAGGGACACGGCCTTAGCCAAGCACAGCGTGACCTATGTGATGGGTTGGTCGCTATCCCGATGCATGGGCAGAACGATTCTTTGAATCTAGCTGTGGCCACAGGAGTACTTTTGTATGAAGTGGTTGCCCAGAAACTGTAAAGATTTCGATCATGCTGCTGTGGCATTGTTCATGAAGAAGAGGGGCAATTTTGCCCCTCAGTTATCGAATGTAGCAGATATATTGTGTTATTAGAGAGGACAAAGCCTCTTGATTGAAGGATGCTGTGCGTTAAGCGCGCTTAATGAAACGCGCGATGGCAATGATGATGATAGCACCCAGTGCCGCCGTTAGAATGTGACCTATGCTGAACCCAGCTTCAACTGGCTGAGTGCCCGGTACGAGTGTCAGTACAAAGCCACCTACAAAACTACCGACAATGCCAAGGATAATATTTGTGATCAGGCCGTGTTTGCTGCCCATGACAGCACCAGCGAGCCATCCTGCAATTGCACCTACGACAATCCAAATAATAAAATTAATCACGGTGGTCCCTTCCACTCTCTTAATGTGTCAAACGAAATGTAAGACACATTAAGTATAGTGAACTGAATTACGATTTGCTAATTTTAGTGTATGTCAGGGTGTTTTTCTATGAAAGTTGCTGTCCTTAGGGAACATACTCCTGCCAGTGAATGACGACATTCCCAACAATAAAATCGTCAGTAGTCCGCGTATCGCGTATGATCTGGATGGTGTTCATGCCCTGTTTAAGCAAACCCTCTTTTAGAGCGACCATCCAGGTTTCCCAACCGCTATGTTCTGGAAAGTTGAGGCCAGTGAGTGGCATGCCATTCACAAAAATCTCATGGCTCTCCACATCTACGTCGTATGTTTGCACCAGAATATAACTGCTGTTGACAGGATGGCCCTCGATATTGAAGGACTTCAGCGTACTCTGATTGCCAACAAATGGCACGGTCGGAAGATCAAGATCAGTGGCATTGTCGCCGATATGCTCGCCAAAAGGAACCAGAGCGAAATTGCCTCGTGTTATCATCCCACCACTCCTTATCTGCAAATAACGAAATTAGATTAACGTTGTTGGTCTGCTATTTTAGCCTCTTAAGGTCCTTACAAACAAATCGCCGACTGCCGATTCGATGTAGGTTTTGGTCGAGGGCTTTTACCACCAAGGATAATGGGGCTGCCCAAGCCTGACAGAAATAACCCATTTTAGATGACCGCAGCGTTTAATAGAGTATGTAAGATTAGGATGACTGTTGCTGCATCGTAGCGGCAGACACAAGTGAAAATGCGTCATAGCTGCCGAATGTATCTTGTCCAAGCAAGGTATTTTCGGCTTGTTTTTTGTAGGCTGCCAACGTGCGTGTGGCCTCAGTCACATGTAAGTGAGAGCATATAAGGCAGGCAAAAATGATTACTTTTGAAATTGGCACTTATTCCGTGTTTGAGATGGCGGGCAAGGACAAGCCGGTCCGCGTTTACATGAATGACGATAAGAAAAAGTATCGCGGTTACATTGACTTTGTTGAGAATTACAGCGGCGCCAAAGGCTACATCCTGCATGCGAATGGCATCATCAATGCCTTTATGCCACTGAGCAAGCTTGGGGCCACGCTGGACATTCTGCGTAATGAGAAGCCAGTCTACTTCGCTGTCAATGACCCATACAACTGGGCAGCGTTAAAGACAGGCAATGAGCCGACCGGTGAAGAAGAAGCCGCAGCCTAATAGAATAGGATCATTCAGATATGAGGGGCCTTGTGCCCCTCTTTTTTACCTCTTAGCGGGATATTTACGCTCTTTTAAAATTTGTTGTGGACTTTTTTGGCCCCTTATGATATGTTTTTCATGCGCAGAAGACAGCAATCATGTTAAATAAGAAACGCGCATGAGATCAATGACCTGCAACATTGTAGAGACACCAACACAATTGAAAATGGATGAGATGGCCCTCTGGCTGCGAGAGATGTATCTTTCTCAGCAGGATGAGGAGAGCTGGGTGATTATTGTCGCATCGGATATTGCGATGAATATGGCCGCGCTCAAAAACTTCACATCAGGCATTGTCTTTGGCGACGATTGGCATTTCCTGGGTTCAAGCGCATTAAATGATGCGCCGTTCCCTGTGATCCACCAATTTGAATTCAAGGGCGATCTGACCATGCGTGTCGGTGCTTTTGCTTACGAGTTCCAGCATGCAGATGGCAGCCCGTTCGAGGTCATCGTCACCAGCGCCTACTATTCTGATGAGCAGTGGACGCTTACACTGGCTGCCCTGCCCAGGGAACATCTGGCTACCTGGGGGGCTTTCTGCGAGATGTGCTACAAGCTCAGCTCTCCAGAAGAGCGCGTGACCATTGTAGGTGGTCGTCAGACGGACTTTGTGCCGTCGATCCAATGGGATGACATCATCTTGCCGGACGAAATTAAGTCCGACTTGTTTCAGGATGTGCAGTCATTCTTCCAGCGGGGCGTAGGTATCTACAATCGGCTACAGTTGAACCCGTTTCGCAAGATTTTGCTGGCGGGTCCTCCGGGCACAGGTAAGACGATGCTGTGCAACTCATTGGCTTTGTGGGCCATCGAACAGGGCTACCGTGCGATTTATGTATCTGGCGCTGACCAGTATGGGGCGGAATTCTACAAGGTTCATCAGGCGTTGTATCTGGCGCAGATGTCCGATACACCGACGCTCATCATTGTGGAAGAGCTGGATGCCTTCCTGGAAGAGCGCGAGGGCAAGCAAAAGGCACTGGTTCTGAACGTACTGGATGGTGTGGAAGCCCTCAAGAACGAGCACGGTACGCTGTTGATTGCGACGACGAACTACCCGGAAGCGATTGATGTACGTGTGCTCAAGCGTCCTGGACGCCTCGACCGCATTTACATGATCCCGGAAATTAAGGATCGTCGTATTGCTGAAGCGATGCTGCGCAAGTACCTGGGCGATGAATGGCGCAACGAGCATGCTGCGATTGCTTCGGAGATGGTCGATTACCCCGGGGCCTTCATTCGTGAGGTGGTGGTCTATGCGCTGACGCAGATGGTCACCAACGACGAAACGGAGGTCACCCTGGCGCAGCTGCGGAACTCGCTTGACAAGCTGAAGACCCAGATTGACGAACGTGACCAGTACATCGGCTTCCGCGTTAATGGCAAAGTCGCTGAGATGAATTAGCGCAGCTACCTAGTACCACAGTCACAGCCCCTGCCTGATGTAGGGGCTGTTTGCTTTAATAATCGCCTTTTTTGTTCAGATTTTTACCACTTTTTGACCGCCTTTTATTGACGTGCGTCTAGCTGACCGCTTAGGATAACAATAGCCACTGGGAAAGTGTTTCTGCTTTTCTATGCTGGGAGATCACTTTCCAAAACACGAATAGGAGAAAAGCCAATGTCGTTATGGCGAGGTATTCACTACCTGAGGGTTGGCATTGTCGTTCTGATCTTATCTTTATTACTTCATCCCGTTCTTGCTCAAAGTAACGTTCCTTTAATCGAAATTTTGCCCAGCAACGGCCCTGTTGGCACAACGGTGCTGATTAATGACCTGGGGGGCAATCGCAGTAACAATTGCTACGCGCAGCCGAGTGGCAGTCAGGCTCAGCTACTGGGAACAATGGCTGGCCAGCTTACTTACGTCGTTCCTCGGACTTCTGTACCGGGCACTTTCGTGTCGTTCTGGTGTGGTGGAGAAGCGGGTGGTCCCGCTCGCTCGAACATCGCCCAATTCACCGTGACAGGTTCGCCGGATGTTGATAGTGATGGCGATGGTCTGCCGGATACGCGCGACAACTGCCCACGTGAAGTGGGACCTGTTGATAATGGCGGCTGTCCGGCGCCCGTTGATAGCGACGGCGATGGTCTGCCAGATAATGTCGATGCCTGCCCAAGTGTCTTTGGGCCGCGCGAACTGAATGGCTGCGCGCCGTCACCGGTTCCGCTGCCGGTGCTGCCAACCGCTGGCGCATGCGTGCTTGCGACACTCGGACCAGATCCGGTCAATATCCGTCAGGGCACATCAACGGATACGGCTATTGTCGGTTCCTTGAATCCCTATGAGATTTATGGCGTCATCGGGCGTAATGCAGATAGCTCCTGGTTGCAGATCAACCTGGGCTGGGTGGCAGCATTTGTGACGCGCCAGGGCGGCGATTGCTCCAATTTGCCGCAGACTGATGGCGTCGAGATCGTACCGACCGAAGTTGTCCCAACGCAGCCCGTCCTTGTTGCTCCTGACGATGGCTCGGCACAGGTTGGACTATTGCTGCCGGCTGTTCAGGCGGCGCGAGAAGCTGCCAGTAAGCTCGAAGGCTGCCAGGACTTGCTGCCACAGGTGAATGCGCTGCCGACCTTCCTGGCATTGAGCATCATCAATGAGTCAGACCCGTGTGCGGCAGCTCAGGCGCAGATTGATGACCTTTTCTTCAATCCGCAGCCAGTCGCGAACGTCAGCTACCCGGATTGTTCCGGCTTCCTGGGGGAAGAAGTTGATACAGCGAGCACCATAGAATTCTTCTCGATTTACAATCAGGTTCCCAACGAGACGCGGGACTACCTGGACAGTATTGCCGCAGGTGTCACAGGTGATTACTGCTTATTCCTGTTCGACTTGCAATATGGGGGTGTCACCGGAACCAGCAGCCCGAATCCTGAGCATAATATTGCCATGAGTATGGCCTACTGTGACATTGTTCATGTGAATGAGTATTTGCCCAAGGTAAATGCTATCAATGTTGACCCAGCCGAGTTCTATGGATTTTCACAAGCCTGTGGTTTCTACGAAGATATCGGCTTGCTGGGTTCGACAACCCAGGCTAATGCGGATTACTTCAACCTGCTGGTGAACGAGTGTGGCGGTCAGGTCAACGAGGTGAGCAACCGTGCCTTCTCGGATGCAATTCGTGGTGGCTTTGATGCCGGTGCCGCATCGGCCCAGGGATGCCCTGGTTTCCAACTCTTGGAGAACTACCCACTTGCGTCTGATTTGCTGCCAGCGCTGCCGCAGGTCGCAAATGGCAACGGTGAATGCACAGGCAACTTCCGTATTCTGGCAACACATAATGCCAGCCTGGGTATGGGAACGCTCTATCGGATTCTAAAGAGCATTGACCCGTGTAATGCAGCGATTGAATATGCGGCTGATGGCAGCGTTCCGTACAATGTTCCGGCACCACCGGAATGTATCCAGGGTGATACGATGACGCTGGGTGCGGCCATTCTCAATCAGACGGAACTGGATGCCAGTTCGCCCTGGTACCTCAAAATCGCTGCGCTGGACCGCCCAACGACTGAGCTATGCTCGCCAGCGGGCCAGGGGAATGATGGCTTTGCTATTTTGCCGACCCCGACCCTGGGGGCCTTCGTTGCGAACCCAACGGCGACTTTGCCACAGATTGTAGCACTGCCGACATCGACGCCGCTGCCGACCAATACGCCGCCTGTCATCATCGCTAATCCGACGTTAGAGGCGACAGCGACCGAACTGGGCCTGATCGCTAACCCGACAGCGACGCCGGGTGGGGCTGTCCTCATCACACCGACCTTTACACCGACGGAATCCCTGCCAGAGCAGGCACTGCCGACGAGTACACCAGTTCTGCTGCCGACAGCGACCCCGCTAGGCGAAGCAATCGCGCCAACGGCGACACCTCCATTGGGGGAAACATCCCCGGATGTGATTGTGGGTGAATGCTTTGGCTGTGTGCCTGATGAACCGCCGATTCTGCCAGGTGGGCGTACCAATATGGTCGTTGTGGGTGCAGATGAAAATGGTAATTTTGCTGGTCTGTTCGCCATGCCAGTAGGGGGTAGCCCTGATCCTGAATCGGCCAATCCTGATCTGGTGCAAATTCCACTGGATGGCGTCGTTCCGCCGCTGCCGGATTCGCCTGTGATTTTGTCGCCGGATGGGCGCTCGATTGGTTACTTCGGCCAGGGCATGGACCCCGCCAACATCCCGCCAACTGTCCGCCAGATACGGCTGGTGATGCCGGGTGGAACTGCGGACCAACCTACAGAAGAAGTGGCCTTCTACTATAACAAGATCGCCATGCAGTATGCGTCAACCGCTGATGGTAAGACTGAATTGCTATCTACTGAAATCTTTATCTCCTTCCCGGTGGAGATAAGGCCCGTGATGTCACCACCCGCCTGGTCGGCAGATGGCAATACGCTGTTCATGACGCTGGCGGATGCCAATGGCATCCCATCGATCTATGCGCTGCAAATGAATACCGGTAGCGATGTGATTGCACCGCTGATGGTGGCCAACAACGCTCTTGATCCAGACGCGGCACCCAATGGACGCTATCTGGCCTTCGTCCGCAACGACCCGACCGGACGCAATATCTACGCGCTGGAACTGAACCGCTTGCAGGAGAATCCGATTACTCAGCAGTTGCAGGGCGCTGAGTGCTATGCGCCGCACTTTGGGGCGACTTCGCTGAAGATTTACTTCAACTGCGAGTACAACGGCGAATTGCAGATGTATCGCTACGGCCTGGATGGCATCAACCCGATTGCAACCGATGTGGAAGGTGCGAAGGACCCGATCCCAGGCGAAACCGATGGTACGATCTTCTTCAATGATGGCATCCATGTGTTCAGAAGTTCGACCGAAGGTGTGCCTGCCGAGCCGCTGGCGTATGAACTTCAGCCTGTCTTTATCAAGTCGTACTCGACGAGTGGATCTGCTGATGACGGTCCGATAGAATAGACTCATCATCTTTATCGACAGCCAGGAGGGGCGACTCTCCTGGCTTTTTTGTTAAGAAAAATAGAAAGTAAAACTCCTCAGGACAGGTTACAATCTATTTCTTATGTGATTGTCGTCCACAGGAGCAACAACTATGGTCACGGCTGCCGTCCCTGGCAAGGCTAAACAACGTCCTGATGAGGCCACACGCCGCAAACGCATCCGGGCGTGGGTGATGTATGACTGGGCCAACAGCGCCTTCGTGACGACCATCATCGCAGCCTTTTTGCCTGCCTATTACTCCGCTGTTGCCGGAGCGACCTTGCCCTCGGAAGCGACGGCGACAGCTTACTGGAGCATCACCCTCAGCTTCTCGATTTTCATCGTGGCGCTGCTCTCGCCCATCCTGGGGACCATTTCCGACATCAAGCGCGGCAAGAAAAAATTCCTGGCCGTATTCATCATGATCGGCGTGATTGGCTCGGCGCTGCTGGTGCTGGTCAATACAGGCGACTGGTTCATAGCCTCGATATTCCTGGTGCTGGGACGCATTGGCTTTGGTGGGGCCAATATTTTCTATGATGCCCTTTTGCCGCATGTCGCTGATGAAGACGAGCAGGACGAGATTTCTGCGCGTGGGTTTGCGCTGGGTTATCTGGGGGGTGGCATACTGCTGGCGATTAATGTCGCCATGTTCCTGTTCATTCCCGAAGATGTTTTGTTCGAGAACGCAGGTATTCGCCTCTCATTCCTGAGCGTGGCGATCTGGTGGGCAGTCTTTTCGATCCCGATTCTGCGCGTTGTACCCGAACCCCCAGCGGCGACCGAGAGCCTGAAACCGGGCCAGACGCTGATCGGCGTCAGTACACGGCGCATCGTGCAGACTTTTCGTGATTTGCGCCAGTATCGCGAACTGTTTAAATATCTGGTCGCGTTTTTGATCTACAACGACCCGATTAATACCATCATCGGGCTGGCGGTCATCTACGGCGCGGAACTAGGCTTCGGTACCTTGGAACTGGTGCTGGCGCTGCTACTGGTGCAGTTTGTGGGTGTGCCCTTCACGCTCATTTTTGGCAGCATCACCTCGCCAGATAATCCGCGCAGGCATCACAATCTGGCCTATATTGTGTTCAATATGGTGGCGCTGCCGATTGTTGCGCTGATTGGCGCACAGGTTCTGCCGCAGGATATCAGCGGCCAGCAACCTGCCCCCTATGTCACCACAGCCGATGCCTACGGGGAAGGCGTCTATGCGCTGGCTGACGAGGCCTTCTTCCCCGATACGGACTGGCAACTGATGACTGTCAGCGGTGAAGATCAGGCCGGGGATAGCTGGCTGAACGCCATCACCGGCATACCAGAGCCAGTGAATTACATTCGCACCAATGTCGCAGGCGCTTTCTACGAGATTACGGTCAATGGGCAGGAGATCACCCTGACGCATGATGTTGGCCCCGATCATGGTGTGCTGGAAGTGCTGGCTGATGGGGAACCGCTGATGGTGACCGAAACTGTCAATGGCGAAGAGGTCGCAGTTCCGCTGTTGATCGACACCTACAATGAGGTGCTGCGTTACAACGAAACAACCAATATCGAATTGCCAGAGGCAGGCATCTCCACCCTGATGCTGGTGAATACAGGCACGCCAAATGCTGTCAGCGCAGGAAACGTGATTGGTATCAGCACGCTGGAAGTTCAGGTGCCCAAGCGCGTCAACAGCCTGCCGATGATTATCGGCCTGCTGGCGGTGGTACAGGTTGTTGGGTTGGCTTTCGCGGTAGTGTTTGGCCGCCTGTTCAAGGGCTTTGCCGAGAACATGACCACGCGCCGCGCTATTCTGCTGTCGATTGCTATGTACTGCATCATCGCCATCTGGGGCTTTGTGCTCAATAGCACTATAGAGTTCTGGTTCCTGGCGTGGATGGTGGCGACGGTCCAGGGTGGTAGCCAGGCCCTTAGCCGCAGCCTGTATGCTGCACTCTCGCCCTCCTCCAAATCCGGTGAATTCTTTGGCCTGTTCAGCATCATGAGCAAAGGCGCTGCCGTCGTCGGATCAGGCATTTTTGCGGGTGCTGCCTTGCTGTTCGATAGCAGTCGTCCGGCGATTCTCAGCCTGGTGGTGCTGTTTTTGCTGGGTGCCTATTTGCTGACGCGCGTGGACATCGACGAGGGGAAGCGCGTTGCCCGTGAAGAAGATGCCCGCGTTTATGGGGAGTCCGATATCTAGATCGAATGGGCCTTCTCGTCAGATTTCTTCATCCGTTGAGTATCCAGTGGAAACAGTACTGGTACTCAGTCGCTGGGCAAGGTGGGATTGGGCTGTCCGAAACCCACTCCAGAGCAGGTAGCCAGCGACCATGATCGAGCCTAATAGGTCCACATAGCGGGTTAATGTATGTAATGGTGCAATGGCGACAGCGGCCAATGCGACGACGACACACAGGTCCACAGATGCCTTGGCACGATAGAGCTGCTGCTGTGCCGCAATCACAGAGCTGTATTGCTCGCGTGTTAAGACCGAATAGCGCCACCAGAATGCGCCATTGGTCAGCAAACCCAGTACGGCAATCGTGAGTCCGAGCGTCACCTGGCCACTTGGCTCGAACACAGACAATCGCGATAGCGCCACTGTCAGCATCACCAGGCCAGAAAAAACCATCGTTCCAGCGACGCTCAAACCGACCATGTGCTCCATACGAGCCTGATCAGATGCCGTCATTTGCTTATCTCTGTGCAGCCGCCGGAAAACCCACCATGAGAGAAACAAGGCAACGAGTTCCACTGATCGGCGGATGAAGTCGGCAAGTTGGGTAGTAGAGTGGCTGGATAACACGGCCATTCCTGTGAAGAGTGGCCCCGGCGCGCTCAACAGAAGAGCGGTGAGCAGCGTCTTTTCTCGGCTTGATGCCTGTTTTTCAGAAAGTTGGCCCATGCTAGATACTCAAGAATGAGAGGAAAAGCATCAGCAACAAAACCGAAAAGCCGACTGCCAAAGGCACCGTCAGCGTGTCCATGCCACGACGGGTGAACAGTTCAACAGTTGCGCCAATGGGGGCGACTAACAACGCAACGGCGACATTCAGATACCAGGGTTGACCCGTGAAAATCAGGAGGGTAAAGAATATCGTCAATCCCGCAACGATGAACATGGCGAAGGTACCTTCGTAGGTCTTCTTTCCTTCTAGCCAAGGATGCTGGATATGATTTTTGCCGAATGTTTTGCCGACTAATGCAGCGGCTGCGTCGCCAAATCCCCAGGCGAGCACGGCCACAATGACGACATATTTCCAGCTATCACCTAACAGTCCCCAGAAGACGACAATCAAGATGGCGATTGTGATCTGAACCACGACCAGACTTTGCTTAAATTCGCCATTGCTGCGCTCAACTGCAATCCGCTCGAAAAATGATGTGTTTTCTACTCGTGCCAGGATCGGGTAAATGATCGCCATCAGGAACAACACAACGAGGACGGTTACATGCCAACTGCTGAACAAGGTCATAATGGGGATGATGGATACTGTAATCACCAGATGGTACAGCTTGCGTGCGACTTCAAACGACAGTCTGTTGGATGTTTTGAGCAGAACCATCGGCAGCCCTGCTATCACAAAGTAGCCGATCAGCAGCCCAAAACCGAAAAGATCGTTTGCGAGCATCTCAATTAACTGCATGACTTGCTTCTTTAAAATCGGTAGATAAATTGGCCACTGTGCAGGCAGTTCTTTAAGGGATTGTTAAATCCTTATTTAATCAATGTAAGCTCTTGTTCGATTAGAAACAATAGGTACAGACTACGAAGGTGAAGAAATACACTACAAGTTGCTTACTTTATTTCACTTTATGTCAGTCTGTATGGCGCCCTGAATGAGTTCCTCCATGACGGGGATGAATATCAAAATTAGGGAATGCGGTGCCAGTGTGGAAGATGTGTTCGATTGAGAGGTGGAAGCTTAGGCGAGTTTGCGCTTTTTATTCGATCCCTTGATGCGGCGAGCAACCAGAACGAGCACAGCAATCCCCGTCACGATCCTGAGAAGGGCGAGGGAGGCCTGTCGTAAGTCATGGTCGCGTTTGGCTTGTTCCCTAAGCTGGTCCAGCCATGCTTCGGATGATGATGTCATCTCAATATCGGATGGGAACAGGGGATTTTGCAGCACAAATAGGTAGCAATTTGGCCTGTTAAACTGGCCTTCCATCTCGACGAGCAGTTCATAGGGCAGGCTCGTTAGCTGATTGCTGCCGAGTTCCGCAACACATAGATTTCTAAGATTGCCGATTTCTGCGGGCAGGCTGGTGAGCGCATTGTCCATCGCGTGAAGTACGGTTAGCTGTGTCAGCTTGCCGATTTCAGGTGGTAGCGATGTCAATTTGTTATGGCCAAGGTAAAGTGCCCTCAAATTTGTGAGCTGACCAATTTCCGGGGGCAGCACCGTTAAGCCCAGATCGCTCAGGTCCAGTGTGGCCGCCTCGGATGCTTCCGCTTCCTCGATGCGTGCCAGGGCGATGTCGTAGGGCGCGAGTTGCTCATCGGCCTGATTGCGAAGGTATGCCAGCACAGCAGACATGCCTTCGTCGATGACTGCTTGCGACGGGTTTGTGAGCGGGTTGCCATCAATGAATGGCTGGTGTTCATTCTCCTCAGAAAGGTTCAAATACCCGATTTCAGAAGGCAAATAGCGAATCTGATTGTAGCTAAAGTTGATGGTATTCAGCCATTGAATTTGTGTCAGTTCGACAGGAATTGTAGTGAGCAGATTATGATCTGCGTGAAGTTCACGCAGGTTAGATAACTGGGCAATCTCAGATGGCAGATGTGTCAGTTGATTGTAGGCAACAGACAAATAGTTGAGGCTGCGCAGCGTAAACAATTCTGTTGGTAGTTCACTGAGTTCGTTACGATCCAATACGAGTATGCGTAGTTGGCTCAAGTTACTGATGCCAGATAAATTGTTGAGGTGGTTATTTGGCATGTAGAGGTGCACCAGATCGGTTAGCCGTGCCAATTCAGGTGGCACGGAATCAAATTGATTTCCCGATAGGATGAGTTCCTGTATATGCTCTAGCTCTCCGATTTCAGCAGGCAATGTGTTGTGGCTCAGGCTGAGGTCGCTCAGGTCGAGCCGTGTTGCATCCGTTTGTGCTGCTTCCTCGATGCGAGCGAGGGCGATGTCGTAGGGCGAGAGTTGTTCCTCTTGCGCAAAGACGGCGCTGGTCGCCAGTAGCAAAATAAAGATGATGAGCAGTCGGCGCATGTTGTTCCCCTGAAGTCGTCCATAAGCAAAGTATACAATCAGTGATTCATGCTAGGGTACACGTCTGCCCTATTATTGCCCGCTGCTGATCAACAGATTGGGAAAACGTTTCTATTTGGCTTGTTGATTGTAATGTAAAAAATATTTGACATAGAGTAAAATATGATATACATTGTGGATGTTATTTTTGACATCACGCAGTGGCTCTAAGTTGTTGGCGCACTCTAGACATGATGAGGTTTCCATGTCCTTCAAACAGAAAAATACGCTGGTTATGCTGGTTAACTTCAGCCTGCTTTTGCTGTATGTCTCGTTCCGAGTATGGCAGATGGTTCAGACCGATACGTTCATCAATGAGAATGTTTTTAGCATGTTTGGGGTGGTCGTCGTCTGGGCGATTATCGGCACGATTGTTGCTGTCATCCTGTCGCATCTGGTGCCGCTTATCATCAAGGCGGCAAAAACAGGCAAGGACAAAGTCGAGATTGATGATCTGGAAGACGAGCGCGACAAGCTCATCGACATGCGTGGTACGCAGGTGACGTACACGGCTGCTTCGTTGGGGTCGCTGATCGCCATGCTGACCTTTGTCTTCGGCCAGCCGCCACTGGTTATGTTCTGCCTGCTGCTCTTCTTCGGTGTGCTGGCACAGGTCATTGGTGATGCCACGCGGCTGATGCTCTACCGGGGAAGGCTGTAAGATGGCTGAGAATTGCATACAGAACAATATTCGCAAGCTGCGCTTTCTTCATGATGAGATGACGCAGCAGGAACTGGCCAGACAGGTTGGCGTCACGCGGCAGACCATCGTCGCCATTGAAAACGCCAAGTACTCACCATCACTGGAAGTCGCCTTCAGGATTGCGCTGGTCTTTGGGGTACCGCTGGAAGACGTCTTCTCCTATGGGCCAGTAGATGATGTCTAGTTAGACCCATTTTTTGAAAAACTGAATTCTTCGCATGCTGATTGTTTTTTCAGTCAGGCAGGGATTTGTATTGCCAACTCACTAGCTTCTAGATAAAAGGAATCGACGAGATGAACGCAAATGTAAGACAGAAACCAACCGCGCAGGGGTTGAAAAATGTATCAAATCAGCAGCGCCTTATTCTCTTTGGCTTACTGGTGCTGTGCCTGATACCCGTATTAGCGGGTGGTGCCCGATTGACGGAACTCAGCATTGGGGCAGATGTCACACGAGAGAATGCACGTTTTTTTGCATCGCCACTGCCAGTCGTGATTCATATCATCAGCGTGACGCTGTATACCATCCTGGGAGCTTTTCAGTTCATTAAAGGGATGCGCCGATGGAAGCCGCGTTTGCATCAAAAGCTTGGACGCTACCTGCTGTTGCCAGCGGGACTGGCTGCGGCGATCTCTGGCATCTGGATGACGCTTTTCTACGATCTGCCGCCGCTTGATGGCGTGGTGCTCAATATCATGCGCCTGATCTTTGGCACGCTGATGGTTGTATATCTGGCCCTGGCCTATCTGGCTGTTCGTCAGCGAGATTACAAGCAGCATGGCATCTGGATGCTGCGAGCCTATGCGATTGGCATGGGAGCCGGTACGCAGGTGCTGACCAACATCGTCGGATTGATACTGGTTGGCGAGTTGGATGTCTTTTCACGGGCGGTCGTGATGGGGGCTGGCTGGGTGATTAATGTCCTGGTTGCTGAATGGATTATCCACAGGCAGCGGTCCGAGCTAAACCGCCAGGTGCGTCCTTCAATGGCGCAATAACTACCCATTATAGATGGTAGGCACTGCTGCCAAAGAGATTCATCAATAGACCCAAACAACTAAAATAAGAGGAAAAAATCACCGTGAAAGCGATCATTTACACAGAATACGGGTCGCCAGATGTTCTGCGCCTGGTTGACATGGAAAAACCGACGCCCAAAGCCAATGAGGTGTTGGTCAAAGTGCACGCTGCCTCGGCCAATCCGCTGGACTGGCACCTGATGCGCGGCGAACCTTTCCTGGCGCGATTAGACAACGGCCTGCGTAAGCCGAAAAACAGCCGCCTGGGTGCTGATCTGGCGGGCGTCGTGGAATCTGTCGGATCAGAAGTGAGGCAGTTCCAGCCAGGAGATGCCGTCTTCGGTGAGAATTTCCAGGGTGGGCTTGGGTCTTTCGCGGAGTACGTCACGGTGCCGGAAAGCGTCCTGGCCCATAAACCGAATAATCTCTCGTTTGAATCCGCAGCAGCGATTCCGGTTGCCGCCTATACCGCGCTCCAGGGGATGCGCAACAAGGGCCAGATTCGTGCCGGACAAAAGGTGCTCGTCAATGGGGCGTCCGGCGGCGTAGGCACCTTTGCGGTGCAGATCGCCAAGGCGTTGGGCACGGAAGTCACGGGCGTATGCAGCACGCGCAACCTCGACCTGGTGCGCTCGTTAGGTGCCGATCACGTCGTTGACTACACTCAGGACGACTTCACACGGTCGCGGCAAAAGTATGATCTGATCTTCGATGCAGTCGGCAATCGATCTGTAGCTGAGCTGCGGCGGGCACTGGCGCCAGGTGGCATCGCTGCTATTGCCGGATTTATCAATTTGAGACTCGTCTTTGGTCACATGCTGATCGGTCCGCTGACATCAAAATTCAGCGACAAAACAGTGGGTATGATGGAAACCGCCCATTCGGATAAGGATGATTTGCTGTTTATCAAGGAGCTTGTGGAAGCCGGACAGGTCAAGCCTGTCATCGACCGCTGTTACGAACTGGCCGAAGTGGCCGGAGCGATTCGCTATCTGGAGACAAGCCGCGCACGTGGCAAGGTCGCCATCACGATTGCATGAAGATTGTATTGGTTGGCTCCTTCATTCGCCGATGAAGGAGCCAGATTGATTTACAGCCCCAGTGTGCTCTTGAGATTTTCTAAAAAGGCAGTTTCTTCCCCGCTTACTTTTTCGCCGGAACCGAACATGCCTGTTCCTGAAGCCGCTGCGACATTTTCTGCCAGCCCGAAGATGAAGCGCTTCACCGTGTCGATCTCGTCAGTGGCACCAGCGGCACTTAATAAATCATCCAGGCCACCCACTTTGTTGACAACGCTGCCTGTATCCAGATCAGTCAGGTCCAAGTTGCTAAAGTCGAGATCGCCCAGGCCACTGACCAACCCTTTTATGAGTTCGCTGCCTGCAAAAACCTCCGGTGCGGAACGAAGGAAACCGGCAATAGAGCCGACTTCGCGCATTTTGCCGAAAACACCTGCGCCGCTGGTCTTAAGCGCACCGCCGATGACATCTTTAATGACCGGAAGCAATTGATTAATCACCGCTTGAACATCCATCATATTCTCCTTGAGTCTCCCTGTACCTATCTTTACTATCAATCGCTGGCCATTACCTGTCAAGCAAATTCAGGCATTGCTCAGGAAATTTGTAAAATCGATGTAAGAACGGGCTGATTCTTAGAAAGGTTTTGCGGCTTTTCCGCGTATAGTAAATATATGTAGTCTGAAAGAGATTATCATGAGGCACCATCATCACAGACATCATCCCGGACACCTGACCCGGCATCATCGTCCCTATCGCGCGCCCTATGGCATGTATTATGGCCGTGGCTGGGGATGGGGACCTCGTCGCCCATTAGGTTGGGGCTTTGGCTGGATGTTCTTCCCGCTGTTTTTCATGTTCATGTGGAGCGGTAGCTTCTGGTTGCTGCCATTGGGCATTATTCTGCTCTTCGTATTGCTGCCGATGTTGACAGGCAATCCGAATCCGAGCGAACCCGTCATGCCTGATGAAAAGGAAAAGGGCAAGCCAACCTACGATGACGATTATGACGCGCCCTATGACGACGAATACTTCCAGACAGTTGATGGCCAGACGATGCGTGTCGTCGAGGATGACGGCAGCCAGACCCGCCTGACACTCGGTTAAGGCGTTTAGAGCTAAAACAAAAACGGGGGCACATGCCCCCGTTTGCATTTAATGGTGTGCTTCTTAGCCGCCGAACCGGATGCCCGTTGTGTTACCGGCTGCGAATTGCTGCGGACTGACACCATGATTACTCAGTTCCTGATAGAAGGCGCTCATTTCAGTTTCAATCCGCTCTGCATGATAGGGAATCGCTGTTGTCAGCGAATTGATTAGATCGCCACGAATAGAATCGAGCACACCTCTATAAGACTCCATCGCCGCTAGCAAATGGGTCTTGGCATCCTGCATGCAGGCGGGTGTGGCAATGTTGTATTTGAGCTGTACTTCCTGCTGCGACAGGTCCGTGCTGTAGTTGATGACCGCTGAACGGGTACTGGTCGCGGCAATCACATCATCGATGTTGAGGACCAGCACCAGGAATTGATTTTCGGTATACATGACCTTGAAGGCCCAGTCCAGCGCGGGACAGGTTGGGTCCGTTAACTGGGTAATGGCATTGCTGTCACTACCCCGGAAATTGACGCCGACAGACAGCATCTCGTTAAATGCCTGCTTGGCGCTGTCGATGCTGACGCCAATATAGTAGAAGGCTGTATTGGGGCTATCCGCTTCCAGACGATCCACCACGTTCCGTTGGGCTTCCAGAGCAGCGATCAGGCTGTCATCGACGCCTGCGATACAATCCGGGGCTGGGCTGGCCTGAACAGCGGCAATGCGCTGATCGAGAAAACTGCGGCGAGTGCTGATGGCGCCAGGTATAGTGACCATCCCCAACGTTTCTGCGGTGGCATCGTAATCAACCACGCTCCAGGGATCGAAAAAGGCGACATCACCTATTGTGCCATTGAATGTGTTGTACCAGTCCTGGGCACCACAGCCGGTTTTATCGGCAGGCGCAAATGGGCTAGTATCAGGATTGAGCATCACAAAAGCCAGCAATCCGCCGACCGCTAGCAATACGACCACGACAATGCCAATCATCGTCGGTGATAAGCTGGCGTTAGCCCCGTTCTTTGCTTTGGAAGCGGGTGCGGGTGTTGGGCGGGCCTTGTTCCGATTTTTGCGTGCGGTACGTGCCCACTCATCGTCCGCAGGCAGATCAATATTTGATGGCGGTGCGACTTCGTTCAGCTTGGCCAACCATTGCTTGGCCGTCGGATGATCGATATTGGATAGAACGTAGCGGGCTTCGTCAAATCGTTTTTGAGAAATAAGATCCTTAGCCTCAGCCAGTTGATCCTTTACTGACATGATGTCCCTCGGCAACCCCAAAATCGTACAGAACCTGCTGTGTTAGCAGTATTAATGGTAAGTTTATAATATCCCGATTCTATGAATATATGATACGACTTTGCGCTCAATATAGCGGAGAGATGTCACATCATGACATATTCACTGATTGGAGAAAAAGAAAAGCCGGAACCTGTTCGATTCCGGCTGATGGGGCGATTCACATAGAATTCGCACGGTCATATCATCAAGGAGAGAAGAGATTGAGAGGTTCGCCCCATTTACTACAGCTCACAACCATAATGTAATATAAATTTATGATGCGGTCAATGAATTTTCTTAATTGTATGACAATCTTTACAGTGCAATTTTCATAGAAATATGAGCTACAAAAGTCTGGACAACTAATTTGGCGCTAAAGTCCTCGTAAAGCCCCCTATTCAGGGGGAAATCCGCTGAATTTTGAACAACTTCGCCCTCTGATGCGTAAGACTGTACGAAGCGGAAGGGAACTACGGCGTGAATGAACTGGAACATGATTTGCTGCAACAAGCCCAGGCGGGCGATATGAACGCCTATGAGGATTTGCAGCTTCTGCTAGAGCCAGATCTTCGCCGTTTTGTCCGGCGCATGGTGAATAATCCTTATGTTGAGGATGACATACTGCAAGATGTGTTCATCCGGTTCTACCTGAATATGAACAGCATCGAGCCTGTGAGTAACCTGCGCCCATATATCTTCCGCATTGCACGTAACCGCTGCTACGACGAGTTCCGGCAGTATGGCCATAAAGAAGGCGATCTTTCCCTGGATGATGAACCGGTGCAGATGAGAGTTTCTTTTACAGAAGCCCATCATGTCCCCAAACCAGATGACATTACCCACTGGATTCTGGTGCAGTTGGAAGTTCGCGAAGCCATCGACAATTTGCCGGATACACAACGCGAGGCATTGATCCTTTACAGTGAGGAGCAGATGTCTTATGCGGAAATCGCGGAAATCATGGAGTGCAGCGTTGGGACGGTGAAATCGCGTTTGTTCTATGCCAAGAAGAACCTGCGCGGCTTATTGCGACCGGAAACAGTCGAATTGATCGACGAAGAGTTCAGCGACACACCTTCGCCCAAGCGCAGCCAAAAAGATCGGGAAGAATCGGCTGAGGAGCCGCCAACAAAACCTACACAACCAGAAGCGTCATTAGACCCGCTTTACGAAGGAGCACCAAGGTCATGAACCATAACGATCACGATGATGATTTTGAATTTGATTTTGAATTCGACGATGAGGGAGATGTCTTCAACAAGGACATCAAGCGCGAGATGAAAGAACAAATGCGTGCCGCCAAAGAGCAGCTACGGGCTGCCAAGGAACAAATGCGCGCTGCCGAAGAAGACATACGGGCCGCAGAAGGGGACCTGCGCGAGTCGGTTGATCGCACAGTGGAAGAAGCGATGCGCAGCGGCAGAAACCTCGACAATCTGGGCGAGCAGATCAGCAGCCTGGTGAATGATGCGCTGGATGCTGCGTTCAGCAAAACCAAACGCAAACATGGGGTCCATGTGGAGCACCATGCGCATGTCACGCCGCCGACGCCACCTACACCGCCAACACCCCCGACCCCGCCGCCGCCGCAGATGGGCTTTGCGTATTCGTTCCAGGTGGATGACGATGAGCCGGATTACGACGTGAAGGCTCTTGTCAAATTGTTCCGAGCTATTTCTGCATTGGGACGCTCTGTAGAACAGGCACTAGGGAGCCGGGAATATAAGGGAACCGGGGACTTGTTCAGTAAGCAGTACCAGAGACTGCATCAAAAGGCCGTAGAACTGTTGCCTGAGGATGATGTGATCGCTGGTTTTGGGCTTGATTTTGAGCCTGGGGACAATGAACAAGAATTCATCACCCAGCTTAAGGTGCTGATCGACCAGTTGGCAGCCTATATCGAGGAACTACTCAAAGCCGAGCGTCGTCGCCGTCGCGAGGGCGGGGACAACTGGGGTTTTCGCAATATAGGACAGCGCTTCCAAGATGAAATTCTGTCGATTGCTAAAGGGTCGATCATGCGCGCCCTGGATAATGTTAATCTGCACTATGATGTCGAAATTGGTGGCAAACGCTATTCCAATATGGAAGGCGAAAATCTGGTTGGTGCTAACCTGACTGATGGTGATTTCGCTGGCCATAATCTGGAACGGGCCAATCTGACTGGCGCGAATATGCAGAATGCCAACTTCGCTGAAGCGAATCTGGAAGGGGCTAGCCTGGTGGGTGCCCAGATTGCCGGAGCCAATTTTTCTGAAGCCAATCTGGAAAATGCGTCGATGAGTGGCGTCAACGGGCACAAAGCGAGCTTCAATGAGGCTAATCTGGAAGAAGCTGACCTGACAGGTGCAAATCTGGGCCAGTCCAGCTTTGTGGGTGCCAACATGAGCGATGCGACGCTCTCCGGGGCGCATATCCCACAGGCAGATTTCACCGATGCCAACCTTGAAGATGCCGATCTGAAGTCGGTTATGGCGGAACGAGCCGTCTTCAACGGTACTAACATGAATGATGCCACATTTACCGCGGCCAATTTGTCTCAGGCGCGATTTGTGGGTGCTAATTTGGAGGATGCCAGCTTCAGGCATGCCAACTTGGGCGGGGCGACTTTCCACGATGCCAACCTGACAGATGCCGATTTCTCTGGGGCCAACCTGAACGGCGTTGACTTCACCGGGGCGCACATGGAAGATACCACCATGCCGGATCGCCGCCGCTATCGTGAAGGCGATGACCTGAGTGCTTTTGGCGCTGTCAAGCAGGATGATGAAGGAAAGCCCAAGCGTAAGGTGAATGTGCCGGGCGAAGGCCCCACCGATAATCCCGATGAACTGGATGACTGGCGCGGCGCCAACCTGCGTGGTCAGGACTTAAGTGGCCGCGATCTGCGTGGTCGCAATATGAGCGGCGCTATCCTGGTACAGGCCAATCTCAGCCAGGCTGACCTGCATCATGCCCATTTCACAGGGGCGCTGCTGATCGGGACTGACCTGCGCGGGGCTAACCTCAGCCAGGCCGACCTGACGGGGGCGAATATGGCCGGAGCTAACTTGCAGAATGCCGACTTGCGCGAAGCCAACCTGCGGAATGCCAATTTGGGCGGGACCAATCTCGATGGGGCGAATCTGGAAGGTGCGACGATGCCTGATAGCACGCCTTACGGCCCGGACACGGACCTCAGCCAGTTCGGCAGCGTGACGAATCTGTAGATAGCCAGCGCATAGAGGCAAGGCATGCCTTGCCTCTATGAAAACAAAAACCCGACGCATAGTCGGGTTCGACTTACAATTTCGGTTTGCGGCTGGGGTCCACTGTGTCTACCGCTTCAGACAGGACCCCATCCTGCGAACAACATGCACGAGGCAAGGATGACGACAACTTGCCTCCTTTTTTTATATCGTGCCCGCCGCTGTTCTCCAAAAAGTGACCTTAAAACGCCCTTAAAGAACCAAGCCGTTCTCGAAGCGGTCTCAGGCATTGCGTTTTTTCTTCTTACGCTGCTCGACTGTCGCCAGATATTTGGGTAGCGCCAGGGTACGGCTGCCGATGATCGCAATCACAGCCATCAGCAAAAGCGCGACGATTAGCCCCAGGCTGATGCCCTGCGTGAGGATCAAATAGAGGCCGATGCTGGTGATAATCAGCGTGGTAACGATAAAGCTCAGTGTGCGCAGCGTCTGATTGCGCATTTGCTCAATCTGTAAAGGCACATGGCGCTGAATGTGATCGGTCAGCCAGGGAAGGACCGTGGCCATGTCCGGGAAGTGTTGTAGTTTGCCATGCTCCTGCCGATGACTGAGGCGGTGCGTCAGGTGGAAGTCGAGAGCGGCTTCCAGGCTGGTTTTGATGCTGTTGGTTTCAATTGTTTCCGCATAGATGCTGACCCCCTGTGGGTGCACGGTTTGCAGGGTGAATCCATCGGCACATACGCTGTAGAACAGACCGGCATAGCGTTTGCCATTGGGTACGATCAGCAGAATGGTCGTTTGCTCATCATCAATATAAATCCAGTCGACGCGCAAATCGTTCCCCTGTTGGATGCCTGCCGCACCCAGGTAATCAAATCCAAGCTGCTCGGCGGTTTCTGCCAGGGCCTCTGCTTTTTCAGGGAAGTGCGGATGGGTGCCCGTAATGTCTTCTGGCGGATTTTGACGATGGTTCCGGTAATGGCGCTGGCCACGAATCGCCTGCGCCAGCAGCAGACCATGAACGACGGTCAGCAGGGCCATCACGCCCATGAGGGCTGCCATCAGGAAGATGAGCACAGTTGTGAGCAGGTCTATTCCCTGCGCCAGATGGGGGGTCCACTCCATAGCGATCTCCGTTCGCTGCGACACCAGCGTACTATACATCTACATTAGCGGAAAATCGCCAGCCTGAGGATAAACAAGTTGTTATGGTTTAGGTTGTGCGCTTCTTCTGCGTAAAGCTCTCTTGCTCTAGCAAGTTGCCACGCCTCACTACAAAGTTGATAAGGACAAAGGCCGTAAGAGCGGTCGCAATCAAGATTGGCGATAGATCAGTTCGATCCAAAATAAGTGGCAATGGCCAGACTAACGTCGCACTGATACCAATCATTGCCAGTATTGGAACGGCAATCCCATATGCGTTAGTGCGCAAAGCATCCCTGACAACAAAATCACTATTTGATTCCGTATCACGCTTGTCGAAAGCGATAATCTCCGTCATGGTCTCGAATGAATTTGTCGGGCCGTGTGTCTTACTCAGGTCTTTCATGGCAGAGAGATGGGCAAAATGCGTTGCATCAAGGCTCGTAGGTATTGATTGAAATAATAAATCTTCTTTCTCTAGATTTTTGCTGCCGAGCATCGAAACAACTATAAAGCCATCAGCGAATTCTGACCTGAACGTCACACCAGTTATGCCCAAATCGCTTACGAATGTGATGCTTGCTACAATGGTCGGTAACTCACTTTGATTAACGAAGATCCAGCTTATGCTATCTTTATTATGTTCTTCAATCACACCTACAAAATGATAGCCAAGGTCATTAAGTTTGTCCTCGTAGTCGTGGACACTGGTGTGAACTGCTGGCGCATCACCAACGAAGGCTTTTCCCGTATACTTAAAGCCGTTTTTCAATTCCTCTTTGTAGTGTCGTAAAAGTTTACGACGGATTTGCAGGTTTTCTATCAGGCTTCGGACAAATATCCAGGCAAAGAACCCAAAGGCAAGCAGACTAAATATCGACAAAGGAATGAACAGTGGATGTGTCGTTTGCATCTATATTTCTCCAACGATTATACGCTTGCCAGATGCTTTTTGCGTTTGCGCCACTCTTTATCGACGGTGATGGTGTGCTGCGGACGTCCCCATTTTTCATGGAAGAACAGCATGACCAATATGGCTGGGAAAGTTGCCAGCCTGATTATTTCTGATACCGGATCATGAGGCAGAATCCAGGGGACAACGCACAACAGGGTAAACAAGCCATCGAAGAACAGGGTTTTGCGCAACTGCTGCTGGATCAGTTCCAGTAGAACGGGGTTGTTGCGGCGCGAATGCCAGTTGGCCCACTTAACAATGCTTTCCATGCTGCGGAATGTCGTGGCGGCTCCGCGGGCGCGGGCATAGCGGCCACTTTTCGCCAGATGGTAGTCGTAGGCATCCTCGACGCTGGTGCTCAGGCTGTTGAACTCGAAGTTTTCAGTTTTGCAGTTGGCCGCATTGGGATGCACAGTATGGAAGGCGTAACCATCCGCAAAGATGTTGCCGAATGCGACGGCGTATCTGCCGCCGAGTGGCTCAAGGGTCGTGACGACAGTCGCTGTCTGGTCCAGGTAGACCCACTCATTATGCGGTTTATCGCCTGGGCCGCGCTGGATGGTCCCTATGTGGTGGAAGCCAAGCTGCTCTAACTGAGCCGCCATCTTCTGGGCTTGTTTGGGCAGTTCAGGGGCACTATCGCTGACATCGCGGTAGACGTAGTTCTCTGGATGATTTTTCCTATCGTTGGCATGGTTCCTGGCCTGCAATAAACTGATGAGCATGACAACCCATGCAACCGCGCCAAAGATGATCGGGAAAAAGAAAATGATGTTCATAGTCCTGCTGCCTCGGCTGACTGTCTACATGATTTAACAGTACAGCAAGTTGGTAGCAGGAAGCACAAATATTGCCTTACAAATCAGATTGCTGAGATCGCCGAATTGTTTTAGCTACTCACATCTCTGCGAAAGGATGGCCGCCTTTTTTCTTCTTTTTACGTATTTCGGCTGTAGTGAATATCGTTGAACGTCCCCAAATTAGGGCAAAGAAGAATATTATGATGAATGCAACAATCAATACACTTGGTGGATAGAAGAAGTGCTCAAACAGAAGCGCAGGCCAAAGCGCGGTTAACAAGATAAAGATCAGAAAGGCCCAAATAGCAAACTGTGCCCACAACACTCGTTTGAATTGCTGCAACCCGATTTGAATGATACGAGGATGATTTTTGAGCATTTGTTCATTCAATAGATTGACGCTGGCTTCTAGGTGCGTCACGGGTCTGGGTTGACGATGATCGTCTAGGTAATGGTTGAGTGCATCCTCATGAAAAGCGTATGTTTCCTCAAAGCTTGTCTTCAATCCGTTGATCTCATAGTCCTCATCTTTTAGACAAACCCCATACGGATATACTGTTTGCAGCCAAAAACCGTCTTCAAAGTAGGTATTCATCGTGGAGACAAAAACTTCACCAGCCAACTCAATAGTGAATAAAATCGCGCGTGTTTCATCAATGTAGATGCGTACTGGTGGTATTTCGCGCTGTAGAGCTTCTTCGCTGGTAACAGACCCTAGATAAATGAGATTAAGGCGAGATGCTTCTTCGACAAGTGATTGCTCTTTTGGGTGGACAGGGAGCGCTTCAGTCGCGGGTGTATGTACCCTATCGGTGTATTGTTCCGGGTTCGTCAGGATGCCATGATAGCGTCGTTCATCGTAGCGTATGAGCTTATACCACTTGAACTGTCGATACCCCCAAAAAATAGCAAATCCACTGAGCAAAAGTGTTGTTAGGAATAAAGATGTTGGGAATTCCATAGTTGCATCACCGAAATGGCTAATCACACGCTAGCTATTACTATAGCGGATTTCCTGGTGATATATGCTTGAAAATTGACTACGCATGTTTGGCAACGCCATAAGTCACGGTATCGAAGAGCGCCATGACGCGCTGGGTGACTGGTCCAGGTTGGCCATCGCCAATAGTACGGTCATCGACGGTGCTGACAGGCACAACGCGCTTGTTGGCGGCTGTAATGAAGGCTTCTTCAGCGGCATACAGCTCATCGATGTCGATGTCACGTTCTTCTATGACGAATTCTTTGCTGGCGGCGTTGATGATTGTCCGGCGGGTAATCCCTGGCAGGACCCGTTCCAGGTGTGGGGTGATGAGCTTGCCATCCATGACGAGGAACAGATTGCTGGTTGTGCCTTCCAATACATGCCCCGTGTCTGTGGTGTAGATGACTTCAACGGCGTTGGCATCAGCCTTTTTGCGCGCCAGGATCGCCGGAATGTAGTTGATGCTCTTGGCGCCAGGGTACAGACGCGCGATATTGGCTGTCACGATCTTGACGCCCTGCGTGTACCACCAATCCGGGTTCGGTTTGTGGGCATCAACCATCACGATGAGTGAGGGGGAGCCGTTCGGCATGATGTTATCGGGACTGCTGCCACCTGTGACGACAATGCGGATGCTGCTTTCAGGGTGGTCATTATGGTTGAGCGTTTCGCGGACGATGGCGGCGATTTCGGCATCTGACCAGGGATAGTCGAGGCCGATCAATGTGGCAGACTGGCGCAGTCGGGCGACGTTGGCCTCCAGGCTGACGGGTTCGCCATGATAGGTGCGCAGATAGTCAAACACGCCATATCCGCGCAGGATGGCCAGATCAGTGACGGGCAGCAGTGCGTTATCGCGGTCAACATACGCGCCATTGACGTAGTATACGCTCATGATGTCGGCTCCATTTATGGACATGCCTATTATAGCGGCGTGCCCTCACCAGATGCGATGTTCAATCAGCACGATTGCTATCGTCCTCTGTTGGTGGCATCAACCAATAGGGAACGGTTGGTGGGTTTGCGTCGAGTGTGTTGGCAATTTCGCGGTCCGCACCGGCTTCAGTGTCGTACAGGTGCAGAACATGGATGCCAGAGCTTTGATCCTGAACCCAAAAGGCTAGCCATCGGCCATCGGGCGAGAGTGTTGACGACCAGGCATAGGGTTGTTCGTCCTCGTCAATGGTGTACAAACGTGCATAGCCATCTTCCCATACTCGTAGCTGCTGTCCGCCGAAAATGGATTCATAGCGCGTCGGACTGATATAACGATCTTCATCCAGCCATGTGACTTCACCAGATGAGGTATCGACCAGGGCAATGACGTCCGGCCCGTCGATGGTTTCTCGCGCAGGCAGCACCAGTGTTTTGCCATCTGGCAGCCAAACCTGGGTCAGTGGCCAGCGTAAGATCAGCGAGAGATCAAAGTCTGTGGCTTCGGTGTCTATGCCGATGAGATCGTCACGACGAAAAACCTGTATAGAGAAGGTATCTACCAGACCATCGCTGTCATCCGTATCTTCATGCTCGAAGGTATTGTAGAAGGCAACTACATGTTGGGCATCTTCGGAAACAGCAATGGGGTGCCCGATGCGGAAGCGTTCACTCAGGAATTGGCCCCAAGGTGTGTTTCGGTACCCTCCTGTGATGTAGGTGCCATAGTCGAAAAAGATGAGGTCCGTTTCTTCGTCAAGGAAAACACCAGGGCCGTCACAATCACCCGTGATGGATGGCACTGTACTGATGACAATGCTGGGCACAGTAATCAGGGTGATATTGCAGCCATCGCTGTAAGCTAACAAGTAACCAGGCTGGTCGGTATCTCCCTGCGTGTGGACGCTGGCCCCCTGGAACATGATCGTTATCAGCAGAAACAGGGTCATCAGACGAAACATAGCACTTTTCCTCATTGGTATGGCTGGGCATATTGGCGAGCGTTCCAATTACTCGTCCACAGTCATGTATAAATCCATCAGGGCTTCTTGCGGCAGGCCAAGCGGATTATCGTAGGGCACATATTCGAGGTCGAAGTAGTAATCCAGAATTTCCAGCGTCAACTCGTCATCCTGCTCGATGAAGAAGGCTTGGCGCTCATCCATCGGCGCGAATTGCAGGTGGAACTCTAGCTGTCGCGGGAAAACGCCGCTGATTTGCAGGTCTTGCCTGGAGAAAAATTCGGTCATGACCCGACCATCATAATCAAATGGGGGTTGCTGGGTGATGATATGGATATACATTCCTTGTGGTAGTTCCAGTGCGCGCTGTAAGGCATTATCCGTGTCATAGCGATAAACATAGCCGTCGGCGACTTTCAGACGCATCTGGTAATCGTAGAAATTCGGCAAATGGATGCCGAAATAGTAGCCGGCCTGTACCCCGATGATGGCAATCGCAAGCATGCCCCATACCCAGGTCGGAAGTTGGTGCTTCTGACGCAGATGGTCCCAGGTAGCGATCAATCCCAGGCTGATACACAGGGCCAGACCTGGCAGCAGCACCAGATAGCGCGGATAGCTCCCGGCATCGTGAATGAAGGCGATACTGGCAATCGTCCCACCGATCCAGACGAGCAGTAATAAACCCGATGGTCGCGCGAGACGGACAAGGCTGTGGCCAATACCAAGCAGGAAAAATGGCACCAGTGGCAGCAATAGAAGCGCCTGCTCACCCTGATAGAACCAGCTCGTATCGGGTGTATGGACCAGGGCACGCATCACCCAGGGAATGCGGGTAATCCAGCGCTCGATCAGCGGTGTCGTATATTCACTGGCGCGGCCTGTCTGCATGACCTCGTAACGTGGGACCAGCGGCAGCTCATACTGTAACCAGGTGATGTACAGCGGCGCAGCCAGCATCAGGGCGCAGCCGAAAAAAACAGCCAGGTGTGTGCGTGATGGCGGTGAGAAATGATGGTCGCGTCGGGCGAAGAATCCCATCATCAACAGCAACCCCAGCGCCAGTAACGGGAAAAACAGTCGCCCACCTTCGTAAAAGTATTGTGTCAGTCCCAGCATGATGCCAGCCAGCGCATAGTCACGGATGTGACCATTTTTTGTCGCTCTGGCTAAAAACCACAGCATCAACACACCAAACAGAGGGTCAGCAATATTGGCGATGCCAATCCGGCTGAAATGCAGATGCAGGGGCAGTGTCGCCAGAACAAGTGCTGCCAGCAGTCCAATGCGCCTGTCAAAGAGGGTGTGGCCAAGTCGGTAAGTCGCCGCAACAGTCAGCAGGCCAAAGCCCGCACTCAGCAGGCGCAGGGGCAGCAGTCCCGGACCCAGCAGATTGACCAGAGGTGCCTGCATCAGCGGATACAGCCAGGAGAAGGCGGTCACGGTATTGAACTGCGTCAGAATCTGAACATATTCCGGCGTGCGCAGATTGACAGTGGCGTCGGCATAGATCATTTCGTCCAGCCAGCGGGCCGTCCACCATTCCAGATTCCAGAGCCGCAAAACCGCCGCCAGCAGCAGAATCACGATCAGCGCGATCCAATGCGCATTAGCTGTAAAAGCGCGTCTTTGCGCGGGCTTATTACGGAAAGCCAGGGCAATACTGAATATGCCTGCCAACAACAGGGCTGCCTGTGCATAGGCGCCGATGGTTAGTGGCTTGGCTGGCAGATTGGCCAGCGTAAGCGCGACCAGTGCCGTACTACTTGCAATCAGCCAGGGCCAGCGAATACGACCTTGCTCAGTCGATTGTGCATCAGGCATATGGGTTGGGCTACGTGCTGAAGTCGATGCTTGCAGTTCGTAGCTTAGTAGCAGGCAGAGCATGCCTAGTATCAGCCAGAGCACATGATCGGGTGGTGTGCCGGGGCGCAGTTGCAACGCGGCCAACATCATGCAGACGAGCGCAGCGCCTATCAGCCATCGACTGAGCAGCTTGGCGTGGCTTTGCAACCAGGGGAAACGTCTGACCCATGCCCCAGGCTGTCGCCGCCTTACCCATCCCCCGATGATGGCCAGTACGGGCAGGCTTAACACGGCCAGGACAATGCCGCGCACAATCAGGGGTGTATCCAGCAGCAGCATGGTAATAACAAGCAGTGCCGCCAGGAAGGCTAACCAGCGCCAGGACGTATTTATCGGGTTGGGATGTTCGACCTCTTCCGTCATAAGCGTGAGAATCTCATCGGACAGCCTTCATCGTAGCATGGCGATGTGCGCTTTGTGTCTAGAGAAGCCGGAGCACGAATTCGCCATAAAAGGTCGATAAGCCAAAATGCTCGGTCAACAGGCGCGCTGGGCTACGGTGCTGATCGCGACCCAGTTTATGGCTGACCAGCATTGTTGGCGGTAAGGGCGCATCGACAGCTAAGACGATGTGGGCATAGGTTTGCCAGCGCGTTTCACTGCAATCATAGAACGCCAGTAAGAATGGGACTTCTACAGTGCTGCCTGATTCCGCCGCCTGTGCTGTGAACACAAAATCGCGTCCCCAACGACCCACTTCCAGGTTCAATAGTGTGAGGATTGCCGCCTCTGGCAGGCCCAACTGCGCCTGAATCTCCGTATCCAAGTTTCGCCCTCTCAATTTTGCCAATCGTATCAACCTACAAGGAGTTTATCCCTATGGAAACCATCGCTACGCTGGATGCACTACGCCAGCACCTCGGCTTCGCGCCGACCGATACCAGCGAAGATCGCCGTCTGATGGCGGCGCTGTGGGCGGCAACACGCCGTATCGAACGCGCGACCCTTCGCCATTTTACGCCGCGATACGCAACCCTGCTGCACGATATCGACCTGAATCAGCCAACGGTGCTCGACCTGCGTGATGATCTGCTGGAATTGGTCGCTGTGACCGATATCGGGTCGATTGATCTGGCGGATATGCTGATTCTGCCAGGGGACAGTCTCCAGTTACAGTCGGGTGTGTCGTTCCAGTACGAGACATCGCCGCTGCAAGCGGTGCAGGTGACGGGCATCTGGGGCTATCACGATGAATGGAGCAGCGCATGGCTAATTTTCATGGATAGCCTGCAATCGTCACTGAGCGATAGTGCGAATACACTATTCGTGGCGGATGTCGATGGCGGCACGCCCTACGACAGCGGTCCGCGCTTCCAGGTTGGGCAGTTGGTACGGGTTGAAGATGAGTATATGACTGTGCTCAAAATCAATACGACCAGCAATTACATCACGGTGAAACGCGGCGCCAATGGCACGACGATCACCAGCCACGATAGTGGTTCAGCCGTTGATGTGTTCCAGCCTGTGCCGGATGCGGTTGCATTGTGTTTGCAGATCGCGACCGCGCTCTATCGTGAGCCGGATATGGGGCCAATGCTGCCACCCAGTATACAGGCGGCGGTAGCATCTTTGCGGCGCGTCCGGGTGAAGGCCTAACATACGGATACTGGGTAGTGGCAAGGCTTCCCTTGCCACTACCAACAAGATGCTAATCTGTGGTTTCATTCAATTCAAATATGATCGGCAGAGCCTCACCAAAGACGGCTTGCGGGTAGAAAAGCAAGTTCAGGTCGCTCATATCTTTTGGTGCCAGGAAGGCAATAGCCCCGGCGGCAGATTGTCCTGGTTCCAGCCGAACATCCAACTCATTGGGGTACACCAGGAACGGCGGGTCAATCAGGTCCGCGCCAGCTTGCAACCGGAAGTGGAACGGCGTCACATCACAGGCCGATTCTCGATCTTCGCTGCACGCTGCCTGTAGCATAATCATCAGGTATTCGCTATCTGGTTCTGGTGTTGGGTTAAAGCGGTTGGCCGCTAAGATGGCCTCGTCAGCGGGTCGCAAGACCGTCACGATGCGCAGCAGCAAGCCGTTGCCGGTATCTGCCAGTACACTGCGTGGCACCGGAACAGGCTCCGTTGGCGTGGCGGTAATGCGCATATCGGGCGTTTCGGTTGGGGATGCTGTCGCAGAGGCGGTGGCCGTTGCTGTCTGGGTAGCGGTAGGTGTATTTGTGGCGGTCGGGGTATGGGTCTCCGTGGCTGTCGGACGCGCAGCTTCAGTTTCTTCGGCAGCATTGGTGCGGTCGATAGTCGGCGTGGCGGTGGCCGTTGGCGTCGACGTCGCTGTCGGGGTATTGGTCAGGGACGGTGTGGCCGATGGTGTGATGGTAGCCGTCGGTGTCGGCGTATAGCCAGGGGTAGCTGTTTGTGACTCGGCTTCACTGACCAGTTCTGGCGGGCAGGCGGCAATGATGCTCAGAATATCGCTTTGCAGCGATTGCAATTGATCGCGGGCAGCAACAGCGTCGGTTATGGAGCGCTGACTGAGATAACGGCTGATAGCGGCATCGACGCGGGCGTTCATGGCCTGTGCAGAGCAATCCACAGGTTGGGCGTGGCTGGCGGGTATCAGCAGCAACCATAGCCCAAGAATAACCCCTATCCGTAAGATGTTGCGCCCATGAGCCATCTATATACTAGCCTCTTTTTTCATTGTTCAGCGCTAAAAGTATGGCACGAAGTTACCAGTTTTTCATCCCCTGGGACCTGAGTCCTAAAACAGCCAAAATTAAATGTGTAACAAGTTAAGAGTTATATAAATTTTCACAAAACTTAAGCCAATGGGGTTGCTTTTTTAGAAAAATCCATACAATAGAGCATGAAGCAACGAGCAAAAATTTTATGTCTTCCCTTCTTCCTCGGCTTCACTTAGATCCAAATAGGTTATGTCCCTTTGTTACAACGCGGTGAGATACATATAGCTTTTTTGCGTTCCCGTTTTGGGAATACTTACCGTCATTAACCGTGAAATCATCTATCTACGTTGCTGCCCTTTGGTGTTACCAACGATTGGATAGTTGACCAAACCTATGTAACGAGAGGGAATCACTATCATGCTTAGTCCATTCGAAATGGCACAACTCGGTAAAGAACGTCAGCAGGAATTCATCAAGGCCGCCGAACTTACTCGTCGTGTAAAGAACAGCGAAGATATTCGCTACGAAGACCTGCCCGTGCAGCAGAAGGCTCCGTTCTTCCAACTGCCGAACCCGTTCAGCTTTTTCAGCAAACCGCGTAAGCTCCGCCGGGCTTCACAGTCCTAAGTACGCTTAAACACGCTTCAATATCGAGGGTGCAAAATGATGATGATCTTGAATCCGACAGAAGTCGTAAGAACTGCGCGCGAAATTCAGGAACAGAGAATCCAGGCTGCCCAGATGGCAAACCGTGCCAAGCGGCACGAAAGCATCAGCTACGAAGACCTACCGGTCCAGCAGAAGAACTCGTTCTTCAAGCTGCCGAACCCATTCAGTGTCTTCAGCAAACAGGGTAAGCTTCGTCGTGCCTCGCAGTTGTAAGCCAGGCGCACAAACAAGAATAAAAAAGACCCGTCACCCAATGTGTGGCGGGTTTTTTGTTTCCTAATCCGTTATGATAGCCGGATTGAGTGGCTTTTTGTGAGAGAGACTTTTCCATGCCAGTTGGACGTTTTATTGGTGGCATTGCGGCGGTGCTATGGCGACCAGACCAGGATCGCTATTTGATTCTGCGGCGTGCAGCAACCAAGGATTTTGGCGCAGGTCATTGGGAGACCGTTACAGGCCGTGTTGACCAGGGTGAGGGCTATATTGAGGCGGTCCATCGGGAAGTCAGAGAAGAAATTGGCGTCGAGGTGACGATTGAGTTCATCATCGGCGTGACGCATTTTTATCGCGGCGACACGCCTTCTGCTGAAAATGAGCTGATTGGTGCGGTTTTTTGCTGTACAACGACTGATCCCGATGCCATCCGCCTGAGCGTAGAACACGACGCCCAGCGCTGGGTGACTGCTGCCGAAGCCGTCGCTGAGTTCCCGGAGCGTTGGCTGGGGCATGTGATCGCCCGCGCTGACCTCATGAATCGGATGCTGCCGGACGAGCTGCGCAGTGTCATGCAGGCTGAAGGCTACGCATTTTAGTTGCTATCAGAATATCATTGCGGAGGCAGGTTCATGTTCGGGGCGGCTAAACGCTGGATTTATCGCGGCAATCGGCCAAATTGGATTGCCCGCGCGCTCAACGCTTTCTGGCGGATGGTGCATTCATCAGGATGGGTGCGGAACTGGGTAACGCTGGAAGTCATCGGTCGTAAGTCAGGCAAAATTATTTCGATGCCGGTGGTGGTTGCTTGGATAGACAATCAACGCTATCTGGTATCCATGCTCGGCGATGATGCCCAATGGGTGCGCAACGTCCGCGCCGCTGATGGTAAAGCCACTATTCGCAGTGGTGGTCGCAGTGAAGTTCGTTTGGAAGAAATTCCGACCGAGCAGCGTGCTCCAATCATCAAAGCCTATCTACAGGTCGCTCCGGGTGCGCGCCCTCACATTCCGGTCGATAAAGATGCCCCGCTGTCTGAATTTGAGGCAATCGTAGCGGATTTCCCCGCGTTCCGTATTGTGAATGTTTAGAATATTTTAGTGAACTAGTTCTGAAAAGGGATTTTCCAACTTCATACATATTCTATCTAACCTCTCGCCATCAATCAGGGTGACGCCGAGGTCTTGTGCTTCAAGGTGAGTTGCATCGCTAAATCGGCCTGTCGTGACAAAATAAGCGTAGTTGGCATGAGCATAATGGCGCGCCGAGTTTAGGGCACGAATATGTATCGGCGGAATTGTTTTGCTTGACTTGTAGAATTTACATTGCACAACACCAATGACATAGCCTTGTTCACTGTATATTTTTACATCTATGCCACCATCACCAGAACCACCAATGACTTGAGTTCTTGTATTTGCCAAAGATTCTATAAGTTTCGCGACTTCATGTTCAAATTCATCTGGAGTTTGTGCTAGAGACACGATTTCATATGAAGATTTAGTTGTCTTAGAGGGTTCATTAATGTTATTGCGTGCGGGTACTAAGGCCCTGGTCTTTGAAGTATCATTTCTGGGTTTATGTGCGATTGAATATATGAATATTAGGCATACCGTTATTCCATATCCGAGTAATCCCGCGAATACTGCCGATTCGAGCGGTGTGACATTAATGAAAAATGTACTAGCTATACGCGGTTCTATAATTACTAGAGCAAAACATATAATTCCAATTATTCGCTGTGGAGTCATTGTTCGATCATACAATTTATGTGTAGGTAGTTCGGACCAACTATAATGAGATTATCATACGAGTCTACAATACATACTATAATTGCAACTAGTTAAGATCATTATTCCCACCCGCGCAGATAAGCCACCACCGACTGCTCGAAGTGAGCATCCAGATCGCCACCACGCCGATACTGCCCGGCCAATGTCAGCGAGATGAAGCCATGAGCAAGCGCCTGCAATCCGCGCAAGGCTGCCAGTGAATCCGCCTCACCGCTGATTTCGGCTATGATGGCCTGAAGTGGCAGTACCGCCTGTTCCGTAGCCCCTTCTTCGGGGCGTAGGGCATCGTCTGTATTGCGGAATGCCAGCATGTAGGTCACAGGATGCTGATGAGCGTAAGCAGCCATCGCCTTGGCGCCGAGCAGCAAGCGTTGCGCAGGATCACCCTCGGCTGATACGGCCTCGTACATGGCTTGCAAAAGGCTGTGGTAGGTCAGCGTATTCACCGCCTGGATCAGGGCTTCCTTATTGAAATAACGGTACAGCGAGGCCGTCTTGACGCCGAATTCTGCGGCCAGTTTGTGCATGCTGAAGTCATCAACGCCGCCCTGTTCGATCATGTCGAAGGCGGCGCTGGCGAGCGTTTCACTGTCGAGCTTGCTCGGATAGGGCATGATTTACCTCAGGCGCGGTGCATGTGCGTCGCTTTGAAATCAGTCGGATACTTGAAACCATAGCCGACAGCGCGGTCGAGTGCAATATGCGCCATCCAGATCAGGGCGATGGCAACTGGCATGGATTGGTTCATAGCTATGCCGATGCCAGCCAGCGCCAGCGGTAATCCTACGAAATGACCGATGTTATAGACTGTCGCGCCGACTGATTTGTTGGCTAAATATCCCACCATGCTGATGTCCGGCACGAACAGTAACACGATGAACAGCAGCCAGTCGCCGCTGATGTTGGCATAGAGCGCGATCAGGCCGACCAACACAGCCAGCCCTTCCAGATGCAGCATGATTCGCGGTTGCGACATGGCCATTTTCCCTTCATTCGCAGCGGAATTTGTTGTGTTTGATTCCATGATATTTTGCATTTCCATTTCCTCTCTGGCTGAAAGCTAACAATGTTAGCCTTTAAAGCTAATGATATTAGTTTTTGTCGATTTGTCCAGTTAGAAAGTTGTAATTTGGGCGATAAGTAAGGGCTTGGCATGCCAAGCCCCTACCACTTGACCCTGCTCGCTAATCTGTTGACTCACTAAAGGAGCTATTCTCAATGACGACCTTCCGCACGGCCCTGACGCGCCTGTCTGATCTGAGCGTGTCGGGCATCAACCAGAATGCTGATATTGACGCCATTCCTGACCAGCCGGGTCGGGCGCAGCTTCCGCTGCTGCTGGTCATGCCCATCGAAAAAAACGATGATCGCCTGTTCCACGAACGCGGTGCAGGCTTTGAGGCGATTGGCTTCAGTAATGGTGCGCGTAGTGTGACCTATACCGTGACGCACCTGCTGCTGGTCGCACCTGTTGGCAGTAGCAAGGGCATCAGCGCCCATCTTCCTGATTTGATAGACCTGATCGACAGCTACATCACTGCTTTCAGTGCTGATGCCACGCTGGCCGATGCGCTGCTGGAACCAGCGCATATCCGCATTGAACCAGGTGTTTTTCCATTTGGAGGCAGCAGCTTTTACGGTTGTGCGTTCCGGCACACCTGGCAGATGGAGGTGGCCTGATGAGCACGACCTTTACTGTCGCTATCGACCACAATGATGATGGCACCTATGCCGCAGGCGAGGACATCACGCAAGCTGTCATCGGCCTCAAGTGGCGCCTGGGAATGGCCGCGCCCTATGATCCGATTGCCAGGGTGGCTACAGCCCAGATCACGCTTCGCAATATGAACCAGGCATTCAGCCCAGAACTGACGCCACTGCTGCCGGGAAAGCGAGTGCGCATCAGCAGCGATGATGGCACAACCACCCGCATACACTTCATTGGTCGCATCACCCATGTGGAACCGACCCCTGGCGATTGGGGCGACCAGTTGGCCATTATCCATGCCAGCGATGCCATGCGCGAACTGGCACAGAATACTGTTCGCGTCGAGCCGCTGGTTGATGTCCGTGCTGATGAAGCGATTGCGGCCATCATCGAACAATGTGAGATTCGTTATCCGGTGCTGGCGGGCTATATTGTGCTGGGGCAGGCCGACAGCCGTGTTGGACAAAAGCTGTTTGGCGATCCACTGGATGTGGATTTGCAGCAGGGGCGCAGCTCTTTCGCCTATATCGGTGATCTGTGGGGGGCAGGCATCGACGCCGATGATGCCATCGGCCAGCTTGCTAACAGCGAACGCGGTCGCTTCTATATCAGTCGCCAGGGGCAGGCTGTATTCCTGAATCGGCATCATACGCTGTTGCAGACCACGCCGCTGGCCAGCTTCGACAATAACATGCAGGGTCTGGCCTATATCTATGGCGACGAGGTGCTCAGTGAAGTTGATGTAACGGTTGTTCCGCGTACGATTGGCGATCCTGGTGGCTTGCTCTGGTCGCTGGCGCAGCCACAGCGCCTGCCGCGTAACGATGCTCGCCGGATTGTCGCCCGTTACCGCGATGCCGATGATAACCCCATCGGCGCCCTGTCGCTGGATACTGTGGCGTTCACTGCCAAAGCAACAGCCACAGGTGGGGCTGACCTGACAGCCCAGGTGGATGTGGCTGTGTTGGAAGCAGGCATCAGCGCGGCAGTGCTGGAAGTGCGAAACTTCAGTGAGCAGGAAGCCTACCTGCACACCCTCGACCTGTTTGGGACGCCGCTGATGATTGCTGATCCGCTGACTTTGCAGCACAGCAATCGCTATAACCTGACCCTCTATGGCAAGCAGGCACTTGAACTCTATCTTCCGGCATTGTCTGACATTGGCGAAGCCGACCAGATCGCACGCTATGAACTGGTGCGTCGGCAGCAGCCACGCGGCGCTGTTCGCCAGGTCGACCTCAATGCGCGCTTCCATGTGCAACAGGCGCTCGCCAGGACGCTGTTCGAGCGCATCAGCCTATCCGATACGCAAACGGGCCACAGCGGCGATTACTTCATCGTGGGCGAGGAACACCATGTCGAACAGGGCGGTTATCGCCATCGTGTGCGCTGGTTGCTGGAACCCGCCGAAGATGATCGTTTTTTCATCATCGGCCAGCATAAGCCCGATGGCACCCGCTATCCCATGTATTAGCCTTTTTGCACCCTGCCCCTGATATGGGGCAGGGATTTTTTGATTTCAAATTATTCAGAATCGGGGAAGTATTCTTTGCCAGCGGCTATAATTCTTTTCTTATGCCGTCTCTCAATGCCTAAACAATTCTCAACAGCTACCAGAATAGAGTTTTTTGCGTTATCAGAGATTTCGTCTCTCACCTGGACCAACTCAGAGTGATCAAAAACTAGAACGCTATTAGTATCTATGTAGGAATCATGTGTGAGGCAAGCATGTTCAGAATATAAAATACTAGCTTGACAGGTAAGCAGATGGGGCCTGTTATTAATGAAACCACTAATACGTGAATTGATGAAAAATCCTAAACAGTTTTGTTCATTAACACAGACTACGGCGATTAATTTGTCTTTTGGCTCAGGTTTTGCATACCTACAACGTGGAACATAATAAATGTGCCATGCATGTACTGTGGTTGTGGGCATGCCCCCATCCTAATCGCAGTTCCCCTCGATTAAATAGTCAAGGAGATTATCATTATCACTTAATGTTTCAATTATACTACTAATTTTTATAGGAACGCTACGGTCTTCAGGATAGGAGTCCCAAGCATTTTTCCAAACTGAATCATGGCTTTCTTCCATAAGCCTTCTAGAAGATAATGAACCATATTGTTCCAAAACTTCATTCATGCACAAAATGTCAGAATCGCTTAAGTAATCTAAATCTGCATCCCGCAGAATACGAAAACGATAGTTGTTATAGACTTCAAATCCGTGAATGTTGTCTTCGTCACCTTTTTCTCTAACTTCCTTGATTAGATCATATGCCTCACTTGGTACAGGACCTTGTTCCATTGCAACATAGTTGTTGTTGCACAAAAAACGTCCAAATTTTTGCAAGCTTAGACGATCTGCAAAATACATGAGTTTAAGAATATCTCGGATTGTTGCCGGAGATTTCGTAAGTTCTTTTCTTCTCTTGGCCAAATACACAATTATCTCTTTGGCTTTTAGTGGGTCAAAATCAAATCGAATGTAAACCATGACAGCACTCTCCAGTGCTATTAGAAAAGACTCTTCCTACCTATTATTTTTACTTCAATAGTTGTTCTTGTCAATAATTAGAACATATATTCTAACAGAACTCATTCTCTCTTCTAATCCATCTTATATCCCAATTAATATGGACGCTATATATTAGCATTTTCAATCAGCTTTGACAGGCCGCAAAAAATCAAGTATAGTGTTTGCGATTGATGAAAGGTCTTTATAGGTCATGTGTGTGATGATACGCCCCTGGATTCCTCAGCAACAATAAGCTGAAGTCCTCCCCAAACTCTGTTGCCATTGCAATAAGCGGGTGCTTCAGCACCAGGGAATGCCGCGCATTCCGTCGCCCGCGCTCGCTCATATCCGAGCCTGCGCCGCGATTGTCTTTGCAATGCTCCAGAGGAATCCAAACATGCCTAAAAAGAATCATTCCCCCACTGGTTGGGATGCTGTCGCTGATTGGTATCACGGTTGGGTTGGCGAACACGGCAGCGATCACCATCGTAAGCTGGCTATACCCGCTATTCTCGATTTACTACAATTGAAACCTGGCGAAAAACTGCTCGATATTGGTTGTGGCAGCGGTGTGCTCTCGACCTATGTTCAGCAATATCAGGCCGATTATATTGGCGTCGATGTGAGCCAGCGCCTGATCGCGATTGCACGGAAGCAGCATCAGGGCCAGTTCATCGTAGCTGATGCTCGCCGCCTGAAGTCGCATTCATCCATAGAACCCGCCGCTTATGATGCCTGTGCCTTTCTGCTCAGTATCCAGGATATGAACCCGCTGGCTGATGTTATCCACAATGCGACGTATGCCTTGCGACCGGGTGGCCGCGTTGCCTTGCTGATGACCCATCCCTGTTTTCGCATTCCGCGCCTGAGTGGATGGGGCTATGATGAGGGTCGTAAACTTCAATTTCGCCGCGTGGATCGCTACCTGACGCCGCAATGTGTTCCGATGAAAAGTTATGGTCGCAAGCAATCCGGCAATACCATCAGCTTCCATCGTCCGCTGAGTGAGTACGTCACCGCTTTGAGTGAAGCCGGACTGGTCATCGACGCCCTGCGTGAGATCACCACTTATAAGCAGGATAATGACAAAGCGCGCCGCCTCGCCGATCAGGAGATCCCCTTGTTCCTGGGGTTGGGTGCGCGCAAACTTGGTAGCTGACTGTGCTAAAATAGATGCATTCATAGGGAGACACAGCCATGGCAATGGAACCCATCAAGCGCAAGTGGACAGTCGAAGAATACCTGGATTACGAACAGGAGACAGGCATCAAGCACGAGTACATCGACGGCGAAATCTATGCGATGTCCGGTGGGACGCGTCGGCATAGCATGATCGCTGTGAATTGCACGGTCGCACTGGGACAGTCACTTCGCGATAGTCAGTGTACAGTACTCAACAGTGATATGCGTAACAAAATCAGCGACCTGAAGTATGTCTATCCCGATTTCAGTGTGGTATGTGGAGAGGCCCATTTCGCTGATGAAAACGAGACCATGCTCACGAATCCCACCCTCGTTGCAGAAGTCATATCGCCGTCTTCAAAGGCCTATGATCTGGGGGCCAAAGCTGAGTTTTATCGTAGTTTGGGATCTTTGCAGGTCTATCTGCTCATTGACCAGGACCGTGCCTATGTACAGCTCTATACACGCCGTGAGGGAGAATGGCTTTTTACGGAATATGCCAATCTGGATGACGTGGTTTCGCTGGATGCCATTGGCTGTACCCTGCCCCTGAGCGAGATTTACCGTAACGTGGATGTTGAGGCCAATGCTTAAGAAAATCGGGCGATTCGCCCTCCTGATCCTCATCTATGTGATTGTGATTGCTGTGCTGCTGGAAGGTGGCCTGCGGCTGTTGGCTCCCAATCTGCCAGGACAGATCGGGGTGGCGGCGCGGTATGTCGTGACGGGACAACCCTATAGCCAATCCTGGGAACCTGCATGGCAGCGTAGTAGCGAGCATTTTTACGCACTCAAACCAGGGATCGACGATGAAGTGCAGTATGGCAGCCCAACAGTTAGCTTCCATGTGAGCACAATTGAACTATGGGAGGGTGGCGGCATTGGCTTCCGCACTGATCCGGTTGACTTTGCTCCCGATGCGGTTGTCGTCGGCGATAGCTTTGGCTTTTGCTTCACCGAGCGTGTCGATTGTTGGGTTGACCTGCTGGCAAGCGAGACTGGTCGCAAGCTGGTGAACCTCAGCCAGCCCGTGACTGGTACGGTCAGTCATGGTCGTGTCCTTGCCGATTTTGGCGCACCCTTAGAGCCGCCGCTGGTGCTATGGCAGTTCTTCGGCAATGACTTTAATGACGACTATGGTTTGGCCGTTTCCAATGATGAAATCGAGGATGTGACCGCCGATGATTCGGCATCGACCGAAGCGGATACCAGCCTGGGTGGATGGCTGCGCCATAACAGCGCCGCCTATGCGGTGATAGAAACGCTGTTTACAGGCCTGTACCTGGGCACACCAGAGAGCGAAGCGCTATACATCAAGCCGCTAACGGCGACCTACGGCCCTAACAACGAGTATGTCTTGCAGTTTGGTGGCGAATACGAGCAGGGTGCGCTCGATATGAGCCTGGAGCAGAACCAGATCGGCCTAGAGCTGACACGCAAAGCGTTTGAGGATGCTCAGGCGCTGGTCGCTGGATGGGACGGCGAGATTGTGGTCATCATTATGCCGACGCGGGAAGAGGTTTATGCAAATATCACCGAACCTGTGATGGGCCGGGAAGCCATCGATAAACTAGCCAGCGCTCGATTGACTATGCTCGATCTATGTGACGAGCTATCGCTACGCTGCTACGACCCGACCGAGGACTTCATCGAACATGCCCAGGCCGGGGAAGCGCTCTACCATAGCGACGACATGCACCTCAATCCGCATGGCAATGCTGTTCTCGCGGAACTTCTGCAAGCGTGGATGGGCTGGTAGCTGTTCTGAACAGATAAGCCATTAAATGTGTAGGGGCACAATATATTGTGCCCCTACGATGTTTATTGTAATAGCATTTGCTCTACCCGTCCGACATGATTTCATCGACCGCATAGCCCAGGTCGCGCAGGGTGCGCACCATGAACACGCCATTGGATTGCTCGGCGTAGCGGTGCATATCGCTGTCTTCCGTGCCCCACATACGCGGTGATTCTGGGCAGAACCAGAACAACCGCCGCGCTTTACGCTGAATATCCTGGTGAATATCGAGACGCGGATTGTTGTAGTTGTTGCGACCATCGCCCAGGATGATGACCGTCGTGCGGTGGTCAATTGTGCTCATATGCTGCTGCTTGAAGGTATTCAGGCTGTTACCCAGGTCGGTATTGTAATGGCCGGGTGGATTCTCCATGTTGATTTTGGCCAGCGCCGAGGGCATATCGCCCGTTGTCAGGTAAGCCGTCACATCGACCATGTTGTCAATGAAGATGAAGCTGTTGGTGCGCTGGACGTGCTCCTGCAATTCATAGATGAGCGTCAGGAAGAAGCCGACCATTGGCCGCATTGATGTGCTCAGGTCGCAGATGAGGACCAGGCTCGGTTTCTTGTGGCGATTGCGATAGCTGACCTGCATCGGCACTCCGCCATAGCGCAGATTGTTGCGCAGCGTTTTGCGCGGGTCGAAGTTGCCCGTCTTGGCGCGCTTCTGGCGCAGGGCGGCGCGGCTGCGTAAACGAGCTGCCAATCGACGGACCTCATCGCGCATATTGTCGATATCGCGATGGTCGAGGTGGTCCAGCGGAACATCCATCAGGTCCGGTTTGGGCTGCGGGTCGCGTTCTGCCATTTGCTGCGCCAGATTTTGCCCAACGAAATGGCTTATCTGGTCAGTCATCCCCTGCATATTTTGCTGCATCATCTCGGCGAGCTGCTGCAATGCTTCCTGGCTCATGCCCATCTCACTGAGCATTTGCAGCAGGGCCTGCATCATCTGTTCCATGCCTTCCATGCCGGATTGTTTCATCATGCGCCGCTCGAACCAGCCGCGCTCGTACATGGCATCTCCGTGTTCCAGGCCGGATTGCTGGCCCATCTGCTCAAGCTGCTCATCGCTGAAGCCCTGGCCATTCATCATCTGCTGCAACAACTGCTTGAGCGCGTCCATATCGCCCATCAGCGATTGCATGGCCTGCTGAAGCATCTGCTTTTCTTCTTCGCTCAGTTGATCGTTGATTTTTTCCAGCGGTGGTTTGTTGTTTTTGAAGAACAGGGGGAAGAAATAGTCGAAAGTGGGCTGGTCAGGATGCTCTTTGACGAGTGTGCTGCGCAGGGTATTTTTGAAGTTGGCCAGATCACTGATGCCGATGAAATTGACGCCCTGCATGGCATCGTGGCTTTCCGCAACGCTGATGCGTACCCCTGCGGCTCGCAGCGCCCGGATAAAATCGACCATTCGCTTTTCCATGATGGGTTGCCTCACGACTATGGTATGGTCAGCATAGCGGATTTTATGAAGCGCGACAAGCAATTCACATGGGACCATTAACTAGGAAATCATGCTTATGGGGCTGAATAGTCGCTACCAGATTCCGTAGGGGCAAGACATGCCTTGCCCTGGGCTTGGCATGCCAAGCCACTATGTTGGCATTGACTAAATCAACGGAATGTTCAGGTAAAACGGGAACGTCTGTGTATAAGGTTCTATAAATATTGCGCAATATATATTTTATGAGTGATAGGGCCTTGCAACGTCGATGGCCTATGATAAATATGTCTCATTTGCAGAGGAAATCGCATGTCTGCTGATAGCAACAAACTCAATCGTTGGGCAATTGCACTGGTCGCGCTCGTGATCGTTATGACGCTGCAATTGCTGCGAGCGTATGGTGTTTTCGTGATTAACAATATGATCTGGTGGCACGATTGGCCGACGGCTATCGCCATCATTGGTTCGGTGATGCTGGTGCCACTGCTGATCCCTTTGGCTGTTCGCCTGCTCGGATTGAGCCGCGCACTACTGCTGGCGGCAGCCCTGCTGGCGCTGGCTCGGCTGGGCATGCAGCTTGTGGTGTCGCCGCGTGACATCAGCCCGCTGTTGAACTGGCTGGGGATGGGTCTGGCGCTCAGTAGCTGGGGCCTTTTGCTGCTGTGGCTGCGTCAGACGCAGGGACGTTTGCAGGCGGCTTATCACTTTGTAGTTGGGCTGGTGCTCGGTCTGGCGCTGGATACGGCACTTTTTGGCGCATACCTGACCTGGGACTATATCTGGCAGACAGGGCCGCTGCCGCTATTAACGGCGATTGTGGTCAGTACGGCCATGATTTTCGTGGCATGGCAAATTCAGAAGCCTGCCCTCGATAAGCCGCAGGAAGCCCCGCTGCGCAGCCAGTGGCCGATGCTGGTGCTGCCACCCGTCGTCATGGGCTACGTGCTCTACTGGCAGAACGTCAGCATGATTAATGCGGCGCTGACGGTCACTACGGCAGTGAGTACGGCTATGCTGCTGGTGATTAATGCAGGTGTGTTAGTTGCGGTGAATCGCTATGGCGGCGCAGAAAGTTCCTGGTGGCGGTTAATATTGGCGTTGGCAGGTGCCCTGCTGACCATGTGGCTGCTGCCGATTGCCAGCGGTGTGGTCGTGGTGCTGCTGGTGATCGCCGGGCAGCTTTCGGCGGCACTGCTGCTGCATGAAGGGCTGGTCGGTCGCGCGAGCGAAGTGCAATTTGCTTTTGCATGGCGCACAGCCTTAATGACGATCCTCGGTTCGCTGATGCTGGTTGGCCTGGGCATGCTCTATTATGTTCGCGTGCGTGGCAACATCTCCAGCGTAGGCGATGTGCCGCTGCTGGCAGGCATTGCCCTGCTGGTGCTGATGCTGGCCATCAGCCTCCAATGGGGAACATCACAGCGCTGGCGGTTGGCACCGCTGCTGCCGTTAGCGGGGTTGGTCGTGCCGCTGCTGCTGATCCTGACCCTTCCCACCATTGCGACGATTGAACCGACGGATACGCTGCGCGTCATCAGCTATAACACGCACTACAGCCTGGGCATGGACGGCTTTGCCAGTGTGGAACGCATCGCCCAGGTGATTGAAGAAGAGAACGCCGACATCGTGCTCTTGCAGGAAATGTCGCGCGGACGTATCAACAGTGGCAGCACCGATATGGCCGAATGGTTGTCACAGCGGCTGGGTATGAACTACGTCTATGCTCCCTTCGGTGATTATCAGCAGGGGGTGGTGACGCTCAGTCGGGTGCCGATTGGCGATCACTACTATGGTGCGCTGCCGATGGAATACGCCGGAGAACAGCGTCGCTATCTGCTGACGGAAATTCCAATGCCGGATGGCAACCCGCTGCGGGTGATTAATGCCCATCTGACGGTGGCGTGGTTAGGTGCTGAGGACCGTATGCCGCAGTTCGATGTCTTACTCGACCTATGGAACGACGAGCCGCGCACCCTGATCGCAGGCGACTTCAACACCTATCCAGGAAATGATGACATCGAAGCCGTGCTGGCGGCTGGTCTGGTCAGCGCGCAGGATACCATCGGCGACCCGCAAGAAAATACCGTCGCCGCTGACTTCCCGACGACGCGCTATGACTGGATTCTGGTTAGCCCGGAAATTGAACTGAGCGATTTTGTGATTCCCGATACGACTGCCAGCGACCATCGGCCGGTGGCGGTGACGATCACCGTGCCTTAAAACAAAAAACCGAGAGAGATAAATGAATAGTGTATGTCTCTCTCGCAAAATAGTTGGCTACGGATACTATTCATTTATGATTTGTCACGCCTAAAGCATCCTATACTTAGAATGTTGATACATAAACTGTTTATAGGATGCTCCGTGAAATATATACTTACTACCGTATCTTTAGTGGTGCTAACTTGTATCAGTGTTTCGCAATCAGATCCAGAATCAGATTTGAAACCATGGCCAATTACTGAGAGATGTCTCTTACTAGAAACAGAATTGTCCTCGGATTTTGCGTTTGAAGGAACTCTTTTAACAAGAAACCGTAAGCGACTTATTGGTTATGCTTATGATGGTGAACAAGTTCGTTCATCAGTTATCCAATCAGGCTTATCTGGCTCAGGACGATTATCTCCAAACAGTATGTGGTATTTGTTTTTTGTAGGCAAGAGCTGGGAAGAAGGTCTTGTCTCCATGGTAGTTACAAGGGAAATTCGTGTTTACAGTACTATGGATAACGAGGTTTATTCAATTCCCTGGGATGACACTTATAGCATTATGCGACGGCGATATGGACATCGTCTGTACTGGATAGATAACTCGCATTTACTTTATTCTAAGACCATTAATGGCGAAACATGGTTCATTATTGATCCTTTTTCTGGTGATGTTCAGCAAGCTCTTTTGCATTATAATCCGACGGCTTTTGCGTTTGAACTTTCTCCCGATGCTCAGAAGGGTTTGTCAGCACATTGGCCTGACCCGTTTTGGACAATTGAATCGGCAACTGGAAATGTTCAGGTTCCAATTCGATTACAGTACCAGGTTTTATGGCATCCTAGCTCAGAGTATTTTGTAACAACTACTTGGCCAGAAAATCCAACAGAACCAGGGCGGCTACTGATAATTGATCTTCATGGGGATGTCGTACATTATTTGTATCAGTCCACCCGACTACCATCGACGGTTTTTACGGTGGCAAATGCCATATGGTCGGATGATGGCAGATATCTCACTTTTGTCGATCAACATCTATATATTGCCGACATGGAGACACAACAAGTATTTGATACTTGTATCACACCTATATCGAATTTCAGCTATGCGTGGTCGCCAGATAGTACTCAAATTGCCCTCTTTAGAATGGCTGAGGGCGATACTGCTGTCCATATTCTGGATATGAAAACCTACAGGGTCTATAGAGTCGTTGATAATGTGGTATCTCTCATTGGTTGGCGAGCAAATGAAGTAGAACACTAGAAATAATTGTATATTACAGGATGAAACAAAAAACCGGACTGCTCAGGCGGTCCGGTTTTTGATTTGATGGCTGGTGTGATTTACTCGTGAATCCAGGCGTCGGTGACGCGGTCCCAGGAGTAGATTTCTTCGGCTGTGAAGAAGTTACTGATTTCCAGCAGGCCGTTTTCCGGGCTGTCGGAGCCGTGAACAAGGTTACGGCCAATTTCCAGGCCGAAATCGCCGCGGATGCTGCCAGCTTCGGCTTCCACAGGTTTGGTCGCGCCGATGGTCTTGCGGGCGGCGGCGATAGCGTCGGTGCCTTCCAGGGCCAGGACAACGACTGGGGCCGAGGTGATGTAGGAAACCAGGCTGTTGAAGAAGGGCTTGCCTTCGTGGACGGCGTAGTGCTTTTTGGCCAGTTCTTCCGTCATGTGGATGAACTTCATGGCGACAATCTTGAGGCCGCGCTGCTCAAAGCGTTTGATGACTTCGCCGGTCAGGCCACGCTGCACGGCGTCTGGTTTGACGATAATCAGGGTACGTTCCATAAGGAGTTTTTCCTCTCAGGTGATAGGGGGCATCCGCCCCGTGTTTACTCTGCTGGGGCGTATGATACGACAGATTCCCCCATGCTGACAGGCATAGTCCCTGAGATAGGCGAGTCTTAAACTGCTTTTCACATGGTTGAAGGCCCGTCAGCGACCCTCACGCAAACTTCATAGCGATCAGCTTACAATAAGAGGTGAGATTACTCTTTAGGGTCGCTTATGTCAGCAGAAAATACCGCACGACCGAAATGGCGAACCTGGCAGTATTGGGCGCGCCTGGGCACGTTTGGCGTTGTTGTCGCCATCCTGACGATTTTCATTGGTCAGTTAGTTTTCTTCTATCTGGATACGGATGCTATGATTAAAACGGCACAGGCTCCGGTGACACTCCCTGATGATTTCCTGGCGGAAGAAATTACCTTTGCGGGGGGCGATGGCCTGACAATGGCGGGCTGGTACATCCCACCCCAGAACGACACCGTCATTATATTGCTGCATGGCTATGATTCACATCGGGGCCAGTTAATTTGGCATGCTCGGCAGTTGCAGAACGCAGGTTTTGGCGTGCTTATGTACGACATGCGCGGTCATGGTGAAAGCATCGCGCCACAGCGATCTGGTGGCTGGCGTGATGTTGAGGACGTCGCCGGAGCGATAGATTTCCTGGCCGACAAAGCTGCATCCATTGGCATCTACGGGTTTTCGATTGGCGGACAAGTTGCTCTGCGCTCTACGGCGATGTTCCCGCAGATTCAGGCTGTATTCGTGGATGGACCTTCATTGGGAACAGCCGATGATTTGCCCCAGGCGGCAGACTTGCGCGAGTTGATTATCTTCACCCTGGGGCCGACCGGGGACCAGATGCTTTCTGCGAAAACGGGCTTACCCATCCCGCAGGGTGTCGTCGAACTGCTGCCTCAGATTCCGCCGCGACCGATTTTCTTCGTCGCCACAGGCGAGCGCGATAATACTATGGCCGAGGCGCGCTATGTCTATCATTACTATGAGCAGGTGGCGGACTATGCCCAATGGTGGGAAATTCCAGAAACGCGACATGGTGGTGGCTGGATCGTGCGTCCTGAAGAATACGCGCAAAGCCTGGTGAGTTTTTTCGGCCAAATCGTGCCGGAATAGCTACAATAGATTCCTGCTAAACGTTGATCGCATGGAGAATCTATGCCTACTCACATCCGCCTGTATGAACCGAGCGACCTCGACCCATTGAAAGACCTGACTGTGCTGGCCTTTGAGCCTGTGTTTGCGTCTTTTCGGCAGATCATGGGGCCGAATATTTTTCCCAAGTTATATCCCAATTGGCAGCAAGGTCAGATAGATTGGGTCGATACGCTGGTGCGCGAGGACAAGTACACGGTATGGGTCGCGGTGGTCGGTGAGCAGCCAGTTGGGTTGATTGCCTATTCTATGGAACAGGAAAAGCAAACAGCCGAGGTGCAATTTCTTGTCGTGCATCCCGATTTTCAAAACGATGGCATCGGCACCGACCTGAACACCTTTGCCCTGGAAAAATTGCGCGAGGCGGGCATCAGGCTGGTTGAGGTCGGCACCGGTGGCGATGAATCGCATGCGCCAGCGCGGCGTGCCTACGAAAAAGCGGGTTACAGGCCGCTGCCGCTGGTTCGCTATTATCAATGGTTTGATGACTAGACGGCGATACGCTGTCTGGAGTCTATGACGCGCTGCACAAAGCCATCCACGCCCGTCGTCAGATGATTGCGATTGAAGGCCTGCTGGGCGACGATGGTCGCACCTTTTTCCTTGAGCATGTTGGCAAGCTTCTTTAGGGAACTGCGCGGATTGAAGGCATAGGTGCAGAAAATACCTGTCGGCTTATTGGCCAGTGAGGGCAGCGACTTCACCCATAGTTGGGCATCAGCGGGTTTGACGCCAAACAGGATGAACCCCTGCACCCACGTTCCGATGAACAGCACATCGGCTGTATTGATATCTGCTGCCTGCACTTCAATAATCGATTTGACGGTAGCTTCATAACCCTGGTCATGTGCGGCCTGGGCGATGGCTTCTGCGGTGGTGCGGGTATTGCCACCTCGACTGTGGTAAAGAACCAGACACTTCATATCTCTTCCCCCCAAGGATTTTACGCTCTTATGGTCTGGCAAAACGGACTCGCTCACCAGTACAAAAGCTCACTGTTTGGCTATGATCTGTCAGCAAAAGGCTTGTCATTTTGCGCAATAATCAGGCAATTTGGGCCTACTACGTAAAATTACGTTATGGGTTACATGACAAGAATCATTGCCAGATATGTTCTTTATTACTGGCGCAGGTAAGGTTGCTGGGCATAGCCTGTGAATGTTAGATGTAATTGGGGGAGTGACATTCATGAGCGTTGCAACCATGACGCACAAGCAACAAGTTGATGATTTCCTGAATCAACATCGTATCGCGGTTTCTGGCTTATCTCGCAGCAAAGACAGCGGCGCCGGAGCCATTTATCTCAAACTGCGTGATAACGGTTACGAAGTTTTCCCGCTGCACCCAGAGGCAGAAGCTCTGCATGGTGATAAGTGCTACGCCCATCTGGCGGACATCCCTGGTGGAGTTGACGCGGTCTTCATCATGAACAGTCCGGATATTTCCGAGCAGATCGTGGATGAAGCGGCCAAGCTGCATATCAAGCATGTGTGGATGCACAACAATACGTTTATGCCATCGAGCGCATCAGAGGCCGCCGTTGAGCGCGGTCGTCAAGCGGGTATGAACGTCATCGCAAAAGCCTGCCCGATGATGTACCTCAAGCCGGATTTTGCCCATAAGTGCATGCACTGGATGGCCAATGTGATGGGGCGTCTGAACTAAGACCGGAAGCAGTAACAGAGAAATTAAAAAGGCGAGCCATTTAAGTGGTCTCGCCTTTTTAGTTGGTAGAATGACTGTCGTCGTCCATCAGTCCCCCAGGCTGAATATGTGGTGCGTCGTTTCGACGCGAGGGGTGCGGTCCCTGGCCAGAATCTGGATAAGCTGGCCCTGGGTGTCGATTGTCGCCATCAGTATATCAAGTTTGCGGTGCAGGTCAGCGATTTCCAGTTCGCTCTTGATATTCACCTGATAATCGTTATGAGTCACTGCCCGGTCTTTTTCTGACTGACGGTTCTGGCTCATCAGGATAACGGGTGCTTGCAGGGCGGCCAGCGTACTCAATCCCAGGTTCAGCAGAATGAACGGATAGGGGTCGAAGGCACGGGCCGCCAGCGCAATGTTGATGCCAATCCATACGGCCATAAAGACCACAAAGCCGATGATGAACAGCCAGCTACCCGCAGTCTGGGCGATGGCATCCGCCAGACGATCCGACCAGGTAGAGTGCTCTTCCAGTTCTTCCAGGACGTCATCGGCAACGGTATACGGACGCAGGTCACGTACCAGTTCTTGGGCTTCAGGGCTGAGCAGACTGTCCAGCTCTTCCACTTCGTCGATAAGCGCGATGATGCGCTCTTCTTCCTCTTTTTCCAACTGCTCCAACTCTTCTTCCGTGAGCAGCTCGGTTAGCTGAGCATCATGTGAGCGGGGATTGTTGGCTGCGAAAACCTTTTCTTCCGGCATAGTAGTGACTCCCTATGTTTACAGCGACAGCGGATGGGCGCGTTCACCAAAACGGTGACACTGGCAAAACAAAAACGCGACGCAGCCAACCTGACTACGTCCCGTCTTGCCCAACAATAAGCGGCAAGTCGTCTAGGTTATGCAGGCGGCTCTTGATCGGGGCGTGACCATCGCATTCGGGGGTATGTTGCCAACGCAAACAGGACGCGCTCAAACGTGGCGGTATTGGGATTGGTGCTGATGGTGGTGTGGTTCAAATTCGTCATCAGGTTCCCAGGCGCGTCAAACAATCAGTCACGACAGAACACAGCTATTATACGCTCCTTTTGAAGTCGAATAAAAGGAGTAAGGCGGCACTATTTTGTCACGGACTGTTACGAATGTGTGACACATTTTTGATTGGTTGTTGTTACTTCTTTTGCCCAACATAAACCAGATGAATGGCAGAACCATGTAAGGCAGCATCTTTACCAAGTTGATAGTTCAGATCAGCCCACCATTCCCATGCTTCATCTGCCAGGGCATTAAGACGCTCTTCGGCAAATGCAGCTATGCCTTCGCACCCGACGATCTGTAAAGCGGAAAAGCGGTGTGTTCCCATCAGGGTCTGTATCTCATTGACATTCGCGAAGTAGGCTGTCGTAAACCCCCATTCTCCTCTGTGTATCCCTGTTTCCAGCAATCGGGTTGCATAATCAGGATTTTGCGCCAGCCATTCTGGGAATTCCTGTACACAAACACGTAATGCAGAAAATCTGTTGAGAAAAGCAGCAAAAACGATGCCCTGGTTTTTGAGTACCCGTGCTGCTTCCCGTACGGCCTGATGTCGCGCCTCCTGACTGATGAGATGATAGAGTGGCCCGAGCATCAGCACCGCATCGTAGGCCGTATCGGAGAATGCAGATAAGTCGGTTGCATCAGCATGGTAGATGCCTGCAAGTGTGACCTCCTCGCTTTTGGCTTGGGCATCTGCTCGTTTCAGGCTCTCTGATGAAATATCAGCCAGTGTGACTTGGTATCCAAGTTTGGCCAGCGCAATCGCATATCGACCTGGCCCCCCACCGATGTCAAGAATCCTGGCAGGCGCAGGCGGCAAAAACTCGGAGAGCGTCCGCATCGTGACAGCCCACTCCGTTTTGTGGCGGTTGAGCCGCTCCCATTCACTGTGGTCATCTGTGTCGTAATACTGTTCAACGTCATTCAATTTTCATATCTCCAGATGGCGATTTCTTAGCTGGATGAACCGGTACACAATATTTTCAGCGTTCCACTTTAAATTGGTCTCGTCCGACCGATCAAAATTATCTATATGTCAGCCCTAAGATGTCTGCCATCTTTGGCAGGCATCGACTGCTAAACGAATCATCTTCTGAACGTCGCTGATGGTGATCTGGGGCGTTCCATTACGATTGGCACCAGCTAATTTTGCTAACCGAGCGTGTTCATCATCCAACCGTTTGATCGCCCATTCGACAGCCGCCCCTTTGGGCAGGATGTCGCCGGTTTCCATCGTATAAAGCACGCGGCACATGGTCATGATGGCATAGGCCCGGTAGCCATCTGAATCCAGTGGCGCGGGATCATCCAGCATGAGTTCCCACCAGACAGCCATCATATCGACCATCGCCTGCCGCAGGTCATCGCCAGAAATGGGATCGATGAGGTCGCGGATGGGCGGCCCGACCATCGTGATGCCATATTCACGCAATACATAGCGCTGGACGACCCAGTCTGTATGAAAAGGCTTCATGAGCAGGTCACTCTCGCCTCGGTCAATGTGTGGGTGTTTGCGCTCGGAATAACGGCGCAGTTCCGGCAGAGAGATGTACGCGCCTTCCAACTGGATCGCCCATTTTGAATCGGCTTGCCCTAGCTCGGCGTGCATGGCCTGCAATTGACGAAAGACGGCCTCCTCGACTTCATTGCGCGTCGCGACCAGGAAATCAATATCGCTGCTATCTGGGTCGAACGTGCTGGTCGCCAGTGAGCCGTACAGGTACATGCCGACGAAATTGTCGCCCAGGATGACCTGAACACGCGCCAGCAAATCCGACAGAATAGTGTTGACATCGGCATAGGGAGTGGGCTGCAAATTTCGGCTCCTGCTCTGATTTTGCTTTGGACGCTTATTGTATACTGATAACATGGGCGACCATAGTTACACATACTATGTGGCTATGATGTGGACGCCACTGGCTTTGGTGTTGCAGTCGCCCGTTACGGTAGGGAGGCTGCTATGCGCGTATTCTTGCGTTTTTCCACTTTGCTTACTGTAATCACTGCATTGGCTATCATTCCCATTTTTGCACAGAGTGATATGGTTGATCTGGTCATGGCTGAGGTCGGGGCTGAGGTCGTGACTGTAGATGACTTTACCTATGAGCTGGTTGTTTCCGGGGTCGTCATCCAACAGGATGGCTATGTGCCGGTTGGTATGTTCGTCTTTGAAACGGATTGGGACTTATTTGAATACCCAACTGAATTGGATGATGGCGAAACATATTTCGAGCGGTCTTTTATCGTGCCAGAAAATTACCTGGGTCAGACGATTACCGTATCAGCGGAAATCTGGCCGATGGATGGCGAAGAGGTCAATGATGCCGACAATCACCGCCTGCTGACGGCATTTATTCCAGCGCCCCCTGGAGAAGAACCCAGTCCAACAGAGCGCAGCCCGGAGGTTGAAGACCCTGATCGCCAGCCCCAGGGCAATAATGGTGGTGGTTTTGACTGGCCCATACTCCCCGATATTGAGATTCCGCTGAATGAAATATTGCTGGCTGCCGCCGGACTGGTTGCCCTGGGCTTGCTAGGGCGGCTGATGTTCCGTCCGCGAGTCAATTTCAAAGCCAATCTGACCAATTTAGAAATAAGGGCCACAGAACAGCCACCTCAGAATCCGCAAAAAGGCCAGTATTGGGTTGAGCGCGAACTGGCAGTTCGGCCCACGCGCTGGAAGTTGACGGACATCGCTATCGAGACTGAGCCTAAGAGCGGTAAACGCAAAGCGCCCAAACAAATGGTTGAGGTCATCTCCCATATAATCGACCAGTACAAGCGGCGTCGCCAGGAAGACAAAGACTACTGGGAATATGCCGTCTATGATGAGTTCGTTGATGTCGCTTATCCTATCAAGGCTAACTTCGCCTGGTTGGATGCCACCATCAAGCAGATGAACCTCACTGTGACGTTTACCGTCTATCGCTACACCGGATCGCAGTGGCGCAAGCTGTTCAGCAAGGACTTTTCCAGACGCGGAACGTATCACTATATTTTGCCGTTGCAATCATTTCCCCAGAATCGACCAGCAGCCATGCAGGAGATCAACCAGCGCTTGTCGGCATTGATTGAAGAACTGGTGAGCTGGCCTTTCAAAGGCTCATAAGGTTAGTCAAAGTTATATAAGTCGATACCAATACTAAACCGTTCTTCAAGGGTTGGCGGTTCTGAATACGACTATACTCGTAGGGAATTAAACGCACGTACACAAGAAGGCATTTTTATGCCAATGATAACTGAATGGGCTGATGAAGAGAGGTCCATCATCGTTACAACCAGCGAAGGCGCCTGGACCTGGAACGAGTATCACCATGCTCTTGAAGAAGTTATTCAGATGGCTGAAACCGTTGATCATCGCGTGGACCTGATAAACGTCGCTCTGATGAACGCAAAATCCCCTCCTGGGTCTGGTATGCCGCATTACCAACGGGCGATGAAAAGCCTTCCGGCGAATATCTCCATGATGGTGATGGCAAACCGGAGCATTCTGGTAAAGGCCATCTTTAATGTGTTTGGCAAACTTCGCGGATCAGGTGCGGGGAATGCGCTGAAAATGGCAGCCGCTAGGTCTATGCAAGAAGCCTTTGAAATCATCCAGAAGGATCGCCAGAAAGAGCCTTTTACCAAAATAAGCCCCGATCCGGCCACATAGGCGCTTGCCGCAAATACCTTCCTAAAGACCTGCACTAATCTGTAGATGTTGGATAGTCGCCTCATTTTGGGGCGGCTGTATTTGTCAACCAAAGGAAAAGACCCACCGCCTGGGGGTCAGAGGTGGGTCTTTCCTGGTAGGAGTTAGATCAGGAGCGCAGGTGTGTTAAGCGGGGATAGCCTCAAACTGATTCAATGCTTCCAGGGCTTCGCAGCCATACATCACAGACGGGCCGCCGCCCATCAGAATAGCGACGCCAATCGTTTCGGTGATTTCTTCGCGGCTGGCGCCGGCATTGATCGCATCGTGAACATGGAAGGCAATGCAGCCATCACAGTGGACCGCAATGGCGATTCCCAGGGCGATGAGTTCTTTGGTTTTGGTGCTGACGGCACCTTCGCGGGAACTGGTCGCATGTAACTGGGAAAATGACTTCATTGTCGTCGGGATTTCCTGACCGAGTTCGCCCATAAGCTGGCGCATGTGTTCATAGTGTTGGGGGAAGTTTTTCATGATGATTGCTCCATCGTGATTACATTGTTGTAGGCATCAAAGCTACTTATAGTATGATTCAGGCCGTGATGTTTATATAGTGAAAAATTTCACAATAAATTGTGAAAAATGTCACAAATGAGATTCTTTTATGATGATATCTGGAAATCGCCGCTCTTTAGCTCATCCTTGCACCCCCACCAGAAAATCAGTACGCTGAAAGTGCACATTTCCACTTGCTTGCGATCCAGAGAACATCTATGAGACTGAGCGATTTTCTGCGCTTTGAATACATCATCTATCCCCTGTGGCGACGGGCTGTGCCCAACTGGCTCAAGCCCATCAGCGAGCAGGTTTTTGGGCGTGCGTTTCCGGTGTATGTGGATAGGCATCCTCCCCAGGAACCCAGTGAAATGGCGCGTTACCTGGGTGATGAAGGCATCTTCGATGGCAGCCTGAACGATATCATCACGCTGATGGAAAGCGCGCCCAGGCCGCCTGTGGTTGATCTGAGTGCCCAGCCATCGGTACATGATGGCAGCCGCATTCATATTCCGGCGCAGTGGGAACACACGGAGCGCGTCCTGATGAGCTGGGGTGTGATCTATCCGCCGCTGTGGCCAATGCACGCCCAGATGGCGGAAGCGATCAGCCAGGTGGCCGAGGTCGAAATTCTGGTGACATCTGAGCTGTGGGGGCGGGCTGTGTGGGCCTATCTTCAGCAGCGTGGTGTGGCCACTATGGCGAATGTGCATCCGCTGGTGCTGCCCACCAATGACATCTGGATACGCGATTACGGTCCGATCATGGGCGTAGGTGCCAATGGCCAGAAAGTCGCGCTCAACCCGATTTATGCGGTTTTGCCGCAGTATCCGCAGGCGCTGGATGATGGCATGGTCAATGCCTGGAGCGCCTATCATGGCTATCCGGTGCAGCCGCTGAACCTGCATACTGAAGGCGGCAACCTGTGGTCGGATGGGCGAGGGACGCTCATCATGTCCTCGCAGATTTTTTATAGCAACCGTTTTTACAATCGGCGCACTTTAGAGGACTATCTGCATTCGATCATCGACTATGACAAGCTCATCATCACGCCACGTCTGACGCTGGAAGAAACCGGCCACGTTGATCTGCTGGTGAAGCTGGTCAGCGCCGATACAGTCTTTGTCAGTGCCAATTCATCGGCCAGCACCTATCAGGCACTCACCAAAACGCGGCGCCTTTTCGAACGCGAGACCAATGCCCAAGGGCAACCCTATCGTGTCATCGAATTGCCTACACCGCCGCTTTATCTCAACTGGGTGACGTACAGCATCCGCCGCGCCTATACCAACGCGCTGACGGTCAATGGGCGGGTGCTTGTGCCCGTGTTTGGCATTCCCGAAGATGACATCGCCCTGCGCACGTATGAGACTCATCTGCCAGATTATGACATCATCCCGATTGATAGTGCGGTCGGCATCAACGGCGGTGGTGCAGTCCACTGCATGACCAAGGAAGTGCCTGGATAATGGCTTCCTGACGCTCACCTGACTGATGAGCATTTATTGGCCTTCTTTCTTATGTCCCATGCGTGATAATGGCATACAATAGGAACATGCGAATCATTACACGACCCCTTACGTTGATTCTTTTGAGCATGCTGTTGGCCGCCTGCAACATGCCTGGTTTTTCTACTGAGCCGACCCTTACGCCAACCGATGCACCTACCGAGGTCGCTCAGGTTACATCCCCAACAGATGCGCCGACGGTAGTGGCTGAAGATACGCTGGAACCTGGCGTGATCCCAACCCGTACCAGTACGCCCGAATTTGAGCTGGCCGTTGCGACGCCAACATGTGGTGGTGCGCCTATTCAGCGGCTGATTGTTCAGGAACGGGGCATGGTCACAGAAAATGGCCGTGATCTTAACGTCCGGCCAGAAGCTGGAACCAGCAACGACAATGATCCACTGGGCAAACTGGACGAAGGCGAAGTTTTCTTCGTGTTAGAAGGACCGATCTGCTCCGGCTCGTATGCCTGGTTCAAGATTCGCAGTACGCGCTTTGAAGGCTGGATCGCTGAGGGCGATAACGTCGAATACTATACGGCGCCGTATCTGCCCGGCTAATGCTTCTGCTGTTTCTGGCCTGTTTTAGCCACGATTGAGCATTTGCTGGAATGTCCAGGTGTTTCCGTCGGGGTCGCTGAAACCCGCATAAAGCACGCCACCCATGTCTAGGATGTCGCCGATGGCAACCCCATTTTCGATGAGTGCGTTATGGGCTACCGCAATGTCTTTAACGACCAGATGTAAACCTCTAATCGACCCTGGCACCATCTCTGAGATTTCACCCAGTCCAGTCCCCATAACAATCGAACAACCTGATCCGGGCGGCGTAAGCTGGACGACGCGCACAGTTTCTGATGGCTGCACATCATGATCGAGATGGAATCCGACCTGATCTCTGTAGAAGGCAATGGCACGGTCGATATCCGTTACTGGCATCATTACCACTTCCAGTTTCATTTCAAAATCGGCGGCTGATTTTTGGCTGCTCATGCGGTTCTCCATAGTGTCTGTCTTGTCTCAGGCATCATGATAGAACGGTCGTGAGCAGGTTGTCTTGTAGAAAATGGCAATCTACTTAGATAGCGTGATCTGTGCGGGTGTATAACCAATGAAGCGCTTCAACTCACGGGTGAGATGCGGCTGATCGTAATAGCCGAGCGTGTCAACTGTATCGAGGATGGATGTGTCCTGACGCAATAACTCAGCCGCCTGTTTGGCACGTTGAATCTGATAAACGAGGCCACGCGACAGGCCGGTCGCTCGTAAAAACCGCCCCCGAATTGTGCGTGCTGCCAGATCAGGTGTATAGCCACGCAGCACATCATGTATCAGTGGATCGTAGGCGAGAATATCTTCTTTAGCCAACCTGTTGATAAATGTATCGACATTCTCTGCTGTCGGGAACTGCCATGCGGCACCCTTCAGCCAGAAAGACCTGTTGCCAGCAAGGGGTAGATCCGTTTCTGTATCCAATAATTTCCGAGTGGGTAGATGGGGTATAAATGTGCCGAGCTTCAAGCGAACCCAGAGGATTTCTGCATTGGCTTCATAGGACGCTATCCCCGATGTGGTCCATGGCCCCACCAGCACCAGCCGAACATCACCCTGATGACGGATCAACACCAGATGCCAGTTAGTTTCAGCCGGACGCATGGGAGTGCCATCAGATAGGCTGTGGCCCCAGGTGATGGCGTCCACGTATTCGGAATCCGATGGCCGTTCTTGGAAGATAAGGCTCATGAGTTGTTCCTACGGCAATAATCTAGGCCAGGTCCTTCCAGACTTTGGCGTACTTCTTCTGATATTTGGCATCTGTTTCACGCTCGATGAGTGTCTGGGCTAGTTTGTGTACGTTTTCATCCTGTGTCTGATCGTACAGGTTGCGCAATCCTTGTATGATGTCAAACCGGATGAGCGTGGTATTCTTTTCGGCAATGCATTCATCGTAACGCTGTGTCAGGCCAGCCAATAACTGCTGACGCTGCTCTTCCCCACCGAGTCCCACCTTCCAGATAGCCTGCAAGCAATGTCTCGCCGTCACGAATCGTTCATCTCTCGTGACATTAAGAAGCGCATCGAAGTCATTCATCATACGGCCATCAGGGTCGGAGCGGGCCAGATTGCACAATATTTGCGACGTAATCGAGCGAACTTTATTGTCCTTGTTCGTCAGCCCCTCTATCAAATCACCCCAGACGTCATAGGCCCAATCCACATGCTTTTCTGTGGCAGACATTAGTGCCATGTAGGCTTCATTCTGTAGGATGCCGTCCTTACTGCCAATATGATTGAGGTATGTTTGCGTCGTGGTATCCATCGAGTTCCCAACGGTCTTTAAAGTTGCCAAAGTCATTCCAGATTAGCATGTTTGTTCTATTTATGCGAGTGGTTGCCTACACAACGTTGACAGCGACACGTCGGCGGGTAAAATGAAGGCTGTCTGGGGCAGTGGTGGAATGGCAGACACGGAAGTCTTAAAAACTTCTGCCTTCGGGCGTGTGGGTTCGACTCCCACCTGCCTCATGAAAAGAAGGACTCGCTTACAAGCGGGTCCTTCTTTTTTAGCCAGAATTTTGAGCGTCGTTTGCCAACACCTACTGAATTAGACCGGACGCACCTCAACATGCTCGCAGCCGATGCGCCCGACCTCGGCAATCAGGGCGATGCCGCCGCCAGGGAAGCGATTGTCTGCATCCGTCGCTTCTACCACCTGTTGGCCGTTGATGTAGCCGGAGAGGTGATTGCCTTCTACTTTGAGTGATAGCTCGTACTCGCTGCCAAATTCCCAGCCCTGGTCATATTGGGCCAGTGTGGTATCCGTGCCTTCCATAGAGGCCACCAGGCGGGTGCTTTCACTATCGACCAGCAGGGCATAATAACGCTTCATGCCCTGGACCCGCACACCGATACCACCAGCTTTACACATGTGGGGCGTCATTTTCGCTGTGACCTGATAGTCTGCCCATTCGCGCGTGCCCTGGATGAACAACCCGCGCCCGACATTCTGTATCAGGCGATAGGTTTCTGGCCAGAAGTCCAGCTCGGTCAGGCGTTCGCGTGTATCCAGCCCATTGACCCAGGCCTTCTTCCACATAGTCGGGCCTTCGCCACGTGCGAGCCTGTTATAGTCGCGCTTATACGGGCGGTTGAGGACCGTATCCGGCGCCCCATCCCAGGTCAGGTAATCCAGATACACGGTGCCGCTGGCGCCGCTTTGTCCGGTGATTTCAACACCCACTTGGGCGATAGGGTTGCCATTGGTATCTGGAACTATCCACGTTAGCACCTGGCTTGCGCCAGGTTGCAGCGATACGGCTGGGCCGCACAGCAACGAGAAATTATCCTGCAAATTATAGTGCTTGATGTACAGCCCGACATCGACCGCGTTAGCATTCTCACTATCAGCGACGAGACGTGCGCTGATCTTTTGTCCGGCATACAGCGTCGGACTGGCCAGCAAACGATAACCACGCCGATCAAAATAGCGAGAGACATCTATCGACGGAACGAAGGTCGCTGTTTCCGCACGCCCGACACGACCGGCGGCAAGGCTCTGATAGGTCAGCGCCAGTGATCGCTGCCCGCTATCGCTGTGGCCTTCGACGTTATAAATCTTCAGTACATCCTGGGCTTCGACCGATTCTTCGCTCAGGAAGCCCTGAACTGAACCTGGCAGCTCAAAGTGGAACTTTGCCCCCTGCTTCGGCGCGATGGGTTCCAACCCCTGCAATGCCCGACCCGCATTTACAACGTGAAGCGTCTCGGTGACGGCATCGGTAATGGCACGACCGCCATCTGCTGTCGGCAGATACATGCGATCAGCTACCGGATTGCGCCAATCGGGGCCTGTTTCAAAAGTCGCGAGGCCATCCTTGATGCCCATCAGGCAGCCGATGTTGCCGGAATTGCAGTCGGTGTCCCAACCAGATGTATTGACGATCATCAGCGTCTTCTGGAAGTCATCATCGCCATAGAGCATTGAGAAAATCATCAGGCCGTGATTCGGGACCATGTGGCAGTTGCCACCATATTTGCTGTAGCCATAGCGCTCATCGAGTAGCTGCCGCGCTTTGTGCCAATCAGGTTCTTTGGCGCGCCACTCGCGGATGTCATTAATCATGTAGTAGATAATGGAATCTTTGGGGATGAATGAAATGCCCGTATCAATCAGTTTATCGATGTCGGATTCGACGAAAGCCTGGGCTTCCATCGCCGCCAGCACCTGCGCCCCATAGATGGCCTCGCCATCATGGCTGACGCTGCCCGCGCGCTTCGCGAAATCAGCCGCCAGCGCAGGATCACCAGGGGCGACCATCGCCCAGCCATCGATGAAAATCTGTGCGCCGATCTGCTCCGCGACCACCTTGCCATTGAGTTCAATAGAGCCACTGCGCGGCGCTTCGATGCCCTCTTTCAGCCGCAGATACGCCGTATGTTCCGTCGAGTTGCCCATGCCACCCCACCACAGGATGGTCTGCTCTTCGATGAGGTAGTTCATCCAGGTGTGGCCAATTTGCGCGGGCGTCAGATTGCGCGTGTAGTTGTAATCCTGTAACGCTCGCAGGAATGTGAAGGTGCCGGAAATGTCATCGTCGGTGACAACCAGTGGCACATTGAGCTTCTCGTGGACGTAATAATTAATTTCGCCCAGGTTTTCCATGATCTGATCGTAAGACCAGCCCTCAAAGGGCCGACCGAGGTACACCCCGATGATTTTGCCGAGCACACCCGCATACACACGTTGCAGATAATCCGATGGTAGTGACATCTTCGATTTTCCTTCTGAGAAGCACAGAGCTAGGCTTTTAGCCCACCCTGGGTTAGACCTTCAATAAAGCGACGTTGCAGCAGTAGGAACAACACGATAACAGGCAGCATCATGATGACTGAACCGGCACTGGTCAGGCCCCAATCGCGGCCAAACCGCGCCTGGAAGGCGAACAGACTGGTCGCAATCGGCTTAAATTCCGGCCCGGAGAGGAACGTCACTGCAAACAGAAATTCATTCCATACGCCCAGACCGACGACCAGACCGGCTGTCAGGAATCCAGGCCAGGATAGCGGACGAATGATATGCCAGAAAACATCAAAATTATTGGCCCCGTCAATTTTGGCGGCATCAATAAATTCTTCAGGCAGCGCTACCATATATGATCGAATCAGGTAGGTAGCAAATGGCGAGAAAATGCCGCAGTAAATGATGATTAGCCCGATATGCGTGTTGACCAAACCTAGGCCGCGCCACATGAAAAACAACGGGATCATGAAAAGTTGTGCCGGAACACTCGTGCCAACCAGAAAATAGAAGGTGATAATGCCCGCGCCTTTGAGGTCGAGACGCGCGAGAGCATAGCCAGCCAGTCCCGCCAGGGACAGTGTGACGACAATGGTGCCGCCCGTCAAAATGATGCTGTTGCGGATGGTCAGGGCATAGTCACCCTGCTCCCAGGCGTCGGCATAATTTTGCAGGATGACTTCTTCAGGAAAGCCAATGGGGTTACGACCGATTTCGGCTGTCGATTTAACCGAGTTCATCAGCAAGATGAGGATCGGACCCAGGGCAAAAATCATCATCAAGGTGAGGATGGTATAGCTCGCGATTGAAGTCACACGGCGTCGTGATAGCTGCATGTCTAAATCTCCCATCCTCTGCGCCGCAGATACACAAATCCAGCGACTGCCAGACCTACCCAGAGGCTCATCATGATGCCGATGGTCGCCGCATAGCCTGCATCAAATCGGCTGAAGGCATTGTCATACAGGTAAGTTGACATCAACTCGGAGGCATTTGCCGGACCACCACTGGTCAGCATGTAGACATAATCAAAGGTCGTGGAGGACCAGATAATAATCATCAGAATGGTAAAAACGAGCGTTGGTCGGATGCTCGGTAAGGTCACATGCCGGAACTGCTGCAAAGGTGTTGCGCCATCCAAACGGGCAACTTCATACAGTTCTTTGTCCACCGCCGACATCGCCGCCAGATAAATCACCACCAGGAAGCCCCAGAAGTGCCAGGCATCCACAAAGGCGACGCCATACAGCGCCGACTCCCTTGTGCCAAAAACAGGGAAATCAAGGAAGTTGATGCCACGTTCCGCCAGCCAGGCACCGATGCCGACGCGCGGGTGCAGCAGTTGTCGCCATAGTTGCACATTAACCACGCTCGCGATGACATACGGGATGAAGTACGAGACACGGAAGATCATCTGGCCGCGCTTGATGGTAGATAGGATATAGGCCCCCAGCAGACCCACCGCGATAGGTGCTGTCAGGAAGATGAGCGTCCAGATCAGATTGTTACGCAGGGCCTTGAAGAAAATCTCATCCTGAAAAAGCCGCTGGAAATTATCTAATCCAATGAAATTGGGGACGTTGTAACCTGTCCAGTCGGTAAAGGCGATCCCCAAGCCGATGACGGATGGGATAATCACGACGATCATATTGATCGTCAGAACAGGGATGACGAATGCCCATCGTCCCAGTGTGACTGCGAATTGATTTTTCCTGGGTTCGGAATTTTTACGTGGCATAGCCTGGGTCATAAAGAACGCTCCACGTTTTTGAATAGCGCTAAGTGTGTGATTTTTCTTGGTTGTGCCGCTTTTGCTCTAAATGCGGGCAGCACTATCAGAGCGTAAGAGAGGCGAAGATTTCTTCGCCTCTCTGGTCATTATTCAGCTATTAGCGGGCAGGAATGGGCAGAACCTCGCCGTTATTACGGGCTTCTTCCCACAGGGCCTGCTGTTCAGCCAGGTAGTCATCAATGCTGAGTTCGTCGTACCAGACGTTTTCGATAGCTTCCCACAACTGCACATTCGGGGCAGCGGGCCAGAAGGTCCAGGTGGTGTAGCCGACGCGGCCTTCGCCTGTTACAGCGGCAAAGTCGGAGAAGAAGCGCACAATGCGCTCGTCCGCACTGGCCGGGAAGTCTTCTGCCGTAAAGTACAGCGGAATCATGAATTCACCATAGCCATAGCCGGATGCGATTTCCAGAACACGTGCCGGATCGCTCATCAGCCAATCCAGAACAGTCAGGACGGCTTCAGGATGATCTGTTTCGCCATTGACGGACAGCGTACTACCAGTAGCCAGTTCATAGTTGTACTCACCAGCCATATCGGAGAACACAGGCAGCGGTGCCCAGTCCCAATCGTAGTCGGTTTCTGCGAAGAATTCGGTCGCGCCACGGAAGCCCCATGACCCGATCATCATCATGGCCGAACCACCATTGGAAAACTCAGAGAACATATCTTCCCAAGCGAAGGAGAAATAGGTTTCCAGGCTGCCAGAGAACCAACCATTATCGGCAATATGCGTCTTTAGCAGTTGGATCGCCTCGGCAAATTCAGGATCAGTCCACGATTTTTCGCCGATGAGGGCTTGATAGACATTTTCCGGGCCAGCATAGTTGTTCAGGTAGATGCCAACCAGATGTTCGTTGGTGGGCTGCCAACCGACATTACCATATGAGAGTGGGTTGATACCGGCTGCAACGGCTGCTTCTGCAATGGCTTCAAACTCGGCCAGGTTCGTGGGCGGCTCCCAACCATTTTCTTCAAAGACCGTCTTGTTATAGAGCAGGATCATGCTTTCGTAGGTCAGGGGGATGCTGTACAGTTCGCCGTCTACGATGCCGGACTGATAAGCCCAGGGCAGCAGTTTGTCTTCCCAACCGTAGGTATCAGCCGCATTCGACAGGCTGAGAATCAGGCCGGAATTGAGGAATTCAGCAATAAAGGACGCACCAGGGGTCTGGAGAATGTCAGGGGCTTCGCCAGCGGCGAGGGCTGTCCGCAGTGTCGTATTTAATTCGGGTTGTGGTGTAATCACCAACTGAATATCAGGGTGGGCAGCCTGGAATGGCTCAATCAAAGTGGCAGTAATCTGGTCAAGATCAATGTAATCTTCAGTCCACCAGGTCACGGTGACGGGTTCGCTTTGAGCAAACGAGGCTGCTCCCAGCAAAAATAGCGCGAGTACAAGTAGCACCGGCCGTGTAACGTAATGTAGCTTTTTCATTTTATCCCCTCGTAATTATAAGCAAATAACGATGACTGTTTTCTTCGCCAGATTCTGCAAATGCGCCTCCATCTCGCTATGTGGAATCTCTGATAATCAATTCAAATGGCATCTCCTGGCTGCGCCCGTGTTCCGGTGCAGTGCCTTCGAGACGCTCGAACAACATCTTCGCAGCGGTGCGCCCCATCTCTCGTTGGGATTGGGCAACGGTGGAAAGTGATGGATAGACCAGCTTCGCCGTTGGAATATCGTCGAAGCCCATCACGGCAATATCGTCAGGGATTGCCAGTTTCTTTTCTCGGATGGCCAACATGGCGCCCATCGCCATCAGGTCATTGGCGGCGAATATCGCCGTTGGCAATGCCGACAATGCCAGCAACTGGGTCATCGCCTGGTAGCCGCCATCCTCGCTGTATTCGCCAATGCGTGTCAGTTCAGGATCGATGGTGATCTGATGGGCGAGCATCGCTTCGCGGTAACCCATCTCGCGGAAGCGGGCAGGACCTTCTTTGCTGGTCAACATGCCGATGCGCGTGTGGCCCTGGCCAATGAGGTACTCAACAGCCGCGCGACTGGCGGCGATGTTATCAATGTAGATATTGTCGAGCGGGACAGAGCCGGGCATCTTGGGCATGGCTTCCAGCCGCACCACTGAAAGTCCCTGTTCTATCAGGTTGATGAGTTCCATTGCGCGGATGTGGAAAAAGACGCCGACAATGCCATCCACACGGCCCTGCATCATGGATTCAAGGCATTTGCGCTCCATTGCCGCATCGCCATCGGTGTTATAGATGATGAGATCGTAGTTATTCTGGTTGACGACATCCTGAATGCCGCGTTCAAAGGCGGGGTAAAACGGGTTGGTGATATCGGGGATGATGCCTGCAATCGTGTAGGTCTTGCTGGACCGCAGACGGCGCGCCGTGATATTAGGCACATAACCTAACTCGTCCATCGCATCCAGAATCCGCTGTCGCGTTTCGTCGGGGATGGTGATCGAACTATTATTGTTGACCACATAGGAAACCATAGCCTGGGATACATTCGCCTTTTTGGCGACGTCCCCCTGTGTGACGCGACGCTTTTTCTGTTGGTTATTCACAATAACATTGCCTACGTGAAAGAAAACATTTATACGTATAAATTATTCGTATAAATTGTATTCTCTTGCTTTCGACTTGTCAAATTTCTCCTGAGAATCGGAATGACTGAAAGAGGATGATCCAGAAATGGGTTGCCGTTGACACCTTAAAATAATGTCGATATACTGACTTCGTATTTAGAAGATCATCTAATTAAGTGGCTGTCTAATTATGGAAAATGTATTCCAGGCACTTGCTGATCCTACCCGCCGAAAAATCCTACAAATGCTGAACGATGGCGACAAATCCGCCGGGGAGATTGCGGCGGCATTCAATATGACCGCCCCTAGCATCTCCCATCACCTGAATGTATTGAAAAAAGCCGAGTTGGTGACGACACATCGCAATAAACAGAGCATTATCTATGCTTTGAACACCACCGTTGTTCAGGAATTTTTGCAGGTGCTTCTGGGCATTTTTCAGGTCGGCGAAGGGGACAGTAAAAAAGAAGGCTATGATGTCGAGTAAAAGAATTCCGATTGTTGTGTCGATCCTCATGATCGTTTTCAGCTTGATAATCTACCCTTTTTTGCCAGAACAAGTCGCCGTTCACTGGTCCATCCAGGGTGTGCCCGACACATTCGCCCATAAGTCGATTGCTGTTCTGCTGATACCTTCGCTGATGCTGGCTTTGCTGCTGATTGGGCGTCTCAGTATGATCTTGACAGCTTCCCAGAAACATGACGCCGAAGCCAGCAAGACCTACGCATTCATGGTAAATGCGATTGTGCTGTTTTTGGGTTTTACGCATGTTGCTATGCTGCTGATGCCGCTCGTACCAGGTCAGGCTATTTTGCGGCTGTTCGTGATGGGCCTGGGCGTGTTGTTTGCGGCACTGGGAAATGTGATGGGACGCTTGCGTCCGAACCTGATGTTTGGCTTTCGCTTCTTCTGGACGCTGGATGATGAGGAAGTTTGGCGGCACACGCATCGCATGGGTGGTCGCTGGCTCTTCGTCAGTGGGTTGGTGATTGCTGTAGCGGCCTTGATATTCCCTTTGAATACGGTTTTCTTGCTGCTGATGGTGCTGCTGGTCGGCGGCGGTCTGGCGCTGGCTTATCTGTCGCATGATCTATGGTCGCAGCGGCATTCCGGCACACCCTAGCAGGCAAACACAGGATAAAAAATGACATCATATGCCATCAATATGCAGGGTGTGACGCGGCGCTTTGGCGATACCTGTGCTGTGGATGATTTATCGCTCTCGGTTGCTGTGGGCGAAGTCTTTGGATTTTTGGGCCATAATGGCGCGGGCAAGACGACCTCCGTTCGGCTGCTAAACGGCGTCCTGATGGCGGATAGCGGCGACATTCGGGTTCTGGGGCTTGATCCACAGACTGAAGGGCCACAACTGCGTTCACGGACGGGCGTCCTGACCGAAACCCCCTCGCTCGATGAACGCCTGACGGCAACGGATAATCTCACGATCTATGCTGATCTGTACGGCGTTCCTGTACAGCAGGTCAAGCAGCGCGTCAGTACAATGCTGGAAACCTTCGGATTGTCTGATCGTGCCCATGAGAAGGTCGGCGGCTACAGCAAAGGCATGAAGCAGCGTTTGGCGCTGGCGCGCGCTTTCCTCCATGAGCCGGAGTTGATCTTCCTCGATGAGCCAACCTCTGGGTTGGACCCTGTAGCGACCCAGGAAGTACATGAGATGATTCGCCATGTCAGCCAGGATGAAGGGCGCACGGTTTTCCTGTGTACGCATAATCTGGTGGAAGCGCAGCGGCTTTGCAACCGTGTTGCCGTCATGGAGCATGGCCGATTGGCTGCGATGGGTACGCCCAAGGAACTGGCGCGTGAAATTGGCACAAATGTGACTTATCGGCTTGAAATCGGGCTGGAACAGCGTCAGGCCGCTCTGGACATCCTCAAACGGATACCTTCTCTCATGGATGTTCAATCCGATGATGAGGCGCTGATGTTTACCAGCACAGATCGCGAAATGATCCCTGATTTGCTCACACAGCTCGTTTCAACAGATGTTCGCGTCTATGCGCTGACGCCGCAGGCGACCTCACTCGAAGACATTTATCTGGCGCTGCACGCGCGCAAAGGGCATCGGCAATGAACACACGGGCTATGTGGGCGATCATTCGCAAAGACCTGAAAGTGGTGCTGCAAAGCAAATCGGTCCTTATTCCACTGATTATGGTGCCGCTGATTTTGCTGGTGCTTATGCCCGGAGTTGGCGGGCTGCTTCTCGCAAATGCCGATGCTGACTCTGAGATGATTACGGATTTCCGGCGTGAAGCCGGTGCCTTCTTTGATAATCTGCCCGATACCTTCAGTACCAGGCTCGATCAGTATGATAATGAAGTACAGCGTATCACCTACATTCTGTTCAATATGTTCTTCCCGTCGCTGTACCTGATACTGCCTGTGATGGCCGCCAATGTCATCGCGGCGGATAGTTTTGCCGGGGAAAAAGAACGCAAGACCTTAGAAGCGCTGCTGTATGCGCCAACGACCGACCGCGAACTCTATCTCGCCAAAATAGTCGGACCCTGGGTGGCGGGGATCGCCATCGGCTGGCTGGGATATATCGCCTTCGCTCTGGTTGTTACGGCGACGACCTTCTCTTATATGGGGGAAGCCTTCATCATTGATGGTACCTGGCTGCTGCTCATAATCTGGATTGTGCCTGCCGCAGCCGGCCTCGGCCTGGGCGCGATGGTGTGGGTATCGTCGCGCGTCAGTACATTTCAGGAAGCGTATCAATTAGGTGGCATGATCGTCATTCCGCTGATTCTACTGATCCTGGGTCAGGTCGGGGGTGTTGTCTACTTCAGCCCGCTGATTGTGCTGATTATTGGCGCGGTGCTATGGGTGCCGACTATTATTCTGATCTGGTATGGCGCGCGCAGCTTCAAACGCGGTGAACTGATTGCGCGTTTGTGATTCCTTCGTATCCAAATCTCACGATGATGGCCTAAAATATGTCCTGCCCCAGCCATAGGCAATTTTGCGTAATGGCGCATTGCTATGTTTAATAGGATGTATATTCGGAATAGGAAAGGTTGGATATCTTGTTCAATCTACATCGGCCCGTCATCAGTGCCAGTGCGACCCGCTATGTTTTACTGACTGTTCTCTCTTTTGCCGCGTCAGTGATTGTGACGCGGGTATATCTTGAGCTAACCGGCTATCCGCAGATCGGCAATGATACTTTTCATTTCGCCCACGCCTTGTGGGGTGGCCTCCTACTAATCATCTCTGTGCTGACCCTGCTCATCTTCGTCAATCGCTGGACATACGATTTATCGGCGATATTAGCTGGTATTGGTGTTGGGCTGTTCATTGATGAAGTTGGCAAGTTTATTACCCAGCAGAATGATTATTTCTTCCCGTTGGCAGCGCCGATTATTTATGTGGCTTTTCTGGTGATGCTGCTGGTCTACCTGATTGTCAAACGGCGTGAGACAACAACTGACCTGGTGGCAGATATGTATCAGGTCACGAAAGAACTGGAAGAAGTGCTAGAAGACGATTTATCTGAATGTGAGCGCGATTCGATGGTTGCGCGCCTGCAAAAAGTCGCTGGCCAGACGGCGCGACCAGACCTGGCTGATCTCGCCAAACATATCCTGCAATTCCTGCAATCAGAGTCTGTTGACGTTGTTCCAGATCGCACATCACTCATTGGTCGTTTCTTGGATGGCTGCTACAGGATTGAAGATAGCCTATTTACGCAGGGGCGAACCCGTTTACTGCTGATTGGGTTGTTCCTGTTGGATGGGCTAGGGGCGCTGTTTGCCATGCTTGTTCTGGGCTTGGCGTTTGCTGGCGATGAAACGACCATGCCAACATTGCTGAGTGACATCGTTCTGGGTGAAGCGAACGTGACGAGTTCAACCAGCCTGAGCTGGTTTTTGATTATGAGCGCGCTGCAATTGGTCACCGGTCTGCTGTTGTTTTTGAGCGCGGTTGCCTTCTTAAGAAAAAATGAATCGACCGCTGTGACAATTGCTATGATGGCCCTGGTCATATCCTTGGTATTCATCAGTCCCCTGTCATTCTACTTCAATCAATTCTCGGTTTTACTCACCAGCCTATTCCTGTTTACGATCCTGCTGATCTTGCAGCGTTACCGAACGCGATTCCTGACTGCTGAAGAAGCGGATATAGGGTAGCGAGTGGTGAAGAAGCGGGTTTATATATGAGGCCCTTTTCGGTAAGTTAATGGCTCATTTAGCTCCTAAATGAGTGAAAAAAACCGTCAGTCCAGTCCAGAGTGCCGTATTTGGGCTGATTTGTTGGCGCGAAGGCGGCGAGTTCTCTGTCTCGTCGCCAGAAACTGTGCCTCATTTATCCGGCAAAGATGCGCTACAATAGGCACATAAACATCCGATAGATGTTATTCTGTAAACTCGATTGTTTGGAAATATGTGCGCGGCCACCCAATGAGCAGCGCGTATAACAGGAGTAATTAAATGGCTGCCGAAAAAACAGCAGAGGAAAAGCAAACCAAAGGGCGTCGCCGCCACGTCGAAGAAGAAGTCGATATTGAAGGCGGTAAGGGTCGGGCGACGCCAGGACGTCGTACCAAGAGCGAGAAGCAAGAGGGCAATGCGCTGACTCGTCCTTTCTTTGCACTGCGTGACTACTTTGAAGGCGTCCAGAGCGAACTGGAAAAGGTAAGCTGGCCAACGCGCGAAGAAGCGCTGCGCCTGGCACAAATCGTTCTAATCGTGACTGTCGCATCTTCACTTGTTTTGGGTACGCTCAGTGTGCTGGCTGGCCAGTACCTGGACCTGGGCCTGAAGAATGAAATCATCTTCATCGTGTCCTTCGCTCTGATCATTGGTGGCGCATTCTGGATGATGCGGCGCGGGTGGCTGTAAGCCCCTTGGCTTTAAGCGCATTACCCGGCAACCAGCGGCGACCGCGAACAACGGCGAAAGGCAAGAAAGGCAATGATGGCTGACGATAATATCTTCCCAATGCCGGAAGGTTCACAGTCAAATGACAATCTGGATGACTTAGAAACAGATTACGATCCGCAACCGGTCTTTATGGACGACGGCAATGATCCGGCTGATGATGTTAAGATCGTGCTGGATGATGGTACAGGCCAGAATGAAGACGATGAGCGTCACTGGTACGTGGTCCACTGCTACAGCGGCTACGAAAACAAGGTCCGCCATGCGATTGAGCAGCGCATCGAGACAATGGGCATGCGCGACCGCATCTTCGATGTTGTCATCCCGACAGAAGAAGAAATCGAAGTTAAAGACGGAAAACGCAAAACCATTGAAAAGCGCGTCTTCCCTGGCTATATCCTGGTCGAGATGATCCTCGACGAAGATAGCTGGTACGTCGTGCGTAACACACCAGGCGTGACAGGCTTCGTCGGTATGGGCAATACGCCAACCCCGCTGCGTGTAGAAGAAGTCAAGGCGATTATGGACCGCATGGAAGATTCCAGCGGCCCGACCGTCCGGGCAGACTTCAAAGTTGGCCAGAAGGTTCGCATCGTGGGTGGCCCCTTCAACGACTTCATCGGTACGGTCAATTCGATTGACCCGGATCGCCTGAAAGTGCGTGTGATGGTGGACTTCTTCGGTCGTGAAACACCTGTAGAACTGGGCTTCCTGGAAGTCGAGAAAGTCTAGCTAATCAGCAGGCAAGAGGCAGCCTTCGTAAGAGGCTCCCCCTGGATAAACCAGCTAACATACATATAATTGGACAGGGCGTAGCATACCTACGCCCTTCGTGCGTCCCCTGGCCGTAAATTGGCCGCATGACAAACGAGTCGATCAATCAGAACAGAGCATCTGGCATCGATGCGCTGTAGGTCAAGTGAGGTATAACCACATGGCAAAGAAAATTAAAGCAATCGTCACGCTCCAGATCAATGCGGGTAAAGCCAATCCGGCTCCGCCGATTGGTCCGGCGCTGGCCCAGCATGGCGTTAACCTGATGGGCTTCGTCAAGGACTATAACGCCCGTACCGCCAACCGCATCGGGGAAATTGTCCCGGCGGAAATCACCATTTTCCAGGATGGTTCCTTCCGTTTCATCCTGAAAAGCCCGCCGACTTCCTTCCTGATTAAGAAGGCTGCTGGTGTCGAGAGAGGTGCTGGTAATCCGGCAACTGATACCGTCGGCAAGCTGACCCGCAAGCAGGTTCGGGAAATTGCGGAAGTCAAGTTCAACGATATGAACGCCCTCGACATTGAAGCTGCGATGAAGCAGGTCGAAGGCACATGCCGTAATATGGGCATCGAGGTCGTTGACTAGTTCGGTTGTAAAAACACCAATTCGTAAAATCGCAAGTCTATGAAAGTGGCAGGGCCTTCGCCCGACATGACCACAGGAGGAATCAAAAATGGTAGCTCATGGTAAACGTTACGCCGAAGCTGTCAAGCAATACGATAAAACACAGGAATACTCGCTCGATGAGGCCATTGAGCTGGTGAAGAAAATGGCGACCGCCAAATTCGATGAAACGGTCGAAATGCACTTCCGTCTGGGGATTGATCCCCGCCATGCCGACCAGCAGGTCCGCAGCACCGTCATGCTGCCGCATGGCCTTGGTAAGAGTGTGCGCGTTCTGGTCTTCGCAGAAGGCGATGCCGCCAAAGCTGCTGAAGAAGCCGGTGCCGACATCATCGCCGATGATGCCATTATCGGTCGCATTCAGAACGAAGGCTGGATGGACTTCGACGCCGCTGTCGCCACCCCACAGATGATGGGTAAGGTCGGTCGTATCGCGCGTATTCTCGGTCCGCGTGGGTTGATGCCAAACCCCAAAGCCGGTACCGTCGTTCAGCCGAACGAAATGGGCCGTGTGATCGAAGAACTGAAAGCGGGTCGTGTCGAGTTCCGTAACGACAAGACCGCTAACCTGCATCTGCCTGTTGGCAAGGTCAGCTTTGACCTCGACAAATTGCAGGAAAACGCCGCCGCCGCAATGGATGCCGTAAAGGCTCAGGAACCCTCGACGCTCAAGGGGACCTACATTCGCAAGGTTGTCGTTACGTCGACCATGGGGCCAAGTGTGCGCGTCGCTAACTAAACTGTGCCATGTGGAAACAAAAAAAGGGCTGGCTCATCGGAGCTGGCCCTTTTTGATTTCAGGAAAAAGATAAAACGAATTTAGGAAGCAGCGCTCTCCGACTTGGCCGGAGCTTTCTCTGATTTGGCGCTGGTATCGCTGCTGCTGGCACCATTGCTGCTGCCGTTGCTGCTAGACGACGTGCTCGCCTCTTTGCTGCTGCCATTGCCATTATCGCTGCTCGTTGCTGTGCTACTGCGGGCGGATTTGTTATCCGTGACGTAGAAGCCACTACCCTTGAAAACGATGTTGGCGGCCTGGACCACACGGACCACATTCTGGCCTGTTTCCGGGTCAACAGTCAGCGCATCATCGGTGAATTTCTGACGGATGTCGAATGTACTGCCATCCTCGCGGCGATATGTATAGATCGGCATAGATCATACCTTCGTAGGACTTACCTATATTGATACGGGAGACACCATACTAGTCTAACTCAAAAATGGCTTTATGGAACAGGCTGCATCGATATTCTGACGGAGTTTTTATGTTTTTGCCGTCATATCGTCCAGGCTAGAAGCTGCGGCATCAGGCATTTTGACGTTGCGACCCTACATATTTCTTACGCGCACGCCCCAAAAAATGCCATAAAACCGCCAAGGCTGTCAGGATGTTTCATCCTGGCGAATTTGTGCCAGCACAAACCGCAGGGTCGCTTCCCAATCGATATAGCCCTGGCCCTCATTGATGAAGGCGAGCGGCGCATTGGGACTTTCCGCCTGACAGCGGGTATAGATGAACTGACCGGCGTCGCTGACCTGACGCGCCAATGTCTGGACTTCTTCGCTGCGGTTTTGCTGATGCCGCCCCAACTGCTCATATACCGAAATATAGGCCGGGCAGTTGATCGAACTGGTGGCCACATCATTAGTCGATAGCAACTGGTTTACATCCTGCCGCAGAAAGCGATACGGGTCGCCGATACCGGGGGCCGGAGTTGGTCCTGCGGCCTGGGCGACGGTGGCTTCCTGGCCTAATAGCGACACACTCAGGTCATCAAGCCGGACAGGTCCGGCTGCCGACAGCCACAATGCTGCGCTGCCAGTTGCAAAGGCGCTGTCCTGGTAGATAATCGGCTCACTGTCTCCAATTTCGATGACGAACAGGTTGTCCAGCCCGCGCAGACGCAGGATGTCCGGGTTGCTGGAAGAGAAAGTGCCATCTTCGCGCACTTCCTGTCGTTCATCACCTGCGATGATCTTGTCTACACTCCAGCTTTGCAAAACGGGGTCGATTCGCAGCAGGTAATAATTGAAGGGGTCCTGCATACGGAAAGCGATACCGTAGCCTTCTATCATATCAATGCTGTCATTATCGATGTCGACTTCGATGTCGAAGCCATTGACCATGCCCATACGCAGGTAACGTAGTTCATCACCTGGCGCTGTATCGAGCACCAGCGACTCGGCGTTGTCTGGCTCGGCCAGTGCATCTAACCCGCTGATGAGCGAATACATGGCCGCGTTCGGGTTGATGAATGGCATCGGCGTTGGTGTCTGGCTGGGCGTGTCGGTCGGCGTCGGTGTCATTGATGGCGTGAGTGTTGCTTCCGGCGTTTCTGTTGGCGTCAATGTATAGGTTGGTGTTGCCGAAGGCGTGCTTGTCGGGGTGTTGGTCGCCGTTGGTGTCACCGACGGCGTATGCGTGAGTGTCACGGTGGCGGTCGGCGTGTTGGTGGCAGTCGGTGTATTGGTTGGCGTTGGCGTTGGTGTGAGTGTCTCGGTCGCATCAGCCGCAGCGACCAATGCTGCATTCGTCAGTGCTGGAATAGGCTGCGTGCTGTTGAAAAGCGCAATGCCGCCCAGCAGCAAACCCAGTGCGATAATCGCCAGGGTGGCGATCCAGCGCCACACAGAACTGCCGCGATCCGGCGTACTGAGGTCGATAGCAGGTGCTGTCAGCGTCTGACGCAGCGGCAGGTGGGAAATCTGGGTGAAATCCTGCAAATCGCGATTCAGCATCGGCTTGAGCACACGATGCACATCCGAAGCAAATTCCAGAATGCTGTCGTAACGCTCATTGGCGCGTTTGGCCAGCCCCTTACGCATGATCACATTCAGTTCTTCTGGCAGGCCATCGCGGAAATCCGTGATATCCGGCACAGGAGCTTCTTTGTGCTGCTTGATGAGCGACTGCTCTGCCAGACGGCCACTGGTCCCAGGAGCTGCGCTGAAGGGGCGCTGGCGGGCGAGCATCTCGAACAGCATGATGGCGTAGGAATAAATATCGCCGCGATGATCGCTCATGCCGTCTTCAGCCTGTTCCGGCGACATATAAGCGATTGTCCCCGCGCCGCTGACCATCGTCTGCGCATCGGTGGTGATGCCCAGGTCTGTCAGGTAGGCTTTGCCATCATCTTTCTGGATCAGCACGTTGCCGGGCTTAATATCACGATGGACGAAGCCTTCGCGGTGGATCGTATCCAGGGAGCGCGCGACCTGCGTCATGATGCGCACAATCTCATTCAGAGGGATGTGCCGCTCCTGCTCGTACATGCGCTTGATGATCTCTGAGAGCGCATAGCCATCGACGTAGTCCATGACGATGTAGCTATAATTTTTGCGATTGACGAAGCGGTAAAAGCGCACGATGTTCGGGTGCGCCAGATCACGCATGTTGCTGGCTTCGTTCTCAAAGAACTTAATCAGATAGGCTTGATTGTGGTACTCGGCTTTGAGGAACTTGATGGCATAGGGATGCGGTGCGCCGATTTCCACTGCGCGATACACGCAGGCCATACCGCCTGAACCGACGAATTCGGTCAGCTCGTACAAATCGTCGATGATGGCACCGACGTGATAATATTCATTCTGGCAGGCCAGGGCCTTATTATTCATCCCGCTGCGCTTACCTTATTGTGCTCATATTGGCAGAGCGCACAGCGCGCTCCGTATCTTCCTAATATCACTATAGGGACGTTTTATGCTCCCTCTGCATTAAGGCTTCTGATGTCTGGATTAATGTTTTAGCTCGGTGTGCCCTAATGGGATGATATGACCGTAATAGCCTTGCTTATAACTATTTCTCAATAATTTCGCCATAACAATAAAATAACGTCCTAACATATACCTTGCTCAGGTCGGCATGGGTCTCTCTTAGGCCCATAGAGGACGCAAAAAGACACACGGGTAACCGAGTGTCTTGTAGCATAGCTTCACAAAAGGCGATTATCGACCAGCAGGTAATTGGCGCAGGGGTTCAATCGTGCCTTTGGGGAATTTTTCCTGATATTCATTCAGAGCAGTTGTCATATCGTCCTGACTGACGACGAAGCCCTTGCCATGTGCGAACTGGACCAGCTTTTCAAGCGAATTGGCTTTGCTGACGTATAGCTGTGTACGCAGCGTATCTTCTTTTTCCAGCCGTTCCAAGAACTTCAGGGCAGTTTCGATTGCCATTCTGGCATACTCCTCATTGACCAGCCGAGCGCGTCCAGCCCGACCCTGTGCATTCAATCGTCACAAAACTACGCCACAGTATACCAGATGCACCCCGAATTGCGTGATGCAAATTTCATACGCTTACTCTGGCGCGAAGCTGATCCGCATGATGCGTATACCATCATCTGTAGCAACTATTAGTTTGTCGGTATCCATCCACAACACGGAATAGGGAATGTCCGGCTCAGCGATTGTTCCAAGCAGCGTTCCATCAGACAGGCGCCAGAATAAAATCTCGTCGGCACTACCGGCTACCGCTACCACATCATAGGTGGCATTGTAATCAAAGTAGACAAGTTCCTGGTTCGTAACTGTATAGGTTGTTTGTTCGTCGGTGGGGTCCAGAGCTTGCCCAGTAACCTCCAGCGTTTCTTCGTTGATGAACTGCACCCAGGTATCGGAATAAGCGATCAGACGTTCATTTTCCTCTAGCGTCAGCGGCAGTTCGACAGTGGTTTTCACATTCAGGCGATGCAGTTCAGTGCAATCGGGTATCGACCAGTGATGCACAGATGAACCGCTGTGAAAGAGATGACCATAGAAATGTGGGCGCGAAAGTGTCAGCACCTGCTGGTCGTTAAGCCAGTCGATTTGCGTGATGACCAGGTTGCTGTCTACGGGACATGTTGAGATGTCACCAGACTGCGTATCAATAACCAACAAACCACCTGTCACACCAGCCGCAAGATATGACGTATCTGGAGAAAATGTAGGACCAAGCAACAGGCTACTCTCATAGGTAATAGGCGTTACCGTTCTTTGGTCGAGATGATACATGATAAATGAACTCAGATTATCAATCATGGACATCATAAGCCCATCAGGATTGAAGTGAAGAAGAATTGGGTTATCGAACGAATAATCAGTGACACGGAGCGTTACCAGACTCGGAATATCGACATGGAGCATTTGCAGTGCGCCACAGTCATCGCACCAGAAGATGAGCCGATTGGCCCCAGGCATAAAGGCCATCGCGCCAATATCGTGATCCAGATATTCAAAAACAACGGAGCAATCACTCAACTTCCAGACAATCAGCCCATCCCTGCTGACGCCTGCAAGCAGTTGGTCATCGTAGGACCAGGCTGCGTTTTGGAAGGGTGCGCCACTCGCTGTAGCGAAAGTGCACATTTCGCGACGTTCGCTTAACTGCCAGACGCGCATCGGTCGCTCATCTTGCAGCACCACAATCGACTGCCGATTATTGGAGATATGCCAGCCGCTTATGTCATCAAAATGATAGTTGGAGATTAACTCGTAGGTGATCGTGCCCTGGCCTGACGCTATTCCACCAGGTAATAAAACGAGAAGCAGCAAAAGAATGACTTTTTTCATTTTAAGTTCCCGTCAATAAGTTTAGTTATCTATTTTAGCAAGCACCTCGCGCAGTTCATCAGCCGCTGCTGCCTCGTAGGCCCCAACATGTTGCCACAGTACTTCGCCGGACTGCGTGACGAGCAGCGCCAGCAAGGCATCTCTATCAGGGCGATTGAGTGCTGTGAGTGCGGCCTGTTGGTCGGTTTCTTCCACGAAGGCAACGATTACCGCATGACGCACAGCCGGGTCGGCAACAGCGACGTTTAGCCCACCGATGACCAATGGCCGGAACGGCGCATCAACGACCAGCACGGCTAAACTGTAATATGACAGATCATCGCGGTTATCTGCCCATTCCTGATAGATCGGCAGCCAGTTAATGGCCTGTGTTTGTTCCTCGCGGCTAAATGGCATGACCAGCAGGGCATACTCGCTGGTGATGTCATCCGGCAGGGTGATCGTTTCGCCATCGAGATTATCGCCTGTAATGCGTGGCAATGTCAGGCACTGGTCATCAGCATCGGTGACACAACTGCGCACAGTAATCTCTGTTGTGGGTGGCGCAATGATGAGCAGGACAGCGCCTGCGATAACGCTCAGGAGAACGATGGTAACGAGGATGAACAGGTAGCTGCGCTTCAAAGGGTAATCTCCATCAGGTGCGTGGCTTTGGCAGCGCGATCAGTGTACAGGAAAGCCTTCTCATCGCCTACCTGCGAGCTGTTTTGAGGATCATAACCGGGGGTAATCCCAGTATAATAGGGCGATCAACGGTATATATGCACTAGGCTAAACACATGGCGAAGAAGCCCCAACTCACCCTCAAACAGGCACAAGAAGCGGATCTCCAGGCGCTTTACGGTATTCTGGCGGTGGCCGGGGAACATATGCACCGCACCCTGGGTCTGGAACACTGGTATCCTTTCCGCACCTTCGAGCGTTTTCTGGAAATGACCGACCGTGAACATATCTATGCCGTGTTCGCTGATGACCTGCTGGTTGCCACATTTAACCTGAACAGCCAAGCTCGCGCCTACTATCGGCTGGATATGTGGGCCGATGGCGAGCACCGCGCCCTGTACCTGGGGGGTGTTGGTGTGCTGCCTTCTCATCAGGGCATGGGCATTGGTAAATGGATGATGGAAGAAATTGAGCGTATTTGCCAGGAATTGGATGTTCAGGCGCTGCGTTTTGATGCCATCGCCAACCATTCGCGTCTGCTGGCTTTTTATGATCGCCTGGGCTATCAACGCCGCGCCTTTATTGACATCGATGAAGCTTTGCAACTCGCCCCTGTTATCGCATATGAGCGGGTTTTCGCTAAGGAGTAAAGAAACAATCCTGTAATAAAGTCCGTATTACCACGTAAGAATTGCGCAATGTAGCGTAATCCTGTAAGAAATGCTGCTTTCTTAAGTTGTACAAACAAATACGTTATGCTTCACTTGGTTAAGGGCAGCGTTATATTACGGGATTGTTTATAAGTGAATACCAATCTTGTCCCAATGCCATCCGACACGGACATTTCATCACTAAAGCACCCCTCCTTTGATGATCTGCGCCTGCTATCGGATATTTCCCAGCTTTTGTTGACAACCCATTTTGAAGGCGTGATCGAGCGCGTTGTTCAAATCGTCATGAAGATGACGGCGGCCCAGTCGTCCCGTTTGTATTTAATCAAGAAAAATCCCGATGATGACAATTACTGGCGCATTGTTCGCCGCCTCATCGATAAACAACCGTTTGAGATTATCCCGCCACCTGTCAGCGACAGTTTTGTACAGTGGGTTTATGAGCATCAATGTGGCGATATCGTCAAAGATACCCTGACAGATACGCGCTGGAAGCACTTTACAGATGAACAGGCCCCCATACGGTCGGCGATGTGTATCCCTATTCGGTTGGGCACAAATATCGTCGCGTTGTTCATGCTTTATCACCCTCAGCCAAACCATTTCACGCCTTTTCATCTGCGTACAGTGACCATCGTCGGCAATCAGGTGGTGAGCGCACTGCGGAATGTCTCCCTTTATTATGAAATGCGCGATCATCAGGAGCAGTTAAGTGCGACTTTGCAGGCGCTGCAAGAGTCGATTATCGTCATTGATCACCATCATATGCTGGTATTAGTTAACCACGCTGCGCGCCAGCTATTGGGCCTCACGCTGGATGAATCCGTAGAGCATCAGCTATTGGTGGATTACATTGCTTATGAACCGATGCTGGAATCGGTTATGGGCAACATTGAAGTCTGTGAGCCGATACAACTGCGTTCAGAGCGGTTGCAGCGAGATTTTCATGTCTCAATCACCAGTTGGGTGAGTGGCGATGAGGAAGAAAAAGGTCACGTCATCGTCTTGCATGATGTCACCGCTCTGGGGGACCTGGGACGCTTTAAGGACGAAATGCTGCGTGTCGCGACCCACGATCTGCGCAGCCCATTGGCGCTGATTTCCGGCTATACCGATATGATCGGGATTGAACTGAAGGATATGGAGCCAACACCATCGGCGGTATCTATCCAGCAGCATTTGGAAATCATCAAAGGCTCGACCGACCGCATGGGACGGTTGGTTGAAGACCTGCTGCGTGTTGAGCGCGTTCGTAAATCTCCGTTGGAAATGCAGGAACAGACCGATCTGGCCGCGATGGTCAAGCTGGTAATCGTCAATACGCGGCTGGCAGCCCAGGTCAGGGCGCAATCGCTGACGCGCGAAATTGACCTTGAGCTTGCGCCGCGCATTACCGTCGATGCGGTTTTGCTGCGGCAGTCGATGGAGAACCTGATTAGTAATGCCATTAAATACACGCCGACAGGTGGCCAGGTTCATGTCCACAGTTGGTATTCCAGTGACCGTTTTTACTTCTCCGTGACGGATAATGGCATTGGCATCCCGGAAAAGCACCTACCCTATTTGTTCGAGTCGTTCTACCGTGTGGATGGGCACAACGGCAACCATATCCAGGGCAACGGCCTGGGACTCAGCCTCGTCAAGAACGTCATTCAACGGCATGGTGGTGATGTCTGGGTCGACAGCGTCGATGGCGAAGGTAGCACTTTTGGCTTCTGGATACCAGCCCATTCTACATCAGGTGAGAGCTAGCCTATCTATATGCTCTGCCTAAGCAATGTGAGTTTTGTTTAAGCCTGAGCCAAAGTAGTTAGCTCGCTCGTTTTCTAAGGTCGCTACGTATCCAGTCAATAGCCTCCTCCAATGTCACATAGATAGGGACATGCATATTCCCAAATGGCGCTGAATTTAGCCCCGAAGCAAAGCGGATTATGATCTTACTTTCTGTCAAGATGATCGTTTTCAAAAAGCGGGGATGTTTGCTTAGTGGATTTTCAATGAAAAAGCTGCGCTTGGTTGTCAGCATCATATCGTTGAACGAAAGTGTGGCGCGACGCACATCCAGGATGATATAAGCATCATGGTCTAATTGGTCGAACACGGCATGTAGGGCTTCGCCCACGCCATTCACATCGTCATCACCACCAAAATCTTCGAAATATTCGGCAATGACCACTGGAAGGTCAGCACGTTTTTCAACAGAATAATGCGCAGTCATCGTTACCTATTCTTTATAGTGATTTGTTTTTATCTAATTTTATCGCCAAATAATGCGATGTTAGCAAAAGATTCGCCTGGCAAAGCAAAAAAGACGCCCCCACCGGGGCGTCTTTGCGTTGGCATATCTTTGGCTCAGGATTAAACAAAACGCACGTTAACTATATTTATCCCAACACCCGATAGGCAAAGCGCAGCATCAGTTCCATCTGCCGGACCTGTTCCTCGATGGTCATGGCGCCGTGACCAGCCTCGTACCAGCTCATTTCGATCTGCTTACCCAGACCGCGCAGCTTCGCTTCATAAACCTCCATCTGACGTTCCGGGCAGCGGGTATCATTGCGCCCCTGGATGACCAGCAGCGGTGCTTTGACCTGCTCTGCATAGGTAATCGGCGAGGATTTTTTGTGGGCTTCGGGGAGTTCATCGGGAGAGCCACCGAATAATGCGCGCTGATAGCCACGTAAGGTTTCCGCCTGGTCCTCGTACATCAGCCGCCAATCCGCGATGGCGACAATGGCCATGCCGCCTGCCCATAAATCAGGTGCTTTGCCGACACATTGCAGCGTCATGTAGCCACCATAGCTGCGGCCCGTCTTGAGGATCATATCAGGTTGGGTGATGCCTTCGTCAAGCAGCCAATGTACACCGGCGACGACATCCTGCACTTCCAGATCGCCTAGATTGCCCAGGATGGCATCCTGAAAATCCTTGCCGAAAGTCGTGCTGCCGCGATAGTTGATGGTGAAGAAGGCAAAGCCGTGATCAAGCCAGGCCTGAATATCGGGCATATAACGGTTCGTCTGAACGCCTGTTGGGCCGCCGTGCGTATGCACAATCGTCGGGAACGGGCCGTCACCTTCTGGGGTGTACAGCCATGCCTGGATAGGTGTGCCATCGCCGCTGGTAAAGGTCACGCTCTGTGGATGGATGCCGCTTTGATCGGGTGCTGCATCCAATACCACTCGTCTGAACGCGCCGGACATCTCCAGTTCGACGATGCGCTCGGCATTGGTGGCATCGCTGAGGTGGGCATAGATGGTGCCATCTGGCGAAAAATAGGCTTTGCTATAGGTTCCGGCAGGATGATTTAACGCTTTGGTTCGCTTGCTTTCTGCGTCGTACAGCCACAACTTACTCTGTGCCATGTGCATCTGCCGCAGCAGGATCAACCGCCCATCTTCCGACCAATCCCAGGCGGTAACATCGCCGTCAATATCATCTACTGGCAGGTCGAAGCGCTCATTGGTGCGTGTATTCCAGATGAGTGGACGTGGGTAGCCGCTGGCACTGCTGGTCGCCAGGAAGCGCATATCGCCCGCGCGGCGAGCGAAGCCAACGGGCTGCACACTCGTTCCGGGACCATCCCATAGTTCGCCTAATTTTTCGCCTGTTTGGACGTCGTATGCTTCCAGATTGAAATGCAGCGATTTTGCTTTTTCAGTCGTCGCAATGACGGCAATTTCACCATCGTAGGAGAGCAGTGGCCCAACTGACAGCGATTGCGATTCAAAGCGAAATAGCGGTTCGCCACCGCGCACATTGTCAATGACATAGATGAAGAAGCCAAACTGATTGGCGGTAGCAAAACCATAATGATTGCCTGTAAACGACTCTGTGAAGTAGTTGGAGGCGTAGGCAGGCATATCCGGGCTGATGTCCACCGGATCGCCGCCGTTGATGGGCTTGTAATGATAGTGCCCGATTTCGTCGCCGCCTTCATCATGCAGGTAATAGATGCGCTCACCATCCGCGGAAATGGTGCCGCCGACTTTGCCTGTCGGGAAGTCGGTTATCTGGGTAAGCTGGCCCGTAGGAACATCCCAGGCATAAAGCTGGTAGGCGCCATCTTTGTTGCTCGTAACCACGCCCCGACGTGGGTTGCGCGTGGCGATGTCGCTGTTGACGATGCGGGCCGCTTCAAAACGGCTGCGCCAGGGGGCGCTGGCATCCAGATTCAGGGGCTTGAGCATGAGGCATTCTCCATAAGGTGACGAATTTGTCGTTAGTGTACCGTTTTCGCAAGACTGTCGCACTGGTTGACAGACCAATACTATTATGCTAGCATGCTAGCATGGCACAAGAAGACAAGAAACAGCAGTTCAACGTTTATCTGCCGCCGGACCTGATAAAGGGCGTCAAGCACGCATCGATAGATACTGGGCAGTCATTGTCACTATTCGTCGAAGATGCCTTGCGTGCCCATATCGCTCGGATTCGAGAAGAACAAACCAGTGGGGATGATGACACATGAAAATTCTGCCAATTGTGTACGTCACCGATATGAACAGTGCCATTGAGTTCTACACTGCGCTGGGCCTGAAATTGGACTATCAACAGCGGAACGATATGTGGACCGAATTGGGTAGTGGCAACCAGATGCTGGCGCTGCATTTCGCCAGTCAACTCCCCGAAAAAGCACACGGACGGGTTGAATTGGCTATGCGCGCTACGGAACCGTTGGAAGATATCTTGGTGCGGTTGCAGCAGGCAGGTATTGAACCCCATCGTGGCATTGCCGACGAAGCCTTCGGGCGCTCAATACAGGTGCAGGACCCCGATGGCATGGTCATTCAGATCAGCGAAATTGATGGCGACCTCACCAGCCAACAGGGTAAATAGCACAACCCCTTCATTCCAAATGGCGATCCGCTGGCTTACAATCAGGCCATGTCTGAAAATACGCATTCTCAAGAACAAGACGACCTTTTCCCTGTGGTTGTCATCGGCGCGGGACTGGCCGGATTGGCGGCGGCGGTGCATCTGGCCGGGCGCGGTGTAGAGCCGTTGGTGCTCGATGCTGACAGCCTGTGGCCAGGTGGGCGACTCAGCGGTGGCAAGCCGGACATCATTGAGCATGAAGGCCAGGAATGGACCTTCAGAACTGAACACAGCGTACATGGCGTCTGGGGCGGTTACGTCAACCTGCGTGCAACCATCGAGCGCTTCACCGATACCAAGCTGCAACTCAGCTACGGTGAAGATTGGGTTAACCGATGGGGCAAGCATGTCCGTTATATGGAAGCCGGAAATGCTGTGCGCTCTAAGTACATTCCGGCGCCCTTCCATTACCTCAATTTGCTGTTTAACCCCAATATCTGGGCCAATATTGCACCCTGGGATTTTTTGTCTTTGCCAGGGCTGCTGCTGAGTATCATGCTGACGGTTGGCTTTGATCCGATTGCTGAAGAACGGACGCTCGATGGCCTGCCAATGAGCCTGTTCTTCCGGGGATGGACGCCTAACCTGCGTGCGACCTTCACTGGGCTGGCCGTTAATCTGCTGGCGGCTCCAGTAGAGGATATCGATCTGACCGGGTTGATTGCCGGACTGCGCTTTTACACCATGCTGCGCCGAGATGCCTGGCAGTTGCATTTTTTCCCTGCGGATAGCCACACCAGCCTGATTCAACCGCTGATCGACAGCATCGATGCCCATGACGGCTATGTGATGGGGGGCATGACAGTGACTCGGCTGGACCGCTCCGAAGGGAGTTGGCAGGTGGTCGCCACTGCCGGAACAGGCGAAGTACGTCGCTTCCATACCAGGCACGTCATTATCGCGACCGATGCGCCAGGTGCCGAGCGTCTGCTGGCTGCCAGCAAGGCCACTGCGAATGACATCGACGACATGATTTTCCCACGTGGGCTGCGCAATGCAGTCGTTCATCTGTGGTATAAGACCGCACCGCCTGAAGGCGTCATGGGTGGCATGTTAACGGGCGACTTTTTGCCGGATAACTTTTTCTGGCTGCACCGTCTCTATGATGATTTCCGTGAATGGCATGAGGCGACTGGTGGCAGCGCGATTGAGCTGCATGTCTATGGCCCCAAGGATGTGCTTGATCTGCCGGACCACAACCTGATGGCCGCCTGTGCGACCGATGTTGCACGCGCCTGGCCGAACCTCAAGGGGCAGATTTTACATGGGACTGTGCGCCGGAACAGTGGTGTGCAAACGCGCTATCGGGTGCCGGATGCCCGAACATTGGCCGTCGAGACGCCCTGGGAAGGGGTGCATGCCTGTGGTGACTGGGTGCGATACAACACGCCATCCCTCTGGATGGAGCACAGTACCACGACTGGAATCGCTGCGGCCAACGCTGTGCTCAGTGATCTGGGAAGAGAACCGTATCCGGTGCTTTATCCGCCTGAGCCGGAACTGCTGGCGCGCGTGCTTGGGAGTATCGTTCGCCTGGGTCGGCGGGTGCTGGGGAAGCCCATCACAACAGCGTTACGTGCTGTCAGACGAGGTGGTTAGGCTCCCTTTATTGACCTGTATTGAATTTTCTCCAATGAGAGCGCATATCACACAGAGGTAGAATGCGCTAATCGTTCAGGCCCTTGCCATTCAGAATGTGCTGCGCGTATTTTTCGACCCTTGAAGTGCGGGTTTTTGATTGTTTGGCCCCAGAAAAATAGAGCAGATAGCCGCGCTGGCGTCCAGGCGTTAATGCCTCGAAAGCTGATTTCAAAGCAGGGTTTTCATCAAGTGCTGTCTGGAATTCGTCTGGCATGTTGAATTCAGACGTGTCTTTGAACTCGACTTCCAGGCCAGCTTTTTCGACCTCGATGGCTTGATTGACATAAGCCTTGATGATGTGTGCCATTTCGGTGATTTCATCGACATTGGTGAAACGAAGCTGACGCGCTGCCTGAGTGTTTTCGGTTAACTTGACGAGCATACCCGCGGGATCATCCAGCAAAGCGCCTTTGATGAACATTATCGCGCAGTAGTTTTTGAAGTCCTGCAAGATGATTACATTCTTGTCGTCGAGCATGTAGCATGGATGCATCCACTTGATGGTTTCATTCAGACCTGCATCCAGGACGATTTGCCGCAGCTCAATGAATTCATCGCGCCACTGCTTATGTTTGGTGATCCATCGCTCTGCTTTGTGGTCTGTTTGGGCCATTGGGATGCCTCGAAAATATTCTGTGGGTCACGTTAAAGACTACCACAAAGCCACCAAGCGCACAGAGAAAAAAGTTCTGAGTAGATCGCTGCGCCCGATTTGTGATTGACATCAAATGAAAACGGGTCTATTCTATGAAAAGTGAACATGTTCACTTTAGGGAAAACATGGCTAAGACTGCGAAAGCCGAACAAACAAGACGTCACATTCTGGATACAGCCTTAGAACTGTTCACCAGCAAGGGCTATGATGAAACAACCATGCGCGACATCGCAGCCGCAGCGGATTGTTCGCTTGGTCTGGCGTATCGGTATTTTGAAAACAAGCAGGCACTGATTCTGGAACTGTATCGTGAGATGGCCCAGGAAACAGTTGCTTACATAGAGCAGTTACCGATTGAGTCGATTGCAAATCGCTTCCAAATGGTCATGGTCTATCGCCTACAGGGATCAGAAGCGTATCGGGATGCTCTGGGAGCACTTTATAGCGAAGCCATGAAACCCAGTTCAGACTCCAGTTTGTTAGGCGATAACGCCGCCGAAATGCGCGAGGCGGCGCTCGATGGTTTTGTCTATCTGGTGGAAACAGCAAAAGATGCGCCCAAACAGGAACAGGCAAAACAGATCGCGACCCTGCTCTACAGCCTGCACTTTCTGTTTATTCAATTCTGGTTGTTTGACCGCAGTCCAAAACAACGGGTGAGCTATGAACTTCTCGACTTTGTAACGGGTGCCCTCAAGCAACTGCGGCTGCTGCTTTTGGTGCCGTATGTGACGCAGGCCCTGGCGAAACTCAGCAATATTCTGGCGCAGGTATTTGTGTCATCAGACATGTCTGACGATTAGCCGAGAAACAACATATATTTTTTTGCCTTTTAAAAATGAACACGTTCATTTTTTGGTTGATAAACCGATTCAGGAGAAAATATCATGGCAAAACATGCTGTCACAGGAGCATTTGGGTATTCCGGTAAGTACATTGCAAAACGGCTGCTCGATGCAGGCGAAGATGTGATGACGCTCACCAATTCACTGCACAAGGAAAATCCGTTTGGCGAGAAGGTTCGGGCCTATCCGTTCAACTGGGATCGTCCCGAAAAACTCATTGAGAGCCTGCAAGGGGTATCTGTTCTCTACAATACGTACTGGGTGCGCTTCAATCACAAAGACTTCACGCATCAGATGGCGGTAGATAACACGCTCAAGCTGTTTGATGCGGCCAGGAAAGCAGGCGTCGAGCGGATTGTGCACGTCAGCATCACCAATCCATCTGAAGAGAGTTCGCTCGAATACTTCCAGGGCAAAGCGCGTTTGGAACGGGCACTAATCCAAAGCGGTATGTCTTATGCGATTCTGCGCCCGACGGTGTTGTTCGGCAAAGAAGATATTCTCATCAACAATATCGCCTGGGTGCTGCGACACTTGCCCGTTTTCGGTGTTTTTGGCGATGGTGAGTATCGTATCCAGCCGATTTATGTCGATGACCTGGCGGCGTTAGCCGTTGCGCAAGGGAGATTACGCGAAAACGTGATTATTGATGCTATCGGCCCGGAAACGTTCACCTATCGTGAATTGGCGCAGACCATTGGCGAGATTATTCACAGCAAACGTCCCGTGATAGGCGTTCCGCCCTGTGTGGGCTACGTGACCGGACAAGTCATCGGCTGGCTGGTCAATGACGTCACCATTACGCGGCCAGAAATCGAGGGGTTGATGGCTGACTTGCTGTATGTTGATAGTCCGCCTGCGGGCGAAACTCGGCTGACGGATTGGGCACGGCAGCATGCCGATACGCTCGGCAAGCGCTATGCCAGTGAACTGGCTCGGCGGTAGAAATGTCCATCTTGTTCAGTTGTATGCCTATAAAAATGACTTCCATACTTGCCGCCATCCGGATAATCAACCTTCTGCGATACGCCTGTTTAGTCATATCGCTCTGATATTGCTGATAACATGGTTACTAACCATATTCGACAGCCGCAAGAGCATAACAACCTATCGTAAGATTCGTGAAGCTATTTCAACGACGCCGACCTATTGAGTTGGCGACCTGTGACTACTAGCGTTGCGGTCAGTGTGGCGACAAATAGGAGGAATGCCACCTGCAACGAGGTCGCTTCGGCAAGGAGGCCGATGATGGGCGGTCCGGCCAGGAAGCCCGCATAGCCGATGGTCGCCACGCTGGCGATACCGACGCTGGCCGAAATCCCAGGAACACGTCCGGCGGCACTGAAAGCGAGCGGAACCACTGTCGAAACACCCAGTCCAACGGCGGCGAATCCGATGAGCGCGGTAGTAACCGTCGGCATGAAGATGGCCAGCAGCAACCCCGCTGTTGCAATCAGACCACCGAATTGAACCAGCCTTGCCGGAGAAAAACGCGCCGCCAACCAATCGCCGGATAGCCGCCCGATGGTCATCGTGATGGAGAAGGCTGTAAAGCCGAGTGCGGCTGTGGCGTCATCGGTGTGGACGATATCACTGAGGTAGACGCCGCTCCAATCGGCCATGGACCCTTCACCGATGGCGCCAGCAAAGGCGACAATCCCCAGCGGCCACAAGGCACGTGGCGGCAAGCGAAACACCTGCTCCTTCTCATCGGCTTCTTCCGAGGCAACGTTAAATAGCAGATGTCGCCGGAAAATGAAGATCATCGACCCGAATAATAGGGCGCCGATGACGAAGTGAGGCTGAGGTTCAATGTTGAAGGACGCCATGCCTGCGCCAATGGCCGCGCTGACAAACCCACCAATACTCCAAAATGCGTGGAATGTGGACATGAGCGGACGCCCCGCCTGCGCTTCCACTTCGACAGCCTGGGCATTCATGGCCACATCCATTGTGCTGAGGGCCATGCCGAACCCAAAGAGGTTGATCCACAGGGCGACACTGGTCGGCATCCAGGGCAGCGAGATGAGCAGCAGCGCCAAAACGAAGGCAGCAGTCACCGTCACACGGCGGCTGCCATAACGGGCAACCAGGCCACCTGCCAGCGAAAGGGCCGTCAATACCCCCGCCGATAATCCCAGGAGCACGATGCCTAACTGGCCTTCACTCAAGCCAAGGGTGTCCTGAATCTGTGGAATGCGCGAAATCCAGGTCGCCATCAGCGCGCCGTTGATGAAGAACATCCCCAGGACGGCGATGCGTGACTGGTTGACTGTCGATTTGTATTTGAGTGCTGCCATGTGCTGTGGCTTCCTGAGCGAGATCGCTAACTAAGTCACAGCATGATAAGGGGCTATGCTGGGTTACGCAAGCTGCTCACTCAGGATGCGCAGAATGCGTTCCCCGGCGCGGCCATCCCAGTAGGGAATGGCGGTTGTGGCATGTTCGCTGCCTTCATCGAGGATGGCGGTCACACGCTGGCGGAACAGGTCCCAATCGTCGGCGATGAGGGTGTTGGTGCCCTCGGTGATGGTGATGGGGCGCTCGGTGCTGTCGCGCAGGGTGAGGCAGGGCACGCCTAATGCCGAGGACTCTTCCTGCAGGCCGCCGCTGTCGGTGACGACCATGCGCGCGCTATCAACCAGGCACACCGCTTCCAGATAGCCGACCGGATCGATCAGGTACATGTTGTCGAGTGCTTCCAGCCTGCTCATCAGGCCCGTTTCGTTGAGTCGATTGCGGGTACGTGGGTGCACTGGGAAGATGATCGCGATGCGCTGTGAGAGCCATGCAAGCTGGTCGATGATGGTGCCCAATTGCGTAGGGTCATCGACATTGGACGGACGATGCATCGTCATAAAGGCGTATTCGCCAGGGTGCTTGCCATAACGCTGATAGACGAGCAGCTCGGCGGCTTTTTCACGCATGCGCAGCAGCGTGTCGATCATGACGTGACCGACCATGTGAATTGCCTCAGCCGGACGCCCTTCGCGGGCGAGGTTGATCATGCCGGATGGTTCGGTCACGAACAGGAAGTCGCTGATGCTGTCGGTTAGCACACGGTTGATCTCTTCCGGCATGGCGCGGTCAAAGGAGCGCAATCCGGCTTCTACATGAGCGACCGGAATATGCAGCTTGGACGCGACAATCGCACAGGCGACGGTGCTGTTGACATCCCCTACCACCAGCGTCAGATCAGGTCGATTTTCCATGACCCACTGCTCATAGCGCGTCATGACCTCAGCCGTCTGGATGGCGTGACTGCCACTGCCAACGTCCAGATGCCGGATCGGTTTGGGCAGGCCGAGGTCGCTGAAGAAGACATCGGACATGTTGGCATCGTAATGCTGGCCGGTGTGGATCAGGCGCAGCTCGATGTTAGGGAATTGGTCAGCCACGGCGAACAGGGCGGCCACCTTCATGAAGTTGGGGCGCGCGCCAGCGATGACGTCGATGATCATAGGAAATTCTCTCGCAGATGTGATGGGCCAGTCTGCTTGTTATGCTAGCATAAGTTTTGAGTTGGGAGTGTTGATGGTTATTATGAAGGACCAAAACGTTTAGGCTGGCAAATCCAAATTATTTTGGTATCAAGCAATGTGCCATAGAATTTACTCAAGAAAACTGAGCTGAGTTGGCTTTTTTTCTTTTTGAGGTAATTTCTCATCATTTTCAAGCCGTTTGATGATTTTGTTTAAAGACGTACCAATAGCTTGACCTAAGAGAGGTGGAATTGCATTTCCTACCTGAGCGCATCTAGAGACATCAAGTCCCCTGCGGTCCCCGTTTAGTGTGTATCGGCCATAGAACCAAAAATCATCAGGAAACGATTGGATCCTCGCCATTTCTCGAACAGATATGTTTCTTGGGTATTTGTAGTGAATGAACTCATCTGGATGAGTGGTCAAAGTCGAAGCAGGTTCTTCTGGGTCTAGTAGAAATTTCTTGTTCGTCTTTGTGCCGTTCTCAAGAAGGAATGACTTGCTTAATCTCCCTGGTTTCTGTGTTGCGTGGGCTTTGATATATAGACTCTTAACCCGTTTTCCGTGTTTTGAAAAACGATGAGAATTTGGAATTATATCCCCTTCAGTTCCCTTTCTCATCAATTTGGCATAATTACTTTCTGGTGCAAGATATTTTGCAGAATCAAATTTAGGTGAATCTGGGCAAACGACTTTTTCACTACCTGATAGATCGTGTATTGCCTCTTCAATGCTGACAGGTCTATGTGTGGGTAATCCAAGCGATTCTCGTTGCTCTATAGACACAGCTTTTAAGGTTTGATCTAAGAGTTTACCCGCATCAAGGTTCTCTTGAAGTTCGCTTTTTATGCCTATAATTAAGACCCGTTTTCTGGTTTGTGGAACACCAAAATTGGTAGCATCAACAGTAACAAACCCCGCTGAGTAGCCTAAATCTTCTAGCTTTTTAACTGTGATTTCAACGACACTTTCAGAAGATGCACCTGGTCTTGATACAAATGGTCGTGTCATACCAACGACGTTTTCAATTACCACAAAAGGCGGCATTACTAAGCTAACTAATTCAATCAAGGTAAAAACTAACTGATTGCGTTCATCTTCACCGCGTCGGGCACCACCAACAGAAAAACCCTGGCAAGGTGGACCGCCAATTATCATTGATACATCGCCTTTTAAAGCACTTAGTTTCTCACGATGTTTGCGATTGTTAAGTACATTCTCTATCGTCATTGGTTCTTTTGGCAGCCAATGAGGCCACTCTGAGAAATGAGGATAGGGAGCATCATTTCTCAGAAAATTCATTTCCAGGCTTTCAAAAGCCATTGGATCTTTTTCTATGGCAAACAACCCATGCCAACCAGAATTTCTCAATCCCAAAGATGAGCCACCGCAGCCAGCAAAGGCGTCAATATAGATGTTCTTTTTGGCTGTTTTCAGCAGATCATGACCGGACAAGATATTTGCCTTCTAGCTATCGTAGGTCGAAAGAATGTAGTCGTAGAGAATTTGATTCGCCAAATCATGTACATTGATATTCAGTTCATGGGCTAGCTTGCGTATACTCTGAATATTCTCACTAGATATTTTCAGTGGTGCATATCTTTCGGGAAATGCCCAGGAACATTTTTGACAATCTAAATCACAACCTCTGCATGCAGTGCTTTTGATATTGTTACATTCAAAACATAAAGGTTGCCAATTATCAAGATCGTTCGAGCCACCTCTGCTTCGAGGGACTTTATGATCTTGATCAAATTTTACTTCAGGTTCTCTCCTACCGCATACTGGACACTTATAATCATATTTCTCAAGAACTATCGACCACTCATCGTTCGATAGTTTTGTTCTGGGTTCTCTTTTTTCCGTGACATCCAATTTTACTAATTGAAAATTAACACCTTGGCGGGCAATACCAGTGAGGCCTTCCTCGCCTTGTAGTTCTCTCATTCGCCTAAACACATCAACATATGGTTTCGGCGGTTTTTTGCTTGTGTGTTTTTTTCTACGAAGATCATCAACTGCTTGTCTTATTTCGTCTTGACTAACTATTGGTCCAGGAATGCCATGATTGGGAGGCCAAAGAGTCTCAAGCATAATGCGATAGTACGATTTATTAGCTTTACTAGAAGAAACAAAATTCTCGCAAACTTCGTCGATCCATTCATCGCGTAGTAACGGATTTTTTGGTGGCTTTTCGTTTGGTGTTTCTAGTGAAAGTTCAAATTTTGATCGACCTTTAGATTTAGCCATCTGCTTCGACTCCTCGAAGCAGCCAGGTAGGACTAACCGAAAGTACTCTAGCTATGGCATCGAGTTCATAATCTTTCACACCACGAAATTGGCGCTCAATTTCTGAGATGTCTGATTGGTTTAGATCAATGTTGAACTGTACTTTTAGTGCAGCAGCAAGTTCAACTTGGTCTAGTTTTTTTAGAAGGCGTGCTTCACGGATTCTTGGACCGACAATATTTGAGGTGTTCATAATCACTCTGACAGCGACTTATAGAACAGAAGCTCTATTTCTATCAGAGTGCAGTATTTCAAGTAGACGATTATCGTCTTTTTCTAAGCTAGAAAAAGTAGTGGAGATACAGGGATTGCTACTCCCGGCGCATGTACCACAAGCCAAAAACGCCTTGGCCAGCGAAAAACAGGCCAAAGGACAGTGGCAGACCGGAAATGATGGGCGTGACTTCCAGCGAGAATGCCAAAAAGATGCCCACTACAAACATCACCGCGCCGAATCCGAGGACGATGATGGCGTTGGTGCGGCGGGTGCCCTTGTTTTCCTCCCAGATGCGGTCGGCGATGTCACGCAGTTGCATCTGGCTTTTGCCCGTTCGCTGGCTGTATGTCCGCAGGAATTTGCGCTTATCCGGCCCTTTTTTGAGGATGTCCAGGCCAACAACATAGAGTTCATCGTCGGTCATCGGGCCAGTGGATGCTGGGCGCGGGCTGTCATCGTCTAAACTGGCGACATTCGTATCGACTTCGCTCATGGCATACTCTCCAGGTCAACGTGCGTTGATGATGCTATTTATAGCATATTTGGCCACCATCTGGCTGAACTTCATCACAACCTGACAGGTGGTTCTATTTCGCTGGCCCGACTGAAAATTCCAGGCTGCGTTCCACCCAGAGAGCGAGGGCATCAGGATCGGTCATCCAGGCTTCTGGCACTTCGATGTAGGCGGTCATCATGGATGGGCCGGTATCGTCGATTTCGAGCAGTTCCTCGCGGTCATCCTCACTGAGTTTGATGGCCAGTCGGTCCGTGCCAAACCAGGCGGCAAAAATCTTGCCATAAGCGAAGAATCCCGCGCCACCGAACATGCGCTTGCTGGTCAGCGCAGCATCCGGCGCCACCTGAGAAAGCGCAATCCGCAGCACAACTTCCATATCCTCGACAATATCGCTATTGGCCATTTTGCTTGCTCCCCTGCTTTTCAGCCTCGCTTTGGGGCGATTGAGGGCCATTTTACACGGTATATTGCACAAATGCTTACAAAAGTCTGATACTTGGGGCGGCTGTTCGCCTTGCTTTGGTTCGATTACCTATGGTACACTGCCAGCGTATCATTCGATGAATAGTTCTCTAAAACTCGTGGACGATAAGCCCCGACAGCCGATCTAAATAGACACACCGAGATAGCCGTGCAGATATGCCTGCTCGGCCTTTTGCGTTTATGGCTGTTGGCGATCTGTTCGCCGACAAGGGGCATATTAGAAAGGACATTTGTGGACGACAGTCAATCAGGTCAGTTAATCGCTATCCTGATGTCCATTTTACTGTATGCGTTGCTGACGATGGGCTATGCGGCCCTCTCCAATGTGCGCCAATCCAGCCTGACCGATCAGGCGGATGAGGGCAACAAACGCGCCAGCAACACGCTTTACCTCCTGAAGAAATTTTCGCAAATAGGTGCGACCTACAGCGTGCTGGCTGTGGCGTTGACGTTCGTCATTGCAGTATTTGCCGCCAACCTGTTTCTACAGCCGCAACTGGCCGCAGAAACACCTGCTCAGGGTGGCATTCTGATAGGCATTCTGGCGATTGTTGGCATCGGCGCATTGACGATCATCCTGGGCCGCAGCGTGCCGGAAGGCGTCGGCAGCGCTTACGCTGAACCGATAGCGTTGATGGTGACACCGTTGGTCAGTACTATGGTGCTGATCCTATCCCCGGTTACCTCGCTGCTGATGATTATCAGCCGACTGGTGGCGGGTATTTTCGGCGGCAGCCAGTTGGTGAATACCGTCACGGAAGAAGAAATTCTCTCGCTGGTGACGGAGGGTAACACCGATGGCACCATCGAAGATAACGAGCGCCAGATGATTTTTTCTGTGTTGCAACTCGATCAGACCAATGTGCGCGAGGTCATGACGCCGCGCATCGACATCATCGCGGTCGATGTGCAGATGCCGCTGGCAGAAGCCATGAACGAGTTCATCGAATCCGGTTTTTCACGGTTGCCGGTGTTTGAAGAAAACATCGACAATATTGTGGGCCTGCTGTATGCCAAGGACCTGCTGAACCTGTGGCGGGTAGGCGGTCTGGAAAATGGTCGCACGGTGCGTGATCTGGTGCGTCCGGCACACTTTGTACCTGAGACCAAGCTGGCCAGCGAACTCCTGCGCGAGCTGCAAAATCGCAAAGTGCATATGGCGATTGTGGTAGACGAATATGGTGGCACCAGCGGCCTCGTCACGATTGAAAACCTGATTGAAGAAATTGTCGGCGATATTCAGGACGAGTACGACGTCAACGAAGAAGACGAGTACACGATTGACCCTAACGGACTGTATACCGTCGACGCCAGCATCGACCTCGATGACTTTAACGAACTGCTCGATGTTGACCTGGAAGCGCCAGAAACGGATACGCTTGGGGGCTATATTTATATGCGCCTGGGCCACGTGCCGGACGAGGGCGAAGTTATCGACACGGACGAACTAACGCTGACCGTAATCTCGATTGATGGCCGCCGTATTCGTAAGGTGCTGGTGGAGCGCAAAGTGCCAGTTGATGCTGAGGCCGAAGAAAATAGTGTGCCGGATGATAGCTCCGGTGATGATTCATCAACCCCACTGGCGGATGCTTCATGACTGACGAACTGGATATTCAGGGCCTTATTGCGAGCGCGATTGATGCCTCGAAAAACGCCTACGTTCCGTACTCCGAGTATCATGTAGGGGCGGCACTGCTGGCCCCCGACGGCACTGTTTTTACAGGGTGCAATGTGGAAAATGCCAGTTATCCGGCGACCATCTGCGGCGAACGTACCGCCCTGGTAAAGGCCGTCAGCGAAGGCCAGCGAGAATTCACCGCGATTGCGGTGGCGACCAAAAACGGCGGCTCTCCGTGTGGGGTATGCCGCCAGATGCTGTTCGAGTTCGCGCCCGATCTGCGCGTGATCTGCTGTGACTTCGAGGGCAACGTCACCATCGACGAGAGCCTGCGCAATATGCTGCTGTACGGCTTTGGGCCGAGCGATCTGCCCAAGCCTGAGTAAACGACCCCTATCCTCGGTCCTTCCTCCATAAGGTGGAAGGATGTTTTTCTTGGACCCCAGGTGCTTTTTTGACTATGACTCTGCAACAATCACCCACCTGCACACATTAATGCTAACCTGATGGCCCAACGCCTGCTAAAACTGTTTTTCATCCTCGTTTTGATTGCCTATGTGCTGCTGCTGATCCGGCTGATTGTATTTAAGTACCCGGATGAAATGACGCTGGACATCCTGCGCAACTGGTCGCTAGATGATGTGCTGCGGCAGGCACGGACGGCCAACTTCACCCCCTTCCTGACGATTCGGCGCAGCCTGATGTATCGCCAGTTCAACTCCGTGAATTTGCTGATCTACAACGTGCTGGCCTTCGTTCCGCTGGGGCTGATGCTGCCAACGATCATTTGGCGGCGCTGGCGCTGGCTGCTGGTCCCGATGATCGGTCTGCTGGTGTCGGTCGGTCTGGAAGCGATCCAACTGGTGACGACACTGGGTGAGGCCGATGTGGACGATGTGATTCTCAACCTGTCCGGGACGATCATGGGCTACGTGCTGTTTGCGATCACGGTGCGGGTTGGCAACTGGCGCAGGCGGCATAATCTCATTTAGTGATAGTATGAATACATGATGGTGTGTGCCTCTACAAACAACTATGTGCACACAAATTTTTCTTGTGGAGAGAAAATGCCAAGCCCCGGACTGATTTTTGCACTTGGACTTTTGGTAAATTTCTTTTTCAGCTTCTATATGTATCTCAAGCAGGAATTTCTCATTCCAAAGAGGAATATACTTGGGCGTAAAGTCGGACGGTACAATTTAACACAGGAAGAAGCAAAGGCCATTGCTAAAAAGCAAATGCTCGGGTTTGCCCTTATGTTTGTGGCACTGGTTATCGCCAATCTTCCCTATCAATCCTACCTCTGTCTTGCTGCCACTCTCATATTCCTATTCGGTGTTTACTATATGCTGCTTGGAAACTGGCTGGCATATAGAATGGACAAAATGCGATCAGAATGAAAATGCCCATCTTCGCCTATGAGCCAAACGATCTAAGTGTCTTCTCAACAGAGGAGGCTGCTGAGGCCTATATCGAGGCTATCGACGTGCTGAACGGCGAATACGACTATTTTTTTGATGCAGATGGCTATTTGCTGGACGCTATAGTCGATGCGGATAGCTATACACCGGATGCCATCATCGTTGAATATCGCCCAGTCAAGCTTCAGCCCGTTGAACCACCAAAGCAGGACACTCAAGCGCTATTTGGCATTCTCCACCGCCATGTAAGCCATGACCTGGCCGTAAAAGGCCAACCGACTGAATGGTTGGAAGAGGCCACACTGGCTGATCTTGTAGCCTGGGTATCCGAAAACGCACTAACATATTAATTCCTCGGTCCTTCCTCATAACAGGACCTGTACACATAAAGGAAAACGAAATGAATCCTATTTACGAAAACAAGATGCAGAAAGAAATCATTGCTGAAGGGCGGTCACGCTACTTAAGCCATTCCAATAACCTGATGATGGTCATCTTCACTTTTGAAGATGGGCCGGCAGAGCAACCAGACGCGCCGCATCAACATCCCCATGAGCAGATATCCTACGTCGCAGAAGGCAAGGTACGCTTTTTCATCGCGAATGAGCCTTTTGACCTGGAAAAAGGCGACATGATTGTTGTTCCGCCCAATACTGACCATACCGTCCAGACATTGAGTCCTTATGTTCGTCTCGTCGATACATTTCATCCCCTGCGCGAAGATTTCTTAAAGTCAACCTAAGCTAAAATCACAAGCAGATTTTTTATCCTGTGAATGCTGATTTTATGCGATGCCACCACAAGAAACGGGAGGTAGCTTGCGTGTAGAACGTGTATGCTACTATCATTGAAAAGCATGTGGAGGCACGCATATATGTTCCCAGAACAAGCCCTCGAAATCAGCGAAGACGCCTGCTACGACGCGGTCGCCCATAATGATGCCGCGCTGGATGGGCATTTTGTGGTGGCCGTCAAAACGACTGGAATCTACTGCCGCCCCTCGTGCTCAGCACGGACGCCCAAACGCGAGAATGTCACCTTTTTCGCTATTCCCGCCGCCGCGGAAACCGCTGGGTTCCGTCCATGCAAACGCTGCAATCCGCGCGGGAGTGCCCCCCAGAATGAGCAGGCCGACCGCATTCAGACCATATGCGACTATATCAGCGACAACCTCGAAGGCGATCTGTCGCTGGACGCGCTGGCGAAGCAGGTCCACCTCAGCCCGTATTACGTGCAGCGGACCTTCAAGCAGTTCATGGGCATCACGCCGCGCCAGTATGCCGAAGCCAAGCGGATGGATTGTCTCAAGCAGCAGTTGCGCGATGGTCGCACGGTGACGGATGCCGTGTACGAGGTCGGTTTCGGGGCCAGCAGCCGCATGTATGAACGCGCCGATGCGCATCTGGGCATGACGCCTGGGACGTATCGCAATGAGGGCGAGGACATGACCATCGCCTACACGATCATTGAATCGCCATTGGGCCACATGCTGGTCGCGGCGACGGATCGGGGCATCTGCAAGCTGGATATGCTGCACGACGATGAGCAGCTTGTCGAGCGGCTGCACGACGAGTTTCCTAAGGCGGCTATCGCCCGTGATGATGATGCCCTGTGTGACTACGCCCAGCAGATCATCGCGCATCTGAATGGCTGGCAGCCGCATCTCGACCTGCCGCTCGATTTGCGCGTAACAGCCTTCCAGCAGCGGGTGTTGGCGGAGCTACAGCGGATTCCCTATGGCGAAACGCGCTCCTACAAAGAGATCGCCGAGGCGATTGGCAACCCACGCGCGGCGCGGGCGGTCGGGAATGCCTGCAACAAGAACCCCGTGCCGATCATCATTCCCTGCCACCGCGTCGTCCACAGCGATGGCGGCATCACCGGTTATGCCTTCGGCCCAGAAGCCAAGAAGCAACTGCTCACGACCGAGCGCGATCACAAACCGGAGTAATCACAAACAGAGACACAAACGTCCCTTAGAGGGGCGTTTATTATTTAACATCTATGCTACATAGAATGAAAAACGCCCCGATGAGGGGCGTTCATGGCTGAAATGGCGTTCGTGTGGATTAGGTCAGGCGGTTGTAGTATTCAACCACGAGCTGGACATCCACCGGAACCTGAATTTCACCTTCCGAGGGGTTACGCAGCAGGGTCGCGCTGACGTTGTCCTTATCGACCGAGAGATAGGGCGGGTAAGCCGCAATCTGCTCGACCCATTCCACAACGTGGACGTTCTTCTTCATCTTGGCGCTCAGGCTGATGACGTCATTGGGCTTGACCTGGTACGAAGGCAGGTCCAGGCGCGCCCCATTGACTTCTACGTGGCCATGAACAACCAACTGGCGGGCGGCCCAGATGGTCGCACCGAGGCCAGCTTTGTAGACGAGATTATCCAGACGGCGCTCCAGCAGGCTCAACAGGTTGATACCAGTTGCACCGGGCATTTGCACCGCTTTTTTGTAGTAGTTACGCATCTGACCTTCACGTACATTGTAGATGAACGAAAGCTTTTGCTTTTCGTCCAACTGCAAGCCGAAGTCGGAGCGACGACCACCACGGAATGATTTTTCCTTACCGTGATCGCCAGGCGGGTAGGCGCGTGAATCCAGAATGCGAGAATATTTTGGGCGCGGGACCAACAGTGTGCCGAAGCGACGCTGCTGCTTTGCCTTAGGTCCGTGATACGATGCCATGTGTTTATTTATACCTCTTTAAATGTCTTGCACCGGGCCAGCCGCTGCCCAGCAGTCATCCAGAATGTATGACGAGAGAACAGAACGCTCCTATTCTAAGGAGCCTATGGCGATTTTCCAGGGTCAAGTTGTGGTAAAGGCCGCTAACTGGATTGCGGTGGACGCAGTTCGTGCAGGTCATCCAGGGTGATATGGCCATCGCGCAGGGCGCGTAATGCTGCCGTGTGACGATCACGCACATCGAGCTTCTTCATGATCTGCGCCATCATCTCGATCATTTCGGTCATGCTGATACCGAGGCGACCGCGAATTTCTTCATCTTCAAAGCCAGCAGCGATGTGCAGGAGCACAGCACTTTCACGCTCGCTAAGGGTGGCTGATTCGCCCAGCACGCCGCTGACGATTTTGCCAGCGATACCCCGCCCCAGCACAATTTCATCATCGAGAATCTTGCGAATGGCATCCAGCAGCTTATTCTCGTCAGTGCTTTTGAGCAGGTAGCCATGCGCACCTGCACGCAGTGCGCGCATGATGTAGATGTCGTCGTCACGGCCCGTCAGGACCAGCACCTTGACGTCCGGGGCTTTTTCGCGGATTTCCGGCAGGACATCCAGGCCAGATTTACCGGGCATGTTGAGGTCCAGCAGCAGAATATCCGGTTGCAGTTCAACCGTATGCAGGAGTGCCTGCTCGCCATCGCTGGCTTCTGCCAACACCAGGAAGTCATCCTGGGATTCCAAATATCCGGCCAGGGCACGACGCAGCAGCACATGGTCATCGGCCATGACCACCTTAATCAGGCGCCGCGATACCTGAGAATCCACCAACTGGCCTGTTTGCCGCGTAGAGGTCGATGATAGATCGCGCGGGTTGGCGATTGTGGCATCGTCGGCGCTGCTGAAGCCTGTTGGCAGGGTGGATTCCAGGGCTTCCGCCAGCATATCAGCGGACTGGAAGCGGCGGTCACGCCGTTTTTCCAACGTCTTGAGAATGACATGTTCCAAGGCAGGCGGAATATTAGGCTTAATCAGGCGCGGCGGCGGTGCGGGCTGCTGAACGTGTTGCAGTAACAGCGCGGTAATGTCATCGGCATTGAAGGGCAACTGCCCAGTAACCATCTCGTAGAGCACAATGCCCAGCGAATAAATGTCGGTGCGCTGGTCGAGTTCGTGACCTTGTGCCTGCTCCGGTGAAATATAGGCCGGGGTGCCGATCACCATGCCCGGGGCCGTTACGCGGATGGCTTCGCGCGGCAGCGCCAGACCCAGGTCCATGATTTTGACCTGGCCGTGTGGCGTCACTTTGATGTTAGCTGGTTTGATGTCGCGATGGATGATCTCGCGCTCGTGGGCGTAATGCAGTGCGCGGGCGATCTGGGCGCCGAGAGCGACGACCAACTCCGGTACCGAAGGCACGTAGGCTGCCAGTGAGTCGCCATCGATGTACTCCACGACCAGATAATCGCGATCAAAATCCTTGCCGCGATCATACAATGCCATGATATTGGGATGGTTGAGCTGCGCTGCGGAGTTGGCTTCCTGAAAGAAGCGGGTCCGTGTTGCTTCCTTGACATGAGGCAACAGCACTTTAATCGCGACATCGCGCCCCAGGAGTGTATCCCGCCCCAGGTAGACAACAGACGTCGCGCCTTCACCAATGTGTGCTACGATCTCATAACGCTGATTGAGTTTTTTACCGATCATATGCCCAACTAAGAGGTCATGCCGCATCTGACACGGACAAGCATACCATATGAGTAAGGTTGCGCCCACAGTTCATTAATGCTGAATTCAAAGCCATTTACTACAACACAAGTGACATACATTCGGTATGATAAAGTCTCTGCTTGTGTTATTTCCATCCAAAGTGCTTCTGAGTATCGTAAATCAGGGCGACACCGGCTCTATCAACATTCGGGTCTTTTGGACCAAGCCTACCTGACACGTATTTCCCAACTTCCAAAAATGCACCTGCAAATGCTACAGCAGCCAGGGGACTGTTCAACAGCCCCAATGTGACACCGCCCACAACAAATGCGTACTGTACGGCGGTCTGGATGCCATGTTCACGAGCAAAGGCCTTTTCTCGGTTGATCTTCTCTGCCATATCTTTAACAGCAGCCTCAATCGAAGCCTGGTCCGTAATGCCCTTGTCATCAAGGAATTCTCGCTGCCATCGCCAGAAATCGGCACGGCTATATTTCATGGTGGGTTCGGAAGAAAATTGGGCAGCTTCTTCAAGCAGGTCTAAGTATGGTTTCCCAGGGTCATTGGGTACAAGGAATTCACGACCGATAACAGCGGCAACGGTGGTCCCGTATTCCCCTTTATTCACCTGTGTCTCGGTTAGTTCCAGGTTGTTTGTTAACTCATCAACCGAGGTATAGGTAACAACAGCTTCAACGCCGGTGACATATCTGGGTAATTTATCGGTGAGTTCGGTTCTCGTCGCTTCAAAGGCCCAGTCCGGTGTCCTGTAAGCCAGATCGTTGCCCGCATCGTACCGCGTCTTCCAGTTGGCTTGTCTTTCAGCATCCCACTCGACGAGGAATGCGCGGTCCCCAAGCCGCTCTACGATCTGGTCTAGACGATCTGGTTCCCAGCCATTTTCTTGCCAGCGCAGGCGTTCCGCACGATCTGGCGGCACCGGAATGACGAGACGATCATATAACATGACCTCTGCCAGGAAGGCTTGTGGAGATAGATGGTCCTTTACTGAAAACGTACCCCAGACTTCCTTTACCATGTGTCCCTCCTAAATAGACTATCCCCTTTCCCTGAGTATATTATCGCTCTATTCCTGGGAATTGGGGCAATCTGGGAACATTCTTAGAGGTAAGGTGCAACTCCTGGCGGTCAATCGCGTAAAATAAGGTAGCCTGTAAATGTGTATATACCGTCTGTTTGCGTTCAGATACCTGCATGGGCAGAGGGTATCTTTGCCGCTTATCGGAGTCATTCAGCATGCGTTCTAATGAATATAACATGGCGCTGGTTCTCAAGTTGCTATTTACCTTCCTGACATGGGGGTCACTCATTGCAGTAACAATCGTGCTCGGTGAGGAAATGGGCGCAGAGGTTATTCCCATTTTGTTCCTTCTCGGTGGGATGCTGGTTGTTATCAATGGCTTCATCTGGGATTGGGGACAGGGTATTGCGCATACCTCACAGAAAAAGCTGGAAGCAGAAGAGAAGCGCAAGCGCGATATGCTGGATTCTGTTTTGCGCAACCTGAGCGACGAACAACTGCGCGCATTGCGCTCTCGTCTGACGGAACCGGACTTCGAGCAGGAACTGGCCGTCATGCTGGGCGATGATGGCGAACTCATCACCAGCCAGCGATAAGCAGTGCGCATCCATTTGGGGGAGGTCATATGTGGGTAAAAGCAATCGCTTCGGTCATCATCTGGATTGCCTATCTGGTCGGCATCCTGCTATTGGGGCAGACATTTGAACTTGGCGGTGGAATCATTGCACTCGCCTTCGTTTTGATGCTGCCGGTTATGGCGATCACCGTCCCAATGTGGGAGAACAAAGGTAGCCAGTCATCGGGAGACGAAAAAACGAACGAGGATGCCGTCGAAAAGCGCAAACGGGATCGCCTGGATGCCATCCTGCGCGAACTGAGTGACGAGCAGTTAGCGGCCCTCAAGCAGCGCCTGACAGAACCTGATTTTGAGGACGAAGTTCGCTATATGCTCGGTGATGATGGCGAACTGGTCACCGAGCAAAGTAGGTAGAAAGACAGTTAAGACATGAAAGCAATTGCAACGTTATTGATGTGGCTGATCTATATGGCAGGCCTGTTTTTTATGGGGGATTTTCTGGACCTGGGTGCCTGGGTGATTTTGCTGGCGGTTGTGCTGATGCTGCCACTGATTATGGCTAATATGGCCATGTGGAATGTATTTCATGGGCACAAAGAGACGGATGCAACAGAAAATATCTCCAGCCTGGAAAAACGCAAACGTGACCGCCTTGATGCAATTCTGCGGGACCTGAGCGATGAACAACTGGCAGCGCTCAAGTCTCGGCTGAGTGAACCTGATTTTGAAGACAAGGTGCTGGTTATGATTGGCGACGATGGCGAGCTTGTTCACGGAAACAACTAGACTGGAGTACACTAAGGCATATGACGTCAGCACAGAGCGTAAATTAGGCGCAAAAGGATAGCTTATGCGAACAGTAGCCAAGGCCATCGTAACAGCTTTTATGTGGCTGATCCTGCTGGGATTGATCGGCGTTGCCATCATGGAAATTGGCGGGCTGGCGATTGTATTGGCCCTGGTGCTGATGCTGCCGCTGCTGGCGATCATGGCCTTTATGTGGGTCGTTGATTCTGAGCCAGCACGTATCTCGGCAGAATCGCGCACGGAGACTCGTTTTAGCAAGCGTGATAAACGCAAACGGCAAAATCTGGATGCCCTGATTAATGACCTCAGCGATGAGCAAATCGAAGAATTACGCAGGCGCCTGGGAGACGTAGACTATACATCGAACAATGGTCGTTATGCAGTCAGCGACGATGGCGAGTTGGTCAATCTGCGCCGCTAGGGTGTGTCGTCACCTTGCCCAGGCAAAAGTCAAAGCCCAGGCCGCGCTGGCAGATCGCTCTGTTGAGCGTTTTTCACATTCTCGTTGCTTTCGTCCTGACAAATTTTTTTGCTGATCTTTCCGCACAGACCTACAACGCGCTCGGCAATAATGGCCTTTATTATATCGTCGGTGGCATCGCCGTAACCATCGGCCAGATTTATCTCTACTGGCAGTACCAACGCTATCTGCGCAACAACGGACCCCAACCTCGGTATATAGAATGGCCCATTAAAGGCATTATTTTTGGACTGCTATTTTGGGGATTAACAGCGCTCATTGTCAGTTCGATCTATACCCCGCTGGAAGGCTCCCGTCTGGCGACAGCGTTCATCGTCGTGATGGCTCTTGCGGCCACTGAATTGATCCGACGCAAAATGAGACCCGAAGGTGTTCGCAAGCGGCATGATGTACAGGAAGATGCCCTGCTCACAGAGCAACACCTCCGTCTGGCAGATGTCGACTATAATGAAGCTGAAGAAAGCGATGTGATCAGCAAGGATGAGGTGTTGGTCGATATGCGCTGATCGTGCTGAGGTTAGCTATGGCACGCAAATCGAAACGCGAACTTCCCCGATGGCAAATTCTGCTGATTATCGGCCTGCATTCGTTGATCGCCTATATTTTGATCTTCGTCATTGGCGACTCTTTGCTGCCGAATTATCGTGATTGGGGCAGCAATGTCGGATTGTACCTGGCTGCCGGACAGTTCATTACTTTTGGCTACCAGTATTTGTATTGGCAGTTGCAGCGCTTTTTACTGCGCCATCCTGGGCAGCCGAAGCATATTGTGTTTGGGCTGCGAGCCATCCTGTTTGTAGGGTTGGCACACGGTATGCTGAATATGAGCATCAGTGCTATTTTGGCTGGTAATGTCGGTGTACAGGCGGTTATTGGACTGATTATGCTGCTCAATCTGGCGACGACAGTCATTATTCATCGCCAGCCGAGAGCCATTAAGCACAAGCGGCTATTTGAGGATACTAAATCTGCTAATCACCATTTGAGGCTCAGTGAGAAAGTGGCAGGAAGGGCATGTGACACATTTGAAGGCAACATCGACGACGGTGAAATTGTAAACGCTAGACATCACTCGTGATGGATTTATAGCCGAACAGAAAGGCAAATATCCTTACAATGGATGCAGTTATTAATATGCTGACGCTGTGGGCAGAAAGCAATGATTCGGTCCGTGCTATGCTGCTTACAAGTTCCCGCGCCAAGCTGGATGCGTCCGTCGATGACTTGTCCGACTTTGATGTGTTGCTGATTGTAAGCGACATTACACCTTTCCACACAGACAGATCCTGGATAAAGGATTTTGGCCGTGTTCTTGTCGCCTACTGGGACCCTGTTCAGGGAGTTCCTGAAGTGCCAGAATTTAGTATGGTTGGCAGCGTTGTGCAGTATGAGGATGACTACCACATTGATTTTATTGTGTGGCCGATTGGGGTTCTACAGCAGATTGTTGCAGCACAGAATTTGCCAGATGGCCTTGATGATGGCTATCGAGTTCTGCTGGATAAAGATGGCCTCACCGATAGCCTTCCAGCACCAACCTACACGGCTTATATTCCAAAAAAGCCGACTGAAGCCGAATATCTACAGTGCATAGAGTACTTCTTCAGCGATATTCCCTATGTGGCCAAGTGTTTGTGGCGTGACGAATTGGCACCGGCGAAGTGGTGCCTCGACTACGACATGAAGTACAATTTCTTATTCAAGATGCTGGAATGGTGGATCGCCCATCAACATGATTGGGCGATTGCTGTGGGCGTCAACGGGCGAGGTTTGAAGAAGCACCTACCGCAGAAGTACTGGGCAAAGTTGGAGGCAACCTATTGCGGTGCAGGCATCGATTCCAACTGGGATGCCTTATTTAGTAGCATCACCTTCTTTCGTCAGGTTGCTATAGAGGTCGGTCAATATCTGGAATACACCTATCCGCATGCACTGGACAAGGGTGTAACAGCCCATACTGAACGTGTTAGGGCGAAACCACATTAGTGCACTGCATCGAATTCGCCGCCGATCATGTGGCCGAGGGCATCGATGCTGACGTTGGCGACATCGGTCACTTCATGGATGCGGCCCGCATAGAACACTAAAATCCGGTCGCTGTACGTCACCAGTTCTTCTAATTCCGCACTACTGAAAATGATGGCGGTGCCACCATCACGCCGCGCGAGTAGCTGCTGCCATATCCAGTTGGCGCTCTCGACATCGAGGCCGCGCGTGGGCTGTTCCAGCACCAACAGCGAAGGGGCGTCCGGCAGGAGGGCCATCAATACGCGCTGCTGATTGCCGCCGGATAGCTGCTCGATGTTGTCGGTCGCGCGGCCCCGAATGGCATAATGCTCGATCTGTTGGGTCATGCGCTGTTTGGCTGCGTTCCACTTGATGACAGGCGCATTATCCATTACCAGTGCCATATGCTCCGTCAGCGTCAGGCCCGCGACAAGGCCCTCTTCCAGGCGTCCGGCTGCGCCAAAGACCACATCCTTGTTCAGGAAATCACGGTAGCTTTTGCCAGTCATGTTGCTATTGTTCAGCAGGATGCGCCCACCGTGACAGGGTATCAATCCGGCACAGGCGCGCATGACCAATTCCTGGCCGCTGCCATCCAGTCCGGCTAATCCAACCACCTCGCCCTGGCGCACATTCAGGGAAATATTAGGCATATCGAGGCGTTCACCACGCAGGTGGATGTCGTTGAGTGCCAGCACCGTATCGCCAATTTTGGCTGATGTGCGCTCAGGAACGGGTAGTTCACCGCCGAACATGAGCGCGACCAGTTCCTGAGTGGTGGCAGGCATATCGCGCGCACCAACCAGTTCCCCGGCCCGCAGCACGATGACCTCGTCACACAGCGCGATCACATCCTCCAGCTTGTGGCTGACAAGCAGCACGATCATGCCGTCATTGTGAGCCAGTGAGCGCAGCGCGTCGAAAAGGTCTTCTTTCTGTTCGGCGCTGATGCCTGTCGTCGGCTCATCGAGGATGAGTGTGCGCACGCCGAGTGCCAGCAAGCGCACCATTTCTAACTGCTGCCGCTGCGCAATGCTGAGGTTATCAGCGGGCACTTCCGGCGGCAAGTCGAAGCCGAAGCGTTCGCAGTACTGGGCAAGCTGCTGCTCGAAGTGTTTTTTGTTTTTGCGGAAGAAAATGCCTCCTGGCTGGCCGTAGGTGAAGTTCTCCAGCACGGTGAATGCGCCCACGTCGAGCGGGTCCTGCTGCAACATACCAATGCCGCTGGCAATCGCCGACAGCGGGCCGTTAGCCTGCATCGGTTGGCCGTCAATGCGGATTTCGCCGCTGGTCGCAGGTTGATAGCCGGAGAGAATCTTCATCAGCGTGGACTTACCCGCGCCATTTTCCCCCAATACACCGATGATACGCCCCTCGTTGAAGGTCACAGTGATGTCGTTGTTGGCGTGGACCGGCCCAAATCGCTTATGGATGTGCAGTAGTTCGATGTTCATATTGACCTAAACAAGAGCAAAAACGGTTAGTGGGTCGAATTTTAGCTATACTTGTGCATCAGTTCAAATTCTTGTTATCTCAATACATTGACTGAATAAAACAAATGTTTTACAATTATACAGCACGAATGTTCTATACAATGGTGTCATATCGTGTTAAACATATTTTCATTGGTGGTATCTCATGTATACAAAACTGAATACCAGTGCAAGAAAAATTGCTGACTATCTAATAGCCAAAGCAAGACAAGAAAATACTGACATCAGTCCCTTAAAGCTTCAAAAGTTGCTTTATTATGTTCAGGGACATGGTTTGGGTATTTTAGACCGACCAGTTTTTCCTGAAGATATTGAAGCGTGGAAACAAGGTCCTGTAGTGCAATCCGTATACGATGCTTTTAAAGATCATAGAATGCACGATAATCTCTCAGAAGCCATCGACATCGAAAGTGTGGAATTCGATATCGAGACGCAGTGGATTATCGATGAAGTATGGCGCAACTATGGTAAAGCCAACGATTCTGAGTTAAGTCAGATGACACATGAAGAGTCGCCCTGGAAGAATGCTTTTTACGCAAGTCCAAGCCAAAATGCAGTCATAAAGCATCGGGCTTTAAGAGAGCATTTTAAGGAACAAGAGCGTCAAGTTGTCATCAGATATGAGAACTTTCCCAGACCACGCAATAGGTTTTCAGTAAGCGATTTGGATAAGCTACTCAAGCTACCAGTTGGAGAACGAGAAGCACTGATTCGTGATTATGAACGAGAAGCCGATTTATATGCTAAGCAACATGGTATAGACTTGGCTACAGAATTAAGTGCACCTTATGAGGATGACTGATGGCAAACAGGGATCCTAACATCGATCCACAAATAGGTGACGTCTGGTGGATCGATTTCGACGCCCCAAATGATGAAGGCGATAACAAGGAAGACTTTGCTTTATCTTCAGAAGCAATAGGAAGTGAACAAAAACACCGACGACCTGCTGTTGTTATCATTACAAAGTTTACACCTGAATCGCATAGTGTTTGTACAGTCATCCCATTCACAAAATGGAAACAACATCACAACGATAGATTATATTTGATTGTAGTAGAGAAAAGCGCCATAAATGGCCTCAACTTGGATTCCTCAGCCTTGATAGGACAAATTCAAACAATTTCACTTTCACGCTTCAGGGAGAAAATGGGTGCTTTAGAAGATGAATACCTGCAAGCAATAAAAAAGACCATATTGCTTGCAATTCAATATGAAGAAATTTAAGGATAGCTCCATCACTTTTTTTCAAATATCCTAATCTAGTTACTAACACAAAAGGGCGCGACTATTAGCCGCGCCCTTGTAATCCTTGATATAGAAAAGTTACTCGCTGAGGAAGCTATCGCCAGTGATACCTTCCAGCAGTTGCGGCAGATACCAGACAGCCAGCGGATCAACTGATTCGCCTTCAGCGGCCAGAACCGTGCCATCCTGGAAGTTCAGCGGACCCTGCCACAGGAAGAACTCGCCTTCGTGCATCGGGTCAGTCTGGAAAGCGGTCATCTCTGCGATGAAGCTGGCCAGATTGGCGGCGGCTTCTTCGCTCAGAGCGGGACCATCAACCCAACCGACAGCGGTGGTATCCGGGTTATTGATGTCGGTCCAGTCTGGGCCGAGCCACAGCCAGTTGGATGTGAATTCACCTTCGAGCACAGCGTTAACTGTATCGAGGTATGCCGGACCCCACTGGAAGTAAGGGATACCCAGGCAGGCGTCAGGAGCGGTATCGCAAGCGCCAACAAAATCGTAAGGAACCGCAAAGACGTTGTCACCCTGTTCGCGGCGTTGGCCAGCGACGATGAGGGCGTCCTGCGGGTCAATACCGCTGATGACGACATCGGCACCTGTATCAAAGAAGGTGTTGGTTACCTGTACCGGATCGAGGGTGTCCGGGGTCGGGATCCAGAAGCCTATCCAGATGACTTCAAATTCGAGAGCAGCCGGATCGCTACCTGCGTAGGTTTCGTAGCAGTGGGATGCACCCAGGTAGGCGCTGGCGACCAGACGACGGGTTTCCGCATTGATCAGCGGACCAAGGTAGCCGATTTTACCGGTTTCAGTGGTGAGGGCAGCGGCGCAACCAGCAATCATCTTGCCGAATTCCATCTCGCCCATCACGTTGCCGTAATTGGCCGGGGCCGGTTCACGGTCGGCGGCTTCAAACAGGTCGGGGAAGAGATCAGCCGGGCCTTTATCCAGCACGGCGCTGCCGCTGGCATGGACGAAGGTAATTTCCGGGAAAGCCGCGGCGGCTTCCAGCGTATCTGGTTCAAATTCATCGGATGTGGTGAAGATCAGTGTTGCACCTTCATCGACCATACTTTCAACAACATCCATCAGCGTTGTCTGCGGATTGACAGCCGGATTCAGGTTTTCAAAGACGATCATCCGAGCGGTGACGCCATCTTCTGCCAATTTATCAATAACGTATTCACCAGCCTCATAATGGGCCTGGCTCCAACCCTGATCTGTCGAGGGTCCAACGAGAATCATGCCAAAAACGAACTCATCCTGGGCAGCGGCGGGGGCGATTGCCAGTGCGCCGAGCATCAGGACGAGCACTCCAACTAACCATTTCCGGGCGTGGTACATGGTCACTCCTTAGGTTGATATGGCTGACGCTCACAGTTTAACAAACCCTTAAGCGGGCGCAAGATGACAAAACGCACAAAAAGACGGCTGCTTTTTCTGTGGCCAATGGCAATAGAAAAGCGGGGGTTCACCTACCATACTGAGGAGCCATCTCGCGGCAGTGACATCATGTTGAGATAGGTATTGCCGAATAAGAGAACTGCCTTCAATGGTATCCGTTGTGATTCCGGAGCCTATTAAATGCTTACAAAACAGGCTTTGTGCCAGTGGTTATGATGTACGTTTGTAAGCATAGGAACTGCCCATTTTCGATGGCAGCTTCAAGGTAATCTACCCATATTTGTGCCGCATCACGACTGACGATGCCATACTCGTTTGCCATCCATATCTCTTCGAGATAGGGTGATGAAACCTTTTTCTCATTGTAATCGGTATAGGCGGATGTTCGTGGCTCTACAAAAACGTCCGACATGCCTAACGCCTTGAGAAGTCGGTACATTTGATGGGCAATACCACCTTGTGCCATGTGACGACTACGAAAACGCACAAATGCTTCATTGACCTCAGTAAAAGGCGTATCAATAATCAGAGAATCATGGTCAGGATCAGCAGTGATGATTTTGCCTCCAGGCTTGGTAACACGAAAAAGTTCACCCAAGGCCATTTCGGGTTCAGCGAGGTGTTGAAATACTTTGTCCGCACGGACGCGATCAAAGAAATTATCTTCAAACGGTAATTGATAGATACTTGCCTGCTGGAATGTAACAGGCGAGTTGTTTAGGTCAATCCGTTGTCTTGCCGAAGCGATCATTGCTTCACTGAGGTCAACCCCGTACACATGACCAGAAGCCCCTACAAGTTGGATCATAGTTGCTACATCCACACCGGTGCCACATCCTGCATCCAGTACAATCATTCCAGGTTGGATATCTGCCAGTGCCAACGTTCGGGCTTTATTGGTGCGAAGGATGCTATTGTGTTCATACTGATCATCCATACATTTGACAAACTGTAGCGGATCATCTGAGCTATCGACATTGCTGAAGCTGTTCTTTTTGTCGCTCCTTTTGTTGTTCATCGATTGCCTCTCCAATTGCTATAAAGCATATCTCCTACTAGTGTCACCCAGCCAAGGGCTGTATCAATACTTGATTCTGGGAGACAGAGTTACATACCAGATTCTATTTTATATGCAATTATACCGTGACGGCTGTCGGTTGGTGCTTTGGGATTAACAGGGCCATGATGCCGCTGGCGGCTGAGGCAATCGCTACGATCTGGAATGTGCTGGCTAGGCCGATGCTATCGGACAGACTGCCGATAATCAGGCTGCCAAGTGCCCCTGTCGCGAAAATGAAGCCGAGAATCGAACCGCTGGCAAAGCCTTTGCCTGCCGGGATCAAATCCTGGGCCAGCACGACGATGATGCTGTGTGCCCCGCCGACGAAGCCGCCTGCCATAACAGCCAGCCCAAAAGCCACAATACCATCCGTAATCGGCAGCAGGAAGAAAGCAGGCGCTGCCAGAACCATCGTGCTCATCATCACCCAGCGCCTATCAAAGCGATCTGCCAGATTGCCAAAGAACACGCCGCTGATGGCCGATGCTACCCAGAATACGCTGGTGATGGCACCGTATTCCGAGGGTGACCAGCCCTTCTGCTGGAAAAGTACCGGAATGAAGTTGACGCTGCCCGGTGTCGCGAGGCCACGCAGTACAACCAAAATCGTGAGTGCGATAAAAGGAGCAGCCAGCTTCCAGATCGAGATCGACGGCGAATTTTCATCTCGTTTAGCTGGACGTGTACGCGGATGTGGCTGGCGAATCGGAATGCTGAAAAGCATCATGGCAATTACCGGAATGACCACCAATGGCAGAACGGAAACGAGTCCAGTGCTGCCTGGGGCAACTGCTAACCCTGGTAGGTGTAACGTACTCGTCACCTGATACAGGGCGTTCTGGTTGGCTGCATCCAGCAGCACCCCTACCAGCGTTGGCCCCATTGCGAGGCCAAATTGCCCCATCAGGAAGAAATAGGCCATATTACTGGCGATCCGGCCATTGGCGCTTTCGTTGGCATTCAGCATGCCGACCGGATGCACCGCCCCACTGCCCAACCCCTGAATGATGAAGGGGATCAGCATGAGGAGGTAACTGTGCGTTGTCACCGCCACAAGAATCGTCACGAAAAACATTGAAGCGGTCGTCGCCAAACCCAATGCGCCGACATAGCGCCCGCCGCGTCGATCTGCCAGTGCGCCAAAAATCGGCTGGCTGAGGGCACCCGCAAGCTGCTGAATACTAATGGCTGCACCGATCTCGGTGTTGCTCATCGGTACCATACTCAGGCTGAGGAATGCCAGCAGCACGGCCCCCATCGACATAAAGATATCGTTGGCCATGTGGCCCAATGCAACCGACCAGAATTGCCGTGATCTAGGAAAATGCATGGTTTGCTCGTCTGTTAGTTGTGAGTTTGTAGTCGTTAGTTATTAGTCTTGGGCCACTGGCATAGGCTAACAGCATTTACATATAGACATACAGTTCTAAGCATAGGTGCAAGACGGAATAACTGCCTATGACCTTACGCCACCAAAAACCGATGACTAAAAACCAATGACTGCTGAATTGATGTCATGATGCCTGATGAAAGCCCTTTATGCCAACATCCAAATCAGGCCATTAGCCAGCAGTGCCCACGCTTTTTGTATACCGCTAAATAGGTTTTTCCATGTAACAAGACTGTAAGAACCGGACACTATACTCCAGTGAACAGGTGTAAAGTTGCCGTTTTTCAGGAGGCTTTCAACATGCGTGTTCTAAACCACTGGATACGACACGATTTGATACGACGATTCGCTATCGGGGCCATGCTGGTGCTGGCTGCCGTTATGGCCTTCTCCCTGCCAGGCGGCCAGCATACCAGCGCACAAAGCGACAACTGCAATCCGGGCTTCAGTACGTTTGAATGGGGCGAGACCGATTTTTGTAATGCTTCGGTCGATTTCAGCGAGATTATTGCTGGCGGCCCACCAAAGGATGGCATTCTGGCGCTTAACGACCCAGTTATGGAATCGGTCGATGTAGCAGCACGGTGGCTGGTCGATCAATCACCCGTGATTGCAGTCGAGATCGATGGAGAGGCGCGCGCTTACCCGCAGGCGATCCTCATACGGCACGAAATTGCCAATGATGTCATCAACGATGTGCCCGTGGCAGTCACGTTCTGCCCATTGTGCAACAGTTCGATTGTCTTTGATCGGCGTGTGGCTGGCGATGTGCTGGATTTTGGCGTCAGCGGTATGCTGCGCAACAGCGACATGATTATGTATGATCGTCAGACCGATAGCTGGTGGCAGCAGTTCATCGGCGTGGGCATCGTCGGCCACTATAATGAAACCGTGCTGGACATCATCCCCTCGCTGGTGATCGGCTTTGGTGACTTCGCGGAGCGCTACCCGGATGGGTTGGTGATGTCCTCGGATCAGGGTTTTGGTCGTGGCTACGGGACCAACCCATATGTGGGCTATTCTCGCAGCGACCCATCCCGCTTCCTGTTTCGGGGCGAGGTCGATTCGCGACTACCAGGAACAGAACGGGTTTTGGCTTATGGCGATGAGGATACCTATGTCGCTTATCCATTTGCGACACTGAGCGCAGCAATTGTCATCAATGATACGATTGGCGACATGGATGTGGTTGCCATGTGGCAGCCAGGTGTGGCCGATGCGCTCGATGAAAGTATCATCGACCTATCGCGTGACCTGGGCACAGCCGCATTGTATGATCGCGTGCTGGATGGCCAGATGTTGACCTTCAGCCTGAACGGCAACGGCACCATTGTTGATAATCAGACTGGCAGTACCTGGAACCTGTTTGGACAGGCAATGGCTGGTGAGCTGGAAGGCGCGCAACTGCGGCAATTGATCGCTGCGCCGCATTTCTGGTTTGCGTGGGCGGCCTTCCACCCACAAACAACGGTTTATGGTCAAAGTTGAGTTGTGCACAAACGCATCTGGTTGAGGATTTGATGTATGATGGGAGTGGCTGCACTACAGGTGGTGTAACCGCCTGCGTCTAAGGTAAGCAATCTGAAGGAAACGAATGTGCGTCGTTGGTTAGCACGCTACGAAAACATCATCATGATCGCTGTGTTAATCGGCCTGTTTGTAGCAGTCGGTGCATTCTTTTTGCTGCGCAAAGATATGTCGATGGGCGACTGGAAGACGGATTTCAGCAAGAGCAGCATCGACATCCACGAGCTGGTAGATGGCGGGATGGGCCGTGATGGCATCAAGCCCATTGATAGCCCGCAGTTCGTTCCGATTGCGGATATTGACTGGCTGGGCGAGCGCTCGCCTGTCATTATTCTGGAAATGGGTGAGGACGTACGCGCCTACCCATTGGCGGTGCTGATGCGCCACGAAATCGTCAACGACGAGATCGATGGTTTGCCGATTGCAGTTACCTTCTGCCCACTGTGCTACAGCCCCGTTGTCTATGAACGCCGCGTCGATGGCGAAACGCTGCGCCTGGGTGTGACGGGCTACCTGTATAAGAGCGGCTTCGTCATGTGGGATGACCGGACGGAAAGCTGGTGGACGCAGTTCACCGGGCAGGCGATTGTCGGGAACTACACTGGCGAAATGCTGCCGATGGTGGCATCACAGATTGTTGGCTACGAAACCTTCGTTGAACGCTACCCGGATGGCATGGTACTGGTCGGCGATACCAATCAACCGGACATGATGTACGGGCGCAATCCCTATATTAAGTATGACAGCAGTAACATGCCCTTGATGTTCGATGGCGAAACGGATTCACGTTATGCTGCCACCGGCTGGGTGCTGACGGCGGTCGTTGATGGCCAGCCTGTTGCCTATCCGTTTACGCTGCTGGCCCAGGATGTGGTCATCAACCATACGGTGAATGATGTGCCTGTGGTGGTGTTCTGGAAAGAAGGCTCGGCCAGTCCGCTGGATGCCGCTGAAATCGACCAGTCGCGCGAGACAGGCATGGCTGCGCTGTATTATCCAGAAGTCGATGGGCAGGCGCTGACCTTCACCCACAATGAGGGCACCATCACGGATGAGCAGACAGGTAGTACATGGAATATCTACGGCGAAGCGGTTGAAGGTCCTTTGGCGGGGTCTAAGCTCACTTACATTGATTGCAGCCCGCGTTTGTGGTTTGCCTGGGCAGGCACACATCCCGATACAATTGTGTACGGGTATTAAACGCCACAAGCTAGCGAGTTCTGGTATGCTATAAGTGAGCAAGCAGATAGGATTGCCGATTCATGACGACTATTCAAACCCAATCAATGGCGCTTGATGCCTTTATTGAGGCATATGGCCAGACGCCATTTGAATACGTGAATGGGGAGCAGACTATTTTGGCACCGCAAGTTACGCGCAGCAGCCGCAATGCGGGATTTATCTTCCGTTACCTTGCGCGCTTTGTGGATGAAAACCAATTAGGTGAAGTATTCATCGAAGCACCTTTTGTACTGTTGGATGACTCTAACTGGGTACATGGTTCACGCACACCGGATGTGATGTTCTATAGTCAGGCGCAGCTTGAAATCATAAAACGAGACCCAGAATGGGAAGATAAGCCGCTCATCGGCCCGCCGCTGCTGGCTGTGGAAGTGGTTTCTCCGACTGATAGATATACGGACGTCAGCAAAAAAGTGGTAGGTTACTTAGAAGATGGTGTCCAGCTAATCTGGGTCGTTGAACCAAAGGAACAGGTCGTCACGGTGCATGAAGCTGGTAGCAATCAGCATATGCGGCTTACGATAGGCAGTAGCTTGGATGGACATGATATTTTGCCAGACTTTTCCCTGTCGCTGAGTGACCTGTTCCAAAAGTAATTTCCCGACATACCCACAGAAACAAAAAGGAGCACGCCCGATGGACGCGCTCCTTTTTTGATTCAGGTGGTGGCGAGCTTTAGCCGCAAGTACCCTTGTTCAGTGTGTAGGTCAGGACGCGGGTGTTATCACCCTCGTTCGGTTCTGGAACCTGATTGTTGCTGTCGATGCGGATCGTTACTTGATGCTCTTCAGCATAGTAGACGCTGACCGTCAGCGGGATCAGGACCAGGTAGTTCTGGCCAGGAGCCAGCGCCGGAACCGTCGTCGAATTGGTGTTGGTCGTTGTACCGCTGCCAGTGTGGCGATCAGTGACGGTGACGGTGAAGGTCGTGCCTGTGTTCTGGCTGCCGTTGTTGAGGACATCAACCGCAACGTTGAAAGCAGTCGCACAGGTCGGGACAGCGGGTTGCAGAGCGGCACCATTGACGACCAGATTGGTGACAGTGGTCGGCGTGTTGGTGGCAGGTGGCGTTGGCGTAAACGGCGGCGCGATCACACCCAGGTTGGCGAGGTTCCCCTCAGCACGGACGATACCTGGAGAGATAAAGCCACGACGGCCATTGCTCAGTTGGATGTAGTACCAGCCGCTGCCGGAATTGCTGACGCCCAGGATCGGCGCGCTTTCACCGGTTAGCAAGGCACCAATGACCTCATAGGCGGTGCTATCGCCACGACGCACATTGGAGTCGGTCAGGGCGGTGACGCGCGGGTTGGAATCAAAGGCCGTTGGTGAAGGCGCCAGTGTCGGACGAGGCTGGACGACAGCCTGCGTCGGAACAGCGGTCGCGACCTCGATGAAGTCCGGTACGTTGTTCTCGATGCGGATTGGGCTGACACGGAAGAACTGCGGCTGCCCACCTGTGACGTTGATGGTCAGGCGAATTTCATACAGGCCGTCCGGCGCGGTCGAGGTGTTCCACTCGCCCAGGATGTTATCAATAACGGCACCTGTGTTGGGGAGTGTGGCCGGGAACCAGGGTGGCTCGACCGGGGCACTGCCATCAGCAGCAGGGGCCGGAGGCTCGACAGCCAGTGGGCGGAATTCAATGAAGTAGTTGGACATGTTCGACAGGTTAGCCGTACCGCGTACTTCAACACGATCACGAACGACGTAGACGGGCGGCGGGAAACTAATCGCGATGTTCGGATCTTCCGGCTCCCCGATAGGTGCAATGAGTGAGCTATCCTGTGCGCTGACGAGAAGAACCGATGACAGCGCCAGAATCAATAACAACACGAGTCGTTGTTTCATAATGGCAATCTCCAGGCTGTGAATAAGAAGGTAAGCAAGTGGCATCTACAATGATAAGCGAAAACATGCTGTCCTGCTCTACGGACCCAATACGTTCTGCCGAGGGTCCCCCAACGGCAAATGCATGATGTCCCTATTGAGATGATACGCTATTGCTCCTCTACTAGGCTATTAAAGCCTGTTAAAAATAGGCCGAGATTCCTATGAGGTTATTATCAAAATCGCCTTAGCCCCGCTCATCAAAGTAAATCGAGAGGTAATGGCGGTACATGGCGCCCATATTGTCTGGGATCGTCCGGGTGATTTCGTAGCTGTAGAAGTGGTCTTCATTGAGGCGGATGAGTTGATCGCCGCGCAGAGGGATGTGGTAGCCAGTCGATAAATCCTGGCGATTGTGCTCTGATTTGAACTTGCCAACATACTGGCCGAGCAGTTGCTTCTGGCTGGCATCGATCTCTAGCCCCAGTTCTGCCTCAGCAATGCGTCGGAGCGTGTCATCGATGTCCTCACCTTTGTACATACGCAAACCAGGCAGCGCCCATACATCCTTGTAGGGCGCAATCTTCCGGCGAACGATGATAACCCCCTGCTCGCCGTAACTTAGCACGAGATCAAAAGTCGGAATGACCATCCATTCCAGCATTTGCTCAAAAACATCGCGCGGGGCGTAACCAGGTGGGTTGGTCATAGGTCAGGACTTTCCGTCGATTTGGGCATCAGACGCTAATCATACCGCAGATGGACTGATCTATGCTTGTGCGAACAGGCACTTGAGGTAGGCCCCTTCCGGGAAGCCAATAGGATGGTCCAGGGCGTGGCCAGTGCGTTCGATCTCCTGCAAAGGCCGACCGATGTCGTTGGCGGCACGATGAACAGTGCTGTAGAAGTCGTCTGTGCTCACACGGCTGGAACAGGAAGCCATCACCAGCACGCCTGCCGGGGCGAGGACGGCCAGCGCAAGTCGGGTCAGATTGGCATAGGCCCGTAACGCGCCTTCGATTTCTGCCTGACTTTTGGCAAACGAAGGCGGGTCGACAATTACCATGCTGAATTGACGTCCCTGTTGCGCTAAATCATGCAGGGCGTCGAAGGCATCTGCCATGATGATTTCATGGGGAACCTGGGCGGCTTTTGGATTGCGCGCCATATTGGCTTTGGCCGCTTCTAGGGCCGGAGCGCTGACGTCGATGCTGGTGACGCTGCGAGCGCCTCCGGCGGCAGCGTGTACAGAAAATGGACCGGCATAGGCAAAGACATCCAGTACGCTGTGTCGGGCGGCGATATCCTGCACTCGTTTGCGATTTTCGCGGTGGTCAAAGAAAAAACCCGTTTTGTGCCCATGCACGACATCCGCAGCGAACTGTAAGCCATATTCACGGAAGATGACCGGGGCATCTGGTAGGTCGCCAATCAGCGCCTGACCATCCCGTAAGCCGAATGTCGCTTCCTGCTGAAGGTTGCGGCTGAGACGCAGCACCATACGTTCACAGGGCTGGGCATCAAGAATTACTGGAAGCAAGTCTGCCAGATAAGGGAACCAGATCGCCGAATAGAGCTTGAGAACGAGCGTATCGCCGTAGCGATCCAATATGAGGCTGGGTAGGCCATCGTTTTCACCATGAATCAGACGGTAGCCTGTGGTATCTGTCTCAGCAATGGGTTGGCGCAGAGCAATTGCGGCTTTTACACGCTCTGCCAGGAAAGTGCTGTCGATAGTCGCTGGTTTACCTTGATGCAAAATTTTCACACGGATGGGTGACTGCGGATCATACAGACCAATCGCCAAAAAACGCCGCTTCTTGTCAAACACAATCGCCAGATCACCAGCGGAGCCTTCGTGGTTTTGCTGGGTGATGTTATCCGCAAAGAGCCAGGGATGCCCTCGACGCAGGGCACGCTCTGCGGCAGGTGTTACATGTAGGGCCAGTCGATTGTCGGAAGGGGGCGGGATGTGGTCTAAATTGGGCAGAGTACCAGACGCGGACATACGGCTCCATAGGGGCTGTTGAATGTCCTTTATATTACTAGATGGAAGGTACAGGTACCAGCACGGCTACTTGTGTGATGCAACTGCACCCAGGCCCAGCTTAGCAGCGATCTCCCGAAGTTTGCGCGGCGACAGCGGTTTGCTAAGGAAGGCATCCGATAGCGCCTTCATTTCCGCAACACGCGGCAGGGCATCGTAGGATGCTGTCATGCTAATAATGGGGATATGAGTCCAACGCTTGTCGCTGCGGATTTTCTTAATCAGGTCAAGGCCATCCATGCTGCCCGGAATCATCAAATCGACAATGAGCAGTTCTGGTACCACCTGCCCCATCATGGATAGGGCATCCTCCGAACTGAGGGCTTGCTCTACCATATAATCCTTTAGCATGTGGCCTATCATCTGGCCATTGTATTGGTCGTCGTCAATGACAAGGATGTCCATATAGGAAGCTTTCTATTAATCAGTGCGAACTGCAAAGTAGACAGGCGTCCAGATTTAGTTATCATAGCAGCATTTGTCATTAATAAGCAAGCAGAATACGAACTAAAACCGAACTCATGTTCAACAAAGAGCGACTATGCTGTTTGCAAAAGTAGAGCACCACATTTCTGTGATGCTCTGTAGGGTCAGATGATGGTTCTATTGCTAAATAGCCATCAGGAAACAGGATAGCTTGAAAGCTACCCATACGTAACAACCACCTGACCAGTTTTTCCCTGGTCAGGTGGACAGGTGCATAGATGGCAACATGATGACTGGCGGTGTTGTGAAGCCAGATTGTGGATGCGATGGAAGCTAGCTGTTATTCAGGAGGTCGTTGAGTTGAGCTGCAAGCTGGTCATCTTGTTTAGCCAGGAAAGTGAGTGCATCAGCTTCTGTATTGACGACGACCTGCCTACCCTTGAACAACTGCAAGACAATGGTCGCAACCATGCGCACGACTTTGTTCTTGCTCCCATAGGCAATGGTCCAGCCAATACGCTCATCACGGTAGAGTTCCATCGTTTCTGACGCGATCTCACGGACGCTGAGAGGGATTTTGCCGACATCCGCTACATCAACCAGGAGATGTACTTTGTCGCGGTTGGATTGCGCGATCATTTGCTTGGCGGCGACGACCATGACGTGAATATCTGTTATCTCAAAATCGCCATAGAGCTTTTCGTGGATTATGGCATCTTCAATCAGCCAAGTCATATCGTAGGGCATCGTATTTGCTCATTTCCAGCATACAAAAAATATAACCAATGAATACTGTGCTCATAGGCTGGTTTATGTTGCAGCGGCCATTCCCTCCAGCAAACCGCGTTCCTGCAAGTCAGCACGGAGCGTCAGAAGTGAAAATGGCTTGGGATAGAACAAGTCACAATTTTCGGCCATGGCCCTGACCCTGCTATCAGCATTGGATGTTGCTGTGACACCTATAATGACCGTTCTATCAAATCGCGAATCCTGTCTGAGCATTTTGGTCAGATAAAGACCGTCACTGTTACCGGGTAACAGCAAATCTACAACCATAATATCGGGTGTATATTCAGCAAGGTAGCGCTTCGCTTCTAAGACTGTCGGCGCTTTATCGACGTGATATCCTCTGAATACAGTGCAAAACATATAGACGAACGCGCTGTCGTCATCAATTACGAGCAGCTTCATCTATATTTCCCTCCTAGACCACTTGCTATGCAGCCTATAATCCATTGACAATAAATTAATTATACACCACTTATCATATATAGAATTAACTTTTTATCAATTCTAATAATTGGCCTACTTTTTCGGCGCATACAACCACCAATCCTTAGGTAGCCCTAAGGTGTCATTCCCTGGGTAAACAAAAGCCTCCGTCATCCGGAGGCTTAGCGTGGGGGTGGGGGATATCTATCACGGACCATATAAGCCGTGAAGATACTAAGATAAAAAACGGCGGGTACCCATGCAGCCCAAGCTTTCTGAGCATGGACTATGCGCACGTCACCACCGTCTGACCGAATTAGGTTTAAGTTGTTTAAATCGGAGTACTTGTTTGGGTAACTATTAATTACATTATGTCAAAGAATACAAGGTAAATTCACATCGTCATGTGATGAACATCATAAATTTCTACGATGAATGTCATTCAACATATGCGAGACGGCAAATTATCTGTCTTGGAGGAGCGTTTAGCCTTTGTGCAGAAACTGAATAACAATAGCAAATGCTCTGGAAGAGACATCTTGCTAGCCGCTGTTCATGTTTCTATGGCCGATTCTTAGACCAGGGGGATATTTGCCTTATGGAATTTGGCGATGATCTGGCGCTGAATATCGCGCATGTTGGCATCCAGGAGCGGGAAAGCCAGCCATCCTCCCATAAAGCCAAAGAGAAAGCCGGTTATCAGGCGGAACTGGGGCAGCGTTTCTCGTGTTGGCCAGTATTGGAATGGCGGATAGCTCAATAGTTGGCTGACGCCATCCAGCCCGATGGGGCCGACGCCCATAATGACGAACAGCAAAAACGGCAGCGGTCGTAAACGAGGGCGAACGGCAGGAATCAGGTAAACGAGCAGAAAAATCAGCATGCCGCTGTAGATGGCCATATCACGCTGGCAGACGGCAGTCTTGTAGCCCATTTGTGAATTGCCAGGGAACGCTTTGGCGGCCAGTTGCAGCGGCAGCGTGAACTGGGTCAGATCGCCCATAACCAGATCGCGATCCAGGGGTTGGCGATAGCTGAACTCGTACCAGTAATCGTAGGACTCGGCAAAGTTGGGATCATCGAGTACATAATCTTCAAATGGACGCAGACCGGAATCCGCCTGGGCGCGCGGGTAGGCGATCTGTTCACCGCCGATGAACAACGAGCGAAAGGCAAATTGGTGGCACAGCGGCGCGTATATCGTGTAGAGCACGCTGGCAGGCCCAGGCAGGCCCAGGTTCATCAGGATGGGCGCTGCAAAGACGCCGCCAACCAGCAGTCCCAGGAATCCGCCTATGAACTTGTACCAGTTTTTCGCAAAACGATATAGAAGGCGGTTCAGCCGAATTCCGAGTTGGCTACTGGGCTTGGTGGCGCTGTCGCTCATAGGTTGGTCATCCACTAGCGGTTGATGTAAGGGCTGGCAATGGGTTCATAGGGTGAAGCGTCCCAAGCATACAGGTCAGCTTTCTGACGCGCAACAGTGATTCTGACGGTATGATGGCTGGCAATCTCACCATGTTTGGCCTTATCACTGGCCCTTGCTGTGGCAGATATTTTCCGTTTAATATGTACGTATCGATCAATATGTATACAGGAATCCATATAATGGCGCATTCCAGTGACAGCATCAAATCCGCCGTCAGCCAGCAGTTCAGCCCAGCCGCGGAAAATTACCGTAAAAGTGCGGTCCACAGCGCAGGACCTGATCTGGAGGCAATGCTCCAATCGGCACAGCTTGCGGCAGATGCTCTCATTCTGGATGCAGGCTGCGGAGCCGGCCATACCGGTGCGGCCTTTGCGGCACAGGTCGGGCGGGTGATTGCCTATGATCTGACGGAGACGATGCTGGAACAGGTGATGATCCTGGCGCAGGAAAAAGGCATTACCAACCTGGAAACACAGCTCGGCGATGTGGAATCCCTGCCCTATAACGATCACAGCCTGGATGCCGTCGTGTCGAGATACAGCGCCCATCACTGGCCGAATCCGCAGCAGGCCCTGAACGAGTTCGCGCGCGTGACGAAACCAGGGGGCGTATTCATGCTAAGTGATATTGTCGCGCCAGAGGAGCCAATGGCCGATAGCTACCTGCAAACGCTGGAAGTGCTGCGCGATCCGTCGCATGTGCGCGATCACAGCATCAGCCAGTGGCAGGCCATGATGGAAATGGCTGGATATTCTGTTGAAGTCGTCATGACGCACGATTTACCGCTGCATATGGGACAGTGGCTGGCGCGCATCAACACACCGCCGACCTATGCTGCTGCGATTCGTGAGCTGATGCTCGGCGCACTAGAAGCGGTTCGGGAGCGTTTCAGTCTGCCGACTGAGATTCCAGCAGGCGACGACTGCACATTCACGATTCCAGGAGCGGTACTACGGGGCGTGTTGACTAAATAAGGACACTGCTTGTTGACCAAATAAAAAAGCGGCTCCCATAGTGGGAACCGCTTTTTTTGTGACTGAGATTACTAGCGACGTTGGCTTACTGATCAGCCAGGATGTCGTTAGCGGTTGCGGTCAGGTCTGCCAAAGAGGCGGCAACGTCAACTGACGGATCAGCGACGATAGCAGCCATGACGCCTTCAGCTTCGTCACGGACGAAGTCGTAGCCAGGTACGGGCGGCTCTGCAGCCGAGTACTGGAGCAGGTCGAAGGCGGTGGCGTAGGCCGGATCAGCAGCGAAGTAATCGCCAAGGCTATCGGCAACGCTGGCGCGGACCGGGAAGTAGTTGCTGGCTTCTGCCCAGCGAGCCTGAATGTCAGGGCTGGTGTAGAACTCGACGAACAGCCAAGCAGCCAGTTCCTGTTCCGGGGTGCTGCGCGGGATGCTGACGGAAGCGCCGTACAGGTTCATGACGGGTTCTTCGGTGGTGTGCGGCAGAGCGCCAACGCTCCAGGCGAAGTTGGCACCATCTTCAACCGCGCTGCGGTAGAAGGGGAAGCCGGAGCTGGAACCAACGGTGAACAGGGTTACGCCCTGGCCAAAGTTGGTCTGGTCGCCGAAGCTTTCAGCGATGTCGGTTGCGCAACCATCTGCGAACAGGCCCTGCAGGAAGGTCATGGCTTCAACAGCGGCTTCGCTGTCATAGGTGAACTGGCCGGTTTCGTAGTCGAAGACGTCGCCACCGAAGGCGAAGGTCCAGCTAGCGAGGCGGCTGGCATCAAAGCTCAGTTGGTAGCCAACGCTGGTGCTGGTGTCGCCAGTAGCGCCACTGAACGGATTTTCAACGGCAGCGCAAGAAGCTTCACGGAACTGTTCCGGGGTCTGTGGAGCGCCTTCAAAGCTGATGGCACCCGATTCGCTCAGTTCGTTGAGCCAATCAATGTTGTAGTACATCACTTCCAGGGAACGGTTGGGGGGGAAGCCCAGGCGCTGGCCACCGAAGGTCGGGAAGATGTCCGAGCTGTAGAAGCCAGGGAAGAAGTCAGCTTTGTCTTCTTCGCTCAGGCCCCAGGTCGGGCTATCAACCATAGCGCGCATGTCAACCAGACCATCCACGAGCTGGTAGGTTGCAGCCTGGTTCTGGTAAGCAACAACAAGCTGCGGCAGGCTTGCGCCACCTTCAACCAGGCCCAGGTTCATCTTCTGGAAGATGTCACCGTAACCACCCTGGTTGCTGGCATTGATCGTAATACCCCATTCGTTTGTCGCGTTGAATTCATCAACAATCGCTATCAGTTCTTCTTCACGTGCGCCACTGTGCTGATGCCAGAATTCAACAGTGGCACCTGTCGGATCAACATCTTCATAGACCATGTCGACGTCATCTTGTGCGGTGGCAGGCAGTGCCATGATCAAAACAAGAACGAGTGCAAATAAAAGTGCGAACTTCTTCATGTTTGTTGTGTCCTCCTAGACGGGTTTAGACAGATAGTGTTCGCTTGGTGGTCCTGGAGGTGCGAACGAGTCTCCCCTCCCTCCAGAGTGCCACATTATAACCAATATTGTATAAGCGTTACCCCTTCAAACCAGAGGTCGCGATGCCTTCCGTGAAGGCTTTTTGTGTTGCAAAGTACAGCATCAAAATCGGCAGGATAACGATGAATGATCCCGCCATCAGCAAATGGAGCTGCGTACCCTGATCGTTCGTAAAGTTATACAGACCCACCATCAACGGTCGCCATGTTTCTGTACGAGTGACGATCAACGGCCACAGGAAAGCGTTCCATCCAGAGATGAATGTTAACAAGGTAACGGTCAGGATGGCTGGTCGCGCAATCGGCAGCACGATCTGGATCAGGAAGCGCAGATGGCCACCGCCATCAATACGGCAGGCTTCCCATAATTCATCAGGAATGGTTGAGAAGAACTGGCGCAGCAAGAAGATGGCAAAGGCACTGGCCATAAAGGGCAGTGTGAGCGCCGTCAGTGTATCCAGCCAGTTACGATCCAGGATGATGCCGAAATAGTCATCGGCCCCGCTTGGGATCACGGGCACGTTACCTGTAATAATCAGGAAATTGGGGATCATGGTGACACTCTCTGGGATCATCAAGGTAATCAACAGCAGAGAGAAGATCAGGTTACGCCCCACGAAGTTTATTTTGGCGAAGGCATAGGCCGCCAGAATGGAGGTGACTAGCAGGCCGGTGATGGTGAGGGTTGTGATGATGACGCTGTTCATGAAGTAACGACTGAAGTTAGCTTCATTCCAGGCTTCTACATAGTTGCACAACCCGTTGACCGGATCGGCTGGAAGCACAGCGCGATTAAGAATTTCGCCAAGTGTCATCAGGGACGAACTAATCATCCACAGGAAGGGCACCATTGAAATGAAGGCGGCAAATGTCAGAATGGCGTAGAGGATCGCCTTGCCAATAGTAATGCTGCGGAACCAGTTGCCAATCGCCCCAATAGGATCAAACGAGCGCGTCGCAGAACTGCCGATGGGCACTTCAACCTGCTGCGGTACGACACGCGGAATCACAGCCTGGATCATCAGACCGAAGGCAGCAGCACCCGCCAGCGCAACAATGCGGTCAAGCTGTGGCTCTTCAACATCGCAGATAATGATGATCTTGTTGGCAACATATAGGAAAGCCATCGTGCCTAGGCCGAGGCTAATCATAGAATAACTGCGGGCACGATCTGGCCTGACGAGGGCGATCAAGGTCACGATGACCACGCCAATGCCAACAACCAGCGCCAGCAGCCACAGGTTATCCAGCGCAAAGGAGGTTTCGCTGATGAAAACACCGACAACGGCCACAACAAGCACCGCCAGCACAATCAGGTTCATGGGGCCAAACATGGGCGTAGAAACTGTACCCCGTCCCTGGTCGCGATAGGCACTGTAGAGCAGGAAGGCTGCCAGAACGGCACATACCAGCAACATAACCAGATTGCCGCTGTCGCCCAGGTTGCGTGAGATAAACCCAGCCCACAAGGCGATGATTACAATGAAGGCCCGGCCCAGGTTCCCCGTCGCATCAGTGGATGTTCCGAGCGAATAGGCACCCAGGAAGCCGAAGAAAACAGCCGCTGCCGCTAGTATCGGCGCGAAAATGTCGGTGCTATCGGTCGAGAACTGTCCCTGGCCCGTGGCAGTCAGCAATGCGATGACCAGCACGGCGGCGAAGATAAGCGTGACAATATCGCCCACCGGGAACTTACGAATGGTCGCGATGGTGGTATCTTTGTTGGGTGTGATTACCGTCGCGTTAGCCATAGAACACCCGCTTTTCCAGTACAGAGCGTTGGAACTGCGTGATTGCAAGAATAATGAGCAGCAGTAAGATCGCCTGGGCTGTCGCAACACCATAGCGACTGGCCTTAAAGAAGGTGTCGAATACCACGATACTGGCCGTATCGGTCGTGCCGAGTCCCTGCTGCAAGCGCATCACATAAAGCGTATTGAAAGCCTTAAATGTGCCGATGAACCCCAGTACCGATAGGTAGAACGTCACCGGAGAGAGCAGCGGCAGCGTGATGTACCGGAAAAGATGGTACTCACTGGCACCATCGACGCGGGCTGCTTCATACAGATCACCAGGAATGCCGCCCATTCCTGCCAGGAAGATCACAGCGTTGTAGCCGGTGTAGGTCCAGATGCCCAGGATAATCACACTGACAAGGGCCATACTAGGCCCAGCCAAAAAGCCCTCTAAATTCAGGCCAAACATGGCATTCAAAAAAGGCGCCGGTTCAGCAGTCCAACGCTGCACACCGAAGCCTAGTGAGGTTACGATGGAATTGGCGAGGCTCGTCTCACGCGGGCTGAGTACAATACGGAAGACAACCGCAGCCGCAACTGCCGGAGTGACATAGGGCAGGAAGAACAGCATACGCCACAGTTCCTTGCCCCAGATATTCCGATACAGTACATATGCCAGTATCAAACCGAGGGAAAGCTGAACCGGAATACTGCCGACAGCGTAGTAGAAGGTATAGATGATGCCTTGCAGGTAATCCTCGTCACCTGTGCTGATCATCATGCCCCAACCGTTGCTGACCCAGTAGAGAGCGACCAGCAGTGGGATGAAGGCGGTGAAGAGCCGCACGGGCAAATTATCCGCCCATTCGGGGTTGCGCATCACCAGGAAGGCCAGACCAAAACAGAGCGCACCCAGGCCAATGTTGACAACCCCGGCCAGTGAGCCAATGCTGATGTCCTGAATATGAGGCACAATCGGCGTCAGGTCTGGTAAACCAGCGACCCCCAACTGCCCCAGGCCGAGGACCGCGACTAATATACCCATGCCGATGAAAAAGGCCATTGTGATGACGCGGACCCAGCGATTGTCTGACTTGCTATCTTCTCTGAAGACGCGCGTCCATACAATGAAGGCGAAAAATAGCCCAACGAAGCCCAGTATCCATAAGAGGACGCCCCACCAGTTGCCGACAATTTCTGTGTAATTGTCGAAGCAGGAGCCTAGCCGGAAATTAGGAACGACTTCTGTAAGGAAGTCTTTTTCCCAGACGGGAGCTTCTGCGCGCCAATTGGCAGCAAACTCCGGCAAGCACAGCGTATATCGTCGCTGGATGCGCCAGGAGTGGAAGCTCATATAAATAGCATAGGTAATAGGGAATAAGCCAAACACCCCGATTAGCAAAGACGCCGGGGCAACAAACAGCATGCCTGTTATCTGATTGCGCAGGCGATCACCGGTTAGCCAGCGCCGTTTGTTTGTCGTTGCACTTGTGGCAGGTGTGGCTGGTGTTTGCGTCACCATCCAGGCGGTTCCTCAATATCTGGCTGACCAACGTATGATAGGGTATGGCTGCTGTTGCGGCATCCCACACATGGTGGATACCGACTACGACAGTAAGTCTACCAATCACAGCGTTAATGCTCTATGGCTTTTGTTTAAGAAAATGTTAAATCATTATAGCAAGCCTGCTTATACTAGACAAATGACCGATAAATCAGGGCATAATGAGTCATCCTCCGCCGGAGTGATTTCCTGATGATGGGTTTGTATATGAATATGTAAACATTACTTACTCTATCCCAACGTTAGCAGGCTGCTATCTGCAAAACACTAATACGGTTCTGACGGGAAAAAATAGAATTTTCGCGTATGATAAGTCATAGTCTTTAGCACGGTCGATTCAGACCAATAATTGTTGCAGTGAGCCAATAGAGCTTCTTATGTCCGACTTACATGAGCTTATCCGGCAAGCCCGCCAGGGCGATAAAAGCGAACGCGATGCTGCCTTCCAGATATTGATGACACGCTACTGGCCAATGGCGTATCAACGCGCCTTTGCCAGCCTGGGTGATCGCTATCTGGCAGAAGAAGCTGTACAGGAAGCCTTCATTAAAGCATATACGCGGCTGGACCAGTTGAAAGAGCCGGAAGCTTTTCCCGGATGGCTGCGGCGCATCGTCATGACGCAGTCAGATCGGCTGGTACGGGGTAAGCGTCTGGTACTGGAGCCAATTGATCAGCGTTATGATCTGGCAGAAGAAAGCCCTGGGCCGGAAGCGCATATCGAAACACGCGAACTGCACAATCACCTGCAAACAGCACTCTCTACTTTGCCGGAACACGAACGCGCAGTCACAGAGGGCTTCTATATGGAAGGTGCTTCGCAAAAGGAAATCGCTGAACAGCTTGATGTGCCTGTGACAACCGTCAAGAAGCGCCTTCAATATGCCCGTGAACACCTGCGCGCCTTCTTCACTGATTTGAATGCTGCTGTTGATATGGCGATTGACGAAATGTTCAAGCCCGGTACGCCACCACCGGAACCAGCTCATCAACCTGTTTACGTCCATACAGAGACACAACCGCCGGATGTAGAGTAACGCTGGATACTTCATGCCTATCTGTGACACCTGTGGGGCGCATCTGCCAGATGGTATCACCTGCGAAGATGACTTCCTTCAATTTTTATACTGGGAATTTGAGAATCCTGAGTTATTGCCAGCCCATCACCTGATGGTGCTGTGCTATCACATTCAGCATCCCCACCTATATAGTGAAGAAGCCCTCAAGCTTGCCCATCAATTACTAAAGCAATTTGTGACGACCGACATCACGCCTGAAGCCATGCGCGAACGCATGAAAGCGTTGGTGGATAGTGGCAAGCGCCAGAATAAAATTAGGGGCACGACCAATAATCATGGCCGATACCCCTATCTGATGCCTTGGACGACCCATGCAAGGGACGTTGTTCTTGCTGGCCCTGCATGCTACGTCGAAAGCATCCATGCCTGGGCACAATCTGTCTTTAAAACACTGGTATTAGAAAACATACTGGCTTAGTTGCGTGCCCCGCAACGCAGATTGTCGTCTGCTGGGCCAGGTGTTTCTCAGATTTTTCTGCCGCTGTCCTTTGCCAGTGGCGGCATGGTCAGGCTGCCAGTATCTTTCGGCTGGCTTTTTACTGCGATGTGTAGGTTGAGATCGAGTTTCTCGTTAAAGAGCGTTAGCCATGACTTCATGTCTGTGGCGTAACGAGCCAGAATGCTAACACAGCGGGCACGTTCCGTGCGTGACATTGACGTTTTCCACATGGCACGTGTATAGCCCTTCATACACAACCACTGCGGAATGGGGTGATGCTTGGCAGCACTAGGGTTGTTCCATGCCTCGCGTTCTTTTGCCGTTTTGATGTTGCCGGACTGCTTGGCATGGCGACGGTTTAGGAACAGTCGCTCAGGGACATGCAGGAACTTGCCTTGTAGGACCATTTCTGCCAGGAGGACTTTATCAGTCCCATAAAAGGATTCTTGTAAGTTCGTATTCGCCAGGGCGTTGCGGCGCATCAGACCAAAAATATCGTAGCACCAACTGGTCTGTAGCAGGATGCCCTGATACCGCTCGCTGACGCTGTCGCTATCAACATGACGATCTGAATATTCAACCCCCACGCGCATCTCGCCACCGTCAGGGTCCTTCACCATCAGATTGAGGACATTATCCGGTACAGGAATCACATTGCTGTTGCGGTCAATAATATCAGTATAAGAATGTGCCAGAACCGCATCTGGATGGGTGTCGAGCAATGCGACGGTCTTTTCCAGATAGGTTGGTGCGTGCTCATCGTCGTGGGCGGCCCATTTAAAATACTCGCCAATGGCCAAATCGTAGCAGCGGTTGTAGTTACGGGATGCGCCGATGTTGGTTTCGTTGCGGTGGTATTTAACGCGGTCGTCTTGTGCGGCGTAGCGTTCGCAAATTTCTTGCGTATTATCTGTAGAGCAGTTATCGGTAATAACAATTTCAAAATCTGTAAATGTTTGTGCCAGTAATGTGTCCAGAGCACGTTCGAGATATTGAGCGCCATTATAGACGGGCATACCTATGCTGACACGTGGTTTTAAAGAAGTCATATCGTGTGTACCTCCCCAGGCCCGAAGTCTGAAATATTCGATTGTAAATACCAGTGTTGTTCACGAATCAGTGAACAATTTCAATTTAGTACTCTGGTCCTTGCAAACTCCTAACAAACTTTACGCATTTTAAGCGCAATTAGAGGGCCACTGCCTATCAAAACATATATACTATATTGTTTCATAATAAATTGATTTACGCGAGTGGGGCTTGACTTTTGCAGGGGGCTTGACTATTCTACTGTCACAAGAAATGTACCTGTAGCTCAGCGGATTAGAGCACTTGTCTACGGAACAAGGGGTCCGGGGTTCGAATCCCTGCAGGTACGCCTAATGATAGCTATGTCGAACATTTGACGTCAGATGCTATCCACGACGATATGGCCTCCGGGCCATATTTTGCTTTCTACACCCAACTCATCGATTTTCCCCAGCGCCAATCAATCAAAATGCTCCTTGCCGAAGGTCAAACGACCCCGTTTGACTGACCAGATTTGGTCTTTGCGGTGATACGGAGGAGTTTAGCCCTCCCCCGTCCACCTGAAGTCTCGCTGGTCCTGGCAGCCAGACCATTGCTTCAAGTGTAGCAGGGTCACTGTCTCTCAGCGATTTCGTTCAGAATGAGCAAGGAGATTATTCGATGACAAAGGTTTATGTACTCACCAACAACAAGGGCGGTGTGGGGAAATCCACATCTGCGACGAATGTTGCGCTCGGACTGACGGCCATGCTGCGGCAGTCGGGTGCATCTAGATCGAAGGTGCTGCTGGTCGATACGGACAGTCAGGCGCACGCCACACTGGTCACTACCGGTTCTCGTGAACATGACAACAGCTTGTATGGCGTGCTACTGGCAGATTGGGATCAGGCCACCCAAATCTTGCAGCAGACGATTATCGCCAGCCAATGGGACAGTGATTTGCATGTGCTGCCCGCCTCACCCATTCTGGAACAGGCAGAACGTGAGCTGATGAGTATCCCCGGTGCGCCGTATCGCCTCACGGAACCCCTCTCGAAGATCGCCCCACACTATGGCGCAATCGTGATCGACACCCATCCTTCATTCTCACTGCTGACCGAAATGGCGCTGGTCGCAGCGACCGATGCCATTGTGCCCGTCGAACCCCGTTATCTGGAGACGGTTGGTCTGCTGGCGGTCATGAACAAGATCCACGCTATTCGCGAAGGCTGGCGCGTACCATCCCTGCGCGTGGGTGGCATTCTGGTCACGAAGATGGACAAGCGGGTCAAAGGTCATCGCCAGTTGCTGGATGATCTCAAATCCCATCAGCAGCTCGGCAAGCTGGTTTGTGGCGTCATTCCTATGAACGAAGCTGTCTCATATGCTCATCATGCCCATCAGAGTGTTTACACTTACGATCCGAAAGCCACCGCCAGCGAAGCCTATGCCCAGCTTGTTAGCCGTATGGCACGGCGCATTCTCTCTGGTGGTGCGAAATGAGCAGGAATGGCAAGCAACCAAATCGCATCGATGCCCTGCTTGCTTCGGTAACAGAAGATATGCTCGGCGGTGATTCTGAAGTTGCAGCCGAAGCACAGGGCCTGCGTGTGGAACGTATCCTGCTTGACCTGATTCGACCAGATCCCATTCAGCCGCGACGGATGCTGCCAGATGTGATTCACCATGCCTTTCATGACGATCAGATGACACCATCCAATGCCCTTCGAGAACTGCTAAAGAAGGCGCAAGTTGCTGCTCGACAGCATGGACGTCCATTCTCAAATGTGATGGATTTGATGATTAATGAGGATAGTGAAGAATCTGTCAGCTATTTGCCAGAAGAAACTCTGCTGCGCGAACTGCTGACGCTGGCGCTCACAATCCGCGACGATGGGCAGGTCAATCCGTTGACCGTAGTCGACGTGTCGCAGGGTGTTTCCTTCCAGTTTCGCATTGAAACCGGAGAGCGACGCTACTGGGCGAGCTGGCTGCTGCGAGACTTCGTTCCAGATTATCAGGGTGATAGTATGGTTCCCTGTATCGTTGTCTCCCCGGACGTCGCGTCGCCATTTCGGCAGGCAAAAGAAAATACAGCGCGGTCTGGGCTGTCAGCAATTGCTCTGGCACGTCAGGCCGCGCTTTTGCTTCTGGCAGTCCACGACTATGAATTGCCCGGATACGCTGTCAACAACGATTTCTATCGGCAGGCGCTCGATTTACATCTACGCGGCAAATCAGACGCTAGCGCACAGATTCTGTCTGCAATGGGCGGCATCAGCAAGATGCATTTTAGTCGCATCAAGGCACTGCTTGGTTTGAGCGACGAAGCCATGGAACTGGCTGATCTTCATCAAATTGAAGAAAGGAAATTGCGTTACGTGCTCAACCTTGAGCCGACATATCATGCCGAGATGATCCGACAAATCATCGACTACAAACTCACCAGCCGCCAAATTCAGGAATTGTGTGAAGCCGAAATTGTGGCGGATGATGAGGCGACTTCGCCTTATTCCAAAGAATCTCTGCGGATCGTTCGCTTGCTACAAAAGAAGACAACGACATCCGGTGAGGAAGTGGGCCGCGCATTACTTGCCAATGAAGGCTCGTCGAATCTGGCACTGGCTCGCTTGCAAAACTTCAGGAGGCTTATCAATGAAGCAGAAGCATGGTTGGTACAGGATGAATCCTGAGAAAGTAACCCCGGGGTTACTTTCTTACTCTGGTTACATAAAGAGGAAGCGAGAACCGCCATAAAAACAAAAAACCCACCCCTGGCTGTGGTGGGTACGTCACTTCGCAAGTTGCGATGGACATGATTTCAGTTTGAACTAAGCACTCACACTGTATCACGTCCCATAGCCACTTGCAACTTCATCATCCGATTTTTCGGTCTGTTTGAGGCAGGACGCTGGCTTCAATTTGCAATCTGTTATTGGCATAAGATATCTATGTGAGGAAACCATCATGAATATACAAACTCATGAAATGACAATTGATCTATTAGGCAATCTGAGGCAACTCGTGCGCGATGTGAATCGGCGTGACATTCGTTCGGTGGATGCACTCCTGTCCAAGCTCACGGGCGATGCTAACGCTGCGCTGATGCTCTTGCGACTGATCTACTGGACGCCCAAGAGCAAGCGTGATGGCTGGATATACAAGTCATGGCGTGACTGGGATGCTGAGTGCAATCTGTCACAGGGACAAATCAAGCGCGTGCATGGGCAGGGACTGCTGGAGGCAGTCGGTGTAGTACGTGAGGTTCGCAAGGCCAACGGGGTGCCGACCATGCACTATCGGCTGAACATCCGGGCATTCCTGCGGCAGATCGCCAGCTATCTGGGACTTGATTTGCCGAGACTGGAGGCACTTTTCGGTGTGGCAGTTCCTGACGAATCCAACGGGTCAGATCAGCCCGATTCTCCGGGCGATGTCGACCAGAACGATCGGACGGGAACCACCAAACCCATAACAGACATTAACCAACACGCTTTACCCACAAACAATACAGACATACAAACAACAGCAGCAGACGACTCTTTCTTCGAGGATACATCTGCCGAGCGGGAATCCGAAACAAATCTGCTGCTGCTTGATCTGGTCGATACTGGTTTTGATTTGATCAAGGCTCATTGGCTTGTCAAGCGGTACGAGGCAGAGCAGATCAGGAGCGTGATGGCACGTTCGCGCGAGGCAGCGGCACATAATCCGCCCGGATTTATTCTGACTGCACTTCGTGAAAGCTGGGAAGTGTCATCACAAAACAAACATACAGGGCTAGATTTACTTGAGGATGGCAAACGCTACGCTCAGGGAAAATATGCTGATTTTATCGATTCATGATCTGTTAGTGTGTGTCAAACAAATCTTAATATAAGAAATAATGATACCATAGACATAAATCGTGTAATCGGTGATCTATGGATATCAACGGCGAAACACATATTGCCACTTATCTGCAATGGGATCTGCTCCGTGCAGGGGTTGTTCACTTACTATCCGAGTACGCTGGCAATGCAGGATACTGGATAGATTCCGATAGCTATCAATCACATCCTGACGTATTTATCACGGATGAGAAGGGTTTTATGCGGCTGATGATGTCCAGCAAGGACGCAAAGGAAGATACACGGCATAAAACTGCTATCCTTCTTGTAACCGCAATCAAATCACCGTTTTTTGTCCGAATGACAGTCCGGCAAGGCGTCAGGGGATATGTCTGTCTGAATGATCAACTGGAGTCCCGGCTGGCTACTGCCGTGAAAGCCATTCTTGATGGCAGTACCTATCTCTCGCCGTCTGCGGCACAGGCACTGGATGACGCCTACGTCCATGACGATCTCTACAGCCGCATTACGCCATACAATATCCGTATTTTGTATTTGATGGGGCAGCATCAGTCCGGTATTGAAATTGCACAGGTTATGCAGCGATCACCAACAGCCATTCATAAGATACAAAGCCACCTCCGCCAGCTCTTTGGTGTCAAGAGCAACAGCGAGCTACTTGTGGCAGCTTATGAATGTGGTTTGCTGCTTTCAGCGCCTGCAATTCCCTTCACAGCTGAAACAACAGGCCAAAACTCAGGAATCTCCCGTATCGGGTAAGCAATCTCCCAAAAGCCGTGCAGGAAACGGTTTCGTGATTGATATGTGCCTACTGTAGGCTCGAATCAGTGGTCGAGTCGAGCACGCGAGGCAATATGCAATTTCTCAGGCGTTTCCGCTGGACATGTTTCCATTGGACATACTGGAAAAAAGCTCCGTTACTGATCCTTCAGCTGACAATGCTGCTTCTCCTGGCTGGAAGCGAGCTGCCCTGGCAGACAGGTTTAGTCTCAGCGCAGCCATATTCTGTGTCCCATGCTGAACAGGCTGGCAACACGTTCCGTATTTTGCCTTCTTCATATCCTTTGCCTCGTTATCCTGCGAGCACAGATTTCTCACAATCCGGTTCAACACCCGTAACACCGACCGAGGTACTTCCTTCTGCCTCGGTGACACCTGGCGTGCTCCCAACCACAACTTCGACTGCCAGCCTGACTCCAACGGAAACGCTTGTTTCACCAACCCTAACCCTCACTCTGACACCCACCGTTCCACCTACCGCGACCGTCGTCAATACGGTCGTCGTGGAACAAACTGTCATCGTGCCCCAGACGATTGTTGTCCCGCAGCCCATCATCATTACGCCCATTTTCGTGACACCAATTGTCATGACATCTGTCGGACTACCTCCAGTTGTCACTATCTCGGCACCGCGATCCGTGATTCCTCAACGACCCACCGCGACCGCGACACCGGAATTTGGCTGGCGCCGACAGGAGAGCAGTGCTTTCGTTGCGGTGATCGGGAACTGGTCGCTGAAATCCGATGCAAACGCTTCGGCTGGCGGATATCGACTTTCTGCTTCTGGCAATGCGCGGCTGCGTTTCCCATTCACAGGCGATGCCATCCGCTTCATTTACCAGTCTCATCCGCAAGGTGGTGTCATAGGTCTTCTGTTAGATGGTCAACCGCTGGATCGGATTGATACATTTTCCGAAGAAGCGACGTTTCAACTGGCGGGGCCATATTTTCTTGAACCGGGTTATCACGTGCTGGATATTGCCGCGCTGTATGGTGAATCCGGTGAGCAAGCGATTGCCATCGATGCGGTGGATGTTTTTCATGGGCCACCGATGCCGACTTTGGAGTCGCCGACAGCTATCGCCGTCACCGGTGAATCGCGGGAATCTATTTCGTTTGAGCTGGTATCCGAGCCAGCCACGCCGCAGCCAACGAGCACACCGGAACCACCCACGCGCGTCACGGTGGAAGTCATCATTGCCTACGACCTCAATCGCAATGACAGCGCCGAACCCAATGAAGGTGTGCGCGATATGCCCGTGCGCCTGCTGGACACTACCATCAACCGCGTACTCGCTACATCCACCACTGACGAACGTGGTTATGCCCGACTGAGTACCGAGGTCGCTCAATCGGTGATGGTGGTCGTGCCCTATCTGGGTGAGACCTTCGACATTCGCATCGGACGCGGCACATCGCAAACAGCACGCTGGACACTACTGCTGGATGCAGCCAATCAACCGGGGCTGATCCCATGAAAACAATTCTCACCTCCATTCTGGCGATTCTGGCACTCTGCCTGATGATTCTGGCGTGCAATGTGCAGCCCTCACAGGTGCGGATTCTGGATGTGCCGCAGTTCATCTGTGCCACCAGCGTACCGCTGCCGACGCATACCCAGCCGCCGACTTCCGTCGCTCCACCGATCAATGTGCCGCCATTTGCAGGCACGCCCGGACACCATCTGCCACGAGCCACCAGCACGCCGCGCCCGACCTACACCCCCTGGCCGTCGCCCACACCGTTTATCGTGACAGGCGGATTCTCGCTGGGTGCCGATGTGTATATTGGCGGATTTGATTCAGCGGTTCGGCTTCGCCTACGAATTGACGATTTACAGACTGTTGTCATCGACAACGGGCAGGTCGTGACATGGTTCGTTGAGATTGAGAATATCGGCCCAGAGACCTATGCGGCGCTGCCTGGTGGGCAGGTCTTCATCGCAGAAGTGATGACCGAATCAGGTTTGCGGGCCGGGCAGTGGTGGGCATCGGCGGAAGCGGCGCAGGCGGCAGGCATCAACCTGACGGCCAACATGCTGGATGCGGTCACACTCGCTAGCGGCGAATCGCTGCGCGTGCAACTGGCAGCTTTCACGCCTATGGGGACACCATCGCAACTCGGATGGATTCTCGATCCACTGGCGAGCGAACGGGCTGGCAATCTGGTGGGTGGCAATATTGCTTACTGGCTGACCGATGCCCAGCCGCCCTGCAACACCAATCCTGGCAGCAATCCAGACATTCCGACACCAGCCGCAGTTTTACCAACGAGCACGCCAACGCCACGCCCGCACTTCCCGGAATGGTGTACGTGGTGTGGTGAGTAGGGAGGGCGATCATGCTGGATGGTGCCATTGTTGTCCCGGTGATGCAGCTCGTCTATAGCGTGCTGTTTGAAACGGCAGCTGTGATCTGGAGCCTGGAGCGCGCGCTGCTGTTGACCGGATACGTCGTCATGTCGCTAACCGACTGGCTGGTGACACAGGCCTTCACGCCGCTGCTGACCGCGCTGGGCGCACAGACTGGTATTTTTCTCGTGCCAACCTTCACCATTGCGCTGCTGATTCTGGCGATGTCCTACCTGATTGCCATGTTTTTGCAGGTGCGCGTGGTCGAATTCAAGAGCGCGGTGGTCTGGTTTCTGGTGGCGCTGCTGCTGTTTCAGGGCGGCGCACAGATTTATGGCGGCATTGAGGAAGCTCGACGGGACATCGCCGATACCTTCTACCAGCAGGGACTGGCGATCATGAACGACGGCGGTGGCGCTCTCTCCGTGCTGTCCGATATTGGCAATGGCACTGAAGCACCGATTCCCGCGCCAGTTAACCAGTTCGCGCCCTTCCTGCCCTCGGATCAGGATGTGGACGGGCTGGATGTCGCCATGAGTTACATCGGTGCCGATGGTTACGATGTGATTGCTCCCGTGAGCGCTCCACATCCGATTGAACGCCTGCCCTGGTCGTTCCTCAATGAAGGTGGCTATTTCGACCCGGCGACAGGCAGCGCGGCGTTCCCCGGCATGGGACAGGTCGAGCGCGAAACGGCTATCGGACGCGGGGTGCAGGGCATTTCTCGCCTGTTGATGGGCACACTGGTGGCGCTGTTCGGTGTGCTGGAACAGATCATCCATCTGGCGCTGGCAATGGCGATGGGACTGGCCTTCGCCTCGGCCTTCATCGCCATCCTGTTTGCCTTCTTCAAACACACCGAAGTGCTGGTGTGGAGCGTGCTCAATCTGGTGATTGAGCTGTTTGTGCAGTCGATCATCATGTCGCTGTTTCTATCGCTCATCATCAGCTTTGTGCTGGTCGGTGCAGTCACAGGCAATGCTGTCGTCACCTTTGGCACAGCACTGGTTGGCATGCTCTTAGTTGCCATATTACTGCTGGCGTCGCTGCGCGCCATCTGGAATGGCATCAACCGGCTGTTCAGCGCCATGAGCCAGGTCACGGGCGGCACAATGGCTTCCCCCGGAGGCGTTGCGGCAGGTGCTCTCGGCATGGCAACTGGCGGTGTATTGGGAGCGGCGGGCACGGCTCTGGCGATGGGTTCCGGCAATTCACTGGCGCAATCGGCTGGCATCGCTTTCGGCAGCAATCCAACATTATTGCGAGCAGCCTACATGACCTCGCTCATGCCGAATCTGCGCGGCACACGCTTCGGGCAGGTCGCATCAGAATTTGCGGAAGGCGCTGTGGCACGAACGGCACTCGGTCCAGTACTGGCAGGCGCTGTGCTGCCGAAACGGGCAGCAGAAACATCCAGCACAGGCGATACGACAATCCGACAGAATCAATCGACTCAATCGCGACCCGAAGAAATCGTTCGAACTTACTACCAAGCGGCTGATCCGCGCACTGCCCAGACGAGTCTGAACTCGGCCTTTGGCCCGGTTATGGCGCCCGAAATGGCGCGTTTGCTGGATGCCCACACCGAAGATGACATGAGTGAAGTGGCAACGGCGATTCGCAATCTTCGCAGCGAACAGCCCCAGCTACACCCGACTTCGGATGCTTTTGTGAGTGCCCTCAAGACACAGGTGGCAGGCACAACCAGCGTGCCCCTCAGCACCGAAACATTGCGAACACTGTCACAGGGTTTCCATCAGGCCGAGCGAAGAGCGTCTGGTCAATATGTGCTGCAAGCGCCTGAACTGGCGACAGCGCTTTCGGGAGCGATTTCAGGCATTAGGCAGAATATTTCGGCTGGTCAATCATCACCCGTTACCCACCAGCAAGCCACTTCTGCCGTTGCCCAACAGGCAGGTATTCCAACCGCGCCCAACACATATCCCTTCGGGCAACATACTGCCGCTGTCGGTCACTTCGTCAAACAGGCTGTTGGCCTGAACACCACACCGCAGCAGGTGCAGCAGGTCATGACCGAAGCCCGCACCGAAACGGGATTGTCCGAAAGCCTGAAAGCCGCGCTCAAACAGAATCCGGGCAATGAATCGCGCGCATCGACTGATATGAACCGGGCGGTTCGAGCGCTGGAAGCCGCCGCCAGAGCGCTGCCGCAGGCGATTGCCATTCACCAAGCGCCATCATCAGGACAACCGCAGCCAATACAGCCGCAGCCCGCATCCATTGAAATCGCCACCAGCAATTTCATCGAAGCACATGATTCCCTGCCTGAAAGTCATGACGAGGGATCATCATGACGGAGGCTCAAAATCGACTGGATCGGCAGTGGGATGCAGTGCCTGCCGAGCGCCAGGCGTACTATTGCCGCGTGTATCAGCGTGAGCTGCAAAAAGCCAATGCCACGCTGGATGATGCCGCCGAACTGCGCGTGCTGCGCCAGCTCATCGATGCCTACAGGCAGCAGGCACTGGTTCCGGTAGGTACACGTTGGGCGATTGTGCCGGATCATATTCAGCAGGCGGCCCGTGAACAGCGCGAGATGTCGCATGATGAACCGCTGATTCAGCCTGTTCGCAGTGGTACGCCACGACTATTGGGGCTTTTGCTGCTGCCAATGGCAGGGCTGGTCATTCTGTTTCTAGTGACGACCTTCTCCGGTGGCGACGATGCAAGCGCCGTCGCACTCGATGCAACGCCCTCCATAACAGCCACTGTCACACCCGAAATCAGCCCGACCCCGACGCCATTGGCTCTGGAAGAAGCTGATCGCGTGATCCGCGACGGTGAGCTGCTCAGCAAGGATTATTATCCGGTGCTTTTGCAGGTTTATCCGCCGGATGCGATGCGCTCACGGGTGTTTGTGGTGCAGGAACGCCTCATCGAGACGGCTGACTGGCGTTTTGATGCCAATCCTGACGTAGCTTCGTGGGTATCCGGTCTGATTGTGCGCCCTGTGCTGGGACTGCCGTTCAGTGAGGAGAACACCGCTTTCATGGAATCACTGCAAACAGGCACGCGCTTTGAACTGCAAATGAATACCGGTGCCGTTCTGACCTTCCTTTATGAGGACAGACAGGAAGTCGTTCGTCAGACCTCAGCTATTTTCCGGCAGGATACGCCCGGTCTGGTGCTGGTGCTGATTGGCGAATATGCGCCCGATGGTTTACTGACCGATGAGCGTACTGTCGTCACGGCCAGATACGAAGCATCCAATGAGATCGAGCGTCTGGAAGCAGGCGAACTGTCTGCCAATGTTCCGATGGGCACTTCGGCTGAAATTGCTGAAGGTGTTTTTCTTCGTGTGCTGGATGCCTCTGTCGATTCGGGAAGTCTGATATTAGATGTGGATCTGTCCACACAGGCGACAATATTGCTAGTCGCTGATCTAAGCTGGTCACTGGTAGATGGAGCTAATACTCCGATCCGGCTGGCATCGCACACACTGCCTGCTGAAATTCCTTCTCACAGCACAATTTCTGGCAATATGTTATTTGATCTCCCTGGGCAGATTGATTCGGCTGTGCTCCAGGTCGAATCACCATCGAGTGAACCTGTTGCCTTTGCACTGTCCATTCGCCAGCCTGAGCCTGCGTTGACCGTTGCCGACCTAGTGATACAGGTCGAAGCCATCACCCTCACTGGCGACCAACTTGAAGTCACGGCGCGACTGTTTAACCCGCTTGGCAACCCGGTTTCGCTGGTGGGTCAGTCAATTCGACTCGATACGAATGGTATACCGACCATACCTCTCACGAATGATCTGCCACCTGAACTGGCGAGCGGAGCTTCCTACTCACTGCACCTGAGCTTTCCCTATACAGGTCAATCCGACGCACGACTTTTTCTGCTGGAGCGCGAATACGCCCTTCACATGCCCTGATCTCGTTTTCGATGTACCAGAAAGGTTTTCTCATGAATGATATTCCTGGTTCGGTCGAGTCCTTCTTCACCCAGCTTCAGGATCTGCTGATCGCCATCAGCGGCAGTATGGCCGTTATCGGCATGATCGGCCTCGCCATCATGTACCTCGGCTCGTCGTGGCCGCTGATTTCCGACTGGAAACGCGACAATCCGCGCATGGCAACGCAGGTCACCATTGGTCTACTGCTGCTGGTCTTCGTCGGTGGCGGCGGTCTGGCGGCGCTGGGCATTACGACGAGCTAGTGCGATGGCTGCCCAGTTCAAGTCCAATGTGCGGCTGCGCGAGGAGAAAGGCTTCGGCAGCATCTCGATGAAGCGCCTGATCTTCAGCGGAACAGGCGCCGTCTTCCTCTTTATGGGCAGCCGCATGACACCCTTTTCGTCGCTCAGTTTGCCAATTCTGCTCATCAGCTTTGTGGCGCTGTTGATGCTCTCCGGCAGTCGCGGCGGATTACCGCTCTGGCAGCGATTGATGCTGGGCTGGCGAGCAAGATTGATGTTAGCTGCGGCTGAACACCCGACAGGCGCAGCTAGCCAAATCGTGCTTGCGCTCAATCTTGATGCCGCTGAGACACACTTGAAAAGCACCGACATCTTCCGCAGTCGGCGTGGATTTACACAAAGAACAGAGGGTCAGTGGGCAATCTACAACAATGTGCGCGAGGCCACTCAAGATGGCACACGTCTGCTGGTTGTCGATGACTTCGGCATATCTGCCCATGAAATGTCTGTCGAGGAAGCATAGCCATGTTTGAAACACGCGCCAAGTCCAAACGCATGACAGCCATCGCGCATACGCTTTTGATTGACCCCTTCGACATCATGCTGCATGGCACATCGGAGGGATTGCAATCGTTGCAGAATCGCTTCAGCCTGTGGCTGCGAGGATTGACCGGGCCAGCGCGTTTCGTGACCTGGCAGCTTCCGGCAGATCTCTCGCCGCGTATTTCGCAAGTTGTGTCATTGGCACTTCAAAGCGAAAAACCCCAACGCCAGGCACTGTTGATGGAGTATCGTCGCCATTATGAACGGCTGCAAAGTGAAGCTGAGTACCAGCGGGCAATATGCGGTCTGGCATTCTGGACAGAGCGCGGCATAAATGCTCGCGCTCTTAGTCGCAGTGTGTCGGCGGCACTGGATGCAGTGGCTGTTCCGGCCCAATGGCCAGCATTGTTTGCGGGTGAGTATCAACTGACTGCGCCCAATCGTTCCTATCCCAACTGGCATCTAGCGCCCGTAGGCGAAGGACACAATCGCCCTTTCTATGCCCTGCTGTCCAGCTACCAGTTCCAGCCCACGATCTGGGATTTCGGGCGTCCGCTAGCGCAGCTTCTGCGAACCAATTTCCCATTGGCACTCTCGGTCGATATTGCCAGGACATGGACGCATAACGAGGCCATCAACGAAATTGAAAATGTGGTGCAGGCTTATTCGGTGCATCTGGCAACACTTCGCGGCGAAGACAGCCGTTCTCTGAAAAAAGTCAACGACTGCCGTCAGACCCTCTCCGAACTCAACCTGGGTGATGCGCTACATGACGTTCAAATTGTCATCGCAGTCGCAGCGCCTGATTTATCCACCCTCAAACAGCGTGTCAACCACATCGTCGATGCCATGAAACCCTGGTTTTTGTTGCGAGCCGAAATCGGGGAAGCACAGGCTCAGGCAGCTCGCTTTTTTGCCGCACAACCAACCAGCGAAATCGCCGTTCCCCATACCACGTGGCCTATCACATCGCGCGAACTGGCACTGCTATTTGCGCCACTGGGCTATCGCAAACTCTCCGGGTTAGATGGCACACTGCGCGGTGAAGCAGCAGGTGCGAATTATCCTGTGTTTCATAACTCATGGCGGGATAGACGTGCTACCCATGAAGTCTGGGTCGGGGTGAGCGGCTACGGCAAGACCTTTGCCCTCAACTGTCTGCTGCTGCGGCAGTGGGCTGAGGAAAATGTACCGTTCACGCTGCTGGAACCGATGGGACATGGTGCCCATCTGGCACAGGCGCTCGATATTCCCTGGTATGTGATGAGTGCCCAGCACACCTGCCTCAATCCACAGGATGTCATGTTTCCCACGCTGGTCGAGCAGAAAGCCCATACCATCCGCCTCTATGAAACGCTGCTTGGTCGGCAGCTCTCCGGCACGCAAAAAGCCAATCAGGAACGTGCCCTGCTCGGTGAAGCATTGGAACTGCTCTACAGCGGCTTCGATGACTGGCGTACGATTACGCCAGAAATTGCTCCGCTCACCGAAACGGTCTGTGATGTGCTGTCGGGTCTCGGCGACAAGGAACATTTGCAGCGCATTGCCCGCGATTTGGCCGATGAAATTGCCGGACTCTGCACCGGACGCGGCCCGTGGGCGGCTTTCGTCAATGGCGCTACCAATATGGATTTATCAGCACGCGGCAAGACTCAGCCGCAGGTTTTCTCTTTCCATGAAATGGAACAGGATCCGGTCATGCTGGCGATTGCCTACACGCAGGTCTTGTCCGCTATCCGCCGCGACAGCCTGAGCGATGAATCGCCACGCATCATTGCAGTGGATGAGGTTTATCGCCTGATGCGCCATCCGTCACTGCTTGACTTCCTGATTGAAGCCGCCAAGACCTTCCGCACGCGTCGCAAAAAGCTGATTGTGGTCGATCAGCAGATGACCGTTTTCCTTGAGAACAAAGCGCGACTGGTGTTCGAGAACTGCCCCATCCGCGTGATTTTTAACCAGCGGCAGGGACTGCATGTGTTCCGTGATGATCCAGCCTTCCAGCATTTCAACACGCAGCATCTGGAAATCATCGCCAATCTACCGCGCTTCCATTATTTGTTCGATGTACAGGATGAGGGCATCTGGTATCTCTACAACCGCCCCTCTGATGGTGAATATGCCCGTTTCAGCAACACCTAGCTGGCAAAACCTAGACGAGATGGAGGACACTCATGAACCCGACATTTACCAATTCAAATCGTACCGATTCGACATACAGCGAAAAGCCAATGTACCACTTCGAGCAAAGTTTTGATGAGGACTTCACACCCATTCTGGAGGCCGTGAAAAGCTGGAGTGGCGGCGAGCAGAAATTGAGACTAGGCACCTATAACAGTATTAGTGCTGTGCATCAGGATATGCACGATTTGGTTGAACTACGTGGCACAGAGGGGCTGGAAGCATCCATGCAGCTAGCCGAATATCTAGCGGTTTCAGAAGGCTCTCTCGACTATGCGCGTCCTGATGGACGCATGTTTACAGATGGCCCGCCCGATCCTTTTGTAACCGACCGGGAGCAGGAACTGGCATCCCTCAACTATACCTATGACATCGTGCCGCACTCCGGCGGCACCTTCGAGCTTCAGAGTCAGAAAACATGGGAGATGGACGGTAAACCGAAGATTGAATCCATCGCGCTGGGAGAATATGACACCATCAGCGATGCCAATCGGGAGCAAGGCATTTTACTGAGCATTCGTGCCGTCGATGGGCTAGAAACGGAAATGAACATAGTCGAGAAAATCGCCATCGAGAATGGTTCGCTAGCAGCAAATCGGGAAGATCCACGCCTGTTCCGGCAGGGGCCAGCCGATCCTTTCAAAACCCGGATACAGCGCGAGCTGGCTCTGGAGCCGACTGTTCAGCCTGTGGCAATGCAGCCCGAACCCGAACTTCAGCAAGAGCCTCAGCCGATAATTGCCGTATCCATTGACATGGATATGTAGCTTGCGGAGCATCGTATGAGCTACTTTGATGAGGACGAGCAGAATCCACTGGCGCAGTTGGAGGAGCAGGCGTTTCACGCTTATCGGGAATGGCCGCTGTATCTCAAGATGCGTCTACGGCACTTGAGGCAGCATCTACCACGCGAGGCATTTCGGCGAGAGAAACAGCCCAACAACACGAAAACGCTGCTGGAGGATTATGGTTTTGCGGGTTCGGATGATCAGGATACCGCGACCGGGGATTGAACTCGGGATTGATAGTCACGAACCGCCTCCAAGATATCCTGTGGAAGTAGTTCCGGCCTGAGATCAGTCAACCAGAAGTCCTTGCGGAAACTGTAGCCGGTGACAGCTTCGATGCGGCAGTATTCAATGTAGGTATCTGGATTGTGGATAGCTCCGTTCATGAGGTCGTTGACGCTGGCCAGCACACATAACGCACAGGACAGTCGCTGATTCCCATGCTGATACGCCTCGTGATAGACATTGCCATGCTGCTGGATGCAGTTCCACACATCAGCTTCCGACCAGTTATGAATAGGTAACCAATCATAAACAAAACGCCCCTTTGTCGGGGCGCTGCTGTCTTTGCGTAGTCGGAACGTCTCGTGTTTGGCTCGTGCGGTACTTTCCTCAGCCCGAAGCCCCATTGCACACACAACATTCCTTGAAAAATTCTGCCGGATAAATCGTGAAATCGGCCCACGTTTCAGGTCGGATGTGCAGTAGCGCATGGCAGCAGAAGGCCAACACGGACGTGACGGATCTTTGTAATATCGCTGCCAGATTCGGTCGATTAAGTCACCGTGAGTCCATCGCACAACATGCAGAGACACACCTTTTCGTCTGGCAAGATCACGCACATAGGCTGGCGTCTGATGCCACTCGACGCGCGCACCCAGATCGGCATGAACCATCACAACATCCCCCGACCAGCCTTCTGCCTGCCGCAAATCAAGAAGATAATGCGACATGGCATCGCTGTCCTTGCCTCCGGAAACAGATAAAATCAGGGGCACTCCTGTTCGTAAAAGCGTCAAGGCATCTGGCAACGGTTGTGGGTTATCTGGTGGAAACAACGGAAGCTGGTGCATGATCGTTCCTTTCACTCGGATTTATGATCGGAGAATCTGCTGAAGCGTTTCCACGAGTGGGATAAGCTGTTTCTGCTTGGCGCTGTTCTGTTCCAGAACCTTCTTTAAGACATCTGGTTTGCTGTTGAGGGTCGTAAGCAGACCCGATAGCTTTTCGAGATCATAAGCAGCCTGACAACTATTAGCATCAGTTCCAACAAAGAAACGCTGACTGCCATCATCGTAGTCACTGCTGTAAGTCACATCGAAGGTTACACCAAACTGATTGGCTAGCGGTCGCAAGAACGCAATAGTATCTTCTTTGCTGCAGTTTCGACCTTCCCAAGTGCCATACAGATAGTCATCGCCAGATTCGACGTACAGCGTCGGCCCAAACAAGTCCGGTGTGAAAAACGCCTCACGCAGACGTTCGCTGGTGGCGGCATCGGGGACAGATGCAGTAAAAGACAAGTAGACATCGTAGCCCATTGGTATTTCTCCTTCTATTTTGTGTTGTTGTGTTGTCGGATTAGCTGGCGCAGAGGGAGGCGGTTTGGGATTGCAAATCGGCCTGCAGGTTCGCCACTGTGATGGGTGTGCTGCGCATGGAAAGCACATCACCAGCGAAGATTGTCTGGTAGGTAGAGATAGATTCGCGCTGAAGCAGCTTACGCAGATATTCGGCGGCGATGGATGCGATAAAACCATTGATGAGGACGCCCTGTTCGCCTTGCAGTGCCAATTCAGCACAAGACAGGTCTGGTTCATCTGCGGGCTGTGCTGCCTCTGGCTGGAGCAGTTGGGGATACAACAGTGCCGCATTCGGCAGATAGCGTACGGACTCGTCGGCAGCTTTGAGTTCTCTCAGGATCGCTTCACGGTCATTGGTGTTGCCGATCACCACCTGACCGCCATTGCGATGATTGCCGCAGTCAATCCACAATGCATCTTTGGTCTTTGCCAAAGTACGGCGTGCGAGATGATTATCCACCGCACCCAGTAGAATGGTGCCGCTGTTACGATCAATGTGCTTGCGTGGATCGAACGCCTCATTGTGCCATTCAATCGACAGTCCCAGACTGTAGTTGAAGCGCCGCGCCAGTGCCTCGGCCTTGTGAAGACCTACTTCAGCATGAGTGAACAACTGGCGACCGACGTTAGGCAGTTCCACGACATCAGGATCGATGAAACAGACGCGGGGTACCGACTGGCGGACAGCTTTCATGCTGTAGATCATGCGGGCAACCGCTCGCGCCAATTGCGATCCCGTTCCGCCACAGCCCACCAGCACGATCTGACGCAGGTACAGGTGAGGATCGAATGTATAAACCTTCATGCGTTAGCCTCCTCAATCCCTAGCACCTGTGCCAGAGTCTTTTTTGCCGGGATCAGATCCGAGCGTGGATAGACCCGGCGGCGCGGATTGGTGTTCAGGTCAATCAGAATCTTACGTACATCGTCGTGATGGGTCTTCGATTTGCCTCCTACGCTGTGACTGCCAAAGCGTGTGCCCAGCAGATTATTCCAGCCTGCCGTCAGCGATGTGCCAGTGGTCAGACCGTCCAGACGGACATTACCCCAACAGATTTGCCCAGAACCGTAGATGTTGGGCAGCGGCACATTGAACAAGGACGCATCCAGCGCTTCCGGTCGGCCTTTGGTGGCAAAGACTTGATAGGAGGGTGTATTGCCATCGGTCAGCGTGCGGATCAAGATCAGGTCAGGCAGCGGAACACGCAGCGGCTCGTCACTGCCTTCCAGCCAGATGCCGGTGCGCTGACGCTTGCGGAAGCCAACCACCGTCTGTTTGACGCCTTCCTGATGCACATAGAGCACATCCTCGGTCATCAGGCCGGTGGTGAAGATGGTCTTCGCGCTTAGGGCGCGGGCGATTTCATCGGGATCAACGGGGAACTCGGTGAAGCCGCCATTGTCGGTGGCCTTGCCGAGAATCGCGCCGAAGCTGTACAGGCTAAGCTGCAAGCTCGGCTGTTCGGTCAGAGCCGCTTGCAGGCTGCGGCCAGTCCAGTCCGAATGGATTGGGGTTGTCTTCTGAAATACGGTCATGATCTCGTCTTCCTTTCTTTTTTAGTTTCTTGCAGATGATGGCGATATTGTGCGTCAGGGTCTCGCGCAATGCCTCGTTGTCTTGCAGATCGTCCAGTCCAGCCGTAGCTGCCGTCATGATCTGGTCACATTCCTCGACGATTAGACGTGTGAAGGCGACGTTATCAGGTGACCAGTCCAGCGGTTGGAACTCCGCCAGTATCTCCCATGTGCAGTCTACGCTGCTGTTGCCCGTCATGCTGAATGCCCAGCCCAGCAGCCAGTACAACTGGTCGTACACCGGATACTGCTCGCGCAGCGCCTCGTTCAGGCTCAGAGCGACTGCAAGTGCCACATCATGGGCATTATCAGGTATATGAACGCAATGAGTATCCCAATCAATGTCGATGCCAAACAGGTCATACAACGTCTCAATCTGCCCCTGAAATGGCTCCAGCGTATCGGGATCAGCAGCGTCGATACCACAGGCGGGCATGGGAATGCCGAAGGCGTAGGCTCCTTCAAACTCGACAATATCCATTGGGATGCCCTGCTCACAGATGCCATCGCGGATATGCTCTTCGACCTGTCGTTCGGCCACGCCTGTATGCAGGTCAGCAACCGCTTCAGCGTAGAGGTCGGGAAAGCAGCCGCGTGTGATGTGCAGTGCCGCTTCCAGATCATCCCCTTCGCCGTAGTAGTAATCCTCGCTGAGATCGTAGTCGTCCACCGGGTCGTCAGGACAGACACGCAGGGGATCCAGCCAGGCCACCGTGTAAGCTAGATGCAGAACCGGATCGTCCAGCGCGGCGGTAGCGAGACCATCGTACAGGTGTTGAAACTCGGTCAAGTTCATAGGCCAAACTCCGTCACGATCAGGTCGGTCAGAGGCACCGGGTTCAAGTTGAGCAGATATGATCGCATCCGCTGGCAGCGTCCGGTGTAGTCGATGATCTCGGATGTAGCCCGGCGCAGGGTCGCACGCTCGATGCTCTGAGTGGAGGGTAGCAAGCCAGAGGAAGTGGGACGCAGCTGCGCCAGCAGCCGCATCCCTTCCAGTTCGACCGGCGCGAGATCACCCAGCACATCCGTCAGGACACGCAGGGACTGCCCCTTGAGGTCGATCATGGCCTAGCCTTTCCGCCCCGGTTTGGGCAGGAACTCGATAATCTCCTGCCCATCCTCGGTGGTACGGGTGTTGATGGTCGCGTTGGCGACTTCGGGAAACTGGTATTTGAGGACATCACGCACCTGTTCCGCTGTCAAACCGCTGGTGCTCTCGTCTTCGGTGATTGTGGTCGATCCGGTCTTGAAGATACGCGGTTGTGTATCGTTGGCCTGTTCAGTCATGAGATTGTTCTCCTCATTATTTGATGTGTGAATGGGTTAGCTAGCTTGCGGAAACTTCTTCGTCAGCATCGGCTGTTGAGGCGGGAGCTTCTTCCTCGATGCTTCCGACCTGCACAAAATCTTCCAGCGAGAACAGCGAAAAATCCTTGTCGGTGAGTGGTTTCATTTTCTTCGACACGGCATACACATCGTCGATACGGATCGGTGATTCCCCATCCCAAAGCCCGCCATCGATTAAGCGACCTGCGATGATGGCGGCCTGCTTGTAGGCAACCGCATCGCTTTCACCACCGACGATCTTGAGGCGACTGATCCTGATGGCCTTTGTGCCTTTTTTCAGTGGCACGTCGATAGTTGGTTCCTCATCCTCTGCTGGCGAGTCGTCAGATTTCTGGTTGTTCTTCGCATTGTTCGCGGATTTGCTCGTGGGCGCATCCGGGATGACTGGCGGCTGTGCTTCGAGAGTGGTCAAGGCTTCGGAAGCCTGGCGAATGGCGATGACAAGTTCGGTCATCTCCCCGCTGTAGTCGAACTGGCGCAGATGTGCCAGATCACCGCGCTGAATGAGCAGGGTAGCTTCCTGCGATGTGTCGTCTGCGTCCGGCGTTGGCAGCGTCAGGGTGATAACCGTCGGCGGTATATACTTTTGTTTCTTCTTTGGCATTGTTTTGTCCTTTCTAATTAAACAAAAAGCCCACCGTAATCGGTGGGCAGGATACCCAGGGTGTGACAGATGTCCTTCAGCAGGATCGACCCGCATCGGAAACAGTTTCCGTAGCCAGTTCGGGTGTTAAAGCCAAAGCTCGGATGCGTATCGTCGTGCTGATGGTGAGACGGGTAGAGGCAAGAGCCGCTCAGCCAGTCGCCGCGACCGACATAGCCCATGTCAGACAGTCGATCAGTGACAACTCGAAGTAGCGCCGGGTTGAGAGCATTATCAGTACGACTGTGTGTAGTCGGACGCGGCAGGTGTCGCTGCGGTGGTCGGTAAGCCGGATGCGTCAGCAAGTGATTAAACGCTTCCACCGGATAGCGCCTCTCGTGTAGCTCGATGATTCGACAGAGGGCATTGTTCCGTCGTGGCTTGGTATTTCGGCTACCCGGTAAACGCAGACTCTGGACAACGCTTAGCGAATCACTCTTTGCCATCTGCTGAAGGCCGCGTAGGACACGCCGCGCCACCCTCAAATCGGAAACAGGCTGATCCAGCCACCAGTAGGCGTGATAGCCGCCACCAGTAAAGGTGATACAGGATGGCATCGGATGTAGATTACGCAGCCGTGTGAGGGCATTCGGGGCAGGATCATCGAGATCAACGAAGACGGCAGGCAGCGCCAGAATGTCCCGTGCAGTACCACGTTGATAACGAGTCAATCCGCGCCTGCGTAGGCCAATAGCAACAAAAGCGCCCCAACCGAGGCGATTGGTTGCCAGCAGTCGTTTCAGCGCATCATCCAGCAAATCAGGGCGATTCAGCGGAATATGACATGAGGGTGTGCGGTGCTGTCCGTCGGGATGGATGGCGGTCAGAGTCAGACAGGCACGGTGACGGTAGGAGTCGGATCGTGCCAGCAGCGCATCTAGGAAGACTAGAACATCGCCAGTTGTTGGGACCTGTCGTCGTCCATCTCCGATTGACTCCAATCCGCTGCTAAAGGGAGAGTATCTGGCACAGCCTCCGGCTTGTCATCTGGCACAGCCAGCAAGTCCAGCTTCTTGCGATTTGGCTGCTTCGCTGATGCAGAAGATGTCGGATGATCTGCCCTTAGTGTTATTGTCAGTTCGCGCTGTAGTTCCTCGTCGCGCATTTCCTTCAGCTTCTCGAAGATGTCGAGTTTCACTGGTGTCAGGCCAAAAGCCTGTTTTGCCAGATCAACGATCCTGGCAGCGGATTCATCCTCGCATCCCATGAAAACGAAATGGTGTTGTTTCAGCCAGCGCCGTACATATCGCATCAATGTTTCCTCATGAACCGAATACTTGCTGAAGTCCGGGTCACGCAGCCCGACGACTGTGCATGTTTCCTCATTGTCGATGACACCATCGGTCAGGATACTGAGAAGTTTGGCTTGCAACTGCAGCCGCTTCTCGCGGTCGTGGATCAGATGCACGCCGTCCAGATAGCTGCCGACATAACGTACAAGGCGAGCCGTATCCGTTTGCGTCGTTTCGGATGCTGCCACTTTCGCAGCAGCTTGGGATATCTGCTGAACTGGTTGATCTTCTTCAACTGGCACGCCACTGAGTTCGATTGGTGCCTCGACTGGAGCCATATGTGCAACGATGGCAGGTTCTTCGACCACATCCTCATCAACCTCAACGTTCCAGTAAGCCATATCCTCGCTGTCCACTTCGTTCTGCCCCGCGCTGGCCTTGAACATCTCGCTGGGATCAAGCAGGGCTTCATCTTTGGCGATGGCTTCCAAGAGCGCTTCCTCAAAGCCCGATTCCCTCTCGGTCAACGCATCCAGCCCGGTCAACCCGACATCGCCCGTCAGCAGCTTGGCTGCTCGCTGCTTGCGGCTCATGAGCTGCACCGCCGTATGCTCCATCGTGCCTTCCGCAAACAGGTAAACCGTCTTGCAGTGGCTGTGGGTCTGGTTGAGGCGATAGGCACGTGCCGCCGCTTGCATCATGGTCGAGAGGTTGAAGGTAATCTCGAAGAAGATCAGCGTCGGGAAGTAAATCAGGTCGAGACCGGTCTTCACCAGTTCGGGATTGCAGATAATGATATTCGTGCCACTGGCGATCTGCTGATTGATGACTTTCTCGCGCCGTTCAGCCTGAACCGTATTTTTGAGGATGTAGGGCACGGCATCCGGCACATGCTTGCGAATTAGTTTGTCGATGCGCGGCTGAATATCCTTGGTAGCGGTCTGCCGCAGATAGACCACGCAGGGACGCCCGTTTGCCAATTCCTCATTCAGCAGGTCGATGAGTGCCTGCTCCTTGGCGTATATGCGATCTTCGCCAAATGAGCCAATGCGTGTGACGATATGCGCTCGTTTCTCACCAGTGATGGCGTGTTTGATGTTGTGAATGACTTCTGTGGGTCGGAAAGCCGTATTCACCCAGCCCATCGCCCATTGCAGGTACGCACCTCTGAAGGTGGTGTCACCCTCCCAACGTCGCTGAATCAGGTAGTCCTTTAGCAGGGATCGTGTGCGATCATATTCCTCGTACAGATCGGCATGCAACTCAACCGGCAACGCGATTTCCTCGTATTCCGGCAGCGCTTTGCCCAGATCCGCCAGTGAGAAGAAAATGGCGTGATCCAGCACTTCCGCCACCAGCAGCGGCGAGATGCCCGGTGCTTCCTGATAAGGACGCTCATAGGTCGATGTGCCTGTGAACGCGCCCGTGTTGCTGTCGTAGGAAGGTCGCTCTTCAATGACCTGTTCTCGCACACCCATGTCATTGACCCACTGCGATTCAGCCCGGCCACGTTGTTTGCTGCTGCCTTCGATCACTTGCTGGAAACTGTTTGAGCCGCGTTGCTTGCGGCTGATGCGTTCCGTACCGCCCCAGTTGTAACGATTCCGAACACGCTGGTTGAGATGGTACTCGATATTGAACAGTGAAGACGACTTCCCGTTAAAAGGTGTGCCAGTCAACGCCAGTATCTTCTTCGAGATGCCTGCTAGCCTCCCAAAAGCTTCACCGTTGCCGGTATCGCCATTGGCGGCTTCGTGAATCTCGTCCCAGATGAGCAAGTAGACGCGATCCGCATACTGGCGTTTGATGTACTCATCTAGCCGATAGCGCGGATTCTTCGCGGCATATTTGTGACCTGCTTTCGGGCGTGAGCCTTTGTCGCGTGCTTCCTGCCAGAGTGGGCTCAGACAAACAGAGCAACTTCGCTTGCCTGCCTTAAGCCAGCTTTCGGTAGCCGGAACAGACGTACCCTTCTTCTCCTGCATCACCGTTGAACCACAGTGCGGGCATTTCGGCACAGGCTGTTTGATGATGCGCTGATCGGGTGTGTAGCCTTCGGGAACAGGCTGGTTGTGCCGCCAGAGCGCCTGCGGTTCACTTCGCCAGATGACAGCCACTTCGCGGCTGCAACTGAGTTTGGTCAGATCGCGCTTGATGAGGCCGATTTTGGGAATGCCAGCGCCCATGCGCTCGGCCTTGTCCATGAAGGCCTTCACGTCTTCGTGCCGATCCAGCCGTTCGACGATCATGTTGGGATGGATGCTGAGCAGTTCACGCTGCCATTTTTCGATGAGATGCGGCGGACATACCACCAGTACGACCTGATCGGGGCGAATATCGGTCTGAAGCGCTTCAACGGCGCCTGATGCGATGGCGACGGCGGCAGTGCTGCCCTGGGCGGTCTTGCCAACACCCATCTGACCCACCAGCAGAATGCTGTCGCGCGCCTGAAAGCCGCGTGTGATCGCAGCAATGACGTGCTTCTGGGCAACATACAGCGGATACTTGCCCTTGAGCCGTACTCGATCCAGAAAGCGACGCAGGCCGTTGAAGTCGAAGCTGTACATCGGGCTGAATTTGTTATTGAGGTAGCCCGCCAGCGCTTTTTTATTGCGCGTGATGAACTCCAGCAGGGCATCGTCGCCATCCATCTCGACCAGCGTGCCATCGCTCGACAGCAGCGTGAGCGTGGTGGCAGGTTTCAGACGGATGGTGGTCTTTTTGACCTGTCGATCCGGGTCGGTGGGATCACTCTCGACATCGACTCGGGCAATTTGCTGCACATGCTGCGTCTTGCCGCGAATGGCGACCGTGCCATAATTCTCGGTTTCGATGACAGCGCCATCGGCGACGCCTGCTGCCAGAACCAGTGCCATGTGACCGGGACGCGGTGCAACGACGGGTTCGATCTGCGATGGCGGTGGCGGGATTGACAGCAGCGACTGAAAGCCGTGTGTCTGCCATGCGCCCTGTGCCTCGATCAGCCGCAAGCCCTGCTGTGCGTCGATGACATCCGGCGCGAACACGAATCGCCGTGATTTGTCCGACGCGGGAGGCAGCCTGTAGAGCGGTTCCGGCTGAACCTCCAACACTCTTGGCTGTGCCTTCTGCGACAGAATCTGCTCATACAGGGCATCGGGATCGGGCTGCAAACCCTTGATCGCCACCACCACGATTTGGTCATATTCACCCAGATGCTTGCCCGGCAGCGCCCACACATCGACGCGCGTGCTGTGTCGGGCGAGGAAGGAGGCCGCGTCCTCCGTCAGATGCGTGCGATAGACGCACCACATGACAATGCCGCCGTCCTGAATCCACTTCCAGCTATGGCGCAGGTAGCGGAACTCGACGCGCTTGCTGCCCGAAGCGGTGGCATCATGGTCGTAGGGCGGATTGAACCAGCCGATGGAGAAGGCGTTGTTGCTGGCGATGAGCCGTTCCACATCGCAGCGAACCGCCTGCCGCACGCCGAAGCGGGTGATACACTGCTCGGCGCGGTCGCCATCCAGTTCGTTGGCATACGGTGTGACCTGCCAGTGCTGCGCGGCGGCGTCCAGAAATACACCTTCTCCCGCGCAGGGATCCAGCAGGCGATGGGCGGCTGTCGCGGGTGCGACTAATGAAAAGAGCGCCGGATAGTGGCGCTCTTCGATGGGCAGATAACCCATGACGGCTTTCGATTCAAGGCGTGCCATATGCTGTGACTCCTTTAAAATCAAAAAGCCATACCGTTACGCGATATGGCTTTCCATTCTAGTGATTGTGACTTAACCGACGTTGAAACGTGTTTTCGGCTCCGCGATTTCTGGTTCTTCTGCGAGCATCTGCTCAATCAGCTGAAAATCACTTGTGGGGCTATATATTTGTCTATATGCAGACTGTACTTGATGGCTGTTGTTGTAGACGATGTTCTCTTCTTTGAGATAGATCAATCGCCCATCATATGATTCCATAGTATGGAAATAGCTTCTCTCAAACATTTTGAGCACATACTTAGGGCTTAAAGGGAAGAAAATTTCTATTCCAGGAGAGGCAATGCCTGTATTACTCCGCCAATCATCTGTTTTATGTGCTCGCTGTGTCACAGGATTATCAGACGTATATAACGGGACTTTGGTATCATTCACACCAATCACCCATATGTGACTGTTAAATATATTGGCAGTCTCATTCAAGATTTCGGTGTCAAGCATAATCATCTTATGACGATCTGCCGTCCTATCAGGATCGTATGCAATTCCTAAATCTTCTGCAGTGAAGTTAGTTTGCTTGACCTCATTCATCCGGTTGACAAGCTTCATTACTTCGGTTTCCAATTTTCTATCGAACTCCATCATACCTTGACGACGTTCATATGTTCGCCAGTATTGTAATGCAACAAGTTGTGCAATGTTGCTTCGGAATCGTTTTTTGAAACGTCGTCGCTTTTCGAGCGTCATGATTACATCATTCAAAACATTTGCAAATCGATGTTCCCATGTACTGAGTTTCTGTTCTACCCACTGTACATTAGTCATGCGTGCGCGGACTTCGTCCTCAATCGCAGGATCTAGCTCACCGTTTTCTTTCTTTTTTTCGATTTGAGCTTCAAATGAGGCAACCTGCTCCTGTGAAAGGTCATAAAAGTATCGAGCGCTACCAACATCTGCGATGTTTGCTCGAAACGTTTTCTGTTGCAATTTGTCAAAGACATTTACTTGTGACTGTGAGTTTGCAAATTGTCTTAGATAGAACTGAGGCACAAAATGCTGGTTTTTAACAGTTGTCATAATCTCACTCAGAGGATAGAGGCCTGCCCTCAAAAACACGTAGAAGCCTATTGTGAACCTTCGTGGCAATTGTATTATGTCGAACGGAGGATTGTCAACCGCATGAAATACTTCACCTTTCAGGTAGATCAATAATCTCTTGAGCCAATCCACCTGTAATCAGCCGTGTCCATGCATCGGCATCCAGATCAACCGTCCATAGTTTGATGTCGCCGCCTGTGCGCGTTGGTCGCAGCAGCTTCGCGGCCTGTCCCGTGTGCCACAGATAGCTCGTCCATTCCATGAAAACGGGTACTTTCACCAGCTTCGTGATGTGATGGCGCAGTTGGATCATGGCCTGCTCATCGGATTCATGCACCATAAATGTGATCGATTTGCCGCCATAGTTGGGCTGCGTCAGCATCTCATGCACCAGAATCAGGCTGGTGAACTTCGCTTCGGGGATGTTCTGCATGAAGGCGGTGTACATGCCCGTGTTGCCTTCACCCGCCGTCAGCTCAATCGCAGGCGCATCCATCGGCACACAATTCACGATGTCGCCTTTGGCAAGCTTCGCGCGAATCGCCTCGACAGCCATTCTCGGCCCTCCACAATTCACGTACACACAGATGCCCTCATGCACGGCATAGCCATAACACCACACGCTGCCCGTGATGCTACCTGTCAGCTCTCCGCAGGGGGATTGCGGAATGCGAACGAGATTGCGTTTGCCATTTATTGACGATGTGGTCTGGAAGACAGGCAAAGTTGCGGATTTCATCTCACGGACTGCTGCGATCACCGGATCGGGTTCAGCCCCGTCAGGCAAATCCAGCACAGGTTTGATAATGCGGATTTTTGGCTCAATGGTGTCCAACTCGGCGGCAACTTCATCAGATTGGGATACGGACGGCTTTTCGGCCTGAGTTACGACTGCTTCCGGCTGATATCCACCGTCTATCAGAGCACTCTTGATCTCGGCATCCGTTGGCGGTGGAACGGTTCCTGCTGGCACCACGCTCCCTCGTGTGATGCGGATTCCCGGTGTGGGTTCGAGGTTGCTCAGCTCACGCTCGAAGAACCAGCCAATTCCGATTCCCACAAAGTCCACATCATAGCTCCAACCATGCGTCGGATTGCGGTTATACAGACGTATGATCGTTCCGTGCGTGCCAGTGGGCACTGACCGACCGTCAGGCATCTCCAGTTCGTGTCGTGCGTAAACCGCTTCGCCCATGTCGAACAGGCGTGGCGCTTCATCTGACGCGACTGGTGTTTCTTGTACCGCGTTTTCTACTGAACATGGATTTTGATCGTCGACCGGAACAGTTTCGCCTGACCGCATGTTTATCTGCTCGATGAGCTGCTGCACCGCAGCGGGAAGTTGTTCCCCGATGTAGTACCATGACTTGCGCTTTTTGCTCCAGCGACAGCCCCAGCGTTTGAGTAGCTCGCGGTGCGGGTAGGTATCGCCGCGCAGCCAGAACCATGGCGTGTCCGATGCATTGTGCTGACTCATCTCTACAAGAATGCCTGGGGCAGCCGTCTCAGCTTCGCCCGTGCCTGTCGCGACAATCTGCATCCCAGTCGGGATGATATGTTCACTCATGGTTACACCTCCGCACCGAAATTAATCAGGTGGGCATCCTTGTTGCGCCCGATCATATAATCAAACCCAGCCTTCGTACCGGGACTTGCACCATTCCAGATAAACAGACCAATCTGAGCCGTGTCTGCCAACCAGCGATCCCGTACTGTGTAACGATTGAGCCTGCGCCCATTGGCCGCAGAGTATGTGTCGGGATGAACCATCACATATTGCCCGTGCTTGCAGCCGCCGTTGCGCGGAAAGTTGCTCGGACCCGCCACAATCACGGGTGTTTTCAAGCGACGGCACTCACGTATCACCGCCATATCCACGCCTTTTGGGTTGTCCCCAACGATCACCGTGTAACCGCGGTCGTGAGCGCGACGCACTGCACGGCGGGCATAGGCCAGCATTTGCGATGTGGCTGTGCGTGATCCTGCGATCATCAGGTGTGTGATCGTCTGCACTGCTTTCGTCGCGGTTAATCCGTGATTGAGCCGCGCTTCCTGAGCTAGCCCATCTGCTTCGATGTTCTGCTCACGCGGTACCCACATCACTGTGACATGGTGTTGTGCCAGCAGTCCGTTCATCTGCTCCCACAGATTGCGGTTCGCTACTGGATTCTTGTTCGTTGTCAGCCAGCCGCGTTCGATCCAAGCGGACAACCACTCGTTTACGCCGCGCGTTACATACTGCGAGTCGGTCACCAGCATGACGGTCTGGTTCGCTCTCTTGAGCGCTTTCAGTCCGTTCACTGCTGCCATCAATTCCATTGCATTGACAGTTGTCTCCTCAGCGCTGCCGCTGAGAACCATACGATGGGTGCCACTCATCAGCACCGCTGCCCAGCCACCGCTGTGCGTCTGCGTCTGGCACGAGCCATCTGTGTGGATCGTGATTTCGATCATATCGCACCTCCTGAAAGGTGAAATGGTGTGTGGGTAAGCAAAAACGCCCACCACAATCCGTAGATCGTGATGAGCGTGAGTAGTGAAAAATCTGTTGTCTACCGCCTATCGGTGCGAGACAAGCTCAGATGTAATTCTGCGCTTGACCGTTGTTCACAGCCTGGATGCGCCCCGGCTTCGCACGAACGAAAACCTCGAGACGTTGACCCTTCCAGTCTGGTGAATATCACAATTCACCAGCATCCACGACCGCTATAGCACCGCTCAACCGGACTGTTGAGGGCAGGGATGGCATATCGGATCAGAGCGACCGTCTACAGGAGACCGTCGGAGCACAGAGGCTCCGGGGATTACAACGCGCCCTTTCGAGCAAACGAGACCTGGCTAACGAAACACCGTCCAGTCGGTAATCCGAATATGCTTTTGTTAAGCTGCCTTTCTGCACAGGCCATACCACGTCGGGGTTCCCCACAGCCCATCCGAAGGACGGCACGGGTTTGCTATGAGTGAAACGGCACAAGCCAGAAGCAAACCCGTAGCCGTACCTGTCTACAGGTATGAGGCTGTGGGGTGGCGTGGTACTGTGCAATGAGAAAGGCAGCAAAGGCATGATTTTAACGAATGGGCGAGTAGGATATTAGACAGGGATGCAAAGGCGCAGTGTTTACCTACAAGCGCTAAGTCAAGGTCGATTTTTAGTAGCTATTTTTAGTGTGTACAATTAGTTACTATTTCATATACAAGTATGGTGTTAGGAATTTGGGAAATATAAGCGTATGAATGAAGGTAGGTCTGATTCGGTTGTGATATTAAGCGGTGGATTTGACAGCACAACATTGCTGTATTACTTGCATGAAAGAAAGCGAATCCCTGCAGTTATTACATTCAAGTATGGTCAACGTCATAACAAGGAGGTGCGATTTGCTCAAATGCACACCCAATCTCTTGGGTTACTCCATATGATTGTTGATCTATCACCTCTTCAGGATCTATGGCTCAAGTCTTCTTTGGTCAATAAAGATATGGAGATTCCTTCAGCAACACATGTCTCCAAAGAAGTACCGCCTTCGACCTATGTACCTAATCGAAACATGATATTTCTATCACTTGCAATTGCATGGGCAGAGACACTAGGAGTGCAAGAAGTTTTTTATGGTGCTCAGAAACACGATATCTATGGTTATTGGGATACGACATCTGAATTCACGTCTAGAGTAAATGCCGTTTACGATTTGCAGCCAAATCAAATTCTTATCAGAGCACCGTTTGTCAATTTCACAAAAACAGATATTCTGCAGATTGGATTAAAGATTGGAGTAGATTATAGTAAAACTTGGTCTTGTTATAGAGGCGAAGATTTAGCTTGTGGAAACTGTCCTACATGTGCTGAACGACTGAAAGCCTTTCACGATGTGGGGATCAAGGATCCACTACATTATCAGTAAACCGGAGACTACATGTCAAACAAATATTCAATTTGGTTTGTATCAATTGCAGGTCTATTTATTACATCTCTAATCACTGCCAATATTGCGGCAGTAAAGCTGGTGGATATCTGGGGCTTTATCATGCCCGCGGGCATAGTCATTTTTCCAATCAGCTACATCGTAGGTGATATTCTTACCGAGGTCTATGGATTTCGAAATGCACGTCGAGTAATATGGCTTGGTTTTTTCTGCAATCTTGTTGCTGTGGCAGGCATTGTCGCAGGACAACTTCTTCCATCTGCCAATTTCTGGGACGGACAAGCAGCATATGAACGAATCCTTGGTTACACTCCTCGCCTACTTTTTGCTTCATTTATCGCATATCTAATTGGCGAATTCTTGAATGCGTATATCCTCGATAGAATGAAAAAACTAACAAAAGGACGCTGGCTATGGTCTAGGACTATAACTTCTACTGTTGTTGGTCAGGGCTTTGATTCTCTAATATTTATTGTGATTGCTTTCGCTGGAACCATGGCAACCAATGATTTGGTATTGGCTGTCATTACACAATGGTTGTTCAAAACATTGTATGAGTCTCTGGCAACTCCCCTAACTTATCTGACAGTAAACTTTATAAAAAGGCAGGAGGGTATCGATGCTATCAACGCTAATACGCAGCTTAATCCTTTAATTACTACTGACTAATTTGCGTTTTTAGCAGTTGAATGCATGTCTCGATTGATGTACAGATATTGTTGCCTGAGTTACAAAGCCCCCAAATGAGATTATTCATCCATCGCATATCATCAGTGATACCAAAACATGGTTTTCCTTTGGCATACATATAGCCAATTTCTGCACTGGTACCTGAATCATGATCAGGTCCAGTTAGTAATGCAACACAAATATCGCAGTCATCCAACGCAGTCATATCTGCGCGGAATATATGCTCTCGATTAACATCATCAATACTATCTAATAACCCAACATCTCTGTGCGGAAGAAATGTATTGTAACCTGCATTCTCAAGTGCAGTTGCGATTTCCTCTAAGTAGCTGCGCTCCATAGTATTGAACAGTGGTCCTGCAACATAAATCTTCATAGTTGACTGTGGCCGTGTCTAGTAATGAAGTCCTGAGCAAAAGCTGATGCATTTTGTAACGGATTTTTTCTAATATAGAGACTTTCGACATTTCTGTGAATGCTATAAGTCAGAAAATTCGCAGAAGTTTCTAAAACCATTGCATCTGTGATTAGTAATTTCGCGTGCAAATATTGAATATCTCGAACTTCCAAAGCTGAAGAGGCTCGACTTTGTACACGATTTAACCGAGGATTAATCCTAGGATACAGTTGATCTGTCCGTACGTAAGCTAGAAAATGATTATTGCGATTCCTATGCAGCCATTTCATTACATTTGAAAGTAAAACATTGCCAGCTAATTGTTCTCGCCCATTCCAAGAATATATAAGTAATTCCACATCATCAATCCAAGGACTCATTATAACTATTTTGCTTGACTTCTTTGCAGTTAAAAAGATACCAGGAATCATCCATTGTAACGACTTAGAAGACCAAGACATATATTAGTTCCGCATTGTTATCTACCCACACTACAGGGGCGAATTGTTCTGGGGTAATTTCTTTCCATTCGCTCTCTTCAAATACCTTTATTAAATCACCGATTAACCTCCAAGCGATCAAACGACTCGGTTGATCATCCTGAGCATTCGTGATGGATGTAATACATACTGGACAACCATCATTATCTGTGCAGACCAACTCGGAAGTATTCGATCTCGATTCCGATATGGTGTTATCGATAATTTCTTTAAGTAATGCTGTTTCAGGGGCAAGTCCAAATTCATGAGATAAGTAATTTCGCAGTTCATCATCTGTCTCCCACAAATGCCCTTTTTGTTCTGATAAATATATGGGACATGCTACAACAGAGACCATTTCCTGATAGACTTCTAAAGGATTACGTTGCAAACGATCTGCAAATATCTCACATAGCCCTGCACCACCCTCATATTTTTCCCAAACTACTACTTCCTGACTCTCAGACTGCCAACTATATGCTAATTGATCTTCACGCACGCCTACAACTGATGCCATTGCCTTAACCAAGACATGGGCGGCAGCATGAAGGCTTTCCTCAACATGATTAGCAATGGCACGCACCCTCCAAGAAATACCCTTAGTTGGGATAGAAAAATATAAGCTAGGGCTCAACCAAGCATTGAACCGAATTCTTCGTCCGCCATTCAAAGGTGTAAACGTAACTTGGGAACCGTTAACTTTTGTCCACGTATCCAGAGCAGGTACTATGCTAAAACTATTACCTATATTTATTCGCCGTTGTTGCTCGTGTATCCCTTGTCTTGTATATGTTTTTTCCACAAATATTGAACCCTGAGCAATATCGCCGCCACATTCACAATTCATTTGGTCAAAATCTATATCGTAAGTGCGGAAACAAGTTTGACACATGCTAATGTTTTGACGGGCATCAGCCTGAAGCTCCATAACACGGATTTCACGAACTTTGCGAACTGAATAGTCAGGGTTTTCTGGATCTGCAATCGACAAACCATAGGCCGCCGGCTTTATTCTTACTTGGTTAGGTCCAATTATTTCTCTGCTGCGGCTATCTAGCATATACATTGGAGCAAGCTGGGTGTGGGCGGCATCACTTGCATAACGGTAGCTAATACGATAGGGATAAAATAACGATTCCAAATAAGTTATCGGCTCTGTTGTTCGCTTATTCTGATCACCAATATGAACACGCATTGGAGTTATGTTGCCGAAATAATTATCGGGAACATATACATCAATCTCATTTTGCGTTTGGTTATCAAATCCGCGATTTAAGAAGAATAGTGCTTGATAAATATACTTCACTACATATGAAAAAGTGTAAAAAATCCAATCCTGATCATATAATTTACGTAGATGAAAAAAGAAATCATACCATGCCCTTGTCTCACGAAATCTGTCTCGAACTTCCCGCTGTTCTTCCTGTATGTTAGCGATCATCCGTTGTAATGTTTGACTGACAACATCAAACTCCTCTGTAAACCGCCTGCGATCGTATGCTCTACCATCAAAAGCCGAATACATATCCCCTAGTCTATGCTGATAACTTATTAACTTTTTTGCTGTATCTTGTGTTGTTACATCTTCTTCTTCAACCCAAGAATCATACGCCGCTACAATATCGTCAAACACAGCCACAAGCATAGGAAGTGTAGGATATCTATTTGTCCTGAACATACCACGATCAGCCAGTTGATTTTCAAGAGCTTCAATATTTTCGTTAATCCATTTCAGTAATTTTGCTTTCTTTACATCGAAGCTGCGCGCCCGTAACACTTCGTTCAGTAGCGCTTCATGCGCCGAAGAAACTATTGACGAATTTTGGAGTGTATGAACAAGCCAAAGCCATGTACCATTCAATTCACTTCCGTTGCTACTGACGAGTCGAAAACCTTCAGCCCGACTTTGACTAAGTAATTCATGAATTCGAGTAACTACTGGATTGTTAGGGTTGAGTGGGAGAGAGTATTGACCAGCAATTAGGCGATGACGACGCACCAGATAGAAATGATCTGTTGAATCTTGTCCCAAGACCATCACTGTATAAGCAGTATCATTTTCTTTCCGTCCTGCCCGGCCTCTTCTTTGGATAAAATCAAAGACTGTCCGAGGAGGTCGATAATGAAAAGTTGTCTGTACTGTAGGATCATCAATGCCTACTTCTAAGGCAGATGTTCCGATGATAACTGGCTTATCAAGTGATCGGCTGCCTTGTGTATTTCCTGTAATTGTTTGTGTCTCCAAACTACTGGAACGCATCCCCAATATTGGATTCTCATGGCATTGTATTCCGCCTAAGATGCCACGCCAGCATTCTCCCATATCATATAGTGAGCAAATATACGGTGTTGTGCGCGGACAAGATACATTCTCAAATTGAAAAACATTAATATCTTGGTTGTTGATCCTCATCCTCCAAAGTTGTTGGTTTATCTCGGCATCGTCAAACTGTACTTTTAAGCGTCCCACAGTGTCCAATGAGCTTGCGAATATGATAGCCCGTCGATCATCATTAATTGCTCCATGCATTGTTGCCATCACCGTTTGAATCATTGTCGACATCGTTTGTCGCGCATTATCAGTCTGCAAAAAGAAAAATGTTTCGATACCACTTGGGTTCATTTCATATTGATTGGCGTCAATGGAATAAATATTACTAGGAGGATTCTCATTACCATAAAATAAGCGATTAGCAAAATCAGCAGGCTCAGAAATGGTAGCACTAGAAGCAATTAGTAGCAGTTCCTTTCGAGAGATTTCGCGGACAATATTTCTAACGCGCTGAATCAGGTGATGGATATGAGCTCCATATACTTGGTTGAATAAATGTGCCTCGTCAAAAATAATACCGTCGATCTTCGGTATATAATCACGAAAATCCCAATCCATATACATATTGTCTAAGGACTCAGCAGTTGTAATCATCAAATTAGGATTTAATGAGCTGTGATCGTTTTTAGAGAGTGAAACAGCGACTCGATTCTCACACTCAGAACACTGTAGGTATGAATATTCTCCCTGTGTTTGAAAAATCAATTGTTTACGTTTGCCACACCACGGACATCTATCTAACAACTTAAAACTGCGCCTGTTGTGAAATATATTGCGGTTTCGTAACGTGGATTCTCTACTTGAAGCAATGCCTGTGAATTGAATGCCAACAATTATGCGATGATCGGGCATTTTAAAGTGATTACACGCATTTTTTACGTAACGTAGAACCCTAGATAATTGGTCTTGGGCTAGCGCACGCCTCGGATAAATAAAAACAAAATGTCTTTCTGCACCTCGCGCTGCCGCTTCTACAGTGTCAGTGATGATGGGCAACATGAATGTTTCTGTTTTACCAGAACCTGTTGGTGCTGTCGCCACTACTCCTGCGGGTTGGCCCAGTTGGGATTTTGCTAATGCCTCTAGCACAATTTGCCACCCACGCCACTGGAATTCAGAATAACGAAACTCAATTATGTTATTGAGACGACCGATTTCAGCAATATTTCGCAGCGATTGTGGTACATCTTCTGGTTTTGTATTTCGATAAGGTCGCTCACGAAGTATGATCTCTGCACGAATTCGACTTACCAAGGAAGCATAGTTACCATTTGGGGTAAATCTTTGTTTCAAATGTCGGAGGATTCGAGCGACTTCCAATGGTCGAGGGATGTACAAACCTTCACGAATTTCGACACGGGTCTTTGAGGGGACTATTTGACTATAAGATTCAACAAACATTGTTGTGGGAACATTGTTATCCTGATTAATTAGCAAAAAAGATGATTTTAGAGCATCGAAATCTTCTTGAAGAATCTGATTACTAACCATAGTATTTCCTCATACATTACTTGGCACGCCCACAAACAGTTCGATTTAAGTTATGTAATTTAGGTAAGGATTACTATTATATATTCATATGCGATTTTTGGTTAGTTATAGAGATATTAATCAAGCATATCACTTATCATGTTAACTAATTCTTGGATGTTTTTTGTTCTGAAAAACTCTGTAAGTCGTTTAGACTTGGGAGCAGTGGGTAAAAGTGTCAGGGATGGGTATTGTTCTGCTGTTTTTTCAAATACCAAACGATAAGCCTTACTCGTTGCATACGCTACGCAATGTAGATATTTTGCACCGTGAATTTCAAGATATTCAACAAGCCGTGTAGTGACTAGTTCTATCTGCGCTTCGTTTTTCGGAATTAGACGATAGTTATAGTCAAGTACAGGTTTGCATGTTTCATATTCTTCGGGAACGGGCCCATAGAGCCCTGACAATGAAACCTTATGAATTTTATCTCTCATTCCAGGAATATAGTCATGTATATGCTTTTCAACGTACTTATGTGTTCTTGAATCAGAATAAGGTTTGTCTGACGAGCATGGAAGCAATAACAGAATACGAGGATATGATCTGTTAATATGTCCATTCATATGTGCAATATTAAAATCATCCGGGGTATGAGAAAGTGTCTGAAAAACAATCGATTTGGTTATTTTTTTTGTTTTTATAACAGGTTGTATGCGTTTGGATGCTTTGAGTCTCAAATCCTTATTAGTGTCACAGAGACCATCAAGTGCATATCGCATTCGTGGGAATCGCTCAGCCACTTGCAAGATAAACTCAGCCATATAATTTTGTTTTATGGCATGTCTCGTTTCTCGTAATATTTTGAAGTCTTGTTCCAAGTTATGTAAGGCAATATCAGCATAATATTTACTTTTGTAGTGACCAGATTGGACTAAAGGTTTGCCCGTTCCCTCAGCCGCAAGAGCTTCTTGTAATTCCAGTAATTTAATATTCCGACAAACATCACAATCGCAAATGAAATCATCTTCTGTCATTTCCAATACAGCATGACCAACTCTTGTATCGGGATGCATGTATCTAAGATTAATGGCCTCCTTAACATAAGTACTTGAATCATAGGTATCAACACCGCAGTATGCTAAAAACGGAATTAAGATTCCTGTGACACCAAAAACGTGTACAGGGATTCGATCTCGGTATTTGGCAGGTATTGCTTTTACTGCGGCATCGACAATTGTGATGATCCGATATAGGTTTGTGCGAGAGAATCGCAGGGGGACAAGAGAGCCTACCGCAATTCCGATGGGATCATTACCAAGCCCATAGGTATATACGCTATTGAATAGGTTTTTTACATATGCTGAGATTGCTTCCGGTGACAACCCATGAACTGGCATGTAAAGAAAAGGTCTCCAGCTTGAAAATTCTCCATCCCGCAGATAGCGAGCAACAGTGATAGCATTTCTACGACTTCTTTTCATTCTTTGCTTAGCTTCAGACGGAGCAAGATTGGGGGGTATTGGATAATCTAGGCTGGCAATAATGTTCGCACCCAAGTCATGCTGCAGACATAAGATGCTATGTGCTTCTTTTGATGGACTTAGGTTGATCCCATATTCATCAAGATTGAGACCTTCACGCCACATTAACTTGAATCCACCAGAATCAAGAAAAATAGGTGCCTTATAGTCCATTCTATGTGCTTCATTATACATCTTCCGGATCGACTGTTGCCGCCAAAGATTAACTTTGTTTTTGCTAACACCATAATCCAGGAACTGAAGTGCTTGTGAAAGAATGGGCATCCCTCGACGCATGAGGGCCTGATTAACATCCGTATCAGTATCTGGATATGCCTGAAGAATATACTTCCATATTCCGCCCCCATTTGCTGTTGTGCCAGTCACTGTTGAAGCCACTGGGAACATAAAAGGTGTTGAGATATTAGTTATCCCATTCTCAAAGCTGAATTGTCCCAAGCGTCCCTTTGAATTGTACTCAACCGTGAAACTCGGCATTTTACAATATGACCGTTCTTAACACAGTAAATGGCATGTAATTCATCAATATTACCCTATAACGTAACCTATAGCATATGTTGGACCTTATTCCGGGTGAACTCGAAAAAGATCCCATTAGACTTAGCAAATCATATGGTTGGTTTACCCAATATAATATATTCACACAATCCGAAGCAGCATGTGGATGGGCACACGCCAGGCTACTGCCATAACTCAAACGGCGCGAAATTCATCGGCGAGGTCACTGGAGAAATAGATATGTGAGGTGCTTAACTCAAGTTAGCACAAGAACATTATTCGTTATGCGACCTCATCATTATTATGCTTCAATCTTCGATCATGAAATATGATTCATTCATATCTTCATGAGGTTGAAGATCATTGTGTTCAATACCCCATCCACTTTCACGTAGGAAACCCCGTGTTATCTCTCTCATCATCATATTTAATTTGTCGCATTGTTCTTTCGAGAGATAAAATTGATGTGATCTTAGCCATTCTTCAGATGCATAATAAGCTATGCGATCACGCTTCTCAGAAGTGTGTACTTCCCCTATAATTTCGATGTGTCGTATAAGTTCAGACTTGCGTATTTGTGGCATTAGATTAGGAATTAAATTGACTCCGCCATCCTCGGAAACTACAATTGCAAGGCTTTGATTTTGACTTTCAACGTAACGAATCGCTGAATTATAGCGAGCACCTCTTGCGGGGTTACCCTTTGGCGTAGCTCGGCCATCTAATATAACTCCTATTGCAAAACAGGTTGCATCAGGTGAAACAAGAACAGCTCCATCAATAGCCGTAACCAAACTCATCAGTTCAGGAGTTAATGGGATAGGTTGTATGACAGTTGATTCATTTGCAAGTCTGGTTGCTTCTTGTTCTGCGTCTTCAGCAATTATGACCAGAGCCCCGTGTTTTTGTTTAGTCGCGGCGACAATTAGTTCAAGCAGCGCTTCAATTTGTTTGGGTTCAATGTTTGGGAAAATACGTCCAGCGTCTGTTCTGAATTTGGTTTCATTAATTACCGAACTTGGGATATTTGCTTGGCGATATTTTACGCGCATCATAGTATGTTGAGCATGAACCAGTTCCCATGAATGCTGCCGAGTGAAGTTGATTTGAAACAAGTTTTCATACCTCACATCGTAAGTGCCTGATACGTAACCTAATCCATAAATTGAGGTTGAATCAGCAATGAGGCTTTCACGATGACCGCAAAGTTCTAGTAGTTTTCGTACTGCACCAAAATTCTTGAAAGCAACAGGTTTGGCAAATAAAATATCAATCGAAACATTAGGATGATTGGGTGGAGCGAGAATTATCTTTCCACGACCTTCTGCCCCTTCGTAAGTCAGAGATGAAATGGTGTTGCAGTCTTCAAATAACGTATATGAAGCAATATTGTTGCCAGCTTCACTCTTTAGCGCTGGCGTATACATTAAGAATCGACCAGCCAAGTTGATAATCTCCGTCGGTTCTCGTTCTAAGGTTTTAAGTCCTGCTCCCGGATTAGGTAGCATTAGAGCTCTCTGACAAGCAGCAAAATACTCTAAAATCACTGCGTCAATCAAGGAAGTAGGTATTTTATCTCGTCTCAAATGGGTAGTATTTAGTGCATAATATTTTTGATAGCAAGCTTCATTGAGCTTCAGTACAACAAAAACACGATATCCGCTTACCAAAATTGGATAAGAGCAAAAAACCTCATAATTTGTACTAACGCTATTGTGTGAATTCAATATTTCCAGTAAGGCTTTGCGCAAAGCCTTGAGCTTGAGGTGTTGCTCGTGTTTTTCTTGCGACAATGGATGGGAGTGAAAATAGTGTCTTTCTTCGTCGATTGCCTCATAATGTTTGGCTTGCTCTTGTATTTCAGTAAACCACTCTTCCTGCAATCCACACTCTTCTGGCTCAAAACAGACAGGATATCGCTCCTCCAAATCTTCCGAAAGTATACCTAGGAGAAAAACCTGCGGTTTGAAGTCAGAGTCAAGTTGATTGAAGACCTTTTCTGCGGCAAGTTTCGCTTCTATCCAGAATGAGTCTTGATAACCCCACATGAATAGTCGGATGACATTCATGAATTTTTTCTTTCAAACATTTAATCAATTCAACTTATTTTACATCATGTACCATCTTTTCAACGCGGACATAAATACAGTAAGGTCTGCATCGGCAGCGCAGCAAACTGATGCGCGAGCACATTGATCGTGCCACCATCGCCACGCTCCAGCAGGCCTTTCACCAGCAGCAGCGGACTATCCAGAATGATGCGGGCATAGCGTCCGAAGATGTCGGGACGCACGACAATGTTCATCATGCCCCATTCATCCTCCAGCGTCAGGAAGGTCATGCCCTTCGCGGTCTGCGGCGACTGCGCCACACGGTTCTGCCCCGCCACCCGCACAATCGAATTATGGGAGCAGTCCGCCAGTTCATAACTGGCGAGGGTGTCGCGCTGCCTCAGCCAGTCGCGGGCATAACTCATCAGGTGGTCGCCCGTGTTGATGCCGGTCACACTGTACTCCATCGCCTGCTCCTGCACCCCATGCTGCAAGGGCAGTGCCAGTTCCTCCGCCAGATACGCCAGATCGAGTTCATCCTCATCGGCCTTGTAGAGTCCCGCCTGCCAGATCAACTTGCGCCTCGGAATGCCCCACGCATCGACCGCACCGGCCTGAATCAGATTCTCGATCTTGCGTTCAGGGAGCTGTGTGCGTCGGCATAGATCCTCGAGGCTGTTGAAGCTGCCTTTCTCGCGTGCCGCAAGGATGCGATCTGCACTCGATTCGCCGATGCTTTTCACCTGCGTCAGGCCCAGCCGGATATTTTTCGCATCCAGCACCTCGGTTCTGGCTACGCTGCGGTTGATGTCTACCTTGAGCGTTTTCACACCAAGCCGAGCCGCATCGTTGGTCAGCACATCGACCGACCAGAAGCCCATCGGCTGGGCGTTGATCAGGGCGCAGTAAAAAGCCGCCGGGTGATACTTCCGCAAGTACGCCGAGGCGTACACCAGCACGGCGAAGCTGGCGGCGTGCGATTTGGCGAAGGAATAGCCCCCGAAGCCACGAAGCTGGTCAAAGATGGCTTCAGCAATTTCGGCAGAAATGCCCTTGCTGGCTGCGCCCATGATGAAGCGGTCATGGAACGATTCGACGCGCTCATAACCGTTTTTCGCGCCCAGCGCCCGTCGAAGCTGCTCACCTTCGCCTGCTGTGAATCCAGCGATGTCGCGTGCAACAAGCAGCACCTGTTCCTGCCACACAATGACGCCATAGGTCTCTTCCAGCGAAGGGCGCAGGGCATCATACAGATACGTTACCTCCTCACGTCCGGTACGTCGCCGAAGCAGGGGATGCACCATACCACCCTGAATCGGCCCCGGTCGAATCAGCGAGATGGCGATAATAATGTCGCTAAAGTTTTTTGGCTGGAAGCGCGGCAAAAGTTGGGCCTGTGCGCGGCTCTCCACCTGAAACAGGCCGATAGTGTCGGCTTCGGCGATCATTCTGAAAATCGCTGGATCGTCGAAGGTCAGGTCTTCAATGCGGAACGGTTTGCCCGTCAGCCGCAGCACTGTGTCCGATGCTTCCTGAATGGCCGCCAGCATGCCCAGCCCCAGAATGTCAAACTTGACCAGATTGACCGTTTCCAGGGCTTCCTTGTCCCACTGAATGACGACACGATCCTGCATGGTGGCCGGTTCAATCGGCACGCGCTGGCTGAGGATGTCGCGCATGATGACCATGCCGCCGTTGTGCTGCCCAATGTGGCGTGGCAGTCCCTGAAGCTGTTCGACCAGCGCGTAAATTTGTTCCACAACCGAATCATCCAGCGGTTCCTCGACCGTCTCGTCGATGAAGCTCAGAGGCTTGCGATTGGCGCCCCGGTAGCCGCGCACGGCCTTCGAAGCGCGTTCGATCCATTCCGGCGGCACACCCAGCGCCCGTCCCACATCACGCAGGGCACTCTTGGTGCGGTAGGTGATAAAGGTGCAGGTCATGGCGGCATGATCGGTGCCATAGCGCTGCATCACATACTGGATGACTTCCTCGCGCCTCGCACTGTCAAAGTCGATGTCGATATCAGGTGTGACCTGCCGTTCCTTCGACAGAAAACGCTCGAAGACCAGGCCATGCTCAATAGGGTCAATCGGTGTGATGTGCAGCAAATAGGCCACCAGCGAATTCGCCGCCGAGCCGCGTCCCTGACACAGGATGTTCTGGCTGCCGGCATAATTCACGATGTCCCACACAATGAGAAAATAATTCGACAGCCTCGATTCGCGGATGACGTCCAGTTCATGTTCCAACTGTGCCCGAACCTTGCTGGTCTCGCCTGAAAAGCGCTTTGCCAACGCTGCTTCGCATAACTGGCGCAGATATACTTCTGCTGGCAGATAGTTCGGCGTGGGGAATTCCGGCAAGTCCTGATAACCATATTCAGGAATAAAGTTGCACTGATCGGCGATGAGCTGTGTGTTGGTGATCGCTTCGGGATAGTCGGCGAACAGGTCACTCATCTGCCGGACTGATTTGAGGTGGTATTCGTGGTTGATGCGCAGCAGGCCGCGTGCCTGAGCATCATCAAGGTTGGTCAGGTGCTCGACGCACACCAGCACATCCTGCAGCGGTTTGCGCTCCGGGGTGGCGTAATGCACGTTGTTGGTCGCCACGATACCAACCTGCTCCGACTTCGCCAGCGCCACAAGCTGCTGAATGAGTGCCTTCTCCCCCGGCAGATGATGCCTCTGCAATTCCACCCATAGATTATCCTTGCCAAACAGGGCAATCAGGTCTTTCAGCGCCGACTTTGTTGCTGCTCGATCTTTCCTTATAAGATGTTCTGCCAATAATCCATTTCGACAGCCAGTGAGGGCAATCAGGCCATCGGTATGTCCGAAAAAGGTATCCAGCGCAATGAGTGCTTCGCCCTTGGGCGCATTGAATTGTGCCAGTGTAATCAGGTGTCCGAGGTTCGACCAGCCGCGCAGATTTTTCACCAGTAGCGTCAGGTGATGCCCGGAATCAAGCGTCATTTCCGCACCAAAGATCGGTTTGATGCCGACCTCGGTCGCCGCTTTGCAGAATTCGACCGCGCCATAAACCGCATTGTGATCAGTCAGGGCGAGGGCGCTCATGCCCAGCGCTTTGGCTTGCTGAACCAGTTCCACTGGGGTGGATGCGCCATCCTTCAGGCTGTAGCACGAATGGCAGTGCAGTTCGACGTAACCCACAACTAATCTACCAGTTGTTCCAGAAACCATGCGGGTTCGAGCGACAGTTCATCGCGGTAGATGACCATCAGCACCCGGGTCGTGGTCGTGATCTGCCAGTACTGACAGGCACGCCGTTCCAGCCGCCACCAGCCGGTATCAACGCGCCAGCTATCGACGATGTGCGCCACAAAAAAGGACTGCCGTTCCCACTGAAAACGATTGGGCACACCATATCTGAGCCACACCCGGATCGGAATGCCCGGAAGCCACAGGTAACTCATGATGCCCCGCTGATCTGCTCAATCTTGAAGCGCTCTTCAGCGACGATGTGATCGGGCTGTTTGAGATCCACACCGCACACGGTCAGCGTCGGCTGACGCTCCAGCCACAGTGGAATCAGGTTCGGCAGTTTGACCTTGTCCGAGGGTTCATCAAACAGCGATAGCTGCACTGGCAGCGGATCTTTCAGGCGTGACAGGCGCAACGTCACGCGGGTGACGGGTGTTTCCACCGGATGGCTGTCGAGGGCATACTGTATCTGCCGCAGCAGAAAGAAGGGATTGTTGGCCTTGATGCCATCTTCCGGCTGCCGCTCCTCATCCCATCGTTGACCGTCGGCTGTTTCCACGGTGATCGTCAGGCGATGCGCTTCCTTGCCCGCCAGTTGATCCAGTAGCGGCTGCGCCAAACGCTGCAAATGACGGTTCAGCATCTGCCGATCCGCGATGCCATCCTCGAATTCTTCACTGATGGACAGCACTTTTTCCGGCGTCCAGGCCACAATCGGACGCACATCCTCGCCGCAGGCCATCTCGTGCATACGTCGTCCCTCGCGCCCGAACTGCTGCCACACTTCCGTGCGCGGCAGCTTCGCCAGTTCACCCAATGTTGTTACGCCCACCAGTTGCAATTTCCGTGCCATGCTGATCGGTAGCGGCAGCAGTGCCACCCGATAGGGCGACAGAAAACGCCCTTCATCACCCGGTGTGACCGTCGCACACTGCCCGGCTCCGCTCACCGCCGAAGCCACCCGCGCCGGGAATTTTTTCTCGCTGCGTCCGAACTTCACTCGCAGGCCGACCTTCTCCTGAATGATGCGTCCGATAGCGGCCAGCAGCACGCGGTCGTAGGGCATATCCAGGTAGATGCTGGCGACCGTCGGCTGATATTCCGGTTCCAGCTTGTTGACCAGCGGATGAATCCCTGCGGCGATTTCCAGCAGAAGCCGCTCATACGCCAGATGATTGGCCGAGCGAATTTCGGCATTGGTGCAGCGCGTTTTGGCCTGATGCAGTGGTTGGAAGGGTCGCACACCGGCCTCCCATGCCAACTGATTGACTGCCGCGACGACATGCCCACGCTTGCGCTTCTGCGTCAGGATGAGCGGCTTGTCGGCCAGTTCGGGATGCTGAAAGCTCTCGACTGCCGCCGCGAAGTGGGTCAGAGTGATACATAACATCAGCGCGACCCTTCCGGCAACAGGGGAACTCTTACTACCTGCCCGGCTTTGCCCAATGGATGGCGCAGAATGCGAATCTGCACCGTATTGTCACCGGATACGCGCTTCAAAAGCAGGCGCGTGCCTGCGGCCTCGATTTCGGTTGATGCAGGCGGCTGAATCACGACGACGACCAGCGGCAAACTGGCGAGCGCTCCTTTCAGCCGCGACCAGGGCAGCTGGGGCAAGGGCTGCTGCGGATGCGGTCGCACGATGACGATACCGGGAATGCGGGCATGGAGCACGGCCTGCACAAAAATGAAGGCATCTGTTGGCGAAGGCGGCTGTACCAGCAGGAAGTGCGAACGCATAAAATCGACATGAGCATGGTGGGCAGCGCTGGCATCGAAGGCATCTGCCAGATCCATGAAAATACCGATTCGGCCTGCTGCCTGTGCCGAAGCAATGAGGCGCATCGCCAGTGAGGTTGCCCCATGACCGGGTAGCGCACGCAGCTCGCTGATTTGGCCGACTGCCAATCCGCCACCCAGCGCCGTATCCAGGGCAGTGACGCCTGTGTGCAACACCTCAGCCTGCGACAAGCGGCTTGCAGCAGCAATCACCTGCTGGCCGAACTGGCGCTGCAGCTGCTGAATGGTCTTTTCGAGTGCCTCGGATCGGGCGGTGACAGTGCTCATGGTGGCTTCCGGCAAAACAAAACTGACCCGGTTCCAATGCAAACCGGTTTCCGATAGATCAAACGTTCTTGTTATAACAACTGGAGTATAGCTCAAACGTTCTGATATGAAATGTTCTGCCACGTCAGGATTCGGTTATAATCCTGTTTACTCCATAAGATGTATCGGATTGATAAGCCAATCTCAAGTGAGTATGTGATGCTAATTGACGATTATAAGAGCTTGCGCGAGGATGGAATTCAGATCAACCACTTCATCTACGACGATGCTGGTCAGGTTTATACAATTGAAGGGAATCTGTCTGCATCTAGTCTGATCAGCCATGTGTGCTCAAAAAAAGACGTCATTGGGCAAATCAACTGGCGTATGCCACGACCCGATGAGATAGTCATCGGTGATCTGATTATTTTTGATCCTCCCCTGTATTTCAAAAAATGGTGGCAACGTCTGCCATTTCTCGACAGGCGGCCTGTCACCTTCAGAGGGCGTGGGCTAGGTTCAGCGATGTTAGCTTATGTCCTTGACTCAGCACGGAGCATGGATGTATCGCTCATTCGTGGATGGATTACCAGCGATGATCTTGCTATAACGTCCTACCTGCCTGATTTCTATCGCAGTCGCGGCTTTACGGTGAATGAAGATTTGAGCTTTTATCAGAGGTTGACCTGAGGCGTTTTGCTGTCCTGAAGGTAATTCGGCTGTGGCTTTTCGCTGGTATACGACGAGCACCATCTTTATTAACCAGTGTACCTGTATTGAGCCTATGAACTGTATGTCGCTCCCACACGCCAAAATGTTCAATCTCTACGCGGCTATCTTCGTCGGCCAGTTCCATCCGAATTGCCTCGAACAGTGCATCAACAACCCAGCGTACCTGAGTACGCGTCACAGGTGTGTCAGTGTATTTGCTTTCACGAGCAATCTGTTTGACGAGCTCAGTTTTGTTCATGAAGTTGGTTTCCCGATAGTGAGGGGCACCTGATCCAGTAGTTTCATTGCGTTGCGCCTCGGCAACAGATATGGTTGCTGGCCCGTTTCGGGAACAAAATTGCTCTCATAAAATCGCCTGAGCCGCGCCGACAGAATCAACTGGGCGGCGTAATCGCGCTCTGTATAGCGCATGAAGATCAGGCAGTTGCCGCGTGGGGGGCTTTGAACCTCATCAAGCGTGAGCAGCGGTCGTGGTCGCACGAAATCATCTTTTTTATTTCCGGCAGAGGCTTGCCCGCTGGCCTGGCTATAGTAGCTGGCTGTATGCGTATCACATCCACCAAAAACAATCTGTGTTGCAAGTCCACTCAGTAGCACATCAGCACCCTGAGTGCCATAGATATGCTGCAACTGGGCGCGAGTCTGGGCTGCGATCACAATAGTAATGCGCCGTTTACGTACCAGATTGATGTCCGCTACCAAGCCATCCAGCCGTCCCAGAGTCGGGAATTCATCCATGATAATTGTGATCGGTTTTGGCAGCGCACCGCCATGGTGTTCGCCCAAAGTATCCAGATCCAGCATGAGACGCCGCAACACTGCTCCAAGATAAGGTGCATAGACCTGCCGCATGCGTCCCGGACAAGTAAGAATGATGACAGTTGGCCGCTTGATCAGAATGGCTGCTTTAAAATCGGAAGACGCTGTATTTTCACGCACGGCAGCAGATGCCCAACCAGTCAGGGCCGTTGCTAGTGTTGATACAATATTGGCTGCGACCTTGCCGTCGTTTTTCACACTTGCCATGAAGTTGTTTGCCAGGTAGCGCGCATCGTCCTCGCGGCTGCTGAACTGCTCTACCAGCTTGTTGACGTCAGCCAGTGCGCTATAAATCTCGCCCAGTGTTTTGAACCGAAGCAAACAGGCTGCAAGTACCGAAGAAGCCGCATCGCTCCAGAACTGATTGTCGCCGGGCAAGCGTGAAACCAGCACATCAGCAATTGCTCGTGCATCGGAAACCGTATGCACATCATCCGCCAGATTGAAGCGTGGTGTCTCCGTTTGAGTCGGATCATGAATGGCGATTGTATGATGAGACAGCCCGGAAAGCCGAAGAATGTAGGGCGTCAGTTCGCCTTGTGGATCGGCGACGATCAGCGAATGCCCTGCCTGCATTTTCTGAGAGATAATTGGCAGAATCACAGCCTGACTTTTGCCTGACCCCGGACTTCCTAAAGCCAGAATGCCACGCGAAGCATCTTCGCTACTAAGACACAGTCGCTCAGTGCCACTATCCAGTCGCCGGTTGCGTTCTCCCCAGAAAGCCCCATCAAATGTGATACCTTCGCTATGAGGTGTGCGAAAACGGCGAAATTCAGATGGCGTGCAAAAGTGCGATGATCCTACTTCACCACGTTTTTTGTAGGGACGCTTCAGCAGATTGAGCCATTCGTGCAGTGCGGAAGCTGGTTTTATTTGCTGTGTCAGGAGTAGGTTGCCAGCCAGAAGAACCAGCACCCATATTGTGCTGAAGCTCAGGATACGACGGCTATCAATTGAAGCTGGAGCACCAACAAGCCAGTCAAGAGCCTGCGGTAAACTGGCGCGTCCACGTTGAATGATCGTAGTACTCAGGAGAAGGACAAATCCGCTGGACAGGAATAGAGATAGTGCAAGGTGATTGATGATCTTCAAACGCGAATGGGAGTGCTTTGTCTTGCTTGCAAGGATTAGTGTCAGAATCAGCGTGACTACGCCAGCAGGCACGATTAATACCTTCGCCCAGATTTGTCCTTCAGTGAATAGCCAATACAACATGGGTCAACTCATATCAAACCACTGATTCAGATCGTAAATATCATTTGGAATCGCCATCGATTTCTCACGCTCACGCTTTTCGGCTGCTGTGAGCAGATTTCGATCCAGCTCGATAACCTGCTCATGACCTAGATAGCGTGATAGCACCTGCGTAATTGTACGATCTCGTTCCTGATGAAAGTGTACCATCTGCTTGCGCCGCAAATTGTAATGTCGTCTGCCATCAATGTCGGGTGTCGTTGCTGGAAATACAACATGGCTATGCAATCGCTGCTCGCCATTTTCCTGCTTCGGGTCGTGAATGACATAGCTGTATTCCGGCACAGACATATCCTGCGATGTGAAGTAGTTCTCCATCATCGCCTGCGTCATCTGGTGCAGCGCCCGTCTGCGTCTTGAAGGTGGTAGCTGCTTCATCAGATCAGGATGAGGTGACATTACCATCATTCGCAGCAGCACCTCATCCTGGTTGGTGTGGTCACCCGCCAATTGCTCCAGGCTCTTTGAAATTGCTCTATAATGTTTACCCAATCCACGATCTATCCAGCGATCCCAACCTACAGCAGGTGCCAGTTGATCCTGATCTTCTCGGAACTGGAGATACTTGAGCATATCCATCATGTTGGTGCGCGAATGCCTGTTATCAAGTTTGTACAATAATTTGCAGATCAGAGCATGTTTCTTCATTCAGCAAATTCGCCTGACTCTTCACCGGGCATGGCATCATTGAGCCTTTGAGTCAGCTCGTTATGTTTATCTGTTGCCATGCGAATTGACTGTTCAAGCAGTTTATCGGGAGTCACCTTTTGTCCAGTGATCGCGGTGATAATCATTGCAAGTGCCTGAGCCAGCAACGTTGTGATAACCGAAAGATGCCAATCCAGATAACTCAACCTCTGCTGCAATGAATAGCTGAAGTGTCGCTTGCTGGCGACCTGATTTGACTGGCGATCCAGATAGGCTCTTAGAGCAGCACGTACTATTTCGGCATCGGAATCAATGCGTTTGGCAATACGAACCTGCTGTAGAAGTGTATGTAACTCAGGCGTAATTCGTGCGTAAACTCGCACCGATTGGCGGTTCTGACTTGTCATAAAAGTGATTCCCCAGACATTGTGTGGGTTGGCGATATTTCGCAGTTTCGTCACATTTATTGTCAGATAAAGGGTCTAGTGTGGCAACGCAGGTAGCTGGAGTTTGGAGCACAGGTTTCTGAGTCGAGCCGCGCTGGACACCTGATTTTTGTCTTTCCGAACGCTGGACTTGTCCAGCGGCTCCAGAGCGGCGCAAGTCGCGAAGGAGCGGCGCCCGCTGAGCGCGGCGCAGCGAGCCTCCCCGGCGTTGAGGGGCAGGTTTTTAACCTGCTACCCGCCGCATATGGAACTTGCTGACTGAAAATTGATTTTCAAGAACAGAATTCTTCTGATGAAAGAATACCTCTTATAGCGGCGGGTCAAGTGCCCCAAAATTGTAAAAGGGACGATTTTCATTGCGTACGATGCAATGAGCTAATCGCTGCTATAACCACTCGCTTATACTCGCTTCGCCCGAAGTTCAGACGTTATGGATAAAACACTTGCTCTACAATGTAGCCACAACATTGGCGAGTAGTCTAGATTCCTTTATCGAATGCTTTCTCTTGTTCTTGTACAATTTAATAGGATTTAGGAAGAGTTAAGCATGGTGGTCTAGGATGTAGAAACGTGCTAGTATGCGCACCATATTCATGTATTGATGTTATGGTTTAACCAGTAGAATAGTCTCTATGTCTGATTTCTCCCCTTATTCTGCTCGTGCGTCTATGCGTGGTTACGACTACCAGAAGCGGTATGCGTTGTATCTTTTGTTGTCCAAGACTCATCCTGACACATCTGTAGCAATCGAAATCCTTGACGATGTTGATTATGTGGAAGGCAGTGAAACGACAACTGTTCAGCTCAAGCATAAGACAGGGAATGCCAATCTGACTGATAAGAGTGAAGACCTGTGGAAAACCATCAGTCTTTGGAGTAATTTGCTCAAAAGTAATTCTGTTGATGGTAATGGGACTCTATTATTGGCTACTACTGAGGGATTGCCAACCAACAGGGAATCTCTTGTTGTGTTACTGAGTGTCCCCCCCACTAATCGTGATCTTGAGAAAATAGTTTCGAGACTAAATACGACGGCGGGATCTATAAAAAACAAGAAAATAGTTGATTATGCTAAAGCTTTTCAAGAATTGAGCGATGCTAACAAGTTGATTTTGGCAAACTCAATTCTTGTACAGACAGACCAACCAAGTATTCAGCAGATTGAGCAAGACATCAAAAATACATTACAGGTCCGTGACGAAATTTTGGCTTCTGTATACGAAGATCTCTTGGGTTGGTGGATAACAAGAGTCGATTATCATTTAGATGCTACAAGTACGGACAGAATTACGAGAAGAGAACTACGGTATCGAATAGATGAGATATCAGACAAATATGCGCCCGACAATTTGCCTATCAATTTTGCGTATTCAGATTTGCCTGAAGATTACGATGTAAAGCAGTTTAATTTTAAGCGCCAACTGGATGCCATACAGCCACACGAAAGACGCATTCAGCAAGCGATTCTAGACTACTACCGGGCTACCGAAGAGCGTTCCAAGTGGATCAACACTGATCTCATTAATTATCCTGAGCTTGATAAGTATGAGAAACTCTTGGTAGAAGCTTGGCAGCTAAGAAAAGCGCAACTAGAAGATGAGTTGCCTACTTGGCAAGACAGCGAAGACGAGATGCAGAGATTTGGAAGAGAGATATTACGATGGGTAGAAGATTCTAATATACCAATAAGAAGCCGCGTCACAGCCATTCACATCACTCGCGGAAGCTTCCATATGTTAGCAAACCGCGACGAACCAAGAGTTTGGTGGCATCCCCAGTTTTTGGAGCGATTAACGACAATACTTGGAATAGAAACCGTACCAACTAGTGATTCTTTGTGGGATAAACGTCCACTAGAGATTGCAAATCTCTTCAACCCAGCATTTTGTTCTGTCCTGTTGCGCGATGCCATAGGATCATACGACTCTGATACTGGAATGCCTTATATCTTGGTTCCACTCATACTGCCAGTCATTTTGCATGGCAGAACTAGAAGCTTATTGCCTTCAAGCATTGCGACGAAATTTCACGTATGGATCACAAGGAATCCAACTTCTCGAATCGGATTTGCTGATATTGTAAATGAGCTTGAGACTATTACTAAAGAGGCGCTCGCTTTTGGTTTAAAGCAAAAGATTATTTCTATTGATGATTCTGGAAATGTCAAAAAAGTGAAACGTAAACAGGTAATTCGATTTGTTGAAGAGTCGCCTGTTTCGATTCATGATGCTGAAAGTATTCGTAAATCCGCAGAATTTGTTGGGCGTTGGTATGCGCGAGTCGGAGACCCCGATAGTATCTGGACTTGGTGGGGGATAAAGAAACGTTAGCTATGACTATGCAGATAAAATCAATCTACATATATAGCAAGTCTGGTGATATTCGCACACTGGATTTCGCTCTTGGGCAGGTCAATATCATCACAGGTGAACAAGGAACTGGCAAGTCTGCGCTGATCCCTATCATTGAATATTGTATGGGACGAAAAAGTCCTGATATAAAGCTTAGCCAAGAAATTCAAGACTCTATTGCTTGGTTTGCTGTGCTATATCAGTTTGACGATATGCAACTTTTGGTAGCTAAACCGCCTCTGGGGAATAGCCAGTCTCAAAGTGAAGCCTACCTCAGAATTGCTCCTTCAGTCGGTGTTCCTAGTCTGGAAGAACTTGTCATCAACTCGAATGACGACGCAATCCGACAAGAGATTTCACAAAGACTTGGAATACGTCATCACGTTTATCCAGATGAGTCTAGAACAACTGAGGATTACGAAGTTGACATAAGTCACGCAAGGTTTTTCCTATTTCAAGATGCAACTATTATTACGAGTGATCGACATCTCTTCCATCGTCAAGACGATCAATTTATTCCCACCACAATTAAGGATAGTCTCCCATATTTTCTAGGAGTGTATCCAACCAACTACTTGTCATTGATTAACGACAAGAAGAGAGTAGCCAAGGAACTTAATAAAGCGCAAAGACAACTTGAGGCTGCCAGAAGTAATGTACAAGAAAGAGTCACGAGAGGCGAGCGACTAATTGAAGAAGCCAAAGAAGTTGGGCTTATAGATATCGATGCTAGTTATGAAACCGATTATGATATGTTCACTCTTTTGGCCAGTGCACGGAACTGGAGGCCAGAAAATGTACTAAGCTTACCCGATAATAGGCTTCCAGAGCTCCAAAGACGAGTGAGAGAACTATACCATCAACTAGATGACGTGCAGTTTTATATTGCGCAGTATCAACAATATCTTGCAGATACTAATGGCTATCAAAGTGCTGTCAGGGAGCAAGTGAATCGTCTAGGTACCGTCAGTTTTTTCGATGATATTGATGATGAGAACTGCCCTTTATGTGGAAATTCAATCGGTGACCATTTGCCAAGCATACAAGCAATAAAACGATCACTTGAGAAGCTCGAAAGTGAAGCAAATTTTGCTGAACATCAGAGGCCTGAGTTGCAGGCCGCCATTGATCAATTAAGGACAGATGAAGCGGATATCAAGGTATCTATACAAGAAACAGAGGCTGCAATCAATGGCATTTTCAATTCGAGACAGGAAAGAGTAGCTGACAAGTCTCTTGAGGATCAGACACGACATGTAGTTGGCAGAATTAGCTATTATATAGATATAACCACAACTAATTTTCGCGGCAGTGAAATCAATGACCTTGAATCGCAGGTTCAAAAACTCACTGAGCAACTTGAGGACATAGAAAAGCAACTTGACCCTGATCAATTCGAAGATGCTTTCTTCCAGATTGATGGTGAGATTGGGGATATGATGACGCAATTTGCCGGTGAACTTGATGTAGAATATGTTAACAACAACTGCTGGTTGGATCGTCGAAACTTGACAGTAAAGATTGAGCATAACAAACGGGTCATGTCTTTGCGTCAAATTGGAAGTACAGGCAAGAACTATCTTCCATATCATATTGCAGCCCTATTGGCGTTGCATTCCTATTTCATAAACCATGATCGTCCTGTTCCTGGCATCCTTGTTTTTGATCAGCCAAGTTCACCATACTATCCAGATGATACATATGAAGATGACAAGGATCGACAGCAGATTCGTCGTATATTTCGATTGTTGTTCCAAGTTGCAGAGCAACTCTCACCGAACTTGCAGATTATCGTTCTAGAACATGCAAATGAGCCAGAGTGGCATGAAGCTCTTGTTGAAGAGCCTTGGAGAGACGGCCGAGCATTGATACCTAACCACTGGTTCCAGTAAATTCGCCAATCCGATAATTCACCTTCTCAGAGTCGCCAACAAACAATATAACTAAACAAAAAAGGCAGTGACCCTATAGCCACTGCCTCGTGCTGTATGAGGTTGTTGGTCACAGCTAGAACGGAATGTCCTCTCCGCCATTGTTGTCGTCGCTGTCGGAGGCAGATTCCTGCTCGCCTTCGCTGGCAACGCTGTCCAGGAACTGGACACGATTGGCAGTGAGTTCAAGGCTGGCTCGTGGTTGACCGTCGCGGTCGATGTAGGCGCTACTCCGAAGGTTGCTGCCATCCACCAGCACACGGCGACCCTTCTCCAGATACTGGCAAACTGTCTCTGCCAGCCCATTCCATGCAGTCACGCGATACCATGTTGTGGACTGCTGCTCACCCCGACGGATATTTACCGCGACCGAGAAGTTGGTCACCGACTGACCATTGGCTTCGCGCAGTTCGGGCGTATCCCCGAGATGTCCGACAATGATATGTATCTGGTACGTCATGATGTCACTCCCTGGCGCTGTGCGCCGACTCTTGTGCTCCAGCCCTGTGCCGGAGTTGCCACAGCGTCGGCGCGTTTTCACTGGCCGCGAGGTCAAGGTATTCAGCTCGCGCTGAGCATTGCGGCACAAGCCCGGAGCGAGCGCCTTGACCTCGTGGCGAAACGTGCCATCGTGGCTGAACTCCGTGCTCACAGGTGATGGCAGCACATTCCGGTGCATCAGGTGGATGCACCTCAAAACGGAACAGGGCATTTATTGGAAGCAAGGGAAAAAGAACAGCAGGCAGTGGAATGTTTCGGTGGCTCTCATCGGGAATCTGCATGAGGCGTAGCTATTTTACTTATCGCATCGTCTGGATTGGGTATCGTCAGGCGAGTTGTTATTTGAGGAGGGATTCATTTTGCTGGCGATGAGATACCACTGATACAGCAGTGTTTCGCGGGCTTGAGGCGGCATGTCCGACAGCAGTTGAATGATTTCTTGGATTAGCTCGTCGCGGCGGGTTTGATTGCTCATGATCTAGCCTGCCTGTAAATAAAAAATGGATTGTATATAAACAATAATAATATTTTTGCAGAATAATGCAACAGTACCATAATAATGGTAAGAAAATAGCTATTTTATACTACAATTGGTATTACAGAAATCGGTGTTAGGATGATTGTATGTCTGCCAGATTGCCTGAAGATTATGCATTACGAGTCTCAGAACTGCTTAGTTTGCTTTACAGGCATCGTTATAAATCAGATGGCACGTATTATGTTGATAGGGATGTATCAGAAGCAACTGGCATTAGTCAATCTTCTCTCAGTGCAATTCGACGTGGCTCAATTCAGAATCCTGGAATAGATACTATCAAACTCCTATGTCGGTTCTTTGATGTTAAATTGGCATACTTCGAGGCAACATCGGAGAATGAGGCGTTGGAGATAATGGCCGCAGGTCGTAGCGAGGAAAGCTATGAGCTGAAATTAGCGATGCGACTCAATCGCTTGTCCGAAGATGCCCGAAAGGACTTGGAGCGCATTCTTTCCTATGTCATGCGTGCTGATCGTTCTATGCACAATATGCCCGAAGACGAGTTCCCTTCGTGAAATCCCATGTCGGGCCCGGATGCACTGAAACGAGATTTGGACTGGATTCATCGGCATTTTAATGTTGATGAACTACTCAGCCATTCAGTATCACATCAGGACATTCAACGCTACTACACGCGCAGCAGCCTTGCCTATCGGCTGCTTCATTCGCTGGATGGTGCGGTGCACATGTCGCTCTCCGAAGATGGTCATTTCCGTTTTTCCGACTATAATGCCCAGGTTCAGCAACTCAGTGACCTAATGGATCAACCCAATATGATCGTGCTGGAACTGGGCTGTGGCGCTGGTTTTAATCTGCGGAAGCTAGCAGTAGCCCAACCAGCCAATCAGTTCTTCGGTGTCGATCTCACGCCCTCACACACACGACAGTCACGCCATGCAGTTAGAAAATATCCAAATGCAACCGTCACCAACGCGGACTTCCATTATTTGCCCTTTACAGATGAATTGTTCAATATACTTTATGATGTCGAGAGCGTTTGTCATTCCGACAACATAGGCAATGTGCTGGCAGAAGCATGGCGCGTACTCAAGTCTGGAGGATCGTTCATTCTATTTGATGGCTTTCGTGTTGTACCTTCGGCCAAACTCACAGAGGACGAGTATCTGGCGCGTCGCCTGATTGAGAAGAGTATGGCAATTGACGAAGCTATTCTCATATCGGATTTTCTAGATGAAGCACACCGTCAGAATTTCGTGGTTGGGGAATGTACCGATCTTGCCAATCAGATCATGCCTAACCTGAAAAGACTTCGTAAGATTCTGACTTTTTGGCGATCCGTTCCTGGATTGTTTGACGTTTCACGCTTATTGTTACCAAGAGAAATGGCTCAAAATGCAATTGCTGCACTGTTGATGCCATACATGGTAGGACAAGGTTATCAGGGCTACTACCGGATTGTTCTCCAAAAAAACGTAGGTTGAGGTTGTTACGGAGTTTGTATCATGCTGCTATCTATCAATCAAAATGATCTGGTTTTGATGTTGCGTCACATCGAGGAAAAAACTGGCCGCAGTCAATCAGGAACTAGACTTGCACCGCGACAGGCACAAATCGACAGTGGAACAGGATTATCTACGGATTCGGATTTGGTTTCGGTCATTGATGCACTAGGTTATCAACCTGATACATTTTCCATTCCGAATTATGTTGACCATCTTCGGCACGCACTGAATCGTGAAATTGATCTGGTGGCAATACCTTTCTCAGAGTCGCTTTCTGGAGCCTATGTTCACGCGCATGAACAGGATTTTATTTTCTACAATATGGGCAAGCATCCTCTGATTCAGAACCATACGGTCGTTCATGAATCAGCCCATATTGTTCTCAAGCACCAAGGGTATCGTGTTCGGGGAGCTAATTTACCTGACGAGCTAGCTGCCTTGCTAAAAAACATGGTTGGGCATTGTCGGACACGCAATGCCATTGGCGTTGAAGAGCAGGAAGCCGAGCAGTTTGCAAATCTCCTACTCTCTCGAATCAGACAACATAGTTTTCGGCGCTATCTAGTAAAGACAACCAATACGAATCTCTTCCCGCCATTTGATCAACTTTGATGCTTGTGCTTCATGAATGTCATCGAGCAAATATACATCGGATTGGGTATTGTCTGGTGGTCCTATTATGTATCACGCTTGCTTGGGCATGGGCGTGATCCCCAATTCCTACGATTTCCATGGTTGATGTTATGGCTGAGTGCCTATCTGACGGGTTTTGGTTATCTGTTCAACAGCTATTATGTCCTTCAGAGATTGGATACCATAGTTCTACCTCAATGGAATGTTCCATTTGCAATGATTGCGCGGACCTCCCTGTACTTTTTTGTAGCAGCACTTTATACCATCAGCTTGAAGAAGCTTCTGCATGTCACGCTTGTTCGAATTACATTCGTTAGTTTGTTGCTTGCCGAAGCACTCAACTTGTCGCTGATGATAATCCTTCAAAACACACCGTATTCAACAATCTACTGGTGCAGCCATCTAATAATATTTTTTGGCAATATTCCGGCGTTTGTTGTTCTAGGTACCGCTGGAGGTAATACACAGATGATGAGTGATATCGCCCTGGCACATCACTTCTGGCAATCCCTTTTGCAGTTCTTCTTATTTGCTTGTGTAATTTTTAACGTGCTTGCTGCTATATACGGGCTTTCGTTGCAAGCGAGCAACGTCTACTCTATCTGGCAAATCTTGGCATATGGATGTAGCTCCATATCTATACTATGTTTAGCGATTGTCACGGCGCCCGATACATGGCTTTATAAGACGCTGTATCCAGTACACGTCATTCGCTATAGAAAGCTTCATCATCTATGCTTGCTCATCGCACGAGAGCTGGAAATAGTTGAACCAAATTTCACCACCAAGGAAGGAGATATTCATGTCAGAATACATGCAGCAGTGATTTATGTATTAGATAATCTTCCGTTCCTGAATAATGAGTCTCTGCTGAAAAAGCAAATAACTTCCAAAATGCAGGGACACGAAGATCTGCAACAGATCATTGTGAATCTGAGTAAAAGTAAGGCAACAAGGTGGTTCGACAACATAAAATGATTGTCAAGTCAAAAACTTATCTTTTAATGCTTGAATTTCTTCGTTTCCAATAGGAACTAAATCCCCGATCGAGAAAGATTCAACCAATGAACGTGCTGTGAACTCTGCTACTTCAAGTCGGTCAAAGGCATTTAACAACGTAGTCCCCGTCGTCAGAACACAATCATTTTGCAAGAGCACAACAGGATTGCCCAAAGCAATGATCTTTGAGACTTCCGCAGGTTGCTTGTATTGCACACCAAACGATAGCTTCGGTGTTTCTAATAACATGATATAGCTCTCCGGGATAGTTTTTGTATCAAATGATCTCTCGGAGATTGTAAATGCTGTTGCATAAGGGGATTGTGCTGTAATGATCGCGTTCACATCGGGATTAGACTTATAGATTTCTTGGTGGAGGAGAACCGAACGACTTGCCAGTTTACCCATTTCCTGTTTACCCTCGCTGACAAGTACCAAACTTTCCAAATCAACTGAGGGACGATCTACACCTGTAGGAGTTATCAAGAATGATTGGTCATTTATCCTCGCTGATACAACACCTTCGGTGCTTATCATGAGACTGCGCTCACAAGCTCGGTGAACGATGTCCACAACTTTTTCACGTTGTTCTCGCTCATAACTGGAGTGTTGGTCGGGCATAAACACGGGTAGGTGATTGTCTCGATGTTCGAATAAATCTAATTCATCCTTAGTTAAGTTGGAAATTTCGCCGAAGCTCTGAGCATACATCTGGCTGCGGGCACAAAAGTCGAGAGTTTCCAATCTTTGGAAAGCATCCAGGAGCGTTGCGTCTGCTGTCACCACACCATGATTTTCCAGCAAAATAGCATTAAAACCCTGAGCGAAGGTATTTGAAATGTTTTCACCCAAGATTCCACTACCTGGTAAGGCATATGGAGCGTAGCCAACTTGTCCGCAAATACGATGTGCTTGCGGGATAATTCGTGTATCTGGTACCTTACGGACAATACTAAATGCAACCAGAGCTGGGGTATGAGCGTGTACAATTGCCCTAAGATCGGGGCGTGCTTTGTAGATTGCCTCATGAAACGGCAACTCAGATGATGGTTTATGCAAACCCGCGTAGCTGCCATCCGGGTAGACAGCCACCATATCTTTATCAATGAGTTTGCCCTTATCAATTCCACTTGGCGTAATCCAAATAGTGTCGTCGTTATCCCGGATCGATAGATTTCCACCTGACAGCGTAGTCAAACCACCGTAATAGATACGCTGCATGATTCGCACAAGTTGTTGACGGGGCGATAACAAATCGAATTGCATTTGTATAGAACCTTTCGGGCGTAGTTTTACCCCGCATAGCGAGGATTACGATACGACCTGCGTGACCTCAAATGTATACTCACCCGCCATCAACTTATGGCAAGTACCTTGTGTACGTTCGCCGTTTAGGAAAATATTGCCATCAAATGGCAAAATCACACTTGCTGTTGAATTGGGTGGAATGACTACATCGTACTTAAATGTGTCTGCATCAAATTGCCAGTGTGACACTAGCTCACCATAAGCTGTCTTGAGGGTGGCGCGAGCGTATTTTAAGCCACCGCCCGGTTGTGGGGATAGCGAAATGTTTTTGTATGCGGGTTGATCGGGATCAATGTTAACGCCTGCGATCGTCCGATACATCCATGCGCCAATTGCACCATAAGCGTAATGATTGAATGAATTCATTTCTGGTGTCTGGAATCCATTTTCTTCAGTCCATCCATCCCAACGCTCCCAGATTGTTGTTGCGCCTTGTGTTACAGCGTACAACCAGGAAGGCCATGTCTTTTGGTGCAATAACTCATAGGCTACGTCCAACTGCCCATTCTCACTGAGGACGTGATTAAGATAGGGAGTACCGACGAAACCAGTAGAGAGATGCATACCGCGCCGCTTTATATCTGCAACAAGCTCGTTAACAGCTTTTGTACGTAGATCTTCGGGCAATAGGTCAAAATACAAAGCAAGCACATATGCTGTTTGCGTGGGAGTGAATAGATCCGTATTGAACACTTCAGACGCTATTTCGCCATAATCAACCCGCTCCAGATTCCCCTGAGAAATACGGTCTGCATCATCCATCTCACGACGCATCGCTGACGGTTGTATTGCGACAATCGGTACATTGCTTCCAGCGAGATAGCGGTCACAAAAGGCCTGTTTTGTATCATTAAACAATTGTTGATAACGTTCTACATCTTCTGGTTTATTGATGATGGCCGCAATTCTTGCCATCAAGCTGGCATCATAGGCGAGAAAAGCTGTCCCGATCAGGTCACGCGGAGTACTCGCATTAACCGATAACCAGTCGCCAAACCCAGGCCAGCCCTCGTAATCCGGTGCACATCGAATGTGATTGGGACTAGTTTCAACCAGAAAATCCATAAAGTATTTCATTGTCCCATAATGTTGCTCCAGAATACGCACATCTCCGTAATACATATAGACTATCCAGATACAAATGATAGCGGCATCGGACCATGCTGGCCCTCCATCTGTTTGCAGGTTCGAGGCATAGGGCACAACAGCAGGAATTGATCCATCTGGATTTTGTGCATCCTGGACGTTTTGTGCCCAGCGTGTCATAAAACCAGCAATATCCATGTTGAACGCTGCTGTCTCTGAGAATACCTGAATATCGCCAGTCCACCCTAAACGTTCATCCCTCTGGGGGCAATCTGTTGGAAGTTCGAGGAAATTTCCTTTTTGACCCCAGAAGATATTCCGTTGAAGTTGGTTTAGTAATGGGTCAGAACAATCAAAAGTGCCTGTTTGTTCCATCGCTGAATGCAGGACAATGCCTGTGATCGTATCTCTGGTGACATCACCGATATAGCCCTCAATTTCAACATATCGGAAACCATGAAATGTGAATTTCGCCTCCCAAGTTTCCTTACCATTTCCTTTAAAAGTATAGGAATCTGTTGCATTTGCAGTTCGCAAATTTGCGGTGTAAAGTGCACCATTTTCATCAAGGATTTCAGCGAAGCGAAATGTGACGGTTGTTCCAGCGGGCGCAGCACCTTGGAATCGCACTCGTCCAACCATATTTTGACCAAGGTCAAACAGCCATCGTAATGGTGCAGTTTTAAGAGGCTCTGCTGTTGGGACAAGCTCCTGAATACGGCGAACTGTTGGGCCAGTCTGTGCGGTCAGAGCAATATCAGGATGTTGGAATACCTCAACTTGTATCCAGTCGGATGGACTCGCATAGCGTGTATCCCAAGCAACGAGTTCCTTACGGGAATCGTATGCCTCACCCATTTGAAAATCACTATAAATAATTGGACCAAACTGATAAGTCCACGAACTATCAGTAACAATTGTTTGAGTCTGTCCATTGTTAAACGTGATTACTAGTTGTGCAAGAATTCGTGGGCGATCAACATAACTCTGTCTTCCCGTCCATCCGATATAACCTGCTGCCCATCCATCGCCAAGTATTGTACCGATAACATTATCACCTGATCGCAAATGCTTCATTACATCGTAAGTCAGGTATTGGACTCGTTTTCCGTAATCTGTCCATCCGGGAGAAAATATATCTTCACCAACACGTTCACCGTTTATTGAACACTCAAATACACCTAGAGCGGTGATGTACAGACGTGCAGACACAGGCTCCTCTGATATTGCAAAGCCTTTTCGGAAGTAAGGTACGGGGATCATGGTTTCAGAATTACCAGCGAGGTTGGCACCTATCCACTTGGCTTGCCAATCCTCTGATTCAAGCAAGCCCATCTCAAACCAGGCAACATCACTTTCACTTACGCTATTGGTCTCATCCCATACTTGCACTTTCCAGTACACACGCTGGCGAGAAACCAAGGCTTGACCTTCATATATGATTTGTACACTTTGGTCTGTCTCAACTTTTCCCGTATCCCAACAATCCGCCTCATTTTCATTTAACAGATTTTTGTCAGTTGCAAAAAATATACGATAAGCGGTCTGATGTGCGCCCTGACGATTTGTCTCCATTTTCCAACTGAAACGAGGCTTTTGTACATCAATACCCATAGGGTTCGTCCGATATTCACATTGAGGGTTTGTGATGGTTGTCATAAACAATCTTTCTCAAAGTACTTGACACTATAGTAAAAACTTGTTATGTTTAGCTTACACGAGTAAGTAAAATTGTATCAAGTAACTAGATTTATCGCAAAAGTATTTTCGTGAATTGGTATTGTGTGATGAAGAAACCGACACAGACAGATGTTGCGCGTTTAGCAGGTGTTTCAAGAGCAACAGTATCTTATGTCATAAATGGTGTCGATACACAGGGTATAACCGATGACACACGCCGCCGGGTGATGAACGCAATCAATGAATTAGGCTATGTCATTAATGCAGGCGCTCAGGCACTTCGTAGCGGTGATACCAAAACAATCGGTGTGATGCTTTCACTTTATGACAACCCTTTCCAATGGGGAATACTCAATGGTATTTCCCGTGAAGCAAATGAAGCTGGTTACAAGGTTTTATTAGCGAATAGCGCACTTAATGCTACACAAGAGAATCAGAGGATAAGTGAATTAGCTGAACAACGTGTAGATGGGCTGATATTGGTCATTGAGCTCGGTGCACTCCCAAACCAAATCAAGCAACAACTCCGTAAATCAACGCACCCCATCGTAGAAATTACATCGACTGTCTCGGACTTTGACTACCTTCGTCATGGATATGATGATGCCACCGTAGTCATCATGAATCACCTATTTGAGTTGGGGCACCGTCACATTGCTTTTTTGCATGGTGTCCAGGGCGCAATACAGGGTTTGGATCGCTTAAATGCATACAGGCAAGCATTTGCGAATGCGAATCTGCCGTTCGACGAGCGATGGGTATATCACTGTGGCCCATCCCGAGAAGATGCTTACCAGGCAACCATGAATATACTGAGCCAACCGGATCGACCAACAGCATTGCTGGCAATTAATGACATTCTGGCGATTGCAGCAATTCGTGCTGCTCACGACCTTGGTCTGTCAGTACCAAACGATTTATCCGTCGCAGGTTTTGATGATAACCCTGATGTCAAGTACATGATCCCAAGCCTGACTACCGTAGGAAGCGATACTGAACAAATCGGTCGCCACGCCGTGCAACTATTAGTAAAGCGATTAACATATCCTGAAAGCAAGCGTGAAACCATCACAGCGGGATGGCAAGTTCAAGTTAGGGAATCCACAGGTCCTGTACCTGATTAGATTCGATTGGCAAGCATTGACGATTACACTGACTTTTTTTAGCCAATTACTTACTCGTGTAAGTTAGAGCCAGGTAGTTAGGCTCCCAGAGTTTTAACAAATGAGGAGGTGAACTGAGTAATCACTATCAATCTATAAGGCTAATTCAAAACAAATGTTTAGGGAGAATATACAATGTCAAAAAATCTCACACGTATTATGGCCGTAGCAGCACTCATCATCATGATGATTTCTGCAGTAAAGGCCCAAGACGAACCCGTCACGTTAACCATCTGGTACAATTCAGCGTCTCCTGATGCGTTTGTCAACGTTTTCGAGCGCTGGGCAGAGGAAACTGGCAATGCAGTTGAACTGGTTGCCATTCCGGCTGACGGCTTTGAAAACGCAGTCCTGACACGATGGGCTGCTGGTGAGCGACCAGATATCATGGAATATCACGCAACCCCGGCTGCAGTATTGCAACTCAATACTGAAAATCTTCAGGATCTCAGTGACGAGGCATTCATAGAACTTGCTCCTGCTCTCTATCCCGCGTTAGGGACAGTAGATGGGCACACGTATGCCGCGATTACATCCTTCCCGCAGGTATTTGGCTTATACTACAACAAGCAGGTTCTCGCCGACGCAGGTATCGAACCCCCACAAAACTTCACTGAACTCGCTGCTGCTTGCGAGACTTTGAAGGAAGTTGCACCTGATGTTATCCCGATCTGGGAAAGTGGTGGTTCGCTTTGGCCAACACAGCTTCTGCCCGTCATGTATTTGGCAGACATGGATACCGACTACCTGCAATCCCTCCTGGATAAGGAAACCACTGCTGATGCCCCGGATAGCCCACTCGTAGCTGCCTTAACCGCCTATAGTGATCTTCTCAATAACGGATGCTTCCCCGAGGATATCACGACGACCACATTCGAGAATGGCATATCAGTTGTCGCTGAAGGTGGTGCTGCGATGGTCGCTTTACCACCTGTCACTGCCCTGTGGAACGAGCAGTTTGACGGCGATACCGAGCTGGCTGATAGCACAATTGGCGAGACCTTCCCCGCGTCTAATGGCCCGGCTGCATGGTGGGGTGCCAGCCCGACAGGGTCATATTACGCTCCATTGACCGGCGACTCCGCACGTGAGGCAGCAGCACTAGACTTTATCCGTTATGCCACAGGCGATGGCTACCAGGAAACAATTGATGAGTCACAGACTTTCCCGGTTATGGAAGGTTTTGAAAACCCGGCTGATGCCCAAGGACTTACCCTCCTACTCAAGGAAATTTACGACTTTAACAGTGGTCCTTCATGGGATGCAAACCGTCCGCCCGGAATCCAGTTCGATGTGATTATGGGCACACTTGTCAGCGGACAGGCAACACCAGAACAGGCAGCAGTGACGTACCAACTCCAACTGGAGCAAGGCGCTATAGCTGCTGGTCTGCCCGGTTGGGAGTAAATAACCGATAAGATGGTTCAACAGGGCAAAGGGATCAAAGGTTACCTTTGCCCTATTCAGTAAGCAGGCAAAATACTTTGCAGCATATGTTGAACGCCCTGTTGAATCAACAAAAATAACTGCACAGACTGGAGGCAGCGAATGAGTGTAATACAGCGACCCCAAAAAACAGGACAAGGGGATACTGGTAAGGTCAAAAACCCTTCCCAGAGAAGCAGACGTTTCCAGCCGGGGGGCATGTGGTGGCCATTCGCGCTTCCAGCTATCGTCTTTGTTGGTCTATTCTTTGTCCTTCCATTCTTACTCAACTTTCGGCTTGCGTTTACCAATTGGAGTACCTATAGCAGCAAGATTGACTGGAATGGCCTATACAACTTTGAAATTTTACAACGTCAAGGCATCCTTCTTGAAGCCATCAGCATTACAGTGGCCTATGCAATTGTAGCTATGATGGTGCAGAATGTCGTTAGCTTACTTTTGGCTCTGGCTTTAGAACAAACGAATTTTATTAATTCTGTTTTTCGTTCAATATTCTTCATCCCCGTTCTGATTTCGTCCGTTGCTGCAGGTTTTATCTGGTATGCCATGCTGAGCCCCAATGGGCCTATCAACCAGATTATTGCAATCTTCGTTCCGGGATTTAGCCATGCGTGGTTTGGTGATGCACGGACAGCACTGCTCGCGGTCGCCTTCACAGATGCATGGAAGTGGAGTGGCATCGCGACGCTTGTCTACATTGCAGGTCTGAACGCGATCCCCAAAGAACTATTGGAGGCAGCAACAATCGACGGGGCTTCTGTGTGGCAACGCTTAACAAGCATCCGCCTCCCACTTTTAGCACCTGCCTTTACTTTCACTATTGTGACAACCTTGTTGGGAGCCATTAGTGCATACGACATCCCGGCAGCCACCACTCGAGGTGGTCCGGGAACTGCTACGAGGGTACTCAACCTGGCAATGCAACAGCAATGGACTGGTGGGTACTTTGGAACTGGCAGCGCGTTAAGCCTTGTGATTACGTTAATCGTGATCTTCACCGCAGTTCCACTCGTCACCTATCTCCGCCGCCGTGAGGTATCCATGCAATGACAGATAAAATCTTCCATTCAAGCATAATATCCATTACCAAGTATTTGGCACTGACTCTTGTTGCTATTTTATGGGTAGGTCTACCTCTGTGGATGTTGGTTGTCAACTCATTCAAGCCACTCACAGAAGCAGGGTTACTCTCGACAAGCCTGCCTCAGCAGTGGCGAATAGTAGAGAATTACACCACCGTTATTGAAGAGGGTAACTACCTCACTGGACTGACGAATAGCCTTCTAGTCACGTTACCTACCATCATCGTCGTCATATTATTAGGTGCAGCAGCAGCGTGGGCCTATGCACGATCACGTTCAAACATTCTCAAGGTGACGTATTTCATCGCTGCCCTGTCGATTTTGCTACCCCCAGCGCTATTACCAACGATTTTCTTGCTCCAGAATTTAGGCATCGATGGAACCCGAATCGGCTATCTGCTGGTGACAATTGGTACACGACTTGGCGGCATGATCTTCCTGACGACTGGGTTCATTCGTAGCTTGCCAATTGACTTTGAAGAAGCTGCTGCAATTGATGGTGCCTCAAAGATCCGAATCTTCTGGAACATCATACTCCCACTCCTTACACCTATTTTGTTTGTAAATGCAATCCTGCTATTGATTAGCGTTTGGAATGAGTTTTTCTTTGCCTCATTCCTTATGCCTAGTAACGAACTTCAGACACTGCCGCTCGCCCTGTATAGATTCTCAGCAACAGGCGCACAGTACTCATCCAAGAACTGGCATTTGATCTTTGCCCATGTTGTTCTCACAAGCTTGCCCTTGCTTATTGTCTACATATTTGCTCAGAACCGAATCATCTCCAGCCTTTCTACAGGCGGCGTGAAAGGATGATGCTGCCTGCATTTGAAAGCTTGCGATCACGATTATTGTGCCAGAACAGGATGCATAACATTGAAGAAAATCGGACTTTTTTGAGGCGAAGTCAAGGCAATTACTGATGGCAATTCCTTCATTGAGTAGGTTGTAGCGAATATATGACATATAAATCAATCAAACCCGGACAGATTTGGCTGGATACCAACGGCAATCGGATACAGGCACATGGCGGGTCAATCATTTACGTCGATGATACCTTCTACTGGTATGGCGAAAACAAAGAAAAATCCAAGGAGAATAGCGGTATCTGGCACTGGGGAGTACGCTGTTATTCCTCAAAAGATTTGTATAACTGGGAAGACCTCGGACTGATCGTACCGCCAGATTCAGGGGATGAAGATTCTCCTCTGCATCCATCAAAGTATGTGGATCGTCCTCATATCATCTACAACCAGCGAACCCGCAAATATGTTTGCTGGCTCAAAATCATGGGTGAGGGTAACACGCAAGAATCAACAATATTAGTTGCTGATTCAATTCTTGGCCCATATACAATCGTCCAAACAGGTCTGCGGCCATTGGGCATGAACGCCGGTGATTTTGATCTCGTTGTATCTCCAGATGATGGTAAAGCGTACTATTATTTTGAGCGGGTTCACAGTGAACTCATTTGTGCTGACCTCAGCGACGACTACACAGGGGTGACAGGCTATTACTCCACACACTTCCCCAATGGTCATCCACCATACGTTCGAGAAGCGCCCGCTTACTTCCGTCGTAAAGGATTACATTATTTATTGACGTCTGGCACCACTGGTTACTTCCCCAATCCATCCGAAGTTGCCTGTGCCCAAAGCTATCATGGCCCATGGACTATTATTGGCAATCCCCATCCAGACGATTCGACGCTCACATCTTATCGCTCCCAAATTAGTTCCGTTTTTAAACATCCTCACAAGAAGGATTTGTATATTGCCTTGGCTGATCGCTGGCTACCGAATAACACTGTGGAGGGGCCAGAAGCCATGGCCTCGTTCGCTGTATTGTTTGGAGAAGAACAGTCCGATCAAATTCCAGATGCCATAAACTTGCCCGCCTATCCCGATACCTCCATCGCAGATTATGTATGGCTTCCGATACGATTCGACGGCGAAATGGTGTATCTGGACTGGAAAGATGAATGGCGCATAGAAGATTACCATTGAGCTGGTGGATAAATAATTTGCTCAGACATCATGCTTACTATCGTATACGTTGAACTCAAGGCAGGAATGAACAAATGACTGGCTCCGCAAAAGAACGCCCAATCTATAAAAATCCACTTGTATCGATCCCCGAGCGCGTAGAGGATTTGCTGTCGCGCATGTCGCCAGAGCAGAAATTGGCACAACTCAATTGTAACCATCTGACATTTATGCAGCATGAGCAACGATTGACGCTGATGGGACAAGGCATGGGACACCTTGCACTTTCCATATCGTCTGGTACATCCATTGAGCAGAATATTGATCTCGTTGAGCAAGCCCAGCGATTTCTGGTTAACGAAACAGAATTAGGTATTCCAGCAATCGTGCATTGTGAGGCACTATCTGGTGCGATGCTTGTCGGAGCAACAAATTTTCCGAGTCCCATAGCACTTGCTGCCACTTGGGATTCCGATAGTGTCGAGGCAATGGGGCGAGTAATTTCCAAACAACTTGTACCGCTTGGCATCCGTCATATTTTGTCACCAGTAATGGATGTGGCACGTGATCCACGCTGGGGTCGTATTGGCGAGACATATGGTGAAGACCCGACATTATCCGCACGCATGAGCGTCGCGTTCGTAAAAGGTGTTCAGGGCGAGAATCTTAAGAATGGCGTAGCTGCAACAGGAAAACACTTTCTCGGCTATGCAATGACTGAAGGTGCAATGAATACCACGTCAGAGCGGATCGCACCGCGTGATTTGCTCGAAGTTTATGCCAAACCATTTGCCGCAGCAATCCAAGATGCTCATCTCGCCGCAGTTATGAACTCATACAGCACATTAGATGGGATTCCGATTACGGCATCTCCTGAAATATTGACCGACCTGTTGCGTGGCGAACTCGGCTTTGATGGCATGGTCATTTCTGATTATGGTTCAATCAACAAACTTGTCGTTCCGTTGAATATCGTCTCTGACTACACCGAAGCTGGACTCAGGGCACTACAAGCCGGTATGGATGTAGAAGCACCTGAGATCGCCACTTATGGGAAGAGTATGTTAGATGCAGTGGAAACGGGCAAATTGCCGATGGCAATTCTTGACCGCTCAGTTCGTCGGGTGCTGGAACTCAAATTCAGGCTGGGTCTATTTGAGAATCCGTATCCTAATAGTAGCCGAATTTCTATAGCACTCGGTCAAACTGCAGATGAAGCCCTATCTTACCAACTAGCACAGGAAGCGATTGTGCTACTAGAAAATCGGGCGAGTTTGTTGCCGATCTCAACCGAGTTACGGAATGTCGCGGTCATCGGCCCATGTGCCAAAGATTTGCGTAACCTGTTTGGTAGTTACTCCTATGCTGCCGCGCTTGAAGTCAGTGACGGTGTTGGTACCGGGCCTCAGACCGTAGACATTGATGGAGATGTTGCATCACAAAAAGCTGCTGAACCCGATCATATCCCCGCGTCTCTTGAAGATAAGCTTGCTAGCCTGTATCCCAATGCACTCACGGTATATGATGCGATTGTAAAGAAAATTTCTGATGCAAGCGTTTCATATGCTGAGGGTTGTGGTTTGGGGAATCTTGATCGGTCTGGTTTTGACGAAGCTGTACAACTATCCCAAGATGCAGACTTAGTGATTCTGGTTGTGGGTGATAGAGAAGGTTGGCATAACGGCAACTGCACAATGGGCGAAGGCATGGATAATTCAGACATCGGGCTACCCGGCGTGCAAGAAGACCTAGTGAAGGCCGTTGTCGCAACAGGGAGCCCCGTCGTGCTTGTTAATGTGAGTCCAAGATCATTAAGTAGTCCCTGGATTGCGGAAAATGTTCCGGCAATTGTACAGGCTTGGAATCTCGGACAAATGGCTGGTACAGCTATCGCAGATGTTCTCTTTGGAGATCATAACCCCGGTGGCAAGCTCCCCATGACGGCGGCACGTGCTACCGGGCAACTACCAGTCTATTACGCACATCAACGCGGTTCTGGATATGAAGGACGAGGATACTGGCCCTGGTCGGCACCGAATGGATACATGGACGGCACAGATCAACCGCTCTATGTCTTTGGTCATGGTCTTTCCTACACCCAATTCGCTTATTCCGATCTGTTGATTGACACCCCCGAGATAACAGGTGACGGCTCTGTTGAGATTTCTTGCGTCATAAGCAATATCGGGCATTTGGATGGTGATGAAGTCGTGCAGTTATACATGGTTGATAAACTCGCGTCAGTCGCCAGACCCGTGAAAGAGCTAGTCGGCTTTAGACGTATCCATCTTAAGGTTGGACAAAGTCGCAAGGTTCACTTCTTAGTACAACTGAGCCAGCTAGCCTTTCTCAATACGAAAATGACATGGGTTGTTGAACCCGGTGAAATAGATGTGCTGGTCGGTTCATCGTCTCAGGATATTCGATTGGCGGATAGTTTCACCATCATCGGCGATACGACTGAATTTGATAAGAATCGCAGCTTCTACGCAGAAATTCATGATGAATTATTGGTTGATTATAAGCCTGATATGTCGGAAACCAAACGAGTTCCATCCTATTCACTGGACTCAACAGTTGCTGAACTACTCGCCAATGAAGTTGCTCGTGACATTTTAAAACAACATCTTCCGGGCTTGTTCGAGAACCCTGAGATGCTTGCTATTGTTCAGCAAGTATCGCTTAGAAAGGTCGGGAAAATCACACTACCCGCATTTGAACCAAAGCGCTTGCAGGCTGTTGCAGAGAGTTTAGCAGCACTTGACGAATAATCTATCTTCGTTATCCGATCGCTGTTCAAACGAGCTGTTTAATCAACTTTGTAAATTTCACGCTCGGAGAAACCTCGATTATGGTTTTCAATATGTACCATCACACCAAAATCCTTGTCTACCTTGTACTACTCGTTTTGCTATCACACAGTTCGTGGATATTGATGGCACAGGAGGCGACTGAAGCCGCCGAAGAACTTGAGCCTGTATCTGTGATGACCGCACTGGGCGAAATTATCGGGCAGCAAACTGATGGTTTGGCTACTTTCTTGGGCATACCATACGCTCAGGCTCCTGTTGGTGATTTACGCTTCCGCGCTCCTGAACCGTATCCAGCTTGGGATACACCGTTTGTAGCCGATGAGTTTGGCGATATATGTGTTCAGACCACTGGGGCTTTTGCCGGTCTAGGTGGTGACATTGTTGGTTCAGAAGATTGCTTGTTTTTGAATATCTACACACCGCCCAATATGGCCGGAGATGAAAACCTGCCAGTAATGGTCTGGATTCATGGAGGAGCTTTTGTCTCTGGCTCTAGCGATCAATATGATCTCAGCGTATTGGCGGCGGAAAACAACATCATCGCTGTTTCGATTAATTATCGTTTGGGATTGCTAGGGTTTATGGTGCATCCTGCCCTCAGTGTAAATCAGCAGACTGGTGCATCCGGCAATTACGGCTTGATGGATCAACAACTCGCTTTGCAATGGGTGCAGGATCATATCTCGGATTTTGGCGGTGATCCTGAAAATGTGACCATCTTCGGGGAGTCTGCTGGAGGTGCTAGCGTTTGTCTACAGGTTGTATCTCCTAGCGCTGCTGGCTTGTTTGTAAGAGCCATTTCCCAGAGCGGTCTCTGCCTCCACCAACAATCATTTTTGACATTGGAACAGGTCGATCAAAAAGGCGAAGACTACACTACTACGATTGGTTGCGATACAACCTCTGATACCGCAGAATGTTTACGTAATGCTTCGCTTGAAACATTGCTATTGTCTAGCGGACTGGAAGATTTCACACCATGGTGGCCTGTTATCGACGGCCACATCATCCCTCAAAACCTGTCGGAAGCATTTGCAAGCAACAACTTCAATCAAGTGCCACTCATCAGCGGTTCTAATCAGAATGAGGGGCGACTTTTTGATATTTTATTCCCGCTCCTCGCATTCAGCCCTATCACCGAGGAAGACCTAGTTCAGCGAATTGAAAGCCTCTATCCTGACCAATCGGCGGAAATCCTGGAGCGTTACTCATCGGAGGTCCATGGATCTGCGCCCATGGCTGCAGCAGCACAGACAACAGATTCATATTTTGCTTGCCCGGCGCTTGCTCTGAATGACATCGTTCGTGAGACTATTCCCATCTATGCCTATGAATTCAGTGATACGAATGTTCCGCTGGGTTTCGCTGGTGCTGCTGGCGGTTTTCTAAACAACTTGGAACTTGGAGCATTTCATGCAGCCGAAATTACATATGTGCTTCGTACGCCCAACCTCAGTGATCCGTCTCTGTTCACACCCGAGCAGGATGAGTTGTCGAAGATCATGATGCAGTACTGGGTGAATTTCGCCTATACAGGCAATCCCAATGGGGATGGACTACCAGAATGGCAACCCTATGCAGAAGATGACACTATTCTTGAATTCATTCCGGGAGCTATTGCTCCGGAGCAGAATTTTTCCGAAGAACACAACTGTGATTTCTGGAATTCGCTTGGTCAATGAGCGGCTAAGGGTAGGGACAATAAATTGCCCCTACCTTCTAACAATCATACAAGCAGGTCGTCATTACTTTGACTTTTGATTGAACAAATCCATTAAGAGCATCGCGTTCCTGCAACCGATGTCTGGATAAGGTGTCTTTCAAGCGGGGAAGCTTCTCATCTGATTGAAGGCTGTTTTTCAACGCGCAGATGCCTTATTTCAGCTTGATTGATCCAATTGAGGCTCAATTCAGGTTACCCTTTTCATACATCCCTAGAGCCATATACTTCAGCATTTTCAATACAACTTCGAGTTGATCCTCTGGAAACATCGCTAGAGTATCTAAGGCACGTCGCTGCCAGTCGAGGGCATGTTCATCGTAGAAGTACATGATTGGTTTGTGCAGGGCCTCGGCCCATCGCGGTAAATCAGGCACACTAATGGCTGATACACCATTTTCCACATTGGATACCACTGCCTGACTGGTTCCAAGTATTTCAGCCAACTCCTCCTGCTTGAGGCCAATATCCAGACGGGCCCGTCGCACCCGTTCTCCAAACCACTTTTTGGCATCCGGTTCCATTTTGAATCGTCTTTCTACAAATTTGATGCTTGGCTATGAATGCGCCACTTTTGCGTAGTGTATCATCTAATCTTGTTGCGTACAAGTAATTTTTATACTATATTGTGATTATGGATATTGAATCAGTGAACCATAAGTGACCGTATTCATAAGTTGTTTGGTGGTTTCAAAATGCGCTCTTCTGACACAGATTCTACCCGAATATTTGTCAAACGAATTTTTGACATAGCCGAATTGCTGAACAAACAGGATGAGAGACACACATCAGCTCAGTCGCTCGATGAAGAGTTTCCAACAGAATCTGCGAAAAAATTACGTACTGCGAAAATGCAGTAGACTTTCTGCGAGATGAAAGAGACATAGGGATTTTTATGGCACGCAGAAAACAGCAGATCAACACGCGAGCGGGCTATGTGGTCTACCTCCGCACCAGCACTGAGGAAGCCCAAGCGCCGCAGCGCTCGCAGGATGGGCAGCGGCGCGATGTGCAAAGTCTTCTAAAGCATTATTCTGATCTGCCCTTTGTCTCCGAATTCATTGACAATTTCACTGGCACATCGGCGGATCGCAAAGCCTATTCAGTAATGCTGCTGAAAGCACGTCGCGGTTTGTTCTCGCATATCTTTGCTTCGACACCGGATCGCTTCGGGCGTGATGATGTGGAAGCCTTGCGTGCCATTGATGAATTAACCGAAATGGGGTTGACGGTGCGCTTTGCCGCTCACCCGGATCTTGATCCCTCGCATGAAGATGATCGTCTGTATCTGAATATCCTGTTTGGTATGGCTAGACGCGAGTCGGCTGTGATTGGTCGCCGTGTTAAAACCGGGATGCTCTCCAAGCTGTATCAGGGTGGCTGGCCGATGCGGGCACCGGATGGCTATCTCAACTGTGAGGTACGCCTCGATGCGACGGACAAAGCCGATAAACTCCAGCATACGCGCTACAAACGTTGGGTCGAGATTGACCCGGAACGAGCACCTATTTGGCGTTATGCCTGAGAGTTACTTCTCCAAGATAGTCCATCGCTGCCTGAGATTTGTGAGGCACTGGCAGAACGTGGCTATACGTTGAGAAGTGGTGCACCTTTTATCCGCGTTAATCGCCGTAACCAACTCGTACCCAATGTGCAGCCTTTATCGAAGATATTCCACAACTGGTTTTATGCGGGTTGGGTCGTGACTGACTGGGCTGACATCAAACCGAAGACAATTCGGGGACAGTGGGAACCGATGGTGTCGACCGAAGATTTTGAACTGGGACTGAAGATTCTGGCGAAGCGCCGTCAGAAGCCACTGGCACGCAAGCGTAACTTCTATCTGCTGCAGGGACTGGTCTATCTGGAGTCCACTAACTATAAGCTGACTCGCCTGTCATGCTCCAGACCGAATGTCAAACGGACACGGGGTGGTGCCAGTTACTACCGTATTGCAGGAACAGACGTCCGTTTCACTTGTGCCGATGTCGATCAACAGGTTGGCGCGCATCTGCATCGTATTCAGGTAGATTCTGAACGAATGCCTGCCATCCGGCGAATCTATAATCAGGATATGAATCGCTATATCGGGCAGCGGGGGCAGGAAGCGAAGCTGCTCACGCAGGCATTAGAGCTGGCCAAAGACAAGGAACTCAACGTCTGGCGAGGCTACACGCAACATGGCATGCACAATGATGTCTACATGAAACTGGCACAGGAAGTGCAGTCAGAACGTGAACGCATCGAAAATGCGTTACAATTGTTGTATCAGGAAAACAGTTCGCGCATTGAGGATCTGGATATGGCACTCGACATTTTGAGCCAAATCGGAGAGCGGTATCCCCAACTGGATCGGGAGACTCAGCGTGAAGTGTTGCGAAAGTTAGTCAGCAAGGTCATTTTGAACGTGCAAGGTGAAGTAAATCGATTGGAGTTGTTGCCACCGTTTGTCTATCTGAGGGCGATCGCTGAAGGTGGACAATCGCCGCTGGCAAGTAAGCTGTCTCTGGAGAGCCAGCCTGACCCGCAAACGACCCAATATTCGGTCGTTTCATGTTCGACATACGTCGCGTTAGGTACTCACACTAATAATAACATATATTTTTTAGCCAAAAATCACTGATTTTTGGCTTTTTTCGTCGTATATTACTTGATGTTTGTTCAAAGTGTTCGAATCCCTTTAGCAGACATTATGATTGATGTATCAACCATAAGTGTAGCGATTCGCATCTCATCAGACCCGAAAATAACATATTTCACGCCGACCTCCACCCCTACTTCACCATACTCCACATTGCCTGTGTATCCACATGCGAGCAAGACCGCATCAGTCTAAATGAAAGCTATAAGAGGGTTACTCTTTCCTCCGATTGAAAAAAATTAATCAATTGGGCGAGGGGGCGCTGGTGCCAGGTACTCAAAGTCCTGGTTTTATTTGTCGTCAGATGACTTCGTGCAAGGTGAATCCAGATGCAAGGCTGCTACTGCAATGACTGATTGAATTTTTACAAGCCAATTCTCATCACAATCATTTAAGATGAAAGGATGGAGACCCGGATAGAGATGTGGGATATGACCCTGGATGGTGTCCTTGCGGATACGATGGATCACTGTCGGCAAAATATGAATAACCCTGAAAGGATAAGATATGACCGTAAAAGGTAAACTGTTACGGATAGACAACATTCTCATTGTTGTCGACGACCTTGAGGCGGTCAAAGCGTTCTTCGCTGAGCTCGGCCTAGAACTGGGAGGCGAGGCGACCGGACCTTTAGTGGGGAACCTAATCGGGCTAAAGAATGTCCGGGCTACCATCGCCTATCTATGGTAGGCAGGATAATCCCGCCTACCCGCTATTTTGATAGGCGTTGAATAGCAATTGCTACGATGATTGAGAGAATGAACGCCCCAGACTCCCAATAATTGCCCGTATGAATCGCCCATAGTATACCAAAGAGCGTTGCTACACTTACTAAAAGGAAGTTTATTACTTTCTCCATTTTGGCCCCTTTCGGTTATAACTATGCTCGGAGTATATCTTCTAGATTATCCCTGTTCCCCACTCCGGCAATTGACGGATAGTGAGGGCACAGTCAATATAGCCTCAGTTACAGCCTAAAACCCTCACATGTTATAATTGGATAGTAAACTAGCTTCATAAGGTCATGTTGCAAAATATTGACGAGTTTGTCCGTCATTGTTGACGGGAGTGGTTGATGGAAAATCGAGTTCGCGTGGCAAATATGGTCAACTCCTGGGCAAAGAGTAGTAATTTAAAACCCAAGGATATTCTTATAGCTGCGGAATTAAATGGCTTTAACTTAACGCAAAGTGATTATGAAAATATTCGGCGAACTGATGGTAACCACAAAATTCACCTTCACCTGATATTGCAAGTCATCCAAATTTTTCTCTTATTAGGTGGAGCTGAAACCTGTACAGTTGATGACACAATAGAAGCCATAATGCGATCAGAGGCAGATAATGGTATTGAAGTTGAAGAAGCAATAGCTACATTGAAAACCCTCTTTGATCCAAATGCAGTAGAGTGGGCACTCCGGTCATTTAAAAAGAAAAATGATTTGTTGTTCTCCCCCTTGGTGAAACAAAATTTAGAACATTTTGTTAAAAACTTTGATTTACTTATCAAAGATCGGTTGCAAGATTTCGTAGGGCGAGACTGGGTATTTAATGCTCTCCAAGAATTTATGACTATACATGAGCAAGGTTATTTTTTCATTACAGGAGATCCAGGTATCGGTAAGTCTTCAATAGCTTCAGCAATCGTTAGAAAATATGGTGCTCTACATCATTTTAATATTCTTTCTGAGTCTATAAACAAATCATCTGATTTTCTTCCAAGTCTTTGTGCTCAATTAATTCTTTCATATGGATTGCTTTATAACGATCTTCCTGCTCAACCAGACAAGTTAAGTCAAAACTCGTATTTTCTTGTGAAATTACTAAAAGAAGTATCAGAATTAATACAAGGAACGGATGAGAAGTGTGTGATTGTTGTTGATGCACTGGATGAGGTAGAGCGTCCTGTTTCTCATCGTATAGGAGAGAATTTGTTGCACTTACCACACTTGCTACCCAAAAGTGTTTACTTTGTAGTTACATGGCGTAATGAAGAAGATGACCACGGGGTTCGTCCGAACATAGCATGTTCCAGTGAAGAGCTTCCTGTCCAAGGAAAGTCTACGAAAAATGAAAACGATATCAAACTATACCTTAGTCAAATTGCCAAGAGACCACTTATTCGACAATATTTTCGGAATTGGAAGGCTGACATTGATGACTTCATAAGCTTAATGTTAGACAAATGCGAGGGGAATTTTATGTATTTACGCCACATTATCCCTGAAATTGAGAAAGGAACATATGAAAATCTACCATTTGATATATTGCCTAAGGGACTAAAAAACTATTATGAAGACCATTGGCAACGTATGCGTGGTCGGAATTCAAGTGCTTGGTTGCAGTACAAACTACCGATTATTCGAATACTAGTCGCTGCTTATAAACCCAAATCTGCTGTTGAAATTGCCCATCTCGCTAAAGTTCACCTTGATTGGGTTAATGAAGTACTGAGCGAGTGGCGGCAATTCCTTTATGTAATCAACTTAGAGACCGAAAATGGAACAGTAGTTCGGCAGTATCGACTTTATCATGCGAGCTTTCTTGATTTTATTAGGGAAAACAAGAGACATGTGATAGGAGAGGAGATAGATGTTGATCAAACGCGCGCCGAAATCGCCGAAATGTTGCTAATAGAAAAAGGTTTAGAGCGCTATCTTGATGATCCTGAACAAAACACCGAGTAGAATCGACTGCATTCATGCAAAATGCATTTGATAATTCGTCATCACCGTCTGAATTAGCCCTTTATCTTAATAATTGTGGACAGCCAAAATATCGCAAAGTGTTGTATCGCCTCCTTACTGAAAGCCAGGAGTATCAAGCCGAGAAGTTCGCTCAGTTTGGTACAAATGAACAATATTTGAGTGAGATTGATTTGGCTTTGGATAATTTTCAAGATCCCCTTCCTACAAATCAGATAGTCACTTTTTTTCAACTTCACACCGCCCGTCAGGTTATTCAGCAGCAGACGAATGCTAATCCTGATGATGCGCTACAGTTACTTGTAGAACTCAAGCGTGTTAAGGAGGCCATAGGCTATGCACGATTGCGTAACACCGCTGCGGACCGTTTTAAAAGCCTATTGAGAGTTGCCAATGTTCGAAAGAAAAGCGGTGATCTGCCATTCGATATGTTGAGTGAACTGGAACAGACGGTTTGGCAAATTGAGGATCCTGAATTTAAAAGTCGGGCACTAGGGGATTTAGCAGAGGTATTTGCTGAGCTTGATGAAGCAGAAAAAACCCGACAATTGTTCAACGAAGCTCTTCAAGTTGCAAGTACAATTCAACGAGCTTTTGGCCGTAGCCTTACATTGGGAATGATTGTTAAGACACTCTGTCGTATTGGTCTTCTAGATGAAGCCGTGGCGTTGATTGATCAAATTGAGGACGACGAGTGGCGAGACTGGTCTAGAGAAGAAATCATTCAACGGGCTCTTGCTCGCAGCAACTTTAGTTTTGCTTTTGATATGGTGAAATTGATACAAGATCCTGAAATTCGTGTATCGGGTTTTCAAACCATAATTAGTGATTTAGATCTTGCCCATCATGAACTCACTCGAGATGTTTTCTTTGCTGCAATTGATGCAGCGAACGAAATTCCGTACATAGGCGTTCGGATATATATGCTATGTCAACTAATTAACTTTGTGCCTTCTTCAATATCACAACATGAGATAGAACAACTCATCCAACAAACATTATCTCTTAGACATTTGCTTCAATCATCAGATAAGAAAACCAAGGCGCTAAGCGCCTTATCATCTTTGAGATTTCATTATGATGAATGGAATGATGTTTTTAAAGCATGTCTAGAATCGTTTGATGTTATTGAAGATCATGACGAACACAAATATTTGTTAGTAGCATTAGCAATTGATTTCAGATATTTTGGTCGATTTGATGCATTGGAACAACTTGTGGATTGCACGGAGGAAGAGCATCTTCGGGCAGAAGTCCAAACAGAATTGTATAGTGCTCTTCTGGAAGTAGGTAATTTTGATCGCGCAACCGTAATTTTAGAAGGAATCCCTCTCAAATATAGAGATCGAGCGTTGAAAATTATGGTTAGGCTTCTATCAGATCGAGGAGAGATTAGTAATGCTAATATACTCAGTCGCAGCATTTCAGATCAGCAGACTCGAGTTGAGAGTCTATATGAAATAAGCAACAAATCGATTCAAACCAATGCAGCCCAAAGCGAAGATATATTTGATGAAGCATCGAAATCAATGCTTAATAAACGTGACGATGCTAGATGGAATAACTCATTAATTACAATTGTAAAATTATTAATTAATGTACAAGAATTTAACGGAGCTATCCTGATTGCAAAAAAGATTACACAACCTCTCGGACAAGTTGAAATGCTTCGCCATATCGGTCTCTATCTTGCTAAAAATGGTAGTAATAGCTATTTTACGCTTCTAAGTCAAGCCAGGAATATTGCAAACAAGTCATTTCCTCAGATTAAAGATTGGGTTGAAACCTGGTTCACTCGAGGTATCGCAATCGCCCATGTCAGAAATAATGAAGAACATGCAGCAGACAGCGTTAATAATGCTAAGGTCGCAGCTTATTCATTTAAGGACAAAACGCTTCAAGCTCAATACCTTTGTGAGCTTGCTCAAGATTTAATACAAATAGGTGCTAATCAATATATAAACTTGCTTGATGATGTCACTAAAATTATCGTAACAGTACCGGACGAATCTGCGAGGATACGCTTATTCAAATCAGTGGCTGTAACCTATGCATTGATAGACTCTTCGAAAAGTAGTGTGCTCTTTGAACAAGCCATTGAATTAGTTTTATGTCACTCAGTAGATTCAAATACTGTTCGTATGCTTGCCCAAGAGATTATTCAATACGAGAATACAGAGAAGGGAAGGCGCTTGCTTTCCAAGATTTCAGAGCCTTTTGATCAAGTGCAAACCTTATGTCAGCTAATCAAGAATACTGAATTCAAGAATCAGGTGGATGATCTCATTGAAAAAGCTGTGATAGCGGCGCAAGCAGTTAAAATTCCTAACTTTCGGGTGTTGGCATTTTGTCTTATCGCAACAGAGCTAATAAACGTTAATCATGTTCGAGCTATTGAAATTCTTCAGACCGCTGAAAACAATATGCCTCCCAATCCAGATTCCGAATTCAAACATATAGCAAATGTATTAGCGACTCTCGGATCGTATGTAGACGCATTTAAATGGTATCGACGACAAAGATTTATATCAACAGGTTCTCTCCCTCTCGATGATTTGATGACTATTATACAAGATTGGTATCCTGTCCTAGAAAATCTTGATCCTTTTTTACCACTAATAATTATTCGAGAATCAGCACGGATTGCTGGTTGGATTCGTCCAGATTGGCATGAAGTTTATAGAGTACTTGCTGGAGTTCAGATGCAGAGTACAAGGGATTAATGATTGTTAGTAAAATAATTGAGAATTGCAGATTGACTTGGAGGTGGGTAATAGATTATGTGCTGGGTGCTTTGTTCATCTGTCCATTGTCTGCCGACCCGCTACAGGACTGCTCTATGACAAATATGGTCAAGATACTGTTGCACAGACAATGACTAATATCATGTCCTCGCCTCCTATGCTTCAGATAACAGTCTTCACTCTTGGGATGCTTAACATCGAACGATTTAGAATAATTCATATAAATAGTTCTCAAATGATTATGCAATTGATCTGGTTGACTCTCGTACTACTAACCGTGTCGGCAGAAGTGTCAATGGCTCCGGAATAATCTTTTCTTCGATGAGTGCAATCATGTATCGTGCGGCTTCTGCGCCCATCAGATCAATATCCTGAGCAATAGTTGTTAATGGTGGCTTGGGATATTGGGCAATATCCAGATTATCAAAACCTACAACTGAAATATCATCCGGAATATTCAATCCCGCACTTTGTATGGCTCTTAGTACTTTCAGCGCTATCCAGTCATTCTCCGCAAATATAGCAGTGGGAATATCCCCTGATTTCAAGCGTTCAACAAGTGGTCGGGTCTCTTCATCTTCAGGGAGATGCATCGTCTCCCCACAACCAATGAGAAATGGTGGTTCCGGTTCAATCCCTTGTAACAATAGAGTATCCTGGTAAGCACGATAACGTTCAGATACTGACCATAAATCCATATAGGGACTGACAACAAAGAGGATTTTACGGTGCCCTAGTTCTATCAGGTGCCGCATCGCTTGCAACCCACCTTCATAGTTGTTACTGCTGACGCATGGTAGTATGCCCCCTTTGAGGGGGCGATCTAATAACATGACCGGAATGTTGAGCTTGTTTGAAAGAAGGATACGATCCTGCTTTTTGCCATGCGCTGCGACAATAATAATCCCGCTGACGCCATCTTTTGAAAATTGATCAAGTAAATAATTCTCCTCGTCAATGCTGGATGTCGTTGCGAAACGCACACTGAGTCCTCGTTGTCGCAAGGCGGTTTCCGCACTACCGAGAAGTTTCATTGTAAATCTCTCACAATACCTTGGTATGACGAAGCCCACAGTGTATCGCTGAGTTGTACTTTTACTGGGTGATTCGGCAACAAATGTTCCTTTACCCGGATTTCGGTATAGTAAGCCTTCTTCCTGGGCAAAGTGCCATGCTTGTCGAATCGTGCTTCTGCTGATCTCTAGCGCTTTTGCTAATTCCCATTCGCCTGGAAGCTTGTCATGTGGCTTCAGCTCACCGTGCAATATTTTTTGCCGAAGTTCATGCAGAAGCTGTACATGTATTGGCAAGGAACTATCTCTGGAAATTGTGAATTTCGACATAGTCATGTTATCTAACCAGACCAATTGAAGGGAACATTATTCTGAAGTCCACCATTGAGTAAATTATTTCAGGACATTCGTTTCCTTTTTGCTAACATGAAGCGATTGACCAATTCTGAGTTAAATAGCATGACCAAGGTATAGCCAAGCAGAAAGATTGGCATAAGTATGAAGGAAGTGTTTGATGCAATCAGACCAAACAGCGGTGGTATTAGAGTTGTGCCTGTATAGGCAATAGCCATCTGGAAACCCATTACATGCTGGGCCGCTTCCCGGCCGAATCGAATAGGTGTTTCATGCAGCATACTGGGGAAAATAGGTGCACACCCAAGACCAATCAAGATAAAGCTTACGAGCGAATAGCTAACAGGCAACGGCAGTACCATTAGAATAACGCCGATCAGTATGATGACTTCACCGAGGCGAATGAGTGCCTCACTACTCATTCGTAATGATATAAAGCCGCTGATAAAACGTCCAAGGGTTACAGCTCCAAAAAATAGTGAGACCCACGTTGCAGCCGTCGCTACGTCCAACCCTTTTACACGCACAAGATAGCTGCTACCCCAAAGGCCCATCGTTGATTCAATCCCACAATAAAACAGGAATACAAGCAATACCGACTTTACGCCAGGAATCTTCAGTGGGAAGAATATCCCCTTCCGTGTTTCAGTTTTTGGCTGATCGTCTACATTCACAATCTTATTATGTATGCCAAGCTTTGCGACTTTATCCCACAATGGCAAGGTGATGACGAGGACAGCTACAAGAATAATCTGGATAATCGAGACTGTGAGATAGCCATTACGCCACGTTTGATCGGCGATGAACTGTGAAATGATGATTGGGCCGGTCATGGCACCAATGCCCCAAAAGCTGTGAAGCCAGTTCATATGCCGCGCTTTATAGTGTTTCGATACGTAGTCATTTAAGCCAGCATCAACGGAACCAGCACCCAGTCCCAACGGGATTGCCAACAGGACAAGCCAGATGAAACTCGGTGCATGTGCGAATCCAAACAGGGCTACTGCAGTCATCGTTACGCTAATAGCAGTGACTTTCCCCGTTCCGAAGCGTTCCAGTATCCTGCCGCTGAGCATACTGGACACAATCGTACCCACCGAGATTGTCATAGAAACCAATCCAGCCAGACTGAATGGCACCATAAATTCCTGTTGTATTACAGGCCATGCGACACCCAGTAGGGCATCGGGCAGACCCAGACTAATAAAAGCAGCATAGATTACGATCAGAAACAGTGTTGCCATTCAGGACTCTTCCTCGTACAAAGTTCATCAAAGGGAAATCGATATTAAGGTTCTGACACGGTCAGTGTTTCTTCCATCATGCCTACCCCACTATTGCGGATAAAACTTGAATTAGGGGTGCTGGAAGATTTGCTCTGCTCAGTTGACATTAATTGTTAAATAACCCATTTCTCCTGCATGATGCCTATATTCCTTATGTAACTTGCCCTCAAAATAGAAACTTCATCTGGTTGATATTTCTAGGTATGTATAAGTAACCCAAGCCATTACGCTGAAGCTCGTAGCGCATACAGGACGCCTACTGGTGAAAAGCGCGAATAACAATCCACAGTAGCGCGAGTCCGTCAAACAGGAATCATCCAGCATTGAAGGTTGCCTACGAGTAAAAAGCTCACACTCATTTCGCGCTCAGTGTAATTTTTAGTAAGTCTGAGTCGCGTGATGAGGGACCAGCGAGAATTTCAAACTTACCTGGCTCAACCACATAGCGCCCTTCGGCGTCTACGAGTTGGAACGCCTCCCATGGTAATGGAACTTGCACGGTTTTCTTCTCGTTCGGTGCAAGGTGAATACGGGCAAAACCCTTAAGAGCTTTGTTGACCCACGTAACCGAAGTCACGACATCGCTCACATAGACCTGAACTATTTCATCTCCTGCAAATTGCCCAACATTCTCCACATCAACCGATACCATGACTGTTTGCCCTTGCGTGATAGTCTGTCTATCAAGTTTCA
>JACKCF010000015.1 GCA_020634165.1 Anaerolineaceae bacterium | reverse complement strand
AAGCCAACCTTCGTCATCGACAACCGTATTCCAGACAGAACTTGTCATTGATGATGCCAACATGATCGACTATGTCGCCCGCTATGACGAAATCGTGCTGGGTAAACGTCCAACCAACTGGGGCAACGTGATCCTCAGTGTGATGATCGGCCTGCTTGTTGTTGTTGGCGGCGGCTTCGTTCTGCTCAACGAAATCCGGCTGAATACGTCGCTCGGCAATACACAGCCCGTTGAAGGTGAATATCCTTCAGACGTGGTGGAAATGCTGCCAGCACTTGCGTCGCTCAAAATGCAAACACGAAATGCCCTTAGAAAAGTCCTCACCAATCCTCGGAAGGCCGACAAAGTGTTGGGTCTGATTGATGAGGTTGTATCTGAAGAAGAGGACAAATAACCATTATGAAGTCGATCATTAAATACATTCGCCGAGAAGAATGGTCCCCCTATATTGCTGGAACGCTGCTCGGCGTCGTCGGAATTCTCGCCGTGTGGCTGAGCAACAGCCTGCTCGGTGCCTCTGGTGCGTTTGAAAATCTGGTTGGGCTGGCTGGTCAAGCCATCGCCCCATCGCTCTTTGACAATATGTATTTCAACTACGTCATGCCGCCCGGCATCACCTGGGGCGTGATCTTGCTCGTTGGACTTTTCTTTGGCGGCATGCTCGGTGCAGCCACCAGCGGCACCCTCAAATGGGGCAAAAAAGGTTCTGCTAACAGCGATGAACAGTGGAAAACTATCTTTGGGCAGCAAACGTGGAAACGCTGGGTGCTGGCCTTTGTTGGCGCCATCATCCTCGAATATGCGGCTGGTATTGCCGGGGGATGCACCAGCGGCCTTGCGATTTCTGGCGGGATGCTGCTGGCACCGTCTGCCTTCCTCTTTATTGCCGGGATGTTCGCATCCGGTATCCTGACTGCTTACCTGATTTATCGTAAGAGGTACTAAGCCATGTCAACATATGTGATTGCACTGATCCTGGGTATTGCTTTCGGATTTTCTTTGAACAAGGCTGGATTGACCAAATACCATAAAATTGTCAACGTCTTTCGCTTAACAGACATGGCGGTACTCAAGTTCATGATGACGACACTCGTTGTATCTATGAGTGGCCTGTATCTACTACGCGCCCTTGGACTTGTCACTTTCCCGGCGCCCCCTGCTACTTATGCGGTTGGCAATCTCATTGGTGGGCTGATTTTCGGCTTTGGCATGGCCCTCAGCGGTTTTTGCCCGGGTACCTGTGCCGCAGGCAGCGGCGAGGGCAAGCTCGATTACCTGATCCCTGGTTTGCTGGGCTTCTTCGTAGGCGCTGCTATCTATGGCCTGACCTACCAGCAGGTCTTCCCCATCATTTCAAATATTGCCAACGCTGGCAACGTGGTCATCCCGGATGCCCTAGACCTCAGTCCATTACTGACCGTTCTCTTCTTTGCTGTGATGTCATTCTTCCTGTTCTACCTGATTGATCGGGCGGGTTTACAGCGCAAGAAGGAAATCTAGCCCGCTCTATCCTGCTGCAATCAGTGAACACGGACACCTAAAGACTGGAAATTCTAATGATCGAAGCTTTATCTAGACGAAATTTCTTGAAAATGGGGGCGGTGACGACGGGTGCGCTGGTCGTCGGTGAATTTGTTCCACCTGTGGTGGCGCAAATCGCAACGGAAGCCGGTATGCTCAACGCCAGCGGCGACGGCTACATCCCCACTATGTGTGAAATGTGCGTTTGGCGCTGCGGCCTCATCGCCAAAGTGAAAGACGGCCGCGTTGTCAAACTGGATGGCAATCCGGATCACCCGCACTCGAAGGGGCATCTCTGCGTGCGTGGGCAGTCCGGCCTGATGAATACCTATGACCCGGACCGCGTGCTCAAGCCCCTCATTCGTGTCGGCAAGCGTGGTGAAGGCAAGTTCCGTGAGGCATCCTGGGACGAAGCACTGGATCTGACAGCCAGTCATATGCAGCGCATCAAAGATACCTACGGCCCAGAGGCGATGGTCTTTTCCTCTACCCATAATCTGAGCCAGGTCCAGTTCGAGAACCTGTTGTATGCCTTCGGCTCGCCGAATTATGGCACGCAACGCAGCTTATGCTTCAATGCCATGATCGTCGCTAACCAGATGACCTATGGCATGGAAGAACCGGAGCGTATTTACGACGACCAACTCCAGTATGTCATCCTGACAGGGCGTAACCTGTTTGAGGCGATTTCGACATCGGAGACGGGCGAACTGAGTGAGGCCATTTCGCGTGGTGTCAAAGTGGTCTATCTCGATCCACGCTTTACCAAAACGGCTGCTAAAGCCAGCGAATGGCTGCCGATTAAACCAGGTACCGATCTGGCGTTCCATCTGGCGCTGCTGAACGTCATTATCAAAGAAAAACTGTACAACGAATCATTCGTTGAGGCGTACACCATTGGTTTTGACGACCTTGCCCAGGAAGTTCAGGACTTCACACCAGAATGGGCCGCGCCGCTTACAGAAATTCCCGCAGAGACAATTCGGCGGATTGCGCAGGAATTTGCTGCTGCAGCGCCTTATGCGCTGGCACATAATGGTTGGCGTACCTCTAACTTCATCAATTCATTCCAGACACAACGTGCCATCACGATCCTGAATGCACTCGTTGGTAACTGGAATGTCACCATGAAGGCGTCTGCTGGTGAATCAAGCGGGGCACTAGGCACACCGCCACAGCCACCTTATCCACGTAGTTCCGCCATGAGGCTGGATGGCGTTCCGTATAAGTACCCGGTTGTGCCTCTAAAGCTGGGTGTTTTCCAGGAACTGCGCGATAACATCGTCAGCGGGGAACCCTATCAGGCACATGGTTGGTTTATCTCGCGCCAGAACCCAATCATGTCACTGCCGGATCGCACCAAGACACTCAAAGCCTTTGAGAAGATGGACTTCATCGCCACAGTCGATATCTTCCTGAATGATACAGCCTGGTTCTCGGACATTGTTCTGCCAGAAGCATCCTACCTCGAACGTTACGACCCGCTGTTGCCAGTCGGCAGTCGCGTATTCCTGCGCCAACCCGTGATCGAACCGCAAGGCGAGGCCAAATCCGCGCTGTGGATTTACAAACAGCTTGGCGAACGGCTGGGCCTGGGCGATTTTTTCCAGTACACGGATGAAGAAGACTACATTCGTCAGCAGCTAGCACCGCTTGGCGTGACATTGGACGAGATTCGGATGAATGGCTATGTGGAACTGCCTGCGTCTGAAGAGGAAGAAGAACCCAGCTTCACCTGGAATACGCCAAGTGGCAAAATCGAACTGTTCTCGGATACGCTCGATAGGGTCGGCTTCCCAGGCGTCCCGACATGGCAGGCACCGCCTCAGCCGCCCCAGGGTCAATTCTATCTGCTGACGGGCAAGGTCGCGCAGGCCACTCAATTCGCTACCCAGAACAACCAGCTACTCAAAAAATATGCTGATGAACCACGTCTGTGGCTTAACAACTCCGTTGCAGAAGATCGCGGCATGGAAGATGGCGATTGGGTCGAAGTCACCAGCCAGGTGGGTAAGGTCCACATCCGCCTGAAGGTAACACAAGGTATTCGTCCAGATTGCGTCTATCTGACGCCGGGCTACGGCCATCTGTCCAAAGGGCTGACCGCAGCTTATGGTGTTGGCGCAAGCGACTCTGCATTACATGTCACCTACACCGACCCGGCAAGCGGCAGTCAGGCACTCACTCAGACTTTCGTAACGATCAGAAAGGTATAAGATCGTGTCACACACTTTCAACACTCCACGTTACGGTTTTTTGATTGATGCCTCTAAGTGTATCGACTGCCGCACCTGCATGGTTTCTTGCAGTGTAGAGAACAACGTTTCAATGGAAACAACCCGCATCTGGATCAAAGAAACAGGTGTCACCGGAACATTCCCCGATCTCTCACGCTATACCGTGCCCTACCACTGCATGCACTGTGTCGATCCGTCCTGCGTCTCGGCCTGTACCGTTGGTGCACTCCAGCGCACTGAAGATGGCATCGTCAAATATGATAATGACATCTGTATTGGCTGCCGCTACTGCATGTATGCCTGCCCGTTTGAAGTCCCCAACTATGAATGGGATCAGCAACTGCCGCTGGTGGTCAAATGCGATATGTGCTTCTCGCGTTTGGAAGAAGGCCAGCAGCCTGCTTGTGCCCAGACTTGCCCGACAGGGGCGATTCAATTCGGCAAGTACGAAGACATGCTCGCACTGGCACACCGAATGATTGAAGAAAACCCTGGCAAGTATGTCGATCATATCTATGGCGAAGAGGAAAATGGCGGCACAGCCACGCTGTATATTTCGCCTGTCCCATTTGAGGAACTTGGTTTCCCGATTGCGGGCACAACCTCACCAGCCTATTCCAACCGTCTCGTGACGGAAGGTACGCCGCTGGTAGCTGGGGCCATGCTGGTTGGTCTGTCGGGTGCCTACCTAACGATCAAAAACGAAAAAGAAGAAGCGGAAGAAGAACGCCGGTTAGCAGAGCAGACGCCAGTCGCCGCCGGAGAGGAAGATAGTCATGCTTCGTAAGCTTTTCCATGAACTAAGTACATTGCCGAAGTACATCTATGTCTTCGCAGCGATCACAGCGTTTGGCCTCAGCATTGGCATCTACCGCATGTATGCTGGTCTGGGCGTCACCACCAACCTGAGCAAAGCCTTTCCCTGGGGCATCTGGATCAGCTTCGATCTGGCAACGGTAGCCCTGTCGGGTGGTGCCTTTACACTTGCCGCGCTGGTCTACGTTTTGCACTTCGAGAGCCTGCACTCGGCGGTGCGCCCGACGGTACTAGCTGGATTGTTAGGGTATAGTTCAGTCCTGGTCATCCTACTGTTCGACCTAGGCCGCTGGGACCGCTTCTATAATGTATTCCTGCATCCCAATTTTAGCTCGGCACTATTGGAGGTCAGTTGGTGTATCGCCGCCTATTCTTCCATCCTTTTCTATGAACTAAGCCCAGTGCTGCTGGAAAAATCGCGCTGGCGGCGCTTCCTGCCGACCATCAAGAAATACACCATCCCGATTGTCATCGCTGGTGTGACACTCTCAACAATGCATCAGTCGTCACTGGGCACAATGTTTGTCATCATGTCGCCACGTTTGCACCCGCTGTGGTACTCGATGATTCTCCCGATATTCTTCCTGGTGAGTTCATTGGCGGCAGGTATCTCCCTGGTGATTGCCGGGGCGACAGTTAGCTACTGGCTCTTTGGCCGCAGCCTCAAGATCAGAATTCTGGCGAAACTCGGCTGGTTCCTACCATGGATACTGAGCTTCTATGTTGTGCTCAAATTCGGTGAACTGCTGATCGCGGGGGAGCTGGACATGCTTTTCTCAAGCGGTCACTATAGTGTGTTGTTTTGGGCGGAACTGATTATTGGCTTCTTCATCCCGATTGCCTGGTTCTCGTTCAAACGGGTACGTAATAGCCGTATCTTGTCGATGTTTGGTGCTTTTATGATCATGGGCGGTGTAGTTCTTAATCGCTTCGATGTCACCTGGTTCGGAATGAATCCTGTGGATGGTGAGACTTACTCCCCGCACTGGATGGAAGTAGCGATTCTGGTTGGTGTCGTGGCAGGGCTAATCACGATCTACAGTCTGGTGGCACATTACTTCCCGGTCTACGAAGAGACTGAGTTGTATCGTGAGCCAGCCAATACAGCACCACGTCTACAGGAAGCACCAGCAAGCGGGGATTAGAGGCCAAACTCTAGCTGCGAAAATGACAGATTTGTTGTAACCTTAGCTGATGCGTCCTAATTTCTTCCATCATCTACACCCACCTACGATTCCGACCCAACAGTCCCGCTGGCGCTATACATTAGGCGCTGGCGGGACCGCTGTTTTTTTGCTGTTCGTCCTGGCGATTACCGGCATGTTGGAGATGTTCTATTATATTCCAACGCCGGAGCAGGCTGCGCTTTCTGTACAAACCATCACCTACCATGTGCCACTCGGTGCTCTGATTCGCAATACGCATTACTGGGCCGCTCAACTTCTGCTGATCGTCATGGCAGTGCACTTCGTTCGCGTTGTGATGACAGGTGCTTATCGCCCACCACGCCGCTTCAACTATCTTCTTGGGCTGGTATTGTTTGTGGTGGTCGTGCTGCTCAACTTCACAGGCTATATCCTGCGCTGGGACCAGGGTATCCAATGGGCGCTGGTCGTCGGAACCAATCTGCTTAAGACAATTCCGGCAGTCGGTGACACGCTTTATACGATGCTCATTGGGGGTAGTCAGCCCGGTTCCGCCACGTTGATCCGCTTTTATGCCTGGCACATCTTTGGGCTGGGGTTGGTAGCCGTGTTTTTCACAGGTTGGCATATCTTCCGTGTACGCCGTGATGGGGGCATTGCCGTACCACCACCACGCCTTCGTGAAGATGACGCTCGCATCACGCGCTTTGAGCTAGTCCAGCGCGAAGTATTGGCCATGATCCTTATTATAGCCGCGCTCTTCATCTTAGCAGGTTTCGTTCCCGCACCGATAGATGCGCCAATTGAGCAAATCACGACCCTGGCCAATGATGCCAGCGCGCCCTGGTTCTTCTTGTGGGTACAGCAAATGCTCAAGTGGGGTGATCCATTTCTCTGGGGGATTGTTGCTCCCTCTGTTTTGTTGCTGGTGCTGGTGCTGCTTCCATACGTTTTGCCGCAGCCCCAAGAATCCGAATTGGGACGCTGGTTCCCACGATCAAATCGGCTGGCACGTTGGAGCCTGGTCGTGGTTAGTGCGTTGATTATCATCCTGACCCTAATGGCACTTTTGCCAGGTGTTTAATGAACAACCTGAGCCGCGCAACGGTTGCTGCTTCTTTCCTATTGTTGCTGTCTCTCCTACTGGTCTGGGTGGCCGATTCTGGTCGGCCCCAGCCACAGCCTTTGGTTCCTCGTATGACGGGCGAAGAAGAATTCTGCATTAGCTGCCATACCGATCTGCCAGAAATCAGCCCATCACACCCAGTTGAGATTTTTGGCTGTGTGACCTGTCATGGCGGCGAACGATTGGCGCTGGATGCTGGTCTGGCGCACAGCAGCATGCGTGGTGGCAATAATCCATCAGATTTGAGCGTGGTTGAGCAGTCCTGTGGCGGCAGTGAGTGTCATAGTGGCGATCCTGACGATGAACGCGATCACATCCAGCGCGTGATGACCAGCGTCCAAGCGACCTATGCCGGGGCAATCGCCCAGATTCGCTATACGTTTGGGGCACAACCTGATCTAATTGCGCACCAGGGTGTTTTTGCGGTCAGCGATCCCCAGGTGACAACACTAACAGGCGTACACTCGCTGACTGCATTTGATCCATCCCAGGAGGCCAATCCCTCAGTTCAGACGTTTGGCGAGACATGCCTGTCATGCCACCTCAGTGCAGAGCCGCTTGAAGGTGGCGCATTCGAGCGACTAACAAGCTGCGCGGCTTGCCATACGCCGGATGTAGACCAGTTTGCCGAAGGAAGCGTTCACCAATTAACGACGGCTATTCCCTATACACAGTGCAACACATGCCATAATCGCGGCAATTATGACCTGCGTTCGATGACCTTCGTTGAGCGCGAAGACAATCCTACGGATCGGTTCCATGATTATTACCAGCCGATAGCGCAGTTCACGCAGTGCGAATGGACTTTGGACTGTATTGACTGCCATACGCGCAAAGAAGCCATGGGCGACGGTGATATTCATTCCAATCAAAGCGAAATTCAGTACGTTCAATGCCGGACCTGCCATGGCACGCTCGACGAACTGCCGCTGATGCACACCATCGTCAGCGAGGACGAGATTGCACTCAAAATGGCGTTCCTCAATCCGGTCGTCAATCTGAGTGTGGGCGATACGATCCTGATGACCGAACAGGGTGAACCGCTCTGGAATACGCGCGTCATGTCCGATGGAAGTTATGAACTTGTCGGCAAGGCGACCGGGCAGATTTTTGAATTCAATCCTGTAATGGGAACACAATGTACCCAGAAAGTCGATGAGCAAGAATCCAATTATTGTCATGTGTGCCATGCGGTGGATCGCTAGCTAATACGTTGAAAATAGCAAAGAAGGATATTGTAGTCGCTGATGCCTGAGCTTGAACGTCGTGATTTCCTGAAATATGCCACGCGCGCTTTGTTATCTATCAGCGGGCTGATTGGCCTGGGTGGGCTGGTTCGGTTCTTTGACTTCCAGGTAGAGCCGCCTCGCCAGACTGAGTTTGATGTGGGCGCGGTTTCAGATTTTGCGGTAGGCTCACGCACACTGTTGCCAGATGTTCCTGCACTTCTGATCCGCGATGAGAGTGGATTCTCTGCTTTAAGCT
>JACKCF010000014.1 GCA_020634165.1 Anaerolineaceae bacterium | reverse complement strand
ACGCATCTTGTCATAAAATCCGATGACCTTAAGCCGATCAGCCATGAGCTGCTCTTTAATGGGCGCCAGACAGGTTTTACTATAAATGGCATGTAGCCCCTGCGGATACCCGTCAACACGCGGAACCACAATATCACTCGTGTCTCTGATCTCTGCGATCATAGCCCGTAACAGCGCTTGGTTTAAAAATGGCATATCACATGCAACAACCAACGTGTGAGGCACCGCACTTTTTTCGATAGCCGTATAAATGCCACCAAGCGAGCCTTTTTCTGGGTAAACATCAGAATACATGGGTAGACCGAACCGAGCATATGGCGACAGTTTATTAGTAATGAGAATCGTCTCTGACTGTCCTAGGTTAGCAGTGCGTTCGATAACGTGTTCAATTAACAACTTTCCATCGAGTTCGATGAATGCCTTGTCTGTTCCCATTCGAGAGCTTTTGCCACCTGCGATAATGGCTAAGGTGAAGTCCGGCATATGCGTCGCCTAATGAACAAAATGGGTCGGATTCTTGATTGCACTCTCGCCTTCAAATGGTGCATCCATCTCATTGTTTGCCGGAGGGCCTACCTTTCTGATGTTGACGGCTGCCATTTTGAAATCCGGAATTTTGGCGCGTGGGTCGATCTTATCTATTGTCAGGATATTGGCTGCCGCCTCTGCGAAGTGGAAAGGCAAAAAGACAGTGCCAGCGGGTGAGCGCCCAGTCACCATGACCTGGCAGGTCACTGTCCCTCGTCGTGACCGAATTTCTACCCAATCGCCAGAATTTACTTGTATTGGATGAGCATCATCCGGGTGCATCTCAACAATCGGCACGGGGAAGGCTTCCTGTAACTTGGAGCGTCGGGTCATTGTGCCACCATGCCAATGGAAGAGTACCCGACCAGTCGTTAGATGATATGGGAACTCACTATCAGTCTGCTCGCTATCACTGCCAAATTCCAACGCCCAGAATTTGCCGCGCCCACGAGGGAATTCATCTTCAAAGAGATAGGGCGTACCCGGATGGTCGAGCGAAGGGCAGGGCCAGTGTACACCGCCTTCTTCTTCAATCCGGGCATAGGTGATGCCGTAGAAGGGTGGTGTCAATGCGCGCATTTCTTCCCAGATAGCTTCTACATCCTGATAATCAAAACCTGCGCTGATCTCGACCCCTAGCTGGGCCTCCATGCGTTGTGCCAGCTCACAGACAATTTGCCAGTCCGGTTTTGAATCACCAACAGCAGGTAATGCTGTGCGAATACGTTGAATTCGGCGGTCGCTGTTGGTGAATGTGCCGTCCTTTTCAGCAAAACTCGTCGATGGCAGGATGACATCTGCCATTTCTCCTGTTTCGTTCATGAAGATGTCGATGCAGACGAGCAAATCCAGTGCTTCAATGGCATGCTGCGCATGAGAGAGGTTGGGTTCACTCATCATTGGGTTTTCACCCATCACAACCATCGCTTTGATCTGACCTGTCAGCGCACCATCAACCATTTCAGTAACGGTGAGGCCAGGTTCATTTGAAAGCGATGTCTTCCATGCTGTTTCAAATTTTTTCTGGATAGAGTCGTAGTTAACTGCTTGGTAGGCTGTGTAGACATTTGGTAATCCCCCACTGTCAGAGCAGCCCTGTACATTGTTCTGGCCGCGCAGCGGATTCAAGCCTGTTCCTGGCTTTCCAGCATGACCACACATCAGGGCCAGATTTGCGATGGATAGCGTGTTATCTGTTCCATGAACACTCTGGCTGATGCCCATCCCCCAATAGAAAGCTGCACGTTCTGCTGTTGCATACATACGAGCAGCCTGCTGGATATCATTGGCGGGCACGCCCGTAACTCCTTCTGCCCATTCGGGTGTGCAATGTTCTAATGACTCAACGTAGTCAGCAAAACCTTCTGTACGTTGCTCAATGAAGTCGTGATTGTAGAGTTTCTCGCTCACAATGACGTTAGCCATCGCCTGATACAGCGCTACATCGGTTCCGGGCTTTTGCCGCAACCACAACGTAGCAAAATCCGTCAGTTCAATCTGGCGTGGATCAATTACGATGAGCTTGGCGCCATTTTTTCGGACGGCCTTTTTGAGGAACAAGCTAATAACAGGATGGGTTTCAGTCGTATTGCTGCCTGTCACAATGAATGTGTCGAGGTTTTCCATCTCAGCAATGCTGTTGCTCATTGCACTCGACCCGATAGCGAGTTGCAGTCCGGTCACGCTGCCAGCGTGGCATAGGCGAGCACAGTGATCGACATTGTTCGTCTTCATCACGGCTCGTACCCACTTCTGGAAGATATAATTGTCTTCGTTAGTAGCTTTGGCACACGCATAAGTTGCGATGCTGTCGCCGCCATATTTTTTGACAATCTGGGACAGGCGGCTGCTGGTGAATTCCAGAGCTTCTTCCCACGTGGCTTCCCGGAAACCACCTTGCTCATCACGTAAGAGAGGCGTCTTTAGACGTTTTGGGTGCGTTGCAAAATCCAGACCGAAACGGCCTTTAACACACAGGTTGCCATAGTTGGGGGCACTATCAAACGGCGCTTCCACACGGAAGATACGGCCATCCTTGATATGCAAATCCATCTGACAGCCGACGCCACAGAAAGGACATGTTGTGCGTATCTGTGAATCTGATTGGAGAGAGGTAACCACAGCCATCCTCAATTAAGTACCAAAAAGTAATCTTTCTGTTCATTCTAGCGGACCAATGGGCAAGATGCCAGCAGGAGACATAGCACCATTTGATGGCCATGCTCACTTAACATCCATAACCTGCAAATGACTTTCGTTTAACTTCGGTAAATAGACCTTTTCGCCAGGTTTCTTACAATTTTGAACAGTGTTTCGGCTAGAACTTCCTTATAGAAATACGAAGATTTTTCTCTGAAATTCTCCCATTAACCGCCTTCGTAGACATCTACATCACTTTCCAATAGCATCATGACCATTACTGTGATGTAACTCCGCAAGTGGTTGGCACATTTACGAATGACATCGAATTCTAGCATCGCTGCAAGAAACGTGCGGTCCAGCAAACGATCTTCACTCTTATTAGGACTTCTAATTGGGGGCTTGCTTCTAATGGTCGTGCTGATAGGCGGCATGATGTTTGGAGCAGCCGATATACCCTCAAATACAGTCGTCGATGCGTTGTTTCATTATGACGAAAGCATTTTCGAGCACCTGATCATCCAAACCGTGCGCCTGCCACGAGTGCTGGCTGGTGCAATCGTTGGTGCATCCCTGGCGACGGCTGGCGCAATCATGCAGGGTGTAACGCGCAATCCACTGGCATCTCCTGGGTTACTGGGGGTGAATGCCGGCGCAGCGTTTGCTGTGGTGCTTGGCGTGAACATCCTTGGAGCGATTCCGCTATCAGCTTACGCGGGTTTTGCCATGGTGGGTGCGACAGTGGCCGCAGTCGCAGTCTACTCCCTGGGATCAATGGGCCGCGGTGGGGCAACCCCACTCCGCCTGACCTTAGCCGGAGTCGTTATTACAGCCTTTGTCGCTTCGTTTACAACAGCCATTCTGATTACGAATCGTGACACTCTCGATCAAATACGGTTCTGGACCGTTGGCTCGCTTGCCGGTCGCGATTTCCCCTTATTGCTGCAAACAGCTCCCTGGATGTTCGTCGGTATGGTTGGCGCTTTGTTACTGGCTCGCCAGATCACAACAATTAGCCTGGGCGATGATATCGCTGCTGGATTGGGCCAAAACACCCTGATCGTAAAAGCCTTAGCAGCGCTGATGGTGGTTCTACTGGCCGGAGCCGCAGTTGCCTTGGCAGGGCCTGTAGGCTTCGTTGGGTTGATTGCGCCGCATATTGTGCGCTTTCTTGTAGGCGTGGATTACCGCTGGATTCTGCCATATAGTGCCCTGACGGGCGCCTTGCTCGTTGTAAGCGGCGACCTGATCGCGCGCGTTATCATTCGCCCATTGGAACTGCCAGTAGGCGTCATTATGGCATTAGTTGGTGCACCTTTCTTTGTCTATCTGGCGCGATGGAAGGTGAAGAGCTAATGCATACAGCCAATAAGAGTATCTGGCACACATGGCGCATTGGCGGCGTTTCGTTTAAGCAGGATCGGCGCGTTCTGCCTGTCCTGTTGCTGCTGCTGAGCATCGGCATTGCCGTTCTCATCCTTAGTGTGAGCTATGGCGAATATGAGATTTCCCCCTTGGATGTACTTCGGACGCTGCTGAGTATCGATACGGGGGACAGTCGTCATCAGTTGGTTGTATTCACGTTCCGCCTACCACGCATATTGGTCGCATTTTTCGTTGGTGCTGCCCTCAGTACTTCCGGTGCCATTCTCCAGGGCATTACACGCAACCCTCTGGCCGACCCAGGTATCCTGGGTGTGACCTCTGGAGCGTCGTTGGTGGCCGTAGCGGCAATCGTTTGGTTCGATGTGCCGTTGGAATGGCTGCCCATTGCCACTTTTGTCGGAGCGCTGCTGATGGCGCTTGCCATCTTCGCCTTAGCCTGGAAGGGCGGGAGTGCGCCAGTACGGCTCATCCTGGTTGGCGTTGGATTGGGTGCGGTAGCGACGGCACTGACAAATTTGATGTTGGTATTCGGTGAGATCAATGCCGTCCAGGAGGCGAGCGTATGGTTGGCTGGTAGTGTCTACGGCAGCAATTGGCAGCATGTTCATACGATTGCGCTGTGGTTGGCTGTCCTGCTGACGCTAGCTGTGCTCATGGCCCGTCAGCTTAATACGCTCAACCTGGGTGATGACATTGCCAGAGGATTGGGCGTTCGTGTTGAAGTTCAGCGCGTCGTGCTGCTGGGGATCAGTGTTGCGCTGGCTGCTGTATCTGTTTCCGTCGCTGGAACAATCGGCTTTGTGGGGCTGGTCGCACCTCATATAGCACGTCGGTTGGTGGGTCCTTCTCATGAAGGCTTGATTCTCGTTGCGGCCTTGCTGGGTGGCGTCCTCCTGATGCTCGCAGACCTCATCGGTCGCTGGGTTATTTCACCCTCTGAACTACCTGTTGGGGTGGTTGCTGCCATGATCGGAGCACCCTACTTCGCCTATTTGCTTTATCAGACGCGCAACCAGTAGAAGGAATCGGACATGTCTTTTCGTTTTGATGAAACCGATCCACAGTTACTAATCGTCTACACGGCTGGTGAATATACTGCGGAAAATTATCGTGAATTAGGGCGTCGCTGGGTTGCACGAATTGAACGTGGGGAGCGCTTCGGGGTGTTGATTGTCAACGAACCCTATAAACCACAGGAATCAGGCAAAAGCGATCATTCACAGCAGGAGTACGAAGCTGAAGAGATCAATCGGCTCGTCAACGCATTTCGTCGTGACTACCGACACCTTAGCCGAATCAACACGGCTGGTTATGCCAATGTCTACGATCCCGAAGCGGCCTGGGTTATCAGTGCCAGGGCACAAGCAGGCAAATGGGAGAGTTGGCAAGTCGTTGCTGAATCGCGTGCGCGCTATATGTATGGCACACATGGGGGCATCTTCACAGATGTGCAGGACGCTCAACAATGGCTCAAGTCCCAGCTTCTGCAACCTCCAATTGACCTTGAAGGCTTACATTCCGATCTGGCCGCTGAGTCTACCAACCACGTTGGCCTCTATTATGGCAGCACAACCGGCGTCACCGAGAAAGTTGCCTTCGATATTCAGGCCACCTGGCAGCAATTAGCTGGAGAAACACTGGTTCCCATAAATATTGGTACGGTCAAGGACCTCTCCGAATTGCTGGCATACGATTATCTGATTCTCGGTGTTTCCACATGGAACATTGGCCAGTTGCAGGATGATTGGGAGATTGCTTTCCCACAATTTGACAGTATCGACCTCACTGGACGGAAGATAGCCCTATTCGGCATCGGCGACCAATATGGTTATCCCGATAACTTCCTTGATGCGTTGGGCATTCTCGGCAATGAACTTATCCGCAGAGGAGCAACTCTTGTTGGTTATACCGATCCCAGTGGCTACGAATTCAGTACATCTCTGGCATTGGAAAATGGCCAGTTTATGGGCCTCGCCATTGATGAGATAAATCAGCCGGAACTGACTGAAAGCCGCATCTCACAGTGGGTTACTGAAGTTATGGACGTGTTTGGCCTTAGGTATCGGGCAGCATCAACGCCAGATGCGTCGACATTCTGATTGGTTTTGCAAACATAGAACCCTTTACACATTTCCTGATTTCATGGAGTGAACTCATGAACAAAATTCGTACTCTGGTTCCGATGATCCTCATCCTCATGCTGATGATGGTCAGTCCGATTGCCGCGCAGGATGTATTTCCTGTCACGATTGAACACAAATTTGGCAGCACCACTATCACCGAGCAGCCACAGCGTGTGGTATCTATAGGCTACACGGAGCAGGATTTCTTGCTGGCCCTCAGCGTACAGCCTGTAGCTGTCCGTTATTGGTATGGCGACGAAAATGATGCCATCTTCCCCTGGGCAGATAACTACGTCGAAGGTGACCAGCCCATCGTCCTGAATATGCCTTATGGCAGCTTGAATTATGAAGCGATTTTGGAGTTGGAACCTGACTTGATTAGCGCGGTAACGTCCGGCATCACCCAGGAGGAATATGAATTCCTCTCAACGATCGCGCCGACCATCGCCCAGACGGATGACTATATCGACTTTGGGATGCCCTGGCAGGATATCACGCTCTTGATCGGGCAGGCAGTAGGCAAATCAGCCGAAGCTGAGGCGCTTGTTGCCGATGTGGAAGGGCAGTTTGCTGCCGTGCGGGCAGCCAACCCTCAGTTTGCAGATCACACTGTTGCTGTTTCATTTTGGTCAGAAGACACATATGGCTATTACACCGACGAAGATAGCCGTGGTCGCTTCTTCGTGGACCTTGGCTTCTCCATGCCAGAAGAGTTGATGGAAGTCGCTGGCGATTCCTTTTATGCCTATATCAGCGAAGAACGCATGGACCTTATCGACCAGGACCTTATCGCAATCGTCAATCTGCAATTTATTCCAGGTGGCCAGGAAGAACTGGAAGCACAGCCGCTTTTCAGCCAACTAGCGGCAGTGCAGGCCGGACATGTCATCTATTTTGATGAAACAGCAGAGAACGCACTTGGTTTTAGCTCTCCACTCAGCCTGTCCTACGCGCTTGCAGCGGCTTTGCCACAATTGGAAGCCATGTTCCCGCCTTCAGATCAAAGTGAAGCAATGGCTTGTGAAGAGGGTTTCCGCGCTTTTGCAGGCACTTGCATTCCGGAAAATCCTGAGCGCGTTTTTACAGTTACGGATTCAGACTTGGATGCTTTGTTGGCGCTCGGCATTGAGCCGATTGGCATCACCAATGGCCGTGGCCAGACCACACCACCACGCTATCTGGCGGATAGCCTGTCAGAAGATGTGACTGTCGCTGGCGACTTCTTCAATCCGAATCTGGAAATCCTCCTGGGCCTGGAACCAGACCTGATTCTGGCTGCTGGCTTGTCTGATCCTGATGTTCTTGCTCAGTTAAATGCGATTGCTCCGACCGTCGATACCTACGTTAACGGGCGTGGCTGGCAAACACACTTTCTCGCAGTGGCTGATGCTCTGAATATGACTTCTGAAGCTGATCGTTTCTTAGCGGACTATGACGCACGCATTGCTGAACTTCAAAGTGAGCTTGGCGATGCATTGAACAGCGAGTTCATTGTTGCCCGTTGGGCCGCAGAAGGTCCGCAGGTGATGGCACCGGTCACATTTGTGAGCGATGTCCTGTTCAATCTCGGCATGTCATCACCCGCAGATATTCCTGAACTGGAATCAGGTCATGCACACTCAGCACCGCTCAGTCTGGAGGCTCTCGGTATTCTTGATGTCGATTGGGCTTTCATTGGAACACTGCAATCCGAAGGTGATGCGGTCGATGCGCTGAATGATACTCTGCAAAATCCGCTCTTCCAGGCATTGGAAGTCGTTCAGAATGACCATGTCGTCGTTGTAGATGGTTCGCTGTGGACGAGCAGTGGCGGCCCACTTGCTTCCATGCTGGTTTTGGATGTTGTTGAAGCAGCATTGACTGAAAGCGAATAGACATGCACAAAGCACATGCAATTGTAGAAACAGAAAAGGCGTCACGCTATATGAAGGCGCTGTGCAATCACTTTGATCGTAAAGTTACAGCGACATATGATGATGACCAGGGCACGGTTCAGTTTGGTTTTGGTGATTGCCAGATGCAGGCGAGCAGCGATTCGCTTGTGATCGATATCCAGGCTGATGGTGACGAGAACTTTAATCGGATAAAGCATGTCATCGGTGATCATCTCATTCGTTTCAGTGGTGAGGATATCACCGCGATTGAATGGGTGGATGAATCGTAAAGTTCCACAAATCTTAGCTAGATAATAGGACATGTGCTTGCCCTGGTTGGCCTGGGGCAGGCACTTTTTCAGGAGTGATTGTGATCGACATCAATAATCTGTCGCTGACGTATGACAGTAAGACCATCATCGTTCATGAGTTGAATCTTGAAATGAATGCAGGCACGATCACTGCGCTGGTTGGTCCAAATGGCTGTGGCAAATCCACACTTTTAAGGGGGATTTCTCGCCTTTTGAAGCCTGTAAGTGGGTCCGTGCTGCTGGATGGACAGAGTGTACATGCCATGAAAGCAAAAGACCTCGCGAGGAAGCTTGGAATCTTGCCGCAGTCTCCCTCAGCACCGGAAGGTCTTACAGTCCATGAGCTGGTGGCACAGGGGCGGTATCCTCACCAAAGCTGGCTACAGCAGTGGAGCCGCGAAGACGAGAAAGTTGTCCAGGCTGCTTTGCAAACGACTAATCTGAGCATGTTTGCGGATCGACCAGTCGATACTTTAAGTGGTGGCCAGCGGCAGCGTGCCTGGATTGCGATGGCACTGGCCCAGCAAACAGATGTATTGCTCCTCGATGAACCGACTACATATCTGGATATGGCGTATCAAATCGATGTGCTTGATCTGCTGGATGAACTAAACGAGCAGGGCCGTACCATTGTCATGGTATTGCATGACTTAAACCAGGCGGCACGCTATGCGGATACAATCGTCGCCATGCGAGGTGGCCAGATTGTGGCCAAGGGGGCACCTGCTGATGTCGTGACACCTCAGAATATTTTGCAGGTCTATGGCCTTCAGGCAAAAGTAGTTGTCGATCCGATTACGGCTACCCCTATGTGCATACCTATTGGCCGCCGCCGACAAGTGACGAACCTAACCACGTAATCAAAGATGAACTTTCCAATCCGCATCATTGGAT
>JACKCF010000013.1 GCA_020634165.1 Anaerolineaceae bacterium | reverse complement strand
TCTGGTCAATTTCTCCAAGGAGAATATCAAAGAGTGTTTTGGCGACAAGCTCAATCGGCTGGCGTACGGATGTAATTCCCAGGAATTGGGCAGTTGGATCATTATCATATCCTGTAAGCGCGATGTCTCGATATCCAACTTCATCCAGATAGGCTTTAGCGCCAAATGCCATGACATCATTGGTGCAGACAATAGCCGTTGGCGGATGTTTTGCGCTCATCAAACTCGCGGTCGCACTTGATGCGGAATATAGAATATTGGGCGTGGATACAATCCAATCGGGTTCGATGCGTATTCCCGCCACTTGCATTGTTTCCATATAACCATTCTGGCGGACGTCGCCGATCAGATTTCCCGGATGCCAGTTGATTAGACCTATTCGTTCATGGCCCAAGGAGAGTAGGTGCTCAACAACCATCTTTATCCCGCTTTTGCCATCCACATCAACAAATGCGAAGTTTGCATCTGGCAGGTACATCCCACCGAAAGCGACAAACGGCGCATTCAGATCAAACAATCGTTGAATCCGTGAATCATCATAGCGTATGTCAGAAAGTATGAAGCCATCGACGCGGTTGGTCGAAATGAGGTCATCATAGACTCGCTCCCGATCTTCTTGGGGTTGGATGAAGGTCAACAGGTGAAAGTGCTCGCTCTCCGCCTCAATAGTCACACGGTAAATGAACTCATCAAGTAAGTTATTCATGCGGTTCGGATCATCATGGACATGCCAGGAATAACCGACGATGCCAGCACGGTTGGTCTTTAGGTTCCGTGCCATAATATTGGGTCGATAGCCCAGCGCCTTTGCGGCTTCCAACACTTTTTCGCGTGTTGCCGGCTTGATGAGGTCGTTCCCATTTAGGGCATAAGACACAGTGCCTTTGCCAACACCTGCCAGGTCTGCTACATCAATTTGAGTGATCTTTAAGCTGTAACGTAATTCCTCGGCGGCCCTCACCACAGCATCTCTCATGGCTTTTTCGATTGTGGCATCATTTTTGAGTGCATGATAAGCATCAAGCATTGGCACTTGGGCCAGCTCTGCCACATCTTTTAGCGATGCCATATCCAACCTCTTTCTCGATTATTTGGTTTCCAGGAAGGCAATAAAATACTAACACGCCTCTCTTTTTGAGACGTCTCATTAAATTTCTTGACACCCCACATCGCATATTATACAATGTTTTTGAGACGTCTCAAAAACATTGTTTGCCGCTAATCCGAAAAGAATTTCAGTTACAAAATTTTAGGAGAATTCAGATGTTTCGCAAACATGCCCGCATACTAGTGGTTTGCACTGTAATCGCAATCCTCAGCATACCACTCTACACTGTCGCAGCGCAGGATGCTGCACCCGTCCCCGATATTCTAACATTGCCCGAAGAAATTGCTGGTGGGCGCCCCGTCACCATTACCGTTTCAGAAATGCCCGCATCAGATCAGCCGGAAGCCATGGAAACCTGGCAAGCGACGGCCCAGCGCTTTATGGATTTGTACCCGAATGTCACCATTGAAGGCTTAGAACTTCAATATGATCCGGCAGCCTTTACCGCGCTTATCGCGGGCAACCAACTGCCTACACTGTTCCGCGCTTACTTTACAGAGCCGCCCAAGTTTGTTGAGCAGGGCGCTGTTGCCGATTTGACCGCATATATGACAGCCGCCGGTGTCATTGATGTATTCAATCCGGCCATTCTAGATGTGATGAGTGACGGCGACGCAATCTACGGCATTCCGAAAGATGCCTATGCTCTCGGTTTGGCCTATAACATCCCCATGCTGCAAGCTGCTGGCTTTGACGGCCCGCCGGCAACCTGGGATGAACTGGCAGAGATGGCCGTTGCTCTGACAGATCGTGACAATAACGTTGCTGGTTTTGCGTTCATCAATGATGGCAGTGGTGCGACCGGTTGGCATTTTACAAATATCGCTTATGGCTTTGGCGCAACTTCGCAAGATATTATTGCCGACAATGGTGATGGCACATACAGCGCTGCCTTTGGCGAAGGCCCGGCAGTTGCGGCAATGGAATATATCCAGTCTTTGCGCTGGGGCTATGACGTGCTGCCAGGTGCAACCCTCGACTGGGGTAGCCTATCTGAAGCGCTGGTATCAGGTCGTGTTGCGATGGTCATCTACGCTGGTGACCAGTTCAATTGGGTGTACACACAATTCCCGGATGCTGACTTAACGCAATTCGGTTATGCGGCGGCTCCGGCTGGCCCCAATGGCAAGATCACGCTGTCAGGCGGCAATTTGTGGATGGTAAGTTCATCGGCAACAGAAGATGAACAGGAAGCAGCGGCCTACTTCCAACTGTGGCGCCAATTCGACCCAGTTGAGATGCAGACTGCAATTGAAGTCACGACTGAAGCCGTCGGTATGCCGACCCTGCCGTTGTTCGTAGGTCAGTATCAGGATGACTTCGCCGCATTCCGCGAGCCATACAATAAGCTGCCCGTCGAAAATTATGCGCCGTTTATAGATGCTGTAACGGGTGGTGAAGTAGTCGTTCAGGCGGAACCAAGCCCCAATGTACAAGATTACTATGCAGAAGTGGGTACTCTGGTCAGCGAAGTATTGAGTGTAGAAGGTGTCGATGTCCCATCACGTATGATGGAAGTTGCCCAGGACTTCCAGGCTTTCGCATTGGATCGCTAATAATACCCTTTGAAACTGCCGGGTGAACTTGCTTCACCCGGTTTGTTAATTAGAGACTAAAAACTTATGTCATCTCATACATTTGACCAAAACCTTACAGGCCGTAAAACCAAACGGCGCTTCGCGTCCTACGCAAACATACGGACCATGTTCTTCAGACAGGCATCTGCCTATCTTTTCTTGCTGCCGGCGCTCATTGTTTTTATCGTATTTGCCTGGATGCCCATTGTACAGTCGATTCAGATGAGCTTTCAGGATGTACGTCTTGGACAAGAGGCAACCTGGGTAGGGCTGGATAACTTCGCATTGATGTTGAAAGACCCAGCCTTTGAGATCGCCTGGAAGAATAGCTTGGAATTTACGCTTTGGAGCCTGTTGATCGGCTTTCTGTTTCCAGTGATGATTGCCATCCTCGTCCGTGAAATGCGATTTGCAAAGGGATTCTTCCGCATCGTCTATTTTTTGCCGACGGTTGTTCCTATTGCTATCGCCGTTATTATATGGCGCTTCATCTATGACCCTGACGGCGGTGTTCTTAACGAGATACTGGCACAGGTTGGCATCGGACGCCAGTTGTGGCTGCAAGACGCCAAGCTCGCCAAGCCAGCCCTCGTCGCGGTGATGACATGGGCCGGCTTTGGGACGACAGCACTCATCTACATAGCCAGCCTGCAAGATGTATCCCAGGAATTGTATGAGGCAGCGGAACTCGATGGGGCGACTCCGTTTCAGCGCATTCAACATGTTTCTTTGCCCCATTTATATCCAGTGATGTCCTTGATGTTCGTCTTGCAGATCATTGCGGTTGTCCAGGTATTTACTGAACCTTTCCTGTTGACAAACGGTGGCCCAGGCCGGGAAACGCTCACGCCAGCCATGCACATCTATAACCGTGCATTTATTCGCTTAGACATGGGCTATGCGTCCGCGTGGAGCGTCACGATGATTGTTGTGCTGCTGGTGTTTTCGCTGTTCTATCGCCTTGTCAACAGCCGGTTGACGTCAGATTCTTAATATAGGAATACCAATAATGGAACGAGGTTTTTTTTCTAATGTTGAGTTACGAACACCGAGTGGTCGTTTTTACTATTCGCTCGCGGTGTTGTTTCTGTTGCTCGTAGCGATTATCACATTGTTTCCATTTTTCTTCGCATTTACATCCGGCCTCAAGGGTAGCACGGAAATCTTCGCTGGAGGACTGAATATGCTGCCACAGGTTCCTCAATGGCAGAATTATGTTGAGGCTTGGCAGCGCTTCGACATGGCACGTCTGTTTGGCAACTCATTCGTCATTGTAGGCGTAGGGGTATTCTTGCGGCTGACAATTTCGGCTGCCGCAGCCTTCAGTCTGTCCAAGCTGAAGCCGATTGCTGGGCAGTTCATCACCTATGGATTTTTACTCACGCTGATGATTCCGCCGATTGCATACTTCGTACCGCTGTACATGACCATTTCCAAATTGCCCCTTCTGGACATCAGTTTGCTAAACACATATTGGGGCCTATGGCTCCCTTATAGTGTGGATGCCTTCTCCATCTTCGTGTTGAAGACCTTTTTTGATCGCATTCCTGTGGATTTGACAGACAGTGCGCGTGTCGATGGCGCGAACCCCTTGCAGATGTTGATACACATCATCATGCCGTTGTCCCGCTCTATTTTGGTGGTCCTGGCCGTATTGGCCTTCGTTGGTTTATGGAAAGACTTTCTGCTGCCTTATCTCGTGCTGACCGATCCTCGTTCGCAGCCGATTACTGTGCGCTTGTTCTACCTGGCAGATGATTACAGTGTCAATTTGCAGATGGCAGCATCATTTATCGCCTTACTACCGCCATTAGTCATTGCCATCATGTTACAGCGTGAGATGAAAATTGGTTTGACCCTCGGTGGTGTGAAGGGTTAACAAGGAGAAACAAATATGCTTCCCGGGCATTTTAGCCTGGACGTCAAACCCGTGGCGTCTGAGGATACTGTTGTACGGCTTGGTAACGCCCGTTTTACAGTGCTTACATCGCGCTTGATCCGGTTGGAATATGACCCCAACGGCGAATTTGAAGATCGCGCGACTCAGATGATATGGTATCGTCAACAGCCTGTGCCCGCATTCGCTGTGCAGCAAGATCAAGATTTCCTGACCATTGAGACGGATGCCTTTCTGCTGCGTTATACAGTAGGACAGCCGTTCACGACGAAGAGCCTGTCGATTCAGGTGAAAGCCAACCACGTGATATGGCACCCTGGAGATGTCAATAGCGGCAATCTCAAAGGCACGACGCGCACCCTGGATGGCATCAACGGATATGCACCTTTGAGTAATGGTTTCATCTCACGTTCTGGCTGGTCACTGCTGGATGACTCCGCCACCTTTGTGCTCAACGAAAACTTCTGGCTAGAGGCCCGTAGTGGCAGTACCGTTGACTGGTATTTTTTTGCCTATAGTCATGATTATAAAGCCGTTCTGCGCGATTACTGTGCAGTCAGCGGAAGCGTGCCGCTTATCCCCCGTTGGATATTGGGCAACTGGTGGAGTCGCTTCTGGGCATATACACAAGATGAACTTGAAACGCTCATCAATGACTTTGAGGCGCATGAGATACCGCTTTCAGTATGTATTGTTGATATGGATTGGCACATTACTGAGACAGGTAACGACTGTACAGGTTGGACGGGCTATACCTGGAACAAGGAACTTTTCCCAGACCCACAAGCGCTGATCGATTTCTTCCATGAAAAAGGCCTTCGGACGACGCTGAATTTGCATCCAGCGGAAGGCGTTCATCCGCACGAGGGGCAGTACCCCGCGATGGTGCAGCGTATGGGCATTGATCCGGCTAGCAAAACACCCGTCGAGTTCGACATCACCGACCCAACCTTCGTCAACGCCTATTTTGAAATACTGCATCATCCTTACGAAGCAATGGGTATCGACTTTTGGTGGCTCGATTGGCAGCAAGGGCTAACCTGTAGAATTGAAGGTCTTGATCCGCTCTGGCTGATTAATCACCTGCATTTTCAGGATTTAGGTCGCAACAGCGATCAGCGTCCGTTCATCTTCTCTCGTTGGGGTAATGAGGGCCACCAGCGTTATCCAATTGGATTCTCTGGCGACAGCTATATGACCTGGGATACGCTTCGCTTCCAGCCTTATATGACGGCGACTGCTTCCAATGTGGGCTACGGCTGGTGGAGTCATGATATTGGGGGGCATACTAGCGGCGATGGCGATAGCGAACTCTTTACACGCTGGGTGCAGTTCGGTGTATTCAGCCCGATTTTGCGTATTCATACGACCAAGGGCTATTTTTACGATCAACGTCCCTGGATGTTCGATAACGCTGAAGTACGCAACGTCCTGCGCGATGCCTTACAACTACGGCACGCCTTGGTTCCGTATCTCTATACGATGGCATGGCGCGCTCATACTGAGAGCCTACCTCTCATGCTGCCGATGTACTACGAATATCCTGAAGAAGAATCGGCCTATCACTGCCCACAGCAATATCTCTTTGGCACAGAACTGATCGTCGCCCCCTTTACCTCGCCAGCAGACCCCGATACGCGGCTAGCGCGTCAGGTCGTGTGGCTGCCAGAAGGCGATTGGTATCATGTCTTTACCGGAGAATATTATTCAGGTGACGCATGGCATGCTATTTATGGCACCCTAAAAGACATACCTGTTTTTGCCAAAGCCGGGGCTATATTGCCATTAGCACCAAAGCAGGGCTGGGGCGGCATTGATAACCCCGACACACTCCATATCCATGCTTTCGCTGGTGCAGACGGCAGCTTCACGCTTTACGAAGATGATGGTGACTCCCGCAATTATCTCAAGGGCGAATCGTGTACGACGGCTATCACTCAGCGCTGGCTAGGTCAGCGACTCGACCTGACAATTGCGCCTGTCCAGGGCAAAACAGATTTGATTCCTGCTGTGCGAAATGTTGAAGTGACGCTTCATGGTGTGAAGGCGACCGAATGCATCGCTGCTCAGGTCGATGGCAAAAGTATTGACCTTGCTACCAGTTATGATGTTGCAACCGAATCGCTCCATATTCAAGGCATCCGGCTTAATGTAAGCGCCGGATTGTGTATTCAGGTACAGGCGCGCACAGGTGAAGATACGCTGCTGTCACGGCGCTGTCGCAAGCGGGAAACGCTGCTCAGAATGCTGCGTTCTTTCCGGTTGAACGTGGGTATTCGCAATCTGCTGGCAGAACATATTGATGCGATTATCGCCAACCCTGATGAACTTGCGCCCTATCTCGTGCCGATGAAAGCTTCACATCAACGTGCTTTGTGTGAAATACTGTATGAAGCGGGCATTCACTATATCGCTGATACACATGATCCGGTGCTGCTTATCATGTGGAATAACTGTGACGACGAGGCAATTACTTATCGGTATGGCGATGGCTACCTTGAGTTTGGCTTCCTGCGGTCGGCGCATCACGATATTGACCGTGTCCCTCGCTTCAAAGCGATCATTCCCGACGTGAAAACGTGGTCACATGGCGCATTAGGTGAGCACGTCCAGCTAACACAGTGGCAGCTTGATATAGATTACCATCGTCTGGCGACGGTCAGCGAACACTATCATGAGGAAACGCCCTGAACGATTTGTTAGGAAAATTAAGATGGCACGTCTTCGTTTTTTGTTGCTGTTGCTCTTGTGTGTCCCGCTGATGCGCCTACAGGCACAGTCAGGCGTTTATCGCACAACATTCAGCCTCCCTGGGCAGGTGCTTACCCTGGAAGTGCTGGACGATGACCTGGCACACTTTGAACTTGCCAGCGAATCACAGCCGGATGTGCCAATCTGGACGTCACCGATGGTCGCTAAGACGGACTACGCTGGACCGTCTTCGCTGACTATCACTGACGAAACGATCAACACACCAGAAATGCGGCTGCATGTTGATCCGGACAGCCTGTGTGTGACTGTCACCGATCTCACACGCGATCCTGAGTTGACCTTGACCACCATCTGCCCATCGCTTAATGGCGAGGCTGAGATCAACGGCCTGACTTTCAGTCAAGAGGGCACAACCGATGTTTATGGCCTGGGAGAGCAGTTCCGGCGGCGCGGCGGGACGGATGGCAATTGGATAGGCGACCGCCGCCTGATGCCCAATACATATGGCAACGCGCTTGCTAGCTTTAGCGGTGGCAATGTCGGCAATGCTCAATTCCCGATTATGTATGCGCTTGGCCCTGGTACAGACAATTACGCCGTCTTCGTCGATCATGTCTACGCCCAGTTCTGGACATTCAATAATGATCCCTTTGTGATGCAAACATCCAACCTGCCTATTCGCTGGTATGTGATGACAGGTGCGGATTTACCGGATTTGCGCGCCAACTACATGGAATTGACCGGAACCCCACCTGTGCCACCTAAGCAGTTTTTTGGGTTGTGGGTGTCTGAATATGGTTATGAAAATTGGCAAGATGTGACAGGTATCGTGGAGTCAATGCGGCAGGCTGCTTTTCCCCTGGATGGTATCGTCATCGACTTGTACTGGTTTGGAGGCATCGGTAGGAATAGCCAGATGGGATCACTGACCTGGGATGAACAGGCATTCCCCAATCCTGCCACTTTTATTGAACAACTGCGCCAGCAATATGGCGTGGGCATCATGACGATTGAGGAGCCTTACGTCAGCGAGTCTGCCAAAGGCTATATAGAGGCTGATGAGCAGGGTGTGTTTGTAGCTGATTGTGCTGAGTGCGACCCAGTGAGGTTGAACGATTGGTGGGGCATGGGCACCTTAGTCGATTGGAGTAATCCAGAAGCGGCGGCCTGGTGGCATGACAACCGTCGTCAACCGCTGATACAAGACGGCATCGTCGGTCATTGGGCAGATTTGGGAGAGCCGGAAGATTACGATGAATCGGGTTGGTATGCTGGCCTTCCCGAGCTTGGTCTGCACGATCATGCCAGCATCCACAATCTGTATAACCTGTTCTGGTCCCAAAGCATATGGGAAGGCTATCAGCGCAACGAGGTGATGAGACGACCGTTCATCCTATCGCGCTCTGGCACAGCAGGCAGTCAGCGCTATGGCGTGGCGATGTGGTCAGGCGACATTGCTGCCAACATGCCTAGCCTCACCGAGCAGATGAATGTCCAGATGCACATGTCGCTCAGCGGCATCGACTACTTTGGCTCAGATGTAGGCGGCTTTTTCCGGCAGGCTTCTGACCCTGTATTGGGCCAGGATGGCATGTATTCACTATGGTTGGCAAATTCGGCTTTGCTGGATGTGCCTCTGCGACCGCATACTTTTGATCTGCAAAATGAATACGAGACAGCCCCCTCGTTAATTGGCGATGTAGCGAGCAACCTTGCCAATGTGCGGCTGCGCTATCAGCTCAGCCCTTATCTATATACATTGGCGCACATGGCCTATCGCACAGGTGAGGCGGTCTATCCGCCATTGGTCTACTATTTCCAGGATGAGCCATCTGTACGGACATTGGGCAGCCAGAAGATGATCGGCTCGCAGATGATGATGGCCACTCTCACCGATTATGACCCGGAAGCTACGACGGTTTATTTACCGCGTGGGGGCTGGTTCAATTTCCATACAGGGGCGTATATTGAAAGCGAGGGCGAATCGGTTGAAGCTCTGGCACAGCCCGATGACCCGCTGCAAGTACCTTTGTTCGTACGTGATGGCGCGGTCATTCCACGAATGACCGTAGACGATCAAACCTTGAACCTGCTTGGTCAGCGCGCGGATGGCAGCATTCAGGATGCGCTTGTCTTCGATATTTATCATGCTAATGAAGATGGCGCATTCACACTCATCGAAGATGATGGCGAAACAATGGCGTATCAATCTGGCGGGGTGCGAGAGACGACAGTGACGCATACGGCAGATGGTGAAAATCTGACGGTGACAGTAGGGGCCGCAAATGGCACATATGATGGTGCGCGTGATCAGCATAATGTCGAAATTCGGCTGACGAGTCCGGGGCTGACAGTTGAGCAGGTGTTGCTCAATGGTGAACCGCTGCCTGAACGAGCCTCAGAAGCTGAGGACCAGGGATGGCTACAACTTGATTCCGGCGTTATATTGGCGAAATCCGGCTTAATCTCTGTAGATACTGCTCTGGAATTCAGTTTCCAGCCAGCCCAGGCAGCAGCCCAGGTTGATCGTCCGTTGCTGTTGGCGCATTACATGCCCTGGTATCAAACATCAGATGTCAGCGGTTATTGGGGCTGGCACTGGACGATGGAGCATTTCAATCCGGCGATGATTGATGCCGATGGTCATCCACAAATTGCCTCGCAGTTCATGCCACTGATCGGGCCTTATGATTCCCAGGATCAAGCCGTGCTGGAATATCAGGTGCTGCTCATGAAGCTCAGCGGTATTGATGGCGTGATTGTCGATTGGTATGGCACAGCGCATTACAACGACTACGCCACTTTGAACGCCGCAACGGGTAAGCTGTTTGATATAGTTACGCGCGCTGGACTACGCTTTGCCTTGTGTTACGAAGATCGTACTGTTATGAACATGGTCAATAACGGTCG
>JACKCF010000012.1 GCA_020634165.1 Anaerolineaceae bacterium | reverse complement strand
TAAATGTGTTCGCTGTCAGTGGCTTCGTCAGGTAGTTATGGAAACCAGCGCTGATAGCTCGTTCGCGGTCCCCGCGCATCGCATGGGCAGTCAGGGCTATTACAGGGATATTCTGTACCTCTGTTGTCGCCTTCAGTGCACTCAGGAATTCCCATCCGTCCATCTCTGGCATAGACAGATCAGAGATGACGAAGCGTGGCTTCACGTTTTCAACCAGTTCGATGCCTTCCTGGCCATTGGTGGCTGTATGGATATTGCCGCCATAAAAGTCGAGGATATAACGAGCCACTTCCAGGCTGTCCGGCTCGTCATCAATGACAACAATGTCCCAGCCGGTCAATAAATCAGTAGGAATCTTACTCATTGGCCTACTCCTTGTGTTGTTTCTTCCGGTAAAACCAATGGCAGTGTCACTGTAAATGTGCTGCCTTCGCCCAATTCGCTTTTCAATACAACATTGCCACCCATCGCTCGTGATAGCTTTTGTACCAAGGACAACCCTAAGCCGGTACCACCATACAGACGCTTAGACGAGCCATCAACCTGCCGGAACTCATCAAAAATGTATTCACGCGCATGTACAGGCACGCCGATGCCTGTATCGCTGACAATAATCTTCCACTTGTCATCGTCACGCTGCATATCCAGTGAGACATGCCCCTTATGCGTAAACTTGAACGCATTACTCAACAGATTGACTGTGATTTTTGATAGAGCATCGTCATCTTCGATAACCGTTTCCGGCAGTTCAGGATCAATAGTGACGATGAAATCCAACCCCTTTTCTTCTGCCAGCACACTGACTTCTGACTGCCACTTGCGAGCCAGTTGTCCAGGGGAAATGGGTTCTTTGATCAACTCCAAACGGCCCGACTCGATACGAGAAAGGTCGAGGAAATCATTAATCAGGTGCAGCAGACGCTTGCTGTTGGCGCTGACTCGTTTGACCATATCCTCTGCTTTTGGGCTGAGTTCAACGCCCATGCCGCTTAACATGATGCTCGTAAAGCCTTCAATCGCATTGAGTGGCGTGCGCAGTTCGTGCGACATCGTTGAAAGAAATTCCGATTTCAACCGCGAATGTTCTTCGGCTTCTGCACGTGCTCGGACAGCCTCGTCACGGGCATCTTCCAGCGCACGGTTGATTTCCTTGAGTTGTGTGATGTTTTGCAGCATAACGACACGACCAATGATGTCGCCGTTCTGGGCATTGAGAGGTGTTATCTTCAGCCGAAACCAGAGAGGCTTACCCTCTAGTGTGACCTCAATTTCCGCATCGGCACGCTCGACACCTGCATACTCTTTCAAAATGTCGGCTTGGTCAACAAAGACATCCGTCGCTGTGCGGCCAATGACTTCATTGCTGGTCCTGCGGAGCATCTGTAGCCCAGGTCGATTCATATCGACAATCTGTAGATTGGTATTGAGCACAAAAACGATCTCGTCAATGCCATCGAAGACCATATCGCGCGCAATGGGCATGACGTCCATCAGCCGATACTGTAGTAAGCTCCAGCCTGCTGCAATGCCCGTGATAGAAAAGGCGATGGGAGTCAAATCCATGAAATCAGGCAGGGGACTGAGTCCCGCTAAATACAGGAAATTGCCAATCCAGGGGGCAAATTGGCTGACAAGAAGCAGGGCAATCTGTCTGCGGTAGATACCTCGTAATTTTAGGAATGTCCTCACAAACAGAATGGTGCTGACCAGCAATATGAGATATGCGTAGGCTGTGTGAACCCAAAAGAGTATTCCACGATCAAAGATAGCGACTGGGTGAGGCTGGCTCATATCAAGCGTCACACTGATCCAATGCAGATGGTGCAGCGGATTCGTTGCGACGATAATCAGGACAAAAATTGGATGGATGGCCAATAGCATAAGCGTATGGCGATTTAACCAACGTATACGGTCAGTATATTCCAGCGTGAACCAAAACCACGATGCGGGTACAAGGACGATGCCAATGTAGGATAACTGGGTTAGGAAGTATTTTGTGGATAAGTCCGTTGAATAAAGCTCCAGCACACTCATGGTAGCCCACTCAATGAGTGCAAAGGAGAGCACCACAAATGCCAGGACCCCTTTCCCTGGTCGCCTGGACCAAACCTGTACGGCCAATACAGCGATAGCCGAGATAGTAATTAAGATTATCAGATAGTAAATTTCAAACGAAGTATCCATGCGCGTTCCAGTAAAGGTTCTGTCTAGACGTTGCGCTTCTTCCTGCAAATCCCCAACGTCACCTGTTCAAGCAACAGTTGACAATTACCATTTTAGTCAGATTTAAGCATTCTGCATGAAAATATCAACTGAGTCACACGGCCATGATGTATTAGAATATATTACTACTATGTCGTGCGATTCAATTCGTATTCTGTTTCAATAATAAAGTGCGAATGCACCTGCGTTCCTTGAGGTTGCAAACGAAGAAGTTCTGGCGGGATGACTATAGTTCCACCATAAACTCGAGTTCATCTCCGGCATTGAACGTTGGCAAGGCAAGTCGGATGTAGCCCTTTTCATCGCGTGGTTGTGATGAAGACACTCCGTTGATAGTAACCTGCACGGATTCGCTCTCTGCTGATAGCCGAACGAATAAATCGCATTGTCCAGTATTCTGGGCACGGTAGATGCCAACGATACGCTCCGGACTGACTTCCAGTTTAAGAAGGGGCATATCTAGGGCATAGTGCGTGGGTATCTGTGGACGAATACGTATCCCTGCACCGGATTCGTGCGCATCAATACCACAGACGCGCAGCAATGCGAATAACGTCATGGCATGCTGGTTATTGTTCATCACCGGGAAGTCCATCATAGGTGTGGCGGGCGGTGACTGGTACGTGCCGCCAGGATCATCCATATTCGGACCATTAACGCCATCTGGCCCGGACCAGATATTTGACCAGCGGTGGCCATATACCTCTGCCCGATTAGCAGTCGTCTGCTTTAGGAATGACCGCCATGCTTTTTGTGGGTCATGCAGTGAGTAGCCCCAGGTCAAGATTTGTGAAACGGCTGGCCAGACAGCCCCATTGGCTAGTGTCGCCCCGATTGGTGATGTTTCGTCCAGTTTTTTGTATATCCTGTCGATTAAATCGGGCAGCACGGAAGAATCAAGTCGGGTAATCAATGCCCAGACCTGTGATTCCAGATTGATATCATTTGCATCGAGGATGTATTCGCCATTCCACCATGTTCGCAGGATGGCGCGGGCATAGTGTGTGCCCATCCACATCTTGTTGATACCACCCGTCAGCCGTTCCAGAATCGGCGTAAGTTCTTCCTGTATTTCTTCGCCAAGCATTCGGGCCTCGGCGTTCTCTTGCTGAAGCAGTAAATTGACCAACCTCGGCAGAATGTAAACCGCCATCTGGCTGTTCAGGACAGATTCGCCGTTTTCTATTGTATTGCGCGGTGAAACGGTTGGCTTAAATGGGAAGATATTGCGCACAACAACATCGTCAGACCAATCGCCATCAGATACGCGAATCAAGTCATTCTCGCCGATGCCGACAATATGCAGTAAATGGTTGTATGCAATGCGAATATGGCTGAGGACACTCCGGTCATATGGCTGATTGTGAGCTGTATAGAACGGAACATCTTCTAGCAGGAACTCACTATCGCCTGTGACCGCCATATATTCTGTCATCGCCATCAGAAAAAATAAGTCGAGGTCCGACGGATGCTGGTGGATGACTGTGCCTGATAGCAAGCCATTACCAGTGTAGCAATACGCGATCTGCCCACTGTCACCGGAAGTCATGCGCATGATGAAGCACAACATTTCGCGTGCCAGCGGTGGGTCAATGAAGCATAGGGCCATGATATACAGGGCGAAGTCACGGGGAGCGCCATCAATGCCGTGAATAAATAGGTAGGCTGATCCCTGCGGCACAACGCGCGAATCAAAGAACGAGCTTGTCATGGTCGAGGACAACATATAGTAGGCATGCCAGGCAATTTCACGTTGCAGATAGGGCATGTCTGCCGTCGAGAAGTACGATACCCGATCTTTCCAGTGGTCGCACATCTTTGTAAACGCATCCGGCGCCAGGTCGAGATGGTATCGCTGTTGGAACCCCTCTACCCAGTCTTTAGGCATCATCATGCGGCGGTGGGAACTGTGTGACGCACCTATGCGAAACGGATTCTGACTGGGCACAGTACCATAGGCGAATCGTAGCTGCTTGGTTTCCCCAGTGGGGATAGTTACCTCGCGCCGTAGCACCATGCAGTAGGGCATGATCGTGCCTGGGACAACACGAATCTCTGTATCACTCCATTTGTGGAGTCCATCAGGATTTTCCGCACCACCTTCGCCAAAGAAGGCCGCCTTATCTGTATATTTGCCATCCGGTGTACCGCTGAGGTCCGCCAGGAAAATATCGTTGGGCTTCCAGTTAACGGCATGGGGAATCATAGAGGCAGGAACACCTGCCGGAGGGTGCAAATGGAAGCGAAGCGCATTGGCTTCGTCATCCCACATAACTTCCGGCGTAAACAGCCGATTCAACCGCCGCCGCTTGACATCACCAGCCGCACCGAATTCGCCTGTACGCAGTAGTTGTTCCTGTAACTGCTGAATGTTGACGTCCCAGTATTCATAGTAATTGACGGTGATGTCGCCGTCAGTTTCATTCGTTAAGTAGACATCGGCCAGCACAGCAGGGACATCCCCCGGCGGCGCATAGACGTAGCGCTCGCTGCGAATGCCCTTGTTGGTACAGCAGGTGCGGTAGTAACCCATCCCAAAAACACGTTCGGACTGCGCGCGCAAATCAGGATGGTAGCGATAGGCCGTTGCCCATACCTCGTCATCAAGCTTTACATAGCCAAAGCCCCCGGAATAGGCATGTTGCAGATTATCGCGTTTATGGGCTGTGGGGGCATTCAGGGCGACTAATAATCGCTCAAAGAAGCTGGGTTCTTTGCTTGGGAAGACAAGATTCTGTAGCCCACGTGGGATTGCTAGCACAAGAATCGTCATAACTTCCCAGACAGTACCGAGCCAGGATACAAGCTGGCCATGACTGAAGTGATTCAGGAACATGTAGCCCTGGTCAGCCATCACCAGTTGCACGATACCATCGTTGGAAGCCAATCCCGTGATGCGGTCGTTGCCGATCTGATGCCAATGATCGCGCCGAAATGCGCCCGTCGATACCGGATACTTGGCGCGCTCATCCTCGAACTGGTTCATATCATAGCGATAGGCGGGTAGGCCCTGCTCATCAACAATCCATTCACCGAAGGCCCCACTCCCCTGGGTGGTCGCTTCGAATGCGCGCACATCAGGAGCGGAACGTTCCGCAGGAACAGCCTGAGCCATCGCTGCCTGGGGCGGTGGCTCAGGTGTCTTGATGTTCTTGCGCAATTTGTTTGCTATTTGCGTGATTCGGTAGCTCATTCGCGCTAGCATCGAATTCACGTCACTTGTGGACATGTTTATCCTCTATAAGTGGCAGTCTATTGTTGAATAATTCGCCGCACATGTCAGCATCACTCAATGAACTGTGCCGCGTAATGGGCCAGGGTCATGACTGTAAGCTGTGGATTGACTGTTGTAGCAGTCGGGTGGACGCTGGCATCACAGACATAGAGATTGTCATAGCCATAGACCTTAAAATGCTCATCGACTACGCTGGCGCCAGTGCCATCGGGGCGAGAACCGATGGCATTCCCCCCCTGTGGGTGGCCTGTCCCTAGCAGCAGATCATCATCGCTATGGACGAGGTCAGCCAGATGGGCGAGATCATTCGGGGCGGCCATCTGCGCATAAGCATTGCCATTGACGGGTGTATAGCTGTGATACTTGCGCGTCGCAGCGAAAACTTCTTTTGCACCGGCTTCAAACAGCACGCCACCCAGTATCTGGAAGGCTTCCAGCAACCGATCAAGGTCGCGTTTGGATGGCTTATAAACCACATCTGGCCCGTTGATGAGCAGCGCGCGATCAATATAGGCGTTCGATTCTGTGCCCACCAGCACCCCAACAGCGACCATCTCGTTGTAGCGCTGCATATTCTTGAAGTGGGTATCCAACCAACCAGGCATCGTCAGTGCCTGCGCCAGCGGCGGATTGAACCACGTTTCATAGACAAAGCCATCTTTGCCTTTGATGTCCAGATAGTGCGCGATCTGGAGGCCCTCATAAGCGTTAATTGGTTCCCCGAACCAGCCATAGAGCGGGCTGCCCATATTGAAGCACAGTCCTTTGCCCACAGGTAGATTTTTGCCGATGCCGCTGCGCATCAGCAGCCAGCTAGAAGCGACTGCACCTGCGCTGACGACGACCGTCTTGGGGTCTTTGATGACCAGTTTCCGCTTGCCGCGAATATTGACGACAATCTCGTTGACTTTGCCATTACTCGTGCCGAGGTGAACCACCTCTGCCTCAGATAGAATACGGAAGCGATCTGCGCCATAGTCGGCCTGCGCTTTCGGCAGTACTTCATCAAGCATGGAAATTTTACGTCCATACTTGCAGCCAATGTTGCAGTAGCCGCAGCCCAGGCAGTCTGTGATATTGGCCTCGACAATGTCGTACTTGTATTCACCCAACTCTGGATGATTTTCAAAGTAGCGCTGTACACCTGCGTTGATCTTGGTATCACCATGATTGAGCAGGTCATCAATGGGTGTGCGTGTGCCCGTCTTGATGCGGCCAATGCTCATGCGTTCTCGCACGGCTTTCTGCGATTGGTAGTATTTTTCTTTGTCGATAACAGGCTTGTCATTGCGCGCATTCCACGTATCGACGACATGTTCCGGTGTGTCGAAGCAGACGGCGTTGTTAACCACCGTCGTGCCGCCGACGGCGCTGCCCTGCAAAATCGTGAACCGCAGCGACTGCGAGATTTGCAGCGCACCGTCGCTGTACAGGCGGCTCACCATGTCAATTTCGTTTTCGTTGAATGTATCAGGGTGTGAATAAATGCCGCGTTCCAGCATCAACACACTGCGACCGCGTTCTAGCAGGCGTTCCGCCATCATGGCGCCGGCTGCACCACTGCCGATGATGACCACATCAGCGTCATGAATGACATCAACCCCCTGGCGGGCGATGTCTTCCGGCAGGGTCACATCCAGCGGCGGATGTGGACGCCTTGGCACTACTTTGAAGCTCTTGGGCCGCTTGGAGAAGGGCACATAGCCAATGCCATTGCCTTCTTCATCTTTTTCCCACGTGCGATCATCGCCATAATAGCCCAGGTAGGTCATCTGCATGTCAAAGCGCATGATGCCTTCCAGTAAGTCGCTGAAGTTCATCGTAGCGTCCAGGGTAGCTGGCGTAATAGGGCCGCGTGTCCTTAAAACGAGTGCGTTCCCGCCTCGGAAGATGCGATCAAGGAAACGATAGCGGGCCGGTGGCTCCAGAATTTCTTGCTTAAAACGGCGATTGATAAAATCGTGGCGCGCTTCCGGGCGCAGCCAGGTCATGGGTTGCTTGAACCACATCAGCGGCATGTATTCTGTGCCCATCAGGGCCAGCTTGGCCAGGAAAAGGCGGTTGGAATGGAATGATGACAGATAGACATCTGTATTCAGCGCACACTGGTACGGCTCAACCCGCTCGAACGATTTTCCTTCTTCGTTGCTGCCTTCGATCAATGTTTCGATCAACGCTTCTAACACGCGGAAATGGAACGGCGCGAAGAAGTTGACATGATCAACCACCGAGGCGTTAATCCGGTTCTGGATAAAGCCAAATACGGCAATAATCACGACATCAAGGAGCCATGCCCCGAACATTATTTCAGACACACCAACGGTCATACTGCCAATCGTCAGCGTATAATCACCAAAGCGCCAATAGCCAAAAATCGCCAGAATCGTAATGACCACCCAGGAACCTGCGTGGCCCAGGATGACCAGCGTCATGAGCTTCAGGCGTTGCCGAATCTTGAGCGCAACCGCCAGCGAAAGTATCCCCAACGTGCCAATCTTTAGGGCAGAGCCAGCTACAAATACGGGTTGTGCCCAGAGGTCAGCCAGCGGGTTTGATGGGATGAAAGCGCCAATCAGGCTGCCAGCGACAGCAATGAATGAAATGATGCCGAATGCCCCATACACTACTTGTCCGATGCGTTCCCAGGTTGTTGTCGCCTTCTCCGAGACCCAATCTGACCACGAGGGACTTTCAGGCGCGGCTTTCCATAACAGGTAGGCGACAATCAGGGCCAATGTGGAATAAGTTCCGACCATCAGCAGGAGTTCAATTTGCCAGCCTGCCCCCGCCGGACTGATGAGCATCGTCAGGTAAGAGGCCGCACCCAGCCACAGCGCCATATCCGTAATGACGGCCAAATTACGGAAGCGGCGTACATCACCGCTGGCAAACCAGGCTGTCAGGGCGACCAGAACGACGCCGGCAACGGTATTGGTAAAGAAGAAGGGCGGGGCTGTAAAGAAGGGCAAATCTCTGAGGATATACGGAGCGATAATCAAGGCCAGTGCGACGAACATGCGCATGCCAGCAATCAAGCTCAGGAAAAATGCCAGTCGATTTTCGTGTTTGCTTGCGTTCAACGACGGTTGTACAGCCATGTCTATACCCCCCACCGATTCAGCCAATGAATGGCTCAGATCTATTTGATGAAACTTGCACTAACTTGTGTTCGATTCAGGCAATCGCTGATATGAGGTGCGTTGTCAAGTGCTAAATTGTGGACTATAGTCTACTATTGATTGGGCTTTCATCGCCAGCGATTGATGTCAGGAACTCTTTATCATCATGCGCCATCCCCGTTCTTCTGACAACAGACCTGAGAGATTTTTTTCATCTTTTTAGCGATTGCTGGACGGAAAGCCCCGCATAATAGAGACAGAAATGCCGTCACACGTTGGCAATACCCTTAAAGCAAATGATTTTCTGAATAGCGAGTATTTGGGGGAACGATGGTTTCAGAAGTCATCACAATATTAGCCCCAATCCAAGCAGGGCAGGAAGATGCCTGTCGTGCTGTTGTCAGCACCATTAACGAACCCGATGGTGTAACGATTGATTTTGCCAGGATGAACCTGACACATTTTGCGCGCTTTGTCGTTTTGCAGGATGTTGATTCTGGCAAGAATCGCAAGCGACTCTTGTTTACTGCTGTCCATGATGGTGATCGCGATACATACCTGCGCGACCTGCGCGACAGCACATCAGATGTGGACGCAATCTGGGGATGCTGTGAAGGCTACACAGGCGCCAGCAGCTTCGTCCAGTTTATGAACGGACACAACATCAAGACCAACCTTTTTCTCAAAGCCTATCGCTACGAAACAGTTGGCAACATCCAGAAATATCTGGCTTTACGACAGGAACTTTCTGACCAGTTCGATGTGCCACTGTCCCAGTACAGTGAGGCCATGCGCCAGCTACCGCGACAGTTCGCACCGATTTCCTGGCTGCGCAGAGGATTACGCGCCATAAGTACTTTCATAAAGTTTGTCCTGATTACTATCGGCGTCATCCCGCAGATTATTGGCTTGTTGCGTCATGGGCTGGCTCTTATTCCTGCGACGATTATCTCGCTCACTCAGGTCAAACTGGATCGCGAGTACTCTGATGCATCTCTGGATAAAAGTGGCCCGTGTGTGCCATTTGCCCCTGGCGATGAAGTCGGCCCATGTATGCGGGTCGATACCCTGCCTGCTTTTCAGCAGCGGAAGCAGGTTCAGAACCAGGTCACGATTGTTACCGTTAATGGTCCAAAGACAACGCGCCGCCAGCATGCCGTCATTGATAGTTTCGGCGCGTTTATCAAGATTCCGTTCATCACACGCAACCGTGTCATCCCGACGATTCACTTTGCACGTTGGGTGATGATAGATGGTGGTCGCCGCATGTTGTTCATCAGTGATTATGATGGCACAGCTTCCGCCTATTTTGCCGACTTCGTGAATCGGCTGCCTAGCGGCTTGAATACCTTGTGGGATGGCAGTATCGGCTGGCGCTATGGTGCCACGCTCGACCCGGAAGCCTTTACTGAAGGTATCCTTTGCCATAATACGCCCGCGAGCTTTCACTATTCGGCCTATCCGCATACGACCGTGGTTGGCATAGAGCAGGCTCGCCGCCTCTATTACGCTTATCACGACAACATCAACGAAAAATCAGCAGCCAAATGGCTGAAATACCTATAAGAAGGATGCCATCATGACCAGCTTAAACGAGGCCAAACGCGATATTCAGGGCTTTATCACCAGTGGGTTAGGGCATACCTATGCAGCGGCCTATCTGTTCTTACGTGTAACCGATGTTGAGAGAGCAAAAGCCTGGCTGAAGCAGCTCGTTCCGCAGATATTGACCGCAGAAAGCTGGCGTAAAAACGATCAACCATGTGCCCCAGGTGAAGAGCGTCCACCTAAAATCTATCCAGAACGCATCATCAGTATTGCCTTCTCCTTCGAGGGATTGGCTGCAGTAGGGTTATCCGATGCAACGTTGCGCACATTCCCTGGCGAATTCCAGCAGGGTATGGCCGCTGGTCCCCGTTCGTTGGGACTGGGTGACATCGGCACCAGTGCACCAGATGCTTGGCAAATCGGCAATCCCGCATCAGAGCCTTACCATATTTTGCTGCTGCTCCATGCCGGAATGGATGCTAGTGACTCATCGGCTAATCAAGCCGAGATACAGCAGTTTGCTGACGAAGTTGTTGCCGAGATGCAGGGCGTTGACGTCGTTTACACCGAATTCGCCTATCGTAGATACGATGACAAGGAGCATTTTGGCTTCAAGGATGGTATTTCTCAGCCGCGCATTCAGGGGATCAATCTCTATGATGGTGACGGCAAACCCATTATAGATTCGATTGCTACGGGTGAATTCATTCTCGGTTACATAAACGCATTTGGACTTTTCCCAACAGTACCTGTCGTTGCCTGGGAAGATGACCCGAACAACATTTTGCCCTTATATAGCAATCCACGGCCATCACATCCCTTATCACGAGCTGGTCATCTCAAAGATTTCGGCGCGAATGGCACTTATCTGGTGTATCGCAAGATGACTCAAAATGTGCCTGCATTCTGGCAATTCATCCGTGAAGAGGTCGAACGCATGGATGGTGTGGCATCTGTTGAGCGGATGCTGTGGCTGGCATCAAAGATGGTAGGTCGCACGCCAAATGGTGATCCACTAGTGCCCGATGTTGTGGCACTCAAGCATCAGAATGACTTCAACTTTGCAAAATCAGATGCTGATGGCCAGCATTGTCCGTTTGGCTCACACTTGCGCCGGACCAACCCGCGTGATTCATTTCACCCATTGGGTGCGGAAGAAGCAGCGACAACAACAATGAAGCATCGTATTTTGCGACGTGGTCGTATTTACGGCGAATCTTTGTTTGATCTGGAAAAACTTGATTCCAACAACGCCGCATTGCTGGGGTCTTTACTCGCTCTGGAAGATGATGGTGGTGAGCGAGGACTGCACTTTATTTGTGTGAATGCCAGCATTTCACGGCAGTTTGAGTTCATTCAAACCAACTGGGCAAACAACCCGCACTTTAATGGCATGTACCAGAGCAAAGATCCGATTATTGGTGATAACGGCTACGCAGAGCAACCTGCCAGCTATATGCACATCCCAGGTGATGCGTGCAGAGTCCGTACTCGTCCCTTGCCTCGGTTTGTCGATGTGTTGGGCGGGGGGTATTTTTTCATGCCAAGCCTGACAGCATTGCGATTCCTGGCACAATAAAAACAGCCCGTCTCGGTAGAGGCAGGCTGTTCTAATGCTGTTGAGCATCGTTTATCTAGGGTTGCCACTTGCCTGTGACAGGGGTCTCGTTTGGAAGCCCATAAGTAAACGCGACATCTGCAATACCGC
>JACKCF010000011.1 GCA_020634165.1 Anaerolineaceae bacterium | reverse complement strand
CGAACTGGGCCACGAACATCAGATGAGCTTCACGGATCGTCGCGATGCCATCTACACCAAAACAATGCTGATTGACCCTGTGCCGGAAGGCCAGGAGGGCACCCCGCGCGAAGTTGAGCCAGGTGTCTTCAACCGTCCGATTCCCGATATGCCGGATGCCAAATAATGCGCATCTACACGATTGGGTATCGACTGGGAAAACGCGCCGGAGCCTTTGAAGCCGGCGCGCATTGTGTTAAACTTCACACGTTCTTTACTGATCTCGATTAGGACAAGCCAATGGGACTTGAACTCGCTTTTTTCTTGGCGATTGGCGGGCTAGCAGTATTGTTTGCCGTGGGCATGTTGCTCAGCGAGAATGCTGTACATAGTGCGCTGTTCTTGATTGGCAATTTTGGCTGTGTAGCCTTGCTGTTTCTCATGCTGGACGCACCGTTCATCGGCATGGTACAGATTGTCGTCTATACCGGCGCCATCATGGTGCTGTTTCTATTCGTTATTATGCTCCTGGGTGCTGAACAAACGACGGATACAACCCGTCGTTTTCGTTGGTTAACGGGTTCAGCGACTGCGCTGGCGATTGCTTTTATCGCTGCCATCGCTATCCCGATGGTTATCAGTGGTGGCCTCGTCCTGCCAGAGGGCCAGCCAGGTATGCCACAGTTGCGCGTGGTGCATGGCGCTAACCTGGACCACGTCAATGTAACAATTATGGGTGACAATCTGGAAGAACCGCTTGTCATTGAAGACCTCGCTTTTGGCGAAGCCAGTGACTTCGTAGAGGTTCCAGCCGGTGAATACAGCGTCATGTTGGCGCAGGCATCCAGCGGCACAGCCCTTATGCCACCTTCAATGAGTCCGACCATCACTCTCGAGCCTGGGCAGGTTGCCAGCGCGCTGGCCTATGGTACGCTCGATACCAATACGGGTTCCTTCCCTGAAATTACGCTTCTGCCCAATGACTTTGGCAACACACCTGACGATGAAGGTCGGCTGGTTGTATTCAACGCCTACGATCAGGAACGCACATTAGCCCTGGTTGATCTTGGCGCGGACCAGCGTGTAACGGTCGTTGAGCGTGATGTGCGCGACGAAGACGGCAATGTCGTTTATATGGAGCGCGCCAGCGAATCTGACCCGCTGGTTGCCCAACGAGAAATCGTTATCGCTGATCCTGTCATTGCTGCTGATTTGACATATGGTGGTGAGGCCGTTGTAGCAACCTATCCAGAGGGCGAAAATTACAATCTGGCCCTGGTCGATATGACCAACTTCGACAGCTACATCCAGCCGAATGACCCTCAAGGCAGCGTTCAGGACAGCATCGTCATGCGGATCAATAACTATCCGATTACGACAGCAACTGAACAGACCTTCGTCATCGCAGCCGAACCGAACCTTGTTGCGGATGCGGCACCACGCCCAACCATACTCGACAGCGGTCAGACCACGCTCCTGATTGAAACACTGGCTGGTTTTGGTAGCCCGCTGGCGATTGGCCAGATTCTCTTTACAGATTATCTGCTGCCTGTAAATCTGGTTGGTTTCCTGCTGCTGGTAGCCCTGGTTGGCGTGATCGTTCTGTCACGTCCTGCCGGTCTCTCGCCAGAGCAGAAGCGTCGTCGTGCGGTTCGCCGCCGCGTCAGTCGGCCACTTGTTAACGTGATTAGCCAGCAGACAGGCACCGATGTTCTTGTCGATGTGCCCCGTCTGGATCAACCGGAATCAGGCGATTAGGATCGCAAGGTAGGGGAAACCTAATGGAGTTTGTAGTACCGACAGAGTTCTTCTTCGTCCTCAGCCTGATCCTGTTTGTGTTGGGGGCGTTGGGTGTCTTACTTCGTAAGAATGCCATTCTCGTTTTTATGTCTGTCGAGCTGATGCTCAACTCGGCCAATCTGGCCCTGGTAGCGTTTGCTCGTCAGTGGAACAGCATGAACGGACATATCTTTGTGTTCTTCGTCATGACAGTCGCCGCAGCCGAAGTTGCTGTGGGTCTGGCTTTGATCGTGGCGATTTTCAAGAGTAAGAACAGCATCAATATCGACGACCTGCATCAGATGGAAGGTTAGTCGGCTGTCGCTGGCAGCAATGGTATTGATGAAGGCTTTAACAGGCACTTCCTGAACGGAAAAGGCGCATCACGATTATGCACATGGATTCTTATGCAAATTTGATCCCCCTGGTGATCCTCGTTCCCGCAATTGGGGCGCTGATCAACCTGGTTTTGGGTCACAAACTCGGTGAGCGCATATCGGGCCTCGTCGGCGTGACGGCGTCGGTTCTCGCGTTCATCTTCTCGGTGTTGATTTTTGCCTACCTGAATGACCCTGCTGTGGTCACAGGGGCAGTGATCAACCCAGTTGCATTCTTCGATGGCTGGATTCGGATCGGCAGTGAGGCGGGTTTCAACGTCAGTATCCCCTGGCAATTCCGCGTCGATACCATTACGGCTGTGATGCTGCTGGTAGTCACAGGCATTGGCAGCCTGATCCATATCTACTCAATCGGATACATGCACGGCGATCCCAAATACGGTCGCTTCTTTGCTTTCCTCAACATGTTCCTGATGTTCATGTTGATCCTTGTCTCTGGCAACAACTTCCTGATGATGTTCGTCGGTTGGGAAGGCGTCGGTTTGATGTCTTACCTGCTGATCGGCTTCTGGTGGGAAAAATCTGGCCCTGTTGGTTGGAAGAACAGCGATGCGGGCCGCAAGGCCATGATTGCCAACCGCGTTGGCGACTTCGGCATTATTATGGCATCCATCCTGATCTTCTGGACCTTTGGCACACTCGATTATTACAGCCCTGGCGAAGTTGCAAATAGCTGCTATGTGCTGGAACATGCTGGCGCGATTAGTGAGCTGCAAGCCGAGCACGGCGAATGTGATATGGAAGCTGTCAACGCTTTTGCCGCTGGCGAAGCGGGGCACAGTGAAGAGGGCGATGCCACGGAAGAAGGCGGCGAAACCGAAGGCAGCGAACATTCCGATGCCAACGCTGGTATCGTACTGGTTCAGCATACCGAAGAGACGGGCGAAGCTGAACATGGCGAAGGTGAAGCAACTGCTGAGGGTGAGCACGCAGCCGCTCCGCATATGACTGCCGAGGAAATGACAAATGCTAACTTCCTTCCGGCTCAGATGGGGGCCTTCAACCAGCTTGCGACTTTGATGCAGCTTGACGAGGGCGAAGAAATCCTCTGGAATGTCGATGCAAGTGGCAATGCCATCATGCGTGGTCGTGAAGTCGATTTCGGTCCCTTCTCGGCAGATATTTCTGCCATGTTGTTCCTGATTATTTTCTTCCTTTTGCTGGGTGCGACTGGTAAATCAGCACAGATTCCGCTGTTTGTCTGGCTGCCAGACGCGATGGCAGGTCCAACGCCTGTTAGCGCGCTCATGCACGCGGCGACTATGGTGACTGCGGGTGTTTACCTGCTGGTGCGCAGCAATGTCTTCCTGGCGTATTCGCCGGAAGGTCGCTTCCTGATCGCCATCATCGGCGCATCAACCGCCCTGATGGCGGGTATTATCGCTATGGGCCAATGGGATATTAAGCGCGTTCTGGCCTTCTCGACAGTCTCCCAATTGGGCTTTATGGTTGCGGCAGTTGGCGTTGGTGCTTACGTTGCAGCGATCTTCCATCTCGCGACTCATGCTGTCTTTAAGGCACTTTTGTTCCTGGGCAGTGGTTCCGTAATTCATGGCGTCGAGCATGGTCATCACCATGTCCACGAACATCACGGGCATGATGACCACCACGACGATCATCATGATGAGCATGAATTTGATCCTCAGGATATGCGTAATATGGGTGGTTTGCGTCGTCGCATGCCCATCACCTTCCTGACCTATCTGGCAGGTACCTTCGCACTCTCTGGTCTGCCGATCTTTGCCGGCTTCTGGTCAAAAGACGAAATTCTGCTGGATGCCCTGGTTCATGGTTCTGAAAGTACACATCCGCTGGATCAGCTCGCAGGCTTCCTCGTATTCTTCATCCTGCTGATTGCGGCTGCTTTCACTGCCTTCTACATGTGGCGTCAGATTCAGATGGTCTTTTATGGCGATCCGCGCAGCGAGGCGGCTGCTCACGCGCCTGAGAGCGTCGCCAGCATGACGGTTCCGCTCATTATTTTGGCCATTGGCGCGACATTCGTTGGTTTGATTAACGTACCCGGCGGTGCGTGGCCGTTCACGCTGTTCTATAAAGAACACGAATTCACGCACTTTTTAGAAGCGAGCATGCCATCTATTACGACTGGACATGTTTTGAGCTTCAACTGGTTGGTTGCTGGTATTGCGACCTTGTTCGCCTTCCTGGCAATCTTCGTGGCGCACTCGATTTATGCTGGCAACAAAGCCGTTCGCGGTGAGCACGGTGCTGAAGATGGACGCGACCCACTCCAGGATCAGGCATCGACCTCACAATTGTTTGTTGCGGCATCGCGTCGCCTGTATTGGGATGATTTCTACTTCGCAACGGTCGTGCGTCCGTATCAGCGCATTGCAGCCTTCCTGGCCAATGTCGTTGACTGGAACTTCTGGCACGACTATGTACACGATAAAGTCATCAAACGCGGTTATGACGCCATATCCGGTCTGTTGGCAAACCCGCTTGATATCGGACTGATTGATGGCGCGGTAAATGGTATTGGCCGCCTGGTGAGTTACTTCAGCGGCCGCTTCCGCACGATTCAAACGGGGTATGTGCGGACGTATGCAGTGGTGCTTTTACTGGGTGTTGTAGCGGTGATTGTACTCATGGTACTCCCGCTGATTCCGACTGGCTCATAAGGAGATAGAAGCGAACATGGAAAACGCAGGTTTGCTAACTACAGCCGTCCTCTTCTTGCCTTTGGTAGGGCTGACGGTCCTGTTGTTTCTTAACGGAAAAACCCAGGTCGAAAATATCAAATGGACGACCTTCGGTTTTACAATTCTTACATTCCTCGCTTCTCTGGTGATGTGGGCGAACTTTGATACCAGTGTCGCTGGGTTACAGATGGTACACCAGTGGGAGTGGCTGAACATCCAGGTAGGCGGGAATACGATCACGTCGACCTATTACGTTGGTGTCGATGGCTTAAGTATGTTGTTGGTCTTGCTGACCACATTTATTATGCCGATTGCTGTTCTGGCTTCTTTCAGCATGCACGTGCTGGAAGAACGGGGCCGTCAGAAGCTGTACTATGGCTTTTTGCTGCTGCTGGAATGGGCCATGCTCGGCGTCTTTATGATTCAAGACCTGATTATTTTCTACGTGTTCTGGGAAGTCACGCTGGTACCGATGTATTTCCTGATCGGTATCTGGGGCGCGGAACGTCGCGTTTACGCAGCGGTCAAGTTCTTCCTCTACACGATGGCTGGCTCCATCCTGATGCTGATCGCTATTCTGTACGTAGCGAATGTCACTGGCACTTTCCTTCTGCCGGAAATCATCGCTCAGGTACAGGCGAATCCCAACATCTGGAACGAGTGGTCCGGCGCAGCTTCTGCATCTAATGTCACTGGCGCGCTGCTGTTCTTCGGTTTCTTTGTCGCTTTTGCCATCAAAGTGCCGATCTTCCCATTCCATAGCTGGTTGCCGGATGCGCACGTTCAGGCGCCGACCACAGGTTCCGTGATCTTGGCAGGCGTCCTGCTGAAGATGGGTACCTACGGTCTTGTTCGCTTCAACCTGTCGATGTTCCCAGAACAAAGTGTACAGTATGCAGGCTTTATCGCGCTGTTGGGTGTAATTGGCATCATCTACGGGGCGTGGGTCAGTTACGCTCAGACCGATGTCAAGAAGCTTGTTGCGTATACATCCATCAGCCACCTTGGTTTTGTCGTCGTCGGTATCTTTGCGCTTAACAGCCAGGGTATCCAGGGCGCGACACTGCAAATGGTCAATCATGGTATCAGCACCGGCGGCCTCTTCTTGATCGTCGGTATCATGTACGAACGCTACCACACCAAAGCGATGGATGCTTACGGTGGCATCTGGCGTATTGCTCCGGCATTCGGCGCTGTAGCCCTTATCGTCTCACTAAGTAGTATGGGTTTGCCCGGCCTGAACGGCTTCATTGGCGAGTTCACGATTCTGCTCGGATCACTGGGCAGCAATTACCTGGGCTTCTTCTTCACGCTCTTTGCGACGCTCGGCGTTATTATGGCGGCTGTATACATCTTGTATATGTTCCAACACGTCTTCATGGGCGAGCTTAAAGTGCCGCACGGTGAAGATGCAGGTACCTTCAGCCTGAACCTGAAATGGAACGAAGTGGCTGTTCTGATCCCGATTATTGTTCTGATTTTCTGGATCGGTGTCCAGCCAGGCGGGTTCTTCGATATTATGAGCGCCAGCACCAATGAGCTGGTATCCCACGTGGAAACGGCTCATACCGAAGTCATGGATGCGAACCCGGTAGAAACCAATGCGGAATTTGCCTACGTCGGCGAAACAGTAGTCACCAGCGACGCCGCTGAATAATCTTGCCGACGGGGTTACAGAGGAGACGCAATGTTTGAGTCACCGACGCTACAGACTTTGACTGACTACAATATCTGGATTGCCATGCCAGCCATTGCGCTGGCATTTGGTACGATGTTCCTGTTGGTCATCGATGTGTTTTTGCCGACTAATCGTAAACACTGGACGCCGTTGCTTGCCCTGGCAGGTATCGTTGTCAGCTTTGTCATCAACCTGTTGACCTATAGCCCGGAACAAAGCACAACCTTCGCTGGCATGTTCGTGGCGGATGCCTTCACGGGCTTCCTTAATATCGTTGTGCTGATAACGGCGTTCATCAGCGTTTTATTGAGTACAGACTACCTGCGTCGCACAGAAACAGCACATGGTGAGTACTACATCATGCTCCTGTTGAGCGCGACGGGTGCCATGTTCATGGTGGGTGCCAATGACCTGATTATCATCTTCATTGGCTTGGAACTGCTGAGTATCCCGCTGTATGTGCTGGCCGCTTTCCGCGTAACTCGTACCGAGGAACGTGGTGCTCCCTACGTTCTCAAGAGCGAAGAGAGTGGTATGAAGTACTTTATCCTGGGTGCATTCTCCAGTGCTTTCCTGGTATACGGTTCCGCGCTGATCTTTGGTGCGACAGGCACAACCAACCTCCGCGAAATCTTTGCGGCAGTTGGCCCGATCCTTGAAAGTACAACCGAGAACTCTGGTGCGCTTCTACTGCTAATCGGCGCTGCCCTCACTTTGGTCGGCCTCGGCTTCAAAGTGGCGGCTGTTCCGTTCCACATGTGGACGCCAGATGTTTACGAAGGATCACCCACGCCGATTACTGCTTACATGAGCGTAGCCGCCAAGGTCGGTGGTTTTGCGGCGCTCTTCCGCCTGATGATTGTTGGCCTGTCTGGTTTCAGCCTCAACGAAGGTGTTGACCCGGCAGCATGGCAGAGTGCAATTCAGGTGATTGCTGCATTGACGCTCATTCTGGGTAACTTCGTCGCTCTATCTCAGACAAACATCAAACGTATGCTGGCCTACTCGTCGATTGCCCATGCAGGTTACATCCTCATGGCCGTTGCTGCGGTTGGTTCAGCCGGATTGACTCCCAACATCGTTAATACTGCTGCACAGGCGGGACTGGTTTATCTGCTGGCATATGCCTTTACCAACCTGGGGGCGTTTGCTGTTGTCCTCGCGCTGGAAAACAAAGATGGCACCGGTACCGAACTCAGCGACTTCAATGGTTTGTATAACAGCCGTCCGATGTTGGCATTGGCGATGGCAGTGTTCATGTTTAGTCTGACAGGTATTCCGCTGACGGCAGGCTTCATGGGTAAGTGGTTAGTGTTTAGTGCTGCCGTGCAGGCCGGATTGATTCCATTGGCCATTATCGGTGTTCTGACGAGCGTTATCAGCGCCTTCTACTATGTGCGCGTCATCGTCAACATGTTCCTGCTCACCGACGATGCAGGTTCACCTGCAACTGGCGAAACAGCAGGTGTTCGCTATGCGGTTTATGCTTCAATGGCTGGTGTGCTGATTGTAGGCATTGCTGTGCCCTTTGTTACCAACCTGGTGAGCATGGTTTCTCTCGTCTAGCGATACAAAGTAATTAATCTTCTGCCGGGGACACAGTACCGTGTCCCCGGTTTTGCGTATAGGGCAGCATCTAATGGCAAATCAGCAGCGTTTTGGCTACTTGATGATCCTGGCTTCGGCAGCGGGTTTTGCTTTTCTGCCAACCCTGACGCGCAGCATTTATGCCGTCTCGGATTTCCAGCCCTTTGATATAGCTTTTTGGCGCTTTTTCTTTGCGACACCGGTTGTGTGGATTCTACTGCAATTCTGGGCACCTGCTCGGCAGGCCAATCGCACCAACCTGGAACGTGTCAAACTTCTCCTGAGTGGCACATTGTATGCCGGTGCAGCCTTGACTGCTTTTGTTGGCCTGGAACTTGTGCCGGCCAGTACATTTGTGGTCCTGTTCTTTACCTATCCAGCGATGGTCGCCGTGATGAGCGTATTTCTTGGACGACGCCTGACTTCCGTTGCATGGATATCGCTTGTACTCACGCTAATTGGCGTTGCCCTCACCGTGCCGGATTTTTCATTGGGGGGTAACGTAGTAGGTATTCTGCTGGCCTTTCTCAATGCCTTCATAGTGGCTGTGTATTTCCTCATTGCGGAACACATCCTCAAGGGGCACGCGATTTCTGGCTCCGCGTATATCATCACAGGCACATTTCTTGTGCTATTGCTGCTATTGCCGTTTCAGGGTTTACGAGTGCCCCCTAATCTGTTGACCTTGGTATATCTGGTGGCTCTTTCCAGTGTGTCCACAGTCCTACCTATTTTCACCATGAACCTGGGCATCAAGTTGGTTGGTCCAGCCCCTGCGAGCATTGTGAGTGCCATCGAACCTTTGCTTTCTATGATGGTCGCACTTATCTTTCTTGGGGAAATTATTTTGCCTGTTCAATGGCTTGGCGCTGCTGCTATCGTTGCTGGTGTTATCATTCTTCAGGCTGTTCCCGCGCGCAAACGGGCCGCCCCGGCACAGGAATAAGGCGCGTCTCCTTTACTATTTTTCGCTAATCTCCCGTGTAATAACTTCTCTGTATCAAAATTCGTCATTAATATGGCGTTATTTTGTGTTATCTCTTAACTCTTTTCAATTGATTTATGAGTAAAATATATATAGTTAAATGAATTATCTTAATTCTAAATCAACATAAAGTATCAGTTTGTGTTGTTATCAGTGATCGTATGCATATAGGTATTGAACAATGATGGAAAAAAACAGAATGCTCCGGTTTGATGGGTCGGTATGGTGTAATCTGGATATCGCCCTACGCAATGCAGATCAGATTTTCCGCCGTGCTGTACGGCCGCTGGGTCTGACTGTTATCGAATGGTACGTCATGCGCGCGCTGATTGAGCAGGATGGCCAACACGCCAGTGAACTCGCCCGCGCCGTTGGTCGTGCCGCGACGTCCTTTACACCCAATTTGGACAAGTTACAGGAAAAAGGCCTGATCGAGCGCCGCCCTGATCCTGGTGACCGTCGCGCGGTTCGTATTTACCTGACGGATCGCGGTGCAGCTTGCCGTGAAGATATTATCCGCGTTGCGGAACGCATTGATGAGCGGGTTGCAAGCCATTTCTCGCCGGAAGAATTTGATATCTTCCAGGAAGTTCTGGACGTAATCCAGACGCTGGACGGAGACTAGTCTACCTGCTAGTTCCAGGGTGGTCTTCACCTATAGGCATGTGGTTATATCGTCGTAGTTCCTCGCGACAGCCGCGAATCCTTCGTTGAAGATTGCGAGTGCTTCACTGGTAAACAAGACAAAGCGCACAAGCTCTATCGTATGGCTTTGATGCAAACATGAAATGACAGCCCGCAGTGATATGCGGGCTGCTTCATTTATGGGGTAGCCGTAAATGCCAGTGCTGATTGCCGGAAAGGCAATGGACCTCAGTTTGTGGTTTATCGCGATTTGTAGACTGTTGTGATACGCACTTGCCAGTAGGTCTGGCGCGTCATCTTGGCCATATATAGGCCCCACAGCGTGGATAACATACTGTGCGGGTAGAAGATAGCCTCTGGTGAGTTTGGCTTCTCCTGTTACACAGCCTCTCAACGTTCGGCATTCTGCAAGTAGTTCTGGCCCAGCCGCACGGTGGATCGCACCATCAACGCCACCACCGCCCAATAGCGATGTGTTGGCTGCGTTGACGATAGCATCTACAGACTGTGTTGTGATGTCACCCTGTACGGTCTCAATCCTCACCTGGTTGAACTTGTAGCATGACATAGCTATACTCGCCTGGTTGCGTATCCATCCACATATTATCCCTTGGAGCGAAGTTCCCATGCAACCTTTGACGACCGACCACGTTCGCGCTGCAATTGACGCCGCTAATCTCGGGCTGACTGTTCGGGAATTCTCTGAGTCAACAGCAACCAGCGAATTGGCCGCCGCCGCAATCGGCTGTGATGTGGGTCAGATCGCCAAAAGTATCTGCCTGATTGTAAATGGTGCTCCTATTCTGGTCGTTGCCAGTGGTGATAAACAGGTCGATGATCGCAAGATTGCTACCATGTTTGAGGTAGGGCGCAAGAAAGTCAAGCTTGCCAAGCCCGACGAATGCGTTGAAATTTATGGCTACGCGCCAGGGGGCGTGCCGCCGGTTGGGCATCGTACGCCGAATATCCCGATCTATCTGGATGCATTCTTAAAGCGTTTTGATACCATCTACGCGGCAGCGGGTTCAGCCAACCACAACTTTGGTATGGGCGTTAACCAGCTACAAACGTTGACCAATGGCACCTGGGCAGATGTTGCTAAAGAATAGGCGCTTATATCCCGGTGCCGATCTGTTCCGGCAAACCTTCTTGTAGCGCTTCAAGGATCTCTAGCAATCGCTCCTGCCACAATTCAGGGATAAAGGCCAGTTCAACAGCCGTTCGCGATACTTCCACATCATCGCCCAATGAATGTGCCAGGGCGTCACGATCAACTGCTGCCAGCCAGGGCAGCTTGACCAGAATATGCTCACGCGGCTTGATGACTGAAGTTGCATTGATCGCCTGGGCAAACAGCTTCACTTTGATCTGATATAGCAGGCCCGTTACTGCGGGCGGCAGCTTGCCAAAGCGATCTTCCAGTTCAAGCGCCATCATCTCAACATCATTTTCGGTCTGTAGGCTGCCAATACGACGATACAGTTGCAGGCGCAGGGCCATCTCGTCGATCCAATCATTTGGAATATATGCTGGCAGTGGCAGGTCGATGATGATGCGTTCCTGCTCGTGGCTCGGTTTCGCACCAGTATCTTCTTCGCCTTTCAGCTTCTTGACAGCCTGTTGCAGTAGCTGTGTATAGAGTTGCAGGCCGACGCTCGCGACATGACCCGTCTGCCGTGTGCTGAGGATATCACCTGCACCTCGTAGCTCGAGATCGCGCACGGCAATCTGGAAACCGGAACCAAGCTGTGCATGTTCCGCCATCGTTTCCAATCGGACCTTCGCTTCTTCCGTCAGGCGGTTGCCCCCGGCATGGAACAGATACGCATACGCCTGCTGTGCCCCTCTGCCGACGCGCCCACGAATCTGGTACAACTGCGACATGCCGAACCACTCAGCGCGGTCTACAATCAGTGTGTTGACATTGGGCATATCGATGCCATTTTCGATAATGCTGGTCGCCAACAGAATATCGTATTCGCCCTTTGTAAACGCGCTGATGACGCCTTCGAGCATTTTGCCATTCATCTGCCCATGTGCCACGACGATGCTGGCCTCCGGCACAATATCCTGGAAGCGCTCTTTTGCTGTCTGGATACTGCGAACGCGGTTGTGGATGATGAATACCTGCCCGCCTCGGTCCAGTTCCCGCAGAATAGCCTGCCGTGTCAGTTTGGGGTCGAATGAGCTGACGTGTGTAATAACAGGTAAGCGCTCCTCTGGCGGTGTTTGTATCATGCTGATGTCGCGCACCCCGGACAGGCTCATATACAGGGTGCGCGGAATAGGCGTAGCAGTCAGCGTCAGAATATCGACTTCCGAACGCAGCTTTTTGAAATGCTCCTTGTGCTTAACCCCGAAGCGCTGTTCCTCGTCGATGACAATCAGACCCAGATCTTTGAACGAAACGTCCTTGCTCAACAGGCGATGGGTTCCGATGATGATATCCACATCGCCGTTAGCAACGTCATCGATGATTTGCGCCTGTTCCGCCTTGCTGCGGAAGCGAGAAATGCTCTCTACACGCAGCGGGAACGGCTCCATACGCTCGCTGAACGTGTGATAGTGCTGATCTGCCAGCACAGTGGTTGGCACGAGTATAGCGACTTGTCGCCCATCCATAACGGCTTTGAAGGCCGCCCGTAGTGCTACTTCTGTCTTGCCGTAGCCAACATCACCGCATACCAGTCGGTCCATTGGCATAGGACTTTCCATATCCCGCTTAATCTCTCGCAAAACCCGTAGCTGATCGTCCGTCTCGACATAGGGGAAGCTGGCCTCAAGTTCATGCTGCCAGGGCGTATCTGGCTGGAAGTGGTGACCGCCGCTGCTGGCACGCCGCGCATAAATTTCAAGCAATTCGCGTGCTTCTTCTTCTGCCGCCTGTTTGGCCTTCGACCGTGCCTTGATCCATACATCCGGCTTGCCCAGTTTATTAAGCCTGGGCGGAGCTTCATCTGGACCAACGAAGCGTGTCAGACGATCTGATTGGTGAATTGGCACGAATAATGAATCCGTGCCAGCGTATTCAATGAGGAGATACTCGCGTTCATTGCCTTCTACAACGCGCGTGCGCAAACCAGCGAAGCGTCCAATGCCATAATCGACATGGACCACATAGTCGCCATTTTCCCAGGCGCTGTAATCGCTCTCCGGTAGTTTGCCACGCCGAGCATGTCCCGATGTTCGGCGGCGTGGTTCGGGCCGTGACCAATTGAATATTTCTGCATCAGTCAGGAGATGCAGCGGCTTCTCACCCTGTGGCGCAGACCAGCCTTCTGTTAATGCACCAGAAATAAAGATCAGGCTGTCGTTTCGGAGCGGCTCCGTTATGGAGTCCAGTTTGGGTGCAAAATGGGTACTCTGCTCCTGCCACAACTCCAGAATACGATCAATCTGCTGAGAAACGATGATGACCGTTTCGTGAGCATCACGCTTATCTTTGACATAGGACAGCGCATGCCTCAACTGACCGCCGAACCGTTCACCAGGCATAAACCAGCGTTCATTGACGCTAATAGCTTCCAGGTCTGCCAGTGAGGTGATATTCAGGTGCAGCACATGATGTCGCTCAATATCGGCTGCGATAGTCTTCCACTCAACATAGGGTACCGGATGGTCCGGTGCGATCTGCTGAGTTGCTATATTGTTCTCGCGATTAGCCTCAGCGTTCTCAATGAGTGACAGGATTTCATCACGCAGATCATCCAGGTCTTCGACAATCAGCAAGGAATCCGGCGGGGCATAGTCCAGCAGGCTGACAGGATCATCATACAGATAGGGCATGTAATGTTCCAAAAACGAAAACGCTGTGCCATGCTCAAGCGCGTCCGCGTCTTGGATTGCTGTATGGACATCATCCTTGTTTTGTGTCAGCCCATCGAACCAGCCTGCGAGATGCCCCGCCAGCGGTGGCGTATTCAGGGGTAAGGCTTCACGCGCAGGAGGGATGGCGATACGGCGAATCTTCTCAGTCGTACGCTGTGTTGCTGGGTCGAACAACCGCAAAGTGTCGAGTTCATCATCGAAGAAATCCAGCCGTACCGGTGCATTTGAGTGGATAGGGTAGACATCCAGCAACCCGCCTCGGCGCGTAAATGTGCCTGGTTCAATGACCATGGTTACGGGTTCATAACCATGATTGACCCAGTCCTGCACCAATTCGTCAATCTTGTAGCGCTGCCCGACTTCGATCAAGTGGCTGTGCTGGCGGAATAAATGCGGTGGCAGCGTGCGCTGCATCAATGCCCGCGCGGAGGATATGATGATGGGTGCGACGGTATGTTGCTCATCCATCAACGCATAGAGTGCATTCAGGCGTTCACGAATGACATCGGCATCCCAGGCCAACCGATCATAAAACATCGGTGTTGGCTCGGCATAACGATGAATCCGCGATTCATCCTCTAACCAGACGGGTAGTTGTTCCGCGACCGTATGGACTCGTTTTCCGCGTGCTGTCAGGTAAATAATGGGACCAGCCCAATCCTGTGCCAGCGCCCCGACAACATAGGGCCTCGCGCTTCGGATAACGGGTCGATGTTGTCGATCACTTCTCTTAAGTGCTTCAAGTAGTGAACGATAATCCTGAGTCTGTCGCAGATTGTCAATTAAACCGGTGAGTCGCATGAAGTCCCCTGATGAGCGTGCCGGTAAAAGATGATGTTGTTGAGTTGGTCTACTTGGTCGAGGAATTGCGGTCCGATTATAGCAGGCTCATCACGACTTGGGAATTTGGAGCATGTGATGATCCTAATCCGGCTTTAACACCTGTTCGAGGTGTGCCTGCATATCGAGCGCCTTCGGATGCTGCGGATTCAGGCGTAGGGCCTCATCAATAGCTTGTTGGGCTTTTTCCAGCGCGCCACTATCCTGATAGTAGGCGGCTAGCTTAAGCCAACGCTGCGTAGCGCGTTTACTGTTGTCTTCTGCTTCGTAAGCTCTGGCGATATCTGCCTGAATATCCACCAGACTGGGCCGGATCGCTACAGCCTGCTCCCAGGCTGCGACCTGCTGCTTGGGTCTTGCGGCACGAGCATGAACATCTGCCATCATCAGATATGCATTGGCGGCTTCGTCCAGTTGCCGCAGCCGACGATAGACCTGGGCCATTTTCTCCAATGGCTTCGGATCGTTCGGGGCCAATTCATGCGCACGACGCGCCAATTTTAGTTCGTCTTCTGGCGTGGTTTTGGGCTTGGTCTGGGTATCGTTGATGTCGCCGTTGAACATGCTCATGGCTTTGTCCAGGCCGTGCGCCAGCCATGCCTCGACGGCATCAGCCGCTTTGCTCGTAACCTGTTCTGCCAGGATAGCGTCATCATCATAGAATGGCTGTAGTACATAATCCCGTGCCGTCATCTTGCCATTAGGACGACCAATGCCAAAACGGACCCGCGCGAATTCCTGTGTGCCCAGATGCAGGATGATATTACGCACACCATTCTGGCCGCCATGCCCGCCTGTCTGCCGTAGACGCAGGGTGCCTAGTGGCGTATCCAAATCATCATGAACAACGATGATATTTTCCAGCGGAATTTTATAAAAATCCACCAGGGCGCGGACAGCTTCTCCGCTCAGGTTCATATAGGTTTGGGGTATAGCTGCGATGACACGTTTGCCTGCAATAGTCCCATCCAGGACATACGACTTGCGTTCGCTCTTTGGGCTGCTCAGATTGTGCCGACGAGCTAACTCTGCAACGACCCAGAAACCAACGTTATGCCGCGTATTTTGATATTGTCGGCCAGGATTGCCCAGGCCCACGATGAGATACTTATTACTCATGATATTTGCTCTGTTTGGTTAACGCTGCGCATCATAGCATGGTCACATTAATCGGACGTTATCCACGTCTGTAGATTGCCTATGCGCTGACGATATCTGCTTCTATTAATTGCCCATTTTCAATCATCGCCATCGCGTATCGGCGCGATTCGGAAAAACGTCCAGGATTTAGAATGACGCTGTTACCAATGAGGTCCTTACCAATGCCGGTGTGGATATGCCCACAAAAGCATGCCAGCGGCTGATGCTGCTCTATGAACCCGCGAACAGCTTGGCTGCCAACGTGTTCGCCATTATCAATAAGGTCACATACTGTACCATACGGTGGCTGGTGGCTGACCAGCACAAATGGCATACCTACTGGTAGTCCACTGATGCTTTCGTTCAGGTAGTCTGCCAGTACTGCCTCGGAAAATACAAACTTGCCGAAGAAGGGCAGTGCGCCACCAAGCCCACAGAATGCAACCCCATCGACAATGATATGTCGCCGATGCAGATTGATGCCCAGTTGGGTGGTCATTTCCAGGATTTCGTCTGTATCCATATTCCCTGGGACCGTGTAAATGTGCTTATTCATCGGCTCTAAAATGTCGAGCACCTTCTGCATCGCCACGACGCTGTTTGTGCCGCCATTGGTCATATCACCAGGGAGCAGCAAAATATCGGCATTGCCAATCGGCTGGGCGATGTCGTGCAGGTTTTCAGCTCTGGTATGGATATCTGGTATCGCTACAATCCGCATTGGCGCTTCTCGTATCGTCTTTGCAATGACTCAACCAGATTAGCACATTCTCTGTTGATGCCAATATAATCTGGTTGCGTTACCCATTTTTTGACGATTTGTTACGACTATGGTTTCCAAAATGGTGTATGCTAAAAGTGTAAAGCCTCATATTCATCTTACTGACTTTATACGAAGGATGCATCATGCGCAGACTGATAGGCTTATGTGTTGCTATCGTGATGACATTGAGCGTGGCAATTGTCGCCAATGCTCAGTCTAGTTCAGAATGTATTTTGGTAGCGCCAACCAACCAGGGCGAGATTGCCGCCATCTTCTTGGAAGGCGACAGCGTCAACGTCCCACCACAGAATATCATACTGAATTGTGATGCCGACCCTGGCGAACTCGCAGCCATTGAAAGGGCTGCTTCGCCTGATTTGAATACTCTGCTGCCCATTCCAAATAATCCCGATGGCCTTGCTGAATCCCAATCAGGTTATGGTATCGTCAATACCTCATTCGCAAATCTGCGCAGTGGCCCCGGCCCAGCCTATACGCGCGTCGCTGTGGTTCGCGGCAGCACACCGCTGGTCATCCTCGGACAGAACGACATCCAGACGTGGTGGTACGTTCAGGTCGGCAACGTTCGCGGGTGGATATGGAACGAGATTATCGTGCTGCGTGGCGATGTTTCCGATGTGCCAGTGATTGCTACCGAACCAGATATCACACCGCCAACCCTCTACGTAGGGTTCACCGGCAATCCGATCTATGATGCACTTTCGACCACAGGTGAAGTTGTCTGTACGACCCAGGGTGGCCTGGAATATGAAATCCTTGGCCGCAACCTCAGTGCGACTTACTACTATGTAGAAGCCCCCTGTATTGATGGAGAAATGGCCACAGGCTGGATACAGGCCATTGCAGGTATCGTTCGCAATCCAGCAGGTGTCATTATCCCTGTGATGAACTAGATAAACGCAGCTTTTCAACACAAAAGGGACGTGACTGTTGTCGCGTCCCTTTTGTTATCAAGCATAATTTAGTCGCCAGCGAGGGGTTCTTCTGCTATAGCGTTCTCAACTGCTCGGAACTGTGTTTCGTATAATTGGCTGTACAGGCCCTCATGGGCGATCAGTTCGGCGTGGGTGCCTTGCTCTACAATTTCGCCGCGATTCATCACCAGAATATGGTCAGCCGCCAGAATAGTACTCAGCCTGTGGGCGATGACGATGCTCGTCCGGCCTTCTTGTACCCGCGCCAGGGCATCCTGCACCAATGCCTCAGACTGACTATCCAGGTGAGAAGTAGCTTCGTCCAGCACCAGAATGCGTGGATTTTTGAGGATGACGCGCGCGATAGCAATCCGCTGCTTTTCACCACCACTCAGGCGATAGCCGCGCTCACCAACCAGCGTATCGTAGCCGTTACTCAGTCCGGCGATGAAATCGTGTATGTTTGCCGCTTTACAGGCTGCTTCTAATTCTTCCTGAGTAGCATCCGGCTTGGCGTAAAGCAGGTTGGCAAGTACGGTATCGTGGAAAAGATAAGTTTCCTGGGTCACCATGCCGATGTTGTCCGACAGCGTTGACAGCGTCAGATCACGCAGGTCATGCCCATCGAGCAGAATGCGTCCCGCAGTCGGGTCATATAGCCTGGGGATCAAGTAGGTGAGGGTCGTCTTACCCGCGCCACTTGGCCCAACCAGCGCCACCAGTTGACCGGATTTGATCTTAAAGGACACATCCTTTAGCGCGATTTCCCGCGCCTGTGAATTATTGTTCTGGTTTGCCACCGTACCGGAGTGGATACCTTCATCATCAGCCTCCCAAAAGCGCTTTGCTTCGCTCAGGCTGCTCGATGAATTGTCATAAGCAAACGTTACATCATCGAATACAAGATTGCCCTCTGTGTGGCCGATGTGTACCGCATCCGGCTTTTCATCAATTTCCAGCGGCAGGTCAACAATCTCGAAGACGCGTTCAAAGCTCACAATCGAGGTTGCGAAATCAACCGGAGCATTCGTCAAGGATTGCAGTGGCCCGTAAAGCTGCGTCAGATAACTACCAAATGCCACAATTGTGCCGACGGTAAACGCGCCTTCCAGCACAAGATGACCACCCACCCAATAGACAACGGCTGTGCCGATCACGCTTACCAAACTGATTAGCATGAAGAATTGACTGCTGAGTACAGCGCGGTCGATACCTGTATCGCGGACGCTTTTTGCACGTTCTTGAAAGCGTGATGTTTCCGTATCGGCTTGCCCGAACAGCTTGACCAGCAGCGCACCACTGATATTGAGGGTTTCGTTCATCATGGCATTCATACGGGCATTGTGCTGCATCTGTGTACGAATAATCTCGCGCAGCAGATTACCCACACGTCGCGCCACTAGAATAAATAGGGGCAAAACCACGACGCCTAGAATAGTCAGCCGCCATTCAAGCGTCAGCATGACGGCGAGTGTCGCGACTACTGTGATGAAGTTGGTCACGATGCTCACAATCGTATCGCTGATAGCTCGCTGCGCATCAACCACATCATTGTTCAGACGACTCATCAGTTCGCCGGTTTTTGTATTTGTGAAAAAGCGCAGCGACATCCGTTGAAGATGGGAATAAAGCGCCACTCGCAAATCGTAGATTGTGCCTTCGCCAACGGTTGCATTGTATTTTCGCTGAACAACCGAAATGACACCGCGTACAACTGGAATGAGAATCAGCGCCAGCGCCAGGACATTCAGGCGCGACATATCGCCGTAGTTGGGTCCGCCCTCTAACAGGACGTTATCAATCAGGTCGCGGAAAATAAGGGGATTCAACAGGCCCAGACCTGTTGTAATCAGGATCATCACCAACATGCCGACGATCTCGCGTCGATAAGGACGCGCGTATGTCAGCACACGCCGGATAAGTGCCATCGAAACCGACGGCCGTTTTTCGTCAGTATTGCTGCGGATATAGCTCCACCAGCCGCTTCCATGCATACCCATAGGTTTACCTAAGTCTGTAGATGAGGTAAGACCATTATACTGGGCAGTCAAAGAACATCATACTGCCCCAATGGGTAGTCTGTTGTGCTGGTGATTGATGCTCTTGGGTAGGTTTAGAACAGTGAGAGATGACCTATCGCCTAAGGCCACGCAGAATAGCTCTGGCATCGCTCAAGTCAGTAGCAAACAATATTTCTCGGCCATCCAGATGTTTCTTGAATGTATTCTGTGCCGTTGAATAAACGGCTCGCAGGGCCTTGTTTGCACCAACGACGATGCGGTGGCCTTCATTATCACGGGCACCATCGCCGTTTTCTTGCACCAGGCGCTTGATGGCGTTGAGAAAATCTTTGGGAATTGAACTGCCTTCAACATCAAGGATGATATCGACCTGATGTGTTACGCTGATGATGTAGCCGTCAGCCTCTTGGAAGGCTTGTTCCAGATCATCCCAGTTCCACTCACTCTCAAATTCGAGCAGAATCGCTGTCTTATCGCGATTGTCCCAACGTGTTAAGATTGCCATCTTTACTAACCCACACCTGATTATTTGATGTCATACAAAAGAAATGTATGCACAGGTCACCGCCCGTGCCTGACAAATATTATACGCAACTTCTTACAAGTTGGTGCCATTTTTCTCCCAAATCAACTAACCATCGACCATCACATCATCCACACGGAAACTCAGTGCTTCCGAAGTAATAGTGCTGTTGATAGATAGCGTGGCACTCCAGACGCCCGTTACAAAAGCCTCGTCCGTCTGGTCGATGTACATCCAGATGCAGCTATCATTGATGGCAAAATCAGGTGTCCAGTCAAAGCTGCGTTCCTGCCCATCTGGGCGCAGCCAACGAGCTGTATAAGTCGTGTTGGCAGGCGCATTGAACACACGCGCGGTCAGATAGATGATCTGCGTATCGGTTGTGAACTGCGATGCAACGCCCAAGGCGCAGTCATCGTCGCCAACATCAGCAGCGATCACAACGTTTTCCAGGCGCGGCGCATTGGCATCTGGCGTATTGGTTGGCGCTTGCGGTGAGGGTGCCTCGGCTGGCGGAATAGTCGGCGGTTGCTGAACGCTGAAATTAGATGTATTTGGCGTTGGCGAGGGGAGTACGATGCTGCCACCCACCACATCTGCCTGGAATTGATTGAGTGTATTTGGGTCAAAGCCCATAGCGATCATTGTCGATTGCAGCGATTGACTTTGAAGCGCTGCATGGGCCACGCGCGTATTGGCAAAATCGAGAGTCGTTTGCATACGTGCCACCTGAACGGTGCCTGTCATACGCATGTCAGCGATTATGGTTCCGCTTTGGTAGTACTCCGCTGCTAGCGTCTGATCAGCCGGATTTGGACCGCAGGCACTTAGGCCTATTGCGCCAACCAGTGCGATCATTAGCAGGGGTAGGTGGTGACGAATTGTCATCAATTTCATAAAATCTTACTGCTCGACATTTGGTTATGTGCGTCCGATTTTAGTTTAGCGAACTGTCAGCGTATAGTCTGTGTATATAGGTATCCAGCCACGTAGGGCAAGCGTAGGACGCGCTTAATCTTTTACTTAATAACATTCGATATTGCCAGTAATCGCCTGGAATTCAGACAAATGCGCTGTGGAATTGCGGCCTCTGTGCGTGTACATTAGATTGAGTTTACCAACGCATTCCACAATAACCATGACCCAAACACAATCGGCAGTTCAACATTTCGAGAGTAGCAGCGGGGTGCGCATCTATCGCATTCCGATGGAAGTTTTCCCAGGATTTATCGGGTATGCCTATTTGCTTTTGGGTGCTGGCGTGCCCACCCTGGTTGATGTTGGTTCAGGCTATCAAGCCAGTACTGAGCAACTGCTTGATGGTCTGGCATCGATCTCCAGTGAACATGGCGAAGCCTTCACCCCTTCAGATATTGATCGCGTCATCATTTCACATGGCCATGTCGATCACTTCGGTGGATTAGGCAACGTTATGGATGCCATTGGCAGTGCAGCCATTGGCATCCACCCGCTGGATCGGCGTATTCTCACGAACTATGAAGAGCGTGTCCTGATTGCAACCAAGAATCTGACGATCTATCTACAGCAGGCGGGTGTACCCCAGGAGACCTTGCCTGATCTGTTGCAGATGTATGGCTTTAGTAAAATGCATGTTCGCTCAATGCCCATTGACTTCACGCTGGAAGATGGCGACGAACTCGATGGTATGCGCATCTATCATGTGCCTGGGCACTGCTCTGGGCAGATTGCAATCCAGATAGGTGATGTCCTCCTGAGTGCCGATCATATTCTGTCACGTACTGCTCCGCATCTGGCCCCGGAAAGCATCACACATTATACGGGTGTTGGTCACTATCTAGAGGCGCTTGACAAGATGCAGCAGGTCGATGGTATTCGGCTGGTTCTGGGTGGCCACGAAGATCCAATTACGGATATGCACAAGCGCATTGGTGAACTGATCGAGCGCATTCACCAGAAAAAGCAGCGCGTTGTGGAAATTCTCCAGAATTCAGAAGCATCGCTCTCCATTTTCCAAATCACCCAATTGATGTATCCAGAAAAGTATGGCTTTAACCATCTGTTGGCTTTGCAGCAGGCGGGGGCCTTCGTGGAATACCTCTATGATCGAGGCTATCTCTGTATTGCCAATCTTGACGATGTGAAGCAGTCTGATAACTCGGCCTTGTACTACAGCCTGATCTAATGTGCTCTTGCAAGGAAAATGATAGGCACCCGCCATATAATCCATGCAGATGGTCTGATAAGACCACTCATGCAATCAGAATGGAAAATCATCCTGGTCGATACGGGCAGCATTCATTTTCTTAAAGTGTCACTTTATTCACTGTATAATCATTTCATTAGCAATCTACGGAAGGACAACGAATGAAAGCAATCATTCTTGCCGCTGGCATGGGCACTCGCTTGCGCCCAGTTACACTTACCATGCCCAAACCGCTGGTTCCTGTTGCCAATAAACGACTGATCGAATATGCCATCGATGTACTCAAAGATGCAAACCTGACTGAAATTGGCGTCGTTGTCAACGACATGGATTCGCCTATTTGCGACATGCTTGGTAACGGTGACGATCTTGGCGTTCATATTAGCTATATCGCTCAGGAAGAACGTAATGGTCTGGCGCATGCTATCAGCCTGTGTAAAGACTTCATCGGTGATAGCAACTTCGTCGTTTTCCTGGGCGATGTCATCTTCCAGGACAAAATGAAATCCATGTTGACCAACTTTGAGGCCAGCGATTATGAAGCACAAATTGCCCTTGGAGAAGTTCCTGACCCAAGCCGTTTTGGTATCGCTGTTCTGGAAGATGGTCTCATCAAGGGTGTGGTAGAAAAGCCCAAAGACCCGCCCTCGAACCTGGCTATCGCCGGTGTCTACCTGTTCCGCCCATCCATCTGGGATGCTATCAGCCGCATCAAACCATCCTGGCGCAATGAACTTGAAATTACTGATGCGATTCAGGTGCTTATTGACGACGGACACAAAGTTGCACCCTATGTCATTGAAGGCTGGTGGATTGATGCAGGCAAGCCTGATCCTATCGTGACGGCTAATCAGCTTGTTCTGGAAATGTTGCCCTATTCAATTCCGCCTGAAGATAAATGCGAAGGCGACAGCGACGTCTCGCACCGTGTTGTGGTAGGAGAAAATAGCAGGATTATCAACAGCGTTGTTCGTGGCCCTGTTATCATTGGCGACAATACCATCATCAAGGACAGCTATATTGGTCCATATACCTCCCTCGGCAACGATGTCGTCGTCGAAGGTAGCGAGATCGAATACAGCATCGTTATGAACAACTGCGAGATCCGCAACATCGAAGGCCGCATTGATCGCAGCTTGCTGGCTCATAATTCCAAAGTGGGTCGGACGACCAGACCGCCATCATCGCACCGCTTTGTCCTCGCGGAAAACAGTTACGTCGAGCTTTAGCTCCGACTGAGATTGCAAACAAAAAACACCGTCATAATGGACGGTGTTTTTTGTTGATGGAAGCGCCGGGGACCTGCCCCCCGGGTCCAACAGATTCGATGCTCGCGCGTCTACGTGTGTAGTTCGCTGGTCAGTTTCGTCTTCGGCAGCCCCGCGAACGCGGTAAACCAAGGACTAGCCGATAAGATCTTGGCCTGACTGTATCGGCGTCGATCAGGCTGCACCCTCATCTTTTATGACGCCCAACACGCCCCGGATGGGGACGACTCGTGCGGACGGCTAGGCACGTTTGGCCTAGCTACCTCTCACAGCTACTTACGCAGCGGCGAGGGCAAAGGAGTTATCTTCGGCACCTAATGTGCTTTGCCATTGATAACGCAGTGTGACGCTGCGACACGCATCGCGGCATCAGCCTCCGCTGTCGAATCTAATTCGCTCCCGTATTCAATTAATTCTATTCTATCAAGCACCTGTTTTATTGTTAATAGCACATTGTCAGAAATACACAAGAACCTGGCGTATCCTGGCCCCAATCTTGTTTGGCGCAAAATTCAGGAAGTTAATACGCAACTTAAGTGATTTTGCGCCTCGGCAGATAGCCAATACGAAACGGGTGTTGTATCATCTAGCGAAATAGTAGGCAGAAGTTAATTGAAAGGACATGCCGCGTGGAGAGACAAGTTCTCGTTGTTGGGGCAGGCCTATCAGGCTTAATTGCTGCACGCGAATTACAAAAGAATGGCATCAGTACCGTTGTCGTTGATAAGGGAACTGGCGTAGGCGGACGTCTTGCGACGCGCCATATCGCTGGTGGTGTCGCCGACCATGGTGCACAATTTTTTACAGCACGGACAAATATTTTTAAGGCAGAAATTGAAGAATGGTTAGCTGAAGATTTAGTACGTGTTTGGGGTTATGGCTGGAGCGATGGCAGCCTCAAGCGGACAGTCAGTGATGGCCATCCGCGCTATGTAACCAATGGTGGCATGAACAACCTCGCCAAACATTTGGCGAAGGAGGTTCAGGATATTGAAGTTGATGTTCGTGTAACGGACATTAAATGGATTGATGATGAATGGCAAGTCAAAGCTACCAACGATGGGGTCTATCATTGTCAGGCTCTGTTGATGACGCCACCGGTACCACAGTCATTGGAATTGTTGTCAAAGGTCAACATCGCGCCTGAAGATCGTTCTGCGTTGCAGCGTATTCAGTATGGGCCATGTATTTGCGGTATCCATGTGATCGATGGTGAGGTGAACCTGCCGGAACCTGGCGCCGTTCAGAATTTCGTCGAGCCTGTTTATTGGATTGCCAATAACGAGGCCAAAGGCATCACCGACAAGACCATATTGACCGCCCATGCGAGCAGTAATTGGAGCCGCAATAACTTCGACATGCCAGATGAAGCCGTTCTCGGTTTTATACATGAGGCCATTCAACCCTATCTGGGACCTGGTGCGACCTATGTTGAAGAACAAATTAAACGGTGGCGTTACAGTGTGCCGCTGATTACGCATCCGCGCGATACGCTGATTGCGCGTGGTTTGCCGCTCGTCTTTGCTGGCGACGCATTTGGTGGTCGTGGTCGTATCGAAGGTGCATATATGAGCGGCCTGGAAGCTGCAAAAGCCGTTGGTGAAATGTTCACTTAGCTTGATTCGTTTGATCTAAATATAGGATGGCACGATCTCATTCGTGCCTTTTTTATTTCGCAAATACTGAGCTTGTACTCATCATAGAAGAGTATAGTTTTCGCTGTTGTTGACGCGCTCCTGGGCGCAGCCGCACTTGAAGGAAAAAGGTATGCGTAAGAGTAGTTTATTCACTGTTTTCATGGTTGTCTTCATTGGGCTGATGGGTTTCAGTTTCTTGATCCCACTGCTGCCCTTTTTGGCGCTGCAATTTGGGGCTAATGAATTAACGCTGGGTCTACTGCTTTCATCTTACGCGCTTGCACAGCTCATCGGTGCTCCGATCCTGGGTCGATTGAGTGACCAATATGGTCGGCGGCCCGTTCTGATTGTCAGTACATTAGGAACCTTTGCCGGCCTGTTGATGGTCGCTTTTGCGGGCGATCTTCGCCTTCTATTTCTAAGCCGCATCATCGACGGACTAACTGGTGGCAACATCTCTGTCGCGCAGGCTTATATCACTGATATCACTGACGAGAAAAATCGTGCTCGTGGCCTCGGCATTTTAGGCGCTGCCTTTGGCCTGGGCTTTATCATTGGCCCCGCGCTCAGTGGTGTTTTTAGTGCAATTGGGCGTTCGACATTGAACCCGGCCGTAGCTGAAGGTTCGTCAGCTTTTCTACAGAGCTTTAACTGGGAATACGCACTGCCAGTATTCGTCGCCTCGGCGATTAGCTTGTTCAATGTGTTTCAGGTTATCTTCACGCTTCCAGAATCGCTAACCCCAGAACGTCGCGCGGAACTTATGGAGGTTCCTGGTCGTGGATTTAGTTTTCAGGCATTGCAACAATCGCTGACTCGTCCGCGTATTGGTCCGCTTCTGGTTCTGCGTGTGTTATTTAGTTCTGCCTTCTCGATGTTCCAGGCTGCATTTAGCTTATGGGGATCACTCAGCCTCGGCCTGGATGCCGCTGGCGTAGCGGGTGTTCTGACTTATGTCGGTTTCATTACCGTGTTTGTGCAGGGCTATTTGGTAGGTAAGCTCTCAGATCGGTTCAGCGATAATATCCTCTTGTTCTGGGCCTCAGTTGGCATGACGATTGGCTTAATAGGGTGGGCAGTCGCGCCCTCTATTCCGGTGCTGTTTTTAGCGTTGATTCCGGTCTCCGGTGCAGGCGGTATCTTCAATACAGTCATCAACTCTGCGTTGACTAAATCGGCATCGCGTAGAGAAGCCGGGGGTATCCTCGGCATTTCAGCTTCGCTGGAAAGTTTTACCCGTGTTGTTGGTCCACTTGTAGGTAATGGTCTACTTGGCATTTCTACGGTATTGCCAGGTATTTTAGGCGCGATACTGACAGGCATTTCGGCGATTTTTGTATGGAACCGCGTTATGGGCAACGAAAGCGAAAAAGAAAAACGTCAGGTGACATCTAATTCGTAGCACGCAAATAGAAGTTTTAATCAGTGAGTTATGATGCTAAAACGTATCCTCCTTGTCGCTCTGGTGATCGTCATTCTTCTGGTTGGTGGTTTTGTAATCTGGGCGAGCACAACCAACCCCCTGATGCCTGAAGCTCAGGCTTCGCTTGCGGGGACAAGCCTTGTATCAGTAACCGACGATGGCTTTATTGAATTTATGCCACATGATGTTCAACCGGACACAGGTTTGATCCTGTATCCAGGCGGAAAGGTGCTGCCCGGTGCCTATGCACCTATGACACTCTCGGTTGCTGAAGAGGGCTATTATGCTGCCATCGTATATACACCCCTCAATCTGGCATTTTTCAATGTTAATGCTGCTCAGGCAGTCATTGACGCGCATCCTGAGATTGAACACTGGGTTGTTGGCGGACACAGTTTGGGTGGGGTAGCTGCGGCGCTTTTTGCCCAATCCAATACAACTGTGGAAGGCCTGGTGTTGATGGCCTCCTATCCGGCGAATGATGGTCTATCGAGTCGTGAGGACCTTGATGCCGTATCCATTTATGGCACGCAGGATGGCCTTGCCAATGTGACGACCATACAGGATAGTAAAAATCTGCTTCCGGCTTCGGCGGAATTTGTTGCCATTGAAGGCGGAAATCATGGGCAGTTCGGTTACTATGGCGACCAAAGCGGTGATAATCCAGCCACGATTAGCCGAGATGACCAGCAATCACAGGTTGTCGCTGCCATCATCTCACTTCTGGACCGTGTCAGTGGGGAGTAACATCAGCGTCGTTTAGCCCCTCTTTAAGAATATGCCAGCTTATTGTCATTGCCAATAAATAACAATCTGTACACATTATGTGTACATTTTTCGTTTATCATAAGCTTAGAGCACCGTCGCACTACATCCAGACCCCAATCCGTTTTGTAGTTAGTTTGTTGGAGGGGATACTGATGTTCAAAAGTCGTACAGCCCATTGGGGCGTCATTTATTTGCTTAAGCACAACGATCAGTTCTGGTTACGCACAGTGAGCATTGGCGATAAGCCCACCTGTGAAACATTAACTCGGTTGCCAGAATCCTCCCAACTCATCCACGTCATTTTTACGGATAGCGTTCCATATATTACCGAGAAGTTGAAGAAGCGTTTTTCCTGGGAAGCACTCGACGAGCGGCACTATCGGTTATCGGATGTTGATGTCGTCTATATGCAGAGTGTCTTTAGCCATCCTCCTATGATGGTGCTGCGTAATTTGCTGCCGGATGTTCCCTATGCGGATCGTTTTGAAATTTATCAGTACTTGCAGGATAAGCTCAGTCCGCCCACGCCAGCCGCTGCCGGATAGGCTTTCGGCATGTCTTGCACTGCCAGTTCCAAAGCGTGTGCGGATCACAATCAAACTAATTTTTATTTGGAGGTGGCAATGATTAAAGTTGCAGATGTGATGACCCATGATGTGGTCTGCATCGAAGAAAAAAGTACATTGCAAGAAGCCATCGAACTCATGGATTTGCGTGGGTGTCGCCATCTGGTTGTCATTAATGAAGACGCCAATGTTAGCGGCATTGTCAGTGATCGTGACTGCCGCCTCGCACAGTACTCGCCCTACATTGTGCGAGAGCGCTGGCAGGATGAAGCTGTGCTCAACCAGACCGAAGTTGGCATGATTATGACGCCAGAACCGATCTGTGTTGCCGCTTACCTGCCCGTGCCGGAAGCAGCCCAGAAGATGCTCGACAACCATATCAATGCACTCGTCGTCATGCATAAAGACGAATTGCAGGGGATACTGACGGCTACTGACGTGATGCGCGCCTATATTCAGGAATCGCAACTGACAGAGTCTGATGAGTAGGTATCAATATCTGGTGCCGATATAGACAACCAGAGTCGGGACCATAGTACGGCATAAAGTCCGATGACTAGGTCTCATTTCCTATATTTGCCACTTCATAAGAAGGTGTAGCCTCGGCTGCGCCTTTTTCATTTGCAGATACAGTCTTCAGAATCTTGTCATCGGGCCAATGACTCAAGGTTTCAATCAACATTTTGCACTTAGAATAGGAAATGGCCCTTTGAGAGGGTATTTCCATAAAACAGCACACGGTCCATCAGCAGTTTTGGGTCGGGAGAACATCATGCCGTTGTTTAGCAAACCAAGCCACGAAGATAAGCGAACCGGTTATCTCGAAAAACCAGTCAATGCTGAACCGATGCCGCTTGATCGAACAGGCTCACTGGAAGAACCCGTATTACCCTGGGTGATTGAGCTGCGCGTCGTCGGGACAGCGAATATTGTGAATATCACAACCAGACCCACGATGTTGATTGGTCGCTCGGATGAATCGCGTGGCATCTTCCCAGATATTGATGTAAGTGAGTTAGGTGGTCAGGGCGCTGGTGTTTCGCGTCGCCATGCGCTGATGTTGGCTCGTGACAATCGCGTCACAATCCAGGACCTGGGCAGCGCTAATGGCACCTTCATCAATGGCCGTGTTTTAGAACCCAAAACAGAATATCGCGTGCATGATCGGGATCGACTGCGTCTAGGGCGACTGGAATTGCAAATTCATTTCGTTATCAAACCCCTGGTTGATGAACGTACCCACGTCGGCATGCAGAACCTGCTCAAGATTCCGGTGATTGGCGATAAACAGAATATCCTCATATTTGATGAGAGCGAAGAAGTATGTCGTGTCCTTCGATTTGTCGCTGAGAAAGCGGGCTTCCGGCCTACCATTGCTATGAGCGATACGGACTTTATGCGGGCGATTGATGAAAATCCCCCCGACATGGTCATTATGGAAATGACTGTTGGCGATAGCAAAGGTGTTGATCTGATCCGCTATCTGCGCAATCATTTCCGTCTGTCCACACGCCAACTTGTGGAAGCCGCCGAGGCTGTCCACAGCATACCTGAAACAGCATCGGAAGACCGCGAACCCCAGGGTCTTCTCAAGCATATCGTCAACGAAGGCAGACAAAACGGCAACGGCACGGTTAAAGAGATGGTCTCCATTACCAATCACAGTCGCGTAAAGCCGGATATTCCGATTGCGATCACCAGCAATGTGACTGGTGGTTATCAGATGGGGCAGGCTATCAAAGCCGGTGCTGATATCATCCTGTCAAAGCCTATAGCAGTGGATGAACTTATTGAAACGCTGCATGAGATGGTTGACAAGCTTCAAACAGCCTGAATCATAGCATGACCTGCGAGCCTATGCTTCATCAGACGAAGTATAGGCTTTTTCTTCGTCCACTGTTTGAGCACACTGCCAGATTTTTCTGCCGTTTACCTCTGTAACTCTGCCTAAAACCCACCCCGATATCCCTTGACAACCCTATATCAGACTGATAACATGTACCCGCTATCCCGATATTTAACCTATACGTAGGCAATGAATATCGAATTGAGCACTTATGGCGACAGTGCTGACTTTTGCAGTAACTCGCCATGTCCGGATTCGATAGGCGTTCCTGTTACAGTACGCCTTTTTGTGTGCCTAAATACAAAGTGATATCCGGGTGCATTTGTAGATCATTTAATTAAGCGGAGAGTTACATGCCAACCATTAATCAGTTGGTTCGCAAAGGCCGCCAGACAAAAAAGAAGAAGACCAAGGCTCCCGCATTGCAGTATACGCTGAACGCCTTCAGCCAGAAGCGTACACGTCAGCCTAAGGGTGCTCCGGCTAAACGTGGTGTATGCACACGTGTATTCACCATGACACCTAAAAAGCCGAACTCCGCCCTGCGTAAGGTTGCTCGTGTTCGCCTCAGCAATGGCATTGAAGTCACAGCGTATATCGGTGGCGAAGGCCATCGTCTGCAAGAGCATAGTGTTGTCTTGGTGCGTGGCGGACGTGTGAAGGACTTGCCAGGTGTGCGGTATCACATTGTTCGTGGTGCGCTTGACCTGTCTGGTGTCGAAGGTCGTCAACAGGCCCGCAGTAAATACGGTACCAAGCGGCCGAAAAGATAGGAAAGGGTATTTGAGCGATGCGGAGAAGAACACCGCTTAAGCGTATTGTTGAGCCGGATCCCCGGTTTGCCAATATACACATCGCAATGTTCATTAACCGCCTGATGTATGGCGGTAAGAAGAGCACAGCCCGTAGAATCATGTACGATGCGCTCGATCTGGTTTCTGAGCGTATGAATAAGGATGCGGTAGAAGTCTTTGAAACCGCACTGCGCAATGTGCGTCCGACCGTAGAAGTAAAACCGCGCCGCGTAGGTGGTTCCACCTATCAGGTTCCGGTAGACGTCAAAGAAGAACGTGCCGTTACATTGGCAATGCGCTGGCTGATCTCTAACTCACGTAGTCGTGGTGGCCGTAGTATGGCCGGCAAGCTGGCTGCTGAGTTGATGGATGCAGCTAACGGACAGGGTAACTCCGTTCGCAGACGCGACGAAGTACACCGCATGGCGGAAGCCAACCGCGCTTTCGCTCACTTTAAGTAGTAGGCAAAAGCCTGAGTTCATCAGGTTTTGTGGATAAGGTCAAAATGGCTAAGAAAAGCACATTCGATCTCAATAAGGTGCGCAACATTGGCATCATTGCCCATATTGATGCGGGCAAGACGACGGTCACCGAGCGTGTGCTCTACTACACCGGTATGGTTCACCGTATTGGTGAAGTACATGACGGTGCAGCAACTACCGACTACATGGAACAAGAGCGTGAACGTGGTATCACGATCACGTCCGCCGCTGTGACGACAAGCTGGGCTGGTCATCAGGTGAACATCATCGACACTCCAGGCCACGTCGACTTTACCGCTGAGGTACAGCGCAGCCTGCGCGTCCTCGACGGTGGTGTCGCTGTCTTTGACAGTGTCGCAGGTGTTGAACCACAGTCAGAAACAGTTTGGCGTCAGGCCAGCGAATATAACGTGCCACGTATGTGCTTCATCAATAAGATGGACCGCACTGGTGCGAACTTCGAGCGTACTGTTTCCATGATTATTGATCGTTTGCATGGCAATCCAGTTCCGATCCAGATTCCTTACGGCAGTGGTGATGACTTCAATGGCATCATTGACCTGCTCTCAATGGAACTGGTGACATACGGTGATGACCTGGGTACCGATATCCAGCGCCATCCCATCCCGGAAAGCCATCGCGAAGCTGCCGAGACCATGCGCCAGGAGATGATCGATAAGGTCATCGAGAGCGATGATGTCCTGACCGAAAAGTTCCTCATGGAAGAGGAAATCACCGACGATGACGTTGTGGCCGGTCTGCGTGCCAGCACCATCGCCAATAAGATTCATCCGGTTCTTTGTGGGTCTGCCCTCAAGAACAAGGGTGTTCAGATGCTGCTTGATGCAATCGTAGCGATTCTGCCTTCACCGATGGACGTGCCGCCAATCAAAGGCCACGATCCGCGTGATATGGAAGTCGAAGTCCTGCGCAGTGCCGATGACAGCGAACCGATGTCGGCGTTGGTCTTCAAGATCATCACCGATCAGTATGGCCGCTTGGCATTTACTCGCGTTTACAGCGGTGTACTTCGCAGCGGCACGCAGGTTTACAACAGCACCAAAGCTACCCGTGAACGTGTGGGTCGCATTGTGCGCATGTTTGCAGATCGTCGCGAAGATGTTGAAGAAGTACACGCTGGTGACATCGCAGCCATCATCGGTCTGAAGGAAACCTTCACTGGTGATACCCTGTGTGCACCTGACAAACCGATCCTGCTCGAAAACATCAAGTTCCCTGAACCTGTTATCGAGGTCGCGGTTGAACCGGATAGCAAGGCTGACCAGGATAAAATGGGCGTAGCACTCCGCAAACTCGCGGAAGAAGACCCCACCTTCCAGGTCGAAGTCGATGCCAGCCTTGGCCAGACCAAGATCAAGGGCATGGGCGAGCTTCACCTTGAAGTTCTTGTCGACCGCCTCAAGCGTGAATATGGTGTACAGGCCCAGGTGGGACGCCCACGTGTAGCTTACCGTGAAACGATCACCCGTAATTATACTGCCGATACAACGCTCAAGCGCCAATCGGGTGGTAGTGGTATGTATGCGCGAGTGGTAGTCGAATTCTCGCCAATGACAGATGAAGATCGTGAAGCGGCTAAGGGTCGCTCATTCCTCTTCAGCGATAGCATCAAAGGTGGTTCCATCACTGCTGAATTCATTCGTGCTGCGTTTAAGGGTATGGAAGAAGCGCTAGAAGGTGGCGTCATTGCAGGCTACCCGGTTGTTGGTGTAAAAGCAACAATGGTCGACGGTGGTATGCACGACGTCGACAGTAATGAAATGGCCTTTAAAATCGCAGGTTCGATGTGCCTGAAGGATGGCGTCAGAGGCGCTGCTCCGGCCATTATGGAACCGTCGATGAAGGTGGAAGCGGTTGCGCCGGACGATTACACGGGTGCAATCGTCGGTGATCTTTCTTCCCGTCGTGGTATTGTCGAGGGGATGGAGCCGCGTGGTTCTGGTATGACCACGATTCGTGCTCAGGTGCCCTTGGCTGAAATGTTCGGCTATGCAACCAACCTACGTAACATGACGCAGGGCCGGGGTACGTTCACGATGGAATTTGACCAGTATACTGTCGCTCCCAATTCAGTGGCTGAAGAAGTCATTAGCGGTCAGCGATAAGTAGAACAGAGGCAATCCGGCCTCGTTTACGAACATCTGAAGCCAGAAGATACATATAAAGGAATTCGCAAAATGGCAAAAGGTAAGTTCGATCGTTCAAAGCCACATGTAAACATCGGCACGATCGGTCATGTCGATCATGGTAAGACCACGCTGACCGCAGCAATTACCAAAGTTCTTGCGCTGAGGGGTCAAGCGGAACGTCAGAATTACGAAGATATCGATAACGCTCCAGAAGAGCGTCAACGTGGCATCACCATCAACATCCGCCACGTCGAATATCAAACCGATAATCGTCACTATGCACACGTTGACTGCCCAGGCCACCGTGACTATATCAAGAACATGATCACTGGTGCTGCCCAGATGGATGGTGCGATCCTTGTTGTGAGTGCTCCTGATGGCCCGATGCCGCAGACTCGTGAACACGTGCTGCTCGCCAACCAGGTTAACGTTCCGGCGATGGTTGTCTACCTTAACAAAACAGACCAGATGGATGATCCCGAATTGATCGAGCTGGTTGAGATGGAACTGTCTGAGCTGCTTGAAAGCTATGACTTCGATCCCAACACCCCGATCATTAAGGGTAGCGCTCTGGCTGCAACCGAAAGCGAGAGCACCGATCCGAATGCTCCCGAATATGCCTCAATCCTTGAACTGATGGACGCTGTCGATAGCTGGATTCCGACCCCGGAACGTGATACCGACAAGCCATTCCTGATGTCCGTTGAAGACGTCTTCAGCATCAAGGGGCGCGGTACAGTTGTGACTGGCCGCGTTGAGCGTGGTACGCTGCGCAAAGGCGAAGAAATCGACATCGTTGGTCTGCGTGATGCCACCCAGACAACAGTTGTCACCGGTATCGAAATGTTCCACAAGGAACTCGACTCCGCACAGGCTGGCGACAACGCTGGTATCCTGCTGCGTGGTACCACCCGCGAAGAAGTTGAACGTGGTATGGTTCTGGCCAAGAAGGGCAGCATCACACCGCATCGCAAATTCCGCTGCGAAGTCTACGTCCTCAAGAAGGACGAAGGTGGTCGCCACAAGGCCTTCTTCAGTGGGTACCGTCCGCAGTTCTACATCCGCACCACCGATGTAACCGGCAACATCACCCTGCCCGAAGGCGTGGAAATGGTGATGCCTGGCGACAACGTCAACCTGGATGTTGAACTGATTACCCCGGTTGCTCTGGAAAATGGCTCCAAATTCGCGATTCGCGAAGGCGGCCTGACAGTCGGCGCTGGTATCATCACCGAGATCATCGAGTAGGCGTCACTTACACATAGATAACCAAGACCGGGGTCACACCCTGACCCCGGTTCTTTATCTCAATGTGACGCTGTTATAAGACACGCAGCCAAGCAATCCGCTGCGATCAAAGACAGTAAGTGACGAACTGAAGGGTTCGCAATGGCAGTCAGAAACAAGATACGCATTCGGTTACGCGCATACGATCATCGTGTGCTGGATGAATCGGCAAGACGAATTGTCGAAACCGCTGAACGTGCAGGTGCACGGGTAGTCGGCCCAGTGCCGCTGCCGACGAAGCTGGAACGCTTCACGGTACGGCGCTCAACCTTCATCGACAAGGATTCGCACGAACATTTTGAAATTCGGACGCATAAGCGGCTGATCGACGTGCTGGACCCTGAAAGCAAGACCATCGACGCACTCATGCGGCTCAATCTGCCCGCTGGTGTCGATATCGAGATGAAGATATAGTACGACGTTTTGTAAGCCAGGTCACGCACTTATCGATCTGGTCAGACCAAAGATACCCGCGTGATTGTGTTGGGCACACTTAAGAGCCTGGCACACTCGTCTGAGAGGACGAGCCACCCCGTTCGGTGTCATAACAAGTGAAATCAGGTAGTTTGTGTGGGAGGGGAACTAGTCCCGCGCTGGTTTAATATCGCATGATGAGGATCATCTTGCCGATAAACACTGAGCCAGCTCGTCTAACCCCCCTCTGGAGGCTGAATCATGAAGGGCATGATTGGCAGAAAAGTGGGCATGACCCAGGTTTTCGATGAACAGGGTAATGTAGTCCCTGTGACAGTGATAGAAGCAGGCCCCTGCTATGTCACGCAAGTACGCGATGGCGAGCGCGATGGTTATGCTGCGGTTCAACTCGGTTTCGACGAAACCAAGCCGCAGAGAATAACCAAGGGGCAGCTCGGCCACCTACAAAAGAACAACCTGCCAGCACTGCGCATTCTTCGTGAGTTCCGTGTTCGCAATGGCGAAACCGATGAACTCGCTGAAGGCGTAGAAATTAAGGTGGATGTCTTCTCAGAAGGTGATTTTGTAGATGTCATCGGTACGAGCAAAGGCCGTGGTTTTGCAGGTACGATTAAACGCCATGGTTTTGCACGTGGTCCCAAGACCCATGGTCAATCGGATCGCATGCGTTCACCCGGTTCCATTGGCATGTGCGCGACCCCAGGTCGTACACTGAAGGGCCAGCGCATGGGTGGTCGTATGGGCAATGACCGCGTCACAGTACAGAACCTTAAAGTGGTTCGTATTGATCCCGACAAAAACCTGCTCGCAGTACGCGGGTCGGTGCCGGGCGCACGTGGCGGCATTGTCATTATCAAGTCCGCTGTCAAAAAGTCTTAGGCGCGGAGGAGTCTGAACGATGGCACAAGTTCCAGTGTTGAATACAGCCGGCAAAGAAGTTGATAAGCTGACACTGCCCGCTGATATTTTCGAAGTAGAAGTCAATGTAGGTCTGATGCATCAGGCCTATGTGCGCCAGATGGCGAATGCTCGCCAGGGCACGCATAAAACCAAAGGGCGTGGCGAAGTTCGCGGTACGACTGCGAAGATTTATCGCCAAAAAGGTACCGGTCGCGCCCGTCACGGTGCCCGGACCGCCCCCATCTTTGTCGGTGGTGGACAGGCGCATGGCCCCAAGCCACGTAGCTATGTCAAAGACATGCCGAAGAAGATGCGTCGTGGTGCAATTCGCAGTGCCCTTAGTGCGCTGCTGCGCGATGACCAACTGGTCTTCGTCGATAGCATGAGTATGGATGCGCCGCGCACCAAAGATGTTAAGCAAGTATTGAAAGCACTGACTGGTGGCGAAAATGCCCTCGTTATCTATACAGACGGTAACGAGAACATCCGCCGTAGTCTGAATAATTTGCCCAAGGCACACGGTCTGCGTGCCAGCTACCTCAACGTGCGTGACTTGCTCCTGTACGAAAAAGTCATTGTCCCGGTCGATGCCCTTGACGTGATCAAGCGCATCTGGGGCACCGAGAAGGAGGCCGTGAGCGATGCCTGAGTTGCATGAGTACGACGTCATTCGCCGTCCGGTCATTACTGAAAAAAGTAATACCCTGACCGAAGCCAACCAGTATGTCTTTGAAGTTCACACCGACGCGAACAAGATTCAGATCAAGAACGCTGTTGAAGTGATCTTCGATATCCCTGGTAAGGTCGTAAAAGTGCGTACGATGATTATGCCCGCAAAGCGTGGTCGTCGCGGTCGTAAAATGTTCATTCGTCACCGTGCCTGGAAAAAAGCAGTTGTCACGCTTGAGGCCGGTGAACAGCTTGAACTGTTCAACGTCTAAGGAGGCCGACAATGCCGGTTAAAGTCTATAAACCGACCTCAGCGGGCCGCCGTGGAATGACGGGGTTCACGTTCGAGGAAATAACGAAAAGCACGCCAGAGCGCTCCTTAACAGTTGCTCTGCGTAAGAGTGGTGGCCGCAACAATCAGGGTCGTGTCACCGTTCGTCATCGTGGTGGCGGCCACAAGCGTCGTTACCGCATTATTGACTTCAAGCGTGACAAATTTGATAGCCGCGCCGAAGTCATCGCCGTAGAATACGATCCCAATCGCTCTGCACGCATTGCGTTGGTTCAGTACGAAGATGGCGAAAAGCGCTACATCATTGCGCCGCTGGGCCTCAAAGTTGGCGATAGCATCGGCAACGGTCCGCTGGCAGAGCTGCGCCCAGGTAACGCACTGGCGCTGAAGGAAATTCCGGTCGGTACCGTCATCCACAATGTGGAGTTGAAACCCGGCAAGGGTGGCCAGATCGCACGTTCCGCAGGTGTGTCCGCACAACTGCTGGCGAAAGAAGGCACCTACGCTACCCTGCGTATGCCGAGTGGCGAAATGCGCCAGGTTCATGAGAACTGCATGGCGACGCTGGGCCAGGTTGGTAACACCGAACACGGTAACATCACCCTGGGTAAAGCGGGCCGTCGTCGCTGGCTGGGCTGGCGTCCGGGTGTTCGTGGTACTGCTCAGGATCCCGGTTCTCACCCGCATGGCGGTGGTGAAGGCCGCAGTGGTATTGGTATGTCTGCGCCCAAGACCCCATGGGGTAAACCGGCTCTCGGTGTGCGTACTCGTACGAACAAACGCACCGACCGCTTCATCATTCGTCGGCGCGGCAAGCGGCGTTAGTCTGGCACGAGGAGTGTATCGAGATGGGACGTTCACTTAAAAAAGGCCCGTTTATCGAGCCGAGCCTGCTCAATAAGGTAGAAGTGCTTAACGAGCAGAACAAGAAGACCGTCATCAAAACCTGGAGTCGTGCGAGCACGATCTTCCCGCAGATGATTGGTCACACGATTGCGGTGCACGATGGTCGGCGCCATGTTCCGATCTACATCACCGAAAATATGGTCGGTCACAAGCTTGGCGAATTTGCGCCCACGCGCACCTATCGCGGGCACCTGGCCGAGAAGAAAAAGAAGAGATAGGAGATATTTGCAATGCAAGTCAAAGCCAAGACGCGCTATTTGCCCATCTCTTCTCAGAAACTGGCACTGGTGTGTGATAAGGTGCGCGGCATGGGTGTTGAGGAAGCTCTGGTTGTCCTTAACTATATGCCACAAAAAGGTGCGGAGTTTGTTCGCAAGACTGTTGCCAGTGCGATGGCCAATGCGGAAAATAACTTCGAGCTGCAGCGCGATGATCTCTTCATTGCGGAGATTTGGTCGGGCGAAGGCCCCCGTTTGAAGCGCTATAAAGCAGGTGCACGTGGTCGTTACAAACCGCGTGTTCGGCGCCTTTCCCACCTTTGGGTCACCCTTGAAGAGCGAGAGGATAGCTAGCGCATGGGCCGTAAAGTAAACCCCATTGGTATGCGGTTGAAGATCACCCGCGACTGGGATGCACGTTGGTACGCAGAAGGCGAACGTTTCGTCGATCTGCTGCAAGAAGACCGCATGATTCGTGAATTCGTTAAAAAAGAAACCTCACGCGCTGGCGTCAGCCGTATCGAAATTGAACGGCAGCCCAACGTAGTCGTGATTACGATTCATACCGTTCGCCCGGGCCTCATCATTGGCCGTAAAGGCGAAACTGTAAAGAAGCTGCGCCAGACATTGCAGGAACGTACCGGCGGCAAGACCGTCCGCGTTGAGGTTAGCGAGATTGAAAAGCCGGACCTCGACGCCACCCTGGTTGCCGAAAATATTGGTGGCCAGTTGGAGCGCCGTATCGGTCACAGCCGTGCGATGAAGCGTGCCATGACCCAGGCGATCCGTCAGGGTGCGGAAGGTATCCGTATTGAGGTCAGTGGTCGTCTCGGTGGCGCGGATATGTCCCGCCGCGAGATGATGTCAGAAGGTCGCGTGCCGCGCAACACCTTGCGCGCAGGCATCGACTACGGCACAGCGGAAGCCGCTACCACCTTTGGACGCATCGGCATCAAGGTGTGGATCTACACTGGCGATGTGCTGGAAGAACAGTCGCGTTCCGACGTATACGTCAGTTAGAACCGCGGCGCTATTTGTTGACGAGGAGTAATTGCGATGCTACAGCCAAAGCGGTACAAATACCGCAAACAAATGCGCGGGCGCATGAACGGCAAGGCCCATCGTGGTTCGACAGTCGCGTTCGGTGACTACGGTCTGCAGGCAACATCACCTGTCTGGATGACCAGCCGTCAAATCGAAGCTGCGCGTCGTGCCCTGGTCCGTTACATCAAACGTCGCGGTAAAGTCTGGATTCGCGTCTTCCCGGATAAACCATATACCCAGAAAGCGGCAGAAACCCGCATGGGTAGCGGTAAAGGTTCCGTGGAATACTATGTAGCGGTTGTAAAGCCCGGTCGTGTGCTATTTGAAATGAGTGGTGTGCCGGAAGACATCGCCCGTGAGGCCATGCGCCTGGCGGCAGCGAAGCTCCCGTGCTCAACCAAATTCGTCAAGCGTATTGACCCGATCAGTGGCCTGGAGGTGAGCTAATGCCCGCCATACTGTCTGGTGAACTACGTGCGATGTCTGACGAAGCCCTTCAGGATAAGCTGGAAGAACTTAAGCAAGACATGCTTACCATGCGCCTGAACTATTCGATTGGTGAACTGACGGACACGTCAGAATTCAAGAAGGCTCGCCGTACTATCGCCCGCATAGAAACCATCATGCGCGAGCGTGAACATGCCGCGCAGATAGCGAGTGAGGAAAGTTAAGATGGCGAACAGTCGTAGACGATTAGTAGGTCGTGTCGTCAGTGACAAGATGCAGAATACGGTCACGGTAGCCATCGAACGCCGTAATATGCATCCGGTCTACAAGAAGGTCGTGAAGTCTACCCGCAAGGTATACGCCCACGACGAAAGCAACTCGATCCCGGTGGGTGCAGTTGTCCGCATCGTAGAAAGCCGGCCCTTGAGCAAGCTGAAGCGTTGGGTGGTCGAAGAAGTCCTCGACCAACCGACCAGTTAAGGAGCCAGCATCATGATTCAAACCGAGTCGAGACTGAAAATTGCCGACAACAGCGGTGCCCAGGAAATCCTGGTTATCCGCGTGTTGGGCGGCTCCAAGGTCAAATACGGTCACGTTGGCGACATCGTGGTCGGCACCGTTAAAAGTGCCAACACCCAGGGTAACATTAAAAAGGGTGATGTCATCCGTGCCGTTGTTGTACGGGTCAGCAAAGAATATCGTCGCAGTGATGGCTCCTACATCCGCTTCGATGACAATGCTGCCGTCATCCTGGCTGATGACCTGACCAACCCACGTGGTACCCGCGTCTTTGGCCCTGTCGCTCGTGAATTGCGCGATAAGGGTTTCATGAAGATCGTATCGTTGGCCCCAGAGACACTGTAAGGAGTCCAGACGATGCAACGAGTGAAAAAAGGCGATACCGTAGAGGTCATCGTGGGTAAAGATAAGGGCGAGCGCGGCGAAGTCATCAAAGTGCTGCCGAAGCAAGATCGGGTCATCGTGGGTGGCGTCAATGTAGTCAAGCGCCACATGAAGGCTTCCCAGGCGGGTGGCCAGACGATCCCGGCCCAGATTATCGAAAAAGATGCACCTTTGCATTTGTCGAACGTCATGGTGGTTTGTCCATCATGCGGCCAGCCCACCCGTGTCGGTTTCCGCACACGTGATGATGGTTACAAAGTTCGCATCTGCAAAAAATGCAACGCAGATATTGAGTAACCGGAGCATATAGCTGATGAGCGAAAAAACATTACCCCGCTTGCAAGCACGCTACCGGGAAGAAATCATACCAACCTTGATGGAAGAATTTGAGTACAGCAACCTGAACCAGGTTCCAACTGTCAAGAAGGTTGTGGTCAACATTGGTATGGGCGAAGCCAACGACAACCCGAAGATGATGGACGGCGCTGTTGAAACACTGCGTACCATCACCGGCCAGCAGCCCATCATCACACGTGCGCGTAAAAGTATCGCGACCTTTAAACTTCGTGAAGGTCGTGCCATCGGCGTCAAAGTCACCCTGCGTGGTGAACGCATGTGGAGCTTGTTGGACCGCCTGATGAATGTCGCACTGCCACGTATTCGTGACTTTCGC
>JACKCF010000010.1 GCA_020634165.1 Anaerolineaceae bacterium | reverse complement strand
GGGTCCAGACCAGTGGCATCGACCGCACGACCCATTATCAGGGTGTTATCCTGGGCGCTGGTGAATGGCACAGCAATTAAGACGACAAGAAGCAGAATAAAAAGCGTGGTTAGTTTTTTCATAGTGACCTCACTTGCAACGATCATCGGATAAGGCGTGATATTGCGTGACTCAGGTAGCACGTTTAGCAGCAGGCGCCTCCTTTTTCTGCTGTATTCGCTTCCAGAAAATAAGCTCAGATATGCCAGACATCGCAAAATCAGGTAGCTGGCCCACGTTCTGGTAACCGCGCTGGCGGTAAAAATCGTGGGCTGGAATGTTAAAGTCTGATGCCAGCAAAAAGGTATCAGGAGTATGCTGCGAAATGTCATTTTCCGCAACATCCATCAAAACCGTGCCAATGCCCTGTCGCTTATGTTGAATGCTGACCCCAACCAGACGAATGTAACCGCCAGAGAAAAATGTTCCTCGCAGGTAATACCAGATGAAGCCCGTGACTTCTTCATTCAACAATGCAACTGAAACCCGGGCCGTATCATCTGATGGGATGGAACTAAAAAGTCGGAGTGCCTTCTCTTCTGTAACGTTGTAGCGCTGCCAGAGTGGATTCGTCGCCATGATGTGCGCACAGGCCACAATATGCTGTTTTTCTATGGGTGCAATTTTCAGCATGGTGTCGCCTAAGATACACCAAATCGCTGGCGAAGGAGGTTGTCATAATTGTCACCAGGTGTAATCTGGCCGAGGATAGCAGCTCGCTTCGCACCTGTCAGCGCAGGTAGTGTCCCTGGGCGACCATGCCATGTTTCGTAGGCCAATACAGCAAAGACGAGCGCTTCTTTGAAGTCACTGCTGATGCCGATATCCTCATGGGTGCAGACGACTGCGGGAGCAACATACTGCTCAATCAAGCTACGCATCACCGGATTATGATGGCCACCCCCACCCAAAATCACCTCGTCGATGCGCGCAGGGGCAAAGCGTTGGTAGGCATCCGCGATGTTGGTAGCTGTCAAGGCAGTTAGCGTAGAGATAATCGCATACTGATCGAGGCCACGCTCCTGGGCTTCGTCAATTAACTGGTGTGCGGCTTCCGTACCGAACAGCTCCCGCCCTGTCGTCTTGGGATAGTCACGCTGATAGTAGGGATGCTGAAGCAAGTCATGGAGCCATTCTTCATCGAGGCGGCCCTGCCTAGCGAGAAGTCCATCACGGTCATAATTCTGTTGACCATTGGTGAAGTGCATGACAGAGACATCGAGCAAAGCATTGCCGGGGCCAGTATCAAAGGCGATGGGCTGTGACTGAGTATCGCTCAGAGGTGGCAAAAAGGTCACATTGCCCATACCGCCGATATTCTGAATAGCGCGCCAATGAGATGGATGGCGCAGCAGCAGCCAATCGACATAGCCTGTCAGGGGTGCGCCCTGGCCACCAGCCGCAATGTCACGGGCACGCATATTATTTATGGTCGTGATGCCTGTTCGCTCGGCGATGACCGCGCCTTCACCTATCTGGAAAGAGGCGTTGACGCTGCCATCAGGCAGGACATTATGCCAGAGGGTTTGGCCATGCGAAGCGATAAGATCAACCGAATCAAGAGCAAAAGCATTTGAATTGGCGAATTGTGTGATGCAATCAGCAAATACGTCAGCGATTTCCGTGTTCAGGCAGGCAATCTCATCAACGCGGCTTTTCTGGCGATCACATGCATCCAGAATACGCTGACGCATCTCAGGACTGTAGGGGTAAGTATCACCCGCAACGATGGTAGCCTGCATATCACCGGGCTGACCAAAAATCTCACAAAGCGCGACATCCACACCGTCCGCAGATGTCCCCGACATAAGGCCAATGACACGCATGACCTGTTCCTTCTAGTGTCATGATAAATTCGCAGCAAGTGTATCCAAGTTGCGTATTGGGAACCAATATTGGTATGCAAAAAGGCCATCCTAACTTGAGATGGCCTTGCGGATTGGGGGATCGTGACCCAACTAGCGGACAACAAATGTGTAATGGCCAGCAGCGACCTCGTGGGACCTGCCAGAGATCGGATCGCCGTTAAGGGTGACATCACCGGAAACTGATTCAGGCAGTTGAACCGCTGCGCTGGTATTTGGCGGAATGACAACAGTTAACTCAAACTCGCCATCTTTCAGCGTCCAACTGGAACTTAGCAGACCATAATCTGTCTTGATAGATGCCGAGGCATTGACTAAGCCACCACCGGGCTGTGGGCGAATGGTCGTGTGCTTGTATCCAGGGTTCGCGGGATCGACATTGAGGCCGGCAACCACAGTGTACAACCAGGCACCAATCGCACCATAGGCATAGTGATTGAACGAGTTCATTTCCGGGTCCTGGAAACCATTCTCAGGTGTCCAGCCATCCCAGCGCTCCCAGATAGTGGTCGCACCCTGCGTTACGGCATACAACCACGATGGCCAGGTCTGCTGATGGAGCAATTCATAGGCAACATCGAGCTTACCATTACTGCTCAGGACGTGGGCCACATAAGGCGAGCCGACAAACCCTGTCGAAAGGTGCATGTCGCGGCGTCTGATGTCTGCCACGAGTTCATCAGCCGCTATCGACCGCATATTCCCTGGTAGTAAGTCGAAATGCAGCGCCAATACATAGGATGTCTGCGTCGGATTGAACAAGTTGGTATTGAAAACATCCGACGCTACTTTCTCTTCTTTGACAACGGCGCGATTGCCCTGTGAGATGGCATTGGCATTATCCATCATGATACGCCGCTCTGAGTACTCGTCCTGATCTTTGGTCGCAGAGCTACCCTTCAAGAAGCGTGCCTGGAACGCCTGTTTTACTTGCTTAAAAAGCTGGTCGTATCTGGCAGCATCTTCTTCTTTGCCCAGTGCATCCGCAATCTGAGCCAAAAGCCTGGCACTGTAGGCAAAAAATGCTGTGCCGATCAGGTCGCGTGGCGTCGCAGCATTGATCGAAAGCCAATCGCCAAACCCTGGCCAGCCTTCAAAGTCGGGCGCACAACGGATGTAATTCGGGCTGGATGCCACCAGATAATCGATAAAACCCACCATGACATCGTAGTTCTCTGCCAGGATGCTTTTATCGCCATAACTCTGGTAGATCGTCCAGGGGCAGACAACTGCCGCATCAGCCCAGGCCGGACCGCCATCCGGCAAATCGCCAATTGCCTGCGGCACCACTGCCGGAATCATGCCCTGCTCGTTCTGGGCATCAGCGACATCCTTCGCCCACTTTGTCATGAAACCAGCCACGTGCATATTGAATGCTGCCGTCTGTACAAATACCTGAATATCGCCCGTCCAGCCGAGACGCTCATCACGCTGGGGACAGTCGGTGGGCACATCCAGGAAGTTGCCCTTCTGGCCCCACTGTATGTTATGCTGCAACTGATTTATAAGCTCATCGGAACAGCTAAAGTCGCCAGTAGCAGGCATATCCGAGTGCAAAACCACACCCGTTATCGTATTGATGTCCACTTGTCCGGTATAACCTCTTAGCTCGACATAGCGGAAGCCATGGAACGTGAAACGAGGCTCCCAGACTTCTTCGCCTTCGCCTTTGAAGGTGTAGTAGTCCGTCACGCGGGCGCCACGTAGATTAGTGGTATAGATGGAACCATCCGCGTTCAGGACTTCGGCATAGCGCAAGGTAACAGTTGTACCCGCAGGCGCCGAGCCTTTGAATCGAACTCGTCCAACCATATTTTGGCCTAGGTCAAAAACGTGGACTGGACCAGTAATATGGAAAGTTGTTGAAGGTTTTTCTATCGGAGGGAGTTCTTCGATGCGCTTCACTGTAGGACCGTTGGCCGCGACGCGCTGCGCGCCGTTGTCAGGCTGAACGGCAACTGGCAACCAGGTGCTATCATCGAATCCGGTCTTGTCCCAACCAGGCATTTCCAGGCGCGCGTCGTAGGACTCGCCATGCATGATGTCGCTTTCGACAATAGGGCCGAACTGATGCTTCCAGGAACTATTGCTGACAATGATCTGCTTCGAGCCATCAGCCAGAGTGATTTCCAGTTGTGCGAGCAGGCATGGCTTCTGGGAGTAAGCCTGACGTGCACCCATGCCAACGTGACCAACGGCCCAACCATCGCCAACCATCGCACCAAGGGCATTTTCGCCACTTTGCAGGTGATTCGTCACATCGTAGACGCTATACCTGATTCGCTTGCAAAAATCCGTCCAGCCAGGGGAAAGAACATCATCGCCAACAAGCTGGCCATTGATGGAGCATTCAAAAACCCCAAGAGATGTCACATACAGACGTGCAGATTTAATCGCGCCCTGTGTCGCAAATTCCTTGCGAAAATAGGGCACAGGCACCGCTGCATGCGGGCTACCCACCAGATTGGCGCTGATCCATTCCGCCTGCCAGTCACCTGGATTGAGCAGACCCATTTCAAACCAGGCCACGTCACTTTCAGATGATGCCCCTGTTTCATCCCAGGCGATGACTTTCCAGAAAACACGCTGGCGAGAAGAAAGCGCCTCACCAGCGTAAGTCACCTGCACTGACTGATCAGACTCGACTTTACCACTATTCCAGACGTCGGCTGCATCTGATGTGAGCTTATCGGGGCTGGTAGCGGCTAAGATATGATAGGCGGTCTGTCGAGCACCCTGGCGATCCGTCGCCAACTGCCAGCTCAATCGCGGCTGAAGCACATCAATGCCGAGCGGATTTTCTCTGTATTCACACCGGAGGTTGCTAATTGCAGTCATGCTACCCTCCTAGCGAGCGCCACAAGCCTGCAAGCAGGCCTGCATATGACCACGCGATTCCGCAGCGATGGTGCAGCATTGTTCGATGGCATATTCCTTGGCACCAATAATTTCCAGATCAAGCGGACCGGTGTAGCCATTCTCGTGCAGCACACGGATATAGCCGACAAGGTCGATATCGCCGCGACCATTGGCCTGATCTTCCGGCTTGCCTGGACCATGCTGGCGGCCTTTACAATCGCGGATATGCACATGCTTGACGCGCGAAATGACCGCAGCAATCGCTTCTACTGGATTTTCATCAGCACGATGAATATGCGAGGGGTCCATGTCGATACCAAAGTTTGGTGAGCTAATGGCCTCCATGACCTTGAGCGTGGTCGGTGTATTAAATATGGCGCGGCCAACGTGAGCCTTTACACAAAGCGTGACGCCATACTTTTCCGCCATAACGGTCAACTCACCCAATTCGTCGATGGTGCCTTGCAGAGTGGATTCGTCTTTATCAGAGCCACCAGGACCGCAGTTAATTATCGGAATGCCGATTTCGACAGCCGCCTGCATGGCCTTTTCCATGATTTCTTTGTCACGCGAGGGCTGTTCCATCGCCAGCAGTTCAAGGTTATAGTCCCTGGCCAATTGCTTGATCTGTGGTGCAACTTCCTGCCAGCGCGCCAGAACAAGATGTTCGCTCATGCCATCAATCGCAGAAAGTTCGATGCCATCGTAGCCAGCCATCGCTAAATATTTGAAGGCGGTTTCCATATCGTAGCCGCCAAAAAGGACCGAATTCGCGCCAACTTTCATCGTAAATTTCTCCCTAATAAGCTTAGTTCAACAAAAATACGCCACCTGTTCCGCTGTGGCGACCTACCAATCCACTTTTTTACCATCCCAGTTAAAGAACTGGCCTGTATCCTCCAGCGAGATGCTGTCTATTGTCTGCACCAGCGTGGGAATCGCCTCGTTAAGCGTCAGGGTGTCATTGACACCACCCATATCTGTTTTAATGAAGCCGGGGTGTACCGAAACAACCGCAACCTCATCTGGCTTGAGGTCACCAGCCAGACAGCGCGTCATCATGTTGAGGGCGGCTTTGCTGGCGGGATAACTATAGTCACAACAACGACTTCGCAAAGTGATCGAACCGGCATCTGATGACACATTGATGACACGGGCATCGGTTCCGTTTCGGAGCAGCCCTACAAATGCCTGTGTCATCATCACAGGCGATATACTATTGACTCGAAAAACGTGCAGCATGGCATCGGCTTCCAGGTCACCCAGGCGGCTGATGTTCGCATCGCGGGCATCCACCCCACCAGGGAGAATGCCCGCGTTGTTAATGAGCATATCGAGGCCATCGGTCTGCTGGCGCACCGCATCAACACAACCAGCAATTGATTGCGCATCAATAACATCTAACTGAAGCACTTTGACACGGTCTGGATGCTGGGAGGCGAATTGCTGCAATTCATCAGCCGAGCCAGGACGACGACAGGTAGCGAAAACAAGGTCGCCGTTTGTGGCATAGTGCTGAACCAGTGCCAAGCCAATGCCACGATTTGACCCGGTAATCAGTATTCGACGCATAACGTTTCCTAAAATGACTTACTTGACATACACCACAGATTCCGTTTCCAGTGATTCGATGGCCGCCGCGAGTACTTTTTGTGCAGCGAGGGCATCAGCCGCGCTGCCGTCGATGTCTTCCGGCGCGACCCCGTCCGTCACCTGCTGCAAAAACGTATGGATACGCTCACGGAACGTATTCTCGAAGTTGTGATGACCACCAAATAAAGGATCTGTATAGACTGTCTTCAGTAAATTACCGGCTGGATAGAGTGTCAGTTCACGCCACATATCTTCCAGAACAAAGCGCCCACCTGTTCCGGCAACTTCGCAGCGCTCCATGGGATGGCCACGTTCGATGTCGTAGCTGCCAGTCAGCGAACCAACGACCCCATTCTTAAAGCGGAAGTTGAATTGGGCTGTCGACCAGATGGAGCGCCCTGGGGCTTTGGTAGCGAAACACTGCACCGCTTCGATGTCACCACAGAAATAGCGCATGACATCAATCGTATGCGGATGTAGTGACTTGATGTGATAGTAGGGTGATGTCTCCGCCGGATTCATGATCCACATAGCCATGTTGACAAAAAGCAAATGGCCCAGGCGACCTTCTTCTACCCAGGATTTGGCCAGACGCGATGCTGGTGTAAAGCGATGATTGAGGTTGACGCCATAGCAAACACCCATCTCTTTGCCCTTAGCGACCATCTCCTCTGCTGGCGGAATTTCATTGGAAATGGGCTTTTCGCCCAGGACGTTGCAACCAGCTTCCAGCGCCTGGATCGTCGGTAGATAATGATCGCTGCTGTTTTCGTAGCCGCCTGTTGTGATGCTGACGACATCCGGTGCCAATTCTTTAAGCATTGTGGGAGCATCATAAAACGCAGGCGCGCCATGTCGTTCTGAAGCTGCGTCAGCTCTTTCTTTGATGATGTCACACACACCGACCAACTCAGCAAGGCTGTCTTCCGTATATAACCATGCATGACGATTGCCGATTGGTCCCAATCCGATGACAGCGACTCTTAAGGTCATGTGTCCTCCGGTATCTCATAGTTATATTCCCGCATAGCGGGTTCAAAAAAATCATAATAGTTGATGCCATCGTCCTTCTTCCAGCGATCAACTGTTTCTGGACGGACGATAATGCGCGCAAGGGGAATGTCGAGGAAGTCCTCAAGCTGTTGAAGCGTTTCTTCTTGCTTGAAGATAAAGTCCTCAAAACGAACTTCCATCCACTTCTCTGGTTTGGGTGTCGCCTTGACGAGGTCGTATTGGTACTTCCAGGAGATGGCCCGCAGATGACGCTCATTTTCTGCTTCCGGTCGCTCAATGCCGAAGTCGCGCATATCATCTGTGATATGGCGACCCAAGATACAATCACGCGGGTTACGTATCCAGAAAACGTAGTGCATCTCCGGGAAGAGGCGAACAATCCAGGGATAGACCAGCGTTGTTTCTGGAATCTTCCAGCCTTTGAGTGTGCCACGATGCTCGATAACTGATTTCAGAAAGCTGGTGAGCAGCTCAGTGAATTCATCAGGAATGGGCATGTCCATTACCTGGCTAAAGTCCCAGGACAAACCACCATTCCACTTTACATACCGTCCGAAAACACGGCATGCTTCATACATATCCTGTGGGGGAATAAGGTCACCCGATGGGTTAAGCATCTCCCCCATGTAGACGCCACTCGCGTAGAGTGTATGCGAAATCGCGCGCGTGCCAGAGTGGCCGCGCCCAATGATGGTTATCACAACTCAATGACCTTCCCTGTATCCCAGGACTCTATAGCAGCTTCAATTACCTGCTGCGACTTCAAGGCATCCAGACCTGAACCGTCGATGTCTTCCGGTGCGACCTGGGCAATGTTCTGCTGTACCCAGCGCGACAGGCGGCTGTTGAATGTCTGACTGAAATGCGTCATGCCACCCAGGTTCTCGTATTTTTCAACGTTCTTGTCAAAGCGCGGATAGAAGGTCAGTTCCTCGCAAGCATCGCGCAACATGAAGCGCCCTTCGGAGCCAACCACATCCAGTGTTTCCAGGCCATAGGTTCCGGCTGCACCAAAGTTGCCATCATAGCTGCCACGAAGGTGGCCGATGATACCATTTTCATAGAGTAGATTTACCTGGACATTCGACCAGATGGCACGTCCCTTGCCCTTTTTGAAGAAAGCCTGGACCTTCGCGACTTCAGACTGGGCGAAGTAACGCATGACATCGAATGAATGGGGATGCAGTGCACGCATATGGAAGTGCGGTGAGCTTTCATTTGGGTTGTTAATCCACATGGTCATATCGATCATGTTGATTTCACCCACGCGACCTTCCAGCACCCAACCTTTGGCTTTTTCTGCGGCAGGTGTAAAGCGGTGATTCAGGTTCACGCCATAACGAATATTATGCTCTTTGGCATAGGCGACCATTTCGGCAGCTTTGTCAATTTCGTTGGAAATCGGCTTTTCACCCAGCACCGGATAACCTGCACGCAATAGCTGCATGGTCGGCTCAAAATGATCGCCGCCATTTTCAACACCGGCTGTCGTTACGCTGACAGCATCGAACTCAACATTACTATTGAGCATTGCTTCGACCGAGTAAAATCCCTGACAGCCATAATCCTCGGCTGCCTTGTCCGACTTTTCTTCGATAATGTCACATACCGCGACCAATTCAGCATCAGGATGCTGGCTGTAGACACGTGCATGAACATTGCCGATATTCCCCATACCTACAATTGCTACTCGTAAAGCCATAATTCTCAATCTCCATTTCTATCAAAACTAATTCTTGTGCAAACTAATCGTCAGATTCTTTATCTGCATCCTCAGATGTCTGTCGTGAACGTGCCTGTAAACTGGCTGCCTGGTTTGGGTCACCTATATGGAGGGTATCGTAAGCCTGCTGCGATGTTTTAAATGAGCCGATACCTTCGTGCCCATGCCAGTCACCCTGGTGGTGCATCGGGTTCGGCAGACCTGTTTCTGCTTCTCGTTTAGCGATCCAGGCATCCATCCGGCTCCGCAGCAGCGCGACGATTTCCGGCTCCTGCTCTGCCAGATTATTGTTCTCGTCAGGGTCTTCAACCAGATTGTAAAGTTCAACTTCTGGCTTGAAGTGGAAGTCTGGTTCCAGTGCAATCATCAGCTTCCATTCCGGGGTGCGCCAGCCGTGCTTACGCATCCAGGTGCATTCGGTGATGTACATCTCACTCTCGAAGGAGGCTTCTTCACCGTTGATAAGCGCTGACAAACTGCGGCCATCAAAGCGCAAATCAGAGGGGTAATCAATGGACTCCGGAGCGATTTCTGCCAATTCGAGGATGGTTGGCAGTAAATCCTTGTGCTGGTTAAAACCTGTAACACGCTTGCCCTGCGGCAGCTTGGAAGGATAGCGAATGATAAGCGGGACGTAGAGCACATTGTCAAACATGCCGTGATGATCGAACCAGCATTCATGGTCATAGAGCGTTTCGCCATGATCACCGTTCACGACAACGATGGTCTCATCCATAATGCCATGCGCATCCAGGGCCTCAAAGATGGTCTGGATAGCAGCATCCATATAGGCGATGGCCCCATCGTATTGGGCAATCACATAATCTTTGTCAGAAATTTCTGGTGGCATCCACGAAGCAAAAAAGTCACGGAATGGCTTGAAGTTCATGACAGGTTCCATCGATTTGTTCGACGGATCCGTTTCATCACCGTGATAAAACATGCGCTCGAATGGTGCTGGCGGCAAGTAGGGCGCATGAGGGTCCATATGACGCAGCATCATGAACCAGGGCTTATCCTCAGCAACCAGACGATCCAGTTCAGGGATGGCAACCTCATTCAGATTTTCCGCTTTGGGGCTGCGACCTTCATTCCAGCTTCCCCAGGCGGCATAGTTAAGGTAAGTATCGAATCCGCGTGAACTGGGATTGCCAGTGAAGCCGACACAGGTTGTGTTATACCCCTGGTCACGCATGATTTCCGCCATCGTTTTGACCTCTGAACGCAGGCCACCCTTATGACGCAGAGCCACAACCTGCGTAGAGAAGCAATCCATACCAGTAAGCATAGATGCGTACGCCGGGGTTGTTGGAATATGGGCACTATAAGTTTGCTCGAACAGCACCCCTCCCTGGGCAAAGCGATCAATATGAGGGGTCGTCAGACGCGGATAACCATAACAACTCATATGGTCCGCACGGATAGAATCAATTGCGACGAGAAGTATATTGGGTTTTTGGGGCACTTGTACAAATCCTTTTTTCAAGAAACTAAGTTGAACACATTAATGCCTGGAACGATCAATATTTCTGTCTAGCGCACCTGTTAAGCTGTTCCAAAGCGCAAGTTATCTATTTTAAAATGACGCTTGTCAATTTGTCCGCATTATAGACAAAACCAGAAAATCACGCAAACGGTTGCATAAATCCAATTTTGTGGATATAGTGTGAAAAGTGCATCCTATAGTTTTCTATTTCGCACTATTTTTTGGAATGATTTTCAGGCGTGGCAAGTTGTAGCGAATATTTTTTGGACCACGTCATTTTTGAGGGTTATTTACGTTGACAACGATTCGCGATGTCGCCAAACGCGCCAAGGTGTCGGCTTCGACTGCTTCGCGTATTTTGTCGAATTCGACAAAGGAAAAATACTCCGAGGAAACCCGCTCACGGGTCATCAGCGCGAGTATTGAACTAGGCTACCGACCCAATTTTGCAGCCCGTGCCCTGGTTTCTGGCGAGACGCGGATTATCGCAGCCATCTTCCCTCGTATCTACGACACCCCTTTTACTGCGCTGGCTTCCTTACAAATCCTATCCGGTATTGAAGCCTATTGCAGTGATAACGGCTATCACATGCTGATTTCATCACCCAAAGTTCGGGAAGGGGAAATCGACCCAACATTTGTGAGTTTACTTTCCGGTGGATATCTGGATGGGGCCATCATCGACGGCCACTTTGATATTTCACCGATTGTGGACCTGGTCATCCAGATGAACATCCCCAGTGTTGTTCTGGGGCATCATGCGCACACGCATTATCTGCGAAGCGATAATTTCGCTGGTGGCCAATTGATGATGCAGCATTTGATCGACCTGGGACATCGCCATATTGGACTTATTGCTATACGTGACATCGAACAACGACTTAATGGCGTGAAAACCGCAGCAGACGAGAATGGCCTTAACTTTGAAATATTACCGTTGGCATTTGGCAACTTCTCTGAAGAAAGCGGTGAAAAAGCTGCGGTCGAACTGATTAAAGAAAATCCCAACCTGACGGCTATTGTCGCATTCAATGATCGTATGGCAATGGGTGCCATCAAAGCGCTGCAAAAGCTGGGCTACTCTGTTCCAGATCAGATCAGCGTGATCGGCTATGACAATTTGCCACGTTCTGCGGATTTCAATCCGCCGTTAACGACAATCGACCATCAACTTTCTAGCTGGGGCAAAAAAGCTATGAACATGCTCCTGGGTGTGATGCAAGGTAAAGAAGTGGAGTCGATTGTTCTGACGCCAAAGCTCATTGTGAGGGCGTCCACCGGAGCGCTGCAACAATAAGCTGCCCGGTCTACTTATTTTGTTTTTAGGAGCATGTCTGTGGTGTGCTCTTAAAATATAGAGATTTGTGTTAAGGAGACTCGTTTATGTTTAAGAAACTAGTGTTTTTGTTCGTGTTGGCGCTTTTCTCAGTGCCAACGTTCGTGAGCATCGCACAGGAGCCACAGGGTTTACCTGTGGACGTGCCGCGTGAAGAGATGTTCGTCATTGACCAGATTTTCCGCTATGGTGTGGCTGGTAACTACAACATCTGGCAGACAGCGGGTACAACACCACATCGTCATGCCATGATGGACGAAACCTTGTGGTATATCGACCAGGAAACTGGTGAACGTGTCTATGGTGCCGCTATTTCTGACCCCATGTACAATGATGACTTCACCCAGATGACGGTTGAACTACGTCAGGGGCTGGAATGGAGCGATGGGGTTCCGTTTACTGCTGCTGATGTCGTCTACACAGTTGAGACACTGAAAGCCACGCCGGAACTTGGTCAGAGCGGCTGGCATGCCCAGTTCAACCAGTTCGTAGACACTGTCGAAGCGACAGATGACTATACCGTCGTATTCAACCTGCTAGAGTCAAATCCTCGCTTCCACAACCTGTTTGAAACGCGCTGGAACGGCGTCTACATCATGCCGAAGCACATTGTGGAAAATGTGGAAGGCGACCTGGGCACATGGACAAATCCAGAACCTGTCGTCCTTGGCAACTACATTCCGACGCAGTTTGACCCGAACGGTTTCTGGGAACTATATGAACGTCGTGAGAACTGGGAAACATCGGTTGCTGGCACGGTTATTGGCAACCCTGGTCCTCAATATGTCCTGACGATCTTCTACGGTGACAGCTCACGTAAAGCTATCGCGATGTCACGTGGTGAACTCGATGTCTACTTCGATGCTGACATCGAAGCTTTCGAGACCACCCTGGACACCACCCCAACGGCTCGCTCATGGTACGCAGACTTCCCCTGGGCTTACCCGAACGAAGTCAGCACCCGCCAACTGGCATTCGACTTTGAGACACAGCCGCTGTTCCAGGATGTTAAAGTACGTTGGGCATTGGCACTGTCACTGAATATCGTCGAGCTACAGACCGAATACATCGGTGGTGTGGCAAAAGTCACCCCGCTGCCCGTACCAGCTACGCCTTCACTGACGGCTATCTATCTCGATCCAATGCAAGAATGGTTCGAAAACCTGGAGATTGATCTGGGTGATGGCACGATGTACAAACCGTACGACTCGACCGTTCCAGATCAGATCGCTGCATGGGCAGAGGCACAAGGCTACACGGTTCCTGGTGAACCGGCTGACGTGTTCGGCCCCGGCTGGTGGAAGTTCGACCTTGAAGCAGCGGAAACTCTGCTAACCAACGCCGGCTTCAGCCGTGATGGTGGTGGCAACTGGCTGACCCCCGATGGCGAACCGTTCACAATTGATCTTCAGTCACCACCCGATGAGAATGACGCCTTCCGTATGGCGAATGCCGCCGCTGATATGTGGTCAGACTTTGGTATCGATGTGAATCTCCAAGGTCTCGAACGTGCTGTATGGGACCAGAATTACTTCGTCGGTCAGGTTGAGGTTTACACCCCATGGATGAACTTTGCCCTGGCATCTGGCGACGCCTGGCCAGAGGTACGTGGTGACCATCCGCGCTACTACGTTCCAAATGGTGAAGATGTCCGTCCGGCTGGCGGTAATGCCTTCTTCCAGGGCCAGCGCCTGCAAGACCCCCAGATTGGTGAATATATTGACGCTATGGCGGCCATTACACCATCTGATCCAGCAAATGTTGAAACTGCAACTGAGTTCTTCAAGTACTGGACAGAGAACCTGTATGCGATCACTGTCATCAGCTTCAAGAAATTTGTCACCTGGGATGAACGTTACTGGACGGGCTTCCCGACTGCTGAAAACCCGGACCGCATGCCGCTGTACTGGTTCCAGGCTGGCAAGTTCACCATCCAAGCATTAGCACCCATAAACTAGCTCCATCGCAGCAAGAGAACATCAGGGCACAGGCATCCGTCTGTGCCCTATCTCGATGCAGCCATACCGCTTATTGAAAGATTGAACTATGACTTTATTACGACAATACATCCTGCCGCGCATCGTGCAGTGGTTTGTGGTGATATTCGTCGGAATCTCTATTACATTTCTGATTCCGCGACTATCACCCGTCAATCCGGTAGACAACGCGCTAGGTCGGTTGACGTCGTTCCAGACGATGGACCCTGAAGCATCGCAACAGATGCGCGCGACGCTGCTTGACCTGTATGGGCTGGATGGCTCTATTGTGGACCAGTATCTGAACTTTTGGGGGCGGCTAATTAAGGGCGACCTTGGGCCATCATTTCAATCGTTCCCCACACCCGTGATGCAAATCATCGGCGCGGGCATCGGGTGGACAATAGGCCTCCTGGGAACCTCGATCCTGATTTCATGGACACTCGGTCTGATATTAGGGTCATTAGCAGGATATTTCAGCAATACGTGGTGGGCAAAACTCCTTGAGCGCGTGGTTATTACGATATATCCCGTTCCTTATTACATTCTGGCCTTCATTCTGTTGATGCTATTTACTTATTACTGGCCGCTTTTCCCGCTGGTAGGTGGCTCTCGTGGCGAACCTGCCTTCACCTGGGAATTCATTAGCAGTGTATTGTATTTCGGCTTTTTGCCTGCTCTGTCGCTCGTCATCGGCGGAACAGCATTCCGATTCATTATGGCGAAGGCACTGGCTTCTACAGAAATGACCAGCGACTATGTGCAGTATGCTGATCTGGCGGCAGTGCCCAAGCGCAAAATTCTTTTCTTCTATGTGATTCGTAACACGATGCTGCCCCAGGTCACGGACCTGGCCCTATCCTTAGGGGCGCTCTTTGAGGGTGCGCTGATTACCGAAGTGGTCTTTGGTTACCCTGGCGTAGGTTATACGCTGTACAACGCAATCAATTCCGGTGACTACAACATCATTATGGGCATCACCCTCCTGTCGATTGTCGGCATTGCGACGGCTTCACTGCTGGTCGATCTGATCTATCCATTTTTAGACCCGCGCGTACGGCTGAGATAGGGGGATGTCATGTTAACGACACTTCGCGATTTGCTTCGTTTTAGCCCCTCGTTTCGCCTTGGATCAATTATTCTGTTACTGGCAGCGATACTGGTGATCTTATCGTTCTTCTCGCCTTATGAGCCAGATGATCGCCGCGCTGTTGAACGTAATGTGGCACCCTCAATAGAGTACTGGTTTGGTACAACATCACAGGGGCAGGATGTCTTCTGGATGTTGACATTCGCGGTGCGCAATACGCTGATTGTTGCAGGTATTGCTGTTTCAATCGGGCGCGGCATCGGCGTGATCCTGGGCATGATTTCAGGTTATTTGGGTGGTGTCGTGGATCGCATCCTCTCATCCATCGTTGACAGCATCATCGTGATACCTCGATTGCCTTTACTGATACTCATTGCCACCATCATGCGCGGGCAGATGACGATTGTCGCACTGGGCCTTCTGATTGGCATCCTGGATTGGGCGTACCCATCCAAACGGTATCGTTCTCAGGTGCTCAGCCTACGGGAGCGCAGCTTTACCCATACAGCCGTCTTCTCCGGTATGAATGCCTGGAAGATCGTCATTCAGGAGCATTTACCATTCATCATCCCATTCTTGCTGGCAGATGTTGTCAGTGGCTTTTTGTTCGCGATTGGGATTGAAGTCACCCTTTCCATCCTTGGCCTGAGTGATCTGGATACGCAGACTATCGGCTCGATGATCTACTGGGGCAATTACTATCAATCGCTGCTGACAAACCGCGTTTGGGTGCTGCTCGCACCGATTGGGGCTTCAATTGTTGTCGTGGTGGGGTTCTATCTGGTATCGATTGGTCTGAGTGAATATCTCGACCCACGCAAACGTCTCGCACGCCTGCGCGTAAAGGAATAAATTCCATGAGCAAACCCATCATCACAACACAAAACCTCAAGGCATACTACATCACGCATGCTTATGGCGTCGAACGCACTGTTCAGGCGGTTGATGATATTTCCATCAACATCAACGCAGGGGAAATTTATGGCATCGCCGGGGAGTCCGGCTGCGGTAAATCAACCCTCTTGAAAGTACTGCTAGGATCGTTCGCGCCACCGCTGACCGTTGTGGGTGGCTCTATCGCCTATCATCTCGACGATCAGGATATTGATGGCGTCAACTTGCCTGAAGACGAGAAACGCGACTTGCGCTGGAAGCAAATCTCGTACATCCCACAAGGGTCCATGCACGTCCTGAATCCGGTACGCAAGATTCGTGATACCTTTCATGACTTTATTTCCGCACATCGGACGGTGACACGCAAAGAGTCCTTGAAGATGACATCCAGCTACCTGCGTGACCTGGGTCTGCCAGATAAAGTACTGGGTTCATACCCGCACGAGCTATCTGGTGGTATGCGGCAGCGTGTGACTATCGCCCTGGCGACGATTTTGTGGCCCAAGCTGATCTTCGCGGATGAGCCAACTACAGCGCTCGACGTGATTGTTCAGCGAGGCGTGATCCAGATGCTGCGCGAAGTTCAGCAGCGGGAAGGCAGTACGCTCGTCCTGATCACGCATGATATGGGTGTCCATGCTAACCTGGCGGATCGGATCGCGGTACTCTATGCAGGCAAACTTGTAGAAGAAGCCCCAACACGGACCATCCTACAAGAACCCAGACATCCCTATACCAAGTTCCTGATTGAATCATTGCCAAGCCTGGAAGGGCGTGAAGAGCGCAACAGCATTCCTGGACGTCCGCCCGCGCTGGATCACCCACCTTCAGGCTGCCGATTCCATGAACGCTGCCCTCTTGCCAAAGACATTTGCCGGACCATTGATCCAGAGATGATTACAGTCGGGCCAAGCCACCGAACTGCCTGCCATGTTGTTGCTGAGGAGCTGAGCCATGAGCCAGCAATCTAATACACCCTTATTGAAGATCGAAGATGTCACGAAGGTTTTCCACATTCGAGAAGGTTTTAGTACAACCGAGTTCCACGCTGTGGATAAAGCCTCAATAACAATCGAAGCAGACAGCCCCAAAATCTTCGCTATCGTTGGCGAAAGCGGCAGCGGCAAGACCACTCTTGCACGCATGGTCCTGGGGATGGAAACACCCTCGATGGGCATTCTCCAGTACAGAGATCGGGTGCTGGCAGAACTCAGTAATAAAGAGTTGAAGCAGTGGTTTTACAAGGAAGTGCAACCTGTTTTTCAGGACCCATTTGCCGCATTTAGCCCGCTCAAGCGCATCGATCACTATCTGTATGAGACTGTGCGTAATTACAAAATGGCATCTCGTAAGGAAGCCGATGCTTATATTGATAGTGTCCTGCGTGAAGTGGGCCTAACACTGGCTGAGGTCAAGGGGCGTTATCCGAACGAGCTATCCGGTGGGCAAGCACAGCGTGTCGCCATTGCCCGTGCCTTGATTACCAAGCCGAAGTTGATCGTAGCTGACGAACCGGTTTCTATGCTGGATGCCTCACTGCGCATGTCGGTTGTCAATATGTTCCGCAAACTGAAAGAAGAAAACCAGGTTAGTGTGATCTACATCACCCATGACCTGGCGACAGCGTATTATGCGGGTGACCAGGTTGCTGTGATGCTGCGTGGATGGATCGTCGAAAAAGGGACTTCTGAGCAAGTGCTCGGCAATCCGTTGCACCCCTATACACAGAATCTCAAGACATCGATTCCAAGTGTAAACGTCAGTGATGCCTGGAAAGAAAAAATCGACCTCGCGGTTGTAGAAGCAGATGAATATACGCGCACTGGCTGCAAATACGCGGGTCGCTGCCCGTTCGTGATGGACAAATGCCATAACCACATTCCGCCGAACTTTGTTCACGAAGGCCGAGCCGTTAAGTGCTTCCTGTACGAAGACCCGGAGACGATGGCCCAGGCGGCACTTGGCGAGGTCGTCGTGACTTAGCACATAATATTTGGGACACGCAAAAAGGCCACGATATGTGGCCTTTTTTGTTTGTCGATTACCCTGTCTTAAGCCGTTGCTGCAGCATGCTCCGGTGAACCAGGATTTTCCGGTTCCGGCTCAACCACTTCTTCGTGGTGATCTGCGCCATAGAGCGGCAGGAACCGCAAGCCAAGTGTATAAGCCATCAGGATATAACCGAGTACACCCAGGCCAACACCCCATTCTATCCATGAGGGTCGATAGGCATTGACCGAGAAGATTTCGGCGACACCTGGTGACCAGTCCATCGGAACGATCAGGCCGGAAAGGGTCACATTCCAGCGATTGACAACAATACCCGCGATCACAAACACCATCGCGGCCATAACCAGCCCATCACGTTTACGCAATGACGGAACGAGCAAAATCACAACTGGTATTAAGGCCCCTAGCAAGATTTCTACCAGCCAGTAGGTTGCTCCGTAGGGCGCAAATCTGTTCAGCAATTCAATGCTTTCGACACGCGCTGGCAGGTGACTGTAGTAGCTGGTCGCGAGAAAGTCCCACAGGTTCAGGTAAAGGTAAAGTGCCAGGACAATCCCTGCGACCACACCCAGACTGTTGCGCACCTGCACAGAAATCTGACGTCTGCGAACGATGTTTTCGTATAAAACGGTGATACCCAGAACGAAGGTCACGCCGGCTGCAACTGCCGATAGGATGAACATCACAGGCAGTGAGGGTTTGAACCAGATTGGACGGGCTACCAGAACACCATAGGTTGCACCCAGGGATGATTGGTGCAGCAGAGAGAGTCCCAGACCAATCACAGCACCAATCGGCGCAAACTTATGGATAGTGTGACCCAAACGGGGTGCATTCGGGAAGAAACGGGTGATGAGCCTGCTCTCAAAAAGGACTGGTGCGAATTCCAGAATGAGCACGGTGGAGTAGAGCATCACGCACATCGTGATTTCCCATAGAACAGAGTGCACATTCCAGTAGACCATCGGATGCCAGAAACGTTCTGGACGGCCAATATCCATGAACAGCGCCAGCATCGCGCCAGTATAGCCAATTAAGCCAGTAAATACGGCGATACGAGCAATCGGACGCAGGCGTTCTACACGGAAGATATAGACCATTGCCGACAGCGAGAAGGCCCCCGCACCCAGCGCAATTGATGACAGGTCAACGGTGATCCACAGGCCCCAGGGGACTTGATTGGTCAGATTGGTGACATCCAGGCCATTCAAAAGGACGATAATGCCAGCAATCAGGCCCACTACAAGCATCAGGGATAGCAAGCCTACCCACAATATGAAGACCGGGGAGCGATAATATTCGTTACGAATTGCGCGGATCATATGGCCATGCCCTCCGGTGGGATGTAGTAAACATTAGGCTCTGTACCCAGGTCTTCGCGCAGGCGGAAGGTTGGGTTATTAGCAATTGCCTGTGAAACCGGGCTGTTGGGATCGTTGAGATCGCCAAAAATACGAGCATCGACCGGGCAGATGTTGACACAAGCTGGCGTCGCCTGCGGATCAATCCCAGGAACCAGTCCCTGTGGCAATCCACGATCAATACGATGGACGCAGAATGTGCATTTTTCAGGAACACCACGTGGGCGGATATCGACTTCAGCACTACCCCACTCTTCCTGATAACCACTATCTTCCAGGCGCTGCTTCCAGTTAAAGGAACGGGCACCATACGGACAAGCTACCTGGCAATAACGACACCCGATGCAGATATCATAGTCCATGATGACGATGCCATCTTCGCGGACGTAGGTTGCCTGTACCGGGCATACCGTCGTACATGGCGCATCCTGGCAATGCAAGCAGGGGCGTGTCATATGGAACTCAATGCCTGTTTCTGTGACATCCGGCTTATAGACGTTCCAGCGCATGTCATCGGTAACGTTGTTCACCGCCTGGCAGGCATAGACGCAGTACTGACAGCCAATACATTTACTCAGGTTAATGACCATGCCCCAGCGATGTTTACCACTGGGACCGTGGCCACCATACATTTCTTCTTCCTCGATTGCGCCCTGGAGGTCGATTTTGACTTCCTGTTCGATCAGATCGCGCAATACGTCAACTTCACTCAGGGCCGTTGCGACACCTACGCTGATACCGGCTGTCGCCATCATCGCCATAAATTCACGGCGCGTCAGGAATTCACTGTGATTGAGATTCTCGCTCATAATCTATCTACCTTTATATGGTTCCTCGCCTTGGCCTAGTTCGACCGACGGTCGAAACGTCCAGGGCGCAGGCGTGACATGAGCAGGACCAGAATGCCACCCAAAGCGATACCGACGACAATACCCTGAATCAGGTGTACGGCTGAACTGTTTTCACCCTGAGCACGAACGGAAGCCACTTCGGCCTCTAGTTCTGCGATATCCACGCGCGATGCCGTGACCATTTCAGCACCTGCTTCACGGCTGGCGAGGTATTCTTCCTGATTTTCGTGGCAGGTTGTGCATGCCAGGGTTTCGACGTCGCCTTCGTGACCTGTAGGTGATAAGGCGCCTGTAACCAGATGGGCCTGCGTATCAAACTCACCGCGATGCCAATGGCAGTCTGTACATTCGTTCTCGGTGTGGGTTTCGTGGGCAAAGCCTGTTAGCACATCATCCCCATGACAATCCAGGCAGAGAGCATTGTTCGATTCAAAGCGAATCTGCTGCGGATGCGGATCATGGCAGGTTGTACAGGGCATATTCTCTGCACCATGCGGGCTGACCTGCCACTCGTGGTAGGTGGTCAGGTGACATTCCGCACACACATCAATGCCATTGAGGACGGGCACGGGTTCTTCTGGATGATTTTCCGGTGTGGTGCCATGACATGCCTCGCACGTTACTCCCTCGGCAGCAATTTCACCTGTCACCGGGGAATAACCAGTTGCGTGACATTCCAGGCAGGACGAATCCAAACCTTCAGCAACAGCATGCTGAAATCCCTCGGTTTGGAAGGCGGTTGCGTGGACGCTATCTTGCCAATCAGCAACCACATCGATATGACATTCGGCGCAGGTCTGAACTTCAGCGACTTCGACGGTAACTTCGTCTCCGGTTTCCGCGTCAGATGCATCGTCCTGGGCAGCCACTGTCCATGTAGCTATAAAAAGCATAACTACAAGCACAAATACGATCAATATTATATGAAGGGGCCTGTTTTGTGTGCTCATGTCTCTTTTCGCAATGTTAGATGAAATCGCAGACTTATACCTATTAGGTCCAATTTAACTCACACGGACATGTTGAAAACAGTGATGAGCTACCCTTTCCTTGTGATATTCGTCACTATCGGAGCTATAAGTCAATGGCTATGATGAAATCAATATTTACGGAGTAAAGGTCCGTCGATGCGAAGTCGCACCGCTTATTTTGCAATTATTGGCTTATTGCTGGTTGGATTGGGTATTACGCTCATTGGCTGTACTCCCGACCGATCTGCACCAGAACTTGCCAGTGTTGAAACAATAGAGAGTGCTGTCACAGCTACACCAGCAGAAGTCGCACTCGCCAGCCTTTCGCTGACGCAGGTTCCCCCGTTTACCGATGTTGAATGTCTTGCATGCCACACCAATCAGGCACAGTTAACGCTGCTGGCCATACCGGAGGACAATGAGGCAGAGAGCCTTTCCTCCGGCCCTGGCTGAGGCGGCGCCGTGGCTGAACGTGAGCCATGGGAGCTCGTCTGGATTGACGGCGAAACGTACGAACAAGACATACATTCGATGATTAACTGCACAAGCTGCCATCTGGGCCAGTCGGTTGACGATATGGAACTTGCCCATGAAGGTATGGTGAGCAGCCCGACTGCTGATCCGGTCAGCACATGTGGTCAATGCCATCCGGCAATTACTGAAGCATCTGTGAACAGCCTTCACTATACATTGGCTGGTTACGATACTGCCGTATACAGCCGCACTGTGCCGGAAGATCATCCAGTTGTAGAAGAGATGGAATCGTATCATTGCAATTCCTGCCATGCGACATGTGGTGATTGCCATGTCAGCCAACCAGCCAGCGTCGGCGGCGGGCTGATCGAGGGTCACGCCTTCCAACGTGAACCTTCAATGTTCCAGAACTGCACAGCCTGTCATGGCAGCCGCATCAACGATGAATATCGCGGCCTGACGTCCGGGCATGCCGATGTTCACTATACCAGCCGTATGACCTGTATTGCCTGCCATACTGGCGATGAAATGCATGGTATGGATATGGTGGATGTCAACCATCGCTATGATGGCGGTGAAGAACCGTCATGTATTAGCTGCCATGAGGATCAAGTTGGCGTCGGCAGTGGCATATTGCAGCACGAACTACACGGCACGGAATCCATGTCCTGCCAGACCTGCCATAGCATTGAATACAACAACTGCATCAACTGCCACGTCGAGCAAAGTGATGACGGCATTCCGTTCTTCTCGGTCGAATCCTACAGCCTGGACTTCGCCATAGGCAAAAATGCGCTCATCAGCGCGGAACGCCCGTGGGAGTATGTCACGCTGCGCCATGTTCCAATCGATCACGAGTCGTTTAGCTACTATGGCATCGAGCTAACGAACTACGACAATCGTTCGACCTGGCTCTATTCAACGCCGCACAACATTCAGCGGAATACGCCACAGACTGAGAGCTGCACAAGCTGCCACTATAACGACGAGATTTTCCTGACTGCTGATCGCGTTGCGCCGGAAGAGCTAGCGGCCAATGCGGCGGTCATCGTCGAAGGCGCCCCACCGCTACCGGCTGGCTACGAGGAATACGATGATCGTGGTGCACAGTCGACAGAAGACTTCTTCGGTGGTGGCTCTACAGAGGAAGAACCTGCGACAGAGAGTAACACCTTCTGGGGTGATGCCCCGGCTACGGAAGAACCCAGTGACCAAAGCAGTGATGGTTTCTGGGGTGATGCCCCTGCCGAGGAAGAAGAAACACAAGATTCTGGCAGCTTCTGGGGTGAAGAACCGACTGCCACTGAAACACCAGAAGCTGACGATAGCAGCGGATTCTGGGGCAACTGAGCCTACATTCTAAGTTCATATACGGTGGCTGGTCCGGTATCAGCCACCGTACAGCACCGATTCAACACAAAACGAGGTTCCGCTTATTGAAACCAGACAGATGAAATGCCATTTTGTCCACAATGTCACTCACTTCAAAGTAGTATCAACTCCATAGGAGGAGAATATGCGTAAGCTAGGATTTGTTTTATTGGCCGTCATGCTGGTCTTCGCCCTTGTTGTACCAGTAGCGGCACAAGATGCGGCTGTCGTCGCTCAACTTGAAGCTTATCAGGCCACCATTCCGCCGTATGGCACGATTGCACCGGCTGATGTTGTGACAGCCATTGCAGAACGTGACGTGCTCTTGCTCGACGTTCGTGAGATTGAAGAATATGAAGCGGGCCATATTGAAGGTGCCTTCAATGTGCCGATTCGCACATTGGGCGAAAACCTGAACCTGCTGCCTGATATCGATGCTGAAATCATCGTGATCTGCCAGGGTGGCGCACGCGCTATGTTGGCACAGGCATCCCTGCGTTCACTCGGCTACAACAATGCCATGACTATGACAGGCGGTATGGGTTCATGGGTTGGTGAAAATCTCCCGACTGTCACCGAGGCATTCGTTCCAGAAGCGAGTGAAGCTCCTGAGTTTGACGGCGCAGTTTACGAGGCTGTTAACAGTTACCTGACCAATATGCCCCAGGGCTATGGTCTGGTCCGCGCTGATGCCCTCAACGAAGAACTGTTCGAGAATCCTGACATCATTCTCATCGACGTACGCAGCCCGGAAGAATGGGCCACTGGCTATATCGCCGGTGCCGATCACATCTGGATTAACGAATTCATGGCCAGCGTTGATATGTGGCCAGAAGACAAAGATGCGCCGATTGTCGTTTACTGCGCCAGTGGTTACCGTGGTGGTATCGCCACCGTCATGATGAACCTGATGGGTTACACCAATGTCCGTAATGTGTCTGGTGGTATTGGTGCCTGGATTGCTGCCGGTTTACCACTTGAGGGTGTTCCTGAAGAAACCGCGTCTGACTTCGACTTTGCAGCCATTGCTGATGCCTACCTCAGTGATCTGCCGGAAAACTTCAACGCTGTCCGTCCCGATGGTCTGGCGGAAGAACTCGCCAGCGATGATGCTCCATTCGTGGTAGACGTCCGTACCGTTGATGAATACACCGAATCACACATCGAAGGTGCGATCAACGTTCCGCTTAACGAACTGACCCAGAGCCTTGATCTGCTACCGGCTCAGGATGCGAATATCGTCGTTTACTGCGGCAGCGGTCACCGTTCAGCGCTGGCAATGGAAGCCCTGAACCTGCTTGGCTACACCAATACACGCAGCCTGTTGACGGGCTTCGGTGGTTGGACTGGTGCTGGCAATGCTGTCTCTGATGTTCCGGTAGAAGCTGAAGTGGGTATGGCTCCTGAAATCGATCCTGACCTGTTTGCCGCTGTCGATGGCTACATCACCAGCATCCCCGATGGTTACTATGTCGTCCGCGCAGACGCACTCAACGAAGAACTGTTCGAGAATGAGATCTTCCTGATCGACGTCCGTACCGATGGCGAATTCAACAGTGGTTACATCGAGGGTGCCGTCCACATTCCGCTGGAGCAATTCGTTGCCAGCATGGACCAATGGCCGGAAGATATGGCCGCAGCAGTCGTCATTTATGATAACCCGACCCATCGCAGCACGATGGCTATGGAAATCATGCAAATCCTGGGTTACGAAAATGTTCGTACACTGGGTGGCGGCTTCGGGGCATGGTCAAGCGCTGATCTGCCTGTTGCAACCCCATAACGATATTTTCGACAGTCCAATAGCCTAGATACAAAAAAACGAGGTGGTAAACCACCTCGTTTTTGCTTGTGACACCTAATCCCAATCAGGGACTCAGTTTGAGCATGACCTTGGTCAGACTGTTGGGGCTGCCAATCACAGTAACCTTGTCGCCTAACCTCACCGAGGAAAAGCCGTGCGGCACAATCGTCTGACCGTCACGCATGATTTCAAGAATCAATACATCGGTTGGCAAACGTAGATCACGTAATGGAAGATTATCGATTGATTTCTCAGTAATTTCGATCTGAGAAACATCGTGGTCCGGGTCCTGATGCAGCAGCAGGTCAACGACTTCCGGCGCATTGATTGACTGTTCCAAGAGGTAGACAATGGCTGAGGCCGGATCAATGACACGGATACCGGCCTCAATAAACTCATCCCAACGGGCGACATCACGCAAGCGAACGACAAGGTTCGTAACACCAAATTCATCACGTGCGAGCATACAGGCACGCAAGCTGGCATCATCGTCATCCATCAGGACAACCAGTGCATCGTGCTCATTTTTGAGAAGCGGCGATAAGGTCTGGCGATCAATGTGCGGAATCGCGCGCTCATCGACATCTTCGGCGGCCAGTGCTTCTACACGTTCCGCGTCCGTATCTGCGACAACCACCTGCCAACCACGCGAGGCCATCTGTCGCGCCAGGGTCATCGACTGCGGCTCGATGCCCAGAATGAGCAGTCGCCTCGGTTCACCACGCGAGCTTTCCGGTACATAAGCCTCACCTACTTGCCGGAGCGCATATTTGAGCAGCATGGGGCCAAACACTTCGTTCAGAACGATGACCGCGATAATGAGCGTAGCAAAGTCACTGCCGAGCGTATCCGGGAAGAAAACGGCGGTTTCCCTGGCAAGGCCAAGAGCGATACCCGCCTGCGTAATCAAACCGAGGCCAGCATAACGGCGGAAGTTCTGGGGTTCGCCCGCAATCAGGCCGCCAGCATAGGTGCCGATAATGATCGCAACCATGCGGACACCAAACAGGATAGCTGCGATACCTATCGTGCTGATGAGAATATCCAGCTTGAGGCCAATGCCTGTCAGGGCGAAAAACGCGACATATACGGCCGGACTGATGTCGTGTAGCAAATCTTCAAAGGGTTGCCGGAAGCGAGTGAAGTTAGTCACTGTGAAACCCGCGACCATCGACATCAACAGCGGCTCAATTTTGATTTTGACGCCGATAGCATCGTAGATCCAACCTGGCACATGATTGGCGGATTCAAATAGCAAATAACCCAATGCCAGCAGCAACACCGCTTTCATGATCTTAGTGAGTGATGCCGAGAGCATAGCGGCAATCACGCGGCCAATGAAATAGCCAGCCACCAGCGCAATCACGATATCAACTGCCAGGATGATAAGGAAGCTGATCGTAACCGGCTCGTTATCAATCATCGCACTGGCAAATGCAACTGACACTGCGAAAAAGATGATAATGACTACATCCATCACAACAGTGATGCTCAGAACTGTGGTAGAGAATGGGCCTTTAGCACGAGCTTCCTGGATGACGGCGATGGTACTGGCCGGGGAAAGCGCAAGCAAGATAGTCGCGCCCAGCAATGACACTGCTGCTTTCGTAATGAATGGGTAGTCAGCAGTAAATGGGATGAAGGATTGCAAGATAAATAATGCAATACCGATCAAGATGAACGCAGCAATGACTATTCCGGTAGCATTCAGAAGAATGCCTCGTAACCGAGCGCGAATCTCTTTGAGATAGAGTTCGCTGCCGGCTACGAAGGCGATAATCGCCAGAGAGACATCATCAATGTAGCGCAGAGATTCAACCGCTTCTTTGGGAAGCAGTTCCAGAATGAACGGGCCAGCAAGAACACCCGCCCCTAAATAACCGGTGATGTAGGGCAAACCATAACGGGAGAAAAATTTTCCGATTTGCTTTGCTGCAAGGGCAATCAGGAAAAACCCGATAGAATGGCTAATGATCGGAGGCAAAATCAGCATACAGTGGTAACCTCATTTGGATCGGAACCATTAGTCGTATTGAAATATCCACTAAATGTAGTATTCCTAGTGGGTTTTAACCTTAGAGCAACCTAATGTCTTCTTTAGAAAAGGTGGAAATTCCCCAGATGTCTGATATGTCTTCGCTAGAGAGATTGAAATCACAGAGCGACCCGATTGAGTCGCTTATCTATGAATGGGCGCCGTATATCCGTTTTGACAAGGACGAACCCTTTTTGCCCCTGGCTGCTGGATGCACCATTATTCGTACCCCACAGAAATCGCCATCTTCAAAGTTCGAGTTGGACCCTGGTCAGGGCACAATCATTGAATATGCCATATGGTGGGACTGGGACATTGAGCACCTGTATGAGCTTGAGCATATCTGGGTGTATCTGGATGCGGATGGCCAGCTTGAAAAGGTAGAAGCGTCTGCACATGGCGGAAAAAACCTGATGGCAGATGACGCGATTACGTTGCCGTTAGAAGATGGACGCATCACAGTATTTTCCGAGCCAGGAAAGCATGCTAACGCCCTCAAAGCTGATTGGCTCATCAACTTAAAAGAGTACACAATCGAAAAATGTACCAGAACTGCTGGCAGTGGTGGCGTCCATACAAGCAATCCTTTTGGTGCAGAAGCCTTCGGCAACCCATCGGCACTCAGTCACCGACTGGCCAAGCTCTACATGAAACGACATGCATTTACGCCAACCTTCGAGTTTTCCCAATACGTTGATCTTCGCGACATCGTGCTGGTCAGTTGGGAAGCACTCGCAGCATGGATACCCGAACGAGTCAAAGCATGTATACAGGAGCTATATCAGACTGTTCCACATCTGGCAGCCGTTTGCCTGGACAGCGGCGACACAATGGTCGATGAGCGTACCGAAGTTAAGGATATAAATGAGGTCGTACAGCAGGCAGAACTGATCCCAGGTGCCGCAGACATGGTAAGGTCACTGGCGGCCAATGGCTATCGGCTGGCTTTGGTCGCGGATGGGCCACGCGGCACTTTTGAGAACATCCTTGGCTATTACGACCTCTGGAAGTATTTTGAAGCCTTTGCGATTTCCGGGGATGTTGGTGAACCCAAACCAGCGGCCATCATGTTCGAGACAGCACTAAACGCTATCCAAATCGGCCGTGAAGATTATAGTCACGTAGTGATGGTCGGGAATAACCTGGAACGCGACATCAAGGGGGCGAACGCCCTGGGTATCATCAGCATATGGATTTCCTGGTCAGACCGCCGCTCGCATACACCCGCTGATGAGTCTGAAGTGCCTGATTATGAGATCAAGTCACCATCGGAACTCATCGGCGTACTGGAAGAGATTGAACTCAGCCTGCCGATATAACAGATCGTCGGATTATCACGCGAGCATTCGACAGAGTTGGACGAAAAGATGGACCAAGTTAGAAGTATTGGTCCATCTTTTATTTACTTAACAACCCAATTTTCGTGGTAATAATAGGTCCATTTGTACAAATCACTCAATTAAATATGCTTCTCGCCTATATAATTTATACTAAATCATAGATACTATCTGCCAGTTTGGCGCTGAACGCATCGGTGTTCAATAACTGGTGGAACTATAAAAACGTTCTTTCTTGGAATATTTTAAGAAAGGTTTCATTTAGATGAGCTTTACTACGCATACTGAAACAGTGGAACGGCAGACCATGAACGACCAACTCGCAAAAGATGCTGTTGCACTCGCTGAACAGCTCTTAGCTACAGCCAAGCACGACCAAACCGAACCAGAACGCCAACAGGCGAACAAAATCGCGGGCATGATGCATGACAAGGATGGCAAAAAAGTCACCATGCTGATGCTCGATCAGGCGTTCCGCAGCGAAAATGCTGGCAGGGTTGCGGATCAGATTCGCTATCTGGTGGACAAATACGGCAATCCGGAATATCTACAAGTGTGGGAGCAACTCGCACTCAGCCTGGGTAATTTCCTCAGTCAATTAGCTCCTACAGTCGTTGTGCCGTTCATCGTTTCTAAACTCAGGCAAGAGACCAAAGCCGTCATCTTGCCAAGCGAACAAGGCAAGTTCACATCTTATCTGGCCAAGCGGCGGGCGATGGGCACGCGCATCAACGTCAACCAGTTGGGCGAAGCTATCCTCGGCGAAGGTGAAGCCAAAAAACGATTGGATGCGTATCTGGACCTGTTGGCAAAACCGGAAATTGAGTATATCTCGGTCAAGATTTCGTCAATCTTCAGCCAGATTCATCTGGTCGCTTTTAATCACACGGTTGAGGAAATTAAGGAACGCCTGCGCAAGCTGTATCGACAAGCGATGAAGCACCCCTTCCAGCAGCCCGATGGCACAACAACACCCAAGTTCGTCAATCTGGATATGGAAGAATATCGCGATCTGCATCTGACCGTCGCTGCCTTTACGCAGGTGCTTGATGAAGCCGAATTCAAAAACTATCGCGCAGGAATTGTATTACAAGCCTATTTGCCTGATTCCTCACAAGTCCAGCGTGATCTGACGGCATGGGCACAGCAGCGGGTGGCTGACGGTGGCGCTCCCATCAAGCTGAGGATCGTCAAAGGTGCGAACCTGGCAATGGAAAAAGTCGAGGCGGCGAACCACGGATGGCCACAAGCGCCCTATCTGTCCAAGCATGAAGTCGATGCCAACTTTAAGCGGATGGTAACTTACGGCTGCGATCCTCAACGCGCCAAAGCAGTCAATCTCGGTATTGCCAGCCATAACCTGTTTGATGTGAGTTATGGCATCCTGTTACGGGAAGCCTACGACCTTTATGGCGAGGTCGAGTTTGAAATGCTGGAAGGCATGGCCAATCATCAGGCACGGGCCGTACAGGATCGGGCACGTGGGCTGCTGCTATATGCCCCGGTAGTCAAACGATCAGACTTTCATAGTGCGATTGCCTATCTGGTGCGGCGCTTGGATGAGAATACTGCCGAGGAAAACTTCCTGCATGATCTGTTTGATCTGGAACCAGGAACACCCGCATGGAATGCTCAGCGTGACCGTTTCCTGAATGCAGTCGACGCCATGAACTCGGTCGCTGATGTGCCCAATCGCCAGCAAGATCGTTCGACTGAAGAAATCGAATTTGACCTGAATGCACCCTTTGATAATGTACCGGACACAGATTTTTCCCTGAGGCAAAATCAGAAATGGGTGGCGGAAGCCGTCGCCCGCTGGCAAGAGAAGGCCATCAACGATATTCCGCTGCAAATAAGCGGGGAATTCGTTCAGGTTGATACACAGGCAGAGGGTCACAGTCCATCGCATCCTGGCAAGGCGATTTATCGTTATGCACTGGCACGGCCAGACCATATTGACGCAGCACTCAACACGGCTGTTACAGCCAAGTCGGACTGGCAAGCGCTTAATAAAGATGAACGCAAGGAACTATTAGTGCACTGTGCGGATGTCCTGTCAGCACGGCGCGGCGACCTTATTGGGGCGATGGTGTTGGAGGGTGGCAAAACGGTTGAGCAGGCCGACCCGGAAGTCTCCGAGGCGATTGACTTCGCCAATTATTATGCGCGCACGTTTGATGACCCCACCGGCGAACTGGATAATGTCACATTCGACCCATTAGGGGTGGTACTCATCACGCCGCCCTGGAACTTCCCATTGGCCATTCCAGCCGGGGGCACCTTGGCAGCCCTCATGGCAGGCAATACGGTTCTGTTCAAACCAGCACCGGAAGCCGTGCTGCTCGGTTGGCTGATCGTCAATGCCTTCTGGGATGCTGGTGTTCCACGTGATGTGCTGCAATTTGTACTGACAACAGATGATGAAGTCGGTAAGGCGCTGGTGACAGATGATCGCGTTGATGGTGTGATTCTGACAGGCGCTTACGAGACTGCGCGTATGTTCCTGGGATGGAAGCCAGAGATGCGCCTCTTTGCGGAGACCAGCGGCAAGAATTCGATGATCATCACAGCCATGGCCGACCGCGACCAGGCTGTAAAGGACCTGGTGAAATCAGCATTTGGTCACGCCGGACAGAAGTGCTCGGCAGCTAGCCTTGGCATCCTGGAAGCAGAGGTATACGACAGCCCCAGCTTCCTGAGCCAGCTTAAGGATGCCGCCGAGAGCCTCGCGGTGGGGCCATCGCATGTGCTTTGCAATGTGATGTCGCCCGTCATCCACGAACCAGAAGCCAAGCTCAAGCGTGCCCTGACCCAACTCGAACCTGGCGAAAGCTGGCTGTTAGAACCTCAGATGGTTGATGGCAATCCCAATTTATGGTCACCAGGGATCAAGCTGGGCGTCAAGCCAGAGTCCTTTTTCCATCTGACTGAGTGCTTTGGCCCTGTCCTGGGGCTGATGCGCGCTAATGATCTCGATCACGCGATTCAACTGGCCAATGCTGCCGATTACGGCCTGACGAGCGGATTGCAATCGCTGGATGATCGCGAAATTGCGAAGTGGCGCGAGGCCATCCATGCCGGGAATGCCTACGTCAACCGTGTGACAACGGGTGCGATTGTGCAGCGGCAGCCGTTCGGCGGCTGGAAGCGCTCTGCATTTGGCTATGCTAAGGCAGGTGGCCCGAACTACACATTCAGCCTGGGACGCTGGCATGACAAAGCTGCCAATGATGAGGCACTCCTCAAGGCAGCCCGCGACTCTTATCAGCAGGCATGGAAGACACACTTCAGCGTCGATCACGATCCGAGCCAGGTTCTGGGTGAATCTAATGTTTTCCGTTACAAGCGCATCAAACGCATGATTCTGCGCGTTGATGACAGTATGCCATCCATCGACTTTGAACGCATTGTGCTGGCCTCGAACGTTTGTGGTGTTCCCCTGCGGGTAAGCCTAAAACCCGGGACCAAACTGCCTGTAGATGTGAGCCAGGTCATCTATGTGACAGTTGTTGAGGAAACAGACGAAGCGTTGATCGCCTCTCTGCGGGATGAGCATTACCGCTACTGGCAGCGCCTGCGTATCCTGGGTGATGTATCACCTGCTATACGCCTGGCCGCTATCGAAGCCCATGTTCCACTGATTGAGGCGCCTGTGGTTTCCAATGGTCGAATCGAACTGAGGCACTACATGCTCGAGCAGGCTATCAGCCAGACAACGCATCGCTACGGCAATCTCCTAACAGATTAAGTTCTCCCATGTTCCAAAGCCCTGGCCAAAAACCAGGGCTTTTTTGTTTCCGGCGCAATGTTTATCTCCGCCAGCCATAGTCTGGATTATCATTAGGGCACACTCAATCCGTGTCATGAGAAAGACAAACGATGAAGCTCGCCCTCGACTTTGGCACAACTAACAGCCTTGTTGCGCTACGCGAATCCGATGGCCAGACGAGGATTCTTCCGCTGGACATGCTCACCGACCCTGACATGCAGACGATTCCTTCATTGGTTTACATCCACGAAGATGGGCGGGCAACAGTTGGCCATGAGGCACTTTCCTTGGATAGTGACGAGCGATTATTCCGTGATTTCAAGCGTGGGATTCTGGCTACACCGCCACCACAACCACGCCCCCTGGATGGCAAGCTCTGGCATGCGCGTGATATCGGCACGCATTTCCTGAAAACGGTCATTACGGCCCTCCCCAAGCAAATCGACATGCTGGCAATGTCTGTCCCTGTCACCGCATTCCAGGAATATGTTGAGTGGCTGTATGCCATCTTCGATGACATTCCACCAGAAAAAGTTCGTATCGTAGACGAGAGCACCGCAGCGGCTTTGGGCTATGCTATCAAAAGCCCAGGTGCGACGGTGATGGTCTTCGATTTTGGCGGCGGCACGCTCGATCTGAGCCTGGTGAAGCTGCCTGAACATCGCGAGAACACAGGTGGTTTTCTGGGGCGTCTGCTACATGGCGGCAGCGAAAATGCCTCCGCGCGGGTCATTGCGAAGGCGGGTCGTATCCTGGGTGGGAGCGATATTGACCACTGGCTTGCAGAAAAGCTCAGCAATAAGTATGGATTCAGCAATGATGGGCAGCTCCTACAGGTTTGTGAACGCGCAAAAATCGCACTTTCCGACGAGCAACAGGCCATAATTCAATTCGGGGGCCAAACCATCACATTAACTCGGCAGGACCTGCGAGAACTGCTGGAAGAGCACGGTTTTTTTACCGCTATTCGTCGCGTCATCGACAAGGTCATGCACACCGCCCGCCAGAATGGCATCTTCAAAGAGGATATACACCATGTGCTGCTGGTCGGTGGCATGAGCCTGATGCCTGCTGTTCAGGATGTGCTGAAGGAATATTATGGTGAGGAACGAGTTCACGCGGATAAGCCGTTTACGGCAGTTGCGGAAGGAGCGCTGCTGTTAACGGAAGGCGGTGGCCTGAACGACTATCTGATTCACAGTTATGGGCTGCGATATCTCGATGAGGGCACACATCAATATGATGAGTTTTTACCAATGGGCACAACGATTCCGCTGGATAAGCCCGTTGAGGTGGTGCTACGGGCTGCACATGACGATCAGCAAGCACTGGAAATTATCATCAGCGAGATTGATCCAGAACGTGCGGAAACCATTGAAGTTATACAGGAAAATGGTGAGACCATATTTGTGGCACAAGGTGATGATGTTTCGATTAGCATCACCCCTTTGAATGCCGAAACGCCGTTGCAGATTCCGTTAGACCCACCTGGTCATCCCGACATTGATCGTGTGCGAGCTGAATTCACGGTTGATGCCAATCGGCGGCTGCACGTCACGCTGACTGATTTACAGAAGCGTCGTACGCTGGTGAAAGATGCTGTGTTGGCTACCATCCGCTAAAAAGGAAAATCAATGACCCTCTTTACAGGTCGTGAACCGGCCCTCTCAAATAAGCCCCGCACTGGCTGGAAGCTCTCGCCCAGGCGACTGGCGACCATGCTGCTCAACCTGCCACCTGAAGCGATTTCCCTGGCAGCCGCAGAGGAAATGCTCAAAAGTGACGACCTGCTGATTCGCTATCATGGAGCCACACTGCTATCTAAGCGCGGGGATCGCGATGCACGCCTCATCATGGAGCGACAACTGCGGCAAGGCAACCCAGCGACGCGAGCCAGTGTCGCGCGCAGGTTATACACGTTCAGTTGGTTCGCAGCCGAGCCACTGCTCCAATTAGCTGCCCACGATCCAGACCCACGTGTGCGCGAAGCAGCCATTTATGCGCTGTGCGAGGTCGGGACCTATAATGCTTACCAGATCGCGACTGAGTCACTCATCGAAGAAACGGAAGACTTTGTATTTATGGCGGTGGCAGTGGCCCTGCGTCGTCGGAGTGATGCTGATGCAGTACCCCTGTTGGAACAGGCCATGCGGGCGCAGGACCCGGAGGTCCGTGTAAAGGTGCTAGAAACCCTGGGCGAGAATAATACAGCGCCGACGATCCCCATTGTGAAAAATGCGCTCTATGATGATGATCCCGATGTGCTCGATGCCGCTGCCCAAAGTTATGTTGAGGTCTATGGCGAAGCAGCCCTGCCATTAATCATCGAGCGTATCCTGGCACACGAATACGACCATCGGCTGGCGTTGTTGCAAGGCATGAACCAGTCCACCAACCGCATGTTCATCGACCTGGCCAATATCGACTGTACGGATGCAGTGCTCGATATGCTGGAAATTACCGCACAAGATCGCATGGCGGCTATTCGGCGGCGTACCGTCATGTGCCTCTCTTGGATTCGCCATGCGCGCGCAGATGCAATTCTGGAAAGTATCCTCGCCAGCGAAACCAATGAGGCATTACAAGCCGACTTCCAGCATATTGTCAGCAGCCTGCGTAACGAAACTATTTAGCTCATACATTGGTTTTGTCAGGCATGCGCTGTGGCGCTATAGTCAGGGCAATTATTTCGCTTATTCGGAGCATAGCCTGTGAAAGCCATTATTCTTGAACAACCTGGGCATCTGCAACTTATTGAAGTAGCCGAACCTGCCGAACCTGGCCAAAACGAAGTGCTGGTTCGCGTTAAGCGCGTTGGTATCTGCGGCACGGATTTACACGCTTTCGGAGGCAACCAGAACTTCTTCACCTATCCCCGCATTATGGGCCATGAACTGGCTGTCGAAGTCGTCGCCATTGGTCCAACGGATGAGGCGGTCGGCTATGACGTCGGTGACATCTGCTGCGTGATTCCATATCTGCATTGCGGCAAGTGTATCGCCTGTCGTCGTGGCAAGACCAACTGCTGTACGAATATGCAGGTTTTGGGTGTGCATGTGGATGGCGGTATGCGCGAACAGTTCATCGTGCCTGTAGATAAGCTCATCAAGGCAGATGGCATTCCAGTTGAGCACCTGGCGCTGGTCGAGATGTTGTGCATTGGCGCACATGCCGTCCAGCGTTCGCGCCTGGCCGCTGGGGAAACGGCTCTGGTTATCGGCACAGGCCCCATCGGGCTGGCGACAGCCGCCTTCGCCAAAGCCGCGGGAGCAGATGTCATTTTGATGGAAGTCAATCAGGGTCGGCTGGATTTTGCCAAAACAACCCTTGGCGTCGAGAAATCCTTGCAACCTGGTGAGGGTGTCGCTGAAAAACTAATACAGATCAACAATGGTGATTTGCCGACAACTGTCTTTGACTGCACAGGCAGTGCCAACTCCATGCACGCCGCATTTGATTATGTCGCACATGGTGGTTCACTGGTGTTGGTTGGGCATATCAAAGGGGATATTACGTTCAGCGACCCGCATTTCCATTCACATGAATTGACGCTTATCGCCAGCCGCAATGCCACTCGCGCCGATTTCGATTGGGTAATTGACACGCTGCGGAAAGGTGAAATCAACCTGGCGCCCTGGATAACGCACATGGCATCCCCAGAAGAAATGGTAGACGTGTTCGCAAGCTGGAGAAAACCCGAAACTGGTGTCGTTAAAGCGATGCTGACGTTCGACTAGGTTTTTGGTTGGCAGCCACAGGGCGGGCAGGATGGATTATCCTGATCCGTTACCAATTCATAGTAACGCGGCAAGGCAACAGTAAACGGGCAGGTTCCTTTGACACCACAGGTCGTGCAAGCCTGACCACTGCTGTTGATCTCGCGCAGTTTGCCTTTGCGCACCCAGTAATCGATCATGCTGTGAAGCACACCGGGTTCCAGGCCCATATCGTGCGCCATCTGGTTAATCGACAGCGGTGCCGACTGGTCACTAAAACGATTGAGGACTTCTCGTAGTTGACTGGCCATCGCCCTATCCTCCGAATCCCAGGAGTAACCCACCCTGGTAAACGATCACGGCCATCAGCCATGCCACGCCGAAGGTATAGGCAATCTGGTAGAAAACAAACTGCTTGCCAAATTCCTGACGCATCGCAGCAACGACTGCCATACACGGTGTATAGAGCAAGATGAAGACGGAGAATGCAGCCGCAGCCAGCGGTGTGAAAGCCTGGGTCAATGCGGTTTCCAGGGCCGTTGTGTCTTCAGATTCACCCGCAGTACCCAGGAAGTCCGCTTCCGGGATGTGGATGAACGGCACAAGATTAAGCGTCCTCGGCACAATATTGACAATTTCCTGCGCCGTCAAAATGGATGTATCGACAAAGGATGTGCCAACAAAGGCAATATCTTCAGCCAAGGTTGGTACTGGTTCTATCCCGACGTCAGCCGTTTCGGCCTCTCCCACATAAATCTGACTGAGCGTACCAACGATCACTTCTTTCGCGACGAAACCGGTTATCAATGAACCCGATGCTTGCCAGGTGCCAAAACCAGCCGGAGCAAACACGGGTGCAATCACATCGCTAACGACACCAAAAACGCTGTTTTCCGGCGCAACATTATTAAACTCACCTTCGCCCCTGACTGGAATCGCCATTAGCAGCCAGATCACCATCGTTGAGAGCAAAATGACGGTTCCTGCTTTGCGCACGAACTCGCTGGTACGTTCCCAGGTTTGACGCCAGACATCGCGCAGACGCGGCGCACGATAGGGGGGCAATTCCATAACAAAAGGCTGTGGCGGTTTGTTGCGATAGACGGTCTTTTTCAGTCCCCAGCCTGTTAAGAGCGCGATCACAATGCCGAGGATGTACAGGCCAAAAATCAGGTTGCCGGACTGTGCGCCAAAGAAAGCGGCACCAATCACCAGATAGACTGGTAAACGCGCGCCACAGCTCATAAAAGTGAGCAGGAAGCCCGTCAGTTTGCGGTCGGACTCATTTTCCAGGGTTCGGGTCGCATAAACCGCCGGAACCGTACAACCGAAGCCAACCAGCATCGGCAGGAAGCTCTTGCCATGCAGCCCCATCGCGCGCATCACGCGGTCCATGACGAAAGCTGCCCGTGCCATGTAGCCACTATCTTCCAGCGCGCCAATCGCCAGATAAAGTGTGGTCAATACAGGCACAAAGACCAGTACGCCGCCTACACCTGGAATCACACCATCGAGCAGCAGGGACGCTATCCACGAACCTTGTAAGCCAACCAATCCCAGGAGAGACGATACCCAGTGGGTAATCGGCCCGCTGATGATGCCATCAACCCAATCTAACAGCGGCGCGCTGACATTGGCCGTCATCTGGAAGACAAGCCACATCATCAGCAAGAAAATCGGCATACCATAATATTTATGGGTCAGAATACGGTCGAGTTTATCGGATGTGGTTTCAATCGCTACCTGAGGACGATACAGGGCCTGACTAACCACTGTATTGATAAAACCATAGCGACCATCCGTGATGAGTGTTTCAGCATCATCGCCTGTCGTTGCTTCAATTCTTTCAGCAGCTTGTTCTGCCTGCGCTAGCAACTCGCTGTAGTGCGACAGACGCTCAGTAATGTCTTCGTCCGCTTCTAAAAGTTTGATGGCGAGCCAACGCGGCAGATACTTGTCTGCCAATTCGGGAATCGCCCGAACTTCAACTTCTAAAAGCTGAATTTCTCGCTCCAGCTCAGGATCATAGTCAATAGAAACAGGCTGTTTTATCGCAGGTGACGCCAATTGATGAATCGCCGATTTGAGCGCATCGACACCCACGCCGCTGGTACCAATGGTCTTGATGACAGGTACGCCACTCAGTTGTGCAGACAATATGCTTGTATCAATCGTCAGGCCGCGACTTTGAGCAATGTCACTCATATTGAGCGCAATAATGACAGGAACTTCCAACTCTAGCAGTTGTGTGACCAGATAGAGGTTTCGTTCCAGATTGACGGCGTCCACGACTGCGACCACCACGCCAGGGCGCTCATGCACGATAAAATCGCGTGAGATCACTTCTTCAATGGAATAGGCTGTCAGGCTGTATGTACCGGGCAGGTCAACGACAATAACCTCCTGCCCTTCAATGAACAGGTGGCCTTCTTTTTTCTCGACTGTTTTGCCGGGCCAGTTGCCAACGTGCTGTTTGGACCCCGTCAGAGCATTGAAGATGGTGCTTTTGCCAACGTTAGGATTGCCTGCGAGGGCGATCTTCATCGTAGTTACGGCCATGATTGCGCGTTTCCGTTGTGGTTGTAGGTATTCGTCTATATCTGTTTAGCAAAGATCGATTTCGATCATCTGCGCTTCCGATTTGCGCAGCGAGAGATGATAGCCACGCACGAGGTAGTCGACTGGATCACCCATAGGGGCAGCTTTGACCATCTCAACCTGCACACCACGTACCAGGCCCATATCCATCAGGCGGCGACGAATAGCCCCCTTGCCAGTAATTTTGAGCACCTTGGCAGGCTGGCCCTTTTGCAATTGGTCAAGGGTCATAAGCCGGATTCCTCCTTGCGGCAGTCTTCACATAGGCCACCGGCACACATGCAAAGCGTCACAACATCGGCGCCAATCTGGCTACCGAGTTCGCGGCGAAGTTGATCGACCAGCTTTGATGTTACCGGAGTGACCATGCCACATCGGCGGCAAGTAAAGTGAAAGACGTTTTTCCTGTTGTTAACGCGGTAGACTTTGCGTTCGTGGTCCGTGGATACATATTGTGCGGCGATGACATCCGCATCTTCCAATGTATTAAGTGTGCGATAAACAGTCGGGAGGCTGATGTTCGGGTCTTGTTGGGCAGCCAGCCGGAACAAAGCATCGGCATCAATGTCATTTTCGACATGGGCCAACAAGTCAAATAAGATTTCTCGCTGAGGGGTAATGCGGCCACCGCTATCACGGATGGCATCTCTGGCTTGCTGTTGAAAAGTCATAGTCATACCCACTGCTTATTGCAACTCATTTGCGATAATGAGTGTAATTCGCGGCGGGCAGATTCTATAGTGACAAACGTCATAAATATAAGTGAAGTGTAGTGAGGTTCATCAAGTGGAAATGTGTGGTGCATATAACGACAAAAATCGGCCTGCACTACAGGCCGATTCTAGCAGAAGTTGGAGATGCTGCTCGTTACACTTGACGGGTCATCTTCAGTGAAGTGGCAGGTTTGGAATCGCACCGCGTAGTTCGATTAAACTGCGAGCAATCCATGCCGTCTGGTCACCATAAGAGACCTGTATCCAGCCTGGTGCTCGTCCGATTGCTACCAGCGGCGTATCGGCTGGCACAACTGTCAGGATTTCTGCATCCAGACTTGCTCCCGCCCTCAGGCGTGATTCCTGCAAAATCCGGCCTGGAATAGTATAGCCTTCATAACCCATACCCAGGATAGGTCCTTGCCCAAGTGCAACTGGCATCGTGCCAGCAGCATCCCAGGGACGTGGCAGCGATTCAAATGTGGCACCAGCAGCCTGTAATTCGGACAGGATTGTCGGCAGCACACGTCCTGTAACGCGGTTCAGATCATGAAAGATGATGATGACACCATCGCCATAATCATAGGCGTTATTGGGATTGTGGAATGAGCCGACAGAGACAGACTGCCCTAAAACATTCTGAATGACGGCATGGTCGAAGTCGAGCGTATCCAGATCAACTGAATCAGGCATGGCCCAACCGCAGTCATCACTGTTGACGTTCCAGTTATAAGTGATCACGTTGATGCCATCTGCCGCAGGGAATGGCTGTGCGGCGCCGCCAGGTTGCCAGAAAATTTTTGTTTGCGCATCGTAGAGAGGCAGCATATCGCCCAGGGCATCGCGAAGGGCTTCTTCCGTACGCTGATACGACGCGATTACAGCATCAGCCGGAGCACCTGCATAGACACCTGGTTCCTCCCAGAGATGGTTGATCAGCGTATGTCCTTCACGGAGTTCACGCTGCAGCAGCGCTTCATGGCCCGCAATTTGCGACCCTGCAATCACAAACGATGCTCGTGCGTTGTACTGTGCGAGGACGTCCAGAATATGAGGGGTGTAGGCATCAGTTGGACCATCTTCAAAAGCGAGATATACACGAAATGGGGCACTGCTCTGGGCAGAAACATGCGTGAGCGATGCTCCCATCAAAGCAATAAGTAACACAGTTGAAAGTAGTTTTCTAATCATGGTTTGCCAGCTATCCGATAGGGTGAAACATATCGTTATAGTAGCAATTTGAGCGCGGCGAAGTGTGACGCCAGAGCACCGCTCAAACGACGATCAGCCTACGGCCCCAAGCTGTGTCATGTGGAGAGATAGAAGATAGAAAAAACAGGGCACTTTTCAGTGAAGATAGTACACCCTAAATCGTAGACCCTGCGTCGACGGGCTGCTCATCTTTCTCAATGGTTATGGCCTCAAGACGGAAATCTTCACCGCCTGCGACTTGAACCGTTGTGCTGCCACAGCCTGGGCAAGATAGTGTGCCTGGCTTGGGTCGATAGGTATGGCCACAATCAAAGCAGGCCATCTGCATCGGAACACGTTCAAAATGCAGAATCGCACCTTCTGCCAGAGTATCCCGACTGATGATATCCCAGTAGAACTGAATCGAATCATCAACAATTGACGACAGATCGCCAATAACGAGGAACAGGTCCGTAATGTGGGTAGCACGTTCGCGTTCCGCATATTGCAGAGCGATATTGAGGATGCTTTCGGTGACAGGTAACTCATGCATAAAGAGGTTCGTTCATTTCATCTAGCCGTACAGGCAATAAGGTTGGGATAAGCCAGCCTTCTATCGTGACCATAGCATAAAAATGCGCATCAGGAACCTGATACGCATTATAAGAATTACGCCGATTTGTCACTTTATTCGCTAGGGCTATGTTTCATTCCTGGCTATGCCCTGGTCAATATAATCCTGAAGTTGCGTTTCATTCAGCATACCGGAGTGCTGCGCATAGACCTGCCCAGTGCCATCAATGAATATGCTGGTTGGATAGCTCTGAATAGTGAACTGGCGCTGCAATCTGCCGCTCAAGTCCATCAGAACAGGGAACTCCATGCCGATCATTTGAACAAACGGGGCAATGGTTTCTGCCGATTCTGAGGCATTAATTGCCAGCACCATAAAGCCTTCGTCATGGCGTTCTGAATAAGCTGATTGAATCGCTGGCATTTCCGCACGGCATGGTGGGCACCACGTTGCCCAGAAATTGAGCATAACCACCTGGCCCTCATAGTCACTGAGGTTGATGGTATCGCCTGTTAGGGCAACAGCTTCAAATGAGGGAGCCTGATCACCGCCCGCTGGACTCGCCAAAGTCACGAAGAAAAATGCAGCAGCAACTGCCAACCCTGCCACAATCCAGAATATGCTTTGCTTCCAGATCGGCTTGTCCTGGGTGCGCTTACGATAAACACCTTTGTTTGATCGTTTTGATTTGCTCATAAGACAACACAAACTCATCTAAGGATAGACTTATACCAAATTCAGCATACCATCTGGCGGCGCTACAAAAAAATGATGATTGTCACTCATTTGCAGCGTAAGAATTATCGCCATCAGACGTTCGTCTAGCTTGGATACACACAAAAACCATAAAACCAATTCAGCGGTATGGAAAGTAGGTCGGTGTTACACTTGGCGTCATGTACCAATTTAAGGAGGGTGACTAATGGAAACGAGGCAGCTCGGAAACAGCGATTTACAGATTACGCTAGTTGGTGTTGGCGCATGGGCAATGGGCGGTGGTGGTTGGCAATATGGCTGGGGCGGCCAGGAAGATGCCGATTCCGTTGCAGCGATTCATCGTGCCCTGGACCTGGGCGTCAATTGGATTGATACAGCAGCCGTTTACGGATTGGGCCACTCGGAAGAAGTGGTCGGACGAGCGATCAAAGGACTCTCAAAGAAGCCCTATATCTTCACCAAAGGGTCCAGAGTTTGGGAGGAAGACGGCACCCTTGGCGGTTGCCTCAAGGCGGATTCCCTGCGTCGCGAAGTCGAAAACAGTTTGCGGCGGCTGGACATCGAAACCATTGACCTGTACCAGATCCACTGGCCACGCCCCGATGAGGACATCGAAGAAGGCTGGACCGCGCTGGCTGAGATGCAAAAAGAAGGCAAGCTGCGGAATATCGGCGTATCTAACTTCAGCCCATCACAGATGGAACGTGCTATGAAAATTGCGCCAATCACATCCAATCAGCCACCCTACTCAGCCGTACGTACAGACATTGAAGAAGATGTTCTGCCCTTCTGCCAGGAGAACAATATCGGTGTGATCGTGTATTCGCCAATGCAGGCAGGCTTACTCACTGGCAAGATGACTCACGAACGCATCGCCGGTTTCCCAGAAGATGACTGGCGTCATAGTAATCCTGAGTTCCAGGAACCAAAACTCAGCAAGAACCTGGCCCTAGCTGATGTGATGGCTGAGATTGCCAAACGTCATGATGTACCCACACCGGCTGTATCGATAGCCTGGGTACTCAGGCATCCAGCAGTGACAGGTGCCATTGTCGGAATGCGGCGCCCTGACCAGGTGGATGATGTCATCGTGGGGAGCGCGCTGGCGCTTGATGAACAAGATATTGAAAAGATAGACACCCTTATTCGCTAGATAATCCCTTTATGGCATTCATTAGGCACAGTCGGCTGGCTGTGCTTTTTGATTTTTATAGCCAACAAGGCTAAGAAATGATTAAAGTGTGCCTATTTAGGGGTAAGAAGTCGCATACTCACTATCTTCTAGGCTGTGGCCTGCTACAATAGCGGTCCCAAATAGCATTTGAAGTGGAAAAGCAGGATAACACAGTGGCAGAAGTACGTAGTGATCTGCGTAACATTGCGATTATTGCGCATGTTGACCATGGCAAGACAACCTTGCTGGACGGCATGCTAAAACAGGCGAAGGTCTTCCGCGAGGGCGCCAAGACCGAAGAACGCATTCTTGATTCCAACGCGCTGGAACGCGAACGTGGTATCACCATTTTGTCAAAGAACACAGCCATTACCTGGAACGGCGTAAAAATCAACGTGGTTGATACTCCTGGCCATGCTGATTTCGGTGGTGAGGTAGAACGTGTACTCAACATGGTTGATGGCGCACTGCTGCTCATCGACGCGGTTGAAGGCCCGATGCCACAGACGCGCTTCGTTCTGCGCAAAGCGCTGGAACTGGGCCTAAAAATAGTGGTGGTTATCAACAAAGTGGACCGTCCGCACTCACGACTGGAAGACTCTCTCAATGAGACATTCGACCTGTTCATTGAACTGGGTGCCAGTGACGAACAGGCTTACTTCCCGACAGTATATGCTGTTGGCCTGGATGGTAAAGCCGGACACTCTGCGGATACGTTGGCTGATGATCTGACACCCTTGTTTGAGACCATCATCAAGGAAATTCCAGGTCCGACGATTGAAGCCGATCAGCCTGCACGCCTGCTGGTGACATCGCTGGAATATGACAGCTATAAGGGCCAGCTCGGCATTGGCCGCCTGCGGTCCGGCACGCTCAAGCGCGGCATGCCCGTCGTGCGCATCACCCCCTGGGGCGAGCGCATCATGGGTAAGCTGGATTACCTGTTCACGCATCATAACCTGGCCAAGCAGGAAATTGATGTGGTTCATGCTGGTGACATTGTGGCGTTCGGTGGTCTGGGTGACCTGGGCATCAGCGACACCATCGCCCACCCCGATGTGCAGGAAGCCCTGCCAGCCATTCGCGTCGAAGAGCCGACTGTGCGTATGACCTTCGGGGTGAATACCTCACCATTTGCCGGACGCGAAGGCGTCACGGGCCAGGGAACATCCCTGCGTATCCGCGAGCGCCTGTATAACGAAGTCAAGCACAATGTGGCGCTGCGTGTAGCCGATGGCGCTTCACCAGAACGTTTCGTCGTGAGCGGGCGCGGTGAACTGCATCTGGGTATTCTGATCGAAACCATGCGCCGCGAGGGTTACGAGTTCGAGGTCAGCAAGCCAGAGGTCATCTATCATGAAGATGAGAAAGGCAACCTGTTCGAGCCTGTTGAAGATGTCCATATCGAGGTTGCTGACGATACGGCTGGTACGGTGTTCGAGATGATGGGCGAACGTAAGGGCCGTATGCAGAATATGTACAGCCAAAACGGCACGACCTTCCTCCACTACCTGGCACCAACACGCTTTTTGCTGGGGTTCCAGTCACAGTTTATGCGTGCCACCAGCGGTATGGGCCAGTTCCACAGCCTGTTTTATGACTATGAACCCATCGTCAAAGGTGAACCGCCATCACGCAGCTTTGGCAGTTTGGTCGCTATGGATGACGGCACGTGCACATCCTATGCGCTGTCGCATTTGCAGGCGCGCGGTTCGTTCTTCATCGACGCAGGAACGGATGTTTATGCCGGGATGGTCGTTGGCGAGCATATCCGCAGCGAAGACCTCGACCTGAATGTAACCAAAACCAAGGGCCTGACGGCTGTCCGTACCAAGAACTATGCTGATGATGTACGCATCAAACCAGCGCGCACCATGAGCCTGGACGATTGGATCGAGTTCATGGCAGAAGATGAACTGCTGGAAGTCACGCCTAAGAGCCTGCGACTGCGTAAGCGCATCCTCCAGATGGAGCTGCGGCTGAAAGATCGTAAGCGCAAAGAGAAGCTTATCGCTTCGTAGAGAGCAAAAAGGGCTAGCCGGATCGGTTAGCCCTTTTACTTTAGATAAATAGCTATCAACTGCCTAGAACTGGCGCGACCACTCTTTCGGCCAGCGCTCAACAACGACCTTGGTCTGGGTATAGAACTCAACGCCGTGATGAGCCTGGGCATGCAAATCCCCGAAAAAGCTGTCGTTCCAGCCGCTAAAGGGGAAGAAGGCCATCGGTGCAGCCACCCCAATGTTGATGCCGATATTGCCCGCATCGGCTTCATTGCGGAATTTACGTGCAGCCGATCCGCTGCTAGTGAAGATACAAGCCATATTGCCAAAGCTGCGGGCATTCACCAGTGCGATAGCATCGTCGATGGTGTTGGCATGCATGAGACTGAGGACCGGACCGAAAATTTCCGTTTTGGCAATATCGCTCTCCGGCGGTACGCCATCAAGCACGGTAGGAAATACCCAATAGCCATCATCGTAACCATTGACTGACTTGCTGCGGCCATCGACCAGAACATTGATGCCCTGCTGCTGGCCATCAACGATGATGCTCTCAATGCGCGCTTTGCTCTCTTTGGTGATAACAGGCCCCATTTGTACTTCGTCATTGAGGCCATAGCCAACAATACGTGATGTCGCGGCGTCCGCAATTTGCTCAGTAAAGATGTTTTTGGCATCACCGACTGTAATTGCAACCGAAGCGGCCAGACACCGCTGACCAGCGCAGCCAAAGGCACTGTCGGCCATGATGCGGGTGGCAGTATCCATATCAGCATCCGGCATAATAATGACCGGATTCTTGGCCCCACCCTGACATTGGGCGCGTTTGCCGTTGGCGGTTGCACGGCTATAAATGTACTTCGCCACAGGGGTGCTGCCGACGAAACTGATCGCCCGCACCAGCGGATGATCGAGGAGCGCATCAACCGTTTCTTTGCCGCCGTTCACGAGTTGAATGACGCCTTTGGGGAATCCAGCCTGTTCAATCAACTCGAACAGTTTGGCAGTGGTCATGGGCACTTTTTCGCTCGGTTTGAGGATGAAGCAGTTACCTGTTGCCACCGCATAGGGCAGGAACCAGAGCGGAATCATGCCAGGGAAGTTGAAAGGCGTAATGGCTGCGACGACGCCCAAGGGCTGGCGAAACATATGCTCATCAATGCCACGCGCGATGTCTTCGCTGTTGTACCCCTGCATCAATGACGGCATGCCACAAGCGACTTCGACATTTTCAATGCCACGTCGCATCTCGCCAATGCTCTCTTTATACGTCTTGCCGCACTCGTTGGTGATGACCCTGGCGATTTCGTCGAGGTGCTCTTCCAGCAGCATTTTAAGCTTGAATAAATGCTGGATGCGGTCAGTCACAGGCGTGTAACGCCATTCCTGGAAAGCCGTGTGTCCGGCCTCCACTGCCTGGGCAACGACTGTGCCAGGGGTCATCACCACCTGGGCGATGGACGCGCCTTCAGCCGGATTGATGACATCGAGCAAATCAGATGCTTTAGCATCAGTCCATTGGCCGTCAATAAAATCAAGAATCTTGGTCGTCATTTGTCTCTCCTACTTGGTCATTACGCTTGGTAGGTCTCGTACCAGTCGATGGCACTGGCAGGTTTGTCTACGGATTCAGTCCAGGGACGGGCGAATTGGGCACACACATCTGCGAGTTCCTGCATGCGCCTGGGTGCAACATCGGCCAGGAAAGTCGTGCGTTCATCGCCCTGCAACTCAACGGCTTCTGCCCAAACGGCACGACCCACAATCACGCCGCTGGCCCCTGCCTGGCAGGCGATCTGGCTCTGCTGCAAGAATGTTTTATAGCTGACGCCTGCACTTAACAGCGCCCAGGGCACAGAACAGGCGGCATCTACTGCCAGACAAGCGGCAATCCACTCAACATCTTCCTGGCTCTGCTTGGCATCCACCGGAAACGGTAATTTGAGCACATCGACGCCCATCTCGCTGAAGGTTTTACACATGGCAATGCTTACCTGCAAGAGTTCATCATTGGGCAGGGTCTTTGCCGAATCCAGCGAATAAGGGATTGGCTCCAAAAAGAATGGAATATCATAGGTGTCACAGTCGTCGATGATCTGCTCAACTGAGGCGTGTTTTTCGGCAGCATTATCGGCATCAGGATGGTACGGCAGCAGCAGCTTAACACCATCGCCACCCATCATCTTGATCTTCTTGACCGACCAGTTCGGGATGAAGTCCAAGGGGCGCTGACTTGGGTGCAGGCCATAATCGGTTACTTCAATCGGTGCGAGCAGCCCAAGCTGGCCTGGTAGCGTCCCCGATACAATCCCTTCGCCGATACCGTAAGCCGGATCAGTCAGCACAGCCGATGAATGCGGCCCCAGTGCCTGTAACACTTGTTGTTTAAAGACAACAAAGTCACTATCAGATAAGGGCGAGTCTGTAGCTGCGTTCAGGTTTTCCAGCAGGTTGGTACGATGGTCAATCGCCATGATGACGAAGTGCCCTGCTGGCGTCGCAGTCCGGCTCAGGTGTCGATATTTACCCATTGTTGTCATGTTCGATACCTCCTCAGCCGGACCCAATTCACGCTCGACGGGTCTATCATCCTGGCATTTGGCTTAGAGATGATAGCGCTCTTTCTGTTTGTCCTGCTCGTATTCCTTGCGGGCTTCCTGCACAGCAGGATTATCACTAACTTCGGCAACGGCAACATCCCACCAGCTTTCATAGCCACCTACACGTTGGCGACGATCCGTTTCCGCCACGATGCAAACTGGGCGATGCTTGATCGTCTTGGCTTCTTCCAGTGCGGCGCTGAATTCCTCGCGGGAAGCAGCCTTGATAACATACGCCCCCAGCGATTCGCAATTCTTAGCAAAGTCGATGGGGATATTCTCACCAATGAGCTGCTCGGCGGCTTCATCGCGGAAACGATATTTGGTACCGAATCCATCACTGCCGACACTCTTCGACAAGCCACCAATGCTGGCGAAGCCATGATTATCCAGAATGATGATATTCAGCTTGATGCCTTCCTGCACCATTGTCACGATTTCGGTGTGCATCATCAGGAAGCTGCCATCACCGACCATGACATAGACCTCGCGGTCGGGGTCAGCCATAGCCACGCCCATACCACCGGCGATTTCATAGCCCATGCAGGAGTAGCCATATTCCAGATGATAGCCGCGCGAATCACGGGTACGCCACAGCTTGTGCAAATCCCCTGGCAGGCTACCTGCCGCGCACAACACAACATCCTGCGGACGCGATTGGCTGTTGACCATGCCAATCGCTTCACCCTGGGAGAGCATCGGTTCGTACTCCAGGTTGTAGATGCGATGTACTTCCGCGTCCCAGCTTTTGTTGAATTCAGTGGCACGATTACGATAAGCAGCATCCACGCTGTAATCACCGACCAGACTGAACAATTCTTCCAGTGTGGCGCGGGCATCACCAACAAGCGGTAAGGCACTGTGTTTGTAAGCGTCAAATTCCATCACGTTGATGTTGATGAAGCGCACATTCGGGTTCTGGAAAGCGGTCTTACTGGCGCTGGTGAAGTCGCTATAGCGCGTACCAATGCCGATCACGAGATCGGCTTCACGGGCCATGATGTTGGCCCCTTCCGTGCCTGTCGTGCCGATGGCTCCCAGGTTCAACGGATGGTCATAATTGAGCACTCCCTTACCCGCCTGCGTTTCGCCAATCGGGATGCCCGTTTTTTCGACAAAGGCGCGCAGGGCGTCATGGGCCTCGCTGTAGTGAATACCGCCACCCGCCACGATGATCGGCTTGCTGGAAGATTGTATCCAGCTTGCTGCCTGGGCAAGTTGGCTGCTATCAGCACGGTTGCGCTGGATAGTCCAGACTCGCTTCTCAAACATGGCTGCGGGATAGTCGTAGGCTTCGGTTTGTACATCCTGGGGCAAGGCGAGTGTGACAGCACCTGTATCCGCAGGCGACGTCAGGACGCGCATGGCTTCCGGCAGGCTGGTGATGAGCTGCTCCGGACGATTAATGCGATCCCAGTAACGCGAAACGGGCTTGAAGGCATCGTTGGCACTGATGTCCTGGGAATGCTCCCATTCAACTTGCTGCAATACGGGTGCCTGAATACGCTCGGCGAAAATATCACCGGGCAGCAGCAGTACCGGAATGCGGTTGACCGTCGCCAGAGCCGCACCTGTGACCATATTGGTCGCGCCAGGGCCAATCGACGATGTGCAGGCGAAAGTCTGCATACGGTTCTTGTGCTTGGCGTACGCCACTGCCGCATGAACCTGGGCCTGCTCGTTGCGACTTTGGTAATAACGGATTTCACTGTTGAACTGCTGCAATGCCTGACCGACACCGGCCACATTGCCATGTCCGAAAATGCCCCAGACGCCCGCAAAAAACGGATTTTCCTGGCCATCTCGGTGGACGTATTGTTTGCTCAGATACAGGATAAGCGCCTGCGCCATCGTCAGGCGACGTGTCTTGCTCATGAAATGTCCTTTCAAGAAACACTATTTACGGTGTGGTTCCATGCCATGATGAACAATCGGCAAGCGCGGGTCCTGGAAGGTCCAGGTATCCTTGACCCAGGCGTAGTCGGGATCATCGGCGTTGGCCAGAGATTGCGCCGAACCCGCCAGGAAATTCAGATAGTAGGTGGTATAGCCGTGCGCGCTGACTACCGGATGGTAGCCTTCCGGCACGAGGACGCTGTCATGGTTCTGGGCCATCATCACGCCGTCGATGCTGCGATCATCGTTATAGACGCGCTGATAGGCATAGCCCATTGGATTGTCGATCTTGTAGAAGTAGATTTCTTCGAGATCAGCCTCAATGATGTTACCGTCGCCATCTTCGCGATGGACATCATGTTTATGCGGCGGGTAGCTGCTCCAATTGCCAGAGGGCGTATAGACCTCGACACAGACAATGCGATGGCAGTTAAATCCTGGTGGCAAGATGCCATTGATCTGGCGGGTAGCGTTGGCTCCACCGCGAATTTCGATGTTACTCATTTCGGGAGTAACCAACTGCGTCGGGAAATCCTGATCGGTGGGCACCCAACAAGAAGCAAACTCAAAACCATCGGTCAGAGCTTCAATCTCGAAATCTTTGTTGCGCGATAGATACAGGGCGTAAGGCATGCCGCTAAATACATTGGGCCGTCTGCCGACATTCTTGAACTCACCATCGCTGGTTTTGATGTTGCAGACGCCCCCCAGGATGACGATGGCATTTTCATAATCGCGGGTGTTGTCGCCGAAGGTCTGGCCCTTATTTAAGCGAACAGCGGCCATGTTGAGGTATTCCCAACCGGCTTCTTCCGCACGAACACGAGCGAAGGTTCCGGTCCCGCCTGAATCGGTCGATTTCACCAGCATGGTTTCAGATGTATATTTCACGATCTCTCCCTTCCTTAGTTGGTCTTTAAGTTTGATGCCGCCAAAACCAGGCACGTTTCGGGATCAATCAAGTCCGCCATAAGGCTCGACAAACTTGAGGACTTCTTCCAAAGTGGGCATGAAGTTGGCACAGCCGTGTTTTGTCACGACAATGGCGCCGCAGGCATTGCCCAAACGCGCGGATTTGTACCAACCCCAGTCGTTGACATAACCATAGAGGAAGCCGCCACCGAAGGCATCACCCGCACCGAGGATATTGTAAATCTCAACTGGGAAGCCGCCTGCTTCAATAATTTCGCCTGTCGGCAGGTGAATCTTCGCGCCATGCGAACCCACTTTTTCCACGACTGCATCCAGATTATTCTGGAGCATCTGCTGAATATTGCTCTGGCTATCACCCTGCACTTTGGTATCAGACACCTGTGAGTGCGTCAGCGACATCTTATTGGGGTCATCAAGCATGGCGGCGTTGATTTCATCTTCTGTGCCGATGACGACATCCACCAATGGTAGCACCGCCCTGACCTGAACACCAAAGGCGCGCACATCATGCCATTGGTCAGGCCGGAAATCGACATCAAAGACGACCTTCGCCCCGGCTTTCTTGGCCATTTCCGCAGCGAACATGGTCGCACTACGACTTGGCTCTTTGCTGAGGTTAGTTCCCGCGAACTGGAAAACCTTGCAATCATTGATGGGCGACGCCAGCACATCATCAATCGTCAGGTTGATGTCGGCGCAGTTATCGCGATAGTAAACTAACGGGAATTTATCAGGTGGCTCAATGCCGAGCACAACCGCACTGGTACGGTGTTCCGGTTTGGTCGGGATGAATTTTGTCTCCACGCCTTCTTTATTGAGAAAGTCAACGATGAACTGCCCTACCGGGTCTTTGCCGATGGCAGTCAGGAGCGCGCTTTTGAGTCCCAATCGGCGAGCACCGACGCTGATGTTGGTCGGAGAGCCGCCCACGTAGGCGGCAAAGCTGTTGATTTCAGAAAAGGGCGTACCAACATCGTTGGAATATAAATCAATCGAACTACGCCCCATGTGCAGCGTATCGTATGTTTTGGTCATCATTCGCCTATCTACTTAGCCTATTTCTGCCAGTTTCACCGGGCGATTCTCATCAAGCGACTTCTTTGCTGCCATCGCCATCACGACAGGTACGCGGCCATCATAGCCATTGACAGGCACAGGCGTACCCTTTTCGATGGCATCGACAAAGTCCTGCAACTCGATCTTATAGGAAGCATCGTAACGCTCAAGGAAGAAGTTCAGTGGCAGGCTGGCCCGTTTGACCTGCTGGCCATTGCTAATGGTTACTTCATCCGCATAGTGATTGGCACTGCCGGCACTGCCTTTGCTGCCGAAAGCTTCCACGCGCTGGTCATAGCCATAAACGGCCTGACGACTGTTGTCGATGGTGCCCATTGCGCCATTGGCAAATTTCAGCGTGATGATAGCCGTGTCAATGTCGCCCGCTTCACCAATGGCTGGGTTCACCAGTACAGCGCCTGAAGCGTAAATTTCATCGACATCACCATATAAGAAGCGCGCCATGTCAAAGTCGTGGATGGTCATATCGAAGAAGATGCCGCCGGACACTTTGACATACTCAATAGGCGGCGGAGCAGGATCACGGCTGATAATGTGCAGCAGATGGGGCGTACCGATGCTGCCATCATCGATGGCTTGCTTAACACGGGCAAAAGTCGGGTCAAAGCGGCGGTTGAAACCAATCTGGAGCTGTACGCCAGCTTCATCGACAGCAGCCAGGGCTTCGTCGATTGCAGTGAGATTGGCTGCAATCGGTTTTTCACAAAAGATGTGTTTGCCCGCTTTGGCAGCGTCTATGATGAAAGGGGCATGGGTATCGGTCGAGGAAGCAATTAGAACCGCATCGACATCAGCACGCTGAATAGCTTCGAGATGATTATCAGTATGAAAAGGAATGTTGTAGGCATCGGCCAATTCCTGTGCTGATGCGGCATAGTAATCAGCAACGGCGACGATTTTCGCCTGAGGGACAGACGTAGAAATGGCCTTTGCATGGACCTTCCCAATGCGTCCAGCGCCAATCAAAGCAATATTGACAGTCACACGGGTTTTCCTTTGGTAATGGATAATTTTTCACCGCGCACCGGACGGGTATCTATGAAGGGGAGCCAACTCATCTTTTAATCTGCTAAAGGTAATCTACCAAAAACAGATACCAGCCAGATGCCAATTACGCATATGCGGCATTATTTGCCGCCAAATTAGCATATCTACACTCTATTGTCAACAAATCTTGCATTTTCCCGTCAATCATCATAATATGTTGGTTATTATGCAACAAAAGGCCAGGATCAATGCGAGAAATACAGTCTTTAGCGCGTGGCTTGCAAATCATCAACCTGATGTCTGGTATCGAAAGTCCAATCAACGTGACGGATATCGCCGCTAAGCTGGATGTCGATAAGAGCACGGCATCTCGTTTGCTGGGTACGCTGGAAAGCTACGGGTATGTACAGCGCGCTAAAGAATCGCGGGCCTATACCATGGGGAAGCGCTTGCACAGCATCAGTTGGCAATTGACCAACCGCTTTGCTCTACGTGAATTGGCGCGCCCGTATCTGATTAAGCTAGCCCAGGCTACAGGGGAGTGTGCCCATATTGGCGTTTATTCCGAAGGCAAAGCCCTGGTTACTGACGATATACAGCCTGAAACCTCTCAACTGCGGGTCGTCAGCCAGACAGGTCGTACGCTCTATTTGCACAATACCGCACTTGGTAAAGGATTGATGGCCTTTGCCGATCTGCCGTTGCCCGATGACCTGCCCCGGATCACGCCAGGGACCATCACCGACCATAATCAACTCATCGAGGAATTAAGAATCACTCGTCAGCGTGGCTACGCGCTTGATGATGAAGAGAACGAGTATGGGGTGCGCTGTCTGGCTGCGCCAGTCTACAATGCCATTGGCCTAGCGATTGCGACCATTGGCATCTCTGGACCAACCGTTCGTGTTCATGATGAGACCATCGACCGGCTGGTAAATGAGGTTATGTATGCGGCGTTTGCTCTGTCACAGGAACTCGGCTACGAGCCGGAAACGGCCTGACATCGCTGGAACAAAAAAGGCCCGTACCAGGAATGTTCTCAGTACAGGCCTTATGATTTGAGCAGGGCCTGTGACCCTGCTCAATTTGGTTCTGATTACCGACCGAAATATTTTTCTCCGGTAGAATTACCCTTCGGCAGATTCATCACCAGACTTATCGGGAGTATCTGTAGGTTGTGCTCCTTCGCCCTCCCCACCTACTGACTCATCACCCTGCACGGGTTCTTCTACCTCGGCTGGCTGTTCACCTTCAGTTGGCTCTTCCTCAACAGGCGGAACTTCTTCCTCTTTCTCTTGCGGAGGTGGTGCCTGTTCAGGTTGGGTAACGGCCTGAGATTCTACTGGAGCCGCCTGTGTCACGACTGGCTGGCCAGCCAGGACACAGATGATGCTCTTGTAGGTGACACTCTCCGGCGTCGTACCCTGGCCGATGTGGCGATAAGTCACCGTATGGGCGCCAGCACCAATCGTAGCCGAGTAGACATTGCCGAAGCTCTGCCACTGATCTTCGCCGTGATCGGGGATACTGGCAACCTGGCCACCATCGAACAGGACATTGAACGATTCGTAGTTCTGGCCCTGGTCGCATGGGTATGTCCCACCATCGTTACCACCACCGATCAAGCATCCAGCCTCAGGATGGCCCACTGCCGAAGCAACCAGTACCGCAACCTGATAATCCTGGAAGGCACCATCAAGATTGAAGTTATAGTTGACCTCGAACACGACATTCGGATGATTGATGCCGAGCACTGCGCGTGATTCACCGATCAGTGTCCAGTTCGCCGGGCAAGTTAGTCCGGGTTCCTGGGAGACCGTGCCGCAGTCGGTTGTCAGCTTGGCTGTGATAGTTGCATTACCACCATTGAACGTGATCGTGATCGTTTCGCCCGGTTGTGCCGTAATCTGTGCCGTGCTGTTGGCACCCACTGAGTAAGACTGGCCATTGTACTGGAAATCAACCGGGAAGCCGTTCGGGTTGGTGACGATTATCGTCCCTGCCGGACAGACTGCTTCCAGCGTCAAAGGCAGTAGTACGATGTTGCGGGTATTGGTGATAGTCACCGATGCCTGCTGATCCGGTGTGTCAAGCGTGACACTCGTACCACCAGTGACTGTCCAGTCTGAACCTGGATCGAGTTCATAGACATCGTAAACACCCAGATCGAGGTCTGCGAAGGAAACCGAGCCACCATTGGCACCAACGGTCTGGCATTGCGGACTGCTAAAAGCCACGCTGTTGATGCACAGGTCGAAGGTCTGGCTGCCATTTACCGGAACGCCATTCCAGTTCACAGACTTGACGATGGTGATACTGGCTTTCGGTGGCGGCGGCGTATGAACATTGTTGAACGTACAGACTGCCTCTTCACCTGCTTCCAGCACGATTGTCAGACCATCGGTCAGACCCGTGTTGTTGTTCGGTCTACAGTCGATGTTAGCGAGGTCCCAATCGCTCGGAACGGTTTCTACCACGCTGTAGTTGCCTGCTGGCAAGTCCGTTACAACATACGGAGCGCTATTCTCACTGATGGAGAAGTTGGTCCCACCATTGAACACGA